>NZ_JAGHRO010000003.1 GCF_017743735.1 Shimia sp. R9_2
TACAACACCAAACGACCGCATAGTGCTCTGGGTTACCGCCCACCAGCGCCGGAAACCGTCGTCCCGATGGATCAGAGGCCAGTCATGCACTAACAATCAAACCGGACCACTTGGGTGGGGCTGATCAGCATTGCCGCCAGCCTACCCAGCTTTGCGAGCGTTGCATCGGTGCTGCGCGGAACAGATATGGTAGCCCTTATGCCCGCGCGCTTGCAATCAACGACATTTCAGGGGCTCTACTTTTGTGATGCGCCTTTCAAAACACCCAAAGATACGATCTCAGCTATCTGGCATGTTCGTGTTGATGCGTCGCATCGCCAAAAGTGGATGCGCAACATGATTGAATTTTGATAAAGCCGACATTGGCGCAAGCGCAGCGAATTCACACTTTGTCCGCGATGTGTGAGTTCGACGAAGCCCAGAATTCGCACTTGCAGCGAATGGCCGTAAGGCGGGTTGCGACCGCAGAATTTTGGCCGGTCAACGAGTGTCCGGAAAGGGTCGAAAACAGCCTTCCCCCAAGGTAAGCTGATTACTTGTTGTTGCAGTGTACGTTTATCGTATGCTTTGTACGCCCTTGTTCATATGAAGGATTTTTAGATCTCTCGATGTTTAAAATTTTTCTTTTTAGAGCTCGATGAGCATTAGTAGTGGGTTCGATGCAAGCTGCACTTTGGGTGCGACGAAGCCGACTTTTTCGCAATCATTCTCGCGAGAGATCTCTGTAGAGCGTATTTTATTGTTGGGGGTATATTTGGGGGTATCGAATGTTAAATTCGTTTTTTGTATTTTATTTACAATATACTAGATTTATTTTTAGGGTCCGTGTGGGCACCACTCATTCTTCCATTTGCGCCCCGTGTAGCCTGATAGTAGCCTGTATTCGCAGGTTTTTTCTTTTGGTCTTGTCTTATGTTGTCCTGCCACGTCCAGCCAAGTCTGCCTCTATCAGGGTATCTCTGGGGGACGTGCCGCGCAGCATTTTGGAAGATACTCCCATGACTGTTTTGAGCGATTCGAGGATTCGGGCAATCAAGCCCAAAGCCAAACCCATCAAGCGCGAGGTTGATCTACCTTTCTGCCATCAGAGAATCTGGCGGTTCATGGCGTTGGTGGGTCGTCAAGGATATTGGTTCTAGCCCTCGGTATTCGCTGCTACTGTCATCCACGATGACACGCGAACCAGAATCTTCATTTTCAACCGTATCAAGTAGCTTCATTCTGGATTGGCTCGAGGCGCTGCAGGGGCTTTGTGAGCCGGGTCAATTTGCGTCGCTGCTTGTCCGATCTGGCATCCCATGTGGCAACGAAATCCCGTTGGGGCGGGTGACTTTGGAGCAGATGGTGCGACTTTACCAACTGGCGGCCGTGGAGACCGGAGATGAGATGATGGGGTTGTGGTCGCGCCCGATAAGGGCACGCGCCTTGCAGCATCTTTTGACATCGGTGCGTGAGTCGACCTCGCTGTCTTCTGCTCTCTATCGATTTTCGACTTTCTGGAACCTGCTGCTTGATGATTACCGGTTTGAACTGATCGATGCAGAAGGCAGCATAACGCTCTGTCTTCTGCCGCGGTCAGACACTCATGCGCAGCGTTTTGGTCATATGCTGATCCTCAAGCTGGCCCATGGGATCCTGTCATGGCTTGCCAGGCGTGAAGTGGCTTTGGAGCGTGTGGAATTTGCGTTTGAGCGTCCTTCTTTTGAGGAGGATTATGCCGTTATCTTTCCTGCGCCGGTCACCTTCAGTGCGCCCGCCACGTCCATTCGCTTTTCCAAGGCCTCCCTCGGACCGGTCAATACGCGCAGTACCGATGATCTGGATCGCTTCTTGGAAAATGCCCCGCGTGATTGGCTCTTTACGCGCTCACAGGAGCACAGGCAGTCTCTGCGTGTCCGTGCTTATCTGAACCAATCGGGTTGGCAAGACGCAAATCTGGCCGGGGCCGCCAAGGCGCTCAATATGACGCCACGCACGCTGATCCGCAAACTGGATGCAGATGGCACATCTTTTCAAGCCATCAAAGACGGCTTGCGGAGAGACATCGCCATTCGCCGCTTGCAAATCGGGGATGCAAGTATCGAAGCCATCGCTCAAGACGTTGGTTTTTCTTCGGCAGCGAGTTTCCACAAGGCGTTTCATAGATGGACGGGCGCGACGCCCAGTTCGTATCGGCAGCGGCATCTTTCCTAGGCAATCTTTTTGTCACTTTTGGACAATCAGTTGTCATCGCGCGAGATGGCATGAGGCTGGTGTGGCCTGTTATCTGGCTGCCATAGCACATCTTACTGCGTGAAACGGAATTGCTTCGCCGACTGAGTTTGGCGAAATTGGATATTTGCGCGCTACAGAAAGGACCAAGCCCATGTCGTCTCACCTCGAAACCATTTTGGCCGCTGCGCGCGATCATGCCAACGATGTCATCCTGCCCAATGTAGATGTTTGGAACACAAAAAAGACATGGCCCCGCGAAGCCTCTGACAAGGCTGGCGCGGCTGGCCTGACCGGTCTTTACGCTCCCAAAGAGTGGGGCGGTCAGGGTTTGCCGCTTTCAGAGGGCATTCAAGTGTATGAACAACTGGGGCTGGGCGATGGCGCCTATGCCTTTGCGCTGTCCATGCACAACATTTGCACTTTCGCGGGCTGTGGATACGGGACCGATGCCTTTAAGGAAGGATGGGCGCGCGATCTGACCTCGGGCCGTAAGCTTGCGAATTTTGCGTTGACTGAGCCGCAGTCCGGGTCAGATCCGATGAAGATGTACACCCGTGCCACCATCAATGATGACGGCACCTGGACAATCAACGGTGCCAAAGCCTGGGTGAGCCTGGCGACCGAGGCCGATATCTACTTTACGGTTGTCAAAACCTCCGATGATCCGGGCCATAAGGACATGGCGATGGTCGCGATCCCGGCAGACGCGCCCGGCATCAGCTTTGGCCCGAAGTATGACACGCCGTCCTACAACTTCTTGCCGCTGGCCGAGATGAATTTCGACAATGTTGTGGTCAGCGAAGACAACATCATTCTGCCAATTGGCCAGGGCTTTCAGGGGGCATTGATGGCCATCGATATCGCACGGGTATCGATCGCTTCTGGATGCTGTGGTTTGATGCAGGCCGCGCTGGATACTGCGCTGTCCTATTCAAAGAACCGCAAGATGTTTGGCGGCAAAAACCTCGATCTTGACGGTATCCAATGGATGTTGGGCGAGGTGGCGACGGATCTCGAAGCCTCCAAGCTGCTTTACCGCAAAGCTGCTGAAGCGCTCGGGACCCCTGAGGGGCCACTCATGGCGGCACATGCCAAACGGTTTGTGCCAGATGCCGCAGTAAAGGCTGCCAACACGTGCACTCAGGTTTTGGGGGGCATGGGACTCTTGCAGCCGTATGGGCTGGATCGCCTATCACGTCTGGCCCAGATGCTGCGGATCGTTGATGGGACTACCGAGATCAGTCGCGTTGTGATTGGCCGTGCGCTTCAAAAACGTGCAGCCGGTTTGCCAGACCTTCCCGTGCCAAAGGGGTATGGCGAAACCGATGAGAACGATGCAAATATCGCGGCGGAATAGAACGCAATACTCACGGGAGCTTAAGCCATGCGCGCCATCCTTTGTTCGAAATTTGAGGGCGCTGATGCGCTTGAGCTTGGCGAAGCGCCAGAGCCGACCCCCGCGGCCGATGAGGTGCTCATCGAAGTGCATGCCGCCGCTGTGAGTTTTATGGACAAGCTGATGGCCGAAGGCGGCTATCAGCTGAAGCCAGAGCTGCCCTATGTCCCGGGAACGGACGCGGCGGGCATCGTTCTTGAGGTCGGCAGTGAGGTCACGAACTTTAAACCGGGAGATCGTGTCGTAGGCCAAATGTGGCATGGGAGCTATGCGGAACGTGCGGTGACCAAACACTGGAAGTGCGCCAAGGTGCCCGAAAGCGTCGACTTTACCGTCGCCTGCACGGTCTTGCACAACTATATGACCGCCTATCACGCGCTGGTTCAACGATGTGCGCTGAAGCCAGGTGAGACCCTAATGGTCACCGGGGCGACCGGCGGGGTTGGGCTTGCGGCCGTTGACATGGGGCGGATGCTTGGTGCGCGCGTTCTTGCGGGGACGGGGGATGTCGCCAAGATGAGTGTCCTGCAAGATCTGGGCGCGGATGCTGTCGTCAACATGCGTAAGGGGGATCTGCGTGAACAGATCAAGGAACTGACAGGCGGCCACGGATTGGATGTGTGCTTTGAGATGGTTGGGGGCGACACTTTTGTAAAGCTTGCCCGATCCATGCGGTGGGGCGGGCGCATCACGCCAATTGGGTTTGTGAGTGGGGACATTTCAAACCTGCCGATGAACCTGCCTCTGCTCAAAGGCTTCTCAGTTGTCGGCGTGTTTGAGGGCGCATGGGCTGAGAAATTCCCGGCCGAAGCCACGGAGGCAGCCGACATGATCATGAGTTGGATTGCGGAAGGGGAGCTGCAGCCACTTATTGATCGCGTTTTGCCTTTGGAACAGGCGGCTGAGGCTTTCCAGTCTCTTCAGGAGCGTGAAGTGATCGGGCGCATTGTTCTGCAAGTCTAAGGGGGCGAGCTGCGGTCTTGGTCTGGTTGGAAGGGCTGGTACGCGGTTTTTTATCCACGGGGTGGGTACGCACCACCCCATTGTCATTTTTCGGTGTTGTTGGGCTGCGTAAAGAATTGCGCTGCCCATTGCGCAGAGCGTCTGTGCGGGGCGCTGTAAACTCACGTTTTAGCGCGGGCGGCCTCATCTTCGGTAATCAGCGCTGCGATCTTCGGGCGGGTTACTTGCTTTGCGAAATAGGCCTCCAGGTGCGGATAGCCTGCTATTGGCACTTGCGCGCGTGCTGAAAGCACAAGGAACCAGACAAGATAGGCGTCTGCAGCTGTAAAGCGATTGCCGACGAGGAAGTCGCGTGTGCTCAGGTGTGTGTTCAGAAGTGCCAGACGATCCGGTGCAAGCGCGCGAAAGTTGTCTTTCACCGGGTCTGTAGCCTCCGGGTAAAACACCACACGCAAGATCTGTTTGTGCAGCTCTGTGGCGGTAAAGCTTACCCATCGGACCAATTGAAAGTAATCCGGATTGTCCGCAGTAATGCGCATGTTTGCCTGAGCTTGTGATTGCACCCAAAGCAGGCAGGCAGTGGTCTCTGTGAGCAGTTCTCCTGTCTCAAGGCGCAAGGTTGATACCTGTCCTAAGGGGTTCACATCCAGGAGGGACCCTCCTGAAGCCAGCGCCTTGGTTGCAAAGTCAACAAGGTCGATATCCAGCGGTACTCCGCCTTCCGCGGCCGCGAAACGCACTGCGAGCGAGCAATTGAACGGACAGTGATACAAAAGCGCGGGCATTGGCGGTCTCCTGATTTTGGGTCTACCGGTTTGTTTATCTCCAGTTTCTAGATCCGTCACTGGTGCAGGCACCGCAATAGATGGCTAAGCCCGATGTTTGGCGAGATCTGCTGTTCTTTGAGCGCGTACCTGCGCAGCGAACTGCAGGAATGCGGTGCAAGGGCGCGGCAGCGCGATGCGAAACCCTTCAGCGCTTTGGGAGTGCCTTGCCTAAGAAAGCGGCGTTGTGGCTGCAGATCCTGACCTTAAACCGGTCATTCTTTGTCTGATTGGGAATATCTATCGCTATTTGCGCAAACCAATTTAGTATTGGTACAGGTTTGATGATTCGGAATGCATTGATGGGCACGCATCTGCAGCAAGAGACAAAAAACACCTCTTTGGGCACCGCTCTTCTCGAGCTGACCGATTTGACTCTGCGGTTCGCAGGTCAGGAAAATGATGTGGTCCAAGGCGTAAATTTGCGCGTGAGCCGTGGTGAAGTTTTGTGTCTGGTTGGCGAGTCCGGTTGCGGAAAGAGTGTCACATCTATGGCTTTGATGGGCTTGCTCTCAAAGAAAAATACTCAAATTTCTTCGGGTTTCCTCTCGATTTCTGAGGGTGGCTGGGAATTGCCAAGCGAAGAACTTCCCGCGGAGATGCGTGGCAACACTGTCTCGATGATCTTTCAAGAACCGATGACTTCTCTCAATCCGGCGTTTCGTATCGGGGATCAAATTGCCGAAGTCGTTCAGCGTCATCGGGGTGGTTCCCGAGAGGGCGCTTTGGGGCATGCAAAGGAGATGTTGGGTCGCGTTGGTATCGCCAACCCTGAGCAGCGATTGCATGAATATCCGCACCAATTGTCCGGTGGTATGCGTCAAAGGGTCATGATCGCCATGGCGCTCGCCAACGATCCAAAGGTGTTGATCGCGGATGAGCCAACCACAGCTTTAGATGTTACTATTCAGGCGCAAATCCTCGAGTTGATCCGGGATCTGCGCGATGAGACCGGCATGGGTACCGTCATGATCACTCATGATCTGGGCGTGGTTGGCGAAATCGCGGACACGGTTGCGGTCATGTATGCGGGGCAGGTTGTTGAGCAGGGGCCGGTGCGCGACGTTTTTGACGATCCGCAGCATCCCTATACCATTGGTTTGATGAGTGCGATGCCGCGGATGGATCGTCCAGGCGAACAGCTTGCCATCGTTCCGGGAACCGTACCAACTATTTCACAAATGCCTGAAGGATGCCGTTTTCGCACCCGCTGTGCGTTTGCCGCTGAAACCTGTGTTGAGCGCCCTGTTTTGACGGAGCTCGGTGGGGGCCATTCTGTGGCGTGCCAATTCGCGCCTTTAGAAGATCATGTGGCGGTGTCGTCATGACGGATGATGTCATTCTCGAAGCCCTTGATGTGGTCAAACACTTTGGAACCGAGCGTCGATGGTTGTCCAATAAGCGCCCGGTGCAGGCCGTCGATGGTGTGTCCCTGCAAATCAAACGGGGTGAAACCTTTGCCATCGTTGGTGAGTCCGGCTGTGGCAAGTCGACTTTGGCACGGGTGTTGATGCGATTATTGCAGCCGACAGGGGGCGCGGTGCGTTTTGACGGTACTGACATCAGCCGTGCGCGGGGTGCGGATCTGACGGCCTTGCGCGGGGATATGCAATTCATCTTCCAAGATCCGTTCTCATCGCTCAATCCCCGCATGAGCGTGGGCAAATTGGTGGGCGAGCCTCTGGAAGTTCATGCCCCGGAGTTAGGCAGGGAAGCACGGCGGGCAAAGGTCGCACATTTGTTGCGGCAAGTTGGCCTGCGCCCCGAGCACGCGGATCGATATCCCCACGAATTTAGTGGCGGGCAGCGTCAACGCATCGGTATTGCACGTGCGCTGGCCGCCGAGCCCAAGTTGATTATTGGCGATGAACCGGTTTCTGCATTGGACGTGTCGGTACAGGCGCAGGTTATCAATTTGTTGGCTGATCTGCGCGATGCCCTGGGTCTGACGCTGGTCGTAATTGCGCATGATCTGGGTGTTATACGGCATATGAGTGATCGCGTAGCCGTCATGTATCTGGGGCGGATTGTGGAAATGGGCACGGCTGAAGAGGTCTTTGGCCAGCCGCGCCATCCTTATACCCAGGCCCTTTTGGCAGCGATCCCGATGATGGATGGTTCATCTCGCGACACGCGGCCGGAACTCTTGGGAGAGTTGCCCAGTCCGTCAAACCCGCCGTCTGGATGCCGATTTCACACACGATGCCCGTATGTCGAAGACCGGTGCCGGGCTGAAAGTCCTGCACTGGCAGGAGGCGGCCACCAGACCGCATGTCACTTTTGGGAACAAATCGCCGGTCGTCATACGCCGTCGGCGCCCCCTCAGAGATCTGCCACCGCTGAGGCGCGTTTCGCGCTCTATCGCGCAGCGACCACTGGTGGAACCGTTATTCACAAAACCAGGAATACAACAGCAGAGGATTGAAGGATGAAGACTATAAAAACGGCTCTATTCACGGCCCTGATGGGCGCCACTGCGCTTGCAGCGGGCCCGACTTTTGCCAAAGACCTGCGGATCGCTCTGCAATCAGACGCAGATGTGCTCGATCCGGATCAGTCTCGGACCTTTGTTGGGCGGATTGTTTATGCTTCGATGTGTGACAAGCTGGTCGATATCACGCCTGACCTTGAGATCATCCCGCAACTGGCGACGGGATGGGAAACCTCGGCAGATGGCAAAAGCATTCGCATGTCGTTACGCGAGGGTGTCGTCTTTCACGATGGAACACCTTTCAATGCCGAGGCCGTGGCAGCGAATATTGAAAGATCGCAAACCCTGGACGAGTCCCGCCGCAAGTCTGAGTTGAAGTCGATCACGTCAACCGAGGTGACCGGCGAGCACGAGATTGTGCTGAACCTGGCTGGCCCGGATGCGACGTTGATCGCGCAATTGGCCGATCGCGCAGGTATGATGGTGTCGCCAACTGCTGCGGCGGCTGCGGGGGCTGACTTTGGTCTGAACCCTGTCTGCTCCGGTGCGTTCAAGTTTGAAGAACGTGTGGCCCAAGACAAGATCGTGCTGACCAAGTTCGATGACTATTGGAACGCGGATGCGATCCATTTTGACAGTGTCACATTCCTGCCGATCCCTGATACCACGGTGCGTCTGGCCAACCTGCAATCCGGTGATATCGATATGCTGGAGCGTTTGGCGGCCACGGACATTCCGCAGGCACAAAGCGACAGCAACCTTGTTGTCGATAGTGCGGTGTCCTTTGGCTATCAAGGCATCACCTTCAACATCAACAACGGCGACAAGGGCGACAATCCTTGGGGCAATGACAAGCGGCTGCGTCAGGCGCTGAGCTATGCGATTGACCGAAATGCGCTGAACCAGGTGGTGTTTGAAGGGGCTTATGCGCCTGGCAATCAGTCTTTCCCGCCGAACTCACCTTGGTACAACAGCAGCCTGCCAGTAGAGAGCATTGATCTGGAAAAAGCCAAGGCATTGCTGGCCGAAGCCGGATACCCTGACGGTCTGGATCTTGAGGTACAGGTGCCCAATTCGACCGAACCTCTGGCTGTGATGCAGGTGGTTCAGGCGATGGCGGCGCAAGCCGGGATCAATATCAAGCTGACATCAAAAGAGTTTGCGACCTTGCTGGCTGATCAATCCGCCGGTGACTACACCGCCAGCCAGATTGGCTGGTCTGGTCGGGTCGATCCCGATGGCAACAACCATCCCTTTGTGACCACAGATGGTGGCATCAACGACAGCAAGTTTTCGGACGCGAAAATGGATGAGCTGCTGAATGGTGCGCGTGTGGCTCCGACGACGGAAGAGCGCAAGGGTCTTTACGACGAGGCGATGACACTGATGCTGGACGAGCTGCCGCGTCTGTTCCTGTATCACGTCACTTGGATCTGGGCCTACAACGACAACATGAAGGGCTTTACGCCTTACCCCGATGGCATGATCCGTCTGGAAAATGTGACCTGGGAAGAATGACCCCACAGCCTCGCGCCGCCGCATGCGCGGTGCGAGGTATTCGTGCAAGAGGCTGACCCATGTACGCATATTTTGCCCGCCGTGTGTTGATCGCCATTCCGACGATCATCCTGATCTCGATCTTTGTTTTTGCCCTGCAAAAGCTGTTGCCGGGTGATCCGCTGCTGGTGCTTGCGGGTGAAGAACGTGATCCGGAGGTGTTGGAGTTTTTACGGGAGAAATACCGTCTAAATGACCCGATCCCGATGCAATATCTGGCGTGGATTGGAAATGCCCTGCAGGGGGATCTAGGCATCTCTCTGCGCTCGAACCAGCCTGTGACTGAGTTGATGGCGGAAAAATTGCCTGTGACCATCCAACTGGCGGTGATGTCGATGATCTTTGCAATGGTGATTGGCATCCCGGCGGGCATTCTGTCCGCTGTCAAGAAAGGAACAGCGACAGATTACGTGGCCAATGTGGTCGCTTTGTCGGGGCTGTCGATCCCGAATTTCTGGCTGGGGATCATGCTGATCTTACTGGTGTCGGTAAAATGGCAGTTGTTGCCTGCGTCCGGTTATGTGCCGTTGTCTGTGGATTTTGGCCAATCCATTCACACGATGCTGATGCCGTCTTTTGTGCTTGGTACCGCGTTGGCGGCCACGTTGATGCGCCACACGCGGTCCTCGATGCTGGGCGTGCTGAGTGCGGACTATGTGCGCACCGCGCGGGCCAAAGGTCTTTCAGAGCGCGTGGTGATCCTGAAACACAGCTTCCGCAACGCGCTCACCCCGATCGTGACGCTCACCGCATTGCTGTTTGGCGAGCTGATCGCGGGGGCTGTGCTGACGGAGCAGATCTTCACCATCCCTGGTTTTGGCAAGCTGGTTGTTGATGCGGTGTTCAACCGGGATTACGCCGTTGTGCAAGGCATCGTGCTCGTCACGGCGGTGGGCTTTATCTTTATGAACCTGTTCGCGGACATGATGTATTTTGTTCTGAACCCGCGCCTGAGAGGGCAGTAGATGACGGACGCCACGCTCCAAAACGCGCAGCCCGATCCCGTGTTGGCAGCCAAGCCGGAAAACCGGGTATGGAAAAAACTGCGCAGCCATCGCAGCGCCATGCTGGGCGGTATTCTGGTGGCTTTCTTTCTGCTGATTGCTTTGGCTGCTCCGATTTTGCCTATTCCGGACCCGGCGAGCACCGATTGGGGTGCTGTTCGCAAAGCGCCGAGTGCGGCGCATTGGTTGGGCACGGATGAAATTGGTCGTGATGTGCTGTCTCGGATGATTTGGGGCGCGCAGGCCTCATTGCTGGCTGGAGTGGTTTCGGTTGGCATTGCGGTGCTGCTCGGTGTGCCGCTTGGGCTTGTCGCCGGGTACTTTGGTGGTTGGACTGATGCCGCAATTTCCCGCTGTACCGAAGCGTTGTTGGCCGCGCCTTTTCTGATCCTCGCCATTGCTTTGGCTGCGTTCCTTGGACCCTCGCTCACCAATGCGATGATCGCCATCGGAATTTCGGCCACGCCGATATTTATCCGCCTGACACGCGGGCAGGTGATCAATGTCAAATCCGAGGATTATGTCGAAAGCGCCAAGGCCATCGGGCTGCCCACACGCCTGATCCTCAGCCGCTATATCCTGCCAAATGTGCTGCCACCTATTCTGGTGCAGGCGACGTTGACCATCGCCACGGCGATCATTGCCGAGGCGTCGCTGTCTTTCCTCGGTCTCGGGCAGCAACCTCCGGCGCCCAGCTGGGGATCGATGCTGAACACGGCCAAAAATTTCTTGAACCAATCCCCTTGGATGGCCATGTGGCCGGGGATTTCGATCTTCCTTGTGGTGCTTGGTTTTAACCTTTTGGGGGACGGGCTGCGCGATGCGCTCGATCCACGCGAACACTAAGAAACTGGAGTAACCATGTCTGACTTTACAACCCGTCCAGAAATCCGAGGCACCTTTGGCGTCGTCACCTCGACCCACTGGATCGCTTCGGCGGTGGGCATGTCTATCTTGGAAAAAGGGGGCAACGCCTTTGATGCGGCGGTTGCCTGTGCCCTGACCTTGCAGATCGTGGAGCCGCATTTGAACGGTCCGGCCGGGGATATGCCCGCGATCTTCCATTCTGCGGAGACAGGTAAGACCGAAGTGCTTTGTGCGCAGGCGGTGGCCCCAGCGGGCGCTACGGTGGAGCACTACAAAGAGCAGGGCCTGACGCTCATTCCCGGATCTGGCCTTTTGTCGACCGTGGTGCCGGGGGCCTTTGATGGCTGGATGCTGATGCTGCGCGATCACGGAACGCTGTCCTTGCGCGAGGTAATGCAGCCCGCGATTGACTACGCGCGCGGCGGGCATCCGGTGCTGCCGCGCGTGGCGAATACCATTTCCGGGTTGGCGGATTTCTTTGCCAAGGAATGGCCCAGCTCTGCCGTAGTCTGGACCCCAGGTGGCAAAGCGCCGGAGGCGCATACTCTGTTCAAGAACCCCGATCTGGCCGCGACTTACGACCGTCTGGCGGACAGCGCTGGCGATACCCGCGAAGCCCAGATTGACGAGGCGCGTCGCCAGTGGCGCGAAGGGTTCGTGGCTGATGCGATATTTGACTATCTCGAAGATGCCCAAGTGATGGACGTGTCTGAGGCATCGCATTCAGCTGTGTTGGCTCCTGAGGATATGGCAATCTGGCGGGCAACATATGAGGCGCCGCTGAGCTTTGATTATCATGGCTGGACGGTAAACAAGACCCACGCTTGGAGCCAGGGGCCGGTGATGTTGCAGGCTCTCGCGATCCTCAAAGGGTTTGATATCGGGGCAATGGACCCAAACGGGGCCGATTTTGTGCATACGGTGATAGAGGCGATGAAGCTCGCCTATGCTGATCGCGAGGCCTATTACGGTGACCCGGACCACAGCGACATCCCGATGGATGTACTTTTGAGCGAAGACTATAACGCGGAGCGGCGCAAGCTCATTGGGGCGAAAGCCTCATTGGAGCAGCGGCCCGGCCGTGTGCCGGGGTATGAGCATCTGGCAGACGCTTATGTCGAGCGCAGCACGCGCGACTTCAATGTGGGGCAGGTTGCAGCACAGGAACCGACCATGTCGCACCTGACGGAAAAACGTGGGGATACCGTGCACCTGGATGTGATTGACCGGTGGGGCAATATGGTGGCGGCGACGCCATCAGGTGGCTGGCTGCAAAGCAACCCGGTTATTCCCGGTCTTGGCTTTCCTCTTAACTCCCGCGCCCAGATGTTCTGGCTGGAGCATGGTCTGCCCACCTCGCTTGCGCCGGGACGAAGGCCACGTACCACCCTGACGCCAAGCCTTGCCGAAAAGGACGGGGTACGTTTGGTGTTTGGCACGCCGGGGGGAGATCAACAGGACCAGTGGCAATTGATCTGGTTCCTGCGCTTTGTCCATTTCGGGCTAGGCCTGCAGGAATGTATGGACGCGCCTCTGTTTCACTCGATGCATTTCCAAGGATCGTTCTTCCCACGTGAGGTGCGCCCCGGTGAGATGATGATTGAACCAAATGTGGGTGAGGCCACGATTTCTGATCTGCAGGCGCGGGGGCACAAGGTGACGGTGGCTGATCCATGGACGGTCGGGCGCCTGACCGCTGCATTACGGGAGGTCGATGGCACCATGCGCGCCGCAGCGACGCCTCGCCTGATGCAAGCTTATGCGGTGGGCCGATGACCTGGTCTTTGATAGCGCGCGACGCCGATGGCAGTGTCGGGTTGATCGTCGCCAGCAAGTTTTTCGCTTGCGGCGGTGTTGTACCCTTTTGCGGGGCGCAGGTGGCCGTGGCGAGCCAAGCCTTTTGCAATCCGGTCTGGGGCACCGAAGGGCGAAAACGCCTCGCTGCCGGAGAGCGTGCGCAGGAGGTGTTGGATGATCTCGTGTCGCGGGATGAGGGTCGGGCCATTCGGCAGACCCATCTCATGGATGCGCACGGTGGCTTCGCGGCCCACACGGGTGCAGAGTGTGTTGATTGGGCGGGCCATATTCTCGGCGACGGGCATTCAATTGCAGGCAATATGCTGGCAGGGCCAGAAGTATTGGAGGCAACATCGGAAACCTATATGGCCAAATCAGACTGTCCGTTTGCGGAGCGTTTGATCCTGGCGATGCAAGCGGGGGAGGCCGCAGGAGGGGACAAGCGCGGGCGACAAGCGGCAGGGCTTGTGATTCATCATGGCGAAGAGCACCCTTGGCTAAGCCTTCGGGCCGATGATCATGCTGATCCGCTGGTAGAATTGGCGCGTCTCTGGGATGTGGCGCAGGAACGTTATGTACATTTCACCAAAGGTATGCCAACAGCGAATGCCTTCTCAGGCAGCCCGACGCGGGATGGCATTGACGCGGCGATTGCTGCTGCTGAGGAGGAGCGCAAGGCAGCTGGGCGTCCGAGCAGCTCCGCTGCTATTGAATACGAATAGGGAGTAGTGATGATGGGTTTGAGTGCGCCGTCCAATCGGGTGCGGGAGCAAGTTCTGGCCCTGATCAAATCAGGTGAATGGGCCGCACAAGGCAAGCTTCCCACCGAACGCGCTTTGGCGGATCGTTTTGACGTTGGTCGCCGCCATGTGCGGCAAGCGCTGGACGCGCTTGAAAATGAAGGGCTTGTTTGGCGCAAGCAAGGCAAGGGCACCTTTCTGGGCCAGCCTGCTGACCCGATGGGGGATTTGGCGGCGAAAATCACCGGCGAGACCAATGCGCTTGAAGTGATGGAGGCGCGCCTCTGTATCGAGCCGGAGTTGGCTGCCCTGTGCGCGCACCGGATCACCGAAGATGAGTTGGCGCGCCTGCGCCATTTGATGCAGCGCCAGTTCGAGGCGGGGGACGCGCAAGCCACCGAACTTTGGGACGGTGCGTTTCACCGGTTGATCGCGCAATGCGCCCGCAACCGACCACTGCTGACGGCTTTTGCCCTGCTCGACAAAATTCGTTCCAACGCAACCTGGGTCAGGATTCGCGCGAAAGCCCGTGACGGCGCGTCTCTGGCGGTTACGCATTCCGAACATTTGGCCATTGTGGACGCTATTGCACTGGGCCACGCTGATGCCGCACGACAAGCCATGCGGGATCATCTCGATACTCGCTTTAAAGCACTTCAGGGTGAGATCGCAGCACTGGCCAGTGCTGAAGACAGAAAGTTCTTCGCCGCAGATGTTGATACCTGAGCGTTAGCAAAGAACGTTTTGTGGCCGAAGAGGCTGCTGCCGGGGCGATGCAGCCCCCCCAAAAAAAAGACATGGGTGGTGAATGCGCGACAATTTCTCTGATTTGTTTATGGCGCGTCGCCACACAGAGAGTTATTCGTGATCGCATCACGGCATTGAGCCTTAAGCTGCTTTGCTTTGCTTTGCCGTAGCGGTTGTGGATCATGCTCCTGCAGATGCCGCGCAAAGCAAAGTTTGGTCCGCGGCAGTGCCAATTTCCTTTATTGTGCAAGCGCCATTAGAGTCGTCGGTTTTGTAGGCGAGGCATCTTCCAGAACGCGGGTTTGGTCACAAACACACCGGTCAAAAGTTGCTCATGAACCGGGTGCGTGTTGCGTCTAGATGGCTTTGCATCGCCTGCTTGGCTGTGTCTTTGTCGCGGCGCATCAGCGCATCCATTACGGCCAGATGATCGCGCGCGGCGGCCCTATCGTGTTCGCCCTGGTCTTGGACTGGCCAAAGATAGTGATAGTTGAAGATCATGGCGATCGCGTCCTGAAACCCGATAAACAGGCGGTTGTCTGCAGCGGCGTTTATGAAACGGTGAAACTCAGTGTCCAACGCCGGAAAATGCAGGCTGGCTTGGGCGGTAGGTGACACAAACGCAGAATGCTCTTGCCTGAGCCGACGTAAGCCGCCCCAAAATGGGTCGTCATCAGGGATGTCGCAGGTTTTCTCGACTGCACGCGTTTCAAACAATGCGCGAATTTCATGAAGCTCCAGAACATATTTCTGAGTAACTCCCTCTAAGACCCAGCGGCGCTGGTGGTCCTTTCTGACAAAGCCAAACCGGCTTAGGCCGATCATGAACTCGCGCAGGGTCTGAACGGAGACGCCGAACTGACGGGCCAACTGGCCTTCGACCAGCCGGGCGCCGGGGGTCAATTCCTGCTCGCGTATCTTACGCATGAACGCAGCCTCCAAGGTTTCGCGGACATCCATGGTTTCGGATGACGGAAAGTAGTCGGCCGGTTCAGGCGCGCGTATTACGTGACCTGCGCCGTCAAGAATTCCAATCTGTTCAAGATGGCTCAGAACGGCGCGGATTGTGGTGCGGCTGACGCTGAGATCTCTGGAGAGTGCGGATTTATTGGTCATGGTGAGGCCGGACGAAGCACGATCCAGCGCCGCGTTGATGGCCGTTTTGAATACTCTGTCTGGTCGTGCCATACGGGAGCTCCGAGATGTTCTAAACTGCACAATAACCCAATTAAAGACATTTGAGCAGCCACCATACGTGGCATATGTTTTTATCAGCGATCTGCCTGTGGCGCAGGCCTGTTTGGGCAAGTGCCGCATGCTCTTTTGATACTTTCATTGCTTAGGGAAACCCGGTTATGGCCAATGGTCCTTATGTGCCCAATGCGGGGCGCTACGACGAGATGATTTACAGCTATTGTGGCAATAGCGGTTTGAAACTGCCTGCGATTTCGTTTGGCCTGTGGCACAACTTCGGTCATGATCGTCGGCATGGTTTGAAGCAGCAACTTTGCCGGACGGCCTTTGATCATGGGATTACCCATTTCGATCTGGCGAATAACTATGGCCCGCCACCCGGCAGTGCTGAAATGGCTTTTGGCGAGATCCTCAAAACAGATTTTAGAGGCTACCGGGACGAGCTGATCATATCATCCAAGGCTGGTTATGATATGTGGCCGGGCCCTTATGGCGAATGGGGCAGCCGCAAACAGCTTATCGCGTCCTGTGATCAGAGCCTGAAGCGCATGGGGCTGGACTATGTTGATATTTTCTATTCCCACCGGTTCGACCCCAACACGCCTTTGGAGGAAACCATGGGTGCGCTGCACCAGATTGTGCAATCCGGTAAGGCGCTTTACGTCGGGATATCCTCCTACAATTCGCAACGCACGCGTGAGGCTGTGGCCATTCTGAAAGACCTTGGAACGCCCTGTGTCATTCACCAGCCCAGCTACAATATGATCAATCGCTGGATTGAGACGGATGGATTGAAAGAGACTTTGCAAGAGCTGGGTGTCGGTTCCATCGCCTTCACACCGTTGGCACAAGGCATGCTGACCGGAAAATATCTCAATGGCGTCCCGCAGGACAGCCGTGCGGCAGATGAAAAATCGCTCGATGCAGATTTGTTGACAGAGGCAACCATTAAAAACCTGCGCGCGTTGGCTGCTGTCGCAAAAAGGCGCGGGCAGACACTGGCGCAAATGGCACTGGCCTGGGTTTTGCGCGATGGCGGGATCACCACAGCCCTGATCGGTGCCTCCAAACCTGAACAGATCGTCGATTGTGTGGGGGCGTTGAAGAATTTGGAGTTCACGCCTGACGAATTGGCCGAGATTGATCAGCTGTCTGCGAACGGGGATGTGAATCTGTGGTCGCAATCATCTGACGCATGATGCGCTGCCAACAAGGGAAAAGAACATGACCAAACCTGTTGTAGGATTTATCGGTGTTGGCCTTATGGGGCACGGCATGGCCAAGAATATCGTGGAGAAAGGGTATCAGCTGGTTGTGATGGGCCATCGCAATCGAGCGCCCGTTGATGATCTGCTGGCGCGTGGCGCGACCGAAGTGACATCCGCGAAAGAGATGGCTGCCCAATGTGACATCATCCACCTGTGTGTCTCTGGCAGCCCTCAGGTTGAAGAGCTGGTGCGTGGACCTGATGGGATTTTGGCCTCAGGCCGGCAGGGTGTGATCGTCGTCGATTGCTCGACTTCTGATCCGGTCTCCACAATGCAATTGGCAGAAGAGCTGCGTGCTGCTGGTATGGATCTGGCCGATGCGCCGCTGGCCAAAACTCCGAATGAGGCTGAAGCGGGCACTTTGGACACAATGGTTGGCGCGACGCCTGAGACCTTTGCACGGATCAAGCCGGTTATTGACTGTTGGGCTTCGCTGGCCGTGCATTTGGGGGATGTCGGCTTGGGCCATAAGATGAAGCTGATCAACAATTTTATCTCCCTAGGGTATGCGGCGCTGTACTCTGAGGCGTTGGCTATCGCAGAAAAATCCGGGCTGACTGTGGAGCAGGTAGATTCCATCATCCGACCTGGCCGTCTGTCCAACGGGTTCTACGATACCTTCATGAAATGGACGCTTGATCGGGATGAGAACGCGCATCGCTTTTCGATCACAAACGCCCATAAAGATATGCGGTATCTGGCGAATTTGGCTGCCCGTGTTGGAGCTGTCACCCCGGTACAGGCTGATGTACGAAATGGGTTTGCCGCGATGGAGGCTTCGGGGCAGGGAGATCGGTACTTGCCAATGCTGGCAGATTTCATTGCGCAGATGAATGGACTGAGCCGGGGATAAAAAACTAAGATTGCGGTACTGGGCAATTCGCCGAGATCGGGTTGGCGGTGACAAATCGCAGGTCGTTGCGGCATTTGCCTGCGTTGCGCACTGCGTAGCCGCTTCGCTGTCTGGCGACGTTGTCAGTCCTCAGAACTGAAACCCGATGCCGACCTTTAGGAACGGGGCGATTGGGAGGTCGTCCAGTGTGTTGTTGATGTCTGAGAGCTCGGCATCGATGTCGGATTGCACAATCGTGTTTGTCGGGTCGCTGGCCGCCGCGGTGGCGCCGCCGGTGTAGATCACGCCGAGATCGCCGGTGAAGACAAAGCGGCTGTTTCTGATCGGCGCTTGCACCCCCAGAGCAATCATAGGTGCGAGGGACTGATCAAAGCTGGCGCTGAGGTTGAGGGGGGCGGAATAGCTGGTGCCATTGACCACGATGTTGCCGCTGGTGGCGCCTTCAAAACGGTGATCCAGCGTCACGGCGCCAGCGCTGAGACGGAAGGTGTTGCCGCTGGTGTAATAGTCAAAAATCAGGCCAAATCCGCCCAGGTTGACATCGCCATCATATTGATTGCCCTCAAGGCTGGTGTCGATGGAGACACTGCCGTCTCCGTAGAGGCCGCGCATGCCAAATCGGCTGTTGAAGCGGTATCCGGCTTCAAACGTGTGCCCCAGAACCGACTCTCCCACGCTGAGCGTGAAAGGGGCAGGGGTGACCTCTGCCGAGGTCTGTGTGCTGAGGCCAAAAGTGGCAACTGCGATGGCGTTGGCGAGGCAGCGTTTCATGTCAGGCTCCTGTGGGCGCACCCCTGATTGGAGCACAGAAACAGTGAATTCTCGAAACTTTAAGTGCCTAAAATAGCCCCTGCTTCCTTTGCAAATCGTTAACCAGCCTGAGATCGCGGGCTCTTTGGGGCACGCTCAAGTTTTTGCTTTGAGATGAGGGGGATCTGCAGTACTAATTTCCTAGTAATGAAGGTACGGAGTGGCCAATTGGCACGTCGACGCAGTGAAATGCTCACCGATGTTGAGCTGGAGTTTATGATTGCCCTTTGGGACATCGGGTCTGGCTCGGTGCGCGATATTATGGCGGCCTTGGAGGGCCAGAGCCAACGCGCCTATACGTCGGTGGCCACCGTAATGAAAATTCTCGACGAGAAGGGGTTTGTCACCTCCGCCCGCAAAGATCGGGCGCTGGTCTATACCCCGGCCGTCGCGAAACGCGACTATGAAGGTCGCAGCCTGAAAAACCTGTCAAAGACCTTGTTTGGAGGAACCCCGACGGCGCTTGTGGCGCGATTGGTGGATAATGAGGACCTGACAGATGAGATGATCCAGGAAATCAAAGAGATCATTGAAACGAGGATCAGAAAGGATGACGGTTGATCAAATCGTAGGGGGGGCGATCTGGATACAGCTTGTGATCCTGTTGGCCGCGTTGGTTTTCGGTGCATTCGAAGGCGTGTTGGTCCTGTCTGGGCGACGACGGAGCTACTATACTCGGCGTCGGATGGGGATGGCGGTGATTGCTTGTCTGGCGGTGTTGCCTCTGGTGGCGCCCTATCTGGTATCATCTCCCTATGCCGCCAGCGTTAATGCAACGGACGCTCTGGTTTCGCAGGTTCTGAACGGCAATCTCGACATCAGCGCGCATAAGATGCAGCAGCTTTTGGCGCTCAAAACCGATTGGATGGCACAGGTGGCCACCGCGAGCTCGACCGTGGCGCAGGTGCTGATTGCAGCCTTCATCGCGGCGTTTATTGCGCGCAGCGGCTACTTGCTCTTGAACGTCGGGCGCATCCGTCATGCGATCACTGAGGGCCGTGTGGTGCATCACACCAAACGCTGCCGGATTGTGGCCAGCCCAACCGTGAGTGTGCCCTTTTCGACCCGTGGGTTCTGGCACTATTATGTGGTGCTTCCCGAGGCGATGTTGCGCGATCGCACTTCTGTGCAAATGGCGCTTGGCCATGAGCTGCAACACATCCGCCAAGGCGATGTGGATGCGGAAGTTCTGCTTTCCCTGATCTCTCCTGTGGCGGTGCTCAATCCCGGTTTCTGGTTTCTTTCCAGTCGCTTGCGCAAGCTTGGTGAACTGGCGTGCGACAGGGCGTATCTGTCGCGCAAGGGCTTTGACGCCCACACCTATGCGCTGCGGCTTCTGGAGATTGCACGACGCAGTGCCAAGGCCTCGCAACAGCCTGCGGCCTTTGGCGTACCACTGGTGGGGCGGCGGGTGCCGTTCCTGTCGCGTCGCTCCATGTTGAAGGACCGCATTCTGGAGATCGCGCAGGATCAGGACACACCAGCCAAGGAAGCGGTGCTGTTTGGCGCGGTTTTATCCATCGTCATGGCGGGTTGTGTGCTGGTGGGGGCGGTGTCTCTGGCGGAGCCCGAGGACTGGAGCCATGAGCGGATCATGCTGAGCACGGTGGCCAATCTGGACCGGCTTAATCAGCTCAACACGCTGGCGCAGCGTAGCTGGTAAAACGCCCAGCACGGCGAAAGGCAAAACAAACGCCAAAACCGGTCAAAGGTTAACGCAAAACGCCCCGTTGTGAGAGGATCACAGCGGGGCGTTAACCATGTGCAAGAACGTCGGTATCGCGTCTGTATCGCGGCTGTTTTGCGTAGGTGCCATTTCGGCGGGCCGGAGCGTGTTAATCTTTGAGTCGTTTTGTCTGAAATCGGGCAAAAGTGTTGCGTGTTGCGTTAGCGGTAAAAGAGATTTCAATTTGAATGAAAGACCATCGTTTATTCGCAGGTCTTTTCAAGTTAGCCTTCCAGCAGCCTTGCGTGGGTCTGCGCGCGAGGAGGTATTTTTACAGAGGTATTCTTCGGTATGAGATTATTGTTTTCGACGCTCGTTGCCGCGACGCTCGCTGCGGGCGCGGTTGCTGCGCAAGACGCGCGGATTGGCACATATATGGCCTTCATCGGGCCGGAAGATTTGACAAACTCCAGCGGGGTGCGTCTCAACGATGCTGCCGCTATTGTCGCGCAGGATCGGGCCAACGTGCATCGCTTTGGCATTGTCCACCAATTTGATGAAAGAGATCCTTGGTTCGCAAGCCGAGGTCATCGTATGGCCATTCCTGAGCTGGTGGTGATGTCGCCAGCGACCGCCAATCAGATCGTCAGAAATGGCGCGCTTATAGCTGTGAGTGTCTATGCCGATCCCACCGGTCAAATGACGCGCATGGTTGTTGAGATTCCCGGCTAGGCATCGAAGTGGTTTGGTTTTGGAGAGCTAGTTGATCGGTTGCTGCACCAGCAACTGCAACTCTCCGTCAATGACATGGGCAACGGAAATGAGGTTTGCATTCGGAAATAGCCCGTCAATTGCAAACAGGTAAATCTCTTCAACTGTTTCGCCGTCATAATCCTGCGGAGCATGGCCCCCGGAGATTGTTGCAGAGCCGGTTGAAGATGCAATGTTCAGCAGTTGACTTGCGATTTCAGATGTATCGAGATCGTAAAATTCGCCGATGACTGAGCAATCTCTGATTTGGCGGTTTCCGATCACGTGGAACTGAATTTCGTCATAAACGTTGTGTTCCCGCCGATAGATGGAAATCGCCTTGGAGTCTGGGCTGACGGAGAGAACTCTGTCGCCAGAAGCCGCCGGAATTGTCAGGCTGGCCATAAAGGCATTGGGATCAAGAAACACTTGCCTGCAGGTCGACTGGAATCTGTTCCAGACCTCTAGTGTGGACAGCTGTTGTGCTTGCAGGGGCGAAACAAAGAACGAGCAAAAAAGCCCGGCGAATGTAATGTTCTTTAGCATGTCAAATTTACTTTCGGATGAAATGAAAAAGTCTGAAGTCCATATCTTTAAAGCACATTTGTTGGGGCGCGAGATAATTTGTTTTGCGCTTGTTCAATGATCACACACGTGTTCGGACGCCGTGTAAGGGGAACATGGTTAGTCTCTGGAGGGCTGTTGAAGGACGCGTGCGAGATCCTGCGGGTTTGCGAAGGTCTCTGACCGGATGGCGAGAATGGCAGTGCCAAAAGAAAAGGGCAGACGCTCCGCACGTCTGCCCTTGGTGTTTTATACCCTTAAAGGAACCGGATCAGACTTTCCAGAAGCAGAAGGTGCCCCAGCCGATGGCGAGGCCCAGCGGCCACCAGAGCGGTTCGCCCATCAGGCCGAGCCATGCCAGGAAGATGAAGCTGCCCCCCAGACAGGTGAGAAACAGACGGTCGCCTCGGGTGGTGACAAGGCCAAGTGCGCCTTTGCGCTCGGCGCCGCCGGGGTATTTGATTTCCAGCACAATCAGCAGGCCGATTGTGGAGAAAAGCACGATGAAGATTGCGGCCGTGGGCCAGGTCCATGCCATCCAGCTCAGCATATCAAACTCTCCCCATCGCGAAGCCCTTCGCGATGTAGTTGCGGACAAAATAGATCACGATGGCGCCGGGGATGATGGTGAGCGTGCCGGCAGCGGCCAGCAGGCCCAGCTCATAGCCCGCGCTTGAGGCGGTTTTGGTCATCGTTGCGGCGATTGGCTTGGCGGCCACAGCGGTCAGGGTTTTGGCCAGCAGCAGCTCCACCCATGAGAACATGAAGCAGAAGAAGGCTGCCACACCCACACCGGCTTTGATCGTCGGGATGAAGATCGTTAGGAAGAAGCGCGGGAAGGAATAGCCGTCCACATAGGCGGTTTCATCCAGTTCTTTTGGCACGCCGCCCATGAAGCCTTCCAAGATCCACACGGCCAGCGGGATGTTGAAGAGGCAGTGCGCCAGCGCCACGGCGAGGTGCGTATCAAACAGGCCAACAGCGGAGTAGAGCTGAAAGAAGGGCAGGGCGAACACGGCTGCCGGTGCCATGCGGTTTGTCAGCAGCCAGAAGAACAGCTGTTTGTCGCCCAGAAAGCGATACCGGCTGAAGGCATAGGCTGCGGGCAGGGCCACGGCGATGGAGATCAGGGTGTTCAGAGAAACATAGATGATCGAGTTGATATAGCCCCAATACCAGGAGGGATCGGTGAAGATCGTGACATAGGCCTCCAGTGTGAAGGTCTGTGGGAAGAGCGAAAAGCCAGAGAGGATCTCATTTGTGGTTTTGAAGCTCATCGCCACCAGCCAGTAGATCGGCAGCATCAGGAAGAAGATGTAGAGGATTGGAACGAGTGATCTTTTACGCATGATCGCTCTCCTTAGTTCAGGTCGTCTTTGGTCATGAGTGTGTAGAACAGCCAAGACACAAAGAGGGTGATTGCAAAGTAGATGAGGCTCATCGCGGCGGCGGGGCCGAGGTCAAACTGACCAAGCGCGATTTTCACCAAGTCGATAGACAGGAGCGTGGTCGAGTTGCCGGGGCCACCGCCTGTGAGCACGAAGGGCTCGGTGTAGATGTTGAAGCTGTCCATGAAGCGCAGAAGGATTGCGATGGTCAGAACGCTTTTCATCTTGGGCAACTGGATGAAACGGAACACCGACCAGTTGGAGGCGCCGTCGATCTTGGCCGCCTGATAGTAGGCGTCCGGGATGGAGACGAGGCCCGCATAGGACAGGAGCACCACCAGCGAGGTCCAGTGCCAGACATCCATGGTGATGATGGTCACCCATGCGGCCACGGGATCCTGGGTCATGTCATAGTTGATGCCCAGCACGTGGTTGAGGAAATAGCCCAGCAGGCCGATGTCTGGCAGGGCAAAGATGTTCCACATTGCGCCGACCACATTCCACGGGATCAGCATGGGCAGGGCCATTAGCACCAGACAGACCGGTACCCAGAAGCCTTTGCGCGGCATGGAGAGGGCGATGGCGATGCCAAGGGGGATCTCGATCAGCAGGATCATGGCGGTGAAGAAGAACTGACGCCCCAGAGCAGCGTGGAAGCGCTCGGACCGTAGGATCTGTTCAAACCATGTGAGGCCTTCCCAGAAGAAGAGGTTATCGCCGAAGGTTTCCTGCACCGAGTAGTTCACCACGGTCATCATCGGGATGATAGCGTTGAACGCCACGAGGATCAGCACCGGGGCGACGAAGAACCAGGCTTTTTGGTTTTCGGTTTTCATGCTGCGCTCTCCTTTTGCGCGGGCGTGGTTGCGATCCAGCCGTCGGCGTAGAGCCGGGTGTGTTCTGGGGTGAAATGCAGATGCACCTCGTCGCCTTTTTGCGGCGCGGGGCCGTTTTGGATGGCGGCGACCTTGTGGGTGCCGACGGTGGCTTCGACCACGGTGTGGCGGCCCACATCTGCCACGCGGGTGACGGTGGCAGGGATGCCGGTGTCAGCCAGACGCACAAACTCGGGGCGGATGCCGATTTCGAGCTGACCGGAGGCGCCTGCATTGATCGGACCTTCCAGCGCGACCGCACGGCCCGCAAAGAGGGCTTGGCCGTCTTTCACTTCGGCGGGCAGGACGTTCATGCCCGGGGAGCCGATGAAGTGGCCCACAAAGGTGTGTGCGGGGCGTTCAAACAGCTCTTCAGGCGTGCCGATCTGCACCACTTCGCCGAGCTGCATCACCACCACCTGATCGGCAAAGGTGAGCGCTTCGGTCTGGTCGTGGGTCACATAGATCATGGTGTGGGAGACGCGCTGGTGCAGCTCTTTGAGCTTGGTGCGCAGTTTCCACTTCAGATGCGGGTCGATCACGGTGAGTGGTTCGTCAAACATGACGACATTCACGTCGTCGCGCACAAGGCCACGGCCCATGGAGATCTTTTGCTTGTTGTCCGGAGACAGGCCAGCCGCTTTGCGATCCAGCATGTCGGTGACTTCGAGCATCTCGGCAATCTCTGCCACGCGCTTTTCGATGATCGCCGGGTCCACGCCACGGTTTTTGAGCGGGAAGGCAAGGTTTTCGCGCACGGTCATGGTGTCGTATATCACCGGGAACTGGAACACCTGTGCGATGTTGCGCTGATCCGGGGGCAGGGTGGTGACATCCTGACCGTCAAACAGGATCTGCCCCTCAGAGGGCACCAGAAGGCCGGAGATGATGTTCAGAAGCGTGGATTTGCCACAGCCGGAGGGGCCAAGCAGGGCATAGGCGCCGCCGTCCTGCCAATCCAGATCCACTTCTTTGAGGGCAAAGTCCTGTGGCCCCTTGGGATCGGGGTAGTAGCTGTGCCGGAGGTTTTTAAGTGTGATTTTCGCCATTCTGTCTGCCCTCAGCCGACGCGGGCGCCATCGGGCGCGAAGTAAAAACATGTGGTCGGATCAAGGAAGAAATCGTGTTCTTCGCCAATCCGGTAGGGGTGGGTGCCATGGGCGAGGCTGACCCAGCTGTTGCCGTCAAAATCAAAGTGGGCCGAGCTTTCAGAGCCTGAGAGTTCGGTCACGCCCACATGACCTTTCAGAGCCACATCGGAGCCGTCATGGGCATGGGGCAGCACGTGGTGCGGGCGCACGGCCATGATGTAGTCGCCATCTTTGAGACCTGCGGCCTCGCCTGTGGCGGTCCAGCTCAGCGCGCCAAGATGCATGGCGTCGCCGCGTTTGGTGACAGGTGCGTGGTTGATGGGCGGATCAGAGAAGATGCGGGCCGCCGTGAGAGAGGCCGGAGCGCGATAGATGTCAGCAGTGGTGCCGAATTGGGCGACGTTGCCATCTACCATCAGTGCGGTTTCACCGCCCAGCAGCAGGGCCTCTTCGGGCTCGGATGTGGCATAGACCACCACAGCGCCGCGACCGGCAAAAAGCTCTGGCAGCTGCTCGCGCAGTTCTTCGCGCAGTTTGTAATCGAGGTTGGCCAGCGGTTCATCGAGAAACACCGCCCGGCTCTCCTTGGCAATCGCGCGCGCCAGCGCACAGCGCTGTTGCTGGCCACCGGAAAGCTCGTGCGGGCGACGGTGCAGCATGGGGCCAAGCTGGAGAATATCGGCGGCCTCAGCCACGCGGTCTTCGATCTCGGATTTGGCCATGCCCGCCACCTTCAGCGGGGAGGCGATGTTTTCAAACACCGTCATATGCGGGTAGTTCACGAAGAACTGGTGCACGAGGCTGATCTTGCGTTTCTGGGTGGTCAGCGCGGTGACGTCTTCGCCCTCCATGATGATCTGGCCGGAGGCGATCGGGTCAAGCCCGGCCATCATCTTGATCAGGGAGGTTTTGCCAGCGCCGGTTTCACCCAGCAGAACGTTGAAATGGCCTTTTCTCAACGTCAGGGTCGTTGGCTTGATGTGTGTCACACCCTGCACGACCTTGGAAATGTTCTTTAGTTCAAGTGCCATGGATGCACCTTTGATCCTTGTGGAGCGTACCCAAACAGATGGGGCAATGGAGGAGGGGAGTGTTGGTAAGGTGGCCGGGGCTTGAAGGGTAAGCCCCGGCCGGTTTGACCATGAACACGGGGAGTGTCAGGTCAGGAGGAACAGTTAATTCTTGTTCCAGCGGGCAACCAGATCGTCATAGTTGACGGTCTCGCCCTGTGGTTTTTCGTTGTCCAGCTTTGGTTTTGCGCCGCCGTTGGCGAACCACCACTCTGCGTCTTTCTCCTCGTTGAGGCGAGGACCACAGCCGCCATAGACATTCTGGGCCTCATCCGCGCGCTGCATACGCGCCATGGTGATGTCCATTTCTTCGGCCAGACGGTCCATCGCTTCTTGTGGAGTGAAGGCGCCGGAGTTCACGTCACCGATCTGCTGCCACCAGATTTGGGCCAGCTTCGGATAGTCAGGCACGTTCACGCCGGTTGGGGACCATGCCACGCGATCGGGAGAGCGGTAGAATTCTACCAGACCACCCAGTTTCGGGGCACGCTCGGTGAAGCTTTCGTGGTTCACAGAGCTGTCACGGGTGAAGGTCAGACCCACGTGAGATTTCTTCACGTCAACCGTTTTGGAGGTCACGAACTGAGCATAGAGCCATGCCGCCTGTGCGCGGTCCGCCGGGGTGGACTTCAGGAAGGTCCAGGAGCCAACGTCCTGATAGCCAACCTTCTGGCCTTTTTCCCAGTAAGGGCCGTGTGGGCTTGGAGCCATACGCCACAGTGGGTTGCCTTCGGCGTCCACGGTGTTGTTGCCTTCAGACTGTGGCTTCACCATGTCTGCGGTAAAGGCGGTGTACCAGAAGATCTGCTGGGCCACGTTACCTTGTGCCAGAGCTGGCAGAGACTGGTAGAAGTCGTAAGACGCCGCACCGGGAGGGGCATAGTTGCGCAGCCATTCGTCCCATTTGCGGATCGCGTAGACCGCTGCCGGGCCGTTTGCCGCACCACCGCGGGTGACGGATGCACCAGCCGGGTTACAGGAACCGGCTTCCATGCGGATGCCCCATTCGTCGATTGGCACACCGTTTGGTTCACCCTTGGAGCCTGCGCCCGCCATGGAGAGCCATGCGTCGGTCATACGCCAGCCAAGGTCTGGTGCACGTTTGCCGTAGTCCATGTGGCCGTAGATGTCGACGCCGTCGATGTTCTTCACGTCTTTGGAGAAGAATTCTGCGATGTCTTCATAGGCGGACCAGTTTACGGGCACGCCGAGGTCATAGCCGTATTTGGCTTTGAACTGCTCTTGCAGGTCTGCGCGGTCAAACCAGTCTTTGCGGAACCAGTAGAGGTTGGCAAACTGCTGGTCTGGCAGCTGATAGAGGTCACCATCCGGGCCGGTGGTGAACTGGGTGCCCATGAAGTCATCCAGATCGAGGGTGGGCGAGGTGGTCGCCGCCCAGTCACCCGCCATCATGTCGGTCAGGTTGTAGGCCAGTTGCAGGCGGGAGTGGGTGCCGATCAGGTCGGAGTCATTGACGTAGCCGTCATAGAGGTTCCGCTTGGTCTGCATCTGGGTTTGCACCGCCTGAACCACTTCGCCTTCGCCGAGGATCTGGTGGTTGACTTTGATGCCGGTGATTTCTTCAAAAGCCTTGGTCAGAACTTCGGCTTCATAGCCGTGGGTCGGAATGCCTTCCGACAGCACGTTGATTTCCATGCCCGCGTAGGGCTGTGAAGCAGAGATGAACCACTGCATTTCGCTCATCTGCTCGTCTTTGCTCAGCGAAGACGGCTGGAATTCGGCATCGATCCAGCGCTTGGCTGCCGCTTCGTCGGCGTAAAGCGATTGTGTACCCGCAATCACGGCAGAAGCCGCAACGGCGGAGATAAGATACTTCCGCATCTTTTCCTCCCGATTGGTTGTATCCCCGGCTGCAGAAAGCCGGATGCCTTACGTTGTCAAAAGAGGAATTTTTAGTCAACTAATTTATTAGTAGTAAGAAATTTCCTTCGGGTCATTCTCACTAAGTGACTGTGTTTGCTTTGGTTTGTTGATATTTGACCCTTTTGGTTGAGGGCGTCAACGGTAAATAAACCTTGACTCTGAACAAGTGTTCAGACTGCTTTGCACGCCGATGCGATGACGTTATGACTGTGGGATGCAGCTTTTCACGCATTCTGGCGCACGCACCGTGGGAGGGATTTTTCATGTCAGATTATCTGTTTGAGGCACCAGAGGTGTTTGCGCTCCCTGTTGCGGGCGAGGCGCTGAGCTATCCGGTGCGCCGTATCTTCTGCGTGGGGCGGAACTATGCGGCCCATGCGGCGGAGATGGGCGGGGAGGTCGACCGTGAGGCGCCGTGGTATTTCACCAAATCCGTGGCGCATGCGGTGTTGAGCGGGGCGGAGGTTGATTTCCCTCCGGGTACTGAGAATTACCATCACGAGATGGAGCTGGCCTTTGTGCTGGGGGCCTCGGTGTTTGAAGCCACCGAGGCGGAGGCCGCAGCGGCGATCTACGCCTATGGCTGTGCGCTGGACATGACGCGGCGGGACCGGCAGCAGGACGGCAAGGACAACCGCAGGCCTTGGTCGCTTGGCAAAGATGTGGAAGACTCCGCTGTCTTTGCGCCGCTGACAAAAGCCGCAGAGTTTGGCGCACCAGCGGCGCAGGCGATCCATCTGGAGGTGGACGGGGAGACCCGTCAGGCCGCCGATCTGAGCGAGATGGTCTGGTCGCCCACAGAGATCGTCATGCATCTGTCGCGCTATTATCATCTGACCGCCGGAGATGTGATCCTGACAGGCACGCCCGCCGGTGTGGGGCCGGTGACAGCCGGGCAGGTGATCACAGGTGGGATCGACGGGCTCGCGCCGATCCGACTGGCGTTGAAAGTTACAAAAAGCTGAGGCTTATCCAGAGCGCAAGCATTTAAGCCAGCCAAGAAGGGCAGGCCGAATGGCCTGATATGGGGAGCAGATGGGGATCAAGTTTTTTTCGGATAAGGCGCGGCCGGTGCATCTTGGCCCCTATCCGCTGGAGCGATTGGTGCGCGGCGCGATGCCTGAGGTGGCGGGGATGCCACGGGATCGCGATCTGAGCTTTCACCGGCCGGAGCGGCCAGAGAGCATCGTGAACGCCATGGGCGAGTTTCAGGCGATGCTGGATGCCTTGCGGGACGGGCTGGTCAATCCGGTGCAGTCCGGCATTCCGGATGATCCAATTGAGCGCTCCAACCATCTGAAATCTTTTGGCTATTTCAACGATGCCTCGATGGTGGGTGTGGGGCCTCTGCCCGCAGCGGCGCGGCTGTCCACCCCACGGCGCAATCCGGATATTGACCGGTTGTCTGAGGCGCTGCGCACGCGGCAGATCAAGTCTTTGGCGGCGGGGATCGATGTCATTATGGCGGATCTCAAGGACAGTATGGAAGCGCCGCCCAGCAGCATTGAGACCCATGAGAACGCGATTGTGTTTCTGATCGAGCACCATCGTGATCCGGAGCGCGGCGAGCCGGGCAGCGACTGGATTTTGGATGCACAAGACCATCGCGCCTGTCTGCGGGCCACCGAAGTGGCGGTGGTGATTGCCAACTACATCCGGCTTCTGGGCTTTGATGCAAAGGCGCACACCGCGACCTCCACCGATGTGGATCTGGGGCGTGTTGGCGTGGCGGCGGGCCTACTGGCGCTGGAGAATGGTGAGCTGATCGCACCCTGGCTGGGCACCCGTTATGGGCTGGCGGTGATCACAACGGAAATGGCGCTGGCCCATGACGGGGCGCTGGCCCCGATGCGCGCGCAGCCCTGGGCGCAAACCCAAGGGCCTGCGTGGTGGTTGGGCACC
Source organism: Shimia sp. R9_2 (assembly GCF_017743735.1). Lineage (GTDB taxonomy): Bacteria > Pseudomonadota > Alphaproteobacteria > Rhodobacterales > Rhodobacteraceae > Shimia. The sequence continues at coordinate 29,856 of NZ_JAGHRO010000003.1, forward strand.
GGATCAGCGAAATCCGCGCTGAACCAAGACCCCTATCGCAACCGCGACTACGTTAAAGGGGCGCATCCGTTTGAACGGCTGAAGCGGGTGGAGAGCCCGACCACCTATATTGATGAGGCCAATGTGGCGCGTGTGCCCAAGCGGGCGGATATGTTTGCGCGGGCCCAGTTCGGGGACATGGGCAAGACCCTGCAGGATTCCGCGAAGGGCGGCTATTATGTGCGCAAATCGGCGCCGAGTTTTGCCCAAAGACGCGCGCTTGGGGCCTTTGTACTGCTGCAGGATGGCGCGAGTGCTGAGGTCAAAAAGCCAACAGATTCAGATCGTAACGCGGCGAACCTGAAAGCGGCGACCTATTTCCTTGGGGTTGATGCGGTGGGCCTGAGTCGATGCCCGGAATGGGCGTGGTATTCGCATGACGCGACCGGAACGCCAATTGTGCCGAGCCATGACAACGCCATCAGTATGATCATTGATCAGGGCTATGAGACCATGGAAGGGGCCTCTGGCGATGACTGGATCAGCGTGGCGCAATCCATGCGGGCCTATCTTCGGTTCTCCCTGCTGGGCGGCGTGATCGCGCAGCAAATCCGCAATTTGGGGTATAAGGCCAAGGCCCATACGGTGATGGATGGTGAGGTGCTGCAACCTCCGCTGTTGCTGCTTTCAGGACTTGGCGAGGTGAGCCGGATCGGTGAGGTGATCCTGAACCCCTATCTGGGGCCGCGACTGAAATCCGGTGCGGTCACCACCGATATGCCGATGAGCCATGATCTGCCAATTGATTTTGGCCTGCAGAACTTCTGTGAGAACTGCAACAAATGCGCGCGGGAGTGTCCCTCTGGTGCGATCACGGCTGGCCCGAAGCTGATGTTCAACGGCTATGAGATTTGGAAGTCGGACAGCCAGAAATGTGCCACCTACCGGATCACCACGCCGGGTGGTTCGATGTGCGGGCGCTGTATGAAGACCTGCCCGTGGAACCTCGAAGGGCTGTTTTCCGAAGCGCCGTTCCGCTGGGCGGCAAGCAATTTCCCAAGCCTTGCCAAGCCTTTGGCCAAGCTAGATGATGCGGTCGGCAATGGCGGGCTGAACGACGTCAAGAAATGGTGGTGGGATATTGAGCTGGAAGAGGATGGCGCATACCGACCGTCCAAACATCCGCTCAACCGCCGCGATCTGCAGAAAGATCTGGACCTGAAATATGAAGATCAGACGCTGGCGGTCTATCCGGCGGCGTTGGCGCCCCATCCGTGGCCGTATCCTTTCCCGATGGATCGGGAAGCCGGGATCAAAGCCTATGAGGCGATGGTTTCCGCCGATGAGTACAAGCTGCGGCTAGCGGCGGGGGATACCTCGGTGATTGACCGCTATGTGGTGCCGGATGCGGCGGATGCGCCGGTGGTGCAGGTGCAGATTTCTCAGGTCGAACCGATGACGGCGGATGTGACCAAATATGAGTTTCAGTCGCTGGATGGCGCGCCGCTGCCGGAATGGACGGCGGGCGGGCATCTGGATGTGCTGGTCGCGCCGGAGTTTCTGCGCCAGTACAGCATGTCGGGGGATCCCAAAGATCGCTCCAAATACCAGATTGGCGTGTTGCGCGAAGACGAAGGGCGCGGGGGCAGTGCGCTTTTGCACCGGATTTTCCGCGAAGGGCGTAAGGTTTTTGTCTCCAAACCGATCAACCACTTCGAGCTGATTGAGGAGGCGACAAAGAGCTTCCTGATGGGCGGCGGCATCGGGATCACGCCGATGATTGCTTTTGCGCACCGTTTGCATGATCTGGGCCGTGACTTTGCGCTGCACTACTCGGCAAGCCGGGAGGAGGGCGCGGGCTATATCGACGATCTGAAGGCGATGCCCTGGGCCGACAAAGTGGTGTTCCATTTTTCTGACAAAGGCACGCGTGCGGATCTGGACGCGATCCTTGGCGGGTATCAGGAGGGCTGGCATGTCTATACCTGCGGGCCGGACCGTTACATGGAAGGGGTCATGGCGGCGGCAGAGCGGCAGGGCTTCCCAGAAGAGGCGCGGCATCTGGAATACTTCAACGTGCCGGAGCAGCCGGAGTATGAGAATTTCGACTTTAAATTAAAGTTGAAGGATGGGCGGGAACTGTTTGTTCCAGCTGATAAAATCGCGACTGATGTGCTGCTTGAAAACGGTGTGCATGTGGATGTGAAATGCGCCGACGGGATTTGCGGTGTGTGTAAATGCGGGCTGATTTCTGGGGATGTGGAGCACCGGGATTTTGTGCTCTCCAACAAGCAGCGGGAGACTGCGGTGATCCTGTGTCAGAGCCGGGCGAAAGAGGCGGGCGGCGTCGTGGAGATTGATCTCTGAGGAGCGTGCGCTGCCCCGGCGGTGCCTTGGGCACCGTCGGTCCGGGGCGGGGATTTAAGCGGCGACCAAGCGCTGGGTTTCGCCTGCGATGATGCCTTCTTCATCTGTCGCGATGACATGGGCGGCGAGGCGGCTGGTTTTGGTGGTGATGCGGCTCGCGCCGGAGGTGTTGGCCTCGGCATCCAGATCCGCGCCAAGCCATGCGCAGCCCTGCAGGATACGCGCACGTATGGGGGCTGCGTTCTCGCCAATGCCGCCGGTGAAGACAATGGCGTCAAGCCCGCCAAGGGTGGCGGCCAGCGCGCCGATCTTCTTGCAGGCCTGATAGACAAAGAGCTCCACCGCCTCAGCCGCTGCTGGGCTGTCCGAGGCCAAGAGATCGCGCATGTCAGAGCTGAGACCGGAGACCCCGAAGAGGCCGGATTTGGTGCCCAGCGTGGCTTCGATTTCGGCCACGCTCATGCCGCGGTCGCGCATCATGTGAAAGATCACGCCGGGGTCGAGCTCGCCGCAGCGGCGGCCCATCACCAGCCCATCAAGGGCGGTGTATCCCATTGTGGTCGCGACACTTTTCATATCCTGCATGGCGCACATGGAGGCGCCGTTGCCTAGATGGGCGACAATCACCTTGCCGTTGGGCGTGTCCAGATGTTGCGGCAGTTGCGTGGAGATGTAGTGATAGCTGAGCCCGTGAAAGCCATAGCGCAGCACACCGTCGTCAGACAGCGCACGCGGGATCGCAAAGAGCTGTGCAATGCGGGGCTGGGTGCGGTGGAAGGCGGTGTCAAAGCAGGCCACCTGCGGGATGTTGGGCCAGCGACGGGCGACGGCCTCGATGCCTGCGAGGTTGTGGGGCTGATGCCCCGGAGCCAGCGGCGCCAGCGTGCGCAGTTTTTCGATCACCTCGTCGGTCACACGTGCGGGGGCGGCAAACTCTTGACCGCCGTGCACGACCCTGTGGCCCGCGCCAATGATGTTGAAGCCCTTTTCCAGCCCCATGATATGGGCCAGCAGCCAGTCGAGAATTTCGGCGTGGGTCGCGTCTTCGGCGACAGGCAGATCAATCTCGCTTGCGCCGCCGTGATATTGCGGGCCCATGCCGATGCGATCGACCTGACCGGAGAGCTGCACCGCAAGCTCGGTGTTATAGACCGCGTATTTGATCGAGGAGGAGCCTGCGTTCAGAACGAGATAGGCGTCTTGGGCGCTCACATCAGATCCTTTCCAAGGCTGTGGTGCACCAAAAGCTGCGCCAGGGCGGCGGATACGAGGCGGGAGAGCGTGCCGTCCGCGCGGGAGGTCAGCATGATTGGCACGCGTGCGCCCAGAACGATGCCCGCGCTGTCGGCCCCTGCGAGATACATCAGCTGTTTGGCGATCATGTTGCCGGCCTCAAGATCCGGTGCGACGAGAATGTCGGCGTCTCCCGGGACCTCCGATTTGATGCCTTTGGCGTCTGCGGCGCGGCGGGAGATGGCGTTGTCAAACGCTAGCGGGCCGTCAAGCACGCCGCCTGTGATCTGACCACGATCCGCCATTTTGCAGAGCGCGGCGGCCTCAACGGTGGAGGGGATCTTGGGGTAGATGGTTTCCAGAGCCGACAGGATGGCCACTTTGGGGGTGTCCACGCCGATGGCTTGTGCCAGTCCGATGGCGTTTTGCACGATGTCGGCTTTGGCCATGAGATCGGGGAAGATGTTGATCGCGGCGTCGGTGATCATCAGCGGCTTGGGGTAGGCGGGCACATCGAGCACGAAGACATGGCTCATGCGGCGCTCGGTGCGCAGGCCGTGGGTTTTGTGCACAACGGCGCTCATGACTTCGTCGGTGTGCAGCGCGCCCTTCATGATCGCCTGCGCGCGACCTTCGCGGACAAGGCGCACCGCTGTTTCGGCGCTGTCATGGCTGTGGGGGGCGTCAATGATCTCGCAAGCGGAGATATCAAGCGCATGCTCTTTGGCTGCGGCTTTGATGCGGTCCTCTGGGCCCACCAGAAGCGGGGTGATCAGGCCTTTTTCCAGAGCGGCCAAGGCGCCCTCCAGAGAGGCTGCGTCAACGGGGTGAACAACAGCGGTTACAATGGGGTCCAGAGGCGCGGTGGCCTCCAGCATATCGTCAAAGCTGTTCTTGTGATGGGGGGCTGAAAGATCCACGGCATACTCCGAGCCTAGATGTTGCGATGCACGTCCTTGTGGCTGTCATATGGGGGGCGGGGATGTTTTGGCAATAAAAAGCGGACCCGCAAAACGAGAAACCCGCTTTGCGGTTCTTGCAACGCTCCGTTGCAAATTAACTAAGCATTTATGAGGGTTAGGCTTCTGGTGCGAAGCTGCCGAAATCCCGCTGCGCAAAGACCAGAGGTGTGCCTTCGCCAATCGCGGCGCGCAGGACGCGGCCCACCATAATGTCGTGATCGCCTGCGGGATGAACCGCATCGGTGGCGCATTCAAACCGGGCCAGACAGTTGTGCAGGCAGATGACCCCGTCGGCATTCACCTCATGATCAATCAGATCAAAGGCATCGCCCCGTTTGGAAAAGGCAATCGCCAGATCTTTCTGGTCTGCGCGCAGCACGTGGATGGCAAAATGGGTCGCCGGGGCAAACTGTGCATAACGCAGAGAGTCTTTGGCCAGCGACCAAAGCACCAGCGCCGGGTCCAGCGACACGGAGGCAAAGGAGTTGGCGGTCATACCAATCGCGCCGTTGGCTGTCTTGGTGGTGATCACGGTCACGCCGGTTGCAAAGTTGCTGAGCGCATTGCGATAGGCGCGTTGCGTGTCAACGGAAGGAACGAATCCGGTCAGAGTGGTGTCAGCGGACATGAAAGGCCTGTTCGATTGGTCTGCGCGTGGGCGCAGAGATGGGCTGAATTTTACCTAGTTGCAAGGCTTGAGTAAGATTCAGGGCCAGAATGTGGCGGCGACGTAGCGCCCCTGAGCCTGGGGCCCGTGCAGGGCTTTTCCATAAGAAAAAGGGCTCATCGCGCCTTTTGGGTGGCCAGATACAGATAACTTTTGAGCAAAAATGATGAAAGTTGTATTAATCGGAACTGCAAATGGCTTCGGTTCTGCCCGATTGCTGCCCTGATCCGTTGTTCAGATGGGGCATCGGTCAATGGAGGTTCCATGCGGAGCATCAAAGTTTTCGCCATTCTGGCAGCGCTGCTGCCATCGGTGGCGCTGGGGGAAATGGGGAACAATCGGCTTGGTCAAAGCCTGCCAGGGGAAAGCGCCGTGGGGCGCTTGGTGGTGGCAGGTAAGGCCATGTGTACAGGCGCGTTGATTGCGCCGGATACAGTGCTGACGGCTGCCCATTGTTTGTATGATCCACGCAGTGGCAAGCGCGTGTCGGATTCTTCGGTGGAGTTTCAGGCGGGGCTGAAGGGTGGTCAGGCCAAGGCGATTGGCAAGGTCGCGCGCGCCACGGTGCATCCAAATTACGTACACCGCCGCAAGGGCAGTGCGCAGCTTGGCTTTGATCTGGCGGTGCTGAAGCTGACGCGGCCGATTTCAAAAAATTCAGTGATGCCAATCAAATACGGCATGAACCTCGCGGACGGAGACCTGCTGGGTGTGGTGAGCTACACAATCACCAACCGCAATGATCCGATCATGGAATTCCCTTGCCGCGTGCTGGCGCGTCAGGACAAGACGCTGGTGATGAACTGCGAGGTAAACTCCGGTGCCTCAGGTGCGCCGATCCTCGCGCTGAGCCGAAACGGCCGCTCGCCCGCTTTGGTGTCCGTGGTCTCTGCCAAGGCCGCGATGGGCGGGCAGAATGTCTCTGTGGGCACGGTGCTGAGCCCGGATGCGCTGCGCCAGATGATCGCGGGTGGCTGAGATCTCGGAACCCAATTGATCGAGTGAAGGCGGCCTTTGTGCCGCCTTTTTTGTGCGTGTCTACCGCCCAAACAGCAGTCGCAGACCCAGCGCGCTGAGGACCAGTGCTGCCACGCGGTCGAGATGGGTTTTGGCGCGCAGGTAGGCGTTGCGGGCGGTGGTGGTGCTCATGCCAAAGGCCAGAAGGCTATAAAAGATCAGCTCGATGATCAGGTGGTTGGTAAAGATCGCGCCTTTTTGCGCCAGCGTCATGTTGGGCGGGAAGATCACCACGAGGACCGCAGCCGCAAAGAGCACGGATTTCGGGTTCATCAGATTGATCATCAGCCCTTGCAGGAACGCGTGGCGGGCGGGTTTGACCTCTGAAGGCGCGAGCGGCTCCCGTGCGCCTCTCCACATGCCATAAGCGATGTAGAGCAGATACAGAGCGCCGAGCGTTTTCACGGCGACATATGCCCATGGGAAGGCGGTGAAGACGATTTCCAGCCCCATCAGCGCGGCGAGTGTCCAGAGGGCGGCGACGAGGCCGAGCCCTGCGCCAACAGCAAGGCCGGCGCGGCGGCCTGCGGTGAGGGTGGTTTTCACAGAGACCAGAAAGGCCGGGCCGGGGCTGGCGATGGCCGCGGCCAGTGCGATGTTGAAGGCAAGGATGTGGGCGAGGTCCATGTGTGTCTCCTGTGGTTTGAGGGCACGGTAGGTGCGCGCGGTCACTTTGTCACTCATATCACGGGGGTGAAGGGGAGGGCTGATGCTTTGTGAGTGGTATTTGGGCGTTGGTGAGCCGTTAGCGCGGCCAGTTGTTTTGGCTCGCGGAGAGGCGTTTGCCCAACACGGCGACCAATGCAGTCGCGATGAGCAGAAAGACCGCGCCGCCTATCCATGCGACGGGTGTGGCATATGCCTCTGCCACCGCGCCCGCGAGGATCAGGCCCAACGCCCCGCCAAGCTGCTGCATCAGGGATTTCAGGGACAGCATTGTGGAGCGTTGGGTGTCCTGCACGCAGCTGTGGAGAATGCTGCTGGCGGGGGTCTCGGACACGCCGAGGATCACGGAATAGAGGATGAACACCGCCACAAAGCCGATGATGCCGCCTTGCAGAGCCAAAGCGATCTGAAGGCTTGCCAGACAGGCAAAAGCGGCTGCCAGTGTCTTGGCGTGCTGTCGTTTGAACATGCGATTGATACGCGGGGAGAGTGATGCGCCAAAGGCGATCGAGAAGAAGTAGGCTGCGGTCAGGATGCCAATGACGGTGTTGGCGTGGGTTTCCTCCAGCATAGGCTTGGCATGGGTGGGCCAGAGCACCTCGACCGGATTGGTCGCCATGAGGGAAAATGCCAGAGCGGCCAGAAGGAGCGACAGGGCGGGATGTTTCAGGGCGAGAAGGCCTGCGTCTTTGATGACGTGCGGGACCGTTGTGAACCCTTGTTTCAGAGCTTGCGGGTGCAGTGGGCGCGGTGTTTCGATGATGAATATCAGGGTGAAGATGAAGACCCCAAGCATCACGATTAAGCTTGTCAGATAAGAGATATCATAGGCGCTGAGTCCCATGCCCTCAGCCGTTTTACCAAAGAGATCGGGCAAAAGGCCGCCCAGAACGGCCCCCATGGCCAGCCCCATGGCGTTGGCCCATTGCGCTTTGGCCAGCGCGGGTTGCACATCGACATTTGGCGCGGCGGCCTTGAAGGTTTCAACGAACCAAGCGTCGAGTGTGCCGGATCGTAGCGCTCGCCCGAAGCCGATGAAAGCAAAGGAGAGCGCGAGCACATAGAAATCTCTGGTCGAGAGAAACAGGGCGAGGGAGGTCACGCTGGCGAGGACGGCGGCCAGAAAGACCGGCTTGCGCCCGATGGTGTCGGCCAAACCGCCAAAGGGGAGTTCCATCGTCAAGGTTGTGAGTGAGTAGACCCCGAAGAGCAGCGAAATCTGGAAGAGATCCATGCCGCGGTCGGTCAGCGCCAGAGCCACAACGGCAACGATGAGCCCCATCGCAAAACGATCCAGAAACTGATGGATCTGGAACACCCGGATGTGCCGCCGCGCCGGAGGGGGAAGTGCGGTGAAGGAGAACTCTGTTTCCGTTGCCATGGTTGTAGATTTGGCGATCTCGGCAACTGAGGCAAGAGTTTGGTGGGGGGAGAGAAAGGTTGTCGGCGCAGCCTGTGTGAAGGGGGTATGTGGTTCATTTTCCTGCCCGAAAGCCGACTAAATTGGTTGACCGGCCGATTGGTTCGAGGCGGCTTTGTAGTGAGGCGAGCTTATCGACATATTTGCTGCGTCGATTTCCGCAATGCGTCCCAGGCATCGGATACTGCGCAAGCTTCAAATTGCGGCTAAGCGCGGGAAGCAAACATTATAGAGCTTGTCTCACTTCAAAAACGGTTTTCGAATAGCGTGCAATCATGGCCTTGTGATATCGCTAGGCGGGTAAGTTGAATTGGGATGATACTCCCATTTTTGGAAAGGATATCCGCTTGATGAACAGTGAAAAGCTATTGTTTCACTACTGTAGTACGCAGACTGGTTTCGCGATACTTCAAAAAAGGGAGATCAGGCTTTCAGCTTTGTCGTCAGCAAATGATACACTTGAAGGCAGAGTTCTCGGTAGGGTGTTTACTCATCTACTTCGAGAGACCGAGTTACCCGAAGAATTGGTAGATGTCGCGGCAGTTATTGTTGAGGGATATCCGGATGCAACTGAAGGCTTCGCCTTTTGTTTGTCAGAAAAGGGTGACCTCCTAAGTCAATGGCGGTCCTATGGTCGAGATGGTTCAGGATTTGCGCTGGGGTTCTCGCGAGACCTACTTGAAGAAGATTTTGGTGATGTAAATTTCGGTTCTCGCTTTTTTGAGCTGATGGCCGTCAATTATGGCGAGAAGGGGCTAAATGAATCGCTAAAACCATTCGTAGAGGATCTGGCGACCGAATTTGTTGTTTGTGGATCATTTGCTCGTTTAAGAGATGGAATTAATAAAGAGCGTGCGTTGGCCCTCTTGGCAAACCGTGAGAACCAAGCCAGTATTTTCATCGGATCAAACGACAAATCTTCTGAAGTCTTTTCAAGATTGCTTCAGGCTCTTTCCCCGCTTCACTTCCAAATCTACAAAACCAAGCCATTGCACTTTCATGAAGAATGTGAATGGCGCCTCCTTCGCTATCGTCACAAAGTGGCATTACCAGAGGTCGAGTACTTCGCTGATGATCATTCCATTCGACCATACATCACTTCGTCGATAGCCGACCCCGCTAGGGAAGTAATTAAAGAGGTGGTACTTGGTCCAAAGAATCGCACAAATTTAAGTTGGATGCGCGCATTTCTTGATTCAGTTGGCTTGCCACATGTGCGAGTGTTACGCTCGTCAATCGATAGCTACAGATAGCGGCAAGTTTGAAGAAGCGAAGCTTACAAAAAGGAGTAGAGTGGGTTCATTTTCTTCTTCTTGGCGACACTATCAAAACGTCCGACTTGAAGTTTCGATTGGCATCAAACAACGTTGCTTTGCATTTATCAGGAGCTCGGTTGCCAAGCGAATCCCAAGCTCAACCGATCCAACCTACGGCTCGCGAAACGCCTCTTTGCTTTTGTAAAGCGGCTTTAGCAGGTAGCGCAGGATGGTTTTGGAGCCGGTGTGCAACTCCACTGTGGCGCGCATGCCGGGGCGGATTTCTATGGCTTTCTGGCGCTCGGTCAGGGCGTCTGTGTTGACGGTGACGGTGACGCGGTAAAACGGCGGGGCAGACGGGTCGCGCTCGTCTTCAAAAGTGTCCGCAGAAATGAAATCGACCTTGCCTTTGAGCGTGCCATAGATGGTGTAGTCATAGGCGGTGAGTTTGATGGAGGCGTCCTGGCCGGGCTCGACATTGGCGATGTTTTCGGGGCGCACGCGGGCCTCAACAAAGAGCTCTTCGCCCAAGGGGATGATTTCAAAGATTTCGGCACCGGGGCGGACAACGCCACCGATGGTGGTCACGGCGAGGTTGTTGACGATGCCACGCATGGGGGCGGTGATCACGGTGCGGGAGAGCTGATCCTGTGCGAGGCGCATTTCCTGCTGCAGGGAGGTGATTTCCTTGAGCGTCTCTGAGTATTCCTCGGCCAGTACCAGCTCGGCCTGCGTGAGGATGTCCATGTAGCGGATCTCGGCCTCTGAGGCTTTTTCGCGGGCCTTGTTGACCTCCAGCAGCGCGACGAACTCTTTCTTGTAGAGGTTCTCCATGTTGGAGAGCTCTTCCTGAGCCTGTTCAAGCTGGGTGAAGGCCCCTTCGCGGCGGCTGTCGATATCAGTCTGACGGGCGGCCAGAAGCGCCTGCTCGGAGGACAGGATGCGCGGGGCGCGGGTGGCCAGCTCTTCGGGCACGTTGAATTCGAATTTGCCTTCGATTTCGGCCTCAAGACGCAGGCGGCGCAGCTCCAATGCGTCGATCTGGTCCTGCAGATCGTCAAAGGCGGAGCGGAAGCGGGTGTCTGAGAGCGTGGCCAGCACCTGACCGGCCTCCACAAGGTCGCCCTGTTTGACAGCGAGGTCTGCGAGGATGCCGCCTTCGAGGTTTTGCACCGATTGGGAGCGGGAGGAGGAGACAACTTCGCCGTCCGCGCGCACGATCTCATCGACCCAAGCAAAGGCAGCCCAGAGCACAAACAGGCCCATGGCGATGGCGATCAGACGAATGGTGAGGCGGGAGGCGCGGAGCTGGTCATCGAGCCCGCTGTCATAGCCTGCGTCGTTGTCATATCCGGTGGCGCTCATGTGCGGTCTCCGGCGGCGAGATGGGCGAGGACCTGCTCGCGGGGGCCATCCACCACGAGGCGACCGTTTTGCAGGATCAGCGTGCGTGTGGAGAGCGACAGGATTGGTGTGCGGTGCGTGGCGATCAGGGCAGTGCGGCCGTTGAGCCATGTGGACAGGCGGCTGACCAGCGTGCGCTCCAGCGTTTGATCCAGCGCGGCGGTGGGTTCATCCAGAAGCACGATCTGCGGGTTCTGCAGCCAGAGGCGGGCCCAGCCGATGGATTGGCGCTGACCGATGGAGAGGCCTTCGCCGCCGTCGCGGATTTGCAGGTCGAGGCCCTGCGGGTGGTTGCGCAGGAAGGGGCCGAGGCCGGCGAAGTCCAAGGCTTCCATCAGGCGGTCATCATCGCGCTCAAGCTGAGTCAGGTTGAGGTTGTCCCGCAGACTGCCTGCAAAGAGGCGCACGTCCTGAGACAGGTAGCCGATGTTGCGGCGCAGGTCGCGCTGGTCGATCTGGCTCATATCGGTGCCATCCAGCAGCAGGCGGCCTTTGGTCGGGCCGTAAAGGCCTGCCATCAGCTTCAGCAGCGTGGATTTGCCGGAGCCGTTGGCGCCCAGAATGGTGACGCGCTGACCGGGTTTGATGACCACGCCGGGCACATCAAGTGTCGGCGCGCCGTCTTCGTCATAGGCAAAGGACAGCTCGCGCAGTTCAAACTGGCCGGAGAGCTTTTCGCGGCGGAGATATTTGCGTTCGCCGTCTTTCTCCTGCTCAGAAAGTGCAATGGCATCAAGGCTTTCCAGTGCGCCCTTCACGTTGGACCAGCGCGCAAGCGTGCCTGCAAACTGGGTGAGCGGCGCAAGGGTGCGCGAGGTCAGGATGCCGGTTGCGATGATGGTGCCGACGGTGAATTCACCGGCAAACACCAGATAGGTGCCGATCACGACGGTGGCGATATAGGTGGTTTGCTGCACGCCTTGGGACCAGTAGGTCAGGGCGGAGCTCAGGCGGCGCTGTTCGGCGGAAGAGTAAGAGGACACCGCGTTGAGTTCGTCCCAAAGACGCAGCACACGGTCTTCGCCGCGTTGGGTCTTGACGGTGTCAAGCTCGGTGATGACCTCCTGCAGCAAGCGGCCGACCTTGGCGGAGGCGCCTTGGGTTTCGCGGGACAGCGCGATCATGCGCTTTTGCAGGACATAGGCCGGAAGCACCATCAGGACGCCGCCGAGCATCAGCACCCAAACCAGATTGCCCGCGATGGAGGCGACGAGGGCCAGAAAGATCACGATGAAAGGCATGTCCGCCAGCACGGAGATCGTGGTGGAGGTGAAGAAATCACGCACAGCACCAAAGTCGCGCATGGCGGCAAAGAGGCCGGAGGGCGGCAGGGGGCGGCGGTCTGAGCGCATGCCAAGTAGGCGTTTCATCAGGCGGTGCTGGATCGAGAGCTCCATGCGGCGGCCAGCGGCGTCGCTCATCTTGGCGCGCGCAAGCTTGAGGAGACCCTCAAGGCAGATGGCGAAGATCGCGCCAATGGCGAGCACCCAGAGCGTGGCCTGACTTTGGTGCGGGATTACGCGGTCATAGACTTGCAGGGAAAACAGGGCGACCGCGACGGCGAGCAGGTTGGCCACCAGAGAGCCCAGTATGATCTCGCCCATGTGGCGGCGGTATTTGGTGAACTCACCCCAGAACCAGTGGCCGGACATGCCGTCCGCGATTTGCGGGATGTGCCGCTCCGCCAGTTGGCGCAGGGAAACTTTGGCGCGCAGTGCGGTGCCCGAGAAGAACGGCGTAAATTCTGCAACCGGCACCTCGGCGCGGTTATCAGGCTGGCTGTCGTCATAGACGGTGAGCGTCTCGTCTTCTTGGGAGAGCACCAACACGGCCTGACCGTTGGTCATCATGGCGATGGCGGGCCAGGCGGCGGGGCCGGGCGCAAGCTTGCTGTGGACTTTGGGCTCGACACCGGCCTGTGCCAGCGCGTTGGCGAGCGCTTTCACGGAGACATCGCCGGGGGCGGAGGTCCACATGTGCTCGGCCACATCGGTGACGGGTACCTCAGAGCCGTTGAGCGCGGCCAGCGTGGAGATCAGCGTGGCGCGGTGCTGGATGCGGTTGGCGGTGGCCTCCACCAGATCATGGATCGCGTCGCCGGGTTTTGCGGCCTCAGCGGTTGGGGCCGATTGGGCCGCAGAAATCGTGCTGACCTTGGGCGGGCGGGGCTGGTTGGCCTGACCGGCCCGATTGGCGGGCTGCGTCGGTTTGATGGAGGCGATAGAGAGCACCGTTGGCGCCTTGCCTTTGGGGGTATCCGCGGTCAAATCGCGTCTCCATCCGCCAGCAGCCCGAGATCGCGGGCCAGCTCCAGCTGCGCAAGAAGGCGGTCATATTTGGCGTCAACGCGGTCCAGATCGCGCAGCACGGATTGTTCGTAGACGTCCACGACCTCCAGCACCGAGCGTTGACCGGCACGGAACTGCGCCTCAAAAAGCTTGTAAGTTTTGCGGCCTTCCTGAGCGAGGTTTTGTGCCTCGGCTTCCTGACGGGAGAGACTCTGAATATTGCTTTCCAGACGCTTGCGGAGACGGTCGCCGTCTTCGCGGGCTTCATCCACCTGACGGGCGGCGATGTCTTTGGAGGCTTCGATGGCTTTGAGGCGCGCACCAGTGCCCAGACCCAAGCCCACGTCATTGCCGACATTCAAGCTGCCGCTGTTGCCATCGGTGGTAAGGCTGGCCCCGGCGGTCAGGCCCGGAAGTTGGCGGGCGCGCTCAACCGTGGCCAGCGCGACGGCGCGGTCGGCTTCGGCGCGGGCTTTGACGACCTCAAGCGGTTCCACCGCCGGGTAGGCCTGATTGGGCAAGGGGGCGGCGGGGGTGAGCGCAAAGCGCGTGCCGGTCATGGCCTGCAATTCGCTGATTGCGGTGGCGGCGTCTTCGCGGGCGGTGTCGTTGCGGGTGTCCAGGGTCTGGATCTTGGTGCGCACCATGCGCAGGTCGCCTTTGTTAGAGACACCACCGTCGATGCGACCCTGCACGATACGTTCAAAATGTTTGAGCTGTTTAAGACCACCTGCGCCGACTTTGGCCCGTTCCTGACCGCGCAGCCCTTTGATGTAGAGTGCCAGCGCGGTGAAGCTGCGCTCATTGAGATCCTGAGACAGGGTGACAGCGGCGACTTCGACATCGGCGGCGGCATAGGCGCGCTCGGCCTTTTTGCGGCCATGGTCATAGAGCACCTGTTCCAGCACCAGACCGGCAATCACATCACCCAGAGAGGTCAGCGAGATTTCCGGGCCAATCGTTGGAAGCCAGTTTTTGTCTTCAGCCTCGGCACGCAGGCGGGCGGTTTGCAGCTCGGCCTCGGCAGCGCGGCGCGAGGAGGCGAGGGCCACATCAGAAACTTCGCTCAAGGCGCTGTCGGCAGGCAGCACAGAGCGGCGCGCCAGCAATGTGTTGAGAATTTCGCTTTCGGCTTTGGCTTCATCCTGAGCAAAGCTGCTGCGTTTGCTGACCTCCGGTGTGGCGGCCGAAGCGGCCTCAGAGGCAGGCTTTGGTTTCAGGAAAGACTCGGCTGAGTCTAGGTGTGGGACCGAGAACATGCAGCCGCTCAGAAGCGTGGCCCCAAGGAGCAGGGGCAGGGACTTATGATGCGTGCGGCAGGGCATGTCGCGTGCGTATAGCCTTGAGCTGGAGGGAGAGAAAGGGCGGCAGAAAGCCGCCCCCGGGATCTGTTAGACGATGACGTTGATGTCTTGGTCGACCACAAGCGTTACGCCGTCATTGCCAACGGTGTAGACGTCATAGAGCTGACCGTCGATCGTCTCTGTCTGGTTGGTTTTGACCGCGCCATTGACGGTAATCTGGTCATCAGAGCCACCGTGGATCGTGAGCGTGTCAGAGGTGTTTGACAGGTTTTTGATCTGTGCTTCGGTCAGGGTCAGGCTGGTGTCGGACGCGTAGTCCAATTCGATGCCCTCAATGTTGAAGCCGCCGATTTGTGCGTGATTGAGCGTGCCCGAGTTGGTGGCATTGTCATCCAGCACAACCAGCGTGTCAGACTTGTTGCCCGCGCTGTCTGTGGAGGCGACCACAAGATGGGCGCCATCAGGTGCGGCCGAGTTCAGGCGGAACAGCGTTTCATTGCCGCCCAGATCAATCTCGGTGGTGGCCACGTCGGTTGTGGTGCCATCGGTGTTCAGCGAGTGGATGTCATAAGACTGAGATTCCGTGTCCAGCGACAGGGAGGTGACCTCATCACCGGAGAAGGTCACCGACTCCACGATTGGAGTGGTGATCTCCGTATCCACCTGGAAACTGGCGTTTGCCGTGGCGGTGTTGCCCGCCGCGTCAGTCACCGAGAGGGTGGCGTTGGCAGTGTAGGTGCCCTCGCGCAACGCGCCGGATTCATAGGTCACAGACCAGTTTCCGTTGCTGTCTGCCGTTGTGCGGCGCACGACGCCGTCCACGTTGACAACCACAAGGGCGTTGGCCTCGGTGGTGCCGTCCAGCACAACGCCGCCCCGCATCTGCGCAGCGTTCACCGGGTTTGCGAAGACGCCGGAGGACAGGTTCACGTTGATTGCGGTGGACGTGTCGACGCGCAGGGTGCCGGAGGACGAAGCGCTGTTGCCAGCGGCGTCGGTGGCGGTGACGGTGACCGCTGCGTCATATTCCCCTTGGCGCACATCGGAAGAGGTGAAGTTAGCTGTCCAGTTGCCGCTGCCGTCTGCGGTGACGGTGCGGGTGGCGTTCTCAAGTTTGACAACCACGGTGCTGCCGGCCTCAGCCGTGCCGGTCAGAGCGAAACCGGAGGCGACCTCTGCGGCATTGGCGATGTCGTCGCCGCCGACCTGATTGCTGTCCAGACCTGCAGAGATCTGGGTATCGACAGCCACGGTTGTGGAAGAGGTGGTGCTGTTGCCAGCGGCATCGGTGGCGGTGGCTGTGACCAGGCTGTTGTAGGTGCCCTGCGGGATTTCCGCAGAGGTGAAGCTGGCCGTCCATGTGCCGTTTGCCGCGGCCGTGACGGTGCGGGTGACACCTTCCATGGTGACTGCGACGGATGCGCCCGGATCTGCGGTGCCGGTGAGCGAGATGCCGCTTTGGACCTCGGCGGCATTGGCGGTGTTGTCGCCGCCCAGCTGGCTGCTGTCAAAGGCGAGACCAATCTCCGTGTCCACGCGCAGGCTTTCAGTGGTGGTGATGGTGTTGCCCGCCGCGTCTGTTGCGGAGACAGTCACTGTGCTGTCGTAGGTGCCGGAGCGGATTTCGCCAGCGCCGAAGTTGGCGGTCCAGTTGCCGCTGTTGTCTGCGGTGACAGTGCGGGTGACGCCTTCCAATGTGACGGTCACGGATGCGCCTGCGTCGGCGGTGCCGGTGAGGGCGAAGCCAGAGGCGACCTCGGCGGCGTTGGCTATGTCATCCCCTCCGACCTGATTGTCGTTCAGGTCTGCGGAGATTTCCGTGTCCACTGCGATGGTTGAAGTGGTGGTTGTGCTGTTGCCCGCGGCATCGGTTGCGGTGAGGGTCACCGTGGCATTGCCGGTGCCCGCTGTGACCGTGCTGGCCGCGAAGTTAGATGACCATGTGCCGTTCGAACCGACGGTCACATTCTGGGTGACGCCGCCAAAGGTGATGGCAAGTGCGCTGCCAGCTTCGCCGGTGCCAGAAAGTACAACACCGTCAGTGGCTTCTGCGGCGTTGATGATGTTGTCGCCTTCCACGGTGTTGAGGGCCACAGACGGGGCGATGGTGTCCACTTCCAGCTGGTCGGTCACGGTGGTGACATTGCCGCGCGCGTCGGTGGAGGTGATCGTCACAGCGGTGCTGTATTCGCCGGTGTTGATCTCGCCCGAGGCAAAGGTCACCGACCATGTGCCATCGGCCAGCACGGTGGTGCTGTGCGTGGTGCCGTCGATTTCGACGGTGAGGGCTGCGCCCGCTTCGCCGGTGCCGGAGATCACATGGCCGGAGCGGTGCTCGGCCTCGTTGACGATGTCGCCGGTGGATACGGTGCCGTCCTGAACACCCACGTCAGGCGGTGTGGTGTCGATGTCGACTGAGGGGCCATCCAAATCATAGGTGGTGGCATCTGGTGCAACCACCGCAACGGTGCTGGCGTAGACGCCGTCATCGGGCAGGGCGGCGGCATCAAAGCTCGCGGAATAGGTGCCGTCATCTCCGACCGTGGTGGTCACGGTTTCAGAGCCAATGGAAACGGTCACGGTCGAGCCTGCCTCTCCGGTGCCGGTGATGGTGACGCTGTCATCCTCGGTGCCGCCGACAATGCGCGAGACATCCGGGTCGTCCACGGTTGGGATGATCGGGCCGCCGTTGCCACCGGCATCGCCGCCACCGTCGATGGTGGAGGCCACAACGGCCGCGCCGCCAACGCCGAGAAGGCCTGGGATAAAGCCTGCGACAGGCGCCACAAGCGGCGCAACAACCGGCTCGATGCGTTCCAGATCGAGGAAGGTCAGCTGATCATAGGCGCTCCACTTTTCGGACGTGGAGATTTCGGTGTATTGGGCAAAATACTGATCGACCACAGGCTCTCCGAGGTCGACCTGTTGGAAGGCGCCATTCTTGGAGATGAAGAGGTCACGCTCTTCGCCTGCGACGGATTGGAAATAATTCTGAAGTGTGATGGTCTCGCCTGACGCCAGGTGGATCACCAGATCCTCACCCTGTTGCATGTAGCCTGCGATGTCATCAGAGGCGAGATTGAGAGAAACGTCCTTGGCTTGACCTAAAAAGATGACGCTATTGGCCTCTTCCGCAGTTTGCCCGCGAACGACAACCCCATCCGTCCCGCGGATGGCGTAACTCAGTGTACTCATATTTGTATTACCGCTCTAAGTTGATCGGGCTTTGGCCCTTGTTGGATTGCGGTGAGTATAGCTCATGACCTTCAATAATCTAGGGTTTTTCCACAATTTAAGGCGAATTCGGTGCAGTTTTTCCTCAGGGTGTTGCGGATTTATTTACGGGAAACCTGTTGAGCTTTAACGCTTATTTAGGGATTTGTTCCGGAGGGACGCTCGATTGGGTGCCGAAAGGGTCGATTGCACATCTCTGGGGGTGAATGGGTGTGCCTCACGGTTGCTTTGAGGTTTGTTAAATCTTCTTAAGGGTGAAATTGCTGCCAGTATTGCGGATTTGTGTTCAGCGAAAAGGTGAGTCCTTGAGGAGCGGAAGTGCTGTGCTGATCGCGAAAATGTGATCTCGGGGCGGGGTGCTTGTGTGCTGGGTGGCGAATTATGGCTCAAGTTGATTTTAGGTAAGCGGAAAACCGCTTATGTCGTTTTTGACGCACGCGTAAGATTGGGGAAAATTTGGCTAAATATATGAAAACAAACATATAAAGAAAGAATATCTGGCATTTAAACTGTTAATGGAAGATCTAAATGCGAATTTCGATGTGGGAAAACGACAGAATTTCACTCGTTAACGACCCAAGCGCCTCCGATTGCTAAAATTTTAGCGAATACTGGATTTGCAAAGCCAGATGACCGGGCGTAGACGCCCCACCGCATCAGGGCTGCGTGCCCGAAAGCTCTGTGGCGCGGGATGGCGTTCAGATGCGTTTGCACGTGGTTTTGAAGCACAGCATGACGGCTGGCGATCCCAATGGGGAGATCGTTGGCCAGGCTCTCGCACAAAAAGCCCTTGGGAATGCCCCAGGGGATCTATGGAGAAGAACAATGGTTGGATTGAAACAATCCGTATGGATCGCCCCGGCGGCGATGATTGCAGGCAGCGTGGCGATGACCTCCGCAGCACAAGCAGAAGATGGCTTCAGCTTCTACGGCCGTCTGGGTGGCGCGATCACCAGCGTAGATGATGGCGTGGATTCCCAAAGCGAATTCAGCGACAACTCCAACTCGTCCAGCCGCGTTGGCGCATGGTACGAGCGTGGCGTTGCTGGCGGCACTCTGAAGTTCAACGTTGAGGCATCCCTGGGGCTGCGCGGCACCGACGAAGTGAGCCAAGCAGGCACCCCAGACTTCCTGTACTGGGACCGCAACGACATCCGTAAGTTCGAAGCGATCTACGAAACCGACCGTTTCGGCACTTTCTACATCGGTGAAGGTTCTTCCTCCTCCGACGGCACCGCAAGCGCGGGTGACGTTGCAGGCACTGACATCGCGGGTGGCGTGTTTGTGGCCGATACCGCAGGTGGCTATCAGTTCCGCACCAGCGCAGGCGCTCTGTCCGGCGTGAGCATCGGTGACGTGTTTGACGGTCTGGACGGTGGCCGTCTGGGTCGTATCCGTTACGACGCACCAACCTTCAACGGTTTCACCGTGTCTGCGTCCGCAGGTACCGAAATTCTGGAGCCAAACGTTGACCGCGAGTACTATGACCTCGCTGTTTACTACAACAACACCCTTGGCGACTATGACGTTGCGGGTGGCCTGTCCTACTCTCAAACCGGCAACACTGACAACGACGCAGATGCGATCGTTGGCTCCGTTGGCGCACTGCACACCCCAACCGGTCTGAGCGCAAGCGTTGCTTACGGCACCGCTGACTTTGACAACAACGGTGCAGGCGGCCAGCCTGACGCAGACTATGTCTATGTGAAGCTTGGTCTGCAGCGCGACTGGTTCTCCATCGGCCGCACCTACCTGTCCGTTGACGCATACCGCGGCAACGACTTCGCATCCGCAGGTGACGAGAGCACCGCATACGGTGTCGAAGCGGTGCAGGACATCGACAACTCCAACATGAAAGTGTTCGCGAGCTACCACCAGCACCAGTACGAAGCGACTGGCGCGTCTTTCCAAGACATTGACGCATTCCTGGTTGGCGCACGCTGGAGCTTCTAATTTCTGAAATCTTTCAGAAATGAGCCTTGAAAGGCGGTCGGAATTTCCGGCCGCCTTTTTCCTATTTTAGTCGCCCAATTGCGGGGCGACGCCTTTTTAATTTGCCACATCGCAACTTGATGTCGTGAATTTGAATAGAGTTTACGATATAGTCCAATTGGAGTGCACAACTCATCCTTTGGGATTGGGTGGCGCTTTGAGCCCGAATTGAATTGGTGGGCCCGAATTTGCGAAACGGCAATTCGGGTGGGGGCTCTCAAATACGACTTTAAGACACATTTTGAACTCTCAATCGATTGGAGAAGCGTGATGGGTAAAAGGGTCTTGGGCAGTATATCCAAAATTACCAAAACCATGGTCGGCGGGGCGATTGCCTTTTCAGGGACAGCAACGGCGGTATTGGCGCAGAACAATGCCGAGCTTTATGGGCATTTGAACTACGGGTTTATTGTGGTGGACGACGGGGACATCACCACCAGCGAATTTGCAGATAACTCAAATGCGGTCAGCCGGTTTGGTGTGCGCTATTCCCAGCCAATTGGGCAGGGCACATTCAAATTTAATTTCGAAACCGGATTGGGTCTCGCGGGCAGTTCTGATTGGAGCCAGATCAATGATCCGGAGTTTCTGGAATGGGAGCGCACCAATATCCGGAAGGTGGATTTCAGCTATGAGGGCAGCTTTGGTAAGGTCTATCTGGGGCAGGGCAGCATGGCGTCTGACGGGATCACCGGGGCGAGCTTCTCTGGCACAGACGGGATTGCGACCAGCGCGGTTGCCGATGTCGGCGGCGGGTTTCACTTCAGCGACGGGATGGTTGATGGCACGGAACCCACTGTGAAATCGGTGTTCAATGACTTTGACGGTGGCCGGTTGGGACGTGTGAGATATGACACGCCGCCGTTGGCCGGAGGCGGTTTGATCCTCAGCGCGGCTGTGGGGGAGAACATCCTGAGCGAAGGTGTGGATGACACGGTCTATGACCTTGGTCTGGTCTACAACGGCGATGCCGGAGATTTGCAATATAGTGCGCGCATCGGCAGCGAGTGGACGGATTTTGACGCCGGCGGCGACGCCAATTCGGTGTTTGGGTCCTTTGCCATTTTGCACACGCCCACCGGATTGAACGGCAAGATCGCAGCCGGACGTCGCGACAGCGACAACAGCGCGGTGGACAGTGATTATTTTTACACCAAGCTGGGCAAACGTGATTTTGAATGGTTTGCCTGGGGCAAGACCCATCTGTCGGCAGATTTCTTCTGGGCCAATGACTCCCGTCTTGCGGGCGATGATGGGTTTGCCTGGGGGCTGCAGGCGACACAGGAGCTCGATAACTATAATGCCGAGCTTTATCTCGCGTATCGTCAGTTTCAATATGAAGAGCCGGGGCTGGATTATCAGGATATCGACATCTTCATGGTGGCGGCACGCTGGAACTTCTGACACCCGCTGATCGGCAGAGGGCCGCCCCTTGGCCTCTGCATGGTCCCTGTCGCTGACTGAAAGCCGCTCTCTGCGTGGAATTGGCCTTGCACAGCGGCGCGGGGGCCACTAGAAGAGCACAAATTTTCTCGACTGCGCGCGGACTCTCATGTGCCGCGCGCCGCTACTTATGGGGACTCCTGATGCAGGTTACCGAGACTCTGAACGAAGGTCTGAAACGCGGCTATTCGATCACCGTGACAGCTGATGAGCTGGACGCGAAGGTCAATGAAAAGCTGAAAGAAGCACAGCCGGAAATCGAAATGAAAGGTTTCCGCAAGGGCAAAGTGCCGATGCCGCTTCTGAAAAAGCAGTTTGGTGAGCGCCTGATGGGCGAAGCCATGCAAGAGACCATCGACGGTGCGATGAACGCGCATTTCGAAGAGTCCGGCGACCGTCCGGCGCTGCAGCCGAAAGTCGAAATGAAAGACGGCGAAAATTGGAAGCCTGGCTCTGACGTAGAAGTCGAGATGTCCTATGAAGCGCTGCCAGAGATCCCTGAAGTGGACCTGAAAGGCATCAAGCTGGAGAAGCTGGTTGTCAAAGCAGACGACGCAGCCGTGGACGAAGCTCTGGGCAACCTCGCAGAAACCGCGCAGGACTTCAAAGCACGCGGCGAAGGCGACGCGGCACAGGACGGCGATCAGGTTGTCATGGATTTTGTGGGTCGCATCGACGGCGAAGCCTTTGACGGCGGCGCAGGCGAAGAATTCCCACTGACCCTCGGCTCCGGCCAGTTCATCCCCGGCTTTGAAGAGCAGCTGGTTGGCGTGAAAGCAGGCGAAGAAAAAGACGTGACCGTGACCTTCCCTGAAGAGTACGGTGCAGAAAACCTCGCGGGCAAAGAAGCCGTGTTCTCCTGCACCATCAAAGAGGTGAAAGAGCCGGTTGCTGCAGAGATCAACGACGAGCTGGCGACCAAATTCGGCGCTGAAGACCTTGCCGGTCTGAAAGCTCAGATCACCGAGCGTCTGGAAGCAGAATACGCCGGTGCCGCACGTGCGGTGACCAAGCGCGCGCTGCTTGACGAGCTGGACAAGCTGGTGTCCTTCGAGCTGCCGCCATCCCTGGTGGAAGCGGAAGCGGGCCAGATCGCACACCAGCTGTGGCACGAGGAAAACCCAGAAGTGGAAGGCCACGATCACGACAAGATCGAGCCAACTGAAGAGCACAACACTCTGGCAGAGCGCCGCGTGCGTCTCGGCCTGCTGCTCGCAGAACTGGGCCAGAAAGCAGAGGTCGAAGTGACCGACGCCGAGATGACCCAAGCGATCATGAACCAGGCGCGTCAGTACCCTGGTCAGGAGCGTCAGTTCTTTGAGTTCATCCAGCAGAACGCACAGATGCAGCAGCAGCTGCGCGCGCCGATCTTTGAAGACAAAGTTGTCGACTATGTCTTTGAGCTGGCGGAAGTGAGCGAGAAAGAGGTCTCCAAAGACGACCTGCAACAAGCCGTAGAGGCACTGGACGACGAATAAGTCCATACCCTGTTAAAGGGACAGTGAGAGGCCGCTCCGATGGGGCGGCCTTTTTTTTGTTGGCTACTGCGGTCATTTGGGGGCTGCCGTGATGCACAGGTTTTAATGGGGCCAGTCCCCATACGCAGGTTTTAATGGGGGCCAGCCCCCATGCACCCGGGATACTTCAGGAATGAGAATGCAGGGGCGGGGGCGCGGGGAGGTGCTTGATCTTTTATGGCTGTGGTTGTTCTCTGCGAGGGTGTTTTGAGGAGAGCAGACATTGGACTACACCACATTTGACAAGGCCGGATATGAGGCTTTCAAGGCCAACGATCGGGAGGGGCCGGTGCATATGCTGAACCTGATCAAGCTGCGTGATCAGGCGGTCTATGAAGATGGGCGAGAGGCCACCGGTGCGGAGGCTTATGCCGCTTATGGGCGCGAGAGTGCGCCGGTGTTCAAACAGCTTGGCGGCAAGATCATCTGGCGGGGCAGCATGGAGCAGATGCTGATCGGGCCGGAGAAGACGTGGGATCTGTGTTTTATTGCGGAGTATCCAAGCGTGGAGGCCTTTACCTCTATGCATAAGTTTCCGGAGTACCGCGCGGCGGTGGCGCATCGGCAGGCGGCAGTTGAGGACAGCAGGCTGATCCGCATGGCCCCTATGGCGCTTGGCGGGAATTTTGGAGAATAAGCGCTCCCAGAGTTAGATCACGAGAGCTTGCAACAAAAAAGCCCCGGTGAAAGACCGGGGCTTTTTCTGTTTTTCTGTCGCCGGGATCAGTGGTGGCCGGAGAAGACCAGCGTTCTGAACGGCATGAGAATGGCGCGGAAGCGCAGGATCAGAGCGTGGGCGTAGCCGACGGTGTCGATCACATGCAGGGCCACAAATTTTGCCGTGCCGATGTCAGGATCCTGCAGGCGCTCGTGGTTGCTGGTGTAGGCGTTGACCTCACATTGGCTGCCCGGGGGCAGATGGTCGATGCCGCCTTCCCAGAGCGGTTCCATATAGGCGATCACTGTGCCGGGGCGCTGCAGGTTCTGCGGATCGCGCAGGGTATCAGAGGGGCGCACCTGACCGGAGGGGATCACATCCTGCACACCGATGATGACCATGGGGGTCACCCGCATAGGTGCGGTGGCGCAGGAGATTTCTGCCAGCATGCCGGGGTGCAGCACCTGTGCGGTGAGCTGGCTGAAGCCAGCCTGAAACCGCCCGCGCCCGGTGTCTGAGGGCACGAGGATGCCCGCAGGGCGCAGGATCGGGTTGATGTAATCTCCGGGGCGGAGATCAAACTGTTCGATACGTCCGGCTTGTCCGGCATAGATCGTCATTTTCGACAGTTCTACCTGGGCCTGATTAAGAGAGGCCTCGGCGCTGTCTTTCTGGGCCGGGATCTGGATTTCCTGCCGGTGCTTGGCGGATTCAAGGGCGGAGTGGGCCGCATCCACGGCGGCAAGGCGTTCCTGAATGAGGTTCTCCAGACGCTCGACCTCACGCACGGTCACAGCAGGGGAGTTTTCCTGAAACAGGGTGTTTTTGCGCTCAAACTCGTCCTTAGTTTGCTCAAAGGCGGCTTCGGCGGCATCAAAGTTGGCCTGTGCCACGCGGGTGTCGTCATGGGCCAGCAGGGCGGCGGCATCCACTTCGATCACAGCAGCGCGGGCGGTGGCGACGGCGGCGCGCTGGCGGCTGTCATCCAGTTTGAAGATCACATCGCCTTCTTCCACGGTTTGGTTGTTTTCCACCATCACCTCGGTCACGCGGCCGCTGATTTCCGGCAGGATGGTGACGGTGCGGAAAAACGAGGTCACATTGGAGGTGGACGGGTGGTAATAGAAGATCAGGGTGATCAGGCTGACCGTCAGAATGAAGCAGGAGCTGAGGCCGTAGCGCAGCTCATACCACATGGAGAATAGGGTGATTTCCTGCCCCAGACGTTTGCCCTGCCAATAGCGGCGGAACAGAAAGTCGGGGAAGATGGTCAGCATGGAGCAACAGATAAATTCCAGCATGGCTTACACCTCACCGTCTTTGGTGGCGTCTTTGGACGCCGTGTGGGTGGGGGCTGGAGTGGCCTTTGCGGATGCGGTCTGGGCGACGGTTTGCGGAGGCTCCGGCGATTTTAGACGGTCCAGCGCATCGGCGATGCGCCCAAGCGGGGTTTCATAATCCGGGATCTGGATCAGGGCCAGCAGAAGGGCGGCCACCCAATAGATGTTGTTGTGGGTGAACAGAGCGATCAGGGCAAGCACACCCACGATTTGAAGCTGATTGGCCCCCACTTTGTGCGCGAGCTGTTCCGGTAGGGAATGCAGGTGCAAAAAGAAGGTGGTGAGGAGGAACACCATGACCACAGCAAAGATGGCCACATTGGTCATCATCGGGTCTGCCCCTGTCGCATCGGATATGAAGCTGGGGAGATGGTGGGGGGCGAGGGGGTGCAGGGTGCCTGCGGATTCGGTGCTCACAAGGGGCCTCAAAAACTGAAAACAATTGCGGGGAGAATAGTCTTCGCTGAGACCGCTGCCAAGGCGACTTCGTTAAGAATACACTAATCCCGTCAATCTGGTGCCGGGGTGTTTCTTATCTGCCAAAGCGCGAAAAATGGCGGCCTCAGGCAGGCACGTGTGTTTTGGGGATCAGGGGGCGAGGCCGGTTTCTTTTAACAATCCTGCGCGCTTGGCCTCCGGGTAGTAGCCTTTGGCATAAAGGAACACAGAGCGGTCGTAGTTGCCCTCGGCCACAAGGTAAGCGCCGCGCAGGTATTTGACGGCGTAGGTCAGATTGGTTTCAGCATCGAGCAAGCCCTCGCGGTTGCCGGTGTAGCCCATGCCGCGGGCGGTGGGCAGCTGGATTTGCATGAGGCCGATGTTGTTGCCGTTGGTGACCCAGGGGCGGTGGGTGCTTTCGCGAATGACCACGCGCTGCACAAGATCACGCGGCACCTCATAAAAATCGGCATATTGATTTATCAGCGCGCGCAGCTCCAGCGTTTCATTGGGGTAGAGCGGCGGGTCAAATTCTGGGGCGGCGGTTGGTTCTGTGCTGGCGCAGGCCGCTGGCAGGGAGATCAGAAGGGCGAGCGCCATACGGCGTGAATAGTGGGCGGGCATGCGGCCTCCTGAAAGTCATTTTGTTCAGTATGGCCGGTCGCACAGAAAAGGGAAGCGGTTGGTCGACACAGAGGCACTCTTGCGCAGGAGTTTGCGTAAGCACTGGCCGGAAAAAGAAAAACCGCGCCCAGGTGCACCCGGACGCGGCTTCGCGAATTCTTCGCTGGTAAAGCGTTTACTGCTCTTCGGCAGGCGCTTCCTCAGATGGGGCAGGTGCACCCATGTCGTCGTCGTCAGAGGCAGCTGCGCCGATATCGTCGAACAGTTCGGCGATTTCGAATTCTGCTTCTGCTTCTGCTTCTGCAGCCAGTTCCTGAATGGATTTACCGGAAGCTTGCAGCTCCGCTTCTTCCTCAGAACGGGCAACGTTCAGATTGATGGTGATCTGAACTTCAGGGTGCAGGTTCACGTGAACCGCGTGCAGACCGAGCTCTTTGATCGGAGCGGCCAGAGCAACCTGTTTCTTGTCCAGAGAGAAGCCTGCTTCGGTGGCTGCTTCTGCTGCGTCACGTGGGGTGACGGAGCCGTAGAGCGCACCAGCGTCGGACGCGGAACGAATCACGATGAACTGTTCGCCATCGAGCTTCTCGCCCAGTGCTTCTGCTTCTTTCTTGGTTTCCAGGTTGCGCGCTTCGAGCTGAGCTTTCTGCGCTTCGAAAGATGCGATGTTGGCTTTGGACGCGGTCAGCGCCTTGCCCTGTGGCAGCAGGAAGTTACGAGCATAGCCCGGCTTCACGTCCACAACTTCGCCCATTTGGCCCAGCTTGGCCACACGTTCCAGAAGGATAACTTGCATGTCAGTGTCTCCTTACTTCACGGCGTATGGAAGCAGTGCAAGGAAGCGCGCGCGTTTGATTGCACGGGCCAGCTCACGCTGTTTCTTGGCAGACACGGCTGTGATGCGCGAAGGCACGATTTTGCCGCGCTCAGAGATGTAGCGCTGCAGCAGCTTGGTGTCTTTGTAGTCGATCTTCGGCGCGTTCTCACCCGAGAAAGGGCAGACTTTGCGACGGCGGAAAAATGGTTTTGCAGCCATAACTTAATGTCCTCTCTTAAGGTGATCAGGAGCGGCGGTCGCGGCGGTCGCCACGCTCGTCACGTTTCTGCATCTGAACCGAAGGACCTTCAGCGTGTTCGTCAACCTTGATGGTCAGAACGCGCATCACATCGTCATGCAGGCGCATCAGGCGTTCCATTTCCTGAATCGCTGCGGCAGGCGCGTCGGATTTCAGGAAGGCATAGTGGCCTTTGCGGTTCTTGTTGATTTTGTAGGCCATGGTTTTCACGCCCCAGTACTCGCTCTCTACAACGGACCCGCCGTTGTCAGAAAGAACTGTACCGAAGTGTTCAACGAGGCTTTCTGCTTGCGCGTTGGACAGGTCCTGGCGCGAGATGAAAACATGCTCATAAAGCGGCATGTGCTCTCCATTCATTTTACAGGCGCATTTCAAAGAGCGGGGCATCTTGGCCTTTCGCACCCCACCCACGAGAGACTGCGCGGTTCAAGCTTTTGCGAAAGGATGGCGCTGTATAGCCGAATTCGGCGAAGGCGCAAGGGGAGAAATGGCTCTTTGGACCAAGTTTTCTTGGGGCTCAGAGAGGGCTTAGCGATGATTTAACCAAAAGCACAGGGATTTCGTTAATCCGCCCCATTCTCGCCTGAATTCACCCGGAAGTTTAGCGCAAAGGCGGGACAAACCGCAGAAACTGTCGCCGCAAGGGCGCATAGGAGACCGGGACAATGATGGCGATGACACAAATCGCAAATGAAGCACGCTCTCGCGTGGCTATGGTGGAAGGCAAGCGGCCTTCGCTTTCCGTACGCACAAGCGCTGTCGTGTTCGGCTTTGCTTTCATTTGGGCGGGCATTGGGCTTTGGCTGGTGCCGGGTCTGGATCTGACACCCATGATCCTGCTGTCAAAGATGGGCATTTCCATTCTGTTGGTGACCGCTGGCGTCGGGCTGACCCAGATTGCCACGCAGAAACCGCGTCAGGAGCTGCATTTTGATCAGCGCAACCGTCAGCTTCTGGTTTTTGAGGGATTGCCGCGCCGCCGCAAACATGTGGCGCAGGCCATCAACTATGAAGACATCGGGCGCGTTGATGTGAGTGACACACGCTTGACGGTGCTGAGCGCTGATGGCGGCGAAATTGTGGGGCTTCCGTTGGATGGGCCGCATGCCCGTTTGGACGCCATTGCGCAGCTGCGCAGCCAGACCATGTTGCCGCTTTAAGGGCAGCGGGTCGCGCGCAAATTCAGAATGCTACGAGAGTGACTTGAGGTCGGCAGCCGGATGGGCTGGCGGCCTTTGGTTTTGTGCTGGCTTTGAAGGCTTGCAGGTGCGGCCCCGATCCTAATCAGGCGGAGGGGGGCTTTTGGTTTGCGGTTTCGTT
The DNA here is from genome assembly GCF_017743735.1 of Shimia sp. R9_2. GTDB lineage: Bacteria > Pseudomonadota > Alphaproteobacteria > Rhodobacterales > Rhodobacteraceae > Shimia. The sequence goes on from NZ_JAGHRO010000003.1 coordinate 58,061, forward strand.
TTTCTTCTTCTTTTCCTGATCATGGTGCCACTTGATGGCGTAGAACATACCAATGCCTAACACGATGATCTTAAAGGGAAAGAAAACCAAAGGGAAAAGATCTACCCAACCCAGTTCCATTGCATATTTCCAATCTGTTTCAGGACGCTCTTTGCTGGAGAGGCGCTATCTCATGGCGGCAGCACTCAACATCCGCCACATTGACGCAGGCCCCACGGCAGGCTTGTGCGCTGCCTGATATAGGGAGGATGGGCTGCCACCTCAACCGGTCGCCGGTAGGGCGTTTGAAGGCTATATATAAGGGGAAGCATTGACTTCGTATGGGCGTTTCCTGTGCGGGTTTCAACGGCAGCGCGGGGTAAGTCGATGAAATGCATCAAATTCAAACAACCTGAAGTGATATGGCTAGGCTGAAATTCGCTCACGCTGGAAGTCTCTTATTTTATTGGGGAATGGCGCGTTTTGTGCGGTCATGCGGGGATGTCTTCACGGAAATGTTCACAAAAGCACAGTGGTTGTGGGTTTACGTAGAATTGCGATTGGGAGAAGTCTCGGCACATTGCTAGTATCACATCGTTATTGATCCATTTTGGAGAGACCCCATGAAACGCACCCTTTTTGCCGCTGGCCTCGCATTGGCCGCCGTCACCGCAACTTCCGCTGTTGCAGCGCCTGAGAAATACGTGCTCGACGCATCGCACAGCCAGATCCTGTTCTCTTACAACCACCTGGGGTACTCCACGACCTGGGGCATGTTCTCCGGCTTTGAAGGCGAGATCATGTTTGACAAGGAAGATCCGTCTGCAAGCTCCGTGACCGTGTCCATGCCTGTGAAATCCATGTTCACCGGTTGGGAAAAGCGCGATGCGCACTTCATGAGCGGCGATTTCTTTGATGCGGCGGATGATGAGCTGGTGAGCTTCTCCTCGACCGGCATCGAAGTGACCGGCGACAACACCGCCCTGATCACCGGTGATCTGACCCTGAACGGTGTGACCAAATCCGTGGTTCTGGACGCGCAGCTGAACGCAGCCAGCGAGCACCCAATGGCGAAAAAGCCTTGGGCGGGTTTCAATGCGACCACCACGCTGAAGCGCACCGACTATGATGTTGGCAACTTCGCGCCGTTTGTGAGCGACGAAGTGGAAGTGCAGATTTCTGTTGAGGCGATGAAAGCGGAATAAACGCTTACTTCGCGAGAGTTTGAGAGGGCTGCCTGAGAGGGCGGCCCTTTTTTGTGCCTAGGGCATTGTCGGAAGGTTCTGCAGTGCCTGAAGCTGATCACAAAGGCCAGCCCCTGACCCTGGGTGGGGGTGAAGCCCCCTCCCGTGGGGAGGGCCCGTAAAGATGAACTTAGGCTGGTCGGCTGCGCCGCCCACGAGAGGATTGAGGTTTCGAGAACCTGACGGCCAAGGTGGCGTGATAGCGTTTTAGAGGTAGGGCCAAGGTTCGCGCGTTCGTTTGCAGAGTGAGAATTTAAGTTTGTATCTGCGGGGCGGTTTTAGTTGAATAGACGCGGTTGCTCCATAATTGGAGCTGAAGCCTTAACTTCACTAGTTTGGAGCGAGCATTGGAAGTTGTTCTCTATTTGGCCTTTGCCTATGGCTGTGTCGGGCTTTGTGCGACTTCAGTTTGTTTTTTCAGGTTCTTTGCTTCGATCATGAGCCTGATAAATGCCACTAATGCGCAGTTCGATGCAGCTCCTGTTAAGTACATTGCTACAGGTGGTTTATGGCAAATGTGGCGTGTTGTTGACGATAGAAATAACGCGCATGCCACCAAACGCATGTTGAAAAACTTGGCGCTCTTCATTTTATCGTTCGCAGCTACGATGGCGCCACTTCTTGTGCTCGCAGCATATACTGAGCAATGAGGTTTTAGGGCCGTCTCAGGTCAACGGCCCCAAGTGATTTCTAAGATTGTTCGCCGCGCTTTGCGGTCAGGTTGACGGTGACGGCGACGCCAAAGCCCAGCGAGCTTTCGTCGGTCATCGTATCCCCTACGTGAAAGCTGCGGCGATCAAGCTCCAGCGCGCCGGACATTTCTGCGGAGTCGCCATCCAGTGTGAGCGTGAAGGGCAGGGTGGTTGGCACCTCATGTCCGCTGAGCGCCAATGTTCCTTCGGCGATGTAGCCTGCCTCGGCAGCCAGCAGGTCGGCGGTGAAGGCCGCGGTGGGGTGTTCTGAGGCATTCAGATAATCCGCGCCGAGAGCCTGATCGGTGACTGAGCCAAGGGTGAGCGAGCCGATGGCAATGGTCACCGTGACCGTGCCATGCTTGCCGTCGGTCGCGGTTTCGTCAAAGGCGATCTCGGCGGTCCAGTCAGCGAAGCTGCCGGTCACCTCGCTGCCAAATTGCTGCACAGCGATGCCGAGCGTACCGGATTGCACCTGCCATTCGGAGGCCACTTCGGCGAGCTCTGCAGCGGGTTCGGCCCCTTCGGCTGGTGCGAAGATCCCGGAGAATGCGCCAACATATAGTGCTGCGGCCCAAACGGTTGCGGCGCCAAGGAACGGCAGGGTGTGGCCGGGCTGTTGTGCGGGCGTGTCTGGCAGATCCGGGGTGCCGGGCAGCATGCGCTGGAGCGTTTTGTCTTTGTCGATGATGGCGTGTTTCAATGCGCCGCCAATATGGGCCAGCAGGGTCAGCACCAAGAGGAGCATGAACACATAGTGCAAGGCTCCCAGAGTTTCGGCCAGCACAGGATCTTTCGGAATAAAGAACAGGGATTGCCCAAAGGGCCACCAGATCGGGGCAAAGCCAGTGGTTGCCGCGTGGTGCATCCAACCGGTCAGCGGCACAAGCACCATGGCGCCATAGAGCACCCAATGCGCAGTCTCTGCGGCCAGCGCCTCAAGCTTGTGGTCGCCATTGAGCAATTTGGGGCGCGGTTGGGTGAAGGCCCAGAGAATACGCAGGACCGCCACCAAAAACGCGGTCAGGCCGATGGTTTTATGCAAAGAGAAGAGCGTGGCCTTAAAGGCGAGTTGCGCGCTGTCCTCATAGGGGGCCTGATGGGCGAAGTAGCCAACCGCCAGCGCACTGACGATCAGTAGGGCGGTGAGCCAGTGAAATGTCTTGGCGACACTGCCATAGCGGGCAGCGGTGTTGGAGCGCGACATGTAAAAACCTCTTATATACGTTGGCTCTAGAGTGGCGGTTGTGGGGCTGTGGCGCAACCGGCGCTCATGCACAAGTGAGGTGCGCGTCTGCGCAATGTGGCAGGGGTTAACGCTCTATTGACGTTGCGTGGGGCTTTTCTGCGGGGTATGTCGGTGCAAATACCTTTGAGGAGAGCCAGAATGAGCCGTGCATTTGTATTTCCGGGCCAAGGGGCCCAGACCATTGGAATGGGCAAGGCGCTGGCCGAAGCCTATCCAGAGGCACAAGCGATTTTCAACGAGGTGGATGACGCGCTCGGGGACAACCTGAGCAAGCTCATCTGGGAAGGGGATCAGGAGACTCTGACCCTGACGCAGAATGCGCAGCCTGCCTTGATGGCGACCTCACTGGCGGCGATGACGGCGCTCTATGTAGAGGGCATTGCAGTGACCGATGCGTCCTGTGTTGCCGGTCACAGCCTTGGTGAATATTCTGCGCTGGCGGCAGCAGGTGCCATCAGCGTTGGCGACACCGCGCGTCTTCTTCGGACCCGTGGTCAGGCGATGCAGGCAGCGGTGCCTGTGGGCGAGGGCGCGATGGCCGCGATCCTCGGCCTTGATTTTGCAACGGTGCAAGAGGTGGCTGAGGCGGCGGCTGAAGGGGAAGTCTGTCAGGCGGCCAATGACAACGACCCAACACAGGTTGTGGTGTCCGGTGCCAAAGCTGCTGTTGAGCGGGCGGCGGAGATTGCCAAGGAAAAAGGCGCACGCCGCGCGGTGATGCTGCCGGTCAGCGCACCGTTCCATTGCGCGCTGATGCAGCCGGCAGCCGATGTGATGGCTGAGGCGCTGGCAAATGTAGAGATCAAAGCGCCGGCGGTGCCGCTGTTTGCAAATGTGCGCGCGGCAGCGGTGCGTGATCCCGACGAAATCCGCAAACTGCTGGTGGAGCAGGTGACCGGCTCTGTGCGCTGGCGCGAATCGGTGATCAATATGGCCGCGGATGGTGTGACCGAATTCTGGGAAATCGGCGCAGGTAAGGCGCTTTCGGGCATGATCCGTAAGATCGACCGCAACAATGCGGTGCGCGCGGTGGGGACGCCTGATGATGTGCTGGCGGCTGTGGCCAGCCTCAAATGATCCGACCCAGGCTGAGACGGCGCTTTCTGGCTGGGGCGGCGGCGCTTGGCGTCGCCGTTGTGGCGGGCTGCACGCATTTGCAGGTGGCCTACCTCAATTCCTATGACAGCATTGCGTTTGAGCCTTCAGGTGAGGACCTTTTGGTGTCAGGCACGCTCAATCAGTTCAGCCTTGCGTCGTTTGAGCAGGCGATTGCCGAAAACCCAGAGACCACGCGCCTTGTGCTGATGTATGTGCCCGGATCGGTGGACGATGAGACCAACCTGAAGCTTGGCAATCGGGTGCGTGATCTGGGGTTGGACACGCATCTGACAGCGGACAGCGAAGTGCATTCCGGCGGGACGGATCTGTTCCTCGCAGGTTTGGAGCGCTCGATGGAAGAGGGCGCGATCATCGGGGTGCATAGCTGGGCCGAAGGCAATCGCGCGGGGGCGGACTTTCCGAAGGATGACCCTGTTCACGAAAGCTATGTGAGCTATACCGCACGCATGTTGGGCAGTGCAGATTTCTATTGGTTCACGCTTGACGCGGCACCTGTAGAAGACACTTACATTATGACACCGGCAGACATTGCCAAATACGGGCTTTTGACCAAGCCTGTGGTGAAAAACTGAGAGAGACAGAACTATGTTTGATCTGACTGGAAAAACCGCGCTGGTGACTGGCGCATCGGGTGGCATCGGCGGCGCGATTGCAAAGGCGCTGCATGACGCGGGCGCAACCGTGGGCCTGTCTGGCACACGTGTGGAGCCGCTTGAGGCGCTGGCAGCTGAGCTGGGAGAGCGCGCGCATGTGCTGCCGTGCAACCTGAGCGACTCAGAGGCGGTGGATGCGCTGCCAAAGCAGGCCATCGAGGCGATGGGCAGCGTGGATATTCTGGTGAACAACGCGGGCATCACCCGCGATCAGATTTTCATGCGCATGTCGGACGAGGAATGGCAGAGCGTGATCGACGTGAACCTGACCAGCGCGATGCGTCTGTGCCGCGGTGTGATGCGTCCGATGATGAAATCCCGCTGGGGCCGGATCATCAACATCAGCTCTATAGTTGGTGCGACCGGCAACCCGGGGCAGGCGAACTATGCCGCCTCCAAGGCCGGTCTCGTCGGTTTGACCAAATCCATCGCCTATGAGGTGGCGAGTCGCGGAATCACAGCCAATGCAGTGGCGCCGGGCTTTATCGCGACAGCGATGACCGACAAGCTGACCGACGATCAGAAAGACAAGATCAACGGGCAGATTCCTGCGGCGCGCATGGGCACCTCCGAGGAAATCGCTGCGGCTGTGCTGTATTTGGCAAGTGCTGAAGCAGGTTATGTGACAGGCACCACCTTGCATGTGAACGGTGGCATGGCCATGTTGTGACCGTACGCGGCCCGCGAAAGCGGGCTGCAGCTGTCGCTGGGGAAAGCGTTTGCCTTGTGAGGTGGATGTGTTATAGGCGGCGAGTATTTTCCGGGTGCCCCCTAATTATGCAGAGGGCGGACGGAGACCTTCCGGGACGACCGGACCAGAACCGTCCCGGTTGGGGCACAAATCAGACCCATCTAAAATGATGGGAATTCAAACGGGCCAACACGCCCAAGACGAATGAGGAATTGACATGAGCGACGTCGCAGACCGCGTGAAAAAGATCGTTGTAGAGCACCTGGGTGTGGAAGAGGACAAAGTTGTTGAAGCAGCGTCCTTCATCGACGATCTGGGCGCAGACAGCCTCGACACCGTGGAACTGGTGATGGCTTTTGAAGAAGAGTTCGGCATCGAGATCCCGGACGACGCAGCCGAAACCATCCAGACCTTCGGCGACGCGGTCAAATTCATCTCCGAAGCTTCCTAAGCTCTTCGAGATAACTTTTGTGAAACGGCGCTTCCCTCAGGGAGGCGCCGTTTTGCTGTCGTGTCTGCGAGTTTGCGCGACGTTTTTTTTGCCTTGCGGTGTTCTTTGGGTGGTAAACTGACCTCATAAAGTTTGCTGGAGGAGATTTCCGCAATGATGATTTACCCCACAATGGAACTTCTGGACGGTCGCTGTGTGACCTTGGACAAAGGCGATCTGGACAGCCCGCAGATTTGGCATGTGGACCCGGTGGAAACGGCCAAAGGGTTTGCCGCATCCGGCGCAGAATGGATGCATTTGACGGATTTCAACGCGGTTCAGGGCAGCGATCAAAATGCCGAGCTGGTTGAGGAGATTATTCGCGGGGCAGGGCTGCCTGTGCAACTGGGCGGCGGTATGCGCTCCCGTGAGCAGGTGGAGCACTGGATCGAGAAAGGCGCAGGCCGGATCGTGCTGGGCACCATGGCGGCCTATGACCCCAATACGGCGATTGAACTGGCGCATGCCCATCCGGATCAGATCGTGCTGGCGGTGGATGTCTGGCAGGGGCAGGTGATGACCGAAGGCTGGCGCAAGGCCGGAGCCTTTGACCCGATTGCCTATGTGAACGCTTTCTCAGAAGCACCTTTCGCCGGCATCGTTGTGACCGATATTGATAGCGACATGACCGACGTGGAGGCGCAGCTTGGTCTGATCTCCGGCATCGCAGAACAAAGCCGCTGGCCGGTGACCGCGAGCGGCGTTGTGCGCGGCGCGGATGATATTTCTCGCCTGAAATATGATCCGAACATTCAGGGCGTTCTGATTGGGCGCGCATTGTTCCACAAGTCGCTGACTGTGGAAGAGGCTCTTGAAGTGGCCAAGCCAGAACCGGAGGCGGTGGCGGAGTTCTTGTAACACCCGTTTCTGTCTCTGAGCACTTTGCGTTTTCTCGGATTGCGCTGCCCGACCGCTCCCTTCCTCCCCTCTGTGGTCTCATCAGCAGCGCAATTCGGCCCCCCGGGGTAAACGCAAAGTGCCTTAAGCGTGCGATATCAGCAAAAGCCAGCGCACGCGCTCTTGCACGCCACAGGCAATCCAAGCTATTTGGGTGGGCAAATTGCCAAAGGCTAGGAGAGCAATGAAATGCGTCGAGTAGTAGTCACCGGTCTCGGTCTGGTCACCCCGCTGGCGTCGGGCGTGGAAGAAAGCTGGTCACGTATTCTGGACGGTCAGTCCGGTGCGGGCACCATCACCCGTTTTGATCCTGAGCGTGTGACCACCAAATACGCCTGCGAAGTGCCCTATGGCGATGGCAGCGACGGCACCTTCAATCCTGATGATTGGATGGCTCCGAAAGAGCGCCGCAAGGTGGATGATTTTATTCTCTATGGTCTGGCCGCTTCGCAGATGGCTGTGGAAGATTCCGGCTGGAATCCAGAAGACACCGAGGCGCTGGAGCGCACCGGTGTGATGATCGGCTCCGGTATTGGTGGCCTGCAGTCCATCGAGCAGACCACGCTGCTTTTGAACGAAAAAGGCCCGCGCCGTGTGTCTCCGTTCTTTATTCCCGGCGCGTTGATCAACCTGATCTCTGGTCAGGTGAGCATCAAATACGGCTTTAAAGGCCCCAACCATGCGGTTGTGACGGCCTGTTCCACCGGCGCGCACGCCATTGGTGATGCGGCCCGTCTGATTGCCTCTGACGATGCGGATGTCATGGTTGCCGGTGGCGCGGAAGCGGCGATCTGTGAGATCGGCATTGCGGGCTTTAACGCCTGTAAGGCGCTCTCCACCAAATATGAAGATGACCCCAAGAAAGCCTCGCGCCCCTATGATGCGGACCGCGATGGGTTCGTGATGGGCGAAGGTGCTGGCATTGTGGTGCTGGAAGAATATGAGCACGCCAAAGCGCGCGGCGCGAAGATCTATGCCGAGGTGCTGGGCTATGGCCTGTCTGGTGACGCCTACCACATCACGGCCCCTTCTGAGACCGGCGAAGGTGGCGAACGCTCCATGCGTGCCGCGCTGAAGAAAGCGGGTCTTGAGCCGAAAGATCTGGATTACATCAACGCGCATGGCACCTCGACCATGGCGGACACCATCGAGCTTGGCGCAGTTGAGCGCCTGATGGGCGAGCACGCGGGCAAGGTGACCATGTCGTCGACCAAATCCATGACCGGTCACCTTCTGGGTGCTGCGGGCGCGATTGAAGCGATCTTCTCGATCCTTGCGATCCGCGATCAGGTGGCACCGCCCACCATCAACCTCGATAGCCAAGCGGTTGAGACGCCTGTGGATCTGGCACCGAACCAGAAGCGTGAGCGTGAAATCAATGTGGCGCTGTCCAACAGCTTCGGCTTTGGCGGCACCAACGCATCGGTGATCTTCGGGAAGGTCGGCTGATGTGGCGCGCTGTCGCGTCTAACGCGCTGACGCTTTTGATTGTGGCGCTGTTCCTTCTGGGCGGCGTCATTCTCTTTGGGCAGTCCACTTACCGGGCCACGGGTCCACTCACAGAGCCTGTGTGCCTGCGGGTGCAGAGTGGATCGAACATGAGCCGTGTCTCGCAAGATCTTGAAAAAAGAGGCGCAATCGCCAACGGGATGCTGTTCCGCCTGGGGGCGGATTACTCCGACAAGGCCGACCAGCTGAAAGCCGGTGCGTTTCTGGTGCCTGCTGGCGCGTCGATGGAAGAGATCGTTGATATCGTCACGCGGGGCGGGGCGAGCACCTGCGGCACCGAGATTGTCTATCGCGTTGGCGTGACACGCAAGGTTGTGCAAGTGCGTGAGCTGGACCCAGCGACTGGCAGATTTGTGGAAGTGGCCTCCTTCAACCCTGCGGAAGAGACAGCGCCGTCTGAGTTCACCCGCGTGCGCGCGGCGTCGGACACACGCTACCGTATTGCCGTGGCCGAAGGTGTGACCAGCTGGCAGGTGATGGATTCTCTGAACAACATCGATCTGTTGACCGGCGAGATTGAGCGCCCTCTCGAGGGTAGCCTTGCGCCAGACAGCTATGAGGTGCGTGTCGGGGACACTCGGGAAAGCGTGATTGCGCGGATGCAGAAGGCACAAGAGGTGCTGGTGGCAGCTGCGTGGGAAAGCCGTGCAGAGGGTGTGCCGCTGGATAGTGCCGAGGAGCTTTTGATCCTTGCCTCCATCATCGAGAAAGAGACCGGTGTGCCGGAAGAGCGCCGTCAGGTGGCCAGCGTGTTTGCCAACCGTCTGGACCGCGGCATGCGTCTGCAGACCGACCCAACGGTGATCTACGGGGTGACCGAGGGTGTTGGCGTGCTGGGCCGTGGATTGCGCCAGAGCGAGCTGCGCCGCGAAACACCTTGGAACACTTATGTGATCCAAGGGTTGCCACCCACACCGATTGCAAACCCGGGACGTGCAAGCCTTGAGGCTGCTGCCAATCCGGATCAGACGCCTTACATCTTCTTTGTGGCGGATGGGACCGGCGGACACGCCTTTGCGACCACCTTGTCGGAGCACAATCAGAACGTGGCCAAATGGCGCCAGATCGAGGCCGAACGGGCCAATCAGTAAGGTCTGACACAGCGAAAATCAAAAACGCGGCTCCCGATTGGGGCCGCGTTTTTTGTTGTCATGACTCGGCAGGACGCTGCGCGGATCTTAGCAAATGTCCTCTGGGCGCATTTCCATCTCCACTTCGATGGGCGCTGGTTTCTGAAAGGTATTGGTGATCGCATCTGCCGCCGGGCCTGCCTGCACAGTGATGAGCAGCAGCGCAGCGGCGAGCGCCAGTTTTCCGCGCCATGACAGCTTGGAAAGAAAAGTCGTACCCATGACTTGGTCCCTCAAAATGACACTTTGAGCACCCCACCGCACAAACCTCTACAAATCGATAAGGCCGGGAATGTGGCGCATTGCTTGGCATCAGGAAACACAGCGTTTCCGGTTTTGCAAAGCGGATGCGCAACGGTCTGCGCACGGTGCGTTAAGTGACTGTAAGTGCTTAAAATATTGACTTGAGACACGATGCTTCATAGCGTTTGGTCCATGCTGGACCACCTCTGGTTGGCGGCTTTCTGCCGAAAGCGCGGGTTGGATGGGGACTTATGCGGAGGGGATCACTGCGCATGAGAGGCGATGAGCACCAATGACACATTATTTTCCGCCCCCGGGCGCGCGCACGCTTGATCCTGAATTGGGCGTGCTTCGGAAGACTTTGTCCGATCTCAACCAAGATCTGCTGCGTGTGCATAACGCGCTGCGCGCAGAGGATTGGGCACAGTTTGACGAGGCAACGCAGGTCTATGGTCATCTGCGGCAGTGCATCCGGTTGGCCTTATTGATGGAGGCAGACTTTGAAGAACGCGATGCAAGACAGGGCCATGCCGCCCGAAGCAGCCCCCTTGACCTCGATGCGGCACGAACTTCGATCCGGTGCCGCCTGGATCGCCTCCGAACCTGCCGAGGTTCAGGCGGCTTTTCTGGACAGTCTGAGTGAGGGGGAGCTGTTGGCGCTCCCCTTTTTGTTTGATTTCTGGGCGCTGCCGCATCAGCTGCCGCCCGACGGCGACTGGAAGACCTGGGTGATCCTGGGAGGGCGCGGGGCAGGCAAAACGCGCGCGGGGGCTGAATGGGTGCGCAGTATGGTGGAAGGCGCGCAGCCGCATGATCTGGGACAGGCGCGGCGGGTGGCTCTGGTCGGAGAGACCATAGATCAGGTGCGCGAAGTGATGATTTTTGGCGAAAGCGGGCTGATAGCCTGTGCGCCGCCGGATCGGCGACCTGTTTGGGAGGCGGCGCGGCGCAGGCTTGTCTGGCCAAATGGGGCGATTGCGCAGGCGTTTTCTGCCCATGATCCAGAGAGCCTGCGCGGACCGCAATTTGATGCGGCCTGGGTGGATGAGCTGGCGAAGTGGCGCAATGCGCAGGCGACGTGGGACATGTTGCAGTTTGCGCTGCGGCTTGGCGAGAACCCGCAGCAGGTGGTGTCAACGACGCCGCGCAATGTAGCCGTGCTCAAGAAACTGCTGAAGGCGGACAGCACGGTGCAGACCAGCGCGCCGACTGAGGCCAACAGGGCGTATCTGGCAGAGAGTTTCCTGCGAGAAGTCGAGGCGCGCTATGCCGGTACACGGCTGGGGCGGCAGGAGCTTGCCGGAGAGCTGCTGGAGGACATGGACGGCGCGCTTTGGACACATAGCCAGCTGGAGGGCCTCAGATGTGAGGCGCTGCCGGAGATGGACCGGATCGTGGTGGCGGTGGATCCGCCGGTGAGCGGGCATGCGGGGTCTGATGAATGCGGGATCATTGTGGTGGGCGCCTGCACCAAAGGAGCGGTGCAAGAGTGGCGGGCCTGTGTGGTCGATGACGTGAGTGTGCGGGCCGCCAGCCCGGATACCTGGGCGCGGGTGGCGCTGACCGCGATGGAAAGCTGGGGCGCGGACCGGCTGGTGGCGGAGGTCAATCAGGGTGGGGATCTGGTGCAAGCGGTCATCAATCAGATTGACCCGTTGGTGCCTTACAAAGCGGTGCGCGCCAGCCGCAGAAAGGCTGCGCGGGCAGAACCTGTGGCTGCGCTTTATGAACAAGCGCGTGTGACCCATATGGCCGGGCTTGAGACGCTCGAAGATCAGATGTGTGAAATGACCACCCAGGGTTTCGCGGGGCAAGGCAGCCCGGATCGCGTGGATGCACTGGTCTGGGCCTTGCATGAGCTGATCATTGCGCCATCGGCACATTGGCGGCGGCCGAGACTGCGCGAGCTGTGAGCTGCGCAACACCGACCGTGCGATCAGGAAGTCGCAAGTTAAGACAAATTTTAGATACCTGTCAGGGTCAAAACGCCAAACGCGTGGCGGGATGCGACAGCGCAAGAACCTTCAGAATGGGAGCGTCATAAATGCTAGGAAAGATCTTTCAGCGTGGCACAGAGCCAAAGGCCCCCGTGACAGCGACGCCTGAGAAGAAGGCAAGCGCCACGGGGCCGCTTGTGGCCTGGCACGGTGCAGGGCGCGTGGCCTGGAGCCCGCGCGATACGGTATCGCTCACGCGCACAGGCTTTGCGAGCAATCCGGTGGGATTTCGCTGTGTCCGGATGATTGCCGAGGCCGCTGCGGCCTTGCCGGTGGTCTTGCAGGACAGCCGCGCACGCTTTGAGGATCATCCCATACTGGCGCTTTTGGTGCGGCCCAATGGCGGGCAGGGACATGCGGAACTGTTTGAGGCGCTTTATGGGCAGTTGCTGCTTTCGGGCAATGGCTATGTCGAAGCGGTTTCAGGTGCGGCGGAGGCGCCTGCAGAGCTGCATGTGCTGCGCTCTGACCGCATGAGCGTGGTGCCGGGCAATGACGGCTGGCCGATTGCTTATGAATATGTGGTGGGCGCGCGCAAACATCGGTTTGCGGTGGGGGATGTCTCTCCGATTTGCCATATCAAGATGTTTCACCCTCAGGACGATCATTATGGGTTGTCGCCCATGCAGGCGGCGGCGATGGCGATGGATGTGCACAACAGTGCCTCGCGCTGGTCCAAAGCATTGCTCGACAATGCGGCGAGACCGTCCGGCGCGATTGTCTACAAGGGGCATGAGGGGCATGGCAGCCTGAGCAATGATCAATATGACCGGCTGGTGAGCGAGATGGAGAGCCACCATCAGGGCGCGCGCAATGCAGGGCGGCCGATGTTGCTGGAAGGTGGTTTGGACTGGAAGCCCATGGGGTTTTCACCAAGCGACATGGAGTTTCAGAAAACCAAAGAGGCCGCGGCGCGGGAGATTGCCTTGGCATTTGGCGTACCGCCGATGCTGCTTGGTATCCCCGGAGACGCGACCTATGCGAACTATCAGGAGGCGAACCGCGCGTTCTACCGCCTGACGGTTCTGCCTCTGGCGAGCCGGGTCACGGCGGCGGTGGGGACTTGGCTGGCGCAACATACCGGCGAGGCTTTGCAGCTCAAACCCGATCTGGATCAGGTGCCGGCCTTGGCACCGGAGCGGGAGGCGCATTGGACCCGCATCGCAGGGGCGGATTTTCTGAGCGAGGCGGAGAAACGCGCGATGCTGGGTCTGCCTGCGCCCGCGGCTGAGGATGGCGATGCGTGAGCCGCGCTACGGTTTTGAGCATTTTGACTGTGCGCCGGGTCTGCGGCTTGAGGCGCATGAGCGGGTGGCAAAGTTGCAGTTTGATAGTTTGAACCGCCGATTGGACAAGATTGAGCAGCTGATGGAGCGCTTGGAGCGGCGGCTTTGGCTGACAGTATATGGCGTGGTTGGCGTGATCCTGTCTCAGGCCGTCCAGTCGCTGATGAGCGTGACGCCGTGAGGCGCATTTGGCGAAGTGAGAGGGAAGCGGATGCAGCAACAGATGGAACTTGAAACCAAATTCGCGCGCGTCGGGAAAGGGCTGGAGGTGGAAGATGGCAATGTGATTGCCGGATATGCCAGCCTGTTTGATGCGCCAGACCAGGGTGGCGATGTGGTGCAACGCGGTGCCTACGCCAAGTCGCTGAAGGCGCTCTCAAAAAGCGGACGTCAGGTGAAGATGCTGTGGCAGCATGATCCGCGTGAGCCGATTGGCATCTGGGATGAGGTGCGCGAGGACGGCAAAGGGCTGTGGGTCAAAGGGCGACTGCTGGAGAGTGTGGCCAAAGGCCGTGAAGCGATGGCTTTGATTGCGGCCGGTGCGATTGACGGATTGTCGATTGGCTACCGCACGCAGAAGGCGGCGAAGAGTGCGAAAGGCCAAAGGCTTTTGCAGGAGCTTGAGCTTTGGGAGGTGTCCCTGGTGACGTTTCCGATGCTGCCAAGCGCGCGGCTGACCGCGAAGGAGGACGGCGCGATGCCTGCATTGCGCGCGATGGTGGCTGCGTTTGAAGACGCCAGCCGTGTGATGACAGCGCGTTAGAGCGCGCGAAACAACAGTAGCGAGAACGGGAAGATGTCGAAAACCGAGACCGAGTCTCGGATCGGAGAAGATGTGTCTTCGATCCAGGATGTGACCGATGCGGTGGAGAAATTCACCAGCGATCTGAGTGCCTTCACAGGTGACATTCAAGCAGAGTTGAAACAGCAGAAAGAGCGATTGACCATGTTAGAGCGCAAATCCATTTCCGCGGCGCGGCCACATCTGGCCGCAGCCACCGACTTTGACGCGCCCCATCAGAAGGCGTTTGACGCCTATCTGCGCACAGGGGAAGATGACGGGCTGCGTGGGCTTGAGCTTGAGGACAAGGCTATGTCCTCAAGTGTGAACAGCGATGGCGGTTATCTGGTGGATCCGCAGACCGCAGAGACCATCAAATCCGTGCTCAACAGCACCGCGAGCATCCGCGCGATTGCCAATGTGGTGACGGTTGAGGCGGGCTCTTATGATGTGCTGATTGACAGCTCTGATGTGGGCGCGGGCTGGGCGGATGAGACCAGCGCGACCGCTGAAACCGGCACGCCGAATATCGAGCGCATTGCCATTCCGCTGCATGAGCTTTCGGCCCTGCCCAAAGCCTCGCAGCGGCTGTTGGATGACAGTGCGTTTGACATTGAAGGCTGGCTAGCGGGTCGGGTCGCCGACAAGTTTGCCCGCGCTGAAGCGGCGGCCTTCATCAACGGGGATGGGGTGGACAAACCCACGGGGATCATGACCTATCCCACCGTTGCCGAAGCAAGCTGGAGCTGGGGCAACATCGGTTATGTGGCCACGGGTGCGGACGGGGATTTCAACGGTGCGGATGCGCTGGTGGAATTGGTCTATGCGCTGGGGGCGCAGTATCGCGCCAATGGCAGTTTTGTGATGAATTCCAAGACCGCCGGAGCGGTGCGTAAGTTGAAAGACGCGGACGGGCGCTTCCTGTGGTCAGACGGATTAACGGCGGGAGAGCCGGCGCGATTGCTCGGCTATCCGGTGCTGATTGCCGAAGATATGCCGGACATTGCCAGCGGCGCAGACGCCATTGCCTTTGGAGATTTTGCGGCGGGCTACACTGTGGCGGAGCGGCCTGATCTGCGCGTGCTGCGCGATCCCTTCAGCGCCAAACCTCATGTGCTTTTCTATGCCACCAAACGCATAGGCGGCGACGTGAGCGATTTTGCGGCGATCAAATTTTTGCGGTTTGCCTTGTCGTAATTCCCGGGTGGGCGCGGGGGTGATCCTCCAAGCCCCGGGCGCGCGTCGGACTGCGTCACGTTGTCTGGCTTACCCCCTCCGTTGAAGCGACGTGAGGACGCGCGCCCTTCTGACCGTAAGTGAGAATATTTGGAGTTATTCCATGATGTTAATCGAAGAAGCTTCGGTGCCTGTTTCGGCTTTGCCGGTGGCTGCATTCAAGGAGCATTTGCGGCTTGGCAGCGGCTTTGCGGAAGACAGTTTGCAGGACGGCGTGCTGGAAAGCTTTCTGAGTGCAGCGATGAGCGCTGTGGAAGCGCGCACCGGCAAAATCCTGATCCGGCGGACTTTTGGCTGGACGGTTTATGGCTGGCGCGATGGGGTGGCGCAGGGGCTTCCGGTGGCGCCGGTCACGCAAATCCTTGAAGTGACGCTGACAGATGCGCAGGGCGTGGCTGTGACGGTCGCTTCAAGTGCTTACCAGCTTGTGCAGGACACGCATCGACCATCGGTGCGCGGTGTGGCCGGAGCCTTGCCCGGGATCCCCACCAACGGCAGCGTGACCCTGCGCTTTGAGGCGGGGTTCGGCGCAACCTGGGCAGAGATCCCTGCAGACTTGCGGCAAGCGATTCTGCTGTTGGCGGCGCACTACTATGAGTTCCGGCAGGAAACCACGCTGAGTGAAGGCTGTATGCCGTTTGGCGTGACCAGTTTGCTGGAGCGGTATCGCGCGGTTCGCTTGGGGCTGGGGGCAGACCAATGAGCCCGGCGGTCAAAGCAGTGACGCTGTCGCGCAAGCTGGTACTGGAGCGGCCCTTGGCGGCACCGGACGGCGCAGGCGGCTTTGCCCGCACATGGGAAGCTCTTGGAACGGTCTGGGCCGACGTGCGCCTGCGCAGCGGGCGGGAGCGTGATGGCGGGGACATGTCGCTGAGCAGCGTGCGTTACAAGATCACGCTGCGCGGGGCTCCGGTCGGGTCGCAGATGCGCCCGATGCCGGACTGCCGGTTTCGCGACGGGGCTAGGATTTTCACAATCGAGGCTGTGGCGGAGGTGGATGGCCTTGGGCGCTACCTGATTTGCCACGCCACCGAGGAGGAAGCGCAATGAGCTATGGGTCAGGCGCAGCGCTTCAGACGGCAGTGTATCAGGCGCTCCAGGCGGATGTGGCTCTGGATGGTCTGGTGAATGGCGCGATCTATGACGCGATGCCTGCCGGTCAGGTGCCTGAGCTGTTTGTCTCGCTGGGCGCAGAGACCGTGCGGGACCGCTCTGATCAGTTGAGCGGCGGCGCGGAGCATCGCTTTGTTGTCTCCGTTGTCTGCGAGGCGACAGGATTTGCGCGCGCCAAGACCGTTGGGGCGGCAATCAGTGACATTCTGACTGGCAATCGGCTGCCCTTGGCGCGTGGGCGTGTGGTGTTTCTCGTCTTTGATCGCGCAACGGCCAGACGGGACACGCAGAAAAATCTGCGTCGGATTGACCTGCGGTTTCGGGCGCGGGTCGAGGACGATCAAAGCTAAGTTTCGGAGAGAGATGATGGGTGCACAGAGCGGCAAAGATCTGTTGATCAAGGTAGATCTGACCGGGAGTGGTCAGTTTGAGAGCGTGGCGGGGCTGCGCGCGACACGGCTCAGTTTTAACGCGGAAAGCGTGGATGTGACCTCGCTTGAAAGCCAGGGAGGCTGGCGGGAGTTGCTGGCAGGAGCCGGGGTGAAATCGGCGGCGCTGAGTGGATCGGGGGTGTTCAAAGACGCCACCACGGATGAGCGTGCGCGCCAGATCTTCTTTGACGGGGAAACACCGAACTTTCAGGTGGTTATTCCCGATTTTGGCATCGTGGAAGGGGCGTTTCAGATCACGTCCATCGAGTATGCGGGCAGCCATGACGGCGAAGCAACCTATGAGGTGGCAATGGCCAGCGCCGGGGCGCTGAGCTTTGCGGCGGCGTAAAAATGGCCAATCCGTTTGCAGGTGAAGTGACGCTGACGATGAACGGGCAGTGTCATGTACTCAAGCTCACATTGGGGGCGCTTGCGGAGCTTGAGGCGCAGCTTGGCGAAGACACGCTGGTGGCCTTGATTGCGCGGTTTGAAAACGGAGCGTTTGCGAGCCGTGATGTGCTGGCGCTGATTCTGGCCGGGCTGCGCGGTGGCGGATGGGCCGGAGTGAAAGACGAGCTGATGCAGGCGGATATTGCAGGTGGGCCGATGGAGGCGGCGCGGGTGGCCGCGCAGCTGTTGGTTGGCGCATTTGGCGCGCCGGAGGTCCATGGCGCACGAGAGACAGATGGCGCGGTTTGACTGGCCTGCACTGATGCGCGCCGGGATTGGCGGATTGCGACTGACACCAGCGGACTTCTGGGCGCTCACGCCAGCGGAATTGTCGCTGTTGTTGGGAGAGGGGCGCGGCCAGAGCGCGCTCACTCGCGCAGGGTTTGACGCCTTATTGCGCGCCTATCCAGACAAATATGAGGAGCCAGAAGATGGATGATTTTGACGCCTTTGACGGAGAGATTGAGGCGTTGGAAGGCAGCCTCGGCGATGCGGCGGCGATGGTGGCCGGTTTTGACGGGGCGCTGCGGCGGATGCAGCAGTCTTTGAGCGCGACGGGTCAGGATGCGGCGAGCCTTGAAAAGAGCATGAACCGCGGGTTGCGCAAAGCCTTTGATGGTCTTGTGTTTGATGGCGCCAAGCTTTCAGACGCGCTGAGCAATCTGGCGCAAAGCATGGTGAATGCAGCGTATCGCAGTGCAGCGCGGCCGGTTCAGGATCAGCTTCGGCAGGTCATCACCAGTGGTGTTGGCAGTTTTCTGGGGGATCTGTTGCCGTTTGCGGATGGGGCCGGTTTCACACAGGGGCGCGTAATGCCCTTCGCCAATGGGGGCGTCGTGAACGGGCCGGTGAGCTTTCCCATGCGTGGTGGGCGCGGCTTGATGGGGGAAGCGGGCCCCGAAGCGATTTTGCCGCTGTCGCGCGGGCCGGATGGAAAGCTTGGCGTGCGCAGCGCGCAGGGGGCGGTCCCGGTGCAAGTGGTGGTGAATGTCTCAACGCCGGATGCCGAGAGTTTTCAGCGCTCCAAAGGGCAGATCGCGACGCAGATGAGCCGGGCTTTGGCACGGGCGCAACGCAACAGATAGGAGGGCGCGATGAGTTTTCATGAGGTGCAGTTTCCCACGACGTTGAGTTTTGGCTCCGTAGGAGGGCCGCAGCGTCGCACGGAGGTGGTGACGCTGGTGAATGGATTTGAGGAGCGCAACACGCCTTGGGCGCATTCGCGGCGCAGCTATGATGCAGGCTTGGCGATGCGTTCTGTGGATGACCTAGGGACGTTGATTGCGTTTTTTGAGGCGCGGCAAGGGCAGCTCAACGGGTTTCGCTGGAAAGACTGGTCGGACTACAAATCATGCCCAGTGTCTCAGGATGTGCGGTTTGATGATCAGGTGATCGGATCAGGAGATGGCGGCAACACGCTGTTTCAAATTATAAAAACCTATGTATCCGGTGCGCAGAGCTATGCGCGGCCGATCCACAAACCGGTAGAGGGCACTGTGCGGGTCGGCGTGGACGGTGTTGCGCTTGTGGAAGGCAACGACTTCACAGTGAACAGCGAGACTGGCGAGATTACATTGATCTCCCCTCCTGCTGTCGGCTCTGAGGTCACCGCAGGGTTCGAGTTTGATGTGCCGGTGCGTTTTGACACGGATCAGATCCAGACCAGCGTTGCGAGTTTCAAGGCGGGCGATGTGCCCAATGTGCCGATTGTCGAGGTGCGGGGCTGATGGCGTTTCAAACAGAGCTTTTAGCGCATCTTCAAAGCGGGGCCACAACGGTTGCGCGCGCCTGGGGGATTGAGCGGAGTGACGGTGTTAGACTGGGATTCACGGATCATGATCGGGATCTGAGCTTTGAAGGCTTTGCTTTCCGCGCCTCCACTGGATTGACGGCGAGCGCTCTTGAGCAAGGCACCGGGTTGGCTGTGGACAACAGTGAGGCGGTTGGGGTGCTCAGCGATGCTTCGGTGCGCGCCGAGGATATCGCAGCGGGGCGTCTGGATGGGGCGGAGATCACCTGTTGGCTGGTGAACTGGGCGATGCCCACTGAGCGCAGTGTGCTGTTTCGCGGCTCCATCGGGGAGATGCGGCAGGCCGGTGGTGCTTTTGTGGCCGAGCTGCGCGGGTTGTCAGAACGGCTGAATATGCCGCGTGGGCGGGGCTATCAAAGGGCATGCACCGCCGTGTTGGGAGATGCGTCCTGCGGGGTGGATGTGACCGACCCTGCGATGGTAGCGGACCCGGTGGTGGAAGAGCTGCGCGGCCGCAGCGTGTTTCGGTTCAGCACTCTGTCGGGTTTTGATCCGGGATGGTTCACACATGGTCAGCTGCGCGTGCTCAGCGGTGCGGCAGACGGGCTCACGGGGTTGATCAAGCGCGATACTTTTGAGGGTGGCTGGCGTGTGGTCGAGCTGTGGGAGCCGATGCCGACTGCGCTGGCGTCTGGGGATCAACTGCGTCTGATTGCGGGCTGCGATAAGCGGTTTTCAACCTGCGGGGCGAAATTTAGCAACAGGCTGAACTTTCAAGGGTTTCCCGACATTCCCGGTGAAGACTGGATCACCAGTTATCCCACCAAGAGTGGCAGCAACACCGGAGGCAGTTTGCGATGAACACAGCGGACGGAGCACAGGTGGTGGAAATCGCCCGACGCTGGATTGGGACGCCTTATCGCCATCAGGCAAGCCTGATGGGCGCAGGCACGGATTGCCTGGGGCTTATTCGTGGGGTGTGGCGCAGGCTTTACGGCCAAGAGGCCGCTTTGGTGCCGCCCTACACAAAGGACTGGGCAGAAGCGCGCAATGAGGAAGTGCTCTGGCAGGCGGCGGCAACTTATTTGCTGCCAAAATCGCTCGCCGAGGAGGCTGCGGGGGATGTGCTGTTGTTTCGTATGAAATCGGGCGCTGTGGCCAAGCATCTTGGCATCGCAGGGCGCGTGGGGGCGGAGGCCAGCGTGATCCATGCCTACGGCGGACATGCGGTGGTGGAGAACGCGCTGAGTCTGCCGTGGCGTCGCCGCATCGTTGGGCGTTTTGCGTTTCCTGCGCCCGAGACGGATCTTTCAAAGACAACAGCCAATAAGGAGTGCAGCACATGGCAACGGTGATTTTGGCTGCGGCAGGCGCGGCTGTTGGAGGATCGCTTGGTGGGTCGGTTGCCGGGATCACGACTGCGGCGGTTGGCCGCTTCGCCGGCGCGACCGTTGGCAAGCTGATTGATCAGAGCCTGCTGGGTGGCGGTGCCGATGTGGTGGAAACCGGCAAAGTGGAGCGCTTTCGCCTGACTGGATCTGCGGAAGGCGCAGCACAGGCGCGTGTCTTTGGACGGGTGCGCCTGCCCGGGCAGGTGATCTGGACAACACGCTTTTTGGAAACCGTGACTGAGACAGAGGCGAGCGGCGGCAAGGGGCGCCCCAGCCAGCCCAAGACGCGCAGCTACAGCTATTCGGTGTCTCTGGCGATCGCCCTGTGTGAGGGAGAGATTGCCCGCGTGGGGCGGATCTGGGCGGATGGTATTGAGCTCTCCCCAGAAGATTTCACGTTTCGTGTGCACAGCGGCAGCGCCGATCAACTGCCCGATCCCAAGATGGAAGCGGTGGAAGGCGCAGGCATGGTGCCAGCTTATCGCGGGACCGCTTATGTGGTGATTGAAGATCTCGAGCTGGCACCCTTTGGCAATCGTGTGCCGCAGTTCAGCTTTGAGGTTGTGAGACCAACGCCAAAGTCTGTGCCGTCACATGCCTCTGACTATGCCGAGACCGTGCGTGCTGTCGCCTTGATGCCGGGAACAGGTGAGTACGCCTTGGCCAAGTCACAAGTCTATTTGCAGAGCGAAACCGGTGAAACGCGCGCTGCGAATGAAAACACACCGGCTGGAAAGTCGGATTTTTGCGCGTCAGTGGAGGCGCTGACCGAGGAGTTGCCAAACTGTAAGGCCGCATCGCTGATCGTCAGTTGGTTTGGCAATGACCTTCGTGCGGCAGAGTGTGAGCTGAGACCCAAGGTTGAGCAGAGTGACGTGGCTGGCGAGAAGATGCCTTGGCGTGTTGCTGGCGTTCCTCGTGCGCAGGCGCAGGAGGTAGCACGTGTCGCGGGGCGACCGGTTTATGGGGGGACGCCTGCGGATGCAGCGGTGATTGAGGCGATCCGCCATTTGCAGAGCGCTGGGCAGGACGTGATGTTTTACCCGTTCATTCTGATGGAGCAGTTGGAGGGCAATGGGCGTAGCGATCCATGGAGCGACGCTACAGACCAGCCGGTGTTGCCGTGGCGGGGGCGTATCACGCTTTCCGAAGCACCGGGGCAGGTTGGGACGACAGATGGCACAAGCGCGGCGGATGCGGAGGTCGCAGCGTTCTTCGGCACCGCGCAAGCTACAGACTTTCAGGTGTCGAGCGATGGCGTGAGCTACAGTGGGCCGGAGGAGTGGTCTTATCGGCGGTTTATACTGCACAATGCCGCGCTATGTGCCGCGGCGGGGGGCGTTGACGCCTTTTGCATCGGCTCGGAAATGCGCGCCCTGACACAGATTAGAGGGGCCAACGGATTTTCGGCTGTTGAGCAGTTGATCGCCCTTGCGGCGGAGGTGCGTATCCTACTCGGATCATCCGTCAAGATCGGCTACGCGGCTGATTGGTCGGAGTATTTTGGCTACCACCCGCAGGATGGCAGCGGGGATGTGTATTTTCATCTAGATCCCCTCTGGGCGGATGCGGAGATCGATTTTGTCGGGATCGACAACTATATGCCGCTGTCAGATTGGCGTTATGAGGCGGACCATAGTGATGGGGAGTCCTGGGATGCGGTTCACAATCTCTCCTATCTGAAAACACAGATTGCGGGCGGAGAAGGGTACGACTGGTATTACCCGTCGCGCGCGGCGCGGGATGTGCAAAGCCGCAGTCCGATTGAAGATGGTGCATTTGGCGAACCTTGGGTCTATCGCTACAAAGACATCAGGAATTGGTGGTCCAATCCGCATCATGAGCGCATTGGAGGCCAGCGTCAGGCCACTCAGACAGCATGGGTGCCAGCTTCAAAGCCTGTCTGGTTTACGGAGATAGGCTGCGCAGCAATCGATTTGGGTACAAACCAGCCCAATAAGTTTCTGGATGAAAAATCCTCTGAATCCGCTTTGCCGTTTTACTCCAGAGGGTTGCGGGACGACCTTATGCAGCAATCTTATATGCAAGCCTTGCACGAGTATTGGAAGCAGCCAGCCAACAATCCTGTCTCCGGGGCATATGGCGGGCCTATGGTCGACACCCAGCGCATGTTTGCCTGGGCATGGGATGCACGTCCGTTTCCCGCCTTTCCCAATGAACGGGAGATTTGGACGGATGGTCGAAACTATGCCAAGGGGCATTGGCTCAATGGGCGGGCCTCAAACCGCACCTTGGCGTCGGTTGTTGAGGAGATCTGCATTGCTGCTGGCGTTGAGCACTACGATGTTTCGCAGCTCTACGGTGTCGTGCGTGGCTATGTGCAGAGTGACGTGGCAGATGGGCGCGCCGCTTTACAGCCTTTGATGTTGCGCCATGGATTTGATGCGCTGGAGCGCGATGGCGTCCTGTGTTTCGTGATGCGGGGCTTGCGTGGCGAAACAGTGTTGAACACAGATGATTTGGCGCTTTCAAGTGATATCGATGGGGATTGGGAGCTGAGCCGGGCACCGAATGCGGAAATGGCGGGCCGTGTGCGTTTGAACTTCACCTTGGCGGAGCGGGACTTTGATGCGGCCTCAGAGGAAGCCATTTTGCATGATGAAGCCACTTTTGCGGTGGCGCAAAGCGAGGTGACGGAGGTTTTGACGCGCAGTGAGGGTCGGCAGACCGCTGAGCGCTGGCTTGCAGAGTCCCGCGTCGCCAGAGACCGCGTGAAGCTGGCTCTCCCCCCGAGCCGGATGGAGCTTGGCACGGGGGATGTGGTCGCGCTGGGCCAAGATGGCATGGAGCAACAGAGCTTTCGACTTGATCGCGTGACACAGCAGGGGGCGCAGGTTCTGGAGGGCGCACGCATCGCGCCTTCGATCTATGTTCCCTCAGAGACGGAAAGTGATCCGCCCAGAGGCAGTGGGTTTGTGCCGCCGGTACCAGTACAGTCGCTTTTTCTGGATGTGCCTTTGATGACGGGGAACGAAGTGCCCCACGCGCCCCATATTGCCTGCACCGGCAAACCGTGGCCGGGCAGCGTGGCGGTTAATTCCAGTGATACGGACGAGGGCTACGCGCTCAATCAGCTTCTGGACGCGCCTGCCTTCGTTGGGATTACCAAATCGCCGCTACTGTCTGCTGATGCAGGACTGTGGGACCGCAGCGCTGGGCTGAAGGTCGAGATGATCCAAGGTACGCTTCAAAGCCTCCCGCGCCTTGAGCTGCTAAATGGTGGCAATCTCGCCTACATCGGCGATGGCACCCCCAAGGGCTGGGAGGCTTTTCAGTTCCAGACCGCCGAGCTGGTCGGGGAGCGCCGATACAGGTTATCAGGTCGCCTCAGAGGGCAGCTTGGGACAGAAGGCGATGTTTCAGCAGCCTGGCCGGAGGGAAGTTGGCTTGTGGTCATGTCTCCGGCGGTGACACAGATTGATTTGCCCCGCCAATACCGGGGTGCCGAGCGCAATTACCGTATCGGCCCCGCGCAGCGCGCATTGTTTGACCCGACATATACCCACTATGTGGAGGCGTTTGAGGGGATTGGCCTTAGACCCTATGCCCCTGTGCATCTCAAGGCGCAAAGGGATGCCGCAGGGGACCTCACATTGAGCTGGATCAGACGCACCCGACTTGAAGGAGACAGTTGGGAGGGGCTGGATGTGCCTTTGGGAGAAGAGAGCGAAGCCTACTTGATCAAAGTTTTTGTTGGAGAGGTTCAAGTGCGGGAAGAACAGGTGCAGACACCGAGCTGGACGTATTCTCAAGCGGATCAGCAGACAGACGGGATTGGCGCTGGAGGGCGCATTGAGGTGGCACAGATCTCAGCCATTTTTGGTGCGGGCAGCGCAGCGCAAATCGCAGTTTAGCCTCGATCACGAGAAAATGAGGTGTTCCATTCCATTTGGTTTTATGTGCATTCACACCTTTGAATTTGGCGCTTGTTGATTACCTAGTGTAGTCTGACAGGGACAGAAAGGTGTGACCATGGCTGAGATGCAACCAAAAGTAACCGAGCTGGACCCGGTTTGGCAGCAGATCACGCGTGAAGCCCAAGAGGCCGTGCGTGAAGAACCTCTGATGGGTGGTTTGGTACACGCTTGTGTATTGCACCATCACTCCATTGAACGCGCGTTGAGCTATCGCTTTGCGGCGAAACTCTCGTCCAATGAGATGTCGATGGTGATCCTGCGCGAGATTGCGGATGAAGCTTTTGCCGCTGATCCGGCCCTCGCAGCGTCGGCGCGTGCGGATCTTATGGCGATTTATGAGCGTGACCCAGCTTGCCACCGTTTGCTGCAGCCGATTCTTTATTTCAAGGGCTATCAGGCGGTGCAGGCCTACCGTATCGGCCATTGGCTTTGGGAGCAGGGGCGCTATGACCTGTCCTACTTCATCCAGATGCGCACCAGTGAGATTTTTGGCATCGACATCCATCCGGCTGCCAAGATTGGCAAAGGGATAATGATTGACCACGCCCATTCCATTGTGATCGGCGAAACCGCTGTGGTGGGCGACAATGTCTCCATGCTGCACTCGGTGACGCTGGGCGGGACCGGCAAAGAGGAAGAAGACCGCCATCCCAAGATTGGCGACGGCGTTCTGATCGGTGCAGGTGCCAAGGTGCTTGGCAACATTCGCGTGGGGCACTGCAGCCGTATCGCAGCGGGTTCTGTGGTGCTTCAGGAAGTGCCGCCATGCAAAACCGTCGCGGGTGTTCCTGCGAAAGTGGTTGGTGAGGCCGGTTGTGACCAGCCTGCGGTCAGCATGGATCAGGTGCTGTCCGAAGCGGGCAAGGTCAAAGTCTAACCTTATTGAGAATTGTCAGAGCGGCTTGTGATTTCTTTTGTGAAATCAAGCCGCTCTGCTTTGTTTGTGATCTTCGTTTGCAGCCTTGTTGGAAGGTGCAAATTCAAACGCATCCACCAATGATCCAAACTGTACCTGTGTGGAACGGGTCGATTTGAAAGCTTGGTGCGCAGCAAGGGCTGGCTCTGCGATTAACGCTGCGCTGCTCTCGGATGTATCTTCCAGATCTGTTGAAACCTTCGCCACGACGGCTTGAAGTTTCGAAATTTGTTCATTGAGGTCCGCGATCTGGCCTGACAGCTCTTGGTTCCGTTTGGCGTAAATCCGGTATGCCGAGGTAAAGCCGATCAGGCATGCAACAGGGGCGACAGCTGCGCCAAAGGTTCCCAATGTCAAAAGATGCGACCAAAAGGGGGACGCGCTGGGCAGTGGGATGAATGCTGACAGCGCAGCGGCTGTTGCACCAGCCATGGAAGCTGCGGCGGCCACAGATGTTAGCACGGTGCTTCTGGACGCGCGCTTGTGGGTCGCTATGGCTCTTGAAAATCGTGTTTCTGACACAAGTCTCTCCTGACGCTTGGCCCAACCCATGTGATGCGTAGCGACGTTATAGGGAGGGTCTTATCAGATGTTTAAACTTGTGCCGGTTTACAACTCAGCCCAGCGGAGAACCGCGTGAAGAGGGCAGCTCTCAGCGTTATTCCGCTGGAATACGGGCTGAGACGAAGGTGAGAGGGGCAAAAGTGCCATCTCACCTCCGACAAAGCGACGCTCAGGCGAGCATCGCCATTGGATTTTCGAGATTGTCGACGATGGACTGCAGCAACTGCGCGCCCAAAGCGCCGTCGATCACACGGTGGTCGACAGACAGGGTGACAGACATCACCGTGGCCACGCTGATTTGTCCGTCCTCATCAACAACAGGTTTCTTCGCACCTGCGCCGACGGCGAGGATTGCGCCATGAGGCGGGTTGATCACCGCGTCAAAGTTGTCGATGCCAAACATGCCGAGGTTGGAAATCGCAAAACTGCCGCCCTGATACTCATGTGGGGCCAGTTTGCGGTCTCGGGCACGGGCGGCGAGGTCTTTCATCTCCGCTGATAGGGCGGACAATGACTTCATTTCCGCGTCTTTGAGCACCGGGGTGAAAAGGCCACCGTCGATGGCGACCGCAACGGCCACATCGGAGGGTTTGAGCTTTAAAATCCGGTCGCTGGCCCAGACGGCATTGGCATCCGGCACCTCTTGCAGGGCCAATGCACAGGCTTTGATGATGAAATCATTGACCGAGAGCTTTGCGCCGCGTTTTACCAACTGTTTGTTCAATTGGCTGCGGAAGGCCAGAAGCGCGTCCAGTTTGATGTCACGCCGCAGATAGAAATGCGGAATTGACTGTTTGGCCTCTGTCAAACGTGCAGCGATGGTTTTGCGCATGCCATCAAGCGCGACTTCTTCAAAGTCGCGGTCTGCATACATGCGCAGGATGGTATCCGTTTCGGGGCCGCTGGCCATTGGAGCAGCTTTTGCAGCTGGGGCGGCTGAAACACTTGCCGGCGCTTTGGCTGCGGCTGGTGCGACGCTTGCCCCTTCCACGTCAGCTTTCACGATCCGACCGCGCGGGCCGGAGCCTGTGAGTGTGGCCAAATCAATACCCTTGTCGGCCGCTATTCTGCGCGCGAGCGGTGAGGCAAAGATACGGTTGCCATCGGAGCTGACAGGAGCGGAGGGCGCAGGGGCGCTGGCAGCGGGTGTTTTGTGGGCCTCGGGTGCCTCTGCAGGCGCAGCGGCAGGTGCGGCGCCAAGATCGTCCGCGCTTTCGCCATCTTCGAGCAAAATGGCGATAACGGCGTTGACCTGGACCCCTTCGGAGCCTTCCGGAACCAGAATTTTGCCGACAATCCCGTCTTCGACGGCTTCAAACTCCATCGTGGCCTTGTCGGTCTCGATTTCCGCGAGCAAATCACCGGAGGAGACCGTGTCCCCTTCTTTCACAAGCCATTTGGCCAAAGTGCCTTCTTCCATCGTAGGGGAAAGCGCGGGCATGAGGATTTCTATGGGCATCTGCGTCTCTCCTCAGCGATAGGTCACTTGTTTCACCGCCGCGATGACCTCATCGGTGGTCGTCAGCGCCAGTTTTTCGAGGTTTGCGGCGTAAGGCATGGGCACGTCTTTGCCGGTGCAGTTGATCACCGGGGCGTCCAGAAAGTCAAAGGCGCGCTGCATGATGGTGGCCGAGAGGTGGTTGCCGATGGAGCCAACCGGCCAGCCTTCTTCAACGGTTACGCAGCGGTTGGTTTTCATCACCGAGGCAATGACCGTGTCATAATCAATCGGGCGCAGGGTGCGCAGGTCGATGACTTCGGCGGAAATGCCGTCTTCAGCCAACTTCTCGGCCGCCTCAAGCGCATATTGCATGCCGATGCCGAAGCTCACGATGGTCACATCAGAGCCTTCACGCCAGATGCGCGCCTTGCCAAAAGGAATGGTGAAGTCCTCGATGTCGGGCACGTCAAAGCTGCGGCCGTAGATGATCTCGTTTTCCAGGAAAATCACCGGGTTCGGATCGCGGATGGCGGATTTCAGCAGGCCTTTGGCGTCTGAGGCCGAATAAGGCATCGCCACCTTCAAGCCCGGGATTTGGGCATACCATGCGGCGTAATCCTGGCTGTGTTGCGCGCCGACGCGGGCAGCGGCACCGTTGGGGCCACGGAACACCATGGGCGCGCCCATCTGACCGCCGGACATATAGAGCGTTTTGGCCGCCGAATTGATAATTTGGTCAATGGCTTGCATCGCAAAGTTGAATGTCATGAATTCAACAATTGGCTTCAGCCCGCCAAAGGCGGCACCGACTGCAATGCCGGCAAACCCATGTTCTGTGATCGGCGTGTCGATCACCCGTTTGCTGCCAAACTCGTCGAGCAGACCCTGGCTGACCTTATAGGCGCCCTGATACTCGGCCACTTCTTCGCCCATGAGGTAGACATCGCCGTCGGCGCACATCTCTTCGGCCATGGCGTCGCGCAGGGCCTCACGCACGGTCTGAGACTTCATGGGGGTGCCTTCAGGCCAATCCGGGCTCAGATCAGGTGCGGGGACCTCTGGAGCTGCGACAGTGGCAGGTGCGGCGCTGTTGGCCTCTAAGGCATCATCTGCGGGTGCAGCGGCCTCAGCAGGGGCTGTGGCGGCTTCCAGCGTGCTGACGTCTTCGCCGTCTTCGGCGAGGATCGCGATGGCGGTGTTGACCGCGACGCCTTCGGTGCCCTCAGCCACCAGAATCTTGCCGATGACGCCTTCGTCAACGGCTTCAAATTCCATGGTGGCCTTGTCGGTTTCAATCTCGGCCAAGATGTCGCCGGATTGTACGGTGTCGCCTTCTTTGACCAACCATTTGGCCAAGGTGCCCTCTTCCATAGTGGGCGACAGGGCTGGCATGAGAATTTCAGTAGCCATGATAAATGTCCTCTCGTCCGGGGCTTAGGCGTAAATGTCTGTCCAGAGCTCGGCCTCATCAGGCAGCGGGCTCTCTTTGGCAAAATCAGCGGAGGCGTTGACGATGGCTTTGATCTCTTTGTCGATCGCTTTCAGATCATCCTCACTGGCGTGGTTGCCGGTCAGCAGCATTTGACGCACGTTTTCAATGGGATCACGCTCCTCGCGCATCTTCTGCACCTCTTCGCGGGTGCGGTATTTGGCGGGGTCAGACATGGAGTGACCGCGATAGCGGTAGGTCTTCACCTCAAGGATGTAAGGTCCTTTGCCGGAGCGGCAGTGTTTGATAGCGCGTTCGCCCGCGTCTTTCACCGCAAGCACATCCATGCCGTCGACCATTTCCCCTGGAATGCCAAAGGCTTCGCCGCGTTTGTAAATGTCGTGCGATGAGGTGGAACGCGCCTGAGCGGTGCCCATGGCGTATTGGTTGTTTTCGATCACAAAGACCACGGGCAGATCCCAGAGAGCGGCCATGTTGAAGGTCTCATAGACCTGACCCTGGTTGGCGGCGCCGTCCCCGAAGTAGGTGAAGGTCACGCGGCCGTTGTCTTTGTATTTGTCCGCAAAAGCGAGGCCTGCGCCAAGCGGCACCTGAGCGCCGACGATGCCATGGCCGCCGTAGAAGTGTTTTTCCTTGGAAAACATATGCATGGAGCCGCCTTTACCTTTGGAATAGCCGCCCTCACGCCCGGTGAGTTCGGCCATCACGCCATTGGCGTCCATGCCACAGGCCAGCATGTGGCCGTGATCGCGGTAGGAGGTGATGCGTTTGTCGCCTTCCTCTGTGGCGGCTTCCAGCCCCACCACAACGGCTTCCTGTCCGATGTAGAGGTGGCAGAATCCGCCAATCAAACCCATGCCGTAAAGCTGACCGGCTTTCTCTTCAAAGCGCCGGATCAGAAGCATGTCGCGATAATATTGTGTGAGCTCTTCACCCGAGACGTTGGGCTTTTTCGCCGCACGTTTCGCCGCCATCGTGGTTCCTCCCAAGTGCTAAATGGTTTAACTTTAAACCATACTTGGGAAAATGGTAGCGGAAGCCCGAAGCGGTGGCGAGCGAAAAAAGCGTTTGGTTTTCAGGAAGCTGTGGAGCGGGGCCGGGAGACGTATTCTTGAGCAGCGGAGTGCTGGTCTAAGTTGTTGAAACCAGAGAGGTTTGCCTAAGCTTTTTAAACTCTTCCTGTAGGCGCAGCGGTCAGCGGATCACCACTTCGTCGGCTCGGATCATGCCCAGCACGTCACGCACCTGTTGGTCCAGCAGGTCCAGATCCAGATAGCTGTCTGACAGGCGGCGGGTGAGGTTTTCCATATAAGCAACATCTGCCTGAGCGAGGGCAAGCTCGGCCTCAAGCTGTTGCTTCTCCGCGAGGATTTCGACACGGCGGAACAAGCCGTAGTCGCCCTGCACGGCGGCAAAGGTAAAGTAGATCGCCAGCGCAAACGCCAAACCAAAAAACACAACAGCACCAAGAGCTGGGCGGGGGGATGTACCTGTCATTTTTGCCTCTAATGCGCCTTTTGCGGCGTCTTTGGACTAATGTAGCTTAGGTGATTCTTGCTGTGAAACTCTTAAGACAATGTCGGAAAAAATTGCCGCAAGGCGTTGTTTTTATACCTCTGTGGGCGGGATGACAACGTTTGGCAGCATAAAACATCAGGGGTTAATATCGGCCAAACGCGGCGCACGTTACTCAAATTTAGTTAAAAAACAGTATATTAAGGCGCAGCTGATTTTGCACCTCAAAAATGTCGAAGATTTTTTTACTATGAAACGGGGGACGTTAATTTTTGGCGGATTTTGCGGAATCGGCGAAAATTCGATGTTCGGTATCACGTCGGTATCCCTACGGTATCGCGTAGGTGCGATTTTTCGGCGGTTTGTGGCGGCGCTGATCGTGGACACAACGGGCGTTGCGCAAAGGGTCTCTTAGGGCGCTGAGAGTGCGCTGCACCCCGCAGAATTGCGGCTGGGAAGAGGCGGCATGAAAAAAGGCGCCCCAATGAGGAGCGCCTTGGATGTTTGATAGGCCTGCGGCCCTTAGCCTGCGATGGAGGCCTGATAGATGGTCTCGATAGAGTCCGCGATGGTGCCGTTGAACTCTTCTTCGGTCTGCTGGGCAGAGAGGCCCTCGGTCAGGGCGCGGGAGAAGCTTGCGATCATGCCGGTGTTCTCAGAAAGGCGTGCGTTGGCTTCTTTGCGGCTGTAGCCACCGGAGAGCGCAACCACTTTCATCACGCGCGGGTGGTCCACCAAGGTTTTGTACTGGTTGGCCGTGTTGGGCAGGGTGAGCTTCAGCATGACCTGCTTGTCCTCTGGCAGGGCGTCGAGCTCTGCTGTCAACGCGCCAAGCAGAATGTCTTCGGCTTCGGATTTGTCAGCGATGGAGATGGTCACCTCTGGCTCGATGATCGGCACGAGGCCGTGGCCGAGGATCTGTTTGCCCACTTCGAACTGCTGGGACACAACCGCCTTGATGCCGGCCTCATTGGCGGCAGAGATCACGGAGCGCATCTTGGTGCCAAACACGCCTTTGGCGGCCGCACGCTCACAAAGCGCGTCAAGCTCTGGCATCGGCTTCATCACCTGACAGCCGTTTTCCTCATCCGCGAGGCCTTTGTCGACTTTCAGGAAAGGCACGACGCCGCGCTGCTCCCAGAGGAAGGTCGGGGAGGGCTGGCCGTCGATGTCGCGGTCCATGGTCATTTCAAAGAGGATCGCGCCGACCACTTTGTCGCCGGTGAAGGCTGGGGCCTGCGCAATACGGGAGCGCATGGCGTGGATCATGTCGAACATTTCCGCGTCCGAGCTGTAGGCGGTTTCTTCAACGCCATAGAGGCGGAGCGCCTTGGGTGTGGAGCCACCGGATTGGTCCAGCGCGGCGATAAAACCGTTTCCGGCGGAAATCTTTTCGGCTTGTGCTTGATTAGACATTGGTGTCCCCGGTCAAAATCTGTTGAGAATAAAGGGTTATGTCCCCATTACCCCCGCTATAGGCGAGCGGGGTCGGGACTTCAATTATGGTGGCGCTATCGAGGTTTAATTTGAGGCTCGATTTAAATCAGCGCCAGCCATGAGAGGCGATTGTGCCCAAGCTGCCTAACTGCGCAGCGTTTACTGGTTCAGGGCCGCCACGCCGGGCAGCTCTTTGCCTTCCATCCATTCAAGGAACGCGCCGCCTGCGGTGGAGATGTAGCTGAAGTTTGCCGCTGCGCCGGAGGCGTTCAGGGCCGCCACGGTGTCGCCGCCGCCAGCCACAGAGACCAGCGCGCTAGATTTGGTGAGCGCGGCGGCTTTGATCGCGGCCGCATCGGTGGCGGCATTGAAAGGCTCGATCTCAAAGGCGCCCATGGGGCCGTTCCAGATCAGGGTTTTGGAGGCTTCAAACACCTCAGCCACGGCGGCCACGGTGGCCGGACCCGCATCCAGGATCATAGCATCCGCCGGGCAAGCATCAGAGGCGACAGTTTCATTGGCGGCATTGGCGGCAAATTTGCGCGCGACCACAACGTCGGTGGGCAGCACGATGTTACAGCCAGCCTCTTTGGCTTTGGCGAGTATCTCGGACGCGGTGTCGGTCATGTCGTGTTCGGCCAGAGATTTGCCAACGTCGATGCCTTGGGCTGCCAAGAAAGTGTTGGCCATGCCGCCGCCGATCACGAGGTGATCCACCTTGGCCACAAGGTTGCCGAGCAGCTCCAGTTTGGTGGAGACTTTTGCGCCGCCGACAACGGCGGTCACAGGGCGCACAGGTGTGGCCAGCGCGCCTTCAAGCGCGGAGAGCTCTGCCTGCATCAGACGGCCCGCGCAGGCGGGGAGAGCGTGGGCGAGGCCACAGGTGGAGCTGTGGGCGCGGTGGGCGGCGGAGAACGCATCGTTGCAGAAGACATCGCCAAGGGCGGCCATCTGCGCGGTCAGCTCGGCGTCGTTCTTGGTTTCACCTGCGTGGTAGCGGGTGTTTTCCAAAAGCAGAACCTGACCTTCAGGCAGCGCCTCAACGGCGGCCTCAGCGGCGGCACCAACGCAATCGGCGGCAAAGAGCACAGAGGTGCCAAAGGCTGCTTCAAGTGCGGGCACCAGTTGCTGCAGGCTCATCTCCGGCACGCGCTCGCCTTTGGGGCGGCCAAAATGCGCCAAAAGGATCGGCTTGCCACCGGCGGCCAGAATGTCGCGCACGGTTGGCACAATGCGGTCGATGCGGGTGGTGTCGGTCACAATCCCGTCAGCCACAGGCACATTGATGTCCACCCGGGTCAGCACCCGTTTGCCGTTCAGATCCATTTGACCGAGGGTTTTCCACGCCATGATCGAAATCTCCAAAGAAATTATGTTGTGGTCTACCTAGCGTACTGGCGGGCTGGGTCAACGATCACTTGGCATTCGCGGCGCAGATGATTAACTAGCGCCCAAGAATTCAGATGAGGAGCGCCCCAATGGCCGAGATCAAAGACCCCGAGAACACCATCCTGATGGAACTGAAAGACGGCACTGTTGTGATTGAGCTGCTGCCGGATGTGGCACCGGGGCACAGCGAGCGCATGAAAGAGCTGGCGCGTTCCGGTCAGTATGACAATGTGGCGTTCCACCGTGTGATTGACGGCTTCATGGCGCAGACTGGCGATGTGGCCAACGGCAACATGGAAAAAGACTTCAACATCCGCATGGCGGGCACCGGTGGTTCTGATCTGCCAAACCTGAAGGCGGAATTCTCCAAGCTGCCACATGACCGTGGCACATTGGGTGCGGCGCGCAGCCAGATGCCAGACAGCGCGAACAGCCAGTTCTTCATCAACTTCTCCGACAACCACTTCCTGAACGGTCAGTACACCGTTTATGGCCGTGTGATTGAGGGCATGGAGCATGTGGACGCGATTGTTCGCGGTGAGCCACCTGCCAGCCCGGACCGCATGATCAGCGTGAAGGTGGCTGCTGATGTCGACGCTTAAGCTTGCAGCCGCTTTTGCCGTGCTGGCCAGCCCTGCGCTGGCCTCCGGCATTGAGATCGAGGTCGCAGGCGAAGGGGCCAATGGCACCATCGTGATCGACCTGTTTGAGGATGTGGCACCGCAGCACGCGGCGCGCATTGCCGATTTGGCCGCCAAAGGTGAATACGACAATGTGGCGTTTCACCGGGTGATCCAGGGCTTCATGGCGCAGACCGGCGACGTGCAGTTCGGCGATGTCTCTTCCGAAGATTACGACGCACGCTACTCGGGCCGTGGTGGCTCCGATCAGCAGGATCTGCCTGCGGAGTTTTCCGACCTGAGCTTTGAGCGTGGTGTGGTTGGCATGGCGCGCAGCCAGAGCCCAAACAGCGCAAACAGCCAGTTCTTCATCATGTTTGACGAAGGCACGTTCCTCAATGGTCAGTACACCGTTGTGGGCAAAGTGACCGAAGGCATGGATGTGGTTGACGCAATCAAGCGCGGCCACCGTCAGAGCGGTGCCATCACCGGCGCGCCGGATGTGATGAAAAAGGTCACCGTGACAGAGTGATCTGGGACCGAGTGATCTGAGAATAGATCTGCGACGGGGCTATCCCTCGCAGGTTCAGACATGACAACGCCGACCGCAGAGTGCTCTGTGGTCGGCGTTTTTTTGTCGGGCCTGCAGCGGGCTCAGTGCGCGGTGACGGCGCGCATCTCGAGCTGTGGTTGCCAAGCGGTTTGGATGATCGGCTTGTCGCTGTTGTTGACGATAACATGGGGTTGCTCGTGCACGGAGATACTGAGCTTGGTGGCATCGTGCTGGGCGGTGATGGTCAGGCGAGCACCCTTGTGGGCGGGCACGGCGCGGTCCAGAAGGTAGGCGGTGCGGCCCCAGTGGCCGTCTGTATCATCGTCGGTTCCAAGCCCGTTGCTCACAGAGATGCCCGGTGCGAGCACCATTTCAAAGCTGAGGCAGACCGCGTGGATTGTGCCGCTGCCCGCGCTGGTGAGCTCGGTGGTTACACGGTCGGGATCAATGCTCGGGTTGGCAAAATCAAAATGGAAGAGATCGGTGGTGGGGCCAAGGGGGCGCAGGCCGCAGGCGGTGAAGTCATTGGGAGTGACCTGCGCGACGGAGGCAAAATGGTGGAAGGCGCTGAGGTCAAAGCCTTCGGCCTCCTGCGGACGCCAGAGGTTGACGAGTTTCTCGCTTTCCACCAACTGCGCGCGGACAGTGCCGCTTTCGGGGATGGCGCGGGCGCCGGGTTTGGCGAGGGTGGCCATGGCATGGGCCAGTGTGGCCAATGCGCCTTCGCCCAGAAGGTTGCTGTCCACAATCTCAGACAGCACCACATCGGCGCGTTCCGGCATGTCTTCGCCAATGACGATGTTGTGGGACCATTTGGAGATCACGGTGATCTTGTGGCTGAGACCATTGGCGGCAATCACACGTTTGGCGGCCTCGGCGATCATGGGCTGCTGTTCGCAGGCGTAGACATGTTCGGCGCCAGCGCGCGCTGCCAGCATGGCGGTGAGGCCCGCGCCGGAGCCGATGTCGAGCACGATGTCGCCGGGTTTCACCTTGGCGGCAATAGCTTCGGCGTAAGCGGCGTTGCGGGTTTTGTCGGCCATCATGGGGAAATGCCAGCGCGGGACAAACATCTGGTGCAGCTGTTCGCGCAGAAGCTGGGCCTCGTGGTGGTGCGGATCAATCTCAAGCGCTTCAGACAGAAGCTTGGAAGCGGTAAGGCCGCCATCGCCCAGCGGGGCGTTTTGGGCACGGGCCACAAGCGCGTCGGCCTGTTCTTTGGCTGTGTTCGGGGCGTGGAAGGGGGGCACATTCTGTGCGGTCGGGGCGGGCTGATTTTCCAGCAATTTTAGGATCCCTGATTTTCGTCAAAACTAAATCAAGGCTTAGAGATACGTGGTTAAGGAGAGGTGAAGTGAGGCAGGGCAAAAGACGCGCCAAAGCCCCACTCACAGAGATGTGTCTTAGGAGATGAAATTTATCTCACAGCAGGTAGGGGCAGGGCGCGGGCCGGTGCGGCGGCGCACGCCACTATTTCACGTTTCGTCAGTCATCCGTGCTGGCGAGTTTCCAGAGCACAGCGCCAATTGCGGCCCCTACAAGCGGGGCCACCCAGAAGAGCCAGAGCTGGGCAAGGGCAGGGCCGTCTGCAAAGAGCGCAACGCCGGTGGAGCGGGCCGGATTGACGGAGGTGTTGGTCACCGGGATGGAGATTAGGTGGATCAGGGTCAGGGCCAAGCCAATTGCAATCGGGCCAAAACCGATGGGCGCGCCGTGGGATGTGGCCCCCAGGATGATAAAGAGGAAGGCCGCTGTCATCACAATCTCGGTGATCAGCGCGGAGATCATGGAATAGCCTTGCGGAGAGGCCTCGCCATAGCCGTTGGAGGCAAAACCACCTGCGCCTGCAAAATCCGGTGCGCCGGAGACAATCAGATAGAGCACGAGGGCGGCGGCGATGGCACCAACCACCTGTGCGATCCAGTAGGGGATCAGGTCTTTGCCCTCAAAGCGGCCCGCAATCATCAGGCCCAAGCTGACCGCCGGATTGAAATGCCCGCCGGAGATATGGCCCACCGCATAGGCCATGGTCAGAACGGTGAGGCCGAAGGCCAGGCTGACACCGAGCCAGCCGATGCCCACATCCGCGACGCCAGCGGCGAGGACCGCGCTGCCGCAGCCGCCGAGAACAAGCCAAAAGGTGCCAATAAATTCTGCAAATAATTTGTTGAACATAACGTACCTCATAAATCACATGGGCGAGATGGTAGGAGGCGTGGGCGTTCAAAGGAAGCCTTTTGTCAGAGGCACTTGGGGCGTGAAGTTGGAGCAGCGGCACCCGGCGCAAAGAAAAACCGCCGCAGCCCGGAGGCGACGGCGGTAGATGTTTCCCAATGGGAAGATCTTTACTTGGCGCCTTTGGCGACCGGTGCGGCAGCAGGGGCTGCTGCGGCGACCGGAGCGGCTTTGCCGCCGGTCAGCGGGTCTTCCTGACGCTGCACGGAACCTTCGAAATGCGCGCCGCTTTCGATGGCGATGGTTTTGTGGATGATGTCGCCTTCCACACGAGCGGTAGAGGTGAGGCGGACTTTCAGACCGCGCACGCGGCCCACGATGCGGCCGTTGATCACCACGTCATCAGCAATCACTTCGCCTTTGATGGTGGCGGTTTCGCCAACGGTCAGCAGATGGGCGCGGATGTCGCCTTCAACGGTGCCTTCGACCTGAATGTCACCGGTGGTTTTCAGATTGCCGGAGATGTGCAGATCAGAGGACAGCACAGAGGCTGGCGGCTTTGCCTTTGGTGCGGATTTGAAATCGCTCGCTTTGGCAGGGGCCGCAGGAATAGCGGATTCGGCAGCGGGGGAGGCCGGAGTGTCAGATTTCGGTGCGGGGTCGTTGATTTTGCTTTTAGAAAACATCTCTTCCAGCCTTGATAAATGTCATCGGGTTCACAGCACGGCCATTGACGCGCACCTCATAGTGTAGATGCGTGCCGGTCGAGCGTCCAGAGTTGCCCATATCACCAATGCGGTCTCCGCGCGAGATTCTTTGACCAACTTTTACGCGGATTTTCGCCAGATGCGCATAACGTGTCTCAATTCCGTGCTCGTGCCTGATTTTTACCAGACGGCCGTAGCCGGATTGCCAGCCCGCATGCACCACCACGCCATCAGCGGTGGAATGGATCGGGGTGCCGTAGCGGGCGGCGAAATCGGTGCCTTTGTGCATCCGGCCCCAGCGCATGCCAAAGCCTGAAGTGTAGCGGAAGGCGGACTTCACAGGGTTGGCAAAAGGCACGGTTTCGGCGGCGATGCGGTACATATTGAGCTGGTCAAGCTGTTCCAGCAGGCGGTTGGCGCGCAGGGTTTCGGCGGTCAGCTCGCCACCTTTGGAGGAAAAGCTGAGGGGCAGCAACGGGCCACCCTGACCGCTATAGCCGCGACGGACCTCATCCATCAGGCTTTTGGGGTCAAGCCCTGCGGCGGTGAACATCTTATTCAGAGGCTCAACAGAAACGGTCATGGCGTCTTCGAGCTGGCGGAAGATCTGGTCGTTCTTCTCTTCCATCAGAAGCAGCTCGCGCTCCATTTCATCTGCGGCTTCAGAGGCGGCGCGGGCGTCGGCCACCAGTTGGTCACGCTCCGCGGCGGTTTCGGTCAGCGCGGTGGCGAGCACGTCCAGCATGTCGTTGCCCAGCGGTGAGGTGCCGATGAGCGCGGTCTGGGTTTCGGCTTCGGCCTGATCGCGGGCCACCACTTCGTCGCGCGCGGCCTCCCGTTCCTGCATGGTGCGGCGCAGGGTGGCCTGAATGACTTCGATGCCGGTTTCCAGCTCGCGGCGGCGGATTTCGGACTCAAGCAGTTGCGACTGCATCATGGAGACCTGCTCCAGCGCGGTGTTAAAACGCGCCTGTGCCGAGAGCGCCTCATCGGTGCGCGCGTCACGTTCTGCGGAGAGATCATTGAGCCGCTGCTCATAGGTCATCTGATCGCGCTTGGCCTGCTCACGGAAATTGCCGGAGCCGATGCTGTCCATTAGCAGAATCGCGGTGGCGATGATGGTCCAGGCGACAATGGCGGAGGAGCCAAGAAAGGCGATCAGCTGGGTGCTGGGCCGCAGACGGATGAAGCGGGTGTCGTTGTCTGATCTGAGGAAAAGACGTCGTTCCGGAAAAAAGCGTTCAAGCACCGAATGCAATCGGATCGCGAGGCGTGTTCTCACGTTAGTACCCTTCGTATTGTCCCATCCCCGAACGCCTCACCCCCGAGACATTCATGTTCTGACATCTGTTAACCGATATCTTGCGGCAAAGTCTTAACGGCGCGATGGGGGCGCGGCAAGGATTTTGACCTTCTGGTACAGGGCACGGCGCATATGCGCGTATTGATCGGCGAATTGTCGCCGAGATCGGCGATGGCGCGTCCAAGCGTCGCGCCATTAACCATGTTTTCGAAGAGGTTAGCAGATGTGCTAGCGGGCGTAGGCCGGTGGCTCTTCGTCGGCGAGGGGCCAGTAGAAATCCGGTGGCAGACCGGCGTCGGCGCGTTTTTCCTCGTTAAACGGCGGCTTGAGGGCGCCGTGGAAATAGCGCTGCACGAGGGTGTGAAACTGCTCTTTGGGGTCAAGCGCGTGGCGGCCGCAGAGGAAGTTGAACCATTTGGAGCCATAGGCCACATGGCCGACCTCTTCGGCATAGATGATGCGCAGGGCTTCCAGCGTTTGCTCGTCTTTGGCGTTCTCAAAGATCTTGATCATGCCTGGCGTCACATCCAGCCCGCGCGCCTCAAGCACCATGGGCACAACCGCGAGGCGGCCCAGAAGATCATCGGCGGTGTCCTCGGCGGCGCGCCACATGCCCGCGTGGGCGGGGAGCGCCCCATAGAAGCTGTCTTTGGCTTCAAGGCTGTCGCACACCAGATTGAAATGATTGGATTCTTCGGCGGCAGACTTCACCCAGTCGTCATAAAACCCAAGCGGCATTTCGGTGTCGGTGAAGCGCGCGATGATGTCCCAATGCAGGTCCACCGCATTGAGCTCGATATGGGCGACGGCATGCAGCATGGCAATGCGGCCCTGTGGGCTGCCGGGGCGGCGGCGCGGCACGTCACGCGGATCGAGAAGCGCGGGTTCTGCCGGGCGGGCCGGTTGCATCGGCGGCGTGGCCTTGCCAATGGGCAAAGGCGCACCGGCCTCACGGGAGGCAAACCAGGTGGCGGCATGTTGTTTGGAAAGGGCCGTTTTGGCACGGCCGTCGGCGGTGGTGAGCACCTCCACCGCCATGTCTGCAAGAGATTGCACCATCAGAGCGCCTTCACCGCCTCAAGCACCTCTTCGGCGTGGCCGGGCACTTTGACCTTGGGCCATGTGCGCGAGATCTTGCCGGTGCTGTCAATCAGAACGGTGCTGCGGACAATGCCCATGAAGGTTTTGCCGTACATCTTTTTCTCGGCCCAGACGCCAAAATCCTCGCAAACAGAGCCGTTTTCATCGCTCAAAAGAGGCACGGTAAGCTCTTGTTTGGCAACAAACTTATCGTGACTTGCCATGCTGTCCTTGGAGATGCCAAATACTTTCACGCCTGCGGCTTCAAACTCTGCCAGCAGGCCGGAGAAAGCGACGGCTTCCTTGGTGCAGCCTGAGGTGTTGTCACGGGGGTAGAAAAACAGCACAACCGGCGCAGGGCGCAAGGCAGAGAGAGTGACCTCTGCACCGCCTGTGGACGGCAAGGTGAAATCGGGGGCCATCTCATTGACATCAATCATGGTCACACTCCTTGTTTTGGGCCACCAGGGGGCATGTCTGCCGGGGTTGGGTCAAACAGCGCCAGGCGTTATAGTTTGTTGATACAGGCTTCCGAATATCAGAACAAACAGAGGCATCAACCCTGACAAAGATCAGTCTGGATACTTCCCCGGAAGGGGACGCGCCTGTGCAGGCCGATGAGGACGGAGACGCCGCTCACCACGATGAGACCGCACTGGAGGCGGAGACATCGGAGGATGCGGCGCGCGGACAGGATGCGGATGCGCCGGAAGGGGCTGTGCCTGATACTGTGGCGGAAGAGGGCGCGGTGAGCGAACCGGCGACCTCAGCCGCCTCGGCGGAAGCTGATGAGGATGAGGGCGAAGATGAGGGTGAGCCAAAGGGCCGTGTGCGCCGGTTTGGCATACTCGCGCTGTTGAGCCTTGCGGTGCCTGCGCTGTTGATCGCGGCGGCAGGGGTGGTGCTTTTGAGCAGCGGGCCGATCATTGCGCCGGAATGGCTGCGCAGCAAGATTGAGACCGAGCTGAGCCGCCAGCTGGCCTCGATTGATGTGCGGATCGAGGATGTGGCGCTGGAGTTTGAGCAGGACTGGGATCCGAGTATCTTGATGCGCGGGGTGCAGGTTCTGCCGGAGACCGGCGGCGGCGCGGTGAATGTGGAGCGGATCAATGTGCGCCTTGCCTTTGCGCCGCTGATGGACCGGCAGGTCTCGTTCCGCGATGTGCGTGTGTCGGGCGTGACCCTCACCGGTGTGCGGCAGATGGATGGCCGCCTGCGGATTGTCTTGGGGCAGGTTGCCGGGCAGGGCGCGTTGCAGACCGATACGGATGTGTTCACCTTCGGCGAGCAGATCGAAGAGTTTCTGGAATTGCCGACGCTGGCGCATCTGGATGCCTTTGTGATCGAGGATGTCACGCTGCGGCTTGAGGATCTGCGCGCGCGCAAGGCGTGGACCGTGGATGGCGGGCATGTCACCCTGCGCCGTGAGGGCGAGACGGTCGAACTGTCATCGCAGATGACGGTGCTGGGCGGGCGCAGCTATGCCAGCACAATCGAGGCCTCGCTGACCACGCGCTATGGCACTCTGGCCACGGATTTCGGGCTGAACTTTCAGGATATTCCGAGTGAGGATTTTGCCTCTCAGGCGGCGGCGCTGCGCTGGTTGCAGATTCTGCGGGCGCCGATTTCGGGCGCGCTGAGGGCGAGCCTTGATGAGCAGGGCAACCTTGGGGACGTCAACGCCACGCTGCAGCTCGACGAAGGGGTCTTGCAGCCCGGTGGCGAGGTGCGGCCGGTGCCGTTTGAGAGCATGCGCAGCTATCTGACTTATGAGCCTGCGCGCAGTGCAATCCGCTTTGATGAGCTGTCATTGGCCAGCGATCTGGTGCGGGTCTCCGCCTTTGGAGAGGCGTTTTTGCGCGGCCCTGAGGGCAGCGTGCCGGATGAGTTTTTGGTGCAGCTGACGTTGAACGAGTTCCGCGCCAACCCGCGCAATCTGGACGATGATCCGATCGCGCTGGAGCGCAGTTTTGCGGATTTCCGTTTGAAGCTCGATCCGTTTGAGCTGGATCTGGGGCAACTGGTGGTGCGTCAGTCGGGCAATCAGGTGGTGCTGGACGGGCGTTTGGGCGTGGACGGGCCGCATTGGGATTATGCGCTGAATGCCAAGATGGATGAGGTGCAGGCCACCAATGTGCTGTCGGTCTGGCCCAAGAGTCTGGAGCCAAAGCCGCGCAAATGGGTGGCGGAGAACATCCGGCAGGCGCGGATCAAGAATGTGGATCTGGCGGTGCGGTCGCGCGGGGCGGAGCCACCTGATCTGTACGTCGGCTTCCAGTTTGAGGACGCGGTGGTGCGGGCGGTGAAAACCATGCCGCCGATTGAGGGCGGCGTGGGCTTTGGCATTGTCAAAGACAACAAATTTCAGGTCGCTGTGGAAGAAGGCTATGTGGAAGCCGATCAGGGTGGCCGGATTGATGTGACAGGATCAAGCTTCACCGTGCTCGATATGCGGCTGAAGCCCTCTCCGGGGCGGGCGGATGTGAAGGCGGAAGGGCCGATCACCGCGGTGCTGTCGCTTTTGGATCGCGAGCCGCTGAAGCTCTTCACAAAGGCCAAGCTGCCGGTGGATTTTGCCCCCGGGCGCGCGGTGCTGACCGGGCATGCGGAAATGCTCTTGAAGGACAAGCTGCCACCTGAGGAGGTGCATTACGACATTTCCGGCGATTTGTTGGATGTGACCAGCACGCATTTCATTCCTGACAAGGAGATGAAGGGCAATTTCACGGTGCATGCGACGCCAGAGCGGGTGGATGTGCAGGGAACGGGCACTCTGGCGGATATCCCTGTCACCGCGCATTGGCATATGTTTGGCGGCAAGGAGAACGAAGGGCGCAGTTGGCTGACGGGGACGGCGGAGCTGAGCGAAGCGGCGCTGGAGGCATTTGAGGTTGGGCTGCCCAAGGGCACCGTCTCTGAGGTGGGGACGCTGAATTATGACATGGAGATCATCCGCGATGTGCCGCCCAAGCTGACGTTGACGTCTGATCTGGTGGGCGTGCGCATGTCGGTGCCGCCCATCGGCTGGCGCAAAGCGGCGAAGACGCCCGGCAGCCTGGCCATCGAGATGACAATAAAAGAGCCGCCGACCATCGACAGCGTGCGGTTTGAAGCGCCGGGGTTGGCGGCGGAAGGCGATATCACCATTGCCCCAAGCGGCGGGCTGGGGGTGGCCACATTGGACAAGCTGACCGTTGGGCGCTGGTTGAGCGGTACGGGGCGGCTGCGCGGACGCGGCACAGCGCCCCCTGCGCTTGAGTTGACCAGCGGACGTCTGGACATGCGCAATATGCCCGACACTGGCGGCAGCGGCGCAGGTGGTGCGGCAGGGGCTGCCAATGCCAGCGGCCCGATCACTGCACGGCTTGATGAGGTGGTGGTGACCGATGGCATCCGGCTGGCGCCGATGTCAGCTGAGTTGAGCACGCAGGGAGGGCTGTCCGGGCGGTTCTCCGGCAATTTCAACGGCGGTCCTGCAGTGAGCGGGCTGCTGGCGCCACATGCCAACGGCACGCAGGTACAGGTGAAATCCAGTCATGGCGGGCAGATTGCAGCCTCGATGGGGGTGATCAAAGCGGCCAAGAACGGCGATATGACTCTGGATCTGATCCCGCGCGGGGCCAAGGGCGAATATGACGGCCGTCTGAGCATCAAATCGGTGCGGGTGCAGCAGGTGCCGGCGATTGCGGCGCTGTTGAATGCGATCAGCGTGGTGGGGCTGATTGATCAATTGAATGGGCCGGGGCTGTTTTTCTCCGATGTGTTTGCCAAATTCCGCATCACCCCTGCGCAGTTGATTGTGGGGGAAAGCAGTGCGGTTGGCCCCTCTATCGGTCTCTCGGCCAATGGCACCTACAGTTTCGCGCAGCAATGGTTTGATATGCAGGGCACGATTTCGCCAATTTACGCGGTGAATGTGGTGGGGCGGCCTTTTGCGCGGCGCGGCGAGGGGTTGATCGGGTTCAACTACCGGATGCGGGGTCCGGCCTCCGATACATCCATTTCGGTCAATCCACTCTCGGCCTTGACGCCGGGCTTCTTTAGAGAGATTTTCCGCCGTCCGCCTCCGGACCTGAGCAACTGACTCGCCAGCCCCTCCAACTGACACAGCATACGGCGCAAACCCTGATGCAGCTTTCTGATTTTGACTTCGACCTCCCGGAGGCTTTGATTGCCACACGCCCTGCGGAACCGCGCAGTTCGGCGCGGCTGTTGGTGGCCAAGGGTGATGAGATCATCGACGGGGTGGTGACTGACCTGCTGGACTGGCTGCAGCCCGGTGACCGGCTGGTGTTAAACGACACCAAGGTTATTCCGGCGCGCCTGTCAGGCTATCGTGTGCGCAGCGGGCCTGAGGGCGAGACCCAGGCGCGCATGGAGGTGACGCTTCTGGAGCCGCGCGCCGGTGGCGCTTGGGCTGCGCTGATCAAGCCGCTGAAGAAAATCCGTGAGGGTGAAGAGATCATCTTTGCTGCTGGTCTGAAGGGGCGGCTGCTGTCCAAGGAAGACGGGCAGGGCGTGGTGCAGTTTGATCTGCAGGGCGATGATTTTGACGCCGCTTTGGAAGCGGCGGGCAATATGCCGTTGCCGCCCTATATCGCCGCCAAACGCGCGGCAGATGACAAAGACAAGACGGACTATCAGACCGTTTGGGCAAAGCACTCCGGTGCGGTGGCCGCGCCGACGGCCTCGTTGCATTTTGACGAGGCGCTTTTGGCGGCGCTGAAGGCGCGCGGTGTGAGTTTCACCCATGTGACATTGCATGTGGGGGCGGGGACGTTTCTGCCGGTGAAGGTCGAGAACGTCAAAGAGCATAAGATGCATGCCGAATGGGGTCGTGTGACCGAGGCGGCGGCAGCAGAGATTGCCGCCACCAAAGCCGCTGGCGGGCGGGTGATCCCGGTGGGCACCACCGCGCTGCGTTTGATTGAAAGTGCGGCGGCGGGCGGAGAGATTGCGCCGTGGGAAGGCAACACGGATATTTTCATCTATCCGGGGTTTGAGTTTCATGTGGCGGATGCGTTGATGACCAATTTCCATCTGCCCAAATCGACCCTGATGATGCTGGTCAGTGCGCTGCTGGGCCAAGACCGGATCCGCAATGTCTATGACCATGCGGTGAAAGAGGGCTATCGGTTCTTCTCTTACGGGGATGCGTCGCTGTTGCTCCCCTAAAGGGGCCGGCATTGCGCGGATGGTGTAGGGGCCAGCTCCCACACGCAGGTTTGAATGGGGGCCAGCCCCCATACCCCCGGGATATTTCGGGAATGAGAAAACGGCTCTGGTGGCAGGGCGGGCGCAGGCGATAGTGGTGCTGCGCTGATAAATAATTCAGGCTGCGTGCAAAACGACATCTGTTTGTCGTGATTGACAGCGATAGGATGCACACGGCATTTGCAAATGGATGCAAAGGTGA
Organism: Shimia sp. R9_2; assembly: GCF_017743735.1. Classification (GTDB taxonomy): domain Bacteria; phylum Pseudomonadota; class Alphaproteobacteria; order Rhodobacterales; family Rhodobacteraceae; genus Shimia. The sequence goes on from NZ_JAGHRO010000003.1 coordinate 102,896, forward strand.
GAAGGTCTCAGAATGGTTGAGTTTTTTAAAGGCGCCTGGGCGTTGCTTCTGGGGATGTTGCTCTTGATGGTGGGCAACGGCATGCACGGCACGCTGCTGGGTATTCGCGGCGAGAGTGCGGGATTCTCCACCTTTGAGATGTCGATGGTGATGTCGGCCTATTTTGTCGGCTTTCTGGGCGGCAGCCGGATGACCCCGGAGATGATCCGGCGGGTGGGGCATGTGCGGGTCTTTGCGGCGCTTGGCTCGATGATCTCGGCGGTATTGATTCTGTTCCCGACGCTGGAGCATCCGATTGCCTGGATTTTGGGTCGTGTGATCATGGGGTTCTGTTTCTCCGGCGTGTATGTGACCGCGGAAAGCTGGCTCAACAACGCCGCGAGCAATGAGACGCGGGGCAAGGCGCTGTCGCTTTATATGATGGTGCAGATGGTTGGGATTGTGACTGCGCAGGGGCTGATGACCGTGCCGGATGCCACAGGCTTTTTGCTGTTTGTGATCCCCTCGGTGCTGGTTTCGATTTCCTTTGCGCCGATTTTGCTGTCGATTTCGCCGACACCGGCGTTTGAGACCACCAAGCCGATGAGCCTGAAAGAGCTGTTTCACAACTCCCCGCTTGGGGTGGTGGGCATGTTCCTGCTGGGCGGGGTGTTCTCTGCGCAGTTTGGCATGTCGGCGGTATTTGCGACCCGTGCCGGGCTGACCCTGACGGAGCTCAGTGTGTTTATTGCGGCCTTTTATGTGGGGGCGACGATCTTCCAATATCCGCTGGGCTGGCTGAGTGACCGGATGGACCGCCGCCGCCTGATTATGATTGTCTCTGTGATTGGCGCAGCCGGGGGCGCGATCGGTTTTGTGGCGGGTGACAATTACTATCTGCTGTTGATCGCGGCGCTGGTGATTGGCGGGTTTTCCAACCCGCTCTATTCCATGCTGATCGCCCACGCCAATGACTTCCTTGACTATGAGGACATGGCAGCGGCCTCCGGTGGCTTGGTGTTTGTGAATGGGGTTGGTGCGATTGCCGGTCCGATGATCACCGGTACGGCGATGGATCTGGTGGGGCCAAGCGGCTTCTTCATCTATCTGGTGTTCCTGCTTGCCGCCCTTGCGGTTTACGCGCTTTATCGCACCACGCGCCGTCCGGCGGCGGCTGTGGAAGACACCGCCAGCTTCACGGCGGTGATGCCGCATGCCTCGCCGCTGGTTGTTGAGGTGGCACAGGAAGTGGCCATTGAGACCGCTATGGAAGAAGAGCAGGAGGCGGCTGCCGGATAAGGCGAGCGTGGCATTGGGGCACCTGTGTTGCCCCAATCGCGCCCTGTGTCGCACCGTTGCAATTTGTGACTGTTCAGCCCTCAAAGTTTGTGTGTAACGTTTTTATTACGAAGCTCCTTGGGGGGGGAGCAATTTGAGAAGGAGTGGGGGCATGGTTCGTCCCGAAGAAGTTCTTTCGTTCTGGCTTGATGAGGTTGGTCCGAAGGGGTGGTATGAGGTCTCTGATGTGTTGGATGAGACCATTCGTAATAGGTTCATGAGCACATGGGAAAAGGCGCGTGATGGCGGGTTGGGTCAATGGCTGACCTATGCCAGCGGTACCTTGGCCTATCTGATTGTCACAGATCAGTTCCCGCGCAATATGTTCCGGGGCAGCGGCACCGCTTTTGCCACGGACCGGAAGGCGCTCTGTGCGGCGAAATCGGCGTTGCACAAGAAGTGGGATCAGAGGATTGACGGCCCGGCGCGGCAGTTTTTCTTTCTGCCGCTGATGCACTCGGAAAACCTGTGTGATCAGGAGCAATGTGTGCGGATGTTTGTGGACCGTATGAAAGATTGCGAGAGCAACCTTTTGCATGCACAGGCCCATCGCGAAGTGATCCGCCAGTTTGGCCGGTTCCCTTATCGCAATGCGGCGCTGGCGCGGCCCTCAACAGAGCTGGAAACCGCTTATGTTGAAAAAGGCGGCTATGGCCACACCGTGCGGCTTTTGCAGGCCGCACAGTAAGCCACAGCAGGCCTTATGAGCCTTCGTTGATCGGCGCGCTGTCGGTTTGCGGCAGGTGGCAGGCGGCAAGCTTGCCCAAGCCCGCACTTGCCCGCGCCGACAACTGCTCGACACCTGCGCTCATCAGACGGTCTGGCGTGTCCGCCAGCGTGCGCAGGTTGCTGTTGATGTCCTCCAATTGGGATTGCAGGGCGTTGGCGCGAGCCTGGAGCGCGGCGGAGCCCGGCAGGTTTTGCGCGGCGCCTTGCTCAGACAGAGCGGCGAGATCGCTGCGCAATCCGCTAACCTCTGCTTGCAGGTTTGCGACCCGCTCCTGCATCGGTTTCACAATCTGCAGATTTTGCGCAAAGCTTTCGACCACACGTTCGGCGGTGCCTGACAGCTGCCAGAGCAGAAACAGGCACAGTGCCACAAGTATGAGTGTGGCGTTGAGCAGGGCAAGCAGCAGGTCTTTTATGGTTTTTTTCATGGGAGCGCTCCGGAGATTGCGGGGGATTGCGGGACTATCTGTTGCGCGCAATGTGCGCCGAAAGTGACGCGATCTCTAGCGGAAATTTGCCCGTCATGCGCGCGGGCGGCTTTGTTGAAGCGGGGTGAGAATCCCAGTAGGCTCCGATCTTGAAGCAAGACTTGGCAGGCGAGGAGCAGCACCATGGCAGAGAAGACCTTTGATATGATCGTCATTGGTGCGGGGCCGGGCGGCTATGTTGCCGCGATCCGAGGCGCGCAGCTGGGGCTGAAGGTTGCCATTGTGGAGCGCGAACACATGGGCGGGATTTGCCTGAACTGGGGCTGTATCCCGACCAAAGCGATGCTGCGCTCAGCAGAAGTGTTCCACCTGATGGAACGGGCGGCGGATTTTGGCCTGAAGGCGGAGGGCATCGGCTATGACATCGACGCGGTGGTCAAACGCTCACGCGGGGTGGCCAAACAGCTGAGCAGCGGCGTGGCCTTCCTGATGAAGAAGAACAAGGTTGAGGTCTTTATGGGCGAGGCGACGCTGCCCGCCAAAGGCAAGGTCGCCGTGAAAAGTGACAAGGGCGTTGAGGCGCTGAGCGCGAAGAACATCGTGCTGGCCACCGGCGCGCGGGCGCGGGAACTGCCGGGGCTTGAGGGCGATGGCAAGCGGGTCTGGACCTACAAGGACGCGCTGGTACCGCCGCATATGCCCAAGAAACTGCTGGTGATTGGCTCCGGTGCGATTGGCATCGAGTTTGCCAGTTTTTACAACACGCTGGGGGCGGAAACCACGGTAGTGGAGGTGATGGACCGCGTGTTGCCGGTTGAAGATGCGGAGATAAGTGCTTTTGCCAAAAAGCAATTTGTCAAACAGGGCATGAAGATCCTTGAGAAATCCATGGTCAAGAAACTGGACCGTGCCAAGGACAAAGTGACCGCGCATATCGAGACTGGCGGCAAACTCACGACGCAGGAATTTGACACGGTGATCTCGGCTGTGGGGATTGTCGGCAATGTGGAGAACCTCGGTCTGGAAGCGCTTGGGGTTAAAGTTGACCGGACCCATGTGGTGACTGATCAATATTGTGCCACCGGTGTGGAAGGGCTTTATGCGATTGGCGATATCGCGGGGGCGCCCTGGCTGGCACACAAGGCGAGCCATGAAGGCGTGATGGTGGCGGAGCTGATTGCGGGTGGGAAACCGCATCCGGTGAAACCGGAAAGCATCGCGGGCTGTACATATTGTCATCCGCAGGTGGCGAGTGTGGGCTATACCGAGGCCAAGGCCAAAGAGCTTGGCTATGACGTGAAGGTCGGGCGTTTCCCCTTCATCGGCAACGGCAAGGCGATTGCGTTGGGTGAGCCTGAGGGCATGGTGAAGACGGTGTTTGACGCCAAAACCGGCGAGCTTTTGGGTGCCCATATGGTGGGCGCGGAAGTGACCGAGCTGATCCAAGGCTATGTGGTCGGGCGGCAGCTTGAGACCACGGAGGCGGAGCTGATGGAGACCGTCTTCCCGCATCCGACGCTGAGTGAGATGATGCATGAAAGCGTACTCGATGCCTATGATCGCGTGATCCACATCTGATTGAAAGAAAAAGAGAGTTTGGGGTGCGCCTCCGCTCTGGCGGAGGCGTTTCAAGGAGTGTTTGGGTGAGCAGAACACAATGGTATTGGCCGGTTGTGGTGATCTGGCTCGCAGGCATTGGCGCGGCGGGGCAGTTTGCCAAGATCAGCGTGACCTTTGATCAGATTGGTTTGCTCTATCCCGAAGCGGGGGCCAGTTTGGGCTTTGCGCTGTCGATCCTTGGCACGGCGGGGATTTTGCTGGGGGTGGTCTCTGGCGTTCTGGCGAGCCGCATCGGTATTCGCCGGACGTTGATTGGCGGGCTGGCGCTGAGCGCGGTGGTGTCTTTGGTGCAGGCCTTGGGTTTGTCGTTTGATGCCTTCCTTGTGAGCCGCGTGGTCGAAGGGTTGGCGCATCTGGCCATTGTGGTGGCGGCACCGGCGTTGATTGCGCGTGTTGCGCCGGAGGAAAAGCGCGCCTTTTCGCTGACGTTGTGGGGCACGTTTTTTGGCGTGGCCTTTGCGCTGTTTGCCTGGGCCGGGCGGCCCTTGGTGGCGAGTTACGGCGTGCAGGCGATGTTTTTGGCCCATGCGATCTGGATGGCGGGGAGCGTGGTGGCGGTGAGCCTGTTCAAACCGCCAGAGGATGCGCCAAGCGCGCCGGGCGGGCTGAGCGTTGGGGGGCTGCTAAAGCGGCATTGGGAAATTTACCGCTCGCCGTTTCTGAACGCGGCTGCGGTGGGCTGGCTGTTTTACACCTTCTGTTTTGTGAGCCTGCTGACCCTGATCCCGCCCTTTATTGCGCCGGAGTGGCGGACCTTCACCGTGGGGGCGATGCCGTTTATGAGTATGGTGTCTTCGATGACGCTGGGCGTGTGGCTGCTGCGCTATCTGTCTGTGTTGCAGGTGATTGTCTGCGGCTTTCTGGCCTCTGCGGGGGCAGCGGCCATGTTGCTGATCCTGCCCGGCGCGCCCTTGGTGTGTTTGATCTTTGCTGGGGCGCTTGGCCTCATACAGGGGGCGAGCTTTGCGCTGGTGCCTGTATTGAACGAGACTGCCGCTGACCGGGCGGATGCCAATGGGGTGTTTGCGCAGGCGGGCAATCTGGGCAACACGATTGGCACGCCGGTCCTTCTGGGTGTTCTGGCGGTTTCGGGCTATTGCGGGATGATCGTGGTGATCCTTGCGGCGCTTTTGGCGGGGGCGTTTGCACATCTGGGATTGGCGCGTGCCCGTGCGCGAAAAAGCGTCATCCGGTGAGGGGTTCAAAACGTAATCATCCCTGATTATGTGTGGGCCTTGCGAACGGGCTTGGCGAATGGTTTTGTTCTCTGTATGTTCGCGATAACTGAGGGGCAGTGAGTCCGTGGGGCCGCTGTCTGCTGCCGCAGCCGTTGGGGGTATTGATGGCCGAGCTGAAAAATATCGAGGTGCGCGGGGCGCGCGAGCACAATCTGAAATCCATCGACGTGGATATTCCGCGCGATCAGCTGGTGGTGATCACCGGCCTGTCGGGCTCCGGCAAATCCTCGCTGGCCTTTGACACGATCTATGCCGAAGGGCAGCGGCGCTATGTCGAGAGCCTGAGCGCCTATGCGCGCCAGTTCCTTGATATGATGGAAAAGCCGGATGTGGATCACATCAGCGGGCTGTCCCCGGCGATTTCGATTGAGCAGAAGACGACCTCCAAGAACCCGCGCTCGACCGTGGGCACGGTGACGGAGATTTATGACTATCTGCGTCTGCTGTTTGCCCGTGTTGGCACGCCGTATTCGCCGGCCACAGGGCTGCCAATTGAGGCGCAGCAGGTGCAGGATATGGTGGATCGCATCATGGGCCTTGAGGAAGGCACACGCGGCTATCTGCTGGCGCCGATTGTGCGCGACCGCAAAGGCGAATATCGCAAGGAATTCCTTGAGCTGCGCAAGCAGGGCTTTCAGCGGGTGAAAGTGGATGGGGAGTTCTATGAGCTCGACACGCCGCCGACGCTGGATAAGAAATTCCGCCATGACATTGACGTGGTGGTGGACCGTCTGGTCGTGCGCGAGGGCATGGAGACCCGCCTGGCGGACAGCCTGCGCACTGCGCTGGATCTGGCCGATGGCATTGCCGTGCTGGAGACCGCCCCCAAAGAGGGCGATCCGGAGCGGATCACCTTCAGTGAGAAATTTGCCTGTCCGGTCAGTGGGTTCACCATCCCAGAGATTGAGCCGCGACTGTTTTCCTTCAACGCGCCCTTTGGGGCCTGCCCGGATTGCGACGGGTTGGGCAAGGAGCTGTTCTTTGATGAGCGTCTGGTGGTGCCGGATGTGACGCTGAAGGTCTATGACGGGGCGCTGGCGCCGTGGCGGAAGGGCAAATCGCCTTACTTCCTGCAGACCATTGAAAGCCTCGCCAAGCATTACGGCTTTGACAAGAACACCCCGTGGAAGGATCTGGACAAAAAGGTCCAGCAGGTCTTCCTGTATGGCTCTGGCGATGAAGAGATCGAATTCCGCTATGACGAAGGCGGGCGCGTTTATCAGGTGTCGCGGGTGTTTGAGGGGGTGATCCCCAATATGGAACGCCGCTATCGCGAGACCGACAGCAACTGGATCCGCGAAGAGTTTGAGAATTATCAGAACAACCGCCCTTGTGGTGCCTGCCGCGGCCACCGTCTGCGCGAAGAGGCGCTGGCGGTGCGGATTGCTGAGAAACATGTGGGCCATGTGGTGCAGCTTTCCATCCGCGAGGCGCTGGCCTGGATTGAGGGCGTGCCTGCGAGTCTGAGCAAGCAGAAAGAAGAGATTGCCCGCGCCATTGTGAAGGAAATCCAGGAGCGGCTTGGATTCCTGAATAATGTGGGATTGGAATACCTTACGCTGTCCCGTTCAAGTGGTACTTTGTCGGGCGGGGAGAGCCAGCGGATCCGTCTGGCCAGCCAGATTGGCTCTGGTCTCACCGGGGTTCTCTACGTGCTGGATGAGCCGTCGATTGGCCTGCACCAGCGTGACAATGACCGGCTGTTGACGACGCTCAAAAACCTGCGCGATCAGGGCAACACCGTGATTGTGGTCGAGCATGATGAAGAAGCGGTGCGCGAGGCGGATTATGTCTTTGACATCGGGCCAGGCGCCGGGGTGCATGGCGGGCAGGTGGTCTCCAAAGGCACGCCTGCGGATATCGCCGCCGATCCAAAATCGCTGACCGGGCAGTATTTGTCCGGCGCACGCGAGATTGCGGTGCCGACCGAGCGGCGCGAGGGCAATGGCAAGACCGTGAGCGTGGTGAAGGCCACGGGCAACAACCTCAAGAAGGTCACGGCGGACTTCCCGCTGGGCAAATTTGTCTGTGTGACCGGGGTCTCGGGCGGCGGCAAATCCACGCTAACCATTGAGACACTATTCAAGACTGCTTCGATGCGTCTGAACGGTGCGCGCCAGACGCCTGCGCCTTGTGAAACGATCAGGGGGCTTGAGCATCTGGACAAGGTGATCGACATCGACCAGCGGCCTATTGGGCGCACGCCACGCTCCAACCCGGCGACATATACCGGCGCGTTCACGCCGATCCGCGATTGGTTTGCTGGACTGCCGGAAGCCAAAGCGCGCGGTTATAAGCCGGGGCGGTTCAGTTTCAACGTGAAAGGCGGGCGCTGTGAGGCCTGTCAGGGCGACGGGGTCATCAAGATCGAGATGCACTTCCTGCCGGATGTCTATGTGGAATGTGAGACCTGCAAAGGCGCGCGCTACAACCGCGAGACGCTGGAGATTAAGTTCAAGGGCAAGAGCATTGCCGATGTGCTGGATATGACCGTGGAAGAGGCGCAGGAGTTCTTCAAAGCGGTGCCGAGCATTCGCGACAAGATGGACGCGCTGATGCGGGTGGGGCTGGGCTACATCAAGGTGGGCCAGCAGGCGACGACCTTGTCAGGCGGTGAGGCGCAGCGGGTGAAGCTCTCCAAGGAACTGGCGAAGCGCTCCACCGGCCGTACGCTCTATATTCTGGATGAGCCCACCACCGGTCTGCATTTTGAGGATGTGCGCAAGCTCTTGGAAGTGCTGCATGAATTGGTGGATCAGGGCAATACGGTTGTGGTGATTGAGCACAATCTGGATGTGGTGAAGACCGCGGATCACATCATTGATATTGGCCCGGAAGGCGGTGACGGCGGTGGCAAGATTGTTGCCAAAGGCACGCCGGAAAAGGTCGCCAAAGTCGCGGCCAGCCATACAGGACGCTACCTGAAGGATATGCTGGCGCCGAAGAAGAAGGTGGCGGCGGAGTGAATTCGGCGAAGTGAGGTAAGGGGGCGTTGCCCCCTCGGCCTGCGGCCTTCACCCCCAGGATATTTGACGAATGAGAAGAGGGCGGCCCTTGCGGGGGCTGCGCCGATCTGACGCCTGCCTGTGTTTGGGTCAGATGCGTGAGGCGGCTTTGGGCGTGGCTGCTGTGTCGGCCAGCCGGAGTGGCAGGATGAACATCAGCAGGAAGCCGAGGTTCAGCACTGCGTTGAACCACGCGCCTGCGGCGATGGAGCCGAGGCTGTCGACCACAAACCAGCTCCAGATCCCGTAGGCGATGATCTTGCCGCCGGTTTGTGGGTCTTTGACATAGACCCGCGTGGTGACCTGCCAAAGGGTCACGCCGAGGCCGACGAGCACGCCGCCGCCGATGGCTGCGAGGACCTGATCTGTTTTGTCCGAAAAACGCTGCTGGCCGTCCAGTGGCAGGTGGACCAGATCGCTGAACCAGCTGAGCAGGCCGAAGGATTGGGTGAGCAGCGCGAGCAGGGCGCCGAGCCCCATGGCGATGGAGAGGCCGCAGCCGCATTTGAGAGAGGTGATGACGCGATCCTGTGTCATTTGAGGTGCTCCTTTGTCTGATGACTGGAGGCTGCGCGTCTTCCTGCGGCAAAACAATTACCTCTGAGGTAAGTGCGCGGGCGCAGATCTGCGGTATGGTGATGGGAAAGCAGGGAGGCGCGCTGTGGGGCTGGAGTTTGGGACAACGTTGAAGGAATGGCGGCAGGTGCGGCGGGTGAGCCAGCTGGATCTGGGGCTGTCTGCCGGGGTGAGCGCGCGGCATATCTCGTTTCTGGAAACCGGGCGGTCGCGTCCAAGCCGGGGCATGGTGCTGCGGCTTTGTGAGCAGTTGGATGTGCCGATGGCGCAGCGCAACCGCCTGCTGATGGCAGCGGGATTGAGCCCGGCTTATGCCAAGCGCGACCTGAGTGTGGAAGAGATGGCACCGGTGCAGGCGGCGGTGGATTGGACGTTGCAGCGGCATGCGCCTTATCCGGCCATGGCGCTTGACCGGCATTGGCGTCTGGTGGCGGTGAATTCTGTGGCGGAGCAGATTCTGGCGGGGCTTGGGGTGGCCTGTGGCGACAGTCTGATTGAGATGATGATTGGCTCAGAAGTGCTGCGTCAGGCGCTTGTAAACTATGAGGAAATCCTTGGGCATATTGTGGCGCGACTGCGGGTGGAAAGCGCGCATTTTGGGCAAGACGATGTGCTTGAGGATGCGATCACGCGGATGTCGGCGCTGCTGTCACAAGAGGCGCGGGCGATGGAGGGGATGAAGCCTGCGATTATACCGGCGATTTATGAGTTGGGCGGGATGAGGATGTCTTTTTTCTCGACCATCACGCAGTTTGGCTCGACCGAGGACATCGCGTTGTCGGAACTACGCATTGAGATGTTATTTCCGGCGGATGAAGAGACCCGGATGGCGCTGGAGGCGATGGCCACGGGGACTGATGGGCGCTGATTGGTGTTGGGAGGCCGTCAGGCTGCCATCAGCGCGCGGGCCTCGTAGCTGCGCAGGCTCAGGCGGGCAGAAATGTCGCTGAGGGCAATGCCGCGGCGGTTCATCACTGCGCGCAAGGAGCGGTTGGCGATCGGGTCAAAGCTGCGCAGGGTTTGCATGCCGGGTTGAAAGCTCTCGCTCCACTGGCCTTCGGACAGGAGCAGCTCATGCTGGGACATGAGGATGTGGAAATAGGTGACCGGAGATGCGCTCTCGCAGATGGTGACATCACGCCCGTCCACGAGGTCTTTGGCTTTGACCAGAACCTCATCACAGCCAAACAGCAGTTCGGCGCGTGCGCCATAGATCAGCACGCGGTGTTGAGGGGAGACCACCAGATCGCGGTCATTGTCCAGCACACCAGCCCTGATGCGGATCGGCAGGGATTCCGGACGCGGTGGCATTTCGGATTTGCCAATCCAGACAATGGGTTGCAGGCCGGAGTCTAATGTTTCCACCAGCATGCCTGCGCGCAGGTCTTTGACCAGAACATCGCCCGCTGCGGTGCGGATAAGGGTGCCGGGGGTGAAACAGGGCGGGCGCTGTTCGATCTCCACAAGCGCGGTGTCGGTTTCGCCTGCGGAATCCTCAATGGTGTAGTTGAAATAGACGGTTTCATTGTCGGTGTCGGCATCCACGGTGAGGGTGCCATCGGGGTTGAGGGTCACTTCCTGGCCGGTGTCGAGGATCACGCTGTTGGGCAGGCCGGTGCTGGGATCCGCGCTGACCGGAATGCCGTTGATATGGGTGATGGTCAGGGTGGGGCCAGCGGTGGAGTTGTCGTTGTCGAGCACGTCGAGGGTTTTGCTGCCGCCGAATTTGATGGAGACGTCGTCATCCTGCGCCACAATGGCGGTTTGTACCGAGCCGCCTGCGATCAGAAGGTTTGAATCGTAGTTGCTGTCGGTTGCGTCCGCGATGCCGATGACCAGTTCGTTTACCCCGTCCTGAAGAGGGGCCACGAAGGTCAGGGTGACGGTGAAACCGTCCATTTCGGTGTTGAACTGATCGTTGCTGTTGTCGACGTAAATGTTTTCATTGGCGTCGTTGATGTTGCCGATGGAGGCTGAGCCGTCGCCGACGGAGATCTGGGCTTCCACCCCGTTCACCCAGACCCCGATGGCGTCGTTGTAGCTCAGAAATTCAGGGTATTCTTCGGAAGAGAGTACGAAGTCGATGGTGAGCAGTTCTCCGGCGGAGCCGTTGAAATCAATCACCATGTAAGAGGCGTCAAAGGTGTTGGTGCCAGCGGCGGCGTTGAACAGCGCGTTGTTGTTTTCGCCGGTGGTGTTGGTGGAGGTGTTGCCGCGCACATTGGTGTTGGTGGTGCCGCTGTTGTTGGTGAAATCGCGGGCATAACCAGTGGAGAGGATGACCCCGCTATCAGCCGGGGCGACGCCGGGGCTGGTGCTGTCGGCGCCGGTGTAAATGCCGGAGCTGAGCGTGTCTCCGACATACTGTGACGAGACGATGCGGGAGGGATCGCCGAAGATTTCGGCGGCCATGGCATCGGCGGTGGCCGATGTGTTGATGTTCAGCTCCGTTGCGATCGCCATCTGATGCCCCTCTCAGCGGTCTGCTCTTGCGCCGTGCGGTTTTTGTTTCCGTTTTGGCAACAACAGCTATGCGGTCAAAAAAGGCGCAAAAGGGGCAATGGTTGGGAAAGATTAACCAATTTTGGGGGCAGGCACGGGATTTGGTAACCAAGAAACGGCCTGTAAAAATAAGAAAAAGCTGCGCCTTTGGGGGCGCGGCTGTGAACTTTGACTGATCGCTGTGCTGGCGCTTTGTTAACCGCGTCCGCGTTTCTCAAAGCGTGGCAGCATGGCGGAGAAATCGGTGCCAAGGCCGCCTTCCTTCTCCACAAACTGCTCATAAAGCGCGGCGGCGGCCTGACCCATTGGCGTGTCTGCATCCGCGCTTTCAGCGGCCTGTTGGGACAGGCGTAGGTCTTTGAGCATGAGTTCGGAGGCAAAGCCCGGCTGATAGTCGTTGTCGGCCGGGGATTGCGGGCCAACGCCGGGGGCAGGGCAGTAGGCGTTCATGGTCCAGCTGTAACCCGAGGATGTGGAGACCACGTCAAACATGGATTGGCGGTCAAGCCCGAGCTTGTCGGCCAGCGCAAAGGCTTCGCAGGTGGCAATCATGGTCACGCCCAGGATCATGTTGTTGCAGATCTTGGCGGCCTGACCAGCGCCCGCGTCGCCGCAATGCACAGCCTTTTGTCCCATGATGGCAAACAGAGGATCGGCCTTGGCGAAGGCCTCTTTGGAGCCGCCCGCCATAAAGGTCAGGGTGCCGCCTGCGGCGCCGCCAACACCGCCGGACACCGGCGCGTCCACGGGCAGGAGGCAGGCGGCAACGGCGTGGCCCGCGACTGCACGGGCGCTGTCCACATCCACGGTGGAGCAGTCCACAAAGCCTGCACCGGGGGACATCACCGGAATGATCTCCGCCGCCACAGCGCGCAGGATCGCACCGTTGGGCAGCATGGTGATGACCATATCGGCCCCCGCAGCGGCCTCGGCACCGGAAGGGGCCATGGTGACGCCTTCGATGGCGACATCTGCCATGTCAAAGCCTGTGACCTCGTGGCCCGCCTTGGCCAGATTGGCCGCCATGGGGCCGCCCATGTTGCCAAGTCCAATAAATCCGATCTTCATGGCGATTGCCTCCCTTATTCAAACGTCAGCTTATCCGCGCCAAGCGGCAGCACCATATTGGTGACAGCCATGGGCGGGAGCGCTTGCAATGTGTATTTCCATTGCGGATTGCGGTCTTTGTCGATGATTTGTGCGCGGATGCCTTCCAGAAAATCGCCGTGTTCCATGGCGCGGAAGGTGAAGCGGTACTCCTGATCCAGCGCGAAGCGGATTTCAGGCAGGCCGCGCACGCGGTGAATGATCTCAAGCGCCGCGCCCATGGCGATGGGAGAGTTGCGCGAGAGTTTCTTGAGCGCGTCTTTGGCAAAGTCGCTGTCACTGTCTTGCAGTGAGGTGAGAATGTCGCTCAGGCGCTCGCCGCCGAAATGGGCGTTGATCTGATCGCACTGTTGTTTCAGCGGACCGGATGCAATGGGCTGTGCGGCGGCGTCGATCAGCTCCCAATCGCCGGTGTCTTCCAGCCGGGCGATGAGATCTGGCCAGCGGTCTTCTGGGATGTAGTAATCGGCAAAACCTGTGTAGATCGCGTCTGCCGCGCCCAGTCGGGCCGCGGTGAGGCCGAGGTATTCGCCCAGACGCCCCGGAGCCTGCGCCAGAATGAGCGAGCCGCCCACATCAGGGACAAGGCCGATGCCAACCTCAGGCATGGCGATCTGGCTGCTGTCGCCCACAATGCGATGAGAGCCGTGGCAGCCGACGCCGACGCCGCCGCCCATGGTGAAGCCCTGCATGAAGCTGGCCACAGGTTTGGGGAACTCAAACAGTTTGGCGTTCATGCGGTATTCATCGGCCCAGAACGTCTGGCCAAAGCTGAAATCGCCTTTGGTGCCGGTGTCGTAAAGTTCGGCAATGTCGCCGCCCGCGCAGAAGGCTTTGTCGCCTTCCGCATCAATCACGATCATCTTGACCGCATCATCCGCGCGCCATGTGTCCAGCGCGGCCTCAATCGCGCGGCACATGTCATAAGACATCGCATTGAGCGCCTTGGTGCGGGTAAAGGTGATGCGGCCGGTTTGGCCCGCCTTGCGGATGTGGATGTCAGACACGTCTGCGCTCCGTCTTTGGGTTACGCCGCAATCATCTGGCGGGAAATGATCAGACGCATGATTTCATTGGTGCCTTCCAGAATCTGGTGCACGCGCAGGTCGCGCACGATTTTCTCGATGCCATAATCCGCGAGATAGCCGTAGCCGCCGTGCAGTTGCAAACAGCCGTTGGCCACTTCAAAGGCGGCGTCGGTCACCATGAGCTTGGCCATGGCGCAGAATTTGGTGGCCTCGTGGTCGCCGTTGTCGAGCTTCCATGCGGCCTGACGCAGGAAGGTGCGGGCAGCCTGTAGCTTGGTTTCATACTCAGCCAGGCGGAACTGGAGTGCCTGAAACTGGTTGATGGATTTGCCGAAGGCTTTGCGCTCTGACATGTATTGCACGGTCATATCGAGTGCTTTCTGTGCGCCGCCAAGGGCTGAGGCGGAGATATTGAGGCGGCCGCCGTCCAGACCGTTCATCGCGTAGCTGAAGCCTTTGCCTTCCTCGCCGATCAGATTGTCGGCGGGCACTTTGCAATCGTCAAACTGCACCTGAGAGGTTGGCTGGGCAAGCCAGCCCATTTTCTTCTCCAATGCGCCAAAGGACAGGCCTTCGGTGCCGTCTTCAACCACCACGGTGGAGATGCCTTTGGGGCCGTCATCGCCGGTGCGCACCATGCAGACGTAAGCATCGGAATAGGATCCGCCGGAGATGAAGGCTTTGGTGCCATTGAGCACATAGCCTTCGTTGCTGCGCTCCGCGCGGGTTTTGAGGGCGGAGGCGTCAGAGCCTGAGCCGGGTTCTGTGAGGCAATAGGAGAAGACTTTGTTCATGGCGCAGAGTTCGGGCAGCCATTTCTGTTTGGTCTCTTCAGAGCCGAATTTGTCGATCATGCCGCCACACATGTTGTGGATCGACAGGAAGGAGCCAACGGAGGGGCAGGACATGGCGAGGGCTTCAAAAACCAATGTGGCGTCAAGGCGGGAGAGGCCAGAGCCGCCGTAGGCCTCTGACACATAGATGCCGCCCAGACCCAGCTCTGCGATCTGAGGCCAGAGGGCTTTGGGGATGGTGCCTGCGGCTTCCCAGTCTTGGGCAAAAGGCGCGATGTGCTCTTCGCCAAATCCTTTGGCCATATCAAAGATCAGGGTCTGTTCTTCGGTCAGTGCAAAATCCATGTCTCTTCCTCTGGTCACATTCCAGGCGCAGATTGCGCCGGATGCGGTGCTGATGCTGGAAGAGACCGAAGCCGCCAAAAGCTGCGCGCTTCGCGGCCTCCCCTCCGCGAATTGAACAGTTGTTAAATTAACACCGATCCCGATGCATTGCAAAGGAAGAAAGCGGCAAAATACCAAGGATTGCGCGGCGAAAACGCAGAGTGGTTTTGCAGAAATGCAGAGGGTGTCAGCTGGCTTTGGTCCAGCTTTGGCTGTGCAGTTTGACGTGCGCTGCCTCGATGTCACTGTTGGCTTCAGGCGAGGTCAGCCAGTAGTGCAGCCGCGCTTTCTGTGCGGTGGTCAGCGCATCAAAGCCCGCGATCATGCCGGTGCCGCAGGTCTGGGCGTGATCCAGCGCCAGCTGGGCCTGTTGGACCAACTGATGGCAATGGCCTTCGGCATTGGGCTCGGCGGTGGCGTGGCCAAAGCTGGCCTGCAGGCGCAGGTGAACACCCGCGTCGAGGGTGACTTCGTGCAGTTTGATGCGGTGGCGCACGCGCTCGGCAACCTCACGGGCTTTGCTGCCGTTGGCGCAGGGCAGCAGGAACATGAAGGAGGCCTCTTGGTAGCGGCAGATCCGATCGGTTTTGCGCAGCAGTGAATGGCTGAGCAGCTCGGCAACGCTGCGCAGGGTCATGTCGGCGACTTCTTGGCCGTGGGTGGCTGCGATTGCCTGGAACGAGTCGATTTCCAGAACCACAAGAGAGAGGCCATCGTCGCAGCTGTCTTTCTCCTGCCAGGCCAGAAGCAGCTCATCGTCAAAGGCGTGGCGGTCCAAGAGGCCGGTGAGCTGGTCATGGCGCGCGGAGGCCATAGCGTTTTGGTGCAGCTCTGTGAGGTTCTTGCGGGCCTGACGCAGGAATTCTGCGCGGTTGAGTTCGGTGATCACGCGGTGGCCGACCTTCCAGCTGTAGACCGAGATGAAGATCAGAAACGCCGGATTGGCGAGGTAGATGCCGCCAAAGTGGTTGCTGGTGTAGATGTCATGAAGACCAGCGGTCATCGGTAAAAGCCAACCAACGGAGTAGAACCATGCGTCCGGCTGTTTGACTCTGATGGCGCGGGCGCTGGTGGCCAGGATCAACACAAAGGTTGCGAAACAATAGAGGTGCACCAGAGAGATGGCTTCGGTGACCTGCGGCAGGGGGGCCGTGAAGATGAAGGCCGCGCCGAGCATGCCCACCATGCCGATCAGGATCGGGCCTTTCAGATTGCTGAAGCGACGCCACAGCAGGGCCTGATGCATGGCGTAGGTGGTCCAGGCAATGAGCAGGATGTCGGCGATTTCCAGCCGTGTCAGGAAGCTGCGCAGGTTCATGCCAAGGATGATTTCCAGCGTGCCGGTCATGGTGAGCGCGCGCAAAAACAGCGCGAAGCCACCCAACGCCAGGATCAGTGTGGCCGGATCTTTGCGGTAGAGCAGGAACAGGAACAGGTTGAAGATGGAGACAAAGAGCGTGATGCCCATGACCATGCCGTCGCTGAGGCGCAGCATCTGCAGGTAGTTCTGATACGCGCCGGATTGCGCGATATAGGGCGCGCGGAGAATGCCGCCGTAGCTTTGCAGCTCTTTGCGCACATGCACCATGAGGTAGCCGTCGCTAAAGTCTTCGAGGCTGTAGGCGCGCATGGTGTGGGCGGGCACGATGGGGCCGCTGAGGGTGCCATCTTCGCCAAGTTCATGCCAGTTCGCGGGATCATTCGCCGGGATCCAGTAAACCACATAGGCATCGGCCACGCGAGGCAACACGAGGATCAGGTGGTTGTGGGGATCATCCGGCAGGGAGATGCGGCTGAGATAGGTGGCGATGCCGTGGGAGAACGGGTTGGTGTTGGCCTCTGTGAGCGTGTCGCGCCAGTCAGATGGCACGGCGATGGCGTCCAGATTATCTGCTATGAAAGCATCATGGGCCTCTTCCGGTGTCAGGTGTGCGCCAAATTCAAACCACCAATCGCCGTTGAGCATCGCATAAGGCGTTTCGTGAAAGTCACGCTCTGTCAGATCAAAATGCACGCCGGAAACGGCGTTTTGAGCCTGCGCGGGCTGAGGCAGGCTGAACATGAGGACAGAGAGCAGAAACGCCTGAAAGAGGGCTGTGACTGTGGAGAGGTTTGGGAGTGTTGCGCGCGCCATAGGGACTCTTCGTGTGGTGACGAACTGGCGATCACTACTGAGGTGACGGGTTTAACGCCACCTTAAAACGCAGGGGTATGGGCGCTCCAATACGGACAAAATGTCTAAAAATATAAGAGCTGACGGGCGCTTAAACAGCGCGGCTCAACAGCTGGTTGATCGTGTCATATGGCAGGCCAAGGATCGATAGGGCGGGCTGCTCTTTTTCCTGCACCATGGGCACCACGGCTGGGAAAGGCTCCCAGCTGCGCAGCGCGATGCGGGCGAGCTTTTGGCCTGCGGGTGTGGGGGCGAGGTAGACGATCAGGGTCTGGGCGTTGTTGCCGGTGAAGGCGTCGGCCTTTTGGGCCTGAATTTTCATGAGTTCGAGGAAGTCTTCGTCCCATCCGGTGAGATGGGTGAGATCCACCAGCTGCTTCTGGCCGGGGCGGAACTCTGGATGTTGGGCATATTCGGCAAAGGCGGTCAGCGTATCGGACATATTCGCAAAGCCCTCATAGCGCACATAGACCACGCCCAGAGAGGACAGTATTTTGAAAGAGACCGACATTTTTGCCCCGTGTTACGCCAAAAAAAGGGGCAGCAATGCCGCCCCTTTCGGTACATCAACACAGTTTGGATTGTGGATCAATCCATCGCTTTGAAGTTCAGCGCAGCACCGTCCTTGATGCCGGAGAACCAGCGCGAGGTGACCTTTTTGGTCTGGGTGTAGAACTTGAACGCGTCGGGGCCGTATTGGTCCAGATCGCCAAAGCCAGATTTCTTCCAGCCGCCAAAGGAGAAGTAAGACAGCGGAACTGGGATTGGGAAGTTTACGCCAACCATGCCGACGTTCACACGGTTCACGAAGTCGCGGGCCACGTCGCCGTCGCCGGTGTAGATCGCGGTGCCGTTGCCGTATTCATTGTCCATGACCAGCTGCAGCGCGTCCTCATAGTTGTCCTGACGCACCATGGACAGAACCGGGCCAAAGATCTCTTCTTTGTAGATCTCCATGTCCGAGGTCACGTTGTCAAACAGGGTCGGGCCAACAAAGTAACCTTCTTCATAGCCCTGAATGTTCAGGCCACGGCCGTCTGTCAGCAGTGTCGCGCCCTGATCAACACCCGAGGTGATCAGGCCTTCGATGCGGTCTTTGGCCTGAGCGGTGATAACCGGGCCGTAGTCAACATCGTCGCCACCGGTGTATGGGGCCACTTTCAGGCTCTCGATTTTTGGAACCAGACGCTCGACCAGCGCGTCAGCAGTGCCTTTGCCAACTGGAACCGCAACAGAGATCGCCATGCAGCGTTCGCCAGCGGCGCCAAAGCCTGAGCCAACCAGCGCGTCTGCTGCTTTGTCCATGTCCGCGTCGGGCATGATGACCATGTGGTTTTTCGCGCCGCCAAAGCACTGAGCGCGCTTGCCGTTTGCGGCCGCACGACCATAGATGTACTGAGCGATTGGGGTCGAACCCACAAAGCCAACGGCCTGAATGGTTTCGTTGTCGAGGATCGCGTCAACGCACTCTTTGTCGCCGTGAACAACCTGAACCACACCATCGGGCACGCCTGCTTCTTTGAACAGTTCAACCAGACGCATTGCGGTGTTTGGTGTGCGCTCGGAAGGTTTCAGGATGATTGCGTTACCGCAGGAAACAGCGGGTGCCATTTTCCACAGCGGGATCATCGCAGGGAAGTTGAACGGGGTAATGCCCGCAACAACGCCAAGAGGCTGACGGATGGAATACAGGTCGATGCCTGGGCCTGCGTCGCCGACGAACTCGCCTTTGTTCATGGCAGGTGCGCCCATGCAGACTTCGACAACTTCCAGACCACGCTGGATATCGCCTTTGGCGTCGGGCAGGGTCTTACCGTGCTCTTTGGACAGGATTTCTGCCAGCTCGTCCATGTGCTCGTTGATCAGGGCACCGAACTTCATGAACACGCGTGCGCGACGCTGCGGGTTCACCTTGGCCCATTCCTTTTGCGCGACGGCCGCTTTTGCAACAGCTGCGTCCAGTTCAGCTGGGCTTGCCAGTGGCACCTGGCTGATGATTTCGCCAGTGGCCGGGTTACGGGCTTCGGCAAAACGGCCAGACGTGCCTTTCACGTGTTCGCCGTTAATGTAGTGAGTCAACTCTTTCATGGCATCCTCCATTGAACTTTGGCGACACAATAGGCTTGCAAAAATGTGTGGAAAAGAGACAACTGTTCAAAACTGTTTTGCAAAAATACAGAGGGGGCAGGGTGATGGTTCAGTGGGATGACATGCGGGTGTTTCTGGCGGTGGCGCGCGAAGAGAGCCTTTCGGCGGCCGGGCGGCGGCTGCAGGTGGATCCGGCAACGGTGGGGCGGCGTGTGGCGCGGCTTGAGACCGCGTTTGAGGCGCCATTGTTTGTGAAATCGCCAACAGGCTATGCGTTGACCGATGCAGGGCAGCGCCTGATGAGCCACGCGCTTCGGGTGGAGCAGAGCCTTCAGGAAGCCACTGAGGAAATGGTGGGGCAAAGCACGGGGCTGTCTGGGCAGATCCGTATCGGGGCCCCTGACGGGGTGGCCAATTTTCTGTTGCCGCAGGTCTGTGCGCGGATTGCGGAGGATAACCCGGATCTGGATATTCAGATTGTGGCGCTGCCCCGTGTGGTGAGCCTGTCACGCCGTGAGGCCGATCTGGTGGTCGCCGTAAGTGCGCCCACGGCCGGGCGACTGACGGTTCAGAAGATCACCGACTACAAGCTGCATCTGGGGGCGGCGCGCTGGTATCTGCGCAATCATCCCAAGATCAATGAGGTGGCCGATCTCAAGGACCATCTGGTGACCGGCTATATTCCGGACATGATTTTTGACAAGGAGCTCGACTACCTCAGTGAGGTGGGTGTAGAGCGGGTGCGCCTTGCGTCAAACTCGGCCTCGGTGCAGTTCAACTGGGTGCGCACGGGATCGGGCATCGGGGTGGTGCATGACTTTGCCATTCCGT
Organism: Shimia sp. R9_2; assembly: GCF_017743735.1. Lineage (GTDB taxonomy): Bacteria > Pseudomonadota > Alphaproteobacteria > Rhodobacterales > Rhodobacteraceae > Shimia. The sequence continues at coordinate 122,716 of NZ_JAGHRO010000003.1, forward strand.
CAGCTCGGGGTGTGGTGAAGATATTGCCGGATCAGATTTCCCTGACCCGGAGCTTTTATCTCATACGGCATGCGGATGATCGGCGGCTGGAGCGGCTCAACCGCTTCTCTGAGGCGCTCTGTGAAGGCATGCGGCAAGAGGTGGCCCATCTGGAAGCGCAAGCTTGACATGCGATTAAGGAGCGGCAACGCTTGACTTACTTATAGTTTATATCGGAGGTCACTATGCTCGTTCATCAGATACTCAAGTCCAAAGGGTCCGAAGGTGTGCTGACGGTAAAGCCTGGAACCTTGGTGTCTGATGCGGCAAAAATCCTTTCCGATAAAGGCATTGGCACGGTGATCGTGTCTGAGGACGGCGTTGTGCCGCTGGGCATTCTGTCTGAGCGCGACATCGTGCGCCAGCTTGCCAAACGCGGGGTGGGCTGTCTGTCTGACAAGATCGACGACTATATGACAACCGAGCTTGTCACCTGTGCCCGCAATGATGATGCGGTGAGCGTGCTTGAGAAGATGACCCAGGGGCGGTTCCGCCACATGCCGGTGATGGAAGACGGCGCGCTGGTGGGGCTTATTTCGCTGGGTGATACGGTCAAGGCGCGCCTCTCAGAACTGGCGATGGAAAAGGACGCATTGGAAGGCATGATCATGGGGCACTGAGGTGCCGCAACGTCTTAGTCCCGCAGAAATACCTATCCTGAAAACAGGTCTTGCAAATGGCCGCGCAATAATGTTGCGTGCGCGCAGGACCACGGGAGGATGCCATGCGCACAGCGCTTTACCCAGGCACGTTTGACCCTATCACTTTGGGTCACATCGATATTATTCGCCGCGCCACACAATTGGTGGACCGGCTGGTGATTGGCGTTGCGATCAACCGCGACAAAGGCCCGCTGTTTTCGCTGGAAGAGCGTGTGGCCATGATCGAGGGGCAATGCGCCAAGCTGGCGGAAGAAACCGGCGTCGAAATTCTGGTGCATCCCTTTGAAAACCTGCTCATTGATTGTGCCAAAGAGGTGGGCGCTCAGATAATCGTGCGCGGCCTGCGGGCGGTCACGGATTTTGAGTATGAATACCAGATGGTTGGCATGAACCGTGCCTTGGATGCGAGCATCGAGACCGTCTTTCTGATGGCCGATTTGAAGCATCAGGCGATTGCCTCAAAGCTGGTGAAAGAGATCGCGCGGCTGGATGGGGATGTGTCCAAATTTGTGCCGCCTGCGGTCAATGAGGCGCTGCTGGACCGGCTCGGCAAGCGGTGAGTTTGTCGGCGGTTTAACCTTTAAATTGATGCGGTTTTGGCTTGCGGTATCGCGGCTGTATCCCGTCGGTATTGCGTCGGTGTCGTTTCGGCTCCGCGAATAAAACGTCTGTGTTAAGCGCAGGGGCGTCGCAACGGGGGCAGGCGCAACACGCGGGGCGCCTCCTGTCTGTGCTGCGCAGGGTTGGCATCTTCGGGTCAGACTTCCCCCTAGGCAAATCTGCACAGATCAGGCATCTAGGATCAAACACCCGATAAGGGAACAGGGCGACAGGAGAGGTGCAGATGGCTGGCGGATTGCTTGCGTTGTTGGATGATGTGGCAGGCATTGCCAAAGTGGCGGCGGCCTCGATTGACGATGTGGCGGCAGGCGCGGCGAAGGCCAGTGCCAAGGCGGCGGGCGCGGTGATCGATGATGCGGCGGTTACACCGAAATACCTGCATGGGTTTGAAGCCAAGCGCGAGCTGCCGATTATCTGGAAAATCGCCAAAGGCTCGATCCGCAACAAGCTGTTGATCCTGCTGCCGGCGGCATTGCTGCTGGCCAATTTTGCCCCCTGGCTGATTTCGCCGCTGTTGATGCTGGGCGGGGCCTACCTTTGTTTTGAAGGCGCTGAAAAAGTGCTGCACGCCTTTGTGCCACATGACACCCATCATGGCGCAGAAGACGAGGCCGAGGGCGATCCGGCGCATCTGGAAGAGAAGAAAGCCGCAGGCGCCATCAAGACGGATTTCATCCTGTCTGCGGAAATCATGACCATCATCCTTTCGGGCATTCCGGAGAGCAATTTCTGGATGGAAGCCTCCACATTGGCGCTGGCCGGGGTGGGCATCACCGTGGCGGTTTATGGTTCTGTGGCGCTGATCGTGAAGATGGATGATGTGGGGCTGGCGATGTATGCGGGCGGTGACTGGTCGCTGACCCGTGCGATTGGCCGCGGGCTGGTGCGTGGCATGCCCTATTTTATGAAACTGCTGACCCTTGTTGGCACGGCAGCGATGCTGTGGGTTGGGGGCTCCATTGTGATCCATGGTCTGGAAGAGCTGGGCTTTGGCTGGCTTGGCCATCATATTCATGATTGGGCCTATGCGGCGGGCCATGCGGTTCCGGCGGCCTATGAGGGTTTTGTGGAATGGACCAGCAAGGCGGCCATGGACGGGGTCTTTGGCCTCGTGCTTGGTGCGGCTTTGATCCCGGTGGCGACCAAAGTGATTGGCCCGATCTGGGGCGCGATCTTTGGCAAAGGCGAAGAGGCCGCGCATTAAGCATGATGCGCGCATTGGCGTAAGATCGCCGATCACGGCGTTTTTTAAACGCGCATTTCAGATTTTTGCGGGTGTGACACTTATTGGATTGGACATACCCGCAAACTAGCCCATACAGAGCAAATGCTTGCACGTCCTGTAAAATACATCTGGCAACATCTGCGCTATATTCCTTTGTGGACCGCGCTGACCTCGTCGAAATGGCGCAGGTATGACAAGCGGGCGCGCAGCCTTGGCAATATGATTGGCTGGGTCATGCGCTGGATCCCGATTGCGCGGCGGCGGTTTGACCGGGAGGTTCTGCGCATCTATCCGGATATGCCGCGGGCAGAGCGGTTGGCCCTGAGCCGGAAGATGGGGCAGAACATGGGGCGGACCCTGTTTGAGGTGTTCCACAACACCGAGTTTCAGGCAGGGCAGGAGCATTTCCACATCTCAGGCCCCGGTCTTGAGATTTTGGAGAAGGCCCGCGCCGAGGGCAAAGGGGCGATCCTTGTGTCTGGCCATTTCGGGCAATGGGAAGCTGTGCGTGCGGTGCTGAAGCATCGCGGTATGGAGACCGCCGGGGTCTATCGGCGTCAGAGCAATCGGCATTATCAGCGGCTCTTGTCACGCGGCATTGAGCAGGGCGGGCGGCCCGCGCTGACCACGGGGCCAAATGGCACCAAGGCGATGGTGCGCCATCTGCGCGCCGGTGGATTTGTGGCGATCCTGCTGGATGAGAAAACCGTGGACGGTGAGATGATGCCGTTTCTGGGGTTTGATGCGCTGACCTCGCTGGCGGCGGCACGGCTGGCGCTCAAATACGATGTGCCGTTTATGCCGGTGTTTGGCACGCGGCGGGACAACAGCTCTGACATTGATGTGGAATTTGAAGCGCCGATTGAGCCCAGCGATCCGCGCACCATGACACAGGCGTTTAACGACAATCTGTCGGCCCGTATTCTGGAAAAGCCGGATCAGTGGTACTGGCTGCTGCGCCGCTGGAAAGACATGCGCCGCTAAGCTGCGGCTGGGGGCGGCGCTTGCTCAGACCTCAGGGGTGGTTTCACCGGTTTGCGCGTCATAGGCACGCGCCATTGCGCCGCGCAGTCGGGCGACCGCAGCGTCGGTGTTCTCATCATTGGCAAAGCTCATCTGATCGAGCACATCGATGTGGACGGTGCCTTTGAACGGGAAGACCTTGCCACGTGGCAGGAGCTTGTCGGAGTGGCTGATCACAAAAGGACGGATGGCGCGGCCGGTTTGCTGGGCGATCAGAACGGCGCCTGCTTTAAACGGTGCAAGCCCCGGCTTGGTGGAACGGGTGCCCTCGACAAAGAGGATCGGGGAGCGGCGCGCGGGCATCTCTGTGATCGCCCCGGTGAGCGAGGAAAGCGCATCACGGCCCTTTTGGCGGTCAATCGTCAAAAGGCCTGCGCCCTCAAAACCACGCTTCAGAAGCGCGGCTTCGCAGAGCTCTTTCTTGGCCCCGAAAGTCACCCATTTTTCGTCGGGGATCACATGCAGCATGGTGAACCCATCCAGATGGCTGCGGTGATTGACCGCGATGATGGAGTTTTCATCAGTGCGCAGCGCCTCGCGGGCGGCGTCTGAGATTTCGACCTTCACATCCAGAAACCACAGCAGCAAGGAGCAGGCACGCGACACCCGGCGCCAGTACCAGCCACGAAAACCTTTTCTGGTGCTGCAGACCGTGGGGGCAAAAGCCAGAAACAGAAAGATGGCTGGGCCGACGGGCAGCAGGAGGATCCGCTTGGCAAGGGTGAGCAGCATGTTGGGGTCCTGAGCTGGGGCCTTGGCCCATTGGCGTTCCGCTGCTGATAGAGGGTTACGATGCGGAAGGATAGGGGGAATGTGGAAACATGTGCACCCGGCGCTTGGACAGATGGCGCGATTCACGTGAGGTTCACAGCTTAAACTTCGAGTAAATGTTGCTTCTCTCTTCTTTGGATTGCCTCTTCTGTCTGGAGCGTCGTTTTAGATACCGGAACCAAGTGGTGTTCGAAATTGCTTCATAGTTGATTTTTATTGATGTCAGACCTCAATATCAGAGTGTTCTTTTGTGAAGTGGGGTATGTGAGATGGCTAGATTGTTGGCTGCCGCCAAGCCAGGGTACTATGAGATAAACAAAAAAACCGTGTGGGTCGACGAGCTGCAAACAGCTTTGAATCGGGCGCAGCCGGGAGATCAGGTCTTGCTTTGGCCCGGTAATTATACTGATCCAGTTGTTTTGCGATCATCAGGCAAGCCTGGCTTGCCAATCACCGTTACGGCCTATGATCCTGGTCAACCGCCGTTGCTTGACGGACAGCGGAAGCCCGAAGATGGGCGTCTCGCGGGAATAGATCCACGGGATGGCGATTTTGCGTTCATCAAGTTGTTTCACGCTGAGCATATTGTTTTGGAACATCTCAAATTTGACCGTTGCTGGCCGTCAGCCATTTATTTTAGGGCGGCTCAGAACATAACCGTTCGGAAATGCGAGGCTGAACGGGGGCGGTTTTTTGTTTATGCGCGACAACTGGCGTATAGAGCCTGTCGTGATATTCTGATTGAACAATGTGTCTGGATACAGGATCCGGAATACGACATGTGGGACGGACGTGTTGATTGGGGACAGGTGAAAGCGTCACCCGGTTATCGCGACTTCAGTCACTTCAATGGAGCATTTTTTGGCAGCTATAACATCGAAGGTGGGCTGACCATTCGCGATTGTGACATTCGACATGCGTTTAATGCCATTCGAATGGATATGGATGATAAGGATGCATCGCTGTTGACATCGGATGATGCCGGCCGCCCTCTGGTGGCGCGCAATCGAGATGTCGCGATCTATCGCAATCAATTTTCCTTCATTCGCGACAACGCTATCGAGCCTGAGACCGGTGCGCAAAACTGGTACATTGTAAACAATGCGTTCTACAATGTTCACGCAGTCTATTCGACCGACCAGGTAAGCATCAGAGACATGCTTATTATCGGCAATCGGGTGCTCAATAATCGTCGCCCGGGCAAACCGGGGCAGCAGAACAATCAAGGTGGCAAGATATTTAAGTTCTTCAAACCTGAACAGAAAACCGAAAAGTCTGCGAAAGAGCGTCACAATCTCTGGTCGTTGTTTAACTCGGTGCAGACGCGGACAGCATATGTAAAAAGGGTAACTACTCGGTATTGGAGAGACCACTACACACTTCTGGGACTCTTCGAAAAAGACTATCCGGAAGATTTGAGCTCTGAGCGAAAAGCGTTTGATAAAGTGGTTTGGGACGACAACATGCTTGTTCATGGCATGGCCTGTACGCAAGAAGGATTTCCAGTTGACTCTCAATTGCCAGAGAAAAACCGCGAGAATTGTGTGGGGGGCTTCGAAAAGGCTTTTGAAATCAAGCCGTTCAAACCTGTTCCCTACGCCCCTCTAGGGGGGTGGAATGGCGATCTACCAAGAGCGGAATGCGTGCCGAAATTGCTGTCTGACCGTATCGAAATTGAACGGCTGGATGGAGACTTGCTGGTTTTTTCGGAGGGTTTTGAAGTGGGCGCACATGATTGTGCTGACTTTGAGCTTAGCGGGTGGCCCTTTGATGAAATGGCTGCATCTGCCAAAGCAAAAGAGTAGCAACACTTAGACCGAAGACCCGTTAAAAAGGCGCCCTTGATGGGGCGCCTTTTCAATAGGTTATGATCCGTTCTTACAGCAGGGCTTTGGCTTTTTCCGCCACATTGGCTGCGGTGATGCCGAACTTTTCAAACAGCTCGCCCGCCGGGGCGGAGGCGCCGAAGCTTGACATGCCGACGAAGTCGGATTTGCCTGCGCGGGCGCGTTCGCCCAGCAGCCACTGATCCCAGCCACCTGCGCGCACAGCCGCCTCTACGCCAACGCGTACAGCTGCGCCGGCTGGAAGCACCTTGCGGCGGTAGGCTTCGTCCTGCTGTGCGAAGAGCTCCATGCAGGGCATGGAGACCACGCGGGTGCCGATGCCTTCCGCTTCCAGAAGCGCCTTGGCTTCCATCGCGGTGGAGACTTCAGAGCCGGTGGCGATCAGGATCACCTGACGTTTGCCCTCGGCCTCGGCCAGCACATAAGCCCCTTTCTCGGTCAGGTTTGCCAGTTTGTGCTCGGTGCGCACGGTTGGCAGGTTCTGACGGGTCAGGGCCATCACGGAAGGGGTCTCTTTGCTGGTCAGCGCGATTTCCCAGGCCTCTGCGGTTTCCACGGAGTCCGCTGGACGGAACACATAGGTGTTCGGGGTCGCACGGCAGATTGCGAGGTGTTCAACCGGCTGGTGGGTTGGGCCATCTTCGCCCACACCGATGGAGTCGTGGGTCATCACGAAGACGGTGGGGATTTTGCTCAGAGCGGCCAGACGCATGGAGGGGCGTGCATAGTCGGTGAAGCAGAAGAAGGTGCCGCCGTAGGGGCGGATGCCGCCGTGCAGCGCCATGCCGTTCATCGCAGCGGCCATGCCGTGCTCACGGATGCCCCAATACACATAACGACCTTTGCGGTTGTCGGTGTCAAACACGCCGAGGTCGCCGGTCTTGGTGTTGTTGGACCCGGTCAGGTCAGCAGAGCCACCCACGGTTTCCGGCATGATCGGGTTGATCGCTGCCAGCGCCATTTCGGAAGATTTCCGGGTGGCGACGGAAGGCTGATCCTCAGAGATCTGCTTTTTCAGCGCTTTCACGGTTGCGGAGAGCTTTTTCGGGGCTTCCAACGCGTAGGCGCGGTTGAAACGGTCCTGCTTCTGCTTGGAGGCCTCAGCAAAGCGGCCTTCCCATGCGGCGCGCTCTTCTGCACCGCGGGCGCCGATGGCTTCCCACTGGGCTTTGATGTCGGCAGGCACTTCGAAAGCCGCACCGGGCCAGCCGTAGACCTCTTTGGCGGCAGCGAGCTGCTCTGCGTCGGTCAGGGCGCCGTGGCCTTTGGAAGTGTCCTGAGCCGCGTGGCCGATTGCGATGTGTGTCTTGCACGCAATCATGGACGGTTTCTTGGTTTTCTTGGCAGTCTCAATGGCGGCGTCGATCGCTTCCGGATCGTGGCCGTCGATTTCCAGCACATGCCAGCCGGAAGCTTTGAAACGCTTGACCTGATCGGTGCGGTCAGAGAGCTCAACAGTGCCATCGATGGTGATGTTGTTGTTGTCCCAGAGCACGATCAGATGGCCGAGGCTGTGGCGGCCCGCAAGGCCGATGGCCTCCTGGGAGATACCTTCCATCAGGCAGCCGTCGCCTGCGATCACATAGGTGTAGTGATCCACCAGCTTGCGGCCGTATTGCGCGCGCTGGATCTCTTCGGCCATGGCAAAGCCCACAGCGTTGGAGATGCCCTGACCAAGCGGGCCGGTGGTGGTTTCCACGGCGTCGATCAGGAAGTTTTCCGGGTGGCCCGCGGTGAGCGCGCCCATCTGGCGGAAGTTCTTCACCTGCTCCAGCGTGACCTGCTTGTCACCCATGAGATAGAGCAGCGAATAGATCAGCATGGAGCCGTGGCCAGCAGACAGGATGAAACGGTCGCGGTCCGGCCAGTTTGGCGCGGCAACGTCAAACTTCATGTGCTTTTCAAACAGCACAGTCGCCACATCCGCCATGCCCATCGGCATGCCAGAGTGACCGGAGTTTGCAGCGGCCACAGCGTCCAGTGTCAGAGCACGAATGGCGGTGGCTTTCATCCAATGTTCAGGGTTCTTTTCACGCAGGGCGGCGATGTCCACGTCTTGCGCTCCTCTGGGTTGGGGTTTTGGTTGCTGGGTCAATAGCAGGATTATGGCCAATAGCAACACGCCACGCCGCCGGAATACCGTTTTTTAAAGGCTTTGCCGGGCTCAGAGCCGCTTTCGGAACCTGACGGGATTTCAGGCCTTGGGGGGGCGCATTTTGCCTGTCCATTGGATAAGATCGCGACATTATGCGCTTGGCGGCGATTCGCGACTGCGATAGCTGTATCGGCGCGATACACGGGTCAATAAGAACCGGACCAGAAAGGACGAGGCAAATGAGTGACATCAGCGAACTTGAAGGCAGGTTGAGCGCTGCGCTGGAGCGGATTGGACGCGGCGTGGATGCGATGCAGGCTGTGGTTGCTGAGCCTGATGAGGGTGAAGATGTTCAAGCCTTGCGGCGGGCGCTGGAAAATGAGGCGCTGGTCACCGCACAAATGGAAGAGCGCGTTCGGGCATTGACCGCGCGCCAATCGGATCTGGAAGCAGAGCTGGCCGCAGAGAAAGAAGCCCGCGCCGCCGCTGAGGATACCGTAAAGATTGCTGAAGCCGCACAGGAAGAGGCTTCTCAGTCGCTGATCGCCGCTGAGGCCCGCGCCGAAGCTGCAGAAACAGCGGCGGCCGCGGCAGCGGATGCAGCCGAAGAGGCGGCAGAGGCTGCGAGCGCGGCACCGAGTGCTGCGGATGCGGGGGGCGTGAGCCCTGAGGTTGAAGCCAACCGGGCCTTGCTTGACGAGCTTGCCAAACGTCTGCGCCGCTTGCGCCAGATGGCGCGGCGTGAGCGCACCACCAATCAGGTGCTGCGTGATCAGGTCGAGAAAGGCGAGATGGTCGATCCATCCGCTGTGAACGAGGCGCTGAAAGCCGATCTGGCGACGCTGACCGCTTTGCGCGAAGCTGAGGTGACCGAAACGGCGCTGATCCTCGCAGAGCTGCGCCCGCTGGTGCAGGGCACCGCGGCGGAAGACGCAGCTGAGGCAGACGAGCCACAGGTGGAAGAGGCGGCTCCGGCCATGGCAGATGAGACAGGAGAAGCTTGATGCCTGAGGTACAGATTGAGATTGGCGGACGGGTTTTTGAGGTCGCCTGCCAGGATGGAGAACAGCATTTCCTGCGCGCAGCGGCGCAGATGCTGGATGAGCAGGCCAAGGTTCTGATTGAACAGGCGGGCCGCATTCCCGAAGCGCGAATGCTCTTGATGGCCGGTCTGATGCTGGCGGATAAGACCGCGGGTCTGGAAGATCAGCTGCGTGAGGCAGAAGCCAAACTGGCGGCACGTGACGAAGAGATCAAAGCGCTGAAAGACGCGCCAGCTCCGGAGCCTGAGCAGGTGGAAGTGCCTGTGATCCCTGAAGCTGTGACCCAAGCCATGGCCGAAATGGCCGCACGCGCAGAAGCGCTGGCTGATCTGGTGGAAGAGAAAGCGGCTGGGTGAGCCGCCCATCCGTGCCGCAACTGGCCCCGGGTGATTTGATTTTCGCCGCTTTGGGCGCGGAGGACAATCTGATCTCTGCGGTGGTGGAAGGCCACCGTGGAGCACGGGTCAACCACGTTGGTATTGTTGTCGCTCAAGACGGGGCGTTGTCGGTTCTGGAGGCAATTGATCCGGCCGTCCGTGTGACCTCGCTGGCGGAGTATTCAGACCGGAGCCTCTGTAGTGAGGCGCGGCCACGGTTGATGTTTGCCAGGCTGCGCGCGCCTTATCGTCCGTTGATCCCGGCGGCGCTGACTTTTGGGCTGTCGCGACTGGGTGTGCCTTATGATCCCTACTACACTAGCAGCCCCGAGGCGCTTTATTGCAGTGAGCTGATCCTTGAGATGTTTCGCCATGCCAACAATGGGGTGGCGGTGTTTCCCAACACGCCATTGAGTTTTCGCGATGTGCAGAGCGGTGCTTTGCTGGAAGACTGGGTGGCGCATTATGCCGAGATCGGCCGCGAGGTGCCGGAAGGGGCTGCGGGCTCCCATCCTGCCGGACTGAGCCGTGATGCGCGGCTGGAGATCTATCACGTGGAAGGCCGCGTGCCGGGCTATGCAAGTGATGAGCGTTGAGGCGGCAGACCTTTCGACAACAAAAAAGCCCCGCCGATTTGGTGGGGCTTTTCAATAAGATATGTCCGGAAGCTTATGCGTTGGCTTCGCGGATTTTGTCGGCGGCGTCTTTGTCGTAGGTCACGCCATTGTCGTCAAACATGGTGTCGAGCTCGCCGGACAGGGTCATCTCGGTGATGATGTCGCAGCCGCCCACGAACTCGCCTTTGACGTAGAGCTGCGGGATGGTTGGCCAGTCGGAGTAATCCTTGATGCCCTGACGCACGTCTTCGTCGGCCAGCACGTTCACGTCGGTGTAGTCCACACCCATGTAGTTCAGCACGCCAGCCACGCGGGAGGAGAAGCCGCACTGGGGCATGTCTTTGGTGCCTTTCATGAAGAGCACCACATCGCTGGCTTTGACGGTTTCGTCGATACGGTCTTTAACGTCGGTCATTTTGATTTCCTTTTGGCGTTGGCCGCGTTCCTGTTGCCTTACATATAGGTCAGGCATTTGCGAGATGCCAATGGGTAGCTTTTGTTTCGCAGGCTTTGACGCGGGGCTATTTCGGGCTGTTGCCGTCTGAGGTGTCCTTTGGGACAAACAGGCGGGCGTATTCCTGCGGGTCTTTGGGGACTTTCCATGTGCGGGTGTCGCCACCGCCAACCCCGGATTGATATTCAGAGCGCAGGTGATGGTAGTCGGGATCTTCCTCGTCCTGCACAAGCGGGCCGCGGTTGCGGCTGAACCATGCGACCAATGCGCCAAGGGCGCAGACCGCAAAGATCAGCCCACCGGCCAGCCCGCTGAGGGGCACTATTCCGGAGCCTTTGTGGTCAGGGCCAGGGCGTGCAACTCTCCCGACGGCCCGTCCATCTTGCCCTTGAGGGCGGCATAGACGGCGCGCTGTTGTTGCACGCGGTTCTTACCGCGGAAGCTTTCGTCAACCACCATGGCGGACATGTGCACACCGTCCGAGCCGCCGACTTGGATTTCGGCATCTGGAAAGGTCTCGCGCAGCAGTTCCTCAATTTGGTGAGCTGTCATTGGCATGGAGGCGTTCCTTTGTCTTGTTCAGAAAAAATGTAGGGCTTGGCCGAATGCTCCGCAAGTCGGTTTCGGCGGAAGCTTTTAAACAAACGGTGCGAGCGATTGCAGAAAGGCGGGCACATCAGCGAGGGCGTCCTGCACCTCCGGCTCCTCAAAGTCGTATATGGACTTTGGATCCTCGGGGCAGAGCGCGGCCACAAGGGCTTCGCGCTGAGCAGCAACGCTGGCGGGCACCGGGATCTGCGCGGCCTGTTGCAGAAGCAGGAGCGCTTCGTGGATCGGGCGCACGACGCGCAGCGCATAGGTCATATGGCCCAGAAGGTCGGGATCTTCGCGCCAGTGCTCTCCGTCAAACAGCTCTTGGGTGACACGCTGGCCAGCCCCGGCACAGGAATAGGCGACGCAGCCGCCAAAGCCGCGCGGGATCAGATCGGCGTGGATCGTGCAGTTGAAACAGCTGTCGGAGAGATTGGGGCAGGGATCGTCTGCGCGTTTGATGAGGGCAAAATCCTCATCCGCATCAAATGGATAAGCCACGCAGCAAAGCGCTGCGCAGCTTGCACAGTCATCCGTGAGGGGCGGAAGCGTGGGGCGCCCGCCCTCCATGAGATCAGGCAACGGCGGCAGCGAAGCTGCTGCGGAAGGTGTCTGACAGTTCGGCCAGCGTGGCTTCAGAGCCGCCGAATTTCACGGTGTCACCGCCAAATTTGCCAACGGTTGTGATGGTGATACCGGCCTTGGAGGCGTTGATCATCAGCGCTTCGGCCTGATCGAAGTTACAGGCCACCAGATAGCGCGCCTGATCCTCGCCAAAGAGGGTTGGGGTGTCGTCCACATCCAGTTGAACACCGACGCCTGCGCCTTCGGCGAGCTCAAAGGCGGCCAGCGCAAGGCCGCCGTCTGCGAGGTCGGTGCAGGCTTTGATCCAGTCGCGGTTTTCGCGGATGAACTCGCCGTGTTTGCGCTCGGCTGCCAGATCCACATGTGGGGCGTCGCCGTCTTCGCGGTTGAAGACTTCGGCAAGCAAGGCCGATTGGCCGAGGTGACCGGTGGTGTCCCCGATCAGCAGGGCCACGTGACCGTCGCGCACTTCGCCGAGGATCGGCTCTTCGTTTGCCGCGATGAGACCAACCGCACCGATGGTGGGGGTTGGCAGGATCGCGGAGCCATCAGTCTCGTTATAGAGGCTGACGTTGCCGGACACGATGGGCATATCCAGCGCGGCCACAGCCTCGCCGATGCCTTTGATTGCGCCCACAAACTGGCCCATGATTTCCGGCTTTTCGGGGTTGCCGAAGTTCAGATTGTCTGTTGTTGCCAAAGGCTTGGCGCCCACAGCTGAGAGGTTGCGGAAGGCTTCGGCCACCGCCTGTTTGCCACCCTCAACCGGGTTGGCTTTCACGTAGCGTGGGGTCACGTCAGAGGTGAAGGCCAGCTTCTTGTCGGTGCCATGCACGCGGATCACGCCGGAACCCATGCCGGGACGCTGTGCGGTGTCACCCATGACGGTGGTGTCATATTGCTCATAGACCCACTGTTTGCCAGCGTAGTTTGGCGAGGAGATCAGCGCCTTAAGACCGTCAATGCCGTCGATCTGCGGCACTTCGGCCAGCTCTTCTGCGGCTGGGGTTTCCACCCATGGGCGGTCATATTCCGGCGCGCGGCCAGACAGCGGAGACAGCGGCAGGTCGGCTTTGACTTCGCCGTTGTGCAGGATCAGGAAGCGGTCTTCTGCGATGGTTTCACCAACGATGGCGAAGTCGAGATCCCATTTCTCAAACACGGCGCGCGCCTCAGCTTCAAGCTCTGGCTTGAGCACCATGAGCATGCGTTCCTGAGACTCAGACAGCATCATTTCATAGGCCGTCATGTTGTCTTCGCGCTGTGGCACGTCTTCGAGGTTGAGCTTCACGCCAAGCTGGCCTTTGTCGCCCATTTCCACGGCGGAGCAGGTGAGGCCTGCGGCGCCCATGTCCTGAATGGAGATCACGGCGCCGGTTTGCATCAGCTCCAGCGTGGCTTCCATCAGGCGTTTTTCGGTGAAGGGGTCGCCAACCTGAACGGTGGGACGCTTTTCTTCGATGGTGTCGTCAAATTCAGCAGAGGCCATGGTTGCGCCGCCGACGCCGTCACGGCCGGTTTTCGCGCCTAGGTACACAACCGGCATGCCGACGCCGGAGGCTGCGGAATAAAAAATGCCGTCGGTCTTGGCGAGACCGGCGGCGAACGCATTCACAAGACAGTTGCCGTTATAGGCCGGGTGGAAGCGCACTTCGCCGCCCACGGTTGGCACGCCGAAACAGTTGCCGTAGCCGCCGACACCTTCGACCACGCCGTTCACAAGCTGTTTGGTCTTGTGGTGGCCGGTTTCACCGAAGGACAGGGAGTTCATCGCCGCGATGGGACGGGCACCCATGGTGAAGACATCGCGCAGAATGCCACCCACGCCGGTTGCCGCGCCCTGATAGGGCTCGATGTAGGACGGGTGGTTATGGCTTTCCATTTTGAAAACAACCGCGTCGCCGTCGCCGATGTCGACGATGCCCGCGTTTTCGCCGGGGCCGCAGATGACCTGAGGGCCATCGGTGGGCAGGGTGCGCAGCCATTTCTTGGAGGATTTGTAAGAGCAGTGCTCGTTCCACATCGCCGAGAAGATGCCCAGCTCGGTGAATGTGGGTTCGCGGCCAATGATCTCTAGGATCAGCTCGTATTCGTCAGGTTTCAGTCCATGGGCTTCGATGAGATCGGTGGTGATGGCCGGTTCCTGCATGGTGCGTGCTTCCCCCAAAAAGTAGCGTTTGAAGGGCTTTTAGGGCAGGCGCGCGCAAAGGGGAAGAGGGTTTGACGTTATCGGTATCATGGCGTGTTTCTGGCGCGACCTGTGCCGCCGCTTTGAGCAGGTGAAATGCGGGTTTGGGCGTACGTCAAAGAAAAGAGCCGCCCCGAAAAGAGGGCGGCTCTTTGTCTGTTTGGTGTGCCTTGGGCAAAGCCTTAGCCGTCTGGGCCTTTGGGCGCGGCGGCGGGGGCTTGTTGCTCCTGCTGCTGGGCGGCGGCGGCCCCTGCGGCGGTGAGCGCGGCTTGCTCTGCTGCGGGCAGCTCTTTGGCGGCCTCGGGCAGGGCAACACGCACCTCGCGGCGGGCAAAATCGATGCCGTTTTCAGCAAAGGCGGATTTGACACGGTTGTAGATCTCTTTGCGGATCATGAACTGCTTGCCCGGCTTGGCCATGAATTTGCCGCGGATGATCATGCCGACATCGTCGATGTCCAGCACGCCCTGAGATTTGAACGGCTGCAGGAAATCATCCTTGTAGAGCTCTTCGGTGAGCATCTCCTGACCGATCTTTTTGAAGATCTTTTTGACCTTATTGGGATCGGTATCAAACGGCACGGTGAATTTGAGCTTCATGATCACCCAGTCACGCGAGTAGTTGGTGAGCTTGGGGATTTCGCCATAAGGGATGGTGTGGACCGGGCCGAGGTGGTGGCGCAGCTGCATGGAGCGGATCGAGATTTTCTCAACCGCGCCCATGGTGCCGTCGATCTCGACATATTCCCCAACGCGGAAGGCGTCATCCACAAGGAAGAATACGCCGGAGACCACGTCTGTCACCAGTTTCTGGGCACCAAAGCCGATGGCCAGACCGGCGATACCGGCACCAGCCAGCAGCGGTGTGATGTCGATGCCGAGGTTGCCGATTGAGAGCAGGCCAAAGATCACGATGATCACGCCCTGTGCGGTCACCAGAAGCAGTGGCAGCACCGTGGAGAGGCGTGTGGCACCGCCGCCGCCCATTTCGTTGTCAGCATCTTCCTGGCTCATGCCAAGCGCGGTCATCTCTGCCGCAAGGCGGCGGTTGATATAAAGGCTGACACCTTCATAGACGACATAGCCGACGATCACGGTCATGGCGAAGCTGAAGAGGTTGTCTGCGATGCCGGCGCGGTCCTGCAGCAGGCTGAGCAGCGACACATTCCATGCGCTGGTGATCAGCGCGAGCACGGCGCCCACGGCAACCACGCGGCCAATGCGCACGTAGCTGCGTTTGGTGGCCATATAGGCCTCCTCGGCGGTGACGCCTTCGCCCTGCATCGGTGGCACAAGGTGACGGACAAGGCCGCGGATGCCGGTGTCGATGACCGGCACCATCAGGAGCCAGAACATGGTGGTGTAATGCGCGCCACCCAGCAGCAGCTTCACCTGCTGCAGGCCGATCAGCGTGGAGACCAGCACCCATGTGAGGCCCGCCACGGCCAGTGCATAATAGGGGTAGATGCGGGCCAGAGCTTCGTCAAATTCGGTGCGGTCGGGGTCATCGCCGCGCATCATCTCGCTCAGGCCTTCGCGTGCGGTCCACGCGATGAAGGCGATGTAGAGATAGACCATGGAGTCGATCCAGAAGCCGATGCGGGTTGTCACAGGCGGAACGCCGTTGGTGGCGTTGAAATCCACCACAAAGATGGTTGCGCCGCCCAGGATCACAACGCCGATGATGTGGCGGTGGATGAAGCGGGCCCAGCGGTCGCTGATGTGCACAAGGCGCAGGTCAGGACGGTTGGGCGCCATCAGGAAGCGGGAGAAGGCTGCTGCGATGCGGGGCATCCAGATCATGTAGCCAATAAACGGCGCCACAAAGGTCACCTGCTGTGGATCCAGCAGGGTGCGGCCCATAATGCGCACAGTGATATAGAAGATCACCAGTCCGAAGATCTCGCGCAGGAAGCGCTTGAACAGGAAGGTCAGGGACTCACGCAGTGTGGCCTCACCCTGTGTGGCTTCGGGGTTGCGGATCTTGATGAGCCAGGTGCGCACGCTGTATTCCACGGCCAGTGCGACGGCCAGGATCAGCGCGACAAGGCCAAAGAGGCCCATGACGCCGCCAACTCCGCCATATGAGGCGGTGAAGTTGGAGAAGGCCTGAAACTGCGACGGCACAAGCACAGGCAGTTTGCGCAGCGCATCAAGCAGCGGCGTGGAGAAGGCGGCCCAAAGCGCGGCACCGCGGTCGATCAGCGATTGCGGTGCTTCGCCAGAAGTGCTGCCGGTGGCGACCGCGTCCAGACGGTCCAGCAGGACAGCGCGCACCTGATCGTCGGACATGCGGGCCACCATCGAGGTGATGGCCTCCGGCGACATCTCGGACGGATCGATTTCCGGAGCTTCGGCGCTGGTTGATGATATTGTGGTGGTTGGCAGCGACTGTGCCTGCGCCACCGCGCTTAATCCAATGCTTAAAAACAGCACGGATGCTATGGACAAAATGAGTTGTCTCATGAGGAACCCTGAAGTGATCAAAAAGTTGTGAACAGCAGATGCGCTTTGTCTGCAGAGGTCAAGGACCGACCTGTAAATGAAAGGTTAATTTCAGAAGGTGAAATCTGAAAGGCACATTACCCGCAAAAAGCGTGTAGAAAATGTGTTGGTAGAAATGATCCCGAAATTGGGTTTGGCCAAAAAAAGGGCCGAGCATGAAAGCTCGGCCTTAGTCCAACAGGGAGGTGAAGATGATGCGCATCTAAGCAATCATCGTCTTCGAGTGTTCAATTAGTAGTCAGTTTATAAACCTTCAAGGTTTTTTATGTCGCAGGTTAATCATTGCTGCTATGCGCAATCTGCATAGCTTAGCGATTTTCCTTATCCCGCAATTGCTTGCGGTGTGAAATGATCTCTTCCTGAACGAAATCACGGAAGGCTGCGATGCGCTTGGATTGGCGCAATTCCTCTGGATAGGCCAAGTATACTGGCACTTCGCTGGATTCCACGTCGTCCAGAATCCGCACCAGATCAGGGAAATCCTGCATCAGATAGTTGGGCAGAACGCCGATCCCGAGATCGTTGCGCACGGCCTGCAGCACGCCATAGTAGTTGTTGACGTAGAGCATCTTGGTCACGTCATTGGCCAGCAGGCTGGTGACAAAGCTTGCCCCGGCGCCGACCTGCTCGGAGTTGACGTTTTGGCAAATCAGGCGGTGCGCGGACAGTTCGCTGAGCGATGTGGGCTCGCCATGTGCCTCAATATATTTGCGCGATGCATAAAGGCGCATGCGCACGCTCATCAGGCGTTTGCGGATCAGATCGGCCTGACTTGGCTCTTTCATGCGGATGGCAACGTCAGCTTCGCGCATGGGCAGGTCGAGCACGCGCTCTTCCAGCATCAGGTCGATGTTAAGATCGGGATATTGTTCGTAGAGCTTGGCCAGACGCGGGGCGAGCCAGAGCGTGCCAAAGCCGATGGCCGTGGTCACGCGCAGTTCGCCAAAGACCTCTTCTTCGCTGTCGCGGATGCGGGCGGCGGCGGCATCAAGGCGTTTGTTCATCGCAGCGGTTGCATCAAACAGCAGCTCGCCCTGCTCGGTCAGGATCAGACCGCGGGCGTGGCGGTGAAACAGGGTGGTGTTCAGAGATTCTTCCAGCGCGCGGATCTGGCGGGACACAGCGGACTGCGACAGGTGCAGCACATCACCGGCGTGCGTCAGGCTGCCGGCATCGGCAACTGCGTGAAAAATCCTGAGTTTGTCCCAATCCATGACGGCTCCATTTTGTTGTTTTGTGTCATGTGGTTAGTTGTCAGTCAAAACATTTCGACCTGTTCGGACCCAACGGAAGCTGCCAGATACGCCGTCAGGCCACTTATGAAAAGCACAGTTTTCCCTTGTTTCATAGCTTTACAGGTGTTTGGTGCGGTTCTTGGGTGCGCAAGTTGGACCACCTGAAAGCTTCGCTGTTGCGAAAACTGCCTAAAATCTCACCTTTTCTTTCGCTATGCGTCTTTTAATTGAAATAAATGTAAGAGGTTACAATTTTAAATACGCCTGTTACGGTGTGCGCATAGCATTTAGTGAATAGATCGACATAAATATCCGATCCTTTTGGTGAGAGGCGTTGAGCCAACTTAACATGCGGTACTTTTCTACGTTACGAGCGCAGTTTGCGCCTCATTTCTGGATCTACATCGGATTTTTTCTGTCGGCGCTGATTACCTGGCCGATACTGGCCCGGCTTGAGGCATTTGAATGGTTTTATGACTACAGCCGCGCGCATGAAGACTGGGATCTTGATGAGCTTGTGATGCTGATCATCAACCTGACGCTTGCTCTGTTGTTCTCGGCTGTTTACCAAGCACGGCGATTGAAGCGGCTGTGGCGCGAGCGGGAAGCCTTGCGCGCGCAGGCGGAGATTTCCGCGCGGTACGACCCGCTCACCGGGGTCTTTAACCGGCGCGCCTTCAAAGAGGTTTTGGAAGAGGCCATTCAGGAGCAAGCAGCAGAGGGCGAGGCAGAAGACGGCGTGCGCTTTCTGGCGCTGTTGGATCTGGACCGGTTCAAGCCTGTCAACGAGCTGCATGGCCATTCGGTTGGGGATGCGACGCTTGTGGCGGTCAAGGAGCGGCTGGTGCGCGAGATCGGCAACGCCGGTGTGGTGGCCCGTTTGGGTAGCGATGAATTTGTGATGCTGTTTGACGCAAGCAATGATGCGCGCAAGGTGGAGCGGGCGACGCAGCGGTTGGTTTATGATTTGGCGCAGCCGATCCAGATTGGTGAGGTGATGGTTCATGTCGGGGTCAGCGCGGGCTTGGTGCAAATCCAATCGAATGACGATGTGACAGAGGTGCTGAGACGGGCGGATAAGGCACTTTTTCAGGCGCGCTCACAGGGGCGTGGACTTTACGCCTGGTATGATGAGACGCAGGATCAGCAATCGCGCAACCGCACGCAGATCACCGCTGATCTGCGCGAGGCGATTGCCAATGGCGACATTAAGACCTGGTATCAACCAATTGTTTGCGCGAATAAAAATAAGGTCAGAGGGCTGGAGATTTTGGCGCGCTGGCAGCATCCCGTGCGCGGGTTTGTGCCGCCCGATGTGTTTGTTGAACTGGCTGAGGATTGCGGGCTGATTGGCGCCATGGGGCAGAGCATTCTGCGCCGCGCCTGTCTGGATGCGCGGGGTTGGGATGAAAGCCTGACCCTGTCGTTCAATGTGTCGGGCCTGCAGTTCAATGACCCCAATCTGATCCCTTCGATCCAAGAGATTCTGGTGGAAACAGGGTTTCCGGCGGGGCGGCTGATCCTTGAGGTGACAGAGCGTTCGGTGATTGATGATTTTGAGGAAGCCGGGCGCAAAATTGGGGAGCTAAAGGACATTGGCGTTTCGATTGCGCTCGATGATTTTGGCACCGGCCATTCCAGTTTGGCCTGTCTGCAGAGGCTGCCTTTTGACGGGCTGAAGATTGATCGCAGCTTTGTGACCGACATTTCCGAGCAGACCCAGAACCAGAGCATTGTGGCAGGCATTGTGACACTGGCGCGGGGGCTGGCGCTTGAGGTGACTGCTGAGGGGATCGAGACCGCTGAGGATCTGGCCTTTGTGCGGGAGTTGGCTTGTGAGAAAGCGCAGGGATTTCTTTTTGCAAAAGCTGTTCCGGCAGAGCATGTTACAGCGCTTTTGCAATCTGACTGGGCGGCGTTTGGGCAGAATGCGGAGACCCCGCAGGGCGTCTGACATTCGCGGGCATTCTGCAGCCGGATCGGTTTCGAAATTTGCCTCCGCGCCGCCCCGCTTGCGCTGTGAAAAATTTTCTTTGATCCAAAGTCGTTGCTTTGCGTACTATCTCTCGTAGGGAAGAAGAAAAGAACGCTTGTTCAAAAAAATGTTTACATAGGTCAGTAATTACGACTTATTATAACGCCTATATTGGAAGAGACCGTCCAGCGAGGGGAGCGCAAGATGAGTATCCAAAAAGTATCCTTAAACGACCGGTTTGACCTGTCCAAAGACAGTGTGATGCTCAATGGCACGCAGGCTTTGGTGCGTTTGATGCTGATGCAAAAGGCGCGTGATGCGGAGGCGGGGCTGAACACGGCCGGGCATGTGACTGGGTATCGGGGCTCGCCGCTTGGGGCGGTCGACAGCCAGATGACCAAGGCTGAGAAGGTGTTGAGGGAGTCTGATGTGCTGTTTCAGGCCGGGCTGAACGAGGATCTGGCGGCCACGGCGCTGTGGGGGAGCCAGCGGGCGGAGCTGCGCGGGGAAGGCAAATTCGACGGGGTTTATGGCCTTTGGTACGGCAAGGGGCCAGGCGTGGACCGCACTGGTGACGTGATGCGCCATGCCAATATGGCGGGCACCTCTAAACACGGCGGCGTGCTGATGGCGATGGGGGATGACCACACGGGCGAGAGCTCGACTGTGTTGCACCAGTCGGAATGGGCGATGGTGGATGCCTATATGCCGGTTGTGTCCCCGGCGGGTGTGCAGGAGATCATGGATTTTGGTCTCTATGGCATTGCCCTAAGCCGCTTTGCCGGAGTCTGGGTTGGCCTAAAGACCATGAAAGACACGATTGAGGCCACCGCTGTGGTGAACGGTGATCCGCATCGTTTGAGCTTTGTGGAGCCTGAATTTGATATGCCTGAGGGCGGGCTGAACATCCGGCTCGCAGACACGCCACACGCGCAGGAAGCGCGGATGATCGACTACAAACGCTTTGCCGCAGAGGCCTTTAGCCGCGCCAACCGTATGGACAAGCGCGTTTGGGGTAAGCCGGGGGCGAAGATCGGCTTTGTTGCGGCGGGCAAGAACTGGCTCGATCTGGTGCATGCGTTGCAGCTTCTGGGCATCAATGAGGAAGAGGCCGCGCGGCTGGGGATCACCACCTATAAGGTGGGGCAGACCTTCCCGATGGATATGACCACTTTTAACGAATGGGCCGAAGGGCTCGATCTGATTGTGGTCGTGGAAGAAAAGCGCAAGCTGATTGAGATCCAGATCAAGGAGGCGATCTTTGATGATCGGCGCGGGCGTCGGGTCTATGGCTGGTACAAAGGCGGTGCGGGACTGATGGGGCGCGAAGAGCTGTTCCCGACACGCGGCGCGCTGGACCCGATCATGATTGCCGAGAAGCTCGGTGAGATCCTGATTGAAGAAGGGCGCGGCACCGATGCGGTGAAGGCCGGGATGAACACGCTGCTGGAGGCAAAGCGCTCTGACAATGCGGAGGATATTGCGGTGCGTACGCCGTGGTTCTGTTCGGGTTGTCCGCACAACACCTCCACCAAAGTGCCGGAGGGCAGCCGCGCCTATGCGGGGATTGGCTGTCACTATATGGTGCAGTGGATGGATCGCGAAACCACCGGCTACACCCATATGGGCGGAGAGGGTGCGAACTGGGTTGGCGAAGCGCCGTTTTCCAAGACCAAACATGTGTTTCAGAACCTTGGGGATGGCACCTATAACCACTCCGGTATTCAAGCGATCCGCGCGGCCATGGCGGCGGGGACCAACATCACCTACAAAATCCTGTTCAACGACGCGGTGGCGATGACCGGCGGGCAGACCAATGAGGGCGATCTGAGCCCGCAGCGGATTGCCAGTGAGCTGCGCGCCATCGGGGTGCAGGATCTGGCTGTGGTCTATGATGAGAAGGAAGAGGTGGATCAGAGCCTGTTCCCAAGCGGTATCAGCTTTCATGAGCGTGCTGACCTTAAGTCGGTTGAGAAGAAGTTTCGCGATATCAGCGGTGTAACGGCGATTGTTTACGTGCAGACCTGCGCCAGTGAAAAGCGTCGGCGCCGCAAACGGGGCGCGTTCCCTGATCCGGATCGGCGGGTGTTCATCAATACCGATGTCTGCGAAGGCTGCGGGGATTGCGGGGTGCAATCCAACTGTATCTCGATTGAGCCGGTGGAAACGGAGCTGGGGCGCAAGCGCAAGATCAACCAATCCAGCTGCAACAAAGATTTCAGCTGTCTCAATGGGTTCTGCCCGTCTTTTGTGACCGTGGAAGGTGCAAAAATTCGCAAGGCGGCGACCACGGCTGTGGATCTGCCGGAGATGCCGACACCAAAGCTCGCGCAGATCAACGGCACCCATAATGTGGTGATCACCGGCGTTGGCGGCACGGGTGTGGTCACCATCGGTGCAATCCTGTCACAGGCAGCGCAGATCGACGGCAAGGCGGCAGCGATGATGGAAATGGCGGGGCTGGCCCAGAAGGGCGGCGCGGTGCATATCCATTGCCGGATTGCTGAAAGCAGCGATGACATCAGCGCGGTGCGTGTGGCCACGGGGGAATGTGATGCGCTGATTGGTGGCGATCTGGTGGTGAGTGCCGGGGCAAAAACCCTTGGTCTGACCAGCACCGGGCGCACCGGGGCCGTGGTGAACAGCCATGAGATCATCACCGGCGATTTCACGCAGAACACCGAGTTCAAATTGCCCAGCGGGCGGCTTGAGGTGGCGCTTCAGGCGCGGCTGCGGGAACAGCTGAGCATGTTTGATGCCTCAGAACTGGCGCGGGTTGTGCTGGGGGATGGGATATTCTCCAACATGATGATTTTCGGCGCGGCCTGGCAGCAGGGCCTTGTGCCGCTGAGCCATGAGGCGATCACGTCTGCGATTGAACTTAATGGTGCAGCGGTTGAGAAAAACCAGCGCGCCTTTGAAGTGGGTCGCTGGGCGGTGCTCTATCCGGAGGATGCAGAGGCTTTGCTGACCCCGAAAGTGGTGCAGATGCCCAAGAGCCTTGAGGAAAAAATCGCCTTCCGTGCGGATCATCTGGTGAAATACCAGAACAAGCGCCTCGCGAAGCGATACCGCAAGCTGGTGGACAGCGTGTCTGACAAACGTCTGAAGGAAGCTGTGGCAAAGGGCTATCATAAGCTGCTGTCTTATAAGGACGAATATGAGGTGGCGCGCCTGCATCTGGAGAGCCGTGCCAAGGCTGAAGAGGTGTTTGAGGGGGACTTCACCATGAAATTCCACCTGTCGCCGCCCACACGGGCCAAGATGGGCGCCAATGGCCGGCCGGAAAAGTCGGAGTTTGGCCCGAAGACTCTGCGTCTCTTTAAGCTGCTTGCGAAGCTTAAAGGCTTGCGCGGCACGCCGCTGGATCTGTTTGGCCGCACGGAAGAGCGCAAGATGGAGCGCGCGCTGGTCAAGCAATATGAAGCGGATATGGCGATGGTGATCGCGGAGCACGGCGAAAACCCGCATGAGGCGGCTGTGGCGCTGGCGGCATTGCCTCTGCAAATCCGCGGCTTTGGTCCGGTGAAGCAGGAAAACGAGGCCAAGGCAGCGAAACGGCGCGAGGAGCTTCTGGCGGCGCTGCGGGATGGCGATGAGATGAAAGCTGCGGCGGAATAGGGTCGCGATCCATCGCTTTAGGAAATGTGACGCCTGCCGCTTTTGCGGTGGGCGTTTTTGTGGCTGCGCCAATTTTCGCAAGGCTCAGGCAAAGGGGTTAAAAAACTGTCGCATATCTGACATATGATGCGCGGACACAGAGACCAGAGAAGACCCATGCCGTCCAAACGCCAAGTTGCCCGTGACATCAGTTATGCTTACTCCGCACAGACCCGCAGCGGTCGTGCGATGATCCGTGTGATGGAGAACGCCACAGGGCGGCTGCGCCTAATCAAGCGCGCCGAGGGTTATGAGACGGAAGTGGCTGCGGGGCGGGATTTCTGGTCGGTGATGCGCGAGCGCTATGGGCTGTCGCTGGATGTGGTGGGCGGGAGCCTCACCAATATTCCCAAAACCGGCCCGCTGATCATGATCGCCAACCACCCTTACGGGATTCTGGACGGGCTGATGATGGGCAATATCCTGAGCCAGACGCGCGGCGATTTCCGGATTCTGGCGCATCAGGTGTTCCGCAAGGCTGAAGACCTCAACCGCGTTATTTTGCCGGTCAGCTTTGATGAGACCAAAGAGGCGGTGAAGCAGAATCTGGAAACCCGCAAGACCGCGCTGAATTACCTGAAAGAGGGCGGGGCCATTGGGATTTTTCCGGGCGGCACGGTCAGCACGGCAGAGACACCTTTTGGCACGCCGCTTGACCCGGGTTGGCGCGGGTTTACTGCACGGATGGTGGCGAAATCGGAGGCCACCGTGGTGCCTGTGTTCTTTGACGGGCACACCAGCCGCCTGTTTCAGATCGCCAGCCACCTGCATTACACGCTGCGCATGGGCTTTCTGATCCGGGAGTTCAAAAAGCGGGTGGATACGCCGGTGCGCGTGGTGATTGGCGAACCAATTGACCGCAATGCGATCAACAGCCGCGCCAAAGACACCAAGGCGCTCATGGACTTTCTGCGAGACAGCACTTATTCTCTTTCTCCCAAGCCCATTGCCAATTTTGGCTATGGATTTGAGTTTGAAGAAAAATACCGCGCCTGATCGCGGATAGAGGTGTGTTGTGGCAGTTGGGATTTTTGACAGTGGTCTGGGCGGTCTGACCGTTTATGACGCGGTGAGCAAGCGCTTGCCGGAGGTGCCGATTGTGTATTTCGGCGATAATGCGCATGCGCCTTACGGGGTGCGCGACGCAGATGACGTGTATGATCTGACCACCAAGGCGGTGGAGCGGATGTGGGAAGCGGGCTGCGATCTGGTGATCCTCGCCTGTAACACCGCAAGCGCGGCCGCGTTGCGCCGTATGCAGGAAAGCTGGGTGCCGACGGACAAGCGGGTGCTGGGCGTTTTTGTGCCGCTGATTGAGGCGTTGACCGAGCGCAGCTGGGGGGACAATTCCCCGCCGCGCGAAGTGGATGTGCAGCATGTGGCGCTGTTTGCGACACCGGCCACCGTGGCAAGCCGCGCGTTTCAGCGCGAGCTGGCGTTTCGCGCGATTGGCGTGGATGTGGAGGCACAGGCCTGTGGCGGCGTGGTCGATGCCATTGAAGATGGCGATATGATCCTGGCCGAGGCGCTGGTGCGCAGCCATGTGGACGCGCTCAAACGCAAGATGCCCGAGCCACAGGCGGCGATTTTGGGCTGTACCCATTACCCGATCATGCATGACACCTTTCAAGATGCTTTGGGCGCAAGGGTAAAAGTGTATAGTCAGGCCAATCTGGTGGCAGAATCACTGGCGGATTATCTGGAGCGGCACCCAACCATGATCGGGACGGGCGAAAAGAATATGTTCCTGACCACAGGCGACGTGCGCAAGGTCTCTGACCGGGCGACGCAGTTTTTGCGACGACGAATTACCTTTGAATCGGCCTGACACCCGATCGTGAAGAGAGCCACATGCGACCTGCGGGCGCAGGCTCTCGCAAAACTCCCGATTTTTGATTATTTACCCCGAAGGTGACGGGGTGGCCGGCTGAACAGCTGTGGCCAACAACAGGAAAGAGGTCTTTGAGATGACCCATAAAATCGCAATTCTTGGCGCCAGTGGCTATACCGGAGCCGAATTGGTGCGTTTGATCGCCACCCATCCGAGCATGGAGATTGTGGCGCTGTCCGCAGATCGTAAGGCAGGCATGGAGATGTCAGCGGTGTTCCCGCATCTGCGCCATCTGGAGTTGCCGATCCTGTGCAAGATCGACGAGATTGATTTTGCCGATGTAGATCTGTGTTTCTGCGCCTTGCCGCATGCGACTTCTCAGAAAGTTATCAAGGCTTTGCCTTCTGACGTTAAGGTTGTCGATCTGAGCGCGGATTTCCGTCTGCGCGACCCAGAGGAATACGCCAAATGGTACGGCGGGCAGCATGATGCGCTCGAAATTCAGCAAGAGGCGGTCTATGGTCTCACCGAATTTTACCGCGAAGAGATCAAGGCGGCGCGGGTTGTGGCCGGGACTGGCTGTAATGCGGCAACCGGACAGTTTGCGCTGCGCCCGCTGATTGAAGCGGGTGTGATTGATCTCGATCAGATTATTCTGGACCTGAAATGTGCAGTATCCGGCGCAGGGCGGTCCTTGAAAGAGAACCTGCTGCATGCGGAGCTGAGCGAAGGCTACCAAGCCTATGCCATTGGCGGCACGCACCGGCATCTGGGCGAGTTCGATCAGGAATTCTCCAAGATTGCGGGGCGCGAGGTGAAGGTACAGTTCACCCCGCATCTGGTGCCTGCAAACCGGGGCATTCTGGCGACGGTGTATGTGCAGGGGGATGCGGCGGAGATCCATGCGACCCTTGCGGCGGCCTATGGTGATGAGCCGTTCATTGAGGTGCTGCCCTTTGGCGAAGCGCCAAGCACGCGCCATGTGCGGGGCTCCAACTTCTGCCATATCGGCGTGACCGGAGACCGGATCGAAGGGCGCGCGATTGTGATTGCGGCGCTGGACAACCTGACCAAAGGGTCCAGCGGGCAGGCGTTGCAAAACGCCAACCTGATGTTGGGAGAAGAGGAAACCGCCGGCCTGATGCTGGCGCCTTGCTTCCCGTAAAATGCGCTGTGGCGCGGGAGACTAAAAATGAAGAGCCTGAAAAAGCAACGTCGGATCCAGGTGATCATCCTGACCTTCGTAGCCATGATCGTATCCACCGCCTTGATCGGCTATGCGATGCGAGATGGGATCAATTTCTTCCGCTCACCTTCTCAGGTGCTTGAAGAGCCTCCCGCGGCCAACGAGGTGTTCCGCATTGGCGGGCTGGTTGAGGATGGTACACTGGTGCGGGCTGACGGCGAAACCGTGCGGTTTTCCGTAACAGACGGCGGCGCGTCGGTGCCTGTGACCTTCACCGGCATCCTGCCGGATCTGTTCAAAGAGAACGAGGGCATGGTGGGCACAGGCTCTTATGTGGACGGTGTGTTTGTGGCGACGGAAATCCTCGCCAAACACGATGAGACCTATATGCCCAAAGAGGTGGTGGACGCGCTGAAAGAGCAGGGCGTATATCAGGAGCCGGAAAGCGAAGGCTGACCGCAGCCCCTTTCAACAGAGATTTGAACCCGCAGGTCTGACGGCTTGCGGGTTTTTCTATGCGCGCAACAGCAGCGTGCGGCGGGCTTGGAGGGGCTTAACGCAGGCGTGCCAGCTTGGCCGTGTCAGGCACAGGAGGGCGACAGAATGTTGAATGTGCAGCAAATCGCGCGGGAGATCGTGGCCCGCGAAGGGGGTTTTGTGGATGATCCGGATGATCCGGGCGGGGCGACCAAATTTGGCGTGACCATCCATACGGCGCGGCGGCTTGGGTTGGACAAAGACGGGGATGGCGATGTGGATGTAGCAGACATTCGTGCGCTCACCCGGGAAGATGTGGAACGGGTTTTTCTGAAACACTACTATGAGGCCCCGGGGATCAGCAGTTTGCCGGAGGTTTTGCAAGCCTCAGTCTTTGACATGTATGTCAATGCAGGCGGCAATGCGGTGAAAATTCTGCAGCGGTTGCTTGTGCAGATGGGACAGCAGGTCACGGTGGACGGGCAGATTGGCCCGCAGACCATCGCCGCCTGTGAGGCTGCTGCTGCCTTGGCCCCACATCATCTTGCCGATGCTTACGGGGTGGCACGGCGGAATTATTATTTCCGGCTGGCGGACCTGCGCCCCAAATCGCGCAAATATGCGCGCACGCGGGCAGGCCATAAGGGGGGGTGGATCAAGCGGGCGGAGGAGTTCATCTCGCCCCGATATCACCTGAGTGCGGAGGAGTTTCAGAAACGGGTGGCGTCATGGGGCTGATTGAACGGGCGCTGTCCTTTGTGTTTGGCGGCGGGCGCAATGTGATTGCGGAGACCGCAGAGGTGTTTCGGGAGAACGCGGAAGCAGGGGCGCAGCGGGCGCAGGACGTGCAGATCGCGGCGATGCAGAGCCATGCGGAAGAGTTCCGGACGGTTGACCGCGGGGTGTTTGACCGGCTGATGGACGGGATCAACCGCGTGCCGCGCCCGGCCATGGCAATCGGCTGTCTGGCGCTGTTTGTGGCGGCCATGGTGGATCCGGTGTGGTTTGCGGCGCGCATGACCGGTATTGCGCTGGTGCCTGATCCGATGTGGTGGCTGTTGGGCGTGATTGTGAGTTTCTACTTTGGCGCGAGGCATCAGGCGAAAGGGCAGGAATTTCAACGCAGTATGTCGCAGAACTTGAAGCAGGTGCCGCAGGTTGTGGAGGCCATTGAGACGTTGGAAAACATCCAGAAACGAGAGGACGATGCAGGCGCGGACGAGCGGGCAGACGCCCGTGCGCCAAAGCAGAGTGCAGAGGGGCCGGAAGGCCTGAAGAACCCTGTCCTAGATGATTGGCGCAAAACGGCAGGCTGAGGGCGCGACAATCTGGACCGAGATTTACGCCGAATTGCATTGGACCCTTGGGGAGGCAGGTCTATATAGACGCCATGATAGTAGAGCTCGGCCATTTCGCACTGATCCTAGCCGCCGTCACCGCCGTGGTGCAGGCAATCGTTCCTCTTGTTGGCGCGCATAAGCGATGGCCCGGTTGGATGGCTGTGGCCGAACCAGCTGCGGGCTTGCAGTTCCTGTTCACAGGCTTCTCTTTTGCGGCGCTAACTTATGCCTTTGTGGTGTCTGATTTCTCCGTGCAGTTGGTGGTGAGCAACTCCCACACGCTGAAGCCCATGCTCTATAAAGTGAGCGGTGTCTGGGGGAACCATGAGGGGTCCATGCTGCTCTGGGTGTTCATCCTGACCATCTTTGGTGCCTGTCTGGCGTGGTTTGGCGGCAATCTGCCCGCAACCCTGCGCGCCCGCGCTTTGGCGGTGCAAGCCTCTGTGGCAGTTGCTTTTTTTGCCTTTATCCTTCTGACGTCTAACCCGTTTTTGCGGATGGATGTGGTGCCGTTTGACGGCGGCGATCTGAATCCGCTTCTGCAGGATGTGGGCCTCGCGCTGCACCCGCCGTTCCTCTATCTGGGCTACGTGGGACTGAGCATGGCGTTCTCCTTTGCGATTGCTGCGTTGCTTGAGGGCCGTGTGGATGCGGCCTGGGGGCGCTGGGTGCGGCCCTGGACGTTGGCGGCTTGGGTGTTTCTGACCATCGGCATCGCGCTTGGCTCCTGGTGGGCCTATTACGAGCTGGGCTGGGGCGGCTTCTGGTTCTGGGATCCGGTGGAAAACGCCTCCTTCATGCCATGGCTTCTGGCGGCGGCGCTGCTGCATTCCGCTATTGTGGTGGAAAAACGTGAATCGCTGAAAAGCTGGACGATCCTGCTCGCGATCATGGCGTTCAGCTTCTCCCTGATCGGGACCTTCATTGTGCGCTCCGGTGTGATCACCTCTGTGCATGCCTTTGCCAATGACCCGGAGCGCGGCGTATTCATTCTGGCCATTCTGGCGGTGTTCACAGGCGGCGGGCTGACCCTGTTTGCGGCGCGGGCCGGGGCGATGGAAGCGAAGGGCGTGTTTGGTGTGGTCAGCCGGGAAACCGCGCTGGTGCTCAACAATATCCTGCTGGCGGTGTCCTGTTTTGTGGTCTTTATCGGCACCATCTGGCCGCTGGTGAGCGAGCTTGCCTTTGCCCGCAAGTTGAGCGTGGGCCCGCCCTTCTTCAATATGGCGTTCACACCTTTCATGGTGTTGCTTGGCGCGATCCTGCCGATTGGCGCGATGCTGCCGTGGAAGCGGGCCAAGCTTGGTAAGGCGATGAAGCCGCTGGTGCCTGCATTGATGCTGGCGATTGCGCTGGCCGGGCTGGTCTGGGCGATGCAGAGCGGACGGTCGCCTCTGGGTCCAGTTGGGCTGTTCCTTGGCGCATGGCTGGTCTTTGGTGCCGCCACGGACCTGCTCTCGCGCACTGGACGGGGCGATCTGAAGGCGCGTTTGGGCCGGATGACGCGGCTGCCACGTGCGGATTGGGGTAAGGCGGTGGCCCATGCGGGGCTTGGCGTGACCATGTTTGGCGTTGCCGGTCTGATGGCCTGGGAGCAGGAAGACATCCGTGTGGCGCAGCTCAATGAGCCATACACCGTCGGCGCGTTTGAGATCACGCTCGAGAATGTGCGTGATGTGGAAGGGCCGAACTATCTGAGCACCATGGCGGATATTCGGGTGCGCAGCGGTGGCCGAGAAATCGCCATGCTGCATCCGGAAAAGCGGGTCTATCCGATTGCGGGGATGCCAACCACCGAGGCGTCGATTGACTATCGTGTGCTGCGGGATGTGTATCTGGCGCTTGGGGATGAACAGCCGGGCGGGGCCTATACGGTGCGCACCTATATCAAGCCCCTGACCAACTGGATCTGGATGGGATCGTTCCTGATGGCGCTTGGCGGCTGTCTAAGCCTGAGCGATCGGCGTTACCGCGTGGCTGCGGGCGCGCGCAAAGCGCCAAGCGGCGGTGTGCCGGCGGAATGAGGTTTGAGATGTTGAACGCCCTACGCAAATTTGGAGCCACCCTGGCAGTGGCGATGCTAGTGGCAGGGCCAAGCGCGGCTGTGCAGCCTGATGAGGTCTTGGCTGATCCCGTTCTGGAAGAGCGGGCGCGGGAAATTTCCAAAGATTTGCGGTGTCTTGTGTGTCGCAATGAAAGCATTGACGAAAGCAACGCCCAGCTGGCGCGTGATCTGCGCCTGTTGGTGCGTGAACGCCTTGTGGCCGGAGACAGCAACGACGGCGTGGTGGATTTTGTGGTGGAGCGCTACGGCGAATATGTGCTGCTGCGGCCACGCACCACCGGCTCCAACCTGGTGCTTTATCTTGCAGGTCCGGCGATGCTGATCATCGCACTTGGCATGGGGCTGGCCTATGCGCGGCGGCGCTCTCAGGCGCGCGCGCCGACCGAACGCAAGCTCAGCGCCGAAGAGGCGGCCCGATTGAAGGAAATCCTTGAAGACTGACGCAAATTCCCCCTTGAGGAACCGCACAATTTAGCGATGAATTGTCCGGGAGAGGGAGAAACTTCATGGATTATCAGACGATCACTTATGCCGTAGAGGACGGCGTGGCCGTGATCACGTTCAATCGGCCTGAGACGTTGAACGCGATGACGCAGCAAATGCGTGCGGAAATCACAGATGCCATCATTGCCGCCGGTGAAACTGCGCGCGTGCTGGTGCTGACCGGCGCGGGGGGCGCGTTCTGTTCCGGACAGGATCTGGGGGACGGTGCAAATGCCGCGCATGTGGATCTGGAGCGCACGCTTCGGGACGAATACATGCCGATGCTGCGCGCGTTGCGCGACCTGTCGATCCCGACCATCAGCGCAGTGAACGGGGCGGCTGCCGGGGCGGGGGCCAATCTGGCGCTGGCGGCGGATGTGGTGATCGCCTCGGAGAGCGCCTATTTCCTGCAGGCCTTCAGCCGGATTGGATTGATGCCGGACGCAGGCGGCACCTATGAGCTGCCGCGTCGTATGGGCACCGCCAAAGCCATGGGTGCCGCGCTCTTTGGCGAGCGCATTTCGGCCACGCAGGCAGATCAATGGGGGATGATCTGGGAAGCGGTGCCGGATGAGGGTTTTGAGGCCCATTGGCAGGCGCGGGCGAAGCATTTGGCGAGTGGCCCGACGCTGGCCTACAAAGAAATCAAACGCGCCATTCAGGAAAGCTCGGCCAACGACTGGACCAAGCAGATGGAGCAGGAAGCCAAGCGGCAGGGCAAGCTTGGCAAGACCCGCGATTTTCAGGAAGGCGTGGTGGCCTTTCTGCAAAAGCGCCCCGCGCAATATGAGGGGCGCTAAAGTCTGTTACCCCACGCCCGCCACAGGTGGAGGCATGGGGAGCGGAGCGGCATTCAGCGCTCTTTGAGACGTCGCATGAGGGCCAGCGCTTCGGGTGTTGGCCTTTGTTCTATGCGGCGGTAGATGCGGCCATCAATGGTGCGCTCGGCCAGTTTGTGGTCGATCAGGGAACGGCGCAGAAGCACGTGATCGTCAAAGGCCAGCCCGTCTTTCAGGACGGTATTGACCTCTTTTTCGCTGAGATCCTGATGGGCGGACAGGCGCGCCCAGAAGGGCCAGAGGCAGAGGCCCTGCACCTTGGTCCATTTGGGCCAGCGAAACATTTTGCCGTTTTCGTCAAACACCCGCAGGGCGCGTTTGAGGGCCAGTTCGTCCAGCGCAGGCGGCGCTTTGGCGGCGGCGTTGCGCAGGTGCTGATGGTTCTGAAATCCGGCGGCCTTGGCCACAAGACCCATCATGGCCGCATGGCCGGGCAGGGCGTCTTGCCCTGCAAGAGAACGGCGCAACTGTTTGGTGAAAGCCGAAACATCGGCCACATATAGCGGGGTCACGTCTTTGGACATGAGCGCATCCTTTTGGCTGGCGTGTGTCCCGAAGGCAAAAGCCCAAGCCGGGGTCGATGGCCGCCCTTGTCGACGACACGCGCAAAAGCATGCTGTCGGCTCATAAAATCGCAGGTTTAGCAAAGTCAGACTGACCGGCGGCGCCTGGGTGAACTGCGTACCCTGACGCCACCCTAGTCATCGCGCCAAACGCATGCAACGGGTTTTGCGCGTGGCAGACCGCAAGAGGTTCCCTGCGGCCTGATGTTTTGATTGGGGCTGTTAGGCTACGGTCAGAACCACATCGGATACGTCCAAGCCTGCCGCATCGCCAGCGATACGTGCCATCACCACACCGTTGGCCAGAACCTGGGTTTCGCCTCCAGTGCGCTCAAGGGTGATGGTCGGTGACGGTTGATCATCTTCATACAGAACGGAAAGAATATCTTCGTTTGCATCAAAATCGGTGATCAGCGGGGCATCTTCGTCAATCCATTGCCCAATTTGAAACAGGTCCACTCCTTCGCCACCGGTTGCGGTATCCCCTTCGCCGAGCAAAAGCACGTCGTTGCCACCGCCGCCGTCCAGCACGTTGGCTTCGTCTTCCGTTGGCTCCTCGAACTCGAGCGGGCCGGAAGCGGCACGATCTCTGTAGACATCGCCAATCTCGATTTCGCGGTTCGAGATGTCGGCGCCTATGAGTACGTCATTGCCCGCGCCACCGTTGAGTGTATCGTTTCCAGAATACCCGCGAAGAGTGTCATTGCCCTCGCCACCGCTCAGGAGGTCGTCGCCTTCGCCCCCAGCTAGAACGTCGTCGTCCAAGTCGCCGCGCAGGGTGTCATCTCCGGTGAAGCCGAACAGGAAATCTCGTCCTTCACCGCCATTGAGCGTGTCATTACCGCCTTCACCCGAGAGGATATCGTGCCCTGACGTGCCCGAAATTGCGTTGTCGCTGTCGTTGCCTTCACGCAGCAAGCCGGTTTCACCCTCATCTTCGCCTTCGGTCACACGAATTGGGGTGTCAGAAACCGCTTCATCACCATCATCGTCGTCGCTGATTAATCCGCCAGCAGCCAGCCCGACGAGAAGAAGGCCAAACATCCACATTCTACTTACTCCATCCAGTACGTTGTGCGCCTAGCAGGCGACAAATTTGCTTTGACTTGGATTGGGCGAGCGACCGCTGTTTCTGAAATCACCAGAAACCGTGAGTTTATCAACCGATTGTTCTGAATATTGCAAAGGGCAGTGGTTGCGACTCAAAATGTTCCAAATCAAATATCTCTAGAAGCATACATTGCACGTTAAACGTGTCAAAACTTTGTCTCGAAATTTAATTTCTCACACCCATAAGGCGATCTCAGTAAGCCGTTGATGCAAAAAGAAAACGCGCCGAAAAGGATCAGCGCGTTTGAAAGTGTCTGGTTGTGCTTTCGCTTAGCGGTTTTCGATGTCCACGTAGCCACGCACGTCTTCGCCGAGGTACAGCTGGCGCGGACGGCCGATTTTGTGGGCTGGATCGGACAGCTGTTCTTTCCACTGGGAGATCCAGCCAACTGTGCGGGACAGGGCAAAGATTGGGGTGAACATGGAAGTCGGGAAGCCCATCGCCTCCAGAATAATGCCGGAGTAGAAGTCCACGTTCGGGAAGAGCTTCTTGTTCTTGAAGTACGGGTCGTTCAGAGCGATGTGCTCGAGCTCTTTGGCGACCTGCAGCAGCGGGTTGTCTTCGACGCCCAGCAGCTCCAGCACTTCGTCGGCGCTTTCTTTCATCACGGTCGCGCGTGGGTCCATGTTTTTGTAAACACGGTGGCCAAAGCCCATCAGACGGAACGGGTCGTTCTTGTCTTTGGCGCGGGCGATGAATTCCGGGATGCGATCCACAGAGCCGATTTCTTTCAGCATTTCCAGGCAGGCCTGGTTTGCGCCGCCATGTGCCGGACCCCAGAGGCAGGCGATGCCCGCTGCGATACAGGCAAATGGGTTTGCACCGGAAGAGGAGGCCAGACGCACGGTGGAGGTCGATGCGTTCTGCTCGTGGTCGGCGTGCAGGGTGAAGATACGGTCCATCGCGCGGGACAGGATCGGGTTCACCTCATAGTCTTCGGCAGGCACAGCAAAGCACATGCGCAGGAAGTTGGAGGCGTAGTCCAGATCGTTGCGTGGGGAAACAAACGGCTGACCGATGGTGTATTTATAGGCCATCGCCGCAATAGTTGGCATCTTTGCGATCAGGCGGTGAGATGCGATCTCGCGCTGGCGCGGATCGTTGATGTCGGTGCTGTCGTGGTAGAAGGCAGACATTGCGCCAACCACACCCACCATGATCGCCATCGGGTGCGCGTCGCGGCGGAAGCCGCGGAAGAAGTTCACCATCTGCTCATGCAGCATGGTGTGATGCGTGATGGTGTTCTCGAATTCTTCCAGCTCGGTTGCGGTTGGCAGGGTGCCATAAAGCAGCAGGTAGCAGACTTCGAGATAGTGGGATTTGCCCGCGAGATCGCCAATCGCATAGCCGCGGTGGGTCAGGATGCCTTCTTCGCCGTCGATATAGGTGATGGTGGATTCACAGGACGCTGTGGAGGTGAAACCTGGGTCATAGGTGAACACACCGGCTTGGCCGTAGAGTTTGCGGATATCCAGCACATCCGGGCCGGAGGTGGGAGAATAGACCGGCAAGTCGTAGGACGCACCATCAATGGTGAGCGTCGCGGTTTTCTGTGTCTCGGACATGGCTGTTTCCCTTCTTATCGAGCCGGGGACACGGAGTGCCCCGGCAGCTTTGTCTTCGCAGCGGATTAAAGTGGCGTAAACGCCACTAAAACCGTCACATTTAATTGGCGACGTCTGAAAGACGCGCGAGTGTTTCCTCGCGTCCCAACACCAGCATCATGTCAAACACGCTGGGGGTCGCAGCGCGGCCAGCCAGCGCAGCCCGAAGAGGGCCGGCCATCTTGCCGAACTTGATTTCCTTGGCTTCTGAAAAGCTGCTCGTTACAGCCTCAAGCCCTTCACGCGTCCAGCTAGCATTTTGCAGCTGCGGCGTCAATTCTTTCAGTATACCACGGGATACTGTATCAAGATTTTTTGATGCCTTTTCCTCAACGTCAAGTGGGCGTGCCGCGAGCGCAAAGTGAGCTTTTTCAAGCAGATCGGGGAAAGTTTTGGCCCGATCCTTCAGGCAGTAGAGCGCGTCCCGTAGTAATACGGTCTGGGCCTCAGACAGCGCGGGCAGGTCTGCTGCGGCGCGATAGGCCACGATTTCTTGCAGCAATGCAGCATCATCAGACACCGCGATGTGCTGGCCACAGATGTTTTCCAGCTTCTTGGTGTCAAAGCGCGCAGGGCTTTTGCCGATGCCATTGAGATCAAACCACTCTTTGGCCTGGGTGTCGGTGAAGAACTCGTCATCGCCGTGGCTCCAGCCCAGACGGGCCAGATAGTTGCGCATGCCAGCAGCCGGATAACCCATCGCCTGATATTCCTGCGCGCCGAGTGCGCCGTGGCGTTTGGAAAGCTTTTTGCCGTCTTGACCATGGATCAGCGGGATATGGGCCCAGACCGGCACGTCCCAGCCCATGGCCTCATAGATCATCATCTGGCGTGCGGCATTGTTGAGGTGGTCATCCCCCCGGATCACATGGGTCACGCCCATATCGTGGTCATCAACAACAACAGCCAGCATGTAAACCGGCGTGCCATCCGAACGTAACAGCACCATGTCATCGAGCTGGTCGTTACGTATGGTCACATCGCCCTGCACCTGATCGCGGATCACGGTGTTGCCCTCGCGCGGGGCTTTGATGCGCACCACATAAGGTGCGTCCGGATGGGTTTCCTCTGCGGCGTCCCGCCAAGGGCTTTGATAAAGCGTGGATTTCCCGGCGGCGCGGGCCTCTTCGCGGAAGGCAGCGATTTCGTCCTGTGTGGCAAAACACTTGTAAGCTTTGCCCTCAGACAGCAGCTGCAGCGCAACTTCGGCGTGGCGGCTTGCGCCCTCAAACTGGCTCACAACCTCGCCGTCGTGATCGAGACCGAGCCAGGACATGCCTTCCAGAATGGCGGCTGTGGCCTCGGGGGTGGAGCGCTCGCGATCGGTGTCTTCGATGCGCAAAAGGAACTTGCCGCCACGGCCACGGGCATAAAGCCAGTTGAACAGCGCCGTGCGCGCGCCACCAATGTGCAAGAAGCCGGTGGGCGAAGGGGCAAAACGGGTGACGACCTGGCCTGTCATAGCGGGCTTAACCTTTCAGTAACCATGTGTGATTTAGCGTTTTGCGCACTGTCTAGCGACACGGCTGGGAGAGGACAAGGCTTGCGCATGGTGACGCCGCTGCGCCAATCCGTTCTGGCACAGCGCGGGCATCTGTTTTGTTGGGTTCCTGTTGGGCTGGCGTTTGGGATTGGCCTGTATTTTGCACGGCCTGTTGAACCGGCGGGCTGGGGGCTTCTTTTGGCGGGCTGCCTTGCCGCCTGTCTGATGGTTCTCACACGACATAAAGAAGCCGATGTGGCGGCAGGGCTTTGGGCGGTTGCGCTGATCTTGGCAGGATTTGCACTGGCCGGG
The DNA here is from genome assembly GCF_017743735.1 of Shimia sp. R9_2. GTDB lineage: Bacteria > Pseudomonadota > Alphaproteobacteria > Rhodobacterales > Rhodobacteraceae > Shimia. The sequence goes on from NZ_JAGHRO010000003.1 coordinate 159,522, forward strand.
GGGCGGGCGCATCTGGTTGCAGGTCCGGTTCTGGAGTTTCGCTACTATGGGCCGATAGAGGGGCGGGTGGTGGCGATAGACCGCTCCGCCTCAGAAGCGCTGCGGCTCACGTTGGAGGAAGTGCGGCTGTCGCGCGTATCTCCTGAAGAAACACCCCGAAGAGTGCGAATTTCTCTGCATGATGAAGGGTTTGGCGTGACGCCTTTACCTGGAATGTTTGTCGGGACCACAGGGCATCTGTCGCCGCCTTCCGGTCCGGTGGAGCCGGGTGGGTTTGATTTTCAGCGACATGCCTGGTTTCAGAGGATCGGGGCCATTGGCTATACCCGTGTGCCGGTTGTCCGGTTGATCCCGGGGCCGGTTGACGGTGGGATTTATGGCCTGCGGATGCGCCTGTCGGGTGCGGTGCAGGCACGGATGCCGGGGGGCGTTGCGGGGGTCGCAGCGGCGATCACAACCGGGGACCGCTCTGCCATTCCCAAAGAGGTGACAGAGGCCTTGCGCGGCGCCAATCTGGCGCATCTGCTAGCCATTTCCGGGCTGCATATGGGACTGCTCGCCGGATTTGTCTTTGGTGCGATCCGCTTTGGTTTTGCGCTGGTGCCTTATGTGGCGTTGCGGGTGAACGCAAAGAAACTCGCCGCGGTGGGGGCCTGCGTGGCCGCAGCGGGCTATTTGATCCTGTCGGGTGGGAGCGTGTCCACCGAGCGGGCCTTTGTGATGACAGCGGTGGTGCTGGCGGCGGTGTTGCTGGACCGGCGGGCGCTGACTTTGCGGGCGGTGGCTGTGGCGGCGATTGTTGTTTTGGTCTTGCGGCCCGAGGCCTTGCTGGGGCCGGGGTTTCAGATGTCTTTTGCTGCCACTGCCGCGCTGATCGGGGTATTTGGCTGGTTGCGTGAGGCGCGGCTGTCTTATGGCCCGCGCTGGATGTCGCCGGTCTCGGCGGTGTTTATCTCCTCTTTTGTGGCGGGGCTCGCCACCGCGCCGTTTGCCGCGCTGCATTTCAATCACATCGCCCACTATGGCCTGCTGGCCAATGTGTTGTCCGTGCCGGTGATGGGGCTGGCGGTGATGCCTGCCGCGGTGGTAGCGGCGGTGCTCGCGCCTTTGGGGCTGGAGCATCTGCCGCTCTGGGTGATGGGCCAAGGGCTTCAGTGGATTTTGACGGTGGCGGAGTTTGTCAGCGGGTTGGAGGGCGCGCGCGGGGCGGTGAAAAGCGGCCCGCCGGTGGTTTTTCCGTTGGTTTCGCTGGGCGGTGTTATTGTACTGCTGTGGCAGGGACATGCGCGCTGGGGTGGCAGCCTGTTGATTGCGCTGGCTTTTGCGATCTGGAACATGACCCCACGCCCGGATGTGCTGATCTCAGACACTGGTGGATTGGTGGGGGTGCTGACACCTGAGGGGCGCGCGCTGTCCAAAGCCAAAGGGCAGGGCTTCGTGGCACGCAACTGGCTTGAAAATGATGGGGACATGCGCACACAAGTGGCGGCCGCTGCGCTTTGGACTCCAGAGGCTAAACAGACGCCAACGGGGCAGATTCTCCACGTGCAGGGCAAAAGAGGCTTGGCGGCGTTTGAAGGGTGTCAGAGCGGAGACTTTGTTGTCTTTTCAGAAGACTATGGATCGCAGTTGTCGTGTGATTATGTTGATGCAAGCGCGCTGGAAGATACGGGCGCTATGGCGCTGTATTTTGAGGCAGAGGGCCTCAAACGCATAACGGCCCGCGAGATCGCAGGCCGTCGATTGTGGAACGACACGGCAGTGCGCGCCGGAAGGTTTGGCACTCAGTAGGTGCGGATCAGACCTACCAGCTTGCCCTGCACCTTCACCTTGTCTTCGGGATAGACGCGGGTTTCATAGGCCGGGTTGGCGGCCTCAAGCGCGATGGAGCTGCCGTTGTGGTGGAACTTTTTCAGGGTCGCTTCCTGATCTTCGACCAGCGCCACCACGATGTCGCCATTGTCCGCGGTTTTGGTCTCCGCGATGATCACCACATCGCCATCGTTGATGCCCGCATCAATCATGGAGTCGCCTTTGACCTGCAGGGCATAGTGGTTTGAACCAGTCGCCAGCATCTGACCGGGCACCGCCACGTGATGGTCCACATGGCTGATCGCCTCGATCGGCACACCAGCCGCGATTTTGCCCATCACAGGCAGCTCACGAACCGACATCAACGCCGCATCGGGGCTGATGTTGGCGGGCACTGTGGGCGAGGGGTGCGGGCCGTCGATCACCTTGGGGTTAAACCCGGCTGTCGGCGCAGAAGGTGCGCCGCCCATGCTTTCAGGCAGCTTCACAATTTCGATGGCACGCGCGCGATGGGCGAGACGGCGGATAAAGCCGCGTTCTTCCAGTGCGGTGATCAGCCGGTGAATGCCGGATTTGGAGCGCAGATCGAGCGCATCCTTCATTTCGTCAAAGCTGGGCGGCACCCCGTCGCGTTGCAGACGGGTGTGAATGAACTCCAGCAGGTCCAGTTGCTTCTTGGTTAACATGCTCGACGACCCCCTTTTACAAAGTGTCTTAAGCTTGTTCTACGCATGTTCTTGTTTTGTGTCAAAACTTTTTGAGAACATAGCGGAAACACATCCTGAAAAGACACGACTGATCAGGCGGTTATGTCAGAGCGGGAGGTAGGATACCTCTGTTCCGGCGGGCAGTTCCGGGCTGTTTGGCTGGCAAATCAGCAGGGCGTTTGCGTCAGACAGAATGGAAAGCAGCGAGCTGTCTTGGTTATCAAAGGTCACAAGGCCGCGTGGGCTGACATGGGCGCGCATGTAATGTTCGCGGGGGCCATTGGCCGGAGCGGGGGCTGCGAGCGTTGTGGTCTGATGCGGTGAGGGGGCTTGGCCAAGGCCGAGCATGGCGCGGATCACCGGAAGCACAAAGACATGGCCGCAGACCATGGCGGAGACCGGATTGCCCGGCAGACCGATCATCATAGCACCGTTGGCCATGGTGCCTGCCATCAGCGGTTTGCCCGGACGCATGGCAATCTTGTAGAAGCTGCGCTCCATGCCCAGATCCTGCGCTACTTTGCCGACCAGATCATGATCGCCCACAGAGGCGCCGCCAATGGTGATCAGAAGATCGGCATCATCAACCAAGGCGAAGGCTGCTTTGAGAGAGGCTTCGGTGTCCCGCGCTATGGGCAGAAGACGCGCTTCGGCACCCGCGTCGCGCAGCATGGCCTGAAGGCCGAAACTGTTGGAGGCGATGATCTGATCGGGGCCGGGTGTTTCGCCCGGCATCACCAGCTCGTCACCAGTGGAGAGGATCGCCACTTTGGGGCGGCGAGTCACGGGCACGGAGGCGATGTTCATCGACGCCATGAGCGCGATGTCAGAGGGACGCAGCACGCGGGGCGCGTCGATGGTTTGCCCAACTTTGAAATCGCCACCTAAGGGGCGGATGTGAAACCCTTTGTCGAGGTTTTCAGACAGGGTGATTGTGTCGCCGTCGCGGGTGACATCCTCCTGAATGATCACGCGCGTGACGCCCTCAGGCACAGGCGCGCCGGTGAAAATCCGTACGGCTTCGCCCGCGCTCACCTTGCCATCAAAGGCGTGGCCTGCAGCGGCCTCTCCGATCACCTCATACTGCGCGCCGGGCGCAACCCCTTCGGCGGTCACACCGTAGCCGTCCATCGCGGAGGCGGAAAACGGCGGCTGGTCACGTCTGGCCGAGACAGGTGAAGCCAGCACGCGGCCATTGGCCTCTGACAGCGGGACAAGCTCGCTGTTCAGGGTTGGGGTGAGGGCAAACAGATTGGAGAGCGCTTCGCTGACAGAAATCATTTCGCTTCGTAACGTCCTGATTTTCCGCCGTCTTTCAGGATGACGCGGATGCCGCCGATCTCCATCTCTTTGTCCACGGCTTTGGACATGTCGTAGACCGTAAGTGCGGCAACATTCACCGCGGTGAGGGCTTCCATCTCCACACCGGTTTGTCCGGTGGTCTTTACCGTGGCTTCAATGCGCACGCCGGGAAGATCGGCATCCGGTGTCAGCTCCACAGCGACTTTGGTGATCGGCAGCGGGTGGCACAGCGGGATCAGGTCGGCGCATTTCTTGGCGCCCATGATGCCTGCAAGGCGGGCAACGCCAAGCACGTCGCCTTTCTTGGCGCGGCCTTCGGCGATGATGTCATAGGTGGCAGGTGCCATCTTTACCCAGCCCTCAGCCGTCGCAATGCGGGAGGTCACAGCCTTTTCTGAGACGTCCACCATATGGGCGTCGCCTTTGCCGTCGAAATGGGTGAGGCCAGAGCTGTGGTTGCTCATCACATGCCTCCCATGGCGTTGAGCGGGTTGGCCAAAAGCGTGCGGGTGGCGCTGGCGACATCGTCCTGACGCATCAGGCTCTCGCCGATCAGGAATGTGCGCGCGCCATAGCGTGCCATGTCGGCCAGTTCGGCAGGGGTGTTAAGCCCGCTTTCACAGACGATCAGGCGGTCTTCGGGCACCAGCTTGGAGAGGTGGCGCGTGGTGTCGAGCGTGGTCTCAAAGGTTTTGAGATTGCGGTTGTTGATGCCCATCAGCGGGGATTTGAGCTGGCTTGCGCGCTCAAGCTCTTCGGCGTCATGCACTTCGAGCAGGACATCCATGCCCCACTCAAACGCACAGGCCTCAAGCTCTTGCGCCTGACTGTCGGTCACCGAAGCCAGGATGATCAGAATGCAGTCCGCCCCCAGCGCGCGGGCTTCGGCCACCTGATAGGTGTCATACATGAAGTCCTTGCGCAGCGCGGGCAGGTTGGTGGCTGCACGCGCTTCGGTCAGGAAGGATTTCTGCCCCTGAAAGCTCGGTGTGTCGGTCAGCACCGAGAGGCAGGTCGCGCCGCCGTCCTCATAGGCTTTGGCCAGCACTGGCGGATTGAAGTCTTCGCGGATCAGACCCTTAGAGGGTGACGCTTTTTTGACTTCGGCAATCAGGCCGTAGCCTGAGCGGCTGGCCTTGTGCAGCGCGTCGGAAAAGCCGCGTGTCGGGCTGGCTTCGCGTGCTTCGGCTTCGACGGCTTCCAGCGGCTTGGCGGCTTTGTCGGCTGCCACTTCCTCGAGTTTGTAGGCCTTGATTTTGTCCAGTACGGTCTCGGTCATGCGTGCGTCCAGTCTATTGGCGGCTCGCCGCGCTGCGTGAGCCATGTGTTTATTGTCGAAAACGGGCGGGAGCCAAAGAAGCCGCGGCGGGCGGACAGGGGCGAGGGGTGCGCCGTTTCGATCATCAGATGTTGGGCGCCATCTTTAGGCGCTTGGATGTGAGGTGCAAGGGCCTGAGCCTGTTTTCCCCATAAGACAAAAGCACATGGATGGCAGGAGACCTCTTTGAGCACCTGATGAGCGAGGGTTTGAAAGCCGAGTGCCTTATGCCCGTTGGCTTCACCAGCAGGCACCGTAAGCACTGTGTTGAGCAGCAGGACACCTTGGCTGGTCCAATGGCGCAGATCGCCGGTCAGGGGGGCAGCGCCGATATCGGCGATCATCTCTTTGTAGATGTTGTTGAGCGAGCGTGGCAGCGGGCGCACGTCCGGCTCCACAGAGAAGGCCAAGCCGTGGGCATGACCGGGCGTGGGGTAGGGATCCTGCCCGAGAATGACCACACGCACCTGATCCGGGCGCAGGGCCTCAAGCGCGGCAAAACGCTGGTCGGCTGGAGGCAGGATGTCGCGCGGCTCTTCGGCGATGGTTTGCGCGATGCGCGGCCAGTCGGCCTCAAAGAAAGGCAGATGCGCCCAGGCGGAAGGGATGGGGGTGTCCATCATTCTGTCTCCCGCATGGGCGTTGGTGTTGTCTGTCTTTGCACAGCGCGGATCACGCGGCAGAGGTGACTTTGGCCAATGCGGCGACCTTGCCTTTGGCTGCGCCGCTGTCGATGCTTTCGCGTGCTTTTTCAACGCCTTCTTTCAGGTCGCCCGCTGCGTCTGCCACCACAAGCGCGGCTGCCGAATTCAGTAAGACCGCATCGCGATACGCACTTTGCGCGCCATCCAGAAGGGCGCGGAAGGCGTTGGCGTTGTCCTCGGGCGTGCCGCCTACGATGGCCTCAAACGGGTGCACGGGCAGACCGGCATCTTCAGGGTGCAACTCAACGTCTTTGACGGTGCCATCGGTCTCAAGTGCGGAAACCCAGCTTACGCCGGTGATGGTCAGCTCATCGGTGCCGTCAGAGCCATGCACCAACCAAGCGCGCTCGCTGCCCAATTGGCCAAGTGTTTCGGCCATGGGGCGAATGAGGTCGCGGGTAAATGCACCGGTCAGCTGGCGTTTGACGCCTGCTGGGTTGGTCAGCGGGCCGAGGATGTTGAAGATCGTGCGGGTGCCAAGCTCTGCGCGGGTGGGCATCACATGGGCAATCGCCGGGTGATGCATCGGCGCCATCATGAAGGCGATGCCGCAGCTTTCCAGCGCCTTTTCAACCACTTCCGGCCCAACCATCACGTTGATGCCCATTTGGGTTTGAACATCCGCAGTGCCGGATTTGGAGCTGAGGTTGCGGTTGCCGTGTTTGGCAACGGGCACGCCAGCCCCAGCCACAACGAAGGCCGTGGCGGTGGAGATGTTGAGCGTGTGCTTGCCGTCGCCCCCGGTGCCAACGATGTCGATGGCGCCCGCAGGCGCGTTCACGGCGTTGCACTTGGCGCGCATCACGGCGGCGGCGGCGGCATATTCATCGACCGTTTCGCCACGGGTGCGCAGCGCCATTAGCAGGCCGCCCATCTGGCTTGGTGTTGCCTCGCCCTCAAACAGCAGGGAGAAAGCGGCCTCGGCCTCGTCGCGCGACAGCGGACGATCCGCGGCCGCGCCGATCAGCGTCTTGATATCATGGCTCATGCGGCGGCCCCTTTCGGGGAGGGCATCATGTCCAGGAAGTTCTTGAGCATGGCGTGGCCGTGTTCAGAGGCAATGGACTCCGGATGGAACTGTACGCCCTGAATCGGCAGCTCTTTGTGCTGCAGACCCATGATGGTGCCATCCTCAAGTTCTGCCGTGATTTCAAGGCTGTCGGGGAAGGTTTCGCGATCCACCACCAGCGAGTGATAGCGGGTGGCCTCAAAGGGGCTGGGCAGACCCGCGAACACACCTTTGCCGGTGTGCTTCATGGTGCCCATCTTACCATGCACGATCTCATGACAACGCACGACGTTGCCGCCAAAGGCCTGACCGATGGTCTGATGGCCCAGACACACGCCCATAAGCGGTGTGCGGGTTTCCGCTGCGGCTTCGGTCAGGGCAAGGCAAATGCCCGCCTGATCCGGATCACAGGGGCCGGGAGACAGCAAAATACCGGCCGGGTTCATCCCCATGGCGTCCTGTACCGTCAGCGCGTCGTTTCGCCAGACCTGCACATCGGCGCCCAACTCGCCCAGATAATGCACAAGGTTGTAGGTGAAACTGTCGTAATTATCGATCAGAAGCAGCATTTTGTCGGTTCTTATCCTAAAGATGCGAAAGGGGTGGAGGCGAAGGGCCTGCTCGCGGTATACATGCTCAGGCTTGGCGCAGAGGGTCAAGAGGGGCACAGGCAGGTTCGCCCCGTAAATTTGGAACAAATGAGGGCAGAGAACTATGTTGCGCGGATTTTTGGCTGGTGTGTTCTGGGGCGTCATCCTCATTGGGGGGGTGCTTGCGGCGGCGTCTTTGCTGTCTCCTTTGCCTGCAACGGTGCGCCCGCAGACAACGGCGGTGACCCCGCAGGAAACCCAGGAAGGGCTTGCACAAAGCAGCACGTTGGATGCGGCCTCACAAACCGATGCGGAGGTTGATGCCGTGCCGGGGGCGGCTGTGCCGGAGGTCGAGGCTGATGATGCGGTGCCGCTGGGGATCACTGATTCTGCACCAAAGCCTGAGCCGGAGGATCTGGAGGCGGAACTGGCCGCGCCACAGGAGATTGCAGACAGCGGAGCGGTTGAAATTGAAGGAGAAACTTCGGTTTTGCCGACACCGCAGGCGCAGACCCCAACCGCGCCTGAGGCGGAAACGGCGCTGTCGATTTCAACAAATCCGGCTCAGCCTGCGGCACCAGCGCCTCTGTCTGGTGAAGCCTTTGTCACGCCGCTTGCCCCTGAGGTGACCGAGGAGGCTGAGACTGCAGAAGCTGTTGAGACTGAAGCGCCAGTGCAAGAGATCGTGATTGAGGATCCTGCGGTGGAAGAGGAGGCGGTTGCGCAAGCCGCGCCTGAGGAGGCAGTCGAAGAGACTGGCGCAGATGTGGTGGCAGATGCGGCTCCTGTTGAGGAGGTGGTGATCGAAGAACCTGCGCTGGAGGCCGCGCCTGAGGGCGAGGCGGCGGAAGGCGAAACCGATGTGATCATCGCCGAGGATGCGCCGGAAGGCGCTGATAACGCTGAAGAAACACCGCTGGTCTCTGAAGCGGTGCCCAGCCCTGAGGCCGAAGACCTGACGCCAAATGCAGAGGCGGGGGAGACCCCTGTGGATGAGGCGGCGACGGCATCGCTGCTCAAACCGGCGGGCAATCTGAATGAGGCCTTCCCTCAGTTGAAATCTGCGCGGCTGCCCTCGGTTGGGGATGCGGCGACGGAAGAGGTTGTGATTGCGGATGCTGCGGCCGTCACGCCGGTGGCACGCCCAGTGGTGTCCAACGCGGAAGGCTTTGAAAACGCAGAGAATAAACCAGTGATGTCGGTCGTTCTGGTGGACACTGGCGAGCATGAATTTGATATGGAGGCGCTTGAGAGCTTCCCCTATCCGCTGAGCATTGCCGTGAGCACGCTGGACCCGCAAGTCACTGAAAAGGCGGCGGACTACCGTTTGCGGGGCTTTGAGGTGCTGGCCATGGTGGATATGCCTGCGGAGGCAACCGCCTCTGACGTGGAGCAGGCGATGCAGGCACATCTGTCCGTCTCTGATACGTTTGTGGGTGTGATGGAAGGTCTGAGCGACGGGCTGCAAGGCAGCAAGGTTGTGAGCGATCAGGTAGCGCAGGCGCTGCTGGGCAGTGGCCATGGATTACTGATGCTTTCCAATGGGTTGAACACGGCACAGAAGCTCGCCGCCAAAGAAGGCGTGCCTTCCACCAGCGTGTTCCGCGACTTTGACGATGCCGGGCAGACAGCGGTGGTGATGCGCCGTTTTCTGGACAACGCGGCCTTTAAGGCAGCGCAGGAAGACGGTGTTGTGATGGTGGGGCGGCTGCGGGATGAAACCATCTCCGCGCTGCTGTTGTGGGCGCTGCAGGATCGCGCGGGCACCGTGGCAATGGCCCCGATTTCGGCGAGCTTTGACACCATCAACTGAGATCAGAGCGGGGCGGCGCGACTCAAAGGTTAACGCGCTATTGGAGCCCTGATTTCACGTCGGTATCGCGTCGGTATCCCTACGGTATTGCATAGGTGCAATTTTCAGCGCGTGTCCCATAAACGGGGCGCGCGCTGTTGCGTTGGATATGGCAACAAATTTCAGGCCTCAACCGGCAGGCTACCTGCGGTTTTCATCTGGCGCAGAATGAAATTGGTTGTGGTGGTGCGCACCACGCCCAGACGCAGAATGCGCTTCATGATGAACTGCTCCAACGCCTCCGGATCACGGGCCACAACTTTCAGCACAAAGTCGAAGTCTCCGGTGATGGAGGCGCATTCCAGCACCTGATCGCTCTGCGCGACAAAATCGTTGAACACTTTGATGGTCTCTTCGCTGTGGTCGATCAGCGAAATCTGCACATAGGCAAAGGCGTTCAACCCGAGCTTCTTGCCATCCAGAATGGCGGCATAACGCAGGATGTAGCCTTCCTCCTCCAGCCGCTTCACGCGCCGCCAGCAGGGAGAGGGCGAAAGACCCACGGAGTCAGAAAGATCCTGTGTGCTGGCGCGGCCGTCACGCTGCAGGACCTTGAGGATGAGCCGTTCAAAGCTGTCGAGCATATTTTGCCTCATTAAATCGAGATTCGGGTGAAATCTGTCTGAAATCTCTTTTGCAGCCAAAAGATGGAAAAACTCTTGTTCAGATTCAGAGCTAACATGGTTTCAGGAGGAGGAGCGTTTAAAATGCCGAAAAGCACCAAATATGTGGCCAAAGAGCCGGATGCGACCGGACGGATTCATTACACCGCTGCGGAGGATGCGGTGTGGCGGGATCTGGTGGCGCAGCAACAACCCCATGTGGAGACACTGGCGGCGGAGCCGTTTCTGGCCGGCCAGCGCAAGCTGAACCTGCCCAAGGATCGCGTGCCGCAATGCGTGGAGGTGTCAGAGGTTCTGCGCGCGCATACCGGCTGGCAGGTGGCCCCTGTGCCAGCGCTGATCGGGTTTGGGCGGTTTTTCAAAATGCTCTCGGAAAAGACCTTTCCGGCGGCGTCTTTCATTCGGGACCGCGAGAGTTTTGACTATATCGAGGAGCCGGACATCTTCCATGAAATCTACGGACATACGCCACTGCTCACGGACGCGCGCTTTGCCCGGTTTTCTCAGAAGATTGGTGAGACGGGGCTGACCTGTGCGGCGGCAGACTATTCCTGGCTGATCCGGCTTTACTGGTTCACGGTGGAGTTTGGCTTGATCCGCGAAGGGGGAGAGATCAAGGCGCTGGGATCGGGGCTTGCGTCCTCGCCCGGGGAGCTGGCGCATTCGGTGCAAGAGCCAAGCGTGATCCGCAAGCCGTTTGATGTGATCGACATTCTGCGCACGCCGTACCGGATCGACATCAACCAGCCGATCTATTTTGTGCTCGACACGGTGGAGCAGCTTCTGGAGGCGGCGGAGCGAGATCTGTTGGCCGATATCAAAACGGCACAGGCGCTTGGGTTGCATGACCCTGTGTTCCCGCCAAAGCCGGAGGCCGCGTGATCATGGAGGATTTGACAGCTGGTTCCTGTGCGGCTTGTGACGGCTGGGTGCCACCTTTGAGTGATGCGGAGATTGAGGCGCTCAAGGCCAAGCTGCATCCGGACTGGGTGATGGGCGCTGATGGCAAAAGCCTTGTGCGGACACTGAAGTTCAAGGCCTACGCGAAGGCGGTCTATGCGGCCAATATGGCGGCGTTTCTCAGCGACAAAGAGGGGCATCATGCGGATGTGCGCTTTGGCTGGGGCTATTGTGAAATCACCTATACCTCCCATGAGCTGGACAGGCTTTCGGAGAATGATTTCATCTGCGCAGCCAAATTGGATGCGCTGCTGGCCTGACGATGTGGCGCGCTAGAACTTCACCGTTGTGCGCGCCTTGGGATCAAGCGTGAGCGCGTCGGGCCAGCCGACAAAACGCTCGATCAGCACAAGGACGATGCAGATAATGATCACGCCAAACACCAGCTTGACCCGCTTTTCAGAAGGCGGGTTGCGCGCCCATTGGCTCATGCGGATCAAATGGCGAAAGTTCATCTTTGGGGCCACCGCTGGATTTGGATATTTGTGGAATGAGAATGCCTGAGGTTTTGCGCCCACTCAATGGGCACGATCCATGTTTGGCGTTCTGCAGCCTAGAAAGAGTGGCGTTGGGGGCGCAGCGCGTCATTGCTGCGCCCCCGTGATTGGTGCCTCTGTGAGAGGGGTCAGCTCTCTTCGGTGAAGCGTACTTTGCCGATGAAGGGCAGGTTGCGGTTGCGTTGGGCGTAGTCGATGCCATAGCCCACGACAAATTCATCAGGAATTGAAAAGCCGATCCAATCAGCTGCGATGTCCGCTTCGCGGCGGCTCGGTTTGTCCAGAAGCGCGATGGTTTTGATCTTGGCCGGGTTGCGGGCCTTCAGCAGGTGCATCACGTGGGTGAGCGTGTGGCCGGTGTCGACGATGTCTTCGACCACCAGCACGTCACGGCCTTCAATCTCGCCGCGCAAGTCTTTGAAAATGCGTACTTCCCTGCTGCTTTCCATGGCGTTGCCATAAGAGGAGGCCTCAAGGAAATCGACCTCGACCGGCAGTTCCAGCTCGCGCACCAGATCGGCGATGAACACAAAAGAGCCGCGCAGAAGGCCCACCACAATCAGCTTATCGGTGCCCGCATATTCCGCTTGGATTTCGCGCGACAGATCTTCGATCCGGGCGGCAATCGACTTGGCTGAGATCATTTGATCAATGACATATGGACGCTCTGACATGAGACCCTCTTGATTTTACGCCCGCAGAGTGGATATGAGCGCGGGCAGCACAGTGCATAGCGGGGACGCGAAACACTGTCACGCTAAAATGGCACGTTACTTTGGACAGCTTTACGGAACCACATGCCCACGCACTCTGAGACTCGCACGCTGCCCTATTCAGCCCAACAAATGTATGACCTTGTGGCCGATGTGGCGGCTTATCCGCAGTTTTTGCCCTGGTGTGCGGCGGCGCGGGTGCGCTCGACCACGCCGATTGAGACCGCGCATGGCGCGGGCGTGGAGATGCTGGCGGATCTGGTGATCTCGTTCAAAGTGTTTCGGGAGCGGTTTGGCAGCCGTGTGGGGCTTTATCCTGAGACCAAGCACATCGACACGGAGTATCTGGACGGGCCGTTCAAATACATGAAATCCACCTGGGATTTTGCGGATGTGGACGGCGGGGTCGAGGTGAAGTTCTTTGTGGATTTCGAGTTCAAGAACATCATTTTGCAAAAGGCGATTGGCCTTGTGTTTTATGAGGCGATGAACCGGATTGTGGCGGCGTTTGAGGCGCGGGCGAAAGCGCTTTACGGCTGAGGGCCACTATATTCTGAAATCGTTGGGGCAATAAAAAGGGCGGCCTGAAGTGGCGGCCGCCCGAGACTTGTGTGCTCTGATCTGGTGTCAGGAGGCGGTGTCGTAGGCGCGCTCGCCGTGGACTTCGAGATCCAGACCGTTGACTTCGGTTTCCTCATCCACGCGCAGCGGGGTGATGAAGCTCACGACTTTCACCAGCACCACGGTCACAACCAGTGTGAAGAGGCCGACAACGGCGAGGCTGCCAAGCTGGGCGACCCATGTGCCCTGACCAAAGACGGCGATCATGATGGTACCGAAGATGCCGCCGACGCCGTGGACCGCGAAGACGTCCAGCGTGTCGTCGATGTTGAGCATGTTGCGCACGACATTCACGGCTTCCTGACAGAGGATGCCTGCGATGGCGCCGATGATCAGTGCTTCCACCGGGCCGACGAAGCCGGAGGCCGGGGTGATTGAGGCGAGGCCAGCGATGGTGCCGGTGACAAGACCCACGAGGGAGGCTTTGCCGTATTTGATGCGTTCCCAGAGTGCCCATGTGAGCGAGGCGGTGGCTGCGGAGATGTGGGTGACGGTGAGCGCCATGGCTGCGCCGCCGTCAGCGGCGAGCTGGCTGCCGCCGTTAAAGCCGAACCAGCCGACCCAGAGCATGGCCGCGCCGATCATCACCATCCATGGGGCGTGCGGCGGGGTGGTGCGGTGGCGACGTGCGCCGAGCATGACCGCGATGATGAGGGCTGCGAGGCCTGCGGTTTCATGCACCACAATGCCGCCGGCAAAGTCGCGCACGCCGATTTCGCCGAAGATGCCGCCGTCAGCCATCATGCCGCCGCCCCAGATCCAGTGCACCACAGGCGCGTAGCACAGAAGCATCCAGAGACCGGAGAACAGAAGGACAAAGCCAAAGCCGATGCGCTCCACATAAGCGCCGACGATCAGCGCCGGGGTGATGATGGCAAAGGTCATCTGGAAAGCAAAGAACAGCACTTCGGGCAGGGTGCCAGACAGGCTGTCGGCGGTGACGCCTGCGAGGAACATTTTGCCAAGCCCGCCCCAAACCGAGCTTGCGCCGCCGTCATTGCCAAAGGCGATGGAATAGCCGAAGGCCAGCCACAGAACGCTCATTAAACAGGCAATCGCGTAGGTTTGCATAAAAACGCTGAGCACGTTGCGCGCGCGCACAAGGCCCCCGTAAAACAAGGCCAGACCTGGCAATGTCATGAACAGGACCAGGGCTGTCGCCACAATGATCCATGCGGTGTCCGCTCCGTTCATAATTTCTTTCCTCTTTGTCCCTGAGTGGTGATTTCAGGTCAAAAAGCGGAAAACCTGCTTATGACAAAGTCTGAATATGATGCGGAGCGCCTTAAAATGGGGCGTTTTGCAATGTGATTAAAATATGGGCGGAAAATGCAGCTGTTTGTGCAAATGCGCGTCAGTTTGCGCAGCATGCCTTAAAAAGAAGCGATAACGCATGATTCCGCGCCTCTTTGCGCACATTTTCGCGGCCCAATGCGCCAAACTCGATGGTCTCGGTTTTGCATCCTGTTGCGGAGGCGATGCCAAAACAGACGCGGCCTTCGGGTTTGAACTCGGAGCCGCCGGGACCGGCGATGCCGGTGATTGACACGGCGAGATCCGCCGCAGAGTGCGCCAGCGCCCCAAGGGCCATTTCGCGCGCGACCTCCTCAGACACGGCGCCAACCGCATCGAGCGTGGCTTGCGCCACGCCCAGCATCTCGACCTTGGCCTGATTGGTGTAGGTCACAAAGCCGCGCTCAAAAGTGGCGGAAGAGCCGGGAATGTCGGTCAGCGCGGCCGCGACCATGCCGCCGGTGCAGCTTTCGGCGGTGGCGATGCGCAGGTCGGCGGCGCGGCAGGCCGCAAGCAGAGCGGCGACATCCACCATCACATCAGCACCACATGAAAGAGCGCGGCGGTCACAAGCGTGGCCACACCGGCAAAGACACCGGCCCAGAGGTCGTCAAGCATCACGCCCACAGGATCATGGCGGCGGTCGGCGCGGCCCACGAGCCAGGGTTTGCGGATGTCAAACAGGCGGAAGAAGAAAAACGCCGCAATCGGGCCGGGCCAGACCATGGACATGTCGCGTGTTGCAAAGGCGATGGCCGGGAAGAGCAGGGCGATCCACATGCCTGCGACCTCGTCAATCACAATCTCTGAAGGGTCGTCGCCCGGTCTGTCGGCCAATTCGCGGTGGCAGGCCCAGAAACCAGCGATGATGGAGATCACAGTCAGCAGGATCAGCAGCCAGAGGCCGACATAACGCTCGGCGGCCCAGCCGATCAGCAGCGCGGCCAGAGAGCCCCATGTGCCGGGGGCAAAGGGCAGGCGGCCAACGCCGAAGAATGTTGCGATCATCGTGCTCATGGTTTCACCAGCGTTGCGGTGGCAATGGCCGCAATCCCTTCTTCGCGGCCTGTGAAGCCGAGTTTCTCACTTGTTGTGGCTTTGATGGAGACGCGGGTTTCCTCCATGCCCATGATCTCTGCCATGCGGGCAATCATGGCGGGGGCGAGTGGCCCGACTTTGGGGCGTTCGCAGATCAGGGTGCAATCGACATTGGAGATGGTGAAGCCCTTGGAGGCTGCGAGATCGACCGCATGTTTCAGGAAGACCGCGCTGTCCATATCTTTCCATTCCGCCTCAGATGGCGGGAAGTGGCGGCCAATGTCCCCTTCGGCCAATGCGCCGTAGATCGCATCTGTGACCGCATGCATGCCGACGTCGGCGTCTGAGTGGCCTTTGAGGGCTTTGTGGTGCGGGATGCGGACGCCGCAGAGGATGACGTGGTCGCCCTCTTCAAATGCGTGTACATCATATCCGTTGCCCAGTCTGATATCGGGAAGACTATTCATGTCGCCTCTCAGGTGCTGCTCCAGACGGGCAAAATCGTCTGGTGTGGTGATTTTCAGGTTGCGCTCATTGCCCGGCACGATGGCGACGTCAAGCCCGGCGGCGCGGGCGACCTCCACATCATCAGCCGCTCCGCCCGGATGGGTGTGATGGGCCGCGAGAATTGCCTCATAGGCGAAACCCTGAGGCGTCTGCGCGCGAAACAGGCCTTCGCGGTCCTGCGTGCCAGTCACAAGCCCGTCTTCGCCGCGCCAGAGTGCATCTGTGACGGCGAGCGCGGGGGCTGCGCCGGAGGCACCGGAGGTCAGGGCGGCAATCACAGAGGAGATGGTGGCGGCATCAATGCCCGCGCGCGCCACATCGTGGATCAGAACATGGGTGATGCCGCGCCCGCTGAGGGCTTCAAGCCCAGCCAGCACCGAGGCGTCCCGCGTTGCGCCGCCGTGAACCTGTGTGACCGAGAGTTCGGCGGTAAATTGCGTGTCGTCGGGGTGGGTCACCAAAACCACCTCGTCTACCTCCGGGTGTGTTAGAAAAGCGGTGAGCGTCCATTCAGCGACGCTTTTTCCGGCAACCTGCCGCCACTGCTTGGGGATTTCACCTCCCGCACGGGTACCGCGACCGGCGGCAACAACCACTGCGGCAGTGCGGGGCGGGGTATCGGCGGGGCTATTGAAAGAGGCATTTGTCATGCCCACTGTGTAGAACCTGCAAGTCAGAGTGGCAATTGACCCTTAGCGATTGCTTAATTTTTAAGCATATGCAATTTGCTGCCGAAAAAATCACCACCCCTTCATTGAGTTTGACCAATGGGTCAGATACGCCGAAGGCACTGCACAAGGATTAGGCACGTGACCGTTCAAGTCGCACATCTCTCTTTGACACCGCCCGTTTTTCTGGCGCCGTTGGCCGGGATCACCGATCGCCCGTATCGGGATCTGGTGAGCCAGTTTGGTGCCGGGCTGGTGGTGAGCGAAATGGTGGCAAGCCAGGAAATGGTGCAGGCCAAACCCGGTGTGCGTGAGCGTGCGGAGTTGGGATTTGGTGATGCGATCACCTCGGTGCAGCTTGCAGGGCGTGAGGCGCATTGGATGGCGGAGGCCTCGCGTCAAGTCGAGGCCAATGGCGCGACGCTGATTGACATCAATATGGGCTGCCCGGCGAAGAAAGTGACCAGCGCCAGTGGCGCGGGGGCCAGCGGCTCCGCTTTGATGAAAGATCTCGACCACGCGCTGACGCTGATTGAGGCCGTGGTGGGCGCTGTGGACATTCCGGTGACGCTGAAGACGCGGCTGGGGTGGGACGACAATATGCTCAATGCGCCGGAGCTCGCCAAACGGGCGGAGGATGCGGGCGTTCAGATGCTGACCATCCACGGGCGCACGCGCTGTCAGTTTTACAAAGGGTCTGCGGACTGGGCGGCGATCCGGGGTGTGAAGGACGTGGTGTCGATCCCGGTGATTGCCAATGGCGACATTGTGGACGCGGAGAGCGCAAAGGCGGCGATGGCGGCTTCCGGTGCAGACGGCGTGATGGTGGGGCGCGGGGCGCAGGGCAAACCCTGGCTGCTGGCCCAGATTGCGGCGGAGATTTTTGGCACAGAGGCGCCCGAGGTGCCCACCGGCACAGCTCTGGTGGAGCTGGTGCAGGGGCATTATGCGGCGATGCTGTCCTTTTACGGCACCGATCTTGGCCTGCGCGTCGCACGCAAACATTTGGGTTGGTACATGGACACCGTGGGCACCGAGGCGGGCTTGCGCCGCCGGGTGCAGACCAGCCGGGACATTGATGAAGTGATGGCGTTGCTTGCGGAGGCTTTGATGCCGAGCGGTGATGATGCGCCCAACAACAAAGAGGCCGCATGAGCGCGCATAACCCCATATGGAACTCGCTGCCCGTGCCGGGGCTGGTGGTGGACGCGGATGACAAGATCCTGCGCATCAACCCGGCGGCGGAAACTTTTCTGAACGCCTCGGCCAAATCGATGGTCGGGCAGCCCATCTGGGACAAGGTGATGATTGACGCCCCGCTTGAGGAGGCGTTTCAGCGCGCAAGGGAACATGGCACGCCCCTGTTTGTGAATGACGCGGATCTGGGCACCGGCAATGCGCCACCTGTGCAGTGCAACCTGCAGATTGCGCCGTTGGCGGATGCGCCGGGCGAAATGCTGTTTCTGATTTCCAGCCGTGAGCTGGCCGGACGCATGACCCGCAGCAACGGTGTGAAATCATCGGCCAAATCCGCCATCGGCATGGCCGAGATGCTGGCCCATGAGATCAAGAACCCGCTGGCGGGGATCACCGGTGCGGCGCAGCTTTTGTCGATGAACCTGAGCACGGAAGATCTGGAGCTGACCGATCTGATCGTGGAGGAAAGCCGCCGGATCGTGAAGCTGCTGGAGCAGGTGGAGCAGTTTGGCAACCTGTCGCTGCCGCAGAAGAAGCCGGTCAATATCCACGATGTTCTGGACCGCGCGCGGCGCTCTGCCTTGGTGAGCTATGGCGCGCATATGGAGATTGTGGAGGATTACGACCCCTCCCTGCCACCGGCCGAGGGCGACGCGGATCAGCTCCTGCAGGTGGTGTTGAATCTGCTGAAGAATGCCTCTGAAGCTGCTGGAGATTCAGGGAAAATCCGCATTCGCACCTATTATGAGCATTCCTTCCGGATGCGACGTGCGGATGGCACAGGCCAACCGCTGCCGCTGCAGATTGAGGTCATTGATGATGGCCCCGGCCTGCCGCAGCATCTGGAGGGCGACGTGTTTGATCCTTTCGTTTCCGGACGGGAGAACGGCACGGGGCTTGGCCTCGCGCTGGTGAGCAAAATCATTTCGGATCATGGCGGTCTGATCACAGTGGACAGCGTGCCGGGGCGCACGGTGTTCAAGCTGTCGCTGCCACGGGCGAGCAAAGAAACTCTCAAGAAATATGAGGAGAGCCTCTGATGGATGGCACGGTTCTGGTCGCAGATGACGATCGCACAATCCGCACAGTATTGACGCAAGCGCTGACGCGGGCGGGCTGTAAGGTGCATGCCACCTCCTCGCTGACCACGCTGATGCGCTGGGTCGGCGAAGGCAAAGGCGATGTGGTGATCACCGATGTGATGATGCCGGATGGCAATGGCCTTGAGATGCTGCCCAAGATTTCCGAGGATCGCCCGGGCCTGCCGGTGATCGTGATCTCCGCTCAGAACACCATCATGACGGCGATTCAGGCTGCGGAAGCGGAGGCCTATGACTATCTGCCCAAACCGTTTGACCTGCCTGATCTGATGAAGCGCACCGGCAAGGCACTGGAGCAGAAGCGCCGTGCGCCTGCCGCACCTGCGGTGGAGGAAGACCGGCCTGACGAGCTGCCGCTGGTGGGGCGTACCCCTGCAATGCAGGCGCTTTACCGGCTTGTGGCGCGGGTGATGAACACCGATCTGCCGGTGCTGATTTCAGGTGAAAGTGGCACGGGTAAATCCCTGATTGCAAAAGAGATTCACGACTTCTCTGATCGGCGCAATCTGCCGTTTGTGGTGGTCAATGCCGCGGATCTGAGCGATCTGGAAGGCCCCGCGCGTGTGCTGGCCAAAGCCAAGGGCGGCACGATCCTGTTTGATGAGATCGGCGACATCGAAGATGAGGTGCAGGCCCGCATTGTACGGATGATTGACACCCCGGGCGATCAGAACCCGCGCTTTATGGCGACCAGTCAGGTTAACCTGAACACTGCCATGGAGAACGGCACCGTGCGGCAGGATCTCTACTATCGCCTCAATGGTGCGGCGATCCATGTGCCGGCACTGCGGGAGCGGGTGGATGACATTCCTCTGCTGGTGGAGCACTTCCTGCACCGCGCAGAGCGCGAAGGCGCGCCGATGCGGGTGTTCTCAGAGGATGCGATGGAAATGTTTCGCACCTACAGCTGGCCAGGCAACGTGCGCCAGTTGGAAAATGCGGTGCGCCGCCTTGTGTTGACCGCGCAGGCGGAAGAGGTGATAAAGACCGAAGCGGAAATGGTGCTGGGCGCCGCGCCGCAGGCAGGCCCGCTGATGGGCGGTGAGGACAATGAAAAGCTCTCAGCCAGCGTGGCGCGCCACCTGCGCCGTTACTTTGATTTGCATGGAAATATGCTGCCCCCGGCAGGGCTCTATGCGCGGATTCTGCGCGAGATTGAGCTGCCTCTGATCGAAATCGCGCTGGATGCAACAGGCGGAAATCAGGCGAAATGTGCTGATTTGTTGGGGATAAATCGGAATACTTTGCGTAAAAAGATCACTGATCTGGATATTCACGTGACACGCCGCCGCAAATTGATGTAAAAAGGCCACATAAATGTGGTGCCAGAGCCGCAGTCGTCAAAAAACGGCACGTCTCATAGAATGCACCACCTGATATGGCGGTGGGGCGCGCAAGCGCCACCAAATCAATTGGGGAAGTCGGGTGTCGAGCCGGACAATGACGAGTCACTGGGCGCGTTTTCAGCGCCTGCGCAGTCAAAGGCGTGTCCAGAATGCCGCAGCTTTCGGGCTGGTGGTGCTGGCTCCGGCGCTGGCTTTGGCGACCTATCTGGCGCTTGGTCCGTTTGGGCTTGGCGCCTCATCAAGCACATTGCGTGCGATTTTTCTTGCCGATTTTGCCTATGTTCTGATCGTGGCCGCGCTGGTGCTGCAGAATGTGGTGCGCGCGATTTCCTCGCGCCGTGCCCGCTCTGCCGGATCGCGCCTGCATCTGAGGCTGACCGGGGCGTTTGCCGTGCTGGCTGTGGTGCCTGCGGTGACGGTGGCGGTGTTTGCCGGGCTGACGCTGAACATTGGCCTTGAGGGCTGGTTCAGCGAGCGCGTGCGGCAGGTGGTGGGCAATTCGCTGTCAGCAGCGCAGGCCTATGAAGAAGAGCATATTGAGGCGCTCAAAGAAGACGCGGGCGCGCTGGCAGAGTTTCTCAACAACCGGCGGCGCGCGACCTTCTTTATGGATGCGGGTGAGCTTCGGGTTTTGTTGGCCGCTGGGCAGGTGCAGATTCAGCGCGGTCTGAAAGAAGCCTTTGTGATCGATGGCACAGGCGAGCTGCGCGCGCGGGGTGAGCGCTCCTACCTGTTTGACTTTGAAAAACCCACCGAGGCGGAGATGGCTGAGACCGTGGAGGATGGCTATGTCATCATCCGTGATCTGGACAACAATGAGATGCGCGCGCTGGTGCGGCTTGAGGCCTTTGTGGATCGCTATCTCTATATCAGCCGCGAGGTGGATGCGGAGATTTTCCAGCTGCTCGATGACACGCAGGCCAGTGCGCGGCTGTATTCGCAGCTGGAGAGCGAGCGTGGGCAGCGGCTGTTTGAGTTTGGTCTGATCTACCTCGGATTTGCGCTGATTCTGGTGCTGGCGGCGATCTGGATGGGCATGTGGATGGCGGAACGGCTGTCGCGTCCGGTTGGGCGCCTGATGCAGGCGGCACAGCGCGTCGGGGCGGGCGATCTGGATGTCAAAGTGCGCGAGGAAGAAGGCGATGATGAGATCGCCATGCTGGGGCGCTACTTCAACCAGATGACCGGCCAGCTGAAGGTGCAGCGCGAGACGCTGCTGGACAACACGCGCCAGATTGACCGTCGCCGCCGCATGTTTGACAGCGTGCTGACCTCGGTAACGTCCGGTGTTGTCGGGCTGACGGCCGAGGGCAAGGTCTCCTTCGTGAACCGCTCCGCAGAACGGCTTTTGGCCTGGGCCGATGACCATCAGGCCATGCCTCTGGCGGTGGCGGTGCCGGAGTTTGGTTCGGTGCTTGAAGAGCTGACTTCAGGCGGCAAGGAAGTGGCGCAGGAAGAGGTCAAGGTGGTTCGCGGCGGGCGGCTGGAGCATCTCTTGGTGCGCATGTCCACGCGGCGGCGCGACGATGGCACGCTTGAGGGCTATGTGGTGGCCTTTGACGATGTGACCAATCTGGTGACGGCACAGCGGACGGCAGCCTGGGGCGACGTGGCACGCCGCATTGCCCATGAGATCAAGAACCCGCTGACCCCGATCCAGCTGTCGGCTGAACGTATCCGCCGCAAGTTTGCCAGCCGTCTGGGCGAGGACAGCGATACACTTGAACAGATGACTGATGTGATTGTGCGTCAAACCAATGACTTGCGCCGGATTGTGGATGAGTTCTCCAAATTTGCACGGATGCCGGAGCCGGATCGCAAGGCTGCTGATCTGGTGGAGCTGGTGCAGGCGGCGGTGCTGTTGCAGGAAACCGGCCAGCCGGATGTGCGGTTTGTGCGCGACATCTGCAAAGGGCCGATGACCGTGGATCTGGACGCCACGATGATCTCACAGGCGCTGACCAATCTGATCAAGAATGCCGGTGAAGCGATTGAAACCTATCAGGAAAAGCATCCTGAAGAGGTCATCTCCCCGGAAATTCGGGTGAGTTTGAAAATTGAAGAAGAGCACGCGGTGCTGCGGATTGCAGACAATGGCATTGGCCTGCCTGCCGATCGTGCTCGACTGTTTGAGCCTTATGTCACCACGCGTGACAAGGGCACGGGGCTGGGTCTCCCCATTGTGAAAAAGATCATTGAAGAGCATGGCGGGCAGCTGTCGCTGCTGGATGCGCCGGTGTTTGAACCGTCTTATCATGTTGGTGCAATGGCAGAGATCAAACTGCCTTTGGCCCCTTTGGGCGCTGCACCTGCTGAGGACATCAAAAAGAGCGAGCGAGTATTATGAGTGACATTCTGATCGTTGACGATGAGCGCGACATTCGGGAACTGATTTCGGACATCCTGAAAGACGAGGGGTTTTCGACGCGGCTGGCGGGCAACTCGGATGAGGCGATGGCGCAGGTGACCAGCGAGCAACCGGCGCTGATGATCCTCGATATCTGGCTGAAGGACAGCAATATGGATGGCATCGACATCCTTAAGGCTGTGAAAAACGACTATCCGGAAGTGCCGGTGGTGATCATTTCGGGCCACGGCAATATCGAGATTGCGGTCGCGGCGATCAAACAGGGCGCGTATGACTTCATCGAAAAGCCGTTTAACATCGATCAGTTGCTGGTGGTGATCAAACGGGCGATGGAGACCAGCCGTCTGCGTCGTGAGAACACCGAGCTGAAACGCCAGGATGGCAAGCCGGCTGATTTGATCGGTGACAGCGCGGCCTATCGCGCGATGGTGTCGCAGCTGGATAAGGTCACGCGCTCCAACGGGCGGGTGATGCTGACCGGACCTGCGGGTGTCGGCAAAGATGTGGCGGCGCGCTATATCCACGCCAATTCCAACCGCGCCAGCGCGCCGTTTGTCACCGTCTCCTGCGCGGGGATGGATCCGGACCGGGTGGAAGAGATCCTCTTTGGCCGCGAAAGTGCCGAGCGCGGCATCGAGACCGGGCTGCTGGAGCAGGCCAACGGCGGGATTGTATATTTTGACGAGGTGGCGGATATGCCGCTGGCGGCCCAGAGCAAGATCCTGCGGGTGCTGGTTGATCAGCAATTCACCCGCGTGGGCGGCTCAAAGAAGGTGCGCGTGGATCTGCGGGTGATTTCCTCGACCAATCAGGATCTGACGCAGGCGATTGCAGAGGGCACGTTCCGTGAGGAACTCTATCACCGCCTGAATGTTGTGCCGATTGCGGTGCCGTCGCTGGAAGAGCGGCGCGAAGACATCCCTGCGCTGGCGAGCTATTTCCTCGGACAGTTGCATGAGAGCCAAGGCCTGCCGCTGCGCGAGCTGAGTGCGGATGCGATTGCGCTGATGCAGACCATGGTGTGGCCGGGCAATGTGCGCCAGCTCAAGAACCTGATTGAGCGGGTGCTGATCCTTGGGGACGGGCAGGGGCCGATTGAAAGCCGTGAGCTGCCCGGTGAAACAGATACGCCTGCGGAAGATGGCCGCGTGGTGCTGTCTGGCACTCTGGCGACGCTGCCGCTGCGCGAGGCGCGTGAGGCGTTTGAGCGGGAGTATCTGCTGACCCAGATCAACCGCTTTGGCGGCAATATCAGCCGCACCGCGAGCTTTGTCGGCATGGAGCGCAGCGCGCTGCACCGCAAGCTAAAATCGCTGGGGGTTGTGACCTCCAACAAGGCAGGCGCGCGTGTGGCGCATGTGCCTGAAGAGGAAAGCGAAGCGGCTGAGTAAAGCCGCACCGCAGAGGGGCAAAGACAAAACGCGCGGGGCAGAAGCTCCGCGCGTTTGTTTTTGATCGCTTGTTCGCGCTTCTCCCATGCGGTCGAACACGAACAGCGATTTGTTTGCCTTAGATAAAAGGTAACCAACTTTAGAGCCTCGTCCTGAAAATCTGCAACGCTTGGTCTCTACCAACGCACGGGAGGCGAAGCCGACCAGCCCCCGACCCTCCCCAAGGGAGGGGGCTTCACCCCCACCCAGGGTCGGGGGCTGGTCTATGTGACCCGCTATAGTCGTTGCAGATTTGTTGGGCGATGATCTAGCCGCTGGATTTGCTTGAGATCGGCTTACTCAGGTCGATCAGCACGCGGCCGCCATCTTCGGTGCGCAGACCGCAGATGCTGGGGCTCAGCTCCGGGGCGACCTCGATCTTGGCATAGTGGTTTTCACCAAGCTGCTCGTCCTTGCAGTAAGGGATCTGAACTTTCTCATAGCCTTTCTCGGCCATGCAGCTGCGCACAGCAGAATGGCGGGCGCCTTCGTTGATGTCATATTGCTCTGGCCGTTGGCCAACAATGCGCCCGTTGCCGTCATAGATCGGCCACCAGTCGGTGACGATGCGGGGCGGATAAGCGGCTGCGGCGGCGCTGTTGCACTGACCGCGGTCGATGTTCAGTTCTGATTTGGTGACGCCTTCTTTGTAGTAGGTGCCAAACTGGGTGCAGCCGCTGAGAACAACAAAGAGCGAGGCTGCAAGCGCGGGGTATTTTACGAAGAACACAATGAACCTTTACTGTATTTTTGTTAGATTGTTTGGGGTTAGATGGGTTTGCTGAGATCAATCAGGGCAACGCCGCCGCCCTTGGCGCGCAGAGCGCAGATGTTGGTTGCCGGGACAGGGGCTCCGGGAATGGCCGCATATTGGCGCCCGGCGAGTTGATCCTCGGTGCAGATCGGGTGGGTCACGGGTGTATATCCCTTCAGCGTCATGCAGTCGGCGCGATGCTCGGCCCGCATACCGGCGTTGGCATCCTGAACCTGAACGTGGCTGCCGCCCCAATAGCCGGGGTAGCCACCCCAGTAGCCGCCGGCGTAGCCGCCATAGCCGCCGTGGTAGCCGGAATAGACCGATGTGGTGAAGGTGGCTGCAGGAAAGAGTTTGTTGGCTTCTACAGAACAGGCCGTGTCATCATATGCAGCGGTTTCGCGGGTGACCCCGGATTTGGCGTAGCCTGAGTAAGAGGTCGGGGCGCAGCTTGCCAAGACCGATGTAAGAGCCGCAAATATAACAACAGTTTGCCGCATCTTCTTATCTCACTTCATAATTTAGTTTGCGCCCTAAGAAGAAACCCAAACGGGACTGGCGTCAATGCTTGCAATTGACCTGATTGGCGCTCTCTGGCATGTCGGACAGACAAACCCTTGAGGGAAGCATATGAAGGTCATTATCTGTGGGGCCGGTCAGGTCGGATGGCAGATTGCTCGCCATTTGTCCGGTGAAAACAACGATGTCACCGTTGTGGACAACAACCCCGAATTGGTGCGCCGCGCCACGGACACGCTGGATGTGCAGGGGATCGCGGGGTTTGCGAGCTATCCTGATGTGCTGGACCGTGCGGGCGCGCGCGATGCGGATATGCTGATTGCGGCCACCTATTCTGACGAGGTCAATATGGTGACCTGTCAGGTGGCGCATTCGGTGTTTTCCGTTCCGCGCAAGATCGCCCGACTGCGCAGCCAGTCTTATCTGGATGTGCTTTATTCCGATCTTTACCGGCGTGATCACATGCCGATTGACGTGGTGATCTCGCCCGAGCTTGAGGTGGCGGATGCGGCGCTCAAGCGGCTGACGGCGCCCAATGCCTTTGACACGGAGACCTTCCTGGAAGGCAAGGTGCAGATGCTGGGGCTGGTGCTGGATGAAGATTGTCCGGTGGTGAACACGCCATTGCGGCAGTTGACCGATCTGTTCTCCACGCTGAATGCGGTGGTTGTGGGCGTGCGCCGTCATGGCACGCTGTTTGCGCCAGAGCCGGGTGATCAGCTGTTTGTGGGTGATGAAATTTATGTCTTCAGCTTTGTTGAGGACGTGAGCCGCACCATGGAAGTATTTGGCAAGGTTCAGAAAAAGCAAGAGCGCGCAGTGATTGTCGGCGGCGGCAACGTTGGCCTGATGGTTGCGCAGCGTCTGGAGAAGAGCGCGCACCGTATCCGCACAAAGATCATCGAAAAGGACCGCCGCGTGGCGGAGCGCGCCGCCGAAGCGCTGGAGCGCACGATTGTTCTGAACGGGGATGGTCTGGACGCTGCCCTGCTGGCAGAGGCGGGCGCGGACCGTGCGGACGCCATTCTGGCAGTCACCGATGATGACAAGACCAATATGCTGGCCTCTGTGCGCTCCAAATCGGCGGGCTGCCCGCTGGCGATTGCGCTGATCAATGACCCGACGCTTGCGCCTTTGATGCCGCCTTTGGGCATTGATGCCTTTATCAACCCGCGCGCCACCACGGTGAGCTCGATCCTGCGCCATATCCGACACGGGCGGGTGCGTGAGGTTTACTCAGTTGGCGATACCGAGGCGGAGATCATTGAGGCCGAAGTGCTGTCGACCTCGCCCATCGCAGGGCAGCAGGTGCGCGATGTGGCTTTCCCGGAAGGCGTGCTGATTGGCGCGATCCAGAAGGGCAAAGAAGTTGTGAAACCCAAAGGCGGCACGCGCATCAATGAAGGGGACGTGATTGTGCTGTTCTCCCTGTCGGCGGATGTGCCGGGGGTGGAGCAGCTGTTGCAGGTCTCCATCGACTTCTTCTGAGCCGATGACGCTGCGCCTGTCTCAAATCCCGCTGTTTGTGCAGATGGTCCTGATTTCGGGGCTACTGATGTATGTGCCTGCGGCGGTGGCATTGGTGCAGAACGACCATTTTGTGTCGCGCAGCTTTTTCTATTCCGGCACGATGGTGCTGTCTGTCTGTACGCTGATCGCGATTGCGGTGCATGGTACGCGGGGGCGCACGCGCACGGTGGACAACCTCAAAGCGCTGTTTTTGGCGCTTGCGCTGTTACCGGCAGTGCTGGCGTTGCCGATGTATGAAACACTTGGTGTGGTGCCCTATGTGGATGTTTATTTCGAGATGGTCAGCAGCCTGACCACCACCGGGATGACCACCTATGAGCCAGCCAGCATGCTGACGGATGCGGTGCATCTGTGGCGCGGGATGGTGGGCTGGCTTGGCGGGCTGTTGATGTGGGTGGCGGCGGCGGCGGTTCTGGCACCGTTGAGCCTTGGCGGGTTTGAAGTGACGGCCATGGGGGAACCCGGCCAGCTTGATACCGGCCAGACCCATATGCAGCAGGCGCGCCCGATGAAGCGCTGGAGTCGTGCGGCGCAAGCGCTGTTGCCGATATATGTTGGTCTGACCGGCGCGCTGTGGATCATGCTGGTGGTGCTGGGGGATCGCCCGATTGTCGGGCTGATGAATGCCATGGCGACGCTTTCGACCAGCGGGATCACCACCGGCGTGGGGGTGCAGAACAGCAATTCCGGCGTTGCGGGGGAGATGATCATCTTCCTGTTCCTGCTGTTTGCCCTGTCGCGCAGCACCTTCAGCTCTGACACAGGGGCGGTGCGGCGCAACAGTCTGCTCGAAGATCCGGAGCTGCGACTGGGGTTTCTGATCGTGATGGTGGTGGCGGTGATGCTGTTCATGCGGCACTGGTTTGGGGCGCTGAGCGAAGAAGATGTGAGCGATCCGCTGGCCGGTCTGAAAGCCGCCTGGGGCGGGATTTTCACGGTGATGAGCTTTCTGACCACCACCGGGTTTGAAAGCTCGGAATGGCATGTGGCGCGGGACTGGAGCGGATTGCAGACGCCGGGTCTGATCCTTCTGGCGCTGGCCATGGTGGGCGGCGGCGTGGCGACCACGGCGGGGGGCGTGAAGTTGCTGCGGGTCTATGCGCTTTACGTGCAGGGGCTGGGTGAGATGGAGCGGCTGGTGCATCCCAATGTGGTGCTGGGGCGCAAACGGGCAGGCGCGCGCGGGTTGAGACGGCGCGGGGCGGTGATCGCCTGGGTGTTTTTCATGCTGTTTGCTCTGTCGCTTGCCGCCGTGACCCTGCTGCTGGCGCTTGCCGGAAACAGCTTTGAAGAGGCGCTTATTCTGGCGGTCTCCGCGCTCACAACGGCGGGGCCGTTGACGCAGGTGGCCGGAGAATTCCCGATTGCGATTTCATCGCTGGGGCCGGTGGAAAAGCTTATTCTTTGTGCAGCTATGATTGCCGGACGGCTGGAAGCGCTGGCGGTTATCGCCCTGATTTCTCCGGACTTGTGGCAGAAATGATGCGGTTGACCCTGTAGCGGTTTAAAAAGGCGTCATTTTAGGCTGGTAAGTCCAGAATGTGCGCTCCATACTCGCGACTGCATACCTATCCCGATGCACAAACAAGAACAAAGGCAAGCACGACATGGCTTCGGATCGACAGAATCTCCAAGATGCATTTTTGAACCACGTCCGGAAAACCAAAGTTCCGGTGACCATTTTTCTGATCAACGGTGTGAAACTGCAGGGTGTGATCACCTGGTTTGACAACTTCTGTGTGCTGCTGCGCCGCGATGGTCAGAGCCAGTTGGTCTACAAACATGCGATCTCGACAATCATGCCGGCGCAGCCGATTTCTCTGTATGAAGGTGAAGACGCCTCTTGATGGAGCATGACACGCAGGTCACCCGCGCTTGGGTCCTGCATCCCGATATCACTGGCGCTGATCAGCGGCGCGAGGCCTCTTTCGCGTTGGAAGAGGCCATTTCGCTTGCAGCGGCTTTGCCGGAACTGGAGGTGGTGGGCTCAAACGTCGTGCGCCTGCCCAAAGCCCAGCCCGGCAAGCTGTTTGGCAGCGGTAAGATCGAAGAACTGAAGGCGCTGTTTAAGGCCAATGAGGTGGAGCTTGTCCTGATTGACGGGCCGGTCACCCCTGTGCAGCAGCGCAATCTGGAAAAAGAGTGGAAGGTCAAACTGCTGGACCGGACCGGGCTGATCCTTGAGATCTTCTCGGATCGGGCGCGCACCCGTGAGGGTGTGCTGCAGGTTGAGATGGCCGCGCTGTCTTATCAGCGGACACGTCTGGTGCGGGCCTGGACCCACTTGGAACGTCAGCGAGGCGGGCTTGGCTTTGTGGGCGGCCCCGGTGAAACCCAGATCGAGGCGGACCGTCGCGCGATTGACGACCAGTTGGTGCGGCTGCGCCGCCAGCTGGCGAAGGTTGTGAAAACTCGCGAGCTGCACCGGAAGGCGCGCGCCAAGGTGCCGTTTCCGATTGTCGCGCTGGTGGGCTATACCAACGCCGGAAAATCCACGCTTTTCAATCGTGTAACTGGTGCAGATGTGATGGCGAAAGACATGCTTTTTGCCACGCTCGACCCGACCATGCGCGCGGTGGAGCTGCCCAACAACGGCCCCGAAGTGATCCTTTCGGACACGGTGGGCTTCATCAGTGATCTGCCAACGCAGCTTGTGGCGGCCTTTCGGGCAACGCTGGAAGAGGTGCTGGCGGCTGATCTGGTGCTGCATGTGCGCGACATTGCGCATCCGGAAACGGAGCATCAGGCCGAAGATGTGCGCACCATCCTTGAGACCCTCGGGCTCAATGAAGAGACGCCGCAGATCGAGGTCTGGAACAAGATTGACCTGCTGAGTGCGGATGATCGCGATGCGATGGTCGCCAAGGCGGAGCGCGAAGAGGATATCTTTGCGGTGTCCGCTGTGAGCGGACAGGGTCTTGATGAGATGTTTGCGGCGATCCAGCAGGCTTTGGCCAGCGAGAAGAGCCGCGAAACGCTGAAGCTCAGCTTTGCGGCGGGCAAGGCACGGGCGTGGCTCTTTAAAGAGGGCATCGTGGAGGAAGAAGCCCAGACGGACGAGGGCTTTGAGATCACCGTGCTGTGGAGCGCCAAGCAACGGGCGCAGTTTGAAAGCCTCTGATAGAGGCCTTAAGAACCCATCCTAAGATATTGATGGCGCAGGGTTACTGCGCCATCGGTTCAATCCGCGTCACGCCAACAGCGGCGGCGCGGGCCAGCTCTTCATCCAATGACATTGGAATATATTCGCCCCGCCGCCACAGCTGGGCCATGTCGTCATAAAAGCGCGACAGGAAGTGGCCGGACTGGCCGGTGGAGATCACAAAAACCGAGCTGTCAGGATCGGCGAAGTCATAGACGCCGCGGTAGCCTGCGGCGTGGACGTTGTGGTACGGGTTTTCGCCGGTGCCGCTGGTTTTGCCGCGCTGAAGTGTGTTGTCGCCCCCAGAGGTGGATTGGCGGATGTTCACAAAGAAGCGCAGGATCGGCACCTCGCCAAGCGCCTGATGGTCATGGGTGGCCTGATGGACATCGCCCCAGCGCAGAGATTCAAGCTGTGGACCATAGCGTTCTTCAATGGTGATGAGCGCGTCATCCAGCGCAAGTCTGGCCATGTCGGCGCAGGTTTCCTGAGGGACGCTTTGGCGCACGTCACACCATGCTGCGGCGCCGTCGATGTTGCGGAAGACACGTTCGATAAAGAGTGGCTCCACATGGGTGTACTCATCTGCCAGCGGGCCAAGATCGTCGCGGATCAGGCGCTCCTGTAGCGCGCGCACCCATGCGGCATAGATCAGCGGCTCCGGCAGGTGTTCGTTCATTTCGCCATTCCATTCAGACAACAGCGTAAGCGCGCGCTGGCGCTGGCGTTCGCGGCTGCCTTCGGGGGCGGCCTCGCCGGTGTACCAGAGTTCTGCGCCAATCAGCGGCAGGATCGAGCGGGCGGAGAAGCTGACGGTGTCGAGCTGGGCCTCGATAAAGCTGTCGCGGGTGTGGACGCGGCGGCCCTGCATCAGGCGCTGCCAGCGTTGGATGCGCTGACTGTCGCCCCAGATATAGGAGATATGCTGGGGGAAGGGGCGGTCGATGAATTTGTTGTTGGTGTTGCCGACGATGCCGCCAACGGGTTCCACAAAAGACGGGTTGTTAGCCGCATCAAACACGCCCTGCCAGCGGTTTTCGGCAAGCGCCCCCAGGGACGGCAGACGCCCGCGGCTTTGGTGCGCGCTGTCCCTGCGCGGGACGGCACCGATGAGGGCCATGCCGATGTTGTCTTTGTCAGCCAGCGTGAGCGTGAGGCCGGGGGCGACGTGCTGTTTGGTGACCTCAATGGCGCGCTCGACAGAGTCGGCATACATCAGGTCCAGAAGTGCAGTTGTAGAGCGGTCTTTCGGGCTAAGCGCGGTCCAGCGCAGGGCGGCCACATGGCCCGGAGGCGTGATGGCGGCGAGGTTGAAATCCGTGCCAGGCAGGACGGGTCCGTTTTCTGTCCAGCGCAGGGTCAGGGTGACGGGGCTGTGATCTTTGATGGTGATGATCGACTTGCGGGTTTCAAAGGTTTTGAAGCCGTCCGGTGTGCGGTAGCGCTCCGGGTCGCTGGGGTCGAGCTCTTCGATGTAGAGGTCCTGATCATCCACATAGGCGGCGGTGATGCCCCAGCCCAAAGCCTCGCTGCGGCCGGAAAGCACGACAGGAATGCCCGGGATTGTCGCGCCGATGACGCCGCCGCTTTGTAGCTCCAGCCGGGCGAGATACCAGATCGACGGCGCGGTCAGGCCGAGGTGCGGATCATTGGCCAGAAGGGTACCGCCGGAGGCGCTGCGGGTGGGCGCGGCGGCCCAGGCGTTGGAGGCCCCTGACAGCGCGGGGATCTTGAAAGGCGAGAGCGGATGGGCGGGCAAAGGCTTGCTCGCGGCATAGCGCGGAGCACCCGGAACAAGACTGGCATATTCTGGCAACGCGGCGACACCGGTGCCCGGCGCGTCTGGAAGAATGTCCACCAAGCGATTGATATCATTGAGTGCTAGAGAGGTGCGCGCGCGCAGAACTTCAGATTGCATCTGACCCGTGAGCTGCAGGGCCATGAGCTTTTGCAGGGCGATGGTGTCGGCAGGCTGCCACGGGGAGAAGGCCTGTTTGAAGAGGAAAAGCTCCGGTGCGCCGCGGCCCAGAGCGGAGCGGTTGACCTCGTCAATGCGCGCGTTCACGCCACGGGCGTAGGCTTGCAGAGCGGCCAGCACCTCCAGATCCTGCGCGGAGACCGATTGCTGGGCCGCGCCCGCGATGTCGAGCCGGCGCATGAGCTTGTCGATTTCCAGCGTGCGGGTGCCGAAGACCTCAGACAGCCGCCCCTGAGCCGTGCGGCGCATGGTGAGCATCTGCCAGAGGCGGTCCTGCGCATGGGCATAGCCCAGGCCAAAGAACACATCCTCGTCGGTTTCCCCGAAAATATGCGGCACATTTGCGTTGTTGCGCACAATCTCCAGTGGTGCGGAGACACCAGCCGCGGCAAAGGTCTTGTCGTAGTCCGGCAAGCTGCGGGAGGCGAGGAAATAGATCAGCATCACGCCGAGCACGGTGAGAATCACCAAGCCGCTGGCAATGCGCAAAAGCCATCTGAAAAATGCCGCCATGGGTCTGCCTCTTATAGTCCTTGCCTTCTGCTTGCGCAGGCGAGACAAGTATTACGACGAATGAAAGCAAGGGGAAAGCCGATGGCAAAAGTTGCGTTTTTGGGCTTGGGAGTGATGGGGTATCCGATGGCCGGATATCTGGTGAAAGAGGGCCATGAGGTGACGGTTTACAACCGCACCACCGCCAAGGTTGAGGCCTGGGCCAAGGAATATGGGGCCGGGTTCGCGGCGACCCCGCTTGAGGCCGTTGCCGGTGCAGAATTTGTGATGTGCTGTGTGGGCAATGATGACGATCTGCGCTCTGTTTGCCTTGGCGATGACGGTGCTTTTGCAGGCATGTCAGAGGGCAGCACTTTTGTGGATCACACCACGGTTTCGGCCAAAGTGACGGCAGAGCTTTACGCAGCGGGCAAAGCGCAGGGCATTGCTTTTGTCGATGCGCCTGTGTCTGGCGGTCAGGCGGGCGCTGAGAACGGCATTCTGTCGATCATGTGTGGCGGCGATCAGGCGGCCTATGATGTGGCGGAGCCGATCATGCGGGCCTATGGGCGCTCGATCAAACGTTTGGGCGAAAGCGGGTCCGGGCAGCTGACCAAGATGGTCAATCAGATCTGTATTGCCGGTCTGGTGCAGGGGCTGTCTGAAGGGCTGCATTTTGCGGAGAAAGCCGGGCTTGATGGCCGTGCTGTGGTTGATGTGATCGCGGGTGGCGCGGCGGGCAGCTGGCAGATGCAGAACCGCTATGAGACCATGATTGACGATGAGTTTGATCACGGTTTTGCGGTGGACTGGATGCGCAAGGATCTGGGCATTGTGCTCTCCACTGGCGATGAGATCGGCGCAAGCCTGCCGGTGACGGCGCTGGTCGATCAGTTCTACAAAGACGTGCAGAAACTGGGCGGCGGGCGTTGGGATACCTCCAGCCTGATCAAGCGCCTGCGCGCGCTGGATTGATTTTCTGAGCGCTTAGATCATGGTTCAACCAATTTGCAATGACTGCAGTGGGTCACATAGACCGGCCCCCTCCCATGGGGAGGGTCGGGGGCTGGTCGGCTTCGCCGCCTGCGAGCTGGTGGAAACCAAGCGATTCAGATTTTTAGGACGATGCTTCAGAAACAAAAAAAGCGCAGGCGGTGGCCCGCGCTTTTTCTTTTTAAAATAAACCGCTTACGGGATGATGCGGTTGTATTTGATGCCTTCCAGAGTGGCACCGATTTTCAGGCCTGCCTGGCCAAAGATCACGGCGATCACCGGCGCGAGCAGGTTGGTGGTTTCGGCACTCAGGTTGCCGCCTTCGTTGGCGACCACATATTGTGCGCCTGCGCCTGCGGCCCAACCGTTGGAGCTGCGGAAATCTGCGAGCGCGCCGTCGGTCATGAAGAACAGCACATGGGCGTGCTGCTGGGCACCGATTTGCAGACCCACGCTGCCCTTGGTGGCCGAGTAGTAATCCACGGTCACGTCGTTGACGCGCAGGGCGCCACGGCCGTAGCCGCCGCCAAAGCCAAATCCGGCCTCGGTGACCAGCGGCATCACCAGAATACCGGCGGCTTTGTCGCGCAGGTCGGTGGTGTTCGGATATTCGGAATAGAGGTAGCTGAGAGTTGCATCCGCGCGGGCGTCAATTTCGCTTGCGCCATTGGAGCCAACACCGTTGCCACATGCAGCGGTGACGCCAGCGGCTGCAAGGCCGGTGAGGGCGAAGCCGCGTCGGGTGAGATTGGTCATGGTCTTTGCCTGTGTTTGTTGAAGTCTGCTCAGTTCACCGGTTTTGATCCGGCTTTCCGGCAGTATAGACGGCCTGAAGGCCTATGTCACTAGATCTGCAAAGCTCTACCCGATTTTGCGGGCCACTTCGGGGGCAAAATAGGTCAAAATCCCGTCACATCCGGCACGTTTGAAGGCCATCAGGCTCTCCACCATGGCGCGGTCCCCGTCGATCCAGCCGTTTTGCGCGGCGGCCTGGATCATCGCGTATTCACCGGACACCTGATAGGCGAAGGTGGGCACGCCAAAGCTGTCTTTCACGCGGCGGCAGATGTCGAGATATGGCATGCCGGGCTTCACCATGACCATATCGGCGCCTTCATCGAGATCGCGGGCCACAAGGCGCAGGGCTTCGTCTGAGTTGGCCGGGTCCATCTGATAGGTGGTTTTGTCACCTTTGAGCGCACCGGACGCGCCCACCGCATCGCGGAACGGGCCGTAAAAGGCGGAGGCATATTTGGCGGCATAGCTCATCAACATGACATTGTGGTGCCCGCCTGCCTCAAGGGCGGTGCGGATCGCGCCGATGCGGCCATCCATCATGTCAGAAGGGCCAATGATGTCTGCACCGGCCTCTGCCTGAGAGAGCGCCTGCTTCACCAGCGCCTCCACGGTGGCGTCGTTGACGATCTCGCCATCCACCACAAAACCGTCATGGCCGTGGATGTTGTAGGGATCCAGCGCAACGTCGGTCATCACGGCGATTTCCGGCACGGCGGCCTTGATCGCGCGGGTGGCGCGGTTGGAGAGGTTTTCAGGGTTCCAGGCCTCGGCGCAGTCTTCGGTTTTGAGCGCAGGATCGGTGTAGGGAAAGAGGCAGATCACCGGGATGCCCAGATCAGCCGCTTCGCGCGCGGCCTCGACAATCTTGTCCACCGAGCGCCGCATCACGCCGGGCATGGAGGGCACAGGCTCCTCGACGCCTTCGCCGTCGCGCACAAACACCGGCCAGATCAGATCATCCACCGTGAGCGTATTTTCGCGCACGAGGCCACGGACGGCCGCAGATTGGCGGGTGCGCCGCAGGCGGGCGGTCGGAAAGGCAGCGGGGGAAGTGGGCATGATCGGCTCCATGTGTTGCTGCCCCGTAGGTGCCACGGAAATTCCGCCATCTCAAGGCTAGGAATTGCCGCAGTGGCAGGGTATGTCGTTTAAAAATTTAAAGGGCAGTGAAAACTTTGGACCTGAGCCAAACCGTATTAGAACTCATCGACTTCCGAAGCTTTTCGAACCTGTGGTTCTGGATTGCATTGGCGGTGTTTTGGTCCTCTGCCAGCCACTGGGTGCTGGGTGTTCCGTGGGATCTGGTCCTGCGCGCCAAGCGCAAGGGCGGGCAGTTTGAGGAAGATTTTCACGCGCTGGTGCAGATCAATATCAACCGCATTCTGCATATGGTGGATGTCGCCGGCATGTGGCTGGTGGGGATTGTGAGCTTTGTACTCACCGGATTGGCGGTTTTGGGTTTTGGCTACGCGATTGAGTTTGCGCAGGCGGTCTTCTTGATTGCGCTGCCCATGAGCCTTGTGTTTGCGATGAGCGTGCGCGCCTCGCGGCATATCAAGCGCGATGATCTGAACGGTGATACGCTGCGTAAACGGCTGACGCGGCACCGTTTCTGGGTGCAGCTGGTCGGGATGATCTCGATTTTTGTGACCTCTCTGTGGGGCATGTATCAGAACTTGTTGGTGTCGCCTCTGGGATAAGGCCGGGGCGTAACCCTTTGAAAATGAAGGCGTGAGTGATGAAAGACGCGCAGCACATCTCTGTGGGTGGGGCGCCGGAAGGCTTTGATGCCCAGCTCATTTTGAATGAGGTGGCCAAAAGTGGCGGCCCGGTGATCCATGTGGCACGCGATGACAAGCGCATGGCGGCGACCCGTGCCGCGCTGAGTTTCTTTAAGCCCGACATGCCGGTGATTGTCTTTCCGGGCTGGGACTGTCTGCCCTATGACCGGGTGTCGCCCAACGCTGATATCTCGGCGACCCGCATGGCGACGCTGGCAGGACTGGTGCATGGCATGCCGGAGCAGTTTGTGCTACTCACGACGCTCAATGCGGTGACGCAGCGCTTGCCTGCGCGCAATATCCTGAAAGAGGCGGCCTTCCGGGCGCAGGTGAATGCGCGTGTGGATGAGGAAGCGCTGCGTAACTTCCTCGTGCGTATGGGATTTTCCCAAGCGCCCACGGTGATGGAGCCGGGCGACTATGCCATTCGGGGCGGCATCATCGACATTTATCCCCCCGGCGACAGCGGCCCGGTGCGGCTGGATTTCTTTGGCGATGTGCTGGATGGAGCGCGGCGGTTTGATCCGGCCACTCAACGGACCACAGAGACATTAGATGCGATTGAGCTTGCGCCGGTGAGTGAGGTCATTCTGGATGAGGCGGCGATCACGCGCTTCCGGCAGAATTACCGCATCGAGTTTGGTGCGGCGGGCACCGATGATCCGCTTTATGAGGCGATCAGCGCAGGGCGCAAACATCAGGGTGTGGAGCACTGGCTGCCGTTCTTTCATGAAGAGCTGGAAACGCTATTTGACTATCTGCCCAATGCGTCAATTTCCGTGGATGATCAGACAGATGCGGCGCGTCTTGCTCGTTGGGAAGCGATTGCCGATCAATATGAAACCCGCCAGCACGCGATGACGCAGAAGGCGCGGCTGGATACGGTCTATAAGCCAGTGCCGCCGGGGCTGCTTTATCTGGATGATAAGGCCTGGGATCAGGCGGTCGCGGGGCGGCGGATGCTGCATTTTGCGGCGCTGCCACAGGCGTCGGGGCCGGGCACGATTGATGCGGGCGGGCGCATAGGACGCAATTTCTCACCGGAGCGGCAACAGGAAAGCCTGAGCCTTTTCGGGGCTTTGGCGGATCATATTCGCAAGAAATTGCCGGATGGGCCTGTGGTGGTGGCGAGCTATTCCGAGGGCGCGCGGGAGCGTCTGAGCGGCCTCATTGAGGATGAGGGACTTGCGGAAACCATTCCGGTGACGGATGCCAGCCGGATCGGCAAAACGGGGCTTTATCTGGCGGTCTGGGCGCTGGAGCACGGGTTTGAGACCCCCGGTCTGACGGTGATTTCCGAGCAGGATGTGCTAGGGGATCGCCTGATCCGCGCGCCGCGCAAGAAAAAGCGCGCCGAGAACTTCCTGACGGAGACCCAATCGCTGAGCCCCGGGGATCTTGTGGTGCATGTGGACCACGGGATCGGGCGTTATCACGGGCTTGAGGTGGTGACGGCGGCTGGGGCGGCGCATGAATGCATCCTGCTGGAATATGCCGAGAGCGCAAAGCTTTACCTGCCGGTCGAAAACATCGAGCTGCTGTCGAAATACGGCCATGACGAGGGCTTGCTGGATCGGCTGGGTGGTGGCGCTTGGCAGGCCAAGAAAGCCAAGCTGAAAGAGCGCATCCGCGAGATGGCGGATCGGTTGATCCGGGTGGCGGCAGAGCGCGAGCTGCGCTCAGCGCCTGTGCTGGAGGCGCAGCATCATGCCTGGGAGGAATTCTCCGCGCGCTTTCCTTATCAGGAGACCGATGATCAGCTGCGCGCGATTGGCGATGTAATTGACGATCTCTCCTCGGGTCGGCCCATGGACCGGTTGGTCTGTGGCGATGTGGGCTTTGGCAAAACCGAGGTGGCGATGCGTGCGGCCTTTGTGGCGGCGATGTCGGGCCAGCAGGTGGCTGTGATTGCACCAACCACGCTTTTGGCGCGTCAGCACGCCAAGGGATTTGCAGAGCGTTTCCGTGGATTTCCTCTGGAAGTCAGAGCCTTGTCGCGGTTTGTTTCGGCAAAGGAAGCGGAGAAAACCCGCGATGGTATGGCCCGTGGGACGGTGGATATTGTTGTCGGCACCCATGCGTTGCTGGCCAAAAACACGCGGTTTCAGAACCTTGGGCTGCTGATCATCGACGAGGAACAGCACTTTGGTGTGGCGCATAAAGAGCGGTTGAAACAGATGCGCAGCGATGTGCATGTGCTGACGCTGACGGCGACGCCTATTCCGCGGACGTTGCAGCTGAGCCTGTCAGGCGTGCGGGATCTTTCGATCATCGGCACGCCGCCGGTGGACCGTCTGGCGATCCGCACCTATGTGAGCAGCTTTGATGCGGTGACCGTGCGTGAGGCGCTGTTGCGGGAGCATTATCGCGGCGGACAGAGCTTCTATGTGGTGCCGCGGGTGAGCGATTTGCCGGAGATCGAGGAATTCCTGCGCGATCATGTGCCTGAGGTGAGCTTTGTCACCGCTCATGGGCAGATGGCGGCGGGTGAGCTCGACGACCGGATGAACGCCTTTTATGACGGCAAATATGATGTGCTTCTGGCCACCACAATTGTGGAAAGCGGGCTGGATATTCCGACGGCCAACACAATGATTGTGCATCGCGCCGATATGTTTGGCCTCGCGCAGCTTTACCAGATCCGGGGACGGGTCGGGCGCTCCAAAACACGCGCCTATGCCTATCTGACCACCAAACCACGCGCGAAGCTGACCCCGGCGGCAGAGAAACGCCTGCGGGTGCTTGGCTCACTGGATACGC
Organism: Shimia sp. R9_2; assembly: GCF_017743735.1. GTDB lineage: Bacteria > Pseudomonadota > Alphaproteobacteria > Rhodobacterales > Rhodobacteraceae > Shimia. The sequence continues at coordinate 197,924 of NZ_JAGHRO010000003.1, forward strand.
TGGGAGCGGGCTTCACGCTGGCCTCGCAAGATCTGGACATTCGCGGCGCGGGGAACCTGCTGGGCGAAGAGCAATCCGGGCAGATGCGGGATGTGGGCTATGAGCTCTATCAGTCGATGCTTGAGGAGGCGATTGCCAAGATCAAGGCCGGGGAGCTGGAAGGGCTGTCTGACGGGGATGACCAATGGGCGCCACAGATCAATCTGGGTGTGCCGGTACTTATCCCCGAAAACTACGTGCCGGATCTGGATGTGCGCCTTGGGCTCTATCGCCGCCTGAGCGGACTGCAGGGCAAGGTGGAGCTTGAGGGCTTTGCCGCCGAGCTGATTGACCGGTTTGGGAAATTGCCTAAAGAGGTCAACACCTTGCTGCTCATTGTTCGCATAAAGGAGATGTGCAAGAAGGCTGGAATTGCCAAGCTTGATGGCGGGCCAAAAGGCGCGACCATTCAGTTCCACAATGACAAATTTGCCTCCCCGCAGGGGTTGGTGGAGTTTATTCAGGATCAGAAGGGTCTCGCCAAGGTCAAAGACAACAAGATTGTTGTGCGGCGTGATTGGACCAAGTCCTCTGACAAGATCAAAGGGGCTTTTGCGATTGCCCGTGATCTGGCCCAGAAGGTTGTGAACGAGAAGAAGCGCGCCAAGGCCAAGGCCGCGAAGTAGGCGGCTGGCGGGGGCGGCTGTGGTGGCAACAAGAGACGCTGTCTCTGCCACCGCAGATGGTGCTGAGCGCTGCCCGTTCGCCGCTGAGCGCGGCTCACCCCCGGGATATTTTCCGAATGAGAACGCGGGCTTGTGTGCGCTCAAGCCGCCGCTGCACCTTGCCTTAGGCCAGCGCTTCCTGACGGCGCATGTGCAGCATCATGGCGAAGCTGATCACCGCAAAGACAAAGAGCGCGAGGGCCATCGGGAACGGGGTGCCGTCAAAAGCCAAACCAACCGGGGTGGCGAGCAGGCCGCCCAGAATGGTGGAGATCGCGCCCATGACAGAGGCAGCGGTGCCAGCCATATGGCCAAGCGGCTCCATTGCCATGGCATTGAGATTGCCGATGGTCATGCCGATGGAAAAGAACAGTCCGGTTTGCCAGATCACGAAGGCGATGAACTGAACGCCAATGTCTGGTGAGGCGCTGGCGGCGATCATCACGAGGGCAAAGACCGCCTGTGCGGCGATGGCAACGGTGACCAGATAGCGCATACCAAGCACCATCACGAGCTTTGCGTTCAACAGGCTGGCGGTGCCAGAGAACAGCGCCACTGCGGCGAACCAGAGCGGGAATTGATCCGCGCGATCAAAGGTTTGCTCATAGATTGGTTGCACAGAGCTGATCATGGCAAAAAGCCCGGCGAAGATCAGAGATTGCACCAGCATGGAGGTGCGCACCGCGGGGATGGCCCACATTTCCCGCACCCCTGCCATCAGTTTGGCAAAGCTGAAGGGGCGGCGGTTTTCCGGTGCGAGGGATTCCGGCAGGCGGGTGCCGATCCAGATCATGGAAATTACCGAAAAAACAATGAAGGCCACAAAGATGCCGCGCCAGGAGGAGAAATCAATGATCACCATGCCAAGGGCCGGGGCAAAGGCGGGCACCAGTGTGAAAATCATCATGGCAAAAGACATGATGCGGGCCATTTCGCGCCCGGCAAACAGATCCCGCACTATTGCCATGGTGGCGATGCGCGGACCGGAGGCACCGATCCCTTGAAAGAAGCGGGCGGCGAGCACCCATTCCAATGTGGCGCTTTGCCAGCCGATGAAGGCGCAGATCGAGAACAGGATGGCACCGACAATCACCACGGGTTTGCGGCCAAAGCGGTCTGACAGCGGGCCGGTGAAAAAGGTGCCAAGCCCCATGCCCATCACAAAGGAGGTGATGATCAATGTGGCGCGGGAGGGTGCATCGGGGCTAAGCTCGCTGGCGATTTCAGGCAGCGCGGGCAGCATCGCGTCAATCGAGAAAGCAATGGTGGAGAACATCATGGCGCACAGCGCGATGAATTCGACCTGCGTCATGGGCAGGGAGTCTTTGGTCATGACGGTCTCCGGTGCTTTCCCTTGATGCGGGCGCGCTTTCGGCAGGCGCTGTGCGTCTCTGCGGAGCGGGTCCACACCAGTTGGGCGTTGTGCTTGGCTTGACGGCGGCACAGATGGGCCGCGCGCAGAGCAGAGCTTAGCGCGGCCCCCGAAGGGTCACAAGATCAAAAATGAACGGTTATTCAGCGGCGGTCTGGGCCTTCAGATCCGCAATCACCTTCAGCCAGAGATCGGCAGGCTGGGCGCCCGGAACCGCGTGCTGGTTGGCCACAATGAAGGTTGGCACCGAGTTCACACCCATTTTGCGGCTGTGGGCATCGCGGGCGCGGATGTCATCGACATCGGCGTCAGAGTCGAGCAATTTGCGCACCATGGCAGCGTCCATGCCGGCGCTGTCGGCGATGTCTGCCAGCACGTCGGTGTCGCCAATGTCGCGGCCTTCGTTGAAGTAGGCGGCAAAGAGCGCATCCACCACTGCGTTCTGTTTCTGCTCGATCCCGGCCCAGTGGATCAGACGGTGGGCGTTGATGGTGTTGGGGGTGCGCTTCATCGCGGCGAAGTCGATGTCGAGCCCTTCTTCGCGGGCGTGGCGTTCGATTTCGCCATAGACGCGCACGGCATTTTCCTTGCCGCCAAATTTGGTTTCCAGATATTCGCGGCGGTCCATGCCTTCGTCAGGCATGTCCGGGTTGAGCTGGAAAGGGTGCCATTCGATCACGAAGGGATGGTCTTCGACCTCTGCGAGCGCTTTCTCAAGACGGGTTTTGCCGATGAAGCACCAGGGGCAGATCGGGTCAGAGATGATGTCGAGTTTGATCATGGTGTGGCCTTGAGGGTTTGCGTTTCAAAATCTGCGCGCAGGGCGCGGCGGTTGAGCTTGCCGTTTGCATTGGTGGGCAGGACCGGCAGGCGGATGTAGAGCCTTGGCTGCTTGTAGCGCGCCAGGCGGGCGGCCGCAAAGGCTTTCAGATCCGCCTCCACGAGATCGTGATCAGCGGTATAGAAGGCGGCAATGACGCGGGTGTCGGCTTTGATCTCGACATCGGTGACGGCCAATGTGGCGATGTCCGGATGGTTGAGGAGCGCGGCTTCGACCTCCAGCGGGGAGACGCGGAAGCCGCCAGCATTCATCATATCGTCGGCACGGCCCATATAGGTGATGTGACCCTGCGCATCCATCGCCCCGAGATCGCCGGTGAGAAACCACTCGCCGTCAAAGCGCGCGGAGGTGGCGTCGGGCGCGTCAAAATAGCCAAGCATCAGGCCTGGGTCGGATCTGTGGATCGCGATGACACCGGGGGTTCCGAGCGGTGCGGGTGTGCCGTCCGCAAGGATCGCAACCCGGCGTCCGGTCTGGGGCTGGCCCAAGGTTTTCGCCGGTGCCAGGGCTTCCGGGCTGGCGGAGATGAAAGTGGAGCACTCAGACATGCCAAAGGCTTCGTAGAGTTTGGTGCCGGTGGCGACATTCCAGCCTTTCCGCAGCGGCTCGGACAGTTTTTCGCCCGCACAGAGGCCGTGGCGCAGGGTGGGAAGCGCCGGGGGCGCGGGCGCGTCCAGCATCTTGCGATAGACCCCCGGCGCGGCGGCAAAGAGGGTCGCCTGATGCTGACGCAGAAGGTCTGGCAGGGCGGCGGGGGCGGTGTCTGGGGCTGGGATGAGGGCGGTGGCGCCAATGGTCCAGGGATCCATGAGGCCGGTGCCCAATGTGAAGGTCCAGTTGAACGCGCCTGCATGTAGCAGACGGTCCTCTGGTTGCAGGCCGTACCAGCCGTCAAACATCATCTGACGCGCCCAGATGGCGCGATGCGCATGCTGCACGGCGCGGGGCTGGCCGGAGGTGCCGGAGGTGTAAATGACATAGGCGGGACGGTTGGGGTCGCCTAGAGAAAACTCCGCAGGTGGGAGGTTGCGCATCTCCAAAAGGTCTTGCGTTGTCAGTGTTTTGGACGTGGGAGCTGAGGCGGTTGGCACGGCCGGATCATGCAGAATAGCGGCCGGTTTCAGTGTGGCGATCATGCGCGCGACCTCAGGCTCCGTGAGCTGGGTTGAGGTGGGCACGGGGATCAGATCGACAGCAATGGCGGCGAGGTAGGCAATGGGGAAATCCACGGTATTGCCCAGACGCATCAGCACATGGTCGCCGGGTGTGAGACCTGCGTTCAGAAGTCCGGTGGCGGTGCCGAGAATGGCGGATTTCAGCTCGCTGTAGCGCCAGATTTGTACGCCGGTTGCCGAGATCACTTCGAGGGCGGGCTTGTCTGCCAGCTTGTCGGCCAGCCGCAGCACATGGGCGGCCATATTGAAGGCCTGCGGGCAGGGTGGCGGCGGGCCTTGGTCAAAAAGTGAGGTGGTCAGCGTGGTCATGCAGATTGGGTACGCAGGCAGGGACGGGAGCGCAAGCGCGACGTGGCGGTTGCAGAGCTTGGGGCAGGCGCGCTAGAAGCGCTGGCATGACAGAAAAAGACCCCAAATCGCTCATCCGCATCGCCCGTGAGAACGGGGAGCAGGATCATGTGGAACCGCTTGACCTGGGCCAACGTGTGCGGGACCTGCGCAAGGCGCGCAAATGGACGCTGGAGCAGGCCGCCAATCAGGCGGGGTTGGCGCGCTCGACCTTGTCAAAGATCGAGAACGGGCAGATGTCGCCGACTTATGATGCGGTGAAGAAGCTGGCTGTGGGGTTGGAAATCTCGGTGCCGCAGCTGTTCACCGCGCCGCAGAAAGGGCAGATCACGGGCCGCATGTCGGTGGTGAAATCCGGCGAAGGCGCGCATCAGGTCACTGCGACCTATGAGCACGAGTTGCTGGCCGAAGGGCTGCGCAAGAAGGCCATGCTGCCTTATCGGGCGCGGGTGCGCGCCCGCTCCATGGAGGAGTTTGACGGCTGGGTGCGCCATGACGGGGAAGAGTTCCTCTATGTGCTGACCGGGGTGATCACGCTTTACACCGAGTATTATGAACCGGTGGAGATGCGCCGGGGCGACAGCGCCTACTATGATGGCGCGATGGGTCATAATGTGGTCTCGGTGAGCGATGAGGATGCCACCATTCTTTGGGTGACCTCGCTGGTGTGAGCTGCTCGCGTCTTTGGGTTGGAGCGCAAAGGCGAAAGGCTCACCAGAGCAAAACCGCTTTGCGCCTGATCCATCCCTGTCTGATCACACACTGACCTCTCTGCTTTCGGCCTCAAGACAAATAGCTGTCTCCCCGCCCATGGCGGGGCCCCTCGGTGATTTATCTTGCGCCCGTGCAGCAGACAGGCCGTGCGGAATTCAGACGGGGTGGCTCCGGAGCAAAGCTTTTGGCGCAGGCAGACGCAAGAAGCGATCCGCTTACCTCAGATAAGACGCAAATGACTTCAGCAGGCGGCTTTGACGTTAAGGGTTTGATCATCACCGCCAAGCGAGAAGGTGGCGGATTTGTTGTAGGCCGCGTCAAATCCTGTCCAGTCGCAGGCCCTGTCTTTGTCCAGAAGGGCTTTGGCGTAGTTGATGCGGGCCTGCAGTGTCAAGGTGGGGGCGGCTTTGCACAGGCGCTGGCGGATGGCGTCGATCGTGCAGACATGCAGCGTGCCATCTGCGCCTTTGTAGGGATTGGCGCCGTAGATGATGCGCATGGTTTTCATGTCCAAACCAAGCCGTTTGGCCTCGCGCTTGAGCTCTGACTCGGTCACGCCGTTGATGGGCGTGCGACCGGCATAGGTGTATGTGAACAGCAGCGGCGTGAGGGGGCCGGTGTTGCCGACCTCCACATCGTTGAGTTCGGTATAGGCCACGTCATAGTCGCCCAGTCTGGTGACCTGTGAGCTGCGCCCAGAGCCGGTGGTTTCACAGCCTGCCAATGCACAGAGCAGTGCGGCCATGACAGCCTGTCGTGACCCAAAGATTTGAAGATGCGCCCAATTCATCATGCGCGCCCTTTTAGAGGGGTGTCGCGCAAATGGCAACTTTTCTTCTATATTTCAGATGCGTAGGCGGTACCGCTCATGTGGTTTAAGTGAGTTTTTTGCTCTGGTTTTGCAGCGCAGTTTCCAGATCGCCATAGCCCGTGAAGCGGCGCTCAAAGGCGAGGCCCAGCCGATCCGCGCAGTCTTTGGCCTTTTCGGTCAGCGCGGGATCATCGGTTTGGGCCTGATAGACCAGCTTTTCATAATTGCTAAAATACATGTCCCGCAGCTCCGGATGGCGGTCCAAACCCATGGGTTTGATGACAAAGGCCTCAAACTGGCGCACCAGAAAATCGGTGAGATAGAAGGCGGTGAATTCATCCTCAGCGAGTTCGGCAAAGCGGTCGTTGCCCTCAAAGAAGCTGTAGCAATGGGGGCCTGCGATCATCTCCACCCCTAGCTCTTCGCAGGTCTGGGCCAGCCCGCCGCCGGTGCCGCAATCGGCGTAGACCACAAAGATCTGATCATGGGTGTCGCGGTGTTTGGCCACGGCGTCGCGCACCGCGGGGGCGATTTTTTCGGGGTGCACATGGTAGATTGCGGGCAGGCAGGTGAGATCCATGTGAGACCAGTTGTTGCGTTTGATCAGATCGAGGATTTCACGCGCCAGCGCGCCGCAGGCCAGCAGCAGAACGCGACCGGTTGCGCCGGTGGGGGCGAGGCCGGTTTCTGTGAGGGTGCTGTCGTCGGGAAGCGGACTTGGCGATGTTACTGGCTGGGTCATGGGCTTGGTCGCGGGTTGGGTCAGGGTTTGGTCAGTTTGACGGCGAAGCGGCCGGGCAGCAGCGGGCTTGGGCCGTAAGCGGTGAGGATGTCGCAGCGCCAGCCGATGTTTTCCAGGGCGGATTTGGTGGCCTGTGGTGCGCGGCGGGTTTGATGGTGTGTGACCCAGTCGATGCGGTCAGCGACCTGGGTTTCAATGCGGCGGGTCAGGCGCGCGCCGCCCACGGTAACTTCGACCCGCACGGCCCAGTCTTCGCCACTTTGGCGGGTCGCCTGAGGCAGGCAACGGTGGCCGATGAGATCAGCGATGAGCCGCCCGCCGGAGGGCAGGGCCTCAAAGGCGGATTGGGCGAGCGGCAAGAGTGTGTCGTGGCCGGTTTCCGGATCAATGTAGCTGAGCACTTCGCCCAGGCAGGTGATCGCCGTGGTGCCTGCGGGGATGTCGACGCTGGCGGCGTTGCCTTTGGTGACGTCAAGTCCGCGGCTGCGCGCCAGATCGACAAAGGCGGGGGAGAGATCGATGCCTGCACCGGTAAGTCCGCGCGCCTGTGCGGCCGCAAGCCAGGTGCCGTCGCCACAGCCCACATCAAAGAGCTGCGCGGGTGCCGGGCCGCCGGAGATCTCTGCCGCCAGCCAGTCAAAGGCTTCGGCAAAGGTTGCGGTGTGGCCTTCGGCATGAATGCGGGCGAGATCGGGAGAATAGAGACCGGACATGCGCGCACCTTATCGCATTTTGCGTTTGAGACTAATCACTTGTTCGCGGCGTATCTTGGGGATCAGCGGCAAAAAATGATGGTGAGGTTTTGAGTGGGGCGCACAGGCAAAAACAGGCAAAACCTGGCGCATGTTACAAAAAGGCCCGCCTGATAAGGGCGGGCCAAGTCCGCTTCCGCGGAAGGGGAGTGTGACTTGGCTGTGTTAGCCGGCAGACATCTGGTTGTGCTTGCGCGAAACGAAGTCTTTTGCCATTTCCACGGCCACAGCAGCGTCGCGGCAGTAGCCGTCTGCGCCAATGGCTTTGCCGAACTCTTCGTTCAGTGGCGCGCCGCCAACCAGAACGATGTATTCGTCACGCAGGCCTTGCTCGACCATCGAATCGATCACGACCTTCATGTAAGGCATGGTGGTGGTGAGCAGCGCAGACATGCCGAGGATGTCTGGTTTGTGCTCTTCCAGAGCTTCGATGTAGTTTTCGACCGGGTTGTTGATGCCCAGATCCACAACTTCAAAGCCTGCGCCTTCCATCATCATGGAAACGAGGTTTTTGCCGATGTCGTGGATGTCGCCTTTGACCGTGCCGATCACCATGGAGCCCATGCGTGGGGCGCCGGTTTCTGCCAGCAGCGGTTTCAGGATGGCCATGCCGCCTTTCATGGCGTTGGCCGCCAGCAGCACTTCTGGCACAAACAGGATACCGTCGCGGAAGTCTGCGCCCACGATGGTCATGCCGCCCACGAGGGCTTCTGTCAGGATGCGGTAGGGGGCCCAGCCGCGCTCCAGAAGAATGTTCACACCTTCTTCGATTTCCTCTTTGAGACCATCGTAGAGGTCGTCAAACATCTGCTGGACAAGTTCCTCGTCGTCCAGCTCGGACAGGATGATGTCTTCTTCTTCTGACATGCGCGTTCTCCCATACCTTGGCGTGGCCCTCATTGGGGCGCCGGTTGCTCTCTGATTTTCAGGTGTCGTTCTTTTTGCTGCGACAGACTGTCTGATTAACGACATAGCCAAAGCCTCGTGCGACGTGTAGCGGCAAAATTGGCATGTGCGATGAAAGTTTTTCATCCAGATCATGGGGTTTGTTGTGTGTGTTCACTTTTTGTTCTAAATTGAGGGCATGTCCCAGGATGAGATGCCCAAAATCGACCCGAAGCGGCGGCGCGCCCGTGGTGCGCTGAGCAATCACGCTAGCCGATATGAGCCGGTGCGCGAAGAGGTGACCGATGGGTGGGACATCGAAGAAGAGCGGCGCAGCTTTGTCACTGAGGTGAGTGAGGAGAGCCCGCGCAGCGTGATCACGCGCAACCAATCCCCGGATATTTCCTTTGACCGGTCGCTCAATCCGTATCGCGGCTGTGAGCATGGCTGTGTCTATTGTTTTGCGCGGCCCACACATGCCTATCTGGGGCTGTCGCCGGGGCTGGATTTTGAAAGCAAGCTGGTGGCGCGGCCAAAGGCGGCGGAGGTTCTGGAGCGGGAGCTCTCCAAGAAATCCTATAGAGCAGAGGTGATGGCGATCGGGACCAACACCGATCCTTATCAGCCGATAGAGCGGCGCTACCGGATCATGCGGGCGACGTTGGAGGTGTTGGAGCGGTTCAATCATCCGGTGGCGATTGTCACCAAAGGCACATTGATTGAACGCGACATCGATATACTGGCGCGCATGGCAGAGAAAGGCCTGGCGCAGGTCGGGATTTCGCTGACCACCATGGATGCGGGGTTGTCGCGTGCGATGGAGCCGCGTTGTCCAGTGCCAGCGCGGCGGGTGGAGATGATCCGCAAGTTGAGCGCGGCGGGGGTGCCGGTGCGGGTGATGCTGGCGCCGGTGGTGCCGGGGTTGAGTGACCATGAGGTAGAGGCGTTGTTGACGGCAGGGGGCGAAGCCGGGGCCAAGGCGGCGAGCTGGGTGATGCTGCGTCTGCCGCGCGAGGTGGCACCTTTGTTTGAGGAATGGCTCAAAGAGGCGTTCCCGCAGCGGGCGGCGAAGGTCATGGCGCGGGTGCGGGAGATGCACGGCGGCGAGGTCTACGCGGCAGATTGGGGTAAGCGTATGCGCGGCGAGGGCGTCTATGCGGAGATGGTGGCGCAGCGGTTTGAGGCAGCGCGCAAACGGTTGGGGCTGGCCAGTGATCTGCCTGCGTTGAGAACGGATTTGTTTGCGGTGCCTCTGGCGCGCGACGGACAGCTCGCCTTGTTTTAAACGGCGTTTCAGGCACTTGCTCGGCAGTCCTCATGGGCACTGCACAACAGAGGCGTTCGGGCAGGATAAAGCCGACGGGCGCGGGGCTGGTTCAGAAAATGCGCGTTTTGTGGTAGGATGGCGGCAGGGCACGCGGTTGTGCCGATTGATTTAGTGATAGGTTAAAGGGAGTATTTCAATGACTCCACGTGATTGGATTAAGGTTCAGAAGCGTTTGATTTTGCTGGGGTTTAACCCAGGTCCGGTGGACGGCATCCGGGGACGGATGACCATCGGGGCAATCAAGAATTTTCAGCAGTCCAAAGGGCTTGTGCCGGATGGCATTGTCGGGCCGCTGACCTATGAGGCGCTGTTTGGTGAGGCCACGGGCGGCACGGTGCCAAGCTTTGACTCGCTGCCGTGGTTTGATGAGGCCAACCGGCTGATGGGCACACGCGAAGTGGCCGGGCCGGGCAACAACCCTGTGATTATGGATATGGCGGCGGATCTGGACATTGACTACGCCGGAGATGACGTGCCGTGGTGTGGGTTGTTTGTGGCCCATTGTATCGGCTCGACCATGCCTGCCGAAGCCCTGCCCAACAACCCGCTGGGCGCGCGCAAATGGATGAGCTTTGGTGAGGAATGTGAGCCTCAGCTTGGCGCGGTGATTGTGTTCTGGCGCGAGAGTCGGGCGTCGTGGAAAGGCCATGTGGGCTTTTATGCGGGCGAGGATGCGACCCATGTGCATTGCCTTGGCGGCAATCAGAGCAATGCGGTGAACATTCGCCGCTTTCCACGAAGCCGTGTGCTTGGCGCGCGTTGGCCGCTGACCGGTCCGTCACAAAGCGGCGTGACCCTGCAGGGCGGCTCTGGTGTGCAGGACACGGATGGCGACGAATCCTGATACGGCGTCTTGTTTGTGAAAGCGAGCGAAACAAAAAAGCCCGGCGCAGGCCGGGCTTTTGAATTTCGATGTGATGGCAGGCCTTAGGCGCTGCGACGACGGCGGCTGCGGCGCTCACGTGCCGGTGCCTCGGCGTCATCACCGGTGCCATCGGTTGCGGATGAAAAGCCGCCGAGCAATTCGGTCACCTGCTCCAGCGACGGGCGGGCCCCGCGTGGGCGGGTTTCCAGCGCTCTGCGCATGGCGTTGAGGTGCTCTGGCATGGTGCCGCAGCAGCCGCCAATGATGGTTGCGCCACAGTCGCGCGCCATCACGGCATATTCCGCCATCAGCTCTGGTGTGCCGTCATAGTGGATGTGGCCGTCGTGGTATTTCGGGATGCCCGCGTTGCCCTTGGCGATGATCGGGGTTTCGGTGCCCTGTGCAGAGAACCCCAGCACGGTGCGCAAAAGGTCTGCTGCGCCGACGCCGCAGTTTGCCCCAAAGCCGATGGGCGCATTTGGCAGGCCATTGACCATCTGCACCATATCCGCGGAGGTCATCCCCATCATGGTGCGACCAGCGGTGTCAAAGCTCATGGTGCCACACCAGGGCATATCCGCCAGCGCAAAAGCTTCGGCAGCGGCCTTATACTCTTCAGGGGCGGAAATGGTTTCCAGCCAGAGCACATCTGCGCCGCCTTCTTTCAGGCCTTCGACTTGCTCGTGAAACATCTCCACTGCGTCTGCGTGGCTGAGGGAGCCGACTGGTTCCATGATGTCGCCGGTCGGGCCAACGGAGCCTGCCACGATCACCGGGCGGTTGGCGGCATCTGCGACCTCGCGGCCAATCTCTGCGGCGAGACGGTTCAGCTCGCGCACACGGCCCTGGGCGTCATGCAGTTTCAGGCGGGAGGCGTTGCCACCAAAGGAGTTGGTCAGAAAGATGTCTGAGCCGTTGTCCACCGCGAGGCTGTAGAGCTTCTTGATGTTCTGCGGGTGGGTCGCGTTCCAGAGTTCTGGCGCGTCCCCGGAGCTGAGGCCCATGTTGAACAGGTTGGTGCCGGTGGCGCCGTCGGCCATCAGCCAGTCGCGTTTCTCGAGAAGTCTGGACAGGGCGTTTGTCATCTGTGCCTCCTATCGGCGCGTCGATCACGCGCGCGTGTTGTGTTCAGCGCATGTGCCATGGCACTGACATGAGCACAACTTCATTTGCTGCAAGAAAATTATGAGGCGCGTTGCATAACCGGCTGCGAGATCGGCGCAAGTGGTTGATTTGCAGGCATACAGGCAATCGGCGTGGCCGGAGCGCTGCGCAGGTTGACCGCGCGGATCATGTCCAGCGTGGCCACACAAAGCTGCATCGGGCCGGGGGCTGCCATAAAGAGCGGCTGCCAGCGCGGGGCAAAACAGGCTTTGAACTGACGCAGACCCGCGCCGCCGCCATGTTTGAAATGTTTGGTGCGCAGGAAGCGCTCAAGCCGGGTACGGCCGGTTGCCAGCGCCGGAGCGGCGGCGAGAGAGAGGCTGTCAACGTTCAGCTCGGCGGCGGCTTCGATGGCGGTCTGCACAAGCAGGTGCATGGTGCCGTCCGGCGCGTCAGGCAGCACACGCATGAGATCCAGACACCACTCATGGGCGGTGGCGTGGAAGCTGACAAAGCCCACGAGGCGGGCCTCTTGATAAGCGAGGAAGACCTTTTGGTGGCCCACATAGAGGTCATCAAAGCGGCCCATGGTCAGACCGCGCGGCACGCCGTTGCGCGCTTCCCATGCGGCAGAGACGCGGGCCATATCGGTCAGCGGCAGCCGGGTGCGGGAGGCAGAGACGGTGACGCCGGCTTTCTCGGCCTGACGCAGCTTGCGGCGCAGCTGGCGATAGGTTGAGCCATCGGTGCTGTGGTCTGCGGGGCGCAGGATGGCCTCATCAGAGACATGCATCACAGCCCAGCCAGCGGCGCGAGCGCGCACGGCCTGGCGGGCGGAGATTTTGTATTTGCAGGCGATGCGGTTTTGCGCGCGCGCGGCCTGGCGCAGGGGGCGGGCCAATGTGTTGGCGTCACCTTCGATGGGGTCAAACAGAGCCACAAGGGTCTGGCCGGTGCGCACGGTGCCATAGCGGCCCGCATCACAAGACAAGAGCGCACCGCCGTTTTGACGGATCACGCCCAGCTCGGCGCGGCTGATCGGGGAGAGCGGGGCGTCCTCCAGCGGCTGGAAGGCGCGCATGTGACGCGGGGCGCGGGCAGGGCGCGGGCGCAGCAGGTGACGCATGAAGATCAGACCGGCGATCATCGCAGGCAGCGCGTAGTAAATTGCACGAAACGCCAGAACAGCGCCCAGCAGGGCGGGCTCCGGTTGATGTGGCAGCAGGGCCAGCAAGGTGAGCTCAAAGGGGCCAACACCGCCGGGGGTGCCGGAGAAAATCGCCGCGCCCAGAGCAATCAGGAAGACCGGCATGAGGGTTGCAAAACCGATGGTGATCTCAGGCGGCAGCAGGACATAGAGGGCCAGACCGGCAAACACTGTGTCGAGCAGGCAGAGGCACAGCAGGCTGAACATGGCCGAAACCGTGGGCAGGCTGAACATGCGGCCCTGACGGGCCAGAACCGGAAACACAAAGGCCACAACCGCAAGCCCCATCGCCACGGTCAGGATGCAATAGGGCATCAGGGGCGGGATATGCGGGGTTGGCAGGGTCAGTGCGGCGAGCGCGATGGTCACGGCCAAAGCCGCCATAAAGGTGACGGTGACAAAGGCCGTGATGCGCGCGGAGTCTTTCAGCGACAGATCCGGGGTCATGCGCCAGCGCACAAAGGCACCAACAACAGCGCCTGCGCCGAGGGTTTGGCCCAAACCAATCGCAGTGGCGCCAATGGCCATGGTCTCGGTTGAGGCGCGCTGCATCTGGAAGTGACGCTGAGCGATCACATCATAGCGCGCCACGGCGAGAAAACTGACGATGGTGGCGCCAATCGCGAGCGCCCATTGTAGCGTTGACACGCCCATGACCGCCGCCCAGAGCGCGGAAAGGTCCAAACCATTGAGTTGCCTTGCAAGAATCAAGCAACAGGCTGCGCCGAGTGCAAAAGGCCAGATGTGCCGCAGCACTTTCCCAACAGCTGAAAAACGCGTCATCGTAAAGTTTCCCGCCCCAAAATTATAAATCCACCTACCCAGCGCTACAGGAAAGAGGGTTTCTGCGGGCTTAACGTCTTCAATTGGACATAAAAAAACGCGCAGGTTGTCCTGCGCGCCTTGCGTGCTCTGATACGGTGTATCAGGCTTCGTTCATCAACTCTTCTTGCGCTTTGGCAAGGCATTCGCGGCGTTTGGCGCGGATCGCGGCCTCATCAACGATGCCTTTCAGGTCAGCGGCGACTTTGCGGATCACGTCGTCATGACCGGCTTCTTCGAAGTCTGCACGGATCACAGTGAGCGCATAGGCTTCGGCGTCTTCGCCAAATTTGTCCTGCAGATCAGCTGCCCAGAGCCCCAAAAGCTTGTTGGCGCGGGCCTCTGCCTTGAATTTGATTTCTTCATCGTGTGCGAATTTGGCCTCAAAGGCGGCTTCACGATCATCAAATGTGGTCATGGATGACTTTCCCTATAAGTCTCAACTGATGCACAGATTATATGCGCATCGCGCGAGATAAGCGCAAGAGCACTTGGCACGCTTGCGACAATCCACCCCTTCCAGTATGAGGGCGGCTGAATCCGGGACTCATTCTCGGAAAAAGAGGGTCTAGCGATGGCACGCGGCAAAAAAATCTACGAAGGCAAAGCAAAAATCCTGTTTGAAGGGCCTGAGCCGGGCACGATTGTGCAATACTTCAAAGACGATGCCACCGCGTTCAACGCTGAAAAGAAAGACGTGATTGACGGCAAAGGCGTGCTGAACAACCGTCTGAGCGAGTATTTCATGACCGGTCTGGGCCAGATTGGCGTGCCAACCCACTTTATGAAGCGCCTCAATATGCGTGAGCAGCTGGTGCGCAACTGTGAGATCATCCCGCTGGAAGTGATCGTGCGCAATTTTGCCGCAGGTTCCATGAGCAAGCGTCTGGGCATCGAGGAAGGCACGCAGCTGCCGCGCCCGATTGTGGAATATTGCTTCAAGGACGACAGCCTTGGCGATCCGCTGGTGAGCGAAGAGCACATCGCGGCTTTCGGATGGGCCAGCCAGCAGGACATGGACGACATTCTGGGCCTTGCGCTGCGGGTGAATGATTACCTCAGCGGCGTGATGTATGGCGTCGGCATCCGTCTGGTGGATTTCAAGATCGAGATTGGCCGTGTTTACGAAGGGGATTTCCAGCGCCTTGTGGTGGCTGATGAGATCAGCCCGGACAGCTGCCGCCTGTGGGACATCGAGACCGGGCGCAAGCTCGACAAAGACGTGTTCCGCCGTGATCTGGGCAATCTGACCGATGCCTATGCGGAAGTCGCACGCCGTCTGGGTGTGATGCCCAAGGGCACCGGACCGCAAAAGCCGACTTTGGTGAACTGAGATCCCAAGCTGAGGCGCCTGCGTCCGGTTGCGGGCGCCGGACATGAGAAATTTCGGCAGGATGAAACGGGAAAGGCCCGTGATGATCTGCCCCACAGGAGAGACCGCTAATGAAAGCCCGCGTATACGTCATGTTGAAAAACGGTGTTCTGGACCCGCAAGGCGAGGCCGTGCGCCACGCGCTTGGCAGCCTTGGGTTTGATGGCGTGGATGGTGTGCGTCAGGGCAAGGTGATCGAGCTGGATCTGGCGGAAGGCACCACCGAGGCCACCGTGAACGAGATGTGCGAAAAGCTGCTCGCCAACACGGTGATCGAAAGCTACCGGGTGGAGATGGGCTGATGAAAGCGGCGGTCATTGTTTTTCCGGGCTCCAACTGTGACCGCGATCTCGCGGTGGCGTTTGAGCAGGCCGGTGCCGATGTCACCATGGTGTGGCACAAGGACACCGCATTGCCCGAGGGCATCGACATCGTGGGGGTGCCGGGCGGCTTTAGCTTTGGTGACTACCTGCGCTGTGGCGCGATTGCGGCCAACTCTCCGATTTGCCAATCCCTGATCCAGCACGCCGAGCGCGGCGGCTATGCGCTTGGGGTGTGCAACGGCTTTCAAATCCTGACCGAAACCGGCCTGCTGCCGGGGGCGCTGCGTCGCAATGCCGGGCTGAAATACATCTGCCGCACGGTTGGTCTGAAAGTGGCCTCCGCGGACACGGCTTTCACATCCGGTTACAGCAAAGGCGACGTGGTGAACGTGCCGATTGCCCACCACGATGGCAATTATTTCGTGACAGATGAAAAGCTTGCGGAACTTCAGGCCGAAGACCGCATTGCCTTCACCTATACCGACAACCCGAATGGCTCGGTTGCGGATATTGCAGGTGTGGTCAGCAAGAACCGGCGCGTGCTTGGCATGATGCCGCACCCGGAGCGGGCGGCGGATATCGGCCATGGCGGCACCGACGGGGTGGCAATGTTCCGCGCGTTGGCGGATCAGTTCATGCTTGCCTGACTTGAGGCTAAGAGTTGAGCAGCGTAATGTTGAGCAATGACGCTGCCGACTTCTCGATCATATGACATGGCGCCTGCCACCCCCAGCGGGTGGCGCGCGCGTTTTGCTCTGATCATTATTGTTGTGGTTGCGGCAGCCACGATCTGGATCACCAACAGCTTCCTGACAGACCGATTTACGGAAAACACGCGCAACCGTGCGGAGCTGCGTCTTGCGCTCTATTCCGGCAACTTGCTGAGTGAGCTGCGCCGCAACGCGATTGTGCCGCAGCTTTTGGCAAAAGACCCTGAGCTGATTGGCGCTTTGGAATCGCAGGATTTTTCCAGCTCGACCGCGCGCCTGATCAGCTTTGTTGACGAGATTGGCGCGGCGTCGCTTTTGCTCTTGGATGAAAGCGGGCGCACGGTGGCGGCCACAGATCGCACGCGGCTTGGCACGCTCTATCGTGATCAGCAGTTTTTCATCAATGCGCTGCGCTCCAACGCAACCCTGTTCACCACCGCCCGTGAAGAGACCGGGGCCTATCGTTTCATCTATTCGCGCCGGTTGGAAAGCCAGGGGGAGACCCTGGGTGTGATTGCCGTAGAGGTTGATCTGCACAAGTTTGAGCGGGCCTGGGCCGGGATTTCCGATGCGGTGCTGGTGACTGACAGCGAAGGCGTGATCATTCTTGCCAGCGAGCCGCGTTGGCGTGGTGCGACCGAGGAAGAAGCGCTGGCGCGTCAGCCCGCGCTTGGGGCGATTGAACGCGCCATCAAAGTGACCTCTGATTGGACGCAGGTGCCGGCGGATGCCTATCTGCAGGGGGAAGCGGTGATGCGCATGGGCGCGCGCATTCCGTTCCGGGGCTGGCAAATGGCGAGCTTCACCACCTATGCCAGCGTGCGGGAAAAGGTGAATGCGGTTCTTGCGCTGGAGATCATGGGCTTTGCGATCCTGCTGGCCGTGGCGTTTTATGTGCTGGGGCGCAAAAGCGCCTCTCGCATGGTGTTTTTCCAGCGCGAAAGCGTGGAGCTGCGTCGGTTGAACCAGCGTTTGCAGCGCGAGATTGCCGAGCGTGAACGCATGCAGTTGAGCCTTGAAGTGGCCGAGCAAAGCCTCGCGCAGAGCTCCAAACTGGCCGCGCTTGGCGAAATGTCAGCGGCAGTGAGCCATGAGCTGAACCAGCCGCTGGCGGCGATGAAGACCTATCTGGCGGGCGCGCGGCTTTTGGTGCAGCGCAATCGCCCGGAAGAGGCGCTGACCTCGTTTCAGCGGATTGACGATCTGATTTCCCGGATGGGGTCGATCACCAAGCAGCTGAAATCCTATGCCCGCAAAGGCGGGGACGAGCTGCATGCGGTGGATATGGGGGACGCCGTGGCCTCCGCCCTGTCGATGATGGAGCCGCAGTTGCGCCAGCGTCAGGTGCAGATCAGCAAGATTGTGCCCTCAGAAACTGTGAAGGTGATGGGCGACCGGGTGCGGATCGAGCAGGTGATGATCAACCTTTTGCGCAATGCGCTGGACGCGACGGAGTCGGTCTCTGATCCTGAAATCGAGGTGCTTTTGGCGGTTGGAGAAACAGCGACGCTGACAGTGCGTGACAACGGGCCGGGGATCGAAGACCTCGATAGCCTGTTTGAGCCGTTCTTCACCACCAAGCAACCGGGAGACGGTGTCGGGCTGGGTCTCGCGATCTCTTCGGGCATCGTGAATGACCTTGGCGGGCGGCTTACAGCGCGCAATGGCGAGACACGGGGGGCTGTATTTGAAGTGCAACTCCCTATCTTAAATGAAGATATAGAAGCAGCGGAGTGAACGCGTGGCTCAAGGAATGAAAATCGCAATCGTGGATGATGAACAGGACATGCGCCAGTCCATTAGCCAATGGTTGGCTCTGTCCGGCTATGACACGGAGACCTATGGCAGTGCAGAAGATGCGCTGAAGTCTCTGGGGGCGGATTACCCCGGGATTGTGATCAGCGACATCAAGATGCCCGGCATGGACGGGATGCAGTTCCTTAAGAAGCTGATGGGCACGGACAGTGCGCTGCCGGTGATTATGATCACCGGGCATGGGGATGTGCCGATGGCTGTGGAAGCCATGCGGGTGGGGGCATTTGACTTCCTTGAGAAACCCTTTAATCCCGATCGCATGACCCAACTGGCCAAGAAGGCCACCAATGCGCGTCGTCTGACTTTGGATGCGCGCGCGCTGCGTCGTGAGCTGAGCGATGGCGAGCAGATCATGGGCAAGCTGATTGGCGCAAGCCCGGTGATGACCCGTCTGAAAGAGGATATCCTCGATCTTGGGCTGGCCGATGGCCATGTGCTGATTGACGGGGAAACCGGCACCGGCAAAACGCTGGTCGCCCATGCGCTGCACGCCGTGGGCAGCCGCGGCGGGCGCAAATTTGTGCTGGTGAGCTGTGGCGCCTTTGAGGAAGAAGCGCTGGCGAAACGCCTGTTTGGGCCGATGAACCCGGAAGACAGCCAGTTGCCCGCCGTCGAGGAAGCGCGCGGCGGCACGCTGGTGCTGGAAGATATTGAGAGCCTGAGCGACAGTCTGCAGGCAAAATTGCTCAATGTTATCAATGAACAGGGCACGCCAGCTGAGACGCGGATTATTGCGATCTGCAATATGCAGGAGCAGGACCGCACCTGCGAAGATGCGCTGCGCCCGGATCTGTTTTACCGTCTGGCTGCGTTGCGGATCACCGTGCCGCCATTGCGTCAGCGCGGCGAAGACATCCTGTCGCTGTTCACGCGTCTGTCGGAGCAGTTCAGCGAGGAATATGGCTGTGATGCGCCCAAAGTCAGTGCGCAGGAGGCGGCGCAACTGCTTCAGGCCCCATGGCCGGGCAACGTGCGACAACTGATCAATCTGGCGGAACGTGCGGTGCTGCAGAGCCGTCGTGGTGGCGGCACCATTGCGTCACTTCTGATGAACGATCACGAGGAAATGCAGCCGGTGGTGACCACCGAGGGCAAGCCGCTGAAGGAATACGTCGAAGCCTTTGAGCGCATGTTGATTGACAACACCATGCGTCGCCATCGCGGCTCGATCGCGGGCGTGATGGAAGAGCTGTGCCTGCCGCGCCGGACGTTGAACGAGAAGATGGCCAAATATGGCCTGCAGCGGGCGGATTATCTCTAGGGATCATTACACGCCGTTAGGAATTTTGAACGCCACATGACCGAAGAGGGATTGTGGCGTTTTCATTTATTTGCAATGGGTTGCGCAGCGCAACTTCACGTATTTCCTGCCTCAAAGGTGATTTCAAATGACCGAGATTCTGTCACGCCCTGCCGCGTTCTTTTTTGATATGGACGGGCTGCTTTTGGACACAGAGCGCATGTTTATGCAGGCGTTTGTGACTTTGACCTCGGAAATCGGCATTGCGGCAGAGCGCGCAGAGGCGTTTTTTGCCACATTGGTTGGCTCCTCCAGTGCACACACCACGGCGAGATTGGTGGAGTTCTTGCCTGAGGGGATTGATTTTGCAGAGTTTGATCAAGCTTGGCGGAGTTTGCACCGGAAAAATGCGCGCGCTGGATTGCCAGTGAAAGCGCATGCGCGCGAGATCTTGACGGCCATTCGCGCCACGCAAATCCCTGTGGCTGTGGTGACATCCACCCATGCGGAAACGTCACACCATCATTTGGAGCAAGCGGGGTTGCTGCCGTTTTTTGAGACCGTCTGTGCCGGGGATGAGGTGGCCGCGAACAAACCCGACCCTGCGCCTTATCTGGAAGCGGCGCGGCGGCTTGGTGTGGCGGCCATCGATTGCGTGGCCTTTGAAGACAGCGATATGGGGACAACGGCAGCGGTGCGGGCAGGGTGTTACACCTTTCAGGTGCCTGATGTGCGTCCCGCTGACCAGCCACTGCCAAATCTTGGGCAAGTGATTGTGCCAGACCTCGGAGAAGCGGCGCGACGTATCTCTGTGTTGCAACACGCCTTAGCATAAGCATTGAGTCGGCGCGCAGCGGCTTGTGGATAACTCGGGTGCCGGAGGTTCGATTTGCGCGGCTCAAGGGGTTAATAAGGGCTTAAGGCTGCGTGTTCCAGTGCCGCGAAAATATACGGAATTTCAAGGAATTTAGAGCAAAGCGCCGGGATATCCACAGCGTGGCGCGATTGGCCATTGTAATCTGGTCGGGCTTGGTCTTATGTAGTTTGACGGCAGGTGAATTTTTCATCGCCGCATGAGTTTCGCTGTTTGGCGCGTTTCAAACGGTCCGCAAAGCCCAAGAGGCACGGGATCGGCGCATCAGACAGACCGATTGGATCTGGAGACAGATCAATAGAGATGCCCGCACCGCTGTTGCGGAGGGCTTAGAACAGGCGCAGACGCGGCAATCATTGCCCGCTGTGTCGGAGAAGAAACGCGATGAAGCGCGCGATTGATTTGAGAGACCGAGTGGGGGCCGCAAGCGGCACCATCGGCGGCGCGCATCCCCTCGCTCTGACAAGACACCCCCTGCAACGTTACTGGCCTGATCCTCCGGGAGGGTCACGGCGCTTGTGTGGGTGCATACGGAAAACATGGCTAAGAAAATGCTCATCGATGCCACCCACGCGGAGGAAACCCGCGTCGTGGTGGTTGACGGAAACAAGGTTGAGGAGTTCGACTTTGAATCCGAAAACAAGCGGCAGCTCGCCGGCAACATCTATCTTGCAAAAGTAACACGGGTTGAGCCGTCGCTTCAGGCGGCTTTTGTGGACTATGGCGGAAACCGTCATGGCTTCCTTGCGTTCTCGGAAATCCATCCTGACTACTACCAGATTCCTGTGGCGGACCGTGAGGCGCTGCTGGAAGAAGAGCGCGCCTATGCTGAGGCGATGAAAGCGCGCGATGAGGATGAGGAAAAGCCGAAGTCCCGTTCGCGTTCGCGCAGCCGTTCCCGCCGCAAGAAAGGCGAGGATCAGGTTTCAGGAGAAGCACAGACCACAGAGATCAACGAGGCCTCTGTTGAGGCGGAAACGCCTGTAGAGGCCGCCGCAGAGGCCCCCATGGCGGAGATTTCCGGCATGGAGACTATAGATCTGGTGGAAGATGCTGGCGATGATCCTGAAGAGGGTCTGTCTCCTATGGAGCTGGTGGAGGACACACCGGTTGAGGAGCCGACAGAGGCGTCTGATGCGGCAGAGGATGCGGGCGCAGATGCGCCTGCGGAAGAAGCTGAAGCAAGTGATGCGGCTGAAGACGCAACTGCAGAAGACGCTGAGGCGGCTGCCGAGGACGCGGCTGAGGAAGAGGTTTCTGAGGACGTAGCGGAAGAGACTGCTGAAACGTCTGAGAACGAGAGCGCAGAAGCGGCAGAAACTGACGAGACAGAAGCAGACGAGGCTGGCAAAGACAGCGGTGGCAAGACCATGGCTGCCAACACCGAAGGCGAAGACGCCGTTGTTTCTAAAGATCCTGAAACAGGTGAGGAAACCGAGACAGAAGCCAGCACCGGTGAAGACGCGGCTGAAGATGTCCCTGTTGCTGACGCAGAGGCAGAAGATGCTGCTGTTGAGGCCGTTGAAGCCGACGCTGTAGAGGCTGAGGCGCCTGAGGCCGAAGTGGCTGAGGCTGAGACCGTTGATGCGGATGCAGCTGAAGAGGTTGCTGCGGAAGACACTCCAGCGGAAGAAAACGCTGATGAGGCTCCGGCTGAAGAGGCTGCCGCAGAAAGCTCTGAAGAGTCTGCTGAGGCGGACGCGCCAGAGGCGGCTGCTGAAGAGGCATCTGACGCGGAAACCGCTGATGAAACTGCGGAAGAGGCTGAAGCAGAGGGCGATGAGTCTTCCGATGAGGATGACGACGAGGACAGCGAAGACAACGGCAAGAAAAACGGCCGTCGTCGCTCCCGCCGTCGCGGCAAGCGCTCTGATGCGGCCGAAAAAGACGAGAACATCGAATCCGTTGCGGATGACGATGACAGCGATGACATTCGCCCTCCACGCAAGCCACGCCCTCGTCGCTACAAGATCCAGGAAGTGATCAAAGTGCGCCAGATCATGCTGGTGCAAGTGGTGAAAGAAGAGCGCGGCAACAAAGGCGCGGCGCTGACGACCTATCTGTCGCTGGCGGGCCGGTATTGCGTGCTGATGCCAAACACCGCGCGTGGTGGTGGCATTTCGCGCAAGATCACCAACGCCGCAGACCGCAAGAAGCTGAAAGAGATCGCGAGCGAGATCGACGTGCCACAGGGCGCGGGCCTGATCGTGCGCACGGCAGGTGCGAAACGCACCAAGAGCGAGATCAAGCGTGACTATGAATATCTGCAGCGCCTTTGGGAGCAGATCCGCGAGCTGACGCTGAAATCCATTGCGCCTGCGAAAATCTATGAAGAAGGCGACCTGATCAAACGTTCGATCCGCGATTTGTATTCGCGTGAGATCGACGAGGTTCTGGTGGAAGGTGAGCGCGGCTATCGCATCGCCAAGGACTTCATGAAAATGATCATGCCGTCCCACGCCAAGAACGTGAAACAGTATCAGGATGCGCTGCCGTTGTTTGCGCGCTATCAGGTGGAAAGCTACCTGTCGGGTATGTTCAACCCGACAGTGCAGCTGAAATCTGGCGGTTATATCGTGATTGGTGTCACGGAAGCGCTGGTGGCGATTGACGTGAACTCCGGCCGGGCTACCAAAGAAGGCTCGATTGAAGAGACCGCGCTGAAGACCAACCTTGAGGCCGCGGAAGAAGTGGCACGTCAGCTGCGTTTGCGCGATCTCGCCGGTCTGATCGTGATCGACTTCATCGACATGGATGAGCGCAAGAACAACACTGCGGTTGAGAAGCGTCTGAAAGACAAGCTGAAAACCGACCGTGCGCGCATTCAGGTGGGCCGTATCTCGGGCTTCGGTCTTTTGGAGATGTCCCGTCAGCGTCTGCGTCCGGGTATGATCGAGGCGACGACACAGCCGTGTCCGCATTGTCATGGCACAGGTTTGATCCGCTCTGATGACAACCTCGCGCTGTCGATCCTGCGTCAGCTGGAAGAAGAGGGCACCCGTGGCCGCTCTCGCGAAGTGCTGGTGAAAGCGCCGGTGGCGATTGCCAACTATCTGATGAACCAGAAGCGTGAGCATATCGCGCAAATCGAAGCGCGCTATGGCCTGTCCGTGCGTGTGGAAGGTGATCCTGCGCTGGTGTCTCCGGACTTCACCATCGAGAAGTTCAAGACCGCGACCCGTGTGGTGCCTGAGCCAAGCGCGCCGGTTGTCTCTGCTGATATGTCCATCATGGACGCGATTGACGAAGCTGAGGTTGAAGAGGCCGAAGAGGCGACCACTGCCGCTGAGGGGGGCGCCCCAGAGGATGGGGAGGCGAAACCGAAGAAGCGCCGCCGTCGTCGTCGCCGTCGTCGTGGCGGGTCTGACAACGCGGATGGTGACGCGAACGGCAACGACAACGCGTCGGACGAAAACGCAGAGGCCTCTGACAACGCGGATGCTGAGGCGAAAACCTACGAAGCGCCTGCAGAGGATGCAGAGGCGGAAGAGAAGCCCAAGAAGCGCTCTCGTAATCGTCGCAGCCGTTCCCGTGGCAAGAAGGCAGATGCAGAGACCAACGCAGACGTCGAAGCGTCAACTAAGGAGGCATCCGCTGAGGAAGCTGCGCCGGTAGAAACTGAGACTGAGGCTGTGGTCGAGGCGGACGCGGCAGAGGTTGAAGCGCCAGAATCTGAGGCTGTTGAGGCCGTCGAAGAGGCGCCAGCACCTGCTGAAGAGCCCGCTGAGGAAGCAGCTCCTGTGGTTGAAGAGACGGCGGAACCAGTTGTCGAAACAGTTGTGGAAGAGGTGGCAGAAGAGCCTGCGCCGGAGGCCACACCTGAGCCTGAGCCAGCGGTGGCGGAGGTGGCTCCAGAGCCTGCCGCACCACCCAAGCCAAAGCGACGTGGTTGGTGGTCACGAGGCTGATAATTGAGAGACGCCGGGGTTCGCCCCGGCGTTTTCTTTTTGGATTGCGCTTTGACTTCATGTGAGCTTTGATCGCCAACGTGCTGAATTGACGTGTGAAACCTCTTTTTTAGGCTTCGATATTTCAAGCTTGAAAAAAATTTCGTCTGCTTATTGACGGAAAGGGGGCTGAGCGCTCAAGGTTTGGTAACAGGATAAAAAGCGATAGGGAGCGAAGCGATGTTTTTAAGGACGGCGGTTTTGGCCGCGTCGACGGCCCTTTTGGGCGCCATGGCGCAGGCAGATGTGAAGGTTGGGATGATCACCACTTTGTCCGGTGGCGGTGCCGGGCTTGGTATTGATGTGCGCGACGGATTTATGCTGGCGGTCAAGCAGGCCGGGCGCGATGATCTGGAAGTTGTCATCGAGGATGACCAGCGCAAGCCGGATGTGGCGGTGCAGTTGGCCGACAAGATGATCCAGTCCGAGAAGGTCGATGTGTTGACCGGGATTATCTGGTCCAACCTCGCCATGGCCGTGGTGCCAGCCGCAACGGCGCAGGGCAAATTCTACCTCTCGCCAAATGCGGGCCCATCCCCATTGGCGGGCAAGGGCTGTCATCCGAACTACTTCAATGTGGCCTGGCAGAATGACAACCTACATGAGGCGGCCGGGGCCTACGCCAATGATGCGGGCCTGAAAAACAGCTTCATCCTTGCGCCGAACTATCCGGCGGGCAAAGACGCGCTGACCGGTTACAAACGCATGTTTGGCGGAGAGCTGGCAGGCGAGCTTTACACCAAGCTGGGCCAGACGGATTATGCGGCAGAGATTGCGCAGATCCGGGCGAGCGGCGCGGACAGCGTGTATTTCTTCCTGCCGGGCGGCATGGGGATTTCCTTCTTGAAGCAATATGCCGCGAGCGGCGTGGATCTGCCATTGGTGGGCCCTGCGTTCAGCTTTGATCAGGGCATTCTGCAAGCGGTGGGTGACGCGGCATTGGGTGTGAAGAACACCAGCCAGTGGAACAAGGACATCGACAATGCGGCCAACGCGGCCTTTGTGGAGACCTTCCAGGCAGAATATGGCCGTCTGCCATCGCTTTATGCAAGCCAGGGCTTTGACACGGCGAACCTGTTGATCTCGGCCATGGGCAAGGCGGATGTGGCGGATGCGGATGCCTTCCGCGCGGCGCTGAAAGCGGCGGAGTTTGACTCTGTGCGTGGGGATTTTGCCTTTGGCGACAACCACCATCCGATCCAGGACATTTATGTGCGCGAAGTGATCAAAGAGGGGGATGTTTTCACCAATAAGATCATCGCGACCGGCCTGTCTGATCATGCCGATGCCTATGCGGCAGAGTGTAAGATGTAAGAGACTTCGGGGAAGGCTTGCGAGCCTTCCCCAATGATGTTCCAAGCGCAGGCAATGGATGCGCTTTGGTGGGTAACTTTCTGATAGATATGACTTTCTGCCATGGGCAGAGCTGCGCTTAGGACCGGCGCGGGGTGGGGCAATGACAACTCTTCTATTCATAGAACAGCTGCTGAACGGGCTTCAGTTTGGCGTGATGCTGTTTCTGATGAGCGCCGGTTTGACGCTGGTGTTTGGCGTCATGGGGCTGATCAATCTGGCGCATGGCTCGCTCTATATGATCGGGGCTTTTGCAGCGGCAGCGGTGGCTGCGGCGACAGGATCTTTTCTGCTCGCGCTTATGGCTTCGCTGGCGGCGGCGGCCTTGGCGGGGGCGTTGATCGAGCTGACGATTATCCGGCGGCTTTATGATCGGGACCATCTGGATCAGGTGCTGGCGACCTTTGCGCTGATCCTGATTTTCTCGGAAGGTACGCGCTGGCTGTTTGGGTCTTTCCCGTTGTTTCTGGATGTGCCTGCAGCGCTTTCGGGGCCGGTCACCTTACCCGGCGGCATTCAGTATCCGGCCTATCGTTTGACCATCATTTTGGTGGGACTGGCCGTGGCGGTGGGCATGTTTGCCCTGATCAACCGCACGCGGGTGGGCATTCGCATTCGGGCAGGTGAGGCGGATCGGGAGATGATCGCCGCACTTGGGGTGGATATTGCCAAGCTTTACACCTTTGTTTTTGCCCTCGGCGCGGCTTTGGCGGGATTTGCCGGTGCGCTTGTGGGCGCGATCCAGTCGGTGCAGGTGGGCATGGGGGAGCCTGTGCTGATCCTGGCCTTTGTGGTGATCGTGATTGGCGGCATCGGCTCGATCAAAGGGGCTTTTGTGGGCGCGTTGCTGGTGGGTTTGACCGACACATTGGGGCGCTTTTTGCTGCCGCAGATGTTTGCCCTGATCTTGGAGCCATCGGCGGCGGTATCTGTTGGCTCAGCTTTGGCGTCGATGCTGATTTACATCCTGATGGCCGGTGTTTTGATCTTCCGCCCGCGCGGACTTTACGGGGTGGCATGAGATGACGCGAGAAACCTGGACAAACCTCGCTGCTTTGGCCGTTTTGGCGGGGGTGCCGCTGTGGGCTTATGTGGCGGATGAGCCGTTTATCATCACGCTGGCGACACGTGCGGCGATTTTTGCGCTGGCAGGTGTGGGGCTGAACCTCGCGCTGGGGCTGGGTGGATTGGTGAGCCTTGGCCATGCGGCGTTTTTTGGGATCGGCGGCTACGCCATGGGCATATTGGCAAGCCATGCGCAGGCCTATGCGCCGTTGGCCGAATGGCCGTTCCTGATTGAGGGCACAAAGTCCATGCCGGTGATCTGGCTGGTGGCGGTGGTTGCAAGCGCGCTGGCGGCGCTGGCCATCGGGGCGCTGAGCCTGCGTACCTCTGGCGTGTATTTCATCATGATCACCTTGGCCTTTGGGCAGATGATCTATTACTTCGCGATCAGCTGGCCTGCTTATGGCGGCGAGGACGGGCTGTCGATCTATGTGCGTAACGGGTTTCCGGGGCTGAATACACTCGATCCGATCCAGTTCTTTGGTCTGTGTTTTGCGGTGCTCTGTGCGGTGCTGGTGCTGATGTGGCTGGTGCAGAACTCCGCCTTCGGGCTGGCGTTGAGCGCGGCACGGCAGAATGAGACGCGGGTGCTGTCGGTGGGCATGGTGCCGTACCGTCTGCGGTTGGTGGCCTTTGTGATTTCCGGGGCGATCACGGGATTGGCGGGGGCGCTGTTTGCCGATCTGAACCGCTTTGTCAGCCCCACGATGCTGAGCTGGCAGATGTCTGGTGAGATCATGATTTTCATCATCATTGGCGGGGTAGGTCGGCTGTTTGGACCGGTGATCGGCGCGATGGTGTTTATCCTGCTGGAGCATACCTTGGGCGGGCTGTCAGAGTTCTGGCATGTCTATCTTGGCGCGCTGCTTTTGGGCATCGTGCTCTTTGCCAAAGGCGGCGTGATTGGCGCGATTGCGGGGCGGGAGAAAGCACATGACTGAGGTGGTGCTGCGAACGGAGCGGCTTTTCAAAAGTTTCGGAGCCTTGAAGGCCACAAATGGTGTGTCGCTGGATTTGCGCAAAGGGGAGATCCATGCGCTGATCGGCCCGAATGGCGCGGGGAAATCCACGTTGATTCAGCAGATCACGGGGCATTTGGCGTCGGATAGTGGCGCTGTGGAGCTGATGGGCACGCCGTTGACCGGGCTTGGACCAGCGCAAAGGGCACAGCTGGGACTGGGGCGGACGTTTCAGATCAGCGCGCTGGCGATGGAGCACACGGTTTTGCAAAATGTGGTGCTTGGTGCGCTGGGGCAGCGTGGCACTGTGATGCGGTTTTTTGCGCCGGTGATGAAGGACAAATCTCTGCTGGCAGCGGCACATGAGGCGCTGGCGCAGGTCGGCTTGTCTGACTTTGCCAGCACGCGCACGGCGGACCTGAGCCACGGGCAGCGGCGGCAGTTGGAGGTGGCTGTTGCGCTGACGCTGAAACCAAAGGTGTTTTTGATGGATGAGCCAATGGCGGGGCTGGGGCTGGAAGGGGCGCAGCAGATGATTGCGCTGCTGACCGAGTTGCGAAAGGCTGCGCCGATCCTGCTGATTGAGCATGATATGGATGCGGTTTTTGCGCTTGCAGATCGGATCAGCGTGTTGGTTTACGGGGAGATTATCGCCACAGGCACGCCGGAGGAAATCAAGGTGAACCCGGAAATCCGGCGCGCCTATCTGGGGGATGAGGTGCCAGCATGAGCTTGTTGAGTGTACAGAATGTTGCGGCGTTTTACGGGCCAAGTCAGGCGCTGTTTGATGTGTCCCTTGATGTGGCCGAAGGTGAAGTCATTGCGCTGATGGGGCGCAATGGCATGGGCAAAAGCACCACGGTGAAGGTGATCTGCCGGATGCTGGCGCATTCTGCTGGACAGGTCAGCTTTGCGGATCAGGACATCGGCGCTTTGCCGTCACATAAGGCGGCGCGGCTCGGCATCGGCTTGGTGCCGGAGGGGCGGCGCTGTTTTGCAAATTTGTCGGTGCATGAGAACCTGATCGCCGCTGCGCGCAAAGGTGCCTGGGATTTTGCCGCGGTCTGCGCGCTGTTTCCGCGACTGGAAGAACGGCGCGATCAGCTCGCCGCCTCGCTGTCTGGCGGCGAGCAGCAGATGCTGGCCATTGGGCGCGCGCTGATGACCAACCCCAAGCTGCTCATTCTGGATGAGGCCACCGAAGGGCTTGCCCCGGTGATCCGTCAGGAAATCTGGGCGGCGATTGCCAAGCTCAAGGCGGAAACCGGCATGGCGATCATTGCGATCGACAAGTCGCTGCGCGAGCTGGGGCAGGTGGCAGACCGGGCGGTGATCCTAGAAAAGGGGCGCACGGTCTGGAGTGGTGGGTTCTCAGATTTGGGGCCTGAGGAGACGGACCGCTATCTGGGCGTCTAAAACTTCGTCCAACAAATTTGCAACGCCTGAAATGAGCTCCATAGACCAGCCCCGACCCTGGGTGGGGGAGAAGCCCCCTCCCGTCAAACCAAAGGTTTGCCTTCGGCAAAACGGGGAGGGTCGGGGGCTGGTCGGCTTCGCCTCTCAAGGGAGTGGCGAGACCGGCTGAGTCAGATTTTGAGGCTCCGCTTAGGGTTTTACCTTTGGAAGCGTGGGCGCGGATTTGTCCAGCGCGAGTTCTGCATCTGAGAAGGTCCAAGGGCCGCGCACGCCTTTGACGCCGTCGGCCTCAATCACCATGCCGCGCGCTTGGATTTGAGGATCGTTGAGCGTGTCGGCCACCGCGTTGATCGGGCCTGCGGGCACGGTCGCTGCTTCAAGCGCTGAGAGCAGGTCGATAGCGGACCATTTGGCGGTTTCGGCCTCGATTTCAGCGGTGAGCGCGTCACGGTTCGCGACCCGCAGCTGGTTGGTGGCATAGGCCGGATTGTCGCCAAGGTCGCCTCGGCTGAGCACACCACAAAGGCGCTGAAACTGCCCGTCGTTGCCCACGGCAATGATGATGTGGCCGTCGGAAGTTGGCGCCACCTGATAAGGCGAGATATTGGGGTGGGCGTTGCCCTTGCGCGTGGGGCTTTCGCCGGTGGCAAGGTAATTCATCGCCTGATTGGCCAGCAGCGCGGTGGCACAATCCAGCAGAGACATGTCGATATGTTGGCCGCGCCCGGTGGTGTGGCGCTGCTCGACGGCGGCGAGAATGCCGATGGTGCCGTAAAGTCCGGTGACCACATCGGTGACCGCAACGCCGACCTTTTGCGGCTGACGTTCGGGCTCTCCGGTGATCGACATCAGGCCGGACATGCCCTGGATCATGAAATCATAGCCCGCGCGGGAGGCATAGGGGCCGGTCTGGCCAAAGCCTGTGATGGAGCAGTAGATCAGGCGCGGATTGATCTTGGCGAGGTTGTCGTAGTCCAGCCCGTATTTTTTGAGCCCGCCGACTTTGAAATTCTCGATCAGAATGTCGGCGTCTTTGATCAGCTCCAGCACCTGCGCGCGGCCTTCCTCGTTGCGGAAATCGGCCACAACCGATGTCTTACCCCGGTTGGCGGCATAGAAATAGGCGGCGGTTTTGTCGCCGTCGCGCTCGATAAAAGGCGGGCCCCAGGTTCGGGTGTCATCCCCCTGAGGGGCCTCGACTTTGATCACCTCAGCGCCAAGATCGGCAAGGGATTGCCCGATCCAGGGACCGGCGAGAATGCGGGCAAGTTCAACAACTTTGAGACCGTGTAGTGGGGTCATGGGGAGCCTTTATCGTTCGGAGCCATTCCGTGATAGACTGCGAAATATCACCGCAGCGCAAATGGTGTCGCGACCTTACAATGCGCAAAAAGACTGGCAAGGGAAGGCGCGGCTAATTTCGCGACGTCGCGGCCTTTATGCGCCATCGCCTTGACCTTGGGACAGTGCGGCGCATTGTGGGCCGCAACATAGGCACTCATGGACGTCCACTGAAGGGCGCGAGGAAGGAGATCACATGGCCAAAGATCTGGCACCGCAGTCCAAACCGGAACTGGGATCATTCAACTGGGAAGATCCGTTTCTGATCGAGAATCAGCTTTTGGAAGATGAGCGCATGGTGCGTGATGCTGCGCGGGCGTATTGCGAAGAGAAGCTGGCGCCGCGTGTCACCACGGCTTTTGAAAATGAAGAAACCGATCTGGCGATTTTTGCAGAGATGGGCGCGATGGGCCTTTTGGGCACCACCATTCCGGAAGAATACGGCGGTATCGGCTCAAGCTATGTGACCTACGGTCTGGTGGCGCGTGAGGTTGAGCGCGTGGACAGCGGTTACCGGTCGATGATGTCGGTGCAAAGCTCGCTGGTGATGTATCCGATCTATGCCTATGGCAGCGAAGAGCAACGCCAGAAATATCTGCCGAAGCTGGCGTCTGGCGAATGGATCGGGTGTTTTGGCCTGACCGAGCCTGATGCGGGCTCTGATCCTGCGGGCATGAAGACCACCGCCAAGAAAACCGACGGCGGTTACGTGCTGCACGGCTCCAAGATGTGGATCTCTAACGCGCCGATTGCGGATGTGTTTGTGGTCTGGGCCAAATCTGAGGCGCATGGCGGCAAGATCCGCGGCTTTGTGCTGGATAAGGGCACCAAGGGACTGAGCGCGCCAAAAATCATGCATAAGGCCAGCCTGCGGGCCTCGATCACCGGTGAGATTGTTCTGGACAATGTTGAGGTCTCTGAGGACGCGCTGTTGCCGAATGTGGAAGGTCTCAAGGGGCCGTTTGGCTGTCTCAATCGCGCGCGGTACGGCATTGCCTGGGGCGCGATGGGCGCGGCAGAGTATTGCTGGCACGCGGCGCGCCAATATGGTCTGGACCGCAAGCAGTTCAACAAGCCGCTGGCACAGACCCAGCTGTTTCAGTTGAAGCTCGCAAACATGCAGACTGAGATTTCGCTGGGCCTTCAGGCGGCGCTGCGCGTGGGGCGTCTGATGGATGAGGCGGAGGCCGCACCGGAGATGATCTCTTTGATCAAGCGCAACAACTGCGGCAAGGCGCTGGATATTGCGCGGATGTCGCGGGATATGCACGGCGGCAACGGCATCAGCCTTGAGTTTGGTGTGATCCGTCACATGGTGAACCTTGAGACCGTGAACACCTATGAAGGCACGCATGATGTGCATGCGCTGATCCTTGGTCGGGCGCAGACAGGTCTGCAGGCATTTTTCTGATTTTAATCAGTGCATTGCTGAATGAATTTGATGCGCTTCACTCACGGGTGGCGCGCATTTTTGCACGGAGGGTCTCTGTGCATTCGGCGTTATCATCCCCGGTGGCGGCATTGATCATCACGCCAAAGAGCTTCCGCGCCTGAGGCGGGTTATAGCGGCCAAGTCGCACGTCTTCGACGACAAGTGCCGGGTCCCGCGCCAGCGGGTCGCCGTAGCCACCACCACCGGGGGTTTGCACATGCACCCGATCTCCGGGCGCAAGCGGGATGTCCTGTTCTTTGGACAGATGCTCAGGCGTGTAGGCCATGCCATCCTGCCAGACGGTGACGCGATTGATGCCGCCGTCACAGCCGCCCAGCGCGCCTTGCGGGCCAAAGCGCCCGTGATCCATCACAAAACTTGCCTTGGCATGGCCGCGGCGCAGCTCGATTTCATAATCAAGCCCAAAGCCGCCCCGTTGCGTGCCCGCGCCGCCGGAGCCTTCGTGCAGGGCATAGCGGTGATAGAGCACAGGGTAGGCCTGTTCCATGATTTCAATAGGCGGCGCTTTAGAGATGCCGATGGTTGAGCAGCCGTTGGCCAGCCCGTCATGGTCGGCGTTGCCGCCATATCCGCCACCGGAAATCTGATACATCACATAGTCGCGCCCCTTTTCGGGATCATGCCCCCCCAGCGCAAAATTGCCGCTGGTGCCAGCGGGCGCGGCGGTGACACGGTCGGGCAGCGCGGGCACAAGCGCGGCAAAGACCGCTTCGGCGATGCGTTGGGAGACTTCGGCGGCGCAGCCTGAGACCGGGCGCGGGTAATTGGCATCCAGAAAGGTGTCCTCAATGCCCGTGACCGTGAAAGGCGCAAAAGCTCCGGCGTTCATGGGCACTTCGGGGAAGATATGGCGCATGGCGAGATAGACCGCGCTGAGCGTGGTCGCGCGCACGGAGTTCATCGGCCCCATACAGGGGGCGCTGCTGCCGCTGAAGTCAAAGGTCAGACCAGCGGCGTCGCGGGTGATCGAAAGCGCGATCACAAGCGGGGTGTTCACCACGCCGTCGCTGTCAACATAGGCGGTGGCGCGGTAGTGGCCCGGCGCAATCTCATCAAGACAGCTGCGCATCTGGGTTTCGGCGCGGGCGCGCAACTCTTGGATGGCAGCTGCAACCTGCGCATCCCCATAGCGCTCCAGAAGCGCGCACAGGCGGTCTTGGCCCACCAGCAAGGCTGCGGCCTGCGCCTGTACGTCGCCAATGCGCTGATCGGCCACGCGGATATTGGACTTGATGATCGAAAAGATCTCCTGATCCAAGACGCCCTGCTTGAAGAGTTTCACGGGTGGCAGGCGCAGGCCTTCTTGTTCCACTGCTGTGGCGGATGCGGAGAAGCCGCCGGGGACTGCACCACCCGTGTCCGGCCAGTGACCGGTGTTGGACAGCCAGCAGAAGATCTCTCCATCGCGAAAGAGCGGCGTGGCAAAGCGCACGTCCATCAGATGTGTGCCGCCCAGATAGGGATCGTTCACGATGTAGATGTCGCCGGGCTCCGGGGCGGCCACGTCGCCTGCGGCAATCATCTCAACCAGTGTGCGGGTTGAATACTGCATGGTGCCGACAAAGACCGGAAGCCCTGCGTTGCCCTGTGCAATCAATGCCCCGTCGTCGGCGGCGTAGATGCCATCGGAGCGGTCGTTGGCCTCAGCAATCACAGGGGAGAAGGCTGCGCGGGAAAAGCTCAGGTCCATCTCGTCGCAGACCTGCTGAAGCCCGGCCTGGATGACGGTCAGGGTGATCGGATCAACGGTCATGATGCGCTCCCGATGGTGATGATCAGATTGCCGTCTTCATCCGGTGTGGATTGATCGCCGGGCGGGATGAGGACGGTGGTGTCGAGCTGTTCAATCACCGCCGGGCCGGTGAGGGTGAAGGAGGTGGGAAGGGCATCCCGTTCATAGACGGGCGTTGTGTGCCACCTGTCGTCAAAGAACACATCGCGGGTGCCGGTTTGGGCCGCCTGCAGCGTGGGCTGGCGCTTGGCGGGGTCAAAGAGCAGGCTGAGATCCAGCGGTTCGCGGCGTCCGATCACAGAGCAATTGACGTTCACCACGGCGGCGTGAATGTCTTTCAAGGTGACATGAAAACGGTCGTAATAGGCTTTTTCAAAGAGCGCCTGCAGGGCGTCCTGCGCGATATAGGGGCTGGACAGGGGCACGCGGAGCAGGTGGGTTTGGCCGACAAACTGCATATCCAGAGAATAGAGCGTATCAATGTCAGTGGCAGGCAGGTTTTCTCCTGAAATCAAGCGCTTGCCGCGTGATGTTTGCGCGGTGAGGATCTCGGAGATTTCGTTGGGCTGCAGATCTTTGAGGGGCGTGTTGATGGTTTGCACAAAATCATGACGCAGATCAGCGACCACGCAGCCGAGCGCGTTGGTCAACCCGGGGCGCGCAGGCACAAGCACGCGGGGGATATTGAGTTCGCGCGCAAGCGCGCAGGCGTGCAGCGGCCCGGCGCCGCCAAAGGCAAAGAGCGCAAAGTCGCGGGGATCGGTGCCCAGCGACAGCGAGACCATGCGGATGGCCCCGGCCATTTTGGTGTTGGCAACCTGGATCACGGCAGCGGCGGCCTGAGTGACGGTGCAGCCCAGCGCGGAGGCGATCTCGGTTTCAAAAATTCCTTCGACCGTCGCGCGTTGGGCCTCTCCAGTGATGGTGCTGAGGCCTGACGGGTTCAGCCGACCAAGCAGCATGTTGGCGTCGGAGATGGTCGGATCGGTGCCGCCCAGCCCGTAACAGATCGGCCCCGGTGTTGCGCCAGCGCTTTGTGGGCCGATGTCAAGCAAGCCGCCGCTGTTGATCTTGGCAATGGAGCCGCCGCCCGCGCCGACGGTGCGCACATCGACCATAGGCACATGGATGGGCATGCCGTATTCCACGTCGATCTCATTTGAGACCGAAGGCGTGGTGTCGCGGATCAGGGCAACGTCGGTGGAGGTGCCGCCCATGTCATAGGTGATGACATTGGCGATGCCCGCCCGGCGCGCGGTGTAGGCGGCGGCCTTGACGCCGGACGCGGGGCCGGACATCACGGTTTTGGCTGCCTCCTTGGCCACATGGGCCGCGCTGACCATGCCGCCGTTGCCATTCATCACCAGCAGCTCACCAGGATAGCCCTTCTGGGCAAGGGTGGCAGCGAGCCTTTGCACATAACGATCGAGCAAAGGCTGCACGGAGGCATTCACGGCGGCGGTGACACCGCGCTCATATTCGCGGTTCTCCGAAAGCAGCTGATGGCCTGCGGTGATGTAGCGGTTGGGCCAGAGCGATTGGATTTCGGCGATGGCCTCAAGTTCATGCGCGGGGTTGGCGTAGGCGTGCAGGAAATGCACCACAATGGCTTCACATCCCGCATCCAGAAGCGTTTTGGCCGCTTCGCGAACGGCGGCTTTGTCCAGCGGGGTCAGAACATGGCCGCTGCTGTCCATGCGTTCCGGCACTTCAAGGCGCAGATCCCGTGGTATCAGGGGAGAGAAGGTGCCGTGCATCCCATAGGCTTGCGGGCGGGTGCGACGGCCCAGCTCCAGAATGTCGCGGAAACCCATGGTGGTTATCAGCCCGGTGCGGGCCAGTTGGCGCTCCAGAACGGCATTGGTCGTTGTGGTGGTGCCATGCACGATCAGGGAAAGATCGGCGGGGTTGCATCCGCCCGCGGCCAGGCTGTTGAGCACGCCCTCCGCCTGATTGGCGCGGGTGCTGGGCACTTTGGCGAGCTGTAGGCGCCCGTGCGCATCCAGCGCAACCAGATCGGTGAAGGTGCCGCCCACATCAATGCCAGCCACCGCCGCTTTGGGCGTCTGGATCGGCTCCGGAGCAGATTTGGGCATAACGTGTCCTCCACGGCAAATTCATTTGCATACAAATGATGGAGGGCGCGGCTGGCCGCTGTCAATCGGCCAGAATACGAATCGCGGCGCTGATGGGTTGGTCTCCGGCCACATAAGCCCGGTGATCGTTGGTGGAGAGCGTCACGCGGATATCGTGCTCTCCGGGAGGCAGCGCGCCGATGGTGGTGCTTGGCTCATACAGCCGACCAAGTTTCATGCCATTGAGGTAGATGTGACCGTGTCCGGTGCCGGGCACATGAGGCCCATCGACCAGATGTGGCGTGAACTCGAAGTCTTGCGACAGCACCTGCACCACCCATTGATCACCCTTCTGGGTGGCTGAAAGGGTGATTTCAGGGGCGGGTTCACCTTCGCCGACGCGGCAGATGTCACCGATGCCAAAGAGGCCAAAATCGGGCGCTTCGCCGGTGGCGCGCGGGGCGACGATGCGGGCGCGGGTGTTGAGCGTGCCTGCGTTCTCAAAGGTGAGGGAAACGGGTAGGGTGCGCCCGTCGCTCAAAGCACCTGACACGCCTTTGAGGTGGACAAACAT
The DNA here is from genome assembly GCF_017743735.1 of Shimia sp. R9_2. Classification (GTDB taxonomy): domain Bacteria; phylum Pseudomonadota; class Alphaproteobacteria; order Rhodobacterales; family Rhodobacteraceae; genus Shimia. Next base: position 233,842 of record NZ_JAGHRO010000003.1, read on the forward strand.
CCCATCAGCCGCCAGTGAAACCGCTGAGTCAGCAGGGATCGCGCGCCGGGTGTCCAGACCGCTGAATATGGCTTCCTCAGCGTCGGGTGCCGACACAGAAAGCAGACGGTCGGGCTGGCCATTGTTGGCAATTTTGAGGAAGACGGCGACCGCTTTTTCTTCGTCAACAAGCGGGGCGGCGGTGGCATTGGTGAGCAGCAGGTCGTTTGAGCCTGCAGGGCGCATCAGCGTCCAAGCGGCGCCAGAGACACAGAGAGCGATAAGGAGAAGCCCCAGTGGTTTTCGCGCTTTCATCCCAAAGGCCCCTCAGTATTATCCGCCCATGCTCCAGAAAAATCTGCCCTCCATTCTAAGCTTCAAAGGGATCTCTGCAAAGGCTTCCCTTGCGTTTGTGATCAGCCTGCTGTGCGCGGGTGGCGCGGCTGCCCACACTGCGGAAGGTGGATTTGTGCTGTTGCTGCCGACCGACATCTATATCGCTTCGGGCGTGTTGGCTGTTGCGCTGACGGTGGCGATGCTGCTGGTTTTACCGGAAAGTTTTGTTTCTTTGTCTCTTAAAAACATAAGGTTGTGGCTCGATCCAAATCTGCGAGTGTTGCCGGTAAGGCCGCATCATTTCAGCAGTTTATTGTCCGCGCTGTTTCTCTTCTGGCTGATCTATATTGGGCTTGAGGGGCCAAGAGATCCGCTGGCAAATCCGTTACCGCTGACGGTCTGGACCTTGTGGTGGATCGCCTTTGTGACGGTGCAGGGGCTCTTTGGGAACCTCTGGCGTTGGGTGAACCCGTGGAGCGGGCCGGTTTGGTGTTTTCAAGCGTTGTTTGGGCGCTCTTTGAGGCTGCGGTATCCAAGCTGGGTAGGGCATTGGGTCGGCGTTGGCGCGTTTCTGGCGCTGGTGGGCTTTGTTCTGGCGGATCCGGCGCCCACTGATCCGGCACGGCTGGCGCGGGTGGTGGCGGCCTATTGGGCGGTGACATTCCTCGGCCTGATCCTCTTTGGCCCACGCTGGGGACATCGTGCGGATGGTGCGAGCATGATGCTGTGGCTCTATGGCAAGGTTGGCTTGTTCGCCCGGCGCGGTGCGCATGTGCGGCTGGGGCTGAACGGCTGGCAGTTGGTCAGCCTGCGCTCGGTGCCATTTGGTGTGGCGGTGCTGTGCCTGCTGATATTGGGCAGTGGCATCTTTGACGGGTTAAACGAGACTTTTTGGTGGCTGGATCAGCTAGGCCTCAATCCTCTGGAGTTTCCGGGGCGGTCTGCGGTGATCTGGCAAACACTTATTGGCCTGGTGCTGACCAATTTGGCCGTTGTGGCGCTGTTCGCCTTGGCGCTTTGGCTTGGCTTGCGCTTGGGGCGCTCTCAGATGCCGCTGCGCCGCGCGCTTTGCCTCTTTGCGCCAACCGTTTTGCCGATCGCACTGGGTTATCACGTGGCACATTACTTCACGAGCTTTCTGGTGCAGGCGCAATATGCGCTGGCGGCGGCAACCGATCCTTGGGCGCGTGGTCAGGACCTCTTGGGGCTGGGCACATTTTATGTCTCCACCGGGTTTTTCAACACGCAAGACAGCGTGCGTGTCTTGTGGCTCTGTCAGGCCGGAAGTGTGGTGATTGGGCATGTGGTGGCACTGTTGCTGGCCCATGCGGTGGCGCTGCGCCACGTTGAGACGCCTGCCGCCCTTACACAAGTGCCGGTCGCTATCTTTATGATTTTCTGCACGTTTTTTGGACTTTCGCTGCTTGCATCACCTCGCGGCTTCTGACACAAACCGCGCCCTCTAGACACAACCGCCAATCGTTTGCACTCTAACAAGCATTCTGATTGCGATATTTACGGTCACAACACCATGTGAACACAGGGGGACACAAGATGACCAAATCGAAGACGATTACGCCTAATTCACAGCAGACAACCCGGCGCGGCGCGCTCAAAACACTGGCGCTTGGCGGGACCGCGGCGGCGGCTTTGCCGATGTGGGCGCGCTATGCTGGCGCGCAGAGTGCGGAACCGATCAAGATTGGGTTTCAGGTCCACCGCACCGGCATCGGCGCGGCCTACGGGCGTTGGTATGACCGCACCACACAAGCGGCGGCGGCGCTGATCAACGAGCAGGGCGGGATCAATGGCCGCCCCGTGGAAATCATCGCGGAAGACGATGGCACGGACCCGAAGCGTGGTGCCGAAGTGGTTGAAAAATTTGCCAATCAGCACAATTGCGACATTGGCTTTGGCACGTTGTTTTCCCATGTGGTGATCGGCTCTGCGCCGCGCGCGGGCGAGCTGAAGCTGCCGTATTTTGTGGTCAGCGAAGGCCATCATGTGGCGAGCGGCATGCTCAACCGCTACACCCTGCAACCGGGCATCACCGACGTGAAAAGCCAGGTGCAGGCGATGGCGCCGTTTGTGGCCAGCAACCTCGGCAAGAAGGTCACGATGATCTTCCCGGATTTTGCCTTTGGTCATGACCATCGGGATTTCTTCACCGCCGCGATTGAAGCGCAGGGTGGTGAGGTGCTGGAGCATATCGCAATTCCGCCCACGGAGACCTCCTTCACCAAGTATTTCCCGAAGATCCCGCGCGACACCGAGGTGATCTACCATGTGATGGTTGGCCCGGCTGTGTTGACCTTTGTGAAAGAGCTTGGTGAGTTCTTCGGCCCACAACGGCCTGAAATATTTGGATTTATCGACAGTCTTGAAGCGGTGGATATTGGCAGCCCGGGGCTTGAGTTCCTCGAAGGCACCTATTTCTGGGAAGGCAATCCACGCTATGCGCAGGCGGATCAATCCTCCTATGACGCCTTCTTCCGCGAGCGGGTTGGGGTGGATGCCAATGGGGCCTCGGTGAGTGATCCCAAGGATGTGTCGACCTATGCGCATATGTTTGGCTGCTGGGAGACCTTGCATGTGGTCAAGGCGGGCATGGAAGCGGCAGGCTATCAAAGCACCGCGGATCGCGCTAAGCTGATTGAAGCTGTTGAAGCGATGACCGACATGCCGCATTCCAATGCGCATCCACAAGGCGCGAAGGTGTTTAACGGCAAAACGCACCAGGTGTTTGGCCATCAGTACATCACCAAGGTGACCGACGGAAAACTGCTTCTGGTGCATACGACCTCCATTGAGGACACGTATTATCCGGACGAAGTTGATTACACTACGCAACCGCTCTGATTGAGAAAAGTTGTGGTGCACCAAGGGTTTGGCGCACCCTTCGTAGAGGATGCGGCAGGAGCGGCAATGGATTTTGGACCTTATTTGATGCTCGCCACGCTGGAAGGCGCGGTGACGGCGGCGGTGTTGGCGCTGACCGCGAGCGGCTTGGCGCTGGTGTTTGGCGTGATGCGTGTGGTGAATGTGGCGCATGGGGAGTTTTTCATGCTGGGCGCGGTGCTGGCTTGGTGGGTGACAAGCTGGCTGGATGGCTATGCCGCGCTTGGGTTTGCTCTGGCGCTGTTGATTGTGCCGGTGATGGTTGGCGTTTTGGCCGCTTTGGCGGATGTCACGGTGTTGAAGCGCCTGTCTTATGATCCGGAGCGCACCATCGTCGCCACCATCGGTATTCTCTATATTCTGCAGCAAGTTACGCTGATGACTTACGGCCCGGACGCGCGGCCGGTTACACCGCCGTTTAACACGCGGTTGGCTTTGCCCTGGGTGGAGATGGCCGACACGGGGCTCAGTCTCTATTGGCCCTGGGGGTTGAGCATTACGAGCTACAAGCTTGCGGTGATTGGTGCGGCGGCGGGCGTGCTGGCCGCGCTTTGGCTGTTGATGACCCGCAGCAAGCTTGGGCTGATGATGCGGGCAACCGAGCAGGATCGCGATATGGCATTGGCCTTTGGCATCCCGGTTGAGCGCGTTTATGCGCTGGTCTTTGGTCTGGGGGCAGGTCTTGCGGCTTTGGCGGCTGTGTTGATCGTGCCAATCCAGCAGGCGCACTACCTGATGGGGGGCGATCCGTTGCTGTTGAGCTTCATTGTGGTGATCATTGGCGGTTTGGGTAGCCTGCCGGGGACCGTGCTGGCTGCGCTGTTGATTGGTCTGTCTGACGGGATCATTTCGGTGTTCTTCTCGCCCACGCTGGCCAAGATCATGGCCACGGTTCTGGTGGCTCTGGTGCTGGTGTTCCGTCCGCAGGGTCTTTTCGGAGCCAGCCGCGCATGACATCAGAAGTGAGGAAAATCATAGGGTTGCATGGTGGTGTTCTGGCAATCCTGTTGCTTCTGCAATTCGTGCTTCCGGCCTATCACCATGGCAATCTGGCGCGGATCATGGTGCTAGCGACCTATGCCATCGGCTACAATTTGTTGTTTGGCTACACTGGTTTGCTGAGCCTAGGACATGCGCTTTTCTTTGCGGCGGGGCTTTATGGCATGGGGCTTGGCATGACCCAGCTTGGGCTGAGCGCCGGGGGCGCTTTGCTGCTTGGTGTTTTGGCGGGTGCCACGGTTGGCGCGGTCATTGGCGCGCTGGCGCTGCGCACCGAAGGCGTGGCCTTCATGATCGTGACATTGATGTTTGCGCAGGCCGGATACCTGACGGTGCTCTACTTTGGAGCCTACACGCGCGGGGACGAAGGATTTGTGATCCAGCAGGCAGACCGCATGTTGTGGGGATTTGATCTGTCTGATCCGAGCAACCGGTATTTTGCCGCTTTTGTGGTGTTTGCCGTGGCCTTTCTGGCGCCGCTGACTGTGCTGAGATCCCGGTTTGGCCGCGTTTTGATCGCGATCCGGGAAAACGAAGAACGCGCGATGATGCTGGGATATGACGTGATGCGCTACAAACTGATGGCTGTGGTGCTGTCGGCGACATTGTCTGCACTTTCAGGCGCGGCCTATGGGCTGCTGTTTGGCTACGTCGGGGCGAGTTTTGCCTCGGTGCAATACTCCATTTTCCCACTGTTGTGGGTGCTCCTTGGCGGTGCAGGAACCGCGCTTGGCCCCTTGGTGGGGACGGTATTTATGTTCTACCTCATAGACTTAAGCTCAGGCATTACCACCGCCTACATGCTGATCGCCGGGGTGGTTCTGGTCTGTCTGACACTGTTTGCCCCGCAGGGGTTGATGGGAGAGATCCGCAACCGGTTTTGGAGGTGGTTGCCATGAGTTTGCTTGTTGCGAAGGGGCTTTCCAAACAATTCAATGGCTTGCTGGCCGTTGACGATGTGAGCCTCGATATTCCGCAAGGTCAGGTGCGCGCGTTGATTGGGCCAAACGGCGCGGGCAAGACCACATTGGTGGGCCTGCTGTCTGGCCGTTTGCCGAGCAGCGGTGGAAAAATTTCCTTTGATGGGCGGGATGTTACGGGCCTCTCCGCCCATAAGCGGATCGCGATGGGGATGGCCTATACCTTTCAGATCACTTCGATTTTTCCGAACCTGCCGGTTTGGGAGAATGTCGCATTGGGCGCGCGCCGGGTGTTTCGCTCTGCAACTGAGGCAGATCGCAAAGTGGAAGCTGCGCTGAGCCGTGTGGGCTTGCTGGATCGGGCGTCAGAGGACGCAGGCGATTTGAGCTATGGTCACCAGCGGTTGCTTGAGATTGCGATGGGATTGGCGCAGGCGCCAAAGCTGTTGATCTTGGATGAGCCAACGCAGGGTCTGGCGGATGGAGAAGTTGCGGCGTTCAACAATCTGATCGGAGAATTGCGGGCAACCACAACCGTGCTTCTGATTGAACATAACATGGATGTGGTGATGCAAGTCGCTGATTTTGTGACGGTTTTGAATGCCGGACAGGTGCTTTTTGAAGGCACTCCCGAAGAGGTTCAAGCCAGTGCGGCGGTGCAGGCCGCCTATCTCGGAGGCGAACATGCTGAAGCTTGAGGCGGTGGATGCAGGCTATGGCCGTGCGCAGGTGCTTCGGCAGGTGTCATTTGAGGCGCAAGCCGGTGAAATCACATGTCTTTTGGGTCGCAATGGCGCAGGCAAAACCACCACAATGAAAGCCATCATGGGGCTGCTGCCGTTGATGGGCGGGCAGGTGCGGCTGGAAGCCGAAATGCTCTCTGCGCTGCCCGCGCATCAAGTGCCACGATGTGGCGTTGGCTATGTGCCGCAGGGGCGGCGGTTGTTTGGGGAGCTGACGGTTGGGCAGAACCTCGAAGTGGGGCGGTTTTCCAAGCCGGATAACGAGGGCGTTCTGGAAGAGGTTTTGCAACTGTTTCCGCGGCTTAGAGAGCGGTTTTCCCAGCGTGCGAACACTTTGAGCGGCGGTGAGCAGCAGATGCTCGCCATGGCGCGAGCGCTGAGTTTGCGGCCTAAAGTGGTCTTGCTTGATGAGCCGACAGAAGGGCTGCAGCCGTCGATGATTGCGGCCATTCGCGACGTGACAGAAACCATGAGAGATCAAGGCGTTGCCGTGGTTTTGGTCGAGCAGAGGGTTGAGGCGATATTGGCGCTGGCTGACCGCGCAGCGTTGCTTGAAAACGGACGGATGCGCGGTGTGGTCTCTGGCGCAGAGATGCGCGATGACCCAAGCATACTCGCCGGTCATCTGGGCGTTTAACGATGCGGGGCGACGGAGCATTTGCCAAACACTCAGATCAGCTTTTTCAGGAGCAGTGCGAAGATTGTTTGTTCGGCCTCATTCAGCGGGGCGAGCGTGTCTTTGGTGATTTGTTCGGCGGCGGCGGCAAGCTCTTCGTAAAGCGTCCAGCCCTCGGCGGTTGGTTTCAGCAGGACGCGGCGCTGGTCTTCGGGATCGGGCGCGCTGGCCACCAGAGACTTGTTGCGCAGACGGTCCACCACGCCTTTGATGGTGGCGGCATCCATGGCCGTGGCGCGGCCCAAGGCATTTTGGGACACCGCGCCAAGCGCGCAGAGTTTGGCCAGAGCGGCAAATTGTGTGGGGGTCAGATCGGTGATATTTTCTGCGAAGATCGACAGATGGCGCTGTGTTGCGCGCCGCAAAAGAAAGCCAACCTGATCGTCCAGATCATAGCGCTCTGCCGCGGTGCGCGGCGGAATTGGGGGCTGAGACGTGTCCATCGGGGGCATGTGCTGGGCCTGACTGCGGTCGCGCAAGAGGGCGCGATGGCTGGGATTTGTTGACACAGGCGCAGATCCTGCCGCAAAATCCGTTTGTATACCAACAAGATTTTGAGCAATGCGCCCTAAGGGCTGAGAGGACAGCATGGGGATTTATCACCGCCCCGACAAGTTGAAAGATGCGCTCGCGCTGCTTGAGGCCGAGAAGGTGATCATTGCGGCGGGGTGTACGGATCTCTTTGCGGCGACGGAGGCCCAAGAGCTGGGCAGTGGGTCTGGCGATATTGTGCTGGATGTGACGGCGCTTTCGGAACTTCAAGGCATTCAAAAGGTTGCCAAAGGTTGGCGGATCGGTGCTGTGGCCACCTGGAGCGATCTTGTGGCGGCATCTTTGCCACCAGCATTTGACATGCTGAAGCAGGCCGCACGGCTGGTTGGCGGCATACAGGTGCAGAACGCAGGCACCTTGGTTGGCAACATCTGCAACGCCTCACCTGCGGCTGACGGCATGCCGCCATTGCTTGCCTTGGATGTGGAGGTCGAACTGCTGAGGCCCGGTGGCGTCCGCCGGGTTGCTCTGCGCGATTTTGTGACCGGCCCGCGCCAGACTGCGCGGGAAAACGATGAAATTGTGAGCGCTTTGCTGGTGCCCGAGGTGAGAGCCAATGGCCACAGCGCATTTGAGAAACTTGGCAGTCGCAGCCATTTGGTGATTTCCATCGCGATGGTGGCCGCGCGTTTGGAGGTGAGCGACGGGCGAGTGACCGGCGCGGCAATTGCGGTAGGCGCTTGCAGCCCAGTGGCCGCGCGCTTGAGCGGGTTGGAGACCGCGCTGATCGGGGTGGCCGTTGATGATATTGAGGACGTGGTCGGGGAGGCGCAGATCAGCGCGGCTCTAAGTCCGATTTCAGATGTGCGCGGCAGTGCGGAGTACCGTTTGGAGGCGGTTCCCGAGCTTGTGCGTCGCGCCCTGCGGTCCGCAGCGGAGGCCGCGGGATGATCCATCTGAAGGTGAACGGAACACGTCATGAAGTGGCTGTCGCACCCGGTCGGCGGCTCTCGGATGTTTTGCGCCATGATTTGGGGCTGACGGGCACCAAAGTGGGCTGTGATGCCGGAGATTGCGGCGCCTGTACCGTGTTGCTGGATGGAGCTGCGACCTGCGCATGCCTGACGCCTGTGGCGCAAACGCAGGGGCGTCATATTGAAACCATTGAAGGGTTGTCCGGGCCGGGGCCAAGTGCGCTGCAGCGGGCATTTCTGCGGCACGGAGCTGCGCAATGTGGGATTTGCACGCCCGGTATGGTGATGGCGGCTGAAGCACTTCTGCGGGGGGAGCAAAAACCTGATCGGCAGGCAATTGAAGCGGCGCTTGGCGGTGTGCTGTGTCGCTGCACCGGTTATGCAAAGATCATTGATGCGGTGCTGGATGCAAGCGGCAGCGGTGCGGGCCCTGAACCGGATGCGGCGGCCTCGGTGGGCGCACGGGTTGAGCGTCTGGATGGGGTGCCCAAGGTCTTGGGAACAGAGGGTTTTGGGGCGGATGTACTGCCAGAGGGCGCGCTTTGGGTCAGAGCCATTCGCAGCCCGTATGCGGCGGCGCGATTTGTGTTCGGAGATCTGCAAGGCTGGGCTGCGGCGCAAGGCGTTGAGGTGTTCACGGCGGCGGACGTGCCGGGACGCAATGTGACGGGGGTCATCCCAGCATTCGTAGATCAGCCCGCCTTGGCGGACGGACATGTGCGACTGGCCGGGGAACCTGTGGCACTGGTAGCGGGCGCGCGGGAGGTGGTCTTTGCTCTTGATCTGGCGCAGGCCCCGATTGCGTGGCAGCCGGAGGTTGCGGTGCTGGATGTGGCTGCGGCGCGCGCCGGTGATGCAAGGCAACTGCACGCGAGCCGTGCGGACAATCTGTTGATCGCAGGTGTCGTGCGTCGAGGTGAGGCTGGGGAGGCGGTTGCTAAAGCCGACCACATGGTGTCAGGCCAGTTCACCACAGGGCATGTGGAGCACGCCTATATCGAGCCGGAGGCCGGGGCGGCGTGGATGGAAGGCGATGTGCTCAATATCCGGGCCTGCACTCAAGCGCCTGTGCTCGATCGCGATGAAACGGCGGCGGTGCTGGGGCTGCCGCAGGACAAGCTGCGCATTCGACCGGCCGCGACGGGCGGCGGGTTTGGCGCGAAATTGGACCTGTCTGGGCAGCCGCTGATCGGGCTGGTGACATTGCTGACAGGGCGGCCCAGCGTGATGGTCTATGGGCGTGCGGAAAGCATGCTGGCCTCCACCAAAAGGCATCCGGCGCAGATGACCGCGACGCTGGCCGCAGACGCGGACGGGCAGCTGACAGGAATGCTCTTTGACGGTGATTTTGACACCGGAGCCTACGCCAGCTGGGGGCCGACGGTGGCGGTTCGCGTGCCGGTGCATGCTAGCGGGCCTTACGCGGTGCCCAACTATGCCGCCGAAGCTCGGGCGATCCATACCAACGGGCCGGTGGCAGGTGCCTTTCGCGGCTTTGGTGTGCCGCAAGCAGCGGTGCTGCAGGAAACCCTGCTGGATGAATTGGCGGGCAAAGTAGGCATGGATCGGCTGGCGATCCGGCGCAAAAACGCTCTGAGTGAGTCTGCAGAGACTGTTTGTGGGCAAACAGTGCAGGGCGTTGGCATTGGTGCTTGTCTTGAGGCGCTGCAGCCGCGCTGGGATGCGGCGCAAATCGCGGTGGCGGGCTTTAACGCGCAAAACAGTGGCAAGGCGCGCGGGATCGGGGTGGCCAGTTGCTGGTATGGCTGCGGAAATACAGCTCTGCCGAACCCATCGACCATGCGGATGGGGATCACAGCGGACGGGAGGATTTGTCTGCATCAGGGCGCGATGGATATTGGACAGGGGGCCAATACGGTGATCGCGCAGATTGCTGCAGATACGGTGGGCCTGCCGGTGCATCAGCTTGAAGTGCTGGACGCGGATACGGGGATAACACCGGACTGCGGCAAGACCTCGGCCAGCCGTCAAACAGTGGTGAGCGGCAAAGCTGCGCTTTTGGCCGGGCAGAGCTTGCGGACGCAGATATTGCAGATGGCCAACATGGGACCGGATGCGCGGATTTCCTTGCAAGGAGGGCACTTGCGCATTTCTGTGGCCGGAGCGACGCGAGAGATTGATCTGAGTGCTTTGCCTGCGGGGCCTGAGGGCTATGTATTGATGGCGGAGGAGACTTATGATCCGCCAACTGAGGCGTTGGATGAAAACGGTCAGGGTGTGCCCTATGCGGTTTACGGCTACGGAGCGCAGTTGGCTGAGGTGGAGGTCGATCTGGCGCTTGGCACGGTGACGGTGCTGAAGATCACCGCCGCACATGATTTGGGGCGGGTGATCAATCCGCTGCTTGCGGAGGGGCAGATTGAGGGGGGCATCGCGCAGGGCCTTGGCATGGCCCTGATGGAAGAGTTTGTGCCGGGGCGCACGGAGAACCTGCATGACTATCTGATCCCGACCATTGGCGACATGCCGGAGGTTGTGTCGTATCTGATTGAGGTGCCGGATCCGGAAGGACCGATGGGGGCCAAAGGGCTTGGAGAGCATGTTCTTATCCCAACGGCGCCAGCCATTTTGAACGCAATCACAGATGCTTGCGGGGCGCGGTTGACGCAGTTGCCTGCGCGGCCAGATCGGGTTTTGGCGGCGATCAAAGCAGCAAAAGAGAGGTCTGGGTGAGATGAACACGGCATCGGGCAAAGAGACACGTGTGCGGGAGGAGAAGATCCGCTGCGATGCTTGCCCGGTGATGTGCTACATCGGTGAAGGCAAAATCGGAGCCTGTGACCGCTATGCAAACCAAGGCGGTGAGATCGTTCGCTGCGACCCGTTGACAGTGCTGGACCGCACGCTGGAACATGGCGGGGAGGTTCGTCCGTTTCTGGGGCGCGACTGGCACGACGGGCTTTCGACAGATGATCTGTTTGTGACGGCCGTGGGCGCTGGCACCACCTATCCGGACTATAAACCCGCGCCGTTTCTGGCGAGCCGCGAGGTGGATGGCGCGGATTTTGTGACAGTGGTGACGGAGGCGATCTTCTCCTATTGCGGGGTGAAGGTGAAAATCGACACCGATCGGCATCTTGGACATGAGGGCGCGGTGATCCGCCACCAAGGGGAAGCTGTCGGGCTGATGATCACCAGCGAATATGGCTCGCAGATGATGAGCCTTGGTGGGGTTGATCACCTGACCGGTGGCAGCAAGTTGGAAGGGCGCGTGACCTGTGATGTGCTGCTGCGGCTGCTGAACCGTGAAGCGGTGACACTGACCGTTGATGGCGGTGCGGAAGTGGTGGTGGAGGCAGGCGTTGCCCCGATTGTGGACGGGCAGCAGGAAGCGCGGATGCGGGTGGGCTGCGGGTCGGCCACCATCGGCATGTTTGCAAGTCAGTGGCAGGGTTTGGTTGATGAGGTGGTGGTGGTGGATGACCACATCACTGGCGTTGTGAGCGAGCATCAGGCGGGCAAGGTGCTTGGCTGGCCGGACACGGGCATTCGCATCAAAGGGCGGCGCAGCACGCCGGGGCGCTATTTTCAGGTGGCAGAGCCGGGGCTGGGCTGGGGCGGCACCAATATTGAAGATCCGCTGTCGATCCTTGGCCCATGGCTTGAAAAGAAAGGCGCACGCGAGGGGCTGAGCCTGTTGATGGTCTCCACCACCGGAGAGCATGCGGCTTATTTTGAACTCGACGCGGAATTGGAGCCGCAGGCCAAGCTGATGCCGGAGGCCTTGAAGCCGTCGGTGGCCTTGATCGCCGAGAACTGCGAGCCCGCGCTTTGCACGGTGATGTTCATGGGCGGTGCCGGTGGTTCGTTGCGCTCCGGCGTGACCCGCAACCCCGTAAAGCTGACCGATGCTGTTCAGGCCGGGCGCGCGGATGTCACCGTGGGCGGGGCAAAGTCATTTGTCTGGCCGGGCGGGGGCATCACGCTGATGGCAGATGTGACGCAAACGCCCAAAGGGGCCTTTGGCATGGTGCCAACGCCGGCCATTGTCGCGCCCTTGGAGTTTACCGTGTCCAAGGAGGAATATGAGGCGCTTGGCGGGCATGTTGACTCGGTGCGGGATGTTCTGGATATTTTGCAAAGCGGTGGCGCTTATGCGCGCGACAGCCATGTGTTTGGTAAAGGTGAGGACAGTGAATGACTGTTATGCCTCAGGTGGCGTGGTTGCCGGACGGGCGACGGTTGCATCTGCATCACGGCCCCATTGATCTGATCATTGAAATTTGGGGCGACGGGCGCGCTGAGGCTTATGTTGCGGTGGTGCAGCGGTTTGAGACGGTTTTGCAGGAATTGGTGGCAGAGCTGCCGGGACTGCGGCAATCCGCCGATCAGGAAATCGTTTTTGAGGGGCAGATTGCCCAAAAAATGCAAAAGGCTGCGCGGGTTGGGTTGCCTGATTTTGTCACACCGATGATGGCGGTCGCCGGTGCGGTGGCAGATGAGATCGCCAATATCATCGCCAACGTCCCCGGCGTGGCGCGGGCCTATGTCAACAACGGCGGCGATGTGGCGCTGGTTCTGACGGAGGGGGAAACCCTGCGCGCCAAGGTGATTGGCAACTCAGCAGGCGTGAAAGTGAACGCGGAAGATCCGATCCGTGGCGTGGCGACCTCTGGTTGGTCAGGGCGCAGCCTGTCCCTTGGCATTGCGGATGCGGTGACTGTTCTGGCGCATACGGCGGCAGAGGCGGATGTGGCGGCAACTTTGATTGCCAATCACGTGGATGTTCCCGGGCATCCGGCGATCACAAGAGCGCCTGCCAATGAGGTACGTGAGGATACGGATTTGGGAGCGCGGCTGGTGACCGTCGATGTTGCGCCAATGCCTGCAGAAGATGTCAAACAGGCCCTGCTGCGCGGGGTGCAATATTCTGAAAAGCTGTCACAAAAGATGCCGCTGGCCGGTGTATATCTCTATGCGCAGGGGCAAGCGCGTTGTGGGCTCAAGTTTCTTTCATAACGCGCGCAAGGGCGCAAAACTGCTCCAGTGAGACCTGTTCGGCGCGTTCGGTGGGCTGGATGCCAGCGGCCAAAAGACGGTCTTCGATATCCGGTGCCTGACCTTTCAGGGCCGCGCGCAGCATCTTGCGGCGCTGGTTGAAGGCGGCAGCGACCACGCGAGACAGCGTGGCGGCGTCAGCTGGGTAGCGCGGCTCTTCCAGAGCGGTCAGATGGACCACAGCGGAATGGACTTTTGGCGGCGGGGAAAATGCGCCGGGTGGCAGGGACATCACGATGTTGGCGTTGGCACGCCATTGGGCGAGGATCGCAAGGCGGCCATAGGCTTTGGAGCCCGGTTGGGCGGTGATACGCTCGGCCACTTCGCGCTGAAACATCAGGGTGAGGCTCTGCCAGAACGGCGGCCATTCCTTTGGCGTGAGCCAACGCACCAGAAGCTCTGTGCCGACGTTATAGGGCAGGTTTGCTGCTACACGGATGGGGGGCGTGAGATGGGCAAGCGGGTCCACTTCAAGCGCGTCGCCGTTGATGACCTGAAGCTGGCCGGGGTAGGCGGCTTCGATTTCTGCGAGTGCTGGGATACAGCGGTCGTCTTTCTCGATGGCGAGCACGCGACGTGCCCCTTCGGCGAGCAAGCCGCGGGTCAGGCCGCCGGGGCCAGGGCCGATTTCCAACACGTCACATTCGGTGAGATCGCCTGCGCGACGGGCAATCTTGGCGGTCAGGTTGAGATCGAGCAGAAAGTTCTGCCCCAGAGACTTGCGGGCAGAGAGGCCATGGGTGTCGATCACCTGACGCAGCGGGGGAAGATCATCAATGGCGCTCATGGTGTTACCTGTGGCTTACCTGTGTGATTGCGCGCGCAGGGCGCGATATTGGCCTTGGGCGGGGATATGTGCCGCCCTGTGACGCGTCAAGCGCTTTGTGGGCGGCTGTCGGCCATGCGGGCGGCCATGCGCAGCGCCGCGATTGTGCTGGACGGGTTGGCCTGACCTGTGCCTGCGATGTCAAAGGCGGTGCCGTGATCCGGTGAGGTGCGGATGAACGGCAGGCCCAGCGTGACATTGACGCCGCCGTCAAAATCCAAGGTCTTGATCGGGATCAGCGCCTGATCGTGGTAGGCACAGATGGCCACGTCATAACGCGCGCGGGCGGCGACATGGAACATGGTGTCAGCGGGCAAAGGACCGGCGATGTCAAAGCCCTCAGCGCGCAGTTTGGCGAGCACGGGGACGATCACGCTGGCATCCTCATGGCCCATGGCGCCGCCCTCACCCGCGTGCGGATTGAGGCCCGCCACGGCGATCCGGGGATTGCTGAGACCAAACTGATCTGTGAGGCCTTTGGCGGTGATGCGGATGGTTTCTTCCAGCAGTTCCGGTGTGAGTGCGGCAGGAACCTCAGACACAGGAATATGGATTGTGGTGGGCACGACGCGCAGCATTTCGGAGGCCAGCATCATCACCACATTGTCCACGCCGCCGAGATCCGCAAGGAATTCTGTATGGCCCGGATAAGCAAAATCCGCGCCGTCTTTCAGGGCTTTCTTGTGGATCGGCAGTGTGCAGACCGCGCTGGCGCTGCCGGACATGGCCATATCAACCGCTTGGGAAATCACGTCAATCACGCCTTCGGCGTTCTCAGGATCTGCCTGACCGGGTGTGCGTGGTGCACCAAAAGGATGGGGAAAGACCGGCAGCGCTTTGGGCATCAAACCCGCAGCCTCCGCCGGATCGTCAATCATCTGATGCGGCACTGTGCCGGGCAAATGATCGGGGTCGGCAATCAGGAAGAACGGCAGTTCCTCTTTCAGGGACTGCCAAGCTTTCTCGGCGATCTCAAGGCCGATGCCCCCCGGCTCACCACAGGTGAGGGCAATGGGCGCGCGCGATGATGGGCTGGTCACTTTTCAATGATCCGAGCTTGGGCGCGCAGCTGGCTGAGATAGCTGTTGGCGTAGCTTTCCAGACGCTGGTTGCGCAGGGCTTGGGCCACGTCTTCGCGCGAGATTTCCTCGGCCAGCTGGGCTGTGCGGCCGCAGAGCATCAGAAGAATGAGGTTCTGCCCATCTGCGGTGGTCAGATTGTAGGAGGCCTCGTTGTCGTCGAGCTTGGCCAGCTCCAGCGCCACGTCCTGTGGAATTTCATTGGGCGCCTGTGTTTCGCGCACCAGAATTTCCGCGGGCTGATCCTGCGCAATGGCAAAGAGATCATCACAGCGGTCAAGGCTGCCAGCGAGTTCCTTGGCTTTTGCGAGGTTTTCCTCGGTGCGGCCACCCGGCAGATAATACTTCATATAATCGACGGCGGAATAGGTCGGTGTTGAGCGGCCTGTTTCAGCCACGTCGCGCAGCTGGAACAGCGCCACGGCGTTGGGCAGCGGCAGCGGACGGCTCACTTCGCCGGGGCGCAGAGCAGTCACAACCGGGCGCAATTCAGCCGGCAGATTGGTGACATTCATCCAGTCGACACGTCCGCCTTCGGCTTTGGTCGCTGAGGCGGAATAGGTGCGGGCGGCGTTTTCAAAGCTTTCAAAGCTGGTGAGTTCTGAAAGCTGCTCTGCGAGGCTGAGCACCTGACGCTGGTTTTGTGGCGTCAAAGGTATGATGATTTCATTCAACAGCACGCGCACGCCGCCGGAGCCGCTGTTCTGGGCGATGGCGCGGTCGATCTCTTCCTCGCTGACCTGGGCGTTGCCCCCGAAGCGGGACTGCACAACCCCGGTCCAGGTGATGTTGGAGATGATGAAGTCGCGTAGCGTTTCTTCGTCGATCCCTTCACCGGACAGGGCCTGAACCAGATCGTCGATGTTCATGTTGATGCGGTCGGCGAAGTTGTCGAGGCCGTTCTGGATGCCTTCATCCGTGGCCGCAATGCCGGTGAGGCGGGCGGCTTGCAATTTCAAGCGGTCATCAATCAGCTGTTCGCGGGCCAGTTTTCCGGGATCACCCGGCGCATTCATGATGGCTAGCAGGCGAGCGCGCTGATCAAGCTCGTAGTAGCTGACGGCGGAGTCGTTCACCAAAATCGCTGGGCTGAAAGCGCTTTGCGCGGAGGCGGGGCCGGTCAGCAAGGCCGCTGCTGCGAGTGTGCTGGCCGTGCCCGTGAAGGAGCGCAGAAGGGAGCGGATGAAAGGGCGTCGCGTCATGAGAGTGTCGTCTTCCTGTAATTCAGCCACAGGTGCGGCTATAGCTCTTATCGTTTGAATTGACCGAAAATCCAAGCAGGGCCACGTTGATGCCAAAGGTGTTGCTGGATTGTACGGTATCGGATGTGGAGAAGCGGCGCGAGAGCGAAAGTTCGACCTGCAC
Organism: Shimia sp. R9_2; assembly: GCF_017743735.1. Classification (GTDB taxonomy): domain Bacteria; phylum Pseudomonadota; class Alphaproteobacteria; order Rhodobacterales; family Rhodobacteraceae; genus Shimia. The sequence continues at coordinate 250,148 of NZ_JAGHRO010000003.1, forward strand.
GCATTCGTTACGATACTGCAGTCCGAGGCCCGCGCGGGCCGATTTTCCGGCCACGGCGTCATAGCGCCAGTCGACCAGTCCGGTCCAATGGCGCGAGAAACGGTAGCTGCTGTCCAAGGTCCATTCCGAGATGCGCTCGTCGCGCGCTTCTTCGGGATCTCTTGCCAGCCAAATGTAGCTGGCATCCACCATCAGCATCGGATTGCTCCAGCCCAGACGGGCGGCCGCCTTGTTGAGGGTACCGCCCGAATCCAGCAGGCCACGGGCAGAGGCCACCAAGCCGTTTTGATTGTTGAACTGACCCGCGATCAGCAGATCTGAGGTCTTGCCGGACAGGCCGGATGTTTCAGAAAAATCACCTTGGGACTGATCGCGGAACACTTGGCCAAAGGTGAAATGCCCTTCCCAGCCCTCTGAAGTAACGCGCGACCAGTTCACACCGAGAGCCGCAGCCGAGCCGCGTTCGCGCCGGTCATAAGACGGGAAGCGAGACAGGGCGAGCAGGTTGCCTTCGTCAAATTCCGCGCGGGTGCTTTCATCATTGGCGATGTCGAGATCGCTGCCACCGGTCCAGCCGATCTGTGCAAGAGGTTCCAGCAGATAGGTTGCCCCGTCGGTGCCGCGTTTGACCAACGGATAGCGCAGGTTCACGGCGACTGTGGGGGTGAAGCCGCTGTCAAATGAACTGAAATTGGAATCGTTCAGTGTTTTGTAAGCGTCAAAGGCCAACCCACCGGTTGCTCCTACGCGCAGGCCACCCGCCATCGTCCAATTGCGCAGCCATTCAACAGACGCGTTGGTGCGCGCCACATCGCGGCCGTCATCACCATCCGCACCTGAATCCCGTTGGTGGGAATGCGCCTCAAGCCGGGTGCGCAGCTCGCCGCCAATAAGGTTTGGGAAATAGCGGCGCTCGGTTTCGGCCTGAAACACCAGCGTGGGCAGGGTGTTGTTGTCTTCGTCATCGCGCAGCGAGCGGAAGTGGTACACGCCAAAGCTGGTGTTTTCGTAGCGAGAGGCGCGCTGCACCTTCACGCTGCTGTTGAGGCGGTCGAGATCTGAATAGTCGTAGTCAGAGAGATAAGCATCATCTGATACGGCTTTGATATCAAAGGTAAGTTTGTAGTCTCTTTGCAGCTGGAAGAGTCCATTAGCAAAGGCGTACCCACGAGTTTCTCCGGGGCGCAGGTCGTCATCAGAAATCGCACCATCAACCTGAAATCCGCCATTTTCAAACGCTTGCCGATAGCTGAACTCCAGCGTGCGGGATTCGGTGGAGATATAAGGCGTGAGCGTGATGTCTTTGTCTTCGCCGATCGGGAAAAAGTAAGGCAGCTTCACCCCGTTGCCGAGCAGCGACGTGCGTGTGAATTGCGGAAACAGAAAGCCTTTGCTGCGTTTCAGCGTTGGATCGGGCATCCGCAGGTAGGGGAAATAGAACACGGGCACATCGCGGACGAGAAAGCTCGCCTGCTCAAAATACACCTGCCGCTCTTGCTGATCGTGAATCACCCGTTTGGCACGGATTTGCCAAAGCGGGGCTTCGCCGGTTTCGCAGATCCGACAGGATGAAACTGTCGTTTTGGTCAGGACGTTGTAGCGGCCCTCAACGCGATTGAGCTGTTGGGCGGCCATTTGCACCTGATCGGCAAGCACAAGGCGCGCGCTGCGGATCAGGCCTGAACGGAAATCGGCATCAAGCTCGGCAGAGTCGGCAACAATGGAAATCTCATCCCCATCACTGATCCGGATGGGGCCAATAAGGCTGATCTCGCCGGTCTCGTTATTATAGGTGACCTCGCGGGCTTGCAGACGGGTGTTGCCGGAGACGGCTTCGACATTGCCGCGCGCTTTGAGGATATTCTGGCCGACCAATTCCACGCTGTCGGCAATCAGCACCACATTTTGCGGCGCCTCTTGGGCGGTGTTTGAACCTGCCGCCGATGCAGGGGCGGATTGCGCGTAAGTGTGCGGAGCAAAAGCGCAAGTCAGTGCAGTGGCCGCCATCAGGCGGAAGAGGAGCTTCGTCATCCGTCCTCCATATGCAACAACAGCCCCAGTGCCAATAAGACACTTGCAGAAGGTGGCGCCCAGGCTGCGAGGAGCACCGGGATCTGACCATTCTCTCCAAGGATCTGGGCGAAGTTGCGGATGAAATAGAGGCTAAAGCCAACAAGGATGGCAAACAGAACGGCGACGCCGGTGTTGCCAAAGCGGGTGTGGCGCATGGTGAAAGCGGAGCCAACCAGAACCATGGCCATCAGGAACAGAGGCTGGGCCAGCTCCATGTGCAGCCAAACGGTGTGGCGGCGCGATGAAAACCCTGCTTCGTCGAGCTCTTTGATAAATTGGGGCAAAAGCCAAACGGATATCGCAGAGGGGCTGCCGAAACGGTCGCGGATGCGGTCGGGCGTGAGATTGCTGGCCAGGTGGAGCGTTTCGTGATGCACGGCCTCGGCACCTTCGGTGACGCTGCGGTTGAGGTTCCAGACGCGGGCGTTGGTGAGTTCCCAGCCTTCCTCAAGCAGGCGCGCGGTCTCTGCTTCGATGCGCGATTGCGGCCCGCCGTTGTCGGCGTATGTGATGACGCTGAGGTTGATGAACTGGCTTGCATCCGCATTGGTGCGGTCGGCGTGAATGACCGCGTGGCCCTCCGGCCCGCCTTGGCGCAGCCAGATGCCTTCCTCGGTCAATGAGAGCGCCTCCCCGCCATTGTTGCGCAGGGCGTCGCTTTGCTTTTCGTATTCCAGAGAGGTTGTTGCGACCAACGGGTTGAGAACTGTCACCGCAAGCAGCCCCAGCAACATGGCCACAACAACAGGTGAGAGTACCGCGACGATCCCGGATCTGCCTGCGGCGCGCACAACCACCAGCTCTGAGCTGCGGGCCAAGCCGATGAACAGGGCCACGGTTGCCAGAATGACAATCAAAGGCAGGAGTTGGTAAAGCCCCTGTGGCGCGCGCAGTAGCGTAAGGCCGAGCACGCGATAAAACCCAACCTCATCCACATCAAAGCGGCGGAGTTGTTCCATCATGTCCAAAAGCATGGTCAGCACGAAGAAGACGGTCAGGATGCTGAGGAACATCCAGAGGAATTTGCGCGCGAAATAGAGGTGCGTGGTCATGCGGTTGCCCTCCGCAGGCGCAGAGGATTGGATGCGAAATAGAGCAAGCCAAAGGCCACAAAGAAGCCGAGGGCCGCGGGCAGATAAAGCAGCGGCCAGAGGTCCGGCGCATCCTGAACAGGGTCGGACACCACATTTTTAAGCGCTTCGAGCACAACAAGGATGGCGAAGGCTGACAGGATCTGCCGCCAGACCCCAAAGCGGCTAAAACTGCCGATGATCAGCATCCCAAAGCCGATCAAGGCAAAGACGATACACATGACCGGTTGAGTAAAGCGGGCGTGGAATTCTTCGGTGACTTTCCCAAGGCTTTCTCCGGTCTCAGCAGACACAGAGGCAAGGGCGCCAAAAACATCCCAGGTTGGCATGAAGTCGATAGAGCCGCGGGAGGCGACATCCGGGTCAACAAGGGCGCTGATGTCATAGGAGAAGTCAGCGAAGTTGGTGGTCATCAGGCGGTCCGTGCCGGTGGGGTTGAGCTGCATGAGGCCGTCGACCATCACCAGTTTGGGGCCGCTTTCGTCCTGTACCAGATAGGCCTCCGCAGCCGTGTGGACCGTAGAACTGCCGGGGTTGCGGCTGTCAGCCATCAGCACGTCTCTGAGCACACCATCGGAGGTGATTTCGCGGATGTAGAAAGTGACCCCGTCAATGGGATGCAAAAAAGTGCCATCCGTCAAAAGGCGTGCGGTGACATTTTCGCTGATCTCGGACTGTCTCTGGCTCAGCTCTTTGGTGGAGCCAGGCACAAGAAAATGGGTCAGGGCGCTCATCATCAAAGCAGTGATTAGACCAAAGATGGCCACGGGACGGGCCAGACGCCACGGGCTGAAGCCGGTGGCCTGCATGACGGTCAGTTCGCTTTCATTGGATAGGCGGTTGGTGACATAGACCGTGCCCGCGAAAACCGCGATTGGCAGCACGCGCCGGATCACATTTGGCAAGGTCAGTACCGAAAGTTCCAGAAAAACAGCCACGTTCTGGCCGCTGGCGATCAGCTGGTCAAACAGTGACACAGCCTGATTGACCCAATAGACCGACACAAGGATCAGTGCGAAGAAGCCAAACAGGGTTAGGAACTGCGACAGGATGTATCTGTCGAATCTGCTCACGCCGTGGACTCCCTCAAGTGCCTATTCTTTCGGCGCAGTTTAGTGGAATTGATTGCGCGGTGAAACTGCAATCTGGCGATGGCTACTGGTCAAGCCAGATCGGGCGCGCTAGGTGTTTGGCATCAGTAAAACGGAGACACCAGAATGCGCCCTGTGCAGTTTGCTTTTGAAGAAACCCAATTGGACGAAATTGCAAAGGCAGAGGGGCGGATCGCGATTTTTGTGCCTCAGGAGGGTAACCTCGATCAGGGCGCGCGTCGGATCAACCGGCTGACCCGTGGCGCGATTGAGCGTCTGCGTGAAGAAAAGGGTGAGAAAGCCTCAAATGGCGATCTGATCAGCCTCGCGTTTCCGGCTGGTTTGGCCGCAGAAGCCGTTGATGTTGTGGTGCTGCCGCGCCGTTGCAGCGTGGAAGAGGCGCGCAAGGCCGGAGCCGCGCTTGGTAAGGCGCGTGGCAAAGCGGCGCTGACCGTGCTGGCTGGCACCCATCCCAAAGCGGCGCAGATCGCTTTTGGCATCGCAATGCGTGACTACGGTTTTGATGACCACAAAACCGCAGAGGCCAAGGATGATGCGCGCGCGGTGCGCATGATGGTGAGCAAGCCTGACGATGTTGAGGCCGCCGCCAGCCCCTTGTTGGCCGTGGCAGATGGGGCGTTTTTCACACGTGACCTGACCAATGAGCCCGCCAATGTGCTGACCACCACCGAATTTGCCGACCGTCTGGTGGCGCTGAAGGACATTGGCCTTGAGGTTGAGGTGCTGGAAGAGGACCAACTCAAGGAATTGGGCATGGGCGCGCTTCTCTCCGTTGGAGAAGGCTCTGAAAGCCCCTCCAAAGTTGTTGTGATGCAATGGAAAGGCGGCGACGCCAAGGCCGCGCCATTGGCGCTGGTTGGCAAAGGTGTGGTGTTTGATACGGGTGGCATTTCGCTCAAACCGGCGGCCGGCATGGAAGACATGACCATGGACATGGGCGGCGCAGGTGTTGTGGCCGGCACCATGAAAGCGCTGGCGTTGCGCAAGGCAAAGGCCAATGTGGTCGGCCTTGTCGGCCTCGTGGAAAACATGCCGTCTGGCCGCGCGACCCGTCCGGGGGATGTGGTGACCTCTATGAAGGGCGACACCATTGAGGTGATCAACACAGATGCTGAGGGGCGTTTGGTGCTGTGCGATGTAATGCACTATGCGCAAGAGCGTTTCAAACCGGCGGGTATGATTGATTTGGCCACTTTGACGGGTGCGATCATCATCGGTCTTGGCCATGAAAACGCGGGCGTTTTCTCCAACGATGACATGCTCTGCAACGCCTTCCTGAAAGCGGCGGATGCGGAAGGTGAAGGCGCGTGGCGGATGCCGCTGGGCAAAGGCTATGCCAAACAGCTGAAATCGCGGATTGCAGACGTGAAAAACGTTGGTGGCCGCCCAGCGGGGTCGATCACAGCGGCGGAATTCCTGCAGCGCTTTGTGCAGGAAGACATGCCGTGGATTCACCTCGATATCGCGGGCGTTGCCAGCGTGAAATCGGAAACCGCGCTTGCACCTGCTGGTGCAACCGGCTGGGGCGTGAGCGCGCTGAGCCGGTTGGTGGCGGACAACTTCGAGGTGTAAGCCCTTGGGCGCGGCCTATTTTTATCACCTGACACAAGCGCCGCTTGATACCACGCTGCCGCGTCTTCTGGAGAAGGCGCGGGGCGCGGGTTGGGCCATTGCTGTGCGGGGGGTGGACCCGGGCCGCATGGAATGGCTGGATCAAAAGCTCTGGCTTTTGGGCGATGAGAGCTTTCTGGCGCATGGGCTGGCAGGTGGACCTTATGACAGGTTGCAGCCCATCTTGCTGACGACATCTTCGGACAAGCCAAATGCGGCGGCATGCATCATGTCAGTGGATGGCGCGGCGGTGAGCGCGGAAGAGGTCAACACAACTGAGCGGGTCTGTATCCTGTTTGACGGGCATGACCCGGAGGCCGTTCAACATGCCCGGGGGCAGTGGAAAGCGCTGACCGATGCGGGTTGCGCGGCGCAATACTGGTCTGAAGAGACGGGTGTTTGGCAGAAGAAGGCGGAAAGCGGCGGGAACTAAGATCCCAGGCTTACCGCGTTAGAATCAAACGGTTTCCGGCGATTGTGATCTGCGCATAGCGCTGCAGATAGGACATGCCGAGCAGCGACTGCGGCATTTCGCCTTCGTTCACCGTGGCGCGCACGTCGCGGTCTGTAAAATCTCCCAGAGAAATTTCCTCGATCCAGACAGGTGCAATGCGGACTTCGCCGTTTGCGGTCATGGCGCGGCCCCAATAGGCGAGGTTGTCCGGATCAAGCCCGGCGCGGCGGGCATCTGCTTTGGACAGCACGATTTCAGATGCGCCGGTATCCACCACAAAGTCAATATTGGCACCGTTGAGGCGCAGCGTGGCGTAGTAGTGGCCATCGTTGCTGCGCGGGATTTCGATGCGGCTGCCGTCATCCAGCACGGTTTGCATGGGGCGCACCGTGGAGCGGATGTCTTCCCACATGCCAGCCACCGCAATGGCCCCCAGAAATATCAGCACCCATATGGCCGCGTTACGCAGGGTCTGGCCAAGCGCAAGGCGGCCCGATGAAATGTACCACATCAGAACCATCACCAGTAGCAGGCTCAGATATGCGAGGTGGCCGATCTCAAATTCGCTCATGATGCGGATGTCCCAGATGCGCTTTGCTAGCCAACAAGCCCAAAATCTTTGAGGCCATCAAGGATAAACTGCACGGCAAGCGCTGCGAGCAGCATGCCGAGAAGGCGGGTGATCACGGTGATGCCGGTGCGGCCAAGCAGGCGTTCCAGATAACCTGCGGTGAGGAACAGACAGAACACAATTGCCAGAACCAGAAGCGCAACACCAAGCACCGCGAGGGTGGCCTGTACGCCGGTGTCCTGACCTGCGAGCAGGATCACAGAGGTGATCGCGCCGGGGCCTGCCAGCAGCGGAATGGCCAGCGGGAAGATCGAAGGATCCGGGTAGTCTTCCTCAGCTTCTTCGGCCTGATCTTCGCGCCGTTTGGTGCGGCGTTCAAAGAGCATGTCGAAAGCTGTTACAAAAAGCAGGATTCCACCCGCAATCCGGAACGCGGGCATGGAGATGCCAATGCCGTTCAGCACAGCTTCGCCAAGGAAGCCGAAGAGCGACAGGATCACAAAGGCCGTGACGCAGGAACGGATGGCGATTGTGCGCCGTTCGCGCGCGGGCACGCCTTGGGTCAGCGACACATAGATCGGAAAAAGTCCAATCGGGTCGATGATCACAAAAAGCGTCACAAAGGCCGTGATAAAGGCTGCGCTGTCCATGGTGGTTGGGTTTTCCTTTTAGTGATGGAGCAAAGGCTAAGGTCAGCCTTCGGCTTTTTCCAGCTTTTCCAGCGCTTTCATCCAAAGATCTTCGGCGCGGTCCTGGGCATCGCGGACTTCGGCATATTTCTTTTGCCAGACTTCCATCTCGCCAAGTTTCTCGCCCTCATAGAAAGCCGGGTCCGCCAGTTTGGTTGCCAGCTTGTCCGCCATCTCGTTGAGTTTTTCGACCCGCTGCTCTGACTTTCGCACCTCGGCGCGCAGAGCCAGAATCTCGTCGCGGCTGGCTTTTTTGGCCACGGGTTTGGCTTTTGGTTTTTCACTGGCCGGTTTGTCAGAGGTGAGCAGCAGTTTGCGGTAGGCCTGAAGGTCATCCTCATAGGGCTTCACCGTGCCATCTTTGACCAGCCAGAGGCGATCGGCCACCAAGGTGAGCAGGTGCATGTCGTGGCTGACCAGAATGACCGCGCCGGTATAGGCGGTGAGGGCCTCAACGAGGGCCTCGCGGCTCTCGATGTCGAGGTGGTTGGTCGGTTCGTCGAGGATCAGAAGATGCGGCGCATCCAAGGTGGCAAGCAGCAGCGATAGACGCGCCTTTTGGCCACCTGACAAGCGGCCCACTTCGGTCTCCGCCTGTGCGGCACCCAGGCCAAATCCAGCAAGTCGCGCACGCAGGCGCGCCTGACCTTCCGCCGGACGCTCGCGCATCAGGTGCTGGATGGGTGTTTCGTTCACGTAAAGCTCATCAACCTGATGCTGCGCAAAGAAGCCGATGCGCAGCTTGGATGAGGTGGTGAATTTGCCTCCCATCGGCTCAAGTCGGCTGGACAATAATTTCGCGAGAGTCGACTTACCCTGACCATTTTTGCCCAGAAGTGCGATGCGGTCATCCTGATCTATGCGCAAATTCAGGTTTTTGAGCACAACCGTTTCGCCGTAGCCTGTCGATCCACCTTCAATCGCGATGATGGGCGGGGACAGCTCTTCAGGCTTGGGAAAGGTGAAGACCACACGTGCTGCATCTTCAGGCGCGGTGATCGGAGTCATCTTTTCCAGCATTTTCACGCGGCTTTGCGCCTGTTTGGCCTTGGACGCCTTTGCCTTGAAGCGGTCCACAAAGGCTTGCAGGTGCTCGCGCTGCGCTTGCTGCTTTTTGGCGGCAGCGGCCTGAACAGCGCGCTGTTCGGCGCGTTGGCGGGCGAATTGATCATAGGGGCCGGTGTAATAAGCCAGCTTGCGTTCATCCAAATGCAGGATTGCGCCGACGGAGCGGTTCAGAAGCTCGCGGTCGTGCGAGATGATCAGAACGGTGTGCGGATATTTGACCAGATAGTTCTCCAGCCACAGCGCGCCTTCGAGATCGAGATAGTTGGTCGGCTCGTCAAGCAGCAGGTAATCAGGCTGCGAAAAGAGCACAGCCGCCAAGGCCACGCGCATGCGCCAGCCGCCGGAGTAGTCAGAACACGGGCGCAGTTGATCTTCGTGATCAAAGCCAAGCCCCTTGAGGATGGAGGCGGCACGGGCCTCTGCACTCCAAGCGTCAATGTCGCTGAGGCGGGTTTGAATTTCGGCAATGCGGTCTGAGTCGGTGGCGGTTTCTGATTCAGCCAGCAAGGCTGCGCGCTCAGTGTCGGCCGCCAACACGGTGTCGATCAGTGATACCTCATTTGAGGGCACCTCCTGCGCCACGCCGCCGATACGGGCGCGCTGGGGCAGGGTGATGCTGCCACCTTCCAGAGACAACTCGCTGCGGATCAGGCGGAAAAGGGTGGTTTTTCCGGCACCGTTGCGGCCGATCAAACCCACTTTGTGGCCGGTGGGAATGGTCGCAGAGGCGCCTTCAAACAGCGGGCGGCCTTCGACGGAATAGGAGATGTCAGAGATCTTAAGCATGACGCGGGTTTGGCGCAGTATTACGGCGGCGTCAATCATCGCTTTTCAAGTCGTTAATCGCGTGCTATCGGAGCGACAATTCGAATGCGGGGCGGGCGTGGTGCTGGCCCCAATCTTATATGGAGAAAAGAGACATGGCTCTGGAACGCACCTTCTCGATCATCAAGCCTGATGCCACCCGCCGCAACCTGACCGGCGCAATCAACGCCAAGTTCGAAGAAGCTGGCCTGCGCATCGTGGCGCAAAAGCGCATTCACCTGACCAAAGAGCAGGCAGGTGTGTTCTACGCGGTGCACGCAGAGCGTCCTTTCTACGACGAACTGTGCGAATTCATGGCATCTGCGCCAATCGTGGCACAGGTTCTGGAAGGTGAAGGCGCAATCGCGAAAAACCGCGAAGTGATGGGCGCAACCAACCCAGCAGACGCAGCACCAGGCACCATCCGCGCCGAGTTCGCTGAATCCGTTGGCGAAAACTCCGTACACGGTTCTGACGCACCAGAAACCGCAGCGGTAGAAATCGCATACTTCTTCTCCGGTCTGGAGCTGGTGGGCTAAGCATTGCCCCGGGGGGAGATTATCGCCACTATGAATTTACGGATGGGTCGCGGGAATGCCGCGGCCCATTTTTTGTTCTGAGAGGGTGCTGATGGACGTTTGGAAAACAAAGGCGCGGGAAACGGTTTTTGAGGCTGCGCCTTATGTGAAGGTTGCCAAAGAAACGGTGGAGCTGCCCGATGGGCGGTTGATCGACGATTTCTACCAATTGGAGCTGCGGTCGTTTGCGCTGGTTGTACCGGTTATGGACGACGGCAGCGTGATGATGTTGCGGCAATACAAACATGGGCCGCGCAAAGTGTCTGTCACTTTTCCGGCGGGTTTCATTGATCCGGGTGAGGGGCCGGAGGCAGCAGCACAGCGCGAGCTGATGGAGGAAACCGGTTTGGCGGTTGGCACGCTGACCCCGATGGGCAGCTATGTCGACAATGCCAATCAGAAAGGATGCGAAGGCCACTACTTTCTTGCGCGGGGATGTCGTCGGGTTGCCAAGCCGGATGCCGGTGATCTGGAGGAAATGCAGGAAGAGCTTTGGACGATAGAAGAGCTGGATCGCGCCATGTTGAACGGTGATCTGGCGGTCACGCACCATGTGGCGGCCTGGGGCATGGCGCGCCTTCGGCTCTAGCGTTTTTCGATCACGCCAATTTTGTTGAGCATGTCTTCGAGTTCTGAGCGCCCCTTGTCATGGGCGCGCGCCTTGAGCGCGTCAAAGCGTTTGCGCAGGGCGTCTTTCTCTTTGCCTTTGCAATCGTTCCAAGGACGGCCTTGCAGCCCCATCACCAGGACATAGTAACCGATGAAATGAGGCTTGGTTCCGGTCTTCAGGAGACGCGCGTAAGTTTCATCGGCCCCCAGCGCCCTCAGCTCTTCAGCGGTGTGAATACCGGCGCGGGCGCAGGCTTCTTCGTAGGCCGGGCCGAGGTTGCGGATGGAGGAAATCGGGTCTGACATGGCCCAACCATAAGGTGGGACCAAATCGTGAACAAGAGGGGATGTTAGATCATCGCCCAGTCAGTGAACTTTGCATCCGCGTTTGGCGCGGGCTTTGCTGCAGAAGCAGGGCTTTGCGGCTGTTGTGCGTTCTGTGAGGGGTGCTGTGATTCAGGTTTTGATGTGGCCATGATCCTGCTCCTTTTGATCTGAGTGTCTGATCTCTTTTGGTGTGCCTGTGATCCAACTTTGGGCACAGGCGTGAGGTGTCTCCTAACATTGCGCTGTAATGTGCGGCCGGAAGGCTTGCTTTGAGGCAAATTCATGCCCTTTCAGGTGGATTTGAGTAAACTTTGGGCGCGCTTTGCGTGTTTGATAAGAAGGTTCGCGGTCTAAGCCAGTTTGCAACTCTGCGCGATTGGCAAGCGGGTGTTGGGGCTTCACATCGAGGTAGGTGATCTTTTCCTTGATGAGTCCGTTTTCAAAGACGAGCACATCCAAGGCCGGGAGCGTGAGCGAGGTCTCAGAATTTGTTTGCCGCCGTGGATCGCACGGTGCGACGGTTTTGGCATCAACCGTCAGGTCGTGTTTGAGAACCGCATAGTGTGCTCCGGAGAGAATGGTTTTGCGGCCGGTTTGCTTTGGCGGAGCTGCGGCATAGAGCGCGGCGAGTAAGGCGTTCAGGCTGTCGTTGTCCTGCGCGGGATTGATGCCAGCAGCGACCAGACGAAAGGCGGTGTCCTCGGGCTGGAGCGCGACAAGCGCGTCCATGTCGTGGCTTGCCCAACTTGAACCGTAGGTGGCCAGCAATGTGGCGAGATCCTGTTTGGCTGCGGCACTGGCCGAGAGCGTGGAGAGTGTGGCGGCAAGAGCGAGGGTTGCCGGAAGCGTGAAGAAGGCACTTGGGGCTGTCTTGGACATGTCGCAATTCCTTTCGCGCAAAGAAGCGGTTGCGCCGAGATGCTCATGTGCCAAGGGCTTTTAGCTGGCTCTCATTGAGGTGCGGCAATGGGCGCGGTGTATCTCCATGATAGGAACAGGCCGCGCTGCATCTGAATGTTGACTTCGGTCATGCAGACGACAGTTTCGGACAGGCGAGCCGATAGTGCGCGCCAAGTTTGGCCGCGACTGTTTTGGCCAAGACGGTGCAGTGCAACGTCTTGCAGGCCATGTTTGCTGAGGCTTGGACGCCTTAGAGCTTCACGATTTTGATCGCGGATCCTTTGGCGGCGAGGGCAACTTCGCCTGTGCAGAGACGCAGGGCGTCTGCACCAAAGACCTCATGCCGCCAGCCATGCAGCGCGGCAACATCGCGCCCGCCGGAGGCCAGAGTATCCAGATCAGCGGAAGTCGCGATCAGCTTTGGCGCCACACCGGAGCTTTCGGTTTTGGCTTTCAGAAGCACGCGGAGAAGATCAGCCAATGCCGGGTTGACCTGTTGCTTGTCGTCACGTTTGGGCAGACGTGGCATCTCATCAGACGGGCAGGATACCCCCGCTTTGACAGCGGCGAGAATGCCATCGGCAATATCACCCTTGCGCGCTTCGCGCAGCAGAAGGCGGGAGCGGCCCAGATCCTGCATATTACCGGGTTTGGTTGAGGCCAGCTCTACCAGTGCGTCGTCTTTGAACACGCGGTTGCGTGGCACGTTGCGCTCCTGCGCATAAGCCTCGCGGAACTTTGCAAGCTCGCGCACGATCGCAAGGAATTTGGGCGAGGTGGTGCGGGTTTTGACCCGTTTCCACGCATTTTCCGGATCGATGATGTAGGTCTCCGGACGGGTGAGCATCTGGATCTCTTCTTCCACCCAATGGGCGCGGCCGGTCTCTTTGAGCTTGGCAGCAAGGAATTCGTAGATTTTGCGTAGATGGGTCACATCTGCCAGCGCGTAGGTTTTCTGCGCTTCGGTCAGCGGACGGCGGGACCAGTCGGTGAAGCGGGAGCTTTTGTCCAAGCCCTGCTTTGCAATCTTGCGCACGAGGGTCTCATACCCAACCTGCTCGCCAAAGCCGCAGACCATGGCCGCAACCTGCGTGTCAAACAGCGGGTTCGGGAATACACCAGCCTCAACAAAGAAGATCTCAAGGTCCTGACGCGCGGCGTGGAAGACCTTGACCACAGAAGTATCGCGGAAGAGCTCATAGAGCGGCTCAAGCGAGATACCGTCCACCAATGGGTCGACCAGAACCGCCTTGTCCTCTTCGTCACCGGGCATGTCGCTGGGCACAGCGAGCTGAACGAGACACAGCTTGGAGTAGTAGGTGCGTTCCCGCAGAAACTCGGTGTCGATGGTAACGTAGGGGGCTTTGCGCGCCATTTCGCAGAACTGCGCAAGCTCTTCAGTGGTGGCGATGGTCTTCATAGGTGGCGTATCTTCTTCGTCCGTATTGCCGTGCTCTTCTAACCAGCACTAAGCAGAAACATAGGGGAAAGCAATTCACCAACCCTTAAAGCGTGAAGGGTGTGGTATTTCCGGCGGCGAAACGGCGCAGAGCGGCGGGATAAAGCCGGTGCTCCTGTACCAAAACGCGTTCCGCGAGAGTTTCCGGGGTGTCGTCAGGCAAGACCGGCACACGTGCCTGGCCCAGAATGGGGCCGTCATCCAGCAGAGGCGTGACCATATGCACGGTGCAGCCATGCTCCGCATCACCCGCTTCGAGCGCGCGCGCATGGGTGTGCAAGCCTTTGTATTTGGGCAGCAGGGACGGATGAATGTTCAGCATACGGCCTTCCCAAGGGGCGACAAAGCCTTCTGTGAGCACACGCATAAATCCGGCCAGACAAAGGATGTCCGGTTGGACCTTATCAAGCTCTGCCTGAAGCGCTGCCTCAAAGGCAGGGCGGTCGCCCTTAAACGGGCGGTGGTCCACCGAGACGGTTGGCACACCCATGGCCGACGCTTTGGCGAGACCGCCAGCATCAGCGCTATTGGCAAGCACCAGAACCGGCTCTGCCTCATGGCCGGGTTCGACCATGTCCTCCAGCAGGCGGACCATATTGGACCCGCCGCCGGAGATAAAAATCGCAACGCGTTTTTTCACAGAAGCGATCCGCTGTAGGTGACGCCTTCGCCTTTGGTCACGGTGCCAAGGGTGTAGACAGTTTCACCTTGCTCTCGCAGAAGCGCTGCAAGTGCATCGGCCTGATCCGCTTCCACAGATAGGATCATGCCGACGCCGCAGTTGAAGGTCTTGAGCAGCTCAGCTTCGTCCATGCCGCCGGTTTTGGCGAGCCATTGGAACACAGGAGGCAGCTCCCAGCTGGAGAGGTCAATCGCACCGGCCAGACCTTCTGGCAGCACACGGGGCAGGTTTTCGGTGAGGCCGCCGCCGGTGATATGGGCCAGAGCATGCACGCCACCTGCGCGCACGGCGGCCAGCGCCTGTTTCACATAAAGACGTGTCGGAGCGAGCAGGGCCGCGCCGAGGGTCTGGCTTGCGTCCCATGGGCAGGTGTCATCCCAGCCAAGGCCGGAAACTTCAACAAGCTTGCGTACAAGGCTGTAGCCGTTGGAGTGCACGCCATTGGAGCCAAGCCCCAGAAGCACGTCGCCCTCTTTTACGCCGGCAGGCAGGTCTGCGCCGCGTTCCATCGCGCCAACAGAGAAGCCCGCAAGGTCAAAATCGCCCGCTTCATACATGCCGGGCATTTCTGCGGTTTCGCCGCCGATCAGAGCGCAGCCGGACTGGAAGCAGCCTTCTGCGATGCCTTCGATGATACGTGCGGCGGTTTCGGTTTCGAGTTTGCCGGTGGCAAAATAGTCGAGGAAGAACAGAGGTTCAGCGCCCTGACACACCAGATCGTTCACGCACATGGCCACCAGATCAATGCCTACGCCGTCAACATTGCCGGTGTCGATGGCAATGCGCAGCTTGGTGCCCACACCATCGGTGGCTGCGACTAGGATCGGATCAGTGTAGCCTGCGTCTTTGAGATCAAAGAGCGCGCCAAAGCCACCAAGGCCCGCCATCACGCCGGAACGTGTTGTACGTTTGGCAGCAGGCTTGATGCGCTCCACCAGCGCGTTGCCTGCGTCGATGTCCACACCTGCATCTGCGTAGGTGATGCCGTTTTTGCCGTCGCTCATGGGGCGTGTCCTCTCAATCAATACTTGGCGCGTTGCTTAAAGGATCACTTGGGCAAAGGGAACCATGGATTGCACCCTCTGCGCTAACAGACGGTGCATCTGAGTATTTAGGCGCCGTATTGCCACGGAGCGGCCTGATAGCTGAAGCCATTCGCCGATTTCTGCACCTTGCCAAAGCCCGGGAAATTCAGATGCGCGCCGGTGACCAGCAGGTTGTCAGCGACGGCGCGGTCAAACATCTGCAGGCGGGTGTCGACGGTCTGTTTCGGATCTCCATCAAACGCGAGGGTGAGGCCGGGATTTGCGAACTGCAAGGCGGTCATATGCACGATGTCGCCCCAGAACAGCAATTGCTCTCCGCCGGATTGCAGGAGGTAGCCGGTGTGCCCGGGCGTGTGTCCCGGCATAGGTAGAGCGACCAGCCCCGTCAAAGGCTCCTGTTCCTTGGTATGAAACAACAGCTGATCCTTGTAAGGTGCCACACTGTTGCGCGCCAATTGGAAGAAGCCACGACTACCCTGAGGCACGCCGGCCATGATGGCGTCATCGTGCCAGAAGTTAAATTCGGTTTCAGAAACCGAGATCTGCGCATTAGGGAAAGCAGCGCTGCCATCAGTGTTGAGCAGCCCGCCAGCGTGGTCAGGGTGCATATGGGTCAGCGCAACGGCGTCGATGTCCATAGCGGACACCCCGATGGCCTCAAGGGCTGCGCCCATCGCGCCAAGCGTGTCTCCCATCAGATTGGCTGAGCCCGCGTCGATCAGGGTTTTTCTGGCACCTTGCTCCATCAGAAAGGCATTTACAGGAATGCGCACGCCGCCCGGCTGGAGCGTTTGCTGTGCTTTAGCCAGTGCGGAGGAAATGGCTGGTTCGTCAAAATCAGACAACAGCCCGGGTGCAGCGTCGAGATAGCCGTCCAAAAGTGCCGTCACAGTCGCCTCACCGACCGTGAAGCGCACAGTGGCTGGCAAGGCTTTGGCGGCGGGGCCTTTGGCGTGGAGTACTTTCGGCAGGCTGATCAATGCGGGGGCTGCCAATGAGGACATAAGGAAACGTCTGCGGGACAAAGACATAAGGAACTCCGATATCGGTCACAGGGGTTAATTCGCCAGCTTGTGCTGGTGATGATGAAATAGCACTGCTATTCTGGCGCAGTAGCGGGCTGCGCCTGATAGTTAATATAAGAGATGCTAATACCATGGATCGTCTGGGACTGCTGGAGACATTTGTAAGCGCGATTGCTGAGGGCAGCTTGTCTGCGGCGGGGCCGCATCGGGGGATCACCCAGTCTGCGGTGAGCCAACAGATCAGGCAGCTTGAGGCCGCCATGGGTCAGCAGCTTTTGCACCGCTCCCCCAATGGGGTTTCTGCAACGCGGGCAGGGGTGCTGGTCTGGGAACATGCGCTGAAGCTGCTTGAACGCCATGATCTGATGCTGGCGGAGCTTGATGCGCTTGGCAGCGAGGTTGCGGGAACCTTGCGGATCAGCGTGGGACATTTTCTTGGGCGCGAGGTTTTTGGGCCGGTTCTGATCGGGCTTGGAAAAGAACATGCCGAGCTGGATATTGTGCTAAAGCTGGAAGACCGTTTTGTGGATGTGGTGCGTGAAGGGTTTGATCTGGCCATTCGTGCCGGAAAGCTGGGTGAAACCTCAGGCTACGGCCGTAAGATAGCGGCGTTGGAGACGGTGTTTTTTGCAAGCCCAAGCTATCTGGATCAGCATGGGCGGCCGGAGAGGCCCGAAGACCTCAAGCGGCTCAAGTTCATTCAGCACCATGAGGACAAATCGCTGGGCTCGTTTTCAGTGACGCGGGACGGGATCGAATATCAGGCTCCGGTCCGGATCGGTTTCACCGCGGACGATCCCGACATCATTTTCAAAGCGGTGAAATCAGGGGCTGGCTACACGCGGGTCGCGCGCATGTTGATCCAGAAAGAGCTCGATGACGGTGTCTATGAAGAGATTTTGCCGGGCTTTGCTGCGCCGACAAAAGATTTGTTTGCGGTGACGCCGACGCGGATCATTCCAGGCTCCAAGGTCGAGCTGGTGATCAATACGTTTGTTGAGAAATTGGCCGCGATCCACAGGCAGGCGGTCGCGGCGAACACGAATAACAAACTGACCGCTTGACGCCGTCTTTGGCATTTCATAACCAAGCATCAGGCGGGCCTGTAGCTCAACGGTTAGAGCAGAGCGCTCATAACGCTTTGGTTGCGGGTTCAAATCCTGCCGGGCCTACCAAACACCGCCAGTCTTTCCCAAGCATCTAAAAAAGAAAACCTCTGCCAAAGGCGAAATGCCTTTGACGTGAGGATGTTGGCTGCCGCGCCTTTAGCGTGCGCGGCGATCCAGAGTGTTGTTTGCTGCGGCCACGCGAATGGTGCGTACACCTGCCATCTGCTGATCCGTCAGCACCACCGCGGTGGTGATCTCACGTGTCAGATCCGAGCCGCCGAGGATCGGGTTTGCGGGCGGGATCGCCAGAAAATCAAGCGTCAGCACGCCGCCGTCGACACCGCCGTCGCGTGCAATCAGGCGGGCATCATGGGTGCCGTGCACAGAGGAGACGCCAACCGCCATAACAAGCTGGCCTTCGGTCACGCGATGTACCTCAACATTGGAGACCTGCGTTACCGGCTGCCCGACGTAGGCGACAATCTCGTCGCGGGCAAAGATCGAGCGGCCGCCTTCTTCCTCCTCATCGGGAATCAGCGGGTTGCCTTCCACGACTTGGTTGCTTTTGCCGCTGCCATCAAACCAGTTGACCGGGTTGAGGCGGGATTGGCAGGCGGTCAAAGCCAAGGTGGAGGTCAGCAAAATCAGGACTGGAGTGCGCATCGATAAGCCTCATTCTTTGACACCATGGGTTATCCTATTCGTATTGGCTTGAAAAGCATGGATAGCGGGGCTGGACCTTTTGTGACTGTCCACTTAGGTGAAAGACAGACAGAAGGAGAGCCGACCCTATGGCTGCGCAAGCGTTTGAAGACATTGTCGAAGACTTCGAGTTCATCGAGGATTGGGAAGACCGCTATCGCTATGTGATCGAGCAGGGCAAGGATATGGCCCCGCTGGATGAAGCGCTGCGCGTGCCAGCGACCAAGGTGGATGGCTGCGCCAGTCAGGTTTGGCTTCACCCCAAGATCGAAGACGGTGTTTTCAGCTTTGAGGGCGCAAGCGACGCGATGATCGTGAGCGGTCTGATTGCGGTGTTGCGCAAACTCTACAACGGGCTGTCGCTGGCTGAGGTCTTGGCGGTGGATGCCCGCGCAGAAATGGAGCGGCTGGGGCTGAATGAGCATCTGTCTTCGCAACGTTCCAACGGATTGCGCGCGATGATTGAGCGTATCCGACTTGTGGCCGGTGAAGCAGCCTGATCCTTTGAACGCGCCCCAAAAGGGCGCTGCCTCCGGCGGGGAATTTTTTGGCAAGAGGAAGCCTGCGGGCTAAAGCGCGGCGGACTGCGCTTTGCTGCGATAGTGGTTGAGAATGTAGAGGCGGATGGCTGTGGCAAGGCCCGCCTCCAGATCGCGATCTGCATCAATTTGCGCCGCTAATTCGTTGATTGGAATTGATTTTTCCTCCGAGATTTCTCGGAAGGCGCGCCAGAAATCTTCTTCTAGAGAGACGCTCGTGCGGTGGCCGCGCAGGGTCAGCGAGCGTTTTTGAGGGCGGCTCATTCCGGATCTTTGCTGCGTTCTTTGCCGTCGAGATCCCGCTCGGACTTCTCCGCCTGTGCCTCTTCCAATTGTTTCTGCGCCTTGGTGCGTCCGAATTTTATAGCGTTCTCTTCTGCCAGCGCTTTTTGATCAGCGCGTGCGCGCGCTTTGCGGAATTTGTTCAGGTTGATAATCTCGGCCATGAACCCAAGGTATCGCGGCGTGCCTGATTTGCATAGAGGCCTTTGCATTTGATCCGAAACGCTTTTTGCACGCTTTTCAGAGGCCCATCACATCGAGAGACTTTGCGCAGGCCAAGCCGCCATCGGTGGCAAAGACCGGCGAAGAGGCGAGGGACAGGCCGCCAAGTACAAAGATGATCAGCAGAAAGAGTGGAGGAAGAAATTGACGTTTCATAGGACGCTCGTTGGTCAGGATATAGAGCTGATACGGGCGCGGCGTTGAATTCCGTCGCTGGTATTTGACATTTCCAAAAGAAAAGGCGGCCCGAAATGGACCGCCTTGATGTTGTTATGTCTGAGTGATCAGCCTTTGGGGCCGATCATTTGCTCTGGGCGCACAACAGCGTCAAAGGTTTCCGCGTCCACAAAGCCAAGCGCGATGGCTTCTTCTTTGAGGGTGGTGCCGTTTTTATGGGCAGTTTTGGCAACGGTGGTGGCGTTGTCATAGCCGATGGTTGGCGCAAGAGCGGTCACCAGCATGAGGCTTTCTTTCATCAGCTTGTCGATGCGTGGCTCGTTGGCTTTGATACCGTTGAGCATACGTTCGGTGAAGCTGTCGGCCACGTCACCCAGAAGCTGCATGGATTGCAACAGGTTGTAGCTCATCATCGGGTTGTAGACGTTAAGCTCGAAGTGGCCTTGAGACCCGGCAAAGGTCATCGCTGCGTTGTTGCCCATCACATGCGCGGCGACCTGTGTCATCGCTTCGGCCTGTGTTGGGTTCACTTTGCCCGGCATGATGGAGGAGCCTGGCTCGTTTTCCGGCAGGATCAGCTCGCCCAGACCAGAGCGTGGGCCGGAGCCGAGGAAGCGGATGTCGTTGGCGATTTTGTACATTGCACCAGCAACAGTGGCGAGCGCGCCGGACATGAAGACCATGGCGTCATGGGCCGCCAGTGCTTCAAATTTGTTTGGCGCAGTTACGAAGGGCAGGCCGGTAATTTCAGCCATGTTGGCCGCCACAGCTTCGCCCCAGCCTTTCTGGGTGTTCAGGCCGGTGCCAACGGCGGTGCCGCCTTGTGCCAGCTCGTAGATGCCCGGAAGTGCGGCTTCAACACGCGTGATGCCCTGACGGATCTGGTGGGCGTAGCCGCCAAATTCCTGACCCAGGGTGAGAGGGGTTGCGTCCTGGGTGTGGGTGCGGCCGATCTTGATGATGTCTTTGAACTCTTCGGCTTTCGCCTCAAGACCTTCGGCCAGTTTGGTGAGGCCGGGCAGCAGCACGTCGCGCGCGGTCATTGCAGCCGCAATGTGCATTGCGGTTGGGAATGTGTCGTTGGAGGACTGACCCATGTTGCAGTGATCGTTGGGGTGCACCGGATCTTTGGAGCCAATCACGCCGCCGAGGATTTCGATCGCGCGGTTTGCAATCACTTCGTTGGAGTTCATGTTGGACTGGGTGCCGGAGCCGGTCTGCCAGACAACGAGCGGGAAGTTGTCGTCAAACTTGCCTGCAACCACTTCGGAGGCTGCCTGGATCACCGCGTCCGCGATTTTCTCGTCCAGCTTTCCGGTGGCCTTGTTCTGCATGGCGCAGGCTTGTTTGATCACGCCAAGCGCGCGCACGATGGCGACCGGCTGCTTTTCCCAACCAATTGGGAAGTTCATGATCGAACGCTGGGTTTGTGCGCCCCAATATTTGTCAGAAGGAACTTCCAGCGGGCCAAAGCTGTCGGTTTCGGTGCGGGTATCTGCCATCGTGACCTCCGGTAAAATATGTCAGGAGTGTCATAGCGGAATGGGGCCAAAGTGCAATACAGTATACCGTGGGATACCGCTAACGCAGCTGTCAAACTTCAAGCAAACTGGTGCAAATTGGCGAAGCCCGCGACGATTGGCGCGGTGAGCCCTTACTTGCGGAAGCTGTCCAGTGAGACAACTTCGGCGTCTTTGCGGGGCTCTTCGACAATCTCTTCGAGGTTGATTTCCTCGGGCAGCTCGTCGAGCTCTTCATCTTCCAGCTCGTCTTCCTGCGTTTCAAAGCGCAGGCCAAATTCGACGGACGGGTCCACGAAGGTCTTGATGGCGTTGTAAGGAATATACAGAGGCTCAGGTGAGTCGCCGAAGTTCAGCGTGACCGCAAAGCCTTCGTCAGAGACTGTGAGATTGTCATACCAATGCTGCATCACCACGGTCATTTCGCCGGGGTAGCGATCTGCCAGCCATTCGGCGATCTCCACATCCGGGTGCTGTGTGTCAAAGGTGATGAAGAAGTGGTGCTCGCCCGGAAGTCCATTGGATTGCACGTCGGTCAGAACCGTCTGGATCAGACTGCGCATCGCGCGGTGCATAAGGTTTCCGTAGTCGATGGTTCCGGACATGGGCTAGCTCCGATGGTCTACAATTCCGACAATAGCTCATTGAGCGGGAAACGAAAGATGATGCATGTCAAAAAGTGCATCATATCCAACCCAAAGCTGTCGCGCTTGCGGCGCTGATAAACAGTGTTGTGAGGAGTGGCAACCGAAGGGTGAGCAGAGCGACGCCCGCGAGGACACAAAGGAGCGCGGCTTGCAGGTCAAAACTGGTTAGAACGGGCAGGGGGCCAAAGCCGGTTTGCACGGTTTCTCCAAACAGCAGATTGAGCGTGAACCACAGGCTCAAATTGAGGATCACGCCAAGAACCGCTGCCGAGATCAGGCTGAGGGCGTGGCTGAGGCGCGGCTCGGATAG
Source organism: Shimia sp. R9_2 (assembly GCF_017743735.1). GTDB lineage: Bacteria > Pseudomonadota > Alphaproteobacteria > Rhodobacterales > Rhodobacteraceae > Shimia. Next base: position 271,755 of record NZ_JAGHRO010000003.1, read on the forward strand.
GATGCGCGCAACATGCGGGGCACCTGCGAATATCCAAAGAAAACAAGGGATAAAGGTGCACCAGAGCGCTGTCAGCCCTGCGGTGAAGGCGAGCCATGGTCCGCCCTGCAAAGCGCCGGAAAGGGTTGCGACAAATTGGGTGACAAGAATCAGCGGGCCGGGAGTGGTTTCGGCAAGGCCGAGCGCATCCATCATCTGATCGGTCGACAGCCAGCCGAAGTCTTGCACCACGGTCTGCACCATGTAAGCGAGCAAGGCATAGGCGCCGCCAAAGCTGACGACCGCCAGTTTTGAAAAGAACAGCGCGACGTCTTTTAAGAAGCCTCCCTGCATCCACAGAAAGAGTGCGGGAGCGGCCCAAAGGCTGCCCCAGACCAGAATGGCCTTGAGCGACGTTGTGATGGGCTTGCCGCTGGATGGTGTCGGGCTTGCCGCGACATGTGTGCTGTCTTTGGACGGGATCAGAAAGCCGATTGCCGCAGCGATGAGAATGACCGCCGGAAAAGGAAGGAGAGCTGAGAAAAGTGCCAGAAAGCTTGCCAGAGCAACGGCGGTGTTTAGCTTGTTTGTCAGCACCTTGCGTGACAAACCTAACAGCGCTTGCAGAATGATCGCAACCACGGCGGCTTTGACACCCACAAAGGCGGCAGCGACCAGGGGCAAGTTGCCATAAGCGGCGTAGCCGGCTGCAAGGCAGAAGATAAGCGCCGCACCGGGCAGGACAAACAGACTGCCGGCGATGAGGCCGCCAAGAGCGCCGCGCAGTTTCCAGCCACAGAAAGTAGCGAGCTGCATGGCCTCGGGGCCGGGCAAAAGCATACAGAAGGAGAGCGCGCCAAGGAACTCGCGTTCCTCAAGCCAGGGGCGGCGCTCAACCAGTTCCTGATGCATCAAGCTGATTTGCGCCGCCGGACCACCAAAGGACAGCAGACCTATGCGTCCAAAAACGCGATAAAGATCGGAAAGAAGCGGCGTCTGTGACATGCGCTCATGGCTAGCGACGCGGGTCACAGATGCAAGAGATTCGTTTCAGTCTTAGGCGACCTTTTGTCCGGTCAGGCAGAGTGCGATGGTTTGCTCTGGCAGAAGGCCGAGCTGCTGGAAAAATCCAACCATATCAAAGTTGTTATAGGCTTCGACCATAACTTCGCCTTCAAAGCGGACGAAAAGCTGGCCAAAGCCTTTGATGCGGTCCCCGCCGGTCGGGTTGGCGATGCTCATGGTCCAGAGTGCTGCGGCCCAATCGCCATCGTCCATCACCTTGTCCACGGTCACGATCGGATCTTCGACCAGCGCCAGATACATGGTCGCCATTTCCCGGAAGTCGTCAGGGCCGACGCCAAAGCCGGGAAGAACCCCTTCGGCGGTGCTGTCCGGACGGAACATCTCGTCGATGGCGTCCATATCTTGTTCGACCCAAACCCGACGAAACCAGTCCTTGATGATTTGCTGCTTGTCCACAGTCATTGTTTCGTACCCTACTTTGTTATCCCCACGAACACGCTAGGTATTAAAGAGTAAGTGAAAGGTTAAAAAATTAGATCAAAAGGTGGCGAAAATGTGTTTTTTGCACCTGACACCGCCTTTGAAGATCTAAGTTCTTAGTAGCCACTCGCCAAGGTTGAGCCATTAACCAATTTCACGTTGGATTCCAAAGCTCTCGTCAGGTTTGTGGGTAGTGTCTTAACCTAAATTAGGTGCAGGTTTCTGTTGCCAGGTACCTGCGAACCCCGCCTGAAGCTGCAAGCGTCAGGGCTTAAAGTTCGGTGTTAGGCACTGCTTACGCAGCGACTGCTACCGGTGCACGATTGTCATTTGCAATTGTACGATTTTCGCCGATAACGGTGGCAGACAGCCGAGACAAAGCTAACTTCTTTAGACGTCCGTCGATCCTATTTCGTCCCCATGATCCCCAAATGAAGGATGTTTGGTGGAGACGCCGGGTACCGCCCCCGGGTCCGATCCGTTTATTACAAGCGCGTTTATGTCCATAGTCCCCGAGGAGACACCCTTTAGATAGTCCGGAGCCGTTGCGTGTGCAAGCGGGTGTTAACGAGTTTTTTCTGCGTCGGTATTGCGTCTGTATTGCGGCTGTATCGCGGCGGTGCGAATTTCGGTCGGCTGAATTGTGTTAATCGACCGTACGTTGCGCCGCCGCTGGCAAGTTAAGCGGCGTAGGACGCATCCCAGAAGGCGCGCTCCAGTTTGGCGGCGCGCAGAAACAGCGCCTCCACTTCTGCTTTGGCCTCATCAGACAGCGTTGCCCAAACCGCATCCAACTGGCCGCGCAGATAGTCCACCACGCCTTCGAAGCCTTCGCCCGCGTGCAGGGTGATCCACTCGGCAAAATAAAACGGCAGATCCTCTTTGGGCGGGTTCACCGGGGTGGCCCAGCTGAGGTAGACCCATTCAGCGACCACGAGCACCGCCAGCATCAGCTCATAGCGGCCCGATGCCGCGGCCTCTGCCATCAGCGCGATGAAACCTTCGGTGGGGGCAGCAGGCGGCGGGGTCTGGGCGGCTTCGTCCATGCCCAGCGCCTCAAAGGAGCGCAGGAAGTAGGTGTTTTCCGGACCTGTGACCAAAGCCAGAAACTGCGCCGCTGGAACAGAATCAGCGAGTGACGGCGCATGGGCAATGGCGCTGGCTAAGAGCCGCACAAAGCCGTCGATGAACTGGTAGTCCTGCGCCAGATACCAGCGCATCTTGTCCAGATCCAATGTGCCCTCTGCAAGCTCTGCGCAAAACGGGTGGGTTGTGGCGGCGATCCAGTCTTCTCCGGCAAGCTCTCGCAGATGATCAGTGGGGCGCATGGGGGTCTCCTGTCCGTCGGGCGTTTTGCCCCGTTTTGGCGGAGAAAAGCGTTTGACGCGGCAAACCGCAAGCAGGTTTTAGCGGCGACGGCGCGGGCGGCATACCCGAACGTCCCAAAGCACCCAGAGGGTGATGGCAAGTACGGCTATGCAGGTGAGCCATTTTGAAACCGTGCCCATGGTGCCCTCGATCAGAAGCGCATGCACCACGGTGGAGATCACGATGATCAGGGCCAGCGTGTTGTGCAGGATCGACCAATGCAGAAACCGCAGCGGCAGGCGCTGGCGCAGCGTGACCAACAGCGCGGTGACGATCAGCCCATAAAAGGCAATCGCGCCATAGAGCGAAAATGGCGTAGGCGCGACCAGCAGGAGCGCATCCAAAGCATCCGGCGGGCTGGTCAGATAGAGCCCTCCAATGTGCACGGCCACGGCGATCAGGATCAGGCTGCCCGTGGCGCGGTGCCAGAGGCGGGCGCTGCGCGGGCGCAGTCCGGGTAGCTGGTTGGCCGCCAGCAAAGGTTGCACAAAAAACAGCAGCAGCGCGATGATGCCCGCAAACCCGGCCAGGATATAGGCGAGGTTGCGATAGGCGAGATAGGGGCTTTGGGAGGCTATGATCAACGGCAACAGCAAGGCCATGCCAAGCGCACTCCAGATGAGCGCGGCCTTGCTAGGCGTGGCTATGGGCTTCTCTGTCACTTCTGCCATGCTAGGCGGGCTGCAGCACAAAATCGACGGTGAGCGAGGTGTCTTGCGCGCTTGGCATCACCGGGCGCAGGAAGAGTGTTTTATACGCACTGTCGTCATAAGCGAGATGGGCATGCGGCTCTCCGAAGTTTGGCACGATCTGCTCCATCTCCAGACTGTAGCTGCCGTCCGCGCGGGTCAGTACCGAGCCGTGATTGCGCGGCTCACGTTCTCCGCCAAGCGTGGTTGCGGCCCAGATCTGGATGCGGGTGTTGGCAACCGGTGCGCCGTTGCCAGCGCGCAGAACGGTGCCGGAGACAATGAAACCTGAGCCGAGACGATCGACCAGCGGCGCATTGGGGCGATAGTTGTTTGAGCCGCCGCGCATGGTTTGGGTGGGTCTTAGACCTGCGGCCTGCGCGGGGGACACAAGGCCTACCGCCAGTGCTGTGCCAGCAAGACCCGCCCCGATGAGAAAGCGGCGGCGGTTGTAGTAGGGGGTATTCATGAGGAGGCTCCTTTCTCGAAAAGAACAGGTGCGGTCCTCAAAAGTGTGCCACAGCCCTGCAAGGAGAGTGCACACAAATTCGTGAGCTGCCTTGGAAAGGCAGGAGATGGCTTATCGCTCTGATTGCGCCTTGGCAGCGGCGCGGGCGGCCATGGCCTCTTCTCCAAGGGTCAGGGTATAGGCCGTGAGTTCAGCGAGCGCGGTGTCTGCGGCGGCGCCGTCCTGAGCCTCCAGAGCGTCTGCGATGCGGGTGTGCAAACCGATGATCACATCGCGGTTGCGCTGGGTGAAGGTGATCATGTTCATCAGGGGCTGCATCGCCTCAACTGCGCCGGCCAGTTGATAAGACAGCACCGGATTGGAAGCCCCATCCACCAGCGCGCGGTGAAAGGCCACGTCTGAATCACAAAACCGCTCGTCTGACAGGCCGGGCTGGGCCTGACGATGGATTTCGGCGCGCATGGTGGCCAGATGGTCCGGGGTGCGGCGTTTCGCTGATAGGCGCGCGCAGGCGCGCTCCAGCGCAAAGCGGGCCTCACAGGCGGTTTCAAAATCCACCGCATTCATGGAGAGCAAAAGCGTGCTGGTTGTGATATGCTGGGCAAAGGCTTCGTCATATGACAGCCTGCGCACAAAGGCCCCGCCGGAGGCGCCACGCTGTGTGCGGATCAGATTTTGCGCGGCCAGACGTTTGAGCGCTTCACGCACCGTGGGGCGGGAAACCTGAAACTGATCTGCCAGTTCTGCCTCTGAGGGCAGGCGCTCATCCACGATCATCTCCCCCGAAATGATGGCATCCCGGATCGATTTGGCGATTTGCGCCGAAAGGTCGGCGGAGCTTTTGGGGTCAATTTTCATTTGTCTGACATTTAATGTTTGCTGCACCTTCAATTGTCTGACATTAAATAGGGAAATGCACGAGTCGCCAAGGGAGGGGAGATGTCGCGCTTTGATTTTCTTTCCGTAAGAAGCATTTTATGGCTGAGTTTCTTTGTAGCCATTCTGGCCGCATGGTGGGTCATGTACGATATGGCCATGTCGATGGACGTGGATCTGATCGGGCGTCCCGGAGAGATGGGCGCGCGTATGGCGGCGATGGATCCGCGCATGCCGATGTATATGCCGATGGCGAATTTCGGCCCGCTGTTCGTGATGTGGGCGGTGATGATGGCGGCGATGATGCTGCCGACCATGGTGCCCACATTGACCAATTATCAGCGCCTGATGACCTCTGCGGATGGCAGCTGGGGCGGCTGGGTTGGCGTTTTGCTGGGCTATTTGATTGTCTGGGTGGCCTTTGCGGCGGTGATCACCGGGGTGCAGCTTGCTCTGCTGTTTGGCGGCGTGATCGACATGCTCGGCATTGCGAAAAGCCCCTGGGTCTCGGCAGGTCTGCTGATCGTCGTGGGCGCGTTTCAATTCACCCGTGCCAAAGAGGTGTGCCATGGAGTGTGCCACAGCCCGATGACCTATTTCCTTGGCCACTGGCGCACCGGTTTTGACGGTGGGCTGCGCATGGGGCTTGGGCTTGGGGCCTTTTGTGTCGGCTGCTGCTGGGGCTTTATGGCGCTGGGTTTTGTCGGCGGTGTGATGAGCCTGTTGTGGATGGGCCTCGCCACGCTTTTCATGGTGCTTGAGAAACTGCCACAGATTGGCCATCGGGTGACCAAACCCATGGGCGTGGCGCTGATTGCTGGGGGTGGCGTTCTGATCGCCATGCCAAGCTTGTTTTATGGAGGATAAACATGGCTTTGGAGCGTAAACCTGACGCAGAAAAACTGCCGGTGTCACAGCGGATCGACAACCGGATGAGCAACCCCAAGCGCCGTAAGATGACGCCGACGGAATGGGCGATCAAAGGCGAGTTGATCCTGAACTGTTCCTGCACCGTATTTTGCCCCTGCGTGGTCTCACTGGGTCAGCATCCGCCCACCGAAGGCGACTGTAAGGCCTGGATGGCGATTGCCATTGATGAGGGACATTATGAGGGCGAAGACCTGAGCGGGCTGAATGTGGGTCTGATGGTCTATATCCCGGGCAAGATGGCCGAGGGTGATTGGCGTGTGGCGGCCTATGTGGATGAGCGCGCCAGCGGCAAGGCCTATAACGGTCTGTTGCAGATTTTCTCGGGTCAAGCGGGCGGCACCACGGGCCTCTTTACCATGCTGGTGAGCGACATCTTCTCCGCTGAGCGCGAAAAGGTCGACATCATTCGGGATGGCAAGAAGCGTGCGCTCTATGTGGGTCGCAAAATTCAGGGTGAGGTGGAGATGCTGGAGGGTTCTAGCCCGGATCATCCGGTGATGATTTCCAACTCCAAATACTGGATGGGGCCGGACATCATTGCCGCTGTGGGCACGAAGTCCAAAGTGCGCGACTTTGGCCGGGTCTGGGACTTTGGCGGCAAATCCGCAGAGATCTGCCCGATTGACTGGAAAGGCCCGCGGTAATGATTTCGCCTGCGTACTGTCAGATGATGGCGCGTTATAATGCTTGGCAAAACAGTCAGTTGCGCAATGTTTGCGACACTTTGAGCGATGCAGAGCTGCGCGAGGATCGCGGGGCATTTTTTGGATCGATCATGGCGACGCTGAACCACATTCTGTGGGGCGATACCCTGTGGATCAGCCGTCTGGACGGGGGCGCAGGGCCCAAATGGCCTGCCAAACAGCACGCGGATCTCTGTGCGACCTATGCTCTTTGGTCTGAAGAGCGCTTGGCCGTGGACCGGCGGATCGCCGCGTGGGCCGAGGCGCTGCGCGCGGAGGATCTGGAAGGCGATCTGAAATGGCACGCCCAAATGCTGAACGCGGATATGCAAAAACCGGTTGCGCAATGTGTGGTGCAACTTTTTAACCACCAGACCCATCACCGTGGCCAGATCCATGCCATGCTGACCAGCATTGGACATGATCCCGGCGATACAGATGTGGCGTTGTTGCCGGAGGGCGCGACATGGCTTTGATTTCTCCATCCCGGCGCCTGCGCCGCACGCCGTTCTCCGACGGTGTCGAAGCTGCCGGTGTGAAAGCCTACACCGTTTACAACCGTATGCTTCTGCCGACGGTGTTCCGTTCGGTTGAGGAAGATTACCGTCACCTTAAGACTGCGGTACAAGTCTGGGATGTGGCCGTGGAGCGGCAGGTGGAACTGCGTGGACCGGATGCCGGACGTCTGATGCAGATGCTGACCCCACGCGATCTACGCTCGATGTTGCCAGGCCAGTGTTTCTATGTGCCGATAGTCGATGAGACCGGCGGAATGCTGAATGATCCGGTGGCGGTGAAGCTGGCTGAAGACCGCTGGTGGATTTCCATTGCCGACAGTGATCTGCTGTTCTGGGTCAAGGGCATTGCCTATGGCTATCGTCTGGATGTGCTGGTGGATGAGCCGGATGTGAGCCCGCTGGCGGTGCAAGGCCCCAAGGCCGAAGAGCTGATGGTGCGGGTGTTTGGCGACAAGATCCGTGACGTGAAATTTTTCCGCTTTGGCTGGTTTGATTTTCAGGGCCGCAATCTGGTGGTGGCGCGCTCGGGCTACTCCAAACAGGGCGGGTTTGAGATCTATGTGGAAGGCAGCGACATTGGCATGCCCCTGTGGAACGCGCTTATGGAAGCGGGCAAGGATCTGGATGTGCACGCGGGCTGTCCCAATCTGATTGAACGGATTGAGGGCGGATTGCTGAGCTATGGCAATGACATGACCGATGACAACACGCCCCATGAATGCGGGCTTGGGCGGTTCTGTAACACAAACACCGCGATTGGCTGTGTCGGGCGCGATGCATTGTTGCGGGTGGCACAGGAAGGGCCGGTGCGTCAGATCCGGCCGATTGAAATCCATGGGGAGGCCGTGCCGCCCTGTGACCGGCTCTGGCCGGTGATGGATGGAGATCAGCATGTGGGCAATGTGAGCAGTGCAGCCTGGTCGCCGGACTTTAACACCAATGTGGCCATCGGCATGGTGCGCATGACCCATTGGAATGGCGGTACCGAGCTGGATGTACTGACACCGGATGGGGTGCGTGCGGTCACGGTCTGGGAAGCTTTCTGGAGCTGACACCTGCGGCGGAGGTTGAATGCCTCCGGCGGGGATATTTTGAGAATGAGAAACCTGAAATGACATGCGCCTAGGGCGTTTGGCGCAACAGTTAGGAGAGATGAGATGTTTAAGGCATTGGTGATGACGCAGGGTGAGGATGGTCTTGCCAGCGGGGCCATTCAGGAGCTGGATGAGAGCCAGCTGCCTGAAGGAAATGTGACCGTTGCGGTGGAATATTCCACGGTGAACTACAAAGACGGGCTGTGCCTGTCCCCCAAAGGCGGCGGGCTGGTGCGCGCCTATCCGCATGTGCCGGGCATTGATTTTGCCGGCACCGTGGAGAGCTCTGAGGATGAGCGCTACAAGCCGGGCGACAAGGTTGTGCTGACCGGCTGGCGCGTGGGTGAGGTGCATTGGGGCGGCTACGGCCAGAAAGCCCGTGTAAAAGCCGATTGGCTGGTGCCGCTGCCGGAAGGGCTGAGCACCAAACAGGCCATGGCTGTGGGCACGGCGGGCTTTACCTCCATGCTGTCGGTGATGGCGCTTGAGGATCACGGTGTGACACCTGAGAAAGGTCCGGTTCTGGTGACCGGTGCGGCGGGGGGCGTTGGCTCTGTGGCCGTGGCGATTTTGGCCAACCTTGGGTATGAGGTGGCCGGTGTCACCGGGCGTCCAGAGACAGCTGACTATCTGAAATCGCTGGGCGTGAGCCAGATTGTGGCGCGTGAGGAGCTGAATGAAACCGTGAAACGCCCACTGGAAACAGAGACATGGGCAGGGTGTGTTGACGCCGTGGGTGGCGAGATGCTGGCGCGGGTGCTGGGCCAGATGAAATATGGCGGCTCGGTTGCCGCTGTGGGTCTTGCCGGTGGTGCAGGTCTGCCTGCAACCGTGATCCCCTTCCTGCTGCGCGGTGTGAACCTCTTAGGCATCGACTCTGTGATGCGTCCGTATGAAGACCGCGTGCGCGCCTGGCAGCGGATTGCCAGCGATCTGCCGATGGAGAAGCTGGAAGCAATGGTGAAGCCTGCGAATTTGTCGGATCTGCCGCAACTGGGCGCCGATATTCTCAAAGGTCAGGTTCAGGGGCGTGTCGTGGTGGATGTGAACACCTAACACACACCGAGAGTGAACGTATCAGGGCATCCCTCCGGGGGTGCCTTTTCTTTTTTGAGGAGAATCATATTCATATAATTGAATGTATATGATTTCGATCAAAGGCGCGGAGATCGCTTTGTGGTGCTGTGACATCCAGAAATGTCTCCGCATTATCCCTTTGCGGGCATCTGTCTGATTTATGGATGAAAGGATGTCATTGTGACCCGATTGAAAACACACCTTGCGACCGCTGCCACTGCTCTTTGTCTTTATGCTAGCGCTGCGGCAGCGCAGGAGGCGCCAAAGCTGGTGACCATTCTGACCGAGGCCGAACCGCAGACGCAGTTGATGGCGATGGTGTTGACGCTTCAGGCGGCGAAACAGGGGGCGGCTCCGCATGTGTTGCTGTGTGATGCGGGCGGTGCGCTGGCGCTGAAAGATGCGCCGGAGAGCGCCACTGCCGGGCAACCGCCGATGGATGTGAGTCCTCAAGGGCTGATGCAGAAGATCATGACCTTGCCCGGCGCAAAGGTTGAGGTCTGCGCGCTTTATTTGCCGGGGTTGGGGCAGGGGCCGGAGATCCTTCTGGAGGGTGTGGGTGTCGCCAAACCCGCTGCCATGGCGCAGGCGATGATGGCGGCGGATGCGCGTATGAGCTTCTGATCCGCCCGCGCGGCTTTTTGTTCACCTCCCATGTCGGGTGCGGTTGCAAATCGGCTTGCACTCGGGGGGTGGCAGAGGCACCTTGGCGGCCAACGAACACCACCACAGCGGAGCGGCGTGGCCATGTCTTATGACAGCGACAATATTTTTGCAAAAATCCTGCGGGGCGAAATCCCGAGCGAGAAACTTTATGAGGATGAAGACACCTATGTGTTTATGGACATCATGCCGCGCGCGGATGGCCATTGTCTGGTGATCCCGAAAACGCCTTGCCGCAATATGCTGGACGCAACACCCGAACAGCTCGCCGCCTGTCTGAAAACGGTTCAGAAGATGGGCCATGCGGTGATGAAGGCGTTTGATGCGGATGGTGTGACCGTTCAGCAATTCAATGAGGCCGCAGGCGGGCAGGAGGTGTTCCACCTGCACTATCACGTGTTGCCGCGCCATGAAGGTGTGGGCGTGCGCCCGCCGGGCACCATGGCCGATTTTGACGTGCTGAAGGCGCAGGCCGATAAGATACGGGCCGCGCTGGCTTAATCTGTTTTGGCGGGGCGCATCCCCGCTTGACCTTCCCCTGCATCAAGGCTCTTCTCTGACGCAATCAAAAGTGGAGAGCCCTGATGCTTGATGTGGAGTTTGTACGCAGCCAGTTCCCGGCCTTTGGCGAGGATGCGCTGAAGGGGCAGGCGTTTTTCGAGAATGCCGGGGGCAGCTACACCTGCGCGCCCGTGATCGAGCGGCTCACACGGTTTTACCGCGAACGTAAGGTGCAGCCCTATGCGCCTTACCGCGCCTCAGAGCTGGCGGGAGCGGAGATGGATGAGGCGCGTGCGCGCCTTGCCGCTGTGATGGGGGTGGACACCGACGAGGTGTCCTTTGGCCCGTCCAGCACGCAAAACACCTATGTTCTTGCGCAGGCCTTTCGTCAGTGGATGGACCCAGGGGATGCCATCATCGTCACGAACCAAGACCATGAGGCGAACAGCGGCCCCTGGCGGCGCCTGGCGGATGAGGGCATCGAAGTGCGCGAATGGAGCATTGATCCTGAAAGCGGGCATCTGGACCTTGAGGCGCTGTCTGAACTGCTTGATGATCGTGTGCGGCTGGTGTGTTTTCCGCATTGCTCCAATGTGGTTGGGGAGATCAATCCGGTGGCCGAGATCACGGCGCTTGCGCATGCGGCGGGGGCGTTTGTCTGTGTCGATGGCGTGAGCTATGCGCCTCACGGGTTGCCGGATGTGGGCGCGATGGGGCCTGATATCTATCTTTTCTCCAGCTACAAGACCTATGGTCCGCATCAGGGGATCATGGTGATCCGGCGCACGCTGGGGGAGCTTTTGCCCAATCAGGCGCATTACTTCAACGCGGGCACGCTTGACAAACGGTTCACACCGGCAGGTCCGGATCACGCGCAGGTCGCGGCCTGTGCCGGAATGGTGGACTACTTTGAGGCGCTGGCCGCCCACCATGGGGTGATGGGCAGCACCGCAGCGGCAACTGGGTCAGCGGTGCATGATCTGATGAGAGATCATGAAATCAAGCTCTTACAGCCGCTTCTTGATTTTGCGTCCACACGCAATTCAGTGCGTCTTTTAGGCCCCAAAGATGCGGAAAACCGCGCGCCAACCGTTGCGATGGTTGCGCAAGCGCCCGGTGCTGCCCTGGCCGAACGGCTGGCGGCGCATGATATCATGGCGGGGGGCGGAGATTTCTACGCGGTGCGCGCGCTGGAGGGCATGAATGTGGATGTGATCCATGGTGTTTTGCGGGTCAGCTTCGTGCATTACACCTCTGAACAGGAGGTCTCAAGGCTGATTGACGCGCTGGACGCGGTTTTGTGAAGATTCGTGTGATCCACTCTCTGTAAAATCCCGTAAACTCAGAAACATACGGGATAGGACAACCAGACTTGGCCCAGAACCAAAACTCCAAAGCCACCACTCTCTTTTGGTTCCGGCGCGATTTGCGGCTGTGCGACAACCCTGGCCTTGCGGCTGCGGCCGCACGCGGGGATGTGGTGCCTGTCTTTGTATATGACGACGTGGTCAAGCGACTGGGGGCAGCGTCAAAGCTGCGGCTTGAGTCGTCGTTAAGGGCGCTGGCGCAGGATCTGGACGCGCACGGAATTCGGCTGATCCTGCGCCGTGGTGCGCCAGCGGACATACTCCGAGAGATCGCAGAGGAAACCGGCGCAGATGCGGTGCATTGGAGCCGGGCCTATGCGCCGGATTGGGTGGCACGGGATACAGCGGTTAAAGCGACACTAAAGGCCGCGGGGCTTGATGCGCAAAGCTTTGCAGGCACGCTATTGTTCGAACCCTGGACGGTGGAGACCGGGCAGGGCATGCCTTATCGGGTCTATACGCCGTTCTGGAAGGCTGTGCGGGGGCGCTTTGTAGAGGCACCGCTTGCTGCGCCAAAGCTGACAGCGCCGCAGGTTTGGCCGGATAGCGACGATCTGGAAGACTGGGGTCTTTCGGCAGAGATGCGTCGCGGCGGCGCTGTGGTGACGCAGTTTGTTGCCGCCGGTGAAGCTGCCGCGCAGGAAACTCTGGCGCGGTTTCTGGATGAAAAAATCGCAGATTACAAAGACGCGCGGGACCGGTTGGATCAGGCGGCGACCTCTGAATTGTCTGATGCACTGACCTTTGGGGAGATCAGCCCGGCGCAGATGTGGCACGGTGGCCAGCGTGCGCTTGGGACTGGTGCGGCGGGCGCGGAGCATTTCCTTAAGGAGGTGGTATGGCGCGAATTTGCCTGGCATTTGCTGTGGCATTTTCCGCAGTTACCGGAGGCCAATTGGCGCGAGGGCTGGAATCAGTTTGACTGGATTGAGGATCCGGAGCATCCGCATTTTCAAGCCTGGTGTCAGGGGCGCACTGGGGTGGCCGTGGTGGATGCCGCGATGCGCGAACTCTACATCACCGGCAAGATGCACAACCGCGCGCGGATGATCGTGGCCAGCTATCTGACCAAACATCTGCGCATTCACTGGAAGCTGGGCCTGAAATGGTTTGAGGATTGTCTGGTGGATTGGGATCCGGCCTCCAACGCCATGGGCTGGCAATGGGTGGCTGGCTGCGGGCCGGATGCGGCACCTTATTTTCGGATCTTCAATCCGGACACGCAGGCCGACAAGTTTGACCCCGATCAGCGCTATCGCCGCCGCTGGCTGGCGCATGAGGCGGGGGCTGGCAGCGCGACTGCGCAGCTGTTTTTTGAGGCGATGCCGCTCAGTTGGCAGGCCGGTTTTGACCGCCCGCAGATGCAGCCGATTGTCAGCCTGCCGGAAGGGCGCGCACGGGCCTTGGCCGCCTATGAGGCTTTCAAAGCTTAATAATTTCTTGCCGCTAGGCGGTTTCTGCGCCTAGGATTCAGACCACGCTAAGAGGAGGGAGAAAGATGTTCCTGACTTCAACACAAGGTGAGACCAACTTGCCGCGCTATTTTTCCGCTGTTTTTGCGACAGCCCAAAAGATCAATCACGGGCGGATTGATTTTGTGATGGAGGATGGCCGTGTGTTCCGAGCCGAAGGTCCAAAGCCCGGTCCGGTCTGTGAGATGCATGTGCACAATGGCGATACATTTGGCCGCTTGATGCGCGAAGGCGAACTTGGGTTCTCTGAGGCCTATCTGGAAGGCTGGTGGAGCACGCCGGATCTGCAGGCGTTTTTTGATTTTCTGCGCGCGGACAATGACGCGCTGTACGACGGTTTTCCGGGGATGTTCTTTGTGCGCGCCTATGAGCGTATGCGCCACTGGATGAACAACAATTCCAAGACGCAGGCCAAGAAGAACATCAGCTATCACTATGATTTGGGGAATGAATTTTACGGTCTGTGGCTGGATGACACGATGACCTACAGCTCGGCCCTGTTCAAAACTGGTCAAGAGAGCATGGAGGCGGCGCAAACCGCCAAATATGCCTCCATGGTGGATCAGATGGGCGTGAAGCCCGGCGATCACGTGCTGGAAATTGGCTGTGGCTGGGGCGGTTTTGCGGAATATGCCGCCAAGGAGCGCGGGCTGCGTGTGACCGGCCTGACCATTTCAGAAGAGCAGCTCAAATATGCGCAGGATCGCATTGAAAAGGCTGGTCTTTCTGATCTTGTGGATTTCAAGCTTCAGGATTATCGCGACGAGACCGCGCATTATGACGGGATTGCCAGCATCGAGATGTTTGAGGCCGTGGGCGAGAAATACTGGCCGGTCTATTTCCAAACCGTCCGGGATCGTCTGAAGCCCGGTGCCAAGGCCACGCTGCAGATTATCACGATCACCGAAAGCCGCTTTGAAGAGTATCGGAAGGGCGTTGATTTCATTCAGAAATACATCTTCCCGGGTGGCATGCTGCCGAGCCCAACCGCGCTCAAGGATGAGGTAAAGAAGGCAGGTCTGCTGTTCACCGGGTCGATTGAATTTGGCGAGAGCTACAGCCAGACCCTGCGCCGCTGGTATGACACGTTTAATGCGCAATGGGAGCGTATTCAGCCCATGGGGTTTGATGAAAGGTTTCGCAGGATGTGGAATTTTTACCTAACCTCTTGTGCCGCGGCGTTTCACAGTGGAAGTTGTGACGTAACGCAAATCACAATATCCAAACCGGGCGCATGATCTCATCCAACAAACTGATTGCTGCCATCTCACTCGCCGTGGTCGGCGGGTTTGTGGCGGAATTCGCCAAACCGCAAATGCCGGAAGGCTCAAACCCCGGCTATATGACGTTGATCTCCGCAGCTGTGGGGCTTTGTGTTGGCTGGCGCATTATGGGGCCGCGTGCGGGGCGCAGCGGCTCCATCGGTTTGGGGATGCTGGGTGTCGTGTCATTGGTGTTCTGGGGATTGGCGGTGTTTGGCACCATCGAGATGCTCAGGCTTGCCATGCGCCGACGGTTTGACGAACCGGTTGAGGCGCTTGAGATGATTGTGACCATCGCGTTGAAATATGGGCAATATCTCGCAGCGACGCCGGTCTATATCACCCTTGCGGTTGGCATTGTGATCAGCGGATATGTCACCAACTTTGCTTATCGCCGCTGGGGTTGATTTATGAAAAATCTGTTTGTGTATGGCACGTTGCGACACGTGCCTTTGCTTGAGGCTGTGCTTGGAAAAACCGCCGAAGCGCTGAAGCTGGCGCCCGCACGCCTGAAGGATCACGCGGTTTATGCGGTGCAGGGGCAGGATTTCCCGATCATCAAGGACGCGCCGGGCGAGGTTGCCGAGGGGCTTTGGATTGGCGCGCTCACCGAGGCGGATGTGGCGCGCTTGGAGTTCTATGAGGGCGGCTTTGATTATGATCTTGAGCCGGTCACTGTGGATCTTGATGGCACTACCCAGACCACGGAGGTGTTCAAAAGCGAAGACGCGGGTTGGGTGCCGGATGGGCCTTGGTCACTCAGCGCGTGGCAGGAACGATATGGCGTGGCAGCGGTGTTTGGTGCCATCGAGGAGATGAGCTATTTCGGCACGCGCAGCCGAGAGGACGTGGACAGGATGCTGCCGATGATCCGGGCGCGGGCGACATCCAAAGCACAGGCGCAAGCGCGCAATCTGGCGGTCAGCCCAAGCGGTATGACCCGCGACGACGTCAGCGATGTGATGCTGAACCGCCCCTATGCAAAGTATTTCACGCTCGATGAGCTGACCCTGAGCTTTCGCCGTTATGACGGTGCGCAAAGCGAGATGGTGGAGCGAGCGGTATTTGTGGCGACAGATGCGGTGATCGTGCTGCCGTATGATCCGGTGCGTGACCGTGTGATGCTGATTGAGCAGTTCCGGCCTGGACCTTATGTGCGTGGCGATGCGTTGCCTTGGCAGCTGGAGCCGATTGCCGGGCGGATTGATGCCGGGGAAACAGCGGAGAACACCGCGCGTCGAGAGGCTGAGGAAGAAGCTGGACTGACGCTGGGCGCGCTGCATGAGGTGGCCAATTGTTATGCTTCGCCGGGCTGCACAACCGAATTTTACAACATATTTGTCGGGCTCGCGGATCTGCCGGATGACGTGATCGGTGTCTCTGGTCTGGATCAGGAGGCAGAGGATATCCGCTCTTATCTGTTCAGCTATGACAGGCTTATGGAGATGGTGGATCAGATGCAGGCGGTGAATGCGCCGCTGGTGCTGGCGGCGCTGTGGTTGGCACGCCATCGTGATCGTCTGCGCAGGACCGCTTGAGTTCCGGCGCGCCCTTGCCTACACAGGTTTTCAAACATCCATAAAAGGACCGCGCAACATGCATATTGCCCGTGATCTTGCCCAAGCGATCGGCAACACCCCTTTGATCCGTCTCAACAAAGTGAGCGAGGCGACCGGCTGTGAGATTTACGGCAAGGCGGAATTCATGAACCCTGGCCAGTCGGTGAAAGACCGTGCGGCGCTTTACATCATCAAAGATGCGCTTGAGCGCGGTGAGCTGAAGCCCGGTGGCACCATTGTGGAAGGCACCGCCGGCAACACCGGGATCGGTCTTGCGCTGGTGGGCGCCTCCATGGGGTTCAAGACCGTGATTGTGATCCCTGAGACGCAATCTCAGGAAAAGAAAGATATGCTGCGCCTTGCGGGTGCGGAGTTGGTGCAGGTGCCCGCCGCGCCTTACCGCAACCCCAACAACTATGTGCGCTACTCTGGCCGTCTGGCCGCAGAGCTGGCCAAGACCGAGCCAAACGGCGCGATCTGGGCAAACCAGTTTGACAACGTTGCCAACCGTCGTGCCCATGTGGAAACCACCGGCCCCGAAGTTTGGGAACAGACCGGCGGCAAAGTGGACGGCTTTATCTGTGCGGTCGGCTCTGGCGGCACGCTGGCGGGTGTGGCCGAAGCCATTCAGAGCAAAGGCGTGAAAATCGGTCTGGCCGACCCAATGGGTGCGGCGCTGCACAGCTTCTACACCACGGGTGAGCTGAAGTCCGAAGGTGGCTCGATCACCGAAGGAATCGGTCAGGGCCGGATCACGGCCAACCTTGAGGGCTTTACTCCGGACATGAGCTACCAGATCTCTGATGAAGAGGCGCTGCCTTATGTCTTTGATCTGTTGCAGGACGAAGGCCTGTGCCTTGGCGGCTCTTCCGGTGTGAACATCGCGGGCGCGGTGCGCATGGCGAAAGAGATGGGCCCGGGCCACACCATTGTGACCATCCTCTGTGACTATGGCACACGCTATCAGTCCAAACTCTTCAACCCGGCGTTCCTGAAGGAAAAAGGCCTGCCGACCCCGGAATGGCTGGGCAACAAAGGCCCATCCAGCATTCCGGGCGTGTTTGAAGACGTCTAAGGGCAACTGACGATGCGCGCTTTCGCCCGGACCCTGCTAGCGGCAACCCTGTGTTTGGTTGTCTGGATGACGGCGGTCTGGGCGCAAAGTGCCAGCGGGCCAGATGCCGGGCCAAACTACGAGGATTGGCGCTCCGTCGCGGCCCGTGCCGAATTGGCCATTGAAAACAATCGCGCCTCTGAAGGCGCGATGACCGAGCTGCGCAAACAGCTGGTGGACTGGCGCCGACAGTTTGCCGCCGACAGTTCGCGCAGCAGCGTGTCTTCTCAGACCTTGGAGGCACAGCTCAACCGTCTGGGGCCGGTGCCTGAGGGCGGTGAGGCCGCTGATGTGGCGGCCGAGCGGCAGCGATTGGAAACCCAGCTTTCTGAGGCGCAGGCCCCAATCCGGCAAGCAGAGCTCGCCCAAGCGGAGGCCAATGAGCTGATCCGCGCGATTGATGCTTTGCTGCGCGACCGACAGACAGAATTGCTTTTGGAACCGGGACCAATCCCACTGATCCCCTCGCTGTGGCCTGCGGCCTTTGTTGAAGTGGGCAAGACCATCCGCCTGCTGACGCTGGAGTTTGAGGGCAACTGGAAACAGCAGCGCCTGCGCCATGAGCTGCGCAAGTCATTGCCGCTGATGCTGTTCTATCTGGCGATTGGCGCCTTGCTGGTGACGCGCGGTATGCGCTGGACCGATGCCGCCCTGAGCCGGATTGTTTCTCAAAGCGAGCATATGTCGGCGCTGCGCTGGATCTCGGTCTTCTTGCTATCCTTTGGTCAAGTGCTGTTGCCGATGCTGGGCGCGGTGGCTTTGGCAGAGGCGGTCTATGCCACTGATCTGGCTGGGCTGCGCGGTGGCGTGGTTCTGTCATTGCTGCCGCAGATGACCTTTGAGTTGTTGGTGGCCAAATGGCTTGGAGAGCGCTTTTTCTCCCGCCATGAGCGTCCATTGATGCCGGTCAATCTAACGGAGAAAGACAAGCGTCGCGGACGTCGGGCGGCTACGGTGCTGGGCGCATTGCTGGCTTTGGCGACGCTTACCAGCGAAATGTCTCGCTTTGAAAGCTGGGATCGCGGCACAGAGTCGGTGGTGTTCTTTGTGCTCTGCGTTCTGGCGGCTTTCTGTCTGGTGCAGATCGCATTGCTGGGCAAGAAACACGCCCATAGCCTGACCGATGAGACCTCGCTGAGCCGGTCTGCGCTTGAGCAAATGCTGCGTATTCTGGCGGTTTTTGCAATGGGCGCTGCGGTTGTCGGGATCGCGGTGTCGCTGGCTGGTCTGGTGCGCGGCGGCAGTTTCCTGATTTTCTCCACCGCCAAGACCATGTTGTTGGTGGGTTTCTTGCTGGTTTCCCAACGGGTGATCCAGAAGGTCTACGCCGCGCTGGAAGGGCGCGATGACGATGAAAGCTCACTGGCGGCGGTGATCACGGGCATCGCCATGGTGATTGCCGCGCTGCCGATACTGGCCCTGACCTGGGGTGTGCGCACTGCGGATTTGCAGGAGCTGTGGACCCAGTGGAACAACGGGCTGAGCTTCAGCGGGTTGACCCTGTCACCGCGGGTGATCCTGATCCTGATTGTGGTGTTTGTGATCGGTCACGGCATCACGCGTTTGATGCAGAGCTTTCTGCGCGACAACATCCTGCCAAAGACGCGCGTGGATGTGGGTGGGCAGACGGCGATTGTGTCCGGTGCCGGCTACATTGGTAATTTCATCGCCATTCTGGTGGCCCTGTCGATTGCTGGCATCAACCTGAGCAATGTGGCGCTGTTTGCCGGGGCGTTGTCTGTGGGAATTGGTTTTGGTCTGCAGACCATCGTGTCCAACTTTGTGAGCGGGATCATCCTGCTGATCGAGCGCCCGGTGAGCGAGGGCGACTGGATCGAGGTCGGCGGCCAGATGGGCTATGTGCGCGATATTTCGGTGCGCTCCACACGGATTGAGACCTTTGACCGCACAGATGTGGTGGTGCCGAACTCTGATCTGATCTCTGGCACGGTGACCAACTACACGCGCGGCAACACGGTTGGGCGTGTGATTGTGCCGGTGGGCGTGGCCTATGGCACCGATACGCGGCGGGTTGAGAAGATCCTGATGGAAATTGCAGAGGGCCATCCGATGGTACTGGCCAATCCGGGACCGGCAGTGGTGTTTCAGGGCTTTGGCGCGGATGCGTTGGACTTTGAAATCCGCGCTATTCTGCGGGATGTGAACTGGATGCTGACCGTAAAAAGCGATCTCAACCACGCGATTGCGGAGCGGTTTGTTGCGGAAGGCATCGAGATACCTTTTGCGCAGCGCGATATCTGGCTGCGCAATCCGGAAGCTTTGCGTGCTGCACCTGCTACCGGGCCGAAGCCGATGGATGCGGAGGCCAGAGCGTCAGTTGTGTCCGCCAAGAGCAAGCTGACGCCGCCTGACGCGGAGGATATGGGCGGTGACGGGACCGCTGAGGGGGAGCCTGACGGGGAGGGGCGATGACGGACTTGTTGTTTTTGAAAGATGCGTATCTGAAGGAAGCACCAGCAAAGGTGATCGGACACACGCCGGAAGGCGGCATCCTGCTGGATGAGACGCTGTTTTACGCCACCAGCGGCGGACAACCCGGCGACAGCGGCGAGCTGCGCTGGGATGGTAAGACGCTGAAAATCGCCACGGCTGTCAAAGTGCCGGAAGGCGGCATTGCGCTGTTGCCTTCGGAACCGGAGGAGCTGCCACCCGTAGGGGCGCAGCTGATGCAGGTGTTAGATTGGCCCCGTCGTCACCGCCACATGCGTGTGCACACGGCGCTGCATCTGTTGTCTGTGGTGATCCCGCTGCCGGTGACCGGTGGGTCGATTGGCACCGAGAAAGGCCGGCTTGATTTTGATATGCCGGAGGCGCCTGAGGACAAAGAGGCCTTAACGGAAGCGCTTAACGCGCTGATCTCTCAGGATTTTGCAATATCAGAGACCTGGATCACGGATGAGGAGCTGGAAGCCAATCCGGGGCTTGTGAAGACCATGTCTGTCGCTCCGCCTAAAGGCGCCGGTCGTGTGCGGCTGGTGCGGATCGGCTCTGACACGGAACAGGTGGATTTGCAGCCCTGCGGCGGTACACATGTGGCGAGCACCGCTGAGATTGGACGCGTGCGGATCGGCAAGATCGAGAAAAAAGGGCGTCAGAACCGCCGCGTATATCTTCATCTTGAGGGGTAAAGTCGCAGCGGGGCTCAAGCGCAACATCTATGCGCGAGCTGTGTTCTTTAGCGCTTTGAATTCACGGTAAAAAACGAAAAAAGGCGAGGTGCCATGACCAAATAGACCTCGCCTTTTTCGTGACCAGTGGAGGGATCTCCAGAGGTCTTAACTGTCAGTCACCACAAGCCGCAGGTGGGCATGTTTGGTGGGCGCCAGAGTTGTCTGCACAGCTGTCTTGGGCGCTTTGGCGCTTTGAGCGGCAGGATCAAACTGAGGCATGGAAATTTTCTGCGGGCGCAGGATTGTCGCGACCGGCTCAGAGCTATTCTCGCTTGCGGCTTCGATGCGGCGCAGGAAGCTGCCTTCCAGATCAAAGCGTTCCGGGCTGCGGCCAACGTCGCCATCGATGGTGATCGCGCCGAGGATACGGTTCACCTCACCGGAGTCGCTGCGCAGGGGCAGGAGCATCATTTCGCCTTGCAGACCGGTGCGGCCAAAGCTGCGGCGGGAGGTGAGCTCAAGACGGCCTACGGCGGGTGCGGAGAACACTTTTTCCAGCACTTCGCCAAAACCTTCGCGGGAGTCGCCGTTGATCAGGGCAGACATTGGCATGCCGCGCATGTCCATGCCCATCACGTCAGACAGGGTGTTGCAGGAGACGCGCAGGCGGGCGAGGCCCGGTGCAATACGCTCCAGAATGAAAGCGTGCTTCAGGAGTTTCTGGATACGGCGCGGATCAACATCGCTGCGGTATGGGATGGAGTCTCCATCGCGGAGACCTTCCCAGTAGGCTTTCACCTCCTGCATCACCTCGATGCTGTGCACTTTGGCGGCACCAGATTTTCCGTCTCCAAAAATTCTCACAACTCTCTCCCCGAATACCTATGGCGTTAGTCGTTACTCGTACGCAGAAGCTTTCGTTCTTTCTTGATTATCTGTCGGAACGGAAAGCGTTTACAACTCGTAAAACACTTATCTCACATTTTATTTGTTTTGCGCCCAAAATAGTCAAAATTGGTTAACGCATCGGCGCGTTAACATTGCTCTTCAGCTCAGAATAGATTTAGGTGCAGCAATAGCTTAGCGGCAGGAGGATCTGATGCTGGAGTCAATGACAGGATATGCGTCCCTAAAGGGAGACGCGCTGGGACACAGCTGGACGTGGGATCTGCGCAGTGTGAATGCCAAGGGGTTGGACCTGCGTCTGCGGGTGCCTGACTGGATTGAGGGGCTGGAGCCAGCGGTGCGCGGCGCTTTGTCCAAGGCGCTGTCACGCGGGAGCGTGAACCTGTCGCTGCGTGTTCAGAAAGAAGA
Organism: Shimia sp. R9_2; assembly: GCF_017743735.1. Lineage (GTDB taxonomy): Bacteria > Pseudomonadota > Alphaproteobacteria > Rhodobacterales > Rhodobacteraceae > Shimia. Next base: position 293,327 of record NZ_JAGHRO010000003.1, read on the forward strand.
AGAGCAGGGCGCGCTGTCGGTGAACGCCGGACAGCTGGTCGCCGTGCTGAGTGCGATCAAGACGGCAGAGGCACAGGCGGCAGAAGCCGGTGTGACACTCGCGCCGTCAAAGGCCAGCGATGTACTGGGCATCCGGGGCGTGTTGGAAACCACCTCTGAGGAGACCGACACCAAAGCGCTGTTGCAGGCGCTGATGGCGGAGGTCCCGGCGCTGCTTGAGAGCTTCAAGGCGATGCGCCAACAAGAAGGTCAAGCGCTTCAGGCCGTGTTGATGGATCAGCTCAGCCAGATTGAAACACTGACCGCACAGGCTGCGGAGGCGGCAGAGGCGCGGCGGGCCGAAAGCGCGGACACCCTGCGCAGCAATCTGGCGCGGGTTCTTGAGAACAGTGATGGAGCTGATGAAGCTCGGGTGGCACAAGAGCTGGCGATGCTGGCCGTGAAATCCGACGTTATGGAAGAGCTGGACCGGCTGCGCGCCCATGTTGAGGCTGCGCGCGGGCTGATCGAAACCGGAAGCCCGATTGGCCGCAAACTCGATTTTCTGATGCAGGAATTCAACCGTGAGGCCAATACGCTCTGTTCCAAGGCGCAATCGGTGGATTTGACGCGGATTGGGCTGGACCTCAAAGCCGTGATAGATCAGATGCGGGAACAGGTTCAAAACGTGGAATGAGACTATGAGCAACAGACGCGGCCTTCTGATCATTTTGTCGAGCCCCTCCGGCGCAGGGAAATCAACGCTGGCGCGGCGCCTGATGGCCTGGGATCCTGGCCTGAAGTTTTCGGTTTCTGCCACCACGCGCGCGCCGCGCCCCGGCGAGGAGCACGGGCGCGAATACTTCTTCATGAAAGAAGATGCATTCAAGGCGCAGGTGGCGGAAGGACAGATGCTGGAGCACGCACACGTCTTCGGGAATTTCTACGGCTCTCCGGCGGGCCCTGTGAAAGAGACCATCGATTCCGGTCAGGATGTGCTGTTTGACGTGGATTGGCAGGGCGAGATCCAGATCCGCAATTCGGATCTCGGCAAACACGCGCTGTCGATCTTTATCCTGCCGCCAAGCATTGTTGAGCTGCGCCGCCGTCTGGAAACCCGCGCGCAGGACAGTGAAGATGTGATCGCCAAGCGGATGCTCAAGAGCTGGGATGAGATCAGCCACTGGGGCTATTATGACTATGTGCTGGTAAATGATGATCTGGATGAGACTGAAGCGCGCTTGAAAACCATTGTCGAAGCCGAGCGCATGCGCCGGATTCAGCAGCCGGAGCTGCAGGACCATGTGCGCCAGTTGCAGATGCAGTTTGAGGAGATGTCCTGATGGCGATTTACGAGCTGGATGGGGTGCAGCCGCAGCAGGACGAGAACAGCTGGTGCGCGCCGGATGCCAATCTGATCGGCAATGTGGTGTTGGAAGCCGGTGCTTCGGTCTGGTTTGGCAGCACGTTGCGCGGTGACAACGAGGAAATCCGTGTTGGCGCGGGCTCCAATGTGCAGGAAAACTGCGTGCTGCATACGGATATGGGCTTTCCGCTTTCGATCGGCGCTGGATGCACGATTGGCCATAAGGTGATGCTGCATGGCTGCACCATCGGCGAGAACAGCCTGATCGGCATGGGCGCAATCGTTTTGAATGGGGCCAAGATTGGCAAGAACTGCCTGATCGGTGCAGGGACGTTGATCCCGGAAGGCAAAGAAATCCCGGATGGCAGCCTTGTGATGGGCACGCCAGGCAAGGTGGTGCGCGCGTTGGATGAGGCGGCGATTGCCAAGCTGCGGCTGTCGGCGCTGCATTATCAGGAGAACTTCCTGCGCTACAAAACGGGGCTGCGCGAAATCTGACGCGTGGGCGGTGAAATATGACAAAGCTGGCTTTGCTGGCCGGGTTTGTCATATCTCTGTTACAAATCTGCGGTTTGAGCCTTGCAAGTGCGCCATGCCGGATTGGCGCGGTGTTTGAGGCAGGGAGTCGACATGCAGCGTGAGTTTTACAGGTCTTATCTGGAGGCCATCCCGCTACCGGCGGTGCTGGTGGACAGCCGCGCCCGGATCATTGGCGGCAATGCGGCGGCGGTGAAGCTGAACCCGCATGCGGATGGGGATCGCCCCCTGATCCTGGTGTTTCGTCAGCCGAGCCTGAACACGGCGGTTGAGGACTGTCTGCGCGAGGGCGAAGCGCAGCGCGCGATCTATTTGCACAGCGAAGGCCCGCAGGAACACCGCTATGATGTGACCTGCTCCCCTGTGACACTGACACCTGATGACAGCGGCCCTCGGGGTTTGCGACTGCCGCAAGGCGGGCAGAGCTTCAAAGGTGTGCTGATCTGCTTTCAGGACGTCACGGAAATGCAGCAGCTCGATCAGATGCGTCGCGACTTTGTGGCCAATGTGAGTCACGAGCTGCGCACGCCGCTGACCGCAATCCTTGGATTCGTTGAGACCCTGCAAGGGCCTGCGCGGGCGGATCCCAAGGCGCAGGACCGTTTCCTTGGCATCATGTCGGCAGAAGCAAGCCGGATGAACCGCCTTGTGGGGGATCTGCTGTCTTTGAGCCGTGTGGAAGAGGTTTCACGGATGCGGCCCACGGATCCGGTGGATCTGGATCAGGTGGTCCGCTCTGTGCTGCAAAATCTTGGGCCAATGGCAGAAGACAACGATTGCGCGCTGATCTATGAGCGGGAGCGCGATCCGGCCGTGGTGGCAGGCGATGCGGATCAGCTTTTGCAGGTTGTCACAAACCTTGTGGAGAACGCGCTGAAATACGGCGGGAACGGCACGCAGGTGACTGTGACCCTCAAAGAGCGCAGCAATAGCAATGGCGTGATGGGGCCAGGCTTTGCGCTGGCGGTCAAAGATGACGGTCCGGGAATCGACTCTGTGCACATTGCACGTTTAACGGAGCGTTTTTACCGGATCGACTCTCATAGGTCGCGGGAAATGGGCGGAACCGGCCTTGGACTCGCAATTGTAAAACACATTATTAACCGTCACCGGGGGCGTCTGCAGATCGACAGCGTGGTGGGTAAAGGTAGTGTTTTCAAGGTGTTGCTTCCGCTGCGTTAACTTTTACCTAACGTCTTTTTTGCGCAAAAGACATATTTTCTGGCCCACTGTCATACAGCTGTTACATAGCCGTCACAAAAGCTTCGAACAGGCGCATTAGACCGCGTCGTGAGACTGACAACGACACAGTCCACAACACATGGAGTTAAATTAATGTCTGTCAAACTGACTGCCTCTGCTCTGGCCATCGCGGCCGTTGCTGCCACTTCTGCCGCCGCGCGTGACCAAGTTCAGGTCGCCGGTTCCTCCACGGTTCTGCCTTACGCTTCCATCGTTGCAGAAGCTTTCGGCGAAAACTTCGACTTCCCAACCCCGGTTGTTGAATCCGGTGGGTCTTCCGCAGGTCTGAAGCGCTTCTGCCAGGGTGTTGGCACCGAGCACACCGACGTTGCAAACGCGTCCCGCAAAATCCGCGACAAAGAAATCAAAGCCTGTGCCGAGAACGGTGTGACCGACATCATCGAAGTGCGCATCGGTTATGACGGCATCGTGTTTGCTTCCCAGCTGAACGGCCCTGAGTATGTGGCTTTCACGCAGTCTGACATCTTCAACGCGCTGGCACCAAAAGTGATGGTTGACGGCAAGCTGGTTGATAACCCGCATAAGAAATGGTCCGACTTCAACGCTGACCTGCCAGCAGAAGACATCCTGGCGTTCATCCCAGGCACCAAGCACGGCACCCGCGAAGTGTTCGAAGAGAAAGTTGTTGCAGCGGGCTGTGAAGCCACTGGCGCTTTTGAAGCGATGATGGCGGCTGGCATGTCTGAGGACGATGCAGAAGACGCATGTCTGGAAGTGATGTCTGACGGCCGCGCCGTGGACATTGACGGTGACTACACCGAGACTCTGGCATCCATCGACGCCAACGCAAACGGCATCGGCGTGTTCGGCCTGGCGTTCTATGAGAACAACACCGACAAGCTGAAAGTGGCGACAATGGCGGGCGTTGAGCCTTCCACCGAAACCATCTCCACCGGTGAATACCCTGTATCCCGCCCGCTGTTCTTCTACGTGAAGAAAGCGCACATCGGCGTGATCCCAGGCCTGAAAGAATATGCTGAGTTCTTCATCTCCGATGAGATCGCAGGCGGCGACGGCCCTCTGGCAGAGTACGGCCTCGTGTCCGACCCAGCACTGGTTGAAACTCAGGATGCAGTTGCTGCTGAGAAAACCATGGGTGGCGACAGCTAATCCGACCTGAGTGTCGATGAAACAAATTGAGGCGGCGCCCGTCGCCGCCTCTTTTCCAATTTGTCTTGGAATAAGACTACTGGGGGACCCATGCCTGTAATTTGGCTCTGTGTGATTGTGCTGGCGATATCCATCGTCGGCTTTATTTTTGGGAGACAGCGCGCGTTGAGCAGCGCTGGTGGTGACGCGCGAAATCTCCATTCCCTGCCGAACTACTACGGCTGGAATGTGTTTATGAAAGTCGTGGCCCCCGCGTTCGGGTTGATGATCGTTTGGCTGATTGCTCAGCCACTTGTCGTCCAGAACAGCATTTCCGGTATGATCCCTGAAACCGAGATCAAAGAAGGCTCCAGCATTGGCCTCGTGATGGCCGAGGTGCGCCGCACCGCGGACGGGCTGAACAACGCGGTGGCCGCCGGTGTGATCTCTCAGGATCTCTCAAACGATCCGGGTGCCGATGTTGAGGCGCTGACCGCCAGCTTGAAAGAGGCGGGGCAGGTTGTGACCTCCACCATCACCCAGCCAATTCTACTGGCCGCACAGGCCTACCGCACCATGACCAACACCGGCAGCCTGATTTTGGCCGCACTGGTGCTTCTGGTTTCGCTGGGTGCCGCGGGCTTTGCCGTGCGTCAGGCCGACAAGGACTACAAAGCGCGCAATGTGGTTGAGCAGGGCGTTCTGGCGCTGCTGATGGCGGCGGCCTCTGTCGCGATCCTCACCACCATTGGCATCGTGCTGTCGCTGGTGTTCAACACCGCCGAATTCTTCCGCCTCTATCCGGCGGCGGACTTCTTCACGCTACTGGAATGGGCGCCAAGCTTCTCCGGCCGTGGTGGCGCCTCCAAGCTGGGCATCCTGCCACTGCTGTGGGGGACGATCTATATTTCGATCATCGCGCTTCTGGTGGCTGTGCCGATTGGCCTGTTCGCTGCGGTATACTTGTCTGAATATGCCACGCCACGTGTGCGCGGCATTGCCAAGCCGCTGCTGGAGATCCTCGCGGGTATCCCGACCATCGTTTACGGTCTCTTCGCTCTGCTGACCATCGGGCCGCTACTGGTTTCCGTGTTTGGCGAAGATGGCGCGGGCTGGATGAGCGGCGGTCGCGCGGTGATGACCGCTGGTATTGCGATGGGCATCATGCTGATCCCATTTGTGAGCTCGCTGTCTGATGACATCATCAATGCTGTGCCTCAGGCGATGCGTGACGGCTCCTATGGTCTGGGCGCAACCCAGTCTGAGACCATCAAACAGGTGATCCTGCCAGCCGCATTGCCGGGCATCGTCGGCGCGATCCTTCTGGCTGCAAGCCGCGCGATTGGCGAGACCATGATTGTGGTGATGGGGGCAGGGGCCGCTGCACGGCTATCCCTCAACCCGTTTGAGGCGATGACCACCGTGACCGCCAAGATCGTCTCTCAGTTGACCGGAGACTCCGACTTTGCCTCCCCTGAGGCGCTGGTGGCCTTTGCCCTAGGGATCTCACTTTTTGTTCTGACTTTGGGGCTGAACGTCTTTGCCCTCTACATCGTCCGTAAGTATCGGGAGCAGTACGAATGACCGACGCAAGCCTTCCCACAGGCGGCGCAAAGCCGCAGTCCGGCTCGCTCACGACCGTGGATGCGCGCACCAAGAAGCGCAATGCCGCTGAGAAACGCTTCCGCGCCTATGGTGTCGCGGCGATTTCGACAGGCATCCTATTTCTGATCGTGCTGCTGTTTTCCATCGTAACAAGCGGTATTGGCGCTTTCCAGCAGACCTTCATCACGGTGCCGGTCTATCTGGATGAAGCCAAGCTCGACAAAAAGGGCAACCGCAACATTGACGACATCAAGAAGGTTTCAACCTTCGGCTATAACCCGCTGATTCAAAAGGCGGTTCTGAAATCTGTGCAGGATGCGGGCATCGAAACACCGCTGACCAAATCCAAACAGATGAAGGCGCTGATTTCGGCCTCTGCAGCTGGTCAGGTGCGCGCGGCTGTGATCGACAATCCGGCGCTGATTGGTCAGACTGTTGAGTTCAAGTTCCTCGCTTCCAGCCGCGTTGACGGCTATCTGAAGGACCGCGTGAAGCGTGAACATCTGGCGCGTGACAAGAACATCGACGCAGAGCACCTCGACATCGTGGATGGGCTTCAGGACGCGGGCGTTCTCGCAAAAACATTCAACCCGGCCTTCATCTTCGGCGCGGATGCATCCGAAAGCCGCGCAGAGCAAGCGGGTATCGGTGTCGCCATGCTGGGCTCGCTCTTCATGATGTTTGTGGTGCTGTTCCTGGCGCTGCCATTGGGCGTGGCCGCTTCGATCTATCTTGAGGAATTTGCGCCTAAGAACCGCCTGACAGATCTGATCGAGGTGAATATCTCCAACCTCGCAGCGGTGCCTTCCATCGTGTTCGGTATCCTTGGTCTGGCGGTCTTCATCCAGTTCATGCACCTGCCGCAATCCGCGCCACTGGTAGGGGGGCTGGTGCTGACGCTGATGACCTTGCCGACCATCATCATCTCGACCCGCGCGTCGCTGAAATCCGTGCCGCCAAGCATCCGTGATGCAGCGCTGGGGGTAGGGGCCTCCAAGATGCAATCGGTCTTCCACCACGTGCTGCCACTGGCTGCGCCTGGCATCCTGACCGGCACCATCATTGGTCTGGCGCAGGCGCTTGGGGAAACCGCACCTCTGCTGCTGATCGGTATGGTGGGATACATTGCCTCGAACGCGCCTGACGGCATTGCCAGCGGTCTGCTCGATCCGAATTCCGCGATGCCCGCGCAGATCTATGAATGGGCAAAACGGGCTGACCCGGCCTATTATGAACGCGCCTGGGGCGGGATCATCATTCTGTTGGTCTTCCTCATCTCAATGAACACTCTCGCAGTCATCCTGCGCCGCCGGTTTGAGCGCCGTTGGTAAGCAAAGGATTGAAACACATGTACGATCAAGCTGAACTGGGGGCCGCTGTGGACCAGAATTCAACCAAAATTTCCGCCCGTAACGTGCAGGTCTATTACGGCGACACCCATGCGATCAAAGACGTGAACGTCGATATCGACGCCAAAGCTGTGACCGCCTTCATCGGTCCGTCCGGTTGCGGCAAGTCCACTTTCCTGCGTTGTATCAACCGGATGAACGACACAATTGATGTGTGCCGCGTGAAAGGCGACATCCTTATTGATGGCGAAGACATCTATGACAAGCGCGTCGATCCTGTGCAGCTGCGCGCCAAGGTCGGCATGGTGTTCCAGAAACCGAACCCGTTCCCAAAGTCGATCTATGACAACATCGCTTATGGCCCGCGCATCCACGGTCTCGCCAAGAACAAGGCAGATCTCGATGATATCGTTGAGAAATCCCTGCGCCGTGGTGCGATTTGGGATGAGGTGAAAGACCGTCTGCACGCGCCGGGCACCGGTTTGTCCGGTGGTCAGCAGCAGCGTCTGTGCATCGCACGCGCTGTGGCAACCGAGCCAGAAGTGCTGCTGATGGACGAGCCATGTTCTGCGCTTGACCCGATAGCAACCGCACAGGTCGAAGAGCTGATTGACGAGCTGCGCCACCAGTATTCCGTGGTGATCGTGACGCACTCCATGCAGCAGGCCGCGCGCGTCAGCCAAAAAACCGCGTTCTTCCACCTGGGCAATCTGGTGGAATTTGGGGAGACCTCGCAGATCTTCACCAACCCAAAAGACGAACGCACCGAAAGCTATATCACTGGCCGGATCGGCTAAGGAGACTGGATTATGAACGACCAACATATTGCCTCTGCCTTTGACCGTGACCTTGAGGGCATTCAGGCGCATGTGATGAAAATGGGCGGCCTTGTTGAGGCGGCGATCGGTGATGCGGCCACCTCCATGCAGAACCGCGACGAAGAGCTTGCAGCTGAAGTGCGCAAAGGCGACAAGGCGGTGGACGCGCTTGAGGATCTGATCAACGAGCAATGCGCCAATCTGATTGCGCTGCGTGCGCCAGCGGCTGTGGATTTGCGGGTTGTGCTGTCGGTGATGAAAATCGCCTCCAACCTGGAACGCATTGGCGACTATGCCAAAAACATGGCCAAGCGCACCGCGGTTCTGGTGCATATGGAGCAGGTTGAAGGCGCGCACAGCTCGCTGCGCCGGATGGCACAGGAAGTGCAGCTGATGCTCAAAGATGTGCTGGATGCCTTTATCCAGCGCGACGTTGCATTGGCCCAGGACGTGCTGGAGCGCGATCAGAACATCGACCAGATGTACAATGCGCTGTTCCGCGAATTCTTGACCTTCATGATGGAAGATCCGCGCCACATCACGCCCTGTATGCACCTGCATTTCATGGCAAAAAACACCGAGCGCATGGGCGACCATGTGACCGCGATTGCCGAACAGGTGATCTATCTGGTGACCGGCTCCATGCCGGAAGAAGCGCGCCCAAAGGCGACCCGACTGGACGCCTGACGGCGGTTTGAGAGGCAAAGCAGATGGCAAAAGATCATCCCACAGTTCTCGTTGTAGAAGATGAGCCGGCGCAGCGCGAAGTGCTGAGCTACAACCTTCAAGCAGAGGGTTTTGACGTGGAGGCCGCCGCAGATGGCGATACGGCACTGCTGATGGTTCAGGAAGTGCTGCCGGATATTATCGTGCTTGACTGGATGCTGCCGGGCACATCTGGCATCGAAATCTGTCGGCGTCTGAAAACGCGTGCGGAGACCAAAGACATTCCGGTGATCATGCTGTCTGCGCGCTCTGAAGAAGTGGACCGTGTCCGCGGGCTTGAAACCGGTGCGGATGATTATGTGGTCAAACCATACTCTGTGATGGAGCTGATGGCGCGGGTGCGCAACCAGCTGCGCCGTGTGCGGCCATCCTCGGTGGGCCAAACGCTGACCTATGAGGATATCATTCTGGACGCGGAAACCCATCGCGTGACGCGCTCTGACGAAGCGCTGCGTTTGGGGCCAACCGAGTTCCGGCTGCTTGCGACCTTTATGGAGAAGCCGGGCCGGGTCTGGAGTCGGGAGCAGCTTCTGGATCGGGTTTGGGGCCGTGACATCTACGTCGATAGCCGCACGGTGGATGTGCATATCGGGCGGTTGCGTAAAGCGCTCTGTGTGCATGGCGGAGAAGATCCGCTGAGAACAGTGCGCGGTGCAGGCTACGCGCTTGGGTGATTTTCTTTTGTGTCATTAGATAGGCAGGGCGCGTTGAGGCGCGCCTTGTATGCGGTTGAGAATCAAGAGAAGTTCGGATGTTAGATTAAGTTTGGCTACGTGATCTGCGTTTCATATAATTGGTATTATGTAATTTTATGACGCACCAACGACCATGAAACCACCTCTGGACACATAACTGGGCTTTACTATAGCTTAAGGATTAGTTCGTGGGGATGAACGGTCCTGATGAAAACTCGAAATTCTGCCGAAATGAGCGCCCGTAGACCGATCCGGCGCTTGTTCGTCTACTTGCCAAACGGATGCACGTATGGACGAATCTTTGGATTATGTTGAAACGGTGATGAACCAGACCAGCCTTGAGGCGCTCTGGGAATTGCACTGCGCCAAAATGGCGACCTATGGTTTTGACAAAATCATCTATGGCTACACCAACTATCGCAGCGGTATGTCGCTGGGTGATGTGGAAGATTTCTTTATCCTGTCCAACCACCAGCGCGACTATCTCGACAAGTATATCGGTGAAGGCCTCTATTTTGACGGCCCTATGATGAAATGGTCGCTGGACAATGCTGGCGCACAAAGCTGGAGCATCATTCAGAACGCCTTTGCGGCTGGAAATCTGACCGAAAAACAGATGCGCGTTTATAAGGTCAACAGAAGCTACGGTTTGAACGCTGGCTACACTATTAGTTTTCCGACGGTTTCGTCACGGCACAAAGGTGCGATTTCACTGGGTGCGCGCACAGACATGTCTCAGGAAGAGGTTGATAAGCTGTGGAAATCTGTAGGTCGAGAGATCTCTCTGATCAACAATGTGGCACATCTTAAGATCCAGTCCCTGCCCTACAAAAACCCAGAACGGGAACTCACAAAACGTCAAAGAGAAGTTTTGGAATGGGTCGGAGATGGCAAAACTATTCAGGATATTGCCCTGTTGATCGAGCGCACTCCCGCGACAGTTGAGAAGCATTTGCGACTCGCCAGAGACGCCATGAATGTAGAGACAACGGCGCAAGCTTTGCTAAAGGCGTCATTTATGCGTCAAATTTACTTGCTAGAGGGGCAAAACTGACGCATGATAGGGTCATTAGTATGGTATCCCTGACTTGTTGGTTATTTGTCAGACTGGCACTATCGAATTGTTCCGTGAGTGGTGGCTTTGGCCTTGGAACACATCGGCACTGATCCTCGCAATTACGAGGCTCTCTGGGTCGACCGGTATCAACCCGGACGTTAGCTTTGGTTTATTTTAACTAGGAGCTGACACTTTTCGGTGGCCTCCCCATCCCCATGTTTTGGAGGCCTTGAAAAAGGGCGGCGTCATCTTTAGGTGGCGTCGCTTTTCTGTTTGGTGCGGAGTTTTTGCACTCCCGAGAATCGACTGCTTAGAAGATTCGGTTTCATACCAACGTGGGCAAGGCGCTGTACTGTTAGGGTTTAAGGTATGACGAGGCCGATCACCTTGCGCGTGCATTCTGAGAGATGGAAGGCCTTTTGCCTCTCAGACCTTTGCACCTAAATGCATAAAGTGATCCAACGGCTTTGTTGTAACGTAAAGAGCCATTCGAGCTGGCCCTCTCTTTTTTAAGCCTTTGTTTTTGAGGCAATTTCACTGCCATTTCTTCAGGCTACGCCTATGCGAGATGGCTCTCAAAACGCCCTCCCCTCATCAAACGCCTGATCAACTCTTTTGCGCGTTTAACCGTTCGTTATCGCCAATTTCTGAGTGTCGCCAAAAGACATGCGGTGGCTTCTGTGGCGATCGCGACAGGCTATAGGAAATGGAGAAGACATGAACAACCTAGCCATCGGTACACGATTATTTGTCACGTTTGGTTTTATGTTGGTTCTCATGATTGGCCTCGCGATGGTCGCCGTTTGGAGGGTTGAAGCAGCCCGCGAAACGCTGGCGCAGATCAACGAGATCAATTCTGTGAAGCAACGTCATGCAATTAACTTTCGCGGCAGCGTACACGACAGGGCCATTGCGATCCGCGATGTTGTCTTGATCCCTGCTGGAGCGGAACGCGATGCGCAGATTGATCTGATCGAAAAACTGGCTGCGGATTATGCGGAAAACGAGGTGCAGCTGACCCAACTTCTGTCTGACAGCACGCAAGCGCAGCCCGAAGAAATCGAAATCGCCGCGCGTATTGCTGAAGTGCAGGCCAAGACCAATCCACTGGTCGACGAGATCGCCGCCAAGATCTATTCGGGTGACCCTCAGCAGCAAGCGCAGGCGCTAGAACTGCTTTATGTGGTGTCGCCTCTGTTTTCTGCCTGGCTCGGGGTGATCAACGAGTTCATCGACTTTGAAGAAGCCGCGAACCAAGCGGCCGGGACGGAAGTAACAGCCGCAATGGACAGCTTTGGCATGCATGTGGTGATCATTCTTTTGTCAGCCGTTGTTTTGTCCGCCTTTGCTGCGCTGTCGGTCACCCGCTCTGTCACCCGCCCGATCGCGCACCTGCAGGCTTTGCTGAGCCGTATGGCGGATGGGGATGTGACCGCGGACGACAGCCTAGCCCAGAGAAAAGATGAGATTGGTGCGCTGGCGCGCGTGGTGGCGTCTCTGCGTGAGGCGCTTGAGGACAATCAGCGCAAGGAAGAGGAAATCCGCGAGAATGCTCAGCAGGTCGAAACCGTTGTTGAGGCACTCGGCAAGGGACTTAAGGAGCTTTCGAAGGGCGATTTGACCTATCGTCTGGACACGGCTTTTGCCGGCTCGATGGACACTCTGCGTAAAGACTTCAACACCTCAGCGGAGAAGCTGAACTCCCTGTTGGCTGCGATCCGTGCAAACTCCTCGACCGTGAAGCATTTCTCCTCTGAGTTGGCGAGCGCTTCTCGTGAGTTGGCACAACGTACCGAAGGCCAGTCGGCGACGCTTGATGAAACCACCTCTGCCATGGAAGATCTGACAGCCAGTGCAAAGTCTGCAGCACAAAGCGCGCGCAACGTCGAGCAGATCGTATCAGAAGCTCGGGAAGAGGCGGATCAAAGCGGCGAGATTGTCTCTATGGCCGCGAATTCGATGACCAAGATTGAGACCTCCTCTAACCAGATTTCGGCGATCATCGCGGTGATCGAGGATATCTCTTTCCAAACCAATCTATTGGCGCTGAATGCAGGTGTGGAAGCCGCCCGCGCCGGAGAAGCTGGACGGGGGTTCGCGGTTGTCGCCTCCGAAGTGCGCTCACTGGCGCTCAGATCCACAGACTCTGCGCAGGAGATCAAAGATCTGATCGCAGTCAGCTCGGATCAGGTGTCTGAAGGTGTGGATCTGGTGGCGCGCATGGGCGGAGAGCTGAAGAGCATCGCTGACAAGGTTGGCGGGATTTCCGATGTGGTCGGAGAGATTGTGCAGGTGGTGGATCAGCAGTCCAATACGATTGCAGAGGTCAACACCGGTATTGCGCAGCTGGATCGTGTCACGCAGCAGAACACTGCGATGGTCGATCAGACACAGCAGCACTGTACAACGCTGGAAGACAACTCCGTTGAGTTGATCCAGCAGATGTCCGTCTTTGAGATCGAAGAGACGGTTGGCTCCGCTGACGGTGATGTTGTCACTGAGACGGAAGCGCAGCACATCGCGGCCTGATCAACGCAGATTGTAGAACCAACGTGAGGGGATCCTGTTTCAGGGTCCCCTTATGCATTCTGGCCTTCTGAGAAGGCCGTATGGCGGCCTTTAGGATGAGAGCCGGAGAGATGCAGCCCCCTGCCCCTAAACGCTCCGTAGATGAAAAACAGAGCCGTTCGGATACAAAAAAACGCCGCACACTCTGCAGTGTGCGGCGTTCAAAATTTTCGACTTCAGAGGGGCTTAGCCCTGAGCGGCTTTCGCCACTTCTGCTGCGAAGTCTTCTTCTTTCTTCTCGATGCCTTCGCCCACTTCCATGCGGACGTAGCCAACGATTTCCGCACCTGCTTCTTTGGCAGCTGCTTCAACGGTCAGGTCTGGGTTGATCACGAAGTTCTGGCCCAGCAGGGTCACTTCGGACATGAATTTCTTCATGCGGCCCACGATCATCTTCTCGATCACCTGCTCCGGCTTGCCGGATTCACGTGCGATCTCGATCTGAACGTTTTTCTCTTTTTCAACGATGGCTGGGTCGAGGTCTGCTTCGCCCAGGGCCTGCGGGTTGGCCGCTGCGATGTGCATGGCAACCTGCTTGCCGAATGCTTCGTCGCCGCCTTTCAGCGCCACGAGAACGCCGATTTTGCCCATGCCGTCGGTCGCTGGGTTGTGAACATAAGAGGTCACAACGTCACCTTCCACGGACGCCATGCGGCGCACGGACATGTTCTCACCGATGGTGGCAACAGCGTCGGTTACGGTTTCTTCAACGGTCTTACCGCCCAGATCCGCTGCTTTCAGCGCGTCAACGTCAGCAACGTTGATTGCTGCGCCAGCAATTTTGGCAACCATGGACTGGAAGTCAGCGTTTTTGCCAACAAAGTCGGTTTCGGAGTTCACCTCGACGGCAACACCTTTGCCACCTTCAACGGTGACAGCCACCAGACCTTCGGCTGCGGTACGGCCGGATTTCTTGGCCGCTTTTGCCAGGCCTTTGGTGCGCAGCCAGTCGATTGCTGCTTCCTGATCGCCATCGGTTTCGGTCAACGCTTTTTTCGCGTCCATCATGCCTGCGCCGGTCATCTCGCGCAGTTCTTTAACCATTGCTGCTGTGATCGCCATCTGTGGCTCTCCTCGTCAGAATTCGGATTGTGGGGGCGGGTGTACCCTGCCCCCATGTCAGATTTGTAACGTCGCTTACGCGTCTGCTGCGGCTTCTTCGGCCACGGCTTCTTCAACCGGAGCTTCGAATTCGCCCAGATCCACACCTGCGGCGCCCAGCTGTGCGGTCATGCCGTCCAGAGCAGCGCGGGCTGCGAGGTCACAGTACAGGGAGATCGCGCGGGAGGCGTCGTCGTTGCCTGGGATGATGTAGTCAACGCCGTCTGGGGAGCAGTTGGTGTCAACCACAGCCACAACTGGGATGCCCAGTTTGTTGGCTTCGGCGATGGCCAGTGCTTCTTTTTTCACGTCGATGACGAACAGCAGGTCAGGAACGCCGCCCATGTCGCGGATACCGCCGAGAGACGCTTGCAGCTTCTCCTGGTCGCGCTCGATGCCCAGACGCTCTTTCTTGGTCAGGCCTTCTGCGCCGGATGCCAGCTTCTCGTCGATCTCTTTCAGACGGTTGATGGACTGGGAAACGGTTTTCCAGTTGGTCAGCGTGCCGCCGAGCCAGCGGTGGTTCATGAAGTACTGAGCGGATTTCTCTGCTGCATCTGCGATTGGCGCTGCGGCCTGACGCTTGGTGCCAACGAAGAGAACGCGGCCGCCCTTTGCAACAGTGTCACGAACGGCTGTCAGAGCCTGGTCCAGCATAGGAACGGTCTGGGTCAGGTCCATGATGTGGATGCCGTTGCGGGAGCCGTAGATGAACGGGCCCATGCGTGGGTTCCAGCGCTGTGTTTGGTGACCAAAGTGAACGCCAGCTTCCAGCAGCTGACGCATGGAGAACTCGGGAAGAGCCATGCTATTTTCCTTTTCCGGTTTACGCCTTGGCGGGGAGAAGTGAGAGCGGATGCTCCAACCGGCGGACCGACAGGGATGTCTCCCCTGCCCAAGCCCAAACCCCGCCTGCGGGTTTGAATGGCGCGCGTCTACAGCAGGTTTTACTATCATGCAAGGGCCGAGTGGCAGACTTGGCCGCAAAAGGTGCAAAACACCGCTGCTTTGGGTTGACCTTACCTCACAGCACGGCAAAATCCTTAATAGGTTTACGATTGCACAGCAAGCGCCGCTGACTGTAGGCGGCGCCGTGACCTGTGCGACCACTCAGCTAAGGAGCTGTTTTATGATCAAACTCTATCACCTCAACCGATCGCGTTCCCTGCGGATCATGTGGCTTCTGGAAGAAATAGGGGTCGAGTACGAGCTTTGCGCCTATCAGCGGAACAGTGAGACCTTTCTGGCACCCGAAGTGCTGAAAGACATCCACCCGCTGGGCAAAGCGCCGATGCTGGAAATCGACGGGCAGCTGATCACGGAGTCTGCCGCGATTGTCGAGATCCTGTGCCAAAGATTCGCGCCGCAAATGATCCCGGCCGCCACAGATGTCGCGGCCTCCCTTGAACATCTGCAGCTGATGCATTTCGCGGAAGGCTCCGCGATGACGCCTTTGTTGCTGGGGATTTATACCAGCACTTTGGGGGATGCCGCCGCGCCGCTGCAACCGCGCATCCAGTCAGAAACCAAGAACCACTTTCACTATATGGAGGGGCTGATCCGCCCGTCAGGTCATTTTGTGCTGGATGAGCTGTCTGCCGTGGATGTGATGATGCTGTTCCCCGCGCAATCTGCGATCCATCGTCTGGGATTGGCAGAGACCTACCCTAAGCTGGCGGCCTATGTCGCGGCGATTGAGGCGCGGCCCGCGTTTCAGCGCGCAGTGGCGCGTGACAACGGATGACAAAAGGCTTCTGTAGGACGCTTTGAGCTGATCAAGAGCGCCCCATTGGCGACATTTACTGGCCAAGCCCGGCGCGGATCTGATCTTCAGCGGCCCGCGCCAGAGCTTTGCGGTTGGCGAAGTCTGAAACCTTCAGGGGCGGATGATAGACCACCTCTACATTCCCCTGCCGCGCAGCAGCCAAGGTCGATAGAAGATGTGGGCCAAAGTCCATATCGCCCCACCAGCCGTAAAACCGCGGCTCTGCCCCTTTGGGGGCCGTGTAATGCACTGTGACAGGCTGGATCAGCATTTCCTCGCGCAGGCGGGGATCAAAGAACGCCTCAAACAGCGTTGTTTTGAAAGGCAAAACCCGCAAGCTGTCGCTGCTGGTGCCTTCCGGGAAGAACAGGAGCTGATGCCCGGCCAGCAGGCGATCCTCAAACATGGTTTTGTGCGCCCGTGCTTCGCGGCGGTCGCGTCGAATGAACAGCGTGCCCGTGGCGCGGGCCAGCCAGCCGATGCCGGGCCAATTGGCCACCTCAGCTTTGGAGACGAAGTAGACCTGCTGCGGCGCGTTGAGGGCAAAGATGTCAAGCCAGGAGGAGTGATTGGCCACCACAGCACCGCGATCTTTGATTGGCGTGCCGGAAACTGAAAAGCGGATGCCCAAGAGACGGAAGGCGTTTCTGCAGACAAATTGCGTGATGTAGGGCGTCCATGGGCGGCGCAGGCCGAAGAGCGGCCGCTCGATCAGGCGCAGCAAAAGCAGGAGCGCGAGGCAGCCAAAAACAAGGAGCGCCAAAGGAAGCCCACGCAGGATGGCGCGCACTATGCCCATGGCGCCAAGCTTGGGCAGCATTGGATAGCCGTCTTCGCTTTCCCAGGTGCTCACAGTGAACGCTCCTTGGTATATAGCGCGCGGTTTTTCTCGTTCATCCGAGCGGTGTCGAGGATCAGGCAGACGTCCGTGGTGTTAAATGCATGGTCGAGATAGGCCCCCTCCCCGACAAAGCCGCCAAGACGCAGATAGGCCTTGATCAGAGGTGGCACGGACAGCATGGCCGCGCGGCGGTCGATCTCCTCTTCGGGGATGAGGTCCATCGGTTGGAACACATCGGCCTGTGTGCGGGTGCGGATGTCTTCAGGGGCCAGATGCCGGCTGTGCAGCAGGGACAGCGCGGCCGCATGTTCGGTTACATCGGTGCCGTGGAAACTGGCGACTCCAAAGAGCACCTCGATTTCATGCGCGGCGACATAGGCGGCCAGCGCATTCCAGAGATGAAACATCGCCGCCCCGCCGCGGTAGTCTGGATGCAGGCAGGATCGACCCAGTTCCAGAAGGCGGCGGCCTGAGGCCTTCAAGGTGGAGAGATCATATTCATCCTCCGAGTAGAACTGTCCGATCTCTTGGGCTTTCTCATCAGTAAGAAGACGGTAGACACCGACCACCTGATCGATGGGATCGGCCTCTCGCGCGTGATCCATCAGGATCAGATGGTCAAAATGCGCATCAAAGCGGTCCTGCTCAAGTTTGGCCTCGTGATCCACCATCGGCCCGTCGGCGCCGAGCTCTTCCACAAAAACGCGATACCGCAGGCGTTGAGCGGCCTTTAATTCGGCCTCAGAGCTCACAATTTTAACTTCGAAATCAGGCGCCTGCGCAGTCATGGGAATGAGGCTTCCTCTTTGTTTTTAGGGTTCTTAGGCAGGGATGTGCGCAAAATCAACCGGCGTCGTTGGGTCGGCGTGTTGACGTTTTCAGATGCGCATGCACAATTTGTTAACCAAATTAGGTTTCTGATGCGGGCATCAACATGATACGCGTTCCATCGATGACAACTTTGCCCGCGTCTCGGAAATTGACGGTAACTTTGCCGCCGATGTTGGATTGCACCTGCCCCAGCCCCCAGTCAGGTTGGTCCGGATGGGTCACCAACATTCCGGGTTCAAGAAAGGCATTGAGATCGTCCATTGGGCCACTCGTCTCTAAAAGGAATACAGATGTCAGATAATACGGATTTCTCCGCATTGGTAGGGTCACGGATTTGCCACGACCTGATCAGCCCGGTCGGTGCCATTGGCAACGGGCTTGAATTGCTCTCGCTGACAGGCGACGCCAAAGGCCCGGAAATGGAGATGATCGAGGACAGCGTAAAAAACGCCAACGCCCGCATCCGTCTCTTCCGGGTGGCTTTTGGTCAGCCGGGGGATGAGCAGATGGTCGGCGCGCAGGAGATCCAGTCCATCCTTGCGGATCTGGCACCAAGCTCGCGGGTGGAAACCTTCTGGGAAGTCGAAGGCCCTGTGGCACGGCCCGAGCTGCGTCTCGCCTTCCTCACCCTCATGTGTTTTGAGGCTTCCATGCCCTTTGGCGGCACAATCAGCATCGCGAACGAAGGCGCGGGTTGGT
Source organism: Shimia sp. R9_2 (assembly GCF_017743735.1). Classification (GTDB taxonomy): domain Bacteria; phylum Pseudomonadota; class Alphaproteobacteria; order Rhodobacterales; family Rhodobacteraceae; genus Shimia. The sequence continues at coordinate 311,616 of NZ_JAGHRO010000003.1, forward strand.
ACCTGCTGGCGGAAAGCGAAAAACTGCGCGCGGACACGGAACTTTGGGGGGCGGTGTCTCATGGCGACGTGCCTGCGGGGTTGGTGCCTGCAAAAGTTCAGTTTGGGCTTTTGCCTCAAGGCGCAAAGCTGCTTGGGCGTCCGCTCAGCGTGTCCATGACGGATATGAGTTTGGAAGTGCGCTTCTAAACACGAAAAAGGCGCCGGAGATCGGCGCCTTTCTTTTTTCTCAGGTGTCGTCGCTGTGTCAGGCGCGCGTGGTGCCGTCACCTTCGACCAGATATTTGAAGCTGGTCAGCTGAGCCGCACCCACCGGACCACGGGCGTGCATTTTGCCGGTGGCGATGCCGATTTCCGCCCCCATGCCAAATTCGCCGCCATCGGCAAATTGCGTGGAGGCGTTGCGCATCAGGATGGCGCTGTCCAACCGTTCAAAGAAACGCGCGGCAGTGGCGTCATCCTCAGTGAGGATACAGTCGGTGTGGTTGGAACCATACTGGCGGATATGCGCAATGGCACCATCAACATCAGGAACCACTTTGGCGGCGATATCCATGTCGAGATACTCCTTGCCCCAATCCTCGGACGTGGCCACTGTGGTGCCTGCGATCTTGGCTAGCGTCTCATCCGCATGCACGCGCACACCTGCATCAAGCAGCATCTGAATGAGCGCAGTGCCAAGCGTGTCAACAAGGCTTTCGTTGATCAGCAGGCATTCCGCAGCCCCACAGATACCGGTGCGGCGGGTCTTTGCGTTCAGGATCACATCCATCGCCTTTTGCGCGTCGGCTGCTGCATCCACATAGATATGGACGATGCCTTCCAAGTGAGCGAAGACCGGCACGCGGGCTTCACGCTGCACAAGACCCACAAGGCCTTTGCCGCCACGTGGCACAATCACATCCACCGTATCGACCATGGTCAGCAGCTCCTGAACCGCCGCGCGGTCACGGGTGGGCACCAACTGGATCGCCGCCTCGGGTAGACCTGCAGATTTCAGGCCCTCTACGAGACAGGCGTGGATGGCACCGGAGCTGTGAAAGCTCTCTGAGCCGCCACGCAGGATCACGGCGTTGCCGGATTTCAGGCAAAGCGCGCCGGCGTCAGCGGTCACGTTGGGGCGGCTTTCATAGATCACGCCCACAACACCCAAGGGCGTGCGCACACGGCGGATATTGAGGCCGGAAGGCAAGTCCCACTCGGTGAGCACTTCGCCGACAGGATCATCCTGTGCCGCAACCGTGCGCAGGCCAGTGACGATGCCGCCGATGCGGTCTTCATCCAGCATCAGGCGATCCATCATCGCGTCAGACAGGCCTTTGTTGCGACCAAATTCGAGGTCTTTGGCGTTGGCCTCAATAATCTCAGCCCGACGGGACCAGACCGCATCGGCGGCGGCCTCAAGCGCGGCGCGTTTCACCTCCGGTGGGGCAAAGGCCAGCTCCGCGCTTGCCGCTTTGGCTTGCGCGCCAATCTGGGCCATCAGGGCGGGGATGTCTGCGATGTCTTTCATCAGATCTGTCCTTTGTTGAGGGTCTTTGTTTGGATTTTTTTCGCCTTCGGCGAGGATATTTTTAGCAAGAGGAAGGCTAAAGCGCCATGTCGTCGCGGTGGATCAAGGCCGCGCGGCCTGGGTAGCCAAGGATGTCCTCGATTTCGCGGCTGTGGTGGCCTTTGATCTTGGCGGCATCCTTGGAGGTGTAGGCCGCAAGTCCCTGCCCCAGACGGTGACCGGTGCTGTCGGTGATCTCGATCGGGTCGCCCCGGCTGAAATCGCCGTTGACCGCGGTGACCCCGGCAGGCAGCAGGCTTTTGCCCGCCGCCAGCGCGCGCGCGGCGCCTGCATCCACCACCAAGGCACCTTGGGGTTTCATCGAGTTGATCCAGCGCTTGCGGGCGAGCTGTGGTGTGCCTTGGGCTGTGAACCATGTGGCATTGGCACCGTTTTCAAGCGCCTGAACGGGGCGGATGGCGGAGCCTTCGGTGATGGCCATGGCGCAGCCACCTGCGGTGGCGGTTTTGGCTGCCATGAGCTTGGTGATCATGCCGCCTTTAGAGAGGCCAGAGACCCCCTCGCCCGCCATATCTTCGATTTCGGGCGTGATGGTCTCGATCACCTCAAAGCGTTTGGCGCTTGGGTCGGTCATGGGATTGGCGGAATAGAAGCCATCCACGTCCGAGAGCAGGATCAGGTGATCCGCGCCGGTGGTTAGCGCAATCTGAGCGGCAAGCCGGTCATTGTCGCCATAGCGGATTTCATCGGTGGCCACTGTGTCGTTTTCATTCACGATGGGCACCACACCCAATGTGAGCAACTGATCCAGCGTGGCGCGTGAGTTCAGATAACGGCGACGGTTGGCGCTGTCCTCCAGCGTCACAAGCACCTGCGCGGTGGTGATGCCATGCGGCGCAAGCGCCTCTTCATAGGCACGTGCAAGGCGGATCTGGCCCACGGCGGCGGCGGCCTGAGACTGATCAAGCGTCAGGTCGCTGGCAGGCAGGCCAAGTGCGCCGCGCCCCAAAGCAATGGAGCCTGAGGACACCAGCACCACATCGGTGCCGCGTGCCTTCAGCATCGCCACATCTTCGGCCAGAGCCTTGAGCCAATCGGCTTTCAACAGGCCGGTGCTGCGGTCAACAAGCAGGGCTGACCCGATTTTTACAACAACCCGTTTTGCAGTCTTCAGGGTTGCCACGGTGCCTCTTCCTCGTCAGCGGTGTCTTCGATTTTCTGACGCAGGCGGTCATCGTCGATTTCCGCCCGCAGGGCGCGCAGGACTTCGGTGGTGCCTTCGTGGCTCGCGCCAGACATCAGTATCACTGGGCCGCCAACAACGGCCTCAAGCTCTTCTTTGAGGAACTCGCGTTCTTCTGAATCCAGCGAGTCGATCTTGTTGAGCACGGTCACACGGGGTTTGTCCGCGAGGATATCAGCGTAGTTGGTGATTTCCTGCACGATGGTTTTGTAATCCTCCAGCAAGGTGCCAGAGGTCCCATCCACCAGATGCAGAAGCACGGCGCAGCGCTCCACGTGGCCAAGGAAAAGATCGCCAAGTCCCCTGCCCTCACTGGCCCCTTCGATCAGGCCGGGAATATCCGCCACCACAAATTCCACGCCATCAACTCCCACAACCCCAAGGTTCGGGTGTAGCGTCGTGAACGGGTAATCCGCGATCTTGGGCCGCGCATTGGAGGTCGCCGCAAGGAAGGTCGATTTGCCGGCGTTTGGCAGACCCAGCAGGCCCACATCCGCGATCAGCTTCAGGCGCAGCCAGATGGTGCGCTCCACCCCCGGCTGGCCGGGGTTGGCACGGCGCGGCGCCTGGTTTGTCGAGGATTTGAAGTGCAGGTTACCGAAACCACCGTTGCCGCCTTTGGCGAGCAGGACGCGCTGGCCCACTTCGGTCAGGTCGGCAATCAGGGTTTCCTGATCCTCGTCCAGTATCTCGGTGCCCACAGGCACCCGCAGCACAATGTCGTCACCGGATTTACCGGTGCGCTGGTTGCCCATACCGGGCTGGCCTGATTTGGCAAAGAAGTGCTGCTGATAGCGGAAATCAATCAGCGTGTTCAGCCCGTCCACGGCCTCGGCCCAGACATAACCACCGTTACCGCCGTCCCCGCCATCGGGGCCGCCGTATTCGATGTATTTCTCGCGTCGGAAGGACACACAGCCACCCCCGCCGCCACCCGAGCGGATGTAGACTTTGGCAAGGTCGAGGAATTTCATAACATTTGTCCTTTTGCGGCGCGTTCTGCGCTCATACCCTGCCTGACGGCAAGGCTCAATCCAGTTTCAGACTGTAGGTCCAAGTGGGCACATTGGCGTTGCGTGCCAAAGAAAAGCTTTCCGCGTCACCCAGATACTGGAAACCACAGTTGGTCAGCACACGTGCCGAAGCCGGGTTGTCCTGAAAGACGCTGGCAAAGATGGTGCTGCTGTTCAGCGGGTTGGCCGCAATCAAGAGCCGCACGGCTTCAGAGGCCAGACCGGTGTTCCAGAAGGCTTTGCCAATCCAATAGCTGATCTCAACCTGACCTTCGTCAACACGTGTCAGACCGATGAGGCCCATGACCTCGGGCTGCTGATCAGAGCTGCCATCAATGGCCCAGACATCTTCCACGCGGCCTTCAGATTGGGCGCGCGTGATAAAGGCTTCGGTCGCGCCGGGCGGCACCGGATGCGCAATGCTTGTGGTCATGCGCGCCAGCTCGCGGTCTGCGGTGTGCATCTCGATCAGACCCTGATCGGAGCGGCGCAGCGGGCGCAGCACAAAGCGTTCGGTTTCGATCACAGGCTGGTTGACGATAGTATCCAGTTTCATGCCTGTTCTCCTCCTCAAAGAACTACGTAAAGCACAGAGGCCACAGTGAGCGCGGCAAAAGTGCGCATCAAATAACGTTCGGCGGGTTTTCCGGCGACGGTTTGAGCGATCCGGTCCCCTGCATAGGTCCAGATCGGATGAAAAACGGCTTGCGCCGCCAAAAGACAGATGGCGATGGTCGCCGTGGCCTGCAACGCCGGTGTCGAAGGTGTTACAAAATTTGTGAAGCCTGCGACGATCATCGCCCAGGCTTTGGGGTTGAGCGGATGCACCAGCAGACCGGCGGCAAAACCGGGTGCTTTGGTCACCGCATCCTTATCAGCAGAGAGGCGCAGGTGCGCCACTTTCCAAGCCAGCCAGCAAATATAGGCTGCACTTGCCCATTTCAGCCCGGCAAAAAGGCCGGGCACCGTTTCGGCCAGCTCCATCAGACCAAAGCCGATGGGCCAGATGATCAACTGTTTGCCCAAGGCCACACCCGCCACAAAAGGCAAAGCGGCGCGAAAACCAAAGCGCGCACCTGTGGCCAATAGCGCCATATTCGCAGGCCCAGGTGTACCCACCTGGCTTGCGGCAAAGACGCCAAGACTGATCACTGCGACGCTCATCTTTCTGACTGAACCTCATCAAACGAAAAAGGGACCGGCTGTTTCGCCGGTCCCTTAAATGTCTCATTACCCTTAAGGTCGGCTTACTCTGCGGCCTCCGCCACTGGCAGGACCGAAATAAAGGTGCGGCCTTTGAGGCCTTTGTGGAACTTCACGTTGCCGTCAACAGTTGCAAAGATGGTGTGATCTTTGCCCATGCCAACGCCTTCACCTGGCCACATCTTGGTGCCGCGCTGACGCACGATGATGTTGCCTGGGATCACGTTTTCGCCACCGTATTTTTTCACGCCAAGACGACGACCCGCGGAGTCGCGACCGTTACGGGAACTACCACCAGCTTTTTTATGTGCCATATCGTTAGTCTCCTATACTTCGCTTACTTCGCCAGTTCGGCTGCTTGTGCAACCCACTCAGGCTTCACTTTAACAGCGTCAAAGCTGTCTACGTCAACTGCTGCGAGCTGTGCAAAAGAGGTGATGCCTGCATCTGCCAGCTTTTTCGCTGCTGCCGGGCCTACACCGTTGATTGCGGTCAGGTCATCAGCTGCTGCAGCGGCAGGTGCCTCTGCTTTTGCTTCTGCCTTCGCCGCTTTCTTGGCTGGTTTGGCTTCTGCAGGTGCTGCAACGGAGCCTGCGCCCACTGCCGCTTTTACACCAGACTTGTCTGCGCCGGACGCGAGAATGTCGGTGATGCGAACCAGAGTCAGTTTCTGACGGTGGCCCACGGTGCGCTTGGAGCTGTGCTTACGACGACGCTTCACGAATTTGACCAGCTTTTCGCCTTTGATCTGGTCGATCACGTCTGCCTGCACGGCTGCGCCTTCAACGAAAGGTGCGCCAACAACGGTGTTGTCACCGCCAACCATCAGCACGTCGTTGAATTGGATTTTTTCGCCAGCGTCTGCAGCCAGTTTTTCGACACGCAGGACATCGCCTGCCTGTACTTTATACTGTTTGCCGCCGGTCTTCAGGACTGCGAACATGTCCTATTCCTTCGATCTGATCGCGTCCTGTGGCCCCTCCCCCTTGCGGGTTTGGCGTTTGTGGCTTTGTCTTTCGACGATGCCGCCTCGAACAGCGCGCCCCTTGTTGGGGCTGTGTTACAACAAAAACGCGGCGCAAAGTGCACACTCCACGCCGGTGGCGCGCTTATGCGTCGGATTTTGGTCTGGGTCAAGCCTTATATTGCAGGCGCTTTGCACCCTCCGAGGCGGCCTTTCAAAGCTCTTGTGCAGGCTGCAAATCCGCCATCCGAGCGGCCAAAGCCTGAAAGCGGTTTGACATGACCTCGAAATGCACCGCGTTCATCAGCTCATAAACCGTCATCATGGTCGGGTCTTCCAAGGCTTCGGTGTACTCGACGAGCTCTTCAAGCGAGAAGTCCTGATAGGTATAGGCGGCATTGCGCAGGGTCGCCAGTGCGATCTCCTCCTCCATCTCCGCGGCATTTTCGCTCAAGGCCGCGCGCAAACCGTCCTCATCCGTGCGCAGATCGATCACACCCGCGTAAGACGCCGCCAAAATAAACCGCACCTGGATCTCCAGAATGGCATCTGAGCCGACATCTTCAGGGTCAATTGCCACGGTCATGCGGCGAAACAGATCCACGCGCGGGTCATCTGCGGCTTCAAGATCCGCCAGCAAAGCTCCGCCAATCAACTCTTTTTCGTCATCATCCCCCATATGTGCGGCGTTTTCGACCTCGACCAAACGTTGCCCAAGATCGCTGGCATAGAAGGCCGCAGCATGGGCAAGGCTCTCATCATCCAGCGTTGCCTCCAGAATATCGAGCGCCCGGTTGTGCATGAAGGCTGTGTCAAAAACCTCCTTGGTTAGAGAGGTCCATTGCAGCCCGAAATCTTCCTCTTCAAGCCCCAACAGAAGCGGCGCTGAGGAAGCGGACAGCGCAATGGATTCAATGGCCACATCAAAACCGGTCACCTGCAGGAAGGCCTCGACCCGCGCACGATCAGCGGCCTGCGCCGTTGAGGCAAAAGCGCTGAACCACGCAAAAATACCAGCAAGCAGAACAGTTGCCAGACGCGGAAGTAAGACAGAGGACGGGGCCAGACGGGCGGTGAGTGTACTCATGGCTCTAAGCTAGTTCATTTCCAAAGGCGTTTCGAGATTAAGTTGAAACACAACGAGAATTTGAAACGCCCGCGATGTCGATAGGCTCTGAGCGTTTCGACGTCTTGTTATGTCTCAACAATCAATCGAAAGGCTTTGGGCAAAACAATGCAAATCCCACTTGCGCCGAAATCGAAAGGTGATTAAACGACGCCCTCACCAAGACCACGGTCTATGCGGACGGAGAGGTGCCGGAGTGGTCGAACGGGGCGGTCTCGAAAACCGTTGTCCCTTCACGGGGACCCAGGGTTCGAATCCCTGTCTCTCCGCCATTTCTTCCCTTGATCTAATCTTCAAAACCACACTGAACTTCGATGTCACTCGGCTAGTTATACGTGACTTTCGTGCGTGTTGTCTGCAGCACTAACCAGCGTCTGCTTTTTGTGAGTGGCAACGCTCTCGCGCGCCCTGGGTTTCCTCTCAAAAAAGGGTCATGAGATCTTGAAAAGAAACGTTTATTTCTTGAATTTCTCGTGGCTTTGCAAGGCTGGCTCCATGCGTTGAGGGGGCAAATATAGACAATCGGTTAACCATACTGTGCGAGGTTGAAGGCAAAGATGAGCTTTATGCTTTGTCGTATGTTGATGGGACAGATGGTCAGCCATGCAAAAGAAAAAACTCAAAAAGCCAGTTCTTGCGCAACAAATTGATGCAGCTTTCAGACAGTTGTCTGAAAGTGGCATGTATGAGGATGTGATAGATCAAGGTCTTCCCGTTCTACAGCAGATGCCTGACCTGCATTCTGTAAAGCAATTCGTAGCCTTGGCTCTATCTAAGACTGGTCGCCACAGTGAGGCTGTGCCTTTTTTTGTGTCCCTTTTAAAAGTCTTCCCTGAGAACGTCATAACACTGCGAAATCTCGCTATTTCTTTGCGTGAATCTCGTGAATATCAAGCAGCTGCAGATGTTTACCTGACACTTCTCCAATTGGATCCGACGACGGCACAGGAAGTGTATCTGAATCTGGCTGATATTTCCCGCCGTCTTGGCAATCGCTCAGCGGCGTTGGATTTTGCGCAAAAAGGCTATGAGCTTAACCCCGAAAACCTTGATCTTGCCAAAAACTATGTCGGCCTTCTATCGGCGCGCGGAAACATCTCCAAAGCCATTGAGATCGCGGAGAAAACACTTCTACAACATCCGACGCAGGATGATCTCAAAGCATTTGTGATAAGAGAGTTGGCGCATGTGTGTGACTGGGCCCGCCTCAAACCCTACGAAAATGAAATGAGCCAGATCGGGCTGGGTGCTGTGGCTGTTGATCCCTTCAGCTTCGTTTCGCTGGATGGCGATCCTGAGAGCACACGTCAAAGAATGCGCAAGCACACGGCGCGCGCGCTGGCTGCCACCCAGATGACACGCCCGCCTCTGGTATCGCCAGAGGGGCGCAAAATCCGCATTGGTTATTTTTCTTCCGATTTTTATGCCCATGCCACCATGGATTTGTTGCGCGGGGTTCTGCGAAACCACAATCGTGATCTGTTTGAAGTCCACCTGTTTTACTATGCAGATTACGTGGATGATGCGGAGCATCAATTCGCAAAGACCCATTCAGATTTTGTCCACTATGTCAGAGACAAATCCGATCTGCAGATTGCACAGCTTTCGCGTGAGCTGAAGATTGACGTGGCCGTTGATCTGAAAGGCCATACCAACAACAACCGCATTGCGATCTTTGGTTGGGGTGCAGCGCCAATCACCATCAGCTATCTTGGCTACCCCGGCACGCTGGGCAGTGAGGTGTTTGATTACATGGTTGTTGATGCGGTGACTGTGCCACCTGAGCTTGAAAACCACTATGATGAAAAGCTGATTTTCATGCCTGGCTCGTATCAGCCAAATGACGATCAGCGTATGCAGCCTGACTGGACAAAGACACGTGCAGACTATGGTTTGCCCGAGGATGCATTTGTATTCTGTTCGTTCAACAGCGCCTATAAGATCACGGAAGACTGTTTTGAGCGCTGGATGGAGATCATGACGCGCGTTGAGAACAGTGTTTTGTGGCTGCTTGCACGCAATGATCTCGCCTTTGAAAATCTACAAAAGGAAGCACAGGCACGTGGCATTGCACCCGAAAGGCTGATCCGGGCACACCCTGTGTCTCGCATGGAGCACCTCGCCCGGCATCATTTGGCAGATTTGTTCATTGATACATTCACCTGTAACGCCCATACAACGGCCGCAGACGCGCTCTGGATGGGTCTGCCGGTCATCACTATGCCCGGACAGGTGTTTCAGTCACGCGTGGCAGCGAGCTTGCTGAGCGCGCTTGAGATGGATGAGCTGATCGTAGAGACGCAGGAAGAATATGTGGCGCTTGTTTGTAAGCTGGCACAATCAGATGCGGCCCTCAAAGCGGTCAAAGAAAAGATCCTCAAAAACCAGAAAAGCGCAGCGTTGTTTGACACGCAATCCTATACGCGGGCTTTGGAAAGCGCCTTTGTCGAAGCGGTGACGCGCCATCATCTTGGCAAGCCCCATGAGCACCTGCGCGTCGATAACGCTTGAGGCGCCAAAATATTTAGAGCGGCGCGACCTGCACCTATTTGAGCATCCCAATAAAAAATCGCGGTACATTCTACCGCGATTTTTTTGTGCTCTTATGAGATGATTTGTAGAAATAGATCTCGCCATGGGCTGCGAGGGTCAGGCTTCCATACAGACCGGATACTCCATGCCATGTGCTTTGAGCAACGCGTGGCGTTTGGCAATCTTGAGATCCTCAGAAACCATCTCTGCACACATCTCTTTAACCGAGATTTCCGGCACCCAGCCGAGCTTCTCATTGGCCTTGCTGGGGTCACCCAGAAGCGTGTCCACCTCAGCGGGGCGGAAATACCTTGGGTCAATGCGCATGATCACATCGCCAACAGAGAGTGCTGGCGCCTTGTCACCCTTGATAGCGGCCACCACAGCCACCTCATCTACGCCCTGCCCCTTGAACTCCAGCGTAATGCCAAGTTCCTCGGCGGACCAGATAATGAATTCGCGCACGGAATGCTGCACACCTGTCGCGATGACAAAATCCTCAGCAGAGTCCTGTTGCAACATCATCCACTGCATGCGGACGTAGTCTTTTGCATGGCCCCAGTCGCGCAGGCTGTCGATGTTGCCCATATGCAAACAAGGCTCCAACCCTTGCGCAATGTTGGCCAGACCGCGCGTGATCTTGCGCGTCACGAAGGTTTCGCCACGCCGGGGGCTTTCGTGGTTAAACAAAATCCCATTGCAGGCATACATTCCATAGGCTTCACGATAGTTCACGCAAATCCAATAGGCATACATTTTGGCAACCGCATAAGGAGAGCGCGGATGGAAAGGTGTGGTTTCCCGCTGTGGTGTTTCCTGTACCAAGCCAAAGAGCTCTGAGGTCGACGCCTGGTAAAAGCGTGTGGTTTTCTCGATGCCTAGAAAGCGGATGGCCTCCAGCAGGCGCAGCGTGCCCATGGCATCCACGTCTGCGGTGTATTCAGGCGTCTCAAAAGACACCGCAACGTGAGATTGCGCCCCGAGATTGTAGACCTCATCCGGAGCCACTTCGCGGATAATTCTGGTCAGATTAGATGTGTCTGAAAGGTCGCCGTAATGGAGCTTAAAGCGGGCGTTATCGACATGCGGGTCTTGATAAATATGATCAATCCGGTCGGTGTTAAACGAGGAGGCGCGGCGCTTGATGCCATGCACCTCATAGCCTTTTTCAAGTAAAAACTCCGCCAGATAAGAGCCATCCTGACCGGTGATGCCAGTCACAAGAGCGCGTTTCGTCATGGGGTCCTCTTTTCTTTGTCAGATCGAGAAAGATCGTTTGGGGCTTAAGCGCAGCTTTCGAAGGGTTCGGTCAAGGGGCGAGCCACTGCGTTAAAGCAGTCCGCCACACGCGCTATGTCGGTTTCTGAGAGATTGTGATGGTTCGGCAGATAGATGCCAAAGTCATGGATCACATCAGCAGTCGGCAGGCTTTGTGCGCCATAGGTTCGCAGCCAGAAAGGGTGCCGGGCGATATTACCGCAAATCAATGGACGGCACTCGATATCTTGGACTTTGAGGGCCTGAGCCACTTCGATCCGGTTTTCCACCAGCGTGCCATAGGCGAAGGAAGACAGGAAATCGGTCTCGCTGCTTTGGGCATAAAACCCGGGCAGAAGCCTTTTATACGTGTCGAAGTTTTTCGCGCGGGTGACACCAATCTGATCGAGTTTTTCCAACTGTTGCAGGCCAATGTAGGCCTGAAGATCCGTTGAGCGGAGATTGAAGCCCGCATAATAAAAAGTGTAGAGATTGCGGAACTCGTCAATCTGATGGGTATTTTGCAGATCCGCCTGTCGGTGTGCTGACAAATCACGGCTCCACCCGTGTGAGCGCAACGACAGCATCACCTGATGAAGTTCCGGATCATCCGTGACCACCATCCCCCCTTCGATGGTTGAAATGTGATGGCCATAGTAGAAGGAAAAGCTGCCTGCCAAACCGTGGCAACCCAGTTTGCGCCCATCAAAGGTGGACCCAAGCGCTTCACAACTGTCTTCGAGCAAGACCACATCGTAGCGATCACAGATGGCTTTGATTTCTTTCAAGTGATTGGCGTGACCAAGCACATGCACCAAGATCAGCATTGCAGGTGCCTCTTCTCGACAGAGTGTCTCCAGATGCTCAAGATCAAGGCCAAGGTTGACGGCATCGCAGTCACAAAGCCGGACATCAAAGCCCAGTTGCATCAGAGGTGACACGGTGGTCACCCAGCTAACAGCCGGAGCGATGACCTTGTTGTTGCGAAGACGCCCTGCCTCTTTGGCGGCGTAGATCATCAAGAGGTTGGCGGAGGAACCAGAATTGACAAATACGGCATGCTCGCAGCCCATCCAGGCAGCAAACGCTGCCTCAAATTCCGTTGTGACCTCCGCTTTGGTCAAACGATTGCCTGCAAGCATCCATGCTGCTGTGGTTTCAAGATCTTGCTGAGAGATGGTCTCTTCTGCCAGCAGAACCGGTTTGTGAGCTGAGGTCATGATCGAGCCTTTCCTGTCTTCTGGCTGCGCTTATTGAGTGGCTCGAACCATTTGCATGGCTTTTAGCTCGACGTAGTAGGCACGCACCTCATTATAGGCTGCGGCGATCTCGCGCTGTTTTTGCGCATCTTTCAACGCGTCGATGGTGATGCTGCCATCATGGGCCCGAAAGCTGGCCAGCGGCTCTCTCACAAACCCAAGTTTTGGATAGCGCAGCATCGACAGAAGCGAGACAAAGATGTCAGGGCCAACACCGTGATATTCGTTGGTTTGCAGGGGCAACCCGCCCTGATAAAGCGCATCAATCAGCACCTGTTTGCGATACAACGCCGCGCCCGGAGAAATCAAAGACGCGACGATGCTGTCTTCGGCCAGGTGATTTTCAAAAATCCCAGTCGCCGGTAGCCAATCGAGAAATTGGGTCATCATCTGTCGCCCGGTTTTGTCGTCAACGACCTCTGCACCGCTGAAGGCAAATCCTACGTCATCGCCCATGACACTCACACATTTTTCAATGAAGTTGTCTGCGATCCAATCATCGTCATACTGCAAATGCACATATGTGCCATTAGCGTGAAGAATGCCTTCCAACCAGCAGAAATGTGGTCCAAAATCTCGCTCGCGACGCACATAGGTGACTTTGTCGCCATACCCGGCCACGACATCAGGTGTCTTATCCGTGGACCCATGATCCACCACGATGACTTCGCAGGGGAAAGTTTGCGCCAGAGCGCTGTCAATCGCCTTGGGGAGCATGGCTGCGCGGTTGAAAGTCGGGATGACGATGGAAACAGTCTCAGTCATTTACTTCTCCAAGGAGGCTTTTTAGGAGGGACACATCCGGCACCAGCGCATTGTCTGTGCCGATTGGTTTGATGTTCAAAGGAAATGGCGCGAGCGATTGTGCAAATTCCGCGACAGTCTGCGCCTTGCCAGATCCCACATTCACGACACCGTCGAAGGATGAAAAAGCCAAATCGACAAGATGTTGCGCCGCGGTTTTGGCAGGGAGAAAATCGCGCAAGCTGCCCGCGCCATGCAGCTCAAATACCTTCGCAGGGTCGGCATCTGCGAGACGCGTTGTCAGTGCGGGCCGCAGATAGCTGCCGGTTTGCGCGGGGTCGTGGATCGAAAACAGCCGCGCAACACACAGAGATCGCTCAGTCTCGGCACAAATGGAACGTGCCGCCTCCTCGCCCATCAGCTTGGTCTTGCCATAAACAGACGCTGGTGTTGTTGGGGCATCTTCACGAATAGGCTCCGCCTGAGGTGCGTAGACATGGCTGGAAGAGCAATAGAGCAACCGCGCCGATACGCCTGTCTCACGCTCACAGGAAGCCAAAGCGCTCAGAAGGTTGATTGTGCCACCGGCGTTGACAGCATAACCCAGCGCGGGGTTGCTGACCACATCATCAACGGGCACCAGCGCAGCAAGATGGATGACTAGATCGAGGGGGCCCGCAGCCTTTATCGCCTCTGTGGTCTCTGTCAAATTGGTCAAATCCACAGTGTTGCAGATCAGGTCACATTGCGGATGCTGCGCGCGGAGTGCGGTGGTCACATGGCGCCCGACAATACCATTGCTTCCCGTCAGAAAAATACGTTCGGGCCGGTTCATGCGGTGCGCCGTTCCTCTGCTGGGGCCTGTGTTGTTTGCCCAAATAGCGCGAGCATCTTCGCAGCCAAGTCACGGCTTTGTGTTTCGACCTTGTTGCGCGGAATTGGCAAGGTCTTAGGGGCCTGCTGCAGCATGTGGTCAAATGTCGTGCTGACCTGCTGTGCGAAGGACACTTTGTGAACACCATGGGTGCGCAAAGTCTCTTCGTCGTTATGTGGCCGAAACTCTGCCTGTGCGTCTGGGGAGGAATAGTACCGCCCTACCACCAAAGGCAGTCGCGCCATACGAAGTTTCTGGCTCATAAGATGGCGCCAGAACACGCTGTCACCAATCGACAGAATGGGGTCTTCGTTGCCAAAATAACTTGGATACCACCGCCCGGTTTTGTTCAGATCCCAAAGAGTTGCCGGGCCAAATGTGCCCCGCTCCCCGGTGCCACTCCCAAGCCGAAGCGGTTGCGCGTCTTCCAAGGGTTTTGGCGGCCAAGCGGATTCAAAGCCTGTTTGCTTAACTTCTGAAACCGGGAATTGTTGGGTTTGAAACGCATGATCAAAACTGATGATCCATTCGCCTCCAATCAGAGTCGCATTATGCTTTTGCAGTTGGGAGAGCATGATTTCGGCGGCATTGGTCGCCAGACGATCATCCATATTGAGATTCATGACATAGCGCGTACGCGCAAGCGCCACACCTGCTGACCAGGCCTCATAGATTGTCAGTGGTTCAGAAAAGGAATGCCAAGGCGCGTCAAGCCAATCTGGCGCTGTATCGCCGTTGTCAAAGATATAACAAGGTTCTACCTGAACTGACTGTTGCTTTAGGTTTTCCCAATGGGATTTCAGCAACTCTAGTTTGTTCGGTTGTTTATGCCACACTGCGCAGAACACGGTTACTGCGGGGCGTGCCGGTGCGTTCATATCCGGCGCATTATGGGATGCCAGGCGCATTCTGCGTCTCTCAATCTAGTGTTTATACGCCGAAGCGCAGGCCGTTTTGGCCCTTTAACACTCGTTAAATGAGATTGCTTAAATCGTGGTTAATGCGCGAAGGCCCTTCATGAAATTCAGTTGTACCTGATGCAGCTGTTGCCACTTTGTGGAAAGTAAAACGACCCTGTAGAGGCCTTGGCGCTCAGGCCTCAATTAGCTGCGAATGTCCTTGCTCGTTTTGTACCACGCATAGGTCTCTTTGAGCCCCTTCTCGAGAGGTATCTCAGCACGCCATCCCATATTGGCGAGCCGCGATACATCCATCAGCTTGCGTTCGGTTCCGTCCGGCTTGCTCGGATCGGTTTCGATTTTTCCTTTAAAACCGGTAGTATCTGCGATCATCTGAGCCAACTCTAAAATCGACATATCCGTACCGCTGCCTACGTTGATATGGCTGATCATTGGCTCTGTGTTGGCTGTATAGAGCCCCTTGTCCAACTCATGCACAAACAGGCTGGCGCGTGCCATGTCTTCCACGTGCAAAAATTCCCGGCGCGGTCTGCCGCTCCCCCAAATGGTCACACTCTTCGCGTCAGAACGGGCCGCTTCATCAAATCGTCTGATCAGCGCAGGAACAACATGAGAATTTTCCGCATGAAAATTGTCGCCAGGCCCATAGAGGTTCGTTGGCATCACCGATCGGTAATCAACCCCATATTGACGATTGTAACTTTCGCAGAGTTTGATACCCGCGATTTTGGCAATCGCATATGGTTCATTTGTGGCCTCTAACACACCGGTTAGCAAGGAATTTTCCGGCATAGGTTGTTGCACTGCGCGCGGATAGATGCAGCTCGACCCGAGCTGCAAAAGCTTGGGCACACCCACCTCAAAGGCAGCATTGATAACATTGCACTGAATCATCAGGTTTTGGTAGATGAAGTCGGCGGGGAAACTATTGTTGGCGTGGATCCCCCCCACTTTCGCGGCCGCAAGGATCACCTCATCGGGTTTTGCATCTTGCATGAACCGCTGCACTGCAGCCTGATTTGTCAGATCCAGCTCATTCGATGTACGCGTAATCAACTCTATCTTTTCACCCGTAGTTTGACGGGCCTGAAGCTGTCTCAATATGGCACTGCCAACCATTCCTCGGTGGCCAGCAACATATATCTTACGCATTTTCGTTTGCTCCCGGTCTCTACTGTAATGAGCCAATTCACCGCTCAAGTGCCGATTAGGGTCGTAAGCCCAATGCATGCACATCTCAGCGTATACGGCGCTGTATCATATCGCAGCAAACCGTCAACTTAGTGTTATTACGCAACATTTGGGAGGTAAATATCGCGAGAAACGCGCAAGCCGAGCACTACCGACAGGCCGCTGGTGCCTGTATCAGCCCCTGACCAAACACGTCATCTTGGCCCGGCACGCCAATGTCGCGGGTAATCGTGCGCAGGTCTTCTTTAATCTCTTCGACCGAAAACGCTTTCCAACCACTGTTGGCTGCAATGGAAGCTGTGACAAACGGCGTTGCTGCTGAAGTGCCGCTGAGGATCCGTGTGCCGGTGCTGTCTTGCACAAGAATGTCGACACCGGGGGCGGCAACATCAATCTGTGACCCCTGCACGGCCCGATCATAGACCGCTAGCGCACTATCTACCGCCGTCACGGCCACAACATAGGGAAACGCCGCCGGAAACTGCGGCGGGGCGCTGGCGCCTTGATTTCCTGCCGCTGCGACAAAGATCATGCCGTCATTGGCGGCACGCTCCATACCACGGTTGAGCAATTTGTTACGCGGCCCCGCGAGGCTGATGTTGACGACCTCCACATCCTGCTTTGCAAGCCAGTTCACCGCCTCAAGCATCGCGCTGACACCTGCGGTCGTCTCTCCGTCTGGGCCTTGTTCCACCACACCAGCGCTGTAAAGCACCGTATCTGACAGACGCCCCTCTCCAATCAAAAGGCTTGCCATCTGCGCGCCATGCTCGGCGTTGGCAACGGGCTGAGGAGCGACAAAAGTGGTTTGGACAACCCGCCCTGAAGCCAGATGTTCGTGCGCTTGCGGAAGTGCTTTATCTATGAGGCCGACGCGGCGCACCGCGCGGCAGCCGTCGTCCCGCCATCCGATCAGCCCATTCGCGTAGTTGGCGCCGGATGCGGTAAACGGGTTGGCTTGCAGGCGATACACATGATGCGCACCGGCGGTGACCCCCGGCACGGCTTGCTCGATCTGCGCAATTGCTTCGGGTATGGAGAGCCCTTCGGGGATCGTGAAGGCCACCAACACGTCCCCAAGCTCTTCAAGCGGGCGCACTGACCGGGTGACATATCCAAGGTTTTCGGCGTTGCTGATCAGCTCATCTGGCGCGCCAGCAACCATGACAATGAGTTCGCGCGTGTCGCGCACGTCCGCGCGTGCGACCGTAGAGGGACGTGAGCCGACACATGCGGTTAGCAAAAGCGCTCCGAGCAGAACTCCAATAAGTCGCGACATGCACATTCCCTCACCTGTTTGGGTTTAACCCCTATCACGGACGCGCCACGAGGGTCACGATATCTGAGCTCTCCAAAAGGATTTTTCCATCAATGAGAGCTTGTTGCGTCTCAAACTTCACACGAAAGAGTCGCAAAGCGCTCGGCCCATCCGCCAATTGTGCCCCTGCATTATCCAGAAGAGTGCCAATTTCAGCAATGCTGGCCTCTGCCTTAAACGCGATGGCCAATTCGATAGCCGCCTCGGGCTGAGACGCGGTTTGAAATCTTGCCTCATTGGGTGCAAACGACGGCGCAACAAGGAATGCGCCCTGAATAAGTACGGCAACACCAAGGGCAATGGCTGCGATGCGCCAATAATCTGGCTGCGTGGGGGCAGACGTTTCGTTGGATTGAGGCGCATCCGCCAGCGCAACCTCCAGACGCCGCCAGCCAAGCTCACCCGGCGGCATGCCAGTCGCGATCTCGGAAAGCGCGGGCTTGAGGCCTTGCTGTAGGGAGATCTCCGCACGCAGTTTGTCGTTGTGCGCCATCTCCCGTTCGATCTCTTCTACAAGCGCCGGTGCCGCCTGCCCGCGCACAAACGCGGTGACGTCTTCTTCACTGAACCTATGTTCCCATTCATCGCTCATCGATACTCTCGCTTACTTAAGGCACATCGCGTCGCGTGACACGTCTGCCCATTGGTCGACTGGCGCTTCACAAAGGTTCAAAATTACTGCTCCCCTTTGGACAGGCAGCGCATCAGAAGCTGCTTGGCGTGAAAAATGCGCGATTTGATTGTGCCTTCTGGCACGTGTTCGATCTCAGCGATTTCCGCATAGGTCAGCTCTTCGAAGTAGGATAAGTGAATCGCCGCGCGTTGGCGCTCGCCAAGTTTGGTAATACACGCGCGCAGGCGATTGGCATCCTGAGCGGCGGCCACCACGACCTCGGCGATTGGGGCTTCATCCGGAACCGTATCATCCGCGTCCCTCAAGTCGAGCCGCCCGTGTTTGCGCAGGTGATCGACCACTTTGTTGCGGGCGATGGACAGCATCCAAGACCTGACAGAGGCCCTGCCCTCGTAACGTGCAGCGGTCCGCCACACAGTGATCATCGTTTCATGGACAATGTCATTGGCTTCGAACTCATCACTCAAGCGACTGCGCACAAAGCGCCAAACAGCTTCCGAATGCGCCTCATATAAAGCGCGCATGGCTGTCTGGTCACCTGAAGCCACACGAGCGATCAGCGCGCTTTCGAGATCATTTTGCAATGGGGAGCTCATGAGGTTTGGAACAGTGCTCTCAATCAATAAAACAGCTGTATTTTCTGTCACCTAAGGTGAGACTGTCAACCGCTGCTGATACTGGGATTTCGGGGCTTGATGATGAATTTCCGGCTTCCGTTGCAAGTTGGATGGCCAACGCATGACCGATCAAAAGTGTCCTACTGCGAGAAAAGTCACATTTCTTGCAGAGACCCTCTGGACGTCCCCGAAAAGCAAAGTTATACCCGCCACATGTTCTGAGGCAGCTCAGAGATAGATGTTCCGGCGTAGCTCAGCGGTAGAGCAGTTGACTGTTAATCAATTGGTCGTAGGTTCGATCCCTACCGCCGGAGCCATAAAAAGCCCTTAGGTCTCAACGACCTGAGGGCTTTTTTGCTTTTAGGAGCGCTTGCAGGTTCGCTTCGCGCGGACAATGTGCCTCTTGTACCAAGCAGCGCCCTACTCTGGCTCACGCACCGAGGTGACCACCTCTTCTGCGCTGCAGCCAATTTCTTCCATGCAGATCGCCCCGAGCGTTTTGAGCAGAGAGCCTCGCTCTTCGCTGTCCAAGACGCGGTTGGCATGCATCGACGTGATCACCGTGCGGGAGGGCAGCGCCGCGGTGAAACCGCTGCCTTCTGGGACCACGATCCACACAATGGCGGCCTCAGCGTCAAAAACACGTTGGGTGAGCGCGCCGATGCGGGCCTTCAGGCTGGTCTCCACTGATTTAGGCACCTGCCCCGCCTGGACAACGCACATCACAGGGATCACCTCCTCTTGGCCGTCCTGCGGGTATGAAGGGCACTTAGACATGAAACTTCGTGGGAATTGGCGTGCTGCCGGTGTGGGTCCCCCGGCGCGTTTGATTTGCGCCGGGAGGAATGGCTTTTGTGATCAGCCCAAAGCGATCTGACCCGAGAGGTCTCATTTGATCAGATAGAGCGTCAGCTCCGGTATGAACGTCACCATCATCAACGCAAGAAGCATCAAGAGGATAAAGGGCACCACAGAGAGGCTGACCTCAGCAAAGCGCTTTTTGAAGGCGCCTGAGGCAACCAAGAGATTGAGGCCAATGGGCGGCGTCAACAGGCCGATCTCCAAGTTGATGATCATGATGATGCCAAGCTGGATCGGGTGCACACCAAAGTGCTGCGCCGCCGCCAGCATGACCGGCGCAAGCAGCAGGACTGCCGACACCACATCAATCAGACAGCCCACCAGCAACAGCGCCACATTGAGCGCAAGCAGGAAGGCGATCTTGCTGGAGATCACGGTTTGCAGCCACTCTGCAAAGGCGCCGGGAATGCCTTCGATGGCCAGCACCGATTTCAGCGACAGGGCCACGGCCACAATCGGGAAAAGTGTGCCGAGCATCACCGCCGTTGAGACCGCCTCGTCAAAGAAATCTTTGGCTGAAAGCTCGCGATAGACCAGTAGCTCCACCAAGATGGCATAGCCCACGGCCACGGCTGCGGCCTCGGTTGGTGAGAAATAGCCCGTGTAGATGCCGCCAAGCAGGATCACCGGGGTCATCAGCGCAAAGATTCCTTTGCGCACCGCCTCTGCCAGACGCGCTACAGAGAATGTGCCGCGCTCGTTTCCGAGGTTGGTGGTCATGCTGTAGATCGCAAAAATCGCGGTCAGCAGAATGCCCGGAATGATCCCGGCGAGGAAGAGGTTCGCCACATTGGTTTCGGTGACAATCCCGTAGATGATCAGCGGGATCGACGGTGGGATCAGAATGCCCAGTGTGCCCGCCGATGTGACCGCGCCAATGGCGAATTTCTCGGTGTAACCCGCTTCTTTGAGCGCCGGATACATCACCACGCCCACCGCCAGCAACGTAGCCGCTGAGGAGCCGGAAACGGCTGCAAACAGCGCGCAGGACAGCACCGAAGCGATGCCAAGTCCGCCGGGCATCCAATCGGTCGCTGCGCGCACCATCGCGATGAGATCACGTGCGATGGAGCCGCGCGACATCAGCTTGCCTGCGATGATATACATCGGGATCGCCAGCAGGACGTGGTTGTCCATCGAGGACCAGAGGTCTTCGACCACATAAAGGATATCGCCACCGGCCCAGACCAGCTGGATATAGGCAGTCACCACCAGAAGAATGAGAATGACGTTCTGGCGAAGGATCAACAGGCCCAGAACGATGCCAATCAGAATGAGAGCGTCCATATCAAGCGGTCCTCAGCTCGTCTTTTGCCTGAGGATTCAGTGCAAATATGGCGTGTTTGATGGCAGAGGATATCATCGCGTAAGGCACCACGATCTGCACCGGCCAGAGCATCAGATTAACAACCGGCACACGGTCGCCAAAATCGCGGGATTCCAGAACGAACTCCACCGCGTAGTAAGCAATCACAGCAAAAAGCACCGCCGAGATCAGATCGCCGATCCGGTCAATCGCTTTGAAGCGCAGAACACCGTCAGCAAATTCTGGCCGGAAATGCGCACCGCGCCCCGTGGCGAGTGTCAAACCGATCATACCCGCAAGGATGCTGCACAGAATTGCGGTTTGTTGGGCGCCCCAGAGGGATTGAGAGAAAAACTCGCGCGCGACAACATCCGCCAGCAATAGCAAAGTGGTGGCGGCATAAGCCGCCGCCGCCACAATGGCCTCTGCTTTCATCAGAAAACGTAGAAGCAACATCATAGACTTCAGGAACCACAGGCCACTTTGGCCGCGTTGATCTGCTCCAGAATGGAGACAGCCTTCGGACCAAGCTGCTCTGCCAGTTCTTCGCGCAGACCATCCGCAGAGGCGCGCCATTCAGCCGATTCCTCATCGCTCAGACGCGCGACAGGCAACCCTGCACCTTCAAGTTTGCCCAAGAGCGCGCCTTCGGCACCCAGCACGGCAGCAGACAGTGCCGCGCCACCTTCGGTGAAGGCAGACAGCCATTCTTTTTCCTGATCGCTCAGCTTATTGTAGCTGCGCTGAGACACGGCCACAGTGCCAATCAGGCGGGTATGGTTGCTGACAGTGACATTGGGCGCAACTTTATGCGTGCCGATAGCAATGCCAAACACGCCGGGCAGGAAGGCGGCTTCGACGTTGCCGGTCTGCAGTGCCGGGATGGTGTCCGAAGTGCCCATTGGCACACCAACGGCTCCGATCTTGCGAGCAAAGAGCTCGTCTGCGGTGGTGGCGGCCACGCGGACCTTGCGGCCTTCAAGAGCGGATGGTGTGCGTGCTTCGTCTTTGGAGAAGACGATATAGTTGCCAACTTCCATCCATGTCAGTGGCTCCAGACGGGCTTCGCGCAGGCTTGGGCCGAGAATTTCGCTCAGGTGGTTGAAGGCCACACAGCTGCCCTGCTCAACGCTGTCATAGAGGAAGGGAGACGACACCAGATCCATCTCCTGACCGATCAGGGACAGCGGAATGTTGGACACAAGCACCAGATCGACGCGGCCTTTCATGCCTTGGCGCAAAATGGTTTGCTCGTCGCCCAGCTGCGCATCGCCGATGACTTCGATTTTCATCTCACCGCCGGACTCTTCTTCGATCTTTTTCGCCACGCCTTGTGCCCACTGACCCCATGGGGACGACAGCGGCGCAACGGTGGCCAGTTTCAAAGTGGTTTCCGCAAGCGCTGTGCTGCTCATAACGCCCAACGCGAGCGCACAGGTGGTGGCGAATTTGGTAAATTTCATCGGCTTACTCCTCGTTCTTATCCGATCGAAGGAAGGCAGATTGAGAAACCGTTATGCGTTGCAAGCTCTTGCTATCACATCATAAATAACCTCTCCCTCAAGCGCAGATATGCTTAAGGTTGGCTTGATGAGATCACGCAGACAATTGCTGCGCGGCCTGCCCCAACGGTTTTCAGTCGCCTCCCTGGTCCTCCATCGGTATTTATGCTGGAGAGCGAAATTGGATGCTATGTCGCCATAGGCCAGAATTTTGACAATTTAGGACACGGGAAAATTACCGAAGTTAAATCAGCAGGTTATATAGTTAACCTCAGAGGTTCCCTCGCAAGGTGAGCATTGCGTAATGGCGTCCACGCTTTACAGGCTCTTTGGCAAGGTGCACGTTTGAAGGGCAGTACTCTTTTTCACGCAAGACATTGGGAAAACGCGGGGTCGTATGGCTTGCATCTGACCGGAAAAATCGGACATATGTGAAGCACTGTGACGATCGCCTTTTGCATAGGCGCTTTCGGACGTACTGGAGCAGTTTTGGAAGACAGGATCTACCATACGGCCAAGCTCAACGCGGCCTTGGCAGCATTGAAAAAACGGGGCATCGACACGGCGCATGTCTTTGAAGGCACTGAGCTTGAGCCCCATGCATTGAAAGACGGCGCTCTGCGCGTCTCGTCAGCGCAGATATTGCATGCCCTCAGGAATATCTCTGAACGGTTCTGGCACCCGCATTTACCCTATGAGATCGGCAGCCACATCCGAATTTCCGCTTACGGCATGTACGGTTACGCGGTGCTTTGCAGCACAAACTATCTAGAGACCGTGGCTTTCGCGCGCAAGTTTCACCATCTGGCGGCTCCAACGTCCCGACTGGCGTTTTCCTTTGAGGACGGCGCACAGGGATGGGAAGCAGAACCGCTTGGCGCGGCTTATGCGGATCGGGCGTTTTATACCTTCCTCGTGAACCTGCAGATGGGCATCTTCAATGCGCTGCACAATGATGTGGTTGGGGATCGGTTTCACTCAGACCTGATTGAGCTGCGCTATCCTGAGGACAGCGATTACACTTTGCCGCCGGAGGCCGCCAAAGAGATCCGGTACGGGGCCGCGCAAAACCGCTTCCATGTGTCGCCCGATTGGTTTGAGCGCCCGCTTGAGCGTGGGAACACTGTGACATTTCAGAGCGTTGTGCAGATGTGTGAAAGGGAGTTGTCCGAGCTTAACCAGCAAAACGCCGTCTCAGCTCAGGTCCGCAATACTCTGCTGCAAAGCGGTTGTTTGTCCTCCAGCATGGAAGAGATTGCCGACCGCATGAACCTCACGAGCCGCACCCTGCGTCGGCATCTGAAGCGCGAAGAAACAACCTTTAGCGATATTGTCGATATGACGCGCACCGAACTTGCGGTGAAGTATTTGCGCGAGGCGGATCTGAGCATCGAAGAGATCGCCCGTGTTCTGGGCTTCTCTGAGACCGCAAGCTTTGTGCGCGCCTTCAAGCGCTGTACCGGTAAGACCCCCAAAGCCTACCGGATTTCTGCATAAAATCACGCGCCAAGATCTGCTCTCGGCGCGTGCGGGATTTTAGCCCTCAGAGGACGGTGCATAAGCTGCCGGATCCACATGGCTTGGTCGGCCGGGCAGAGACAGCGCTGTCATCTGCGGGGCGTTCTGTGCAATCACCTTGCCGCTGCGGATCACCGCCAGACGATGCGCCCGCAGGCGGATCGCTTCAATCGGGTCTTGGGCCTGCAAGAGCACCATGTTGGCGCGACAGCCCGGGGCCAGGCCGTACCCTTCCAGCCCCATGATTTTGGCGGAGTTGGTGGTCACAGCCTCAAAACACCACGCCATATCCTCGCGGCTGGAGAGCTGCCCCACATGCAGCCCCATGAAGGCCACATCAAGCATGTCCGCCTTACCAAGCGAATACCACGGGTCCATCACACAGTCAGAACCAAAGCCCACGGTGATGCCCGCATCACGCAGCTCGCGCACACGGGTCTGGCCTCGGCGTTTGGGATAGGTGTCATGGCGCCCCTGCAACATGATGTTAATCAGCGGATTGGGGATCGCGTGCACACCTGCTTCGACCATCAAGGGGATCAGCTTGGACACGTAGTAGTTGTCCATCGAGTGCATGGAGGTCAGGTGAGAGCCAGCCACCCTGCCCTGCAGCCCCAGCCGCTGGGTCTCGTAGGCCAGCGTTTCGATTTGGCGGCTGTGCGGATCGTCACTTTCATCACAATGCATGTCGACCATCAGACCGCGCTCTGCCGCAATCTCACAAAGCTGACGCACGGACTCTGCGCCATCGGCCATGGTGCGCTCAAAATGCGGGATGCCGCCGACCACATCCACACCCATATCAAGCGCACGAATGGTGTTTGCCATGGCTGTCGGGTCGCGTAGCACGCCATCCTGCGGGAAGGCCACGAGCTGCAATTCGATGTAGTCCTTGACCTGCTCGCGCACCTCCAGCAGCGCCCGAACCCCTTTCAGTTCGTCATCGCAAGTGTCTACATGGGTGCGGATCGCACCAAGCCCCATAGAGGCCGCCAGGTCGCAATAGCGCATGGCCCGCGCGATGATGTCTTCAACGCTTTGGATCGGCTTCAACTCGCCCCAAAGCGCGATGCCTTCCAGCAAGGTGCCAGAGACATTCATGCGCGGCGTGCCAAGCGACAGCGTGGCGTCCATGTGAAAATGCGGATCCACAAAGGGCGGCGACACAAGGTTCCCGCCGACATCGATCACTTCTTGGGCCTCAGCTGTGATGCCCGCCTCAACAGCGGCAATCACACCTTCCTTAACGGCGATGTCTTGCCCCTTGCGCCCATCTGGCAGACTGGCGTTTTTGACAATCAGATCAAACATTTCTCAATCCTCAACGTTGACCTTTGAACCATGGCGCCAGAAGCGCGCGCGGATAATCGGCGCGGCGGGCGGCCACAACAAGGGCAATAATGGACAACACATAAGGTGCGGCCAGAAACGCCTGGCTTGGGATCACGGCACCAACTTCGGTTTGCAGCCGCACCTGAAGCGCGTCAAATGCCCCAAACAGCAAGGCCCCCAGCAGCGCTTTGCCCGGCCGCCAGCTTGCGAAAATCACAAGCGCAATGCAGATCCAGCCGCGCCCGTTCACCATGCCAAAGAAGAAGGCATCAAAGGCCGACATGGTGAGGAACGCACCGCCAAGCGCCATCAGCGCGGAACCGGCCACAACTGCACCAATCCGCAAGCCATAAACCGAGAGCCCTTGCGCATCGACACTGTCCGGATTGTCGCCCACCGCCTGAATGGCAACGCCAAGAGGCGTACGGTAAAGCACGTACCAAATGACCACGACCATCAGCAGCGCGAGCCAGGTCAACGCTGTCTGTTGAAACAGCACTGGCCCCAGAAACGGCAAGTCAGACAGCACCGGAATATCAAGCGCACGGAAGGGCTCGATGCGTGGTGGTGAAGAGACATTGGGCAAGGCGGTGCGGTAGGTGAAATAGCTCACTGAGGTGGCAAACAGCGTGACCCCAAGGCCTGAAACGTGTTGACTGAGGCCCAATGGCACGGTCAGCAGCGCATGGATGAGGCCAAAGAAGGCCCCCGCTCCTGCGGCGACCAAGACCCCGCCCCAAAGACCTGCGCCCAGCCAGACAGCCATCCACCCCGACATGGCGCCAGCCACAAAAACCCCTTCGATACCAAGGTTTAACACGCCAGACTTCTCACAAAGAAGCGCGCCGAGCACGCCAAATATCAGCGGAGTTGCGATGCGCAGAGAGGCGGCCCAGAAGCTTTCACTCAACAGGATGTTCAGAATATCCATCATGCGCCTTCTCCTTTGCCGGAAGCCACGCGCGCGATGCGGAAACGGGCGAAGAAGCCCCCGATCAGCACGCAGAGCAAAGACATCGCAACCACCAGATCCGCCAGATATGACGACACGCCCATGGCGCGGCTCATGGAATCTGCCCCAACAAAGACCGACGCAATGAACAAAGCGGAGATCACCACGCCCACCGGCGACAGCCCCGCGAGCATCGCAACCACAATGCCGGTGTAGCCAAAGCCTGGAGAGAGATCGGCGGTCAAATAACCTTTCAGACCCGCCACTTCGCTCACGCCAGCCATGCCAGCCAGCGCACCGGAGACAATGGCGACGCTCATCATGGTGCGGTTTACCGGGATACCTGCATGGCGTGCGGCAGCGGCGTTTTCACCAACCGCGCGCAATTTGAAGCCCCAAACGGAGCGGGTGAGCATGAATTGCGCCACCACCGCACAGAAGAGCGCGATGAACAGCCCGCTGTGCACGCGCATCCGCTCCATCAGCGGCGGTAACATGCCTTGATCCAGTATGGGCGCGCTTTGTGGCCAGCCCAGCCCCATGGGATCCTGCAACGGGCCTTCCAGCATATATTGTAGGAAAATCAAGATGATGAAGTTCAAAAGCAAGGTGGTCACCACCTCGTCCGCGCCAAAGCGGGTCTTCAGCGCAGTGGAGGCCACCATGCCCGCTGCCCCCGCGGCACAACCGCAGAGAATGATGGTTGGAACCAACACAATGGCGGGCACATCTAGAAACCCGGCACCCACGGCCACGGCGGCCATGGCACCAAGATAAAGCTGGCCTTCGGCACCAATGTTCCAGAGCCGCGCGCGGAACGCGAGTGCAGCGGCGAGCCCGGTGAAGATCAAAGGCGTCGCGCGGGTCAGCATTTCGGTGAAAGCAAAGGTGGAGCCAAAGACCCCGCGAAACATTTCGCCGTATGCTGTCGCAACATTGGCTCCGGCAAACATCAACGGCACCGCGGCTAAGGCCAAGGCTATCAAGGCTGACAGCACCGGAATGCCCAGTGTCAAAGCGCGCGAAGGCGCATTTCGTGGCTCGATGCGGATCATTCGTATTCTCCTGCCATCATCAGGCCGATTTCCTCTCGGTCTCTTGTAAAGGCTTCGATCAGCTCACCGTCATGGATCACCATGATCCGGTCCGACAGGCCAAGCAGCTCGTCCAGATCTTCGGAGATCAGCACCACACCGGCCCCTTGTTTGCGCGCCTCAAGCAAGCGACGGGCCACCTCAGCCGCCGCGCCCATATCAAGGCCCCGTGTCGGCTGATTGGCCAGAATGAGCTTGGGCGATTGTTCAAACACCCGCGCCAGAATGAGCTTCTGGATATTGCCGCCAGACAGCAGCCGTGCCCGCGCGCTCACGCCCGGGCCGCGCACGTCATAGGCTTCCGTCAAACGCGCGGCGTTCTCAGCAATCGCCTCACGTTTCAGAATACCGCCGGACTGCACTTCAGGATCATTCAACCGCTCGATCACCATGTTCTCAGCCACACTCATGGAGCCGACAATGCCGTCATGGTGGCGGTCTTCGGGGATGCGCCCCACCCCCGCTTTGATCATCGCAGAAGGGTTGCCATGGGCAATCGCTTCGCCGTCGATTCTAAACACCCCGTTGCTGGGGATGTTCAGGCCAGAGATCAGCCCGGCAAGCGCGCTTTGCCCGTTGCCCGATACACCGGCAACACCAAGGATTTCATGGCGCGCGACCTGAAAGCTCACGTTGGTCAGGCTGTCGCGTTTTGAACGGCCCGTCACTGAGACATTTTCAAGAGTCATGATCGGCGCACCGGGCGTCATGTCCTCGCGCTGGGTTTCGGGCGTGTCCGCGCCCACCATCATGCGCGCAATGCTGCGTTCATCCGCATCTTTGGTGGCGATCTCGCCCACTTTCACACCATGGCGCAGCACCGCGATGCGATGGGAAAACGCGAGCACTTCGCGCAGCTTGTGAGAAATAAAGATCACAGACAATCCGCGCTTTGTCATCGCGCCGATATTCTCAAAAAGCGTGTCCGCTTCTTGCGGCGTCAAGACAGCGGTCGGCTCGTCCAACACCAGAATGCGCACATCGCGGTAAAGCGCCTTCAGGATTTCGACACGCTGCCGTTCCCCCACTGACAACCGCCCGACAGGCACATCCAGAGCGACCTGCAAGCCTGTGTCAGACATGATCTTTTCGATCTTACTGCGTGCCATAGCACTGTCGCGACGCAACCGCCAAAGCGGCTCTGAGCCAAGCACAATATTGTCGAGCGCATTGAGGTTTTCGGCCAAGGTAAAGTGCTGGTGCACCATGCCGATGCCCGCAGAGAGCGCCGCCTGCGGATGGCCCAGCGTGAGTGGCTCGATCGCGCCAATTTCGTTGCGCACATCAATGGCGCCGCTGTCCGGCAAGTAGTGGCCGAAAAGCATATTCATCAACGTGGTTTTGCCGGCACCGTTTTCACCAAGCAGCGCCAGCACCTCACCCTGATGCAAATCAAGGCTCACGTCGTCATTAGCCACAACCGAGCCAAATCGCTTGGAGAGCCCTTTGAGGGATAGAACAATTGTCTGTGTCATGGATGTGCGAGGCCGGCGGATGGCCGGCCTCCTATGTCATCAGTTGTCAGACACGGGGCGTGCGTCGTTCACGTTTACACGGAACAGGCCGTCCATGATCTCGGTCTCCTTGGCACGCACAGCGTCGACCACCTCGGCAGGCACCAAAGCCTCATCCAGCACCAGAGAGCCGCCGCCGTAGGCCATGTAGCTGTATTGACCATAGTCCGCCGCCTCAAAGCTGCCGCCTTTGACGTTGGCGATGGCTTTGTCGATGGTGGCTTCCATGTGCCACAGGGCCGAGGCCAGAATGGTGCCCGGATAGTCACCGGAGGTGTCAATCACGTTGCCCACGGCCTTCACGCCGCGTTCCACAGCCGCGTCAGACACGCCAAAGCGCTCCGCATACATCACATCCGCACCCGCATCCATCATCGCAAAGGCGCTCTCTTTGGCTTTGGGTGGATCATACCAGCTGTCGATGAAGTTCACGATGAACTTAACTTCTGGATTCACCTCGCGCGCGCCATCCATGAAGGCATGCATCAGACGGTTCACCTCTGGAATGGCGTAGCCGCCAACCATGCCGATCACATTGCTTTCCGTCGCCTTGCCCGCAATCATGCCAGACAGGTAGCTAGGCTCGTGAATCCAGTTGTCAAACACCGAGAAATTCGGTGCAACCGGGCCAAAGGACGAGCCCATCAGGAAGGCGGTTTCAGGATAATCCTTTGCCACTTTGCGCGCCGCACGTTCAAGGCCAAAGACTTCGCCGACAACCAGCTGCGCGCCCTGCTCCGCATATTCCCGCATCACGCGCTCATAGTCGGAGTTGGCCACGTTTTCAGAAAATGTGTACTCGATGTCGCCACGCTCAGCCGCTGCGTTCAGCGCCTTGTGAATGCGGCTGATCCATTGCTGCTCGACGGGCAGCGTGTAGATCGCAGAGACTTTCACCGCGTCTGCCACTGCCGCACCTGCGCCAGCGACCAGACCAAAGCCCAATGCCGACGCCAGCAATGAGCGCCGGTTTAAATTGCCTATTTTACTCATCTTTTTCCCCTGTTGGTGGCTTGTGAAACAACCGTTCGTGTTTTTACTTCTTGGTCAAGTTTCAGGTGGAAGCACGTTAACACATTTCCTCCGCCGCCCAAGAGCTTTGCCAAAAAAAATGGCACAGCTCAAAATATGCGCATTTCGATCCGTGAACTTAGAGATTGTGGCAGCTCATGTCCTGCGAGTTCGGTTTTTCCGAAAGTTAGCCTTCGGCAATGGCCCTGACAGCTTCAGAAACAGCGCGCTTGGTCAGCGCCAGATCATCTTCCGTCAACGCAAGCGACGGATAGAGTTTGCCCGGAGATTTGAACACGCCATGAGCGCGCAAGGTGGCATTATAGAGCGCGTTTTGTTGCGGCACATCGTGCTGTGCGCTGCGATAGTCCCGGCAAGGTGAACCTGTGAAATAGAGATCAAACAGCGTTTCATCTCCAACGATCTGATGGGTGATCCCAGCGGATGTGAGCGCAGTGCGTTGCATCTCCTGCAGCCTGCGCCCGGTTTCACGCAGCTTGTCATAGGTGCCTTCCCGCCGCAGCACCTCCATGGTCTTCAGCCCGGCTGTGGCGGCGACAGGATTGCCGGACAATGTGCCAAGCTGCATGAGCCATTTTTCCGGGCCGATGACGGGCTTGTCAAAATGCGCCATGATCTCGCGACTGGCCCCAAGAGCGGCGAGCGGAAAGCCGCCCCCGATGATTTTGCCAAGGGTGCAAATATCTGGCGTCACGCCATAACGCTCCTGTGCCCCACCATAGGCCAGCCGAAATCCGGTGACAATTTCATCAAATATCAGCAACACGTGGTGCTTGTCACAGAGCGCGCGCAGCCCCTGCAGAAAACCTGGTTCCGGCGGGATAATGCGTTGCAGCGGCTCCACGATAATTGCCGCGATATCCGCATGTTCTGAGAGCAGCGCCGCCACGGCGTCCAGATCATTAAAGGGCGCGATCAGCATCTGATCCGCCACGCCTTGTGGAATGCCTGCACTGTCAGGCACAGCTTGCGGAAAGTTCACGCGCTTACTAGGGGCAAGGCTCATCTGCGCCTCTGCACTCATCCCGTGGTAGCCGCCCTCAAACTTCAGGATCTTGTCGCGGCCGGTATAGGCCCGCGCCAGACGGATGGCATACATATCCGCCTCCCCGCCAGAGGTCACAAAACGCACCTGCTCACAACAGGGCACCGCCTCCCCGATCGCTTCTGCCAGTTCGATACCCTTGGCGTTATTGGCAAAAAACGTCATGCCATTCGGCAGTTGCTCAAGCACGGCCTCCATAACTTCCGGATGGCCATGACCCAAAAGCATCGGACCGGAGCCAATCAGATAGTCGACGTATTCCTTGCCGTTTTCATCCCAGACCCGGCTGCCCTCACCACGTGCGATGATGATGTCGGCGTCAAAATTGCCAAATCCCCCCGCAGGCAGAACTTCCTGCGCGCGCGCGATCCACTCCGCTTGGCTGTGCACTCTGTTCATCATTCACTCCAGCTCTAAAATTGGCGATCCCAAGACATCCAGATCCGGCGTTACCCCCAATCCCGGCCCTTCCGGCGGCGCAATACGGCCTGCGCTGCGTGTTGGCGCCTCAGGGCACAGCCGTGGGCTGACGTAGCCTGAAAGATCACAGGTGTTCAGCAGCGCGCCTTTGGGTGTTGAGGCCGCAAAATGCAGCGCCGCGGCGGTCACAATGTCAGAGCCCCAGGTGCATTCAGCACAAATCTCAGCCCCAAGATGCACCGTGAGATCCCGTGCGCGGCGCATGGCGGATAGCCCGCCAAATTTGGAGAGTTTCAAGGCCACCGCATCCATGATGCCAAGCTCATAGGCCGTCAACAAAGTGGCCAAATCATGCGCGCCCTCATCCAGTTTCATGGGCAAACCGGTGGCTTGTCGCACCGCCGCGCAGTCCTCTAGCGTCTTGCAGGGCTGTTCCAGCATCACATCCAGATGCGCGACCGCGCGCCCTGTGCGCGTGGCCTGCAGACGCGTTGCCCCGCAGTTCCAGTCGCCATAGACAATCGGCCCCATGCCCACGGCCTCGCGCACCTTGATCAGACGTTCCGCATCCGCTTGCCAGTCTGCATCCGCGCCCAGCTTCACCTGAAACTGCCGAATGCCTGTGGCGTAGGCCTCCCGGGCTATCCTTGCCATCTCATCCGGCGCAATACAGGTGATCGAATGATAAAGCGGCATATCCCGCCGCGTGCGCCCGCCGAGCAAGGCATAGAGCGGTTGCTCCGTGATCTTACCCCAAAGATCCCAAAGCGCGATATCCACGAGGGATTTGGCATCCGGGTGGCCGATCAGATGGGCGTCCAGTCGATGCATCAGCGCATCCACGCCTGCCAGCTCGGCCCCGAGGATTTCCGGCGCCATTTCGACAATCGCACTGGGTACACCCTTTGCAAAGGCAGGCAGGTAATGCGGGATCGGGCAGACCTCGCCCCACCCTTTCAGGCCCTCATTTGTCTCAAGACACAGCACATGGCTTGCCACGGTCGTGCAGCTTTTGCGCTCAGCCATGTAGTAGTTTTCATGGCTGGTCAGGTCCACGGACCAGAGCGAAAGCTTGACTACGGACATGTGGCCACCTCGCGCACATCCGCTCTCGGGCGCAGACTGTCTGGATCATAGGCCGGTTGCCCAAGCACACGCGCCTGTCGCGGCTGCCCATGAATGACCACCTCCAGATCTGTGCCGGGCGCTGCGGCCGCTGGTTTCACATAGGCAAAAGCGAGAATTTTGCCGACAGCTGGCCCATATGCGACAGAGCTTGTCGCCCCGACCACCTCACCATTGTGCAGAACCGCCTCGCCGCCATGGCCGTCAATTTCCCCGTCGGGCTCAATTTCTAGGTAAGCACAGACCCAAGGCAGATCCTGGTTCAGGGTAAACTCCCGCCCGAGGAACGCTTTGTCCGTGCGCACAAACCTTAACACGTTTGCCTCCGCCAATGTGACCTCATTGGTCAGCTCTCCGGCGCCTTTGAAACCCTTCTCCATGCGCATCACGTTCATGGCGAAGCTGCCATAATCCGCGATCCCATGCGGCGCGCCAGCAGCCCAGAGCGCGTTGTAAACGTCCAGACAGGCCTCGGCAGGCATGTGCAACTCCCAGCCCAGCTCTCCGGCATAAGACATGCGCAGCGCCCAGACCTGATGCCCCGCGACGGTGATCTCCTGAGCAGACAGCCAGCGGAACGTAGCGTTGGACAAATCTGTTTCCGTACAAGCACCGAGCACGTCTCGGCTCTTTGGTCCGTTGAGCGACACTGCCGCCCAGGCTTCTGAAAGCGGCGTCACCACCACCTGCTCATCGGTACGGTTATGCGCCAGATGGTCCAGAAGGCGTTGTTCAAAAAACGCAGCGCAAACAAGATAATACCGATCTTTATTCATGCGTAGGATTGTTGTTTCCAACTCGATCCGGCCCCGCTTATTGAGCATATGGGTGAGCGTGATTGCCCCATCTTTCTGCGGCATCCGATTGGCAGTCAGCCTGTCCAAAAGCGCGTAGGCATCCGGGCCGGACACCTCAACTTTGGTAAATGCCGTGACATCCATGACACCGACCCGTTCACGTACCGCTTTGACCTCCGCAGCGACCATGTCGTCCACTGCCGTGCGACGGAAGGAGTAGTGATCCTGCTGCGCCACACCGCACCGCGCAAACCAGCGCGGGCGCTCAAAACCATAGACTTCCTCATGCACCGCGCCCTTGGCCTTCAAGGTCTCATAGAGCGGCGAAGGTTTGATCGGTCGCCCCGCCAAGCGGTTGTAATGCGGAAACGGTATCTCATGACGCAGGCAGTAGTCTTCCTCCGCCTTTGTGACTTGCCACGCCTTGCTCGCGTAGCTGCCAAAGCGGCGCGGATCAAACTCCCGCATGGAGATATCCGCCGCCCCATGCACCATCCAGCGCGCCAGCTCACGGGTCAAGCCCGGCCCCCAGCCAATGCCGATTTGCGTGCCACAGCAGCACCAATAATTGCGCATACCCGGCGCAGGGCCGATCAGCGGGTTGCCATCGGGCGGATGGCTGATCGCGCCGTGTACCTCGCGTTGAATGCCTAATTCCGCAAAAATTGGCATACGGTTCAGGCTTTCCTCAAGCCAGGGCATCACGCGGTCATAGTCCGCATCAAACAGCCAGTTTTCATAGTCCCACGGGCAGTGATCATGCCACACGGAATTCGGATTGCTCTTCTCGTAAATCCCGATCAGCCCGCGTTTTTGTTCCATGCGGATATAGCCCGAGACTTTGCGATCATCGCGGATCACCGGCAGCTCACGTTCAAGCGCTGCGAATTCCGGCACAGGTTCGGTGACAAAATAATGATGCGTCATCGAGGTCATCGGCAGCTGCAGCCCAGACCATTCGCCCATCTGCCGCGCATAGGTTCCGCCCGCATTCACCACATGCTCACAGCGGATCGTGCCCTGTTCGGTTTCAACCAGCCATTCGCCACTTGGTGCCTGGGTGATATTGGTAGCACGGCAATGGCGGATGATCCGCACGCCCTTTTGACGCGCGCCTGCCGCCATGGCCATGGTCACATTTGTAGGATCCACATGGCCATCATCCGGCGTGTGCAGAGCGCCCAGAACGCCCTCAAGATTATAGAACGGATGGTGTTTGGCGATCTCATCCGGCCCGACCAGCGAGATATTGAACCCCAGCGCGCGGCCCACCGACAGCGTGTGGCGCAGCCAATCCATTTCATCTTCGTTATAGGCCAGCCGGAACGAGCCGCAGCCATGCCATGTCACGGGTTGGCCTGTCTCCGCCTCAAGCGCGCCGGAATAGAGACCAATGTTGTAGTCCACACATTTGCCAAGGCCAAAGCTGGAGGTCGAATGGGTGATTTGCCCCGCCGCGTGCCATGTGCTGCCGCTGGTCAGCTCTGCCTTCTCAAGCAGAACCGTCTCTGCGCCCCAGCCCTCATGGCCCAGATGATAGGCCAACCCAACGCCCATCACACCGCCACCCACGATGACCACCCGTGCCTGAGTAGGAAATTCCGTTGCCACGTCCGCTTCCTCCTAGCGCATTTTTCTCTCGACAGGCTAAGCGATCAAAAATACCATCGTCAATCATGAATGGTACAAATGTGTCAAATACGATTCTGGAGCGGTTGGCGGAAGAACTGCCTGCGCTAACGCCAGAGACGCGCAAGGCGGCGACCTATGTGCTGGAAAACCCGCGCGATGTGGGCGTTTCCACCGTGCGTGAAATCGCCGAGGCCGCGAATGTGAAACCCAACACAGTTGTGCGCATGGCACGGCAGGTGGGGTTTGAGGGCTACGATGATTTTCGTGACCCGTTTCGCGAGGCGATCCGCCGCGGGGCTGCGGATTTCCCCGACCGTGCGCGTCTACTACAGGACATTCAGAAATCCGGCGATCTGGGCGGGCTTTATGCGGATATGGTGCAGAGCACCCTGCGCAATATTGAAGACAGTTTTGGCGGGATCAGTGCAGAACACCTTCACGCCGCTGCCAAAGCCATCTGGGCCGCTGACAATGTCTTCACGCTCGGCGTGGGGGTCAACAATTCCAACGCCCGCAATTTCACCTATCTGGCCTCCACAGGCATGGTGCGTTTTCACGCGATCCCCAAACCGGGCTCCACGCCCATTGACGATCTGGCCTGGGCGACAGGCAAAGATGTCCTGATAGCCATCACCTGCCGCCCTTACCGCTCTGAGGTGGTGCAGGCGGTGGAAACTGCACGCGATCAAGGCATGTGCATCATCGCCATCTCCGACAGTCCGGCAAGCCCGATCATACGGGCCGCGGATCATGGCTTTGTGGTGTCTTGTGACACGCCACAGTTTTTTCCCTCCTCCGTCAGCATCATCGCGCTCTTGGAGACGCTTTTGTCTTTTGTGATTGCGGTTGCGAGCGACGAGGTGGTGGCGCGTGTCGAAACCTTTCACGCCCGCCGGCACAAACTGGGGCTTTATCATGAGGAAGGGTGATGGCTGACATTCTGCGCTCATTGGAGGCTCGCTATTACACTGATCCGGAGGTCTTCCGGATCGAAACACAGGGTCTTCTGGCGCAGACGTGGCAATTCGCCTGCCATACCTCTGATCTCCCCGATCCGGGCAGCTACACCACCTTTGACATCGCGGGCGAAAGCCTCTTTGCCATCCGGGGTCAGGATCAGAAAATCCGCGTGTTCTACAATGTGTGCCAGCACCGCGCACACCAACTGGTCCAAGGTACAGGCCGCACCCGCGTTGTGGTCTGCCCTTATCACGCATGGACCTATGAGCTTACCGGCCAACTGCGCGCGGGCCCCAATCTAAAGGCCGTGGAAGGTTTCGAGAAATCAACGGTTTGCCTGATGGAAGTTCAGGCAGAAGAGTTCCTTGGTTTTCTCTTCGTGAACCTTGATCCCGAGGCAGCACCGATGGAGGACTGGTTCCCAAACGCACGGGCCGAGCTCTCTGAATGGGTGCCCAATTGGGCCGACCTCAAACCGCTGGAATGGGTCGAAATCCCAGAGCGCTGCAACTGGAAAGTCTCGGTCGAAAACTACTCGGAATGCTATCACTGCGCGCTCAATCATCCGACCTTTGCCAGCGGCGTGGTGAAGCCTGAAACCTACGACATCCAGCCCCAGGGCAAATGCCTGCGTCACACCACCGAATGCCAGAGCCTTGAGGACATGACCTATGACATTCATTCTGGCTTTGAGCATTTTGACGAATATTCCAGCTGGTTTCTCTGGCCGATGTTTTCTTTTCAGGTCTACCCCGGCAATGTGCTGAACACCTATCACTGGCGCGCGGTGGATGCGGATCATGTGGTGGTCTGGCGTGGCTGGTATTCCGTTGGCGGCGCTGAGGATCCGAAGCTGCGCCAGCTTGCCCAGCAAGACCGCGACACGACGGTGGCTGAAGACATCACATTGGTCGAATCCGTGCAGCGCGGCTTGCAATCGCGCGGGTATAAACCCGGCCCGCTGGTGGTCGATCCAAAGGGCGGCGTGAACTCCGAACATCCCGTCATGCACCTGCAACGCTGGATGCGCACGGCAATTGACAAAGCCTCCTCCGGGTGACGCCTCTGAGGATTTCTGCACGGCGGTGATTTTTTCATTTGACAGAGGGTCTTTGCAAACTTAATGGCCAGCGCAGTTTCGTGCAGCGTTGCCGCTGAGAAATGGCTTGGGAGTGTGCTCAGATGAAATGGCTTCATCTTCGTAATGCGGGGCAAATAGAGCCCGCCTAGTCGCCTGCGATCGCGTTATCGCCTGCCCCTTCTTCCATCTTATCAAATATCAGCTAAGGTTTGTTCTCATGTCCCATGAACAGCCGCTCTCTGACTCCATTTACGGCATCGATCGTTGGAGCAAAGGACTGGTCACTGTTCTGCCGAACGGTGATGTCGCGCTTTGTGATCCGGCTTTTCCGGACGCAAAGCCGATCAGCCTGCCCGGCATTCTCGAAGATCTCCAGCAGCGCGGCATCGCAAGCCCGCTATTGCTGCGTGTCAAAAGCTTTCTTGAAGCGGAAATTCGGCACCTCAATGAGAGCTTTGCGCAAGCAATCAGCAAGACCAACTACCGTGGTAGCTATCGTGGTGTCTTCCCGATCAAGGTGAACCAGCAATCGCAAGTGGTTGATCGCATTGTGGAGTTTGGGCGTCAGTATGAATTCGGCCTCGAAGCAGGCAGCAAACCGGAGCTGGTGATTGCTTTGGCGCACCGCCTTTCCAAAGAGGCGCTGATCATTTGCAACGGCGTGAAAGACGCCGAATTTGTCCGTCTTGCGATCCTGTCGCAGCGTTTGGGCTTCAACACCGTCATCGTGCTGGAAAGCCCAAAAGAGGCGGAGATCGTCATCGAGGTCGCCAAAGAGCTTGGCATTGATCCGCTGCTTGGGGTGCGGGTGAAACTCAACAACCAGATCAGCGGCAAATGGCAAAGCAGCTCCGGAGACCGTTCCGCCTTTGGCATGAACACCGATCAGCTTCTGCGCGTGGTGGATCGTCTGCGCAACGAAAACCTGTTGCATTGTCTGAAGCTGCAGCACTCCCATCTTGGCAGTCAGGTGCCGGATGTGAACGATGTGCGCCGCGCCGTCTCTGAGGCCTGCCGTTATTTCACCGAACTCACCCACGAAGGTGTGCCGCTCACCCATCTGGATCTCGGCGGCGGTCTGGGCGTGGACTACACCGGTGAAAAACGCGCCTCTGAAAACTCGATCAACTACACGGTCGAAGAATACTGCGCCAATATCGTGGAAACGGTGGGCTACGCCATGGATGAGGCGGAGCTGCCCCATCCGGTTCTGGTGACGGAAAGCGGCCGTGCGGTCTCTGCCACCTCTTCGATGCTGGTGTTTGATGTTCTCGAGAGCACGCTCTACGACGCACCGGACGCGCCAGAGGTGCAGCCAGACGACCACCATTATGTCACCGACCTTGCGGCGATTGGCGGCTATCTCATTCCGGCGCGCGTGCAGGAATG
The DNA here is from genome assembly GCF_017743735.1 of Shimia sp. R9_2. Classification (GTDB taxonomy): domain Bacteria; phylum Pseudomonadota; class Alphaproteobacteria; order Rhodobacterales; family Rhodobacteraceae; genus Shimia. Next base: position 349,583 of record NZ_JAGHRO010000003.1, read on the forward strand.
CTGGAACGACGCGCGGTTCTACCGCGACGAGCTGCGCGCCCTTTTCCGCCGTGGCCATATCGACCTGCGCCAGATGGCGCGTGCGGAGCGCATCTTCCTGCGTTTGATGTCTGATATCAAAGTGATAGCGCGCGAAAGTGAACCAAACAGCGATCTGGATCGAGAGCTGCAACAGGTGGCCGACGTCTACCATTGCAACTTTTCGCTGTTCCAGTCGCTGCCGGATGTCTGGGCCATCGACCAACTGCACCCGATTATCCCGCTGCAGATGCTCAACCAGATGCCGGATCGCCGTGCTGTGCTGTCTGACATCACCTGTGACAGCGATGGCAAGATGGACAAATTCATTCTTGCCGGAGACATCGCACCTTCCTTGCCGGTGCATACCCTGCCCGAAGACCGCCCCTATTGTCTGGGCGTGTTCTTTGTGGGCGCCTATCAGGAAACGCTGGGCGATCTGCACAACCTCTTTGGCGACACCAATGTCGTCACCATCGACCTACGCGCAGATGGCGGCTTTGATCTGCTGCATGAGCAGGAAGGCGACACCATCGCCGAGGTGCTCTCTTATGTGGAATATGACCCGGCCGACTGCATCGCGGCCTTCCGCAAAATGGTGGATGAGGCGATCTCTGCCGGCCACCTGCAATCCAAAGAACGCAAAACCCTCATCGGGGCCTATCGGGGCTCGATGAACGGATACACCTATTTTGAATAACCCTCTGAAGACCAACAGTCAGGAGAACCTCATGGGAAAGACACTTGTCGTCGGCGCTGGTGGCGTCAGCCATGCCGCCGTTCATAAGATGGCGATGAATGCCGATATCTTCAGCGAGATCACGCTGGCGAGCCGCACCAAATCCAAATGTGACGACATCGCCGCAAGTGTGAAAGAACGCGTGGGTGTTGATATCAAGACCGCGGAACTGGACGCCATGGATGTGGCCGCCACGGTTGCCCTGATCAAAGAGACCGGTGCAGAGCTTCTGGTGAACCTCGCCCTGCCGTATCAGGATCTGGTGCTGATGGATGCCTGCCTTGAAGCGGGTTGCCACTATCTGGACACCGCAAACTACGAGCCCGAAGATGTGGCCAAGTTTGAATACCACTGGCAGTGGGCCTATCAGGACAAATTCAAAGAAGCAGGCCTGACCGCCATCCTCGGCTCCGGCTTTGATCCGGGCGTGACCTCTGTCTTTGCCACCTGGCTGAAAAAGCACAAGCTCGACACCATCCGCCAGATCGACATTCTGGATGCCAATGGCGGCGACAACGGTCAGGCCTTTGCCACCAACTTCAACCCGGAGATCAACCTGCGCGAAGTGCTCGCCGAGGTGCGTCACTGGGAAAACGGCGCATGGCAGCACAGCCCGGCGCTGACCAACAAGGTGGAATTCGACTTCCCCGGTGTTGGCACAAAAAACATGTATCAGATGTATCACGAAGAGCTGGAAAGCCTCGCGACGCATTTCCCGGAAATCGAGCGCGCGCGTTTCTGGATGACCTTTGGCGATGCCTACATCATGCACGCTACGGTGCTGCAGAACGTCGGCATGACCCGCATTGATCCGGTGATGCATGACGGCAAGGAAATCATTCCGATCCAGTTCCTGAAAACCCTGCTGCCCGATCCCGGTGATCTGGGCGCGCTGACCAAAGGCAAAGCCTGCATTGGCGACATTGCCACCGGTCAGGCCAAAGACGGCTCCGGCGAGAAGACCTATTACATCTACAACATCTGCGATCACGAAGAGTGCTATGCAGAGGTTGGCTCTCAGGCGGTCTCCTACACCACCGGCGTGCCCGCCATGATCGGCGCTGCGCAGGTGCTGAAAGGCAACTGGAAAGAGCCCGGCGTGTGGAACATGGAGCAGCTCGACCCTGACAACTTCATGGACATGCTGAATGCACACGGCCTGCCTTGGCAGGTGCATGAACTCGACGGTCCGGTCAATTTCTAAACCCCAAGCGGCGGCCTCATGCGTGCCGCCCCTTCCTCTTGCCCAAAATATCCCGGGGGAGTCACCGCCTGCGGTGACGGGGGCAGTGCCCCCTCCTACCTTCGCCGCGTGGAGCCAAAGATGTCTGATATGATGCAAACCCAGGCCGGGGACGCAGGCGCGTTTCGCGACTTCGATCTCAGCCGTGTGCCAAGCCCCTGTTTTGTGGTGGATGAGGCTGCCATCACCCGCAACCTGCGTATCCTCAAAGATGTCTCTGACCGCTCTGGAGCCCATGTGCTGAGCGCGCTCAAAGCCTTCTCCATGTTCTCTTTGGCGCCATTGGTGCGCCAATACCTCGGCGGCACCTGCGCCAGCGGCATATATGAGGCCCGTTTGGGCCGCGAAGAATACGGCGGCAAAGTTGCCACTTTCTGCGCCGGCTACAAAGACGCAGACATCGACGACATCCTCGCGCTCTCTGACCACATCATCTTCAATAGCCCCGCACAGAAAAACCGCTTTCTGAACAAAGCCCTCGCGGCCAAGGTTCAGGTCGGCCTGCGCATCAATCCAGAACACTCCGAGGGCGAAATTCCCAAATACGACCCCTGCGCGCGCTGCTCGCGTTTGGGCACTCCGGTGAGCCAGCTCACCCCGGACATTATGGAAGGCGTGGATGGTCTGCACATGCATACTTTGTGTGAGCAGGGTTTTGACCCTCTGGCGCGCACATGGGCGGCGGTGGAGCCCAAACTGCGCCCCTATCTGGCGGATCTCAAATGGCTCAACTTCGGCGGCGGGCACCACATCACCCGGGCGGATTATGACCGCGACGCGCTGATATCCTTCATCCAGGAAATCCGCGCAACCTATGGTGTGGAGGTCTATCTGGAGCCGGGCGAGGCGGTGGCACTGGATGCGGGCATTCTGGTTGGGGAAATTCTTGATCTGCCCACCAACGGTATGGATTTGGCGATCACAGACATTTCCGCCACCTGCCACATGCCTGACGTGATCGAAGCCCCCTATCGCCCCGCCCTTCTGGATGAGGCAGACGTGGGACACAGCTATCGACTTGGCGGCCCCTCCTGCCTCGCGGGCGACGTGATTGGCGACTACACTTGGGCGCAGCCGCTTGAGATCGGCCAGCGCTTCGCCTTCCTCGATCAGGCGCATTATTCCATGGTGAAAACCAACACGTTCAACGGCGTGCCCTTGCCCGCCATTGCGTTGTGGAACAGCGAAACCGACGCGCTCAAAATGGTGCGCGAATTTGACTACACCGATTTTAAGGAGCGCCTGTCATGAGCGTTTTTCTGGACAGCGAACTGACTGAAGCCGAGCGCACTGAGGACGCGTTTTTCCACGTGATCCCCGTGCCGCTGGAGCGCACCGTATCTTATGGCGCGGGCACAGAGGCTGGCCCCGCCGCAATCATCGAAGCTTCCAATGAGCTTGAGCGGCTCTGTAAAGGTATCGAACCCTGCGCCAAAGGCATCTACACCCACGCCGCGCTGGACTGCGACGGCCCGCTGCCAGAGGTCATGGAGCGACTGGCGGCCAAAACCGAAGCCGTTGTGAAAGCAGGCAAACTGCCCGTCACACTCGGCGGCGAGCATTCCCTCAGCTACGGCGCGGTCAGCGGCGTGGCCCGCGCCTTGGGCCAACCCATCGGCATCGTGCAAATCGACGCCCATGCGGATCTGCGCATCGCCTATCAGGGCGAAAAACACTCCCATGCCTCGGTTATGCATCTTCTATCTGAGGATGGCATCCGGCTGGCCCAATTCGGCGTCCGCGCACTCTGCCCGCAAGAGGCAAAAAGTCGCAAAGAAAACAACGTCTTTCATGTCGATGCTGAGGAGATCGTGGTCAACAACATCCACGCCATCGACCTGCCCGAAGACTTCCCGGAGCTGGTCTACGTGAGCTTTGACGTAGACGGGCTTGACCCAAGCCAGATGCCTGCCACCGGCACGCCGGTCCCCGGCGGCCTCGGCTTCTACCAGGCGCTGCATCTGGTCGAACACGCCCTCAAAGGCCGCCGCTGCGTGGGCTTTGATGTGGTTGAACTGGCCCCAAATGGCGAAGAAGCGTGGAATTTCACCGCCGCCCAGATCGTATATCGCCTGATGGCTTTGTGACAACAATGTAGCTGACATAGCCCGTCACATTACCCTTGGGTTGTTGTTGACATCAGATAAACAACTCACATTAAGTACAATTAGAAATTGAACTTAAGGAAATATTAATGAACTTCAGAACTTCAAACCTCGTGATCGCACTTTTGGCAGCACCAGCCTTGAGCGCATGCGGTGGTGGCGGCGGTGACGAAACAATAGCATTTACAAGTGTCAGTGAGCTCCCAGACGACGGGACAGTACGGTTGGAAGGACGCGGAAACTCAGCGAATTTCCGGGTAAACGCCAGCACGGGAGAGTTAACGCTCAACGATCGCCAAACAGATCAGGCTGCGCGTTTGGACATCAAACGATCAGGCGGAAACGCAACAAATATATTGGCTAGTGCAGGCAGCGCAACTGTGTCTTTTGATACCAACGCCTCACCACTGACCGCAGTGCGCGATCTAGCAGCATTCGCGAGTCCGGACGGCGAACAAATTGCAGTTTTTGGCATTGGTGATGCGCTCACAGACTATGAGCATCAAACGTTCGGCGCCTGGATAGATGGATTTGGATCTGACAACGGAAGCATTGCGACAGCATCGGTGGGCGCCCGTACCGACGCAGCAAATCTGCCCACGAATTCAGCGAGCTACAGAGGGCAGACTGTCGGTTTGGCACAGTTGAATGACGGCAATACCTACCTAGCTGATTCCGAACTAACGGTTAGCACGTCAGATTTCAGAACATTGAATTTAGACAGCACCAACACAATAGTTGAAAACTTAGATACTTTCGTAGTCCGCTCTGAATCCGATCTCAACTTCACAGGAACAGCCACTGTATCTGGCTCCGGTTTCAGCGGTAACATCTCTGGCACAGCTGTAAACGGCAATATCGAAGGCAATTTTTTCGGACCAAACGCCGAAGAAGTGGGCGGTGTTTTCGATTCTCAGTCCGGTGACACAGCCTACATCGGCAGCTTTGGCGCAGTGCGTAATTAAATAGAGAGACCGCAGCGGTTTTGGCCGCCCGCTCTCCGGGCGGTCTCTATCCAAGCGTCACGCTAGATAAGCTCTCGAATGCCTTTCAAAAATACAGCCATCACAGTGATGCTCGCGCTCGTGCTGAGCGGCGGTGGAGCAAACGCAAAGCCCTTAGAAACTCAAGCTCAGATCGAGCGATACTTTCTCTCGGGACTGGCCAATGTAGAGGCTAGTCAGCCTGAAAAAGCCATTCCGGTGTTTCTTGAGATTTTGGCTCAGGATCCCTCGCTGGTGCGTGTCCGTCTAGAATTGGCGCGCGCTTACTTCAATGCCGAAGACTGGCAACGCGCCCGTCAAGAATTCTTCATCGTGCTTTCAGCCGATCTGCCCGAACCGGTGAAAGACCGTGTTCTGGCCTTTATCCGTGCAATCGACAGCCGCCGGGGCTTTGATTGGGATCTCAGCCTGTCTGTGGTCAAGGTTGGCAATCAACGCCGCTATGCCTCAGACACGGTCTTGGTGGACTCCGGCGGCGTTATGCTGCCCTTTGTATTTGATCGTGAAACATCAGACGAATTTGGCCTCCGAGCTGTTGGTGCGCTGAATTTTCGCAGACCCATCGCATCATTGAGCTCCGCCAAAGCCGCTATCAGTGGATTTGCCACCTTGGGTTTCGATCTGACCGAGGCAAAGACCAGCACCTATGATGACGCTATTTTCAGCCTCACCGCTGGGGTTCGCACTGCTAGATCACAGCTTACCTACGCCTTCGCGCCTTCGATAAGCACCCGCTACATTGCGGGCTCAAAATACGAAGATAGGTTCGGCTTGATTGCGAATTTTGAACGCCGGGGCCAAGAAGGTGGATCGGTGTTTGGACGCGCTACCTTTTTTGACGTCTCAAATGCCCGTAACGAAGCGCTCTCTGGCCATATCACCTCCGCAAGCCTTGGTGTGCGACAGGCTATTAACGGGCGTGCAATCCTTGGGATTTCTGGCCGTATCGAACGTGAAAATGTACCAAGTGCGCAAGAGGATGCGGTTACCACGCAAATCACAGCCTTTGGCACCTTTGAGATGAAATACGGCCTGACCGCCCAACCCAGCCTCTACTTCCGCTACAAAGACCTTAAAAATCCGAGTCCGATCCTTCCCGCAAGCCCGGATGAGAAGACTTACGGAGCGCAGCTTCGGGTGGAGAAAAACGACTGGTTCATAGCTGGCAGCTATACGCCATTCGTTGAGGTCAGCTATGAGGAAACCCGCAGCGACATTGCGGCTTTCAGCTACACCGAGACCCGTAGCCGAATTGGCATCACACGGCGTTTTTGAGCGCCTGTGATTGCTGGTCTTTAGCCCAATCCACAAAAAACAAAAAAGCCCTCAGGTCGTTGAGACCTAAGGGCTTTTTATGGCTCCGGCGGTAGGGATCGAACCTACGACCAATTGATTAACAGTCAACTGCTCTACCGCTGAGCTACGCCGGAACATGCATCTCTGAGCTGCCTCAGAAGGTGTGGCGGGGTATAGCTTTGCTTTTCAGAGACGTCCAGAGGATTTTTGGAAGTTTTTTGAAATTCCGCAAAAAACTTTTACAGAGGTTCAAAAACCGCCTCAGCGCTTAATCCACCCGGCGCAGTCACCATATTTTTCCTATATAAATCAATGAGGTGCGCAAAGACATTGCGCGCGGCTGCGGGCAACAAAGCAGCGGGGGTTTCCACGTAAATCACCTCAGCAACCGCTTGAGCGGTGGCCGGCCCGTCTTGCAAGGCTTTCAGGATCTCTGCCTCCCGCCCCTTGCGATGCATCATCAGCCAATCAAGGCGCCCTGCAGGATCGTCAATCGGTGCCCCATGGCCCGCGTGAAACACTCGCCAATCGCGTGCGCGCAGCTTTTCGCAGGACGCCATGAAATCTGTCAGATCCCCGTCAGGCGGCGACACCAGCGAACTGGCCCAGCCCATCACATGATCTCCGCAGAAACAGATGTCCCCCATCGCCAGCGAAATGTGATTTCCGAAATGTCCGGGCGTGTGGATCACCTCAAGCGCCCAGCCACGCCCGCGCAGCACTTCGCCTTCGCAGACCACCCGGTCCGGCATAAAATCCGCATCGACGCCCTCCCCGCCGCCTGCCAGGCCGCTGTCTGCGAGCTCCTGCATAACTGCGCTGCGCCCGGCGTCCACATCCCCATAGGCATAGATCGGTGCCCCGGTTTCCTCAGACAAAGCTTTGGCCAGCGGTGAATGGTCCAGATGTGCGTGGGTGACGATAATATGGGTGATGCTCTGCCCAGGTGTCAGCGCTGCGAGGATGGCTTGCAGATGTTGGGCATTCTGCGGACCCGGATCAATCACCGCGATCTCTGTTTCGCCAATCAGATAGGTGTTGGTGCCGCGAAAGGTCATGGGTGACGGGTTGGGACACAACAGCCGGCGCACATTGGGTTCCAATTGCTCGGGCACACCGGTTTCAGGGTTGAAAGCCAAGATTTGCGGGTCCATGGTCGTCCTCTCGGGATAGTCAATGACCAAGGTGTAGGCATGTTTTTTCGCTGGCTCAAACACTATATGCCGCGCAGCCTCTACGGGCGGGCGGCACTGATCCTGATCCTCCCGGTGGTGCTTTTGCAGGTGGTGGTGTCTTTTGTCCTGGTCAGCCGCCATTTTGAAGGCGTGACAGAACAGATGACCTTTGCCACATCGCGCGAAGTCATGCTGGTTCTTGAGGCCATGGAGGTGAGCGACACCTACCCGGACGCACTGCCCACCGTATTGGAAACGCTGGATATCTCGGTGTCCCACCCCGAGGCGCTCGCCACAGAGGACACCCGCCTTTGGTATGATTTCTCCGGCATCATTATGACGCGCGATTTCAAGAAGCTGCTGCCGAATGTGCAGGCCGTCGAGCTGGTTGATGACAGCAAGGTGGTGCTGAGTCTGGCCACAGCCTCGGGCCCTTTGGTGGTGGAGTTTGACCGCAAGCGCGTATCGGCCTCCAATTCCCATCAGCTGTTTGTGAACATGCTGGTCTTTGGGGCGCTCCTGACATTTGTCGCCTATCTCTATCTACGCAATCAGCTGCGCCCCATCAAACGGCTGGCGGTGGCCGCCGAGGCCTTCGGGCGCGGGCATTCCCTGCCCTACTCTCCGCGCGGCGCTATCGAAGTGCGCGCGGCGGGCAATGCCTTTTTGGACATGCGCGCCCGAATTGAGCGCCAGATCGAACAGCGCACGCTCATGCTATCCGGCGTCAGCCACGATCTGCGCACGCCGCTCACGCGCTTCAAACTCGGGCTGTCGCTTTTGGAGGACGAAGACCGCGAGCCGCTGGAGAAAGACGTTGAGGAGATGCAGCGCATGCTGGATGCTTTTCTTGATTTTGCCCGAGGCGTATATGCGGACGAAAGCGAAGACACCGATCCAACGGCGCTCGTGGAGAATCTCGTCAACAGCTACACCCGCAGCGGCGCAGCGGTCACTCTGAATGAACCGGTCGGGGCGGGCGAAATTCCGCTGCGCCCGGCCAGTGTCCGCCGCGCCGTCGACAATCTGATCGGCAACGCCATCCGCTATGGCACCCGTGCCGAAGTCTCCGTCGAGATCACCGAGAAATACGTCCGTATACGGGTGGAGGATGACGGCCCCGGCATCGCGCCGGAGCGCTATGAAGAAGCCCTGAAACCCTTTGCGCGGCTGGAACCGGGCCGCAACCAGAACAAAGGCATGGGGGTGGGATTGGGCCTGTCCATCGCCGCCGATGTGGCACGCGCGCATGGTGGCATCCTGCGCCTTGGCGAAAGCACAAAGCTTGGCGGGCTGCGCGCCGATCTTGTCCTTGGGCGCTGAACCCGCGGAAACGTCGGCTCAGCTTTACACCCGCCACCGAAGGCGGTAGCACTCAGGTCACCCTTCTGCGACGGAAAAGACAAATAAAAGGAAGCGTTATGCGTATTGGAAACCGTGACATTGGCCCCAATCACCCGCCCCTCGTGATCGCAGAGATTGGCATCAATCATGGCGGCGACCTTGCCGTGGCCAAAGAGATGGTGCGCCTTGCCGCCCTGTCCGGCTGTGAAATGGTCAAACATCAGACCCATTTTGTGGATGATGAAATGACCGAAGAGGCCAAGCAGATTTTCCCGCCGAACGCCGATGTCTCGATCTGGGAAGTGATGGAGCAGTGCGCTCTGTCCGGCGAGGAAGAACTGGAGCTGATGCGCTACACCGAAGAGTTGGGTATGATCTTCATCTCAACGCCGTTTTCGCGCAAAGCCGCTGATTTTCTGGCCGAGGCGGATGTGCCCGCTTTCAAAATCGGCTCTGGTGAGGCCGATAACCTGCCCCTGATCCGCCACATCGCGTCCTTTGGCAAACCTGTGATCATGTCCACCGGCATGCAGACCATCGAAACCATGCAGCGCTCTGTCGCCATCCTCGAAGAGGCCGGCGTCGAATATGCCCTGCTGGAATGCACCAACCTCTACCCGTCCCCGCCTGAAATCGTTTCCCTGCGCGGCGTGACCGATCTGAAAGAAGCCTTCCCAAACGCGGTTGTGGGCTTCTCTGACCACTCTATCGGCCCGGAAATGGCACTAGCCTCTGTGGCGCTTGGCGCCTGTATTCTGGAGCGTCATTATACCGACACCCGCTACCGTCAGGGCCCCGATATCATCAACTCGATGGACCCATCCGAGCTGCGATTTTTGATCGAGCGCTCCCGCGAGATCTGGATTGCGGCCAACAACCCCAAACAACGTACTGAGGCCGAAGAGCCCGTCTATGCCTTCGCCCGCGCTTCTGTCGTGGCCGATAAAGACCTGCCCGCAGGCCATGTGATCACCGAGCAAGACATCTGGGCCCGCCGCCCGGGCTCCGGCGAAATTCCAGGCTACGACTTTGACAAGGTTGTTGGCAAAACCCTGACACGCGCAGTCACCCGCAACACCCAGCTGAAGTGGGAAGATCTGGAGGGATAAAAAACAAGCCTTCTCCGCGAGGTGAACTTCTCTTAGAGAATATCAAAGACGTCATGCGCAGCATCTCAGGTGCTGCGCATTTTCGTTGGTTCAGGCTTTCGTCCCGCCCCAAATGCCATAGGTCTCTCGGAAGTAGTCAATGCACGCACGATTGGCCGCAATGCGGTCATGCCCCATGTAGACAAACTTCCTAAGTGCCGCGTCGCTGCCTTCGTTTTTGGGTTCCTTGGACCGAATTTTGTTGTCGGTGTTCAGCCAGATTGGAATACCTCGGCGTTCAAGACATCCGGACAGCCAAACATCATCAACCGTCCAAAGCACGTCAGGGATATCATAACATGCCTCGTCAAAGAACTCTGGGCGCACGAGCACACCGCCCCACCCCTCCAGAATGTCAACATAACCTGAACTCAGCGCCTTACTTGGCTTCCACTTGCCAAAAGTTGCAGCCCGCTTCGCACGATATTTCCAATCCTTTACCAAAAACTGCGCGCGTGGCCCTCTGCTCCCTTGCCAGCCATCATGCGCATAGACCGGATTATCCAAATGCCCGGCCTCTTCTACGATGCAGCAATCTGGGTGCGCTTTGGCAGCATCCACGTAGCGTTGAGCCCATTGGTTATCATAGAGCTTGTCGTCATCGCAGAACAGAATCTGCACATCTTGTCCGGCATACTCGCGCGCGGCCGGAAGAACCTTGGTCGCAGGCCCAAGATCTTCGTCAATAACGCGCAGATTTACTCCTTCAGGTACAACCGGCAGATCCGCAGCATCATAGTCAAAACGACGATATTTGCGCGCCACATAGAGGTTGATTTCAGCGATATCAGCAGTTTGCTCCAGAAGACGAGCAAGGTTTTTGTCAACATGCGGAAACCGTGGGGGGACCGTCGTGAGAGAAAGGACGAGTTTGGTCACGTTATCAATCCTGCAAAGAGCCGCCAAAGCCGACCCAGTAGTCAACCATCCATGGCACGCGCCCGCGCCCATAATGCGGGAACCGATCCCAATTGCCACGCGGCGGATTGATTAGGTCAATCGGCCGCGGAATGCCATGAAAACAAAGAATCTTTGCACTGGGCGGATTCGGATGTTTGAAACGATCAACGCCGAGGGGCTGGCGCAAATGGTACTTGAAGCTCTGAATCCAATCATCAGGCCAGTATTGGATGTCGCCAAATCCGAGCGAGCCGAACTCTCCGTGCAGAAAGTCCTGTTCGTTTTCATAGGTCGACAGGTGACCATTCATATTCTCATTAAGTCGATCAACAACAGCACCTAACGCGCTTATATCAAAAGCAAAAATGCCCGTACCTGTTCTCGGCGCACCAGATTTATAGCGCCAGGGCCGAGAATCCAGGCAAACAAATGCGCCCGCAAAATCGAACATTTCTGCGAGATCTCCCGAAATGACCGTGTCGAGGTCGATAAACAACGCCCGACCACTCAAACCATAGAGTTCTTTTGAAAACACACCCAATTTGGGCCACGCGCCAGCTCCCCAGGCCGACTTAGGCAACCCGAGATCAGGGATATCATAGGCCTCGACCCCATCAACAAATCCAGTGTTGTCATCTGTGAGGCAGACGAAACGAAACGGGACGGACATGTGCGCTTTGCAGGCATTGTAAAGTACGTTCACATATTCAGCCGAATACAGCGTACCCCACTTCATCGTCAAAATAATGCGATCCAATATAATGCCCTCCGCGCGATCGTCTCTTTTGTTCTCGGAAGAGAAACTGCGTGAACTCGTGCTATGCGCTATGCAATTTGTTGTCCAGAAAAGATCTTCGCCCGACAGCGCTGGCTTGGCACCGGCATAAGCATCTCGATGAATTACTGCTAAGCTGGACTTTGGCTGCGTCAATAATCGGGTATTTCAGAAACGCGCCACACGCCTAGGGATTTGTCACTGCGACTGCCCTTCACACCCGGCATACTTTCATCAATGGTGTAAACCGGAGCCCCAAAAGAGAACGGCGGCTTGGTCAGGTCCAATGCCCGCCAATATCCGGTAGCAATGTCTTCGTTGGATTGAACCGTCGGATTTGTCGTGGTGATCAACCACGTTGAGCCCGAAGCCTTGATGTTGCGTAAGGCGTCCATGACATGGGCATTTGACAAGTGAACCAAACAATCGCGGGTAAACACAATATCATGACGCGGCACCGGACCTTCGATTAGATTGATGACTTCGAAAGTCACGCCTTCACGACCATATTGTTTTTGGTTTTCTGCAATAAGATCGGAAACGATATCACCACCGGTGTATTTGGAAACGCCGAGATCGACTGTGCGCATCCAAAAAAAGTCGCCGCAAGGCAGGTCAAGAAAGCTATTTGCATCGAGCGTCCTGACCATTTTGGGCAATGCTTCGCGAACAGATTGTGTTGTGTTCAAGTTAGACCCTTTTCCTGAACGGCTATCAGGATCCCCCCATTTGTTGGTTCTGTAGTACTTGGAGAAAATTTCAGATGGTTCTTGTTTGGAAAGCTTCCAAGACCGCATCCGCGATTTGAAATCCGACAGCAGTTTCATTTGGTAATCAAGGACCTCTAGATTTGGAACACAACTGCGATCAAACCCTATTACCAAGGTTCTATCTATCGCTTTGATGTCTCAACTCATAGTGTTGCGCCAAAGGCTCAGGCAACACAAGCTCTCTGGCGGGTTCCTCGCGAGAAATTGCGGCCCGCCCCATGCTTGAGCTTCAAGAAGCTGTCAATTAAGGTCCGACGATCAAGGCGCAAATTCTATCGAGACTGCTATGACCCGCTCCCTCCTCTTCCTCACCGGCACCCGCGCGGATTTTGGCAAGCTGGAACCGCTCGCCGTTGCGGCGCGGGATGCAGGCTTTGACGTGACTTTTTTCATCACCGGCATGCATATGCTGGCGCGCTACGGGCTGACCAAGATCGAGGTGCACCGCATGCCTGGTGTGACCAAACACGAATTCCTCAACCAGCGCCCCGCTGACTCCCAGGACATCATTCTGGCCAAAACCGTGGTGGGGTTTTCAGACTACATCACTGAGACCAAGCCGGATCTGGTGGTCGTACATGGGGACCGTATCGAGGCGCTTGCCGGCGCGCTTGTGGCGGCGACCAACTATATCCCCTGCGCCCATATTGAAGGCGGCGAGGTCTCCGGCACGATTGACGAGATCTACCGCCACTGCAACACCAAGCTCTCCAGCCACCATTTTGTCAGCTCAGACGCGGCCAAAAAACGCGTGATGGCGATGGGAGAGCCAGAGGGTGCGATCCATGTGATCGGCTCACCAGAGCTTGATTTCCACGCCGGACCTTCCGGTGTGACGCTCGATCAGGTCAAAGCGCATTATGACATTCCGTTTGACGATTTTGGTCTGGTGACCTTCCATCCGGTCACCTCAGAGCAGGCCACCATGGGCGCACAGGCGAAAGACCTGTTTGATGAATTGAACGCATCGGGCAAAAACTTCATCGTGATTGCGCCCAACAATGATCCCGGTTCTGAAGATATCTTCAAAGTGCTCGACGCGCTGCCCAAAGACCGTTTCCGCCAATACCCGTCGATGCGGTTCAATCATTTCTCAGAGCTGATGAAAAATGCCGCCTGTATGATTGGCAACTCCTCCGCAGGGGTGCGCGAAGCGCCGTTCCTTGGTCTGCCATCACTGGACGTGGGCACCCGTCAGACCAACCGCGCGCAAGCCGGGTCTGTGGTGTCTTGCGCCGCCTCAGATCGCGCTGCGATCCGTGATTTCCTGTCCAGCCAATGGGGCAAGCCCCACGCACCGCACACGGGCTTTGGTGAAGGCCATTCCGCAGATCGCTTTGTGGATCTGCTCAACAGCGACACATTCTGGACCCAGGGTCTGCAAAAAGCCTTTCAGGACAACGCCGGAATGGCTTGATGTTTCAGGACATATCCATGTCCACCTTCCCTGTGAAACGCCGCGCCTCCCATGCGCGCGCAATCAACAGGCTGCTGTCACGCATGGTGTCAAAACGGGGGATCAGCGGGTTGCCTGATGTGCCCTGACCCCGCACAAGCGCCAGAAAATCACGCATCATATCCATGAACATGTCATTGCGTTCAAACACATAGGGCGTGGTCTCTATACCCTGTCCTATATCCTCAGACAGGCTCGGCGCAAGAAAGTCCAGATCCACCACGCGGTCACGCCCCCGCAGCGCCGCCCTGCGCAGCGATACGGGTGAGACATAATCCATCGAAATGGTGCCCACCGCACCGGTGGCCGCGACAACATCCACTCGGGTGGCAAAATCAATCTTCGGGAAGTCTTTATGTGCAAGTGCCCGCACATCAGAAATCTCTAGCGATCCCATTACTGCCAGCGCCAGATCCATCTCGTGGCAAAGATCCATCAAGACACCGCCGCCTTCCGGCTCTGCGGCGTAGCTCCCGGCAAAAGACCAGTTCTCCCGCCATTGGCGCACGTCATGGCCGATCTCGAATGAAAACCCGTAGGTCTGACTCATATCCAGCGCGGCCAGCGCCCGCACCGCCGGGTGATAGCGCATCATGAAGCCGACCATGGAGCGCGCCGCCACAGGGGCCGCGGCCGCATGAATGGCCTCGACCTGCGCCACCCGCCAGGCCAGCGGTTTTTCCGCATAAAACGGCCAGTTGTGCGCGGCGCACATTTCGATCAGCTCCAGACGGATTGGCGTAGAGGTGGCAATCACCACCGCCTCTATGTCTTGCCGCGCCTCAAAGCTGGCGCGGTCAAACCCGCGCCAACCAATAAGCTCCACCGCCTCGCCCAATGCGGCCAGATTGGCCGCATGGCGTTTGCCAATCGAGCCTGCACCGATGACCGCAATCACCACGCGGAGAAGCCCCCATCCACATTGACCATCTGACCGGTCATGTGGCCGGCGTGTTTGCTGGCAAGGAACAGCATCACATCCGCGATTTCATCAGGCTGCGCCATGCGGTCCTGCATGATCAGCGCGCCCACACGTTTCTGGAACTCCTCAGAGTGACCATTGAACACAGCGCCCGGCGCAATGGTGTTCACGGTGGCGTCGCGCTTGGCCCAATAACCTGCGAGCCAGACGGTCATGCCGTGGATGCCCGCTTTGGAGACCCCATAAGCGGAGAAATTCTTGAACGGCATGCCATCATAAATCGGGTGATGCGCGCCGTTGAGCGCATACATCGACGCCACATTGATCAGCGCACTTGGGTACTTGCCCACGATGTCGCGATCCATCTGGCGTGCAATCATGAAAGCACCGGTGAGGTTGGTGCGCATGGTGCGCTCAAAGTCTTCCACGCTGGTGTCGGCAAAATCCGGGAACGGCTTGCCGGCGCCCATCAGCATCTCACCGGTGATGGCGGCGTTGTTGAGCACCACATTGGGCTGCCAGCCATCCGCCATCACCCGCTTGAAGATCTCGACCACCTCTTCTTCGACGCCGACGTTCAGGTCGTAGTAGCCAAAGTTCGGATTGTCGCCATGCGCCTCTTTGAGGGCATCCGCGCGTGCGCCAGGCAGGTCCGTGGCCACAACCTTTGCGCCGACCTCCAGCATGCGGCGCACATAAGTGGAGCCCAAGACGCCGCCAGAGCCCGTGATAAATACCGTGCGTCCGTCCAACTGTTTGTCCATCTTGCGGCCTCCTTCAGCCTTTGCTGTCGAGCTGTTCTTGAAGCAGAAGCTCTACCAATTTGAAATCAAAAGGGGAATCGATGTCGATGCAGCGCTCTGGTGGCATCTCAAACGGGATCACCCGCCCCTCATAAATGGTCTGCGCCTCGCGCAGGTATTTGGGTGCAACCACATAGGTGGAGGCCGCATGCTCATAAACAGTGGGTGCAGCCTGACGGGCCCAGACCCCACCGGGCAAAGGTTTGCTCACATGCAGAGCGCCGGTTTCATCCGGTTCCACGAGGTTGAAATAAGGGTTCTTGCGCGCCTCACAGACGCTCATCACCATGTCTGGCCGCTCTTTTTGGTAAAGCTCCAGCGCCCCCGTGATGTCTTTCGGCAGGCGCAAGGGCGAGGTGCAATCCAGATCCAGAAAGGCTGTGGCCTCTTTGCCCGCTGCTGCCTCTCCAGCTTCCATCGCATGTTGCCACACACCCCATTTGGGCGCTTCATCTGTCGCCAGATGCGCAGGCCGAAGCCCAATCGGCAACGCCCCTTTGGCGACCGCGTGTTCATACATCTCTTCATCATCTGTAGAGACCACAACCGCATCCACCATCGGGTGGGAAAACAGCTGATCCAGCGACCAGTCAATCATCGGCTTGCCGCATAAGTCTTTGAAGTTCTTGCGAACCACCCCTTTGGAGCCTTTGCGTGCTCCGATGTGACCAAGGATCATAAAAGGCTCTCCTGTGTTGCGGGCTCTCTGCGTCTTGCCTGCCAGTATCGCAAGCGCGCCGCGCCCGTCCAGCGCGAAACGACGCGCCGCCCTGTTGTGATCTTGTTACGCAAGCCCCCAAAACCACGCAACGCCAAACTGGCAAACGGCTTGCGCGGAGAATCCGCAAACCATATGTATCGGCTATCTTGTTGGCGCAGAATGATTGATCACACCACCCATGCCGCTTTTCTCCCGCTCCTTCGGCCATTGGCTCACTGATACGGCCATACGCAGCTTTTTGTCTGCGATGCGCAGTCTGCCCTATGAAACGCGCATCAATACCTGCGGTCAGATCATGACCAAAGTGATCGCGCCCCTCACAGGCAACCGCCGCCGCATCCGCGAAAACCTCGCCCTTGTGATGCCGGAGCTGTCAGCGGAGGCGCGCGAAGCCATTGTGCGTGAAGTGCCGGAAACCATGGGGCGGATGCTGATGGAGATGTATTCCGCCGAGGAATTCTCTGCGCGTGTGGCCACCTATCCGATCAAAGGCCCCGGCCTTGCCGCTCTCAAAGCCGCAAAGGAAGAGGGCAAAGGCGCGATGCTGGTCACCGGTCATTTTGGCAACTACCTCGCCGTCCGCGCCGCCCTTCTGGCGCAGGGCATTCCGGTTGGTGGGCTCTACAAAAAGATGTCCAATCCCTATTTCAACGCGCACTATGTGGCTGCGATGGAGGACTTCGGCAAACCCGTGTTTGAGCGTGGCCGCCGCGGCATGTCCGGCATGATCAAGCATCTGCGCAGCGGCGGTTTTCTGGGGATTGTGCAGGATCAGCGTATCAATGATGCCCCTGTGATGGACTTCATGGGCAAACCCGCGCGCACCGCGACCTCTGCTGCCGAACTGGCGCTTAAGTACAAAGTTGATCTTGTGCCCTGCTATGGCATCCGCCAGCCTGACGGCTCCTATGTGATCGAGACCGAGGCTCCGGTGCCACACGCCACTGCAGAAGAAATGACGCAGGCCCTGAACGACAGCCTTGAGGCTCTGATCCGGGCCTATCCCGGTCAATGGATGTGGACCCACAACCGCTGGCGTGGCGCCGGAAATGACACATCTGAGGATCGTGCGCAGTAAATGCCCTGAGCATTCGCTGCAATTTTTCCACAAAATCATCCCATTTGCGCAACTTTTTAACCATTTCGCTCCTTTAGCAAGGTCAGTGACCCTGAAACGACTTTGCGGGTTACTGTTGCCAAAGGAGACTGTTGTGTTCCACGTCCGCTCGTCCACCTACGCCAAACCAGCGCGTCATGCGCGCCTGTTTGAGCTGCTGCGCCAGCAAAATCTGGCCTTAGCGCATGAAGAGGCGCTCGCGCGCCAACCCGTTGATATGTTTAAGGCGGATCACTTTGAATTTCGCGCCGAACGCATGGTGAAACACGCCACAGAGTCCCTGCTGCGCAGCGCCTAACCACCTCAACAACTTAGGGCTTTAGCCACGGAACCCTGTGGCCACCACGAATTTCTCGGAACTGTCCGCGCGGCTGCTTGGGGGTTTCACATTCGCCACTTTGGTGAATTTCTGCTTCAGAAGCTTTTGCAGCTCCCCTTCGGCACCACCAGCCAGAACCTTGGCCACAAAGGTGCCGCCCTCTTCCAGCACGTCAAAGGCAAAATAAGCCGCCGCCTCACAGAGCGCCATAATGCGCAGGTGGTCGGTCTGCTTGTGGCCGGAACTGGCCGCCGCCATGTCGCTCATGACAACATCCGCTTTGCCGCCCAGCCAGTCTTTGACCTTCACATCCGCATCATCTTCCATGAAGTCGAGCTGGTGGATGTCACAGCCGGCAATGGCTTCCACTTCCTGAAGGTCAATCCCCAGAATTGTGCCAACCTTTTTGCCGGATTTCTCACCCAGCGCGTTTACGCGCGGCACGGCCACCTGGCACCAGCCTCCGGGGGCACAGCCAAGGTCCACAACCCGGGCACCGGGCACCAGAAAGCGGTATTTGTCGTCCAACTCCATGATCTTAAACGCCGCGCGACCGCGATAGCCTTCGGCCTTTGCGCGCTGCACATAAGGATCATTGAGCTGACGTTGCAGCCAACGGGTGCTCGACAGTTTGCGCCCGCGCGCAGACTTCACCTTCACGGTCAAATCGCGCTGTCCGCGCCCGGATGTGTTCTTGCCGGTCGGTTTCTTGGCCATCTCGCTCACCACTTTGCTTTGAAACAAAGCCTTCTAGTCATTTTTGCCGTCACTTCAAGCTGTCTTGCAAGCTCAGAACGACCCATCCTCTAGCACGCCGTCCGCGCTCATCTGCGCATAAAGCAACCCTTCACGCAGTCCACGGTCTGCCACGGAAAGCCGATCTGTCGGCCAGCAGCGCAGCAGCGCCTGCAAAATCGCCGAGCCGCTCATGATCAACGCCTGCCGGTCCTGCCCGATCCGCGGGTCATTGCGCCGCCCCTTGGGGCCAAGATCGAGATAGCCCCGGATGACCTTGTCAATCTGGTCACTGGTCATGCGCAGACCGTCCACTTTGGTCCGGTCATAGCGGCGCAGCCCCAAATGGCTTGCCGCAACGGTGGTCACCGTGCCGCTTGTGCCGATGATCTGAAAGCCTTCGCTCGGCGGCGCATCCTTATAAGGTGCGAACTCGCTGAGGTTTTCTTCAAAGAACCAGCTCATCAGCGCAAAGCGCGCGGCATCATCTTCCACATCGCGAAACTGGTCTCGCAAAGTGGCCACACCCAGCGGCACGCTGATCCAATCCACCACTTTTGCGGCTGGAAACGGGCTGTCTGCAGTGTGAAACCCGCCACGCAGCCGCATGATCGCGCGCGACCGCTCAATCGGCGGGACAGAGGACAGGTCAATCCAGACAAGCTCTGTTGACCCGCCGCCAATATCCACCACCAAGAGCTGCTCGGTCTTCATGGAAACAAGCGGCGCGCAGCTGATCACCGCCAAACGCGCTTCTTCCTCGGCCTGAATGATTTCCAGCTGCAAACCTGACTCGCGCCGCACCTGCCGCACAAAATCCCGCGCATTTTTGGCGCGCCGACAGGCCTCAGTGGCCACCAGACGCATCCGTTTGACCTTATGGCGCTTGAGCTTCTGCTGACAGATCCGCATCGCTTGGATGGTGCGCCGCATGGAGCCACGGGAAAGCCGCCCGGTGCTTTCCAGCCCGGAGCCCAACTGGACAGACTTGCTAAAGCTGTCCACCACATGAATTTGACTGCCCTTGGGTTGGGCAATCAACATGCGACAACTGTTCGTGCCCAGATCCAAGGCCGCGTAAAGCGTACTTGGATCAGGCGGTTTCGGCGCGGGGCTCTCAACCGGTTTTGGGAATGCGCCCGCACCTTTGGGACGCTTGGGCGCCATCGTCACGCCCTCCATTTCGTGTTGCCTTCAACCTAGTCTCTCGCTGCCCCCCGCGCAATCCCTCCTTGGGTGACGCCGCGCATCTTTGGGGCGCGCTCATGGCACAACGCCCCGGAAGCTCATCTTTTTCATGCAAAGATTTCACGCGCCCAGCCATAGCCAGAGCGCCGCTCAGACCGCTACAAGCAGCTCACAACAAAGCGCTAGGTCGCGGAATGCTGTCTTCGTGTCGAAATTGACACAAAGCGACAGGCGGCCCTGATTTACGTATGATGTACTGATACCGGAGGAATCAAACCCATGCCTGATGTCACCATTGTCTACTGGCGCGATATTCCTGCTCAGGTGATCGTTGGCAAAGGGCGTCGCGGCGCAAAGAAACCTTTGGCTGAACGGTTTGAGCAAGCCATCGACCGAGCAGCAATGAAGGTTGGCGCATCCGACACGGATGCCTATCTAGCAGAGTGGCGGAAGGCAGATCCGTATCCGGTTGAGGGCGAGCCGCAGGCGATTGTTGAACAAGAAGTCGCACGGCTTGAAGCAGAGTACGATCAGACGCGCATCAAGGCGCTGATCGACAATGAAGGCTGGGCATGACACGCCCCTCGATTTGGGAGGCCGCAATGGCTTTGTTGAATTTCAAGCGCAAGACCGATGAGGTCAAATCCGCCACACCGGAAATGGAAGCTTTCCTGAAAGGCTACTCCATCGAAGTGATGCCGCGCACGGCCGCCAAAGTCGACGACTTCCGCGTGCTTCTGCCTGAGGGCACCCGCGTCTATATCGCCCACATCGAGGGCACCCCGATCGAGGATATGGTCGCCACCGCCAAGCGCATCAAAGGCGAAGGCTATGACGTGATGCCCCACTTCCCGGCGCGCATCATCAAAGACAAGGCAACGCTTGAGAACTGGATCTCCATGTATCAAGGCGAAGCCGATGTGAAACAGGCGCTCCTGCTGGCCGGTGGCGTTGCCAACCCACACGGCGATTTCTCTGACTCCATGCAGCTGCTGGACACGGGCCTGTTTGACAAAGCCGGTTTCACCAACCTGCACGTTGCGGGCCACCCAGAGCCCAACATGGACATCGACCCGGACGGCGGTCGCGCCAACACCTACGCCGCTCTGGACTGGAAGCTTGAGTTCTCCAAGCGCACCGACGCGGACATGGCGCTGGCCACCCAGTTCTGCTTTGAGGCAGAGCCGGTGATCGAATGGGCCAACACGCTGAAAGAGCGCGGCATGACGCTGCCGATCCACATCGGCATCGCGGGCCCGGCCAAGCTGCAGACCATGATCAAATTCGCCATTGCCTGCGGCGTTGGCCCGTCTCTCAAAGTGCTTCAGAAGCGCGCAAAAGACGTCTCCAAACTGCTGCTTCCGCATGAGCCAACCGAAGTTCTCGCCGGTCTGGCCGCCCACAAAGCGGCAAACCCGGATTTCAACATCGAGAAAGTCCACTTCTTCCCGCTTGGCGGCATCAAAACCAACGCCAACTGGGCAATCGAAAACGGCGGTGCCTCCACGCAGCCAGCCGCCCCACAAAGCACCTCTGTCTGACAGGATAAAACATGACCCGGACCATCATTGAATCACAAACAAAAACAGCGATCATGGGGTTTGACCAGCCGTTCACCGTTATCGGTGAGCGCATCAACCCAACGGGCCGCAAGATCCTGAACGCAGAGCTGGAAGCGGGCGATTTCTCCCGCGTTCAGGCCGATGCACTGGCGCAGGTGGCCGCAGGCGCCACCGTTCTGGACATCAACTCCGGCGCGGTTTTCTCCAACAAAATGGCCGAAGATCCACGCTACGCGGACAACAACTTTGTTGAGCCTGACCTGATGCGCCAACTGGTGGAAAAAGTGCAGGAAGTCACCGACTGCCCGCTCTGCATCGACAGCTCCGTGCCCGGCGCGCTTGAGGCCGGTCTGGAAGCTGCCAAAGGCCGACCGCTGCTGAACTCCGTGACAGGCGAAGAAGAGCGTCTGGAAATCGTTTTGCCGCTGGTGAAAAAGTACAACGTGCCTGTGGTGGCGATCTCCAACGACGACACCGGCATCTCCGAGGACCCAGAGGTCCGCTTTGCCGTGGCCAAAAAGATCGTTGAGCGCGCAGCCGACTTCGGCATCCCGGCGCATGACATCGTGGTTGACCCGCTGGTGATGCCAATTGGCGCCATGGGCACTGCTGGCCTGCAGGTGTTTGAACTCAACCGCCGCCTGCGCAACGAACTGGGCGTGAACACCACCTGTGGCGCGTCCAACATCTCCTTCGGCCTGCCGAACCGTCACGGCATCAACAACGCCTTCCTGCCAATGGCAATGGCGACCGGCATGACCTCTGCGATCATGAACCCGATTGCCCTGCCTGTTGGCCCCAAAAAGCTGGCCGAGAAGAAAGCTGAAATCGCCGCCAAAGGCATCATCATTCCAGAGGACATGGATGACGAAGCCTTCTGCGAAACCTTCGGTCTGGGCTCCACCAAAGCCCGCGCAGGTAAGGAAATGGAGGCCATCCGCGCCGCCAACTTCCTGACCAACAACGACGACGGTGGTGCTGAATGGATCAAATTCAACAAATCTCCTGCAGATGCAGCCGCAGGTGGCCGTGGCGGTCGCCGTCGCCGTCGCGCCTAAGCGCTCCCTGATCTTACGAAGAAGCCCGCATCCTTTGATGCGGGCTTTTTTGTTTTCTGAGAGAGGCTTACCCTCGCTTCTTCAGGTTGCGAAAATCGGAAGCACGCACCGTGGGATCCTGACCTTCACCAAACAGGCTGTGTTTCTGGATCTTCTGCGTCCCGGTCACCGGAATATCCGGATGAAACCGGATCCAGCCCGGTGCCTTGTAATAGGCCAGCCGCGCAAAGCACCAATCAAACAGCTCTTGTGACAGGGTCTCGCTCTCCGCGCCGATAACCTGCACACAGGCCATCACCTCTTCATCGCGCATTTCATCTGGCACAGCCACCACCGCCACGCGCTCAACAGCCGGGTGGTCCTGCAGACAAGCCTCGATCTCCGCTGCCGCAATATTTTCGCCAGACCGGCGGATGATGTTTTTCTTGCGGTCCACAAAAGTGATCATGTCGGTTTCATCCATCACCACCGTGTCGCCGGTGTGAAACCATCCTCCGCGCCAGGCCTCTTCTGTGGCCTCCGGCAGGTTCAGATAGCCCGAAAAAGCGCCGCGACGCGGGGTCTCTTCACTATAACGAAGCACCATTTCGCCCGGTGTGCCCCGTGGCACTTCTTGGTCGTCGCCATCCACCACACGCACGTCCAGCCCCGGTTGCGGGCGGCCCATGGCGCGGGTGTCGATGCGGCGCGGCTCCTCATAGTCGCCCAGCAGACGGCACATCTCCGTCATGCCCCAGACCTCGATCAGCGGGAAGCCAAAGCGCTCTTCAAACGGGCGGTGCAGCGTGGGCTCCACCCCTGCCCCGACGGCGAATTTCACCTTGTGTTTCTTTTCCCACGCCTCGGGCGCACGGTTCATCAACGCCGGAATGACGATCCCAAGATAATGCGCTGCCGTGGCTTCTGTTTCCGCCAGTTCACGCCACCATGCGCTGGCCCGGAAACGCTCCGGCGCAATCTGCGCGCTGCCGGTTTCAATCACCGCCATGAACAGCAGGATCGCCGCATTCACATGGAACAGCGGCAGCGGGCAATAGACCTTGGTCACCCCCGCCTCAAATTCAATGAGGCCGCCACGTGAGGCATACCACTGCCCCATCTCCACCTCATAGCCATGGCTAAGCATACAGCCCTTGGGCCGTCCCGTGGTGCCTGAGGTGTAGATCAGGCTGGCCTCGGTCTCCTGCGTGATCGGGCCTAACTTGGGCGCAGCGGTTTTGCTCTGTGGCAGTGCAGGCAACGTAGTGCCCATCTCCACCATCGGCACATCCAGACCGCTCTCCGCAATCCCGGCCTCCATCAGCGCGCGCTGCTCCCGCACCACAAGCGCCAGCTCCGCGCCGCTGTCTTGCAGCAGATAGGCCACCTCCGCGGGGCGGTAATCCGGGTTCACCGGCACCCAACTGATGCCCAACTCTGACAACGCCAATTTCAGCAAAAGCATCTCAGGGCGGTTTTCCAGCAGTGCTGCGATCCGGTGCCCATGGCCGTAGCCTGCGGCTTTCAGCGTGGCCACCATCGACGAAACCTGCGCCTGCGCATCGCCATAGGTGCAGAGGTACCCCTCCGGGTGATATGCGCGCTCTGCGTTGGCTGGAACCTGCAAAAACAGCTTGTCGGCATAGGTCTCTGCCCGTGCGGCAAACAGCCCACCAATCGTCATGCTCATGAGCCTTCCTCCCTCTTCTTGGCGCGCGACTTTAGCGGAGCGCACAGCAAGCGCAATCACCGTAGAAACACCTAGGCGCCGCCGCTTTCCTGCATCTTGCGCGCATCCATCAGCTGGCCGTTGAATTCCGCGCTCAGAACAAAAATCGCCGACATCAGATAGAGATAGACCAGCGTCGACATGATCCCGGCAAGCCCCGCATAGGTCACCGAATAGGTCGAAAACCGGCTGAGGTAGAACCCAAACCCTTTGGAAACCGCCCACCACAGGACAATACAGAGCAAGATCCCCGGCAACAGCTCGCGCGATGAATGCGGCATGCCTGGCAGCCATTTGTGACAGGCAAACAGGAAGAAAACCGAAACGGATAAGGTGAAAATCTGACGGAACTGTTCGTTGCTCAAAATCGATTGGCTCAACCATGGGACCAGATCATCAAAGTAGTGCACCACCAACGGCACAATCACGTTAAACGCCCCGGCCACGACAATCACGCCAGACCCCGCAATCACAAACAGGATTGCCAGTGCGCGCGTTTTCCAAAACGGCCGCGGATCCTCATCGCGATACGCATCCGTGATCACCAACCGGATGGCCTGCACCCCGTTTGAGGCAAAAAAGATCGCCAGAACCGCCCCGAAGGTCAGCGTGGAACTCCCCGCCTGCAGCACCGCGCGCAGCTCGCTCTCAATGGAATCCGCAATCGCATCCGGCCAGGCGCCAATGGTGAACTCGACCACATCGTCGATATGCGCCTGCGGGCTCAGCACCCCCGCCAATGAAAGCGCAAACAGACAGAAGGGAAAAATCGCAAAGAGAAAGGACAGCGCAAGGTGCGAGCTGCGCACAGCGCCGCCTTTTGACCCAAATCTGCGGACGGCTTCAAAAAAACTTTGCAGGAAATTCAACAGACCCACTCACATTCAGCGACTTCAGTTCGCCACTATAATAGATTGAATAAAAGGGGTTTTCCATGACCCCAATCCAACAATCCCAGCTCTGACGTAGGGGATTTGGGTCGCCTCCTAAAATTTTAGGTAAATACAGCTAAAAACTGATGACAGTCTAAAAGGATATTTTCAGAAACTGGCTCTAACACTGGTCTCAGAGGGAAGACGCGATCTGGGGACACAGCCGCAACCTTCCTTAAGGGTCATGCAGCAGCCTCTCCAAATGTGTTGCGTGGCCTCGGACGACCGGCGCGCGCTCTCCCTCCCGGTGGCGCTGGTTGGGCGCAAGATCGCTACGCCTTGGCGGTTTTGCAATGTCTGTGCCCATGCCAGACCACTCACAGAACCAAGGCTGGTGCTGGCTCTACTCCAAGGAGCCAGCACCAAATCCCCCACCCGCCATCAAGCACCGCACAGAAAAAAAAAAAGGCGCCCCAACCTGGGACGCCTGAAACCCTGCTTTGTGGATGCGTTAGTTTGCACCCAGATAGGATTGGATATCGCTTTGCGCGCGCGCCACGTCACGGCCCTTGGGCGCCGGTATCTCCCCGGCCTCAGCCATCTCTTCCACCAGCGACCGGTAGGTTTCCAGATAGTTCTCCGGCAGATTATGAGCGATGCCCTGGTGGCAATCGATACAGGTTTTGCCTTCATCCAGCGCCTGCTGGTGATTGGCCGCCGCGCGGTTCTCCTGAATGGTGAAATCCATATATTCGAAGTTGTGGCAGTTGCGGCATTCGCGGCTGTCAGACTTCTTCATTTTCACCCAGGATTTGGACGCCATGCCGAGCCGGTGTTCTTCGTATTTCTCCGGCGTGTTAATCGTGCCCACCAGCGTGTGATACACATCTTTGCTGGCCAGAATCTTGGCTTTGATCTTGTGCTGCCATTCCTTTGGCACGTGGCAATCCGGACAGGTCGCCCGCACACCGGAGTGGTTGTTGTAATGCACCGTCTCTTTGTACTCGACAAAGTTGGTCTCCATCTCGTGGCAAGAGACACAGAACTCCTCGGTGTTGGTCAGCTCAAGCGCCCAGTGAAAGCCACCCCAAAACAGGATGCCCCCCACAAAGCCCCCGATCAGCAACCCACCCAGAGAGAAGGTTGTCGTGGGCGATGTCACCGTGCGCCACACACGCCGGAAAAAGCCGGGTTTGTCGTCATGATCAGACATGTCTCAACTCCTTTCCTGCTGCGTTATTGGGACGGGGTGAAGGTGCTCTCCACCAACGGCGGCGTGTTGGCCTGCGGCACGTGGCATTGGTTGCAGAACCAACGGGTGCCCGCGACCTGATCAAGCTGTTCGCCCTCACGCCCCAGATAGTGGGTCATCGACAGCGTCGGTGCCCCACGATCCCCGGCATTGCTCCAGTCATGGCACGCGAGACACTGGTTGGCGCTCAGATCGATTTGATACTGATCGATGGAATGCGGGATCAGCGGCGGCTGCTGGCGATAGTTGCGCACAAACCGGCGACTCTCCTGATGCAGAACCTCATCAATCCGGTTGATGTGGTCAATCTGATCATTGCGTAGGCTCTTCACGGTGCCCGCCTGATCCGCAATCGCAAAACCGCTGCCCACAACCACAGCAACCGCTGCCAAGGTGCTGACAAAACTGTATTTTCTCATCTTACAATCTCCGTAGCTTGCGGGGGTGGCCTTGGGCCGCGCCCCGCGCTGGCTATGTTGGGTGAGCGCCCCTCAGGCGCGCTCCACCTTGCAGGCACATTTTTTGAAGTCCGTTTCCTTGGACAGCGGACAGGTCGCATCCAGCGTCAGCTTGTTGATCAGCTGGCCCTCATCAAACCACGGGACAAACACCACGCCGCGCGGCATCCGGTTGCGGCCCCGGGTTTCCACCCGGCTGTGCATCTCACCACGGCGTGTGGCGATAGTGATCTCCTGCCCGCGTCGCAGGCCGCGCTCCTTGGCGTCCTCTGGGTGCATGAACACCTGCGCATAAGGATAGGCCCGGTGCAGCTCCGGCACACGCCGGGTCATGGAACCGGAATGCCAGTGCTCCAGCACACGACCGGTGACTAGCCACATATTGAACTCCTCATCCGGAACTTCCGCTGGCGGCTCATATGGGGCAAAGATGATCTTCGCCTTGCCGTCTTTGTGGCCGTAGAACTTAACGCCCTCGCCTTCTTTCACGTAGGGATCATAGCCCTCGCGGAAACGATATTTGGTCTCCTTGCCATCAACCACAGGCCAGCGCAGGCCGCGCTCCTCGTGATAGACGTCAAAGTCCGCAAGATCATGCCCGTGACCCCGCCCAAAGGCGGCGTATTCCTCAAACAGGCCTTTCTGCACATAGAAGCCAAAATCCTCAGATTCCGCATTGGCAAAGCCCTCAGCGGTCTCAGAAAGCGCGTATTTGTCGACCTGCCCATTGGCAAAAAGCACATCAAACAGGGATTTGCCTTTGAACTCGGGGTTGGCATCCAGAATGTCGGCTGGCCAAACCTCATCAGTGGTGAAGCGTTTGGAGAATTCCATCAGCTGCCACAGATCCGACTTTGCCTCACCGGGTGCATCCACCTGCTGACGCCAGAATTGCGTGCGGCGCTCCGCATTGCCAAAGGCGCCTTCCTTTTCCACCCACATCGCTGTGGGCAGGATCAGGTCTGCTGCCAATGCAGTGACCGTCGGATAAGGATCAGACACCACAATGAAGTTGTCCGGATTGCGATAGCCCGGGTAGCCTTCCTCATTCATATTGGGCGCGGCTTGCATGTTGTTGTTCACCTGCACCCAATAGGCGTTGATCTTGCCGTCTTTCAGGTCTCGGTTCTGCTGAACAGCATGGGAACCCGGCTTGGCGTTCAGGATGCCGCTGGGCAGTTTCCACTTCTTCTCGGCAATCGCGCGGTGCTCATCATTGGCCACCACCATGTCAGCTGGCAGACGGTGGGCAAATGTCCCCACCTCACGCGCCGTCCCACAGGCCGAAGGTTGCCCGGTCAGGGAGAATGGCGAGTTGCCCGGCTCCGAAATCTTACCGGTCAGCAGGTGCACATTGTACATCAAACCGTTCACCCAAGAGCCACGGGAGTGCTGGTTGAAGCCCATGGTCCAGAGGCTCATCACCTTTCGGTCCGGATCGGCGTACTGCTGTGCCAGTCGCAGCAGATTGCTCTCCGGCACACCGGACAGCTCGCTTACATATTCCAGCGTGTATTCGCTGACATACTCTTTGTAAGCCTCAAAATCGATCGCTTCGAGCTTGCCGCTGTTCGGGTTCGCCGCCGCCTGCTGAAGCTCATGTTCAGGACGCAGGCCATAGCCGATATCGGTCGCGGTTTTGGTGAAGTTGACGTTTTTATTCACAAAGTCCCAGTTCACCGCGTCATTTTCGATGATGTAATTCGCGATGTAATTCAGGATGGCGAGGTCTGTCTGCGGCGTGAAGATCATGCCATTGTCCGCCAGCTCAAACGAGCGATGCTCAAAGGTGGAGAGCACATGCACCTGCGCGCCGGGCTTGGTCAGGCGTGTGTCGCTGATGCGCGACCACAGGATCGGGTGCATCTCCGCCATGTTGGAGCCCCAGAGCACAAAGGTGTCCGCCGCCTCAAGGTCATCATAACAGCCCATCGGCTCATCAATGCCAAAGGCCCGCATAAAGCCGACCACCGCAGAGGCCATGCAATGGCGCGCATTCGGGTCGATGTTGTTGGACAGGAAGCCCGCTTTCATCAGCTTGGCGGCGGCATAGCCTTCCCAGACCGTCCACTGACCAGAGCCGAACATGCCGATGCCGGTCGGACCTTTGTCTTTCAGCGCGGCTTTGAATTTCTCTTCCATGATGTCAAAGGCTTCATCCCAGCTCACCGGGGTGAACTCACCTTCCTTGTCATAGACACCATTGGTCTTGCGCAGCATCGGCTGGGTCAGCCGGTCCGCGCCATACATGATTTTGGACAGGAAGTAGCCTTTGATACAGTTCAGGCCACGGTTCACTTCGGCTTTCGGGTCGCCTTGGGTGGCAACCACTTTGCCATCCTTGACCCCCACCAGAACCGAACAGCCCGTGCCGCAGAACCGGCAGGCCGCTTTGTCCCAGCGGATATCGGGCGTGCCCACCTGCGCCTGCGCCTCTTTGGGCAGGGTGATCCCTGCGGCAGAGGCCGTGGCCGCAGCGGCCGAGGCCTTCAGGAAACTACGTCGGGACGTTGGCAATGTCATGGCTAGACCTCCTTCAGAGCGTTTTGGATGCGGCTGCATCCGCGCCGCTTGGTTCGAAATGGTGATAAGTCAGCGTGATGGTGATCACGCCGGGGATCTGGTGCATATCCATGATGATCTCCGAGGCCCGTCTGGTCTCGGTGTCTTCAACAGTGGTGACAATCCGCCCCTCTTCCTGGGCGTGCACCTCACAGCCTTCCGTGGCTTTGATATCAGCGACGATTTCTGAGACACGCTCAGGCATCGCATGAACTAGGCATCCGCAGATATTGTACATTTTGGCATCTCGCTGGCTTGGGTAAGGCTGGCTGGGGAAGTCTCGTCCTCCGCCGCGGCTGCGGGCGCAGGATGGTGAAGCGACAGGGCATCTGCCGGACAAGGCGCAACACAGGTCCCGCATCCGCTACAGGCATCCGCATCAATATTGGGCTGCGACCGCCCCCCTGTCATAAGGCGAAACCGAATGGCGCCTTCGTCGCAATGATCTTCGCAAGTGCGGCACATCACCCCCTGCAAAGAGAGGCAGCTCTCCGCGACAACCGCGCGTACCTCCCATCCTGTCGCAGGCAGGATCGCACCAGCGGTGCAAACGTCAGAGCAAGCGTTACAGAACTCACAAGCGCGGTCGCTCACATCCACCACAGGAAAGCCGGCGTCATCTGCTTTAATGATGGCTTGCGGGCATGCCGCCGCGCAGTCTCCACAATGGGAGCAGGTCTCTTCAAACAGCCCACTCTCAAGTGCGCCCGGTGGACGCAGCGCCTGCGTTTGCGCAAACTGCCCGGTCAAAAGGGCACGGCGCTCAGGCGAATGTCGCATCTCTAACGTCACGTAAACACCGTAGAAAAATTCTGTTCGGGTCTTGAAGTCGTAAGTGCGTTCTTGCGCCACAAATAGGCTGGCGTAATTGACCTAGATCATTATGCGCCGATTTAGTGAAGCTTTTATCTGCCGAGGCAGAGATTAAACTCAACAATTACAACTGCATATTCGCGACTTCCCCAGCGTACACCTCAAGCTATGCGTGTGTCAAAACATGCATGTTTGGCGCATCGATTTTTTGGCACTCTCAAAGCATTTCGGCAGAGAGCGCTAAGACGCATCGCGTTCCGCTACCTCAGCCCCCCCCTCAAAAAGACCTTAGCGCACAGCAATACGACGCGAGGTCCCTTTTCGAGTTCACGCTTCAACTCATTAAAGTTGTTTGTTTCATTTGCGAAGCATGTGCAGATTTTGGTAACGGAAAGCGTTACACAAAAATCTACACAGACCAGATAACGTAACTTTAACTTGCGACGAATCGAACCGACGCTTAGGAAAACACAAGGGATCGCGGCACGTGCCGAAACGCAGAGATCCCGGGAGGAACCATGTCAGACGCTTTTATCTGTGATGCCACACGCACCCCCATTGGCCGCTACGGCGGGGCGCTTTCTTCGGTGCGCACAGACGATCTCGCCGCAGCGCCCATCGCCGCATTGATGGCGCGCAATCCCCAAGTCGATTGGGCTGCACTGGATGACGTAATTTTCGGCTCTGCCAATCAGGCGGGCGAAGACAACCGCAATGTGGCGCGCATGGCCGCCCTGCTCGCAGGCCTGCCGACCGACGTGCCCGGCACCACCATCAACCGCCTCTGCGCCTCTGGTATGGATGCGGTCGGCATGGCGTCGCGCGGTCTGCGCGCGGGTGACTACGACATGGCCATCGCGGGCGGCGTGGAAAGCATGTCCCGCGCGCCATTCGTGATGCCCAAAGCCACCACCGCGTTTTCGCGTGCCAATGAGGTGTTTGACACCACCATCGGCTGGCGTTTTGTGAACCCGAAAATGAAGGCCATGTATAGCACCGACAGCATGCCGCAAACCGCGGACAATGTTGCCGAAGACTATAACATCAACCGCGAAGATCAGGACGCCTTTGCCGCCCGTTCTCAGGCGCGCTGGGCTGCGGCTCATTCCGCCGGATATTTCGCTGAAGAGATCACCCCGGTGACCATTCCCCAGCGCAAGGGCGATCCGCTGATTGTCGACACAGATGAGCACCCTCGCCCCGGCACAGACGCTGCAAAGCTCGCCAAACTGCGCGGCGTGAATGGCGCTCATCTCACCGTCACCGCGGGCAATGCCTCCGGCGTAAACGATGGCGCCGCTGCGCTCCTAATGGCCACCGAAGCTGCCGCCGCTGCCAACGGGCTCACCCCAATGGCCCGCATCGTGGGCATGGCTGCCGCAGGCGTTGCGCCGCGCGTGATGGGCATCGGCCCGGTACCGGCCACGCGCAAAATTTTGAAGCGCACAGGTCTCACCATCGCGCAGATGGATGTGATAGAATTGAACGAGGCTTTCGCGGCTCAGGGGCTCGCATCGCTGCGGGAACTCGGCGTGGCCGATGACGCGCCCCATGTGAACCCGAACGGCGGCGCCATTGCCATCGGCCACCCGCTGGGCATGTCCGGCGCGCGCCTCGTGCTCTCCGCCGCTTATCAGCTCAAACGCACCGGCGGCCGCTACGCGCTTTGCACCATGTGTGTCGGCGTTGGCCAGGGCACCGCACTTATTCTCGAAAGGGTCTGACAATTCTCAGCCCGACGCCAGAGGAGGATACCAATCATGTACGCTCAGATGATCCAGTCAGAAGCCAGCCAGGATGATCCGCAAAAGCTAGCGGAGTTTCAGGCCCGCATTGATGCCGACATCAAGATCGAGCCGCGTGATTGGATGCCCGAAGGTTACAGAAAAACCCTGATCCGTCAGATTGGGCAACACGCCCATTCCGAGATCGTGGGCCAACTGCCCGAAGGCAACTGGATCACCCGCGCCCCTACGCTGGAGCGCAAGATGATCCTGCTCGCCAAAGTACAGGATGAGGCCGGCCACGGCCTCTACCTCTACTGCGCAGCTGAAACCCTGGGCGTGAGCCGCGATGACCTGACCGAGCAGCTCCTGTCCGGCAAGATGAAATACTCCTCCATCTTCAACTACCCGACCCTGACATGGGCTGACATCGGCGCAGTCGGCTGGCTGGTGGATGGGGCGGCCATCATGAATCAGGTACCGCTGCAACGCACCTCCTACGGCCCCTATTCCCGCGCCATGATCCGCATCTGCAAAGAGGAAAGTTTCCACCAGCGTCAGGGCTTTGACATCATGATGAAGATGGCTCAGGGCACCGAGGCGCAGCGCCGCATGGCGCAGGATGCGCTCAACCGGTTCTGGTATCCCTCACTGATGATGTTTGGCCCCTCTGACGCAGAGTCGGTGCATTCCACCCAGAACATGGCGTGGAAAATCAAGATGAACACCAACGACGAGCTGCGCCAGAAATTCGTCGACCAAACTGTGCCACAAGCCGAATTCCTCGGCCTCACCGTGCCGGATGAAAACCTTGCGTGGAACGAGGAGAAAGGCGGCTACGACTTCTCTGAGCCTGACTGGTCAGAGTTCTTTGACGTCCTGAAAGGCAACGGCCCCTGCAACACCGAACGGCTGGAGGCACGCAACAAGGCGTGGGACGACGGCGCATGGGTGCGCGAGGGCTTGCTGGCCCATGCAGAAAAGAAACGCGCCCGCAAAACCGCTGCGGAATAGGAGGCAGACATGTCCAAAGAATGGCCCCTCTGGGAAATCTTCATCCGTGGCCAACATGGCCTAAGCCACCGCCACGTCGGCTCTCTGCACGCGCCAGATGCAGAAATGGCGATCAAAAACGCACGCGATGTCTACACCCGCCGCAACGAAGGTGTGTCCATCTGGGTGGTTGAAGCCAACAATATCGCTGCCTCGGCCCCGTCCGAGAAAGGCCCGCTTTATGAACCTTCTGAGAGCAAAATCTACCGCCACCCCACCTTCTACGACATCCCTGATGACGTGGGGCATATGTGATGGATCAGGATAAAACACAGCTCACTGAATTCCTGCTGCGGATGGGCGACAACGCCTTGATCCTCGGCCACCGCACCTCTGAATGGTGCGGCCATGCGCCCGTGCTCGAAGAAGACATCGCGCTCGCCAACACAGCGCTCGACCTGATGGGCCAAACCCAGCTCTGGCTCACCTATGCCGCAGAGGTCATGGGCGACGGCAAAACCGCCGACGACCTCGCTTTTTTGCGCGACGTCTGGGATTTCCGCAATCTCCTACTGGTCGAGCTGCCCAATGGCGATTTTGGCCAAACCCTGATGCGCCAATTCCTCTTTGACGCCTTCCAGTCAATCCACCTGCCCCGTCTGGCAAAATCCTCAGATCCGCGCGTCGCTGAGATTGCGGAGAAAGCCAGTAAAGAAGCCGCCTATCATGTGGAGCGGTCAGCTGACACCGTGGTTGGTCTTGGCGATGGCACCGAGGAAAGCCACAACCGTATGCAAGCCGCGCTCGATCGGCTCTGGCCTTACATTGGAGAGATGTTTGCCAGCGATCCGGTGGATGCCGCCATGGCCGAGGCCGGCATCGCCCCCGATCCCGCCAACCTGCGCACTGAATATGACGCTCTGGTGGGCAGAGTACTCGCTGAGGCCACGCTGACGGTCCCGGAAAGCACATTTGCGCACAAAGGTGGTCGCACTGGTCAGACGCACACCGAACACCTCGGGCATTTGCTGACCCAAATGCAGTGGCTGCAGCGCGCCTATCCGGGGGCAACGTGGTGATGCCGCTTTACTGCCACCCAATTCAGGGCTTTGCCCTGAACAGCGCCCGAACCGCCCCCACGGGGCGGGCGTTTCGCTTCCACCCCTCGGTTCGGCCGCTGGGCAAAACATGATAGGTCATACCATGTCTTTGCCGTCGACAGATACCGTCTGGTCTTGGCTCCACGCCATCCCTGATCCCGAAATTCCGGTGATCTCGCTCACCGATCTCGGCGTGATCCGCGATGTGACATACGAAGATGACACGCTCATCGTCACCGTGACCCCCACCTATTCCGGCTGCCCCGCCACCTCGATCATCAACCTCGATATCGAAACCGCTCTGCGAGACCACGGCATCACCGACCTCAAATTGCGCAGCCAGCTCAGCCCAGCATGGACCACCGACTGGATGACAGATCAGGGCCGCGCCAAGCTCAAAGCCTATGGCATCGCGCCTCCGACACCCTCTGGCCGCCCAGAATGCTGCCCGAACTGCAACGCAGAAGCGGTTGAAAAGATAAGTCAATTTGGCTCCACGCCCTGCAAATCTCTCTGGCGCTGCAAGAGCTGCCTGGAACCCTTTGACCACTTCAAATGCATCTGAGGAGACCACCATGGCGCGTTTTCATGCCCTCACAGTCACAGACATACAAAAAACCATCCGGGACGCGGTGGTGGTCACCCTCGCCCCGACAGCAGATGACGCGGCAGTGTTTGATTTCACCCAAGGCCAATACCTGACGTTCAAGCGAGATTTTGACGGCGAAGAGCTGCGCCGCTCATATTCGATCTGCGCGGGCAAAGACGACGGCGTGCTGCAGGTTGGCATCAAACGGGTTGATGGCGGGGCCTTTTCCACATGGGCCAATACCGACCTGAAAATCGGCGACACGCTCTCTGCCATGCCACCCATGGGCACGTTTTTCACAGTCCTAGACGCAGACAAGGCCAAAACCTACCTCGGCTTTGCCGGAGGCTCCGGCATCACACCGGTGCTTTCCCTGATCAAAACCACCCTCAGCCGCGAACCACGCGCCAATTTCACCCTGATCTACGCCAACAAAGGCGTCACCACGATCATGTTCCGCGAGGAACTCGAAGACCTCAAAAACCTCTACATGGGCCGCTTCAACGTGATCCACGTGCTGGAAAGTGACAGTCAGGAAATCGACCTCTTCACCGGGCTGGTGACAGAGGAGAAATGCGCGCAGCTCTTTGGCTCCGGATGGATCGACATCACAAGCGTCGACACCGCCTTCATCTGCGGGCCGGAACCGATGATACTTGGCATCGCAAAAGCGCTGCAGGATCACGGTCTTGCCAAAGAGCAGATCAAGTTTGAACTTTTCGCCAGCAGCCAGCCCGGCCGCGCCAGACAGAAAGCGGCCAGCACGACCTCAGAGGCTGACAAAGTGACTGCTACAATCACGCTGGATGGTGCCACGCAGACCATCACCATGGATCAGAACACCGCCATTCTAGACGCGGCGCGTGCGCAGTCACTTGACGTGCCCTATGCCTGCAAGGCGGGCGTCTGCGCCACCTGTCGCTGCCGCGTGCTTGAAGGCGAGGTTGACATGCACACCAACCACGCGCTGGAGGATTACGAGGTGGAGAAAGGCTACGTATTGTCGTGCCAATCCTACCCGCTCAGCGACCGCGTGGTGGTGTCATATGACGAATGAGAACGCTTTAAATTCAAGGCGCTAACAATCTACAATCTATGACCTTTTCTTAAGTCGGACCGTCGGTGGATGGCGCGGGAGAGCCTGAGCTTTCCTCTTCAGTGTCAAACGCGCCGCCAATACCGATGCCATAATCCAGCGCACCGATGCCGAGATCATATCCAAGGCTGAAATCGACGTAGAAATCCTCATCCAGATAGGCCGCACCCACCGTCGGCCGGATCGCACCGGAGCCAAACTTATAATCCGCCCCGATCGCCAAAACCGCACTTTCCGGCTCGTCATCACTGAAAACGCGAACGCCCGCAGCCACGTCGCCGCCAAACACAAGAGTGACGCCAAAACCAAAGGACGGATCGGCTTGCGTGAAGGTCGGCCCAGCCAGCGCCGTTACCAAAACAACAGATTTCATATAGGTCTTCATGAAAATCCCTCAAACAAATTAACCAAAAAACAAATCTTAACACCGGCGCTGACCAGTGCAAATATTAACGCATATTAAGGATGTTTTGTCAGGTCAGGGTTTCCCGCCCCCGGCGGTGCCAGTGTTTCCAGCGGTCCCTGTGATCCCGTTCAGCACAAGATCGGCCACCACATCCGCATAGCGCAGCCGCGCGGCCTGATCCGCAGCGCTCTGCCACATATAGTACCAATTCAGCATGCCAAAGATCGACATGGTGGTTTCATGCAGGCGCGCTGCATCCTCGGCAAACAGCTCTGGCGCATTGGCCGCCACAACCCTCTTCATCACCGCCACCATGTCACGCTGATAACCGCGCAGCACCTGCTGCTCTGCCTCAGGCAGGCGCGCAATGCCGCTGCTCTGCACCCGATGCTCATCGTCAGCACCCTGATAGGCCAGCAGGATTTCACGCAACAGTGCGCGCAGCTGCGCCTCAGGTGCCATCTCCGCCAGCTCCAAACCACAAACCCGATCACGCAACGCCCGCAGATAGCTGTCCAGCACATCAAACAGCAAGGCATCCTTGCCGCTGTAGTAGTGATAGATATTGGCCTTGGAGACGCCGCAGGCCTTTGCCAAGACCGTCATCGACGCGCGGTCAAACCCTTCGGCGGCAAAGACTTTTGCCGCCACCTTCAGGATATGCGCCCGCTTCTGATCGTGATCTTTGGCAATTGTACGCGCCATGGGCTCAGCCTTCGCTCCGCCGGTCAACAACCCGCCGCGCTTTGCCCTGAGAGCGCTCCACCGAGCCAGGCGCACCCACAGAAACCGCTGCAGAAACGCCGATCATCGCTTTGATATGTTTGCTCAAAACCCGCGTAGCCTCTTCTGTGTTGCCCGCTTCCGGCAGCGCCTCAACATGCACCCGCATCGCGTCCATCCGACCGTCTTTGTAAAGTTCGATCTGGTAATAGGGCGCAAGCCCCTCCGTGGCCAGCACCTGTTCCTCGATTTGTGAGGGGAACACATTCACCCCGCGCAAAATAATCATGTCATCACTGCGCCCCGTGATCTTCTCCATCCGGCGCATCGAGCGGGCCGTGCCGGGCGACAGCCGGGTCAAATCGCGCGTGCGATAGCGCACCATTGGCAGGCCTTCTTTGGTCAGGGTGGTAAACACCAACTCGCCAATTTCCCCGTCTGCAACCACTTCGCCGGTCTCAGGGTTGATGATCTCCGGATAGAAATGATCCTCCCAGATCACCGGCCCATCTTTGGTTTCCACACATTCGTTGGCCACGCCCGGCCCCATGATCTCCGACAGCCCGTAGATGTCGACCGCATGCATATCAAAGGCGGCTTCCACCTCTTTGCGCATCGCATCGGTCCAGGGCTCCGCCCCAAACACCCCAACGCTCAGCGAACTCTCTCGCGGATCAATCCCGGCCGCCTGAAACGCCTCCAGAATGTTGAGCATATAGCTCGGCGTCACCATGATCCCATCCGGCTTGAAATCTGTGATCAACCCAACCTGTTTCTCGGTCTGCCCGCCACTCATCGGCACCACCGTCGCCCCAAGACGCTCAATCCCGTAGTGCGCGCCCAGCCCGCCGGTGAACAGCCCATATCCATAGGCGTTGTGGATCATGTCACCCGCGCGCAATCCCGACGCCCGGAGGCTGCGCGCCATCAAATCCGCCCAATTGTCGATGTCCTTTTGCGTATATCCCACCACCGTAGGCTTGCCCGTGGTGCCGGAAGAGGCATGCAGCCGGGCAATCTGCGCTCGTGGCACTGCCAGCATGCCAAAGGGATAGTTGTCGCGCAGGTCGTCTTTGTGGGTGAAGGGAAATTTCGCCAGATCGCTGAGCGATTTCAGATCATCCGGATGCACGCCCGCCGCATCAAACCGCAGTCGGTACATCGGTACATTCTCATAGGCATGGCGCAGAGACCATTTCAGCCGCGCGAGCTGCACCGCCCGGATTTCGTCAATCGAGGCAATTTCGATTGGCTCCAGCTCCTCCCGCCGTGGTGACAAATCCTTCATGAAACCCTCCCAAGTTCCCCGCTAGTCTTCTTCAAATACCGCACCTTTGACCGCACGCGATGCCCCGCGAAAGGCGGCAATCACCTGATTGTCCTGATTGGTTACGGTAACATCATATAGCCCGCTGCGGCCGGTGAGGCTGATCTCCCGCGCCTCGGCCCGCAGCACATCGCCTTCTTGTCCTGGCGCGAGGTAGCTGATGGCGTTATGCTGCGCGACCGTCATCTGATTGCGACTGTTGCACGCAAAGGCAAAGGCACTGTCCGCCAGCATAAAGGTGATGCCGCCGTGACAGATCCCATGTCCATTGCAATGCTCAGGCCGCACCGTAAGCGTCAGCACTGCACGCCCGGCATCCACCTCGGCAATCTCCATGCCGATATGCTGGCTCGCGCGATCATTCGCCCACATCGCCGCCGCAGCCTTTTCAGCCCGCGCCTTTGGCGTCAGCTCTCCCATCGCGTCCTCCCCATCACTGCCTCCCCTGCGCGATGTTCCTCTCTCCCAGCTTGCATAAACCGAACGGTTGGTCAATAAATAACCAGAGGAGACATTCAGGGAGGGGCAGCCATGTCCATTCATCAGGTGGCAAGTTTTGCCGCAGGCCAGTGGATTGCGCCAAACAGCGCCGCGCGCGCAATTGACTGCGCGATCACCGGCGCGCCTTTCGCAACTGCGGGCAATGACACGCTCGATGTGCAGTTGATGCTGTCTTACGCCCGCAAGACCGGCGGCGCAGCCTTATGCCAGATGACCTTCCATGACCGCGCCCGCATGCTCAAGGCATTGGCGCTGCATCTGCGCGAACACCGTCAGGCGCTTTATGATCTCTCCTTTCATACCGGAGCCACGCAAACCGATCACCTGATCGACATCGACGGCGGCATCGGCACCATGTTGGTCTACGCCTCCAAAGGCCGCCGCGAGATGCCCGACAGCACGGTCTTTCCCGATGGCGAGGTCGAGCAACTCTCCCGCAACGGCAGCTTTCTGGGCCAGCACATCTGCACACCGCTGAAAGGCGTCGCGATCCACATCAACGCCTTCAACTTTCCGGTCTGGGGCATGCTTGAGAAACTCGCCCCCACGCTTTTGGCCGGTGTGCCCGCCATTGTAAAACCCGCCACCGCCAGCTGTTATGTCACCGAGCTTTGCGTGCGTCTCATCATCGACAGCGGTATTCTTCCCAAAGGCGCTTTGCAGCTGGTCTCCGGCGGCCTTGGCGACATGCTCGATCATCTCAGCTGTCAGGATGCTGTGGCCTTCACCGGCTCCGCCCAGATCGCATTAGCACTGCGCTCCAACCCGCTGATTTTGCGGAACTCAACCCGGTTCACCTCAGAGGCCGACAGCCTCAATGCCTCCATCCTTGGGCCGGACGCCACAGTGGGCACACCGGAATTTGACCTCTTCATCAAAGAGGCCGCGCAGGAAATGACCAACAAAGCGGGGCAAAAATGCACCGCCATCCGCCGCATCATCGTGCCGGAAAGCGCGACCGAAAGCGTCATAGACGCGCTCAGTCAGCGCTTGTCCGACACCCTGATCGGAGATCCCCGCGCCCCCAACACCCAGATGGGGGCCTTGGTCTCCGCCGCGCAGAAACGTGATGTACATGCCAAGGCCGCGCTTCTCGCCACCGAATGCGAACAGGTGTTTGACGGGGCCGGAAACATGGAACTTGCCAGCGACCTCGCCAAGGGCGCCTTTGTGCCGCCCATGCTGTTTCACTGCGCCGATCCGGACACCGCCACCCATGCCCATGGTACCGAAGCCTTCGGCCCGGTCTCCACCATCATGAGCTATCGCACGCTCGACCACGCCATTGCGCTGGCCAATAAGGGACAAGGCTCGCTGGTCACCTCACTGATCACACAGGATGCGGATGTTGCCCGCGACGTCGCGCTGGGCAGCGCAGCCTATAATGGCCGCATCTACATCAACAACCGCGACAGCATGGCCGAGGCCACAGGGCATGGCGCGCCCCTGCCCCATATGACCCACGGCGGCCCCGGGCGCGCTGGCGGCGGTGAGGAACTGGGCGGCATTCGCGCCGTCAAACACTACATGCAGCGCACCGCCATTCAGGGCAGCCCCGACATGCTCGCCAAAATCACCGGCCATTGGGTGCCCGGTGCCATCCAACAGCCCGCGCCTGCCCACCCGTTCACCCGCAGTTTTGGAGAACTGCAGACCGGCGAGACCCTGCACACCGCATCGCGCGAAGTGTCGCTTGAGGACATAGAACACTTTGCCCATTTCACCGGCGACACTTTCTATGCCCACATGGACGAGGCAGCCGCCGCCCGAAATCCCTTCTTCCCCGGCCGCGTCGCCCACGGGTATCTGCTGCTGTCCTTCGCCGCTGGTCTTTTTGTCGAGCCCAACGAAGGCCCTGTGCTGGCCAATACCGGCCTTGATAACCTGCGCTTCATGAAACCGGTGGTTCCGGGTGACAGCATCAAGGTCGCGCTTACCGTGAAGCAGAAAACCAAGCGCAATGACGAGTACGGCGAGGTCCGCTGGCACGTGCGCCTCACCAATCAGGATGATGAGGCGGTGGCCGAATATGAGCTCCTGACCATGGTGGCCTACTAGCAGCCCGCCAAGGGGCCGCAATAAGCCGCTTGTTCAAAGGCATACGGCGCGCTACCCATTGGCCTGCAACCACTTCGGACCCGCCCATGCCCCTCGCGCTCACCCAGCTTGCCGACCTCGCCACCCTGCCGTTTGACGAGGTCATCGATGTGCGCTCCCCAGCCGAGTTTGCCGAGGATCACATGCCCGGCGCGATCAACCTGCCTGCGCTTTCCAATGAGGAACGCGCCCGCGTCGGCACGATCTATGTGCAAGAAGACCCGTTCAAAGCCCGCAAAATCGGAGCTGCGTTGGTGTCGCGCAATATGGCTGCGCATCTTGAGGGCCCGCTTGCGGATCGTGAAGGCAGCTACAAACCCTTGGTTTATTGCTGGCGCGGCGGCCAGCGCTCAGGCTCCGTGGCCATCATCCTCAAACAAATCGGCTGGCGCGCGGACACGGTGGTGGGCGGCTATCAGGCCTATCGCCGTCTGGTCTCCAAGGCGCTGTATGATGGCACGATGCCCTGCCCTGTGGTGGTGATCGACGGCGGCACAGGCACGGCCAAAACCCGTCTTTTGCATCACCTCGCAGCCCAAGGCGCTCAAACGCTCGATCTGGAGGCCATGGCCGCCCATCGCGGCTCTCTCTTTGGCCCGATCTCAGAGGTGCAGCCGAGCCAGAAAGCCTTTGAAAGCCGGCTGGCTATGGGCCTCGCCGCGCTCAAGCCGGACCGTCCGGTCTATGTGGAGGCCGAAAGCTCCAAGATTGGCCGCCTGATCATCCCGCCAGCCCTCTGGCAGGCCATGATCGCCGCGCCCAATCTGCGCCTCACCGCCCCTTTAGAGGCCCGTGTCACCCATCTGATGACCGCCTATCCCGACATGCTGGAAGACAGCGCCAAACTCGCCGATGTGCTGAGCCAGCTGACCCGCTATCACGGCCATGAAACCGTGCAAGAGTGGCAGACCTTAGCGCAGGCCCGTGATTTTGCGCCCCTCATTCAGGCTCTGGTGACAACGCATTACGACCCGCGCTACGCCCGCATCAGCCGCGCGCACGCTCCGGCCGCCAAGGAGATCTCCTTGCAAGATTTGTCTCAGGATACGCTGGCCGCCACTGCCGCCGAACTGATCGCTGCGGAGTGATCAGATCAGGGTAATGGACGGGCCGCCCTCAGTGAGGGTGCCGATCACCGCCGCGTCATGCCCCAGCGCGCGCAGCTGCACCACCAAGCCTGCCGCTTCCTCCGCCTTCACTGCCGCCAACAGGCCACCCGCAGTCTGCGGATCATGCAGCAACACCGCCCGTGGGCTCTCCCCGCCAAACACCGTCGTATGCGCCGCGTTGTCATTGTAGATCGTGCTGCGGTGCCCTGCGGC
Source organism: Shimia sp. R9_2 (assembly GCF_017743735.1). GTDB lineage: Bacteria > Pseudomonadota > Alphaproteobacteria > Rhodobacterales > Rhodobacteraceae > Shimia. Next base: position 391,524 of record NZ_JAGHRO010000003.1, read on the forward strand.
TGCCAGCGCTTCGGCACCGCCATAAACCGGCACCGCGGCCAGATCGAGCGCCGCCGCCAGTTCGGAGGCCTTGCAGATAGCCATCAAATGACCGGCCAGGCCAAAGCCCGTGACATCCGTCATCGCATGGGCACCCCGCAGGATCGCAGCCGCATCTCCCTGCGGCTGCGCCATCTGCGCCAGCGCGGTGGTCACATCCGCCCCTTGCGCTTTGCCTTGCATCATCGCCGCCAGCAGCGTGCCGGAACCGATGGGCCGCGTCAGGATCAAGCGATCCCCGGCTTTCGCACCCGCCACCGTGATCGGCGCGCCGTCGAGCAATCCCGTGACGGTCAGGCCAATGCACAGCTCAGCCCCCATGGTCGAATGTCCGCCGACAATCTCGGCCCCTGCCTGCCGCACCACCAAATCGGTTTGCTGCATCATTTCGGCCATCGCCCGCGCCTGCAGCTCTGGTATCATGCGCGGCAGCGTCACAGAAAGCAGCGCAGACTGCGGCGCAGCCCCCATGGCCCAGACATCTCCCAAAGCATGCACCGCCGCAATCCGCGCCATCAGCCCGGGATCTTGGATAAAGCCGCGTAGATGATCGACGGAAATCACCTGACGCGCCGCGCCCATCTGCAACACCGCCGCATCATCTCCCGGACCGCTCAACACATCATCGCGCGTTCCCACTGGCAATGCCGCCACGGCCTGTGCCAATTGTTTGGGTGCCACTTTGGCCCCACAGCCGCCGCACAACATCTGATCCGCACCCAGCGAAGGGCCGCCCTGTGCTACCAGCTCAGGTTTGGTGGCGGTCGCCATGTTTGGCAGCTCGTCAAACTGGCGCATGAATTTCTGGTCGATCCCATCCTTGAGGGTCCACAGCGTCTTGGCCGGTCCGCGCAGCACACGACCCCATTTCGCAGCCATCGCCTCTTTGCCCCCCAGCGAGATCAGCTTCAGGTAATCCCCCTGCGGACGGAACACCTCATAGCTACCTCCGGTCAGCGCAGCGCGAATATTGGCCAGAAGAACCGGCGCGGCCCGCACCGCAAATACGCCAGCCTTGGGGCGCGGCGATGCCAGCAGATGCGCGCAATCACCTACGGCAAACAGACCTTCCTGCCCCTCAACCAACAGCCGGTCATCCACCTGCACAAAACCATCCGCGTCACAGGGAAGCCCTGAGCCCGCAACCCAGTCATGGGCAAAACCACCCGCGGTTGCCACAGTGAACTCAGAGGTCACATCCTCAGCGCCCTTCAGGGCCACCGCATCCGCACGCACCTGGCTCACCTTCGCGTTCACATGCACCGTGATATCAAGCGCTGACATGGCCGCACGCAATGGCGCATCCGCTCCCGGCACGCCAGTGCCAAGCCGTGCCCCCGCCTCGATCAGATGCACCCCGCCCGGTCGGCCGATCTGGCGCAGGTGGTGCGCCATTGCCATTGCCAGTTCCGATCCGGCGACCCCGCCGCCAATCACCGCCACGCGGCCTTCGGCCTGTCCCATCTCGACTTGTTTGAGGAACCCCGCCCATCTGTCAGCATAGAGCCCCAAGGGCTTCGCCCCGACGCCGTATTTGGCAAATCCGGCAATATGAGGCGTAACCGCATGCAGCCCTACGTCCAGCGACGCAACATCGTAGGGGATTTCGCGCGTTCCAAGGATGGCATCCTCTACCGTCACAACCCGTGCCGTAGGGTCAATCGCGGTTGCCGCCCCATCGATCAACCGAACACCGGCCCATGCTGCCAGCTTCACCAGATCGATATCAAGCGCCTCCCGGCTGTAGTGCCCGGCAATATGCCCCGGCAACATCCCCGAATAAGGCGCCGTCGGTCCGGGATTGATCAGCGTGACCTGCACACCGGCCACCGGCTGCATCCCCCACATGCGCAACAGCAGCGCATGGGCATGGCCGCCCCCCACCAGAACCAGATCGCGGGTCAGCATCCTGTCAGCAGTCATCGGCATTCTGTCTCTGTGCCTCATCCGTCCAATTTGCCCTTGGATACCCCAAGCCAACGCCCTGTAACACCCTTCTACCAAAACGTGATTTACGGCGACGAAAACCTGCCTGTTGCGCGGTGTTGCGCTGCAATGCGGCGCAAAACGGCACCTCCGCGATACCGACGCGATACCGAAGCCAAAAGTGAGCGGATTTCGACCGAACGGTAAAGAATTAACCCCGCCAGCGCCATGGCCGCTAGACATCGCCTGCCCACATTGTAAGTGTGCGCTCTCAACCATCAAAGAGGACGGCTATGAGCGCGCGCAAGATCATCATCGACACGGACCCCGGGCAAGACGACGCCGTCGCCATTCTGCTGGCGCTGGCCAGCCCCGAGGAGATCGACGTTCTCGGCATCACCGCCGTTGCTGGCAACGTGCCGCTCTCTTTGACCGCCAAAAATGCGCGTATTGTCTGTGAGTTAGCAGGCAAATCCGACGTGAAGGTCTTCGCCGGATGTGAGCGCCCAATGGGCCGCGTTCTGGTGACCGCTGAGCACGTGCACGGCGAAACCGGCCTCAACGGCCCCGTGCTTCCCGATCCTGAAATGCCGCTTCAGGACATGCACGGCGTTGAATTCATTATCGAAACCCTGCGCGCACATGAAGCTGGCACCGTCACGCTCTGCCCGCTTGGCCCGCTCACCAACATCGCGACCGCTTTTGAGAAAGCACCTGATATCATTGAAAAGGTTCAGGAAATTGTCTTGATGGGCGGTGCCTACTTTGAGGTGGGCAACATCACGCCCGCAGCCGAATTCAACATATATGTGGACCCGCAAGCCGCTGATATCGTGTTCAAATCCGGCGTTCCGATTGTGGTCATGCCGCTCGATGTCACCCATAAGGCACTGGTGACCAAACCACGCAACGACGCCTTCCGCGCGCTGGGCACCAAAGCCGGTGTCGCAGTTGCGGAAATGACTGATTTCTTTGAACGTTTTGACCGCGAGAAATACGGCTCAGAAGGCGCACCGCTGCACGATCCCTGCGTCACCGCCTATCTGATCAAGCCCGATCTGTTCACCGGCCGCCACATCAATGTGGAGATCGAAACCCAGTCTGAATTGACTATGGGCATGACCGTCGCCGATTGGTGGGGCGTCACCGACCGCAAACCCAACGCACTGTTCATCGGCGACGTGGATGCTGACGGCTTCTTCGGCCTGCTCACCGAAAGGCTCGCACGACTATGAGCGGCGCCGTACATCTCGCTACCGAGGCAGATTTTCACCGCCTGGACGCACTTGTGGCCGCATTTCACGCTGAGATGCACATGGCAAGCTCGCCAGAAAAACGCGCCGACGCGCTGGTGCCACTGCTAAATGGTTCGCCCTACGGAAGCGCCTACCTGATCGGCCCGCGCCGCGCCCCGGTTGGCTATCTTGTGGTGACCTTCAGCTGGTCGGTGGAGTTTGCCGGAATGGACGCCGCCATCGACGAATTCTACATCCGTCCCAATGTGCGCGGCCGTGGCATGGCCTCCAGCGCGCTTTACAGCATCTGTGAAGCGCTTGAAAACAATGGCATAACTGCGTTTCATATCGAAGTGGATCGCGAGGATGCCTCCACGCAGAAGCTCTATGAGCGCGCAGGGTTCACGCGACGTGACCGCTTCGCTTTGATGACCCGCGCGAAACGCTGACGCAAAGCCTCTGGATTTCTGGAGCGGGCGGATTATCTTGCCTCTATGAGCCTGCATATTCCCTTTGAAAACAGCTACGTCGATCTCCCCGATCGCCTGTTTGCCCGCCAGAAACCCACACCGGTCCGTGCACCCAAATTGATCGCCTACAACGCGCCCCTTGGTGCGGAACTGGGCATCACCGAAGACACGGACGAGGCAGAACTCGCGCAGGTCTTTTCCGGCACGCAACTGCCGGAAGGTTCAGATCCGATCGCACAGCTTTATGCCGGCCATCAGTTTGGCAACTGGAACCCGCAGCTTGGTGACGGTCGTGCGGTTCTCTTAGGGGAATCAAACGGTTACGACATTCAACTTAAGGGATCTGGAAAAACCCCTTTCTCTCGTCGTGGCGATGGCCGCTCGTGGCTCGGCCCCGTTCTGCGCGAGTATATTGTCTCCGAGGCCATGCATGCCTTCGGCGTTCCAACCACCCGCGCCCTTGCCGCCGTGGAAACCGGTGAAACCGTCTTTCGCGAGCGCCCACAACCCGGTGGCATCCTCACCCGTGTCGCCAGCAGCCACATCCGTGTTGGCACCTTTCAAGTCCTCGCTGCCCGCCAAGATATTGAGGGGCTTCAATCCCTTATGAGCTATTCCTGCGCGCGCCATTATCCTGAGGCTTCGAGCCCTGCGGAATTTCTGGCCTCCGTCATCGCACGCCAAGCCGCGCTGGTGGCCCATTGGATGGCCCTAGGCTTCATTCATGGGGTGATGAACACAGACAACTGCAGCATTTCGGGCGAAACCATCGACTATGGCCCCTGCGCCTTCATGGATGCGTTCCACCCCGGAAAAGTGTTCTCCTCCATCGACCACTACGGCCGCTATGCCTATGGTAATCAACCGGAAATCGCCGCTTGGAACATGGCACAACTGGCCACCGCACTGCTGCCGCTGGAAAGCAATTCCGACGCCGCTGTGCAAGAATTCACCAAGCTGGTGCACGCCATGCCCGAGATGATCCGCACCGGGTGGCGCAACCGCTTTGCCGCCAAGTTGGGCATCACGGAAGTTGTGGCCGAGGATGAAGACTTGATTGCGGACTTGCTGGAAATCATGACCGACACCAAGGTCGATTTCACCAATAGTTTCAGAGTCCTAACTGATGGAACTGCCACAGAGTCTCCTCTTGGTGCCAATGACACCTTCCAGAACTGGCACAGCAGATGGCAGCGTCGCTTGGAGGCGGAAACCGCTGATCCCAAAGCCACCATGGCTGCGGCCAACCCGGTGCGCATCCCGCGCAACCACCGCATCGAAGCGCTCATTCAGGCCGCGCTTCAGGGGGACTATGCTCCGTTTCACAGACTGCACGCCGCACTTGCGCAGCCCTTTGAGGTCATTGAGGAATTTGCCGACCTCACCGCCCCTCCGGAACCGGAAGAGGTTGTCACACACACCTTCTGCGGCACCTAAACGCGCTTTAAAAGCAAACACAAAGGGCTCTTTATGACCAAATATTTTGTTTATGACGTCTTCACCGAAGCGCCCTTTGGCGGCAACCCTTTGGCGGTGATCCCCGACGCGACAACGCTCGCCGAAGATCAGCTCCAAAAGATCGCCCGCGAGTTCAACTTCTCTGAAACGACCTTCGTTTACCCGCCAAATGAGGTGCAACACACTGCAAAGGTTCGTATTTTCACGCCGACCATGGAAATCCCATTCGCCGGGCATCCCGTTGTTGGCACCGCACTCGCGCTCGCCGATGAAGGCGCCCAAGGAGATCTGACACTGGAGCTCGGCATCGGCCCCGTCGCCTGCAAGATCAACGGACGACACGCAGAGTTTGTCACCACCGCCGCGTTGGATTTGCAGGCCGAGCCTGGCCCCGCGCTGGTAGCCGCAGCACTTGGCACCCGCACCGACAACATCGTCTTTGCCACCCATCCGCCCGTCATGGCATCTCTTGGACTGCCCTTCACTATCACACAGCTCAAATCCCGTGACGCACTCGCTAATCTGACCACAGACATTGCCGCCTTTAGGGAAGGCAACGCCAAACACCCCTCCGGGCTCGATTTTGCGCAATTTACCTATGTGCGTGACGGCAACCATGTCGATGCCCGCATGTTTGCCCCGCTGGACAACATTCCCGAAGACCCCGCCACCGGCAGCGCCTGCGCCACCCTTGGTGCTTTGCTCCATCGCATCGAAGGCGCGCCGGTGACGCTCTACATCGTACAGGGCGAAGACATGGGGCGGCGCAGCGAGATCTCCGTGCGAGCCGACAGCGCAGGCGTGGCCGTCGCGGGGAGCGCCGTGCGGGTCATGTCAGGAAATCTGACCCTCTAATCCGGAGTTTTCCCCAGAAATCTTGGCAAATTGCTGTGGAATTTGATGACGTCTTTGGATAGACAGGAAAGCCAGAAAAACAAGGCATCCAAAACGGGCGATCATGGGCGACACCATCATAGAACGCTGCGAAGCCAAAGGCTTACGCATGACAGGACAACGCAGGACCATCGCGGCCGTTTTACAGGACTGTGATGACCACCCCGATGTCGAAGAGCTCTATGCCCGCGCTTCGGCGCGTGATTCCGGCATTTCGCTGGCCACCGTCTACCGCACCGTGAAACTCTTTGAAGAAGCGGGCATCCTTGACAAACATGAGTTTGGCGACGGCCGCGCGCGCTATGAGGATGCGGAGCGCGCCCATCATGACCACCTGATTGACATCAACTCCGGCGAGGTCATCGAATTTGTCGATCCGGAGATCGAAGCGCTTCAGGAAAAGATTGCCGAAAAGCTCGGCTATGCGCTCAAGGGCCATCGGCTCGAGCTCTACGGCGTACCGATCAAGAAATAACCGCCTTTCAGGCATAGGTTTACCCCCTCTGAGGGGATCAGGTCCGTTGCGCTGCAGCGGGCCTTTTTGTTTGGGACAACCACCAACAAAGCAGACCGCGCTCAATCGGCACCGTCAAAGATCGTGAGCCCCCAAATTCCAGATGCGACACTTTCTGTCGCAATCCGACATGCCGGGGCGTTTGCGTTGTTCGTTTGATGAAACCAACAACAAGAGGGAGATCGCCATGGAGACCACCACCCGCGTGGCCGTTATTGGGGGCGGCGTTGTTGGCTGCTCGGTATTGTACCATCTGACCAAGCTTGGCTGGTCTGACGTCATGCTTCTCGAGCGCAATGAGCTGACCTCTGGTTCGACATGGCACGCTGCGGGCGGCTTTCACACGTTGAACGGCGACACCAATATGGCGGCCCTTCAGGGCTACACAATCAACCTCTACAAGGAACTTGAAGAGCTCACCGGCATGTCCTGCGGCCTGCACCACGTCGGAGGCGTGACGCTGGCGGACAATCAGGACCGGTTTGACATGCTGCTGGCCGAACGGGCCAAGCATCGCTTCATGGGGCTGGACACCGAAATCCTCACGCCGGAGGAAATTCAGAAGTTCGCCCCTGCCACCAATATCGAGGGCATCCTCGGTGCGCTCTATGATCCGCTGGACGGGCACCTTGACCCGTCCGGCACCACCCATGCCTACGCCAAGGCCGCGCGGCTTGGTGGCGCAACGATCCAGACCCACACAAAGGTTCTGGCCACCAAACAACGCACCGATGGCACTTGGGATGTGATCACCGACAAGGGTACGATCCATGCGGAGCATGTGGTCAATGCGGCGGGCCTCTGGGCGCGCGAAGTTGGGGCCATGGCCGGTGTCTATTTCCCGCTACATCCAATGGAGCATCAATACATCGTCACCGAAGATGTGCCTTTGATTGTCGAAATGATGCAGGACGGCAAAGAGCACCCGCATGTGATGGACCCCGCTGGAGAAAGCTACTTCCGTCAGGAAGGCCGCGGCCTCTGCATCGGCTTTTATGAGCAACCCTGCCGCCCCTGGGCGGTCGATGGCACCCCTTGGGACTTTGGCCATGAGCTGCTGCCGGATGATTTTGACAAGATCGAAGACAGCATTGCCTTTGCCTACAACCGTTTCCCTGCTCTGCAAACAGCAGGTGTAAAATCGGTCATCCACGGCCCCTTCACCTTTGCCCCAGACGGCAACCCGCTTGTCGGCCCCGTGCCCGGCATGCGCAACTACTGGTCCGCATGTGCCGTGATGGCCGGCTTCAGCCAGGGCGGCGGCGTTGGGCTGATGCTGGCGCAATGGATGGTCGAAGGAGAATGTGAGCGCGACACCTTCGCCATGGATTGCGCACGGTTTGGCGATTGGATCACACCGGGCTACACGCGCCCGAAAGTCATCGAAAACTACCAGACCCGCTTCTCGGTCTCCTATCCAAACGAAGAACTGCCCGCCGCGCGCCCGTTCCGGCAGACGCCGATGTATGACGTGTTTGACAAGATGGGTGCCGTCTGGGGACAGCAGTTTGGCCTTGAGGTGGTGAACTACTTCGCAGAAGGCGATGAGCCGCGCTATGAAACCCCGTCGTTCCGCCGTTCTAACGCCTTTGAAGCCACCGCGCGCGAGGTCAAAGCCGTGCGCGAAGCCGTGGGCATCAACGAAGTCCACAACTTCGGGAAATACATGGTCACCGGCCCAAATGCCCGCAAATGGCTCAACAAGATCATGGCGGGCCGCATTCCGGAACCGGGCCGCCTGAGCCTGACCCCCATGCTGTCCCACAAGGGCCGCTTGATCGGCGACTTCACCGTGTCTTGCCTGTCAGAAGACGCTTTCCAGCTGACCGCCTCTTACGGCGCGCAGGCCTATCACATGCGGTGGTTTGAGCAGAATGAGGCCGAAGGCGTGCTGGTCAAAAACGTGTCCGACCGCCTGACAGGCTTCCAGATCGCTGGCCCCAAGGCCCGCGAAGTCCTGCAGGCCTGCACCCGCAGCAATATCTCAGACATGGCCTTCATGGATGTGCGGCCGCTGACCATCGGCATGGCGGACTGCATTGTCCAGCGGGTCAGCTACACCGGCGATCTGGGCTTTGAAATCTACTGCGATCCGATGGCACAACGCGCCCTCTGGAACACACTTTGGGGGGCCGGAGAGCCGCTTGGCATGCGCCCCTTTGGCATGCGCGCCATGATGTCTCTGCGGCTCGACAAATTCTTCGGCTCCTGGCTTTCGGAATATTCCCCTGATTACACCGCCGCTGAAACCGGATTGGACCGCTTTATCTCCTTCAAGAAAGAAGGCGCTTTCATCGGTCGTGAAGCAGCGGAAGCGCAGAAAGCCGAAGGCGCAGCCCGCAAACAGTGCTGCTTTGAGGTAGAGGCAGAGGACGCAGACGTTCACGCCTATGAGCCGATTTGGCTCGATGGTGAAGTGGTTGGCTTCTGCACATCCGGCGGCTACTCGCACCACGCACAGAAATCCATCGCCATTGGTTTTGTGCCCACCAAACAGATCACCGATGATCTGGAGGTTGAGATCGAAATCCTTGGAAAAATGCGCTCGGCGAAGATCATGACAGCCCCGCCATTTGATGCAGACGGCACGCGCATGCGGGGCTAGTATCGCCTCAGAAAACAGAGGCGCCGCAAAACCTGCGGTACCCACTATGGGCGTTGGTTCAAGAAAATGATTTCGATACTGATACTTGCAGCAGGATCTTCATCTCGCATGCGCGGCGGAGACAAATTGATGGAGGAGGTAGAAGGCGCCCCACTGCTGCGCAATCTGGCCCAACGGGCCATGAAGACCGGCTCAGAGGTTCTGGTTGCCCTACCCACGGACAGACCACAGCGCCGCGACGCTCTGGACGGTCTGAACGTCGGCATCGTTGAAGTTTCAGATGCGAGAGAAGGCATGGCCCATTCCCTGCGCGGCGGCATTGCGGCATTGCCAGAGGAGACCAGCGCCGTAATGATCTTACCTGCGGATATGCCGGAGCTCACGTCAGAGGATTTTCAAACACTCACTGCCGAGCATCAAGACGACCCAAAAGCCATTCTGCGGGGCGCGACCAGCACCAACAAACCCGGCCATCCGGTGCTCTTTCCCAGGCGCTTCTTTGAAGATCTGCGCAAACTGTCAGGCGATGTCGGCGCGCGCGACGTTCTGAAAGCCAACCATGATGTGGTGAAACTGATCCCCTTGCCCGGCGATCATGCCCTGATTGATCTGGACACACCGGAGCAATGGGAAAACTGGCGCGCGGCTCAGGATCAAACCCAAGCCGCGCCCCAGTCTTAGAGAAGAGGTCTTAGAACAGCACTCTTAGAACAGGAAGTGGTCGCTGCTCAGATCATTGAGCTGCGCATCTTCCAAAGTGATATTGTGACTGCCCAGCGAGATCACCACATCAGCCCCGCTTTGCTTGGCGTGATTTGACATCAGGTCGGAGAAGCTCTTGATCTCTGTGACCTCAGAGAAGTCCAGCACATCCGCGTCACCATCCACGTCAAAATCGGTCACCACATCGCTGCCAAAGCCGTTGTGGAAGACAAACACATCCACGCCCATGCCACCGGTCATCCGGTCATTGCCCGCATCGCCGCGCAAAGTGTCATCACCGCCGCCGCCAATCAGCGTATCGTTGCCTGCCGCGCCGCGGATATAGTTATCCCCCGCGTCACCGGTCAGATGGTCGGAAGCCTCTTGCGATCCCACCAGCCCTTCGATGCTGACATAGGTGTCAGAGCTTGAGTTTTCGCCGGTCTGCAGGTTGGCAGTCACGCCGGTCGCATGGCCCCAATAGCTGGCGGTGTCAAAACCTTCGCCGCCGTCAAACACATCTTTGCCGTCATCATCGCGCAGATAGTCATCGCCCGCGCCACCTTCCAGCCGGTCATTGCCCTCGCCGCCATAAAGCCGGTCGGTGCCTTCACCGCCGATCAGCGTGTCATGCCCGTCATAGCCATGCAGCGAGTCATTGCCACCAGCCCCGTCCAGACGGTTTGCCACCTCATTGCCGTAGAAACGGTCGTCCGCAATATTGGAGCCAAGCAGATGCTCGATGCTGTCATAGGTGTCAGCACTGGTGTTCTTGCCGGTGGTCAGGCTCGCCGCCACACCGTATTTGTGGCCCCAGTAAGACACGGTGTCCTGTCCGGCACCACCCTCAAAGACATCCCGGCCGTTCTCATCACGCAGATAGTCATCGCCATCACCACCTCTCAGCGTGTCGTCCCCGGCGCGCCCATAGAGGCGGTCATCCCCGAAAGCACCATAGAGCAGATTGTCACCACGGCTGCCTACCAGCGTGTCATTGGCTTCATTGGATCCGTAGAGATTTTCGATGCTGTCATAAGTATCAGAGCTGTTGTTCTTGCCGGTGTGCAGATCAACATAAACGCCGTAGTGGTGCCCCCAATAAGAGGCCGTGTCATTGCCAGCGCCACCGACGAACTCATCACGACCGTTTTCATCGCGCAGATAGTCATCGCCATCCCCGCCGATCAGCAGGTCATCGCCGCTGCCGCCATAAAGCCGATCCGCACCGTCGCGCCCTTCCAAACGGTCGTCGTTGCGCCCCCCAATAACGGTGTCATCGCCGGTGCCGCCCACCAGGAAATCATCCCCGTCGCGCCCGTTGATATAGTCGTCCCCCCCGCTGCCATCAAAGCCGTCCTCACCGTCACCACCTTCGAGAACTTCTGCGGAATTGGTGCCGAAGATGACATCTTCATGCACGATGGTGATTTCAATCACCTCATAGGGGTTGAGCGTCGCCGTCAGGTTGGAAACATCGCTGCCAAGCGCCTGCTGCGAGACATCGGTGACCGAACCCGTGACATCGGTTTCCGTCGCGAAATAGAAATCATTCAGGCTGGTTGCACGCGACACACCGGGACGCAACAGAATGTCCTGCGGCTGCGGCAAATAGGTTTTAATGTTGCCGCCAACAGTCTTGATCAGACTGTCATCCCAGGCATCTCCCAGAACATCGCGCAGCGCATTCAGCTCAGCCTGATCAATGGTCCGCCGCGGGTTACGCGAGGCCAGATCGCCATATTCGTCATAGGCCGCATTGTCGCTCAAACCGTCCGAGGTTGCCGCGTCAAAGCCGATCAGCCGCCCGCTCCAGCTTTCGGCCATACCCGCAAGATCAGACAGATCGAGCGTAAAGTCCTGGCCAAAATTTTCGCTGTGAGAGGTCACATAGACAACCGTCCGGTAACCGTTGGTAAAGGCATTCACCTCCAACTGCGTCGGATCAAAGCCCCCCAGGCTGACGGCATACATCGCGCCGTTCTCCGGGTGCAGGCTCTCGGTCATCAGTTTCAGCGCAACACCCGCGGGGGTCAACTCAACCGGACCAGCATCATTGTTGCCACCCGCAATCGCGGAGGCAGTGTTGTGGCGGATGGTCCAGAAATCCGCCCCATCGACACCCAGCTCCACCATGCTGTGGAACTGCTCCACAATCGCACCAGCCGCGCGCAGGCCGAGATAGGACCAATGGCCGATTTCGACGTTCCATTCCGTAAGCTGCAGATCGAGGTCCTGAGGGATCAGTCCCTCCCAAGTTGCCAGACGCAGATCGAGGTTCTTCAGCTCTGAACGGCTGGCGGCAGGGCTGAGGTCATAGCCGTCCACCTCATCATCAAAGTAGTAGTGCGCAATCACCCCGTCTACGGCACCAGAGGCACTATCTGTCTGGAAGCCATTGGTGATATCGCGGTCGGCATCCAACTGCTCAATGAGCTCAAGATTGCCCTTCACGATGCGTTTTTCAAAACCGCTCAGGCTGCGATAATAGTCTTCGCCAGATTGCGCGTCAGACCAATCCGCCGGCCGCACGTCGCGGTCCCAATGCTGCATGGCCGCAATTGCATCTTCATCCGAAATGCTCCCAAAGCTGCCGCCTTTGTAGTTGGAGCCATCCCCGACCACATTGGAGCTCTGCACCCAGATATCGGGCTGATAGCCATTGATCGAAGCTCCGCTCAGGCCACGTGCAATGTCATGGGCGTATTCGCCGTATTCTCTCTCATCAATGTGCTGCCAGAATTCATTGCCGATTTCATAGCCGACAATCAGCTCCGCCTTGTCGCCCATATACTGCAGCATCAGGTTGGCCCAATCGCGCACATCCTGCTGATTTGCGTTCTCAGGAGACAGCGCAGGCACCACCAAAGTGGTCCGGTTGCCGGTCTCCATCACCCAGTCGAGATAATTCCGCAGATCTTCGCGCAGCTGATCCGTGCCGCTTTCAGAGCGGTCCAACTCAATGATGTTCTCGCTCGCAGCGCGGCCACCGGGATAGCGCAGTCTTGTGGAGCCCAGAACGTCAATGGCATCAGAAAACTCGTCTGTGGGGACGCCATTGACCTCATTGGTTGTGCCAAGGAGGTTGGCTCCAAACATGTCCGCGCGCACTTCGACTGGCGCACTACTGCGATCCACAGTAATGGTGATAGGCATCAAACTGTCCTCAGACTGAGTATTAGTGCGCGGCGCGTCCTGCGACCTGCTGTGCGGCGCTACGTCCGCCTAACGGCATAGCGTCCTGGCTATGCGGCTTGCTCTTGGCAAAGCTGTACTGCTTGAGAAACATGACTGTGTCCCCACGATAAGGCCTTCCCAGGCCGTTACAAATCCCACCTCTATTGGTAGGACTTTCCGCTTAACGAAGCCAAAACATTGAATTTTCAAGTTCTCTCAAATTTGCAGAGAACTAAAAAATTGGCGATTGCTAGACGTAAGCCACTGTAAATAATTGGATTTTCAAAGTGCAACAATTCGCCAGAGAATTGCATCCTATTGTCAAAATTTTAAGAAGATGCTGATCGCCCAATTCTTGCCACATTCTAAACACACGAGCGACTCACTGCCTCAACCTGGCTGACACAATCGATCTGACTGCCACAAAAACACCCCATTAGGGCGAGTCGCAGATTCGGTTCACGAGAGTTTTTTGTAGGAGAGATGGCGCACCCAGAAGGATTCGAACCTTCGACCTTCGCCTTCGGAGGGCGACACTCTATCCAGCTGAGCTATGGGTGCTTCCAAAACGGGGTATAGCCAGTGTGGCTACGCCCCGCAATCGCAAAATGCGTGGTTAGGCAAAGAGTTCGTGGGCGAGTTCGAGCGCATCCACCAGCACATCCACCTCTTCTGTGGTGTTATAAAGGCCAAAGCTGGCGCGGCAGGTGGCCGACACACCCAGATGATCCATCAGCGGCCCGGCACAGTGGTGCCCTGCCCGCACAGCCACACCTTTTTTGTCCAGAATGGTGGAGATGTCATGCGCGTGCGCTGCGCCATCCAGCGTGAAGCTGAAGATCGCCGCCTTATCCGCCGTTGTGCCCTGCACCTGCAGCCAATTCAGCCCGGAGAGCTTCTGCACCGCATAGTCCCGCAGCGAGGCCTCATGTGCGGCGATGTTCTCCATGCCGAGATCCATCATATACTCCAGCGCCACGCCCAGACCGATGGTCTGCACAATGCCCGGTGTACCTGCTTCAAACTTCATTGGCGGATCATTGTAGATGACAGCTTCTTTGCTGACTTCCTTGATCATGTCGCCGCCCCCGATAAAGGGGCGCATCTCCGCCATGCGTTCTGCCTTACAGTAGATCGCGCCGGAGCCGGACGGGCCATAAAGCTTGTGCCCGGTGATCGCATAGAAATCGCAGTCGATGTCCTGCACGTCCACAGGCGCGTGAACCGAGCCCTGAGAGCCGTCCACCAGCACCGGCACGCCTTTTTCATGGGCTGCAGCGGTGATGGTTTTCACATCCACCATGGTGCCCAGTACGTTGGAACACTGCGTGATGGCGACAAGCTTGGTCTTGGGGCCAATGGCGTCAATCACCGCCTGCGGGTCCAGCGCACCGGTTGCGTCCACATCCACCCATTTGATCACCACGCCCTGACGCTCGCGCAGGAAATGCCACGGCACAATATTGGCGTGGTGCTCCATCACCGACAGAACAATCTCATCGCCAGCTTCCATCCGCGGCATCGCCCAGCCATAGGCCACCATATTGATGCCTTCGGTGGTGCCGGAATTCAGGACGATCTCATCCTCGCTCTTGGCGTTCAGGAACTTAGCAATGATGCCCCGCACGGCCTCATATTTGTCGGTCGCCAGATTGGACAGATAGTGCAAACCGCGGTGCACATTGGCGTATTCATCAGCATAGGCCTGCGTGACCGCATCAATCACCACCTTGGGCTTTTGCGCGGAGGCCCCATTGTCCAGATACACCAGCGGCTTTCCATTCACCTCACGGCTGAGGATCGGAAAATCAGCGCGGATTTTATTGACGTCATACATGTTAGGACATCCCAATTGCGGTTGCGGCAGTCAGTGACAGCAGCATGGTCATTCCGAGCACAAGGCCCAATGAGGTAAAAAGCAGCAGCACGAAGGTTTTGCCAAGGCTGCCGATGCCATGGATCACATTGACGAAATGCAACACGATCCAGATCGAATAGAGCCCCACGCCAAGCGACAGCAGCAACGCGAAGTTTGGCAGCAAAACCATAAGGATAAGCACAAACAATTGAACCACGAAACGCATATACTGCAGCCAGCCCATGGCCAGCAGCAGATCGTCAAACCGCCCGCGTCCACCAATCGCGCGACCGCCCCAGAAGAAGGCAAAGATCAGCACAATCAGCCCACCGCCCATGGCAAAGGCATAGAGGAACGGCGCATTCAGCAGAGGTGTGGCAAACTCTTCAGGCGCGGGGAAAATGGCCAGCGTCAGGAAATGAGCAAACACATTCAGCAGGATGCCCAGAAAGAGGATCATCCAGCCAATTTGGCGTGCCACCGGGCGGCTCATGATCGCCAAGGCCGCCTCCGCAGGGTCACGGATCGTGAGCCAGAACAAAGCGCTCAATTGGTCTTTCATGCGTCTACCCTGCCCGCCTCAATCAATCCGGAAAACCAGATCCACAGAAACACCGCAAACCACAAGCCCCCCACGATGGTCAAGGCGGTGCCCTCACCGATGAAGCCCTCCACAAGCCCCACCAAAAGATAGAGCGGGCCGGTGGCGATCATCGCCCAGAACAGCGACATGCGCGCACCAAAGGCGCTTTGCTTACGTCCAACGGTGCGCAGGATCAGATGTGTCACATAGGCCAGAACATAGGCACAAAGCGGCAAAATGAACAAAAGCGCAAAAAGGCTGCCCCCCAGAAGCGGGTTCAGCTCGATCTGCTCAAAATGAGCTTGTCGCGCAAGCGCAGGCCAGCGCGATACAAAAATGACCGCGCAAGCGGCCATGAGGATCGCGAAAGCGCGATCCTCTCGTTCTCCCATTGCAAGCAATCTGCGCACCACGGAGCGTGGTGCGCGATAGCTCGCAACAATGTCTTGCGTGATTGACATCAGTGGTGACGACGCTCCAGCCAGCCTTGAAGACGCTCAATCAGCGCCTCACGCAGCTCTTCGCTTTCGACCTCATCCACCGCTTCGGCCACAAAGGACATCACCAACAGATCAGTTGCAATGTCTTTGGGCACGCCGCGCGCACGCAGATAGAAGAGCGCATCTTCGTCGATCGCACCCGAGGTGGAGCCGTGTGAACAGGCCACATCATCGGCGTAGATCTCAAGCTCTGGCTTGGCGAGGAACTGGCTATCTTCATCCAGCAGAAGCGACTGGCTGATCTGATAGCCATCGGTCTTCTGTGCGCCTGCTTTCACGAGGATCTTGCCCTGGAAGGTGCCAACCGCGCTATTGCGCAGCACCTTTTTGAACACCTGACGGCTTTCACAGTTCAGCGCATCATGGGTCACAAACACCGTGTCATCATGGTGGAACTCACCGTCACCCAGACACGCACCTGCCACATGGGCCACCGCGTCATCCCCGGTCAGCTCCAGCACAGCTTCGTTGCGGGTCAGACGGCCGTTCACAGTCAGCGTGAAGGATTTGAACACGCTTTCAGTGCCCAGACGCCCAAACAGATGGGTCACCGCACGGCGCTCGTGATCACGGCCCTGCGCCCGCACATGGTGGAACGCCGCCCCATCCGCCACATCCACTTCCATGGATTTGTTGAAACGCGCCGCTGCCGGGCCGTTTTCCAGGATGGTCACTTCCGCACCGGCATCCAGTTTTACAACATGGTGCAGGATCGCATCAGAGGTGGTTTCCTTGTGGCGGTAGATCAGGTTCACAGGTTTGCTCACCTTGCCGGTCACATGGATCACCACACCGTCGGTGGCAAAGGCCGTGTTCATGGCCGCCATCGGGCGCTCAACCGGATCCTGACCTTTGGCTTCCAGATGCCCATAAAGGTCTTTGGCCCAGTGAATGTCCTTGCTCGCCACATCCGCCAGACGCTCGATGCTCAGGCCTTCACCGGCCAGTTCATCAGAGGCATCCGCGTCAAACACACCGTCCACAAAGACAACCTTGATGCGGTCAAAATTGTCAAACAGCGGCGCTTCACCGGTTTCAAACACAGCCGCCTCAGGCGCCTCTGCTTGGGTCAGAGTGTCCGGGCGGGTGAACTTCCAGTATTCGTCGCGACGATCCGGCAGACCCATTGCCTTGAGACGGCTCAGCGCCGCCTCACGTGCCTCAGTGGCCCACTGGCCACCGGCCGGCAGGCTCAGCCCGTCCAGCCGCGCCGCCGTTGCCTCTTGTTTCTTTGCCAAAGCGGCCATTATGCCACCTCCGCCAGAATGTCGGCATAGCCGTTCTTTTCAACTTCCAGCGCCAGCTCTGGGCCACCGGTCTTCACAATGCGGCCGTTTGCCATGATGTGCACAACGTCCGGTTTGATGTGGTCCAGCAGACGCTGATAGTGGGTGATCACAAGGAAACCACGGCCTTCATCACGCAGCGCGTTCACACCCTCAGACACCAGCTTCATCGCATCCACATCCAGACCAGAGTCAGTCTCATCAAGGATGCACATCTTTGGCGCAAGCATCGCCATCTGCAGGATCTCGTTGCGCTTCTTCTCACCACCGGAGAAGCCCACGTTCACCGGACGCTTCAGCATATCCGCGTCGATTTTCAGGGTCTTCGCCTTGGCACGCACCTCTTTGAGGAAGTCCGCCGCAGAGAGCTCTTCTTCGCCACGTGCCTTGCGCTGTGCGTTTACCGCGGTGCGCAGGAAGGTCATGTTACCAACACCGGGGATTTCCACCGGATATTGGAACGCCAGAAACAGACCAGCCGCCGCACGTTCTTCCGCTTCCATCTCCAGCAGATCTTCGCCCTCAAGGGTCGCTTCGCCGTCGGTGACCTCATAGCCGTCTTTGCCGGACAGAACATAAGACAGGGTGGATTTGCCGGAGCCGTTCGGGCCCATGATCGCATGCACCTTGCCCGCTTCGACTTTCAGATCCACACCTTTCAGGATCTGCTTGTCTTCTTCTTCCAGTTTGACCTTCAGGCCTTTGATTTCCAACATTTTCTATTCCTCAGAACTTCTTCGAGCGCGCGCGCCCGGTCATAACTTTTGGGGAGAAGGCGCCGCTTTTGAGCCGCCGCGCCCTCAAACAGGCGGTATCAGCCCACAGAGCCTTCCAACGAGATCGCCACAAGCTGCTGCGCTTCCATGGCGAATTCCATCGGCAGCGCCTGAAGCACTTCCTTGGCAAAGCCGTTCACGATCAGCGCCACGGCCTCTTCCTCGTCCATGCCCCGCTGGCGGCAGTAGAACATCTGTTCATCATCCACCTTGGAGGTTGTCGCCTCGTGCTCGACACGGGAAGAATTGTTCTTCACCTCGATGTAAGGCACCGTGTGCGCCCCGCATTTATCGCCGATCAGCAGGCTGTCACACTGCGTGTAGTTCCGGCTGTTCTTGGCTTTCGGGTGCATGGAGACCAGACCGCGATAGGTGTTCTGCGCCACACCTGCGCTGATGCCTTTGGAGACAATGCGCGATTTGGTGTTTTTGCCCAGATGGATCATCTTGGTGCCGGTGTCGGCCTGCTGGTGGTTGTTGGTGATCGCAATCGAGTAGAACTCGCCCTGGCTGTCATCGCCACGCAGAATGCAGGACGGGTATTTCCAGGTCACGGCAGAGCCGGTTTCCACCTGTGTCCACATCACTTTGGAACGGTCGCCACGGCAATCCGCGCGCTTGGTCACAAAGTTGTAGATACCACCTTTACCATTCTCATCACCGGGATACCAGTTCTGAACGGTGGAGTATTTCACCTCAGCGTCTTCCTCGATGATGATTTCCACCACCGCGGCGTGCAGCTGGCTGGTGTCACGCTGAGGCGCGGTACAGCCTTCCAGATAAGACACGTAAGAGCCTTTGTCCGCGATGATCAGCGTGCGCTCAAACTGGCCGGTGTTTTCCGCGTTGATACGGAAATAGGTGGACAGCTCCATCGGGCAGCGCACACCGGGCGGCACATAAACAAACGAGCCGTCAGAGAACACGGCGCTGTTGAGCGTCGCATAGAAGTTGTCGCTCACCGGCACCACGGAGCCGAGGTATTTCTTCACCAGCTCAGGATGCTCGCGGATCGCCTCGGAGATCGAGCAGAAGATCACGCCCGCTTCTTTCAGCTCTTTCTGGAAGGTTGTGCCCACGGAAACCGAGTCAAACACCGCATCCACAGCCACCTTGCGGCCTTCTGCAGGGGCGTTCTCAGCACCTTCGACACCTGCCAAAATCATCTGTTCTTTCAGAGGGATACCGAGCTTTTCGTAAGTGGCCAGCAGCTTGGGGTCCACCTCATCCAGAGACTTTGGCTTCTCTTCCATGCTTTTGGGGCGCGCATAGTAGTACTGATCCTGAAAATCCACCTCATGATAGTCCAGCATCGCCCAATCGGGTTCTTCCTTGGTCAGCCAGCGCTGATACGCCTCAAGCCGCCATTCGGTCATCCACTCAGGCTCTTCGTTCTTCTCGGAAATCAAGCGAACGATGTCAGGGGTCAGCCCTTTTGGGGCATATTCCATCTCGATCTCGGTTTCCCAACCGTATTTGTATTTGCCGCCCACTTCACGCACGGCATCTACGGTTTCCTGATCGACGCCTTCTTTTACTTGCGTCTGGTCGATTGCCGCCATCTGCTACTCCTATGTGTTCGCTGCCCTGCCGTGTTCTTATGCAGAACGGGCAAGGTGTTTCCTCTGGACGGAGAGCCAAGCATCGGCAAACCCCATCACATCGTTCTCTGTTGTTACGGGCCCCAAGCTGACCCGGATTGCACTCGCGGCTGTGGGTTCATCAAACCCCATTGCGGTCAGCACCTTGCTCGCCCGGACTTTGCCCGACGAACAGGCTGAACCGGCAGACACCGCAAAGCCTGCCAAATCCATCTGCATGACCTGCGTCTCTCCCTTCCAGCCGGGGGTCGCAATGCAGCTTGTGTTGGGCAGACGTTTTGCACCCTGCCCCACAAAGATGGTGTCAGAGGTCTCGCTCGCAAGACGTGCCTCCAACATATCGCGCAACTCGGCCACGCGGTCCCAAACGCCGTTGGCCAGATCACGCGCCGCCGCGCTCGCTGCGGCCGCAAAGCCTGCTGCGCCAATGACGTTTTCGGTACCAGCACGACGGCCCATTTCCTGACCACCACCCAAAAGCTGCGCAGGCACGTCCGTGCCGCGTCTCACCACCAGCGCGCCAATGCCTTTGGGGCCACCCAGCTTATGGGCCGAGATCAGCGCCATCTGCGCGCCGCTCCAGTTAAACGCCAGCGGCAGCTTGCCAAAGGCCTGCGTCATATCGCTGACCGCTAGCCCTTCGGGCAGATCCTGCACAATGCCGGTTTCCGAATTGGCCAGCTGCACGCAGCTTTGGCTCGGGTCTTCAATCGCAACGCGCCCGCCGCCATCCACAGGCAAGGTGCCGGAGGTCCAGGCCGCAACAGCATCATGCTCCACGTCAGCACCAAGCAAATCTCGCCCGCGCAGCGCCAAAGCCGCAGCCTCGGTGGCGCTGGAGGTAAAAATCACATCCGCCCCATCCGCCCCAAAGGCTGTCGCGATCTCTGCCCGCGCGCGCTCCAAAAGGCTCTTGGCCGCGCGCCCCTCGGCATGCACGGAGGATGGGTTGCCCACCACATCCATCGCCGCGATCATCGCGTCCTTGGCCTCCTGCCGGATCGGCGTGGTGGCATTATGATCCAAATAGGCGCGCATCAGGCTTCTTCATCCACAACCGCAAACAAGGTTGGGACCGCCGGACATGGCGCAAGATCGTTCTGCACGATGTCAGACAGGCGTGTCTGATGCAGAAACACATAAACATGTGCCGACAGACCTTCCCAAAGGCGGTTTGCCATCGACTGTGCCCGCGATCCGCTGGACCCGCCGCTCGCGCCGGCACCGGTGTGCAGCGCTGACACGGTTTCATCCACCGCCGCCAGAATATCCGCCGTGCGAATCTCAGACGCGCTGCGCGCCAAACGATACCCGCCGCCCGGGCCGCGCACAGATTCAACCAGCCCGGCCCGGCGCAGCTTCACAAACAGCTGTTCCAGATACGGCAGGGAAATGTCCTGACGCTTCGCAATCTCATTGAGGCTCACGAGGTTCTCTGGCGGCTGCAATGCAATATCCGCCAACGCAACCACCGCATAGCGTCCTTTTGTCGACAGTTTCATGACAGACCCCTTCGAACTGATTGACCTCGGCCACTTCTGAGCTTAAGTCGCTAGAACCTGCACGGCGCACAAGCGCCACACGATTTAGAAGCGTTCTAAGGTGATAGAGGGATTTCGTCAAGAATTCCCGGCCACCTTTCTGAGGGAGATTGACGACAAACATGCCTGAGGTGATTTTTCCAGGACCAGAAGGCCGCCTCGAAGGCCGCTACCACCCGCAGAAAGAAAAAGACGCCCCCATCGCCATCGTTTTGCATCCGCATCCGCAATTTGGCGGCACGATGAACAACAAGGTCGTCTACAATCTGCACTACGCATTCTACAACATGGGGTTCACCGTTTTGCGGTTTAACTTCCGTGGTGTTGGCCGGTCTCAGGGCGAATACGACCAGGGCGTGGGTGAGCTGTCTGATGCGGCCTCCGCACTCGACTATCTGCAGTCGATGAACAACAACTCCAAGCACTGCTGGGTTGCTGGCTTCTCCTTTGGTGCCTGGATCGGCATGCAGCTTCTGATGCGCCGTCCGGAAATCACCGGCTTCATCTCCGTGGCCCCGCCTGCCAACATGTATGATTTCTCCTTCCTCGCGCCCTGCCCGAGCTCTGGCCTGATCATCAACGGCAAGAACGACCGTGTGGCGCCTCCGGCAGAAACCCATACGCTTGTGAACAAACTTCACGAGCAAAAAGGCATCACCATCACGCACACCGAAATCGACGGTGCCGGCCACTTCTTTGAAACCGATGAGTATATGGATCAGCTCACCGGCAATGTGACCGACTACGTGAAGCGTCGTCTGACGGAAAGCACCCGCTGATGAGCTCTTCGCTGGAGACGCTGGCGGCCAAACTTGCCGAAGACACCCTCAAAGCCCAGAAAGAGCTGGGCGATGAGCGCCTCTTTGTGGAAGTTGGAAATATGCTGGCGGCGTCTTCGCAGTCTCTTGAAGAGGCCTTTCTGACCGAGATCCGCGTGCGCATGTCCGAGGAAAAAGCGCGCGCCTTTCTGGTGAACAAAGTCAAAGCCGCCCGTGCGGCCAAAGCAGCAGCGGAAACAAAGCCCACATGAGTGATCGTCTCAGCCAGCAAATTGCCTTTCTGACTGAGGCGGACAAACTCAAATCTGTATATCGGGCCACCAAGGTGCTCGATGGCCACCGCAAAGAAGACAGCGGCAGCCACAGCTGGCACATCGCGCTTTATGCGATGATCCTGGCCGAACATTCCAATCGTGACATCAACATCGACCGCGTGATCCGCATGCTGTTGATCCACGATCTTGTGGAAATCGATGTGGGCGACAGCCCCATCCACGGCGATCATGACATTGCCGCGATGGAGGCCGCCGAAAGCGCCGCCGCAGATCGCATCTTTGGCCTTTTGCCTGCCGATCAAGCCAATGAATTCCGTGCCTTATGGGATGAATTTGAAGCTGCCGAAAGTGATGACGCGGTCTTTGCCAAAAGCATTGATCGGGTCCAGCCGGTGATTGGCAACCTAGAAACCGACGGCGGCACATGGCCAGAATACAACGTCACCCGCCAGCAGCTCGAAGACCGCGTCGGCTGGAAAGTGGCCAAAGGGGCGCCCGCGATTTGGGATCACCTCATGGCCCGCATTGCCGCGTGGTTTGAAAGTCGCGCCTAAGCGCAGCTTACCAGCATTGCGGCCAGCCATAGCCCCAGCGCCAGGACAGCCCTGAGCACGGCCACCCGCCTAGGCGCACGGCCTCATACATCCGCTGACTGACAAAAGTGATGATCGCCGCCACTTCCTCAGCCTCGCGCCCGTATTGCGCCGCCAAGGCCGCACTGTCGCGTTGCCCGACGTCTTGCACACAGCTGCGCAGCGCCTCATCCGCCTGCAGGCGCGCCCAGTAACCGGCCTCCGGCGCGGGATCTTCTCCACCCAGATGATACGCCCGATCATGGGTCACACAACACGCATGCCACGGCGCCTGCGTTTCAAAGACCTCATAAAACCAGGGTGATTGCTCTGCCAGCGCTTCCCAAGCGGCGGACATGCCCCCCGAACACCCGTCTGAGGTGAAGGGCTGCAACGCATCTGGATCGCTGTCCCGCACCAATTCCAATCGGCTGTGCCGCCAGATTTCCACCTTGGCCGGAAAGGCAAACCGCGCCGCATCACGCTCATCCGCGAAACTCACATGGCCCGGCACATATGCAGCCAAAAGGCACAGGCCCAACCGTTTAAGCATCCTCATCGCCCTGCTCTGGCAGATCCAGCCCAATGCGCCCCGCCATGCCAAGGATCGCCCGTTCAATGCCACTCAGCGTCTTGCGCTCTGCCAGCACCTGCCGCGCCAAGGCCGGCTCATCCGTGATCAAACCGTCCACCCCCAGCGACAGCATGCCTGACATCGACAGCGCATCATTGACCGTCCAGACATAGACGGGCTTGCCCACCGCCTGCGCGGATTTCACCAGATCAAGCGACACGGTCGCGCTGTTCACCGCCAGAAAATCCGCATCCAGCTTCCACATATTGCCAAGCGCAGCCGAGGCCAGCAGGCCCACCGACCACTCCGGGCGCAGCCCATGTATCTTTTGCACCGCATCATATTTCAGCGACATCAACTGCACCTGCTCCACCATGCCGGTCTCTTCGACAATATCGACCACCCGCTGCTCCAACTGTTGATCACGGCCGTAGTATTTCAGCTCAATGATCACCCCGGCTTTGTCTTTCGCCGCCAAAAGAACATCGCGCAACAGCGGAACACGCTCTTCAGCAAAGGCCGGATCATACCAGCTGCCGATGTCGATCTCCTCCAGATCCGCCAAGGTGGCGTCCCAGATCTTTATGGGATTGCCCGCAAGCTTCATGAAATCGCTGTCATGCATCACCACCACCGCGCCATCGACGGTTTCCTGCACGTCGATCTCAATCCAGTCAGCCTGATCTTCAATCGCCTTCATCACCGAGGCCATGGTGTTTTCCGGGCGCGCGCCTGCCGCGCCGCGATGGGCAATCACCGCCACCGGTCGTGTCTGATCAACGCGCGCCAGCTCCAGCACCCCCGCACCACCAAGGCCCGCAGACCCGGCGGCCACGGCCACCACCGCGATCAACAGCCCGCGTGGTGCAAGCGCTTGGCGCTCTGCCTTGCTGTCGGGCCATTCCGAAGCATCCAAAAAGGTCACCGCCAATGCGCCGGTGGTCCAGGACGTCAGAAGCAAATTCAAAAGCGACCAGCAAGCAACTGAAACCAATAAGAAAGCCGCGGTTGCACGCAGGTTCTCAGACAGCACATGCAGCCCCGCTTGCAGCCCAAACGCCACAACGCCAAGCACCAGCGCACTCACCAGCGCGCCAATCAGCGCCCATGCAATGATCTGAAGCGCAAACGCCATGCGCTTGCCTGTCATCATCCCTTTGCTCTCTCTGATCGCATCTGCTGGCGCCATGCTCTCAAACAGCACCAATGGCAGCGACAGAACCCAACCCAGACTGCGCCACAGCATCACCCCCGCCATGACAGCCAGCGTCGCGGCGATCACCAAAACGGCACGCTGAAACTCCGGCGGGCGCTTGCTGAGGTAATAGTTGATGTCATAGGCACTCAGCCAATACCAAAACGCCAGCCCCGCCACCGCGAGGAAAGGCAAGGCAAGCGCCAGAAGTCTCAAGGCAATCTGCACCGCCAGCCCCAGAACCGCAGGCAAGCGCGGCATCACCAGATCGATGCCATCCCAAAGCCCGTGTGATTTGCCCACCCGGTCCCTGAGTGCCACCGCCATCATGAACGACAGGTTCAGAGTCAGCAGCACAAGCGTCATGCCAATCAGCAAAAGCCCCGCCACAAACCCCACCGGAGACAGCAGGAAATACGCGATGTCAAAATCCGCGAGCGCCGGTTTGCCGGAGAGCTTCAAGGCCAGAAAAATCGCACCCGCCATCATCGGTGTGAACACAGCCGCCAACAGCAGATTGAAAACCAGATGGGATTTCACAAAAGGCACCCGCAAGCGCCAGGAGTCGCCATAATGTCTTAAGACTTCTGTTGTCATATGCGGCTCAGGCTCCCAATGGCGTTAATCAATGGCCACATGTTATCCTTGCACGTGGGTGCGGTCGAGATGCCTTCTCGCCAACCCGCAGCGCTCCCGCGGCACCGCAAGGCAAAGACTTCTCCGGATGTTACGAATTTTTAGTATACTATTGCATACAATACTTTCAAATCGGCCTGACTTCCGCTAAGGAAGCGGCAAGAAGGACTCGGCTCACAGGAGACCCCCATGACCAAGATCAAAGTTGATAACCCGATCGTCGAAATGGACGGCGATGAGATG
Source organism: Shimia sp. R9_2 (assembly GCF_017743735.1). Lineage (GTDB taxonomy): Bacteria > Pseudomonadota > Alphaproteobacteria > Rhodobacterales > Rhodobacteraceae > Shimia. The sequence goes on from NZ_JAGHRO010000003.1 coordinate 416,960, forward strand.
ACCCGCATCATGTGGCAGTTCATCAAAGACAAGCTCATCCTGCCCTATCTCGATCTCGATCTGCTCTATTATGATCTCGGCATCGAAGAACGTGACCGCACCAACGACCAGATCACCATCGACGCCGCCGAAAAAACCAAAGAGGTCGGCGTTGCGGTGAAATGCGCGACCATCACACCCGATGAGCAGCGCGTGGAGGAATTTGGCCTCAAACAGATGTGGCGCAGCCCCAATGGCACCATCCGCAACATTCTCGGCGGTGTGGTCTTCCGCCAGCCAATCATCTGCCGCAACGTGCCCCGCCTTGTTCCGGGCTGGACCTCGCCCATCGTTGTGGGCCGCCACGCTTTTGGCGATCAGTACAAAGCCACTGATTTCACCTTCCCGGGCGCGGGCAAGCTGACCATGAAATTTGTCGGCGAAGACGGCACCGTGATCGAAAAAGAAGTCTATGACGCGCCATCCGCAGGCGTCTATCAAGCGATGTACAACCTCGACAGCTCGATCGTCGACTTTGCACGCGCCTCGCTGAACTACGGCCTCAACTTGGGCTGGCCGGTGTATCTCTCCACCAAGAACACCATCCTGAAAGCCTACGACGGCCGCTTCAAAGACCTGTTCCAGAAGGTCTATGAGGAAGAGTTTGAAGAGAAATTCAAAGCCGCCGGAATCTGGTATGAGCACCGCCTGATCGACGACATGGTCGCCTGCGCCATGAAGTGGAACGGCAAATTTGTCTGGGCCTGCAAAAACTACGATGGCGACGTGCAGTCTGACACCGTGGCACAGGGCTTTGGCTCACTCGGCCTGATGACCAGCCAGCTGATGACCCCGGATGGCAAGATCGTGGAGGCAGAGGCGGCCCATGGCACCGTCACCCGCCACTATCGTCAGCACCAGAAGGGCGAAGCCACCTCCACCAACTCGATCGCCTCGATCTACGCTTGGACTGGCGGCCTGAAGCACCGCGCCAAACTCGACAACAACATCGCCCTGCGCGCCTTTGCCGAAACGCTGGAGCGTGTGATCATCGAAACCGTGGAAAGCGGCTATATGACCAAAGATCTGGCCTTGCTGGTGGGTCCCGATCAGGGCTGGCTCACCACCATGGGCTTCCTTGAGAAGATCAACGAGAATCTCAACAAGGCGCTTGCCGCGTAACGTTTGAGAGGGCGCCTCATACGGGCGCCTTTTCTTTTTACCACCTGAATTTACCTGCCCAAACTTCATGCAACGGCAGAGCTTTGTGCAGCGTTCATAGCTGCTTTGTCCTGCCCCCTCTGGACAGTCCGCGCTCTCTGATCCAAATCGCACTCCATGGTTAGCTTTCTGGAATCCCCCCACCCCGAAAAACACAGCCTCTTTGATGATTTTCAGGGGCTTATGGTCGGCACGCTTTTGGTGGCGCTTTCTGTCACCTTCCTGCAGAATAGCGGGTTGTTCACCGGTCAAATCGCGGGCCTCGCACTTGTGGCCAGCAAAGCGCTTGGCGTGCCCTTCGCCGCGCTGTTCTTTGTGTTCAACATGCCGTTTTACGTAATCGCCTACCTGCGCATGGGGCTCACCTTCACGCTCAAAACCTTCATGGCTGTCGGACTGCTGTCGCTTTGGTCCTATCTGCTGCCCAGCTTCTTCACCATCAGCGACCTCAACAGTCTGGTGGCTGCAATCCTCGCAGGCATCACCGCAGGCTCCGGCCTGATCGCGCTGTTCCGCCACGGCGCAACCCTTGGCGGCGTGGGCATCGTTGCGGTCTGGCTGCAAGACACCCGCGGCATCAAAGCTGGCTGGACACAACTTGGGTTTGATGTGGTCGTCTTTGCACTCGCCCTGTCGTTTTTTGACCTGAACGCTGTCGTCTTCTCGCTGATCGGCGCTGCGATCACCAATATAATGATTGCAACCAACCACCGGCGCGATCGCTACATCGCGCGCTGACCATCAGGACGCCCCATGCCCAAAGCCTATCTGATCCTCATGATCGCCGTTGTGTTTGAAACCATCGGCACCGCCGCGCTTCAGGCAAGCCAGCAGTTCACCAAACCGATCCCCTCCATCATTGTGGTGATTGGCTATGGTCTGGCGTTTTACATGATGGCGCTCACCCTCAAGTTCCTGCCGGTGGGCATCACCTATGCGGTCTGGTCCGGGCTCGGCATCATCTCGATCTCTGTGATCGCCTATTTTGCCTTCGGCCAAAAGCTCGACCTGCCCGCCATTTTGGGAATGGGTCTGATTGTGGTTGGCATCTTGATCATCAACCTGTTTTCTAAGACCGCAGTGCATTAATTTCCCCATAAAGGGCTGGCCTTTTGTCGCAACCCACGTTAGGGCGGGCGCGAACAGAAAAGGCTGCCCTTATGGATCTTCGCAACATCGCCATCATCGCTCACGTTGACCACGGCAAGACCACGCTTGTGGACGAGCTGCTGAAACAGTCGGGCGCATTCCGGGAAAACCAAGAAGTGGCGGAACGCGCCATGGACAGCAACGATCTGGAGCGCGAACGCGGCATCACGATCTTTGCCAAGCCAACTTCCGTGGAATGGAAAGGCACCCGCATCAACATCGTGGACACCCCCGGCCACGCCGACTTCGGTGGCGAAGTGGAGCGTATCCTGAGCATGGTGGACGGTGTGGTTCTGCTGGTGGACGCCGCTGAAGGCCCAATGCCACAGACCAAATTCGTGACCTCCAAGGCGCTTGCGCTGGGTCTGCGCCCGATTGTGGTGCTTAACAAAGTGGACAAACCAGACGCCGAGCCTGACCGCGCGCTGGATGAGTGTTTTGACCTCTTTGCCTCGCTCGATGCAAACGACGACCAGCTCGACTTCCCCCACATGTATGCCTCCGGTCGTAACGGCTGGGCGGATGCAGAGCTTGATGGCCCACGCAAAGACCTGCACGCGCTCTTCAACCTGATCGTGAACCACGTCCCTGCACCCAAGCAGGTGACCCGTCAGGACGACGACTTCCGCATGCTGGCCACCACGCTGGGCTCCGACCCGTTTGTGGGCCGCATCCTCACCGGTCGTGTGGAATCCGGCACGCTGAAAGTGGGCGCAACCGTTCAGGCGATCTCCCGCATCGGCCAGAAAATCGAACAGTTCCGCGTCACCAAAATTCAGGCCTTCCGTGGCCTTGCCCAGCAGGACATCGAAGAAGCCCAAGCTGGCGACATCGTCTCCATCGCAGGCATGGCGAAAGCCACCGTGGCAGACACCATCTGTGCGCTCGCCGTGGATGAGCCGCTTGAGGCGCAGCCAATCGATCCGCCCACCATCACCGTGACCTTTGGCATCAACGACAGCCCTCTGGCCGGTCGTGACGGCAAAAAAGTGCAGTCCCGTGTGATCCGTGACCGCCTCTACAAAGAAGCGGAATCCAACGTCGCGATCAAAATTGAAGACACCCCGGGTGGCGAAGCCTTTGAGGTTTCCGGCCGTGGCGAACTTCAGATGGGCGTTCTGATCGAAAACATGCGCCGCGAAGGCTTTGAGCTGTCGATCTCCCGTCCGCAGGTGATCATGCGCGAAGAGAACGGCGTGAAGATGGAGCCGGTCGAAGAAGCCACCATCGACGTGGATGACGAATACTCCGGCGCGGTGATCGAAAAACTCACCGGTGCGCGCAAAGGTGAGCTGGTCGAAATGCGCCCCGCTGGTGCTGGCAAAACTCGCATCATCGCCCATGTGCCCTCCCGTGGCCTGATCGGCTACCACGGTGAATTCCTCACCGACACCCGCGGCACCGGCGTTCTGAACCGCGTGTTCCACGGCTGGACCGAATTCAAAGGTGCCATCCCGGGCCGCCGCGCAGGTGTGCTGATCTCCATGGAGAACGGCCAGTCTGTGGCTTACGCCCTCTGGAACCTCGAAGATCGCGGCAAAATGATGATCGGTGCACAGGCCGACGTCTACACCGGCATGATCATCGGCGAGCACTCCCGCGACAACGATCTCGAAGTGAACCCGCTCAAAGGCAAGAAGCTCACCAACGTCCGTGCCTCTGGTTCCGACGAAGCGGTACGCCTGACCACACCGATGGTGCTATCTCTGGAAGAGGCGATTGCCTACATCAACGACGACGAGCTGGTGGAAGTGACCCCCAACAACGTGCGTCTGCGCAAGCGCTATCTCGACCCGCATGAGCGCAAGCGGATGTCCAAACAGGTTGGCTAAATGACAAAACGCCGGAGCCCCGCTCCGGCGTTTCTTTTTGGTGTCTGCCGCGCCATGGTTTTGCAACCGTGCGCGACAAATCGCATTAAGTCTTGAGAAAACGCGCATTTTGTTTGACCTTTGGAGCAATTGATTTCCAAAGGTTCTTTTTCGTCGCCATGTTGCTCAGACTGCTTGCAGCTTTTGCCCTCAGCCTCCTTACCTTCACGCCCGCGCTCCTGCATGCCCAGATGGAAGGCTTTGGCGCGCTCCCCGCACGACAAGCGATCACCACACAAAACGCCCATAAGCGCGTGGGCGTTGGCATCAAGATCGACCAGATCACCTTTGTTGATCAGCAGTCCGAAAACTTCGGCGTGGTCGGCACGCTGTTTCTACAGGTGGACTACCCCAATCTCGCCTTTGACGCTGAAGAGCACGGCTTTGAATACAAAACCTACAGTCCGGAAGGGTTCAGCGAAGAACTGAAAGAGACCGGAGAGTTTCTGCCCTATTTCATCTTCCGCAACCAGCAGGGCCGCCGCTTCACACAGCAATCCTCGATACTGGTCTCCGCAACAGGCCAGACAAACTACGCCGAACGATTCAGCGCCACCTTTCAGGCGCCACACTTCAATTTCAAAAGATACCCGTTTGATAAGCAGGAGTTTTTTGTCGAAGTCTCCTCCCTTCTTCCCACTGAATTTGTAGAATTCTACCCGCTGGAAGACAAAACCGGCATGGGCGATTTGCTGGGCGAAGAGGAATGGATCCTGTCCAACTCCAGCATCGCCGCCTCAAACGTGCCCGGCATTGGGGAGCGTGAAACCTCCATGGTTGCCCTGCGGTTTGAGGGCAAACGCCACGTGCAATATTACATGCTGCGCATCATGCTGCCGCTGGTCATCATCCTCTTTGTGACCTGGGCCACGTTCTTTCTCGAAGAATACCGCCGCCGCATCGACATGGCCTCTGCCAATCTGCTGGTGTTTGTCGCCTTTAACTTTGCGATCTCCACCATGCTGCCAAAGCTCGGCTATCTCACTTTCATGGATTCCCTGCTCGCGGGCATGTTTGTCATCACCGGCTCAACCGTGCTTGTGAACATCATGCTCCGGCGCATGAAAACCACAGGCCGCGAAGCCCTGGCGCGCAAAATCGACACCTATCTGGTGATCTGGGTCTACCCGATCCTGCACGGCATCTTCCTATTCTGGGCCGTGAAGTTCTTCTTGATCTGAGATCAGCTCAGCGGCGAGAACGGCTCGATCTCATAGCTGCCATCTTTGTGAAAACGGCAGAAACTGCCCGGCGGCACCACTTCCCAGCCATCTTCGGCGGGCACCAGCGGCTCGCTCACCACCGCACGGCCGCTCCGGCTTTCGCTGATCTTGTGATAGACCGTGGGCGCGCGCTCATCTGAGGCATAGCGGATCGCATAAAGCGTCTCGCCATCGGAAAACGCTGTGGCCAGCCGCATATGTGGCGTGCTGCCCCGCTCCCGGCTCATCCGCTCCAGAATGCCCACGGCGATTTCCATCGCCTCGCGTGGATTGTCCTGCAAGCCTTCGGTCAGCCCCAAGAGAAACAGCACTTCGCTGTCGGTTGCGCCTTTGCGCTCTTGGTAGAGGTCATCGGGGATCAGCATATCGGCACGACGGCGGAAATTCTCAAATCCCCCGATCTGCCCGTTGTGCATGAAAGACCATTTGCCCACCGCAAAAGGATGGCAATTGTTGCGGCTGGTAGCGGTGCCGGTCGAGGCCCGCACATGGGCCAGAAACAGCTCCGATTGCACCTGCGCGGTCAGCGAGCGCAGATTGGGATCAGACCAGGCCGGATGGGTGTCGCGGTACAGCCCCGGTTCCGGGCGGCTGCCGTACCACGCCAGACCAACGCCATCGCCATTGGTCTGGGTTTTGCATTCAGTCGCCTGCATACTTTGCTGGATCAGCGAGTGATCTGGCCGCGTGACGAGATCTTCAAGATAACAGGGGTGCCCGATATAGGCGGCCCAACGACACATCTGGCCAGTCTCCTTCCGCTTAATCGGTGGTTTCAACCACCATCAGTTCGCGCTCACTTGCGCCCCGCGCGTGGTTCAGCGCTTCTTGGTATTCGGGGCTGTGATAGCAGGCCACCGCCGTGTCCACATCCGGGAATTTCGCCACCACATTGCGGGGGCGCTCTTTGCCCTCAAGCTGCACAAATTTGCCGCCGCGCGCGATGAACTCGCCGCCATGTTTGGCAATCGCAGGGCCTGCGAGCTCTGCGTATTTTCCATAGGCCTCCGCGTCGGTCACGGTGACATGTGCAATCCAAAGTGCGCCCATCTGGCTCTCCAATCCTGTTGTTCTGCCCGGCAGTTTAGTTAAAAAGCCGGGCAGTCCAAGCAGAATTTGACCAAATGGTCAGCCAGCGATCACCGCTTCAGCAGCCACAAAGGCTTCGTCTGCTTTGGAGGCATCTTTGGCGCCGCCCTGAGCCATATCCGGACGGCCACCGCCGCCCTTGCCGCCCAATGCGCCCACGGCCGCACGCACCAGATCCACGGCGCTCAGGTCGCCTTTCAGATCATCGGTCACACCAGCGGCCACAGCCACTTTGCCATCGGTGTCCGCAATCAGCAGAACCGCACCGCTTTCCAGACGCGCCTTATGCTCGTCAATCAGCGGCGGCAGGTCTTTGCCGGACACACCAGAGAGCACCTGTGCAAAGAATTTCACACCGTTGATCTCTTTGGCTTCCGGGCCAGCGCCCTGACCAGCTCCACCAGACATGGCCAGCTCACGACGCAGAGTCGCCACTTCGTTTTGCAGCGCCTTACGTTCATCCAGAAGCGCTTTCACACGGTCCACGATGTCCGCTGGCTGCGCCTTCAGCGTGCCAGCCACTTCGGCCACACGTTTGGCTTCACGTTCCAAATGCGCAAACGCCACCTCACCGGTCAGCGCCTCGATCCGGCGCACACCGGCAGAGGACGCGCTGTCAGACAGAAGCACAAACACACCGATGTCGCCGGTCTGTTTCACATGGGTGCCGCCGCAAAGCTCCAGCGAGTAAGTGTCGCCATTCAGCCCTTTGCCGGTGTTGGCACGGCCCATAGAGACCACGCGCACCTCATCGCCATATTTCTCACCAAACAGCGCCTGTGCGCCCATTTCACGCGCGTCATCAGGCGTCATGATCCGGGTTTCCACGGCGGTGTTCTGGCGAATATAGGCGTTCACATCGAGGCCAACCTGGGTCAGTTCCTCAGCGCTCAGCGCCTTGTTGTGGCTGAAGTCAAAGCGCAGACGGTCATCGGCGTTGAGCGAGCCACGCTGAGCCACATGATCGCCAAGCGCTTCGCGCAGCGCTTCATGCAGCAGGTGGGTCGCAGAGTGGTTTGCGCGAATGGCCGTGCGGCGCGCATGATCCACGTCCATGGCAACCGGATCACCTTTGGAGATCGTGCCACGCGCCACTTTGACCTTATGGGCAATTAGCTTGCTGTCCGCAAACTTCTGCACGTCGGTGACATGGCCCAGCTCATCGCGGTTCTCAAGGCGCGCAACCACACCATGGTCTGCTACCTGACCGCCGCTTTCAGCATAAAATGGCGTCTGGTTCATCACCAGCCAGCCCTCTTCGCCTTCCGCCAGCGCATCAACAAGCGCACCATCTTTCAGCACGGCCTGCACCTGCCCCTCGGCGGTTTCGGTGTCATAGCCCAAGAACTCGGAAGATCCGTTGTCCTCGGCAATATCAAACCAGATCGCATCCTCAGCCACATCGCCGGACCCCACATGGGCCGCACGCGCCTTGGCCTTCTGCTCCGCCATCGCGGCATCAAAACCGTCGGTGTCAACCTCACGGCCCTTCTCGCGCAGCGCATCCTGCGTCAAATCCAGCGGGAAACCGTAAGTGTCATAGAGTTTGAAGGCCGCCTCACCAGAGAGCGGCGCGCCCTCTTCCAACCCGCCAAGCTCGTCATCCAGCAGCTTCAGACCACGATCCAGCGTCGCTTTAAACTTGGTTTCTTCCTGCTTCAGGGTCTCTTCGATCAGCGCCTGCGCCTGTCCCAGCTCCGGGTAGGCTTGGCCCATCTGAGTGACCAGAGCCGGCACCAGCTGATGCATCACTGGATCTTTTGCGCCCAGCAGGTGCGCATGACGCATCGCGCGACGCATGATGCGACGCAGCACATAGCCCCGGCCATCGTTGGACGGCATCACACCATCTGCCATCAGGAAGGAGGTGGAGCGCAAATGGTCCGCAATCACGCGGTGATGCACGTTCTGATCGCCATATGGATCGGTCGAGGTCAGATTGGCGGAAGCCTCGATCAGCGCCTTGAACAGATCAGTGTCATAGTTGTCGTGGCTGCCCTGCAGCAACGCGCCAATCCGCTCCAGCCCCATGCCGGTGTCGATCGACTGCATGTCCAGCGCCTTCATCGAACCATCTTCAAACTGCTCGTTCTGCATGAACACCACGTTCCAGATCTCAATGAAACGGTCGCCATCTTCCTCAGGGGAGCCGGGAGGGCCACCCCAGATGTGATCGCCGTGGTCATAAAAGATTTCCGTGCACGGACCACAAGGGCCGGTTGGCCCCATCTGCCAGAAGTTATCGGAGGTGGCGATGCGGATGATCCGCTCCTCAGCCACGCCGAGTTTCTTCCAGATCTCAAAGGCTTCGTCATCGGTGTGATAGACGGTGGTGTAGAGCTTGTCCTTCGGAATGCCGAATTCCTTGGTGATCAGCTCCCACGCAAACGGGATTGCTTCGTCTTTGAAGTAGTCGCCAAAAGAGAAGTTGCCGAGCATCTCAAAGAATGTGTGGTGGCGCGCGGTATAGCCCACGTTGTCCAGATCGTTGTGCTTGCCGCCGGCGCGCACACATTTCTGGGAGGTTGTCGCGCGCTGATAGTCGCGTTTTTCCACCCCTGTGAAGAGGTTCTTAAACTGCACCATCCCCGAGTTGGTGAACATCAACGTCGGGTCATTGCGTGGCACCAACGGGCTTGAGTCCACAATCTCATGGCCCTGTTTGGCGAAGTAATTCAGAAAGGTCGACCGGATGTCGTTAAGGCTGGCCATGGGCTGATCTCTTTACCTGAGTTTCGGTATTGCAGCGGGTTTATAACCCCCACGCCTGCCTGTCCACATGTCAAAGAGATCAAGGCGCAGCTGGACCTATATCCGGTCGATTTTTCGCATCACATCCCCGCTGCGCACAACACCGTCCTTCTCAATGCTGCACAAAATGCCCCGCAGTCGCAGGTTGCGGTATTCCGGCCTGCGCACCCAGTCAAAAACCGGCTGACCATAGCGCGCTTTCCACTTCACGCAGGCATCATTGAACACCTCAGACACCCGCAGCTCCGCGCTGCCCACCGAAAGATATTGCCCCTCGGGCAGGTTCGCCTCGGTCATATCCAAATCGGCGGTAAAGGTATCGCCCGGAAACAGCGCGTCATCTTCTGGCGACCAGACCAGATCCAGAACCCGTTTTGGAATCACACAGACCTGAATGCCCGGATGCGGATCACCGTTTTCCGTGCGGATCCAGGGTTGGGTCATCCACCGCTCCCCCGGAATGCCCTGTGCCTTGGTCAGGGTGATCTCATCGACAAACTTGCGCGCATTGCGTTCAGGCCGCAGGCACAAATGCGAAATGGCCGCCCCGTCTTTGGGAGCGGCCAAAACATGCGGCAAAGCCCGCATTAAGTCTTCATGTGACGGGGTCAATCTTCCAAAAGCTCTTCGTCAGCAGGTGGCATGTCGAAATCCAACCCATGTGCGGCGCGGATCTTGTCTTCGATCTCAAGCGCCATACGGTTGTTTTCCTTCAGGAAGGTCTTGGCGTTCTCACGCCCCTGCCCGATCCGCTCATCACCATAGCTGAACCAGCTGCCGGATTTCTCCACCACACCGGCTTTCACGCCCAGATCCAGCAGCTCACCCATTTTGGAGATGCCTTCGCCATACATGATGTCAAATTCCACCTGCTTGAACGGCGGTGCCACCTTGTTTTTGACAACTTTCACACGGGTCGCGTTGCCGACCACCTCGTCGCGGTCTTTCAGCGCACCAATGCGGCGGATGTCCAGACGCACGGAGCTGTAGAATTTCAGCGCGTTACCACCGGTCGTGGTTTCAGGGCTGCCAAACATCACGCCGATTTTCATCCGGATCTGGTTGATGAAGATCACCATACAGTTGGAGCGCGCGATGGAACCGGTCAGCTTACGCATCGCCTGGCTCATCAGGCGGGCCTGCACACCCACATTGCTGTCACCCATGTCGCCTTCAAGTTCGGACTTCGGCGTCAGCGCCGCAACCGAATCGACCACAACCATGTTCACAGCACCAGAGCGCACCAGCGTGTCGGTGATCTCAAGCGCCTGTTCCCCGGTGTCGGGCTGCGAAATCAGCAACTCGTCCAGATTGACGCCAAGCTTCTTGGCATACTGCGGGTCCAGCGCGTGTTCCGCGTCCACAAAGGCGCAGACGCCGCCTTTTTTCTGCTCTTCTGCAATACAATGCAGCGTCAGCGTGGTTTTACCGGAGCTTTCCGGCCCGTAAATCTCAATGATCCGGCCCTTGGGCAGACCGCCAATGCCCAACGCAATGTCCAGACTCAGGGACCCGGTCGAGGTCGCCTCAATCTCCTGCGCAGGGTTGTCGGCGCCCAGCTTCATGATGGAGCCTTTGCCGAACTGCCGCTCGATCTGTGCCAGCGCGCTGTCCAGCGCCTTCTGTTTATCCGGGGATGAGGATTTCTTGGAGGTCATTGTCAAAAGATCTGCCGTTGCCATTTTGCTTGGTTCCTTATTCCACACCCGCACGCGGGCGGCAATCACTGCCTGTGTTCACCTCTTGTTCTGCAATCTTATGAGATCAAAAGGAGAACAAATCAATAGAAAAGAATAAGAACATCTTCCGCAGGCGCTGGTTAACAACTAGTTTACGGATCAATAATAAGTTGAGACAAACCATAACGAGGCCGCGCAGATGCTTGTTTTCTGGAACAAAAAACTTGTATTCCTATCGGTGCCCAAAACCGGCACCACCGCGATTGAGGCCGCTTTGGCCCCTGTGGCCGATATGGTGATTGCGAATCCCCCGGAGCTGAAACACGCGCCGGTCTATCGCTATAACCGCTTCTTCCGCCCGATGTTTGAACGCGCCTGCAACCGCGATGACATGGAACTCATGGCCGTGATGCGCGAACCTGTGAGCTGGCTGGCAAGCTGGTATCGGTATCGCCGCCGCGACAGTATGCGCGGCCATCGCAACTCCACCCATGACGTGAGCTTTGACGAATTTGTGCAGGAATATATGAAGGGCGACAAGAAAGCGCCGTTTGCCAATGTCGGCAGTCAGGCCAAGTTTCTGGAGCCGCGCCCCAATGGCGTGCAGGTCGATCATCTCTTCCGCTATGAGGATCAGCCCAAGATGCTCGCCTTTCTTGAGGCACGTCTGGATCAGAAGATCACTCTGGAGCGGCGCAACAGCTCCCCGTCGATGCCGCTTGATCTGCCTGAGGCCACCTTGGCGAAACTGCGCCGCAAATGCGCCGCAGAATTTGAGCTTTACGAAAGCCTGTCTTAACCGCTGATCCGCGCCTGCACCGCTTCGGTGAGATCGCCCAGCGAAAACGGCTTGGGCAGGAAGCTTGAGTTGTCGATACGTGACTGATCGTCCGAAAAGCTGTCTTCCGCGTAACCTGACACAAAGATCACCGGCACTTCCGGATATTCAGAGCGTGCCTGACGCACCCAGGTTGGCCCGTCCATCCCTGGCATGATCACATCGCTGACAAAGACGTCGATGCCGGGCTGGTCTGCGGCCAAAATCTCCAAAGCCTCTTCACCGCTCGCAGCTTCGAGCACCGTGAAGCCCCGCATCTTGAGCGCGCGGGTCGCAAAGGAGCGCACCGGCGCCTCGTCTTCCACCAGAAGCACCACACCGCTGTGCTCCACCGCCGGCAGATCGGGGCGCTTTTCATCCAGCTCCGGCACAAACTCTTCCGCCGCGCCATAGGCCGGGAACATCAGCGTAAATGTGGTGCCCACCCCCTCGGTGCTGTCCACAAAAATGAACCCGCCGGTCTGTTTCACAATGCCATATGCGGTGCTGAGCCCAAGCCCGGTGCCCTCACCGGTTTTCTTGGTGGTGTAAAACGGCTCAAACACCTTCTGCATCTTGTCCTGCGGGATCCCGATGCCCTGATCGGCCACTTTGACCGCCACGTATTTGCCGACAGGAACCACAACACGGTCCCGCTCCAGCGGCGCATCCAAAGCAACCTCTTCAGTTGTGACACGGATTTCGCCGCCATCCGGCATCGCATCACGCGCATTCACCACGAGGTTCATCAGCACCTGCTCAAGCTGGCGCTTGTCTGCGCGGATCGACGGCAGCACCGGATCATTGCTCAGCGAAAGCGCCACGCGTTCCCCCACCAGCCGGTTCAGCAGATGGGTCAGATCCGCCAAAGTGTTGCGCAGATCAAGCACTTCGGGCCGCAGGTTCTGTTTGCGTGAAAACGCCAGCAGCTGCCCCACAAGTGCTGCGGCGCGGTTGGCGTTCTGGTTGATCTGGATGAGATCCGCATAATCCGCATCCCCCTGATCATGGCGCAGCAACAGCAGGTCACAATGCCCTGAAATCGCGGTCAAAAGATTGTTGAAATCGTGCGCCACACCGCCAGCCAGCTGGCCAATCGCCTGCATTTTCTGGCTTTGCACAAACTGCTTTTCCAGCGATTTGAATTCGGTTGCGTCGTTCAGAACCGCGATCAGGGATCGCCCGTTGCCTTCCACGATGCGGTTGAGGCTCACCTGCACGATGACTTCTTTGTCTTCGCGCTTCAGGCGCAGGAATTCGCTTTTCTTGGCAGATTTGCCCTGTGCAGCTTCCACCAGCCAATCCCGAATGGAGCGGCCAAGGCCTTCCATCAGATCGCTCATCACAGTGTCTTCGGTGATGTCCAGATGGATCAGGCTGCGCGCGGCACGGTTGGCCAGAACCACACGGCCCTCAGGCTCTAGCTTCACAATCGGCACCGGCAACTCATCAAACTGCATCGCACCGCCGTGAGTCACAGGGGTTTCGGTTGGCAAAAGATAGATCTCACGACGGCCCGCCGTGGCATCATATTGCGCCACCAGACACTGCTGCTCACCGCTTGAGGTGTGGATCACCGTCGCATCGCGCGGCTGCGCCACATCGGGGCCAAACACATCTGTCAGCGTCTTTTTACGTTCGCCGAGCAGCGCGCGCGCCGCGGCATTCATGAACAAAATCGTGCCGGTGCGCCCGGCAGTCAGCATCGGCAGCTTTGGCCCGGTGCCCGCAGCAGCGGCGTCTTTGGCCGGGTGGGTCTTGCTCATGGTCCAGAGCAGAATATCCTCGTCAACCAGCTGAACCTTGAGCCGCAACATATTGTCACGCAACACAAGTTCGTCTTCGTGCTTGCCTTCGGTCAAGCTGGTGGCAATGGCATCCGCGACCTTGTTTTCCGCATCCAGAACGTGACCGGCCAGCACATCCTGCATGGTCTCACGCGCATCCCCGCCCGCTTCCAGCGCTGTCTTGTTCGCATAAAGCACGCGACCTGCAAAATCGGTAACAAGCACCTGCTCTTCGGCATCCACATGCAGCTGGGTCAGCAGCTCAACAACGCCGTTTTGCACCGCACGGCGGCGCATCGACAGCGCCATGGTCACCGCACAGGCAAAGCCTGTCAGCCCGCTGGCAAACAGCATGATCAGCCGCAACATCTCGTTTTCGAGCATAAATGTCGTAGCCACCATGGCGAGCGCGGCAAAGGCGAGAAGTCCGGCGTGATGGGGAGTTGCTGCCTTTTTGCGGGGCAGCGGTTGCGCTGCATCGGTCGAGCTAGACACGTTTGCACCTACTGTTTTTGGTTTTCGTTAATATGCGCGAAATATCCTTAATCACGCATTAACGATAACTGAGGATTCATCTATTCTACCTTATTTTCGACGCAAAACCGCGTCAAAAAATCCGTCGCCGCCATCAGCAAATGAATACTGCCGCGACGAGAGCGTCTCCCACCCCGGATGACGGTCGTGGAAGGCGTTGATTTGCGCCATATTTTCGGCCTCAAGGAAAGAGCATGTGGCATAGGCCAGCACGCCATCCTCTGCGACCAAACTCTGTGCCTGATCCAGAATCCCCGCCTGAATTCGGGTCAGATCCGCCAGATCGTCTTGGCTAAATCGCCACTTCGCATCCGGTGTACGCCGCCATGTTCCGCTGCCCGAACAGGGTGCATCACAGAGCACCAGATCATAAGGCGCATGTGTCTGCGGCGCATCCACCAAGCTGACTTTCAAGCCTGCGCGTTTGGCCCGTTCCGGCAAATCCGCCATCCGGCGCGGGGCTGCATCATGGGCATAAAACTGCCCCTTCACCTGCCCCGCCATGGCAAGGGTTTTGCCCCCACCACCCGCGCAGTAATCCAGAACTTTCATGCCTTTGGCCAGCGGCAGCTCTGCCACCATCGCCTGTGAGGCCGCATCCTGCAGCTCCACAGCGCCGTTCAGATAAGGTGCTGCCTGCCGAATGCGCCGCGCGCCCTCCGTGACCTCCAGCGCTGTGTCCACAAGCGCCACCGCGCGCGTCGCAACACCCTCCGCATCCAAGGCCGCCTGCGCCTCTGCCACAGTGGATTTCGCAAGGTTCACGCGCAGAAACACCGGCGCACGCGCACGCATCTGCTCAAGCGTTTCATCAAATTGCCCACCAAGACTTTCTCGTAACAGCTCAACCAGCCAGTCCGGCACATCCAAGGGCAAATCTGTTGCTGGAGCCGCGATTTCAGCATCCTCCAAAGCAGCAGGTGCATAGGCCGTCCCCGTGAACAACGCCGCCAGATCAGCCCCCTGCGCCCGCAGAACCCCGACCATGAGCCCGCGCCCGCTCAGCCCGCCGCCCAGATGAGCCGCCGAATTGCGCTGACGCAACGCATCAAACACATGGTCGCGGATTGCTGCCCGATCTTTGGAGCCCGCAAACCGGCTGCGTCTTGCCCAGCCGGTCAGGGATTTCTCTGCTGGCGCGCCTTCAAGGATCTGATCCAGAACCTCAATCGCCGCCTGAACGCGCGCCGCCGGTGTCATCAGCCGATCCGGTAGTTTGGCGCTTCGCGGGTGATCTGCACGTCATGCACGTGGCTCTCTTTCAGGCCCGCACCGGTGATTTTCACAAACTTGCAGTTCTTGCGCATCTCTTCGACAGTGGCATTGCCGGTGTAGCCCATGGCCGCACGCAAACCGCCCACCAGCTGGTGGATCACCGTGCCTGCCGGACCTTTATAAGGCACCTGCCCTTCGATCCCTTCCGGCACCAGCTTGTCGCTTGCCGCATCCTTCTGGAAGTAGCGGTCCGCCGAGCCACGCGCCATCGCGCCAAGGCTGCCCATACCGCGGTAGGATTTGAACGAACGGCCTTGATAGAGGATCACCTCGCCGGGGCTCTCATCGGTGCCCGCAATCATCGAGCCGACCATGGCACAGCTTGC
The DNA here is from genome assembly GCF_017743735.1 of Shimia sp. R9_2. Lineage (GTDB taxonomy): Bacteria > Pseudomonadota > Alphaproteobacteria > Rhodobacterales > Rhodobacteraceae > Shimia. The sequence goes on from NZ_JAGHRO010000003.1 coordinate 432,661, forward strand.
ACCCGCCGCAATCGCCTTGGCGAAGTCACCGGAGAATTTGATGCCCCCGTCTGCGATCACCGGCACGTCACCGGCTGCGGTCGCACAATCATCAATCGCGGTCAGCTGAGGCACGCCCACGCCGGCCACCATCCGTGTGGTGCAGATCGAGCCCGGCCCGATGCCCACTTTCACCGCATCCGCGCCCGCATCAATCAAGGCGCGTGTGGCGTCACCTGTGGCAACGTTGCCCGCAATCACCTGCACGGCGTTGCTTTGGGATTTGATGCGTTTCACCGCTTCGATCACCCCTTCAGAGTGGCCGTGTGCGGTGTCCACCACAACGATGTCCACACCCGCGTCAATCAGCATCTCAGAGCGCTCAAAGCCGCTGTCACCCACGGACGAGGCCGCAGCCACACGCAGACGGCCCAGCTCGTCTTTGCAGGCGGTCGGGTTCAGCACAGCCTGCTCGGTGTCTTTCAGCGTCAAAAGGCCAGTGAGCTTACCCTGCCCGTCATGCACCAACAGCTTTTCAATCCGGCGCGCGCGCATCAGGCTCTTGGCCTCTTCCAGATCCGCAGGCTCCGCCAGCATCGCCAGATCATTGGTGGTCATCATCGCGTGCACAGGCGTGTCATCGCTCTGGGCAAAGCGCATGTCGCGATTGGTCACGATGCCGACAACTCGGCCCGCTTCATCCACCACCGGGAAGCCGGTAAAGCGATAACGCTCAATCAGCGCCTTGGCATCTGCCAATGTCTGGTTCGGGGTCAGCGTGACCGGGTTATAGACAATCCCGCTCTCAAAGCGTTTCACCCGGCGCACTTCACGTGCCTGGGATTCCGCATCAAGGTTCTTGTGGATCACCCCCATGCCGCCGGCCTGCGCCATAGCAATCGCCATCCGGCTTTCGGTCACAGTGTCCATCGCCGAACTGAGCAGGGGAATGTTAAGATCAATGCTCTTTGTGACCCGTGTGCGCGTGTCCGCCGTAGACGGCAGCACCACCGACGCGGCTGGAACCAGTAGAACATCATCGAAAGTCAGCGCCTCACGAATCTCCATCGCAAATCTCCTTGGGGGAACCTCGTTTGGCACGTCCCTATCGCACGCCCTCCGCCTGTGGAAAACCCCTAATCCGCCAAAGCTCTTACTCTCGGTCAAAATTCCCGAAGTGATGCCTATTTTACGTCACGCTTGCGCCAGTTCGCTCGTATTGGCCCAATAATACGGGTCAGGAATAGTGGACTGGAGTAACATTTAAGGCGCTACTAAACAGAGCTCCATGAAGGAAAATCAAACCCTCTTGCGCTCTTGGAGGAGACACATTCTTGAGGCTGCTGTTATCGCCACCTGCATGTTTTTTGTGGTCATGCTTTCGCGGCATTACTTGGCCTTTACAAGTCCAGGCCAGTCTCACGCTCATCTAAACATCGGCGATGTCATCTGTATCGTCATGTCTCTGTCGATTTTCTCAGTGTATCTTAAGTACCGTATTGGCCCCGAAACTCGCGCCCGACAAATCTTTCGCCCGACACGCGCCCGCCTAGTCACCGCTTTGGGAATTTGGTTGTTTTTGCCTGCAGGCTTCTTTTGGGGATTTCCAATCCCATTTTCGCTCCTCCTCATGAACTTCACACAAAATCTTGTTTCCGGCGAGATTACCCGCAGCTTGGGTGACATGAGAATACTGGCCAGCGGTGCGCTAGTGTGGAGCTACTGTTTGTCTTGCCTGATCGTTTCCAGTACCAGATTGGGCATAGCTCGAATTGGTCTCACCGCAATCGGCTGGAACCTCACTGCAGCTTTCCTTCTGACGATCACCGGCAGCCAAGGCATCTGAGCCCCCCGGTCATTTTTCGCGCATCCATCGCAATTTACGCCTGACCGTGCCGCCCACAGACCAATCCATGCCGCTCCTTGTCATTCCCGCCTGCGCACGCCAGATATGCTCTCAGACACGCGAACAGACCCAAGGCACTCCAATGAGCAGCGATCCACTTGTGATTTTCACTCCCTCCGGCAAGCGCGGCAACTTCCCGGTCGGCACTCCCATTCTCACCGCCGCGCGCCAGCTTGGCGTCGATCTGGACAGTGTTTGCGGCGGGCGTGGCGTCTGCTCCAAATGTCAGATCACCCCGTCTTATGGCGAATTTCCCAAGCACGGCGTGACCGTCGCGGATGATGCCCTTTCTGAATGGAACGCGGTTGAGCAGCGCTATGACGACAAGCGTGGCCTCACCAAAGGCCGCCGCCTGGGCTGCCAGGCCACCGTTCAAGGCGACGTGGTGATTGATGTTCCAGCCGAGAGCCAGGTCCACAAACAGGTGGTGCGCAAACGCGCCGAGGTGCGTGACATCACGCTCAATGCCACCGTCTCGCTCAGCTATGTTGAGGTGGAAGAGCCTGACATGCACAAGCCCTCCGGCGATCTGGAACGACTGCTGACCGCGCTGAAGGCGGCGACAGGCCATGCAGAAATCGCGGTAGACACCCATCTTCTGCGCCCGCTGCAGCCGCTCCTGCGCAAAGGCAACTGGGCCGTGACCGCCGCGCTGCATCAGGGCCACAACGACAGCACCCCGCGCGTGATTGCGCTTTGGCCCGGCTATTTCGAAGGGCCGATCTACGGCCTCGCCGTTGACCTTGGCTCCACCACCATCGCAGGCCACCTCTGTGATCTCTCCTCCGGCGAAGTGGTGGCCTCCTCCGGCCTAATGAACCCGCAAATCCGCTTTGGCGAAGACCTCATGAGCCGCGTCAGCTACGCCATGATGAACAAAGGCGGCGATCTGGAAATGACCGAGGCCGTGCGCGAAGGTCTCAACCAGCTGGTTGTGGACATCGCCCAGGAGGCCAACATCGAGACCAGCCAGATCCTCGATGCGGTCTTTGTGATGAACCCGGTGATGCACCACCTGTTCCTAGGCATCGACCCGTTTGAACTGGGTCAGGCGCCTTTTGCGCTTGCCACCTCTGACGCGCTCGAACTTTTGGCCTCCGATCTTGGCCTCACCATCGCGCCGGGCACCCGCGCCTATCTGCTGCCCTGTATCGCAGGTCACGTGGGCGCTGATGCCGCAGGCGTTGCGCTCTCCGAGGCGCCCGACAAATCCGAAGACCTCGTTCTGGTGGTCGATGTGGGCACCAACGCCGAAATCCTGCTGGGTGACAAAGACGGCGTTCTGGCTTGTTCCTCCCCCACCGGCCCTGCGTTCGAAGGCGCACAGATCAGCGCAGGCCAGCGCGCCGCGCCCGGGGCCATTGAACGAGTGGAAATTGATCCCGTCACCAAAGAGCCACGCTTCCGCGTGATCGGCTGTGAGCTCTGGTCTGATGACGAAGGCTTTGCCGCCGCTGTCGCGGGCACCGGCATCACCGGCATCTGCGGCTCCGGCATCATCGAAGTGATCGCCGAAATGCGCCTTGCAGGTCTGGTGGATGCCTCCGGCCTCATCGGCTCTGCCGAGCAAACCGGCACCGCCCGCTGTTTTGCGGACGGGCGCACCAACTCCTACACCCTGTGGGAAGGCGACGCGGATCAGAAATCCGTCACCGTCACCAACGGCGACATCCGCGCCATCCAGATGGCCAAAGCCGCGCTTTATTCCGGCGCCCGCCTGCTGATGGACAAACGCGGCGTCGATCAGGTCGACCGCGTTGTGCTCGCCGGGGCCTTTGGTGCGCATATCTCCGCGAAACACGCCGTGGTGCTGGGCATGATCCCAGACTGCACGCTGGAGAAAGTCACCTCAGCAGGCAACGCCGCTGGCACCGGCGCGCGCATTGCCCTGCTCAACCGCGAAGCGCGCGGGCAGATCGAAACCCTTGTGCGCCAGATCGAGAAGATCGAAACCGCCGTGGAGCCGCGCTTTCAGGAGCATTTCGTCAATGCCTCCGCCATGCCGAACTCCTCTGATCCCTTCCCGATCCTGCGCACCGTAGTCGATCTGCCAGAGGTGAGTTTCAACACAGGTGGCGGCGATGGCGGAGCCGCTGGCGGCGGACGCCGCAGACGCCGGCGCGGCTGACACGCGCCTATACACCTTCATCCTTGCGGCCAGCCATATGGCCGTGGGGATCGCGCAGAGGACGCTAGGTATCTCATTCCCGAATTGTCCCCAACCCCATTCAGGCCTAGTCTTTAGACTGGTGAGGGAGTGGGTTTCATGGCGCGTAAACTGATCATCTGTCTGGACGGCACAGGCAACGAAGTCGAGAAAAACGAAAGCAATATTCTCCGCCTCTACAAGTGCCTCAAACATGACGAGCAGCAGCTTGTTTATTACGAGCCGGGCGTCGGCACCCTGTCCACCAGACCTTTCGCACGCGGCCATTTCTCAAAAATCAAACTGCTTCTGGGGCTGGCCACCGGCCTTGGGTTGCACCAGAACGTCATGCACGCCTATTCCTTCCTCTGTGAAAACTACCGCGATGGCGACCAGCTCTATTTCTTTGGCTATTCCCGTGGCGCCTACACCGCGCGTGTGCTCGCGGGCTTCATCAATGACTTCGGTCTGGTCGCGCCCCATGAGCTGCATCTGGTTGGCCCGGTGTTCAAAGCCTGGCGCAAACTGCGCACGGACAGCGACTCCAAAGACTATGCCACCCTGCGCATCTCCGAACAGTTCTTCCACATGCGCCACCCCTCGATCCGCTTTCTGGGGCTTTGGGACACGGTCAGCTCCATGATCCGACTGCGCCTGAGATGGGGCAGCCTGATCGAATTTGGCAGCCACTCCAGCGTGGATGAAAACCCAAGCGTCAAGGCCGTGCGCCACGTGCTCGCCATCGACGAAACCCGCCGCTTTTTCCGCCATCAATTCTGGAAACCCGGGCAGAAATACTACGGCAACCGTTTCAAAAAGAAATCCGATCCACCAGATCAGGACGTCAAACAGGTCTGGTTTGTCGGCACCCACACTGACGTGGCTGGATCTGTTACCGAAAAAGAGGCCGGCCTCGCAAAGGTAACAATGCAATGGATGCGCGAAGAGCTTGATGGCCTCGACAGCGACAGCACCCTGCTGTTCCGCGATATTTTCTACAACCGCTATGTGCAGGGCAAAGAGGATGAGGTCACCAAACGGATGGGGCTGGAGATCTCCTCACCCGATGCCAAAGCCCCGATCCACAGCCAGATGAAGCTGCACAAATTCTGGCCCATTCTGGAGGTCTTCCCCCGTCTGGTCAGCCGCAGCCGTCACCCCGATCAGAAGGGCTGGTTTGGCTACTACCTGCCCCTCGCCCAGCCCCGCTACATCGCACCGGGCTCAGACATCCATCCCACTGTGGCGGAACGCAAATCTGACCCGGCCACAAACTATGATCCGCCCAACTTGCCGTGATCTCAGAATGCCGTCTTGCGCCACCAGCCACGCGGCAAAAAGAATGCCCCGCCCGCCACTTGACCTTCGGACGGGTTAGAAGTAGCTCTGCCAACCAGAGCGCGGGTATGGTGAAATGGTATCATGCGAGCTTCCCAAGCTTAAGGTGCGGGTTCGATTCCCGCTACCCGCTCCAACTCCACCAATTTGATGTCGCCTGCCGGAATGCTACGCCGCGTCTCGGTCATGTTGCGTAAGGTCATGTTTGCTGCCCACCTGACGTGCAGGTAAAGTTTCCTGCAAACATCCAAACCTATGAGCCTTCCATGTCTACCGTGACCTATGAAACCCGCGGCAAAACCGCGATCCTCACGCTGAACAATGGCGAAAACCGTCAGAACCCGGCCTTCGCCACAGCCATGCTGGATGCCTTGCAGCAAGCTGAGGACGACAAATCCATCCGCGCTGTTGTGATCACCTCCAGTGATGAGAAAAACTGGTCCCAGGGCGTCGATCTCAACTGGCTGATGGCCGCCAAACAGGCAGGCAAAGTTGATGACATGCGCGCCTTCATGAACGGCATGAACGAGGTTTTTGCCCGCGTTCTGACCTTTCCGATGCCAGTGATCGCCGCGATCACAGGGCATGCCTTTGGCAATGGCGCCATGCTGGCCTGCGCCTGCGATTTCCGCTTCATGCGCGCGGATCGCGGCTATTTCTGCTTCCCGGAAGTGGATATCAACATCCCCTTCTTGCCCTCCATGATCGCCTATGTGCGCAAAGCCATCCCCGAATACCGCTTCAACGAGATGAAGCTGACCGGCCGCCGTGTCACCGCCCCCGAACTTGAGGCCGACCACGTGCTGACCGCTGCGCCTGATGCAGAGGCGACCCTGACAGCGGCGCTGGAATTTGCCGCGACTTTCTCCAAAGGGCGCGCGATCTTTGGCGAGCACAAACGCCGGATGCACAAGGACATCCTTGAAACCATGGCACGTGACGACGCGCCCCTGATCGAGGCGCTGAAGCTCACCGTTTGAGGAACATCTGGCCGCTGCTTACGGGCTGCAAACCTGCGCGGCCAGATCCATATCAGCTGTGAAAGCTGCGGATATAGGCCAGAAGCGCCTTCGTGGATGCGGAGGCCGCTTCCGGAGCTTCACCACTGGCAACAGCATCCAGCAATCCCCCCGCCAGCTCTTTGCCCAGCTCCACGCCCCATTGGTCGTAGGAGTTGATCCCATAGATCACCCCTTCGACAAACACGCGGTGCTCATAAAGCGCCACGATCTGGCCCAGCACAAAGGGCGTCAGCCGCGGATAGACAAGCGTCGTTGAGGGGCGGTTGCCGCTGAACACCCGGTGTTTGGCCAGCTGATCCAGCGTGCCGCCCGAAACGCCCTTCGCCTCCAGCTGTGCGCGCGCCTCTGCCTCGCTGCGCCCCTTCAAAAGCGCCTCAGACTGCGCCAGACAATTGGCCACAAGCGCACGGTGATGGCTGCTTAGCGCGGGCTCATGCCCCTCCGCACCGACAATAAATTCACAAGGCACCACCTGCTTGCCCTGATGGATCAGCTGATAAAACGCATGCTGCCCATTGGTGCCCGGCTCGCCCCAGACAATCGGCCCCGCCACACGGTCAAGCGATTGGCCATCCACTGCCACACCCTTGCCGTTGCTCTCCATCTCAAGCTGCTGCAGATAGGCCGGCAAGCGCGCCAGCCGCTGCTCATAAGGCAGCACAGCGCGGGTGTCATAGCCACAGACCTGCTGGTGCCAGATGCCCACCAACGCCAGCAGCACAGGCAGGTTTTCCGCCAGCGGCGCGTCACAGAAATGGCGATCCATCGCCTGACCGCCTTCAAGGAAGCCCTCAAAGGCTGTAGGCCCAATCGCCAGCATCAGCGAAAAGCCAATTGGCCCCCAGACCGAATAGCGCCCGCCAACCCAATCCTCAAAGCCAAAGACCCGCTCCGCCGGAATGCCGAACTCGGCACAGCGCTCAACCGCCGAGGAAATCGCCACAAACCGCTCCAGCGCTGCCTCACCACCTGCCCAGTTCAGCACGGTGCGGGCATTCATCAGCGTTTCCTGCGTGGTGAAGGTCTTGGAGGCCACAATCACCAGCGTGGTTTCAGGGTCCAACCCGTCCAGCGTGTCAGTGGCGTCCGCGCCATCGACATTTGAGATGAAGTGACATTTCGGCCCGTCGTGATACGGCGCCAGCGCCAGCACCGCCATCAACGGCCCCAGATCAGAGCCGCCAATGCCGATGTTCACCACATCGGTGATGCGTTTGCCCTGCCCCAGAAAGCTCCCATCGCGCACCGCAGAGGCCAGTTTCGCCATCCGCGCGCGCGTCTCTTTGATCTCCGGCAGCACGTCTTCGCCATCCACAACCACCGGCGCACCACTCAGGTTGCGAAGCGCCGTATGCAGCACCGCGCGCCCCTCGGTGGCATTGATCTTTTCCCCGCCAAACATGGCCGCCCGCTTCTCAGCCACCCCCGCAGCCTCTGCGATCTCGATCAGAGCAGCCTTGGCCTCGGCGTTGATTGTGGTCTTGCTGAAATCAAACAGCACCCCATCCGCCGTCAGCGAAAACCCCGCCGCGCGCTCAGGATCACCCGCAAAAAGATCTGCAATCTGAGCATCTTGCGCGCAGGTCTTCAAGGCATCCAGTTTGGTCCACATCTCACTCACTCCGTCCAATGCACATCAGCACCCGCACAGACCGCGCGGATCGGGGCATCCACCTCCGGCAGGCTCTGCGCCGCATTCAGCGCCTCACGTTTGTCCGCCCCTTTGATCAGGATGTGCTTGCGCAAGGCCCCATTCAGCACCCGTGCCGACAGCGTGATCCGAATGTCAGGCAGATCATCGCGCCGCACAGGGATCAGGATCGGCGCATCAGCAGCCAGCGCCGCCTCAAGCCCTTCCGAGCCCGGGAAAAGCGAGGCGGTGTGCATATCCGCGCCCATGCCCATCACCGCCACATCCACCGGCAGCGACGGCGCAATGCCAGCCTCAAGCTCCGGCAAGACGTCTTCCGGCACCTCCGCAGGCGCATAAAGCGGCAGGTAGCGTGCCGCCATGGCGCGGTTGGTCAGAAGCCGCGCCTTCACCAGCGCGGAATTGGAGCGCTCGTGATCTTCTGGCACCCAGCGCTCGTCAGTCAGGATCACATCCACACGCTCCCAATCCAGATCCACCGCGCTCAGCGCATCAAAAATCGGCCCCGGCGTGGTGCCACCCGGCACCGCCAACACAACCCGTTCCTTCTGGTGCAGCGCCTCGCTCAGGTCTCCGGCCAGCGCTTGCGCCACATCCATCGCCAGCATGTCGGCATCGGGGTAACTCTTGAAATTCATTTGTCTAAACCTCTCCATGCGCGCGCATCCCGCCGCATCATCAATTCCGCATCATCCGGCCCGTCAGAGAACGCATCATAGGGTTTGGGCACATCGCCGCGCGCTTCCCACCCGCGAATGATCGGATCGGTCCAGGCCCAGGCCGCCTCCACCTCGTCATCGCGCATGAAAAGCGTCTGATTGCCCCGGATCACATCCATAATCAGCCGCTCATAGGCGTCCGGCGTGCCCTCAGCTGATGGCCCCAAGGCCTCCGCAAAGCTCATGTCCAGCGGCACATCCACCAGTCGCATACCCCCCGGGCCCGGCTCCTTGATGGTCACATTTAAGGTAATACCTTCATTGGGTTGCAGCTGAATATTCAACTCGTTTCGATGCCGTCCGGCCTCGGGGCCAAAGATCGAATGCGGCGTGTCCTTGAACACCACCGTGATCTCGCTGTCCCGCGCGCTCAGCCGCTTTCCGGTGCGCAAGTAAAACGGCGTGCCCGCCCACCGCCAGTTGTTGACCTGACATTTCAGCGCCACAAAACTCTCGGTTTTGGAGCGCGCATTGTCGACATCTTCACGATAGGCCGCCGCGCCATCCGCCGCCGTGTACTGGCCGCGCACAATATGATGAGGCTGCACATTGTCCAGCGCGCGGATCACCTTGAGCTTTTCGTCACGCACCGCATCCGGCTCAAACTGCGCCGGTGGCTCCATCGCGATCAGACACAACAGCTGCATCAGGTGGTTCTGCACCATATCGCGCATGGCACCGGATTTTTCGTAGTAATCCCCGCGCCCGGCCACGCCGACCGTTTCCGCCACGGTGATCTGGATATGATCAATGTATTGCGCGTTCCACAGCGGCTCAAACAGCATATTGCCAAAGCGCACCGCCATCAGGTTTTGCACGGTCTCTTTGCCAAGGTAATGGTCGATCCGGTAGATCTGCCCCTCGTCAAAATACTGTGCCAGCTCGCTGTTCAACGCCTCCGCGCTCTCCAGATCATGACCGAAGGGCTTTTCCACCACGATCCGCGTGTCATCTTCCACCAGCCCGTGTCTTTTCAGGCCTTTGGCAAGATCGGAAAACACCCCCGGCCCAACCGAGAAGTAAAACGCTCGCACAGAGCCCGGCGTCAACAGCGCCGCCAGCTCAGACCAGCCGCCCTCGCCCCGCGCATCCACCGCCACATAATCCACATGCTCACAAAACGCCGCGACCTGCGCGTCATCCAGCGCCAGCTCTCCGGCAAACTCCTTGAGCGCTGTGCTCACAGTGGCGCGATACGCCTCAGAGCTCAGCGCACTGCGCGCCGCGCCCACCACTTTGCTGCCATCCGGCATCTGCCCGGAACAAAACCGCCGAAACAGCGCAGGCAGGATCTTGCGCCGCGCAAGATCACCCGTTCCCCCAAACACCACCAAATCAAAAGGCTCTACTGGAATAATACGAGAAACCATGCGGCCTCTTCCCTTGCTTTCTGCTCGGACGTTGCTGCGGCGCCGTCCCATTGCCCCAACATCGTTAGCGCTAACGATGCTTTCGAGTGGTCTAACATCGCCACTCTAACACCGCAAGCGCGCATCACAACTCTGTCAGAAGCGCTGCGGCATGGATGGTCAAGCCCTATAACATTGGGTAGGAGGCATTGGGCACATAACAGATGGCAGTTTCATGAAAGATCAGGCAAATCTCGGCAAATTCCAGGATCCATTCATCACCGCCAAGGGCGAAGATCGGGCGCATGTTGCGCTCAACAACCCTGAAACGCTGTGGTTCAACACCGGCACGCTCTGCAACATTGAGTGTGAGAACTGCTATATCTTCTCATCGCCCACCAATGACGACCTACTCTACATCACCGCTGATGAGGTGAGCGACTACCTCGATCAGCTGGAAGCCCGCGAATGGAATGTGCGCGAGATCGGCTTCACCGGTGGCGAGCCTTTCATGAACCCGGAAATGATCGAAATCACCCGCCGCTCGCTGGAACGCGGCTATGATGTGCTGATCCTCACCAACGCCATGCAGCCCCTGATGCGCAAACGTGTCCGCGAAGGCCTCCTGGAGCTGCGCGACACCTACCGCGACAAACTCACCTTCCGCATTTCCATCGACCACTGGAACCCGGAGCGTCACGATCAGGAACGCGGTGCCGGCTCCTTTGACCGCATGATCCTCGGCATGGAATGGCTGCGCGACGAAGGTTTTCAGATGACCGTTGCCGGCCGCACCCTCTGGGGCGAGTCCGATTCGGACTCCCGCGCCGGATACGCGCGGCTTTATGCCAAACACGGGTTTGAGATCGACCCGCAGCACCCGGCGCAAACCATGCTTTTCCCGGAAATGGATGAAACCGTCGAAGTGCCAGAAATCACCACCGCCTGCTGGGGCATCCTCAACAAATCTCCCAACGACATCATGTGCGCCAGCTCACGTATGGTCGTGCGCCGCAAAGGCTCCAAAGCCCCGGCGGTGATCGCCTGCACCCTGCTGCCCTATGTGGAAGAGTTTGAGCTTGGCCAGACGCTCAAGGAGGCCGAGAAGCCCGTGCTTCTCAACCACCCCCACTGCGCCAAATTCTGCGTGCTCGGCGGCGCGAGCTGCTCCGCCTGAGCGTATTGCGCTACTGAGCCTCATTCAGCTCAGGAGAGCGCCAGTATTTGCTGCCTTCCAGACTGGCGTTCACGCGCCAGCGGTTTTTGTCGAGCAAAAACACCGACCGCCCATCGCGAAAGCTGGTCTGCTCGGTGTCCCCATCCGTTCCTGACTGCGCCCCGCCGCTTGCGCCCGCATCATAGCCATGGGTGACAAAATTGTTCAGATCCTCAGAACTCTCAAACAGGATCACAAACTGATTGGTAAAGCCGCCAATGCCAATCGCCCCACCAAGCCCGCCGGTGCCCATATTCATATAGACCCGGCCAGAGCCGTCTTTGGCCATCGCCACCCCGCGCCCATAGCCGGTGGTCAGCGGGAAAATAGTTACTTTACGCGCATCAAACGCCGCATAGCCTACGCCCTGCTCATAAAGCCGTGCCGCCTCCGGGTTTTCCTTCAAGAGCCGCGCCAGAATCTCATCCGCCATTGCATCGAGCCGCGCCCGCGTCTGTTCGGCTGTCTCTTCATTTGAAAGCAACTCATCGGTGGAGGTCACAGTGTTCTCCACCGCCTCAGCGCCCTTGTGGACCACATCGCCCACGGCCTCAGCCCCAATGGCCTGTCGCACTCAGCCCGTCACCAATCGCTTCACCGGCGTTCTCCGCCCCGCGCTTGATCTTGTCTGCCAGCGACTCCGCAGACGCCATAGGGGCACAGACTGAGGTAAAGGCAGCCCCACCGCACAGCGCGACAACTCTAAAAATACTCTGCTTCATAAAATACCCTCAAAACTGGTTTTACCACGGCTCCTACCAAGAACGCCGCGCTGCGCAAACCCCTGTTGGCGCAACGGCAGCCTCTGGCAAAAACCATGCGGAATTTCCCTCAAAAACTCAAAGGGCTAGGGTTTTTTCGGCGGAATAGCCGCCGGATCACCACAGCCCCATTGCACCCTACATGTCGCCTCTGATATAAGCGAGCCAACAAGATATGGACCGCCAAAAAGAAGCGAGATCGGGACTTGAGCGACACGCCGGAAACCCCTGAAAACGAAGAAGAAAACACGCATGAACGGATGATCCACGACGGTCCTACTGTGACCATCGAGGAGGAAATGCGCGCCAGCTACCTCGACTACGCCATGAGCGTGATCGTCAGCCGCGCCATTCCAGACCTGCGAGATGGCCTCAAACCGGTGCACCGCCGCATTCTTTATGCGATGCATGAAACCGGCAACACCCACGACAAAGCCTACCGCAAATCGGCCCGCCCTGTGGGTGACGTGATGGGTAAATACCACCCGCACGGCGATGGCGCGATCTATGACGCTTTGGTGCGGATGGCACAGGACTTCTCCATGTCGCTGCCGCTTCTGGACGGTCAGGGTAACTTCGGCTCCATGGACGGCGACAACCCGGCGGCCATGCGTTACACCGAGGTCCGCATGGACAAACCGGCAGCTGCGCTGCTGGCCGACATCGACAAAGAAACCGTTGATTTCCAAGACAACTATGATGGCAAAGACCAGGAGCCAACCGTGCTGCCTGCGCGCTTCCCGAACATGCTTGTCAACGGCGCGGGCGGTATCGCGGTGGGTATGGCCACCAACATTCCACCGCACAATCTGGGCGAAGTGATCGACGCAACCTTGGCGCTGATCGAAGACCCCGATCTGACCTCTGAGCAGCTCATTCAATATGTCCCCGGCCCGGACTTCCCCACCGGCGGCATCCTTCTGGGCCGCTCCGGCGCGCGCAAAGCCTATCTTGAGGGCCGCGGCAGCGTTGTGATCCGCTCCAAAACCCGCGTGGAGGAAATCCGCAAGGACCGCTACGCCATCGTCATCGACGAGATCCCCTATCAGGTGAACAAAGCCTCCATGATCGAAAAAATCGCCGAGGCCGCGCGCGAAAAGCGCATCGAAGGCATCGCCCACGTGCAGGATGAATCTGACCGCGACGGCGTGCGCGTGGTGGTCGAGCTCAAGCGCGACGCCACCGCCGAGGTGGTGCTCAACCAGCTCTTCCGCTTCACCCCGATGCAGACTCACTTTGGCTGCAACATGCTGGCGCTCAATGGCGGTCGCCCGGAGCAGCTCACCCTACGCCGCTTCCTGACCTCCTTCATCGATTTCCGCGAAGACGTGGTTGCCCGCCGCACCGCGTACCTCTTGCGCAAGGCCCGCGAACGCAGCCACATCCTCTGTGGTCTGGCCGTGGCCGTCACCAATGTGGACGAAGTGGTTGCCACCATCCGCAGCTCCGCTGACGCAGCCGAAGCCCGTGAAAAGCTGATGACCCGGCGCTGGCCAGCAGCAGAAATCGCCGGCTACATCCGTCTGATCGACGATCCGACCCACACCATGAACGACGATGGCACCTACAACCTGTCTGAAACACAGGCCCGTGCCATTCTCGAGCTGCGCCTGCAGCGCCTCACCCAGATCGGGGTGAAAGAGGTCACGGACGAACTCGAAGAACTGGCGGCTAAGATCAAGGAATACCTTGAAATTCTCGGCTCGCGCGAGCGCATCATGGGGATCATCGGCGACGAGCTGCGCGAAGTCCGTGAGAACTTCGCTGTAGAGCGCCGCACCGAAATCGTCGACTGGTCCGGCGACATGGACGACGAAGACCTGATCGAGCGCGAAGACATGGTTGTGACCGTCACCTCCGGCGGCTACATCAAGCGCACCCCGCTGGCCGACTTCCGCGCCCAGAAACGCGGCGGCAAGGGCATCTCGGGCATGCAGACCAAAGAAGAGGATGTGGTCACCACCCTCTTTGTGGCCAACACCCACACCCAGCTTCTGTTCTTCACCACCGATGGCATGGCCTACAAGCTCAAGACCTGGCGTCTGCCGCTGGGGGGCCGCACCGCCAAAGGCAAGGCGATTGTGAACATCCTGCCGATCCCGTCCGGGGTCTCCATTGCTGCGATCATGCCGGTGGACCGCCCAGAGGATGAATGGGACGATCTGCAAATCATGTTTGCGACTTCTGCGGGCACCGTGCGCCGCAACCGCCTGTCCGATTTCACCAATGTGAAATCCAACGGCAAGATCGCCATGAAGTTTGAGGATGATCACGCCGACACCAAGCTGATCAACGCACGCATCTGTACCGAAGAGGACGATGTGATGCTGGTGACCAACTCCGGCCGCGCGATCCGCTTCCCCACCACCGAGGTGCGCGTGTTCAACAGCCGCTCCTCCACCGGTGTGCGTGGCATTCGCCTGAACGGCAATGACGAGGTGGTCTCCATGTCCGTCATCCGCCACTTCCGCGCCGAAAGCGAAGAGCGCGCCGCCTACCTCAAGATGCGCCGCGCCGTGGCTGGTCTCACCGATGATGGCGGGGATGAAGACGAGGCGCCAGCGGGCGAACTCTCTCAAGAGCGCTACGCCGAAATGTCCGCCGCCGAAAACCTGATCCTCACGATCACCGCAGGCGGCGCGGGCAAACTCAGCTCGTCTCATGACTACCCCGTGCGCGGCCGTGGCGGCCAGGGTGTGGCAGCCATGGACAAAGCCATGCGCGGCGGCGAACTTGTTGCCTCCTTCCCGGTGGAACTGGGCGATCAGATCATGCTCGCCACCTCCAAAGGCCAATCCATCCGCGTCCCTGTGGATGGCATCTCCTTCCGCTCCCGCTCTGCCGGCGGCGTCCGGGTGTTCAACACCGGCAAAGGCGAAGAAGTGGTCTCCGTGGCCTGGATCGCAGAACAAGACGACGAGGGTGTGGCGGAAGAATAAACCGCCTCACTCAAGTAAAACACAAGCCCCGGCGCTCATGGCGCTGGGGCTTTTTTTATCGCAAAGACAGAGTGTTACGCAGGTTTCTTGAGATGCCAGACCTGCTCCATCGGATAGGTTTTGGCCCATTCCGCCGGGATCGCCGCCCGTGTGCCTTTCGCCCATTCCGGCGCATATACCTCCTGATAGCGCACCACCGCGAAACCGATCTCAGCAAAAAGTGCCATCCAATCAGCCATTGTCAGGTTGAAACACACCCCGCTTGGCTCAAACGCAACCTCCGTCCAATCCGCGCCCCACATATCTTTGTAGGGCCGATGTAACTGCCGATCACAGGGCGCGCCATTCAGGGGCGAACAGATCAGAGACAGCGGATGATTGCCCAGAAACACCAGCGTCCCATCCGGCTTTAACAGCCGCCACGCCTCCCGAAGCCAAACCTCCGGCGGGCACCAGATCGCCGCGCCATATTCCGAGATCGCAAAATCAAACGACGCATCCGGCAAACCCGTCGCCTCCGCATTGCCTTCCAGAAAGTGGATTGCGGCCCCATGGATCTGTGCCAGCCGCCGCGCTGTCGCCAATTGTTGAGGCGAGACATCAACCGCCGTCACCTCCGCGCCCCGCCGGACCATCCAGCCGGAGACATAGCCGGTGCCGCAGCCCAACTCGATTGCCGCCATGCCGCGCATGTCTTCGGGCAAGATATCCAGCGTTTCCTCGGGCGTGTTCCAATTTCCCCAAACCGCCGCTTCCATCGACCAAAGCCGCGCGCCAATCTCTTCCCAATTGGCCGCATCCGCCTCCCAGACCGCCTTATTGATCGCCACATGATCCCGTGTCACCGCACCACCTCCAAACCACACATCACCAAACCCGACCGGCAAGCTTTTCCTTGCCTCACCAACATTTCTGTGCCGAAGTTCGCATAGACTATCACTGACTTTAGAAAACACCTAAATACCTATGATAAAATACCTTTCCGGCGCAGCTCTTTTGAGCGCCTGCCTCGGCCTTGTGACCACCTCTCCGGCACAGGCCGCCACCCTGATTTACAACACAACCGAAAGCCAAGACGCGCTCGACACCCGATATGGAGGCGCCGTCACAGCAGAACAGCTCACCGGAAAATACGCCGACTGCACCCTGCTTTATGACGGTGACGTCACGCCTGGTGATCTTCAGAAATTCCAAGCCATTTATGAGTACAACGGCCTCCCCGAAGGCGCGCGGCTCTGCCTCAACAGCCGAGGCGGCAGACTTTATGAAGCCCTTTCCATCGTGGATTTCCTGCGCGACTCCTTTGCCGATCTGCAAACCTATGTGGCGGAGGATGATCGCTGCGCCTCTGCCTGCTCCACGCTCTTTCTCGCCGGGGCACATACCTTTGAAGGTGAGAGCTACGAAACGATTGCGATGCGCGCCATTGCGCCCACCGCCCGACTGGGCGTGCATGCCCCGCGCATTGTTTTGCCAAACTATGGTGAGCTCTATGACGCCGGCGAAGTCGAAGCCGTCTATGACGACGCCATCCGCGATTCCGCTCTGCTCTTTGCCTTTGCACAAGAGGCTGATGACGAAGGCACCCCCTATCTGACACCTTATCTTTACGCGCGCAGCATCGAAACACCGCCACAGGAGATGTACTATCTCACCACCGTGGCCGATGCGCTGTTCTCACAGATCCCCGTCATCGGGATCTCCTATGACGTCACGCTGAATACAGATCTGATCACCTCAATATGCCACAACGCCTTCCTGATGGATGACGGCGCTTTCACCTGGTCTTTTGCCCCCACCTGGAAGCCGCACAGGCTCGCCTCTTTTGAGGAGTTCTGGCCCAATTTTGTCGAGATTGTTCACAGCACCTATCAACCTGACGCCCCGCCGTTTGCGACCGATGTGCAAATCGAGCAAAAAGACGGTGCCATCTACGGGGTTCAGCGTGGCTACCCGGTCGGCGGGCCTTACTTTGCCGAAGACTGCCTGGTGCGCCTGCCCACCTCCGCAGAGGTTGGGGAAAAAACCAGCTTTGGCTACATTCGGGATGCCTGGGACGCGCGCATTAGCCCTGACATTGAAGTCCGCATCGCCACGCAATACCCACGCGGCCCCCACAGCCTGCCTCAGCCCGACCATGTCGCCACGCCGTACACCTATTGGCAGTATGAAAGCGAAAACAGCGGGACGGAGCCGCATACCTATCCAACCTTGATGCTGTTTCCCATGACCCAGCCTCTTGCGGATCTGCCACGCCTCCCTGCGCCAACCCAAACAACCGAACCCCCAGAAGCCCCACACACGCAACGGCTCTCCTGCGACGATCTCTGGTTTCACCGCAACCGCATCTTTCATGAAAACGGCTATTGCTTCGCCTCAGAACGCGGCATCGACACATTCGGCAACGAAGGCTGCTTCACAAAATCCCCCGAACTCTCAGGGCGGGATGCGGAGCTGATGCAAATCATCAAAGCCGGAGAAAAAGAACTCGGATGCTAAAGCAGTTTGCGATTTATGTGAGGCAAGTGGATCGCTTTTTGCGTTCGACCGAAAGGGAGAGGCAGCGAACAAGCGATTCAGCTCAAACGGAAACTGCTATAATCCGCGCGCGGCGTTTGTCCCAACCTTGTTTTAAGGCACGCGCGCCCCGACTTCTCATTCTTCAAATATCCAAAAACAAAGGGGACGCCAAAGCGTCCCCTTTTTTATCCAACATTTCCCCAAGCGCTCACAGCTTGTAGATGTCACCAAACTTCTCTTCCAGATAGGCCAGCAGCGGCTCCCCGCTTGGGGCCATACCCGTGGCATGTGCGATGGTCGCCGCAGGCTCGCGCAAACCACCGTGCTGCTGCAGGTTTTCGCGCAGCCAGCCTGTGGCAGCAGAGGTATCGCCCTGCGCCAGTTGCGCATCCAGATCCGGCACCGCGCGGCGCAGCGCCTCATTCAGGCAGCCCGCATAGACATTGCCCAGCGAATAGGTCGGGAAGTAGCCAAACAGCCCCACCGACCAATGCACATCCTGCAATACCCCGTTGGAGGGCTTGTCCACCGCATAGCCAAAATCAGCAGCAAAGCGGTCATTCCAGGCCGCTTCCAGATCATCCACTGCAAGATCGCCCTGCATCAATGCCCGCTCCAGATCAAAGCGCAGCATGATATGCAGGTTATATTGCACCTCATCCGCCTCGGTGCGGATATAGCCATCATTCACCCGGTTCACGGTGCCATAAAACGCCTCCGCGTCAGCAATGCCAAAATCGCCAAATTCCGCCTTCATCTGCTCATAGAGCCAGCCGGTATAGGCGCGCCCACGCCCCAGCTGGTTCTCATAAATCCGGCTCTGACTCTCATGCACCCCCATGGAGACCCCATGCCCGATCGGCGTCAGCAGGTAGTCGCGGTGAATGCCCTGCTCATAGGCGGCATGGCCCACCTCATGAATGGTGGAGTAAAAACAGTTGAACGGATCATTTTCGCTGGTGCGTGTGGTGATGCGCACATCCAGCCCGCTGCCTGAGCAGAACGGATGGGTCACACAGTCAATGCGCCCGTGGTCAAAATCATAGCCGAAGGATTTTGCCAGTTTGGCGGTCAACGCCATCTGCTTGTCACTGGCAAAGGTGCCACTCAGCTTCGCTGGAGCTTCTGCTGCCAGCACCGCCGCGCGCAACGCCACCAGCCGGGGCCGCATCGCGTCAAACATAGCCGCGATCTCAGCCGCCGTCATCTCCGGCTCATAGTCGTCAATCATGGCGTCATAGACATCGCCACCGGCCGCCAGCGCCTGCCCTTCCTGACGCTTGAGGTTCACAACCTCTTTTAGCGTCGGAAGAAACGCTGCCACATCCTCATCACTGCGCGCCTGTGCCCAGATACCCTGCGCACGGCTGGTGACTTTGGCAATCTCCGCCGCCAGATCCGCCGGCACTTTGGAGGTGCGCTCAAAGCTCTTTTTGATGTGGCGCAGCTGCGCACGGCCCACATCATTGAGCGTGGCCGGATCAATCTCCGCCAGCCAGGCGCCCACCTTCGGGTCGGTGCGGCGCGCATGCAACACGCTTTCCATCGCCGCCATCTCTTCGGCCCGCTGCGGCGCAGCCCCTTGTGGCATGATCGCTTCCTGATCCCAACCCAGACGCCCGGCCACCTGCCCCAGCGCCTCTGTGGTGTGGCTGAACGCCATCAACTGCTCATATGCAGACATGTCTTTTCCCTCTCTCTCGGGTGAAATCTTCAAGCTGCGTCGCGCACCGACGTGGCAACAGGATAATGGCTCAGGAACCGGGCACGCAGGATCAGCGCCACTACGAGTACCGCCATGATCTGATGGGTGATCGCCACATGCATATGCGCGAATGTCAGCACCGTGACCACGCCCAGCACCATCTGCAAAAACACCGCTGCCAAGACCAGATTGAAGGCAAAGCGCGTGGATTTATGCGCAGAGCCCTGCCCCATGCGCCACACCACGATGGCAAAGATCATCAGCAGATAGCCCCAGCTGCGGTGAATGAACTGCACCAGACCGGCATTCTCAAAGAAATTGCGCCACGCAGGCTCGATGTAAAACGCATCCGACGGAAACACCTGCCCCGCCATCAGCGGCCAGTCATTAAACGTCCGCCCCGCATCAATCCCGGCCACCAGCGCACCCAGCAGGATCTGCACAAAGGTCATATGCAAAAGCCCTGTCGACATGGAAAACTGCTTGGCCTCCTTGCCGCGCCGCGCCTGCATCAGATCGCGCTCGCTGCGCCCCAGCATCAGCACATACCAGCCAATGAACGCGAGGATCAGGAACGCCAGCCCCAGATGCGTGGCCAGACGATAGCTCGCAACCGTGGTGACCCCTTCACCGGAGGTGACGCCAGAGGCCACCATCCACCAACCAATCGCGCCCTGCAGACCACCCAAAGCGCCGATCAGCAACAGCCGCCCAGTCCAGCCCGTCGGGATCTGTCGCGCCAGCGCAAAGCCGGCAAAACCAACCGCCCAGACCAGCCCGATCACCCGGCCCAGCTGACGATGGCCCCATTCCCACCAATAGATGACCTTGAAGTCCGCCAGCGTCATCCAGTTGTTCTCAAGCGCCCATTGGTCGATCTGCTTGTATTTCTCAAACTCGCTCTGCCAGTCGGCTTCATTCATCGGCGGCACAGCCCCGGTCACAGGGCGCCATTCGGTGATCGACAACCCGCTGTCGGTCAGCCGTGTGAGGCCGCCAACGGCGATCATCACCACCACCAGCGCAAAGAGGATCATCAGCCAGATCCGAATGCCGCGCCGTGCGCCTTTGGCACCGGCATCAATCACGCCAACAGCCTTGGGGGCCTCTTTGGGCGCCTCGCTGCCAACCTCTTCAAAAATGCTGCGTTTCTGGCTCATCGCTGCCTCCTGATATTGCGCGCGAGCCTAATCCGGCCACACGCGCGCTGCAACCACTCAAGGGGTCCTCAATGGTACGGATAGACTATCTGTTCAGACGTTGAAAAAAGGGCGAAACTCACCCTTTTTCCTTCCAGCGGACCATCTGTCGCATGACCCCATGCAGCATCTGCACATCCGCGCGTGTCAGCCGCATCCGGCTCCACATATTGCGCAGATTGATCTTCATGCCCTCAGCCTTCTCTGGCGGGAAGAAGAAACCGGCCGCGTCCAGCCGCTCTTCATAGTGACGCTCCAGCGCCTCCATCTCGGCGTGATTGGCCCAGTCGGTCTTGGTCATATCCACGCGCTCATGCACAATTTCCGCGCTCTGACGGCGCCATTCATAGGCGGTCAGCAGCACGCATTGCGCCAGATTGAGCGAGGCATACTCCGGGTTCACCGGCACATTGATGATCGCATTGGCGCGCGCAATGTCCTCATTCTCAAGGCCGGAGCGCTCCGGCCCAAACAGCACCGCCACTTTCTCGCCGCGCGCAATCATCTCGGCCGCTTGTTTCATCGCCACTTCCGGCGTCACCACAGGTTTCGTCAGCCCGCGCGCCCGCGCCGTGGTGGCAAAGACATAGTGGCAATCCTCAAGCGCCGCCTCTGTGGTTTCGGTCAGAAACGCCGCATCCAGCACCCGCCCCGCACCGGAGGCCATCGCCACCGCGCGCTCATTGGGCCAGCCATCACGCGGATCCACCACCCGCATCTTATCGAGCCCGAAATTCAGCATCGCGCGCGCCGCGCCACCGATGTTTTCCCCCATCTGCGGGCGCACAAGAACAAAGGCAGGCTGCGGTGTGGCGGATGTCATGGCACTCTCCGGGGCATCTCATAAGAAAATCTGGCCGCTGATACCGCTCCGGGCGGCTCAAAACAACCCACCCCGAATTCTCATTCTTCAAATATCCCCGCCGGAGGCTAAACTCTCTTCCACCAACCCCGAACCACTGCCCGGGAGAATGACACAGGAGAGCGACAATGGCATATGACGAAGGACACGCCACCCTGATGCGCGAAGAGCTCTTTGACATCATCGGCCACAACACCATCACCGAGAAAAAGATGTTTGGCGGGCTCTGCTTTCTGCTCAACGGCCATATGGTCTGCGGTGTTCACAAAGACGGCGGCATGGCGCGCATCGGCAAATCCCGCGAGGCCGAGGCGCTGCGGATCGAAGGCACTGCCCCGCTCTCTTTCACCGGACGCCCCATGGGCGGCCTCATCGATCTGTCAGAGGATCTGCTGGAAGATGACAGCCGCCGCGCCGCCGTGTTGCGTCTCGCGCTCAAAAACGCCCAAAGCCTTCCGCCCAAATGAAAACCTGTTTTGCGCAGATGCGCATAGCCAAGCCGCAAAATCCGCGTTATAGCGGCGCGATCAAGACACGAGGAGCCCGCGCATGGCCGAGACAGAGCTGCCGCAGATCTATCTGATCACCCCGCCAGAGATCGAACTCTCCCGTTTCCCCGATCAACTGGCCGCTGTGCTGGACGCAAGCGACATCGCCTGCGTGCGTCTGGCCCTTGCCACACGGGACGAAGACCGCCTGTCACGGGCCGCTGACGCTCTGCGCGAAGTGGCGCATGCACGCGATGTGGCCATTGTGATCGACGAACATGTGCTGCTGTTTGAGCGTCTGGGACTGGACGGTGTGCATCTCACCGATGCCGCGCGCTCTGTTGCCAAGACCCGTAAAGAGCTTGGCAAAGACGCCATTGTCGGCGCCTTCTGCGGCGCCTCCAGCCACGAGGGCATGACCGCCGGGGAAAACGGCGCGGATTATGTAAGCTTCGGCCCCGTCGGCAGCACCCCTCTCGGGGATGGCACGCTGGCGGAAAAAGACCTCTTTGAATGGTGGTCTCAGATGATCGAAGTGCCGGTTGTCGCCGAAGGCGCGCTGGACACCGACATCATCCGCACCCTTGCGCCTTATACCGATTTCTTTGGCATCGGCGAAGAGATCTGGCGCGCCGAAGATCCGGTTGCCAAACTCAAAGAGTTCGAAGCCGCCTTTGCCGGCTAAACGCGCACCCAAACCCCTCTGTGCGGGCCAGTACCTTGCTTTGGCCCGCCCTCCCTGTGAGCTGCCATGACCGCGACATCTGCCACCTCATCCGCCACCCACCCTGACATCCTCTGCATTGGCTCCGTCCTATGGGACATCATTGGCCGCGCCCCAAGCCACATGCGGCAGGGCTCTGACGTGCCGGGACGGATTTCCCGCCTGCCCGGAGGCGTCGCCTGGAACATCGCCATGACCCTCGCGCGCTTTGGCCTGCGCCCCGCCGCGCTCTCGGCCATCGGTCAGGATGTGGAAGGCGACGAGCTGATGACCGCCTGCCGCGAAATGGGCGCGATCATGGATTACGTCTACCGCTCAGCCGATCTGCCCACCGACACTTATATGGCGGTGGAAGGCAAAAACGGTCTGATCGCCGCAATCGCCGATGCACATTCACTTGAGGCCGCAGGTGACAAAATTCTGGCCCCGCTGGAAAACGGCACGCTTGGGTCAGAGGCCGCCCCCTATAGCGGGCTGATTGCGCTCGATGGCAATCTCACCCAGCGTCTGCTTGATCAGATTGCCCGCAGCCCGCTCTTTGCGGCCGCCGACCTGCGCGTCGCACCTGCCTCTCCGGGCAAGGCCGAACGCTTGATGCCTTTCCTGATGCATTCCCGCGCGGTGCTTTACGTGAACCTCGAGGAAGCAGGTTACCTCTGCCAGACCGAGTTCACCTCCTCGGAGGCCGCCGCCGAAGGCCTGCTGGCGCGCGGCGCCGCCCGCGCCCTTGTGACCGATGGCGGAAACGCCGCGTCAGACGGCACCGCCGAAGGCGTCATCACCCAACAACCGCCCGCCGTTCTGGTGACCCGTGTCACCGGCGCAGGCGACACTTTCATGGCCGCGCACATCGTGGCCGAATCCCAAGGCGCCAGCCGCGACGAGGCGCTCTCCCGCGCCCTCACCGCTGCCGCCAAATACGTCTCTGGAGAACACGCCACATGACCCTGATCACTCTGTCCCCCGAAGTGTCTGAGGCCAAGAAAAACGGCACGCCCATCGTGGCGCTGGAAAGCACAATCATCACCCACGGCATGCCCTATCCGCAAAACCTCGAGGTGGCGCGTCAGGTGGAAAACGACATCCGTGAAAAAGGCGCTGTGCCGGCCACCATGGCCGTGATCGACGGCACCCTGCACGCGGGCCTGACAGATGCGCAGCTCGAAGCGCTCGCACAAGCCAAAGACGTGGCCAAAGTAAGCCGCGCCGATATGGCCGTGATCATGGCGCAGGGCCGCACCGGCGCCACCACCGTCGCCGCCACCATGATCGCCGCGCATCTTGCGGGCATCTCCGTCTTTGCCACCGGCGGCATCGGCGGCGTCCACAAAGGTGCCGAGGAGAGCTTTGACATCTCCGCCGACCTCACCGAGCTGGGCCAAACCCCTGTGACCGTTGTCGCTGCGGGCGCCAAAGCCATCCTTGATGTGCCCAAAACACTCGAAGTGCTGGAAACCAACGGCGTGCCGGTGATTGCCTATGGCCAGGACAGCTTCCCGGCTTTCTGGTCCGCGCAGTCTGACCTCGCAGCCCCCCTGCGCATGGATAACGCCGCCGTGATCGCCGCCGCCCACAAAATGCGCGGTGCCATGGGGCTGCCGGGCGGCCAGCTGGTCGCCAACCCGATTCCCGCCGCCGATGAAATCCCCGCAGCCGAGCTGGCCCCTGTAATCGCGCAAGCCACCCGCGAAGCTGACGAACAGGGCGTCACCGGTAAAGGCGTCACCCCCTTCCTGCTGCAACGCATCTTTGAGCTCACCGAAGGCCGCTCGCTGGTGGCCAATATCGCGCTTGTGCGCAACAACGCGCGCCTTGCGGCAGATATTGCCGCCGCGCTGGTCTGACCGCTTTAAAATCTGCCTGCTGAGAAGGCACAAAAACGGCCGCTGCCCCGCGCGGCGGCCACATTCACTTGCCCCTAGCGTAAACGTCATTGCAGCCTCTGCCACAAATGCCTAACTAGGTATCAGAATTTGGCAGGACCCACGAATGACGACCCCATTTGACGAAGATCCAAACAAACACAAAGTTGGTTTTTTTGGCAGCCTCCGCTCCAGCTTCTTTACGGGCATCGTCGTTATTCTCCCCATCGCGCTGACCATCTGGCTGGTCTGGACCCTGATCGGCTGGGTCGACGGCTTTGTGCTGCCTCTGGTGCCAAGCACCATCCAGCCGGAGAAATACATCGGCATCAACCTGCGCGGCGTTGGTTTGATCATCTTCCTGATCTTCACCGTGCTCGTCGGCTGGATCGCCAAAGGCCTCATCGGCCGCTCCCTGATCCGCTACGGCGAAAGCCTGGTGGACCGCATGCCCGTCGTGCGCTCGATCTATTCCGGCGTCAAACAGATCGCGGAAACGGTCTTTGCCCAGAGCGAACGCAGCTTTGAAAAAGCCTGCCTGATCGAATACCCCCGCCGCGGCATCTGGGCGATTGGCTTTATCTCCACCACCGCCAAAGGCGAGGTCGCGGAGTCTGCGGCCACCACCAACGGCCTTGTCAGCGTCTTTGTCCCGACAACCCCCAACCCGACCTCCGGCTTCCTGCTGTTCTTCCCCAAGGACGACATCATCGAGCTCGAAATGTCCGTTGAGGATGCCGCCAAACTCGTGATCTCCGCCGGTCTGGTCTATCCAAACCCCAAAGATCCAAGCGCCCCCGCCGAGGAAGCCTCAAAAAAAAACCGCGCAAGCTAAGCGGCTTCCAGAAAACACTTCGCGCATCGCTGCTGCTGATCGCCGCCTTGGGCGCGCTGTTTCTGTTTGAAATCCGCCCCGCCATGACACCGGTCATGCGCACATCGTCGGACACACCGGTCTTCACCATCGGAGAGCGCGCCAGCTACACTCCGGCTCTGGAGGCCGGGAAATCCGTGGTCAAATTCGGCCCGCTGCTCTTCGGCCTCTATCCCGGCGGTCTCGCGTTTGCCTCGCCCCAGGAGGCCGAAGACCACATGCGCAGCCACAATTGGGAGCGCGCAAAATGGGCGATCTACGAGCTGTCAGGCGACTATGCACAAGACACAGCAAACGGCCACCTGACCACCTCTTTGCGTGTGGTTAAAGCGCATTGAGCCAGACAACAGCTGCGATTTACGCGCCTCCCAACGGGCAAAACCCACTTCAGGATCACCCTCTAAGCTGCTAACTAAAAAAAGACTTTTCAAAGTAGATCCAACCTTCACCTCGCGCGCCCCACGCCCCCAATCTCCGCCCAAACCCCAATCTGTGCTATCCTCCTCCCATTATCGAGGAGCATTTAAATGTCAGAGTATTTTGATCTGGGCAGCCACAGCCGCCCCGCAAGTGACGTTCCCGAAGCGCAAATCTGGTGTGATCGCGGCCTGATCTGGCTCTTCGCCTACAACCACGAAGAGGCCATCGTCTGTTTTGAAAAGGCGCTTGATGCCGATCCCGCCTGTGCCCTAGCCCATTGGGGCGTCGCCTACGGGCTTGGGCCCAACTACAACAAACCTTGGGAGGTCTTCACACCTGAGGAAAAAGCCGCCGCCCTGGCGCGCGCCCACACAGCGCTCCGCGACGGGCTGGCCCTCAAAAACGCCGCCCCGGCAGAGCGCGCCTTGCTGGAGGCGCTCGCGTCACGCTACCCCACCGATCCCGAGATCGAAGACTACCAGCCCTTCAACGACGGGTTTTCAGCGGCCATGAAACCGGTCTATGAGGCCAATCCCGACGATCTGGACATCGCCTGCATCTACGCCGAGGCCATGATGAACCGCACCCCATGGCAGCTTTGGGATTTCAAAAACGGCGTGCCAAATCCCGACGCCTCCACGCCCGAAGCCATCGCGGTGCTGGAACGCGCCTTTGATCACACTCCGGGGGCCTGGGATCATCCCGGCCTCCTGCACATGTACATCCACCTGATGGAGATGTCGCCGCACCCCGAGCGTGCGCTGCGCCACGGCGACCGGCTCAAAGACCTTGTGCCCGATGCAGGCCATCTCGTGCATATGGCCACCCACATTGATGTGCTCTGCGGCGAGTACCAGAACGTGCTCTACCGCAATCTCGCCGCCGCCACGGTGGACGACAAGTTCAAAGCCTACGCCGGACCGGCCAATTTCTACGCGCTCTATCGCATCCACAATCTGCACTTCGCCTTTTATGGCGCGATGTTCTTGGGCCAGAAAGCCGCCGCCGTGGAGGCCGTTATGCGCCTGCGCGAAGAGGTGCCGGACGAGGTGGTCCGCTCCTATCCCGACATCTTTGAAACCTTCGTCGCCGCCGCACCCCATGTCTACATCCGCTTTGGCATGTGGAAGGACATCGTCGGGCTCGCGCAACCTGAGGACAAAGAGCTCTATATCACAACCAACGCCTTGATCTACTACGCCAAGGCCGTGGCACTCGCCAATCTTGGGCGGCACGCCGAGGCGCAAGTCATGATGGCCGCCTTCACCACCGCCTATGCCGCCGTGCCGGACACACGCATGCTCTTTAACAACAAGGCACGCGACGTGCTCGCCGTGGCCGAAGAGATGATGAAAGGTGAGCTCGCCTTCAAGGCAGGCGATCACCACACTGGGCTGAGCCACCTGCGCAAAGCGGTGCATCTGGACGATCATCTTGAATATGAGGAGCCTTGGTCATGGCCGCAGCCGACCCGCCACGCCTTGGGTGCGCTGCTGATGGAGGCTGGTGTCATTGAGGAAGCAGAAGCGGTCTACCGCGCGGATCTTGGTCTTGATGGCAAACTGCCCCGCCCCAGCCAGCACCCCCGCAATGTCTGGGCGCTGCACGGGCTACATGAATGTCTGGCGCGCCGTGGCGAAACAGTGGAGCTGCCGCATGTGAAACTGCTGCTCGATCAAGCCCTCTCCCGCGCCGACATTCCAATCCGCGCCAGCTGCCTCTGCCGCGCCGCCGCTGCTTAGAGAGGTCCTACGGCTCCCCCACAGCGCCTCACGCAAGCGCCCTTCATTCTGCCAAAAATACTCTGGGGGAGTCACATCTTCGATGGGACGGGGGCAAAGTCCCCTTGCCCTATGTTTCCTCTTGGCCCGCTCAATACAGTGTCTCGCGATACCGCTGCTCGGCATAAGACTGCTCAGTTGAGGGCACCTCCAGCGCCGCATGATCCTGGATCATCGCATAAAGCGAGGGCACAGGGCGCTGGGTCGGCCAGGTCTCAGGCTTCCAGAGCCCCGAGCGCACCGGCGCTTTGCCGCAATGCAAAAACACTTCCTCAGCCGTCACCCTCAGCACCGTCTTGGGCGCGCGTCCTTTGATGGCAAAGCGCGCGCAAAGCGCCTCATCATCGCTGATCTCTGCCACGCCATTGACCCGCAACGTTTCCGCCACGCCGGGGATCATAAACAGCACCGACACTTTCGGATGCGCCAGAATGTTGAGCAGCCCGTCAATCCGGTTGTTGCCCGGCCGATCAGGGATCAACAGCGTGGTGTCGCTTTCCACTTCCACAAACCCCGCCGGATCGCCTTTGGGAGAAGCGTCCAGATTTTGCCCGTCAGAGGTCACCAGCACCAGAAACGGCGCGTGCGCGATGAAGTTGCGGCAATGCGCGTCAAACTTCGCAATCACCTTCTGCGCCGCATGCGGCGACACATCCCCGTAGATCTCTCTCAGCTTCTCAGGTGTCATCATGCCCGTCTCTCCCTTCGCCCTTTGCACGGGCCTCCTGCCTTGCCCATCCTCAGTCTTGAAGCGCGTTGACCGCCCTGATGCAAGTCTCGCGCATCACCCGCCATACATCGCCGCCAGATCCACCGTGCCTTGCGCGTTCAGATCCTCCTTATGGGCGGAGAGGAACGCCTTGGCCGCCGCCTGCCCCGCTTCCTTAAGCTGCAGCAGAACAGAGGTCACCGGCCAGCTTTTCGTCATCACCGACAGGCTGTTCATCAGCGCATCGTCGGCAATCATATGCACCTTCACATCGCGCTTTTCTTCCTGTTTCAACGCGCCTTGGGCAATCAGACGCTGCACAAAGGCCACCGCCCGCAATTCGCTCATCAGCGAGGCGTTAAAGCTGATCTCGTTGATCCGGTTGGCAATCTGCTGCGGTGTCACCGGCAGGGTTTCCCGCCGCAACGGGTTGATATTGACGATCACCACATCATCCGGGAACTTCCGGTCAAACAGCGGCCAGAGCGACGGGTTGCCGGTATAGCCCCCGTCCCAATAAGCCTCCGTCTGCCCGCTCTTGGGATCATAGACATCCACCGCCTGAAACATCGTTGGCAGACAGGCCGAGGCCAGCAGCGCATCGGTGCTGATCTCGCTGCCGGAAAACACCCGCGCCTTACCGGAGCGCACATTGGTTGCACAGACAAACAGCGCAGGCCCCTGATCGGCGCAGATCAGATCAAAACTCATCTCATCCACGATGGATCGCAGCGGATGCGCATACAGCGGTCCCATCGCATAAGGCGAGGTCATCTGCTGCATCATATCAGCCGCCATAAACGGCCAGCTGTACTCCATACTGCGGCTGACCATGCCGGGCGGCACAGCGGCAAACCACAAATCCAGCCCCGGCACCTGCGCCGCGCCCATTTTCTCCCAGAACCAGTTGAGATTTGCGCGCGCCCCGTCCCGGCCGCCTTTCAGCATGCCCGCCTTGAGCGCGGCCCCATTCATCGCGCCTGCCGAGGTGCCGGTGATCCCGGCAATCTCGATCTCTTCATCCTGCAACAGCGTGTCAAGCACACCCCAGGTGAAGGCCCCATGTGCGCCTCCGCCTTGCAGGGCCAGATTGATGCGCTTCATGTAAGCCTCCTAAACACCTGAACTCAAAACAAAATCACAAAGCGGTCCAGCCACCGTCCACACTGATTGTGGTGCCGGTGATCTGCGCCGCCGCATCGCTGGCCAAAAAGGCCACCGTGCCGCCCAGCTGCTCCACCGTGGCAAATTCCCGGCTTGGCTGGCGCTCCAGCATCACCTTCTTGATCACTTCCTCGCGGCCCATGTTGTATTTCTCCATGGTGTCCGGAATCTGCGCCTCCACCAGCGGGGTCAGCACATAGCCCGGGCAGATCGCATTGCAGGTGATCGGCTCCTCTGCGGTTTCCAGCGCCACGGTCTTGGTCATGCCAACCACTCCGTGTTTCGCCGCCACATATGCCGCCTTATAGGGGGATGCGGTCAATCCATGGGCGCTGGCGATATTGATCACCCGGCCCCAGCCCCGCTGGCGCATATGCGGCAGCGCCGCTGCGGTGGTGTGAAACGCCGAGTTCATGTTGATCGCGATGATCGCGTCCCATTTCTCGGTCGGAAACTCGTCGATTGGCGCCACATGCTGGATACCGGCATTGTTGACCAACACGTCACAACCGCCCGCTTCCTCGATCAACCTCCGGCATTGGTCCCCTTGTGACATATCTGCCGCAATATAGCGCGCGTTGACGCCAAATTCCGCCGCGATCTCCGCTGCCAGCGCGTGATCTTCGTCCCGATCGGTGAATGAGTTCAAAACCACATCCGCCCCGACTCGCGCCAGCTCCCGCGCCACGCCCAAACCGATTCCCGAATTGGATCCGGTGATGATCGCGCTTTTGCCTTTCATACTCATGCCTCAGCCCTTCCCTCTGCGACTGCACAATGTTAGGCGCAGCATAGCATGCTGCACTCGCAAAATAAGGGGGATTACGGCCATACCGTAGTCTTACGTAAAGGCCTCACAACGCCCTCATCAGACTGTGATTTGACCTGTCAGGATCCGGCCCATTAGGCCAAAAAAAACGCCCGCGCGAAGCGGGCGTGAAGTTATTGAGGCAGGTTTCATACAGGCAAGAAACCTATCGAGCAGTGATCTTGTTATAAGCGTTCTCGCGCCGACCTCCAAGCTAAAAGTTTGATAAGCCTCAAATCCCTCGCTAGTTTTTGGACAACGACAAGAAATCACCAACAGGATTGTTCAGGCGATGACATCAATCAGTTTCCCCAAAGTCAGCAGTGCAGCAGCATTGCTTGCGCTTTCGCTCGCCGGTGCGAAAAGCGTGGCAGAGCCGCGTCATGGCATCGCTATGTATGGCGACCCTGCACTTCCACAGGATTTTGTGTCCCTCCCATACGCCAACCCCGACGCCCCCAAGGGCGGCCGCGTGGTCACCGGCAACGGCGGATCCTTTGATTCTCTCAACCCATTTGTGCGCAAAGGCGAGGTTCCATGGCAGCTCCGTTTCTTTGCCTATGAATCTCTGATGGGCCGAAATTGGGACGAACCTTTTGCTCTCTACGGCCTCCTCGCCGAATCGATTGAAACGCCGGAAGATCGCTCTTGGGTGGAATTTACACTGCGCGAAGAGGCACGATTCTCTGACGGCGCGCCGGTCACTGTCGAAGATGTGATCTGGTCTTATGAGACCCTCGGCACCGTCGGCCATCCGCGCTATCTCGGCTTCTGGCAACAGGTCGAAAGCATTGAGGCCACAGGCCCCCGCACCGTGCGCATCACCTTCAACACCGAAGATCGCGAATTGGCCCTGCTCGCGGGCCTGCGTCCGATTCTGCAAAAGGCGCAGTTTGAGGGCAAATCCTTTGAAGACATTACCTTGCAGGAAGTGCCCATCGGCACCGCCCCCTATGTGGTGTCAAATTTCGAGGCCGGTCGCTTTGTCACCCTCAGCCGCAACGCGGACTACTGGGGCAACGATCTGCCCTTCCGCAAAGGCACCAACAACTTTGACGAAATCAAAATTGACTTCTTCGGCGACGCGGCAGTGATGTTTGAGGCCTTCAAGGCCGGTGAAATCTCCTATGTGCGCGAGTTCAACGCGGAGAAATGGGCCACCGCCTATGATTTCCCGCTCGCCCAATCCGGCGATGTGGTGAAATCGGAAATCCCGCACCAGAAGCCTTCCGGCATCACCGGCCTTGTGCTCAACACCCGCCGCGCCCCGCTGGATGACATCCGCGTGCGCGACGCGCTCATGCATGTGTTCAATTTTGAGTTCATCAACGACACCATGACCGGCGGCCGCCAGCCCCGCATCAGTTCCTTCTTCTCCGGTTCCCTTCTGGCGATGCAGGACGGCCCCGCCACAGGCCGCGTGGCCGAGCTGCTTGCCCCCTTCGCCGCAGACCTCCCTGCCGAGGCTCTGGAAGGCTACACGCTGCCGCAATCGGACGGCTCCGTGCGCAACCGCAAGAACCTGCGCAAAGCCATGGGCCTGATGGAAGCCGCCGGATACAGCGTGGTTGACGGCAAAATGCAAAACGCCGCCGGCGAAGTGCTCACCCTCGAAATCCTGCTCAAACAGGGCGACACCGAAAACAAGGCCATCACCGATATCTACAGAAAATCGCTGGAGGCGCTTGGCATCGACGTGACCATCACCCTTGTGGATGGGCCACAGTACAATCAGCGCACCGGAGCCTTCGATTTTGACATCACCAACTACCGCCGCGCCATCTCGCTCAGCCCGGGCAACGAGCAACGCCTCTATTGGGGATCTGATGCCGCCGAACAGGAAGGCTCGCGCAACCTGATGGGTGTCCAGTCTCCCGCGATCGACGCGATGATCACCGAGATGCTCACTGCCACCTCACAGGAAGATTTTGTCGCCGCCACCCGCGCGCTTGACCGCGTGCTCAGCACCGGCCGCTATGTGATCCCGATCTGGACGTATGCGGTTGGTCGCGTCGCCCATAACAAGAACCTGCATTTCCCGGAGACCCTGCCGATCTACGGCGACGGGGTTGATTGGCTGCCGGGTGTCTGGTGGCATGAAGAGCAATAAGGATCTGAGGCGCCTGCGGGCGCCTCTTTTCATCTCAGACAGCACAAATCAGAGCACTCAAATTTGTCAGCAAAACCTGCCGGCGCAGCCCATGTCGTGCATTAACGTTAACCTTTGAAACCGCGATTTTACACCTACGCAATAACGTCGCATTACCGACGCGATACCGACGTTAAATCCGGCGCTCAATCCGAAGGTTAATGCCATCGCGCGACCGCACCGTCAGATGCGCAATCGGCACCGGTGGATCACCCACAGGGGTCAGTTTGAAATGCTTCAAAATCATCGACAGCATCAACACGCCCTCCACCATGGCAAAGCCCGCACCGGTGCAAACCCGCGCGCCCGCAGAGAACGGAACATAGGCCTCCCGCGCGCATTGTTTGCCGTTCTCCGTCTGCCATCGCGTCGGGTCAAACCCATCCGGATTGTCCCAAAGCCGCTCCTGCCGGTGCAAATGCCAGGGTGAGATAACAATCTGAGATCCTTGACGAATCTCACGATTCCGGAACTCTTCCGGACATGTTGTTTCGCGCACCATCATCGGCACTGGCGGATAAAGTCTCAGCGCTTCACGGAATACATCACGGCTGATTTTCAAACGGCTGATCGCGGCAAAGTCGGCCTCAAGCCCTTGCGCCTCTTGGGCAATTTTCTCCTGCCACTCCGGAAACAGCGCACAGAGATACAGCGCCCAGGCCAGTGCAGAGGCGCTTGTCTCATGTCCCGCCAGAAAGAAGATCGCAACCTGATCCACCATCTCATTGGTATCAAACGGTTTTCCAGTCTCTGGATCAACCGTCGTCATGATTTTGGTGGCCAGATCATCCGGCGCAGTCCCCGCCTCGATCGCCGCCATCCGCTCTTCCGTGAGCCCTGTGATCAAAGCTCGAATGCTGGTTGCCGTGCTCTTTGTGTCTTTGTGAAAAAACCTTGGAAACCAACGAGGTAACGGCAGGAACGCACCCAAATTCACAATCGGAGCCGAGCGCTGATAGGTGCGAAATTCGCTGAAAACCCGCCCGGCGATCTCATGCTCGATGGGAATTGAGAACAGCGTGCGAAAGATCACATCCGCCGCCGCGTGGCTGGTTTCCTCTTCAATTTCAATATCTTGACCGATATTCCTCTCAAGCCGAGCAACCGCAGATTCCGCTGCAGCCCACATCGCCGGAAAGGTATCGCGCAGCCGCCCGCCTTCAAAAGCCGGATCAATAATCCGCCGCTGCCGCTTCCAAGTCTCCCCATTGGTGAGGAAGACCGACTCCCCCAACAGAGGTTTCAATCCCTCGCTAACCTTTTGAGATTTAGGGAAATCATCGGGCCGCTCCTTGAGCACTGTCTGGATCAGCGACGGCTGATTGATCATGTAGGATCGAAAAAACGGCGTGCGGAACTCCGCCATCCAAGCGCGATAAAGCCGCTGTGGCTGGGCCGAAAGCAGATCATGCCGAAACAGTTTAACATATTGACGTAATGAGACTTTATCCGGCCGCGGTGTCGGCTTTGGTGGGATCATGGGGCTATCTTCGTAAACTTGTTCACCGGCTTTTCAATCCGCGACTTGGACGGGCTCCGCCCCTCATAGCGCTCCGCCAGCGTCAAAGGGCCAGCGGTGATCTGAAAATAGTCATAATGACCGGGCTTATCAAAGGCGCAAAGGTATTGAAAATGCAGCCGAAAAAAGCGCCAGCGCAGCTCTTTCCAACGCTCGGGCGCCAAGGTCAGCGTGAAGGCTGCAGAGACCACCAGAGGCCATTTCTTGCCGCTCTCAGGCGCAACCCCCGTCACCGAAACCGGATCACACAGAGCAAAGGCACAGCCATCTCCAGGCGCGGTTACGTCCACCCAGGTGATGTCCTCCCGCTGACAAAGAAATGCAAGATCGCCACGTAACCGATAGGAATCACTCAAGAAAGAGACCATGGGTACAACCTGCCCAAGCGATAAAAACGCCAGTTTTGGCCCCTCTTTCGGCAGCCGGTTTTCGCGGATCAGATCGGACAGCACAGACACCGCCAAATGCGCCCCGCTGGAGTGCCCCACCACCAAAACCTCATCACAATCGCTCTGCAACGCTTCTGCAATACGCTCTTTGAACTGCGTCATTCGGGCTTCCAACGCCTCGGGATTGGCCCCGCGCGTCGACGCCGAATAGGCGTAGTCATGCATCAGATAGTAGGCAAAGAACTTCCCATCATGTCTTTGAAACCACTTGAGAATTGGCGGCACAACTAGCAGGCCAAAGACTTTGCTCCACCACGGCAACACCAGTACCAATAGGGCGCCGACACCCCAAGCCACCAGCAAGGCGAAGACCAGTTGGGTCAACAGAAAGACAACCGGATAGAGCGCGGCAATCACCGGCCCCTTGCGCAGCTTCATCAGGCGCGCAAGTGCGCCACTGCCAATGTAGATCCACGCTGTTCGCAGGAGTTGGACATAGGTGGCAAAGATGCCCTGATCCATGCTGTCCTTGACGATGTCTGACCAGATCAGAACCTCAAAATCCGCTTCACTTTCAACACCTTGAAAGCGCCCAGTGGCATGCCAGCCAAACGGACCAGCGCCTGCCATCTTAGGGGCAAGCGCCATCTCATACCCTGAAATCTCCGCCTGAGCGGCCCCCTCCTTGCGGTACAGTTCACGGTACCGGCGCGGGTGGATCGGGTCATATCCGGGAATATAAAACACACGGCGCTTA
Organism: Shimia sp. R9_2; assembly: GCF_017743735.1. Taxonomy (GTDB): domain Bacteria; phylum Pseudomonadota; class Alphaproteobacteria; order Rhodobacterales; family Rhodobacteraceae; genus Shimia. Next base: position 467,617 of record NZ_JAGHRO010000003.1, read on the forward strand.
CGCACGCTCTGGTGTTGGGTGTTTTCGCCCATTGGCTGCTCTCTCCTTTGGAGAGAGCATAGACCGTCAGTTGGGCAAAATTAAGCCTTATCCGAGTGTTGCAAGCGCTGGGAATGTTTCCAGCAGCCAGAAGGAGAAAGTAGAGAACGCACCGGTCAGGAGCATGATGCCCACGAACAGCAGCAACCCGCCCATCACCTTCTCAATGGTACCCATATGAGGTTTGATCTTGTTCATCACGCCCATGGCACGGTTGAGGAAGACAGCAGCCAGCAGGAACGGAATGCCCAGACCCGCTGCATAGACACCCAGCAAAACGGTGCCGCGCGCAATGGAGGCTTCACTCGCTGCAATGGAGAGAATCGCACCAAGCTGAGGGCCGATGCATGGCGTCCAGCCAAATGCGAAGGCAAGCCCAAGCACATAGGCACCAAAGGCCGATCCGCCAGAGTCCCCGGCATCAATCCGGGCTTCGCGATCCAGAAACGGGATGCGGAAGACATTCAGGAAGTGCAGACCAAAGATGATCACCACGCCCCCGGCGATTTTGCTGAAAAGCTCTTGGTTTTGCAGGAAAAATGCACCAAATGCCGAGGCCGTAAACCCTAGGAACAGGAAGACCGTAGAGAGCCCCAGCACAAAGAACAGCGCCGTGATAATGACCTTCCGGCGCGCCTCCTGTTGGGTGGTGAGCTCTGACATGCTCATGCCACTCATATAGGCAAGATAGGGCGGCACGATCGGCAGCACACAGGGGCTCAGAAACGAGATGGTCCCCGCCAGCAAAGCCACGAACATGGCAGGGAGCAGCCCTGCATCGATGATATCAATTCCAAACATGTGGCAACACTTAGTGTATCCCCGCGCCAAGGTCACCCATGCTCCGGTAACATCCTTGTGGACACTTCGAAACATCGCGCATATGTGATTTTCATGGATCTGGAAATTGACGCCCTCGGCCTTCTGTGCCCCCTCCCCGTTCTGCGCCTGCGCAAGCGCATGGAGCCCCTGCAACAAGGTGCCAAAGTGCTGCTGATCGCAGATGATCCCGCCGCCATCGTAGACGTTCCGCACTTCTGCGTTGAAGCCGGTCATCAGTTTATCGACATGTCAGAAGTGGACGGTCGGTTGGAGTTTACGATCCAAAAAGGCTGAGCTGAGAGCCCTTTCACATCCATACAATGCCAAGCACTGTGGGAACACAGCCCTCAACGTAACCTGCTGACAAACATAAAAAAGCCCGAGACGATCCAGCGATTCTAGCAGGATCATCCCGGGCTCTTTCTTGTTTCAGGCCAATTTAGCGTTTCGCAAAACAGCGGCACCAAATTTGGCGCGGCACCGCTGCCAAGGCATCCCCACCGTTATCTGCGAAACGCCGGGGACCTTAGTGTGTGTGGCACCAGCCTATCACGCAGAGGCGTCAGCTGGTGTTGCCTCCACAGCCTCATCGCGGCTCAACCAGCGGAACAGGAACATCACTGGCAGCACCACCACATACATCGTGATCGAGTACATGGCAGACGGCAACGCCAGTGGCACCTCAGCAAAGTTGGTCGAGGTCACGGTGATCACAATGGCCAGCGTGATGCCAAGCGGAGAGTTCTGAACGCTTGTCTCGATGCTGACCGTCTTGGACTCAGTCTTGTTGAGACCAAAGAGACGCGCCACCAACAAGCCCATCACCACGAGCACCGCAGGCAGCAGCATTGTCGCGTAGCCAAGGGTCGGCATGTTGTCGATGATCACCTGACGGTTGCTGGCGAACAGCGCGAGCAGCAGCAACACCCAAAGAACGATGGCGATGTTTTGCAGCGGACGCTCCAAACGACGCGCAAGCTTGTTCACCACCGCACGCACAAAAACACCGGTCAGAACTGGAAGTGTGGTGACGAGGAAGGTGAAGATCGCGATATCAAAGAAGGAGAAATCCGGCGCTTCAGAACCCATCAGATAAAGAATGGACCAGGTCGCAAGCGGTGGCACCGTGATAAAGGCAATCACGGATGTAACAGCCGTCATGGAGACTGACAGCGCAAGATCACCGCGCGACAGCTTGGTGATCACGTTGGAGCTCACCCCGCCCGGGCAGAAGCTCAGCAGCATCAAACCAGCGCCCAAAACAGGCGGCAAATCCAGCGCCATCACAACGCAGAAAGCGGCAAACGGCAGCAGCGCGATCTGTGCAAAAGCACCGATAGCAAAGGCGGTGCGACGTGTGAAAAAACGTTTGAAGTCAGCGACTTACAGGCCAAGACCCAATGAGAACATAATGAAAGCCTGCGCTGCAGGCACCACCACGTTGATTGCGAAGTCCATAGTATTCCTCCCTTGAGTGAATTGGGGTTGCCTGAAGCGCTCTCCTCTGGCGCCGCAGGCGACTGATCAGTCCTCGTAGTCGACGTTAAAAGCATAAAGACCGAGGACATGACGCATCTCGTCGGTACTGTTTACCATACGTAGTTTCGCCACAATGCCGCGCTGATTGTCCTGCGTCAGTTCCAGCTCAGCGATATCGAGGTTTTTCGCTGCGGCTTCAGCTCGGATGACGCGTTCGATCTCCATCATCATCAGGCTTGGCTTGTGGATCTTTCCAACACCCGTCACCGGAAGCTCTTCCAGTCGGATGAAATCTTTCGGGACGGCAGCCCGCTCAGCCACGTTGCTTGCCGCAAACTCGGCAAGTTCCGCCGTGGAGAGCTCTTCCCCCTGGTAGTAGAGAACAGGCAACTCACCGACCTTGGCGTCGGGTCGGCCGATTGCAGCGGCCATGGTGATGCCCGGGTGCGTGTGCATCGCCTCTTCGATGATCTTCGGGTCGATATTATGACCGCCGCGAATGATCAGCTCTTTCTTGCGCCCGGTCATCCAGAAGTATCCTTCAGCATCCTGACGCGCCAGATCGCCGGTGCTCATCCAGCGCTCGCCCTCGATCTCGAAGAAAAACCCTTTGTTCTGGCTCTCAACCAGATAGCCGTCAAAGACGTTTGGTCCAGAGATCAGGATGACCCCGACCTCATCAATCTCGGCCCAGCGTTCAAAGCTGTCGTCGTCCGCCAAAACAGCACAGCGCATTTTCTGGTGCGGCAGCCGCAGACCAATGGAGCCAATACGCGCGCCGCCATCCGGATGTGTCGGGTTCAAGGAGGAGGCCACCGCCCCTTCTGTCAGACCGTAGCCTTCAACAATCGGGATGCCTGTCTGCTCGACAAAGTTGTTGAACAACTCAACCGGCATCGGCGCAGCACCGCAGGCGCCAAATTTGACGGAAGAGATGTCCAGCCCCTCGCGCGGCACATCAAACAACGCGGAATAAACGGTTGGTACTCCAGAGAAAGTGACAATCTTGTAGTGATCAACAATCTTCCAAAAATTCGGAAACACCCCATCGCCCCTATAGCCTTGCGGCGTCGCCAGCACGACGTTGCCACCTGACATCAGTACCAACAGGCCGGTCATCAAGATTGCGTTGGAGTGAAACAGCGGCAGGCCGCAGAGCACCGAAACGCCCGGAGAGGAGATCTCCGGGTTAAACTGCGCAAGCGCCCATGCGTCATAGACCTCAGAGGCATGGGTCCGTGGGGCGATCTTTGGCAGGCCCGTAGTGCCTCCGGTGCAGAGCATCGTAGAGGTATCTGAGGCTTTTGGAGCTTCAAATTCCAGATCGTCAGACCGCGCCCCTTTGATCAGGTCCTCAAAGCGTGTGACCGGTATCGGGCGCTTGAAAATACGCAGCTTGGACGGCCGGCTCTTTCCCAAAGCCCGGAAACCGGATGCCGCAGTCCCATCCATCCATCCAAAGACGCTACAGGTCACAATATGCTGGATGCTGGGCACCATCAGAACCACCGCGCGGCACTTTTCCCAAAGATCTGTGCGTGGCGTTTTTTCCAGTGTCACCAAGACTTTGGTGTTTGCAGCCTTGAGCAATTCAGCAATCTGATCCGCCTCCAGAAGCGGATTGATGGCCAGCACACGCCCCGCAGCGGAACCGCCCCAGATCACCATATGTGTTTCCGGCAGGTTCGGCAGCACATAGGCAACCACATCATTGGGACCAACGCCAAACTTGCGCAGCGCGTTAGCGGTTTGAGTGACTTTTGCCAGCAGCTCGCCATGTGTCAGCGTCTTCGGCTTGTCGTAATCTTTGCCGGAGACAAAAAAGCTGATCGCAGGCGCTGCCGGATTGAGCGCCGCGCCACGTTTCAGCGCGTCATAGGTGGTGGCAGGAAGGTCATGGCTGTTTAGCGGCGTTTGTTCAAAGCTTACGATATCAGCAAGATTTGCGAAACCGGTTTGAATGGCGTGGCTCTGGTTCATAGCAATCCTTGAATTTGTGTCCGAGACTGCGCGGATACCGGACCTAAGCCCCCAGATGATCCTGCGCTAACGGCTATTGGAGTGTCTGAATAAGGGATAGGAAACACGGCGGCTGCAGACAGTGCTCCAACCGTGCGACAAGCTTGTTGACGTGTTTCCCAGCGCGCCATCTTAGGTGGCCCCGTAGTGTTGATCGATCATGCGCCCGAATTCGCGCTCGACCCAATTGTGCACGTCGATGGTCGGCTGAGCGTCTGGCACATTGTCTTCCATCGCGTGGAAAAGACCGTCAAAAATGCGGAATGTCACATCGTTTCCAGCTGCTTCAACGCGCTCTACGATGTATTTGACTTCATTCATAAGAATGTCGTCAGCGCCGACGTAGCTGAGCATGGGCGGAAGACCGGAGAGATCCGTTGCCAAAGCCGGCACTGCTAGGCTGGGATGTCGTAGCGTTTCTCCGCACGAAGACCGCGCAACAACAGGTGCCACGCCATCACACCATGCTCTTTGGTCCAGGTGATCTTGTCTTTGGGCAATGCACTCCAATTCTTGGAGCGGTCGTCAACCATCGGATAAAGCGGCATCTGAAAGGCGATATTCACGTCCCCTGTGTCGCGCGCGCGCAATGCTGTTGAAAGCGCGATGCCGCCGCCGGAGCTGTTGCCCGCAACAATGATGGACTGGCTGTTCCCACCGATGCTTTCGGCATTGTCGCGCGCCCAAAGCAGCGCGTCATAGCAATCGTCATGCCCAGCGGGGTACGGGGCCTCCAATGAGGAACGAAACGCAGGTGCCACAATGATACAGGGGCGCGTTTTCATCAGGCGCTCGTAGATCGCGTGATGGCGCTCCGGCCATCCGGTCGCAAAACCACCGCCATGGAAATAGACCACAACAGGGAGAGGCCCCTTGGCATCCGCAGGCTTATAGATGCGCGTGCGGATGGTCCCATTGCCGTCCCGTCTTGGAATGGCGACGCGCTCATTGACGGCCCCTTCCAAGTCTCGCAACGCCGCTTTCTTGCTGCCGCGCAAAGAAAACCGCAGTCCTGCCGGGCGCTTGATCAGCCACATGGCAAAACGTTGTTTCAAAGGTCTCAGATCGTTTTTTGACATTAGTAACTAGAGCTCAGTTCGAATGAGGACAGAGATCATCGCTGAATGATCACAGACGGGCGCTCTCAGCACGTGCCGACGCGATGCCGACGGAAACCCCATCGGCATCGCATTGGTTTTTCGGACAACATGCCAATCACGTGTCGGATTACTCCGCTGGGGTGGTGTTCCCCATACCCTTGGCCTTCGCCCATTCGTCAGAGCTGAAGTAAAGGGTGCCGCAGAGCCAATCAAAGAGCGGCAGAGTGATGTTGAAGTTGCCTTCTGCCATCAGGTGACGGTTGTGGTGCACCGTGTGGAACAGTCGCAGATAAGTCCAACCTGGGATCAGTTTGAAGATCCGTTCGGTGACAGAGCCTTTCTGCAGGTGGTAGCTGAAGTGCAGCACCTCATATGCCAGATAGCAGCACATGATGGTCACAAACGCCAACCAGCCATAGTTCCAGCCCAGTACAAAGTAAGACACAAGGCCCGCAGGCAGCGCGAACACGACCGCAGTCGCAACCAACAGCGCGATCGGGAAGATCACAACACGCCAGTCGAGCACCATCTGATATTCCATGTCATGCACGACAAAGAACGTATGGTGGTCGCCGGTGTGGCGCTGGTAGAAGAACTTGAACAGATCTGTCTTCTTGTGACCCCAAAAGCAGTGGGTGTACCACTCTGCCCAATTGTAGACGACATACAACGCCACAACGAACAGGATCTGCAAAAGGGTGACATTTTCCAATTGGGAAATGCCGAAACTGATCAACCCGCCTGCTCCGAAGAGAACAACAGAGAGGTGTAGAAAACCACTGTAGTTGGGGCTGATAGCTGCGCGATAGCGAGCGCGAAATTTTTCGCGTGCTTCATCGTTCATGGCTCGTTCCTCCCTAGTTAAGCCAACTAGGGCAATAATAGGAGGCGTTGATATCACGTCTAATATATTACAAAACCATATTATAACTTTGGTGAATGAACTCGCAATGTTAAGAAATCATGACTTAAATTTGCTTCCAATCTTCGAAGCCCTTATGCGCGAACAGCATTTGTCGCGTGCTGCAGAGCGTCTGAACATGAGTCAGCCAGCCGTCAGCAACGCACTAAAACGGCTGCGGCTGGAGTTTGAAGACGACCTTTTTGTGCGGACAGCGCGCGGTCTAAAACCAACTCAAAGGGCATTTGATCTGCATGAGCGAATCCAACCGGCATTGGTTTCTATCCTTGATGGCTTTGAGGATCGCGGCTTTGAAGCCGAAACCTTTTCCCGAACAATCACCATCGCAATGAACCATGCCGTTGAATACCTTTGGGGCGGCGCGTTGCTGCAGGCCATCCGCGCGCAGGCCCCCATGGCCAAACTCAAAGTGCATCCAGACTACAGCGACGACATACCTAATCAACTGAAAGCGGGCCACCTCAGCTACGCCGTGGACTACAACCCCTTGCCCGAAGATCAGTTCAGCTCAATCGCTTTAGCGCATGAGAAACTGACACTGATCTGCTCTGCGGATCATCCAAAGGCCAACTCGGGCTTTGACATCGCGGATTTTGAAACTCTGCCCCAAGCCTCTCTCCTACGGCGCTCAGAGTGGATCCGCTCCAAAAACAGCAGACGCCACACGCCGCTTGAGTATCTCATGGGTGAAGAGCTGCCCAACCGAAACGTTGTCGTTCAGGTGGCAAGCTTCCTCTCGATCCCCAGTATCGTCGCCTCCACGGATTTGATAGCGGTTGTGCCACAGCAGCTTGCCGACCCGCTCCTGCAAACCGGTGCGCTATGCGCCCACGATCTGCCCTTTGAGTGCCCTGACGTTGTCTTGCACCTGTTTTGGCACAAGAGTCGGAACCGCGATCCTAGCCATATCTGGCTTCTGGACCTCCTCAAGGACCGCGCAAGAGTGGCTTTTGGTGCGATGCCTGAGCGACAATAACGAGAGCAAACCCACTGGCAAAAAGAACGCCTTTATGCCTCTCGTAAAGATTGCATCCGTCGCTCCGACCAAACCGTTATGGTTAATTCTCCCCCAGCGAAACCTAATCGTTCTGCACCAATTTTGTGACATCATCAAAACGCTTTTGCGCCAAGCCAGAAAGGCTCAAAGGGCATTCATCCAGCCTTTCCATTACCCACCTGCGCTACCTCCAAACCCAGTATTCGTTTGATTTTGAGGGGCAAAATGGCGTATCGCTTACGAAGAACGACTTTTAATCAGTACTTTCATTTTATGTCACTTCGTTTGATCCATGAAAAATCTTTTTGCCTTCGCGGCGGTCGCGACTACCTGCATTTATTCGGTTTTCCCTCAAGATGCCCGCGCTGAAACGCTGGTAGATGCGGTCTACAATGCCGTGTCAAACAGCGAAGCCCGCAAGGCGGCCATTTCCGGGATTGAAGCCCAAGGGCGCATGATCACTATCGCCCAAGGCGACAAGCGTGCACAGGTCAATTTGTTTGGCAGCGTGGCGGCCGAATGGGTCGATGACCCCACGCTGGATGCCGCGGACAATCGGGACACAAAATTCGCGCGCATCATCGGCGTAGATGTTCAAGTCAATCTGCTCGATGGCATGCGCGCCATGAACCGGATCTACCGCGAAGCGACCTTACTGGATGCGGAGATCATACGCCTGTCCGATGCGACCGAGACTTTGGCGTTGAATGCGATCCAAGCCTATATCGACGTGGTACGGCACAGAAATATCGTTGAGGCGTCGCGACGCAATCTGGCGCGCCACGGCGAAATCTCTCGGCAGGTCGCGGAACAAGTCGATGCCGGGAAACTGTCCGAAGCAGATCGTTTTCGTGCCAATGACAAGTTGCTGGCCGCCCAACTCGCGCTTGCAGAGTCTGAGGCACAACTCGGCGATGCGGACTCCCAGTTCGAGTTGGTGACCGGCAAACGGCCGACATCAACTTTGTCGCGTGCCTTCCATATGCACACGCCGCCCTCCGGCGAGGCGGTTGAAACCGCCGCTGTCACCAACAGTTTTCAGATGCGTCTGGCACAGACCGATATTCAGGCCCAAACCTATCAGGGCGCAATTGACGAAGCTGATTGGAAACCCCGCTTAGACGCCTTTGTCGGCGCCGACATTGGTCAAAACCAAGAGGGTGCACGTGGAACGGATTCGACAATAGCTGCCGGAGTGCGGCTGAACTGGACCCTCTATAAGGGCAACACCAGAGAGGCCACGCGCGCCCGTAACCGCGATTTGCTCATCCGGGCCCACTACCGCTTAAAGCAGGTGGAAAATGAAGTCCGCGATTTTGCACGGCGCGCCTGGAATTCCTACGATTCAGCTCGTGAACGCAAACTTCTGTTAGATCGCTCCGTCTCAACCAACGAATTGATTGTGGAAGCCTTCCGGCAGGAATTTGAAGCTGCCAAACGGCCGCTGCTTCAGGTTCTTGATGCGGAGCGTGCCCTTTTCAACCTTCGCATTCGTCAGATCAACGCCTCTGCTGCGCATCACTATCAAGGCTATCGCGTGCTCGCAGCGCAAAGCAAACTCTCCGATCATTTTGGTCTTACCAAAGAAGGGCGTGCGCTCAACGCGGACTTCGAAGATCGCGTCAAATCCGCGCCAATGGATCGGTTTGACGTCTCTGCCCCTGCCCTTGAGTAGAGCCCGTCGCAGTGGCTGACCCTGATCTTTACACCCCTTCCAATGAACTTCGCAGCGCGCTTGACGTCGTGTCTTGGCTGGCGCGCTATCATGGTCGACCGTTTGTTAAAACCGGTGTGACCGGGCGCCTACCTGAGGGGTTCGAAACGGATGGCGCCTCCGGATTGATACGCGCGCTCGACGTGGTCGGCCTCAAGGCCAAAAAAGTGAAACGCAGCCTAGCGCAGCTTGATCGCGGCAGCTTACCCGCCGTGCTTATTTCCAAGTCACCGGCCCCGAAAATCCTTGTGGGACTGGATGACAAAGCGCGAACCGCCTCAATCGTTGATCCTACTACAAACGAAAGTGATGAGGTCCCGACCCGTTCTCTTTCTCGCCAGATAACCGGTGAGGTTCTGTTGGTTGCGTCAAAGGAAGCTTCGACCTCCTCACGTCTCAGCCCGGATGCACAAAAGATCGCCCCAAATGGTGGGCATTGGCTCTGGTCAGAACTGGCCCGCCACAAATCTGCATGGTTGCAAGTGTTTCTGGCGGCCTTTGGCGTCAACTTGGCTGGGCTAGCTCTGCCGATTTTTGTGATGAATGTCTTTGATCGCGTGATCCCAAACCTTGCGTTTGTCACTTTGATCACCCTTGCGATTGGGGTCGGGCTGGCGCTCGGGCTGGATCTCTTATTGCGGCTCCTGCGTAGCGCAATCATTCAAAGAGTGTCGCGCAGAGCCGACTTAGCCTTGGCCTCCCGCCTGTTTCAAATGGCGCTTGCGCAGAAAATTCTGGCCCGCAAAGGCGGTGCAACCGGCGCAATCACAAATTTGCGCGACTTTGAAGTGGTGCGGGATTTCTTCACCTCCTCTACCTTGATCGCGCTCATTGATCTTGCTTTTGTCGGCATCTTTCTAACGGTTCTCACTATGATTGTGGGTCCGCTTGCCTGGATACCAATCGCAGCTATCCCAGTGATGATCGCCATTGCAGTTCTGGCGCAGGTGCCAATTGCCAGATCCGCGCGACAGGCGCAGCAAATGACCGTGAAACGCAACCAGGTTTTGATAGAAGCACTGACCGGACTGGAAACCGTCAAGAGCGTCGGCGCAGAGCCAGTGTTGTTACGCGAGTGGGAGAACGCGGTGGCAGCATCGTCGCGGGTAACGGCCCAAACCCGAAACTGGGCGAACTTCACAGGATCAGCCACGGTTCTTGTGCAACAGGCCGTCAGCGCGGGGATCATTTGTCTGGGGGTGTTTCTGGTGTCCAAAGGAACCGTCACCATTGGGGCCCTGATTGCGGCCAACATTATGGCAGGCCGTATCCTTGCACCGCTTGCAGGTATCACGCAGACCATCTTCAGGGCCAACTTTGCGATCTGGTCCATGAGGTCGATTTCACGCTTCGTGGAAACAGAAATCGAGCAACGCGAAGCCTTGCGCAGCGATCTACAAGTCAGAGAAGGCAAGATCGAATTGCGTGAAATAAAATTCACCTATCCCGACATGCAAACTCCAGCGATTTCTGGCGTATCTGCGTTTTTCGAACCCGGCAGCACAACCGCCTTACTGGGGCGGATCGGTTCGGGGAAGTCTACACTCGGCAAGCTGATCAACGGTCTCTACCAGCCCCAAGAAGGCACTTTGTTGATCGATGGTCATGAAATCGCGCAGTTTGAACCCGCAGCCGTCCGCGCGGGCGTAGGCTATCTGCCTCAGGATCCGCTTCTGTTTACAGGCACCATCCGCGAAAACATCACGCTGGGTGTGCCGGATGCCACAGATGCCGAAATTATGAGAGCATTACATTTGGCGGGGCTCGATTCCTTTGTTGCAGGTCTACCTGAAGGGTTAGAGTACTTCGCGGGGGAAAGAGGTGAACGGCTTTCTGGAGGGCAAAGGCAGGCCCTGTCTCTGGCGCGCCTTTTGCTTCGTCGACCGAAGTTCATCTTCCTTGATGAACCAACCAACGCAATGGATCATCAAAGCGAAGCTCTAGCAATTGAGCGGCTGCGTCTGTTGCAAAAAGAAGGTGTGGGCATGATTTTATCCACGCACCGGATGTCTCTTGCAGCGCTCGCAGATCGTTTCATAGTGATCGAACAGGGCCGCAAGGTGCTTGATGGACCACGCGCCGAGGTAATGCATCAACTGTCACAAACAACTTCTGCCGAGCGACAGATAGAACATAAGGCAGCCGAGTGATGTTTTCCATGCGGATAGAAGACGAAGAATTCGTCAATCGCCCGGGAGGCCAGGACGCAGGAAAAGGGCTTTGGGTCTTGCTGCTGTTTGTGATCGCCCTCATTGTAGGGTTCGTGTTTTGGGCAGCAACCTTCGAAATCGAAGAAGTGACCCGAGCTTCTGGCCGCGTTGTACCCAGCTCCCAAGTTCAAACAGTGCAAGCTCCCGAAGGAGGTATTGTGTCTGCAATCCATATCTCAGAAGGAGATGTGGTCGAGCCTGGTCAGGTGCTCTTTCAGATCGACGATACTACCGTGCAATCCAATCTTGGTGAATTGGAACAACGTTATCAGGCTTTATCCGCTGAACTTGTGCGGCTCAGAGCGGAAGCCGAAGGGACAGATACGCTTGTATTCCCGCCGGAACAGAACTGGAATGACAGGCTCATCGCGGCAGAAATAGCCGTGTTTGACACCCGGCGAAGCCAACTGGATCTGGAGATCAGCGTTTTGCAAGATCGCCTGTTACAGCGGGAAGCCGAGCTTGTGGAACTGACCGCAAAACGCGCGCGCCTTGAAGCGGTCGCCGCCCCCCTTCGGCGGGAAGTCCAAATCTCTGAAGGCCTCTTTGCAAGCGGATCGGTCCCCGAGATCGAATTACTTCGCCTTCGAGGGCAGCTGGCAGAAATCGAAGGCGACATCACCGTCTCAGAGGCCACCGAACTCCGTGTCCGCGCGAGCATTGCCGAAACCGAAAAACAGATCGGCTCTGCCCAATCATCCTATGGTCTCACAGCGCGGGAGCGTATCTCGGTGGTGCTTGGAGATCTGGCAGTGGTCGAGGAAACACTGACCGCCGCGAGAGATCGGGTCTCGCGCACAGACTTGCGTGCGCCTGTTCGTGGAACTGTCAATCGGATTTCAGTCACAAATGTCGGGAGTGTCGTCCAACCCGCGATGACACTGGCTGAAATTGTTCCTCTGGATGACACGCTGCTGATTGAGGCAGAGGTTAGCCCACGAGATCTGGCCTTTGTCCGGGTTGGGGCAGATGCGTCCGTCAAGATCACGGCCTATGACTATCTGCGCTATGGTGACCTCCCTGCCCAAGTAGAACGCATCGGCGCGGATGCGCTCAACAACGCTGACGGCGTGCCCTATTTTCAAGTCATGCTACGCACCGAACAAACCTCATTGGAAGGTGACAACGGGGCGCTCGACATCTCTTCGGGAATGGTTGCAAGCATCGATATACAAAGCGGCCGCAAAACGGTGCTCGAGTATCTTATTCGCCCTGTATTACGCGCCCAGCACGAGGCTTTGCGCGAACGCTAGCAAGACAGATACCGGCCAGAGGTCTAGGCGAGATCTGTCGCACCAGATGAAATCTCAAAACATAACAGTTACTTAAATCAGCCTCACATCTAAATTGTGGCATTTATTTACAATTTGATTTAATTTTCTCTCCAATTGTTTTTAGAGCCGCCTGGCGTTTCACGCCTCAATATTCGCGGACGTGTTTTTGTATCGGTTGTTCCTGGGGACTGCCCATGAGTATTAGTAAGTTCGACCGCCCTGATAGCGGCGAAAACGAGTTTGTGGTTGTGGCGGATGGGTCAGAGGTTCTGACCCCGAATGTTGAAGCCCTCTTTCAAGGCGACTACGCCAAGGACGGCCAAGACCTTGTCATCTCTTTTGATGGCGCAGAAACACTGCGGGTCGCTGGGTACTTTACTTTCGCCTCTCCTGCAGCGCTGATCGCCCCCAATGGTGCGAAAATCCAGGGCGCAGATGTGGCTCGGATCGCTGGAGCCGGTATCGATACGCGCACAGCAGCGTTAAAGACCGAAGCGACTTTCCAACAAACAGATATCACGCAATCAGATATCGTTCCTGTTCAAGCGCAAGCGTCATCTGACGCCATCGGACAAGTTGATACGATTGAAGGCGTGGTGACGGTCACCCGCGCAGACGGCTCTACCGTCCGGCTGAATGACGGCGCTTTGGTTTTTCAAAACGATGTGATCCAGACCGGCGCTGGCAGCACGGTATCTTTGGTATTTATCGACGGAACGATTTTTACCTTGGCGCAAGACAGCCGTATGATTTTGGACGAGCTGATCTATGATCCTGACGGCTCAGACAATTCCGCAGCGTTTAATCTGATACAGGGCGGCTTTGTTTTTGTGGCTGGACAAGTTGCCAAAATCGGCGACATGGAGGTGAACACACCCACTTCCACAATCGGCATCAGAGGCACAACTGTGGAAGTGCGCATCGTGGTGGTCAACGGTGTGACAGAAGTTGTCGTCTCTCTCTTGCCAGACTGGCCAGACGGCGCTCTCGGCAGCATAGATTTGTTTGATCAGAACGGGAATTTTGTCTCTTCCCTTTCCGACCCAGAAACCAGCTGGATTGTATCCCCCGTCGATGGCGAAACGCGCCCAGTGCCACGTGCCCAGGTGGTTCAAGCGGACTCGGAGGCGCTACAAGTCCAAACCAATGAGGTGACAGAACGCGCCGAACTACGTCTGGAGAACAGCGGAAGCTACATAGACTTTGACGGAACAGGCACGGGCGAAGCAGGGCCTGACGGCGGCGGACAGGCAGCCCCCGGCGACGCCCCCCCTGCCCCGGCTCCCACGCCTCAAGATGGTGGCGGTGGTCAAGATGCAGCACCACCCCAGGATCAAGGACAAGTCCCTGGTGACCCCGAAGGCGAAGAGACAGTCCCTCAAACTCCCAATGACGCGGAAATTCAGGGCGAAGACGACGCCTCGCTTCAACAAGACGGCCAGGAGCAATTTGCGGCGGTCGCGCCTTCCGAAGTCGACAACTCCGAGACCTCAGCAGAAAGCGTCGCCGCTCTTGCCCTTGCGCAACTAGACGCCGACGGCGGGGATCTTGGGCTTGAAGGCGTAACCAATTTGGTTGCTGGCGAGGACGGCTTAGACACAGGCTCCCTTGGCACTGCTGATCCGGGGCTTGGTCCGGGTACAGAACCCGCTGACACCGGAACCTTTTCTTCCGATCCAGGTCTTGGTGACACCACAAGTGGTGAGTCTTTCACGCAAGTTGGTGCGCCTGAGGCACAAACAACGCCCGCACCACCCCCTCCGCCAACAAACTCTCCAGTTAATGACGCTTCTTCAGGTCAAGACGGAGGATCCTCTTCATCTGGTGGCACCGAAAGCGCAGAGCTAGCGACCGAAAATACCAATTCTGAGCTGGCTGAAGATACCTCGATGTCACTGAATCTCGCTAGTGCGGTCAGTGGTGCCAATGGCTCAACGCTCTCCTTCACCGCAACAAGTGCCCCCTCAAACGGCGTTGCGACCCTGCTGACAAACGGGGATGTGACCTACACGCCAAATGCCGATTTCGCAGGCACCGACAGCTTTACCTACAATGTGGAGAACGAACAGGGCGACAGCACGTCCGGAACGGTGACCTTTTCGATCACCCCCGTCAACGATGCGCCGATTGCAGCAGACGACAGCGGATTATCCACTGCGTATAATATGCCCTTGGCGATCGACATGTCCGCACTTTTGGCCAATGACACCGATGGTGATCCAGAAACTGTGCAGCCCCTCACAATGCTTTCGGTTGGCTCTGCGGTAGGAGGCACAGCTGAGCTCTCAACAAGTGCTGTAACCTTCACGCCAGACGCAAATTTTAGCGGGCAAGCCAGCTTCACGTATGAAGTTTCTGATGGTGCCGGCGGGCTAGCTACGGCAACAGTGCTCATCGAGGTCTCTGAAAACACGCCCCCCATCGCCGCAAACGACGCCATTAGTACCTTCGAGGACAGCGCATCCACAATTGATCTGCTGCAAAACGCTTTAGACGCTGACGGTCATGCTGTTTCATTGGCAGCGGTTGAGCAACCTTCCAACGGCACTGTGGATTTGACGATTTCTGGAGAGGTCATCTACACGCCCGATGCGGATTTTTCCGGGAGTGACAGCTTCAGCTACACCATTGATGACGGCAATGGCGGGCAGGACACCGGCACCATCACCATCACGGTCGCCGCAGTCAATGATGCCCCCGCCAC
>NZ_JAGHRO010000004.1 GCF_017743735.1 Shimia sp. R9_2
GCCCGGCAAGCACCTCAACCTGTCGTAACTTCGTGACAATTTCCTCGGGCTTGTGTCGCTTGTTTCCCATCGTGAATCCTCCGTTTTCCTAAACATAGCGGCGGACCACTTCAGTGGGGGAGGATCAATGCACAACACGTCATAAGATGGATTAAGCCCTTGTTTTAAAGGGGATGCGAACGATTATCCTGAAGGTGATGGTGCCCCCCACGAGAGAAAGTTCGAACACTCTCTTTGAAGTTCTTCTTGACTGGGAGGACCAACTAAACGGCCTAAACTGGCCCTTGTAGAATGGTATCGTCCAGCGCCTCACATTCTCCGTGAGGCGCTGCCCCAACGTGGAAAATTGCCAGGATGGGCGGAAAGCTTCCGTTGGGCGTCGGGTTTGCAGTGTTTCGGGGCGTCCTCATCATTACCCTTTAATGTCTCAGATGTTCTCAAGAGGCGTCGAGCGACACGAGCAGAGGTCAATAGAAACTCCGAGCGCCCTTCACCGTTTTCCCTTTCGGCCGGCAAAAAAAGTGCCTTATGACAAGGCACCCACCATTCCGACAACTTTTGCTCATAAGCCCAAACTGAGAATGCGGACCGCGAAATTTCGCGACCCGAATTTTGAAAATTCTACCCAGTGCATTTTGCGATTGACCGCCTTATTCTCTTGCTTCCAGCGAGCAAACCCACCGGCGGGCGTTCGACAGATCGCGTAAAGCTCGACTGGCTGACATAAGACACCGATAGCAAACAGCCGCACGCCGCATCAGCTCCAAATCACGGTCGAAGATGACGTCTTCGTCGGTGTAGCATTCGAACGCTCGGTCACCATAGCCGGTTCTCGTCGCATTCATCTCAGCCCGAAGAATGTCGCCAATCTGATCAACTGTGAACAGATCTGATTTCCCCAGGATATCGCCGTTCTTCAGCTTCCCCAGAAGACTTCGGTAAGAGAGATCGAATGACGGCTTGATCGGAAGTTCCAGCAGTTCGATGGCCTTGGCGAAATCATGGCCTGTCACGAGGCAGTGATATGCCATTTCTTCGATTCTATCGCGGGACATAGGTGGTCTCCTTTTACTGCCCGTATTGGTGAACGCAGCAGGAGGCTGAGTTCTCAAGCGGTCGGCATTTGCTGCACCGACCGGAAACGCTGCCTCAGGCAGCAAGGAGGTAGTCAGAGAGCGGCTGTCCGGGGGCACAGTCGATAAGAGTCAGAAGATCGGTCAGAGCCTCTGTCAGGAGGCAAATCTCTTCGACGTATGGGGCACTTGGATCCAGATCCGCGAAGTATGCCGCTTCGATGCTGTTTTCGTCGTGCACGTAGTAGAGCGAAAGCAGTTTGTGTAGTTCGACGATGCCTCTCTGAAGACGGCGCGTCATCGCATTCGCACTGCGAATTTCATCCAGCAGGGATTGGGTGCGTTTCAACGCAAATTGTCCTGCCAGGACGAGCGATGCGCTCTGCAGTGCCTGATCGTGCTGGTAGGCAAAGTCCTGGACTTCACGAAGCGGGTTCAGTGAAAAAATGCACATGGTTGATCTCCTGTGCCATGCTTCCCAGAAGTTGGGCAGCTTCAAGAGAAACTCGATGCCAATGGGCTCCTTGGAGCGTCATTGTGTGGCTTCCGTAGAATAGATTGGCCATTTCCTCGAAACCAAAGCGAAATATAGAAATATTCTCATCACCCATGGCGCAAATCAACTCAAGCATGTAGGTGTGCGGGGAAAATCACCCTTATGCAAATAGCGCTTGAAAGCTCACCTATGTCTTTGGATTTACTCAAACTGCTAAGGTTCCTCGTTCCAGGCTTCCTCGTCGTAGCGGGGTGGGCGCTGTTGGGAAATTTCACGGGGGATTGGAAAGTTGACACCCCCCTGATCCCAGAAACACTTGGAAAAACTGCTCCAGCAATCATTGTCGCTGTTTTGTATTATGCCTTTCCAAGTTTTCGCCAATGGGCAAATCGTCGAAACCATGATGAAGTAAAAGCAAACATCACTGAAGGTCTGATTGACATTGGTGGCGGTGATGCGGGTTCAGTGAAGGCGGATTGGAAGAATATCAGACCAATCTTCTACCGCATCGTAAATTCAGACCAAAGCCTAATGACTCAGTCCAAAAGAGCAATGTTCAATGGCCTCCTTTGGACATCGGTGGCGGATCTAAAAGTGATTTCGATCGGATACGCAATAGTATCAACTATCTACCACTTCGCATTTGGCTCCCAGGGGGCGCTGATAGGTTTAGCGCTTTCAGTATTCATTGCAGTCGCAACCATTCCAATCTCAAGGTCACTGACGAAACAGCATAAAGAAATTGGAGATAAGCAGTTAGACATCATTCGAAAGTTTCACTCAAAAGAGCTAAGAGAATACTTCGAAGATGAATGAGGAAATACTGCCTGCGATTCAGCGCACTAAGCGAGCAATAGAAGAAAACCCAGACAAGAACTGGGTCATTGCATACTCGGGAGGCAAGGATTCCACGGCTACCCTGAAGGTGTTCCTGGCGGCGCTTAAGAAAGCAGACAGAAAGCCATCAGGAATTTCCCTAATTTATTGCGATACCGGCGTAGAAAACCCAGTCATAGACTCATATGTAAAGCGCACTCTGAAAAATATCCGCCGAGAGGCTGAAGACGCGAAGGTTCCACTTAGTGTGGATATTCTAAGCGCGCCCGTTCAGGATCGGTTCTTTGCCAAGGTCGTAGGTCGTGGCTACCCGACGCCTACCAACAGTTTTCGCTGGTGCACGAAAGCTCTACGAATAAATCCCGTTACTAAATATATGCGATCCTTCGGTTCCGATGACACCATCGTGGTCCTTGGCAGTCGGCGCGACGAGAGCCAGCAACGGAAACGGTCAATCCAAAAGAATGGCGACGATTATTGGCAGAAGCAAGGTGGATCTTCAGCAACGATCTATTTGCCAATACTGGACTTCTCAATTTCGGACGTTTGGGATGCCGTATTTTGCCTGGGAATGCCGACTTCGATAGACGCCCGTGAAATCGAAGACATCTATAGAGATGCCTCGGGAGAATGCCCTGTGCTAAAGTCCCCCAACTCTCCCCCCTGCGGCAGCGGGCGATTTGGATGCTGGACATGCACAGTGGTGCGCAAAGACCATTCAGCAACGAAAATGGTAGATGCGGGCCACTCTGAGTTACAACCTTTTTTGGAGTTCCGAAACTGGCTTGCCGAAGTCCGGAATGATGAAAAACGTCGCTGGCCAGTTCGACGCAATGGAGTTGAGAGGCCAGGGCCTTTCTCAATAGCCGCACGAGAAGAAATTCTCTTGGGCTTGTTTCACCTCGAACGGACGACTGGAACCGAGATCCTTGCCGAGGGGGAGCTTGAACACATCTTCATGCTCTGGGAGCGCGACTACGACATAGAACATGAGCTTGGGTTGAGGCCCAAAACTTGTCCTGTTTCCCAGCGGCGGAGAATTCAAAGCCAAAGGACCAAGTCGATACCTATTCCAATTTCAGCGTAAGTTCCTGGTGAACGGCATACATTGAGGTATTACTAACATATCACTCTTCCGCTACGCCGAGCTCTTCAGCTACTGACCGGAAGTGCCCCAAGGCAGCCTCCAAGTTTTCCACGATTTCTGCTGCCAAGACATCGGGAGTTGGAAGGGCTTCAATGTCTTCGAGGCTGTCATCTTTGAGCCAGAAGATATCCAAGTTGAGCTTGTCCCTTCCGACAAGCTCATCATAAGTAAATCGCTTAAAACGCTCAGTTTCCTTCCGCGCTTGGTAGCAACGAACAAAGTCATCCAAGTCTGAGCGAACCAGTAGCTTGGTTTTGAGTGTTTTATGGATATTTGTCCTGTAATCGTAGACCCAAAGCTCTTTTGTTTGCGCCTCCTTCGACGCAGGTCGCTTGTCAAAGAATAGGACGTTCGCCTTGACGCCAGGACTATACCAAATGCCGGTAGGAAGCCGCAGCAGTGTATGGAAGTTGAAACCTTCGAGCAGACGTTTCCGGATCCCTTCTCCAGCACGGCCAGCTTCGAAAAGCACGTTGTCGGGCAGCACAACTCCTGCACGCCCGTTGGCTTCCATCACCGTCATGATGTGCTGAAGGAAGTTGAACTGCTTGTTCGATGTCGTGAACTTGAAATCTTCACGCTCGTAATTCTCGCGCTCAGTCGAAACCTGTCCGTCTTCGCCCACCACCTTGTAGCTGGATTTCTTCCCAAAAGGTGGGTTGGTCAAAACCACATCAAAGCGTTTGCCGTTGTCACCAGATAGCGCGTCTCCCTGGTAGACAGGGCTCCCACCGTTGCCCACCCCGTGCAGATACAGGTTCATCGCACACAGTCGAACGACTTCGTCCACGATGTCGACGCCGGTGAAAGACGTATGTCGCAGGTCACGCAATCTATCGCGATCTTGCGTTTGGCCTTTCATGTGATCGTAGGCAGAGAGCAAAAAACCACCCGTTCCGCAGGCTGGATCACAGACGGTCTCGCCAATTTTCGGGGCGACGCATTCGACAACTGCATCAATTACTGGACGCGGCGTGAAGTATTGACCAGCTCCAGAACGCACTTCTGAGGCATTCTTTTCAAGCAAGCCCTCATAGATTTGCCCCTTCACATCGACGCCAATGCCGATCCAGGGACCTTCCTTGTCGATCAGGCTGACGACGCGGGTGAGCTTCGCGGGGTCTGACAGTTTGTTCTGAGCCTTGCGGAAGATCGTGCCAATCAACCCACCTTCTTTGGCCAACGCTTCGAGCGTATGGCGATAGTGGAGCTCCAACTCGTCACCGGTCTTGCCGGACAGCTGGGACCACTGCCAGTCAGTTGGAATTGCAGAGGGTTCACCAAGCAAGTCCACGCGTTCCTGGTCCATCTTCAGAAACAAAAGATATGTGATCTGTTCGATGTAGTCGCCATAGGACACGCCCTGGTCCCGCAAGACATGAGCATAGTTCCAAACCTTGGAGACAAGCTGTTCATTGGTCATCAGGATGCCTCGTAGGATTTAAGGATAAGGTCTTTTGCACGTTCAAAGTTCTCGTGGGTCTTCAGTGTCACTTCCAAATCTCCAGTGCCGAAGTGACCAACGTTGCGAACGTCACGCGTGAACCCTTCTTCCAACTGGACACTATCGGGGTTCACTTTCAGATACAGCTTGATGGTATTGATCGACGGCTTGATCTCAACGCACGCGAAATTCTTGATGCGCTTAAAGGCAAAGTAAAACCTCAACGCCTTTTTAACGACGTCGTCGCCCAACGAGATCATGAACGCTTCAATGTCGGCATAGAGGTTTGCCAAGTCTTCACTGGCATCAGCCAAGCTTTCTGAGTTCGTCTTGTATTTGTTAGCCTTTCCTGACGACGAAACGACCGTCGTCGGCGCGGTCGATACCGACGTCAACAGATCAAGCAGCAGAAGGTCATGACTGAAGGCCCGATAGCGGATCAGCTCGATATTTCGGCTCATCTGCTTGACTGCGTGTGTGTCGTATTTGGTGAAATCGGAAGCGATGCAGATCAAGCGGGGGGCGCTCCATTCGATTGCCTGCGCGGTATCCTTGCCAAATTTGTCACGCACCAGGATTTCAAAGTCCCCACGATGGTCCATGAGCCAATCAAGGTAGAAAAGCCCCTGGTTAATCACGTTCTCTGAGCGGTCACGTTTATATTCGATGATGACCGGATAGCCGTTCTCATCAATGCCCAGCGTGTCCATCCGGCCGCCATTTGTTGTGGAGTATTCCGACGCCAGGAAACGCACGCCAAGCAAGGTCTCCAGATTGTGCTCGAAAAGGGTCTGAAGAGCCTTCTCCAACGGAATTTCGGGCGTGGAAAGCTGTTCAAGCGTATCGCCTGATTGCCGGAACAATTTGATATCACTCATGGAACAGTCTCGTCTTCGGGCATTCAGTGCTTGAATTATTGGCTTTAGTGCTCATCCCTCAGTTCCCTTGCAGAGGGTTGATCAGGAGTGCCCAGAAATACTCGGCGGCACCTTCATGGCTCATTGCCTTGTCAACGTTGCCTTGAGCCATGAAAGGCATGCCCATGGGGCGCAGAAATAGCTTTTGATCATCCTTTTCGACACCGAGACTTTCGTTGAAGGTGCCCGCGCCAGCGTCATCACCAGCCGCATAGGTAATCCCGGTGCCGACCGCCCCGTTCAGACGGACAGTGCAGGACGCGGCCTTATCGCCATTCTGGTAAATCGTTGCGGTAAAGCAGTTTCCGTCAATCCGCCGATGACGCACCTGGATGCCTCGATTGCGGGCCTCAAGCTCCTGCAGCGAGCCTTGGAAGAACCGATCCATGAACTCAAAGGCATCAAGCAGGAAGCCATCCTCATCTGCCTTGGTGAACTCCTTGCGAAGGCGCATATTCGAAGACCGTGGCAATTCTACCTCGGCAGCGGGCTCCGCCGCTTCAATGAAGTCGTGCTTTTCCTTCGCCTCAGCGCCAACGCCCAACTCTTCGATGGTGCGCCGAATAGATGTCGTGACGTCGAGGAACGCCTCATCCCGATCGGCCCACCGTGTGACAGGGGTGCCATCTGTAGGTGTAACCAGGTATTGGGCCAGATCGGTATGGTGCCAATCACACGGGCGCAGGATAACGGAGATAAGCCGTGCAGTGCCTTCGCGGTGCCGTTCCAGGGCACGTCCCTTTTCGATCTTGTAGCAATAGTCAGAGGCCAGGAAATCCGGGCTGACAAGCAGCAGGATGACGTCGGCCTCATCCAGCTCTTTGCTGATGGTCCAATCCAGATGATCGCCAGCCAGGAGCCTGCGGTCATGCCAGACTTCAATCAATCCCTGACGTTTCAGCATCGAAAGCTGCACTTCGAGCTGATCCCGAAGATCTTCGTCCTTGTGGGAATAGGAGATGAATACCCGAGCGCCCATGTTACTTTCTCTTCTTCTTAGATTGTTGAATGCGCTCCAGCAGCGCTGAGGCGGGTTCGTCATCTGGATCCTGGGGGACAAGATGGCCTGAGAAAGCATCCTTCAGGATCGACTGGCGGAGAGCCGCAGAGCGTTTCAGTTCTGCTTCGCAAAGCTGCTCCAGTTTCTTCAAATTCGTGATCTCATCGTCGAGCAACCTTGCAAGCTCAGCCTGCTCTTCAGTGCTTGGCAAAGGGATCGGCAAGCCACTGATCGCTGTCAAGCTGATCGAAGCCAAATTCACAGACTGCTTACCCTTGTCCATGAAGAACCCCTGGCCAAAGCCATTCGCGTAGAGAGATATGAATTCAGACGAAAGTTCCTTGAGAACTGGGCGTGCTCGGAACACATGGTTTTGGTGGATGCAGCGATCTATTTCGGAGCGCCAAACCCAGCCTCGACCAAGCTTGTCGAGATCGCCACCTTCGTTCAGGAGAATGTCTCCATCATCGAGAAGGCACTGCTCTGCTTTCTCACGATCGACAGTAATTTCCTTGATCTCACCAAGGTCCAAAAAACCGTTCTGGACATTCGCCACCCGAAGATACGGTAAAGTGACAGGATCTTTCGGTTCTCTTTTCTTATCCACTGTCACGCCACCTTTGATGACGTTGAGTTGTGAAAGACTTGCCCACACCCACCCCTCGGGCAGGTCCGGCAGGTCAGTAGTGTCAGGCTCGACAGGGGTTTTGTATTTGCCGCGGCCTTGCCAGTTTTCTTCGCGGGTTTTGAGAATGCGCGCCAGAAGGTCGGTGCCGCTTTCAAGCTCTCCTTCGCGCTCAGCCCTCCAGTCGGCAGTGAGCTCGCCAGTAACGGCGGATTTGAGGATGGATTGGCGGTAGCGTTTCAGGAGCTTCTGCACCTCGCGCACCGCCTCTTCCCCCTTATCCAGGCGCGCAAACAGCATCTCGACCTTCTCAACGATCTGCTGCTGTTCCCTTAGGGGAGGTAACGGTAGTTCAATTCGAGCGATATTTTTTTGCGAAATATTCCGCATGGACATCTGCGCGCCAGTTGCAAAACTTTCAATTTGGTCGCGCCCGCTTCGAGAGTTGAGATACCGGTTTACCCAGTTCTGGATCGGCACCGCCAAACGAAGGCGAAGAACCTTATCGCTCAGCTGCAGATTCCGCGTGAGCGATCCAACGATGACGGCCGCCCCTACCAACTCAATTGTGTTGGCCCTGCTCATCAGAAGATCCCCAGTCTCGATCCGCAAAGCGGGACTTACCTGCTCGGGATTTCCGATCGTTTTGCTCTCGTCGTCCTTGAAATTACCCCAAGTCACGGCACTAATTTTGACGATCCCAACTTCTCCCTCGTTGGGTGGGCGCTCTTCGCAGCGAAAGTTCTTTCCTGCTTCGATCCTCTCAAGAAGATCACCTAAGCTGACGGTGGTCCATCCTTCAGGCAAGTCTCCCGTCACGCGACCAGCGCCCCTTGCAGTTCATCCAGCATGTTATTCAACCCGTCCCCGAACAACGCCCGTGCCTTCAGAATACCGCCCTTGTCCGACAGGCTCGGCACTTCCATGAAATCGCGTGGCGTGATTTCTGCATTGGCGGCGATGAATTCTGCGATCAGCCGCAGCCAGTCCATCTGTTCCGCCGTATAATCTCTCCCTGCCTTTTTCTCACGTCCGATCCAAAGATTGAAGCGTTGTTTGACGCTGTCGCCATATGGGGTGAGTTCCTTGTCATACCCCAGGGCAAAGCGGACGAGTGCCACAACCTCTGTCAACTGCTTATCCACCGGAGCCCCTTTGACCACAGCTGCGTTCACCCGCTTGTAGGCCTGCCAGACATCAGCGGTCTGTAGATAGCGTGGCGGATCCTTCATCTTCTGCGTCAGTTCTTTGATCTGCGCATAAGTCAGGCGGCGCTTGCCCGCAGGCTGATTGTAGAGGATCTGCAGCGCAGTGATTTCATCCTTGTTCTCATCCAGGAACGTTTTGAATGAGCTGATCCGCTCCTCAGCGTGTTTGACGTCAAATTTAGCCGTGCGCAGTTCGTCGGTTGTGACCTCGTCGATGATCATTTCCGTCTTCTGCTTGATATCCTTGATCAGATTACGAACCTTGGGATTATCAAAGGGGGCGCAGGCGGCATCGGTGAGGTCCTCGATCACCTGAGCTTCCTGTTCCGGGGTAGGTGCATGGCCGTGCTTGGTCTGGATGACTTCTGCCTGCTTGTCCGGGTCGATGGCATCAAGCAGCGCGTTGGACAGGTCTCGTGGTGTCTTACCACCGGTCATATCAGCGATACGTTTTCTATCCTCATCCTCCAGCTTGCGATCCAGGACCGCAAGACGCGCAGCCAGGGAAGAAAGAGCATCCTCGTCCCGCCGACCTTGAGCGATCTGGTCGATCAGCTTGTCAAAGCTGACGGATTTCTTGCGCTCCAGCGGCTGGCTGGCATTCTTCTTGGTCTCGGTCACGCCGACGGCGTCGATCAGGATAAAACGGGTTTTGGTCTGGGCATCCGGTGTGACCTGTTTCAGGTCAGCATCCGGGATGGTGCGCACACCACGACCCTTCATCTGCTCGTAGTAACCCTCTGACTTCACGTCCCGCATGAAGATCAAAACCTCGACAGGTTTGATATCCGTGCCGGTAGCGATCATGTCGACGGTAACCGCAATGCGCGGGAATGGATCCACACGGAACGCTTTGATCATCGCTTTAGGGTCTTCGCCCGTATTGCGGTAGGTGATCTTCTTGGCAAAGTCGTTGCCCTCACCAAAGACCTCACGCGCGATATGCACGATCTCCTCTGCGTGGTTGTCATCTTTGGCGAAGATCAGCGTCTTTGGCAGCCATTCGCCAGTGCGATCAGGGAAAAGTTCGTTGAAAACACGATCCTTGTAGGTCTGTAGCACAGTGCGGATTTGGTTTGGAGCTACGACAGAGCGGTCGAGTTCCTTGGCTGTGTATTCGAGATCGGCATCCAGCTCGCGATACCTGACTGCGCGTGTGCGTTTGTCACGCACGGGCACTTGGAAGGCACTGTCCTGCACCTCCACCTTGCTGCCTTCTTCAGTCACCTTGGTGCGGATCGAATAGATTTCGTAACCAACGTTCACCCCGTCCGCCACGGAACGCTCATAGGGATATTCCGCAACAAGGTTCTGATTGAAAAATCCAAGCGTATGCTTTGATGGTGTTGCCGTTAGGCCAATGATCGAAGCGTCAAAATACTCTAACACCTGCCGCCATAGGCCATAGATAGAGCGGTGGCATTCATCAGTGACGATGAAGTCGAACATCTCAATCGGGATCTGAGGGTTGTATTCGATCGGGGGGATTTCCCCCTCTTCCTGTTCCCAAGTCTCGAAGGCGGATGTTTCTTCCTGCTCGCCCTCGACTTCCTCCCCCCGAAGCATCGAATAAAGGCGCTGGATGGTAGTGATGACGACCTTCGCATCGGGGTCGATCCGATGAGAGTGGAGGTGCTGCACAATGTATGTGTCTGTGAACCTGTTTGCTGCACCTGGTGGCTGATAATTTTGAAACTCTTTGAGAGTTTGGTCGCCGAGATTGTTTCGATCAACCAGAAACAGAATCCGCTTTGCTTTTGCGTGCTTGATCAGACGGTAGCTGAAGGAACATGCGGTAAAGGTCTTTCCAGCGCCGGTGGCAAGTTGAATCAGCGACCGAGGGCGGTCTTCTGCGAGGGATTTTTCCAAGCCTTGGATCGCGTCAATCTGGCAGTCTCGAAGACCGGACGAATCAAGCGGGGGCAGCGTCTGCAAACGGCCCCTCAAAGTGCCACCATCCTTCACCCATTCGAGAAGCGTCTCGGGTTTGTGGAAGGAAAAAACGCGGCGCGAACGGGGCTTGGGATCCCTCAAAAATCGGAAAAAAGTCTCGTCACTCGTGCTTTCGTAATCGAAGACAAGAATGCTGTCCCATTTGGCCAAGTGCTCGGGAAGCGCAGCCATGTATTTTTCCGACTGCTCCGCTACTCCGCTCAAGGTTACGCCGGCTTTTTTCGCCTCGATCACACCAGCCGCCTTGCCACCGATGAACAGTAAGTAGTCGCAAGGCCCTGACTTCAATTGAAATTCCCGAACAGCCACGCCAAGGGCTGCGTTGCGATTGAAGTCCTGACCATCCTGGATCTCCCATCCAGCAAGGTTCAAAGCCTCGTCTATTTTTTTCCGCGCGATTTCTTCGGGGGTGGGCATAATTACCTCGGAAAAAAGAACAATTTTTTCCAACCTACCGATTGTCAGCACAACCTCAAGTAAAACTGGACCATGTGCAGGCTGAAAATCTGGGAGTTGAATTCTGAGCCGGAAAGCTTGATTATTCCGGCGTCGAACTTCAGCTGCTAACCCCGATGCGATTGGCATCGTCGACTGCAAGTCAGGGAAGCTCCTCGAACGAAGAGCTGCAGAGCCGGGCACTGGAGTGAAAGAATAGCGCGAGGCGCGCTTTCGGCGGAACCGTATCCAAATTCGCGTATTTGGCCCTGATGGCCAACTTACGGCACTTGCTTGGAGCGGCTCTCACGAAGGTGCCATGAATGCAGATACCATTGCCTCCAGCAAAAATTCACTGCCCCCCGTTCAGTTGCCACATAACACCCGAAGAAGTTCGAGGTCGGGCTTTGGTTTCCGGAAAACTGGCCAATCTTTTGTTCACAGGGTGCTCAGGAAGGCCAGAAACGCGCTCCAACATCGTTGTCTTGTCAGGTGCCAAGTGGTGGCACCCAAAGGTTGATGGCTGACGGCCATCAATAAAGGAGATGGCGATGAGTAAGCTCTTAGATACGGCAGAATTCCACGTTTCGGGCACAGTAAGCAATCCAAGCCAAGCCCCAACAGTAGCGCTCGATATCGAACGTTATCAGCATTTTCTCGAAGCTCCTGGACTGTCGGATCAGCAAAAGGAAGAGCTGCTCAAAACGCTTTGGTCAATGATCTTCTGCTTGGTCGAACTCGGCTTCACAGTCTGCCCCCACCAAAAGTCTAACTGAAATGAAAAAGGAACAAGCACATATGAACACATCGCAAGACACCTACGCGCTAATTTACGCGCGAACTGCCTTTTACCAAGGCCTATCGGAAAACACCGCGCTTCATCGTCAAATAAACTCTGGCCTCGCATACGCATTTCAAAACAGATGGCTGGTTAAGAACGTCTATCTCGACAAGGGTTCAGGCCTTTCTGACGACCATCCGGGGATGAGGCGGCTATTGAGCGACATTCAGACAGAGCAAGGCAAAACGGTGCATTTGGTCACCGAAGACTCCTCGCGCTTTTCGCGAGATGGCGAGCACTACCGCAATCTCAGAAAAAAAATCAAAGACGCTGGTGTGACAGTCCATTTCTACGACTGCGGAGGCGAGCAGCCAGCTTGTATGGACCTTCAAACTAAGAAAATTGTCTTGGCCCTCCAGAGTGCAAACAAGCGCAAAGCAACCCCGATCCGCCGCCGCAACATTGAAAAGGAAATCAAATGAAGCAAGGACATAACAACTCTCAGAACGTCGCAATTTATGCTCGCGTTTCCCACGTGAAGCAGGTGGCAGAGGGGCATGGTCTCGAAAGTCAAATAACACGATGCCGCGAGTTTGCAGAGCAGCAGGGTTACAATGTTGCGGCGGTTTTCACCGATGAAATAACAGGGCGCGTTGAAAAGCGGCCTGGCATGAAAGCAATGACGAGCTTTCTAAAGAAGAAAGCAAACAACACCCATATTGTGATTATTGATGATATCTCCCGCCTCGCTCGAAATGTTCAGACCCATTGGAAGATACGTGACCAGATTGCGGCCGTTGGCGCAAACATTGAGAGCCCCAACTTTGAATTTTGAGAAAGCTCTGGCCCTTGTTTGATCGAGAACATGATGGCGGCTGTTTCACAACACCACAGCCAAAGAAATGGCGAAACATCCTTCGACCGGATGAGAGCCCGCCTTTTGGGCGGATATTGGGTATTTCGAGCTCCGATCGGTTACAAATACGAAGATACCATGGGCCATGGTTTGCTACTGGTAAGGGATGAGCCCATCGCTTCTATTCTCAAAGAAGGATTGGAGGGCTTTTCCTCGGGAAGGTTTGCAAACCAGGCTGAATTGGCCCGCTTCTTCGAAAGCAAACCAGTCTTCATGGCCGCCTTATCTGCAGACTTTGTGCGGATCCAAAAGGTAAAAGACCTTCTCACGCGCCCCATTTATGCGGGCTACATTAGTTACATGAAAAGTAGAGAGGGGCGAGTATGGAACGTGCCGTTCCGCGAAGGAAAACATGAACCCATCATTGACCTCGAAACCTTCGAAAAAAACCAAGCACGCCTGTCCGCGAAACCCAAAGCTACCCTTCGTCGGGACACCAGCGAAGACTTCCCATTGAGGGGCTCGGTCCTGTGCGACAGTTGCGGACGACCCCTAACTGGTTGCTGGTCTCAGGGGCGGAAAAAGAGTTACCCCTACTACCTCTGTCAGAAACGCGGCTGCGAAAACAAAGGCAAATCCATCCCTAAGCAGGTAATAGAAGATCAATTCGTTGCGCTCCTCAAAAAACTCGAGCCCTCAAAGGAGCTATTGACTGCGGCCGAAGCTATGTTCAACGACATCTGGGAGGCTAAGCGAAAATCAGTAAAGACTGACCAAAGCGCCTATCAAAGGCAGATTAAACAGGTTGAAAAGAAGATTGATGACTTCATTGAGATGATTGCCAACGCGACCAATCCCACGGCTGCTGGTCTATACGAAAAAAAGATTGAGGATCTGCTGCGCACAAAGGAAGTGTTAGCTCAAAAATCTGCCAACCTGGGTGAATCTCAGCCAGCCTTTAAGGATGTGTTCGAACCATCAATCAGATTCCTCGGAAGTCCCTATAAAATATGGAAAAATTCAGATTTCATCTGGAAGTGAGCGGTTCTTCGACTGGCATTTTCAGAGCCTCTCAAATACTGCAAAAAAGAGGGGTATCGAACACCAAAAACGGCCTTACCTTTCAAAGTGTTGGAAGGCTTCGGCAGCGAAAAAAGTGAAATGGTGCCCCCACACGGACTCGAACCGCGGACCTACTGATTACAAATCAGTTGCTCTACCAGCTGAGCTATAGGGGCAATCGTTATTTTTCAACAACTTACGCCTTCAGCCGAACTGACCGTTTTACAGACGCAGGCACCTTTTACACTCATGCAAAATTTCTGCAAGCCCCGTTTCTGTACAAAATGGATTTTTTTCTATGCCGATTTGGCAACGTCCCAAAACGCGGAATCCTCAGAGATTTTTGCCTGCCATGTGAACAAATACACGCACCCCATGGGCAGAGTTCTAGGCTTGCGCTTGCAATTATGGAGAGTATCCTACTCTAACAAATTGGCCACATTCGCCGTTTTAGCCAAAGAAACCATATAGTTGTGAGGGCATCTCATTGAAAAAACTTGAAAACACATGGGGCAACAGTAATCAGTGCGCGATGGTCAAAACTTTTGCGGAGGCTGTGCTGGAACTCACTGACAAACTCTCGTTTGAAAGCTATCGGCACAAGTCGCTCTCTCTGTCAGCGAAAGCACGAGAACTTGGCGCAAACCTTTCAGAAGTGAGCAAGAAGATCGTTTCAAAACCGGCATTAGAGCCGATGATTGATGAGTTTAATTCTTCAGTTTCCGTGGATCGGGTTGTTAAGCGGATTATTTTCGAACAAAAA
Source organism: Shimia sp. R9_2 (assembly GCF_017743735.1). GTDB lineage: Bacteria > Pseudomonadota > Alphaproteobacteria > Rhodobacterales > Rhodobacteraceae > Shimia. Next base: position 14,598 of record NZ_JAGHRO010000004.1, read on the forward strand.
ATTCCTCCGTCAGCCATCGACGTTAAGAAGACCGACACACTCGAAAGCATTCAAGCCGCGCTAGGAATTTTCTCGCGATTGATTACGCCAAAATATCAAAAAACCGCAGAAAGAATGATTTTGGAGCTGTGCAGTAGCGAGGCTCGCGAAAAATCTGCCATTAAAGACTGCGCCAACCTCTACGTTACTCATCTTCTTGGCAACGGCAGTTCTAGAGAGCACGTGCATCTATCGGCCATTCGAGCATTTACTATCGCAAAAATTGATACTGCCCCCATCGAACACGTTTCGAATTTCTTTGCTGAGGCGACTCCCAGGCGGAGGAATTTTGAGATTTTGATCCGGTGCAACAAAAAAACAAGCGAATACTGGTCAAACACTCTTGAGGCGCCACGTTTCGAAAAGGCTGCAGAGTTGCCGAATTACTTCCAGTACTGCTTGCCAGATTCGATAAAAAACACAAAGTCGAGCTATATTATCCTCCCAAAGGTATATGGACTGGATCCATTCAGCGCGGCAAAATCAGCCAAAATAATCAATGATATTTTGAACTCATTCTTGGTCGTTTTCCCTGATGGAAACAAGAGAAGCCAAATCAAATTCGTTCACGTTCACGACGCCGAGACAGGCGGTGTCTATCGTGTTTCTTTGAAAGACTTCGTTAACGAGGGTCACCCAACTCGGAACAGAAGCGACCATCAGAAACTGGTGGAAAAGATGATGAATTTTACTTTCGCAGGTGGCCGTAGAAAAGATCCAGGGCTCCAAAGCAAATTGTTCGGCGCGCTACAAGCGGCATCTGCTGCCTCAAACACAGTAGAGGTAGATGCTCGCCTTTTGTCGGTTTGGTCTGCACTTGAAGCAATTCTTCCAAGCCCGATGAAAGACGGCGAAAAGTCTGTCCACATCACTCATTTCGCAAAATACGTGGCACCCTTGGCGACCAGTCAATACATTTACGAGACGTATAAGAGTTTCTATAACGACCTTTCACGAAATTATATGTCCACCTTCTACACATTTATCGATAGGAACGGTGAAGGAGATGGGAAGTTCGATAAATTCTTGAGCATCTTCCACGCGGAGCCTGAAATAAAGTCCGAATTCACTTCGATCTTTGAAGATAGCGAACTTCTCTTGGAACGAGCCGGGGAATTAGATCGTATTGCAAATTCTACGTCCGCGCTTAGGAGCAAGATTGAAAAGCACGAACAGCGCGTTTCATGGCAAATCTACAGAATTTATAGAACGAGAAACAACATCGTACATAAGGCAACATCGGACATCTCCACGCCATATTTGACCGAGAATGCGTACAGCTATTTCAAGGCTCTGATTTCGATGCTGGTAACCACCTGCGAAAAATTTGACATCCTTGAAATCAATCCGTTGTTTGATCTCTGCATGGCGCTTTGCAAAGAACACAAATCAAAACTCGGGGATTTCACAGAGAACCAATCAAGAGAGGCCCTTTCCTTTGCAGTTGCAGGCGCTCTAGCATGATCATTCAGCTTCTTCGAGCTAGCAGTTTTTGCCCCATGTCAAAACCACAATGGTGGTAAAACACGAAATTTCGCGGAAACAACTTAAAGCCGCGGCCGAAATATCAAAAGAGATGGACGTTGAAATTGAAATGCGCCCCGACGGCGCAATCATCATACGACCACACACTCCAATCGAAGTCCGAACTGGAGATGGGGAAGTAACAACGCTTTCACAGTGGTTGAAAATGAACGAATAGGCTAGGGTCAGGACCCATTGATTTCCCTTTGGCAGCATGATTCACGGCTCAAAAACGAGCGGTGCTTATGTCTGATCTATTCTGGCTGACGGATGCGCAGATGGCGCGTCTTGAGCCCTTCTTCCCCAAGTCCCACGGCAAACCACGCGTTGATGATCGTCGGGTGCTGAGTGGCATTATCTTCATCAATCGCAATGGGTTGAGATGGCGCGACGCCCCTTCGGCCTATGGCCCACACAAGACGCTCTATAACCGTTGGAAACGGTGGAGTGACAAAGGCATCTTTGCCCGAATGATGGCCGGTCTGGCCGCCGAACACGGAGAAGAGAAGACTGTGATGATCGACGCCACCTACCTGAAGGCTCACCGTACCGCGACCAGCATGGGCGTCAAAAAGGGGGGCGTGGACGTCTGATCGGTCGTACGAAGGGCGGCATGAACACGAAGCTGCACGCCATCTGCGACAGCCAGGGACGTCCGCTGAACCTGTTCGTCACCGCCGGGCCGGTCAGCGACTACATCGGTGCACGGGCGCTGCTGAGCAGCCTGCCGGATGTGGACTGGCTGCTCGGGGATCGTGGATACGACGCCGACTGGTTCAGAGAAGCGTTGAAAGACAAGGGGATACGCCCCTGCATACCTGGTCGAAAGCAACGCAAGACGACGGTGAAATACGACAAGCGCCGCTACAAACGGCGCAACCGGATCGAGATCATGTTCGGCAGGCTTAAGGATTGGCGGCGTGTCGCAACGCGATACGACAGATGCCCGAAAGTCTTTCTGTCAGCCATCGCCCTCGCGGCACTTGTTATCTACTGGCTATGAGTCCTGACCCTAGGCACCATTGCCTAATGCTGTCTGAACACCAAACCATTCTATCGCCGAAACTAATGTGCCAAACAGACAATGTTGCCACTTTGTCATTTTACAGTGGAACACAGGGTTAACGCAAAATAACTGAAAACTTCGGGATTTCCAGAGTGTCATTTTACAATGGAAACTCAGGCAAGCCCTTGTTTTTAAAAGAAAAAATGAAGGTGCCGCACACGATTACAAATCAGTTGCTCTACCAGCTGAGCTATAGGGGCACTGACGCTTCCTCTAAGGGTTTGGCGCGGGAGCTGCAAGAGGTTTTTTCAGCGATTTGCACGGGCCAGCAAACCAACCGCCACAAGCCCCACCAAAACGATCAAAATCGCCCCCGGGCTGGCGTCGCCCAGGTTCTCCAGACTAGCCTGCTCATGCACCCTTGTGGCCAATGTATCAAAGTTGAAAGGCCGCAGCAGCATCGTCGCCGGAAGCTCTTTCACACAGTCCACAAACACCAGCAGAAGCGCGGAGCCGATGGAGGCCCGCACCAGCGGCAGATACACTTCCCAGAGCACCTGAACGCGGCTGCGGCCTAAGGAGCGCGCCGCCATGGGCAGGCTTGGGGCGACTCGCCCCATCGCGCCATCTGCAGCCCCCTGCGCAATCGCAAAGAAGCGCACGCAATAGGCCAGAATCAAAGCAAATGATGTGCCGGTCAAAAGCAGCCTTGAAGGGCCGCCTGTGACCGCTTCCATCAGATCGGCCAGAGAGTGGTCGATGGTCGCCAGTGGGATCAAGATCCCCACGCCAAGCACGGCGCCAGGGGCGGCATAGCCTATGGTGGTGATCGGCAGCAGCAGGCGTGGCAGGCTGCGGCCAGACAGGCGCACGCCATAGACCATGAACACCCCTGCGGTCACCGTGACAAAGGCTGCGATGCCGCCCACACGCAGCGTGTTAAAAAGCGCGGTCAAAAGTGCGGGATCCTGCCAGCGATCCAGATTGCCAATCGCCTGATGGGTGATCACCGCAAAAGGCAGCACAAAACCAATGGCAAAAGGCAACAGACAGAACACGCAGGCCAAGGCGCCGGCCGCTCCGGTCAGTTGGGCACGCTCAGGTGCGCGGTGCCGGGTGCTGAGGCTGAAGAACTGCACCTTGCGGCGGCTGATTTTCTCCATAGTGACCAGCACAATCACCAGCATCAGCACCACGCTCGAAAGCTGCGCCGCGCCACCCGCGTTGTTGCTTTCCAGCCAGACGCTGAAAATCCCTGTGGTGAGGGTCTGCACCGCAAAATAATCCACCGTGCCAAAATCATTCACCGTTTCCATCATTACGATGGCGGTGCCGGCAGCGATAGCAGGGCGCGCCAACGGCAGACCAATGCGCCAGAACCGGGCAAAGGCCCCTGCCCCAAGCGATCTCGCCACCTCTTCGCCCGCACCGGATTGCTCGCGAAACGCAGCGCGCGCCAGAATATAGACATAGGGAAACAGCGCCGCCGAAAGCACCAGGATCGCCGCCCCCATGGAGCGGATTTCCGGGAACCAGTAGTCCCGGCTGGTCTGCCACCCAAACAAGGAGCGCAGGCCGGTTTGCACCGGGCCAGCATATTCAAGAAAATCCACCAGCGCATAGGCGCCCACATAGGCCGGGATCGACAATGGCAACAGCAGCGCCCACTGGATCCAGCGCACCCCGGCAAAGCGGTAACGTGTCACCAGCCAGGCGGTGGTTGCCCCCATGGTGGCGGCCAGCGCCCCAACCGACACCATCAGCACCAACGTGTTGCGCATGTAGCGTGGCAAGGTGGTGGACAGCAGATGCGGCCAGATGTTTTCCACCGGATGAAAGGCAATCCACACCACCGCCAGGATCGGCGCCAGCACAACAGCGGCAATCAAAAATGCCCCTGCCGACCAAGGGTCCACCATGGGCAGGCGCTTGGGCTTGCCACCGGTGGCTGCGAGGGCCGGATCAGCGCCGGAAGAGGTCGAGGGAGCGGGAGTTTTCACGGTGTATTCCTTTTTCGCGCCCTTCTGTTGCCTGAATCTGGTTTCACTGTCCAGAAACGAAGCTATACTTGTGCCAAGCACAATCCAAAAACGAAAAAGAACATGCAGATTGTCCTACATGCGGGCGCGCACTACACAGACGAAGGCAAACTCCTGGGCAGCTTGAACCAGAACAAGGCGCTGCTGGCCGATCACGGCATCGCTTTGCCGCCGCCCAGCACCTATCGCCGCCAGATCCGCGACACGCTGGGAGAGATGAGCAAATCCGTGATGGCAACGGATTTCAAAGGCGCAGTCATGTCCGGCATGATTGGTGACGCAAAGCCTGACCGGCTGATCCTGTCCAACGACAATTTCTTCGGCGTGCCCCGCCGCGCCATCCGCAACAACATGCTGTTTCCCGCCGCACCGGAACGGCTGCGCACGATGTCTTCGCTTTTTTATGGCGAGGACATCGAGATCTTCATCTCCATTCGCAATCCGGCCACCTTTGTACCCGCGCTGGTCAAAGCTTCGCCCAAGCACAGCATCGAGGAAGTCACCGACAATTGTGACCCGCTTCAACTGCGCTGGTCAGATCTGATCCTCAATGTGCGCGAGGCCGTGCCGCATATGCCGGTCACCATCTGGTGCAACGAAGACACCCCGCTGATCTGGGAAGAGATTTTGCGCGAAATGGCCGGGCTTGATCCCAACACGCCAATTGAGGGTGGCACGTCGCTTTTGCAAAACATCATGAGCGAAGAGGGCATGGCGCGTCTGAACACTTTCCTTGCGGAGCACCCCGGCCTCACCGAGATTCAGAAGCGCCGGGTCTATGCGGCGTTTCTGGATAAGTTTGCGCTGGAAGATGAGATCGAAGAAGAGCTCGACCTGCCCGGTTGGACCGAGGCGATGGTGGACGCCATGTCAGACGCCTATGACGAAGATGTCTTCCGCATCGAGCGCATCCCCGGCGTGACCCTGATCCACCCGTAAGCCAATCGACGCGCTCAAAAACAAAACGGCCCCCAAAAAGGAGCCGTTCCAATCCGTGCAAACTCTGCGACTGCGCAGTTTACCCCATGCCAAGCGCCGCTTTGTACATGTCGATCACCGCCTCTTGCTCGGCAATGTCGTTTGGATCCTGCTTGCGCTCGCGCAGTATAGTGCGGATCGCCTTCACATCAAATCCACGGCCCTTCATCTCAGCAAAGACCTCTTTGATCTGCTCAGACACTTCTTTCTTTTCTTCTTCCAAACGCTCCACGCGCTCGATGAATTGCTTCAGCTCCTGACCGGTGACGCTGTATTGGGAGTCTGACGATGTGCCTTCGCTCATAAGTGACCTCTTGTCTTGCCTGATGCGCGTGTTCGGGACCTCCCGCAACACCCACGACGCCTGCTCAGACGCCAATTAATAAGGCTCGTATAGACCGCAAAGCGCGCCGCCATGCAAGGGGCACTCCGCGCGCATCGGCCAATTCTCTCGCAACATGCGGCCTCTGCCCCGGTTTGTCGCACAAGGCGCGCCCATGCTTGATCCCTGCCCCACAATCCGCTAGGCGCTTTTCACGGCTGACGCGGCCCCAACGGCCCGGCCTCGCAATTGAAGGAACACCACATGCAATGGATGATCTGGGGCGGCGCCCTCTTGTCGCTGATTGGTCTGCTGGGCCTCATGCTCTCCATCGTGAAAGTCGCCAAGGCCAAACGCGCGGGCCTCTCGGACGAAGAGCTGCGCGCCGCAGTTCAGAAGGTTGTCCCCCTCAACATGGGCGCGCTGTTTCTCTCCGTGATCGGGCTCATGGTGGTGATGGTCGGAATTTCCTTCTCCTGACCGCCGCCCCCGGCGCCATCGCGCTCAATTTAGCGAGTCAAATCCCTGCGCCTGTTTGATCAACTCATCAAATAGTGGCTCGGGCTGCCAATATTCCGCGTCGCCTTCTGCCAGAACCCGCAGCTGCGTGCGCAGCGGGATCAGCCCCAATTGATCGCTCGCCATCATTGGCCCACCGCGCCAGCGCGGAAAACCGAAGCCGTGGATCATGGCCACGTCAATCTCCGCAGGCGTTTTCACAACGCCCTGCCGCAAAAGCTTGGCGCCGGCATTGGCCATGGCCGCAAGGCAACTGCGTGTGATCTCCGCCTCTTTGGTGCTGGTCTTGGGCAAGGGCCGCGCGTCCTCGGCCAGTGCCACCGCCAACAGATCGCGGGCGGCCTCATCGGCCTCTCCCAGCGGGTGCTCCATCGAATAGAGATACCAACCTTTGCGCATATCGCGCCCTTCGCGCCCATTGCCATAAAGCGACGCAGACAGGCTGGCCCCGGCAATGCGCAACCCCGGCGCATTCAGCCCCAAAGCATCCGCCACCTGAAACGGCCCACGCGCCATGCCCCAGCTCAGCATCACCCGGTCGATCTCATAAGGGTCGGCCCCAAGGCGCAAAAGCTCCTCTGCCGCGCGAATACAGGCTCCCATCAGGGTCTGTCCGACAAGCCCGGCCTGCGCCTTGGCCGTCACCGGAAAAAAGCCCATCTTGCTCAGCGCGTCAAAACAGGTGGCCATCGCAGCACCACCGGTTTGCGCCCCAGCCCCGATCTCCACACCGGCAGTGCGCAGGTAGAGGTTCGGCACGTAAAGGCTTAAAAGATCTTCCGGATTCTCCGTCGCGCTCGCCAATGTCTCCAGCGGTGCAGCGGGGTCATGCACCACAATGAGCGCACCTTCATCCACAATACCATCGAGCTGGGCCACCAACTGACGGGACACTTCCTGACCCAACCCCACCGCTTCGATCACCATATCCGCCGCGCTCAGCGCCACCAGATCTTGGGGCGTCGACAAGGCCGCCCGCATGGCATCTGCCTGCGCGCCTGAAACCTGCCCGCGTTCCGTCTGCCGGTGCAGCACCGCCTCAAGGCGTTTTTGCGCCAGATCGAGTGCGGCAGGCACCTGCGCCACCATCACCACCTCAAAGCCGGAGCGCAGCCCCGCCAGCGCCAGCTCCGCGCCCAACCGGTCACGCCCGACAATCACACCAAGCGTCTTGATCTCCCGAGGCGCCTCCTCCAGCAGCTCCGACAAGCGCACCTCTCGGCGCTCCGCCAGTGCCACATGCTGCAATGCCGCGCGCTGCTTGCCATTCAGCAGCTCTTCAAAACGATCCCGCTCAAAATCCAAGCCGACATCAAACGGCAACAACGGCGCAACCCGCACGCATTCCACAATCGCGTGCCCCGCATCCTGCCCCTGCGCGGCAAGACGTTTGCGCCAGCTCTCAATGGATTTCTGATGTCCGGCAAAGTCGCTGATCTGCTCAAACGCCTCCCGCGTCGGTCTCGCTGGTTTGAACTGGGCAATGCAGGTCAGCGCAAAAAGAACCGTGGCTTCCTCGATATCGCCCTCAGCCACTTCATCCACCGCACCTTCCAGTTCTGGTGCGTTTGCAGGCAGCACCGCCCCCGCCAACAACAGCTTCAGCGCGGCATCCGCGCCAATCAATCGTGGCAACCGCTGCGTCGCCCCCGCGCCGGGGATCACCCCAAGCGCCGCGTCCGGCATGGCAAATTGCGCGGTGTGATGCGCGACGCGATAGTGACATGCCAGCGCAAACTCCAATCCGCTGCCCACAACAGCACCGCTCAATCCGATCACCACCGGTTTACCCGCCGCCTCAACCATGTTGCACAGATCGCCAAGCCGCAGAGGATTTTTGGGCGCGCCAATCTCCGCATAATCGCTGCCACCGGCAAAATCGCCCGCCGCGCCGATCAGGGCAATGGCCCCAACCATCTGATCCTCAAGCGCGCGCGCCACAGCCTCCTGCACCGCCTGGCGCACAGGCGCGCCCCGCGCGTCCGATGGCGGCTCTGACAGGGAAAGGATCGCCACCCCGCCCTCAACCCGATAGTCTAGCAACTGCGTCATGCCTCAACCCTGACAATCTTATGGTGCAAGTCTTTGTGTTTTCAGAGTTTAGCGGCCTGCCCCTCTCACGCAAGCCTGAGATCGCCGCCGCGCATTTTTTGACAGCAAATAGACCTGCACACCACCCTTGAAACATATGCGGTTTTTATTATATGTGCATCCTATGGAGGAATTCTAATGAAGCCAGACGTCACCGCCTTCTTTGATGATGCGACCAACACTGTCTCCTTTGTGGTCAAAGACCCGGAAGGCAGCGCCTGCGCCATCATCGACAGCGTGCTGGATTTTGACCACGCCGCCGGGCGGACCGATACAAAATCCGCAGATGCGATCATTGCGCACATCAAAGCCAACGCGCTGAAGGTCGACTGGATCTTGGAAAGCCACGTCCACGCCGATCACCTCTCCGCCGCCCCCTACCTTCAGGAACAGCTTGGCGGCAAAATCGGCATCGGCAAAAACATCACGCTCATTCAGGACACCTTCGGGAAAATCTTCAACGAAGGCACCGAATTTCAACGCGACGGCTCGCAGTTTGACCAGCTCTTCTCTGAGGGCGACAGCTTCATGATCGGCCAGATGCGCTGTGATGTTCTGCACACGCCTGGCCACACACCGGCCTGCATGACCTATGTGATTGGCGATGCGGCCTTTGTAGGCGACACACTGTTCATGCCGGATTTCGGCACCGCCCGCTGTGACTTCCCCGGCGGCTCCTCTGAGGATCTTTTTCAATCGATCCAGAAAATCCTCTCCCTGCCGGATGACACCCGCATCTTCGTCGGCCACGACTACAAAGCCCCCGGACGTGATGAATTTGCCTGGGAAACCACGGTCGCCGCGCAGAAAGCCAACAACGTGCATGTGGGGGCCGAGGCGGATCAGGCAAGCTTTGTCGCCATGCGCGATGCCCGCGACGCAACGCTCTCGATGCCCAAACTCATCATCCCCTCGCTGCAAGTGAACATGCGCGCAGGCCAAATGCCGGAACCGGATGAGGATGGCGATGTCTACCTCAAGGTTCCCATAAATAAGCTTTGACCCTCAAGGCACTGTAAGAAAAGGAAAACACATGTTGAACGCGATCCCCGCCGATTGGCTCTGGGGGCTGGCTGGCGGCCTGTTGATCGGCACCGGTGGTGCGGTCTTTCTGCTCGGCAACGGCCGTATCATGGGCGCAAGCGGCATCCTTGGCGGGCTGGTCGACGGCTCCGGACGCAGCAACTGGGCAGAGCGGGCGATCTTTCTGCTGGGGGTCTTTGCCCTGCCGCTTTTGTTGCTGCCTGTGGCGGGTCCGGTCGACACCCATGTGACCCAGAACCTGCTGGTGCTGGTTGCCGCCGGTCTCTGCGTGGGCATCGGCACACGTATGGCCAATGGCTGCACCTCCGGCCACGGCGTCTGCGGCATCTCCCGCCTGTCACTGCGCGGGATTGTGGCCACTGTGTTCTACATCCTCGCAGGCGGCCTGACCGTCGCGCTCTTTCGCCATCTTCTGGGAGTGATCTGATGCCCCGTTTCCTGCTCGCGTTTCTCGCCGGTGGCCTCTTTGGCACGGGCCTCTTTCTCTCCGGCATGACCGACGCCGCCAAAGTTCAGGGCTGGCTCGATGTTTTTGGCGCTTGGGACCCGACACTCGCATTTGTGATGGGCGGTGCCATCATCCCCATGGCGATCGCCTGGCGCATCGCTGAGGGGCGCAAGCCACTGGTTGGCGGCACCTTCCCCAAACCGCCAGAGCCGAAACTTGGCCGCAATCTTGTTGTGGGATCTGTGCTTTTTGGGGTTGGCTGGGGATTGGCGGGCCTCTGCCCCGGCCCTGCGGTAGCCTCTCTCAGCTATGGCGGCTGGCCGCATTGGGTGTTCTTTGCCGCGATGCTCGCCGGCATGATCCTCACCCCATTTGCACGCGCGCAGCTAGACAGAGCGGTTCCCGCCGAGTAATCAATCCGCATGGATATTCGTCAGATCACCGACCGCTTCTTTGCCGCGCCTCAGATTGACGCAGCAGACTTCGCCGCCCTTGCCGATGCTGGCTTTGGACTTGTCATCAACAACCGGCCCGACGGCGAAGTCGGCCCGGACCAGCACAGCGAAACCATGCGCGCCGCCGCCGAGGCAGCTGGTCTGAAATATGTGGTCAACCCGCTGACCATGGAAACCATGACCGAAGACCGTCAGGCGCTTCAGCGCGACAGTCTTGCGGATTGCGAAGGCAAAGTTCTGGCCTACTGCCGCTCCGGCACGCGCTCCACGATCTGCTGGGCGCTGGCACATGCGGGCGAGATGGCCTCTGAAGACATCGTCAACGCTGCCGCGCAGGGCGGCTACGATCTCTCCGGTCTAAAACCGCATCTCGATCAGATCAAAAACAACAAATAAGAATTTGATTAAAAATAGAAAAGCCCCGATTGATCGGGGCTTTTTCTTTGGGTATACGGCCGGACTTATGTGCCGGGCAGATCCAGATCCGCCAGCGCCATCGGATCACCGATATCATCTGAGCCCAGATTGATAAGATCATCCAGATCGTCCAACCCGCCAAAATCTTCCCCGCTGTCCGCATCCAATCCGATGCCGCCCATAGAATCCAGATCCGGCAGGTCGCCACCAAGATCAGGCAGACCACCGCCATCAAGATCGGGCAATCCGCCACCCAGATCAGGTAGGTCCCCACCCATGTCCGGCATGCCGCCGTCGAGATCAGGAAGGCCGCCGCCGCTGAGGTCTGGCAGGGCCGGAGTGTCCATATCAGGCATGCCACCCATGGCAGGCAAATCGCCGCCCATATCTGGCATACCGCCCATTGCAGGCATGGCAGGCTCATCCATTCCGGGAAGACCGCCCATATCAGATGCGCCTGCAAGGCCATTCGTCAGACCGCTCGCCAGCGCCGCGCCAGCAAGCCCCGGCACACAGACCGCACGCATCCCGTCGAGCTGACCAATGCGGGCATCCGCGATCACCTCACCACCCAGAGCCTCCAGCTTGGCGGATTTGATCGGATCTTCCGGAAGTTTCAGCACATCGCCAACCTGCAAGCCCTGAATTTGCGCAATCGGCATGGAAACCTTGCCGATCACCGCATTCAGCGTGGTGGTTGCCTGTTTGACCGTGCTCTGGAATTTCTCAGCACCGGATTTCTCTTCCTCGTCACTGCCTTCAACCAGCACTTCGATGTCGGGGAAAATCCACGCCATGGTGCCGGTTTTCTTGCCATGCTCCAGCGTGATGTCCATTACGAACATATGGTAGTCCTGCGCCATCATGCCCAGCGACAAGGTCCGCCGGTCCGCCACCATCGCGCCAAACTTATAGTGCTGCAACCATTTTGGCGGCTCGCCCTCTTCGCCCAGATTGCGGACAAACCGCATCAGCGCATCTTCCATCAACGGGGTGATCAATGCGGCATCCACACGGGTCGGTACACGATCCACAACCGGCTTCGGGATCACCTGTCCCAGCGTCTGGAATTCCACCAGACCGGCGAGCACCTGCATATCCACAGCCATGGCACCGGGCTCACCGTTCTGCCCTTCCAGAATGGCCAGCAGCGATTCTTCATCCAGAATCTCCTGCAGCGCACGGTGCGGCAGCGTGGTGTGGGTCACCTTGGTCACATCCAGCGCCAGATCGAGCCCCTTCTCAGCAGCCTTGGCCAACCCAAGCCGCATGGCTTTGGTCGGCGACATCGCCCGTGCCTGATGCTCGGTGCTGCCGTCCGTTGCCTTACGTCTGAGAATGGAGCTGCCTTTGGTCTCGCCCATGTTCATCACTGCCATATTTGTGGATCCGTTCCATGGCAGATTTGCCCCAATAAGGTTAACAGCCCCTCTACGAAGCCGCTAAAACGCCTTCAAAAACCGGTCATTGTGCCGCGAGCGCTGCGGATTGTGGCAGGATCACCCGAAAGGCTGCGCCCCCCTGTCCCGGCAGGTAGTCCACAGAGCCGCCCAGACGGGTCATAATCTCTCGGCAAATCGCCAATCCAAGCCCCGCGCCGCTGACTTTCTGCTCACCGGTCCGGGCGAATTTTTCAAAGATCACCGCCTGATCCGCTTTGGAAATACCGCTGCCATTGTCGATAAAATCAATCACCAGCTGCCCCTGCCCGTATTGCACCGAGATATGCAGCTTCGGCGTTGGCGCATCACAATATTTCTGAGCGTTTCCAATAAGATTGATAAAGACCTGACTGAGGCGATCAAGATCGGTGGTCAGGGTCACTTTCTCCGACAGAAGATCCCGCATCACCCGAAGCTCGACGGTCTGATTGCCCGTCAGCGCGCTTGACAGCGCATGATCAAGCACATCGCCCAGCACGCCGGTCTGCTCGTTCAGGCTCACCTGTCCGTTTTCCAGAACACTCAGGTCCAACAGATCGTCCAGCAGCCGTGTCAGGCGGATCGCCTCATCGTGGATGATCGAGCTGTAGCGCACCTTTTCCTTCGCACTCAGCCGGTCACTGTCGCGCAAAATCTCCGAAAAGGCACGGATAGAGGTCATCGGCGTGCGCAACTCATGGCTGACCTGACTGAGGAAGGCATCCTTCTGCTCCGAGATCTGCGTGAGCTTCTCGTTGGCCTGCCTCAACTGCCGTGCGGTGCGCGCCTGTTCTTCAGATTTCGCCTCAAGCCGCGAGGAATATTCCATCATCTGCGCGGTTTCATCCGCCACCGCCATCAGGTCTTCCACCGACACCGAGGCACCGCCCACAATCTGCCCGATCATCGCATGGGCCGTCGCCGCGCCCACAGAACCCGCCAGCTCACGCTCCAGCACCGCAAGGAAATCCGGTGACGGCTCGGGCACCAGTCCGCTCAAGCCCTGCCGACGCGCCTCGCGCTCAAACAACCGCTGCGCCTCCCGCGCGCCAATGATGCGCTGCGCCATCACCATCAGGTCTTCACTCTGCGCAAGACTCCCGCTCCAGCTCTGCGGCGTGCGGCTGTGCTCAAACACATTCACAAACTGCGCTCCCTGCAGCCGTTCAAGTGGTGAGGGAAAGCCCACCAGCGAAGCAATGAAGAAGCTCAGCGTGTTCAGCAGCATCGACCAGAAGATCGCATGCACCAGCGGGTCCATCCCCGTGATGCCAAAAAACGCCTGTGGCCGCAGCCAGCCAAGCCCAAACGGCCCCTCTGTCAGCACCGCAGTGCCGATCAGCGTTCCGGTCCCAAAGCTGGGCAGCAACAGCGTGTAGGCCCAGATCAGAAAGCCCACGCTTAGACCCACAAAGGCGCCGGTGCGCGTGGCCCCGCGCCAGAAAATCCCGCCAATCAGCACCGGCAGGAACTGCGCCACACCGGCAAAAGAGATCAACCCGATGGAGGCCAGCGCCGCCCCTCCGCCGGACAGGCGGAAATAGAGGTAGCCCAGAAAGACAACAGCCGCGATCGAGATCCGGCGCGACAACAGCACCACATGGCGCACATCGCCAGACACGGTCGCGCCCCCGCTTTGCGCGCTCAGCCAGATCGGCATGACAATATGGTTGGACACCATGGTCGAAAGCGCCAGCGCGGCGACAATCACCATAGAGGTCGCGCTGGAAAACCCGCCCAGAAACGACAGCATCGCCAGCCCGTCATTCCCCGTCGCCAGCGGCACGGTCAGCACAAAGAAATCAGGGTTGGCTCCGGGCGGCATCATATCAAGGCCAACCACCGCAATCGGCACCACAAAGAGGCTCATCACCATCAGGTAAAGCGGAAAGGCCCAGCTTGCCGTGCGCAGGTGATCTTCGTCCTCATTCTCCACCACCATGACCTGAAACATCCGCGGCAGACACAAAAATGCGGCCGCCGAGAGAAAGATTAGCGTCGCCCAGCGGTCACCGCGCATGTCCCACTGACCGATCTTGCTGGCGTCAATCCGCTCGAAAATATCGCTCACACCGCCCGCGACGCCCCAGACCACAAAGGCCCCAACCGCCAGAAGCGCGAAGAGTTTGACAATCGCCTCCACCGCAATTGCCATGACCACACCGTGGTGGCGCTCATTGGCATCAAGATTGCGCGTGCCAAAGACAATTGTGAAGAGCGCCAATCCGCAGGCCACCAGCAGAGCGTTGTTACCGTGATTAATCTCCGTCAACTCTGCTCCGTAAGCATCTGAGAAAACGCCAAAACTCACGGTGACAGATTGCAGCTGCAGCGCGATGTAGGGCGTGGTGCCAACCACCGCGAGAATGGTTACCCCAACCGCGAGCATATTGGATTTTCCGTAACGCGAGGAGATCAGATCCGCAATCGAGGTGATGCGCTGACTGCGCCCGATGCGCACCAGTTTGCGCAGCAACCACCACCAGCCGATCACCACCAGTGACGGGCCGATATAGATCGTCAGATACTCCAACCCGGAGCGCGCCGCATAGCCAACCGCGCCATAAAACGTCCAGGCGGTGCAATAGATGGACAGCGACAGCGTGTAGATCAGCGGACTGCGCAGCCAGCCGCCTTTGCCGTTGAGCGCCGCACGCTCCGCACCAAAAGCCACCGCAAACAGAAAGGCGACATAGATCAGGCAAACGCCTACGAGGATGTTTAACGCCCCCATCAGCGCCCCCCACCTTCCTCCTGCGCATCACTGCGTTTCATCAGAAAGGCAAACCAAGCCCCAAGCAGCACAAGCGCAAACCAGACCAGAAAGATATAGATGATGGCGTCCGAGCTGGCGACGCTGCCTGCACCATCTTCAGGGGTGGGCCACAGCAACGGCACCGCCCACAGCACAGCGCCCACAACAGGCACCATGCGAACGGTGTCAATCAACCTGCGACGGCGATAGCTCTGCCGCTCCAGAAACGGGATATTGGGCCGATCGCTCATTGAGCCTGCTGCTCACCCACCACCAGCTCCCGCACGGCATCCAGCACTTCGGCATTGGAAAATGGTTTGGTCATGAACCGGCTTGCGCCTGCGCGCGCGGCCATCTCACGATCTTTGACCTGCCCTTTGGCTGTCAGCATCAGCACCGGAATGCCTTTGGTGAGCTCAGCCTCACGCAGCTCCCGCAGAATGTCATAGCCATTCTTGCCAGGCAGCATCACATCCAGGATCACAACATCCGGCAACGCCGCAGTCACCACGCCAACGGCATCATGCCCGTTGGAATGGGTCGCCACAGTCCAGCCGTCCCGCGACAGAATAAAGCTGATTGCTTCAATGATATTGGGCTCATCTTCAATGACGAGAACATTCTTGCCCATGCAGCCTCCCCTCCCCGAAAGTCCACAAACGGTGGTCCATTTTTAGCGTGCGCTTGGCAAAAGCCAAGAGGATTTCTTGCGTCATGATCGCGCGGCCAAAAGTGAGGGCTCCCGGCGGCCGTCACAGAGCTCCAGCGGACAGACCCGACAGGAGGAGCCAACCGGGGCCCCGGTGTCATCTTTCACGTCCAGCGGAACAATCAACATATATGCGTGATACAGCGGTGCCACATTCACCTGTATCTGGCCCACAGGCTCAGAGACCGCATAACAGTCAAAATCCCGCGCCTCCCGACCTGCCATGGTCAGCCGTTGCCGCAGCGCCTGCATCGGACGTGACAGCGCCTGAAACAGCGGCCACTTCGGGCAAGCGCCGGAAAATCTCGGGATCGCAAAGCCTTCCACCGGTTTGCGCAACATAAGTGTGCCGGAGGCATCCGCCATCACAAGCCCAAGCGGGCGCTCAAGCAGCGCATCAGAGACCGCCGCCAGCCGCCGCAACACGGCGCTCAGCGACGCACCGGTTTCACTGACAAGCCAGGTCGGCTCCACCATACCGTCTTTCAGATGACGCGCGAGCATCTCCATCGGCAAATCCCGAGCATCCGCCCGCAGCTGCCGCACCACGCCCAGCGCCATGTCCCGCGCCGCCTCTGTGGTCAGCAACGGCTGATTGGCAACAAAAGCCTGCAAGGTTTCAAACGAGGCTTCGCCCAGCGCATCAAACTGAAAGTCATGGGCCTGCAACATGGCCTCCACCTCCTCCAGTGGCAGCGTCATGCCCGCCCGCGCATCCCCTGCGTCATCCAGATAAGACACCAACTGCTCCGCGCCTTCGGCAAGCCGTTGGCTGTCTTCGTTCAGGTTGCGGTGAAACCGGTTGCGCCATTCCGGCTCGATCTCCTTTGTTTCCGCCAGAATACCCGCCGTAGAGCGGATTGCCGTCACCATGGTCAGCATTTCATGCACCGAGGTCGCCAGATGCGGGTCATGCGTCAGCCGGTCGGTCAGCGTCGCCGCCGTATGTTCCAGACTGCGCAGCCTCTGGTGCTGCTCCGCAATTAGCGCCGCAAATCCGGGAAAACGTCCAGCAAATTCATCGCTGCGCGCCACCTCGGGTGAGGCCCCCTCCGCATCCGCCGCCGCCTCCCGCAATGTGGCCAGCAATGCCGCCTCCGCCCCCTCGCTCAGCAAAGAAGGTTCCACATCCAGCGCCTTGGCGATGTCGTTTAGCAACTTCCCGCCGATGCGACGCCGGTTATGCTCGATTAGGTTGAGGTAGCTCGCAGAAATTCCCACACGTTCAGCAAGTTCCGCTTGCCGCACCTTTGCAACCAAGCGCCGCTCACGTATACGGCTCCCCGCCAATCCGCTTTGTGGCATCACGTCCTCCCCGACGTTTCGCTTCAAAAACAATGACCTTCTGCGTCGCAGAATAATTTGTTTACAAATTGCTGCGCAGCAGTGCGAATTACTTTACAAAAAAATTGTTACAAGAAAAGCAGTTGTTGCGAAATTTTCGAGCCGCCTTCGATAATGAAACTGCACATCTGTGCGCGCGACGTCCGGGGAAGAGGAGCCCCTGTCGCACTTTACATAACGGGAGGATTATATGTCCAAAAGCAACTTTACACGTCGTGGCTTGCTTAAGACGAGCGCTGTTACCGGCGCCGGTCTGGCTCTGCCAACCATCTTTACGGCGCAGTCTGCTCACGCGTTCACCAACGAACCCACCGGCGGCACCGTGACTCTGGGCTTCAACGTGCCTCAGACCGGTCCATACGCCGACGAAGGGGCGGACGAACTGCGCGCTTACCAGCTGGCAGTTGAGCACCTCAACGGCGGCGGCGATGGCGGCATGATGAACACCTTCAGCTCCAAGGCGCTGCAAGGCAACGGTATCCTCGGCAAGAAAGTCGAGTTCGTCACCGGCGACACCCAGACCAAATCTGACGCGGCGCGCGCATCTGCCAAGTCGATGATCGAAAAAGACGGCGCAATCATGATCACAGGTGGCTCGTCCTCCGGTGTGGCCGTGGCTGTGCAGGCGCTCTGCCAAGAGGCCGGCGTGATCTTCATGGCGGGTCTGACCCACTCCAACGACACCACCGGTAAAGACCGCAAAGCCAACGGCTTCCGTCACTTCTTCAACTCCTACATGTCCGGCGCAGCGCTGGCACCTGTGCTCGCAGGCGCATACGGCAAAGACCGTAAAGCCTATCACCTGACAGCGGACTACAACTGGGGTTACACCACAGAAGAGGCCGTGAAAGCCTCCACCGAAGCCATGGGCTGGGAAACCGTTGCCGCGGTGAAAACCCCACTCACGCAAACCGACTTCTCCTCCTATATTGCGCCGGTTCTGCAATCTGGTGCCGACACGCTGGTTCTGAACCACTACGGCGGCAACATGGTGAACTCGCTGACCAACGCGGTTCAATTCGGTCTGCGTGACAAGCAGGTGAACGGCAAAGACTTCCAGATCATCGTTCCGCTCTACTCCCGCCTGATGGCGAAGGGTGCGGGTGCCAACGTGAAGGGCATCTTCGGCTCCACCAACTGGCACTGGTCGCTGACCGATGAGGGCTCCAAAGCTTTCGTGAAATCCTTCGGCACCAAATATGGCTTCCCGCCATCTCAGGCCGCGCACACCACCTATGTGCAGACCCTGCTTTATGCGGATGCGGTTGAGCGTGCGGGCTCCTTTGCCCCATGTGCCGTGGCAGAAGCTCTGGAAGACTATGAGTTCGACGGTCTGGGCAACGGTAAGACGCTCTATCGCGGCGCCGACCACCAGTGCTTCAAAGACGTGCTGGTTGTGAAGGGTAAAGAGAACCCAAGCTCCGAGTTCGACCTTCTGGAAATCGTTGAAGTCACCCCGGTTGAGCAGGTCATGTACCAGCCTGATCACCCACAGATGGGTGGCGCAGAAGCCTCTCTGGGCAGCTGTAACAACGGCGCCTAAGCGCTTTACGGGCGGGCCTTTATTGTGCCCGCCCCTCACGCCTAACCGGCCTCTCCGGACAACATAGGGACGGACCGATGGAAGCAATCATCCTTCAAATTCTGAATGGCCTTGATAAGGGCTCAGCTTATGCGCTGATCGCTCTCGGCCTGACCTTGATCTTTGGCACCCTTGGGGTCGTGAACTTTGCGCATGGTGCCCTGTTCATGATCGGCGCCTTCTGCGCTGTGACCCTCAGCCGCATTCTGACACTTTCTTACACCGTGGTTGATGAGACCAAGACCGACTTTTTGGGCAACCCAGCCAAGGTGGATGTGCCCTACGTCTATGATCTCTTTGGCCAGGCAACGGGCGACGCGATCATTGACTGGGCCGTCCCCCTGTCGATCCTCTTTGCCATTCCGGTCATGATGGTGATCGGCTTTGTCATGGAGCGCGGCCTGATCAAACACTTCTACACCCGTCCACACGCCGACCAGATCCTTGTGACCTTTGGTCTGGCAATCGTGCTGCAAGAAGTGATCAAGTATTTCTACGGCGCAAACCCGATCCCGACCCCGGCCCCTCAGGCCTTCACCGGGTCTTTTGATTTTGGCGCAGCGCTTGGCTTTGACCCCAATCTGATTATCTACCCCTACTGGCGCATCATCTACTTTGTCTTTGCCGCCATCATCATCGGTGCCGTGTTTGCCTTCCTGCAATTCACCACCTTTGGCATGGTTGTGCGCGCTGGCATGGCAGACCGCGAAACCGTGGGCCTTCTGGGCATTAACATCGACCGCCGCTTCACCATCATGTTTGGTCTGGCCGCTGCGGTCGCAGGGCTCGCCGGGGTCATGTACACGCCGATCAACTCACCGAACTACCACATGGGCATGGACTTCCTGGTCCTGAGCTTCGTGGTTGTGGTTGTGGGCGGCATGGGCAGCCTGCCCGGCGCCGTGCTCGCCGGCTTCCTGCTTGGCATTCTCGAGAGCTTTGCATCCATGCGCGAGGTTCTGGCAGTCCTTCCGGGCCTGAACCAGATCATCATCTACCTCGTTGCCATCATCATTTTGCTGACCCGTCCACGGGGCCTGATGGGCCGCAAGGGCGTCATGGAGGAATAACCAATGCTCGGTCTCGAAAAGAAAGATTTCCAGCTTCTGCTGGTGGTTGCCGGGCTGACATTGCTGGCACCCTTCATCCTAAACCCCTTCCCGGAAAGCTCCGGCATGGCGCAATTCAACGCGGGCTACCCCGACCTGATGCAGCGCTTTGTGATCTTCGGCATCTTTGCCATCGGCTTTAACATCCTCTTTGGCCTCACCGGCTACCTCAGCTTTGGTCACGCCGCCTTCCTGGGTGTGGGCTCTTACGGCGCGATCTGGATGATGAAGCTCATCTCGCTCAATGTGATCCCTGCGATCTTCATGGGCATTGTCGTGGCTGGCATCTTTGCACTGGCTGTGGGGTTCATCACCCTGCGCCGCTCGGGCATCTACTTCTCGATCCTGACGCTCGCCTTCGCGCAGATGTCTTACGCGCTGGCCTATTCGGTGCTGACGCCGATCACTGGCGGTGAAACCGGCCTGCAGATCAAATCCACCGATCGTCCGCTGCTTTCCAATCTGGAAGAAGGCGAAATCGGCCGTGCCAACCTCTTTGGCATGGACATGCGCGCCAGCTTTGAGCTGAACGTGGGCGATTGGCTCTTCACCTTCAACGCAGGCTACTACATCGCGGCGATTGCGATGCTTGCCAGCTTCTACCTCGCCATCCGCATCTTCCGCTCTCCTTTCGGCATGATGCTGCGCGCGATCAAATCCAACCAGACCCGCATGTCCTACACCGGTCTGAACCCGCGCCCCCACACATTGGCAGCCTTCGTGATCTCCGGCATGTATGCTGGCCTCGCTGGCGGCCTGCTGGTGGCGATGGACACACAGGTTGGCCCCGAGCGCATGTTCTGGACAGCGTCGGGCGAGGTGGTGCTGATGACCATCCTGGGTGGTGTTGGCACGCTGATCGGTCCGGTTCTGGGCGCAGGTGCGATCAAATACATGGAAAACATCCTGTCCAAGATCAACAAGGACGTTTTGCACCAGTGGTTCGCCTTCCTGCCTGATGGTCTTGAGGACTTCGTGATCACCCTGATCTACCCCTTCATCGGCAAAGGCTGGCACCTAACCCTCGGCATTCTCTTCATGCTGGTGGTGATCTATCTGCCTGGTGGTCTGGTCGAAGGCGGCCAACGCCTTGCACGCGCCCTGCGCGGCAAGAAAGCCTCTGATGAGGACGGCCCCAAGGCCTCCACGGAACCCGCAGAATAAGGAGACGGAAAGATGGGAATTCTCGAAGTCAAAGACGTAGGAAAGCGGTTCGGTGGCCTTCAGGCACTCTCAGACGTGAACCTCTCGGTCAAAGAAAACAGCGTGCACGCCATCATCGGCCCCAACGGGGCCGGGAAATCCACCCTCTTGAACTGCCTTGTGGGCAAACTCATCCCGGACACAGGCTCTGTCATGTTTGACGGCCAGTCCGTGCTGGGCCGCACCCCGCACGAGATCAACCAGATGGGCATTTCCCGTGTGTTCCAGACCCCCGAGATCTTTGGGGAGCTCACGGTGATGGAAAACATGATGATCCCCTGTTTTGCCAAACGCGACGGGGCGTTCTCGCTGCAGGCCATCGCCAATATGTTCAGCGAGAAAGACGTGGTTGAACGCGCCGAAAGCATGCTTGAGGACATGAACATGGCCGACAAGCGTCACATGCACGCAGCCTCCATGTCACGCGGGGACAAACGCCGCCTTGAGATCGGCATGTGTCTGGCACAAGAGCCGCGCCTCCTGCTGCTGGATGAACCCACCGCCGGTATGGCACGGGCCGACACCAACAACACCATCGACCTTCTGAAACAGATTTCGGACGAGCGCGACATCACCATCGCCATCATTGAACACGACATGCATGTGGTGTTCTCGCTGGCACAGCGCATCACCGTTCTGGCCCAGGGCACACCGCTGGTGGAGGACGATCCGGAAAACATCAAAGGCCATCCGAAGGTGCGCGAAGCGTATCTTGGTGAAACCGCTTAAGGGGGACAGAAAAAATGAACGTCAAACCCGATTTCTCAAAGGGCCACAATCTGGCCGAAACCGCCCCCGCCTATCTCTCCGTCTGGAACATGGAGAGCTACTACGGCGAGAGCTACATCGTCCAAAACATCAGCTTCAATGTGCACGAAGGCGAAATCCTCGCCCTTCTGGGTCGCAACGGCGCGGGCAAAACCTCGACCCTGCGCTCCATTGCCCGCATGAATGATCCGCAGGTGACGCACGGCGAAATCTGGCTGGACCACCAGCC
This sequence comes from Shimia sp. R9_2, assembly GCF_017743735.1. Taxonomy (GTDB): domain Bacteria; phylum Pseudomonadota; class Alphaproteobacteria; order Rhodobacterales; family Rhodobacteraceae; genus Shimia. The sequence goes on from NZ_JAGHRO010000004.1 coordinate 36,600, forward strand.
GCTGCACCTGATGAAATCTTACGAGGCCGCCGCCGCAGGCATCGGTCTTGTGCCAGAAGATCGTTCCATCATTCCAGGCCTGACCGTGGAAGAGAACATCCAACTGGCACAGATCGCTCCACCCATCGGCTGGTCAATTGAGCGTCTTTATGAGCTCTTCCCCCGTCTGGGCGAGCGCCGCAAGCAGGAAGGCGTCACCCTGTCCGGTGGCGAACAGCAGATGCTCGCCATCGCCCGCGCCCTGTCCCGCGACCTCAAGGTGCTTCTGCTCGATGAACCTTATGAAGGCCTCGCGCCGGTGATCGTGGATGAAATCGAGAAAACGCTCCGCATCATCAAAGAACAGGGCATCACCACCATCATCGTGGAACAGAACGCCGTGCGCGCTCTGGAGCTCGCCGACCGCGCCGTAATCCTCGATACCGGCTCCGTGGTGTTTGACGGCGCCGCCGCCGAAGTCCTCGCAGATGAAGAGCTGCGCGCCGAATACCTCGCGATCTGATCCAACTTCTTAGGGGGGTGTCCGAAAGCCGTACTTGACCTCACGGCGCATCCCCCTAACCTCGCCTCAAATTTGACTTTTCGGGGGGAACCATGTCTGACAAAACCTATGCTCCGTCTGCGGAAATGGCCGAGAACGCCATCATCACCGCAGCAAAATACGACGCGATGTACGCGGCCTCTCTGGCGGATCCTGAAGGGTTCTGGAACGAGCACGGCCAGCGTGTGGAGTGGATCAAGCCCTACACCAAGGTGAAGAACACCTCCTTTGCGCCGGGCAATATCGACATCAAATGGTATGAGGATGGCACGCTCAACGTGGCCGCCAACTGTATCGACCGCCATCTGGAAACCCGCGGCAATCAGGCCGCCATCATCTGGGAGCCGGATGATCCCAACGAGCAGGCGCAGTCAATCACCTATGCCGACCTGCACCGCCGCGTCTGCCGCATGGCCAATGTGCTGGAGACCATGGGCGTGCGCAAAGGCGACCGCGTGGTGATCTATCTGCCGATGATCCCGGAAGCCGCATATGCCATGCTGGCCTGTGCCCGCATCGGCGCGATCCATTCGATTGTCTTTGCAGGCTTTTCCCCTGACGCGCTTGCCGCGCGGATCAACGGCTGTGACGCCAAGGTGGTGATCACCGCCGATCACGCCCCCCGCGGCGGCCGCAAAACCGCGCTCAAGTCCAACACCGACGCGGCCCTCCTGCACACCAAAGACACCGTGAAATGTCTCGTTGTAAAACGCACTGGCGATCAGACCACCTGGGTCGACGGGCGTGACTATGACTACAACGAGATGGCGATGGAGGCGAATGACTACTGCAAACCCGCAGAGATGAGCGCCGAAGATCCGCTCTTCATTCTCTACACCTCAGGCTCCACCGGCCAGCCCAAGGGCGTCGTGCACACCACCGGCGGCTATCTGGTCTATGCCTCCATGACCCATGAGTACACCTTTGACTACAAAGACGGCGACATCTTCTGGTGCACCGCCGATGTGGGCTGGGTCACGGGCCACAGCTATATCGTTTATGGGCCCCTTGCAAACGGCGCGACCACAGTGATGTTTGAAGGCGTGCCCACCTATCCGGATGCGTCGCGCTTCTGGCAGGTCTGCGAAAAGCACCGTGTGAACCAGTTCTACACCGCCCCAACCGCCCTGCGGGCGCTGATGGGCCAAGGCAATGAGTTTGTGGAGAAATGTGATCTCTCCTCCCTGCGCATCCTTGGCACCGTGGGCGAGCCGATCAACCCGGAGGCCTGGACCTGGTACAATGACGTGGTTGGCAAAGGAAACTGCCCGATCGTGGACACCTGGTGGCAGACCGAAACCGGCGGCCATATGATGACCCCCCTGCCCGGCGCGCACGCCACCAAACCGGGTGCTGCCATGAAGCCGTTCTTTGGTGTCGCCCCTGTGGTGCTTGATCCGCAGTCCGGTGAAGAGATCAGCGGCAATGATGTGGAAGGCGTGCTGGCGATTGCCGACAGCTGGCCCTCACAGATGCGCACCGTCTGGGGCGATCACGAGCGCTTTGAGAAGACCTATTTCTCCGATTACAAAGGTTATTACTTCGCCGGTGACGGCTGCCGCCGCGACGCGGATGGCGACTACTGGATCACCGGCCGTGTGGATGATGTGATCAATGTCTCCGGCCACCGCATGGGCACAGCCGAGGTCGAAAGCGCGCTGGTGGCGCACGCCGCCGTGGCCGAGGCCGCCGTGGTGGGCTACCCGCACGACATCAAGGGGCAAGGCATCTACTGCTACGTGACCCTGATGAACGACCGCGAGCCCTCAGATGAGCTGCGCACCGAACTGCGCAACTGGGTGCGCACGGAAATCGGCCCGATTGCTAGCCCCGATCTGATTCAATGGGCGCCCGGCCTGCCCAAGACCCGCTCCGGCAAAATCATGCGCCGCATCCTGCGCAAGATCGCAGAAAACGACTACGGCGCGCTGGGGGACACCTCCACCCTCGCAGACCCCGCCGTGGTTGATGACCTGATCGAAAACCGCATGAACCGATAGACCTTCCCGAGCCGGGCGCACACTCCAGCGCCCGGATCACTCCCTGTCGGGCTGGCCCTCGCGTCAGCCCGTTTTTTTACATTTTTTTGAATTAGATTTATGGTCATCGGATAGTTGGTTTGTTTGAGTGAGTAAGTTGATTGCCGATAGATTTCCCCACTGCGATCACAGGTATTGCGACAGGAGCAATAGCTGGCTGGCTGACAGCTTATTTCGGGCTTCGGAATGAACTCAAGGTACTCGAAGCCAAACGCATTCAAGCGGACGACATATTGCGAAATACTCAAATCACTCATTATCAAAGTCTACTACTTCTTGCCGCTTCTGATCTTCAAGATCGACTTTGGCAACTCACGCAAGAACAAGCGACATCCAACGCTCCTGTTCTAGTGAATCAAGACCAATTGAAGCCAGCCTACAAAAGTTGGCCCATGTCAAAACAGCACTACCTTCAATCCACACTTTTTCTAAGCGCACGGTATTTCGCTTTCGTAGAGATGTTGAAGCATGAGTTGAGGTTTCTCACATACAAACAAGATGATATCACCCGTAAGCTTCGCCTTTGTCTGAAAAAGGTGGAACGTGCATTTGCAAATACGAGATTGCAACAAGAAGCGACTACCAAGGATGACCAGGTCACTGAGGATCGTCCTATTTTTCAAATGCAGCAAGCCTATGTCGGGCAATCTCTATGGGAGCACAAAAACGATAGTATTGAGTGGATGTCTTATCCAACGTTTTTACAATTATATGAAACGAAACTCAGAAATACGGAAGATTTCCGTGCACTTGTTGACCTGGTAACAGGCGCGGTTTCCAAGCGCCCAGGTAGCTTTCACCGACGACGCCTGTGCATTGTGCTAAATACTCTCGTAGAACTACTGGATTTTCTCGATCCACCGGATACCGAAGGAAACGGGGTGTTTTTGCTAAAGAAAGAGCGTGAAACAGTCAATTTGCCGGAATTACCCTAAAATCGCGCCCCAAAGCACCCCCCAACCAAACCAGTTGAACAACCGTTCACTCCTCCATAACCTGCGCCAATGTCTCATGCTGATCGCCCGCTTCTCGGCATCCTGTTGATGCTTGGCTTCTGTGTGCTTGCCCCGCTGGGCGATGCCACGGCAAAGCTGCTGTCAAACGTCCTGCCGCTGGGCATGCTCATTCTTGTGCGCTTCTCCATTCAGGCGGCAGTCCTGATCCCGATTGTCATCGCGACCCGCCGTCCGTGGCGCCTGCGACCACAGCTCATGGGCCTCGTGATCTGGCGCACGCTTTTGCATATGGCGGGCATCGGCTGCATGTTCACAGCCCTGCGCTATCTGCCGCTGGCCGACGCAGTGGCCATCGCCTTTGTCATGCCGTTCATCATGCTGATGCTGGGAAAATACATTCTGGGCGAAGAGGTTGGCCTGCGCCGTCTGATGGCCTGCATCGTCGGGTTTTCCGGCACGCTGATGGTGATCCAACCGAGCTTTGTGGAGGTCGGCGCGCCAGCGCTGCTGCCGCTAGCCGTGGCTGTGATCTTTGCGCTCTTTATGCTGGTCACCCGCCAGATCGCCAAAGAGGTTGACCCCATCGCCCTGCAGGCCACCAATGGGGTGATTGCCACAGCGCTCCTGCTCCCGGCCCTGCTGATCGGCCATCAGCTTGGCCTGGCGGAGCTGTCTTTCATCCGGCCCACCGGCAACACATGGGGGCTTTTGCTGCTCATCGGGCTGCTCGGCACTGTGGGCCATCTCTTCATGTCGTGGTCCCTGCGCTATGCGCCCTCCACCACGCTCGCCTCCATCCAATATGTGGAGATCCCCTTTGCCGCGCTGGTGGGCTGGCTGATCTTTGGCGACTGGCCCAATGCGCTCGCCTCGCTGGGCATCTGTGTGACCATGGGCGCCGGGCTTTATGTGATCTTCAGGGAGCGGGCCAGTCTGCGGGCGTCGCCAGAAGCTGGCTGACCAACAGCCCCAGATGCGCCTTGGACAGGATCAACAGCATCCCCGGCGCCTCAACCTCCAGCTGCACAGCTCCGGTGGCCTCATTGGAGGTGCCCACCATGCCATCCGGCGCAAAGCCGATCCCGTCGATCGGCCACTTCAGCCCCTCAGAGCGCCCCTGCACCGCGCGCATGGGAAACAGTGACACCCGCGTACCTGCAGCCACAGGCAGCGACAGCTTTGGCGGCAGCAGACAGACCACATCGCTTTCCCCGATTATGACACAACGCCGATCCGCATTCCGCACTAGAGCATTATAGCAGGCCAGCTCATGATCCACCCGCGCGCCGGTAAAGCCCACCGCCAGCACCAGTGGTGCAGAAATATGCCGCAAAGCTTTGTCAAAATCCGTGCTATCTTGTTCTGAAACAAAAATTAACTGTTCTGGCGGTATCGATTCTCGCATGTTCTTTGGAAGCGAATCCAGATCCCCGATCACCACCTCCGGCATGTGCCCGGCGCTCAGGCAATGGGCCGCCCCGCCATCCGCCGCCACAAGGGTTGGGCCCAATTCCAGGGCCACAGACAGGTCGGACGGATCCAAAGAGCCCGCGCCCGCCAAGGTTATTGGTGCAAATTTTTGAAGAATTTGGCACATATTGTGGTCGCCCCCCTATCCCCGCGTAGTTGGACACATTTTCGCCCCAAAATCATACTCTAAGTTTCACAGATTCGTTCACGTTTCGACGTTCCTTGAGTGATAGTTTGGTTGCTGAGTAGTGCAAAGGACCCGCAAAGATGGTTACGAATAATAAAGTACTCACGGTTTCATACGGGACGTTCTCCTGCACCCTTGAAGGGTTTGAGGAGTCGTTTGACACAATGAAAGCCATCGCTGAGTACTTCCGCGATCTGGCCGCGGATGATCGGTACTTTGGTGCCGAGCCTCCCACCCCGGACGCTGAAATGCTTGCCCGTATTGCGGAGAAAGAAATTGCCCGCCGCGTGAGCGCACGTATGGATCAGGGCACCATCGTTCTGAGCACCAATGCACCGCAAGCCGCCGAAGCCCCTGCACCTGTTCAAGCACCGGCTCCAGCACCTGTTGCCGAAGCTCCGGTAGCAGCCCCTGCACCCGCAGCCCCCGCCGCTGCGGCTCCGGTGCAAGCGCCCGTCGAAGCTCCAGCGCCTGCCCCTGTTGCCGACGCTCCAGCTCCCGCACCGGTTGAGCCTGATGTTGTTGAGCCTGAACCCGAAGACATCGTGGCCGCCGAAGAGATCGCTGTTGTGGCAGAGGCCGAAGCCACCCCTGTTGCTGCACCTGTCGCTGAAGACACGCCCCAAAAGGACGTGATCGAGGCAGAGGCCGCCCCAAGCGTGACAGACAGCGTGCTTGCTGCCATCGCAGACGACACGCTCGACACCCCTGCGACCGACGATGCAAACGCCTTCATCGAAGACACGCCTGAAGACGCCGCCGAAGAGACCCCGATCAACCTCGGCGCCATCGCCGCTGCTGTGAATGCCGATGTGGCAGAGGACGATCTGGCGGAAGAGGCTGTTGAAGAGGCGGCGGAAGAGCTGTCTGTCGCAGAAGACGTGGTTGAAGAGGCCGCGGAGCTTGCAGAAGAAGACACCGTTGAAACCGCCGCCGAAGACACTGCCGAAGATCTGGGCGAAGCGCTGACGGAAGAAGTGGCTGAGGAAGTTGACGCTCTCGACATTTCTGAAGCGGCAGACGCCCCGCTGATTTTGGAGAACGCGGTGGAAGACACCGTTGATCCTTTCGCCACTGAGGCAGATGAGGCTCCTGAAGCCGTTGCCGACGCAGAGGTGCGCGAAGAGGCGGACGCCGACGACGAACCTGAAGTTGCCGACCTGTCTGACTGGGACGAAGACGAGGCTGACAGCGCCGCCTATGAGGAAAACTCCATCGCGGCCAAGCTCGAGCGCATCCGCGCCGTTGTCTCCCGCGCCGACAGCGCCAAAGCTGACGCCATCCCGATGGAAGCGGACGCCGACGAAGCCGGCGAGACCGCTGCAGACAGCAACATCTTTGAAGAAGAAGACGCCGCGCTGTATCAGGACGTCGCACCTGTAGAGCAGACTGCGGCTGAGGAAGTGGCAGACGTCCCAGCCTCTGAGGATATGCTGTCAGAAGATGACTTCGCCGCCGTCACCGAAGCGGTTGCCGAAGCGGACCCGCAGATCGAAGACGACGCACCGGAAGCAGAGGACGAAATCGCAGCTGAGGACACAGAAGAGGCCGAACACGCCGCTGATGCCGAAGCAGAAGCCCAGCCGCTGCGCGCCCGCGTCGTGCGCATGAAAAAGGCCGACTTCGAAGAAGCGGTGGCCGCCGGTCTGCTGGAAGCGGAACCTGTGGATGGGGACGAAGAGGAAACCGCCGAGGCGGCCCCGACCTCCAGTCTGACACCCGAAGACGAAGCGGATCTGCTTTCTGAGCTCGCCAAAGTGCAAGCCGAACTCAAAGAGGCAGACGCCAAAGCCGACGCAGCTCCGGAAAAAGAAGAAAACCTCTTTGCCGAAGACCTCTCTGAGGACACCGCCGCAGAGGCCGAAGAAGAAGCCGCCGCCCCCGCACCAGAGCGTCCGCAGCAGCCAGAGCCGGATCTCAGCCGCCTGATGGCCAAAGCGGACAGCGAAATGCAGGAGCCAGCCGGCAAAGGCCGCCGCAGCGCAATCGCGCATCTGCGCGCCGCCGTCGCCGCCACCCGCGCCGAAAAACACGCAGTTGCAAACAAGAGCAAAGACGGCACAACCGCCTACCGCAGCGATCTCGCCAGCGTTGTGCGCGCCGCCACAGGTGGCGCCAAATCCGCAGCTGCCCCGCTCAAACTGGTGGCTGCCCAGCGTGTCGACACGCCCGCCGAGGCCGAAGAAAAATCCGCTCAACCAGAGAGCACTGCCCCTAAGAAAGCGCCGCGCCGCATCCCTGTTCGCCCGCGTCGCATTTCCGCTGATCAGGTCGACCGCGAAGAAGCGGCTCGCGCGGCGGCTCCGGTCAGCTCGGGCAGCTCTGCGATGAGCGGATTTTTGGACTACGCCAAATCTGTTGGCGCCACCCAGCTGCCCGAAAGCGTTGAGGCCGCAGCGGCCTATCTGACCTATGTGGAAGGTCTGGACCGCTTCACCCGCCCCATGCTGATGCGTATGGCCCGCGAAGTGAACATCCCGCAGTTCTCCCGCGAAGAGGGTCTGCGCAGCTTCGGCCAACTCCTGCGCCAGCAAAAGATCGACAAACTCGCCGGTGGCCGTTTCACCGCCAACCAGGCGATCAATTTCCAGCCCCGCGACCGCGAAGCGGGCTGATTTTTACTGCATTCAGACCAGAAAACCCCGGCCGTTGGTCGGGGTTTTTGCTTGTGTGGAGCTTTCACTCTAAAACTTGGTCATCAGGCACCAGATACCCCTGATACCGCACAATCAATGCACCACTCAAAGGCGCTCGAAGTGCCACATCAAAGTTGAAGCGTTTGTTTGCAACAAACTCACGTGTTTCGCTTTCTGGTAATGTCCAACGCGGCAACGGAATACCTAGAAACCAGCCGCGCCTGAGCGGCATTGAAACCACGCCGTTTCTGACGTCGAGATCAACCTCAAATAGAAACGCGCCAAATCGTTCGCGAAAACGCCCTGCCTCTGGCGCAGCTGCGCACCGCGACCGAAATCGCTTCAAATCGAACTGTCGCTCCCAGAGCTCTCCGTTCGCTTCACGTGTTTTGGTCACCTGAACCGGACATGCATCCGCCGCTGGTGGAAATCCAAATAGAGAAGCAATCAGGCGTGGAATGAATTGCCTCCCACGTTCGACGCGCGCAATCCCTGCGAACCTCCGGACATCAGAAACTTCGTGCAAATCTCTGATTTCCCGAGGCAATTCCAACCAAACCTCCCTAAAGGCCCGTTCAAAATGCGGTGAATTCACTCCAGCAACAACCTCGCCTTAAGCCGCGCATCAGGCATCGCGCACATATCGCCGCGCCCAAACAGCGCATAGCGGTTGCGCGCAATGCGGCGGTAAATCCAATCCTGAACCGCACGCGGCAGAAGCCTCAGCGGCCACATCAGATGGCCCACGCCACCCACCTCGGCCCCGACCCGGATGATGGCGTTAAGCGAGCTGTAAGCGCGCCCATCGACAATCAGAAGCCAGCTTTCCGGATCATCCGGCCGCAAGCCATAATGTGCCAAAAGCGCGGTGCCCAGCGCGGTCTGTCCGGGGCAAATTCGAAACCGCTCGGCGCGATCAAACCGCGCGATCATCCGCGCCCCAAAGCTGCACAGCGCACAGTCCCCGTCCATCACGGCAATGGGTCCGCTGTCGTCAAAACCCGGGATCGCGGGATCGTCGCGGTATGAAAACGCGGTGCGTTCTGGAAGCTGCGCCATGGCTCTTGCCTCTCCTGTCTGCCGACAGCCTCGCAAACCCTGACCTGCCCCGCAACCCCGCAGCAAAAACGAAAACGGCGACACAAAGGTGTCGCCGCTCTCTCAATCAATTTAGGTCGCGCTTATTGCGGATCATCGTCAAACCGATGCGGCGCGGCATTGGGGTCTTCTTGGCCGATGCCCTTGAAAACCGATTTGAACGGAAGGATCCACACAATTCCCAGCCCGACATAGAGCGCCAACGTCCCGATGAAGGAGTTTGGCGAAAGCGTCGTGGCCAGAACGGACGCCAGGATGATGTAGATCGGCAGCCCCACCACGAGAACCAAAAGCGCAACGCGCCGCCGTGCCTTGTAGCTCAGTGCCATCTCACTCTCTCCCTTCCGCGATCCTCAAATCAACTACGCGATCAATCCGCAAACGGATCGGTCACCAGAATGGTGTCTTCGCGCTCCGGGCTGGTGGAGAGCAATGCCACAGGGCATTCGATCAGCTCCTCGACGCGCTTGACGTATTTGATCGCATTGGCCGGCAGGTCATTCCAGCTGCGCGCGCCTTCGGTGCTTTCGCTCCAGCCTGCAATCTCTTCATAGATCGGCTTGCAGCGCGCCTGCTGATCTGCTGCTGTGGGCAGGTAATCCAGCGTCTCGCCATTCAGCTCGTAGCCTACGCAGATTTTCAGCGTCTCAAAGCCGTCCAGAACATCGAGCTTGGTCAGACAGATACCTTTGATGCCGGAAGTTGCACAGGTCTGACGCACCAGCGCGGCGTCAAACCAGCCACAGCGGCGCTGACGGCCGGTGGTGGTGCCAAACTCATGGCCACGGGTGCCAAGGCGCTCGCCATCCGCATCCGGTGTGCCGTCTTCTTTCAGAAGCTCGGTTGGGAACGGGCCTTCGCCCACGCGGGTGGTGTAGGCTTTCACAATGCCCAGCACATAGTCGATGGAGCCCGGGCCAATGCCCACGCCGGTGGCCGCTTGGCCTGCAATCACATTGGAGGAGGTCACAAAGGGATATGTGCCAAAATCAATGTCCAGAAGCGCGCCCTGCGCCCCTTCAAACAGGATCCGCTTGCCCGCCTTGCGCTTCTCGTTCAGCACTTTCCAGACAGGCGCCGCATAAGGCAGGATCTCTGCTGCAATCTCTTTGAGCTGTGCAATCAGCGCGTCACGGTCAATCGGCTCCACACCAAGACCTTTGCGCAGCGGATCATGGTGCTGCAGCGCACGGTCCACACGGGCTTCCAGCGTGGCCTCATCCGCAAGGTCTGCCACACGGATCGCACGGCGACCCACTTTGTCTTCATAGGCCGGGCCAATGCCGCGACCGGTGGTGCCAATCTTGGTGCCTTTGGAGGCCGCCTCTTCGCGTGCCCGGTCCAGCTCACCGTGGAATGGCATGATCAGCGGGGTGTTTTCCGCAATCATCAGGGTCTCAGGGGAAATCTCGACGCCCTGCTCACGCACAGTCGCAATCTCTTTGATCAGGTGCCACGGGTCCAGCACCACACCATTGCCGATCACCGACAGCTTGCCACCGCGCACAACGCCGGACGGCAGCGCGTGCAGCTTGTAGACTTTCCCGTCGATCACCAACGTATGGCCAGCGTTATGTCCACCTTGGAAACGTGCGATCACATCGGCACGCTCGCTGAGCCAGTCGACGATCTTGCCTTTTCCCTCGTCGCCCCACTGAGCGCCTACAACAACAACATTGGCCATATCCGGTCCTTTGCAGAGAGTTCAAACCCGCGCCCTTTTAGCGATGTTGATGCAGGTGCGAAACCGCAAACTGCGCCAAAGCGCGTAAGTGCCGCAATTTCTCTGACAGAACGCGCAAATGGGCTCAGCCCGCGGCTTCTCCCGCCGCCAAGTGGACTGGCGCCCCATGTGGCGTGTTCAGATAGGCCCGGGTCCAGCCCTCTTTCAGATCACGCAAAACCGCAGCCTCCGCCAATCCCAGATCCTGCAAGAACCCTTCCAGCGTTTCGAGCCAGGCGTTGAAGTAATCTTCCCCGCCATCAAGCTCCTTGGCCAATCCATGCGCCTTTAACGTGGCGCCAAAGCGCTCCGCCCAATCCGGCCAGCCAAAGTGCCCCGCCTCATTCAGCGCGACCGTCAGCGCGAAAAGCTGCGCATGCCAGGGTGCATCAAACGCAGGTTCCGGCTTGCCACCGCACCATGTCATTCTGCGGGCTCCAGATAGCTCTCCCACAGGTCCAGCACGACCTCATCACGCGGATCAGCCTCCGCGCCCCAGAGTTCCCGCGCCGAAAACCGCACCGCATAGAGCGGCTCAGCCGCCTCGCCCTGAAAATGCGCATTGCTGTCAGGAAACACATGTGCGCCATGCTGCAAAACCACTTCGCCTTTGGCCCCGCTGGCGTAGGCTGGCAGACGTGTGTGCCCGCCCTGCACCATCACATTGCGCGCAGGCCGCCGTGTCTGCACTTTTGCGCCCACCGCAAACTGCGGTGCTGCGGCCTCCCGAGTGTAGGGGCTGCCATTCATCAGCGCGCCGGTGACCGCACCGGGCTTCGCTGCCCGCTCCGCCACGGGAGAGACACCTTCCGCCTGCCCGCTGGCAAGCTCCGTTTCCGTCAAAACCCCGCGCGCCACCATAAGGTCCGCAAGGCCGCCCATCCATTTCTCATAATAAGAAAACCGCGTGTAATCCTCAGGGCTCAGCAGCTCGCGTGCATGGCGGGAGGCATCAATATTCCACTGCCCCAGAAAGCCGCAAGCCACGTTCAGAGCCAGCGCCCGTTTGTGCCAATCTTTGGCCTCTGCAAACTCATAGCCATCCGTCGGGTCCACCGCCCCAGTGCCAAGACGCCCGCCCATGTCATGTATCCGGCTCATGCGCCCCCCTCCTGCAAGCCTGGCTCCTTCGCCAACGCCGTCCCAATCATGCTGTCGCGTGTGATCAGCTCCGCCAGCGCCGCCTCGCTCATGCCCTCGGTACCTGCGGGCCGCTGCGGCACCACCAGATAGCGCACCTCTGCCGTACTGTCCCAGACACGCACTTTCTGACCCTCTGGCAAAGTCACGCCAAATTCTTCCAGCACTTTGCGCGGCTGCCGCACAGAACGCGCGCGGTAGGCATCTGATTTGTACCACCCCGGCGGAATGCCCAAAAGCGGCCACGGGTAACAGCTACACAGCGTGCAAACGACCATATTGTGGGTCTCATCGGTGTTTTCGACAAACACCATATGCTCGCCTTGCCGCCCATACAGCCCCATCTCGCGCAGCACTGGCATCGGATCGGCCATCATCTGCGCATGAAAGTCAGGGTCCGCCCACATCTTCGCCACAACCTTGGCGCCGTTCTGCGGACCAATCTTGTTCTGATAGAGATCAATGATCTCATCCAAAGCGGCCGGATCCACCAAGCCTTTGTCGGTCAACAATGTTTCCAGCGCCTTCACCCGCAAAGCAGGGTCAGAAGGCAAATGTGAATGCGGGTGGTCTGCGTGATCATGTGGCATGGGCCGGAGCCTGCCACGCGCTCTTAAACCTGTCCAGTCACCTCATTGACAGGACGCGATTATTGCCCTTTCAACAGCCCTCAACGCCCCGGCAACACCCCGTCAACACTGTGTTCGCGCAAGAGCCGCGCGAAACCACCTTGCCCCCCGCGCCAAACTTGCCTACATACCCCGCTAACAAAACCGAACGCTCGCTTTTACAGGTCCCAATGGAAAACGTTGTCCTCATCATCCACCTTCTTCTTGCTCTGGCGCTGATTGGCGTCGTTCTGATGCAGCGTTCCGAGGGCGGTGGCCTTGGCATGGGCGGCGGCGGCGGTGCCGTATCCGGCCGCGCAGCTGCAACCGCGCTGACACGTGTGACCTGGATCCTGGCGGGCGCGTTCATCTGTACTTCGATCGCCCTGACCGTGATCGCAGCGAAAAATTCCGCATCCAGCTCTGTGTTTGACCGTCTGGGCACCGAAGCCCCTGCGGCAGAGCAAACCGCGCCAACACTGCCGGGCGCTGGCGACTCGCTGCTGCCACCGTCTGAAGGCGACAACGCGCCGCTGGTGCCGCGCGCCGACTGATCTCTGGCCCAAAGGGCTGGCTGACGTGGCCCTCCTCTGGGGGCCACAACTATTTTTGCCCCCTGCGGGCACCACCATAGCTTGAGGCACGAAAGCCGACCGCAACAGCATCTTGCGGTCCGGTTGCCTTCTTGCTGCGAATCCTATATAAATTAAGTCCCGTGATGCTGGGTCATTTGGCGGTGTGAATCGCCTCGGCTTGGGCGCTGCTAAATCGACAATCACGGGGGACGCCAGAGGCATGGCTCGCTACATTTTCATTACGGGTGGGGTTGTTTCATCGCTGGGCAAAGGCCTGGCATCAGCCGCATTGGGCGCGCTTCTGCAAGCGCGGGGATACACAGTGCGTCTGCGCAAACTGGATCCCTATCTGAACGTTGATCCGGGCACCATGTCTCCGTTTGAACACGGCGAGGTCTTTGTGACCGACGATGGCGCGGAAACCGATCTCGACCTCGGCCACTACGAGCGTTTCACCGGCGTGCCTGCCCGCATGACCGATTCCGTCTCCTCCGGCCGCATCTACTCCAACGTGCTGGAGAAAGAGCGCCGTGGCGACTATCTGGGCAAAACCATTCAAGTCGTGCCGCACGTCACCAACGAGATCAAAGACTTCCTGCATGTGGGCGACGACGAAGTCGACTTCATGCTCTGTGAAATCGGCGGCACTGTGGGCGACATCGAAGGTCTGCCCTTCTTTGAAGCCATCCGCCAGTTTGCCCATGACAAACCCCGTGGCGATGCGATCTTCATGCACCTCACCCTGCTGCCCTATCTCGCAGCCTCCGGCGAGCTGAAGACCAAGCCAACCCAGCACTCCGTGAAAGAGCTGCAATCCATCGGTATCGCGCCTGACATTCTGGTCTGCCGCTCCGAGCAGCCAATCCCGGAAAAAGAGCGCGGCAAAATCGCCCTGTTCTGTAACGTGCGCAAAGAGGCCGTTGTACCAGCCTATGATCTGAAGTCGATCTATGAAGCGCCGCTGGCCTATCACCGTGAAGGTCTGGATCAGGCGGTTCTGGATGCCTTTGGCATCGCTCCGGCCCCACGCCCTGACCTCTCTGTCTGGGAAGACGTCAACGACCGTCTGCACAACACCGACGGTCAGGTGAATGTGGCCATCGTTGGCAAATACACCCAGCTCGAAGACGCCTATAAGTCGATCAAAGAAGCGCTCACCCACGGCGGCATGGCCAACCGTGTGAAAGTGAAGGTCAGCTGGGTCGACGCCGAGGTCTTTGACAAGGGTGACGCAGCCCCGCATCTGGAAGGCTATGATGCCATTCTGGTGCCCGGCGGCTTTGGCGAGCGCGGCACCGAAGGTAAGATCAAAGCAGCGCAATATGCGCGTGAGCACAAGATCCCCTACCTCGGCATCTGCCTCGGCATGCAGATGGCTGTGATCGAAGCGGCCCGCAACAAGGCTGGCATCGACACTGCGGGCTCCGAAGAGTTCGACCACGAAGCCGGTGGCAAGCGTTTTGAGCCGGTGGTCTACCACCTCAAGGAGTGGGTGCAGGGCAACGCCAAGGTCACCCGCAAGGCCTCTGACAACAAAGGCGGCACCATGCGCCTTGGCGCCTATGACGCGGCTCTCATCGAAGGCTCCAAGGTGGCCGAGGTCTACGGCAGCACCGCGATCGAAGAGCGTCACCGTCACCGCTATGAGGTCGACATCAAATACCGCGAACAGCTTGAGGCCTGTGGCCTACGCTTCTCCGGCATGAGTCCTGATGGCCGCCTGCCGGAAATCGTGGAATGGGAAGACCACCCATGGTTTATCGGCGTGCAGTTCCACCCGGAGCTGAAATCCAAGCCGTTTGATCCGCACCCCCTCTTCCGCGACTTTGTGCGCGCCGCCAAAGACAACTCGCGGCTGGTCTGATCACTGATCAAACATCAGACAAAACCAACACCAAGGGCATGACGCAGGTCATGCCCTTTTCTTTTGGTGCGACGCGCAAATCCACGCAACGCGCGGTGCCGTAACCAATTTTCGGGCGCGATTTTCGCACCTCCGCGATACAGCCGCGATACCGACGCAATACCGACACGGGATTTCATGGTTAACGCCCCCCCGTTGCGCGATTGCGTTTGACCCCTTTGCCCGCGCGCAGTACCACCATGGGCGCAAGACAAAAGGGACCCGCCCATGATCTACAAATCGGCGCAAGACTGGCTTGATGCGGCACAGAAAAAAGTGCTGCTCTTTGGCATGTCAGGTTTGGGAAAAACGCATATTTCCAACGCCCTGCGGGACAACGGCGACTGGTTCCACTACTCGGTCGATTATCGCATCGGCACCCGCTACATGGGCGAGCACATTGCCGACAACGCCAAGCGCGAGGCAATGAAAGTGCCCTTTCTGCGCGAGCTCCTGATGACGGATTCGATCTACATCGGCTCCAACATCACCTTCAACAACCTCGCGCCGCTCTCCACCTACCTTGGCAAACCGGGCAACCCGGACCAGGGCGGTCTGCCGTTTGCCGAATACATGGCGCGGCAGGAGCAACATCGCACGGCAGAGATTGCCGCATTGATGGATACCAAACTCTTTATCAACCGCGCGCACGACCTCTATGGCTACAACCATTTTGTCTGCGACACCGGCGGCTCGATCTGCGAGGTGGTTGATCCTGAGGACCCCATAGACCCTGTGATGACCGCCCTCTCTGAGACCACATTGATGGTCTGGCTCAAAGGCTCTGAGGCCCATTCCGAGGCTCTGGTGAAGCGCTTTGATCGCGACCCTAAGCCCATGTATTATCAGCCGGAATTCCTTCTGTCCGCATGGAGCGACTATCTCGGCGAAACCGGCCAGATAGAAAGCAGCGTTGATCCTGACGCCTTCGTGCGCTGGACCTATGCCCGCGCGCTCGCGCATCGCCAGCCGCGCTATGCCGCTATGGCCAAATGGGGCATCACCATCACGCCTGAAAGCGTTGCAACCGTTGCCACAGCCGATGATTTCAATCATGTGATCGCCAGCGCCCTTGAGGACCAGGCCCGCGCCGCTTAAGTATCGCCCTTCCTGACATTCAGAGTTTAAGAGACCCACATGCCTATCAAGATCCCCGCCGACCTACCCGCCTTTGACGTGCTCAAGCACGAAGGCGTTATGGTCATGGCCGAAGATCAAGCGGCCCGTCAGGACATCCGCCCCATGCGCATCGGGCTTCTGAACCTGATGCCCAAGAAGATTCAGACCGAAAACCAGTTCGCCCGCCTGATTGGTGCCACGCCGTTGCAGATCGAACTCTCGCTCATCCGCATGAGCGAGCACAAGACCCGCAACACCGCCGCCGAGCATATGGCAGAGTTTTACCGGCCTTTTCAGGATGTTAAAGCCAGCGGAGAGAAGTTTGACGGGCTAATCATCACCGGCGCGCCCATCGAGCATATGCCCTTTGATGATGTGACCTACTGGGAAGAGCTCTGCGAGGTCTTTGACTGGACCCGCACCCATGTGCACTCCACCTTCGGCGTCTGCTGGGGTGGCATGGCGATGATCAACTATTTCCACGGCGTCAAAAAACACCTGCTGGACCACAAGGCCTTTGGCTGTTTCCGCCATCAGAATTTGGCCGAAGCTTCACCCTATCTGCGTGGTTTTTCAGACGATTGCGTGATCCCGGTCAGCCGCTGGACCGAAATCCGTCAGGATGAAATCGACGCTCGGCCAGAGCTGAACACCCTGCTCTACAGCGCCGATGTCGGACCTTGTCTGGTGGAAGCTCCTGAAAGCCGAGATCTCTTTATTTTCAACCACTTCGAATACGACAGTGACACGTTGAAACAAGAGTATGACCGCGACGTAGCCGAGGGCACACCCATCAACGTGCCGATGAATTACTACCCGGACGACAATCCCGCCAACCCGCCGCAGAACCGCTGGCGCAGCCACGCACATCTGCTTTATGGCAACTGGATTTCCGAGATTTATCACACCACGCCGTTTGACATGAGCCGCATCGGCCAGGAGATCACCGACCTGCGCGGCTAACCCCAGCGCAGCCTCCCGTTGCGTCACCCGCGCAATTGTGAATCCCCTCATGCCCACAACTTTGGCTAGTCTGTGGGCAGGTGCTCAGAGCGATCTGAGCCTCTTTGACGGGAGAGAAAAACATGCTGCGGTGGATTGTCATACTTTGTTTGATCACGATTTTGGTCGTGACAGCAACCACTTGGTGGAAGGTCCAGTCCCGCTTGAGAGCCGCACGAGAGAATTTCCCACCCGAAGGCGCCTTTGTGGAGGTCAGTGGTCACCCCGTGCATTACGTCGCGCGTGGCAACCCTGAAAACCCAACTGTGGTGCTGATCCACGGTGCCTCCGGAAACACCCATGACTTCACCTTTGATTTTGTGGACCGCCTCACGGACCGCTATCACGTCCTTGTTTTTGATCGCCCCGGCATGGGCCACACCCCGCCGCTCGCGCGCAAAGGCGTCACGCTCATTGATCAGGCCAAGCTGCTGTCTTCTGCCACAAAGATGCTTGGGGCGGACAATCCGATTGTTGTCGGCCAAAGCTTTGGCGGGGCCGTCACCATGGCCTGGGCCGTGCATCACCCCGACCACATCGCTGCCGCTGTGTCCATCGCGGGGGCAACCTACCCGTGGCAAGGCCCTCTGAACCCGCTCTATAAACGCATCGCAAGCCCTTGGATTGGCCCAACAATCTCCCGCCTCATCTCAGCATGGGCCAGCGAGGAATACGTTGCGAAAAGCATCGCCGAGATCTTTGCCCCACAGGCCGCACCAGAGGGCTATGCAGAGGCCATTGCCGTGCCCCTGATCCTCCGTCCGCACTCCCTGATCGCCAATGCCCAGCAGCGCACCGACCTGCGCGAGGAGCTGCGCGAACTGGCACCACAGTACAAGAACCTTAGCCTGCCGGTAGAGATCGTGCATGGCGACGCCGACACCATCGTCGGCCTGACAGTGCACTCCACCCGCATGGTCGAGGACATTTCAGGCGCGCATCTTGTCACTCTGGACGGTGTCGGGCATATGCCCCATCACACCAACCCCGACGAGATTGTCGCCGCCATCGACCGCGCCGCCACCCGCGCCGGATTGCACTAGGGCGCGATGCACCCCATATTGGGGAAAACGGAGATGTTTCATGGACTTGCCATTTGACGGTGCCATCAGCGCGTATTTCAAAGACGAGGCCCCCAAGCCCATACGCGATGCCATCAAAGGGGCGGACAAGAATGACATTCTCAGCGAAAGCTACCCCCACAAAGAGCGCCTGAGCCGCAAAATCTACGAGGCAGAGCTGGAAGCGCTGCAAATCGAACTGGTCAAGATGCAGCATTGGGTCAAGGAGAGCGGCGCGCGCATCGCTATGGTCTTTGAGGGGCGCGATGCTGCGGGCAAAGGCGGCACCATCAAACGCTTTCGCGAAAACCTGAACCCACGCGGCGCGCGGGTTGTCGCGCTCTCCAAACCCACTGAAGCGGAGCAATCCCAGTGGTATTTTCAGCGCTATATCAATCACCTACCCTCCGGCGGCGAGATCACATTCTTTGACCGCAGCTGGTACAACCGTGGCGTGGTCGAGAAGGTCTTTGGCTTTACCGAAGACGCAGATCGTGAACGGTTCTTTCAGCAAACCCCGGCCTTTGAGCAGGCGCTTGTGGATGACGGTGTGCATCTTTTCAAGTTCTGGCTCAACGTCGGCCGCGCAGAGCAGCTCCGCCGCTTTCTGGAGCGCGAAAAAGACCCGCTCAAGCAATGGAAACTCAGCTGGATCGATGTTGAAGGCCTCAAACGCTGGGATGCCTATACCAGCGCCATTGAGGAGACGCTCACCCGCTGCCACGGCCTGCACACGCCGTGGACCGTGATCCGCTCTGATGACAAGCGCCGCGCGCGCCTCAGCGCCATCCGCACGGTTCTGCACGCCTTACCTTACGAAAGGAAAGACACGCAAGCTATTGGGAAGGTTGATACATCTGTGTGCGGCGGACCGGATATCTGGGATGCCTAAACGCGGATACCACCACGGCAACCTGCGCCAGGCGCTGGTTGAAGCAGCCCTGAGTCTCATCGAGGCAAAAGGCCCCACAGGCTTCACCCTGTCTGAGGCGGCCAAAACTGCAGGCGTCACACCAGCGGCGGTCTATCGCCATTTTGAAGGCCGCGAAGACCTGATCGCAGAGGCCGCCCGCCAAGGCTATGAGATCTTTGCCGACCTCATGCAATTCGCCTTTGATAAGGGACAGCCATCCGCCCTCGCCTCTTTTGAGGCCACCGGACGGGCCTATCTCGCCTTTGCCCGCAAGTATCCCGGCCACTACATCGCCATGTTTGAAAGCGGCATTTCTGTCAACCGCACGCCAGAGCTCGCCGCAGTCGCGACCCGCGCCCGCGGCGTTATGGAACACGCCGCCGCAGAGCTCTCCAAACATATCCCACCGGAAAAACGCCCACCGGCCAGCATGTTCTCCGCCCATGTCTGGGCCATGAGCCACGGCGTCGTCGAACTCTACGCACGCAACTCCCCCGGCACCCAGAGCCCCTTCGCGCCGGAAGACCTTTTGGAAAGCGGCATCGGCGTCTACCTGCGCGGCCTGGGATTGATCGACAAGGATCTATGAGCCGCAATGGATATTTTCACCATATTTCGCGGTGAGTTAACCTATCCGGATGGCTTCGCCTCCATGGTGAAACGCGCGCCCCAGCAACGTGCCGAATACCACGGGATGCAGGCGCTTCTGGAAGAGATCAGCCACGGTGGCCTTGAGCAGCTCAAAGACCAAACCGTGCCGCCCACCGAAAATCTGGATATCAAAAACCTCGCTTCGGCAGCGGAGAAATTTCAGAACATTCAAACAGAATTCTCAGGGCGCCCCCAGCTGCTTGCTCTGCATGCGCTGGTCATCGCGGGCTCTCGACGCCGCAACACGCCGCAGATTGCGCAGGATCTGTTTCAGAAGTGTTGGCAAGATCACTCCAGATTCCTTTTGGAAGAGCTGGACATGCGTTGGAAGCTCTCTGCCCTCCAGACCTTTCGCGACCTGGGAACAACCGAGGCACAGAGGCGATGCGCCGGAGAACTCATCATATTTTTCAATATGATGAAGCTCTATGAAACCGAACGCCTCTATAGCGGCGCCTCCGCTGAGACTGCTTTTGACCCGAAAAATCGCACAGGTAAAAAGCTCCCTCTCAAACTCACGCCCTATTCGCTGGTGCATGGAGATTTGGATCGCAATCTTCTGGGCATGCTGTGGCTCTCTGCAGAAGAAGACCCTGTGCTCGCGCCGCTGGCCTGTCATCTGCTTACAGAAGTAAACCGCGATAAACGCAATATCTTCAGGCGCCTACGGCTGATGCGCCGCGTGCTGAAGCGGCGTCGGAAATAGCCCCCTCCAAGGCGCTTCGCCCGCGTCACTGATACGCAAGCGCCACCCAGATATGCACCCCGACCAGTGGGAAAAGCGCGGCTGACAGGCCGATATGGCAAAACAGCCAAACGAGATACATCCAATTCTTGCGATACCCAAGCACCGTGCGATTGAACACGCCGGTCACAGCGATCAAAAAGAACACCGTGCTCACCCCCGTCATCCAGACATGCCCGAAACGCACCGCGTGCAAAGCAAAAACAAAGGTCGCCGCCACACCGACCCAGCGGTGGATGGTCAGGTTTTGCCGCATATGGCTGTTGTCTTTGCGCACACGTTTGGCAAACAGCACCCATTGATAGCCCAGCAGCCCCAGCAGCAAACACCCTGTCAGAACTTGCTGGCCAAAGCCTGAGAGAGGCGCAAGCAACCCCATCTTGATTTCAAAGAACAGAATGGTCGCAGCAAGGCTTAATCCCAAAACAGCCATCGCCGCATAGGGTACACGTTGCATGGTGGCGATCAAAATGCGCATGAGAGATCTCCTTCCATACTAGCCGCATTTGCAGCGCCAAATTGGGTTTCGCTCTCCTTGCTACGCTGACTGCGGAGCATGGTTTTGAGAATGCCATCAGAGACTTGCGATCGGACCTCGCCGACAAACACATTGGTCTCCGGCAGTTGATAGCTGTCTTTCGCGGGCCAGTGCGCTCCAACAACAGGCGCTTTCTCAAAGCCATCGGTTTTGGCCAGATAGGCGCTATATGTCCGCTCTACCGCAACAAACAGCGCCTCGATGGTGGTCCAGAACTCCTCTGTAGAGAGCTGCGCGGAGGGATAGGTCCAGGTGGTTGCCCCCATCACATCATCGAGCTGCCAGTCTGTTTTGGGGCTGTCCTTATGCTCATTGTGGCAACTGACGCATGGCGCGACCGAGGCCAAATCCGGATACATCGCCACTTGGCCGGCCAGATCGTCTTCTGAAAAAACCGGTGCGCGCGTCTGCTTGAGCTGCTCAAACGCACGCATCTGCGCATCGGAGAAGAGATTTGACGGATTGATCGGCGCATCAGACCCCAAATACAGCCCCAGGCGCGGTGGCAACGCCTCCAGTTGCGCCGCCGTTTCCCGCAAGAAGAGAGCAGGCAATGGCCCTTGCTCCATACCGGGTTCCCGCCACTCTTCACCAAACTTGAGACCAGCGGCCATCCCCCCGCCCACGATACGTTTGGTGTAAATGCCCCGCGCCGCCGCATTGATGTGGTTGGCAACGGCAAACAGGTCGGTGACCGGGTGCTGACAGTCGCTGACCTTTTCGCCGCCGTCCCTCAAAGGTGGCGGTGCCGTGGCGAAGAGATAGATCGCCAGACAGGTAAAACCGCCAAGCAAAACGATACGTAGCGTTGTCATTCCGTCCTCGCTTCATAGAGTTTTTCCTCCCCATAAGGATCAGGCCCTCCCAGAAAATATTGCCTGATCACCTCTGCTGGTATGGCCTCCGCGATGTGCAAAGGGGCCTTGAACGCATGGTTGCCATGGAAGTCGTGACAGCCCAGACAGCTCTCCCACTTCTTCTGCTCGATGAGTATTTCATGTTTTATATCAATAGGATCATTCTTAACCTTGATCCCCTCATGACAGGCCCGACACACACCCACAGCGCTGTGTACAACCTGTTCACTGTGCTCGGAATGGCAGCCCAAACAGCTGCGCGCATCCACCATTTGCACCGCTTGCGCAAACCGTGGTTCCTGAAAACGATAGATTGGATGGCGCTCATTGGGGCGTGCATGACAGGCCAAGCACGCCTTTGAGGTCACCTCTTGATATCCAAAATCCACAGCCGTGGCGCGCGATCCAAATGCGTAGTGTAACTGCGCCTGAATCTGTTGCCGGATACTCCCCGCGCTTTCCACATGGCAGGCGTCGCAGGCAACCTCCGCGTGATCTGAGATCAACGGCCCATGCGCCAGCACATGTTTGCTGTCCTGTGACAGCATCGCCAACCCGCCAAGCGCCACGGTTGGCACCGCAGCCATCAAGGCCAACAGGCGAACAACACGCACAGATGGAGACACCATAACCCTCTCCGCAACACAAACAAACGTGGTTAAAGAGTCGTTAGAAATGGTTAATCAACCGTTAATTGTGAAAATCCTGAGCGACAACGGTGACTTACTCCCCTGTTGCGCAGAGGTATTCCACAGCCGCCTATGAAACGTGACAGAGACAAAATGTCGCCAAAACTGCCTCCCATTTGGGTTGAAGCTCCTGCCGCACAAAATTAACTCGTTAAACATAGCCATCAAGCGTTAGAGACGCTGCCAGCTAGAACTAGGGCCGCTTGCCAGTATGGCACCCAGCCAAAAACATGAGACATCGCTATGAAATTTGAGATCAATCGCCGCCAGCTGATGCTTGCAGGTGCTGCCCTGATGCTGGCGCGCCCTGCCTTTGCACAATCCACCGTCGACATTCAGATGCTGAACAAACACCCTGAAGACAAGAAACGCCGCATGGTGTTCCATCCGCTCATTCAGGTTGCGCAAGCCGGAGACACGGTGCGCTTTGTCTCTGAGGACAAAGGCCACAACAGCGAAAGCATAGAGGGCATGCTCCCCGAAGGCGTCGACACCTGGAAAAGCAAGATCAGCAAAGATTTTGAGATCACGCTCGATGTGCCGGGTTTCTATGGCTACAAATGCACCCCGCATGCCAGCATGGGGATGGCTGGCCTGATCATCGTGCAGGGCGACGGCATGATGGCCAACTATGATGCGGCCAAAGGCGTGAAGCACAAAGGCCGGATGCAGAAAGCCTGGGACGCGATCTGGGAACAGGTTGAGGCCGAAGGACTGGCGCAGGCCTAACGTCCCGCAAATCAAACACGAAAATCAAAAGGGGCGTCCAACACGCCCCTTCTTTTTTTTGCTGCGTCACCCACCGATCGCCCCGCCAGTCGCGCAAAAGAAAAGGGCCCGCAAATCTGCGAGCCCTTTCTTTTTTGCATGTTGTCCTGCGATTAACGCTTGGAGAACTGGAACGAACGACGCGCTTTGCGCTTACCGTATTTCTTACGTTCCACAACGCGGCTGTCGCGGGTCAGGAAGCCAGCGGCTTTCAGAGGTGCGCGCAGGGAGGGTTCATAAAGCTGCAGAGCTTTAGAAATACCGTGCTTCACCGCACCGGCCTGACCGGTCAGACCGCCACCTTTCACTGTGGCATATACGTCGAATTCACCTTCTACGCCGGCAACCTGGAAAGGCTGGCGCAGGATCAGCTGCAGAACCGGACGCGCAAAGTACTTGTCCTGGTCTTTGCCGTTCACGATGACCTTGCCGGAGCCCGGCTTGATCCAAACGCGGGCAACAGCGTCTTTACGTTTACCGGTCGCGTAGGAGCGGCCCAGTTCGTCGCGCACTGGCTCACGAGGAGCCGCAACTTCTACAACAGCTTCTTCACCGGCTACGGCGTTCAGCTCTTCAAGCGAGTTGATTTGATCAGCCATTGATTAGCTCCGGGTGTTCTTGCTGTTCATGGACTTAACGTCCAGGACTTCAGGCGCTTGTGCTTCATGCGGATGCTCGGCACCAGCGTATACACGCAGGTTAGTCATCTGCTTGCGGGACAGGCGGTTGCCAGGCAGCATGCGCTGAACGGCTTTGGTCACCACGCGCTCTGGGTGCTCGCCTTCCAGGATCTGACCTGCAGTGCGGGATTTGATGCCGCCTGGGTGGCCGGTGTGCCAGAAGTAGTTCTTGTCAGAACGCTTCTTACCGGTCAGCTGGATTTTGTCCGCGTTGATCACGATGACATTGTCACCCATGTCCATGTGCGGGGTGAAGGACGCCTTGTGCTTGCCGCGCAGGCGCATGGCGACGATCGAAGCAAGACGGCCCAGCACCACGCCTTCGGCGTCGATGATGATCCATTTCTTCTCGATGTCTGCCGGAGTAGCAGAGAAGGTTTTCATATTAGGTCTTCCAGATTGGTTGACGGGTTGGCCGGGAATCCCGGCACGCCGGTCTCTCCAGTAAATGATGGGCGGGTTATAAAGCAGCTATGCGTCACGTCAAGCGGTGTAAATCCAAAATAAGTACACAAAAACAATAGCTTGCAAAATAGGTATTATTTTACCCCATCAATTTTCATTCAAAAGAGGCGGTTTCGCCAGCAAACGCGAGACAGTTTCCAATGCGGCCTGCAATTCGCTCACCGGCAATTCCGGTGCGAGGGCAATCCGAACGGCATTTGGCGCCTGCCCATCCGGCAGGGCGTATTCATCCGCAGATTTGATCCTTATGCCTTCTGCATCACAGGCCCGCACAAAAGTGGACCCGCGCCAGCCCTGTGGCAAACGCAGCCAGATGAACGGCACATCCGGTCGCCAGCGAATGTTCCAGCTGCCCAGAATGTTCACGGCCACTCGGACACGCTCATCAATCGCAGCCAACACACGCCGCTTGATACCATCCGCCTGCCCGTTCAGGATCAGCTCTGCACAGATGTCCAACATCGGCTGCGGCACACCGTAAAAATTGGATTGCGCCACATGCCGCGCCTGCTGCGCCCGCCCTTCCGGCGGCACAAGAAAGCCGAAGCGCAAAGCAGAGGAGACTGCCTTTGTCAGCGAGCCAAGATACCAAGTGCGGTCTGGGCACAGAACGCGGTAAGACGGCACGTCTGTTGGGGAAATGGCATAACAATCGTCCTCAACAATCTGCACATTGTATCGCCGCGCCAGTGCCGCGATCTCCTGACGCCTTTCCAGCGGCGTGTGAATGGCCGTTGGGCTGTGCGCTTGAGCAGAGGTCATCAGAACCTGCCCCCCATGTCGCCGCAACGCCTCTTCCAGCCGATCCGGGCGAATGCCATGTTGATCCAGACCAATGCCAATCACCTCTGCACGCAGCAGGCGACAAGCG
This sequence comes from Shimia sp. R9_2, assembly GCF_017743735.1. Taxonomy (GTDB): domain Bacteria; phylum Pseudomonadota; class Alphaproteobacteria; order Rhodobacterales; family Rhodobacteraceae; genus Shimia. Next base: position 61,835 of record NZ_JAGHRO010000004.1, read on the forward strand.
TGGCGCACCCCCGGGAAGGTGATTTCTTCGGTCAGCACCACGGGGGACGCCCCATGCAGGCAGGATTGCAAGGCAATCATCGAGGCACTCTGCGCCCCCAGCGTCAGAACCACGTCATCTGCTGAAATACGGCCCGCTATGTCCTGTCCGATCCACTGCACAACCGCTTCGCGTGCGACCTTATCTGTTGTTGAGTCAGGGCATAGCAAATAGCGCGACCCTTCCTTCAAGGTCTGCGCCATGGCCGCGCGAATGGCGCCGTCCTGCCCGACATCCGGCACACGGACAGCCCGCAGATCAATATCGCCGCTCTGACTGTCCGTCACCAAAGGATCCGGCCCTGCCAAAGGCGCACCGCGACCCTCGGCCACAAAGGTGCCGCGTCCTACAGTGGTTTCCAGCAACCCCTCTTCCACAGCGAGCTTGTAAGCGCGGGCGACCGTTCCCGGTGTGATCCCAAGATCCCATGCCAGATCCCGCACCGTTGGCAACTTTTCCCCCACAGGCAGCTGCCCGCCATGCACGGCACAACGAAGTGATTGTACCAACACGAGATACTTCGGATCGGTACAATTTTCAAAAACAGGCGGCCAAAATGTACCAGTCACAATGTTTTCCTCGCCATTGTATCACGCCAAAGCTACACAATCAGTGTAACAAACTTGAGGATTGTATCAATACAATATTGGAGACGACCATGACAATGACCACGACACACCTCGAAAGCCTGACCAGCCACGCCGCCAATGCGCAACTTCCTGTTGCGGCACGCCTCGCGCTGTCTTTCGCAGCTGTGGTCACCGCATGGGATCAGCGCGCACGCACCCGCCGTGCCCTCTCCAAACTCGACGCAGCGCAGCTCAAAGACATCGGCGTATCGCTCGCAGACGCCCGCGCGGAAGTCGAAAAGAAGATGTGGCAAATCTGACTCCCGTCAGTTGCCTCTTCCCCCCTGGGCCGGGTTCATCCCGGCCCTTTTTTTTATTCTGCTCCATAGCGCCGGTGCAAATCCCAGATCAAACCAAAACTCAAAACAGCTGGTCCGGGAGCTGAAGCAACCCCGCCAGCACGCAACGCTTGCGACACCCAGCTGTTGCAAGTTTGGAAGGCATGATACTGTCCGCTGCCCTCATAAAACGCCCCCACGCCATAAAGACCTGGTCCTAGCTGGTTCGTCGATACCGCTCCGGATTCAACAAAGCGAAGCATTTCGGACAGGGCGTCGGCTGAAATATGTAGAGTTATGTATTCGGAACTGCGAAAAACAATCTCCGGATTTCCCCGCCCTGTCGCGATATGCAAAACGCTTCTACTCGGTACCAACAAGGCCTTTAGGCCAATGGCAAGTGTGACGTCCCGAAATGTTGGGACTTCGAAATAGAACCCCGCATCCCCCCAGCCAAATTCGAACCACTCGGCGTCTGGAAACTGCTTCAACCAATCGACGGAGTTCCTATCTCCCAAGGTCTCAAGCACAGAACGCGGCAATACCAACCCTGTATGATAACCGTGATCGAACACCCAAATGCGTGTACCCTTGTCAGTATCAATCGGATCACCACGTTCAATCGCAACAAAGCGGCTGACCATCCCAACCAACAAAATCAGAACGATGTACCAAACCCACCTCACGATTTAGGCGGGATCGCATAGGTCATATTGGCCCGCGCCACCGGCATCTCTTCCCCCTCGGAATAGATCAGAATGCTTGTCACTGACAGGCTGCGCCCAAGCTTCAAAAGCGTCGCCTTCGCAATCAGGTCTTTGCCAGACGCCGGTTTGCGCATGAAATCCAGCGAACAATTGGTGGTTACCGTCAGCGCCTCTTTGCCAATGCAAGCCATGGTCGCCACATAGGCTGCCACATCGGCCAGCGCGAACATCGACGGCCCCGAAACCGTGCCCCCCGGGCGCAGATGCCGCTCCGCCACCATCAGACGCATCACCGTGTTGGTGCCATCAATATGCTCCACCACAAAATCGTCTTTGACCTGCGGAAAGACCGACTGCAGCCAATCGGTCATTTCTTCTGCACTCATCACTGCTTGCATACTTTTCCTCCCTGCCCTCTGGGGTTACCGTTGCCGCAAACGTCAGGGAGGGCAAGATGACAATTCTGGAACGTCGCGACACGGAAGCGGTGGCACATCTCACGATGAATGCGCCGGATCGGCTGAATGCACTGTCTGACGAAATGCTGGCCGCCCTGCAGGCCGAATTTGAGGCCTTGAGCGGGGACAGCAGCATCCGCGCCGTGATCCTCTCAGGCAGCGGCAAGGCCTTTTGCGCCGGCCATGATCTCAAACAAATGACCGCCGGACGGCAATCTGAGGATGGTGGCAAAGACTATTTCAAGGATCTCTTCACCCGCTGCGCCACCATGATGCAAAGCATTCAGCGCCTGCCCCAGCCGGTGATTGCACAGGTGCATGGCATTGCCACCGCCGCAGGCTGCCAGCTGGTGGCAAGCTGCGATATGGCAGTGGCGGCTGAAGGCACACGCTTTGGCGTCAACGGCGTCAACATCGGCCTCTTCTGCTCCACCCCAATGGTGGCGCTCAGCCGCAATATCCCGCGCAAACAGGCCTTTGAAATGCTCACCACTGGCCAATTCATTGATGCCACACGCGCTGAAACCCTTGGGCTGGTCAACCGTGTTGTGCCGCAAGACCAATTGGCGTCTGCCACCGAAGAGCTTGCCCAAACCGTCGCCGCCAAACTTGGTGTGGCCGTGAAGATCGGCAAACAGGCTTTTTATGAACAACTGCAAATGCCGCTCTCTGAGGCCTACGACTATACCGGTGATGTCATGGTGCAAAATATGCTCTGGCGGGAAACCGAGGCCGGGATAGACGCTTTCCTCAACAAAGAAACGCCCAAATGGGAGCAATAGAGCGCCGCTTGCCCCTTCCCAAAGAGCGCGTCCTCGCCTATGTCCGCCCCCATGACACAGACATTGCATATCATTGGCGGCGGTATGGCCGGCTCCGAGGCTGCGTGGCAAGCGGCGAACATGGGCGTTCAGGTGGTGATCCACGAGATGCGCCCGAAGGTGGAAACCTTTGCCCATCGCACCGGGCATCTGGCAGAGATGGTCTGCTCCAACTCTTTCCGCTCTGACGATGATGAGCAAAACGCTGTGGGCCTCCTGCATTGGGAAATGCGTGCGGCCAACGGCTTGATCATGTCGAAAGCTGATGAGCACCGCCTGCCTGCAGGTGGCGCACTCGCGGTGGACCGTGACCCATTTGCCGAGTCTGTGACAGAGGCGCTGATGGCGCACCCCAATGTCACGGTTGAGTACGGCGAAATCACCGAACTGCCCAGCGATGGCCACTGGATCATCGCCACCGGTCCGCTGACCTCCACGTCGCTTGGCGCGGCCATTCAGGCCGAAACCGGCGCGGACCGTCTGGCGTTCTTTGATGCTATCGCCCCGATTGTCTATGCCGAAAGCATCGACATGGATGTGGCCTGGCTGCAGTCGCGCTATGACAAAGGCGAGACCGAAGAAGAGCGCAAAGCCTACCTCAACTGCCCGATGACCAAAGAGCAATATGAGGCTTTCATCGACGCGCTGCTGGCGGCAGACAAAACCGAATTCCACGAAGGCGAAACCGCTGGATATTTTGACGGCTGCCTGCCGATCGAGGTGATGGCCGAACGTGGCCGCGAGACCCTGCGCTTTGGGCCGATGAAGCCGGTTGGCCTGACCAACATCCACAAACCGGATGATAAGCCCTATGCGGTGGTTCAACTTCGCCGTGATAACGCATTGGGAACGCTCTATAATATCGTCGGATTTCAGACCAAGATGAAGTACGGCGCGCAGACCGATGTGTTCAAAATGATCCCCGGTTTGGAGAACGCCTCCTTTGCGCGCCTTGGCGGCATTCACCGCAACACCTTTATCAATTCGCCCACCCTTCTGGACGATCAGATGCGCCTGAAATCCCGCCCCAACATCCGCTTTGCCGGGCAAGTTACGGGCGTTGAGGGCTATGTGGAAAGCGCAGCCATGGGTCTGCTCGCAGGGCGTCTTGCGGCCGCTGAAATCCTCGGCGCACCGCTGCCAACCGCACCGCTGAACACAGCAATGGGCGCATTGGTGCATCACATCACCGGCGGCGCGGAGGCCAAAACCTTCCAGCCGATGAATGTGAACTTTGGCCTGTTCCAGCCGGTAGATGGCCTCAAAGGGGGGCGCCGCGGTCGCAAGGACCGCTACAAGGCCTACACCGACCGCGCCAAAGCCGACTGGCAGGCATGGCTCGATGCGCAGGCAACGGTAGACGCCTAAATCTCATCATCCTAGGGTGGCGCAAAACCAAAAAGCGGTTCCTCAACGTGACATTCATCACGCGCTTTGCGCCATCTCCCACCGGCCCTTTGCATCTGGGCCATGCCTATTCCGCGCTGCTTGCCCATGACACAGCCCGCGCAAAGGGCGGCCAGTTTTTGCTTCGCATCGACGATCTCGACCAATCCCGCGCCCGCCCCGCGTGGGAAGAGCAGATCTATGAGGATCTGCACTGGCTCGGGATCACCTGGGATGGCCCGGTGCGCAAGCAATCAGACCACTTTGCCGACTACGAGCTGGCGCTGAGCCAATTGCGCGACATGGGGCTGACCTATGAATGCACCTGCACACGGCGAGATATTGAAGCCGCCGCCAGCGCGCCACAGGAAGGTGTGCCGGAGTTCGGCCCGGACGGACGCATCTATCCCGGAACATGCCGCAACGCCCATCACGCCACACAAGATGCCACTTGCACACGGCTTGATATGGAGAAGGCCTGCGCTTTGGCCCTCCCTTTCGCTTTTGAAGAGCAAGGTCCGCTGCACACAGGCACGCATCAGCTCGTCGCCCAAAGGCTGATCAATCACGTGGGGGATGTGGTGCTTGCGCGCCGCAACATGGCCGCCTCCTACCACCTCTCCGTGGTGCTGGATGACGCGGCAACCGATATCAGCCATGTCATTCGCGGCGCGGATCTTTTTGAAGCCACCGCAATCCACGTGCTCCTGCAGGCGCTGTTCAAGCTGCCCACGCCCACTTATCACCACCACGATCTGATCCGCGATGCAGCGGGCAAACGTCTCGCGAAACGCGACGATGCGCGCGCCATCGCCAAGTTCAGAGAAGACGGCGCCTCCCCCGCAGACATCCGCGCCATGGTTGGCCTGCCGCCAGCTTCATTCTGCTAAAAATACTCTCGCCGGAGGCATGAGCTGGAAGCTCATTCATCCATCGGTTTCATCAACTCAACGGTCTGCCCATCCCGCACAGCGGTATAAAAGCATGTGCGACGGTTGGTATGGCACGCCGCCCCAACCTGCTTGATCAGCACAAGGATGCAGTCCTGATCACAGTCATAACGGAAATCAACAAGCTCCTGCGTATGGCCAGAGGTCTCCCCTTTGATCCAGAACGACTGGCGTGACCGGCTCCAATAGGTCACCCGCTTGGTTTCCAACGTCTTGGCCACCGCCTCGGCGTTCATCCAGGCCATCATCAACACTTCACCGCTTTCGCTATCCTGCGCAATCGCCGGGATCAGCCCCGCCTCATTGTAGGTCAGTGATTTTGGATCAAATTCCATACCTTCGTCCCCTTTGCATCCCGTGTTTTCCTCTCTATCTAGGAATGACGCAGCAAAGGAAACAGCGATGTCCGGCGAAACCGACCTGATCAAGCTTTACTCTGGCCAGATCCTGCAATTGGCGGCATCCATTCCGCACACCGACCGGCTTGTTGATCCGCACGCAACCGTCAAAAAGCGCTCGCCCCTCTGCGGCTCCACAGTGACGGTTGATGTGTCGGTCGCCGATGGTGTGATCAGCGCATTTGGCCAGGATGTGAAAGCCTGCGCGCTTGGTCAGGCTGCCGCCTCCGTCGTCGGTGCCAATGTCATCGGCCGCAGCCGCGCAGAGATCGATGCCGCGCGCGATGCACTCAAAGACATGTTGAAACAGGACGGCCCAACACCTCCGGCGCCCTTTGACGGGCTCGAAGTTCTGCGCCCCGCGCGCGACTATAAAAACCGCCACGCCTCCATTCTGCTCGCCCTTGAGGCCACAGCAGAAGCTTTTGAGGCCGCGGAACAAGCCAACTGCGCTTAATTCCCGACCACAGGTGGTACAGGTCAAACCCTGTTTGATCGGACCTTCACTCTATGAAAGGGGGCCAGCCCCCTCGGCCGTCAGCCTCTCCCCCGGGATATTGCGGGCAAGAGGAAGCCGCATTGCCGCTGTGCCTCTTCCGCGCGCTGCCATCCAAACGCCTTGACCTACAGAACAAAAAAACCGCCGCACTTCCGGGGAGAAGGCGGCGGTAAGGCCAAGCGTTATCACGTGGGACCTGAGCCATCTACAAAGGGGGAGGCAGACCCCCAAGAGGACTAGGAACAGGCAGTGTCAGTCAGAACGCATCACGTGGGGACAGATGCGCAGATGGTCAGCGTGAAAGCCGCAGGCAATGAGGTGAGACAGAAACTGCCTCAGTGGCACAGAAAGAGTTCAGTCGATCAAGTCACACAAAACCAGGCACATGCAGCGCAAGCACCAGCATGATCACCAGAGCCACCCCGCCAACAGCATCCTGCAACAGTGTGTCACCTGAATTGCGCACGACCGATTTGATTTGCTGCATCATGGGGCCTCTCCTTCTCCCTAAGTTTTGTTTCCCATTTGTTCTCACGTGGTGCGATTCGAGTAAAGAACTTTTTGAGAACAAAAGAGAACATTAAGAGACCTTCGGGGCTAACCCACTGAAATCAAACGGATCGCCTGATCTTGTTCCATCAGCCACAGGAGAACACGTGCCGCCTGCCCGCGTTCTGTTTCCAAGGTTGGGTCATCATGCAAAAGCTTGCGTGCATCGCTTTGTGCCACCGCCATCAGGCTCGCCTGACTTTCAACATCCGCAATCCGAAAGCGCGGCAAACCGGACTGCGCGGTGCCAATCAGATCGCCAGCTCCGCGCATTTGCAAATCAGTTTCAGCAATCACAAAGCCGTCTTCGCTCTCGCGCAGCACTTTCAGACGCTTCTCCCCGCCTTCGGTCAGCGGCGCCTGATACATCAACAAACAGGTTGAGGCTTGCGAGCCCCGCCCCACACGCCCGCGCAGCTGATGAAGCTGTGCCAGGCCAAAGGCTTCCGCGCGCTCGATCACCATGATCGTGGCGTTGGGCACATCCACGCCCACCTCAATCACGGTTGTTGCCACCAGAACCTGTGTCTCCCCGGCCTGAAACGCCGCCATCGCCGCGTCTTTCCCCTCTGGGGGCATCTGGCCATGCACAAGCCCAACAACACCTTCGCCAAGCGCGGCCCTGAGCGCTTTGAAACGTGCATCTGCGGCGGTGTAATCGACCCGCTCGCTTTCCTCGACCAGCGGGCACACCCAATAGGCCTGCTTGCCCTCCGCCACCGCTTTTTGCAGATGCCCCACAACCTCATCCATGCGGGTGGTCGGGATCAAAGCGGTGGTGATTGGCTGACGTCCGGGTGGCTTTTCATCCAGCACCGACACATCCATGTCGCCATACTGCGCAAGCGCCAGACTGCGCGGGATCGGCGTGGCCGTCATCACCAACACATCGGCACCGGCACCCTTTTTGCCCAGCTCCAGCCGCTGGCGCACACCAAAGCGGTGTTGCTCGTCAATAATGGCCAGCCGCAGATCTTCAAAATGAACGTCCTGCTGGAAAACCGCATGGGTGCCGACCAGAATGTGAATGTCCCCCCGCGCCAGCGCCTCCAGCTTGGCTTTGCGCTCTTTGCCTTTGTCGCGCCCGGTGAGGATCTCCAACACCACGCCAGCGCTTTCCGCCATTGGCCGCAAGCCCTCCATATGCTGACGTGCCAAAATCTCGGTTGGGGCCATCATCACGCCCTGCCCGCCCGCCTCCACAGCGATCAGCAATGCCATAAAGGCCACCAGCGTTTTGCCCGCGCCGACATCGCCTTGTAGCAGGCGATTCATGCGGCTTGACTCTGCCATATCGCGCGCAATTGCCTCGATGGCCCGCTCCTGCGCCCCTGTGGGCTTGTACGGCAGCGCCGCGCGTACCTTCGCCTGCAACACAGTGGTTTGCTGCGAAATCACGCCTTTGGCTTTCTGCAACTGGCTCCGCGCCAGCGCCAACGTGATCTGATGCGCCAGAAACTCATCATAGGCCAGCCGCTCCCGCGCCGGATGGTTGGGGGACACCTGCTCCATCGCTTCCGGGTGGTGCACCAGCGCCATGGCTTCAGACCACGACGGCCATTTCGCCTGATCCTTTTGGGAAGGATCAATCCACTCCGCAAAGTCCGGCGCTTTGGACAAAGCAGATCGCACAGCCTTCACCATGGTCTTTTGCGACACCCCGTGGGTCAGCGGATAGACAGGCTCAAAGGCGGGAATATCTTCGGCTTCATTTGGCGCAACCACATACTCCGGGTGCACCATCTGGGCCACGCCATCAAACAGCTCAACCTTGCCGGACACGACACGCCGCGCGCCTTCGGGCAGGATTTTCTGCAAATAATCTGTGCGCGCATGAAAGAACACGATCTGAAATGAGGTCATCGCGTCCTGCACCGTGATGCGATACGCACCGCCCCGATTGCGCGGCGGGCGATGCGCGCCCACCAGCACCTGCACGGTCACGACACCGGGCAGCTCCGCCTCATTCACCGAAAGCTTCTGCGCACGGTCAATCCCCGCATAGGGCAGCAGAAACAGCAGATCCCGCGGTTTGGTGACATCAATTTGGCCCAGATGCTGCGCCGTTTTGGGCCCAACACCGTCCAGTTTTGTCAGATCCGCGAAAAGCGGAAACAGGCTTTCCGGCCGTCCGCTCATAGGCCCTCGATCATCGCCAGCCAGCCATCTTCGTCGATGGTTTCAATGCCCAGCTCCTGCGCTTTGGCCGCTTTGCTGCCTGCCCCCGGCCCCGCCACAAGCAGGTCGGTTTTCTTGGAAACAGACCCGGACACTTTCGCCCCAAGACTTTCCGCACGCGCCTTGGCTTCTGCCCGTGTCATCTTCTCAAGCGAGCCGGTAAACACCACGGTTTTGCCAGCCACCGGGCTTTCCTGAGACGGCGCTTCAGGTGGGATGATGTCCAGCTCATCCATCAACCGGTCAATGGCCGCGCGTTCTTCGGCGTTGGCAAAAGCATCCGTGAGCGACAGCCCCACAGCGACGCCAATACCATCAATTCCGGTCAAATCAGCCCAGACCGCCTTTGCGCCCGCAGGCACCTTGCACTCTGCAATCACCGCATCCCGGCTTTCCTTGACACGTGCGCGTCGACCTTCGCGCTGCGCTGCGATCCGCTCGGCCTCTTCCGCCTGATCTGCCGCCCGATGAGCAAGCGCGGCTGGTCGCGCCGCTTCTGCCGCATGCACGAGCTTGTCCCAACTCATGAAATGCAGCGCCAGATCTTTGGCTGCGCTCTCGCCAACATGGCGAATGCCAAGGCTGAACAGCGCCCGCGCAAAGGCGATCTTGCGCTTATCGTTGATGGCCGCAAACAGATTGGCCGCGCTCTGATCGCCCCAGCCTTTCCGGTTTTTGAGCTTGTTCAGATTGTCCGCATCCCGACGTTCCAACGTGAAAATCTGAGCTGGTTCGCGGATGGGCAGATCCGGATCGTCAAAGAACATCTCGATCTGCTTTGCGCCCAGCCCTTCGATATCAAAGGCTTTGCGAGCTACGAAATGACGCAACTTTTCAATGGCTTGCGCGGCACAAATCATCCCGCCAGTGCAATAGCGCACCGCGTCGCCTTCTTCACGCACCGCGGGGGAGCCACACACCGGACAACTTTCGGGGTACGCATAACGCTCAGCATCACCTTTGCGCTTGCTCAGGTCCACATCCGCCACTTTGGGGATCACATCCCCCGCGCGGTAAACCTGCACCCAGTCGCCTTCGCGGATATCTTTGCCACCGCGGATCTCAGCACCTTTGCTGTCCCGCCCAGCGATGTAGTCTTCATTGTGCAGCGTTGCGTTGGAGACCACCACGCCGCCCACCGCCACCGGTGCAAGACGCGCCACCGGGCTCAGCGCCCCGGTGCGGCCCACCTGAATGTCGATGGCCTCAAGCCAGGTCCAGGCCAGCTCTGCCGGAAACTTGTGCGCCACCGCCCACCGTGGAGTGGTTGAGCGAAAGCCCAGCCGCGCCTGCAGGGCCAGCTCGTCGACCTTGTAAACCACGCCGTCGATGTCATAGCCAAGATCCGCGCGGCCTTCCTCGATCTTGTGGTAATGCGCGATCATCTCATCGGCATTTGCACAGAGTGCCGTCAGATCATTGATCACGAACCCAAAGGACTGAAGCCGTTTGATGGCCTCCATCTGCGTCTCTGCCAGTGGCTCAGACAGCTCTCCCCAGGCGTAGGCAAAGAACTTCAGGGGGCGCTCGCGGGTGACGTTGGCATCCAGCTGTCGCAAGCTGCCCGCCGCCGCGTTGCGCGGGTTGGCAAACACGGTCAACGCGCGCTTTCCGGCCTCTGCCCGTTTCTCGTTCTCTGCCGTGATCCGCGCATTCAAGGCCGCGAAATCCGCATGGCTCATATAAACTTCGCCGCGCACCTCCAGCACATCCGGCGCGCCTGCGATCTCATGGGGAATATCGGCAATGGTCTTGGCATTCTCAGTGACATTCTCCCCCGTCGCGCCATCGCCACGGGTCGCCGCATAGACCAGCTTGCCCTGCTCATAGCGCAACGACAGGCTCAATCCGTCGATCTTGGGTTCTGCTGTAAACGCCAGCGATCCTGTGCCCTGCCCCAGATACTTGCCGATGCGGTCGACAAAATCCTGAACATCCTGATCCTCAAACGCATTGCCAAGGCTCAGCATCGGCACCGCATGGGTGATCTTGCCAAAACCTTCGGCTGGTGCCGCCCCCACCTGCTCAGAGGGGCTGTCTACTCGTTTGAGATCGGGGAAACGCGCCTCAATCTCCTGATTGCGCCGCTTCAGCCGGTCATATTCCGCATCCGAAAGCTTTGGCGCATCGGCGCCGTGATAGTCGCGATTCGCCTGAGCCAGCAACGCGGAAAGGCGCCCGAGTTCCTCGCGCGCCTGCTCCATAGTCAATTCTGCAATGGCGATCTCTTTGGCCACGTGCGTCTCCCTATCATACCCTCCCAAGTGATAGGGCTGAGACGCGGCGAGGTCCAGTAGATCCCGGCGCTTATCAGGCGCGCATTGCCACCGGATCGTCGGTTGCCGATACTGGCTCAGGATCGCGCAGCACATAGCCACGGCCCCAGACTGTCTCGATATAGTTCTCACCGCCAGTTGCTTCGCTGAGTTTCTTGCGCAACTTACAGATGAAGACGTCGATGATTTTCAGTTCCGGCTCGTCCATGCCGCCGTAAAGATGGTTCAGGAACATCTCTTTGGTTAGCGTGGTGCCCTTGCGCAGGCTCAGAAGCTCCAGCATCTGATACTCTTTGCCGGTCAGGTGAACAGTTTTGCCTTCAACTTCAACGGTTTTGGCATCCAGATTCACAGAGATGCGGCCGGTTTTGATCACGGACTGAGAGTGGCCTTTGGAGCGGCGAATGATCGCGTGAATGCGCGCCACCAGCTCTTCGCGATGGAACGGTTTGGTCAGGTAGTCATCTGCGCCGTAACCAAAGCCCTTCAGCTTGCTTTCGGTGTCATCTGCGCCGGACAGAATCAGGATCGGCGTGTCGATGCGCGATGTGCGCAGCTGACGCAGCACTTCGTGGCCTGTCATGTCTGGCAGGCCAAGATCCAGCAGGATCAGGTCGTAGTCATAGAGCTTTGCCAGGTCGATGCCCTCTTCGCCAAGATCTGTGGCATAGACATTCAGGTTGGCGTGGGTCAGCATCATTTCGATGCTTTTAGATGTGGTGGGATCGTCTTCGACCAGCAGCACTCTCATTTGGACTTCCTTACAACTGGGAGGGTTTATGCGTTAACATTAACCTTAATGGTTAAAGGTTAACGAGCCGTTACCAATTTAGGAAGGTTAAGAGGCAAAATCAGTTCTGTCTAAATTTCTGCACCGCTGTCGCTTTCAAAGCCTCCTGTCCATGGGTCGACACAGCGGTCACCCATTCGTTGAACTCATCATCACTTAATCCATAGGTTTCAAGCGCTTCGCGCTTTGTGATCAACCCATAGGCCACGCCGCGCACAACCGCGGCTTTGCGTGATGCCACCCAGCGTTTGGTGTTGGCCGGTGGCAAATCGGCCCGCGTCATCACCTGCCCGTCTGACAGGGTAACACATCTTGGCCCCTCAACTTTTTTCAAAAACATTGCGTCCATCTCCTCGCGTGAGGAAAATTTTCTCCGAGTGGACTTAACGAGGCCCTAAAGCGCCCCTTGAGAGTATCTAAGATTTTCCTATATTCTCGTCGACTTCTGACCGGAGAGACTCACCATGGCGCTTCACAGCGACACACCCCTTAATTCATTGGGTTTTGCGAAGCCCCCTTCTGAAACCCGCGTGGTCGTTGCCATGTCCGGCGGGGTGGATAGCTCCGTTGTCGCAGCCCAATTGGCAGACGAAGGCTACGATGTGGTGGGTGTCACCCTGCAACTTTATGACCATGGCGCGGCTTTGGCGAAGAATGGTGCGTGCTGTGCGGGAATCGATATTCACGATGCGCGCCGCGTCGCCGAGGAAAAAGGCTTCCCGCATTATGTCCTGGATTACGAGAATATCTTCCAAGACGCGGTGATTGACGAATTTGCCGACAGCTACCTCGCAGGCGCCACTCCGGTGCCCTGTATCCGCTGCAATGAGCGGGTGAAATTCAAGGATCTTCTGGAGACTGCCAAGGATCTGGATGCGGATTGCATGGCCACGGGCCACTACATCCAGCGCAAAATGGGCAGCAAAGGTGCAGAGCTGCATTCCGCCGAAGACGCCCGCCGCGATCAGAGCTATTTCCTGTTCTCCACCACGCCGGAGCAGCTCGACTACCTGCGCTTCCCGCTGGGCCATCTGCCAAACAAAGACGCAACGCGCGCGCTGGCGGCAGAGTACGGCCTCTCGGTGGCCGACAAGCCCGACAGTCAGGACATTTGCTTTGTGCCCAATGGCGACTATGCCAGCGTGATTGAAAAACTGCGCCCCGGCGCGGCGGACGCAGGCGAAATCGTGGATCACGAAGGCAATGTGCGCGGCACCCACAATGGCGTCATTCACTACACCATCGGGCAGCGTCGCGGTCTTGGCATCGGCGGGCTCACTGAGCCGCTTTATGTGGTGAAACTGGACGTTGAGAAGAAGCAGGTAGTGGTCGGCCCCAAAGAGATGCTGGCCACCCGCATCATTCCTGTGCGCGAGATCAACTGGCTTGGTGACGAACCTTTTGACTCCAAACCGGAATGGCATGTGGCCGTTAAAGTCCGCTCCACACGCCCGCCGCGCGATGCCATCATCCGGCCCACCGGGCCCACCACAGCAGAGGTGGAATTGCTGACACCGGAAGAAGGCGTTTCCCCCGGTCAGGCCTGCGTCTTTTATGACAATGAAAGCTCGCGCATCTTTGGCGGCGGCTGGATCTGGCGCGGCTACTAAGCCGCCAAGCTTTCTGCGGAACCTCTGTTAGGTCACCTGCCCGCTCTAAATTGCGTCGGTCGCTGTGTTCAAAACAACATAGAGGCCGACGGCAATCATCACATAAGGCGCAAAGCGTTCGAGCTTTTGCACACTGGCGATCCGGTCTGGAGCGATACCTGCGCTGGCGGCACCGATGGCCGCAACCACAAGCGCTGAAATCAGCGCGCCTCCCAAAACCGGAGCTGAATAGACAGCACGGGAGTCCGCAAGCAGCGGCGTGAACACCGCAAAAGTGTCAAACGACAGGCTCAGAAACAGCACTGTCAACGCCACAGTGTTTGCCCTCACCTCTGGCGCTTGCCCCTCGGCGTCGGACGCGCTGCGATGCTGCCAGATTCCCCAGAGGCCAAGCCCGATTGGCACCAGCCCCAGATAGCCCACGGGCAGCGGCAGTTCTGTGTCCATATGTTCAGCAACCAGAAACGCAATTGCGAGCACAAGCACTTGCGCCAGCATATAGCCCGCAATTACTTGAAACCGCGCCATCGTCAGGATCAGTCCAAGCATCACCACCAGATTGTCGAGATTGGTCGCCAGATGGGTCAGGCAAGAAGAAACCGCCAGCGCGACGGTCTCCATCATGCGCCCAGGCCGTCCAACACAGCGCGCGCGGCGCGCAGCCCCGGCGCTTCATGCCCTTTTCCGAGACGCTCCATGGTCAACGCCATGGCCGCCTGTTGTGCCTCAGGGTTATCCAATATGCGCAAAAGGGCCGGCGCAATGTCTTCCGGCTGAAACGCCGGGCCAAGGAACTCTTCCACCGTGCGTGTTTCTGACACCAGATTAACCAACGTCACCGTATCAATCAGCGCCATGCGGCTCATGATTTGCCAGCTTAGCCAGCTCATGTCGTAGGCCACAACCATCGGCGTCGCGCTTGCCGCCAGCTCCAGCGATACAGTGCCTGAGGCCGCCAATGCCACATCCGCGGCGGCAAAAGCCGCGCGTTTCTGCGCAAGCCCTTCCTCTGGCCCCATCAGGTTGGGATCCAGCACGATCGGCGCATGCGGCCACCCGGCCACCGCCTCTTTCACCGCATCCGCCACTGGCGCAGCCGCAGGCACAACCACCCGCAAATCTGGCTTTTTCTGCTTTAGCCGTGCAACCACTTCGCCAAACGCAGGCGTCAGCCGTCCAACTTCGCCCCGACGCGATCCCGGCAACGCCACCAACAGGGGCGCATCATCAATGCGATGCTGCGCCCGAAAGGCGGCAACCTCTTCAGCGCTCGCAACAGGCTCTGTGACCACCGGATGCCCAACAAAATCACACCGCAGCCCCACAGCTTCCATATAGGGCGGCTCAAACGGCAAAAGCGCGAGCACATGATCAACGGACCGCGCCATTTTCTGCGCGCGCTTTGGGCGCCAGGCCCAGACCGACGGCGCCACATAATGCACACAACGGATGGTGCTGACGGCTTTGACTTCGCGTGCCACACGCAGGCAGAAATCCGGGCTGTCAATCGTGATCAGAACATCCGGCTGCCAGTCGAGCACCGCTTTCGCCGTTTGGTGCATCCTTTTTACGAGGTGGCGGTATTTGGGCAGCACCTCTGCAATGCCCATCACGCTCAACTCATCCATGGGAAACAGGCTCTCAAGCCCCTGCGCGCCCATCAAAGGCCCGCCAACACCCGCAAATTCGACATTGGGCATCAACTGCCGCATGCCCTCCATCAAGGCCCCGCCCAACCGGTCGCCCGACAGTTCTCCAGCGACCAGAAACACCTTCATCAGAGCGTCCGCCCCATTAGAAACAACCCGCTGTCTTTTAGCGCTGCGAGGGTTTCGGCGCGATCAATGATCATCACCTTGCCTGCCTCCACAACGATACCTTCCACACCGGCTGCCGCCGCCGCGGCAATTGTGCCCGGCCCAATGGCGGGCATGTCCACACGCAGATCCTGCCCGCGTTTTGGTGCCTTCACAAACACGCCTTTGCCTCGGCGCAAATGCTGCGGAGTTTCGCTGACAAAGCGCAACAAAGCGTCTGTACCCTGCAACGTCTCAATCCCCAGACACAGACCGGCCGCCACAACAGCACCCTGCCCCACATCCAGCGGTGAAAGCGCCGACAGAATATCATAGGCGCGATCCGCATCGGCCAGCGACTGCGTTGAGGGCGCTACCCCGGCAACCAGCCCGTCTTCGATGCACAGTTCCGGCAGCAATGTATGCGCCCCAACAACTTCAAATCCCTGCTCTTCAAAAACCGCAATGATCAGCCGCAAAATCGCATCGTCCCCGCCCTGCAACGCAGGCAGCAAACGCGGCGCAATAGCCATCATACCGGCATCGAACCGTGTCGGATCAAGCGCAGGCCGGCCAAGGCCGCCTGCCATCACCAGCTGGGTCACACCGGCGTCATGCAGCGCAGCAAACAGCCCGCCCATTTCCTCAAACCGGTGGGTGTGTACCTGCCCGGTCATGGCGTGCTCGACACCCTCAAAGACCACACAATAGGCCTCAGGGTTGGCAGCCGCCAATGCAAGCGGCAGATTGCCCCCGCCACATAGGATCGCCAGTTTGCTCATTTCAGCCTCGCCGGAAGTTAGGGCTTACCGTGGTGTCAGGAAGGAGCGATCGGTCTCGCCCAGCGCAAAGGCCACAATTTCCTGCACATAGTTGCTGTCAGATTCGTCCCCCAGACGTCTCGCACGCTCAAGAAAAGCACCCTCACCCTGCGCAAGCATCTGAAAGGCCGCACGCAGCGCCGTGATGTCCGCGCGCGCTACACCACGACGCTTCAGCCCGACAAGGTTCAACCCGTCGAGCTCGCCACGCGGGCCTTGTACAAGACCGTATGGGATCACATCATTGGTCACCATTGTGACCGCGCCAATGATCGCGCCACGTCCAATGCGCACCCATTGATGGATGCCACACAGACCGCCGATGATCACGTCATCTTCGATGATACAGTGGCCTGCCACAGCGGCAGAATTCACCACGATCACACGATCGCCGATCTGCGCGTCATGTGCGATGTGACAGCCAGCCATGAACAAGCCGTCATCGCCCACGCGGGTCACGCCGCCACCGCCTTCGGTGCCGCTGTTCATCGTGACATGCTCACGGATGCGGTTGCGCTCACCGATGATCAGTTTGCTGGCCTCGCCATCAAATTTCAGGTCCTGTGGCACTTCGCCAATCACCGAAAAGCTGAAAACCTCAGTTTCCGCGCCGATCTCTGTGTTGCCGGTCACCACCACATGGCTTTTCAGCACCACACCTTTGTGCAGCACGACATTTGGGCCCACCACGCAGAACGGACCAACAACACAGCCCTCCGCGATGCGCGCACCTTCTTCAATGACCGCAGATGCGTGGATCTGAGCGGTTTCAGAAATTCCCATGAGGCTCACTCCTTGGGCAAATCCATCATGGCTGTGAATTCAACTTCACAGGCCACTTCTCCGTCAACCGTTGCGGTGCCCGCAAACTTCCAGACTTTGCCGCCCGGCTTGCCGCGCGTTGTGGCCACGCGCATTTCCAGCACATCTCCTGGCACCACCATGCGACGGAATTTACATTTGTCGATGCCCATGAAGTAGACCAGCAGCTCTTTGTCTTCCATGCCCAGGGAAACGCCAACCATCACCGCAGAGGTCTGCGCCATCGCCTCTACGATGGTGACGCCCGGCATGATCGGCTTGGACGGGAAATGGCCCTGAAAATGGGGCTCGTTCATGGTGACGTTCTTGATACCCGTCGCAGAGGCATAACCGTCAATATCAACCACCTTATCCACCAGCAGAAACGGGTAGCGATGCGGAATGATCCGCTGGATCAGGCCAATATCGGCACTCTTAAGCTCTTGAGACATCTTGCGCTCCTGCTGCGTCTTGTTTGTTGAAGTAGCCCTAGCAATCCCAGCCGCCGGGGGCAAGCATACGACCGATTTGGCAGCCCCCTAGGCCAAGCCTGAAGGGTGCGGCTTATTCATTCTTCAGGCGTGTCTGTCGCGGATGGAAGGCCATCTCCCAGAATTTGGTTGAGCCGTTTGATCGCCATCGGCGTGATATCTATCGCCGGATCCGACAACAGCACCTCACGCCGCTCCAGGATCACACTGGCGCCCGCCTCTCGCATCAGATCCGTCAAAATCGGGCTGGCTGCGCGGATAAAGGCCTCTTCTTCCCGCTGTCGCTGTACCTCGATATTGCGCGACTTTTGTTCCTGTTCATTCCGTATCTGCACAACACGCGCGTCAAAGGCATCGGCAACGGCGCGAAACGCCTTGGGATCCATCCCTTCGCGCTGATTGGTCAGCTCTCGTTCTTCTGCCGTCAACTCGGCCTGAATGCGCCGGTTTTCTGCCAGAAGCACCGCCTCTTCCGCTGCCAATTCCTGAGTCACCCGCAGGCCAAACAGCGATTGGGAGAACATCAAATCGCTGTCCACGGTCAAAACGGCTGCGGTCGGCACCTCTTGCGGCGCGCGCGCCTCCTCCTGCGCGAAAGTGGCGGGCGCTTGAAAAAGCCCCGCCACCACAATTGCAAAACCTGCTGCCAGTCGCCGCATCACAAATCAGAACTGAGCGCTGATCGTGAAGTCAAACGTCTGCTCGCGGTCAAAGTCTTCTTTCTGCAGCGCTTTGGTAAAGTTAAAGCGCAGCGGTCCAATTGGCGTGGTCCAAAAGATCGACGCCCCGATCACATGGCGCAGCGAGAAGTCTTCGCCCACCACATTGTTGGAGGTTTGATCCAGCCCCCAGAGCGAACCGACGTCATAGAAGAGACCACCGCGCAGCCCCAGTTCCTCAGGCAAACCAAGCGGGAATTCCGCTTCAAATCGCGCCACGGCGTAGAAGTTGCCGCCCAAAGCGTCGTCAAAACCTGCACCCTGTTCACGCGGACCAACGCCATAAGGTTCAAAACCACGGATGTTACGTGCTGTTACGATAAAGCGGTCATCGACACGGCTGTCATCATCAGGAGAATACAGTGCCCCCCCTTCAAATGTGGCCCGCAATGTAACTTCTTCGTTCCAGGCCAGCGTCTCCGCAACGGCACGGCCGGTGGTTTCGATATAGGTGTAGTCTCCGCCGATGCCGCCAAAATCCTGGCTGAACTCAAGCAGCACACCACGTGTCGGATCAAGACCCGACCGGCGTGTGTCATAGCGATAGGTATATCCCAGCGCGCTCTTCCAGATGTCACCCCGCGCCGCTTCCTGGTTGATCAGCGTACCGTTCAGAGCGGCATCAACCGGGACGCTCAAATCGGAGTTCACAAGCGAATAGCGCAGCTGCATCCGGGAATTTTCGCCCAGCTGGAAACCGATGGCCGGCGTAAAATCACCAACCGTGTTGGTGAAACGCGCATCGCTTGGTTCAAACTCGCGATATGACAGATTGAACCCTGCGCTCAAATCTCGCCCAAGGAAGGCCGGCTCCTGGAACGAAAGCCCGTAGTCCACGATGTCCGAGGAGGTCGAGAACGACACGCCGAGGTTCTGACCGCGCCCGAGGAAGTTGGATTCATTAAAGCGGATTGCAAGACCGATACCGTCGTTGGTGGAGTATGTGCCACCCAAAGACAGCGAGCCGGTTGGCTGCTCTTCGACATCCACATCCACAATCACCTGGCTTGGACTGCTGCCCTCACGTGCATTCACTTCCGCAGAAGAGAAGAACCCCAGCGCACGAATGCGCTCAGCACTCTCACGGATTTCACGCGGGTTGAACGGATCGCCTTCCACAATACGGAACTGTTGACGGATCACCTTGTCCAGTGTGGTGGTGTTGCCCTCAATGTCGATACGCTCGACAAAGATCTTCGGGCCACGGGTGATGACAAAATCCACATCCAGCGTCAGATCACGATCGTTGCGCGTGATGCGCGGCTCCACACGGAGGAAATCTTGCCCCTGCTTCAGCGCAAAGCGTTCCATGCGTGCAATCGAGCTTTCAACCAGGCTCGGCGTGTAAACCACCCCCGGCTTCAGACGCAGGGTTTCCAGATACTCTTGCGGATCCAGCCCTTCGATATCGCTTGATGCGGTGATCTGGCCAAATTTGAACTGCTGCCCCTCTTCAACGTTAAACGTGACAAAATAGCTGTCGCGTTCACGGGAAAGCTCGGCATTCACACTGAGGGTACGGAAATCCACATAACCGCGGGACAGGTAGAAATCGCGCAGAACCTGCTTATCAAATTCGATGCGATCATTCACAAAGGTGTCTTGCTGGAAGAACGCACGCAACAGTCCCGCCTGCTTCGTACCCAAGACGCGGCGCAGACGGCTGTCACCGAAGTTCTGGTTACCTACAAAGCCGATGCGCTCGATCTCGACGATCCCGCCTTCAAAGACTTCAAACACCAGATCAGCGCGGTTCTCGCTGCGGCGAATGATCCGCGGGGTCACACGGGCCGCCAGACGACCGGATTCCGCATAGGCCTGCGTGATGCGCGCGGCATCGCGTTCCGCAACCGTCGGGTTCAAAACGCGGCGCGGCTCGGACTCAACCAACCCCTCAAGCGCATCGTCTTTCAGGCGTTGGTTGCCTTCAAAGCTGATGCGGTTGATGGTTGGGTATTCGGTCACCTTGATCGTCAGCGTATTGCCACTCGGCACCAGCTCGACGGTCTCAAACAGGCCGCTTTCCAGCACCCGTTGATAGGCCGCGTTCAACTGGCCACCGGTCACCGGCGTGCCGGTTTGCAATCCCGCATAATTAGTGATCGCAGAAGACTCGATCCGCTGGTTCCCATCCACGCGAATGGCGCCAAAATTGTAGTTCTGGGCATAGCCAAGCGTCGGCAGTGTCATCGCTGCCGCAAAAGCCAGACCATAAATTCCTGTCACAAAACGCCTGCTCTGCGCCTCGTCACGGTCTTTGGTTGTTACCAAAGCACATGCTTGTTTGGTCATTCCCAAACTCCGAAGTATCCCTGTATAGCATGTGAGTAACGGGAATACCCGGCGTTGTCAAAACTGCAATGGCACGAAAACCGCCATTGTTTCCTATAGCCAACATAGCAAATTGTGGCGCACGCAGACCGCGACGCCACATCATCTTGTAACTCATTGAGATCAAAGGGCGCACACCAAACCGGGTGGTCTGCCCCTGTCACATCCCGGCGATCAGTGGATCAGGCTGCTGATGTAAGCCCCGATCAACAGGCCCACCACAACCGCAGACGGAAAAAGGAATCTCTCCCAGTTGACATCAATCAACAGGCCGATTGCGCGATATCCACTTGTAATCGTTTGCATTTCCCACATCCCAACGCAGTATCGTTAAACAATAGTAACCTTAGAATAGGGCAAAATTTGGGCGCACAGATGATCTGCGCGCCCATATGGTTAACTCAGCCCCGCCAGAAAGCGGGTATCAAAAACCCTGTGATCAGGGACAGAAAAGATCGTTTGTCAGGCCAAACAGCATCATGCCCAGCACGATCATCAAACCGCCCATCATCAGCACGCGCAGCACACCGTCCGCTGGAGGACGCCCTGCAACCGCCTCATAGGCGTAAAACACAAGGTGGCCACCATCCAGCATTGGAATCGGAAACAAGTTCAGCAATCCAATTGCGGTGGACAGCACCGCAATGAACCAGATGAAGCTCTGGGTGCCCTGGCTCGCCATCGCGGCTGAGGTCTGCGCAATCCCAACCGGACCAGACAGGTTACAGCTGCTGATCGCACCGGTGACCATATGATAAAGCCCGCTCAACGAGCCTTCCATGATCCGCACGGTCTGGAGCGCGCCGGCCACAACAGCGTCGCCAAATGGCAGGGCTTCTGTGGCAGGCTCAAAGGCCAGGCCGCCCCCAATTCCGATCCGCCAATTGGTGACAAAGCCACCATCCGCCTGCGGCTCATCCACACGGCGGGGTGTCAGGGCAAATTCCTGCGCCTCGCCGTCCCGCTGAACGGTCAGCAGCAATGTGCGCCCTTCCCCGGATTCCACCGCCTCTTTCAGCTCGGAGAACGCAACAATCGGGGTGCCGTCGATTGCCGTGAACACATCGCCGACCTCAAGCCCCGCATTATACGCCGCAGAGCGTGGTGCCAGCGAAAGGACCAGTGGCGGATAGAGATATGGCCCGGAAACCTCAATCTCTTCCCCCGCGCGGCTCACCACATAGGGCAGCGGGTCCTGCTTTGCCATCTCGTCCCAGAAGTCATCAAATGCGCCGGGTTCATCAAAAGAAGGCAGCGTCTCGCCATTGATCGCGCGCACCACATCACCTTCCTGCAAGGTATAGGGGGCATTGGGCAGATCGCGCATGTCACCAACAATAAGCTTGTCGCCCACCTGCCCGTTGGACATCATCACCGCGGCAAAAATGATCAGCGACAGAATGAAGTTGAACACCGGCCCGGCCAGAACAGTGGCAGCCCGCGCCCAAAGCGGCGCGCCATGCATGGTGGCCCGGCGCTCGGCGTCGCTCATCTCCGCCATGGCCTCGCCATCCTTGCCACTTGCGGCATTGGCGTCACCTTTGAATTTCACATATCCGCCCAGCGGGATCGCGGCGAGTTGCCATTGCGTGCCGCGTTTGTCCACGCGCGACCACAGCACAGGGCCAAACCCGATGCTGAACACATCCGCGCCGATACCGCTCCAGCGGCCAACGATGTAATGGCCGTATTCGTGGATCGCCACGATGATCGACAAAGCCACAACAAACCAAACAACTGTTAGGGCGCCGCTGCCGAAACTCGGGATTAGCGTCGAAATATCCAAATGCACGTCCTCTTTTTGGCGCTTCTGGCGGCCTTAAGCCATTTTTTGCATGATCTCATCCGCAGTCTTGCGGGCGAGATGGTCAGTTTCCATCACCGTATCAAGGCTCATTTCGGCATTCTTGAGGCAATGTGAGGGAGAAAGCTGCGCAAGCACCTCCTCCACCACTTCGGCCATCTGCAGAAAGCCAATACGGTGATCTAAGAAGGCATCCAGCGCCCGCTCTTTGGCGGCATTGAACATCGCCCCGGCATGTCCACCGATCTCTAGCACCTCATGCGCCAGTCGCAGCGCGGGGTAGCGCTCCAGATCCGGCGCGCGGAAATGCAATGAGCCGATTTGCGCCAGATCCAGCCGTGATACCGGCAGATCCTTACGCTCCGGCCAATGCAACGCATAGCCAATCGCATGGCGCATGTCCGGCGGCCCCACATGGGCCATCAGCGCGCCGTCCTTGAAGCCCACCAGCGCGTGCACCAGAGATTCCGGATGTACAAGCACTTCGATCTGCTCATGCGCGCAGCCGAAAAACTCTTTGGTCTCAATGACCTCCAGCGCCTTATTGAACATCGAGGCACTGTCCACGGTGATCCGCTGCCCCATGTTCCAATTCGGGTGGCTGCTGGCCTGCTCCGGCGTGGCGCGCGCCATATCTTCCAGGATCCAATCCCGGAACGCCCCGCCGCTGGCGGTGATGATGAGGCGCTCCACCGCGTCCATGTCTTCGCCGACAAGACCCTGAAACACCGCGGAATGCTCGCTGTCCACCGGCAGGATACGACCGCCGTGTTTCTCAGCGGTGCCCATAATCAGGTGGCCTGCTGTGACCAGAGACTCCTTGTTGGCCAGCGCGAGGGTCGCCCCCTGCTGCAACGCCACCAGCCCCGGCGCCAGGCCCGCAGCGCCAACAATCGCGCTCATCACCCAATCTGCAGGCCGTGCCGCAGCCTCTGCAATCGCCTTTGCCCCTGCCGCCGCCTCAATCCCGCTGCCTGCAAGCGCAGCCCGCAGATCATCAAGCAGCGCCTCATTGGCGGTTATCGCCACATCGGCCTTTAACGCAATCGCATCCTCTGCCAGCTGCGCAATGTTCTGCCCGCCTGTCAGCGCCACAACATCATAAGCCGCAGGATCGCGCCGGATCAGATCAATGGTGTTCTGACCAATCGATCCGGTGGCGCCAAAAATGGAAACTTTTCTCATCTTACCAGTCTCTTATCACCGGTTTTACGTTGCAGGCAGCCCGAGAACGACGCCCATCAACAACACAAGCAGCGCGCCGCCCATCATCCCGTCAAAGCGATCAAGCAGGCCGCCATGTCCGGGGATCAGATTGGAGCTGTCCTTGATCCCGGTCTTGCGTTTCAGCGCGCTCTCCGCCGCGTCGCCCATCTGTGAGGCAAAGGAGGTCAGAATGCTCAGAACAATCAGGGTCGTGCCGCCAAAGGCCAAGCCCACACAGGCCGCCGCAACCCAGCCCGCAATCGTGCCGGACCAGGTCTTTTTGGGGCTCACCTTCGGCCAGAATTTCGGCCCGCCGATCATGCGCCCTGCGAAGTAACCCGCGATATCCGTCGCCACCACCACAGAGACAAGCCACAACAGCCAATAGGCCCCGCGCACATCACGCAGCACAATCAGCCCATAGCAGGCAAACATCAGGCCAATCGCGTAAGCGCCGTAAACCAAACGATATTTCTTCGCCTGACCTGCGCCGACAAAGCCAACTGCCGCCAGCACCGGCCCAATCGCCTGCCCCGGCAGCACATAGGTCGCCAATAGCGCCGCTGCGGCAATCACCGCAACCACGATGGCGCTGCGCCCGTCGCCGCCGTTCAGCATCCGGGTCAGTTCCCAGATCATCCCGGTACAGATCACGACGACCAATTCATGGAACAGCACACCGCCCTGCCAGATGGCCACACCACCAACCAGAAGCATCACCAGCGCAGATGCGACCCGCGCCGGCAGATCCCCCCAGATCCCGCTGTCCTTACCGGCGCTGCTCACGCGCTCACGGCTCCAAAGCGGCGATCACGGGTCGAATAGGCTTCCACCAGCTTGCTGAACTCCTCTTTGGAGAAATCCGGCCACAGCGTGTCGATAAATTCATATTCTGCATAGGCGGACTGCCACAGCAGGAAGTTGGAGATCCGCGCCTCACCGCTGGTGCGCACCACCAGATCCGGATCGGGAAGCACGCAGGTGTCCAGGTACTTGGGCAAGGTCTCTTCGTTCACATCTTCCGGTTTCAGATTGCCGGCCGCCACATCCTGCGCCAGCCGCTGCGTGGCACGCGCGACTTCATCCCGCCCGCCATAGTTCAGGGCAATGGTCAGGTTGACGCCGGTGTTCTCTGCGGTCAGCTCTTCAAGCTCATCCATCAGGGCCTGCAGTTTCACGTCCAGACCGGGGCGGTCGCCAATAAAGCGCACCCGCACGCCCTCTGCTTTCAGAGAGCGCGCCTCTTTGCGAATATACTGGCGGAACAGGCTCATGAGCCCGGCCACTTCGGCCTGTGTCCGCTTCCAGTTCTCCGTCGAAAACCCAAAAATCGTCAGATACTCAACACCCAGCGGCGAGCAAGCGCGTACAATCTCTTTGACACGCTTGGCGCCTGCATGGTGCCCAAACAGCCGAGGCCGCCCGCGCGCCTGTGCCCAACGGCCATTGCCATCCATAATGATGGCCACATGTCGCGGGCCGGAACGTGTAGCGGTCGCGGGAAGGTCCTCAGCCATGTGCTTATACCTGCATGATTTCGGACTGTTTGTTTTCCAGCGCGCTGTCGACCTGTTTGATGTAGCTGTCGGTCAACTCCTGCACTTCGCCTTCCCAGAGCTTCTGGTCGTCCTCAGACATGCCGTCGCCCTTGGCTTTCTTGATCTGGTCCATGCCGTCACGACGGATGTTGCGGATCGCCACACGGGCGTGCTCGGCATATTGCGCCGCCACACGCGCCAGCTCGGTGCGGCGCTCTTCGTTCAGCTCAGGGATCGGCAGCATCACGATGGTGCCGTTGGTCTGCGGGTTGATGCCAAGGCCGGAGTTCATGATCGCCTTCTCAACCGCGCTCACCAGCGATTTGTCCCAGACGTTCACGGTCACCATACGTGGCTCCGGCACGTTCACGGTGCCCACCTGGTTGATTGGCGTCTTGGAGCCATAGGCATCCACCATCACCGGCTCCAGCATCGTGGCCGAGGCGCGGCCGGTCCGCAGCGAGGCAAATTCGGTTTTGAGAGCCCCCATTGCACCATCCATGCGGCGCGTCAGGTCATCGGTATCAAGTTCAAATTCTTGGTCAGACATTGCTGCTCTTCCAGTCTTTCATGTTCTGCTGGTAACGCTCATAGGCTATTGTCCATTCTTTGTATAGCACCGCACAGGGACGGTGAAGTCCCCTCTCCCCTACCTCTGCCAAACGCTGCAGTTTTGCCGCCTCTTTCTCGCGCGCGCTTTCTGTCGCCATTGCGCAAGCTGCTATGAGGCCTGCGCAAAGCCGCTCTGAAAGGTCGTTTTTCTCATCGCGATAGTACCTGATAGTTTTTATAGGGATTCGAAAGACCCCTATCTCAGGATACCTCCCATGAGCAGAATGATTCCCAACATGAGCGCCGGCGGACTGGACGCCCACAAACCAGCCGAAATCACCCGTCTGGTCAGACTGTCCGGCGTGACCAAAGCGGAAATGCCGCTTCTCCCGCTCATCACCCTCTCGATCCTTGGCGGCGCATTTATCTCTTTTGGTGCGCTCTTCTTCACTCAGACAACATCCGGATTTGCCGACATCAATGGCGCCCTCAAACTGATGGGCGGCATTGCGTTTTCCCTCGGCCTCATTCTGGTGGTCATCGGCGGCGCAGAGCTCTTCACCGGCAACACCATGATCGTGATGGCCTATGTGGACAAACGCATCACCACCAAAGCGCTCTTGCGCAATTGGGCGGTTGTGCTGGTCGGCAATGCGCTTGGCTGTATCGCTGTGCTGCTTCTGGTGCAGGGATCGGGCCTGTTGGATGGCTCCCACGGCACCCGCGCTGCAGCCATTGCCGAGGCCAAAATTGCCCTCACACCGCTGGAAGCTTTCTGCCGTGGCATTCTGTGTAATGCGCTGGTGTGTCTGGCGGTCTGGCTCGCGGTGTCTGCGCGCTCCACACTTGGCATGATCCTATCCATCGTGTGGCCGGTCTCCGCCTTTGTGGCCATCGGTCTGGAGCACTCCATCGCCAATATGTACCTGATCCCCGCAGGCGCTCTCTCAGGTGTAGAAGTCAGCTTCGCCGCGCTCATGGGCAACTTGGTGCCTGTTCTGATTGGCAATATCATCGGCGGTGCCGGGATCGTGGCGCTTGCCTACCGTCTGGCCTACGGCCGCAACCTCGCCGACGAGCACCCTGTGCCTGCGGAGTAACCCCAACTGGCAAAGAAAAAGCGCAGCGGGCCGAAACCTGCTGCGCTCCAAAAACATCTGATAAAGGCCTAGGCTCAGCTCACCTTTGTGTAGGTGCCCTTGCCGCCAAGAATGCCGCGGAACCCGCCCGGCTCATCCAGCGGGAACACGATCAAAGGCAGGTTGTTGTCACGCGCCAAGGCAATCGCGCTTGCGTCCATCACCTTCAGGCGTTTGGTCAGCACGTCATCATAGCTGATCGCGTCAAAGCGCACCGCATCGTCATGTTCCGCCGGGTCTTTGTCATAGATCCCGTCCACACCGTTCTTGCCCATAAAGATCGCTTCACAAGCCATCTCATTGGCACGCAGCGTCGCCGCCGTGTCGGTGGTGAAATATGGGTTGCCGGTGCCTGCTGCAAAAATGCAGACCCGCTTTTTCTCAAGGTGGCGCACGGCGCGGCGGCGGATGTAAGGCTCTGCCACCTCATCCATGCGGATCGCGCTGATCACTCGGGTGAAGACACCAAGCCCTTCCAGCGCGCTCTGCATCGCCAGCGCGTTCATCACAGTGGCCAGCATCCCCATATAGTCCGCAGTTGTTCGCTCCATCCCTTGGGCCGCACCGGACAGGCCGCGGAACACATTGCCGCCGCCAATCACCATGCAGATCTCAACGCCCATGTCATGAACGGATTTCACTTCCTTGGCGATGCGTTCAATCGTGGGCGGATGCAGGCCAAAGCCCTGATCTCCCATCAACGCCTCCCCCGAAATCTTCAACATCACACGGTTAAAGGTCACCTCGGCGGGAACGGCGGCGTCGCTCATGTTGCACTCCATCTGCGCATCGTTTTAGGATTGCGCGCAAAATGTCGGAAAACGGGCGCGGGTTCAATGCGAGAGTTGCCTGCTTTCCACACAAACTCTCAAAAGCCGGGCCACTTCATGCCATCTTTGCCATCCATCGCGCCGGATCAGCCGGTCCTGATCGCAGGCCCCACTGCCAGCGGCAAAAGCGCCCTCGCGCTGGAAATCGCCGAAACGCAGGGCGGCGTGATCGTAAATGCTGATGCAATTCAAGTGTTTGGCAATTGGCGCGTCCTGACCGCTCGCCCCTCTGTCGAGGATGAAGCACGGGCGCCGCACCGCCTTTACGGTCATGTTCCGGGATCCGCAGAATATTCTGTTGGCCATTGGCTGCGCGATGTCGCTCCTCTTTTAAAGGAGGGCCCGCGCCCGATCATTGTTGGCGGCACCGGCCTTTATTTTACAGCGCTCACCCAAGGATTGGCCGATATCCCCGCCACGCCGCCTGATCTGCGCCTTGCCGCCAACGCGCGCGTCGCTTCGGAGGGATTCGAGGTGTTGTTGTCAGAGCTTGATTCTGAAACCCGCGCCCGCATCGACATACAAAACCCGATGCGCGTACAGCGGGCCTGGGAAGTGCTCACCGCGACAGGCCGTCCGCTGGCGGAGTGGCAAGACGACACGCCCCCGCCCCTTCTGCCGCTGCCGGACACAATGCCGATTGTCTTTGACGTGGACAAAAACTGGCTCAACTCCCGCATTGCCCGCCGCTTTGATCTCATGTTGCAGGAAGGCGCGTTGGAAGAGGCCCAGTCAAACCTTGCCACTTTTGACCCGACGCAGCTTTCTGCCAAGGCCATCGGCGCCCCCGAGCTCATCGCCCATCTGCGCGGAACCCTCACTTTGGATGAGGCCCGCGAGCGCGCCACCATCGCCACGCGTCAATTCGCCAAACGCCAGCGCACATGGTTTCGCTCCAAAATGTCCAAATGGCATCACTACAATCCAACCGATTGAAACTGCCCATCAGCCCGTGCAAGCGGTTCTCCACTGAAGCGCCTATTCTGATGGCAGATTTTGGCACAGATCGGTCTGCGTTAACCAAAAGCTTGCCCGAATCTATTCCGCCGCGCTTAAGTCCCCGCCAAGGTGACTGAGAAGACGATCAATATCCCGTCGTTCATGACGCGGCCCGGCATGGGGTCCAAACCGACGCAAGACGCCGCGCCCAAAGCCCCGTCCAAAGCCCTGCCGAAAACCATCAAACCACGCGCGCCGCGTTCCAAACGCGCGGCCTTGCGCCGACCGGATCAGCCAGTCTCCGACATCACCGTCACCAGTTTGGTGGGCGCCAGCCAGACCGCGCGCTGGAAGCTTGAACAGCTGCATCAACGCGATCATCACATGGTGCTCTGGACCACCCGCGGACAGGGCCGCGCCCTCTTGCATGGCCGCCGTCGCGGCTTTAGCGCCTATAATGTGATCTTTGTGCCTGCGGGACACTTGTTCTCCATCGAACTTGGCCCGCAAGTGCAAGGGTTGGCAACGCTGCTGCCAAACGACGGGCGCATCCCGCTGCCCGATCAGGCGCATCTGATCCGCTTAAACGACAGCGCCGAACAGATTGAATTTACGGCTATTCTTGATGCCATGCGCCGCGAATGTGCCGACCTGCGCCCCTTGATGAATGACGCCTTAAACGCCCATGCACAGCTGCTCTCTGTCACACTCCGGCGCGCCATCGACCGCGAAGGCCCGCCCCCGCGCGCCCGCGCCACCGAGCGGCTGGTGCGTCAATTCTGCGATCTTCTCGCGCAGGAGTTCACCTCGGGCAATCCCATGGCTTGGTATGCAGAGCAGCTCGACATCACGCCGACACATCTCACCCGCGTCTGCCGCCAATCCGCCGGCATCACCGCCGCAGAAATGCTCTCACAAATGGTGCAACACCGGGCCCGCAGCCTGCTCATGGAAAGTGATCTGCCGATCAACCGCATCTCAGGCGCCCTTGGCTTTGGCAGCGCCGCCTATTTCACGCGGTTTTGCCAGCAACACTTCGGCGCCGCGCCTAGCAAGCTGCGCAAACAGGCACGTGGCGTCTAGTCGACGCCCTCAGCCGCCCAAAATCTTGCGCACGTAGTTGCGAGTCTCTTTGAATGGTGGCACGCCGCCGTATTTCTCCACCGCATGCGGACCTGCGTTATAGGCCGCCAGCGCCAACCGCCAACTGCCAAACTTCAGATACTGCTGCTTGAGATAGCGCGCGCCCCCTTCAAGGTTCTGCTGAGGATCCAGCGGATCCACCCGCAACGCCCGCGCGGTGCCGGGCATCAACTGCGCCAACCCCAACGCCCCTTTGTGGGATTTCGCCTTGGCGTTCCAGTTGCTTTCCTGCTGCACCAGCTTCAGGAACAGATCAACCGGCACCCCATGCAGCAAGGCCGCCTCCCGCGCCATGGCGAGATAAGGCCCACGGTATTTGCCGTTGTAGCTGCCATCCCCCCACTTGGAGGGCGTGTAGACCGGCTTTGGCTTAAGGCGCACCGAATTGCGGTATTGCTCCGCTGCCCGACCATCCAGCACCCGTGTCTGATTTTTAAACAACCGGGCCTGAGACTTGCTTGAAACAGATTGCGCCGCTGCCGTGCCGACCGTCAGACCAGCAACCACCACCGCGCCCACAAGCGCCCCCAAACTCCGTGCCATGATCCTGCGCATGTGCGCCCGCTCCACCATGATTCCGAACTTTTCTATATCAAATCGTGAAATTTTTTCCAGACACAGCCCCGTCATCTGGAAATTCGATCGCCCGGAGTGACCCGCAAACCCAGCTTTTCCACAAGAAACTGCTTCCCATTCGCGACTTGCGGTGGTGTATGGTGATCCAAATCGACTGATAGAATCCGTGGGAGTGATAGGCGTATGGCCGGATCGGTGAACAAAGTAATTCTCATTGGCAACCTGGGCCGCGACCCAGAGGTGCGCTCGTTCCAGAATGGCGGCAAGGTCTGCAACCTGCGCATCGCCACCTCTGAGACCTGGAAAGACCGCAACACCGGTGAGCGCCGCGAGCGCACCGAATGGCACTCCGTCGCAATCTTCCAGGAAGGTCTGGTGCGCATTGCAGAGCAATACCTGCGCAAAGGCTCCAAAGTCTATGTCGAGGGCAAGCTGCAAACCCGTAAATGGCAGGATCAATCCGGTCAGGATCGCTACTCCACCGAAGTGGTGCTGCAGGGCTTTGACGGCGTTCTGACCATGCTCGACGGCCGCTCCGGTGGCGAAGGCGGCGGTGGCGGCGGCTTTGGTGGCGGCGGTGGCGGCTACGATCAGGGCGGCGGTTACGGCGGTGGCTATGATCAAGGCGGCGGTGGCGGCTTTGGCGGCGGCAATCAGGGCGGCGGCGCCCCAAGCCGTGACATGGACGACGAAATCCCGTTCTAAGCTTCAGCGGCAGACGGGCAGATATTCAGAGAGGGTCGGCATACGCCGGCCCTTTTTTGTTGCCCCCACGGCCTGTCACATCCGGAAATGCGGACTTGCCAGAGACTTAAAACTAAGGGACACTCAATGTCAGTACGCACTCATTTCTGTTAGAGAGTTCATGGTTGAGTTGGGTGGTGCACCAAGAGGACATATCCTCAAAAGCACCGACGAGCGCGTGGTCTCTCTGCAAAGTCATACTTACGTATCAGGGAGATAGACGTGTTTTCTAAATCTATCAAAACAACCGCCGCAGCGGCGCTATTGGCGACGTCTGCAACCGCGCCGGCCATGGCCAGTGATCTCGGCGCCGCCATTGCAGGTGCCATTGTCGGCGGTGCCATCGTTTCGAGCGCCCAAAAGAACAAAGCCAGACAACGCTCCAGCGCTGCTTATTATTCCGCCACCCGCGCCCAAAACCGCGAAACCCAGAGCGCGCTCAACTATTTTGGCTTCCCGGCTGGCACGCCGGATGGTGTGCTTGGCGCGCGCTCCCGTTCCGCAATCATTCAATATCAAAGCTACGTCGGCTTTCCGGCCACCGGCCGCCTCTCGCCATATGAGCGTGATTTCCTCGTATCCTCCTACAACCGCGCACAAGTTGGCGGCCCGCAGGTGGTGAAAGCCATGCAGACCCACCAGCACGGCGTGCGCAGCCTGCTCACCACATGGTATGCCGAAGTCCATGGCGGCCCCTCCGGCACGATCTATGGCGGAATGCCGGTTGAGGTCTCAAACGCCATCGACGAGGTGGCACAAAGCTCCGATCCAAGTGCTGAGCAACTTCTGCAGCGCTCTGGCTTCATCCAGCTTGCAGATCTCAATGGCGACGGCAAAACCGACTACATACTGGACACCTCTGTTTCCGGCAGCGCCTATTGGTGCGGGGCCAAGGACTGTACCGTGATGGTCTTTGCCTCAGGCCCCAGCGGCTTCACCCGAAACGACTTCCTCAGCCATGTAGCCACTCCGACAAGCTTCTCTTGTCATCAGTCCACCTGCCGCCTGAACGACTCAGCCACAACCCAGGTTGCCGCCGCACCTGAAGTGCCGGTGGTTCCAGCCCCAGCAGCGCCAGTGACTGTCCCGGCAACGGCCCCCGCAACGGTGCCCGTGGCTGTGCAGGAGCCCGCGGCCCAGAGCCTCACTCTGTTCCAAACTGCGCAACCCGCCGCGCCGGAAAAATCCCTCGCAGGCTATTGCGGCAAGGTCGGTCTGCTCACCAGCTCCAATGGCGGTTTCACCACGGTCTCCAAGATCACCGACCCCGATTTTGTGCTGAGCGAACAATTCTGCCTCGCGCGCACCTACACGGTGGCCAATGGCGAAAAGCTCATGCAATCGGTGCAGGGTGCCACTCAGGCGCAGGTCGATCAACAATGTGACGCTTTCGGCCCCGTGCTTGCGCCTTATGTGGGCAAACTCTCCACCGCCGCCCCTGCGCAACTGCAGTCAGAGGTGCAGAGCTTTGTGTTGAACTCCAATATGTCGCTGGAGCAATTGCAGGACACCGCGCAAATCTGCCTCTTCTCGGCCTATCGCCGCGATGACATGCAGGTGGCTCTTGGCTCTGCCTTGATCATGTCCGCCATTGGTCAGAAGCCTTATGGCGAGCTGATTGCCCATCACCTGCAACATGGCTTTGGAGTTGCGACCAACACCGATCAGGCGCAGGCGTGGTACATCTCCGCGATTGACGCGCTGAACAACGGGGCTGAGCCGGTCTTTGCCCCGGGTCAGACCGAGCGCACCGCGCTTCTGCAGGCCGCAGTGCTGGCCGACTCTGGTGGCGCGCCCCAGGTGCAGCCCGCAGCCGCATTGCCCACAATCTCGCTTGGCGACTGAGGCAAACGCCTCCCCCAATAAACCCGCTCAAAGCCCCGGCCCGCCTCTCGCAGCCGGGGCTTATTTCTGCCAAATGCACAGGATTGCCCCAAGCCCCTACCCCCTCGCGCAAATGCTGCCTATGTTAAGAAAAACAGCATCAACGTGAGGACAAAGCGTGTCTGACTATCCCAATTTTGACCGCGCGCTTGAGGCGCGTCTGGTCGCCTATTGCGCCATCGACAGCCAAAGCAACGAACACTCAGAAACCACGCCATCCACCGAAATCCAGCTCGATGTCTCCCGCCATCTGGTGGCCGAGCTTGAGCGCATTGGCGCATCGGAAGTGACCCTCACCTCTTATGGTGCCGTGCTCGCCACTGTCCCAGCAACAAACCCTGACGCGCCAACCATTGGCTTTTGCGCCCATGTGGACACCGCCCCGCAGTTCAACGCCACCGGCGTCAAACCCCGCGTGATCCATGGCTGGGACGGCAGCCCCATCACCTATCCAGACAATCCTGATCTGATCCTCTCCCCCGAAACCTCGGCCTATCTGTCCGGCAAAGACGGCGAAGACATCATCACCGCCTCCGGCCTCTCTCTGCTGGGCGCTGATGACAAGGCGGGCGTCGCGATCATCATGACCATGGCCGAACACCTGCTGACCACGCCGGGCCTCAAACACGGCAAGGTGCGCCTCGCATTCACGCCGGATGAGGAAATCGGGCGCGGCGTGCATCCTGACCTGCCCGCCGACTTCGGCGTGGATTTCGCTTACACGCTCGACGGCGCCCAGCGCGGCACCATGGAGTATGAAACTTTCTCCGCAGATGGCGCGGTGGTGACCGTCACCGGCACCTCTGCCCATCCGGGCTATGCCAAGGACAAGATGACCAACGCGCTGCATGTGGCGGCACAGATCATCTCTGAGCTCGATGAGGTCGGCACCACGCCGGAAACCACCGATGGGCGCGAAAGCTTCACCCATATCTACGCTCAGGAAGGTGGCAGCTCGCAAACCACGCTCCGCTTTATCCTGCGCGCCTTTGAGATGGACGATCTGGAAGCCCAGACCACCCGCCTCAAAGCCGCCTGCAGCAAGGCCGAGGCCGCCTTCCCCGGCGCCACAGTGACCTGCGACATCACCAAACAATACCGCAACATGCGCTATTGGCTGGAGAAAGACATGACCCCGGTGGAGCTCGCCCGCGACGCCATTCGCGCAGAGGGTCTTGAGCCAAAATCCGTGCCCATCCGCGGCGGCACAGACGGCTCTCAGCTCACTGAGAAAGGCGTGCCCTGCCCCAATATATTCACCGGCATGATGGAAATCCACGGCCCTCTGGAATGGATTTCGGTGCAGGACATGGCCAGTGCCACCCGCGTGATCCTCAATTTGGTGCGGCGCAGCGCCTAACGCGCCATTCAACCCATACGACCCGCCAGTACCTTCTGGCGGGTCTTTGCCGAGGCCACAACACCTCACAGCTTCGTGAACATCCGTGAAATTGTCGCTTACGTAACCCTCCCATTGAAAACAAATGGGAGAAGACAATGAACTTTTTCGAAGCCTTCTTGAAGCGGTTGCTGGAGCGTCTCAATCTCCATAACCCCGAGCCCGCACCGCCCCCCGCGCCCACGCAATCCATTGCAGAGATCGCCTCGACCAACGGAAACTTTGATATCCTCGTCGCCGCGCTGAACGCAGCTGGTCTGACCCAGACATTCCTCGACCCCGGCGATTTCACCGTCTTTGCCCCAACCGATGAAGCCTTCGAAATCCTGGCACGTGACACGCTGGGCATCGACACCACCGGCCTCTCAGAAACCCAAATCGCAACAGAAATCGTCAACGCTGTGGGTGTTCCGACGCTCACCAATATTCTCTTCTATCACGTGCAGGCTGGCAGCAGCTCCCTTGAGGACGTGCAAAACAGCGGCTCAGTGGACACGCTGCTGAGCGACGCAAGCTTTGGCGTGGACGGCGACACGCTCAATGACGCTGACCCCGATGTGGAAGACCCGGAATTTGTCGATGGTCTCACCGACATTCAAGCCACCAATGGCGTGATCCATGTGATCGACCGCGTGCTGCTGCCCATCGACGTGGCCGAAGCCAACGCACAGCCCACCATAGCGGACATCGCCTCCGGCAACCCCGCCTTTGAGGCACTTGTCGGCGCGCTTGTTGCCACAGGTTTGGTCGACCTCTTCACCGATCCCAACAACGACTTCACCGTTTTTGCCCCCACCGATGATGCCTTCCGCGCATTGGCCGAAGAGTTGGGCGTTGACACCACAGGCATCGCTGACGCCGATTTGCCCGGCGCGATTGTGGGCGCCGTTGGCATCGATCTGGTGCGCGACGTGCTGCTCTATCACGTGCAGGCAGGCGGCAAATCCCTTGCCGACATTCAGGAAGGTCGCCTTGTGGAAACAGCTCTTGAGGGCGGCCGCTTTGTGGTTGACGGCAACAGCCTCAACGACGCTGATCCCGGTCGCGCCAACCCCAACTTTGTCGAAGGCCTCACCGACATCGAAGCCTCAAACGGCGAAATCCATGTGATCGACTCCGTGCTCCTGCCCATCGACATTGCCGATGTCTCCCCTGTCTGGGATCGCGGCTCCTTTGGCGATGACGTGCAAATTGGCGGCGCGGCGGATGACTATCTCAGCGGTGGCTTCAAAGGCGACGACATCCAGATCGGCGGTGCAGGCAATGACCGCATGTATGGCAGGCTCGGTGACGACATCCAGTTTGGCGGCAGCGGCAATGATCGCATGTTCGGCGGCTGGGGTGACGACCGCATGGAAGGCGATGATGGCAACGACTACATGAAAGGTGGTCGCGGCAATGATCTGCTTGATGGCGGCGATGGCAATGACGTCCTGCGCGGCGGCAGCGGCCACGACACGCTGATTGGCGGCGAAGGCGACGACAAGCTGCACGGCGGCTGGGGCGCGGATGAGTTCAACTTCACCACGCTCAGCGGCGATGACACCATCAGCGATTTTGGCTGGCATGACACTATCGTGGTGAGCACATCTGACTTCGCCGATTACGCCGCCGTCATGGACAACACCGCGTTCAGCGGCCGCATCGCCACAATTGAAGGCGACAACGGCTCCATCACGCTGCATTCGCGCTATCTGGACGAAAGCGACTTTGTCTTCATCTGATAGAAAACCCCGTGTGAGCCGGCACCGTCCGGCTCACATAGCGGCGCATAGGTAGGTCTTAGCGGTTCGCCAGCTCTTGCACCAACAACGCGCGCACCACATCCCGTGGCACATCCGCCGTCACAAAGGCATTGCCGATCCCCCGCGCCAGAATGAAGCGCAGCTGACCATCGACAACCTTCTTGTCCTGCCCCATCAGATCCAAAAGCACATCCGCATCCGGCAACTCGCCTTCGATGTCCTTCAGGTCCACCTTCATGCCCATCTCACGCAGATGCTGACGCACGCGGCTCGGATCTTCCTGAGAACACAGGCCCAGACGTGCGCTCAGCTCAAACGCCAGCGCACAGCCCACCGCAACGCCTTCCCCATGCAGCAGGCGGTCGCCATAGCCCGTCGCCGCCTCCAGCGCATGACAGAATGTATGCCCAAGGTTCAGAAGCGCGCGATCCCCCTGCTCGGTCTCATCGCGCATCACAATCTCGGCTTTCATCTCACAGGAGCGTCTCACCGCAGCAATCCGCGCCTCCACGTCACCTGCCGCAAGCTTCGGCCCAAGCTTTTCCAGCCATTCAAAAAATGCCGCATCGCCAAGCAGGCCGTATTTCACAACCTCGCCATAACCGGCGAGGAAATCGCGCGGCGTCAGCGTGCCCAGCACATCAATATCTGCCAGCACCAGCTTGGGCTGATGAAACGCGCCCACAAGGTTCTTGCCCAAGGGGCT
This sequence comes from Shimia sp. R9_2, assembly GCF_017743735.1. Classification (GTDB taxonomy): domain Bacteria; phylum Pseudomonadota; class Alphaproteobacteria; order Rhodobacterales; family Rhodobacteraceae; genus Shimia. The sequence goes on from NZ_JAGHRO010000004.1 coordinate 98,567, forward strand.
GTTGATCCCGGTCTTACCACCAACTGAGCTGTCGACCTGCGCCAAAAGGCTGGTCGGAATCTGCACAAAGCCCACGCCGCGGCGCAGGATCGCTGCGGCAAAGCCGGTCAGATCCCCGATCACGCCGCCGCCCAGCGCCACAACCAGATCGCGCCGCTCCACGCGCTGCGCCAAGAGCCACTCCACGGTTTGCTCCAGATGCGCCCAGCTCTTGGTGCTTTCGCCCGCCGGCAGCACCAGCGCTTCCATGCTGATCCCGTCAGTTGCCAGGCCAGCCCGAAGGGTTTCCAGATGCAGCTCCGCGACGTTTTCGTCGGTCACAACACAGACCTGTTTGCGCGCCAGCATTGGCCCGATCAGCGCCCCTGCCTGTGCGAGCAATCCGGGGCCGATGTGTATGTCATACGCGCGCCCCTCAAGGCCAACATGCACCGTTTCCATCATCCCTCTGCCCCTTCCAAAACGTCAGGGCGCAGACCTGTCAAAGCGTCAGCCACCCGCGCCGCCATTTCCTCAATACTCAAGCCTGCCTCTGCTGCCACCGGCAGATCGGCAAGGCTGTAAAGCGGCACCCGCGCCGCATAGATCTCTTCCAGCGTCTTGCGTGGATTTTCGGTGCGCAACAAAGGCCGCGTGTCCTTGTGTTTTACGCGCGACCACAACAGATCCACATCCGCATTCAGCCACACGGCCACGCCGCGCTCGGAAATCACCTCTCGGTTGGCTTCAGCCAGATAGGCCCCGCCACCGGTGGACAGAATGCAACGTTCCTCATCCAGCAGGCGCGCAATCACCTGGCTCTCTTTCTCGCGGAAAAACGCCTCTCCGTCGCGGGCAAAAATCTCGGCAATGCTCATGTTGGCTGCCTTTTCGATCTCCGCATCCGAGTCGATGAACGGCACATCAAGTTTCGCTGCCAAAGCCCGTCCAACGGCGGTTTTTCCCGCCCCCATCATGCCCACCAGCACGACGGTTTTTTTCAGTTCATAGCCCATGAAACGCCCACAATCGGCCAAGCCTTGCCCAAAATTAAGATTTCGGCATTGAATGACGTGATCTTGTGCAAAAGGCCAGTTATAAGTTGAAAAAAACGGGCAGGAAATTTGAGAGGACTCATGGGCAAAGTCATTCGGGCCTTATTGGTTCTATTCGTCTTGGCGGCGCTGGCATTGGTTGCATATGCCTACGTCGGACCAATCTTTGGGGCTGATTTTTCCGCTCAACAAAACGAAATCCGCATCCCAGTCGAGCTGCAAGGCGAAGAATGAGCGTTCTGCGGGCTTTGGGCACGTGGCCCTTTCTGATCGGCCTCGCCGCCGCGCCTGGCGTGGCGCAGGAGGCACCGCTGTCAGCCATCGAATGGCTGAACCCGACCCCCACCGTGACGCTGGACATCGGTCTGCCGCAAGGTGAACCACCTGTCTCGCAAGGCCTCAGCACCCCCAACATCAAAGTCACCTCACTGGATGACAACGGCCACGACGCCACCGGCCTTCTGCCCTCCTCAGTCACCGGCCTGCCCGCCTCGCTCTGGTCAGCCTCCCGCGCCTCCAAACTCAGCGATCTTGTCAGCGCCCAGCGCCCTGATGTGCTTCCGGCGATGCAGGCGCTTCTTTACACGCTCCTCTTGGCAGAGGCCGACGCGCCCCGTGATGCCGGTGTCGCCAACGAGCTGCTGATCGCGCGAATCGACAAACTGATCGAGATGGGCGCGCTGGAACAGGCCGGAGCCCTCATTGAACGCGCAGGTGCAGACACGCCCGCGCTATTTGCCCGCTGGTTTGATGTGACCCTCTTGATGGGCGAGGAGCAGCGCGCCTGTGACGCCCTCATGCAAGCCCCGCATCTGGCCCCGGATTACGCCGCCCGCATCTTCTGCACTGCCCGCTCCGGAGACTGGCGCGCCGCAGCGCTAACACTGGATTCCGCCAAGGCGCTGGGCCTGATCTCTGAGGAGATGGACGCTCTCCTTCTACGCTTCTTGGATCCTGACCTCTTTGAAGGCGAGCCACTTCTGGTCGCCGCAGGGCCGGTGACCCCGCTCAAGTTCCGCCTTTATGAGGCAATCGGCGAGACCCAATCCACCACCGGCCTGCCCCGCGCCTATGCCCATGCGGATCTGCGCGACACCGCAGGCTGGAAAGCGCAGCTTGAGGCCTCCGAGCGTCTGGCGCGCACCTCCGCGCTCCATGAAAACCGCCTACTTGGCATCTACTCAGAGCGCAAACCCGCCGCCTCCGGCATGATCTGGGATCGCGTCGCCGCCCTGCAGGCCTTTGACGCGGCGATCAGCAGCAATGACACCGCCAAAGTGGCCGACACTTTGCCCTCGGTTTGGGCCGCCATGCAGCAGGTCCACCTCGAAGTGCCCTTTGCCCGCATCTATGGCCCTCTGCTTCTGAAGCTCCCGCTGCAAGGCGTGTCCGCCCGTCAGGCCCGCGACATTGCGCTCTTGTCGTCAGACTATGAGCGCGCCGCCCGCAGCGGTCCGCGTGATTTTCTTGCCGGTCTTGCGCTGGGCGCACCGCCACGCATCACCACAGACCCCGTGCACCGCGCGATCTCTGATGCCTTCCATGGCGCGGGGGTGCCGCAGGAAATCTCCACCATGCTGGCGCGCGGCCAACTGGGTGAAAGCATCCTCACCGCGATGTCGCTGATGGACGACGGGGCCGCAGGCAACCTTGGAGCGCTGACCGAAGCTTTGGCTACTTTCCGCGCCGTCGGCCTCGAGGACACCGCGCGCCGCGCCGCCCTCCAGGTCGCACTTCTAGACACGCGGGGCTAGCAGGCGCATGGCTCCTAGCTCCCAAAGCCTCTGGATCGAAACCTTTCTGGAAGCCCAAGCCGCAGAGCTTGGCGCCTCTCCCAACACGCTGGCCGCCTATATGCGCGACCTCAGCGCCTTTACCGATTGGGCCAAACGCAAGCACGTCACCTTTGAAACCGCCACACAGGCGCAAATCGAGGACTTCCTGCTGTTTTGTGACGCCGAAGGCCTTGCACAGGCCACCCGCGCGCGACGTCTCTCCGCCCTCAAACAACTGTTTCGCTTTGCCTTTGAAGAGGGCTGGCGCGACAGCAACCCGGCCGTCCAAATCCGCGGCCCTGGTCGCTCCAAACGCCTGCCCAAAACCCTTGAGGTGACTGAGGTCGACGCTCTATTGGCGGCGGCGCGAGAAACGGGGCGCACCCCACAGGACCGCCTGCGCAACACCTGCCTGATGGAGCTGCTTTATGCCACCGGCATGCGCGTGACCGAGCTGGTCAGCCTGCCGGTCTCTGCCGCACGCGGGAATCCGCAAATGCTGCTTGTGCGCGGCAAAGGGGATAAGGAACGCATGGTCCCTCTTTCCCCGCCCGCGCGCGAAGCGCTCGCTGTCTGGCTGTCGGTCCGCGACAAAGCCGAGGAAGAAAAACGCACCAAAGGCAAACATGCCTCGCTGTTTCTCTTTCCCTCACGCGGCGCACTCGGACATGTCACCCGCAACTGGTTTCACACGCTGATCAAAGATCTTGCCATCACCGCAGGCGTGCCGCCTGAAAAGGTCACGCCACACACGCTGCGCCACGCCTTTGCCACCCATCTGCTGGCCAATGGCGCCGATCTGCGCGTGATCCAGACTCTTCTGGGGCACGCCGATCTCTCAACAACAGAAATCTACACCCATGTGCTCGATGAACGCCTGCACGAACTGGTGACCACCCATCACCCGCTGGCGCGTGAGGGCGAAAGCCGCTCAGACAGTGGCACCCGCAAATCTTCCGGCAGCACATCTTCAGACGGCCAATAGCCGCTCACAAGCCCTTCGTGGTAGCCTTGGGTCAGCCCAACCTCTTGCATTTTTGCCAAAGCTTGCCCGGCATCATAAGCCAAATCGAGAACTTCCAGCGCCTGCCCGTCAAAAATCGCAAAGCGCGTGCGCTGCCCGCCATCATGCGGCGGCATCCCGACCACCCCGGCATTGATCCAGCGCACCGCGCCGATCTGGCGTTCAAAGGGAATACCGCAATGTCCCGCCAGCACCACATCCACCGTGCCAACCGTATCCGTCAGCGCTGCGATCTCCTCGGCGAAAGCAGCCTCCGGAGATGTTGACCAGAGGAAGCGCGCCACATCCGTGACACCGCCGTGGATCACCGCCACCCGTTGCCCCGCAAGCTCAAAACAGACAATCTTCGGCAGACCCGCCATCCAGTCCCGCGCTGCATCGTCTACTTGTTGGGCGGCAAAGCCATACCACCCGGCGGACAGCAGATCACAGACCGTGCCCTCTTCAAAGCCGCAGCCACAATCCGCCGCGCCGCTGGCCAACTGCAGCTCACAGTTCCCCGCCACGACAACCGCACCGCTCGCCCGCACCGCGGCCACCGTTTCCGCAGGCTGGCCACAGTAGGCCACCACATCCCCGGTGCAAATCAGATTGCGCCCCGAAATACCCCGCGCCTTGGCTTCTTCCAAAACCGCCTCTGTGGCCTGCAAATTCGAATACGGCCCACCAAACACCAGCACCGGTCCATCAAGCCTGCCCAAATCCTGCATCCGCTGCGCCTTCCCTCAGTTCGTGACCCTGCTCTAGCGCAATAGCGCGCGCCGACCCCAATCACAAATCCGCCAACAAAATGCGCCCCCCACGGACAGCCAAAACAAAAGGCCGAAGCAAACGCCCCGGCCTTTCAAATGCGCCACGATTGCAGAGCGTTATTTGTATTTTGCCACCATCTGCGCCTGAGTGCCATCTGCCATCATGGACGCCATGGCTGCATCAATCTTTGCAACGGTCTCCGCTGGTGTGCTCTTGGAGCAGGCAATAAAGAACTCATCGCGGGACACTTCCAACGCCATCTCAAGATCGGCATTTTGCGCGGTAATAGACTTCGCGCCATCTTCGCCAAGGATGACGTAATCAAGACGCCCAGCGCGCAGTTTCTTCAGCGTTTTTTCCAGATCTGGCGCTGTGTCCACTTTTGCTGCCCCAAGCCCGTTTAGCAATTCAACGGTAAAATCTCCGACCTGCGTGCCAATGGCTTTGGTCAACGCCACGTCCAATGTCGTTACATCCGCGTTTTCACCGGCGCGCTGCACCAGATAGGTGCTCTCGACATACATCGGACCAGCCCATTGAAACTTGGGTTCCCGTTCTTCGGTGCGCGCGGTCGAAAACACACAGGTGTTTTCATTCTTTTCCGCCAGCACAATGGCGCGGGTCCATTTTGTGATCTCCACCGAAGAGGACAGTGCCGCACGGTTCGCCACCTCATGGATCAGATCAATACCATGACCAACCGCCTCGCCGTTTTCCATCCAGGAATAAGGCGCATAGTCTTCGGTCAAAAATGCCACATCGGCATCACCTGCCAGCGCAACGGCCGGCACAGCCATCGCGCAGAAAATAAGGGCTTTCATAAGCCTGTGTCTCCCACTTCTAACTCTGAGGCGCCCATATAAGCGCGCGGTATAAAATAACTCTTAACCGCGCCGCGCCCCCTTGATCCGCCCTGCCCCTGCACCCATAACCAATTTGACCAGTCAAACGAGGATCTTATGGAGCCCGCATCGTCCATCGACACCGCATTTTGGATCACCGCCGGGGTAATCCTCTTTTTGCTCATGCTCTCGGGCTTCTTTTCGGGCTCTGAAACCGCGCTCACTGCTGCCTCGCGCGGCAAGCTGCGCACGCAGGCCGACAAAGGCAGCCGCGGCGCACAGCGCGCCCTTGCCGTCACCGAAGACAGCGAACGCCTGATCGGCTCCGTGCTCTTGGGCAACAACCTCGTCAACATTCTCGCCACCTCTCTGGCCACCGCGCTTTTCACCCGCGCGTTTGGCGAAAGCGGCGTGGCCATGGCCACTTTGGTCATGACCCTGCTGGTGTTGATCTTTGCCGAGGTGCTGCCCAAAACCTACGCCATCACGCGGCCCGAAGATGCCGCTTCCACCGTCGCTGGTCCGATCAGCCTAGTGGTCACCGTCTTCTCCCCCGTGGTGGCCGCTGTGCGTATCTTGGTACGCACCGTGCTGCGCCTCTTTGGGGTGGAGATCGACCCGGACAGCCAGATCCTCGCTGTGCGCGAAGAAATCGCGGGTGCCATTCAGCTTGGCCACTCCGAAGGCATCGTCGAAAAAGAAGACCGCGACCGCATCTTGGGCGCGCTCGATCTCTCTGACCGCACGGTTGAGGAAATCATGTTGCACCGCTCCGGCATTGAGATGATCAACGCCGATGACAGCCCCGCCGACATCCTCAACCAATGTCTGGAAAGCAATCACACACGCCTGCCTGTCTTTAAGGATGAGCCGGAAAACATCATTGGTGTCGTGCACGCCAAAGACCTCTTCCGCGCCATGTACCGCCGCGTGCGTGAGGCGGGCACCTCGCCTGAGCGCATGACAGACATTGTGCTCGATGAGGTGGCCAAAGAGCCTTACTTCGTGCCGGAAACCACCGCACTTGATGATCAGATGCGCGAATTCCTGCGCCGCCACGCCCATTTTGCGCTGGTGGTGGATGAATATGGCTCGCTGCAGGGCCTGATCACGCTCGAAGACATCCTTGAGGAAATCGTGGGTGAGATCACAGATGAATTTGACGAGGACGGCGACCACAAAATTGGCAAATCCGAGGATGGCCAGTTCCTGATCGAAGGCGCCATGACGATCCGCGATCTCAACCGCGCCACCGATTGGAACCTGCCTGATGACGAGGCCAACACCGTTGCGGGTCTGGTGATCCATGAGGCACAGATGATCCCCACCGTGGGGCAGGTCTTCTCCTTCCACGGCTTCCGTTTCGAAGTCACCGGGCGCGAGGCCAACCGGATCACCGACCTGAAGATACGACCTCTCTGATGCAGAGGACCACTCTGCACTTAGGGCGGCACCACAAATGAACAACATCAAAGGCAGCCTGCTTGTCATCGCCTCCATGCTGGGCTTTGCCACCGCCGACATGTTTATGAAACAGCTGACCGGGTTTCTGCCGCCCAGTCAGGTGTTGATGGGCGTCGGCTTGGGCTCCGGGGCCATATTCTTGGCGATTATTATCTATAATCGACTGCCTCTTTTTGCGCCTCATCACTGGAGCCCGCTCTTGCTGCTGCGCGCCGCCCTCGAAGCAATCAGCGGTATCATGTTCACCATGGCACTGTCGCGCATTGACTTGTCGAGCGCGGCAGCAATCTTTCAAGCCATGCCACTGATGCTCACACTGCTCGCCGCAGTATTTCTCAAGGAAACCGTCGGTTGGCGCCGCTGGAGCGCTCTGGTCATCGGATTTCTAGGAGTGTTTCTGATAATTCGCCCCGGCTTCGGGAGTTTCAACGCCAATTCCCTCCTTGTGCTGGGGGCCGCATTGGGGATCGCCATCCGGGATATCCTGACCCGCCGCATAGCCGACAATGTGTCCTCTCATGTTGTGGCTCTTCAGGGGTGCTCCAGTTTCTTTGTGGCGGGCTTGTTGCTCTCATTTCAAATGGGTGACACGATTAGAACGGTGACATCCGATGAATTTGCGCGGTTTTTAGGAGCTGCTCTCTTTGGTGCAGCAGGCTATTGGGCCATCGTCATCGCCATGCGGGTGGGTGAGGCCTCAGCCGTCGCCCCCTTCCGCTACACCCGCCTTGTCTTTGCCATGCTGCTTGGCATCTTCATCCTTGGCGAACGCCCGGATTGGCCCACCTTCGCAGGCTCGACCCTCATCGTTGCCGCAGGTCTTTACACCTTCCTGCGCGAACGCGCCCTCGCCCGTAGCGGATAATGCGCAACGCCCCGTAACTGTTAGCCCTAACCTTGATAAAAACCACCGTTAGCGCTACCAAATGCCGTTTACTTTTGCCTCCGCCCTGCTATAGCTGCCTCAACAATTGACCAGTGCAGGGACCCCCAGGATGAGCACCATCATTGATATCTTCGCCCGTGAAATTCTCGACAGCCGCGGCAACCCAACCGTCGAAGTCGACGTGATCCTTGAAGACGGCACCATGGGCCGCGCCGCCGTACCGTCAGGTGCCTCCACTGGCGCACATGAAGCAGTCGAAAAGCGCGACGGCGACAAATCCCGCTACTTGGGCAAAGGCGTGCTGGAAGCGGTCAACGCCGTGAACGGCGAAATCGCCGAAGCTCTGGTGGGCATGGACGTGACCGAGCAAGTTGCCATCGACGCCGCCATGATTGAACTGGACGGTACCCCAAACAAAGGCCGCCTTGGTGCCAACGCCATCCTCGGCGTGTCTCTGGCTGCTGCCAAAGCTGCGGCAGACCACACCGCACAACCGCTGTTCCGTTATGTGGGCGGCACATCCGCGCGCGTTCTGCCTGTGCCGATGATGAACATCATCAACGGCGGCGAGCACGCCGACAACCCGATCGACATTCAGGAATTCATGATCATGCCGGTGAGCGCTGCGAACATTCGCGAAGCCATCCGCATGGGCGCCGAAGTCTTCCATGTGCTGAAGAAAGAGCTGTCTGCGGCAGGCTACAACACCGGCATCGGCGATGAGGGCGGCTTTGCTCCGGCTCTGGAAAGCACCCGTAAGGCGCTGGACTTCTGCATGAGCGCCATCGAGAAAGCGGGCTACAAGCCGGGCGAAGACATCTACCTCGCGCTCGACTGTGCCTCCACCGAATATTACGAGGGCGGCAAATACGAGATGAAGGGCGAAGGCAAATCCCTGACCTCTGCGGAAAACGCCGACTATTTGGCCGAGCTCTGCAACGACTACCCGATCATCTCTATCGAGGACGGCATGGCCGAAGACGATTGGGACGGCTGGAAACTGCTGACCGACAAGATCGGCGACAAGGTGCAGCTGGTGGGTGACGATCTCTTTGTGACCAACCCGACCCGTCTGGCAGACGGCATTTCGCAGGGCGTGGCCAACTCCATGCTGGTGAAAGTGAACCAGATCGGCTCCCTGACCGAGACGCTCAAAGCCGTCGATATGGCCCACCGCGCGCGTTACACCAACGTGATGTCCCACCGCTCCGGTGAGACCGAGGACGCCACCATCGCCGACCTCGCCGTGGCCACCAACTGCGGCCAGATCAAAACCGGCTCCCTTTCGCGCTCTGACCGTCTGGCGAAATACAACCAGCTGATCCGCATCGAAGAAGCGCTGGGCGAAACCGCCGAATACGCAGGCCGCTCGATCCTGAAATAACCGTAGGGTGCGCATTCACTGCGCACCGTCACGAACGATGAAAGGCGGCTCCATGAGCCGCCTTTTTTCTTGCGCTTCCCGCTGCATATGGCCCTATGTAGCCAAAAGAAATTGGACTTGCCTAAATGACCGCCGATCAAATCATCGCCCAGCTCAACCTCACTCCGCACCCGGAAGGTGGCCACTACCGCCAGACATGGATCGCTGATGCGCCGGAGGGCACGCGCCCCGCCGGCACCGCGATCTATTTCCTGCTGAAGGCGGGTGAGGTCTCCCATTGGCACCGCGTCGATGCCGCCGAAATCTGGCACTATTATGCGGGCGCGCCGCTGATCCTGTCGCTTGCAGAAACCGACGCTGGCCCGGCGCAAGACCTGACCCTCGGCCCGGATCTCGCCGCAGGCCAGCTCCCCCAGCACATCGTGCCGCCCCACCACTGGCAGGCCGCACGCAGCACGGGCGACTGGACGCTTGTCGGCTGCACCGTCTCCCCTGCCTTCCAATTCGAAGGCTTCGAGCTCGCCGCCCCAGGATTTGACATCCCGCGATGAGCGCACCACTGAGCCACAAGGAAGCCCTTGCGCGTCTTACGCCGGACCGCCGCAGCTTGCTGCAAAGCCGCTCTGACGCCGCAGGCCTGCGCCACCTCGCGCTTTATCTCGGCGCACTCCTGTTCTGCGCGCTCTGGGTCGGTCTGCGCGCCCCGATCTGGCCGCTGATGCTCCTACCGCTCGGTGTGCTTTGGGTGTTTCTCTTCACGCTCAGCCACGAATGCACCCACGACACGCCCTTCGCCACCCGCTGGATCAACCGCGCGGTGGGTCACGCCTGCGCGCTGCCGCTGATACTGCCTTTCACATGGTTTCGCGCCTTTCACATGGCGCATCACAAATTCACCAATGATCCCGAGCGCGACCCGGAGCTGGCAGGCGGCCCACGCCCGGACACGTGGCGCAGCTACCTGCTTTACCTCTCCGGCCTAAGCTATTGGCAGGCTGCCGTAAAAACGCTTCTTCAGAACGCCGCTGGCACATTGGATGCCCCCTATCTGCCAACCCGCAAACACGCCGCCATGCGCACCGAAGCCCGCATTCTGCTCGGTCTCTACAGCCTCATCATAGCCAGCCTGCTGGTGACGCCGCTCCTCTTCTGGGTTTGGATTTTGCCCAGCCTGACCGGCCAGCCCTTCCTGCGCGCCTATCTTCTGGCAGAGCACGGCCGCTGCCCGCCGGTGGCCAATATGCTGGAAAACTCCCGCACCACCTTCACCAACCGTCTGGTGCGCTTTCTGGCCTGGAACATGCCCTATCACGCGGAGCATCATGCCTTCCCCAACGTGCCCTTCCACCAGCTCCCCACACTGCATGAAGACCTGAAGCCGCACCTTCAAAGCACCTCAGATGGCTACGCAGCCTTTCATAGCGACTACCAATCAGACCTGACGCCCGGACGTTAGGCCGGGCTGCGCCTGCCTGCCCCCCACGGGAGGGCGAGACTTATAGCCCAAAACATTCCCAAACCGCTACATGCGTCGGGATGTATTCGCAGATTTCAGATCAAAGGTCGCCCACCCGAGGTCGGGCAAGGCCCTTCTGAAAACAATCACCCCTGCGGCATACTCACCGTGCCACCGCCCACCATCGCCATCACACCCGTGGTGCTTGGCGCAGATGTCGGCAAGCCCCGCGCAACACGCACCGCCAGATAGGCAAAGGCCTGCGCTTCCAGCATATCACCATCCAGCCCCACCGCTTCGACAGGCGCCACCGGACAATCCAGCGACACGCGCAGCATCTCCATCAGCACCGGATTATGCCGCCCGCCTCCGGTCACCAACACACGGCTTGGCGGCACCGGACAATGCCCCATGCCCTGCGCCACACTGGCGGCACACATCGCCGTCATGGTTGCCGCCGCATCCTCATCAGAGAGCTCCCGCACCAGATCCATCATTTCCGGAAAGTCGTTCCGGTCCAGAGATTTGGGTGGCATACGCGAGAAATAGGCCTCCTGCAAAAACAGCTCCAGCGCGCCCGTGGCCACAGTGCCCTGCGCGGCGATCTTCCCACCTTCGTCAAACGCCAGCCCACGGCGCGCGCGCAGCAAATCGTTAAGCGGCGCATTCGCGGGACCAGTATCAAAGGCCAGCAAAGCACCGTCCGCTTCCGGCCCCTCTTTGCGCGGGTCCACCCATGTGATGTTGCCAACACCACCCAAATTCAGAAACGCCACCGGCTCTTTGGCGCCAAACCACTTGGCGCAGGCAAAATGGAAGAACGGCGCCAACGGCGCCCCCTCGCCACCCAGCTCCACATCCGCGCTGCGAAAATCCCAAACCACCGGCACATCCAGCGCTTCTGAAAGCGCCTGCCCGTCTCCCACCTGACAGGTACCCCGCCCGCGCGGCTCATGCGCCAGCGTCTGACCGTGAAAGCCGATCAGATCAATATCCTCAAACCGCCCCAACACCTCTGCATGCGCCGCCTCAATCACTTTGGCAGCGGCCTCAGCCTCAGGCCCCGCCCACTGGCCGAGCGCCTTGGTCAAAACAGCCTGTTCCTCCGCAGAATAGGCGCGATAATCACTGGCCCCAAAGCCATGGATCCCCACGCCATCGGTCTCCACCACTGCAGCATCCACCCCGTCCAAAGACGTGCCTGACATCGCCCCCAAGGCCCGCTGAACCGTGGCTTTCTGCGCACCGCCGTTTTGCGCGGCTTTCTGGCCCTTCAACATGGCCTTTTCCTTCTGCTCTTCCCCGCCTATACACAGGCTCGCAAATCATACGGGATCGACACCATGACCTACCAGCCCAAATCGGATTTCCTCACCGTGATGCTAGAGCGCGGCTTTGTGGCCGATTGCACGGATTATGAAGGCTTTGACAAAGCCCTCTGTGAAGGTGTGGTGCCCGGCTATATCGGTTTTGACGCCACCGCCAAGTCCCTGCACGTGGGCTCGCTCATCCAAATCATGATGCTGCGCTGGCTGCAAAAGACCGGCCACAAACCGATCACCCTGATGGGCGGCGGCACCACCAAAGTGGGCGATCCGTCCTTCCGCGCCGATGAGCGCCCGCTGCTGACCAATGATCAGATCGACGACAACATCGCAGGCATCAAAAAGGTCTTCGCCAAATACCTCGACTACGGCGATGGCAAAACCGATGCGCTGATGCTCAACAACGCCGAATGGCTCGACGATCTGAACTATCTCGAATTCCTGCGCGACATCGGCCGCCACTTCTCGGTGAACCGCATGTTGTCCTTTGAGAGCGTGAAGTCACGTCTGGATCGGGAACAGTCCCTCTCCTTCCTCGAATTCAACTACATGATCCTGCAGGCCTATGATTTCCTGGAGCTCAACCGCCGCTACGGCTGTCTGGTGCAGTTCGGCGGCTCCGATCAATGGGGCAACATCGTCAACGGCATCGACCTCACCCGCCGCGTGGATGATGGCGGCCTCTTTGGCCTGACCTCCCCGTTGCTGACCACCTCTGACGGCAAGAAAATGGGCAAATCCGCCGATGGCGCGGTCTGGCTCAATGCCGACATGCGCTCTCCTTACGAGTTCTGGCAGTTCTGGCGCAACACCACCGACGCCGATGTGGGCCGCTTCCTGCGCCTTTACACCGAAATGCCGCTTGATGAATGTGCCCGCCTCGGCGCGCTGGCCGGCAGCGAGATCAACGAAGCAAAAATCATCCTCGCCAATGCGGTCACCACACTCTGCCACGGTGCCGAGGCCGCTGCCACAGCCGAAGCCACCGCACGCGAAGTCTTTGAAAAAGGCGGCGTGGGCGATGATCTGCCCACCGTGACACTCACTTCCGAGGACCTCGGTGACGGCATCTCCATCGTGCAGCTGATCGTGAAATCCGGCCTCGCAAAATCCGGCAAAGACGCCAAGCGCCTGATCAAGGAAAACGGCGCCAAACTGGATGATGCACCGCTGACCGACGCAGGGCTGATGATCGACGCCGCCGCGCTGTCTTCCCCGATCAAGCTCTCCGCAGGCAAAAAGCGCCACGCGCTGGTACAGCTCGACAGCTGATCCACAGCAAAAACCACTTCAAAAAAGAGGCCCGCCCCTTGCGCGGGCCTTTTTCTTTGGGCTTCTCATTCGGAAAATATCCCGGGGTAAATTGGCCCCTCGGGCCAAGAGGGGCTGGCCCCTCATGCCTCTGGACAGATACGCGCTGATCCGTTTATTTGAACATACGTTCATTTACCACCCGGAGGAGCCCGCCCATGAAACTTGATCAAACCTGCGCCGTGATCACCGGTGGCGCTTCCGGCCTCGGCGAAGCAACCGCCCGCCATTTTGCTGCCAATGGTGCCAAAGTGGCCCTCTTTGACCTCAATGAGAAGCGCGGCCAAGCAGTCGCCGAAGAGCTGGGCGGCACCTTCCACAAAACAGACGTCACCGATGAAGACAGCGTGGCCGCCGCCATCGCCGCCGCCAAAGCTGCCATGGGCACCATCACCGCTGCGGTCAACTGCGCAGGCATCGCGCCCGCGGCAACCACCATTGGCAAAAAAGGCCCGCACCCGCTGCATGTCTTCCAGCAGACCATCGACATCAACCTTGTCGGCTCTTTTAACGTCGCCCGTCTGGCCGCTGAGGTGATTGCTGAAAACGCGGCGGAAGCAGACGGCGCACGCGGCGTGATCATCAACACCGCCTCTATTGCGGCCATAGACGGTCAGCGCGGCCAAGCGGCCTACGCGGCCTCCAAAGGCGGCATCGTCGGCCTGTCCCTGCCCATGGCGCGCGATTTGGCCCGCTCCGGCATCCGCGTCATGGCGATCGCCCCGGGTATCTTCCTCACGCCCATGCTGCAGGGCCTCCCGCAAGAGGTGCAGGATCAGCTCGCCGCCGATGTGACCTGCCCCAAACGGCTGGGCGATCCGTCTGAATACGCCCGCCTCGCCGGCTTCATCGTGGAAAACGGCTATCTCAACGGCGAAGTCATCCGCATCGACGGCGCCCTCAGAATGCAATAACCCGTAGGGTGCGCATTCACTGCGCACCTCCCCTCCCCCCATGCTAGGCTCTCCTTAAAAGGAGCCCCCCATGCCCCGCCAAAACCGCATTCTGCCCACCGGAGACATCCTGCGCCATCCTGCGCGGGGCAACCTCATGGGCAATCGCGGCATCTTGCATGACACCGGGGCGCATGATCACGGCGCACTCACCCACCGGCGCTGGCAACACAAAGCCTGGGTCTGCTGCGTGCTCTCCTTCAAAAACCGCCGCCGCACCCTCATGGCGCCCCACCGCTACACCGAGCTTTTCTTTCACGACGAAGCCGTTGCACTGGCCGCCGGTCACCGCCCCTGCGCCGAATGCCGCCGCGCCGATCACAAGGCCTACTTCGCCGCCGCTGGCCACACAGGCTCCGCCCCCGCCTTTGACCAGCACCTGCACACCGCGCGCGCCATCCCCCGCAAGTTTCTGCAAAAACGCCCTCTTATGGCGGTCGCAGATCTGCCAGACGCCACTTTTGTGTTGGACGGCGAACGCCCCCTGATGCTCATGGCAGACATGGCCCTGCCGTTTACGCCCGACGGCTACAGCACCCCCATAAAACGCCCGCAAGGCACATTGCCTGTGCTCACACCGGCCCCCAGTATCCGCGCGCTGCGCGGCGGCTTTGCCCCCCAGCTGCACCTGCCAGACAGCCTCACCTGACCCCGGTCCACAGCCCCAATTCACCGCCACTTCGAAATCACTGGCCCTTTGACAAGCTATTTGCCATACCTTGCGCCAAACAGCCGATCAGGACCGCATCATGACCCAAATTATCGCTTCCCTTGCCGAGGTTTCCGACCGCTACAAAGCTCTGTTTGTCGACCTCTGGGGCTGTGTGCACAATGGCGTCACCGCCTACCCTGAGGCTGTGGCAGCGCTGCAGGCCTATCGCGCCAAAGGCGGCATTGTGGTGCTGGTCACCAACTCTCCCAAACCGCGCGCCGGTGTGGCCGAGCAATTGGGCAACTTTGGCGTGCCTGCTGATGCCTATGACACCATCGCCACCTCCGGAGACAGCGCGCGCTCCGCGATGTTTCAGGGCTCGGTTGGCGAAAAGGTCTACTTCATGGGCGAACCCGCGCGTGACGAAGGCTTCTTCCAGCCGCTTGAAATTCTGGACAACCCGGTCAACATCCAGCGCGTACCGCTGGCTGAGGCCGAAGGCATTGTCTGCTGCGGCCCGTTTGATCCGATGGCCGAGGTCGAGATCAACCGCCCCGACTTCCTCTTTGCCAAGCAAAAAGGCATGAAACTGCTCTGCGCCAACCCCGACATTGTGGTCGACCGCGGCGAAATCCGCGAATGGTGCGCCGGTGCTCTGGCCAAGCTCTACACCGACATGGGCGGGGAAAGCCTCTATTTCGGCAAACCCCATCCGCCGATCTATGATCTCGCCCGCCGCCGTCTCGCAGCCCTGGGTGTCTCGGTGTCAGACAGCGAGATCCTCGCCATCGGGGATGGGCCCCACACCGATATTGCCGGCGGCATGGGCGAAAACATCGATTCGCTCTTCATCACCGGCGGCCTGGCGGAAAAAGAGACCAAAACCGCGCATCAGCCCGACGCAGAAGCCCTCGCCGCCTATCTCGCGGCAGAGCAAGTCACCCCGCAATACGCCATTGGCAAGCTCCGTTAACAGAAAACACTTGATTTTCTGCGACTGCGAAGTAATAAAGTTGCAAATCATGCGCATCACGCGCCATTAAGTTACCTAACGAAAACCTCAGACCATCTGTGTGGAGGCCTCATGTTGGACAATCTGCCCCGCGGCACCATCTTTATCGAAGACCTCGAAATCGGCATGTCCCGCTATGTGCGCAAAACCGTGACCGATCATGACATCGAGATGTTCGCCGCCGTCTCCACAGACCACAATCCTGTGCATCTGGATGAGGACTACGCCAGAGACACCATGTTTGGCGGGCGCATTGCCCATGGCATGCTGACCGCCGGGCTGATCTCAGCCGTGATCGGCGAGCAACTTCCCGGCCATGGCACCATCTACATGGGCCAGTCGCTGAAGTTCCTCGCCCCGGTGCGCCCCGATGACACGGTGCTGGCCACGGTCACCGTGACCGACATCGACATCGCCAAACGCCGCGTGAAGCTTGACTGCAGCTGCACCGTTGAGGGCAAGAAGGTCCTCGCCGGTGAGGCCACCGTCCTCGCGCCGTCGCGCAAACTCGACTGAGGCCAACACGCTTCATCCCTATCGGGCGGCACTGAACGGTGCCGCCTTTTTTGTCTCTGCCATCACAGGACACATTCCCCGCGTCAGACAGGGAAATCCGCCGCCCCGGCTTCTCATTCTTCCAGTATCCTGGGGGAGATGCCGCTTGCGGCGTCGGGGGCAAAGCCCCAGCCCTTGTCACCGATGATCCGCAACCGATCTGCCTGAGGTCAGCTCCTCTCTTGCGCCCCGCCCGCGCAAAAGCTAACCCTGCCGCATGCAAATTATTCGCGACTACCAATTCCTCTCCTCCGAGCATCGCGGCGCCAGCGTCGCGATTGGCAATTTTGACGGGGTGCATCTGGGCCATCAGGCGGTCATCGACCTGGCGCGCAACGCCGCGCCGGATGCCCCGCTGGGCATCATGACCTTTGAGCCCCATCCGCGCGAATATTTTGCGCCCCATGCGCCCACCTTCCGCCTCACCTCTGCGGAGACCCGCGCCCACAGGCTGGAAAAGCTTGGCGTGGAAAGACTTTATGAGCTGCCGTTCAACGCCGCTCTGTCCAGCCTCACCCCCGAGGCCTTCGCCCGTGAAGTGATCGCCGACGGCCTTGGCCTCGCCCATGTGGTTGTCGGGGCCGACTTCTGCTTTGGAAAGGGCCGCGCAGGCACCGCAGAAGACCTCGCCGCCTTTGGCAAAAAGATGGGCTTTGGCGTGACCATTGCGCCTCTGGTGCAGGGCGGTGACGGTCAGGTCTCCTCCACCTCCATCCGCGCCGCATTGAGCGACGGCCGCCCCCGTGATGCGGCCGCCATGCTGGGCCATTGGCACCGTATCGACGGGCCGGTGATTGGTGGCGAACAACGGGGCCGCGATCTGGGCTTTCCCACCGCCAATATGTCCATCGATGATCTGCACCAACCCAAATACGGCGTCTACGCCGTGCTGGTGGATGTGCGCGATGGCCCCCATCAGGGCAGCTACTTTGGCGCCTCCTCGATTGGCACCCGCCCAATGTTTGGCGAAAACAAAGCCAATATCGAAACCTTCCTTTTTGATTTCTCAGGCGACCTCTATGGCCACACGCTTTCCGTGGGGCTGGTCGACTATCTCCGCCCGGAGCTGAAATTTGACGGCCTTGACGCCCTGATTGCGCAGATGGGCAAAGACTGCGACCAAGCCCGGGAGATCCTCTGCGCCTTATGAGCACCCAAGATCCCATAGCACGCCAAGGGCTCGCCAAACGTTTCTGGGAAAAAAAGCCGCTTACCAAACTCAACGACCGTGAGTGGGAAGCGCTTTGTGACGGCTGCGGCAAATGTTGCCTCAACAAGCTTGAGGATGAGGACACCGGAGAGGTCGCCCTCACCTGTGTCGCCTGCCGTCTGCTGGACGATGAGACCTGCCGCTGCACCCAATATGACATCCGTCATCAGTTTGTGCCCGAATGCATCGTGATGACGCCCAAGAACATCCACGAGCACGCCTATTGGCTGCCCCAGACCTGCGCCTACCGCCTGCTCTGGGAAGGCAAACCGCTCTATGACTGGCACCCGCTGATCTCCGGCACCGCCGACACGGTGCATGACGCTGGCGTGTCGGTGCAGCTCAAAACCGTCTCCGAATTTGAAACCCCGCTGGAGCAGTGGGAAGACCATATAATCGAGGAACCTCTCTGATGCACTTTGCCTCCGACAACTCCGGCCCCGCCCTTCCCGAAGTCCTCTCCGCGCTGACCGCAGCCAACGAAGGCTACGCCATGGGTTATGGGGCGGATGCGGAAATGGCAGAGGTCGTCGAGACGATCCGCAAGGTTTTTGAGGCCCCTGAGGCGGCGGTCTATCTGGTCTCCACCGGCACCACGGCAAATTCACTGGCGCTGGCAACCCTTTGCAAACCTTGGGAAACCATCTTCTGCTCCCATGTCGCCCACATCCATGAGGACGAATGCAACGCGCCGGAATTCTACACCGGCGGGGCCAAGCTCACCATGGCCAGCCCCAAGGATGTCGACAAGATGACCCCAGACAGCTTGCGCGCCGCCATCGAGGGCGAAGAGACCCGTGGCGTGCATGGCCCCCAGCGCGGCCCGGTCTCCATCACGCAGGTGACAGAGCGTGGCACGGTCTACACGCTGGCCGAGCTCAAGGCGCTTTGTGACGTGGCCAAATCCTTTGACTGCCCTGTGCATCTGGATGGCGCACGTTTTGCCAACGCCATGGTGGCTCTGGGCTGCACCCCTGCCGAGATGACCTGGAAGGCCGGTGTGGATGCGGTCAGTTTTGGCGGCACCAAAAATGGCTGCATGGGCGTTGAGGCGGTGATCTTCTTTGATCCCAAACACGCCCGCGAATTTGAGCTGCGCCGCAAACGCGGCGGACACCTCTTCTCCAAACACCGCTACCTGTCGGCCCAGATGCTCGGCTATCTGAAAGACGACGCCTGGATCACCGCCGCCACCAAAGCCAACGCCAGCGCGGCCCATCTCGCAGGTGGCCTGCGCCAGATCGAGGGCGTCGAATTCATGCACCCGCCGCAAGCCAACATGCTGTTTGTCTACCTCCCCCGCGCCACCCACAAACGCCTCTTTGACGCAGGCGCAGTCTATCACCTGTGGGGCGGCGAGCTGGAAGGCGAAGACGACACCGAAATGCTGCCTGCACGGTTTGTCTGCGACTGGTCGATTGAGCAGGACCAGATCCACAAGTTCTTGGATTTGGCGGCTGGGTAAGCCGCTCATGAGAGACAGCCTGCGCGCCAAAGCCGTCACCATCTGCAACGACAAGATCGCCAAGAAAGGCGAAACCGTTGGGCTGTCTTTTTATGCGTTTTTCGCAAACAAAAACGACGATCTGGACCTCCTGATGGAAGCTGCCACCTGGTGGATCAAAACGCATGAACTCGACCACTTCGAGAAAGCCGTGAAGGTGCGCGACTTGATCCTTTCTGGTGCCTAGTGCACATCAAATCAGACGATAGAAACCGGAGATAGAAAGACCATCGCATCAGGCCATGTGATTTGATATGTCAAACCTATGAAAAAGTACGGTCGCACCTATCATCTACCTATTTCGCCCGGTGCGACCAGTGACGACAAAATCATGTCGTCGATAGAGCACTTGCAGGTCTCAGATCTCGTGATCACCGAAAAGATGGATGGCGAAAACACGACAATCCATCGCAATGGCACCCATGCACGAAGCCCAGACAGCAAGTACCACCCTTCGCGCGATTGGCTGCAAGCTTTTGCCGCAGGGATCTCATTCAATTTGGCACCAAACGAACGCATCGTTGGCGAGAACCTGTATGCAAGGCACTCTATCGCCTACACGGAACTACCATCTTACTTTCTAGGGTTTGCGCTCATTGTTGATAACGAAATTCAAAGCTGGAGCGAAACGCTTAGCCGGTTCTCGGACTTAGGCATCGCCCCTGTTAAAACGCTTTATCGCGGTGCTTTTTATGACGGTCTATTTGAAGAGATTGCCCGAAACCTAGACCAGAATACGCAAGAAGGGTTTGTGGTTCGTTCCGCCAACGCATTTCTAGAAAGCCAAATGCCAACACACATCGGCAAATACGTCAGGGCGGGGCATGTCCAAAGTGAAGTTCATTGGACCAAAACAGAGTTGGTTCCGAACAGCTTGAAGAACTAATTTCTCTCAAATTATCTACCTAGACGTTCCTAAGCGGCTCATCCGTTTGCTTTTCTCAGCAGCCGATCGCCCGCTCTAAAAGTGCCAAAAGTGACCCCATCTTGACAAAATGACATCAAAATACTATTTTGAATTCATTCCTGATAGGAGCATCCCCATGTCTGTACAAATGTCTCTGCGTGTTGATCCGAACCTCAAGGCCCATCTCGCCAAACTGGCAGAGCTGCGGAAGATGACGGTCAATAAGCTCATCGTGCAGGCGCTGGACCAGTTTGTCACAAAGGAATCCCACGCCTTGGAGGCTGAGCTTGAGGCCTCCCTTGCGCAGTTGCGCCAGTACCGCACCGCCGACCCGGATTTTGAACAGGCCATCGAAGCGGTGGTCGCCGCCGAACGTTCCACCGAGGAGGACCCCGCCCAAGGGGAACTCCTGACGGATGAGCCGCAAGAGGCCACGTCCCTTGTGCGCGGACTGCTCAGTGCCTGATTGGGACGCTGACAGCGACCAACTGACTAAAAACCTGAAACATGCCTACCGCGCATCACGCGATGCCGCCTTTGCGCGCAAGCAGCCGACCCTGCAAATGGCCAGAGATTGGCATGCCAGAACTCTGGAGGGCCTCACTGTCCCTGACGTGGTTCTCTCACAACTCTCGGTTACAGCAGAGGCGCTCTCCGGACGTTTTCGAGGCGAGACTGGGCTGACGCACTGTGAGGTCGGCATTGGCGGTCACAGGGGAACACCGGCCTTTTTGGTGAGTGAGGAGCTGGCGCGCTTTGAAGAGCGCATTCAAAGCGCCACTACGGCACTGGACGCGCTCATTCCCCAGGGCGATGCGCCCAACACAGGCGACCTGCTTAACGCCGTTCTCGAGCTCTGCGCTTGGGTGCATGCCGAATGGGTGCGCATTCATCCCTTTGCAAATGGCAACGGCCGCACCGCACGGATCTGGAGCGGGTTCATCGCCATGCGTTATGGCCTGCCACCCTTCGTCCGGCTCAGGCCCCGGCCAGATGACGGCTATGGCGCCGCATGTGACGCCGCCATGACCGGCGACTGGACCCCAACGGCCCAGGTCTTCCGACGCATGTATCTGAGCGCGATTTCCTGAGCGGCCAGGGACACAGGAGCCCCGCCTCCAAGGATCATGCCTGCGCGCGATCTGCCCTGATGTCCGGATGCGCGCTGCTGGCCCATTCGATCACCGGCTTCATCAACTCTAGCAAGGTCCGCCCTCGCTCGGTCAGCCCGTAACTCACTTTCGGTGGCGATGTCGGGAACACTTCACGCGTAAGATATCCCTCTGTCTCAAGTTTGCGAAGTGTGCTCGTCAAAACGCGCTGCGTGATGTCGCCAAGCACGCGCTTGATCTCATTAAAGCGTTTATCGCCATCCTCCAGAACACAGAAAATCAGGATCGACCACTTATCCCCCACCCGATCAAGCACATCCCGTATGGGACAATTCTCTGCATCTTTCTTCTCCAGCACGGTTACTCTGACCATACCTAAGCTCCTAAAAGTGCGTTCTTGCGCCTTGGTATACAATTGACACCTAAAACCAGCAAGCAACAAACACGGGAATCGCTTCATGAAACTGCTGTCCTCTTTCATCGCCGCACTCACACTGGCGCTCTTTTCTACAACTGCAGGAGCTGACGACATGTCTCAAAACAAGAAAAACCTGATGAACTTCTACGCCGCCTTTTCCGAAGGCGATCTGGACGCTCTGGACAAAGTGCTAATCGAAGATTGGGTCACCTATGACGCCAACCCTGGCCAAGGTGCGGGTCGCCAGGGTCTGAAAGATTTCATTCCGGTGATCGCCGCCTCTTTCTCTGATTTTGAGTGGAAAGTCGAAGAACTGGTCGAAGAAGGCAATGTGATCGTGGCGCGCTCCACCTTCTCCGGCACCCACGCGGGCGACTTCATGGGCCACGCTGCAACCGGCAAATCCTTCACCGCCAAAGCAATCGACGTACACCACTTCAACGACGAGGGCATGGTTACCCACACCTATCACCTCGAAGACTGGATCGCGGTGCTGGCACAGATCGGCGCATTGGGCCATTGATCCACACCCGCCAAACAAAAACACCCGCAACGCCTCGGCACTGCGGGTGTTTCCTTTCAAACGGGCCCTTGTGTCAGCCAGCGGCCTCCACCGTCCGCCGCACCTCAGCCGCAACTTCCGCCGCATGGGTAATCGCCCCCATATGCCCCGCGCCAGCAACAGTCGCTCGCCGCCCGTTCTGCACTTGCGCCGCGACATAATCGCAGGCCGGTTTCATAATCGCCGGCGACAGCGCACCGTCCATCACCACAACCGGCACCTCGATCTGCCCAAGGCGCGGCATGATATCGCCCACGTCATGCAGCACATCAAGCTGACTGGCGACCACAAAGGACATCAGCCCGGCAAACTGCGCGCGCGTGGCCTCCGGCAGGGCCGCCCAGGGGCGTCCATCGCCCCATTCCTCCACAAACAGCCGCACCGCGCCCTCTGAGTCCCCGGCCTCATAAAGTGCAATGACCCGCTCCATATGGGCATAGTTCTCAGCCACCGCCTCAGGAGCCTCGGCCTGCGCGCCCAGCATGGTCACCGGCTCATAAAGCGACAGCGAGCGTACCAGATCCGGGCGCAAAAGCGCCAGCCGCAGGCCCAGCAGCCCGCCATAGCTGTGCCCGATCACATCCACCGGCTCGGTGATCTGATCAAGGATCGCATCCAGCATCCATTGCCCGGCCGGGATCTCCTCGCGGTAGGCCACACTGCGCCCGTGCCCGGGCATATCCGGAGCCTCAAGCGTCAGCACATCCCCCAGTACCTCGGCAATACCGCGAAACGCGCCGGAATGCCCAAGGTTGCAATGCAGCGCCAGCGCTTTCCTCGGCCCCTGCCCCAGCACACGCCAATAGAGGCCGTGATCTGCGGCCTCTGCTTTCCCGTCCAGTGCCATTTGTCAGAGCTTACCGGCCAGATGCATATCAAGCTCCTCAATCCGGTCCTGCCCCCAGAACCGCGCACCATCGTCGGTGATGTAGAACGGCGCGCCAAAGGCTCCGGCCTCAACCGCCTCTTCCAGATTGCGCGCATAGGTCTCAGCCCCGATCAGCATGCCGCTGTCCGCCAGCGCCGGATCAAAGCCTGCCGCGCTCAGACAATCGCGGATCACGTCATCCTTTGCGATGTCTTTCTCCTCCGCCCAGCAGGCCCGGGTGAAGCCATGCGCCAGCGCGCCCAAATCACCGCCACCGGCATTCTGCGCCGCGATGAACGCATAAGAGGACGGCGCCATATTGGTTGGCCAATGCGCGGGCTTGAGGTTGAAATCCATGCCCAGCTTCTTGCCC
Source organism: Shimia sp. R9_2 (assembly GCF_017743735.1). Classification (GTDB taxonomy): domain Bacteria; phylum Pseudomonadota; class Alphaproteobacteria; order Rhodobacterales; family Rhodobacteraceae; genus Shimia. The sequence goes on from NZ_JAGHRO010000004.1 coordinate 121,947, forward strand.
TGACGCACCAGCTCCTGCGCGCGGTACTCCTGACGGCTGGCGTGCCGATCCTTGGGCGCAGTGCCCCCGGTGCGCGCAAACAGCGCCATAATATCCAGCGGCTTATAGACAATTTCCGCCCCGTGTTTGGCCGCAACCTCTTCCAGACGGGTGCCCGCCAAATAGGTATAAGGAGAAATTGTCGAGAAATAATAGGTGATCGTGGCCATTTGCGCCCCTCTATCCATCTGCATCGCTTTGCGAGACGTTAGGGCCATGTTAAGCGGAGTGCAATGTCACGAATCTGTCACCAAAGCCACCTGGGGATTACCGCGCTATGGCCACCATTCTTGAACCCAAACTGATCACGGGCAACGCCAACAAACCTTTGGCCAAATCCATTGCCCGCCGCATGTCCATGCACCGTGGGGTCTCCACCGATCTGGTCAACGCCCGCGTTGAGCGTTTCAACGACGCCGAAATCTTTGTCGAGGTCTACGACAACGTGCGCGGCGAAGACATGTTCATCATCCAGTCTACGTCCAACCCGGCCAACGACAACCTGATGGAACTCCTGATCATGGCCGATGCGCTGCGCCGCTCCTCCGCGGCCCGCATCACCGCAGTGATCCCTTACTTCGGTTACGCCCGTCAGGACCGCCGCACCAAGGCACGCACCCCGATCACCGCCAAGCTTGTGGCCAACATGATGGTCGAAGCGGGCATCGAGCGCGTGCTCACCATGGATCTGCACGCCGCGCAGATTCAGGGCTTCTTTGACATCCCGGTGGACAACCTCTACGCCTCCCCGATCTTTGCGCTCGACATCAAATCCCAGTTCAAAGACACGCTCTCTGACGTGATGATCATCTCCCCTGACGTGGGCGGTGTGGCCCGCGCCCGTGAGCTGGCCAAGCGCATCAACGCCCCGCTCGCCATCGTGGACAAGCGCCGCGAGAAGCCGGGCGAAGTTGCCGAGATGACCGTGATCGGCAATGTCGAAGGCAAGAAATGTATCATCGTGGACGACATCTGCGACACCGCAGGCACGCTCTGCAAAGCCGCCGAAGTGCTGATGGAGCACGGCGCCACCGAGGTCCACAGCTACATCTCCCACGGTGTTCTGTCCGGCCCCGCGATCGAGCGCATCACCAACTCCGTGATGAAATCTCTGGTGATCACCGACAGCATCGAGCCCACCGAAGCCGTGCTCGGCGCCAGCAACATCCGCATCGTACCCACCGCACCGATGTTCGCCCAAGCCATCATGAACACCGCCGCAGGCACCTCGGTGAGCTCGCTCTTTGAGACCGAGACTCTGGAGCCTGCCTATGAAGGTCTGTTTAAGGCCTGATTTGAGACGAAAATGCTAGAATAGAGAAAGCCCCGACTGGAAGGTCGGGGCTTTCTCTATTGGGCAAATTGAATAGAACGGAACTCCAAATTCGGGGCCTCCTATTGTACTCGTCGCACCATCATTTTTTTAGCTAGCTCTTCACTTCTAATGGAAATGCATTTAGTAGAAACAGAGTGCTCGACCCTCTACTTGGGGCTGTAGAATCCACGGCTGCTTATTGTAAAGTCAGTACACAGTTGGTTGACTCCTGTGCAATGTGAGAGTCACCGATGAAAAGTAAAGAGCGAGGGTCGAGCCAAGTGAAGGCTTCTATTGTCTTTCATACCGATTTTAGGCTCATCCAACTACGTGCAGCACATTCCGTAAGAGATGTCGCACTTGCCCTTGGCTTAGACCCTAAAAAATTCTTTCATGTGTTAAAGCACACTGATGACGGCCGATACTACCGAGACTTTGAAATCCCAAAAAAGACTGGTGGATACCGCCAAATTTCTAAGCCCGTAAAAGGTCTGGCCCTAGCACAGGATCGCCTCTCTACGATCCTTGATCACGTCTATAACCCCGGCTCATACGTTAAGGCTTTTGTGAAAAAAACTTCGTTCGTCGAGAACGCAAGATATCACAAGGCACAACGATGGATACTCAACATTGACCTGAAAGACTTTTTCCCTTCGATTTCGTTCCCGAGAGTCCGTGGACTGTTTTTGTCAACGCTCTTCGGTTTCAATGAAAGAGTTGCGACAATTTTGGCAAGAATATGTACCTACAAAGGTTCTCTGCCCCAAGGAGCCAGTACATCTCCAAGACTCGCCAATATCATCGCCAAATCTCTGGACAAAAAGATATTGGAGATCGCGAAAAGCCATCAGTTAAAGTACACTCGCTACTCCGACGACATATCTTTATCTTCCTCCAAGAAGGTGATCCCAACCTTGGTTGTGAAAAATTTTCACGATAACCCCGATGGCAGAGACGTCATACTTGGAGACGGTCTCAAAAACGCCGTTCGAAGTTCCGGTTTTTTCATAAACGCGTCTAAAACACGTCTGATGATGCCCAATAACCGCCAGGAAGTAACTGGCTTAGTGGTAAACAAGCGGGTCAATGTCCGTAGAACAGACATCGCAAAGCTTCGAATGAAAATACACTCCGTAAAGAAAGTCGGATTTAGCGAGGCCGCAAAAGTTTGGGTCGACGGTAATGAAGCTCAACTAAAGAACCACCTCGTCGGGTGGCTCGCGCACATTCGACAAGTTCGCGGCCCCTCTGACCCTGTATTGGCGAAGCTCTGCCTGCAAGCTCACGAGGCAGGATTAACAGAAATTAAATGGATAGAAGAATTGGCAGATATGAGCAAAGAATTTGACGTCTTTCTTTCTCACGCAAGCGAAGACAAAGAAAGAGTAAGAAGACTCCAAGCCGAGTTGGAAGAACGAAAGGTGTCAGTTTTCTTCGATGAGAGCACAATCAAATGGGGCGATTCTATCGTTGAGAAAGTGAATCATGGATTGCTCAAGTCCACCTTTTTCATCCCGTTTTTGACCGAAACTTTTTCAAAAAAAGGATGGACAAATAGAGAGCTAAACTCTGCTATTCAGATGAACATGACGCGCAAGCGCCGAATTCTTCCAATCAAGTCGCCAGACTTTGATGTTGATAGTAAGTACCCGCTGCTCAACGACACGCTTTATAAAACGTGGCCAAGAGATCCGGCAGATGAAGCCGCCTTTATTTCCGAAATTTCGGACGAACTTGTTGCCTTGATCGAAATGGAAAAGTCCAGCGTTTAAAATGCTCTGCCAAAGCATAAAGCGAGGCACAAAAGCAATGTACACAGACGAGATTTAAACGCACACAAAAGTCAGGGAATTGGAGCTCTAGCAACACTCCCTTTACCAATTCCCTACCCCACCGTCCCAAAGCAACATATTCAAGAATCGCAAACCTCCGCGATAACGACGCAATACAGACGCGATACCGACGTGCGATTCAGGTGTTGCGTTCGGCCTTTTCCTCAAGCGTCAGCCACTCTTCCTCGGCCTCCGCAAGCGCCGTTTGACGCTCCACCAGCGCCTCTGTCGCCTTCTGGAATTTCACCGGTTCTTTGGTGAAAAGCTCCGGATCTGCCATGAATTCTTCCAGCTTCGCGATCTCCGCTTCCAGCCGTTCCATGATCCCTGGCAGCGCCTCAAGGCGGTGCTTTTCGGTAAAGCTCAGCCCTGCTGCGGGCGCTTTTTCCTGCTTCACCTTCTCCGCTTTAGCTTTTGTTTTCTCAGCCTTTTTCGGCGCATCTTCCTGCCGCTGCGCTCGGTAATCCGACCAGCCCCCGGCATAGGTTACAGCCCGGCCATTGCCTTCCATGGCGATGGTTGTGGTGGCCACGCGGTCCAGAAAATCCCGGTCGTGGCTGACCAAAAGCACGGTGCCGTCATAGTCATCCAGCAGCTCCTGCAGAAGATCCAAGGTCTCCACATCAAGGTCATTTGTCGGCTCGTCCATGACCAGAAGATTGCTCTCTTTGGCCATCAGTTTTGCGAGTAGCAACCGCGCCTTCTCACCGCCGGAAAGAGACCGCACCGGCGCTCTGGCCTGGCGGTCATCAAACAGAAATTCTTTAAGGTATCCAACAACATGCTTGGGGTTACCGCGCACCATCACCTGATCCGCCTTTCCCGAAACCCGCATCTCAGGGTCGCCCGTGAGACTGTCCCAGAGGGTCATTTCAGGGTCCAATTTCGCGCGCGCCTGATCAAACACCGCAGGCAGCAGATTGGTGCCCAAAGTCACCGTCCCGGCATCCGGTTCCAGCTCCCCCATCAGCATCTTGATCAGCGTGGTTTTGCCCACGCCATTGGGCCCCACAAAGGCCACCCGATCCCCGCGCTGCACCGTCAGAGAGAAGTCCGACACAATGGCTTTGTCGCCAAATCCTTTGGACAAGCCCTTGGCATCAATCACCTTTTTTCCAGACTTTGGTGCCGCCGACAGCTCCATCGCCGCAGAGCCCTGCCGCGAGATCATCGAGGCACGCTCTGCCCGCAGATCCTTCAGCGCCCGCACACGGCCCTGATTGCGTTTACGCCGCGCACTGATGCCTTCCACCGCCCAACGCGCCTCGGCTTTGATCTTGCGATCCATTTTGTGGCGCTGGATGTCTTCTTCTTCCCAAACCTTGTCGCGCCAAGCCTCAAACGCCTCAAAGCCTTTCTCCTGACGTCGCACCATTCCCCTGTCAATCCAAAGGGTTGCACGGGTCAGAGCACGCAGAAACGCGCGGTCGTGGCTGATCAGAACATAGCCCGCGCGCGTCGCCTTCAGCTCCGCCTCAAGCCAGGCAATCGCCTCGATATCAAGGTGGTTTGTCGGCTCGTCCAACAGCATCAACTCCGGGGCCTCAGCCATCAGTCGCGCCAAAGCCGCCCGCCGCCGCTCCCCGCCAGAGGCAGTTTCGACCGCGCGCGCCGGATCAAACTTGAGACCTTCACCGGCCCGCTCAACCTTGTACATCTCCCCCGGATCAAGACTTGCCGAAGCGAAATCCCCAAGCGTCGCAAACCCTTTCATATCAGGGTCTTGCTCCATGTAGCCCACGCTGATGCCTAGCGGCACAACGATCTCTCCGCGGTCCGCTTCAACCAGCCCGGCCATCACCTTCATCAAGGTGGATTTGCCCGACCCGTTGCGCCCGACCAGTGCCACCCGATCTCCGGGCTGCACCACAAGGCTCAGCTGATCAAAAACCGGATCTCCGCCAAAGGTCAGGGAGATATCGCTCATCTGCAAAAGAGGTATACGTGCCATGACAAAAGCGCCTAGCCCGCAAATGAAACCCCGTCAACCTTCACCAAACCGAGTTCGAAATTATGCCGTCAGCGCCCGCAGCAACCGTTTGCGCGCCGGCGGAATCGCCTTGATCTCAACGCCGGTAAACACATGGAGCGTATTCATTTTTTCATCCACAACCGCATGATCGCTGACCCAGCCCCCCATCATCAGATAGCTGCGCAACATGGGTGGCATGTGCCGCTGGGCGAGCTTGAGATTCGGCCTGTGGCGCAATCGCGCGGCAAATCGAAACACGCTGGGTGCCTTGACCTTGGGAAGCCACCTTTTGGGGGCAAGATGCCGGTCCCTGAGCATGGCGAAGCTGTCGAGGTAATTGTTGGCATCCGTACCTGAGAAAGACGCACAACCAAAGAGAAGTTCAACACTGTTTTCATCGACATAGGCAGTCATCGCCGCCCAAGCGAGGCGCAGCACATCAGGGTCATGCACCTCAGGGTGCATACAGAACCGCCCCATTTCTACCATGCGGCCTTGATATTCTTGCAGGGCGCTCAGCTCATAATACTGCGCGGCATAACTCTGCCCGATATCGGCCCCATCGGTGAGCGGCAACATCCTGAAAACACAGACCAAACGCCTGCTCGCGCACTCCTCAATCAAGTAGTGTGTGCAGATTGGATCAAAATCGTCGCAATCCAGAGCATCGGCAGTTCCGTGAAACGCCAGATGCCTCAGCCGCTGCGCCGCCTGCAAATCCTTTTCGCCTACGGCGATCCGTACCTGATAACGGCCTTGTTGCAGCATCTTCTTGCCTATGGGCTGGTCCCGAATGCGATGTGTTTAGCAGACCGCCGGTGACAGCCAAATGACATACGCCCGGCGGTTTTGTCTCAACGGCTTAGAAGTCACCCGAACCCGGAGCCGGCGCGCCAATTGGCGAGAAGTTTCCGAGGTTTGTCCCCAGCTGTCGCAACAGACCACCGGACTGGATGTTATTGTCGGTGATCCGGCGTGACAGCGGCACGACCTGACCGTCTTCTAAAGCGTATTGCTCTATGTTGCGCGCGATTCCGTTGCCGTCAAAACCGATGGCGACGATCTGGCGATCCACCACTTCAGGCCGGCGCGGGCCAAAGTGCTTTACACGGCTGCGCACATAGAGATAGCCGCTGTCGTTCAAAACACCGGAGGCAGAAGGCGGGCCAAAGGTCTCTGCGATGGAATCGCGGGTATCCACACCCAGCGTGATCGAAGCCAGCTCTTCATCAGAAGGCACATAGCCGTGATTTCTGTATCGCGTCGCACAGGAGGCCAGAGACAAAATCACCGCCCCCATGACCGTCACTTTGATCATCGTCTTGCGCGTGTTCATCTTTGTCCTCTTGTGTTGGCTCGCCTTGCCTTTTATCTCGCTTATAGAAGGAATGCGCGCGGTTCAAGAATGTAAGCGCGTTGGATCACTCCAGACCAAAGTCAGAAACCATGTCACAAACCGTGCCCTCTTCCACCACATTTCGTGTGGCGGACCTCCCGCAAAATCGCGCCACGCCGTTCGAGCTGCGCCCCGATCCGCAAACACTTGAGGCCATTGCCAAAGAGCTTGATCTGATAGGGCTCAAAAAGCTGGTCTTTAAAGGCGAGATCCATGCCTTTGGCGAAAACGACTGGGAGCTTGTGGCCGACCTTGGTGCAACTGTCGTTCAGCCCTGCGTAGTGTCTCTGGATCCGGTGACTTCACGAATAGATGAAGAGATCGAACGCCGCTTCCTAGTCCAGATGCCCGAATTGGTTGCTGAAGACGAAGAAGTTGAGATGCCTGAGGACGAAGACGCCGAACCGCTTGGCAGCGCCATAGATGTCTTTGCGGTCATGCAGGAAGCCTTGGCGCTGAATGTCCCGCAATTTCCGCGCGCTGCCGGCGCAGAACTGCAAGATGCCGTCTTTACCGAAGCCGGAAAAAAGGCGATGACAGACGAAGATGCGCGCCCCTTTGCTGGCTTGGCGGCCCTGCGGGACCAACTGTCGGCAAAAGACGACGAATAGGGCTTGCGTTGTGGGAAAATCGCAGTATTTTCGCGCGCTCATTGGAATTTAGCGTTGGACTCGGGCGCGCTTATTGCGTAGAGGCTCAGGACGCTCAGGAAAACGGGCAACTTGCCCCAGTAAATCAAAGGTTGCGACATGGCTGTCCAGCAGAACAAAGTATCTAAATCGCGCCGCAACAACCGCCGTGCACACGACGCCCTGGTTGCAGCGAACCCTAACGAATGCCCAAACTGCGGCGAGCTGAAGCGCCCTCACCACGTGTGCGCATCCTGCGGCCACTACGACGACCGTGAAGTCGTTGCGATGGTTGAAGACGTCGATCTGGACGAAGACGCAGCATAGACAACAGGATCTGCGTCCTCATGGCCGGTTTGACTACATCAGCAAACCCCGTTGGCGGGCGCACGGTGATCTCAGTTGACGCCATGGGTGGCGATCGCGGGCCGGCAGCTGTTGTTGCCGGCATTTCGCTGTCTGCGAACAAAAACCCAGATATTGCTTTCATTCTGCACGGCCCTGAAGCCGAGCTGAAACCTTTGGTTGCGCGCAAACGCAATCTCGAAGGGCGCGTGGAGATTCGCGATGTCTCCGGTGCGGTTGCAATGGAAGACAAGCCGCGCGACGTGATCCGGCGCGGGAAATCCACCTCCATGTGGTCCGCCATCGAATCGGTGCGCTCCGGCGAAGCCGATGCCGTGGTCAGCTGCGGCAACACCGGCGCACTTATGATGCTCTCCGTTGTCCGCCTGCGTAAAATTCTCGGGGTGGACCGTCCGGCCATCGCCATACTTTGGCCGTCCCGCGCGCCCCAAGGCTTCAACATTATGCTCGACGCTGGTGCGGATATCAGCGCGGATGAACACGACCTGCTGCAATATGCCCTGATGGGAGCTTCTTACGCGCGCAACGGCATGGAGCTGCAACGCCCCCGTGTTGGCCTGCTGAATGTCGGCACCGAAGAACACAAGGGTCGCAACGAGCTCAAGCTCGCGCACGACCTGATCGCGCGCAACGCTGAGATCGCGAACTATGATTTTGTCGGCTTTGTAGAAGGCAATGACATCCCGGCAGATAAGGCTGACGTGATTGTCACAGATGGCTTCACAGGCAATGTGGCGCTTAAAACTGGCGAAGGCACCGCGGGGCTGATTGGCGCCCGTTTGCGTGAGGCGTTCAAGTATTCGCCCCTGTCGCGTCTCGCGGCTCTGATGGCCTACACTTCCCTGAACCGCCTCAACAAACGCATCGACCCGCGTCGCGTGAACGGAGGTGTTTTCCTTGGCCTCAACGGAACCGTCGTGAAATCACATGGCTCCTCTGATGCCACCGGTGTTTCTTCCGCGGTAAAGCTGGCGTTCAAACTTGCGCAATCAGGCTTCTCTGAAAAGCTCGCCGCGCGGGTTGCATCTGCGGTTTCCCTGCCGCAAGATGCCGAGAACTCAAGCGAATAACTATAATATAGCAAGGCTCACAGATGACGACACGCGCCGTGGTTTTGGGTATAGGCCACTACTTGCCCGAACGGGTCGTTCCAAACGCCGAGTTTGAAAAAACCCTCGATACGACCGACGAATGGATTCGCACGCGCTCAGGCATTGAGCGCCGCCATTTTGCCGCAGATGATCAAACCACCTCTGATCTTGGCAGCCTCGCAGCTAAAGCCGCACTGCAAAATGCCGGACTTGAGGCCGATGACCTTGACGCGATTGTTGTGGCCACCTCGACACCGGATCTGACATTTCCATCTGTTGCCACCATGGTGCAGCAGAAAATTGGCATGACCCGCGGCTTTGGGTTTGACGTTCAGGCGGTTTGCGCCGGATTTGTCTATGCGCTGACAAACGCCAATGCGCTGATCGTTTCTGGCCAGGCCAAACGTGTGATGGTGATCGGTGCCGAAACTTTCAGCCGGATCATGGATTGGACAGACCGCGCCACTTGCGTGCTTTTTGGGGACGGCGCAGGCGCACTTATTCTCGAAGCGCAAGAAGGCGAAGGCACCTCCTCTGATCGCGGCATTCTGAGCGCTGACCTAAATTCTGATGGCCGCTATCGCGATATGCTGTTTGTCGACGGCGGGGTCTCCACCTCTGGTGACTCCGGAAAACTGCGCATGCAGGGCAACGCGCTCTTCCGTCAGGCGGTCGAGAAGCTTGCCTTTACGGCACAAACCGCGCTCGACAAGATCAATCTGGGCCATGATGACGTCGCCTGGATCGTGCCGCATCAAGCCAATATCCGGATCATTCAAGGCACCGCAAAAAAGCTCGGCATCCCGATGGAGCGCGTGATTGTCACCGTTCAGGACCATGGCAACACGTCTGCAGCCTCCATTCCGCTTGCGCTTTCCGTTGGTGTTGCCGACGGCAAAATCAAACCCGGCGACCTGCTCGTAACCGAAGCTATTGGCGGTGGTTTGGCTTGGGGATCGGTGGCGCTTCGTTGGTAAGCATTGCCGCCTAAGCCTTTGGTGCGCATCAAAGTTAAACGGGGCTGGCACAGCCCAAATCATTGACTTATAAATTCCCATGCCTCTATGTTTTTTGAGAGCGTTATTCACAGGGGGGACTGCATGACTGGAAAGACATTGACCCGGATGGACCTGAGCGAAGCCGTGTTTCGCGAAGTGGGCCTTTCCCGAAATGATTCCGCGCAACTCGTAGAGAGTGTTCTGGCACATATGTCCGATGCACTGGTCCGCGGCGAACAGGTGAAGATCTCTTCGTTCGGCACCTTCAGCGTCCGCGACAAGGCCGCCCGCGTTGGCCGCAACCCCAAAACCGGTGAGGAAGTGCCGATCAACCCGCGTCGCGTGCTGACCTTCCGCCCGTCTCACCTGATGAAAGACCGCGTCGCGGCAGGCAATAAGAAATAAAGCGAGTTACATCCCATGGCGAAATCCCGGGAGGCCTTTCGCACAATCAGCGAAGTGGCCGATTGGCTTGATGTCCAAACCCATGTTCTTCGGTTCTGGGAAAGCAAATTCTCGCAGGTGAAACCTGTCAAACGTGCCGGTGGTCGACGCTATTATCGACCGCAGGATATGGAGTTGCTGGGCGGTATCAAAAAGCTTTTGCACGAAGATGGCATGCCCATCAAAGACGCGCAGAAGCTCATTCGCGAAATGGGTGTCAAACACGTTTCTTCGCTGTCTCAGCCCATCGACGAGCCCAGCAAGTCCCCTGCTAAGGCAGAAATCGAAGCGACGCCGGAACCGGTGGCGACTGAGACGGAGGTCGCGCCATCTCCTGAGATGGAGTTTACCCCATCTGAAACAGCCGAAGCGCCAGCCTTTGAGCCCCAAGAAGAGCTCGAAGAAGCGCCGCTGCCAGAAGCTTCTGAAACAGAAGGCCAAGAGATTTCGCAAGATCCGATCGCTGCTCCTGTGGCTGCAGGCACCGATGATCTGGAAACCCCGCCTCTCTTTGAGCCAGAAGAGCTTCCAAACACGGTCGGAACGGACACCGCTGACGCGGAGATGAGCTTTGAGCCAATGCCAAGTGCCAGCGACGACACGTCGGCCTCAGCCCCAGCTGCCAACAACACAATAGGTGGCGCGGACACCGCCACCATTGGCGATCTCTTTGCGTCTTTGGACGCTGCATCGGCAAAACAAGAGCTCGACTCTGTCTTAGAGACCGAAACGCATGAGCCTACGACAGACTCCTCTGCGCCAACGGATGTAGAAGCGGATTTCACTGTCGAGGACACGCTTGATTCTGATTTCACTCCTGAGATCGATGAAACGCCTGCGTTGACAGAGGCGGATAGCGCTGGTGAGTTCACGCTTGAAACAAGCCCGACCGACATGCCGGAACCGGCGTTTGAACCGGCAGTTAGCGAAGCGCCAGAAACGACTGCCCCTGCCGCCTTCTCGCCGGAAGAGGCTGCTCCGGTTGCTTCGGACACAGCTCAGGCTGTTGAAGCGTCTGTCGAGAATGAGCCTTCCGCACCTGAACAGACAGCACCTGCGACGCCTGAAGATATGCCTTCAGTAGACGCAGTTCAGCCCGTAAGTGCCGAGGAAGGCCAGCCTGTCGAGGCAGAAACAACCGGCATGACAATAGAACAGGAGGAAAGCCAAGATGCCTTCCTTTCCGTGATCACCAAACAGGTGCGTGTGGCTCCAGAAAATCAAAGCCGCGCCGCTGAGCTTTTAGCGCGCCTTGAGGCATTGCACGCCAAAGCAAGCTAATCCGGAAGGGTGCGAAAAGTTGCAATTTTTGACTTGCTCCCGCCCGCAATTCCGTTATGAACAGCCCATCGTCGGGCTATGGCGCAGCCTGGTAGCGCGTCCGTCTGGGGGACGGAAGGTCGCAGGTTCGAGTCCTGCTAGCCCGACCATTCAAAACCGCCCGTGTGCCGCAAGGCCCGGGCGTTTTGTATATCCGGAAGGACCATTATGACCGGCGTATTGCCCAGCCAAACCATTGAAACCATGCTGACAAACGGCGAAATTCGCGTGTCAGAACCGGTTGTTGAAGGCCAGGTCCAACCTGCATCGCTTGATCTGCGTCTTGGCAATGTTGCCCACCGCGTCCGCGCGTCATTCTTGGCCGGACAGGGCCGCACGGTGGCCGAACGCCTCAGCGAATTTGAGATGCACCGTATCGACCTCTCAGATGGCGCGGTGTTGGAAAAGGGCTGCGTTTATGTCGTTCCCCTGATGGAAGCACTCAACCTCCCCGAAGTTGTTCAAGCTGTTGCCAATGCCAAAAGCTCAACCGGCCGACTGGACTTGTTGACCCGCACCATCACGGATGGCGGCACAGAGTTTGACCGCATCGCTGCCGGTTACAACGGCCCGCTTTATGCAGAGATCTGCCCGCGCAGCTTTTCGGTGCTTGTCCGCCCCGGAATGCGCCTCAACCAGATCCGCTTCCGAGCTGGACAAAGCCTGCTAAGCGACGTCGATCTGCGTGTCTTGCATGAGCGCAGCCCGCTGGTGGACGGCGAGGCTGTAATTGACGACGGGCTTGGTTTTTCTGTCGATCTCAAACCCGCAGACGGCACCCTTGTTGGCTATCGTGCCAAGCCGCACACCGGCGTGATTGATCTGGAAAATATTGGGCATTACGACCCGTCCGAATATTGGGAAGAGCTGCACAGCTCTGACGGAAAGATCATTCTCGATCCCGGCGCGTTCTACATTCTGGTGAGCCGTGAAGCCGTGCATATCCCGCCCGCTTATGCCGCGGAGATGGCTCCGTTCCTGGCAATGGTGGGTGAATTCCGCGTGCACTACGCGGGCTTCTTTGATCCGGGCTTTGGCCACGCTGAAGCTGGCGGAACAGGGTCACGGGGCGTGTTGGAAGTACGCTGCCACGAGGCCCCCTTTGTGCTGGAACACGGCCAAGTGGTCGGGCGCTTGGTCTATGAGCGTATGGCGGACGTGCCAGAACAGCTATATGGCGCTGGCATTGCGTCCAACTATCAGGGTCAAGGCCTGAAACTCAGTAAACATTTTAAGGCAGCGTAACACAGACGCTGCCATTGGGACTTAGAAGCGGTTCAGCCGGCGCATCGCGCGCATGGCTTGTTTCGCCTGTTTGTTCCCTTGAGGGTTCACCTGTGGCCCGTGCCCTTCGTCACCATCCGCGCGCGCATGTTTCTGGGACTTGCCACGCGATTTGGACATGGCGTCAAAGCCTGCGTTGATCCCGCCATTCACCAGCCGCCGCACAACCTGACGGATGACCATATTGATAAGTTGGTTCGCGTTCATTTTGCGCGCTCCCTGCTGCCTCATGCGGAATGTATACCAAGATTGCGCCGAATTTAAGGCCCGCGCTCCCTGTTGTCGGGATTGTGTTTAATCCTCAAAGAGTTCGGATTGCCCTGTGACGGCCTCTTCGTCCTCATCGTCACCTGTGGATACACCCAGCGGAATGGTGCCCGGCGGCGGACGGTTCTCCAAAAGCCCCGCGGCACGCAGTTCTTTCAACCCAGGCAGATCGCGCGCACTGGAGAGGCCAAAATGATCCAGAAACTCAGGCGTCACCACAAACGTCACCGGACGTCCCGGTGTCATCTTACGACGCCCCAAACGGATCCACTCCATTTCCAGCAACTGATCGACCGTGCCCCGGCTCACGCTCACGCCCCGGATCTCTTCGATCTCGGCACGGGTCACCGGCTGATGGTAGGCGATAATGGCAAGTGTTTCGATCGCTGCGCGAGACAGTTTGCGCGTCTCAACGGTTTCTTTTTGCAGCAAAAAGCTCAGATCAGGAGCGGTCCGCATGGCCCAAGCGTCGCCCACCTTGACCACACGCACGCCGCGCCCCTCATAGCGCTTGCGCAGGTGCACCACCGCCTCCGCCGCATCACAACCATGCGGCATGCGATCGTTCATTTCCTTGACGCTCACAGGCTCTGTGCTGGCAAAGAGGATCGCTTCACACATGCGCTCCTGCTCCGCAATGGGCGGCGCCTCAAACAGGCTTTCCTCCTGCGCGGGCCGCTCTGCGTGTGCAGCCTCTGCCCCGGCATCAATATTGGCGGCGTTGTCGGTCTCAGTCATCCCTGTCGTCTCTCCTGCGCACTTCTATGGGCGCAAAGGTCTCGCTTTGCCGGATAAACACCTTACCCTCCTTGGCCAGCTCCAAAGAGGCCGCAAATGTCGCTGCCGTGGCCGAACGCCGTTTCTTCGGATCGTTCTCCCACCCAGTTGGCAAGTAGCTCAGAATATCCGTCCAAGCGCCAGCAAAGCCGATCAACCCGCGCATCCGCTCCAGAGCTTCTTCCATCGTAAAGACGGATTCGCGATCCATCACAAATGGGCGGAATTCATCTTTGGTCTTAAGCCGCGCATATCCCTGCATGAGATCAAGCAGCGTGGCCGTGAATGTCACTTTGCGCACGCGCTCCACGCTCTCTGGAATGCCGCGCGCAAAGAAGTCCCGGCCCAATCTGTCACGCGCCATGAGCTTGGCCGCCGCATCACGCATCGCTTGCAGGCGTTCCAGCTGAAACGCCAGGTGCGCGGCGAGTTCTTCGCCCGAAGGGCCCTCTTCCGTGGGATCAGGGGGAAGCAGCAACCGCGACTTCAGAAAGGCGAGCCAGGCCGCCATCACCAGATAATCTGCGGCGAGCTCCAACCGCAAACGCTTGGCCCGCTCCACAAAATCAAGATATTGCTGCGCCAGCTCCAGAATAGAGATCTTGCGCAGATCCACCTTCTGCGTGCGCGACAGCGTCAACAAAAGGTCCAATGGCCCTTCAAAACCATCGACATCCACAATCAGAGCCTCAGCCGCCATACGCTCAGCGACAGTCATCTCCCCCGTGTCATCGGGTCCGGTGTCTTCGATGTCAGTGTCGGCCATTCACTTGCCCGTTCAGAACGCTTTAAGTTCCTCGGCAAGCGCTTCAATGTCAACAGGTTGTGGCACGCGCTTGATCGCCAGAACGGCCTCGGCCCGCGCCTGCGCCGCATCACTCATCTCTCCGCAAGCTTCTGCAACGGCCTGTCGATCCGCAAAGCTGCCGTTACAGTGTAGAACCGCGTCACAGCCAGCCGCCAGCGAAGCAATAGACCGCGCGGTGACCGTGCCGCTCAAGGCTTCCATGCCGATGTCATCGGTCATGATCAGACCACCAAAGCCGATGTCCTCACGGATCATCTGCATTGCCTTGGCAGAGGTGGTTGCAGGGGCATCATCAACCGCATCAAACACGATATGCGCTGTCATGCCCATCGGCAGGTCATTCAGCGCCCGAAAGGGGGCGAAATCGGCCTCAAGCTCTTTGCGCGGAGCTGTCACGCGGGGAAGGTCCAAGTGGCTGTCCACAAAGGCGCGGCCATGGCCCGGCATATGTTTGATCACCGGCAAGACACCGCCATCCAGCAAGCCATCGGCAACCGCGCGTCCGATCTCAGCAACTTTCGCGCTGTCATCGCCATAACAGCGGTTCTGCAGGAATTTATGGGTTTCGGGGCGTGCGACATCCAACATGGGGGCGCAGTTGCTATCAATACCAAGGCCCCGCAGTTCATGCGCAATCATGCGGTAGCGCAGATACATCGCACGGGCCGCATTCTCACCGACCTGTGCCACTTGCTCCAAAGGCGGCAGCCATTCCGTTGCCATAGGCGCACGAATGCGCTGCACGCGCCCGCCCTCCTGATCAATGGTGATCGGCGCATCATGATCGACACAGGCGCGTAGATCATCACACAGCGCCCGCACTTGATCCGCAGTGTCGATATTACGCGCAAACAGAATAAAGCCAAAAGGCCGCGTCTCGCGAAAGAGCGCTTTCTCCTCCGCCGTTACGCGCAGCCCTTCACAGCCGGAAATGACCGCACCAAACCGGCTCACCGGGTGGTCACCGGAATACAGTCCGCGTTCTCAGCTTTCAGAGCGGAACACAGACGACGTGCATCACTAACGTTTTCAAAACCCATGGCGCGCAGCCGGTAAAAAACGCGGCCTCCGCTGCTGGCTTTCTGGATCACGCGGGTCTTGCCACCCAGATACGGCTCAAAACGGCTCTGAAGGCGGGCCCATTCAGCGCTCGCAATTTCTGCAGTTTCATAAGCACCAAGTTGGACCAGACGTGTCCCCGCAGGAATATCTTCCGGGTCGATAGATTTCAGCACGCTGCCCACAGCGGCATCAATCGCGGCAATCTGCTGTTGTCGCGGAGAGGCTGACAAGCCTGCTGGACGCAACACGGGCCGCAAGGAGCGCTTGATACCCCCTTGGATCTCGGGTTTGGGCGTCTCGGTTTCTGGCGCGATCTCGTTCTCGGCTTCGATCACATTCAGCGACGCAGGGATGGCCTGTGCCTCTGCCCCGGCCGCTTCAGTGCCGCTCAAAGGTGTTGCTCCGGCAGAGAGCTGTGCAGCAAGCTCTTCAACCGACAAAGGTTTGCTCACGTCCAAAGCCGCAGGGGCGACGATTGGAGTGGTATCAGTGAGCGTCAGCGTGTCCGTTTCCACCGCTGGCGGTGACACACGCGTGACCGGTTGCTCTGTGGCGGGCGCAGCCGCATTGGCAGCACCAGACACCACCCGGTCTCTTTCGGTCAATGCAATCGGCGGGGGCGCAACAATCACCTGATCGGCGGGACCAGCCGCGCCGCCATCAGCCGCAACCTCATTGACCATCAAACCCTGATGACCCGCCTGTCGTCCGCCCGGATCCTCGGGCTGAATACGCATCGGTCCTTCCAGCGCGCGCACCACAGGCACGCCGCTCACATCCCGTGAAAGAATTTGGTAGCCCCAGACGCAGGTGCCAAGCACAAGCGCTGCCGAAACAAACATACCCGCGCGGTTGACCAAAAGGGCCGCATTCGGGGAGTCGCCGTTGGGCGCGCCAGGCGCACCCATTGGAATTTCTGCCATTTTCGCCTCACTGCCCGCGCGCGCTCTCGTAAGCGATACGGTGTCGCCGGGGTCGTCTTGCCTAGTCCTCAACCCCGACGAACGTGCAGTTTCAGCGCATCTCTTGCGCCGGAGTTACGCCAAGAATACCAAGACCGGCGGAAATAACAACGGCCACGGCACGTGCCAGTGCAATTTTTGCTTGGCTTGTGGCCGCATCGCCCTCTTGCACGAAACGCAGCGAGGTATCCTCATTGCCTTTGTAGTAGAGCGCGTGGAGTTCTCCAGCCAATTCATAGAGATAGAAGGCAATGCGGTGCGGCTCATTTGTGCGCCCTGCAATCTCTACCAGACGCGGCCATTCGGCAATCTTTTTGGCCACACCAATCTCTGCATCATGGCTGAGCTTGCTCAGATCTGCGCCAGCAAGCGTGGCATCGTCTGCTGTAATGCCGGCAGATGCGGCATTCTTCAGAACCGAACACACCCGTGCGTGTGCGTATTGCACATAGAACACCGGATTGTCCTTGGACTGCTCCAGCACCTTATCAAAGTCAAAGTCCAGCGGCGCATCGTTCTTGCGGGTCAGCATAACAAAACGCGTCACATCAGGCCCAACCTGATCCACAACGTCGCGCAGGGTGATGAACGTCCCTGCGCGCTTGGACATCTTGAACGGCTCACCGTTTTTGAAGAGCTTCACCAGCTGGGTCAACTTGATATCGAGAGGTACATTGCCGTCCGACAGAGCCGAAACCGCAGCCTTCATGCGCTTGACATAGCCGCCATGGTCCGCGCCAAAGACATCGATCAACGCGTCAAAGCCACGGGTGACCTTGTCATAGTGATAGGCGATATCGGGCGCGAAATAGGTCCAGCTGCCGTCCGATTTCTTCACCGGACGGTCGACATCGTCGCCATGGTCGGTGGAGCGGAACAGGGTCTGCTCACGTGGCTCCCAGTCTTCGGGTTTTTTGCCCTTTGGTGGCTCCAGCACACCTTCATAGATCAGGCCTTTGCCCTCAAGCTCCGCCAAAGCGCTCTCAATCCGGCCGGTGCCATACAGGGATTTTTCTGAGTAAAACTCATCCATGGTCACGCCCAGCGCCTTCAGGTCAGCGCGGATCAAATCCATCATGGCTTCCGTGGCATACTCACGGATTTCGGCAAGCCAAACGTCTTCGCCTTTGTCGAGATAGGCGTCGCCCACCCTTTCTTTCAGCGCTTCACCAACCGGGATCAGATAGTCACCGGGATAGGTTCCATCTTCAAACGCCACCTCTTGCCCGTGCGCTTCCTGATAGCGCAGGTACACAGAGCGCGCGAGCACATCGACCTGCGCGCCGCCGTCGTTGATGTAATATTCGCGCGTGACGTCAAAGCCGACAAAATCCAGAAGGCTCGCAAGTGCGTCACCAAAGACCGCGCCGCGGGTGTGCCCCACGTGCAGTGGCCCTGTCGGGTTTGCAGAGACATACTCTACGTTGACCTTCTTGCCCGCACCCATGGTGGAGCGGCCAAAGTCATTGCCGCCTTCCAGCGCGGCTTTCACAACATTCTGCCAAAGAACTGGTGCAAGGCGCAGGTTCAAAAAGCCAGGGCCGGCAACTTCCGCCACGTCGACACGTGCATCTTCCGCCAGCTTACCCGCGAGCGTGTCGGCGATGTCGCGCGGTTTCATTTTGGCAGGTTTGGCCAGCACCATCGCTGCGTTGGTGGCCATATCGCCATGCAGCGCATCGCGCGGTGGCTCAACGGCCACGTTTTTAAAGTCCAGCCCTTCAGGCAGTGCGCCCTCGGCTTGCATCGCTTCCAGCGCGTCAATCACCAGCGCGCGGATCTCGGAAAACAGGTTCATCAGACCGTCCTATACATGTCTTTGGTCTTGTCAGATTGCGGTGGGTTTATCACCACAGGCTGTCACGTCAACGTCACTTGCCAATTAGGCGCGCGTGCTGCTGCAATGCATAGCGGTCGGTCATACCGGAAATATAGTCCGACACCATGCGCGCCACAGCGGTTTCATCACCACATCGTCGCAGATCATCATGCCAACGTGCAGGCAGCAAATCAGGTTGCTTGAGGAACAGCGGAAATAGCTCCTCCACCACAATTGTCACTTCTTTGCGCATTTTCACAACAGAAGGGGCCCGATACATGCGGCTAAACAGGAAGGCGCGGATTTCTTTGAGGTCTGCCCACAATGCGCTGGAGAATTGCACCACCGGCCTTCCGCATCCCCGCAACTCCTCCACGGATTGCGCCCCCACCTCCTCAAGCGCCGCGCGCGAGGTTGCAATCACATCGCTCACCATCACGCCAAACACACGGCGCAACGCCTCATGCCGCCGGCGGATCGCTTCAAGACCGGGATAGCTCCTGTCCACATCTGCAAAAGCATCCCCGACAATCGGCAGCGCGCAGATTTCTTCCTCGGTGAAGAGCCCAGCGCGCAGGCCATCATGCAAGTCGTGATTGTTGTACGCCACATCATCGGCCAAGGCCGCCACCTGTGCCTCTGCACTCGCATGGGTGTGAAGCTCCAGATCATGCACCGCGTTGTAATCAGCCAGAGCATAAGGCAGATCGCCAACAACAGGACCATTGTGTTTGGCAATGCCTTCAAGGGTTTCCCAAGTCAGGTTCAACCCGTCAAAATCCGCATAGTGCCGCTCAAGTGAGGTCACGATCCGCACCGCTTGGGCGTTGTGATCAAAGCCGCCGTAGGGCTGCATCAGCGCGTCCAGCGCATCTTCACCCGTGTGACCAAAAGGGGTGTGCCCCAGATCATGGGCCAAAGCGATGGCCTCAGTGATTTCCTGATTGAGGCCCAGAGCCCCTGCGATGGTCCGCGCCACCTGCGCGACCTCAATAGAGTGGGTCAGCCGCGTGCGGAAATAATCCCCTTCATGCTCCACAAACACCTGCGTTTTGTGCTTGAGCCGCCGAAAGGCGCTGGCGTGAATGATCCTGTCCCGATCCCGCTGAAAGCATGATCGAAAGCTGCTCTCCTCCTCCGGAATGCGCCGTCCCCGCGCATGTGCCGGATCTGAGGCGTAGGGCGCATACATGTGCGTGGTCCTTGTAGCCTGTCCTTGGCTTTTCTATATTGAGTTTTGCGCCCGCTTTGAACCGGGCAAATCGCGCGAATAGGACAAAAAATCATGCAGTTGCCGCCCAAAGTAACCGAAAGAGCCTTCGAACGTCTCGCAGAGATCGGTGCCGCCGGTCAGGGTCAGGCCCTGCGCGTGGCCGTTGAAGGCGGCGGATGCTCAGGCTTTCAGTATGAGATCAAGCTGGATACGCCCAAGGATGATGACCTTGTGCTTGAAGGTGCTGGGGAGAAAGTTCTGGTGGACAGCGTTTCTCTGCCATTCTTGGCAGATGCAGTCATCGACTTTTCTGAAGAGCTCATTGGCGCGCGGTTTGTGATCAACAACCCCAATGCCACCAGCTCCTGCGGCTGCGGCACCAGCTTTTCGATGTAAGCACGCGGCGTTTCTCATCTTGCCGCCACCGATGTTTGCTGGGTAGATACAAAGACCCAGCGGACAAAGGACAGCCTCATGAAAATCGCCACGTTCAACATCAATGGCATCAAGGCGCGCATCGAAACCCTGCCCCGCTGGCTGGATGAGGCGCAGCCCGATGTGGCGATCCTGCAGGAAATCAAATCCGTTGATGAGGCCTTTCCGCGCGAGATTTTTGAAGAGCGCGGCTATCAGGTCGAAACCCACGGCCAGAAGAGCTTCAATGGCGTGGCGATCCTATCCAAGCTTCCACTGGAAGACGTGACACGCGGTCTACCCGGTGACGACAGCGACGAACAGGCCCGCTATATCGAAGCAACGGTGATGGGCGACACGCCGATCCGCATTTGTGGCCTCTATTTGCCCAACGGCAACCCGACTCCCGGGCCTAAGTACGACTACAAACTCGCATGGATGGAGCGTCTCCACGCCCGTGCCGAAGCGCTCCTCGCAGCGGAAGAGCCTTTCCTCATGGCGGGCGACTACAACATCATCCCCCAGGATGAAGACGCCGCCAAACCCGAAGACTGGCAAGAAGACGCCCTCGCCCGCCCAGAAAGCCGCGCCGCCTATCGCCGCCTTGTGAACCTCGGCCTGACAGAGGCTTTCCGCGCCCGCAATTCTGCATCAGGCATGTATTCCTTCTGGGACTACCAAGCCGGCGCATGGAACCGCAACAACGGCATCCGCATCGACCACTTCCTGCTTAGCCCGCAATGTGCGGACCTCTTGCAGGATTGCCAAATCGACAAAGAAGAGCGCGGCCGCTCCAAGCCCTCAGATCACGTGCCGGTGTGGATCGACTTGACGGCCTAAGGCGCGTCCCAATCCACATCCGATGCCTCTTCAATCTTTAGCCGACCATCGGGCCAAGGCACCATCAGCGGGCCCACTTCTTCCGGTGAGCCTTCCAGCCAAAGCGGCACATCCTGTTTTTCAAGCAACACGCCCATCCTGTGATGGATCGGCGCAACATCGGCGTTTGGCGCGCAAGTCACTGCCGCCACCTGACGTACCTCGCGCCCACCCGGCGCTTTCCAGACATCTGTGATCGCGGCAAAGATCAGCGGTTCGTCGCCAGAGATCAGCCAAGCCGTCTTGCGCCGCGCCTCACCCGTCCATTCATACCAGCCATCGACAATGATCACGGCGCGCCCCGTGCCCTCAAAGGCTGACTTGTCAAACACGGTTTCAGAGCGTGCATTTATGATCGTTTCCATCACAGGCCGCCCACGCGCATTCACGCGCCCCACAGGGATGATCCCCCAGCGCATACGCTGAAAGCCACTTGAGGTGAGACAGACAACCTCCTGCCCCGGCGCAATATTTCGGCGCGGCGGCTCATCTTCGACCGCCGATGCATCTGCGCTGACCCATTGGCCAACATCGCGCATCGTCGTGGTCAGAAAGAACCGCCCGGGCATCGCCTACTCCTGCATCTGCTCCAGCATCTCGACCACATAAGGCCCCAGAACAGGGACAATCGCCGCCACCCCGTCCGCATTTGGATGAATGCCATCTGGCTGCATCAGCGCCCGAAGCTGATCTTCCGGCAAATCCCGGATGGCGGCAAAGAAATCCGGCGCAAGCGTCAGGTTGTAGTCCTCCGCCAAGGCTCCATACATGCCATCAAAGTCCTGCTTGTAGCCCGCACCAAAATTCATCGGCGCTTGCACTCCGACCAGCATCACGTCCACGTCCGCTGCCTGTCCGGCCTCCACGATGCCCGCAAGATTGGCTTTGCTCACCGCCGGATCAATCCCGCGCAGCGCGTCATTGCCGCCCAGAGACACAATCATCGCATCCACATCCGGCCCCAGCGTCCAGCCCACACGTGACAAGCCACCCTGCGTCGTGTCACCGGACACGCCAGCATTTTGCAGCTTCACATCATGGCCTTGCGCAATCAGCCAGGCTTCAAGCTGCGGCACAAACCCGGCGCCCTGCGCAACGCCATAGCCGTGGGTCAGACTGTCCCCCAAAGCGGCAATGACAACGGTCTCCGCCTTGGCCGCAGAAACGCTTAATGGGACGCTTAAAATGCCAAATGCCAATGCCTTGCCGCAACGCGACACGGCCCCATATAGAGAGGAATGAAGTTTCAACAGGCGACCTCCGACATGTCATCCATACTCTCTCTCAAAGATGCGACTTTAGCGCTGGATAGCAATGCCGGACGGATAGAAATTCTGCATGGGATCTCGCTTGATGTAGCCGCACGTGAAACTTTGGCGCTTGTTGGGCCTTCGGGTTCCGGCAAATCCTCACTCCTGATGCTCATGGGCGGGCTTGAGCGCGCAACCTCTGGTCAGATCATGGCGCTGGATCACGATCTTTCGGCCATGGATGAGGATGCCCTTGCGCGCTTCCGCCGAGAAAACATGGGCGTGGTGTTTCAAAATTTCCACCTGATCCCCACCATGACCGCGCTGGAAAACGTCGCCACCCCTCTGGAGCTGGCGGGTCGCAGCGATGCCCAAGAGCGCGCCCGTGCCGAGCTTGAGGCCGTCGGCCTCGCACACCGCGCCGATCATTACCCAAGTCAGATGTCCGGCGGGGAGCAGCAACGCGTTGCGCTGGCCCGCGCCTGCGCCCCATCACCGCGACTGCTTCTGGCAGATGAGCCTACCGGCAACCTTGATCAGGTAACCGGCGAAACCATCATGGATCTGCTCTTTGATCTGCACGCCAAACGCGACACGACCCTGATCATGGTGACCCATTCCAACAGCCTCGCCGCTCGTTGTGAACGGGTGGTGCGCCTGCGTGACGGTCGCTTGGATGATGAAACCCATCTTGCACCTGTTGCATCCGAGGCGCTCGCATGAGCCTGTCAGCCGCAACGCGCATCGCGCGCCGGGAAATCCGGGGCGGGTTGCGCGGCTTCACCGTCTTTCTCGCTTGCCTAATCCTTGGCGTCGCCACCATCGCAGCCATCGGCTCTGTACGCAGTGCCATCCAAACCGGCCTCAGCTCCGAGGGCGCGACGCTCTTGGGAGGGGATGCGGAAATGAGCTTCACCTACCGCCGCGCCACCGAGGAAGAGCGCGCATGGATGGCCACCAACACCACGGGAAGCTCCGAAATCATTGATTTCCGCTCCATGGTGGTTGTCCCGGGGGAGGCCGAGACCGAACGCGCATTGGCGCAGGTCAAATCGGTGGACACTGCCTATCCGCTGGTGGGCGCGGTCTCTTTGTCGCCAGACAGCTCCTTGGAGGACGCGCTGAACGGCCAGAACAACTTACCCGGCGCGGTACTCCACGGGCTTTTGGCTGATCGTCTTGACCTTTCTCCCGGCGACACCTTCCAACTGGGGTCTCAAACCTTCGTCTACATGGCCCGTCTTCTACGGGAGCCCGACACCGGCGATGGTTTCTCCTTCGCCCCCCGCGCGCTTGTGCGCACAAATGATCTGTCTGAAAGCGGCCTGCTTGCCCCCGGCACGCTTTTCACCTCTCACTATCGCCTCAACCTGCCTGCGCAAGCCGACCTCGCCACGCTTGAGGCAGACGCCCGCGCCGCCTTTGAAACCACCGGCCTGCGGTGGCGCGACAGCCGCAATGGCGCGCCCGGCATCACCCGGTTTGTCGAACGCTTCGGCGCTTTCCTGATCCTCTTGGGTCTTGCCGGCCTTGCCGTGGGCGGCGTTGGCATTTCCACCGCGATCCGCGCCTATCTCGCGCGTAAGACCGAAACCATCGCCACCCTGCGCAGCCTTGGTGCCGAGCGCCGCACGATCTTTCTCAGCTATTTCCTGCAAATCGGCTTTGTGGCCCTCATCGGTGTCACCTCAGGCCTGATCCTTGGCGCGTTGCTGCCTATCCTGCTCGCTCCGCTGATCACCGCTGTACTGCCTTTTCCGGCAAGTTTTGCGATCTATCCGCTCCCGCTGATCGAAGCCGCACTCTACGGCACATTGGCCGCCGCCATCTTCACCCTCTGGCCGCTGGCGCGCGTGGAAAACGTGCGCCCAAGCGCACTCTTTCGCGACCAGCTTGGTCAAACCCGCCACTGGCCAGCCCTGCGCTATATGCTCACAGTTGTGGGCCTAATCGCTTTGCTGATCGCCCTCGCAAGCTGGCTTTCAGGCTCAGCGCGCCTCACGATCTGGTTCGCGGCGGGCGTCGCCATCGCCATGTTCGCGCTGACTGTCGCCTCGGCCGGACTGCGCGCATTGCTCAACAGCCTCTCCCAACGTCTGCGCCAATCCCCGCAAGTCCGCTGGGCGCTGCAATCCGTGGGCCGCGCCTCAGAAGCGACAACCCCGGTCGTGCTATCCCTCGGCTTGGGCCTGAGCGTGCTTGCCACCGTTGGCCAGGTGGACGGCAATCTGCGCAACGCCATTGCCAGTGATCTGCCCGAAGTCGCGCCCTCCTTCTTTTTTGTCGACATCCAGCGCGATCAGATGCCGCTTCTGGAAGCTGACTGGGCAGACACGCCAACCATCCAAGATGTCGAAAACGCCCCCATGCTGCGCGGCGTGATCACCCGGATCAACGACCGCCCCGCCAAAGACGTGGCCGGCGACCACTGGGTCATTCGCGGCGACCGTGGCGTGAGCTATGCCAGCGACATGCCCGAAGGCACCAAACTCACCGCTGGCACATGGTGGGATCCCAAGCATGCAGGCACGCCCCAGATCAGCTTTGCCGATGAAGAAGCCGAAGAGATGGGCCTCTCACTGGGCGACAGCATGACGATCAACATCCTCGGGCGAGATATCACCGGTATAGTCACCAGCTTCCGTGAGGTGGATTTCTCCAACGCGGGCATGGGCTTTGTCATCATCATGAACGAAGCCGCCCTCGCAGGCGCGCCCCACAGCTTCATCGCAACTGTCTATGCGGAGGCTGAGAGCGAAGCGACCCTGTTGAAAGAGGTGTCTGAAACCTACCCCAATGTCACCGCGATCCATGTGCGCGACGCCGCCCAACAGGTTTCAGACCTGGTGGCGCAGCTGGCCAATGCCACAACTTACGGCGCTTCCACCATCCTGCTCACAGGTCTTCTGGTGATTTTTGGCGCCGCCGCCGCGGGCCAGTCCGCGCGCACCTATGAAGCCGCCGTTTTGAAAACCCTCGGCGCAACACGCGGCCAGATCCTCAAAAGCTTCGCTTGGCGCGCAGCCCTTCTGGGCGGTGCTGCGGGTGGTGTCGCTCTCGCGGTTGGCCTGCTTGGAGGCTGGGCCGTGATGACCTTTGTGATGGAGAGCGATTTTATCGTCATTTGGCCCAACGCTTTATGGATCCTCAGCGCCGGCATCCTCGCCAACCTCTTGGCCGGTCTTGTCTTTGCCTGGCCTTCGCTGGCAACGCGCCCGGCCCGTATTCTGCGCGCCAGAGACTAAAGAAAAAAAGCCCACCCCCAAAATCTTCTCATTCAAGAAGTATCCCGGGGGTAAGCTTGTGGTCACACAAGTGAGGGGGCTGCCCCCCTCGCCTTATTCCGCCGCTTCAGCGTAATCATCCATTGGAGGACAGGTGCAGACCAGATTGCGGTCGCCAAAGGCGTTGTCGACCCTGTTCACAGGTGGCCAATACTTATCGACACGGAATGCGCCCGGCGGGAAGCAGCCTTGCTCACGGCTGTAGGGGCGATCCCATTCTTTCACGAGGTCTTCCATCGTATGCGGCGCGTTTTTCAGCGGATTGTTTTCCGCATCAATCCGCCCTTCTTCGATGTCACGGATCTCCTCGCGGATGGCCAGCATCGCCTCACAGAACCGATCAATCTCGGCTTTGTTCTCGGACTCGGTCGGCTCAATCATCAGCGTGCCAGCGACCGGCCAGCTCATGGTCGGTGCGTGGAACCCAGCATCCATCAGGCGTTTGGCAATGTCATCCACCGTGATCCCAGCGCTCTCAGCAAACGGGCGCGTGTCGATGATACATTCATGCGCCACACGTCCGGATGGACCCTTATAAAGCACATCAAACGCGCCTTCGAGCCGCTTCGCGATGTAGTTCCCGTTCAGGATCGCCACACGGGTCGCCTGTGTCAGACCTTCCCCGCCCATCAAGAGCACATAGGCCCAGCTGATCGGCAAAAGGCTGGGTGAGCCAAACGGCGCCGCCGAAACAGGCCCCTCAGAGCCACCTGTCTCCGGATGCCCCGGAAGGTGTTCCACCAGATGCGCTTTCACACCAATCGGCCCCATGCCGGGGCCACCTCCACCATGAGGAATGCAGAAGGTCTTGTGCAGGTTCAGGTGGCTTACATCGCCACCAATATCGCCAGGACGGCTCAGCCCAACCATCGCATTGAGGTTCGCCCCATCGATATACACTTGCCCCCCATGCTGGTGCGTGATGCCACAAACCTCATGCACCGTGTCCTCAAACACACCATGCGTGGACGGATAAGTGATCATACACCCAGCCAGCTCATCGGCATGTTTTTCAGCCTTCGCGCGGAAGTCTTCCAGATCAATGTCACCGTTTTCGGCAGATTTCACCGGAACCACTTTCCAGCCCACCATCTGCGCCGACGCCGGGTTGGTGCCATGCGCGCTCATCGGGATCAGGCAGACGTTACGATGTGCTTCCCCGCGCGCCCGGTGATAGGCTGCAATGGTCAAGAGCCCTGCATATTCGCCTTGCGCGCCAGAATTGGGCTGCATGGAAATCGCATCATAACCGGTGATCTGGCACAGCTTGTCGTTCAGATCATCAATCAGCTGCGTGTAGCCCTGCGCCTGATCTTTTGGCGCATAGGGGTGCATCAGAGAAAACTCCCGCCAGCTCACCGGCATCATTTCCACGGCGGCATTGAGCTTCATGGTGCACGACCCAAGCGGGATCATCGCGCGATCAAGCGCCAAGTCCCGATCCGCCAGACGGCGCATGTAGCGCATCATTTCAGTCTCTGCCCGGTTCATGTGGAAAATCGGGTGATCCAGATAGCCCGAGCTGCGCAACAGCGCCTCTGGCAGGCGGTACTCAGGCTCAAAGTCGTCGTCATCCTGCACAATGCCAAAGGCACGCCAAACCGCTTCAATCGTCTGCGGGCGGGTCATCTCATCGAGCGAAATGCCCACTTTGGTTTTGCCCACTTTGCGCAGGTTGATGCCCTCTTGCACCGCATGTTGCAGCACACCACGTTGCAGTAGGCCCACATCCACCGTGATCGTGTCAAAGAAATCGGTCGGCTCCACCGTGAAGCCCGCCGCTTCAAGCCCGCGCGCCAATCGTACGGTCTTGCGATGAATGCGCTGCGCGATGGCCTTCAGGCCCTTGGGGCCATGAAACACCGCATACATCGAGGCCATCACCGCCAACAGCGCCTGCGCCGTACAGACGTTGGAGTTGGCTTTCTCACGGCGAATGTGCTGCTCCCGTGTCTGCAAAGACAGGCGGTAGGCACGGTTGCCGTGGCTGTCGATAGACACCCCGATAATGCGGCCCGGCATCGCCCGCTTAAAGGCATCGCGGCAGCTCATGTAAGCGGCGTGCGGGCCGCCATAGCCCACCGGCACGCCAAAGCGCTGCGTGCTGCCCACGGCAATATCCGCCCCCATCGCACCCGGTTCTTTGAGCAGGGTCAGCGCCAGAATATCGGCCGCCACAACACCAATCGCCTTGGTGGCATGCAGCGCCTCCATTTCCTTGGAGAAATCGCGCACATGGCCATGGGTGCCCGGATATTGGAAGATCGCGCCAAAGACCTTTTCCGCGTCCAGATCATCCGGATGACCGATGATAATCTCGATATCCAAGGGCGCGGCGCGGGTTTGCATCACGGCGATGTTCTGCGGATGGCAGTTTTCATCCACAAAAAAGGCCTTGGCTTTGGATTTTGAGACCCGCTGCGCCATGGTCATCGCTTCGGCACAGGCGGTGGCCTCATCCAGCAGCGAAGCGTTTGCAACCTCAAGCCCGGTCAGATCGCTGACCATGGTCTGATAGTTCAAAAGCGCCTCAAGGCGGCCCTGCGAAATCTCGGGCTGATAAGGCGTATAGGCTGTATACCACGCCGGGTTCTCCAAAATGTTGCGCTGGATCGCAGGTGGCGTGACCGTGCCATAATACCCTTGCCCGATCAGGCTGGTCAGCACTTTGTTCTTACCGGCGGTTTCGCGCATGTGTCGCAGCACTTCCCGCTCAGACATTGGGCGGCCAAAATCCAGCGGCTCTTTCTGACGAATGCTGTCCGGCACGGTGTCATCAATCAGCGCATCAAGGCTGTCTGCGCCGATCACCTGCAACATCGCTGCCATCTCCTCAGGAGACGGGCCGATGTGGCGGCGGTTGGCAAAATCATAGGGTAGATATTCAGTTGGGGTGAAGGTCATCGGTGTCTCCTCAACGATCCGCAGCCGCAGGTGCGGGAAAAAAGCTGGGCGTCGGCTCGACCACAGAGGCCGAACCAATCAAATTTCATGTGTGATCATCGGGGTATAAACGGCCGGGCTCCGCCCGTTCGCACCTGAAACGGTCCTCAGGGCCGTTTTCAAGACGGTGCTCACCCAATGAAATCTTTGTAAGCGGCCTCGTCCATATAGTCGTCCATCTGGCTCAGATCGGACGGCTTGATCTTGAAGAACCAAGCGCCTTCCATTGGGTCTTCGTTCACTTTGCCCGGCTCATCCACCAGCGGTTCGTTGACCTCAACGATTTCCCCATCCAGCGGCGCAAGGATGTCGCTGGCCGCTTTCACGGACTCAATCACACAGACTTCTTCGTCTTTGGTCACTTCGGTGCCTGCCTCTGGCAGCTCCACAAACACCACATCGCCCAGCTGCTCGCTGGCGTGCTCTGTGATGCCCACCACGATCAGGTCACTTTCTTCGCGCAGCCATTCGTGCTCTTCTGTGAATTTCATTGCTTGCTCTCCTGTTGCTCAACGTTTGAAATTGGCAGGCACCAGCGGCATCTTCGCCACTGTCACCGGCATGCGCTTGCCACGCACTTCGCCAAAGATTTCTGTGCCCGGCGACGCCTGCGCGCTGCCGACATATCCCATGGCCACAGGGCCATTCAGCGTGGGGCCAAAACCGCCAGAGGTGACCTCGCCAATCGGGTCACCGCCCTCTGCTTCGGCAAAAAGCTGTGTGCCAGCACGCATAGGAGCACGCCCCTGTGGCGCAAGCCCCACGCGCTTGCGCGCCACACCCTCGGCCAGATCTCCATAGATCCGGTCGGCACCGGGGAAGCCGCCTGCCCGTTCGCCATCTGCGCGGCGCACTTTCTGGATGGCCCAGGTCAGCGCCGCTTCAATCGGGGAGGTCGCCACATCAATGTCATTGCCATAAAGACACAGCCCGCCCTCAAGGCGCAGACTGTCACGTGCGCCTAGCCCAATCGGCTCTACCTCTTCCATCGCCAGAAGTTTGCGGCACAGGCCCTCTGCCGCGTCGGCAGGAATGGAGATCTCATAGCCGTCTTCACCGGTGTAGCCCGACCGGCTGACCCAACAGGCCACCCCATCAAGCTCTACATCCGCAAAGTCCATAAACGCCATATCGGCCACAGCCGGGTTCAGACGTGCCAAAGCGGCCTCAGCCGCTGGCCCCTGCAGCGCCACCAATGCGCGATCGGTGATCTCCGTCACCGAAACGTCCGGCGTCAAAGCCCCGATCATCCGCGCGATGTCAGCTTCCTTACAGGCCGCATTCACCACAACGAACAGATGATCACCCCGATTGGCAAACATCAGGTCGTCCTCGATGCCACCGGCGTCGTTGGTGAAGAACCCGTAGCGTTGCCGCCCCGCGCCCAGACCGAGCACATCCATTGGCACCAAAGTCTCAAAAGCCTTGGCAGCGGCGCCATAATTCTCGGCTTTCAGCACCACCTGCCCCATATGGCTGACGTCAAACAGACCTGCCGCCGCACGTGTGTGCAAGTGTTCCTTCATCACGCCCATCGGGTATTGCACCGGCATGTCATAGCCCGCAAACCCAACCATCTTGGCGCCCAGCTCAATATGCAGATCATATAGCGGCGTGCGCTTCAGCTCTGCGACCGACTCTCCCATAGGCTTTGCCCTTATCTACCCGGGCGCATCCATGTTTGATGGTCACATCCGGCATCCCATAACCGCGCAGCAAATCTGCACGTGCGATGCCCCCTCTGTCCTTCAGCCTGAGATCGTTATCCCTTCGGCGGACGCCCATAGGCGCCACTCTCCAGAGTCTTTATGTCGGTGTGTCGGTCCCTGTGGCCTGAGAGTTTCCGGGGCGGTTGCTCCTTCGGCACCGGACTACTCCGGTTCTCCCGATTCACCTTGGGTGCACGGTAGTATACCGAACGCAGTGAGACAAGCCACGTTATCGTGTTATTTATCGCGCAATCAATTTTGATTAATCTACAGGCACTTGGCTTACCGACGCGCCGGACCTTTGTGGCACGGCTCAGGCGTCAAGATATTGAGCAAGGCGTTGTTTTCACACATCAAAGTGTCCAGCGTGACCTGATCAAGGCGCGCATAAAAGGCCTCTGCGGCTTCGGTCAAAATGGGTTTCAGACGACAAGCGCTTACCATAGGGCAAGTGGTATCCACATCCGCAAAACACTCCGCCAAAGGCACCGGCCCTTCCATGGCCCGGAAAACATCTCCGACACAGATGTCCTTTGTGTCATGCGCCAGCCTAACCCCTCCGCTGCGTCCACGATGGGTGTCCAAAACCCCCAACAAAGCGAGCTTGTGAATCACCTGCGCGAGATGGTTTTCAGAAGCCGCACAGACCCCAGCGATCTCATGTTTGGTGACAAGACGATCAGGGTTCGCCGCGCAATACATCAGCACACGCATCGCAATATTGGTCCGTTTGGTGATGCGCATATGAAAGTTCCCGCTTTACCCTTGCCTTTTAACTCCCCGTTAGCCGGTGTGACAGAATGCGCATAGGAAAGCATTGACATGGATCAAGCTGCGTGATCCCTACATTTCATGACCGCGTCCTACTTCTTCGGCTACGGCAGCCTCGTGAACGAAAAAACACACGATTACGAGGACTTGCACAAAGCAACCCTGCAAGGCTGGCGCCGCGCATGGCGACATACAAACCTGCGCCCGATTGCATTCTTGACCGCTGAGCCTGATGAAACCTGCGAAATCGAAGGCATCATCGCGCATGTGCCAAACGACGATTGGGCTGCGCTGGATGAACGGGAATTCGCCTACGACAGAGTGGGCGCGACCTCGGCCATCCGTCACGCAAAACCTGCCGAAATTGACATCGCAGTCTACCATGTCCCTGCAGAACAAGGCCTGTCACCGGACGTCCGCCACCCGATCTGGCTCAGCTATCTCGACGTGGTGGTCCAGGGATACCTGAGACATTTTGGCGAGGCCGGTGTCGCCCGTTTCTTTGAAACAACGGCCGGATGGGACGCGCCAATTCTAAACGACAGAGCCGCCCCAAACTATCCGCGCAAGCAAGATCTGAGCGCAGATGAAACGGCGCTGGTGGATATGCATCTCCGCGTAGTCGGTGCAAAGATCATCACATAGACCTTTGTAAACACAAAAAAAGGCGGCCATGCCTGACCGCCTCTCGCAAGCTCTCTATCCGGATTTTCAGAGCATCAACTGATAGCTTGCCGGCGCATATTTATAGGCGCCGTCGTGGCTTTCGACATAGCCCACAGCAGGCCATGGCATGTGATAGCCGACAAACGGCACCTTATCCGCCGCCAGCATATCAAGCACTTTGCGACGGGTCGCGGCGGCTGCGGCTTTATCCATGTCAAATTTCACTTCCCAGTCCGGATAGGCCAGCGACCAGACGTAGTGGTTGGCAAAATCCGCACAAAGCATGATCTGTTTGCCATCGCTTTCGATCATATAGGCCATATGACCGGGCGTGTGGCCAAAGGTGCCAACGGCGGTGATGCCACTTGCCACCGAGGCACCATCCTCAATCATATCAAAACGCTCTGCATTTGGGCGTATCTTGCCCTCAAACGCTTTGTTGCCATCGGTTTTCGCCCAAGCGTCAAACTCCACGCGGCCGGTCAAATGCTGCGCATTGCCAAAGGTCACACCGCCCTCGCCCGCAACACCGCCGATGTGGTCGCCATGCATATGCGTGATCACAACCTTATCCACCTGATCCGGTGTGTAACCCGCCGCAGCCAGTGCCCCAGTGATTGCCTCGGGGCTCAAGCCCGCATCAAACAGCACAAGCTCGTCGCCGGTGTTCACAATGGTGGGCGTAAAGAAAAACTGTGCCGCATTGGTCGGGATGTTGGCTGCCTCGGAGGCTTTGGCAAACTCTTCGGCGCTCACATTCATACCAAAGATGTTCTGTGGACCTTCAACAGTACGTGTCCCCACCAAAAGCGTGGTCACTTCAAACTGGCCCAGTTTCATCCGGTTAAACCGCGTGGTGCCCACGCCCTTCATCTCAGCCTTTGCTAAACTCTGGCTTGGCAGCAAAGTTGCCGCAACCGGGGCAGCGGCTGCGCCTGCCAACATACTGCGGCGGGTCAATTTGGCTCGTTTGGTCATGGTCCAATCCTCCTGCGGAAAAATATCTATTTTTTGATATTGTTGGGGCTACGATAGATTTATGCGTTTGGATTGCAATTCACGGTCCCTTGAGGAGGAGGAACCAGCCCACTTTCCTTACGTGAATATTAAGAAATCGGGCTCAACCGCCCTTGTTGCGCGGATCTAAGCCGGATTTCTGGACAAAATGACATTCATGTGGGAAGGGAGGCCCCAACAGGAGATTCCCATGACGACGACCCGTTTCGCCCCTTCGCCAACCGGCTATATCCACGTTGGCAACCTGCGCACCGCGCTGATGAACTACCTGATCGCTCGCAAATCGGGCGGCACCTTCATCCTGCGCATTGACGACACCGACCCTGAGCGGTCCAAACAGGAATATGTGGATGCCATCCAGGAAGATCTGGAATGGCTCGGCCTGACCTGGGACCGAATGGAGCGTCAATCCACCCGTCTGGAGCGCTATGAAGACGCCGCGCAGCAACTACGCGATATGGGCCGCTTCTATGAATGCTTTGAAACGCCAACCGAGTTGGACCTCAAGCGCAAGAAACAGCTCAACATGGGCAAACCGCCGGTTTATGACCGCGCCGCGCTTGCACTGTCGGAAGACGAGAAAGCCGCTCTGCGCGCGGAGCGTGGCAATGGTCACTGGCGCTTTAAGCTCGACCACGCCCGCATCGAATGGACCGATGGCATCCTGGGCGATCGCTCGATTGACGCCGCTTCTGTCTCTGATCCGGTCCTGATCCGTGCGGATGGTCAGTTCCTCTACACGCTGGCCTCTGTCTGTGATGACATCGATTTTGGCATCACCGATGTTGTGCGCGGCTCGGATCACGTGACCAACACCGCAACCCAAATTCAGATCATCGAGGCTCTGGGCGGCGGCGTGCCAAACTTCGCGCACCACTCCCTGCTGACCGGCCCGCAGGGCGAAGCGCTCTCCAAACGCCTCGGCACCTTGGCCTTGCGCGATCTGCGCGAAGCGGGCGTGGAGCCGATGGCGCTCCTGAGTTTGATGGCGCGCCTTGGCAGCTCAGACCCGGTTGAGCTGCGCGGCTCCATCGAGGAGATCGCCGAAGGCTTTGACGTCAACAAATTCGGCGCAGCGCCCACCAAATTTGACGAGCAGGATCTCTACCCGCTCACCGCCAAAGTGCTGCACGACAAACCGCTCTCCGAAATGGCCGACGACATCGCCGCCGCGGGCGTGCCTGCTGATCTGGCCGAGCGTTTCTGGAATGTGACCCGCGAAAACATCACCACCCGCAAAGACATCGCGCCATGGTGGGATCTCTTCGCCAACGGTGCTGAGCCTGCGATTGAAGACGAAGATCAGGACTTCATCAAAGAAGCCATGGCGCTCCTGCCCGAAGGCCCGTTTGACGACAGCACCTGGGGCAACTGGACCTCAGCCGTGAAAGAAGCCACCGGCCGCAAAGGCCGCGGCCTGTTCATGCCTCTACGCAAAGCCCTCACCGGCCAAAGCCACGGCCCGGACATGTCATCCGTGATGCCGCTTTTGCAAGTGATCAAAGCCCGCGGCTGATCAATCGACAAGAAAAACGGCGCGTCTTAAAGAGGCGCGCCGAAAATTGTCGGGTTGGGATAACACGGCACCTTGAGAATAAATGTCAGCTCTAAATACAAAGTCTATGTTGTAGGTCACATTTGCTCAGGAAGTAGCTTTTCGCTTTGGGTCGTAAACCGATTGAACTGCAATGCGTCTTCTGCACCATCCGCTTCAAAAAATAGTCCGATAAAACACAAATCAGCATAGTAACGTGAAGGCTTGCAAGTCTCTTGCGCGAAACTGGTAGCTTTAGTCGCTTTATTTCTGGGAACTCGAGTACACAAGTTCGAATAGCCTGACAATATCTTAGGAGGATCGAACTGGAAAACCACGCATCCTCCTTGTCCTTCATTCAAAACGTAAATGTCAGACTTGTAGTGGTATAGACTTGAACCTCTCCACCAGCCAGTGTCGGACAAAAGCTCAACCTGAATACTGTTTTCTCCATCCAAAATCGTCAGGTAGCGATCCCAGTCCGATTGCAAGCTGAACAATCCAACCAAAGAAATCTCGACCCTACGTCCTTCTTCGATGGTAGCTGTTTCATTGTGTTCGTCATTGCAGGCCGTAAAAACGAAAAAGAACAGCACCGAGCGAAAAAATGCAGGCATAAATGACCTCGACGAGCGTTTCGACAACGAAAGAGTAGTATAGTCAATGTGGGCTCGCCCTAACCACTACCGGCTAGGACAGACAAGCACCACGCTAATCCGCCCTACCCAACTATGTTCCCTCAACCACTCTTTACCGCAGCCGTCACAATCACCTCAACCTTGAGCACATCCCGCGCCAGCTTCGCCTCGCCGCAGGCCCGCGCCGGGGCATGGCCCTCAGGCACCCAGGTGTCCCAGACCGCGTTCATCTCGGAAAAATCACTCATATCAGACAGCCAGACAATGGCCTGCAAAATGTGCTCACGATCAGAGCCCGCCTCTTCCAGCAGAGCATCCACGCGCGATAGACAATCACGGGTTTGCTCCGCCACGGTCTCTCCCGCGCCAACCTGACCACACAGTTAGGCCACCTGATTGTGGATCACGATTTTGGACATGCGGGTGCCGGTATGGATGCGCTCTATCATGGTTCAAGCCTCTGTTGTTTTGTACTTTGACGATATCATTCAGCTCGGATCGCGGAACCGGTTCACAATCGGATAGCGCCGATCGAGCCAAAACGCTTTCTTGCTCAATCTCGCACCGGGGGCGGACTGAAACCGCTTGTATTCGCTGATGTAAACCAGATGCTCCACACGTTTGACCGTCTCTCGATCATAGCCCGCAGCCACACACTCCGCGACGGATTTGTCTTCATCCACCAACATGTAGAGGATCGCGTCCAACACATCATAAGGCGGCAGGCTGTCCTCGTCTTTCTGATCCGGACGCAGCTCCGCTGAGGGCGGTTTGTCGATGATCGCAGGTGGGATAACCTCGCCTTCCGGCCCCATCATCCAGTCCCGATGTACCTCATTGCGCCAGCGCGAGGTCTCAAACACGCGGGTCTTATACATGTCTTTGATCGGGTTATAGCCGCCCGCCATATCGCCATAGATCGTGGCATAGCCCACCGCGACCTCAGATTTATTGCCTGTGGTCAGCAGCATTTCCCCAAACTTGTTGGACATCGCCATGAGCAGCAGCCCGCGAAGACGGCTCTGAATGTTCTCTTCGGCAAGCCCGGTCTCAAGCCCCTCAAACAGCGGCGCCAAAGTATTGGTGATTGCATCCCGCCCCTCTGAGATGGGCACATAGTCATAGCGCACGCCAAGCCGTTCAGCGATGTCTTTCGCGTCATCCAGTGAGCCTTGCGACGTATATTCACTTGGCAGCATCACACAGCGCACATTCTCCGCGCCTAGCGCATCCACGGCAATAGTCGCCACCAGCGCGCTGTCAATGCCGCCTGACAAGCCCAGCAAAACTTTGGAAAATCCACTCTTGCCCATGTAATCGCGCAGAGCTTCTACGCAGACGCGGTAATCCTGTTCCTCGCCCGCAGGCAAAACGGCTTTTGGCCCCTCTTTGCAGTGCCAGCCCTCAGCGGTGCGCTCAAAATCCACATGGGCCACAACCTCGTCAAACACCGGCAGCTGCACCGCCAATTGCCCGCCCGGGTTCAGCACAAAGGAGCCGCCATCAAACATCTGATCGTCTTGGCCACCCACCATGTTGAGGTAGACCAACGGCAATCCGGTCTCGATCACCCGCGCCACCATATGGTTCATGCGACGATCAAACTTGTCACGATAATAAGGCGATCCATTGGGCACCACGAGGAACTCCGCACCGGTTTCCTCCAGCGTCTCCGGCACATCCTCAAACCACGC
Organism: Shimia sp. R9_2; assembly: GCF_017743735.1. Lineage (GTDB taxonomy): Bacteria > Pseudomonadota > Alphaproteobacteria > Rhodobacterales > Rhodobacteraceae > Shimia. Next base: position 158,340 of record NZ_JAGHRO010000004.1, read on the forward strand.
ATCCTCACAGACGGGCGAGCCAACCCGAACGCCGTTCACACTGTAAGGCCCTCCCATCGGCCCGCTTGTGAAGAGGCGCTCTTCGTCAAACACGGTGTAGTTCGGCAAATTGTGTTTGCGTTGAATATGCGCAATCTTGCCATCCCGCAGAATGAAGTAAGCGTTGTAAAGCGCGTCGCCCTCTTTCAACGGTCCGCCAACGGCCACCACCGGCCCGTCGGCGCAGTCTTTGGCCAGTTGCCCAATCTCTGCCAGCGCGGCCGCCTGCAGCGCAGGTTTCAGGATCAAATCCTGCGCGTTGTAGCCGACGATGAACATCTCCGGGAAAGCCACCATATCCGCACCCGCCGCTTTGGCTTCCTGCCAAACAGCGCGCACTTTGTCCGCATTCCCAGACAAATCCCCCATGACCGGATTGGCCTGTGCCAATGTCAAACGGAATGTATCGGCCATGGGTGTTCTCCTATGCTGCAGGTCTTGTTCTGCGGGTCTTGCCAGAGATGTAGCAGACACAGCGCCAAGGAAAAGCGCAAAGCACAGCAATTTAACCCCTGTCTCCTCACTCTGCTCAGGACTTACACGCGAAAAAGCGCAAAACAGTTTGCCCCGCCGAACCCCATGTCCTAAAATCAGGTTAATGCTTCTCGCGTCCATGAGGAGCGATTTGGGGAAAAGTCGAGGCCAAAAATATGCGCGGAACTCAGGCACTTACATTAGCCATCCTGCTCGCGGGCACAGCAGCCTTTGCACAGGACAGCCAGGTTCTGACAAAACAATATGACGACGGCGGTGTGTATGAAGGCACCTTTAAGGGCGGTTTGCAGCACGGAACCGGCAGTTATCGCTTGCCCAACGGCTATGAATATGAGGGCGAATGGGCTGACGGAGAGATCCGCGGTCAGGGCATTGCCCGCTTCCCCAACGGCTCTGTTTATGAGGGGGCTTTTGCCAAAGGCAAACCGCATGGGTTTGGCAAAATCACCTTCACCGACGGCGGCACATATGAAGGCGAATGGGTCGACGGCAAAATCACCGGTACAGGTGTCGCCAGCTACGCCAATGGCGTGCGCTACGAAGGCAGCTTCCAGAATGCCAACCACCACGGCAAAGGCGTGATGATAAGCCCCGCAGGCTATCGCTATGAAGGCGATTGGATCAATGGCGTCAAAGAAGGCCTTGGTAAAATCACCTATAATGACGGCACCATCTATGACGGTGAAATCAAAGGCGGCGAACGCGCAGGCCAAGGCCGCCTCACCATGCCCGGTGGGTTGGTCTATGAAGGCAATTGGGTTGCAGGCCAGATCGAAGGCGACGGCACCCTGACCCAACCCAACGGCGACGTCTATGTGGGGCAACTCGTTGGCGGCAAACGCCAAGGCAAAGGCTTTGTCACCTACGCCAATGGAGACACTTACGAAGGAGACTTCAGCGCCGATCAACGCGATGGTCAGGGCACATTCACCGGCACCGATGGCTATGTCTATATCGGCGCATGGGTCGAAGGCCACATCGCAGGCCAAGGTCAGGTCACCTACCCGGATGGGTCTGTCTATGTGGGTCAATTTCAGGATGATCTTGCCGACGGTCAGGGCAAAATCACCTACACCGACGGATCAACCTATGAAGGCGATTGGAAGGCTGGCGTGATCGACGGCGCGGGCAAGGCAACCTATGCCAACGGTCTGGTCTATGAGGGTGAATTCAAAAGCGCGCGCAATCACGGCCGTGGCGTGATGACATATGCGGATGGCTACCGCTATGAAGGCGAATGGCAAAACGGTCAGCGCCACGGCACCGGTACTGCAACCTACGCTGACGGCACCGTCTACACCGGACAATTCGCCAATGGTCAGCGCGAAGGCAGCGGCGAAATTATCATGCCCGACGGCTTCAAATATTCCGGCCAATGGCAAGCTGGCGAGATCAACGGCATTGGCGTAGCGACCTACGCAAATGGCGACATCTACGAAGGCACATTCAAGGCTGGCAAACGTCAGGGCGAAGGCACGATGCGCTATGCCTCAGGCGAGGAACGCAGCGGCAACTGGAACAATGGCTCGCTCGCCGAAAACGCTGCCGCTCAGACCGACGGCTGAGATACCGAATCAAACATCTACAAAGCCGCGCCCTGAGCACGGCTTTTCTGTTTTGTGGGAGAAGGTCTCCTCCGCTACCAGGGCACAGGCGCGCCCGCATAGTCATAAAAGCTCCCGCTTTCCTTGGGTGACAAACCGTCCAACACATCCAGCAAAGCCTGCGCAGCCACCGTCGCGCTGTGCTTCTTATGGGCCGGGTAATTGGCAGTAAAAGATGTCTCCACAGTGCCCGGATGCAGCGCCACACAAATGGACTGTTTGTGGCTACGGCCCAACTCAATCGCACCGGTTCGGATCACCTGATTGAGTGCCGCTTTGGAGGCGCGATAAGAGTACCACCCCCCTGCGCGATTGTCGCCGATTGCCCCGACCCGCGCCGACAAGGCCGCAAAAATGCTTCGCTCTTTGCGCGGCAATAACCGCGCGGCGTGGCGCATCACCAAAGCCGGCCCAATTGTATTGACCGCGAATTGAGCGGCCATCTCCTCAGCAGTCACCTCCCGCAGCGTTTTCTCTGGCCCCTGTCGGGTCACCACCAAGGCACCCGTCGCCACAAAGGCAAGCTGAAACACACCCTCAACTGCATTCAATGACGCCTCAACAGTCTCAGGGTCTGTTATGTCAAACCCGTTACGCGCGCGGGAAAGCCCCACCACCTCGGCGCCACGCTCTCTCAAGCTATCCGCTATCGCCGCACCAATGCCGCCGCTGTCGCCAATCACCAAGGCCCGCACATTCAATTTCCTTCTTTTCAAGAGCATACGGCGCAGCCCCGCCCATAGCTTCATTTTGGTCAAAAGCGCTTTAGATGTTCCCGCTTTGCTGTGAGACCGGCACCGTCCCGACGTCCCGCGCCATCCTCGCTTACAAAGCAGGCCACTTTTGCTCTTTTCATTTACCCTTCGGCATGTATAACTCTGCGTCATGACACGTTTGGCCCATATCGCAACATCCGCACGCCTTCCGGCGCCGTTTGCGCGTGGCCTAGACCTACTCCTAGTCCGCCTCTGAGCGTGACCGTGTCGGCGCGCGTGCTCAGAGGAGAGATGTCCGCGCCGAATGTATAAAGCACCTCGCGTTTTTATAAGTTCAAACAGAATCGACTTTTGCGTTTCCCCTATGGAATAAGCCGCAAGCAAGAGATTCAAACCAAACGCAAAGTGCCCTGAACCGCCCAACGGCACCCCGACACTGACAGGCCTCTAGGGAACCCTATGCAAACATCCAGTTTCTTTGAAAAACAGCCATATTTTTCAAATTCTTGGGGCCCAAGCACTGTTGCGCCGCAAGGCATTCCCAATTTCGGAGACCGCACCAATACCGCGATCTTCCCCCCGCATATCTAAACAGGAACCAAACCCATGTCCGACAACCGCGTTGTTATTTTTGACACCACCCTGCGCGACGGCGAGCAAAGCCCCGGCGCCACCATGACCCATGACGAAAAGCTCGAAATCGCTGAGATGCTGGATGACATGGGGGTGGACATCATCGAAGCCGGTTTCCCGATCGCTTCTGAAGGCGATTTCGCCGCTGTTTCCGAGATCGCCAAGCGCGCCAAAAACTCCCGCATCTGCGGTCTTGCACGCGCCAACATCGCAGACATCGACCGCTGCTGGGAAGCGGTGAAACATGCGGAGAAAAACCGCATCCACACCTTTATCGGCACCTCGCCTCTGCACCGCGCCATTCCAAACCTCACCATGGATGAGATGGCCGACAAGATCCACGAGACTGTCAGCCACGCCCGCAATCTCTGTGAGAACGTGCAGTGGTCCCCGATGGATGCTACCCGGACCGAGTGGGACTATCTCTGCCGCGTGATCGAAATTGCCATCAAAGCCGGTGCCACCACCATCAATATCCCAGATACCGTGGGCTACACCGCCCCAATGGAAAGCGCTGATCTGATCAAGAAACTGATCGAAACCGTGCCCGGCGCAGATGATGTGATCTTCGCAACCCACTGCCACAACGACCTCGGCATGGCGACCGCCAACTCGCTGGCCGCTGTGGCCGGTGGTGCGCGTCAGATCGAATGCACCATCAACGGTCTGGGCGAGCGCGCGGGCAACACCGCGCTTGAAGAAGTCGTGATGGCGCTGAAGGTGCGCAATGACATCATGCCTTGGACCACAGGCATCGACACCACCAAGCTCATGAACATCTCTCGCCGCGTGGCGACCGTTTCCGGTTTCCCGGTGCAGTTCAACAAAGCCATCGTCGGGAAAAACGCCTTCGCACATGAGTCTGGCATTCACCAGGATGGCATGCTGAAGAACAAAGAGACCTTCGAAATCATGCGCCCGGAAGACGTGGGCCTCTCCGGCACCTCCCTGCCTCTGGGCAAACACTCCGGCCGCGCCGCACTGCGCGACAAGCTGGAACAGCTCGGCTTTGAAGTGGGCGACAACCAGCTCAAAGACATCTTTGTGCGTTTCAAAGAGCTGGCCGACCGCAAGAAAGAAGTGTTTGACGACGACATCGTGGCCCTCGTCCGGGCGGGTGGCGGCGAAGATGCCGAAAACGATCATCTACAGCTCGTCTCCATGAAAGTGGTCTGCGGCACCGGCGGCCCGGCAGAATCCACTGTCGAGATGGAAGTGGACGGCGAAGACGTGACCGCGACCTGCGAAGGCGACGGCCCGGTGGATGCGACCTTCAAAGCGATCCGCAAAATCCACCCCAACACCGCCCGCCTGCAGCTTTATCAAGTAAGCGCCGTGACAGAAGGCACCGACGCGCAGGCCACGGTCTCTGTGCGTCTGGAAGAAGACGGCGTGATCGCAACCGGCCAGTCAGCCAATACCGACACGGTTGTGGCCTCCGCCAAAGCCTACATCCATGCGCTGAACCGCCTGCTCGTGCGCCGCGACAAAGTCGGCGAAGGTGTGGACGCCAAAGAGGTGTCTTACAAAGATCTGGCGTAAGCACTCATCTTATTATCAATAAAAAAGGCCGCCAAACAGGGCGGCCTTATTTCCGGGGTGATCTAAGATCTCCCCAAATCTTCCAGGATCGGGCAATCCGGTCGTGCATCCCCTGCACAGCTCTCCACCAGATGGCTCAACGTCGCCCGCATCGCCTGCAAATCGGCGATCTTCGCGTCAATTTCCATCAAATTCCGCTCCGCAACACGCTTCACATCGGCACTCGCCCGCCCTTGATCTTCATAGAGCGCCAAAAGCGTCCGGCAGTCTTCAATAGAAAACCCAAGCCCCCGCGCCCGGCCCAGAAACGCCAGTTTATGCAGGTCCGTTTCTGAAAAGCTGCGGTATCCATTCTCTCCGCGCGCGGGCGTCACAAAGCCGATGTCCTCATAATAACGGATCGTCTTCGCGGGCAGCCCGGAGCGTTTGGAAACTTCTCCGATGTTCATGCGCCCTCCTCCCGCAAAACCGGCGCAACACGGCGCAAGCGCAGCGCATTTGACAGTACAAACACACTGGACAGCGCCATGGCCCCTGCCCCCAGCATAGGCGACAAAGCAGGCCCACCAAAGGGCACCAGAATGCCTGCGGCCACCGGGATCAGCGCAACGTTGTAGCCAAAGGCCCAAAACAGGTTCTGCCCGATATTGCGGATCACGCGACGGCTCACTTCAAAGGCGTTGATCACACCGCCCACGTCGCCGGACATCAGCACCACATCTGCCGCCTCTATTGCCACGTCCGTGCCCGTGCCAATCGCCAGTCCGACATCCGCGCTGGCCAATGCAGGTGCATCATTGATGCCATCCCCAACAAAGGCCAGGCTGCCAAAGCGCGCGCGCAGCTCTTCCAGCGCGGCCACTTTCCCATCCGGAAGAACTTCGGCCACCACATGATCAATCCCCAAGTGCGCGGCCAAAGCCTCCGCTGTGCCACGCGCGTCGCCGCTGATCATCGCCACCTTCAAGCCCATGTCATGCAGCGCATGAACAGCTGCTGCCGAGCCGGGTTTGATCGGATCAGACACAGCCAGCACCGCCGCAGCCCGCCCGTCGATCGCCACACAGATCGGTGTTTTCCCACCTGATGCAAGATCCTCAATCTGCGTCTCAAACGCCGCACAGGAAACCGCTTCCTGCGCCATGTACCGCGCCGCACCGACCAACACAGACCGTCCAGACACCTCAGCAGAAATCCCCATGCCAACCTGCGCTTCAAATCGCGTGGCACGTGGCACATCCAGCCCGCGCGTCTCTGCCGCACGCACCAAAGCCTGCGCCAAAGGATGTTCCGAGGAGGCCTCTGCCGCCGCAACAAGTGCCAGCACATCTGCTTCTTCAAACCCTTCAGCCAGCGCCACATCCGTCAGTTCCGGCTGGCCCATCGTCAGCGTGCCAGTTTTGTCAAAGGCCACCACATTGCAATCACGAAGGCTCTGCAACGCATCCCCTTTGCGAAACAGCACGCCCAGCTGTGCTGCGCGGCCCGTGCCCACCATGATCGAGGTCGGCGTCGCCAGCCCCATGGCGCAAGGACAAGCAATGATCAGCACCGCCACAGCCGCCACAATCGCATGGCCGAACGCCGGGCTCGGCCCCAACACCATCCAGATCCCAAAGGTCAGTGCCGCCACAGCCATCACAGCCGGCACAAACACCGCTGTCACGCGATCCACCCGCGCCTGAATCGGCAACTTCGCACCCTGCGCCTCGCGCACCATCGCAACGATCCGCGACAGCATGGTGTCCCGCCCGACCTTCTCGGCCTCATAGCGCAACGCGCCCTGCCCGTTGATCGTGCCACCAATCACCGCATCCCCTGCAGCTTTCGCCACCGGGACCGGCTCACCTGACAACATGCTCTCATCCACAAAGGATTGCCCGTCAATCACGCGCCCATCCACGGCCACACGCTCGCCGGGCCGCAAATGCAAAACGTCCCCCACAGCCACGGCATCAATGGAAATCTCCTGCACCGCGCCCTTGCGCTCCACTCGCGCCACCCGCGGCTGAAGCCCCATCAACTGCCGGATCGCCTCCCCCGTTCGCCCCTTGGCGCGTGCTTCCATCCAGCGCCCAGTAAGGATTAGCACCACAATCACCGCTGCCGCCTCATAATAGACATGCGCGGTGCCCGCAGGCAGCAAGCCGGGGGCAAAGGTTGAGACCACAGAAAAAAAATAGGCCGCGCTGGTGCCCAAAGCGACCAGCGAATTCATCTCTGGCGCACCTTTGATCAGCGCCGGAAACCCTTTGGCGTAGAACTGTCGCCCCGGCCCGATCAGCAAAGCCGACGTCAGCGCAAACTGCATCAGATAGAGCGCCTGCATCCCCACTTGGGCCATCAACCAATGATGCAGCGCCGGAACCAAATGCCCGCCCATTTCGGTCACAAACACCGGTAACGCCAGCGCCGCAGCGATCAGCACATCGCGCTTCAGTTTCGCCGCCTCGTCAGCCTTGTGATCGACCTCCTCGGCACCCTCTTCCTGCAGCCGCGCAGGGTAGCCCGCCTTGGTGCTGCGTGCCGCAATCTCGCTCGGCGTGGCCTCACCTTCGAGATATTCAACGGTCGCAGTTTCGCTGGCAAAGTTCACGTTGGCCGCCACCACGCCCGGCGTTTCGGACAGAGCCGCCTCAGCCCGGCGCACACAGCCTGCGCAGCTCATACCCGCCACATCATAGGTCACCGACCGAACACGCGCTGGATATCCCGCGTCCTTCAAGGCCCCCAAAACCGCTTCGGTGCCGCCTTCCATCACCACCACACGTGCGCTCTCATTGGCCAAATTGACCTCTGCAGATTGCACCCCTTCAGTCTTCGCCAAGGCTTTTTCAGCACGTGAAACGCATGCGGCACAGTTCAGGCCGTCAAGATGAAAGGTCAGTGTTTGCATGGATCTGTCTTTTCTGAGTCGGCGTCACCCGCCACTAAGGGATATAAAGGTTCCAGTAAGTGGAAGGTCAAGGCCACTTAGCAGAGCATGTCGTTTGCCCACGAATTGCGCCTAAGAGCCCCCAACACATTGATATTGATCAACAACCCGTTGATTTTTGGCACTCCCTGCGAACCTACACGCAATGAAAACTGCGCCGACCGCAATTTTCTGTTTGATCTCCAATTTAATTTGACGCAAAAATTAAGTCGAGGAGACTTAGGGAGGACCCCCATGTTTGTGGGATTGGATCTGGGCACGTCTGGCTTGCGTGCGCTGTTGGTTGACGCGAGCCAAAATGTGATCGCCGCGCGTGAGGCGCATTATGACACCGCCCGCCCCCATGCTGGCTGGAGCGAACAGGCGCAATCTGACTGGACCCGCGCCGCCAAAGAGGTCTTCGCCCAACTGGCTGCCGATTTCCCTGATGAGGTTGCCGCGATCAAAGGCATCGGCGTCTCAGGCCACATGCACGGCGCCAACCTGCTGGACGAAACCGGTAGGCCTCTGCGCCCCTGCATGATGTGGAACGACACCCGCTCTGTCGATCAGGCCGCCCGTCTGGACACCACCGATCATGTACGCATGCTCTCAGGTAACATGGTTTTTCCGGGCTTCACCGCCCCCAAAGTTGCTTGGGTCGCCGACAATGAGCCTGAGACATTTGCCAAAACCGCCAAAGTCCTGCTGCCAAAGGACTATCTGAATTTCTGGCTCACCGGCATCTATGCCTCGGACATGTCTGACAGCGCGGGCACCAGCTGGCTCGACGTTGGCGCACGCGATTGGTCAGACACGCTGCTATCAACTTCCGGCATGCGCGCCGATCGGATGCCCAAACTTTTTGAAGGCTCAGAGGCCATCGGCGTGGTGCGCGACGACATCGCCGCAGAACTTGGCCTGCCCAAGGGCGTGATCGTCGCCGCAGGGGCCGGAGACAACGCCGCCGCCGCATGTGGCATTGGCGCGCTGAACGAAGGGGACGGTTTTGTCTCCCTTGGCACCTCCGGCGTGCTGCTCACCGGGCGCGGCGCTTATGCGCCAAAACCCGAAAGCGCTGTGCACACCTTCTGCCACGCCATTCCGGGCCGCTGGTATCAGATGGGAGTGATCCTTGCGGCCACCGACAGCCTCAACTGGCTGGCCCACAATCTGGGCCAAAGCCCAGCCGACCTCACCAGCGCCTTGGGCAACAGCATCACAGGCCCCGGCCAAATCCGTTTCCTGCCCTACCTGTCTGGCGAGCGCACCCCGCACAATGACGCCGAAATCCGCGGCGGCTTCCTCAACATCGACATAAATTCCGGCCCCGAAGCGCTTACACAAGCGGTGCTCGAAGGCGTGGCCTTTGCCCTGCGTGACAACTACGAGGCCCTCCAATCCACGGGCGCAGAGCTCGACAGCCTAATCGCCATCGGCGGCGGCGCACAATCGCCTTATTGGGTCGAACTCATCGCCACGCTTCTGAACCTGCCGATTTCCCTGCCCGCAGCGGGCGAATTTGGCGCAGCCTTGGGGGCCGCCCGCCTTGCCATCTGCGCCACCACCGGCGCCGCACCCGAAGAGATCATGACCAAACCCGACATCGCAACCACGATCGCCCCGCGCACTGAGCTGCGCGACGCTTACGAGGCGGCCTACGCTGCCTTCGTCAAAACTTACCCCGGCATAAAGGCCCTGACACAATGACCGACTTCTTCAAAGACATCGCCCCCATCCAGTTTGAGGGCGCCGACAGCACCAATCCAATGGCTTTCCACCACTACAACCCCGATGAAGTTGTTATGGGCAAACGCATGGAGGATCACCTGCGCTTTGCCATCGCCTATTGGCACTCCTTTGCATGGGAGGGCGGCGACCCGTTTGGCGGCCAGACCTTTGAGCGCCCCTGGCATCCGCAAACCCGCATGGACATGGCCAAAGTCAAAGCAGATGCCGCCTTTGAGATGTTTGACATTCTCGGCCAGCCTTACTTCTGCTGGCACGACGCAGACGTGCGCCCCGAAGGCGACAGCTTTGCCGAAAGCCTGAAGAACTTCGAAGAGATCATTGATTACTTTGAAGAAAAGATGAGCACACGCAAAATCAAACTGCTCTGGGGCACCGCCAATATGTTCAGCCACCGCCGCTGGATGTCAGGCGCATCGACCAACCCCGATCCGGAAGTGTTTGCCTATTCTGCCGCCACCGTGAAAACCTGCATGGACGCGACCAAACGTCTGGGCGGTGAAAACTACGTGCTCTGGGGCGGCCGCGAAGGTTATGAAACCCTGCTCAACACCGACATGGGGCGCGAGCTTGATCACATGGGCCGCTTCCTCAACATGGTGGTGGATTACAAGCACAAGATCGGCTTTGAGGGCGCCATTCTGGTGGAACCCAAACCTCAGGAACCGTCCAAGCACCAATATGATTTTGACGCCGCCACCTGCTATGGTTTCCTGCAGAAATACGGTCTTGAAAACGAGGTGAAGCTGAACCTAGAACAAGGTCACGCGATCCTCGCCGGTCACAGCTTTGAACACGAAATCGCCACCGCCGCCGCCCTTGGCGTGCTGGGCTCAATCGACATGAACCGCAACGACTACCAGTCCGGCTGGGACACCGACCAATTCCCCAACAACGTGCCCGAGGTGGCTCTGTCCTACTATCACATCCTGAAAGTGGGCGGTTTCTCCACAGGCGGCACCAACTTTGACGCCAAGCTACGCCGCCAGTCGCTTGATGCCGAAGACCTCATCGCAGCCCATGTGGGCGGCATGGATATCTGCGCCCGTGGCATGAAAGCGGCGGCAGCGATGATTGAGGACGGCGGCTTGGAACAAGCGCTCAACGAACGCTACGCCGGTTGGGAAAGCGATGCAGCCAAAGCCATGCTCGCCGGTGATCTGGACAGCACATTCGCCGATGTGATGAGCGGTAAAATCAACCCTGCGCCCAAATCAGGCCGTCAGGAAATCCTTGAAAACTACGTGAACCGCTTCGTCTAAGATGCTGTTTAAATAAAATTTAACCACTCTCCTCACCTTGCCCTACGAGGTGGGGAGAGACACAGCCAAGGAAGATCAGCCATGCGCCATCTCCTGTTCTGCACCGTCGCCATCTTGCCCGCTTTGGCAAACGCTTCACCGCTGCCCAAAGCAGATGCGACCTTCCCGGAACAGGACATGGCGGAGGTCAAACTTGGCCAACTTCTTTTCTATGATCCCATTCTGTCGGGAAACAAATCTGTCTCCTGCGCCTCCTGCCACCATCCAGATCTCGGCACCTCTGATGGGGTCTCATTGGGGCTCGGCGACGGCGCAACCGGCCTTGGGCTCAACCGCAAAATCAATCCGGACAATCCTCCAGAGCAACGCATCCCACGCAACGCCCCCGCACTGTGGAATCTCGGCGCTACGGAATTTAACGTCTTCTTCCATGACGGGCGCTTGGAAGACGACCCAACCCGCCCCTCTGGCATCCGCACCCCGCTGGGCGCCGAAATGGAAATGGGCTTTGACAATGCGCTCGCCGCCCAAGCCATGTTCCCTGTGCTATCAGGCGACGAAATGGCCGGGCACTACTCCGAAAACGATGTTTCTCAAGCTGTCCGCCTCGGTCGCCTCACCGGCCCCGGAGGTGCCTGGGACATACTGGCCAAACGCGTAGAGGCCATCCCCGCTTATCGCACGGCATTTGACGACGTCATTGGCGCGCAACCAATCAAGTTCCACGACATCGCCAATGTCATGGCGGCCTTCATCGCCTTTGAATGGCGCGCAGATGCCTCCGCCTTCGACGCCTATCTGCGCGATGGCACGCCTCTCCCCGAGGATGCCACCGCCGGCATGGAGCTTTTTTACGGCAAGGCACAGTGCAGCACCTGTCACAGCGGCCAATTCCAGACCGATCACGGCTTCCACGCCATCGCCCTGCCGCAGATCGGCCCGGGCAAGGCTGCCCGCTTTGAACGTCACAATCGCGACGTCGGTCGCGGTCGCGTGACCGGTGCAGCCGAGGATTTCTATCGCTTCCGCACACCATCGCTGCGCAACATCACGCAAACTGCCCCCTATGGGCACAACGGGGCTTTCACAAGCCTCGAAGGCATCGTGCGCCACCACCTGAGCCCGGAAGCTTCGCTCAGCGCCTACACCCTTGCGGCGGCCACCTTCTCTGACGGAACATTTTCAAATGATTTCAAATTGATGAACGACGCTCCTGAAGTCAGCCAAATCGCCCAGGCCAGCGATCTGCCTTCGGTGTCGCTTTCAGATGCAGAGGTCGCCCAAATCCTCGCATTCCTGGAAAGTCTTACGGACTATGACGCGATCAAAGGTCGCCTCGGCGTGCCCACATCAGTTCCCTCAGGTCTGCCGCTCGACAACTGATCGAGAAAGCCGCCCCGCTCAGCTCTTTGGCCAGACAACTAGTCCGGCACCGCGCTCAATCCGCCAGTGCCCATTTAGGGGCACCTCTTGCCAAGCCCCCACCGCGCCATCAGGCCAAATCACCCGTACCTTCGCGGCCTCAGATTCTCCAAGCCCAAAGTGCGCCGCGCCAGACACGCCGCCTGCATGGCCACCGCCCAGTGTGATCTCACGGGTGTAGACCCGCTCTCCGGCCTGCAACTCGATCACCGCGCCAACCGCATCGCGATTTGGCCCGTCATCCTGCAGACTCAGCGACAGCCAGTTGCCCGCCGCTTCGCTGACGTTCTGATACACCTCCAGCGGCGCACGTCGGTTGACCACCGCCAGATCCAATAAGCCATCACCGTTCAGATCCACCAAGGCCGCCCCACGACTGCGCGCCAATGTGGCAATCCCAGCAGTGCTCCCCTGCTCGGCAAAACTGCCATCTGCCTGCTGGATCAACAGGTTGTTGGGATCTTCCATCGCCGCATCCGGCATCTGTTCCACATTGCCTTTGGCAATAAACACATCATCCAACCCATCGTTGGTCACATCCCCAAAGGCGATATGCCAACCGGTTGAGGGCCGCCCGTCATCGCCCACATAGGGCCGATGCGCCGAGGTGCCCAGCGCATAGGGCACATCTTCATAGGTCGGCAGCGCCCCATCCGTGCGCCGCATCAGGCGCTGATCTCCCATGGACGAGAGAAACACTTCGCTCACGCCATCAAAATCCAGATCACGTTCGGCAATCCCCATGCCCCAAAGCATATGGGTCGCCCAGCCGTCCGCCTCGCCATAGAGCCGCGGTGTGGCCTCCATCGCCCAAAGCTGCTCCGCCCCGCCGCGCACGTAATAGTGCCGGTCATTGCTCATCCGCAGATCAGCACGCCCGTTGCGCCCCCAATCTGAGAACAGGATCGACAGAGGGCAAAAACCCGGCTCCAACGCGCTGTGTGCGTAGCCTTCGCCATCAGGTCGGAACAGATCGTTTGTATCACAGGCCTCAAACGGCCCATCCGGATTTTCCCGATCCACATAATTGCCAAAGGCCAGCGTGGGCAGTGCGTTCTCGCCCTCCCAAGTGGCCGAAAACGCCGTGGTCCAGGCATCGCCGCCCTCAAAGCCCGGCACATCCATAGGTGTGAAACTGCATTTAGGGCCGCCTTTGAACAGCTTGTTCTCTCCGACGCGCAGCGCCACAAGATCCTGCCACCCGTCGCCATTGATATCGAGCGCATAAAACCCGGTGATCTCCGTGATATTCAGTGCCTCAGGCAAGGTCGCTTCAAGCACCACAGCGCCACCAAGGTCACTGCGATTGCGCAGCAACACAGGTGGGTTTACCCCGCCTGCCGCCACCAGTTCCGACAGCCCGTCGCCATCACAATCAAAGGCGGCCACGCCCCCGCCGACAAAAAACTCCCAGCCGCCATCATAGCTGTGCGGCGCCACATCCACCGGCGCAAATTTCACCTCTGCCCCAGCACCACTTGCCGCCAACACAGCCAAGCCTGTCACAAGCTTATCCAACATGATCTACCATCCCCTGCAGCGCGGTTTCCGAAACATTTTCAAGCGCATAGGCCGCCGCACCTCGCGCCCACATCAGGTTGCCCCATTTGTGGATCACCACCTCCGGTGGGGCCTTGTCGATTTGCACAATCGACTTGCGCATCGCATCAATCACCTCTTCGGCGTAAAGGTGGCTGGATTGCATCTGCTCTCCGGCAAGGATGATCAGTTCCGGATCAAAGATGTTCACCAGATTGGCCAGCCCCATTGCAAACATCCGCCCGGCGCGCTCCACAATGGAGGCCGCCACCTCATCGCCCTGCTTGGCGGAGGCCAGAATATCCACCACCTGCCGCTCGGCCATTTCACCGGTCGCAATCATCGCCTCACGCATCAGCGCGTAATCCGCAACATAAGCCTCAAGGCACCCCCGCTGCCCACAGCGGCACAAAGCGCCCTCAAGCTGCACCTTGGTGTGGCCAAATTCCGCACCGCAGCCGCGCGTCCCTCGGTAGATCTCATCATTGATGACGATCCCCATCCCCACACCGCTCTCGATGGTGACCACAATAAAATCGCGATGCCCCTGCCCCAGGCCAAAACTCTTCTCCGCCATCGCCACAAGGTTGGCATCGTTGTCCAGAAATACGGGAATGCCCAGCGCTGCTTCCAGAACCGAACCAAACTGCACATTGCGCGTGCTCAAAGACGGCGACCAATGCACGAAGCCCTGTGGCGCATCAACAATGCCCGCAATGCCAAGCCCAAGCCCCGCGACATCTGTCAGCGACTTGTCGATCTTCTGCGCCAGAGCCTCGACCAGTTCAGCCAGAATGTCCGCCAAGTCTTTGGCGGGTTGCACCGCATGTTCAAGTTCCGCCTCATGGGAAGCCAGCTGATTGCCCTCAAAATCCAGCAGCACCAAAGACACCGTCCGGTTTGAGATCTTCGCCCCGGCAATCAATCGCGCCGCACCGCGAATCTTAAGGTCCACTTTGGGCCGTCCCCGGCGCGCATCCTTGTCAGGAGATTCGCTGGTGACCTCCTCAATCAATCCTTCCCGCAACAACTCTGCAGTGATCGTGGTCACGGTCGCTCTGCTAATGCCGGTAATCTCACTGAGGTTGATCCGCGGGATGCGCTGATGTCTGCGGATTTCTCCCAGCAGCACACGGCGACCAATTTCCCTCTGATTAACAGACATTTACGGACCTCCCTCCCATCAGGCATTGCGTCATTCCGGTCGTGGAATACAGCGCTGAACTGGCCCACCACCATGGCGGCGTTCTGTGCCTTCATGCAAGCTTAGCTGAATTAATTTGATTTACAAATTTATTTTGCTAACAATGGGTCAACCCGGAGCAAAACCGATTCACATCGGCCACCGCCGGGGAAAACCTTTGGGAGGAAACCATGAAACTATTCGCTTCTGCGACGGCCATCATCGCCGGCGCCTTTATGAGCACAGCGGCGTTTGCCGAAGATCTGGTAATCGGCGTGAGCTGGTCCAACTTTCAGGAAGAGCGCTGGAAAACCGACGAAGCCGCCATCAAAAGCGCATTGGACGCAGCTGGCGCCAAATATATTTCCGCCGACGCGCAGAGCTCCTCTGCCAAGCAGCTGTCTGACATCGAAAGCCTGATTGCTCAGGGCGCAGACGCGCTGATCATCCTTGCACAGGACGCCTCCTCTGTTGGCCCAGCCGTGCAGGCCGCAGCTGACGAAGAGATCCCTGTCGTTGCCTATGACCGCCTGATCGAAGACAGTCGCGCCTTCTACCTGACCTTTGACAACGTTGAAGTTGGCCGCATGCAGGCCCGCGCCGTGCTCGAAGCGATGCCAAAGGGCAACTACGTGATGATCAAAGGCTCCCCAACCGATCCAAACGCAGACTTCCTGCGCGGCGGTCAGCAGGAAGTGCTGCAGGCAGCAATTGACTCCGGCGACATCAAGATCGTTGGCGAAGCCTACACCGACGGCTGGGTTCCAGCCAACGCACAGCGCAACATGGAGCAGATCCTGACCTCCGTGGACAACAAAGTGGACGCGGTTGTGGCTTCTAACGACGGCACCGCTGGTGGCGTTGTGGCTGCTCTGACCGCTCAAGGCATGGAAGGCATTCCGGTTTCCGGCCAGGACGGTGACCATGCCGCTCTGAACCGCGTTGCCACCGGCACCCAGACCGTGTCTGTCTGGAAAGACGCACGCGCACTTGGCGCAGCGGCTGGCGAGATCGCTGTGTCTCTGGCCAAAGGCGAAGCGGTTGACGGTGCTTCCGACTGGACATCCCCGGGCGGCACCACAATGACCTCCATGTTCCTGGCACCGGTGCCTGTCACCGCCGACAACCTGAACGTTGTTCTGGACGCTGGCTGGATTGCCAAAGACGTGCTCTGCGTAGGCTCTTCCAACGCCGCCTGCAACTGATCTGACACTCTGCCCTCCTGACCCGTCAGGGGGGCACACCTCACTCCCCCCCCCACACAACTGCAAAAGACTTTGCTGTCGCGGCCCGGGTCGCACAGGCTGGTCCTGTACACCCAAATTCCGGCGCTCAAAAAGGTAACGCACAATGCAAAAACAAGCCAAAAACCTGATCGACAAGCTTGGGCTGGATGTCCGCCTGCTTGGCATGATCGGCGCGCTTGTGGTGATCTGGGTTGTTTTCGGCATCTTCACCGATGGCCGCTTCCTGTCTCCACGTAACTTCTTCAACGTCTCGGTCCAAACCGCCTCTGTCGCCGTTATGGCCACCGGCATGGTCTTTGTGATCGTGACCCGCAACATCGACCTGTCCGTCGGCTCGATGCTGGGCTTCATCGGCATGACCGTCGCCGCGCTTCAGGTGCAATGGCTGCCACAGATTGTTGGCCTCGGCCATTGGTCGATCTGGATCATCGCTGTGTTTGCCGCGGTGTTCATGGGGGCGCTGCTGGGCGCGTTTCAAGGCTGGATCATCGGCTATCTCACCGTGCCAGCCTTCATCGTGACCCTGGGTGGCTTCCTCGTCTATCGCGGTGCCATGTGGTGGGTCACCAAAGGCCAGACCCAAGCACCGCTTGATCCGACCTTCCGCCTCCTTGGCGGCGGCGCAGAAGGCACTTTGGGCGAAACGCTCAGCTGGGGTTTTGGCATCTTTGCATCCGTTGTGGCCGTCGCCCTCATGCTGATGAGCCGCCGCAACAAGGCGAGCCACGGTTTTACCGTAAAGCCGGTCTGGGCCGAAGGCGTCCTGATCGCGATCGCGGCCGGTCTGATCATGTGCTTTGTCTGGATCATGAACAGCTACCCAATCCCCAAAGGCGCCATGCGCCGCATGACCGAAGCACAGGGCATCGAATACACCGACGGTCTGGTCTGGAACCACGGTGTTGCCATCCCTGTTGTGATCCTTCTGGGTGTCGCGATTGTAATGACCATCGTCGCCACCCGCACCCGCTTTGGCCGTTATGTCTACGCCACCGGCGGCAACCCTGAAGCGGCAGAGCTCTCCGGCATCAACACGCGCCTGCTGACCGTGAAGATCTTTGCACTCATGGGCGCACTGACCGGCATCGCCTCCATCATCGCCTCAGCCCGCCTGAACGCGGTAGACGTGGGCCTCGGCACACTGGACGAGCTGCGCGTGATCGCAGCAGCCGTGATCGGCGGCACAGCTCTGGCAGGCGGAGCAGGCACCATCTACGGTGCGGTCATCGGCGCCCTGATCATGCAATCCCTGCAATCGGGTATGGCTTCTGTGGGTGTGGACGCCCCGCTGCAAAACATCGTTGTGGGCATCGTTCTGGTCTTCGCCGTCTATGTCGACATCGTCTACCGCCGCCGTACTGGCGCGTAACCGGCGCATAAGGAGTTCTATTATGGACAAGCAAACCCCTCTCGTAGACATGCGCGACATCCACATCTCCTTTGGTGGAATCAAAGCGGTCGACCATGTCTCTGTTGATCTGCACCCCGGCGAAGTGGTTGGCCTTCTGGGCCACAACGGCGCAGGCAAATCTACGCTGATCAAGATCCTGTCTGGCGCCTACCAGGCTGACGGCGGCGAGATCTACATCAACGGTGAAAAGGCAGAGATCCACAACCCGCGTGATGCGCGTAAATACAACATCGAGACCATCTACCAGACCCTTGCGCTGGCCGATAACCTCGATGCGGCCTCCAACCTCTTCTTGGGGCGCGAGCTCACCACCGCCTTTGGCACTGTGGATGACGACGCGATGGAGGCCGAGACCCGCAAGATCATGGGCAAGCTCAACCCGAACTTCCAGAAGTTCTCCGAGCCTGTCTCTGCCCTTTCGGGTGGTCAGCGCCAATCGGTTGCCATTGCGCGCGCGGTCTATTTTGACGCCAAGATCCTTATCATGGACGAACCGACCGCCGCCCTTGGCCCGCATGAGACCCAGATGGTGTCTGAGCTGATCCAGCAGCTTAAGGCCGAAGGCATCGGCATCTTCCTGATCAGCCACGACATCCACGATGTCATGGAGCTTTGTGACCGCGCCTCGGTGATGAAAAACGGCCAGCTTGTGGGCACGGTGGACGTGAAAGACGTCACCGATGACGACCTGCTGGGCATGATCATCCTGGGCAAACGTCCAGAGGGCGTCCCTGTTCAGGGCTGAATAAATTCGCTAAACGAACCAAAACAGATGAACCAAGAAAGTTGCGGGCGCATGACCTACCTTGTCGGCGATATCGGAGGCACCAACACCCGTCTGGCACTGGCCGGACCGGAAGGCGTGCACCAGGAAACGATACTGCGCGCCCGCAATGACGACTTTGACAGCTTTGACGCTGTCCTCGCGCATTTCCTCACGACCCAGAAAACCGGTCACCTTGATGGCATCTGCATCGCCATCGCTGGCCCCGTGCAGGCGGGCGAAGGCCGCCTCACCAACCGCAATTGGGCGCTCTCTGCCGCAGGCTTTGGCGTACAAGCCGGCGCGGCGCGTGCCGAGCTGATCAATGATCTTGCCGCCCTTGGCTATGCCCTGCCCCGCATCACGCCTGAACATATCTTTGGCACCCGCGTCGCCCCCACCAATGGTCAATCTCTGGTCACGGGTCTGGGCACGGGCTTTAACGTCAGCCTCACCAAACAGACCCGCCACGGCGATACTCTGGTGATTGAGGCCGAGCTCGGTCACGCCGAAGTGCCCCACAGCATTGGCCAGCTGATGCAAGACGCCCTCGGTGAAGGGGCCGCCCCCCTCAAAACCGTCGAAGACCTCTTTTGCGGCCCCGGCCTTGAACGTCTGCACAGTCTTCTGAGCGGCGCAGCGCTGGACGGTGGCAGCATCATCGCCGCCTATGAGGCAAAGGACGCTGCCGCGACAGTCACGGTAGAGCTCTTCACTAAAGCGCTGGCCTACCTCACCCGCGCCCTGATCCACCAATACTTGCCACGTGACGGCATCGTCTTCGCCGGCAGCGCCGCCCGAGGCGTTCTCGGCAGCCGCGCCCTACCGCTGTTTGTAGAGACACTGGAATCCGATGGCCCCGGCATCGTCGCCCCAGCCACCATTCCGCTCAGCGTCATCACCGACGACGCCGCAGCCCTGCAAGGCTGCCTGCAGCATTTGGTGCAAACCGCGCGCTGAAGCTTTGTCAGATTGTAAGGGTTACCCACGGCTTTATGTGTTTGACACCACCAATATCTAACTGACCGTGAACTGCCCCATCATTCCGCAGTCCTCATGTTCAAGGATGTGGCAATGATACATATAAGGCGCGTCCTTCGTGGCCTCATAGTCAAACCGGACCAGAACCTCCGACCACCCTTCTTCCACGTGAACCATGTCCTTCCAACCAGCGGCATATGCTGGCGGCGGGGCACCGTTTTGACTGAGGATGCGGAAAGAACACCCATGTATGTGAAATGGATGTAATTGGTCATCCACCGAGATACGCCAAATCTCGGTATCGCCTTTGCGCACCTCTTCGTCGATCCGATCCATTTTCATTGGCTGGCCGTTGATTGCCATTGCCCCAGCATCGCCGCAAAAATTGTCCCACGCCAGAGCGAGCGCCGCCAAGTCGGCTCCCACATCCATTTCTAACTGGAAAGAGCGCGTAACAGTGGCATCCTCCGGCTTTGGTGGTTCAAGGTTGGCCAATTGCGTCGGCATCGCCCCATCAAACCCTTTGTCTGCGGTGCGGGTAAGCGACAGAGCTGGAACGGTTTGACCTCCGCCAAAGAGGTTTTCAAAGAAACCACCGCCGTCCCCATTCAGGTTCACGTTCAAGGTGTTCGTTTCAAAGGTCTTCATATCGACCAACACTTCATAACGTTCGCCCGGCGACATCAAAATGCTCTCAACAGCAACCGGAGCCGCAAGAAACCCGCCATCTGATGCAATCACGGTGATTGGCCCGGCTTCCATCGAAAGCCCGAGAAACCGCGCATTGCAGGCGTTCAGAATGCGCAGCCGGACAAGACCCGTAGGTACATTCTGACCAACAGGGGCGATGGCTCCGTTTATCACCAACGTGTCCCCTTCAAACCCGTCCTCAAAGACGGCTGCGGACAGCTCATATGTCATGCGCCCATTTGCGTCGAACATCTTGTCCTGCAGGACCAGCGTGAAATCATCCACCCCGTAGGTCTTGGGGAGGTCGGCCGACAAGCTGGCGTCATCTTCGACCAGCAGAACACCCGCCAGACCATTGTAGGTCTGACGTGCCGTCTTGCCGTGCATGTGCGAATGCAACCAGTTCATTGAGGCGTGCTGGACAATCGGGACATCCGGCGACCAAACGGCATCGGGCGCGATCTCTTGATGAGGTCCGCCATCGACATCTCCGGGAATGTGCAGCCCATGCCAGTGAATTGTCGAGGTATCACCAATATTATTGGCGACATCAAAAGGAAGCGTCTGCCCCTGCTTCACCCTCAGAACGGGACCGAGGTAGGCGTTATTGATCCCAAAGGTGTCACTCGCAGTCCCGGTTCCAAAATCATGACGACCTAAGCCCAGGGAGAGAGAAACTCGATCTTCGATCCCACCCGTTAAGTCAGTCAAAGGGATGAGTGGAAGTGGACGCATCGCAGGCTGTGCCCAGCCGAGACCACCACCGGTAAGAAGCATTCCTGCTCCAGTGGACTTCAAGAAAGTTCTACGATCCATTGAAACCCCCAAAGAACGTCAACTATGGTTGATATAGAGGTAGCAAGAAGTGATTTGTCAACCGTGATTGATAAAAAAGACGACGCCTTTCTCGGGCAAAACATCAAAGGCATGATGATGACGCTGATCGCGCGCTGGAATGCTGAAATGGATGAGGCACGCGCAGAGACAGAGTTTGCAGATGTGCGCCCGGCAGACATTCGGGTTTTTGCACAACTGCGGGGGCGCACCGTAAAACTGTCGACAATACACCGCGAGATGGGCTTTTCGCGGCAGGCAGCGCAGCAGGCCGTAGAGCGTCTGATTGGTCACGGTATGATCACAGTGCAGCCTGATCCTCATAGCAAACGCGACAAGCTCGTTTCCATCACGCCCAAGGGCCACCGGTGGCGCACGATCGCAGCAGAGCAAATTCGAAGAATAGAAACCGAGATAGGTGAGGCTATCGGTTCAGATGGCAAGGAAAGCCTGCGTCGGCACCTGATCACACTCGCCAGCGATAAGTGATCCCCACCCCAAACAAAAAAGGCGCAGCCTAAGCTGCGCCTCTCTCATGTTTTATCCGCTCAGATCACTTCAGATCAAAGCGATCCGCGTCCATGACTTTGGTCCAAGCCGCGACAAAGTCACTGACCAGCTTGGCCTCACCGTCGCTCTGGCCGTAGACCTCAGCCACTGCGCGCAGTTGTGAGTTGGAGCCGAACACCAGATCCACGCGGGTGGCGGTCCATTTCACGTCGCCGCTGGCGCGGTCTTTGCCCTCATAGACGCCGTCTTCGCCTTCAGACCACTCGGTGCCCATGTCCAGCACGTTCACAAAGAAGTCGTTGCTGAGCTGGCCAACGCGGTCGGTGAAGACACCGTGCTGGCTGCCGCCGTGGTTGGCACCCAGCACACGCAGGCCACCGACCAATGCGGTCATTTCCGGTGCGGTCAGGGTCAGCAGCTGTGCCTTGTCCACAAGCAGCTCTTCCGGAGAGATCGTGAACTGCGCCCGCTGATAGTTGCGGAACCCGTCTGCCTGTGGCTCCAGCATGCCAACGCTTTCCACATCGGTCATCTCCTGGGTCGCATCCCCACGACCCAGGGAGACCGGCACGGAGACGTCATGCCCTGCATCAAGAGCAGCCTTCTCCACTGCCGCGGCACCCGCGATCACGATCAAATCGGCTGTGCTGACAGGCTTGCCAAAGCTAGCTTTGATCTCTTCCAGCTTGTCCAGAACCCGCGCCAGCTCTTCTGGCTCGTTGGCCGCCCAGTCTTTCTGCGGTGCCAGACGCACACGGGCGCCATTGGCCCCGCCACGCATGTCGCTGCCACGGAAAGTGGAGGCAGACGCCCAAGCGGTTTTCACCAGATCGCTCACCGACAGACCGGAGCCGATCACAGCCGCCTTCAGTGCAGCCACATCGTCGTCAGACAGGTCGGTTTCGCTGGCCGGAACCACATCTTGCCAGATCAGCTCTTCGGCTGGCACTTCTTCCCCCAGATACCGGGCACGTGGGCCCATATCGCGGTGGGTCAGCTTGAACCAGGCGCGCGCAAAGGCATCGGCGAACTCTTCTGGGTTCTCATGGAACCGCTTGGAGATCGGGCCATAGATCGGATCCAGACGCATCGCCATATCGGCGGTGGTCATCATGGTCTTCACCTTCTGGCTCGCGTCATGGGCCGCTGGCGCCATGTCTTCTTCTTTGACGTCGATTGGCTCCCAGATCCACGCACCCGCCGGGCTCTTGGTCAGGTTCCACTCATAACCAAACAGCAGATCAAAGTAGCCGTTGTCCCACTGGATCGGGTTTGCCGTCCACGCGCCTTCGATGCCGGAGGTGGTGGTGTCGCCACCCTTGCCGCTGCCGTGCTTGTTGATCCAACCAAAGCCCATGGCTTCGATCGGGGCCGCTTCCGGCTCCGGGCCAACCAGCTCAGGGTCGCCTGCGCCATGCGCCTTACCAAAAGTATGGCCACCAGCCACCAGCGCAACAGTTTCCTCGTCGTTCATCGCCATCCGCGCAAAGGTCTCGCGAATGTCACGACCGGAGGCCAGCACGTCCGGCTGCCCGTCAGGACCTTCCGGGTTCACATAGATCAGACCCATCTGCACTGCAGCCAGCGGGTTCTCCAGATCGCGCTCACCCGAGTAGCGGGAGTTGTCCGCATCAGAGCTCGCAAGCCATTCCGCTTCCGCGCCCCAATAAACGTCCTCTTCCGGCTCCCAAACATCTGCACGGCCACCGGCAAAGCCAAAGGTGGTGCCACCCATGCTTTCAATCGCCACGTTGCCCGCGAGGATATAGAGGTCCGCCCAGCTGATCTGGTTGCCGTATTTCTGCTTGATCGGCCACAACAGACGACGCGCCTTATCGAGGTTGCCGTTGTCAGGCCAGGAGTTCAGCGGCGCAAAACGCTGCTGTCCGGTGCCACCACCGCCACGGCCGTCCGCTGTCCGGTAGGTCCCGGCTGAGTGCCACGCCATACGGATGAACAGACCGCCATAGTGACCATAGTCCGCAGGCCACCAGTCCTGACTGTCTGTCATCAGCGCCGTCAGATCTGCCTTCAACGCCTTGTAGTCCAGTTTCTTAAATTCTTCCGCATAGTCAAACGCGGTGCCCATCGGGTCAGATTTGGCAGAGTTCTGGTGCAAAATCCGCAGGTTAAGCTGGTTTGGCCACCAGTCGCGGTTGCCACGTGTCTTGTTGCTGGTGGCGCCATGCATCACCGGGCAACCACCTGTTTTCATATCTCCGTCCATATCGGTCTCCTGTCGGATAGATGGGTTTTTCGATTCTCTGAAGGCAGTCTACGCCCAGGGCGGGTATTTAAAGAAGTTGCATTTTCCAATCGGTTTAATAAGTAAAACAAATGACAAACCTCACGCTCCGCCAATTGCGCTACTTCGAAGCCCTTGCACTGCACCGCCACTTCGGACGGGCCGCTGACGCCTGCGCCATCTCCCAACCGGCTTTGTCCCTGCAAATCAAAGAGTTGGAGGAAGATCTTGGCCTCCCCCTGTTTGAGCGCTCCAGCCGCCAAATCCGCCTCACGCCTTTTGGCGAAGACATGGCAGAACGTGCCCGGAACGTGCTGCGCAGCGTGGAGGAAATCGGCGAAATGGCGCGGATGGCGCAATCGGGTCTCGTAGGGCGTTTGCGGCTTGGGGTGATCCCCACCATCGCGCCCTATTTGCTGCCCAATCTGCTGCGTCGGCTGAAGACCGATTTCCCCGATCTCACACTGCACGTGCGCGAAACCATGACAGCCACGCTGATTGAAGAGCTGCGTCAAGGCCGCATCGACACCGCCATTGTCGCCCTGCCCGTTTCAGAACCGACCTTTGAGGAAATGCCGCTTCTGTCGGAAAACTTCGTCTTGGTTCGCCCCAAGTCCGAGGCCGATGCCCCCGTACCAGCACCGGAAAATCTGGAGCGCGAACGTCTGCTTCTTTTGGAAGAAGGCCATTGCTTTCGCGATCAGGCACTCTCGTTCTGCGGCATGCCCACCGCCCGCGCCCATGAAGGGCTGGACGGCTCCTCACTCTCGACCTTGGTGCAAATGGTCGGCGCAGGTTTGGGCGTGACCCTGATCCCGGAAATGGCGGTCCCGGTCGAAACCCCTTCCGCAGAGGTCACCGTCGCGCGCTTCAAAGGCGTCGAGCCCAACCGCAAAATCGGCATGATCTGGCGCAAAAGCAGCCCGCTTGGGCCGCAGCTGCAAAGGATTGGGTACTCGGTTCAGACAAGTGCGGCGCTTAAGACAAGCTAATCTCATACCGCCGAATTTTGCATGACCAATGAGCTAAATATTAATTGGTACACTTATGGATCAATAGATAGAGGAAATGCACCAATGAATGCAGCTAAGCAGAGTTAATTGCTTAGAGCTACTCGGGAGGAAGAAATCTCTTCAACTTAATTTTCCCGCGTGTTTTGCCTTGTCGAACACTCCGACTAACTTCCAACCCGTTTTTATCAAACTTGAAACGAACGTCGGAAAAAGGCGCATACTTCGCGCCCCTCAAAATCTCTGTAACTTGCCGGTAGGTTGCACCAGACCAACTTCCTGAAGACCGATACTCTCCCGGAACACCCTTTCTGTCATAAAAGACATAACTGCACTCGCCCACCACGTATCTACAGTCATGAGGTTCGTATCTCACCTGTTTGCCATTCGGCCATTCTATACGAACCGTTTGACCTCTGGAGTTTCTAAAAATAGTTCGTTCATAAGTTGACTTATCGCCATCGACTAGATGTGCCTGAAACTCGTGCAGCCCGTTTTTGATACGCTCAAAGCGCAACAAAAAATCTCCCTTATCACTTCGTTCGTATAAGAAAATTGTTCCCTTTTTCAGATCGGTATACCCCTGATCCGGGTGCATTTGGGATACCGCTGAGACGGGGCAAAGCAGCAATGCGGCTAAAAGTAGGTAGATACGGCGCTTCATTGATCTCACTTCGAAGTGTTACCTTTCTTGAAACTACTTTAACGGGCATTCACCATCAAGCAACCACGCTAAATTTAAAACAGAGTGGGCCAGCGTCTACTTTCCCCTAGCATTCCCAACGCTTTGCGGCATTCTGCCCTCATGCGTATGATCCTGACCTTCTCGGCCCTCTTCCTCTCCGTCATCCTCCTGCAGCTCAGCTCTGGCGGCGTGGGGCCATTGGATGCACTCTCAGGCATTGCGCTTGGCTTTTCCACCGAACAAATCGGCCTTTTGGGTTCCGCCCACTTCCTCGGCTTTTTTATCGGTTGCTGGTGGTCGCCGCGCCTCATGGGCAGCGTCGGCCATTCCCGCGCTTTTGCCACCTTCACCGCGCTTGGGGCCATGGGCCTTCTGGGCCATTTCATCATTGTTGACCCCACCGCTTGGGCGATCATGCGGATCGCATCCGGTCTCTGTGTCGCAGGCTGTTTCACCGTGGTGGAGGCTTGGCTGCAATCCAAAGTCACCAATGAAACCCGCGGCCGCGCCATGGGCACCTACCGCGTGGTGGATATGGTCGCCTCCCTCGCCGCGCAGCTGGTGATCAGCGTTTTGGAGCCTGCCTCATATGTCTCCTACAATCTGCTGGCCTTGCTATGCTGTGTCGCCCTGCTGCCGATCACCCTCACAACCTCACCACAACCCAAAACCCCTGCGGCCCCGCGCCTGCGCCCCAAGCTCGCCTATGAGCGCTCACCGCTCGCCGTGGCCGGTGTGATTGTCGCCGCACTCAGCTCCGCCTCCTTCCGCATGGTCGGCCCGGTCTATGGCACCGAGGTCGGCCTTCAGGTCAGCCAGATCGCATGGTTTCTGGCCGCCTTTGTGCTGGGTGGCGCCATCGCGCAATACCCCGTGGGCTGGCTTGCAGACAAATATGACCGCCGCTGGGTGCTGATCTGGCTCTCTGCCGCTGCCGTGCTCAGCTGCGCCACCACCGTGACCCTGGGCGGGGGCAGCACCGCCATGGTGATGCTGAACGCAGGCTTCTTTGGCTTTACCTCCTTCCCGATCTATTCGGTGGCCGCCGCCCACGCCAATGACTTTGCCACGTCTGAGGAACGGGTCGAGCTTTCCGCCGCGCTGATGTTCTTCTTTGCCGTTGGCGCCATTGGCACCCCGCTCTTTGCCTCTGGCCTGATTGAGCGCTTCGGCCCCTCCGCGCTCTTCATCATGATCGCCGCAGGCCATCTGCTTCTGATCGTCTTTGGCCTCGCCCGGATGCTCGCCCGCCCAACCGTCGCCGACCGCACACGCTACGTCTATGCCCCCCGCACATCGTTCACCGTGGGGCGCATTACCAAACGACAGCGCGAACAGCCAACCAAGACTGACGAAACAGGAAATTGAGGCGCAAAAACCCGCGCCAAAATCCACCGACAATGCACTCCCGCGATACCACCGCGATACAGATGCAATACCGACGCGTTACCGACGTGCGATTTCCCCTGTGGAATTGCTCCGCCCTTTGAGCTAATTGGGGTCGAAACAGTTAAGGGACACCCAAAATGGCGCGCCATCTGATCACCTCGGCCTTGCCGTATATCAACGGCATCAAACACCTCGGCAACCTCGTTGGCAGCCAGCTGCCCGCCGATCTGTTTGCCCGCTACATGCGCGCGCGCGGCCATGAAGTTCTGTTCCTTTGCGCCACCGACGAGCACGGCACCCCGGCTGAACTCGCGGCTGCCAAGACGGGCAAAGACGTCGCAGATTACTGCGCCGAAATGCATAAGGTTCAAACCAAAATCGCCGAAGGGTTCCGCCTCAGCTTTGACCACTACGGCCGCTCGTCCAGCCCGCAGAACCATGCGCTGACCCAGCACTTCGCAGGCCGCCTTGCCGACATGGGCTTAATCCGCGAAGTCACTGAAAAGATGGTCTATTCCAACGCAGACGGGCGCTTCCTGCCAGACCGCTACATCGAGGGCACCTGCCCCAACTGCGGCTTTGAAAGCGCGCGTGGCGATCAATGTGACAACTGCACAAAGCAGCTCGATCCAACCGATCTGATCAACCCTTATTCCACCATCTCCGGCTCCACCGATCTCGAGGAGCGGGAGACCAAACACCTCTTCCTCTGTCAGTCGCAAATGCGCGACAAGCTGCAGGCCTGGATTGATAGCAAAACCGACTGGCCGGTTCTGACCACCTCGATTGCCAACAAATGGCTGAACGACGGCGATGGCCTGCAAGACCGCGGCATCACCCGTGATCTGGACTGGGGTGTGCCCGTTAAGAAAGGCGGCGAAGACTGGCCCGGCATGGAAGGCAAAGTCTTCTACGTCTGGTTCGACGCACCCATCGAATACATCGCCTGCGCCCAGGAATGGGTCGACGCCGGTAAGGGCGACGATTGGGAACGCTGGTGGCGCACCGACAAAGGCGCGGAGGATGTGACCTACACCCAGTTCATGGGCAAGGATAACGTGCCTTTCCACACGCTGTCCTTCCCCGCCACCATTCTCGGTTCTGAGGAGCCATGGAAAGCCGTGGATTACATCAAATCTTTCAACTACTTGAACTATGACGGCGGCCAGTTCTCCACCTCGCGCGGGCGCGGCGTATTCATGGATCAGGCGTTGGAAATCCTGCCGTCCGACTACTGGCGCTGGTGGCTGCTGAGCCATGCGCCGGAAAGCTCTGACAGCGAATTCACCTGGGAGAATTTCCAGCAATCGGTGAACAAAGACCTCGCAGACGTACTCGGAAACTTCGTCAGCCGCGTCACCAAATTCTGCCGCTCCAAATTTGGCGAAGAGATCCCTGCAGGTGGCGAACTCGGCGAAACCGAGACCGCGCTGATCAACGAACTCACAACCCGTCTGCGCGCTTACGA
This sequence comes from Shimia sp. R9_2, assembly GCF_017743735.1. GTDB lineage: Bacteria > Pseudomonadota > Alphaproteobacteria > Rhodobacterales > Rhodobacteraceae > Shimia. Next base: position 186,671 of record NZ_JAGHRO010000004.1, read on the forward strand.
AGGCCATATGGCGGACATGGAAGTGCGCAAATCCGCTCAGGAGCTGCGCGCCATCTGGGTTGCGGGCAACGAGTACCTGCAGACGGCAGCACCTTGGTCCACCTTCAAGGAAGATCCTGAGAAAGCCGCAGCGCAAATTCGCCTCGCGCTCAATCTGATCCGTCTCTACGCTATTGTGTCTGCGCCCTTCATCCCAGATGCCTCAGCCCAACTGATGGCGGCGATGCAGACTGAGGACACAAGCTGGCCAGAAGATGTGGCTGCAGCGCTGGACACCCTCGCCCCCGGTCACGCCTTCACAGTGCCCGACGTCACCTTCCGCAAAGTCTCTGATGAAGAGCGCGAAGAGTGGCAGGAAAAGTTCGCGGGCAAACGCGAGAGCTAAACCGCACTTGCACTGAAATCCTTGGGGCTGCACCTTCTTAAACGTTGGTGCGGCCCCTTTCTTTTTGCGCTCTTACCCTCAAGCGTCGTGGGCCCTCATCCATTGCCCTGCGAATCTGACCAAGATCAAAGCGCGACCTTGCGGTATTTCATAGTAAGCTGATGTCAACCGCGCGCGATGCGTGCTCTGACGTGATGTTTGACCGACGCAAAAGGAGACCAAGAAATGGAAGCCATCCTGAACGTGATCTGGAATATCATTGAGATCATCCCACCCGTCATCACGGCATCCATCATGATGCTGGGCATCAGCGCGTTTGCAGGTGCACTCCTTTGCCTCTTCGTGGCTGTGCTGGCCATGCGCCGCGAAAACAAAGCGAACTGACATCGCCTCTCATCAGCTGCGCGTTCAGAAAAACCGCCTGCAAAACTTCGAATTATCAGAGATTTATCTGGTACCCGCGGCCGGACTCGAACCGGCACGGCCTATACGGCCTAGAGATTTTAAGTCTCCTGTGTCTACCATTCCACCACGCGGGCACGCAGCGCGAACATAACGTCAGCGGCGCGACAATAGCGTGTTGGCCGTCAGTGTGAAGAGGGTTTGCCCGTCAAAATGCAAAGTTTTTTGCACATCACCAAAGCCGCTAGATCCCAATCGCCGCGCACAGGTTACAGGTCTTCTCCCGGCTTGTCTGACACGCCCGGCGCCCGATAAAGTGAGCGTTCCGGCAGCCAGGGATTAAGCTCCAAAGCCGCAGCCAAAGCATCCTGCGCCTCAGCCTCCCGTCCCAGACCAATCAGCGTCAACGCCAGCCCGGACTGCGCCGCCACATGACGCGGCGACAGATCAAGCGCCCGCTCCAGATCGGGCAATGCCGCCTCAAAATTCTGGCTCAGAAAATTCACAAACGCCCGCTGATTGTACCCTTCCGCGTAATCTGGACAGTACGCAATCAACGCATCAAAATCTGACCGCGCACCCAACAAATCCCAGGACTCACGCTTGCGCATTCCCCGGTTCAAAATCTCCTGCGCGGTGTCATCCGGCGCATCCGCCCAATATTGCCACATCTCCCCGGAAAGTATCTGTGCCGAAGCCTGATCCGGCGCCCTTTGAACCCGCTCAATCAGGGCATCCAAGGCCACAGTATGGTCAGGTGGCGCGGGACAATCCGCAGCAAATGCGGGGTGACAGAGGCAAATCGCGGCAAGATATCTCAACATCCGCAAAGGCTGACACGGCATCCCGCATTGCGCCAAGTCACATCTCTGCGAGGCCAGTCTCTTTCACCGCCTGCATGGCCACATAGGTCGAGGTGCTGGCCACATAGGGCAAAGCGGAAATCTTCTCCCCCAGCACCCGTCGATAAGCCGACATGCTCGCCGTGCGCACCTTGAGTAGATAGTCAAAATGGCTGGCAATCATATGCGCCTGCTCGATCTCCGGCACCTCGGCAACGGCTTCATTGAAGGCCTGCAGAGCACGCTCTCGGGTCTCTGAGAGCTTCACCTCGACAAAGGCCACATGATCAAGCCCCAACCGTATCGGATCCAGCAAGGCGCGATAGCCTGTGATCACCCCTTCGCGCTCCATACGTCGCAACCGCGCTTGGGTCGGGGTCTTGGAGAGGCCGATCTCGCGCGCCAGATCTGTGATCGAAATGCGCCCATCACGTGACAGCACATCGAGAATCGCCCGGTCATAGCTATCAAACGCGACATTTTCACTTTGCATATCATGACCCCAAATTTTTGCACATTTAGACTACTCAGACATCCTCCTTAGGAGAATATGACCATATATACCAAGATATACTACACAAAAGACAGGAGGCGACATGACCAATAAGCGCGATTTTATCGACACCACGACTTACCGGGACGAAACCGCCTTGATTGCAGAGCTGGTGCAACAGGCAGCGCTGTCTGACAGCGACCGCGCTGCCATTTGCCAGAGCGGCGCACAGCTGGTGACAAAAATCCGCGAAGAAACACGCCCCGGCCTGATGGAGGTCTTTCTCGCAGAATATGGCCTGTCCACAGATGAAGGCGTCGCTTTGATGTGTCTGGCCGAGGCATTGCTGCGCGTGCCAGACGCCGAAACCATCGACGCGCTGATCGAAGACAAAGTGGCCCCCTCAGATTGGGGCAAGCATTTGGGGCAATCCACCTCGCCTCTGGTCAACGCCTCCACATGGGCGCTGCTGCTGACAGGCAAGGTGATGGAGGATAGCAATCCCGGCCTGATCGGCACCCTGCGCGGCGCAGTGAAACGTCTGGGCGAACCGGTCATCCGAACCGCCGTGGGCCGCGCCATGAAAGAGATGGGTCGCCAGTTCGTGCTCGGAGAAACCATCACCTCCGCCATGGAGCGCGCAGCGCATATGGAGGCCAAAGGCTACACCTATTCTTACGACATGCTCGGTGAAGCGGCGAAAACCGACGCGGACGCGATGCGCTATCACCTCGCCTACTCCCGCGCGATCTCCGCCATCGCAACCGCCTGTATTCACGACGACATCCGTCAAAACCCCGGCATCTCGGTCAAACTCTCGGCCCTTCATCCCCGCTATGAGGTCGCGCAATCCGCGCGTGTCATGGAACAGCTTGTCCCCCGCCTGCGCTCCCTCGCCCTCTTGGCCAAATCCGCAGGTATGGGCCTAAATATCGACGCTGAAGAGGCCGACCGTCTTTCACTCTCCATGGATGTGATCAGCGCGGTTCTGGCAGAACCAGCGCTGGCGGGCTGGGACGGCTTTGGCGTCGTGGTCCAAGCCTACGGCAAACGCGCGGGCGCGACGCTTGATTACCTCTATGAGCTTGCCCAAAAATGTGAGCGCAAGATCATGGTGCGGCTGGTGAAAGGCGCCTATTGGGACACAGAGATCAAGCGCGCTCAGGTTGAAGGGCTGGAGAGCTTTCCGGTCTTCACCAACAAAGCCGCCACCGATGTCTCCTACATCGCCAACGCCCGCAAACTTCTGGGCATGACCGATCTCATCTACCCGCAGTTTGCCACCCACAACGCCCATACGGTTGCCGCTATTCTGCATATGGCTGAGGATAAATCTTCCTTTGAGTTCCAACGCTTGCACGGCATGGGTGAAGCTTTGCATGATCTTGTGCTCACCGATGAAAGCACCCGTTGCCGCATTTACGCACCTGTTGGCGCACATCGCGATCTGCTTGCCTACCTTGTGCGCCGCCTTCTGGAAAACGGCGCAAACAGCTCGTTTGTCAATCAGATCGTAGACGAAGACGTGCCGGCAGAGGTGGTTGCCCGTGACCCGTTCCGCGAAGCGCTCAATCCAACCGCCAAGCTGCTCACAGGCCCCGCGCTGTTTGCCCCTGAACGGCCAAACTCCAAAGGCTTTGATCTGACCGATCTGCCCACATTGGATGCCATCGACACGGCGCGCGAACCGTATCGCAAAACCACTTGGGCCGCAGCGCCGCTCATTGATGGCCCAACGCAGCCCGTGCCTGCCGTAGCCGTTGAAAACCCAACCCTGCCGACCGACAGCCCGGGCACCGTCGCCCATGCTAGCCAGAAGGACATCGAGACCGCGCTCAGCGCTGCCGCGCCTTGGGATGCCTCAAGTGAGGAGCGTGGTGCCATCTTGGCCCGCGCGGCAGATCTCTATGAAGAAAACTTTGGCATGTTCTTTGCCCTGCTCGCGCGGGAGGCCGGCAAAACGCCGAAGGATGCTGTGGCCGAGCTGCGCGAAGCAGTTGATTTCCTGCGCTATTACGGGGCCAACGCGCCAGAAACCCCGCCCGCAGGTCTCTTCACCTGCATCTCTCCCTGGAACTTCCCGCTAGCCATTTTCACCGGTCAGATCTCAGCCGCGCTGGCGGCAGGCAATGCGGTTTTGGCCAAACCGGCTGACCAGACACCGCTGATTGCACATGAAGCCGTCAAGCTGCTGCATAAGGCCGGAGTGCCGCGCAGTGCGCTGCAATTGCTCCCGGGCGCAGGCGCGACTGTTGGCACAGCGCTCACTTCGGACCCGCGCATCAACGGCGTGGCCTTCACAGGTTCCACGGCCACAGCGCTGCGCATTCGCCAGACCATGGCCGCCAACCTCGCGCCCGGCACCCCGCTTATTGCGGAAACGGGCGGCCTGAACGCGATGATCGTAGACTCCACCGCTCTGCCTGAGCAGGCTGTGACCGCAATTGTCGAAAGCGCCTTCCAATCGGCTGGTCAGCGATGTTCGGCCCTGCGCTGCCTCTATGTTCAGGAAGACATCGCCGACACTCTGCTCGACATGCTCAAAGGCGCGATGAAGGAGCTTTCACTGGGCGATCCCTGGGAGCTGTCCACGGACAGTGGCCCTGTGATCGACACCGCCGCGCATCGCACCATCGCCGCACATATTGCGCAGGCTGAGGCAGAAAAACGCGTTCTTTATCAACTGCCAACGCCGCAAACCGGCACATTCATTGCCCCCACATTGATCCGCGTGCAAGGCATTGCCGATCTCACGCGGGAGATCTTCGGCCCAGTCCTCCATGTGGCAACCTTCAAAGCCAGTGAATTGGATCAGGTGATCGACGACATCAACGCCACCGGCTACGGGCTGACCTTCGGTCTGCAAACTCGGATTGATGACCGTGTGCAGCATGTCTCTGATCGTATCAAAGCAGGCAACATTTATGTGAACCGCAACCAGATTGGCGCAATCGTCGGCTCTCAACCCTTTGGCGGAGAGGGCCTTTCCGGCACCGGCCCCAAGGCAGGTGGGCCGCATTACCTGTCCCGCTTTACCAAACCGCAAAGCCAGCCTTCAGGCCAATGGCACACAGAGGTCGCGCGCGAACATGTGCAGGCACAGCTGGATCAAGCAGGCGAAGCGGTCGCGCCTCACACAACATCCCTCCCCGGACCAACAGGCGAGTCCAACCGACTGACAACATTTGCCAAATCACCGGTCCTATGTCTTGGCCCCGGTGCAGAAACCGCGCAAGCCCAAGCGCAGGCTGTCATCAATTTGGGCGGGCGGGTAGTTGTTTCCGATGGCCTGCTGCGACCAGAGGCTCTGAGTGATCTCATGGACTTCTCAGGCGCGATCTGGTGGGGGGATGACGAGACCGGACGCCAGATGGAGCAGGCTTTGGCCAAGCGCGAAGGCCCAATCCTGCCGCTGATCACCGGCCTGCCGGATGCCGCACGGGTTCTAGGGGAGCGCCACGTCTGCGTGGACACCACGGCCGCCGGCGGTAACGCAGCGCTTTTGAGTGGGGGCGGTTGACCTCCCCCGCAATTCACCGCAGCTTGGCCGCATGTTTCCAATCCGCGATCACAATCCGTCAGGCCGCACGCCGTTTGTCGTCTATGCGCTGCTCATCCTCAATATCGGGATCTTCCTGAGTTATCAGCCGATTATGGGCGATGATTACCGCCTTGCGCTGTTCTTTGATCAATGGGCGCTGATCCCCGCCGCTGTCACCGAGGGCCAGCGCCTGCATGGGCTTTTTAGCTCCATGTTCCTGCACGGCGGCTGGATGCATTTGCTTGGGAACATGCTGTTTCTATGGATCTTTGGCGACAACCTCGAAGACGAGATGGGCCATGTTGGCTTTCTCGTCTTCTACATCCTGTCGGGCCTTGGTGCAGGCTTTGCCCAGATCGCGGCGGATCCTGACAGCATCATTCCCATGGTGGGGGCCTCAGGCGCCATCGCCGGTGTGATGGGCGGCTATCTCCTGCTGTTCCCCAAGGCGCGCGTCGACATCCTGCTGATTCTCATCATTATTTTCCGCATCTTCACCATCCCTGCCTGGATCATGCTGTGTTTCTGGTTTGGCCTTCAACTGTTCAACGGGGTGCTGAGTGATCCGGAAACCGGCGGCGTGGCCCATTGGGCCCATGCGGGCGGGTTTGTGATCGGCGTGGTGCTTTCCATTCCGGTCTGGCTCCGCCTTGGCGGCACCGGATTTTGGCAGCGCACCCACGGACATCCGCCACACCCTGAGACCCGCTATCGTCTTAGCCAGAGTTCCATTCCACGTGTCAGGAGACGCCGATGAGCCAAAAACTGACCTGCCATTGCGGGGCTGTTGAGATACAGGTGACCCTCGCACAAGACCTGAGCGAAGCACGTTCCTGCGATTGCTCGTTTTGCCGACGCCGCGCTGCGCCAAACGTGGATGTGGCGCTTGAGGATCTCACCATCATCAAAGGCGCGGACAGCCTGTCGCTCTACACCTGGGGCACAAAGACCGCGCAGCACTACTTCTGCCGCCATTGCGGAATTTACACCCACCACCAGCGCCGCTCCAACCCCAACGTCTATGGCGTCAACATCGGGGCACTCGAAGGCGTGAACCCTGCCGATTATGCCCCGTTTGACTGGGTTGATGGCGTCAATTTCGCCCTTGATGAGGACACCAAACAAAAAACCTGACCCAATCGGGCCAGGTTTCAAATTATCTTAAGCGCATCAAAGCGGACTTAGGGCAGCGTGCGTTGCGTGGATCAGTCCTTGCGGATGACCTTTGCAAACTGCGAGAAGATCGGCTCGTTGGCCACGATCACTTCGCCATCTTCGACCATATCGCCATCCGGGTTGACCGGCTCAACCAGCGCACCGGCTTCTTTGGCGATCAGCAGACCTGCGGCGACGTCCCATGGCTGCAGGCCACGTTCCCAGAAGCCCTCATAACGGCCAGCGGCCACATAGGCGAGGTCCAGAGAGGCGGCACCAAAGCGGCGCACACCTGCGGTGGCAGGCAGAAGGCGCGCCAGATCCTGCAGGGTTTCCGGCAGATCCGCACGGCCGCCAAACGGCAGGCCAGTGGCAAAGATCGATTCAATCATGCGGTGACGGCCGGACACACGCAGGCGCAGGCTGTCGTTCAGCCAGGCACCTTCGCCGCGCTCGGCATAAAACATCTCGTCTTTGGCGGCATCAAACACCACGCCTGCAACGATCTCGCCCTTGTGCTCCAGCGCGATGGAAATCGCCCAGTGCGGCAGGCCGTGCAGGAAGTTGGTGGTGCCGTCCAGCGGGTCCACGATCCAGCGACGGGTCGGATCTTTGCCCGCAATCTCGCCACCTTCCTCAGCGATCCAGCCATAGGTCGGACGCGCGCCAAGCAGCTCTTCTTTCAGGATTTTTTCGGCAGCGATGTCGGCGCGGCTGACAAAGTCCCCTGCCCCTTTCATCGACACCTGAAGGTTCTCAACCTCGCGGAAGTCTTTGACCAGTGACCGCCCCGCTTTGCGAGCGGCCTTCATCATGATGTTCAGATTTGCGCTGCCCGGCATGGCACGGCTCCTTTTGGCTCAGAGCGGGCGTATACGCCGCCAAACCCTTTTTGCCAAGGGCCAATGGGCGCATAGCAGCCCCTTTTGAAACGCCGCGTCACGAAAATCACCTGTCAGGGGCCATTGCTTGCAAGAGCGGGGCACTGGGCGCAAGCTGAAAGCAGAGCTTCGGAGGACACCCCAGATGACAGAGAAAATGCAACGCATGGTGCTGGCCAGCCGCCCGACCGGCGCGCCGCAGGACGAGAATTTTCGTTTGGAAACAGCGGATTTGCCGGAAATCGGCGACGGCGAAGTGCTGGTGCGCAGCCACTATATGTCGCTTGATCCCTATATGCGCGGCCGGATGGATGATGCCAAATCCTACGCGGATCCGGTGCCGATTGGCGGCACCATGGAAGGTGGTGCCGTGGGCGAGGTGATCGCCTCCAACCACCCCAACTTCAGTGTGGGTGATTTTGCCTTTGGCATGTTTGGCTGGGCCAGCCATGGTAAGGCAAAAGGCGAGGAAATGCAAAAGCTTAACCCCGATCTCGCCCCGATCACCACAGCGCTTGGCGTGATGGGCATGCCGGGCTTTACCGGCTGGTTTGGCCTGACGGAACACGGCAAACCCAAGGCCGGTGAAACGCTGGTTGTGGCAGCAGCAACCGGCCCTGTGGGCTCCATGGTTGGTCAAATCGCCAAACTGCACGGCCTGCGGGTGGTGGGCATCGCCGGTGGTGCGGCGAAATGTCAAACCGCAACAGAGACTTACGGCTTTGACGCCTGTCTGGACCACCACGCCTATGAGACCGCCCGGGACCTGCGCAACGCCCTCAAAGAGCACTGCCCGCAAGGCATTGATATCTATTTTGAAAACGTGGGTGGCAAGGTTCTGGATGCGGTGCTCCCGATGATGAACCGGGCCGGGCGCATTCCGCTGTGTGGCATGATCTCCTGGTACAACGCCGGTGGCCTTGGCGCGGATGCAGCGATGGAGGCTCTGACCGGCCCACGCCTGTGGCGCACCATTCTGGTTAGTCAGTTGTCCGTAAACGGTTTTATCATCTCAAACCACTACGACCGCTACGGCGATTTCCTGCGTGAGGTCGGCCCGCAACTGGCCGCAGGCAAGATCGCCTATCAGGAGGATATTGCCGAAGGGCTGGAAAATGCGCCTGCCGCATTCCGCTCCATGCTGACCGGCGGCAACAAGGGCAAACAGATCGTCAAACTGATCTGATCCGCCCCCAAAAACACGCGCGCTGTTGCGTAGCGGCGGTAATTGGTTAACGCCAAAAGCCGCCGTGTTGGAACGTCGGTATTGCGTCTGTATCGCGGTGGTATTGCGTAGGCGCGATTTTCAGCGCCGCAACATCTTAACCCTGCGTGCGTTGCGCGGGGTTTTTCATTTGATTTTCGATGCGTTTGGCTGCGGGTTCTGGCTTAGGTAGGCCGCCCGTTCAGGCCACCAGCAAGCGCGCTTCCTGCACCCGCAATGCAGGCCGCGCCTCGGCGCCGTAAGCCTGCAATCCCCCGTCCCGCAATTCCGGGAACAGGGCAAAGATCTCTTCCTGCACCGAACGCTCCAGAGCGTTCAGCCCCTGCGCCCCCGGCAGGAAGCTCTCGCTTGGCACGCCGCCGCCATAGACAATTTCATGACAGTCAAACATCAGATGGACATAGGTGATCTCTCCACCCTCGACCTGACAGATGGTGTCGCCATTGACCAGACTGATCGCAGGCACCAGCGCTTCGGCTTCGCCAAAGTGCATCTCCACGCGCCAGCCGCGCAGCATCATCCGGTGATGTGGTGAGACCATCAAAGGCACGTCATTGCCCAGCGCTCCGGCGGCAAAGCGCACCGGGGCGACCGCGCCTTGCGCGGCCACCGTGCGCTGACCAATCCAGCGCAACGGCTGAAAGCCGTGATCCAGCGTCAAAATCATATCGCCCGCTTGCAGCGTTTCGATCGCGCGCTCGCCCTGTTGGGTGACAATCGGCGTGCCTGCCGCGAAGCAGGGCACAAAATCCCATTCCTGACGGTTTGCCGCCAGCCCCCGCACGCGATCGGCCGCGAGACTGTCCAGCGAGATTGATTGGATCGGGCCTGCTTCCAGTGTGGCCTGATCCGTGTTGTTGGTCAGTTCCGGTGCGAGATAGCTGTTGCCGTCCACATCCTGAAACAACACCGCTGAATAAGTCGCCGTGCTGCCATCCAGATAGGTGATGGTGGCGTTATAGACCGCCACGCCGTCAAACTGCTGCGGCGCACCGCCGTCAATCCGGAAGCGGTCGTTTGGATTGTTGTTCATCGCGTAGAACGCGCCAACGCCGCCGGTGGCAGAGACTTCGACAAAATTGTTTAGCAAAGCCGCACCGGGGCCGCCAAAGGTCAGCCCCACCAGAGCGGAGGCGTTTTCGGCAAAGGAATTGCCTTCGAACGTATCAATCTCGGCCAGCTGGCCAATCGAGAGCGCATTAAAGGTGGTCGACATACTTACACATGAGGGCCGAACCAAGATCCAATCAGCTGCCAGGCAACATGACCAATCTATGATCTCAGAGCCCCCTCCCAGTCACAGATGAACGTAGTGCGCGCTTCTTTGATCTCCCTTAAGCGATTCTTAAAGGGGAAAATCTTAGATGTATTATCAACTCTTTTTTAAGTCTCTTGCAACCTGCGGGCCTCTTTGCCCGCCATTTGGATCAGGTCCTGCATATAGGGCTTGCTCAAATCCTCAACACGGGTGGCGGCAAAAAGCTGGCGTGTGAGCCCTTCGGCGGTCAGCGGGCGGGTCACATAATCAGAGGAGTATTTGACCTCACGCACCACCCAGTCAGGCAGCACAGAGACACCGCGGTTTGAGGCGACCAGCAGCAGGATCACGGCGGTCAGCTCCGCCTGACGCACGGCACCGGGCTCCACCTTCGCCGGGATCAGGAGCTGCGAGAACACATCCAGACGGGAGCGCTCCACCGGATAGGTGATGAGCGTTTCCCCGCGGAAATCAGTGGCCTCCACATAGTCTTTCTGAGCCAACGGATGCTGGGAGGACGCGACAAAGACCGGCGCATAATCAAACAGGTGGCTGAAGGAGACGCCGGGCAGGTTTTCCGGATCAGAGCTCACCACCAAATCCACCTCTTCTTTCTGCAGCGCAGGCATGGCGTCAAAGGCCAATCCGGGGCGAATGTCCACATCCACATCCGGCCAGTTCTTGCGGAATTGCTCCAGCACAGGGAAGAGCCATTCAAAACAGGCGTGGCATTCAATGGCGATGTGCAGCCTTCCGGAGCTGCCGTCGCGCAAACCGTTAAATTCCGCCTCAAGTTTTTCCACCTCCGGCAGAACCTGATTGGCCAGCCGCAACAGCCGCAGGCCCGCGGCGGAGAGCTTCATCGGTTTGGAGCGGCGCACAAAGAGCTCTACGCCAGCTTGCTCCTCCAAGCCTTTGATTTGGTGAGACAATGCCGACTGCGTGATATTGAGCTGATCTGCCGCGCGCGCCAATCCGCCACATTCATGGATCGCCCGCACGGTGCGCAGGTGACGGAATTCAATGTGCATCTTCATATGAAGCTCATGACCTTCTTGAGTATTATGAATTTGCGTAATGATCGCACGCATGGGACATGAGGACAACAGCAAGTTACAGGATGCCCGTTATGACCACGCCTCAAGTTTCTTTTGAATTCTTCCCGCCGCAGTCTTTGGAAGCTTCCTTTCGCCTGTGGGACACGGTGCAGACATTGGCACCGCTCGATCCGCGGTTTGTCTCTGTCACCTATGGCGCCGGTGGCACCACGCGGGACCTGACACGGGACGCTGTGGCGACGCTGCACAAATCCTCCGGACTGAATGTGGCGGCGCATCTGACCTGTGTGGAGGCCTCAAAGGCCGAGACCCTGCGCATTGCCGAAGAGTTTGCTGCCGTAGGGGTGCGCGAGATTGTGGCGCTGCGCGGGGATCCCGCCAAAGGCAGCGCGGGCTTTACGCCGCATCCGCAAGGCTTCGCTTCCTCTGTGGAGCTGATTGAAGCGCTGGCCGCCACCGGCAAGTTCACCATCCGTGTAGGCGCCTATCCTGAGAGCCACCCGGAGGCCGCCGATATGGCCGCCAATGTAGAGTGGCTCAAGCGCAAGATTGATGCGGGGGCCAGTGAGGCGATCACCCAGTTCTTCTTTGAAAGCGAGACCTTCCTGCGGTTCCGCGATGCCTGTGTGAAAGCCGGTATTGACGCGCCGATCCTGCCCGGTGTGCTGCCGATTGAAAACTGGAAAGGCGTGCAGAAATTTGCCGCGCGCTGCGGCACCTCGGTGCCCACATGGCTGGCCAATGCTTTTGAGAAGGCGGTGCGCGATGACCGCGAGGATCTGCTGGCCACGGCGGTCTGCACCGAGATGTGCTCTGAGCTGTTGGATGAGGGTGTGGATGCGCTGCATTTTTACACGCTAAACCGGCCCGAGTTGACCCGCGATGTGTGTCATGCGCTTGGCGTGGTGCCGGAAGTGAAGCTGCAAAACGTCGCGTAACCCGCGCCCCTGCGCTCTTGCGCCAAGCACCCGCTTGCGGCCTTCTTTGAGTAACACAGAGGAGGCCCCAATGCCGGAACATCGCTACGCCCAGTCGCTTGAAGAGATGGCCAATTTTGACGACATCCTGTCGATGAGCGGGCTGGAGTTTATGCAGGCGATCATCGACGGCGATCTGCCCGGTGCGCCGATTGGCAAGACCATGGGGTTTCTGCCGACACATGCGGAACATGGCAGCGTGACCTTTGAAGGCGCGCCGGAGTTTGGCGTGCTCAACCCGATCCGCACGGTGCATGGCGGCTGGTACGGTACGGTTCTGGACAGCTGCATGGCCTGCGCGGTGCAGAGCACGCTGGCGGTGGGGCAGATCTACACAACGCTGGAATATAAGATCAACATTCTGCGTTCGATCCCTGTGGGCATGAAAGTGCGCGCGGTGGGCAAGGTACAGCATGTGGGGCGCTCTACCGGGATTGCCAACGGCGAGATCCGCGGCATTGAGGACGGCAAGCTCTATGCCACCGGCTCCACCACCTGCATCGTGATGGCGGGACCCAAGCGCTAGCGGCGGCGCGGCGCGGGAGGGCGCTGCCCTCGTCACATCAATGATGTGACTTCACCCGGGATATTTTACGAATGAGAAGCGCGGCTTGCAGCGCCCTGCCCGCTGGCGCATTTTGCGCGGGGAAACAATAGGGCCACAAAGGGGCAGAACATGCGGGCAGTGATACAGCGGGTAAGCGAGGCGCAGGTGCGCGTGGACGGAGAAGTCATCGGAGCCTGTGGTGCAGGCGTGATGGTGCTGGTCTGTGCGATGCAGGGCGACACCGAGGCGCAGGTGGTCAAGCTGGCGGGCAAAGTGGCGAAATGCCGGATCTTTCAGGATGAGGCCGGCAAGATGAACAAATCCGTGGTGGATATTGGCGGCAGCGCGTTGGTGGTGAGCCAGTTCACCCTGTCTGCAGACACGCGCAGCGGCAACCGGCCCGGATTTTCCACAGCCGCCGCGCCTGAGGAGGGCAATCGGCTTTATGAGCTCTTTGCCAAGGAGTTGCGCCAATATGTGCCGGTTGAGACCGGGCGGTTTGGCGCGGATATGAAGGTCTCTCTGATCAACGATGGGCCGGTGACCATTCCGATGGAGATCTGAACGCCCTTAATCGAGCATTCACGCCGGGCACCAGACCGCCATGGCGGTGCCGCCCGGTTCGCGGAACTCAAACCGTTTGCCACCGGGGAACTCAAAAATCTCTTTGGTGATCTCCGCACCTGCCTCGGAAATCTGCTGATAAGCGGCCTGAAGATCTGCGGTTTTGAGTACAATCAAAGGGGCTTGAGGGCCGCTGCGTTCAATCCCGCCGCCGAGGCCTGCGTTTTGAATGTCGCGGTAATCCGGGCCGTATTCCACAAAGCTCCAGTCGAAGGCTTTGGCAAAGAAGTCTTCGGTGGCCTCCAGCTCTGCGCTGTAAAATTCGACGTAGTCCAGTTTCAGATTGAGGGGCATCCCGGGGTCCTTTTCATAGGGCACATCCTCAATGTTCATGTTTTGTCCAGATCCGTCAAGGGCGGAGTTGCGGCGACAGGCGCGCCCTGCCCCGCCTGCCCTCAGCTCTTTTTAACGAATTTTGTCAGGATCACGATGCGTTGGCTTTCGACGCGGCCTTCGATGTGCTCGGCGTTGTCGGCCACGAGTGAGATATTGCGCACGGCGGTGCCGCGTTTGGCGGTGAAGCCTGCGCCTTTGACCGGCAGATCCTTGATCAGCACCACCGTGTCTCCGGCGGCCAGCACTGTGCCGTTGCTGTCGCGGTGAATGACCGTGTCCTCGCCCTCAGCGGCAAGACCGGCCTCTGCCCAGGCCTGCACCTCGGGCGCGAGATAGGCGATGTCCAGCAGATCGCGGGCCCACGGGGCTTCGGTGAGGCCGTTGAGCAGACGCCACGCCAGCACCTGCACTGCCGGGGTCTCGCTCCAGATGGCGTCATGCAGGCATTGCCAATGCGGCGCGTCTTTGGGGCCATTGGCGACGCCCTCCGCGCAGGTGGCGCAGAGGGTGACGGTGGTGTCTTCCGGCGCAACAGCGATGGGCGCGAGGGTTTCGGAGGCTCCGCAGAGCACACAGGTTTCTGACATTTGGGGCCTCCTGACAGGACACAGGCGGGGCTGTGTGGATCGGTGTGTGAGGCCCGCTCAATCGGTCATCGACAGGGTGGCGTCAATCGCTTTCTTCCAGCCTGCATAACGCCCGTCGCGCCAGGCTGCGTCTTTGGCCGGGGTGAATTCGCGCTCTTTCTCCCAAGTGGCGGCAAAGCCTTCCATATCGGGGTAGACGCCGACCTGCATGCCCGCGAGCCAGGCCACGCCTTTGGCGGTGCTTTCGGCCACCACGGGGCGGTCCACCGGCGCGCCCAGCACGTCAGAGAGGAACTGCATGGTCCAGTCCGAGGCGGTCATGCCGCCATCAACGCGCAGCACGGTGTCGCCCGCGAAGTCAAAATCCGCCTGCATGGCTTCGAGCAGATCACGGGTTTGGAAGCCCACGCTTTCCAAGGCGGCGCGGGAGAACTCGGCAGGGCCGGAGCCGCGGGTGAGACCAAAGACCGCGCCGCGGGCCTGTGGGCTCCAATAGGGCGCGCCAAGGCCGGTGAAGGCGGGCACCATGATCAGCTCCTGCCCCGGATCAGCCGCTTCGGCCAGACCGGAGGTGGCGGCGGCATCCTCGATGATGCCCAACCCGTCGCGCAACCATTGCACCACCGCACCGGCGATGAAGATCGCGCCTTCGAGCGCATAGGTGGGCTTGCCGTCGAGCTGATAGGCCACGGTGGTGAGCAGGCGGTTTTGCGAGGTCACTGGCGTGTCGCCAGTGTTCAGCAGAGCAAAACAGCCGGTGCCATAGGTCGATTTCAGCATGCCCGGTGCAAAACAGGCCTGCCCGATGGTGGCGGCTTGCTGGTCTCCTGCCACGCCACGAATGGGGATGGGCGCGCCAAAGATCTCGGCATCGGTGTCGCCAAAATCGGCGGCGCAGTCTTTGACCTCTGGCAGCATCGACATGGGGATGCCGAGAATCTCACAGATCTCCGCGCTCCAAGCGCCCTGATGGATGTCGTAGATCAGGGTGCGGGCGGCGTTGGTGGCGTCTGTCGCATGGACCTTGCCGCCGGTGAGCTTCCAGATCAGGTAGCTGTCCACGGTGCCAAAGAGCAGATCGCCCGCCTCTGCAGCCGCGCGCGCGCCTTCGACGGTGTCCAGAATCCATTTGATCTTGGTGCCGGAGAAATAGGGATCAAGCAGCAGGCCGGTGGTGCGCTGCACCAAATCGGCGTGGCCTGCGGCTTTCAGCTCGTCACAGATGGCAGCGGTGCGGCGGTCCTGCCAGACGATGGCGTTATAGACCGCTTCGCCGGTGTTTTTGTTCCACACAAGGGTGGTTTCGCGCTGGTTGGTGATGCCGATGGCGGCCACATCTGCGGCGTTGAGGCCCGCAGAACTGAGCGCTTCTTTGCAGGTGCTGAGCGTGGTGGTCCAGATGTCGGACGGATCATGCTCCACCCAGCCCGATTGCGGGAAATGCTGGGTGAATTCCACCTGCGCGCTCGCGCCAGGGCGAATGTCGCCGTCAAAGACGATCGCGCGGCTGGATGTGGTGCCCTGATCAATGGCGAGAATATGTGTCATGACGGCCTCCCTGCTGGTCTTGGCGGGCACATTAGGCCGCGCATTCTGTCCCCGCAATCAGCAAGATAACCCGCGCCGCGTCAACCTACTATTTTTTTCGTAGATAGATGCGGCAGATCAGGTGGGAAGGCTCAGCAGCGCTAGCCCTTGGTCACATCATGGCTGTAGATCCAGTCAAACTGTCCCATCAGCTTTTGCGGCGCAAAACGGGTCGCCATGCGCATACCCATATGAGCCGCCATCCGCAACGGTCGGTTGGCGAGGTGGTATTTCCACGCATTGCCGCTGGCGGTGTCCACAATCCGTTTCACCCGCGCTTCGCGGCGAACCTGATAGGCGGCGAGCGCCTCGGGAATGGTGTCGGCTTTCTGGATGGCGTCACCCAGCACCCAGGCATCTTCCATCGCCATCACCGCGCCCTGCGCCATGAAGGGCAACGTTGGGTGGGCCGCATCCCCCAGAAGGGCGCAATTGTCCTGATGCCAGCGGGGCGCAACCGGGTGACGGAACAGGCCCCAGCGGCCAACCTCTTTTACTTCAGCCATGATCCGCGGCACATCTCCGCCAAAATCGGCAAATGCGCTGCGCAGATTGTCAGGCGCATCCACATGGTGCCAGCCCTCCTCGGCCCAGCCCATCTGTTCCTGCACCGCCACCAGATTGACCATGGTGCCGCCGCGCAGCGGATAGCTGACCACATGCCGATGTGGGCCCATGTGGACCTGCACCAGATTGCCATGTCCCATGGTGTTGGGCACCGTGGCGCGCCAGGCGACCTGTCGGGTGAAGAAGGGTGCGATTGTGCCGTTGATCACGCCGCGCAGCCGCGAATGCAGCCCGTCGCCGCCAACAGCAAGATCCGCGCGCATTTCAGAGCCATTGGCCATCACCACACGGGCGCGCTCTCCGTTTGCACCGGGATGCACCGTGTCGACCTTTTGCAGCAGCAGCACCTTCACGCCTGCCGCCCGCACCGCCTGTGCCAGCAGATCAATCAGATCGGCGCGGTGGACAAAATGATAGGGAGAGCCTGCTTTGATCAGAGACAGATCAAGATTGGCAACCAGACGACCGGCGGCGTAATCCCGCAGCTCCACCGCCTGTGCCTGCACGGCGCGCGCCTCAAGATGTTTGTCCAACCCCAAGCCGCGAAGCACCGCCAGACCATTGGGGCTGACCTGCAGACCGGCACCGACCTCTTTGATCGCCTCGGCCTGCTCCAGCACGCATACGCGGGCGCCAAGCTGACGCAACACCAGAGCCGCCGTCAGCCCGCCAATCCCGGCGCCAATGACGCAAACTTTCTGTTCACTCAAATTCATTGCGGCCGTATCTACAAAAAAACGCCGGGGCAAAAGCCCCGACGTGCTGTTTTTTTCCGCAATTCAAAAAAATCAGTCGTCGCGGTGTACTTTTTCGCGGCGCTCGTGCCGTTCTTGCGCCTCAAGGCTCATGGTCGCAATCGGACGGGCATCCAGACGGCGCAGGGAAATCGGCTCGCCGGTCACTTCGCAGTAGCCGTATTCGCCTTCATCAATGCGGCGCAGGGCGCTGTCGATTTTCAGAACAAGTTTGCGCTGGCGGTCCCGGGTGCGCAATTCCAAGGCGCGGTCGGTTTCTTCGCTTGCGCGGTCAGCAACATCAGGAATGTTGCGTGTGCTGTCTTGCAGGCCCTCAATGGTGTCGCGGCTGCCGGCCAGAAGCTCTTCTTTCCAGTTCAGCAATTTACGACGGAAGTACTCAGTCTGCCGGTCATTCATGAACGGCTCATCCTCTGCGGGACGATAGTCATCCGGCAGGAAAGTTTCTGCTTTCATTTGTGCTCCCTTACCGTGGTCAACGTCCGTGGTG
The DNA here is from genome assembly GCF_017743735.1 of Shimia sp. R9_2. Taxonomy (GTDB): domain Bacteria; phylum Pseudomonadota; class Alphaproteobacteria; order Rhodobacterales; family Rhodobacteraceae; genus Shimia. The sequence goes on from NZ_JAGHRO010000004.1 coordinate 204,381, forward strand.
CTATTCAAGTCAGACATGCCACCCCCTTCTCTAATGCCTGCAAATACTCCCTTGGAGCGGGAATGTCACTACCTCATAATGGCACATTGCGGACAAAATATGTTCACGATAGGGTGCGGCGAAAAATTGGCGAACGGGCGGAGAAATTTTATGCAGTTTTCAGGCACCAAAGACTATGTGGCCACCGACGATCTGACTGTGGCGGTAAATGCCGCGGTCGCGCTCGAGCGCCCTTTGCTCGTTAAGGGTGAGCCAGGCACCGGCAAGACCGAACTGGCGCTGCAGGTGGCCCGTGGACTGGGTCTGAAAATGATCGAGTGGAACGTGAAATCCACCACCAAGGCGCAGCAGGGTCTCTACGAATATGACGCCGTGTCCCGCCTGCGCGACAGTCAACTTGGAGATGAGCGCGTGCATGACATCTCCAACTACATCAAGCGCGGCAAACTCTGGGAAGCCTTTGAGAGCGATGAGAAAGTCGTGCTGTTGATTGATGAGATCGACAAAGCCGACATCGAATTCCCCAACGATCTGCTGCAGGAACTCGATAAGATGGCGTTCCACGTCTATGAGACCGGGGAAACCGTCACCGCCAAGCACCGCCCGATCATCATCATCACCTCCAACAACGAAAAAGAGCTGCCTGACGCCTTCCTGCGCCGCTGCTTTTTCCACTACATCCGCTTCCCGGACGTGGAGACCCTGAAAAAGATCGTCGAAGTGCACCATCCGGGCATCAAAGAGTCCCTGCTGACCACCGCGCTGACACAGTTTTTTGAAATCCGCGAAACCGCCGGATTGAAGAAAAAACCCTCTACATCCGAGGTGATTGACTGGCTGAAGCTGCTGCTGGCGGAAGATCTTTCTCCGGAAGACCTCAAGCGCGATGGTGCAAACGCCCTGCCCAAGCTGCATGGCGCGCTTTTGAAAAACGAACAGGATGTGCATTTGTTTGAGCGTCTGGCCTTTATGGCGCGCTCCGGACGGTAAGCACCTGCCCCTCGGCACATTGCCGTTGGCATATGCACGCTGCAAAGCGCGCGAACGACAAAAAACGCGCCTGAGAGCCACAACCTCAGGCGCAAGACCTCAAAAATTTCGGCTTGGCCCAGAATTTCACGTCCCTTGTCCCTATTCTTGCCGTAGTCTGAGCAGACCACTTGTCCAAACCGCGCCACCGGCGCAGACCACAAGGTGCGGACCACAAGGAGCAAACGAGGCCCATGACCACTGCCCCCACGACCGATGATGTGCGCATTCGCCCGCTTGAGCGCTCAGATCACGACGACTGGCGCAGGCTCTGGACCGCCTATCTCACGTTTTATGAAAGCTCCGTGGCGGAAGAGGTCTATGTCTCGACCTTCGCGCGGCTGCTGGGGGACGACCCGCAGGATTTCTCCTGTCTGGTGGCCGAGAAAGGCGGCGTTCTGGTCGGCCTCACCCATTATCTGTTTCATCGGCACGCATGGCGCGTCGAAAATGTCTGCTATTTGCAGGACCTCTATGCCGACCCAGAGGTGCGTGGCACCGGTGTCGGGCGCAAATTGATTGAAGCGGTTTATGCCGCTGCAGATGCAAAAGACGCGCCCGCAGTGTATTGGTTGACCCAAGAGTTTAACACAACGGCCCGCCAGCTTTATGATCGCATTGGCAAGGTCACCCCGTTTATTAAGTATCAAAGGCCCTGATGTTTCGATTTTTGCTTCCTGTCGCCTCGGTTTTGGGCGCCCTGGCTTTGGGGGCCTGCGCGCCGATTGGCGAGAGCGGCACCTCCACCCGCGCTGCGGTGGCAGACACCACCCTGCCCCCGGTCAAAGGCTTTGCCACCCCACGCCCACAGCCGCCGGCACGCTCCAACCGCGATATTGCGCGGGACTTTCTGGATCTGACCTTTGAGCTTGAGAGCGGGCGCAATCTGGACCGTCTGACCCGGTTTGAAGGGCCGATCACCGTGCGTGTCACCGGCGCGCCACCGCCCGGGATGATGACCGATCTGCGCGCACTGCTGTCGCGCCTGCGCAATGAGGCCCGCATCGACATCAGCCTGACCAGCGCGCCCTCCGCCAATATCACCATTCAGGCCGTATCCCGCCGCGACATTCGCAAAGCGCTGCCTCAGGCAGCCTGCTTTGTGGTCCCCAATATCTCCTCGCTCAACCAGTACCGCTCTGCCCGCCGCACCGGCGCGGCCAATTGGGCGCTGCTGGAGAAACGCGAGAAAATCGCCATCTTCTTGCCCAATGACACCAGCCCGCAGGAAACCCGCGACTGCCTGCATGAAGAGCTGGCACAGGCGCTTGGGCCGCTCAATGATCTCTACCGCCTGCCCGACAGTGTCTTTAACGACGACAATATCCACGCGGTTCTGACCGGCTTTGACATGACCATCCTGCGGGCGTTTTATGACCCCACACTGGTCAATGGCATGAGCCGCAATCAGGTGGCCAACCGCCTGCCTGCGATCCTGACACGGATCAACCCGCGCGGCGATCAGCTTTCCTCCAATCCCCTGCCCGCCACACCGCGCAGCTGGATTGACGCGGTGCAAACCGCGCTTGGGCCGGGCACCACACCGGCGGGACGCCGCGTTGCCGCGCGTCAGGCGCTGGCGATTGCGCAGGCTGAGGGCTGGCGTGATCACCGGCTGGGCTTTTCCCACTACGCGCTGGGGCGCCTGCTGCAATCCCAAGACATCAGCGCCGCGCTGACACAGTTCCGCGCCGCAGACCGCGCTTATCGCAGCACCGAAGGGTTCGGGCCGCACCGCGCCTTTGTCGCCACCCAGCTGTCGGCCTATGCCATCAGCGCAGGCCAGAGCCGCGAAGCGCTCAACATCATCGGCCCGCAGCTCACCCCGGCGGCGCAATATGAAAACGCGGCCCTGCTGTCCACGCTGATGCTGCTTCAGGCCGAAGCGCTGGACCTTGAGGGCCAGTTCAACGATGCGGCCAGCCTGCGTCTGGACAGTCTGGGTTGGGCACGCTACGGCTTTGGTCCGGACTGGGCGGTGCGCGCAAAACTGCGCGAGATCGCGACGCTCAGCCCGATCAGAGGGGGATCATAAGACCATATGTTCGTGATTATCGGAGCGCTTCTGGGCGCAATTCTGGGCGGCACGATCGCCAAAAGACGTGGCGGCAAACGGCTGGATATCTTGCAATATGTCGGTGTCTACGCAATGATTTTTGCTATGCTTGGGCTGTTCGTCACTTTAATCATTCACCGTATGGCGCTGTAAAACCTCATGTTTCTACCCTTCTTTGAAAACCTGCGTGCGGCCCGTGTGCCGGTCTCTTTGCGCGAATTTCTGGGCTTTCTGGAAGGGCTGCGCGCGGGGCTTGCCACCTATGATGTGGAGAGCTTTTACTACCTCGCCCGCACGGTGATGGTGAAAGACGAGCGCAACATCGACAAGTTTGACCGCGCTTTTGCCATGACCTTTGACGGGCTGGCAGAGATTTCCGCGCAGGATGTGCTGGAGGCCGTGGACATTCCCGAGGAATGGCTGCGCAAGATGGCCGAGAAACATCTGAGCGCCGAAGAAATGGCCGAGATAGAGGCCATGGGCGGCTTTGACAAGCTGATGGAGACCCTGCAGGAGCGCCTGAAAGAACAGGAAGGCCGCCATCAGGGGGGCAACAAATGGATCGGCACCGCGGGCACCAGCCCGTTTGGCGCCTATGGTTACAACCCCGAAGGCGTGCGCATCGGCCAGAAAGAAAGCCGCCATCGCCGCGCGGTAAAAGTCTGGGACAAGCGCGAGTTCCGCAATTTTGACGACACGGTGGAGCTCGGCACCCGCAACATCAAGGTGGCGCTCAAACGCTTGCGCCGCTGGGCGCGTGAGGGTGCGGCCGATGAGCTGGACCTCAACGGCACCATCCGCGCCACAGCCGAACATGGCTATCTGGACGTAAAAACCCGCCCTGAGCGGCATAACGCTGTGAAAGTGTTGCTGTTTCTGGATGTGGGCGGCTCGATGGATCCGCATATCAAAGTGGTGGAAGAGCTGTTCTCCGCCGCGCGGGCAGAGTTCAAACATCTGGAATATTACTACTTCCACAACTGTCTTTATGAAGGCGTGTGGCGCAACAACCAGCGCCGCTGGAACGACCAGACCCCCACCCATGAGGTGCTGCGCACCTATGGGCCGGACTACAAATGCATCTTTGTTGGGGACGCCTCCATGTCCCCTTACGAGATCGCCTATGCCGGTGGGGCCAATGAACATTGGAACCAGGAAGCCGGTCAGGTCTGGCTGGAGCGGGCGCGTGATCAGTGGCGCGACAACCTCTGGATCAATCCGGTGCCTGAAAGCCATTGGCAATACACCCATTCCATCGGCATGATCCGCGAAATCTTTGAAGACCGCATGGTGCCCATGACCCTTGAGGGGCTGGAGCGCGGCATGCGGGAGCTGACGCGCTAACCCCCTACCCTTCAGCCTGCCCCCTCAAGCGGCAGAGAGCGCCCGCCCCGGCAAGGCCAGCACCTTGGTGACAGAGGGGGTCAGCCCAACATAGGCCGCCAAAGCGCCCTCATATTTGGGGGCCGCGTCAGAGAGATCCTGCACCCGCGTGTCATAGTAGATGTCACAGGCCACCTCAGGCAGCGCGATAGACGCCCCTGCACCACTTGAAGCATCAGGCAAAGTCGCAGCGGGCACAATGCTCACGCCGCCAAACAGATGCGCGACCACCGGTGCCTCACAGGACCTGCATACCCCCCGCACCAGTGGCGAAGGCGATTTTGTGCGGATCCACTTAAGCTTGGCCGGATCGAGAGGCTTCACCTGCCCCCGGCGAAACATCAGCGCATCGGCATAGGCCGCGCGGTAAACCGACTGGCATTTGCTGCAATGGCAGCGAAAGCGCACACGTGGGGCAACGCGGATGGAAACCCCGGCCGCGCCACACCCACAACTTGTCTTAATCTCTTGCATGACGCCACCCTAAGCGCGCCGCGCTTTCCCCGTCAACGCCACATCCGGATGACGTAAGGGGCGCTTTGCCGCTTGCGCCACTGCCCTCTGCGCCCCATATCTTCTGCATGATCAAATTCATGCCCATCCTGCTGGCCCTGATCATGGGTCTTGTGTCCTTCAAATTCTCCGCATGGCGCACCGCCAAGGAGCTCAAGGCGCGCTCCACGGAACTGGCCGACCCGCGTCTGACGCCCCTGATCAAGGATATGGCCAAGGCGCTCGATCTGCCGCGCATCCGTGTACACATCTACGAAATCGAGCCGGTGAATGGCCTTGCCGCGCCGGATGGCAAAATCTACCTCACCCGAGGCTTTTATGAACGCTACCGTCAGGGCGCAGTCAGCGCGGAGGAGATGGCCAGCGTGATCGCCCATGAGCTGGGCCATGTGGCGCTTGGCCATTCGCGCCGCCGCATGATCGACTTCTCAGGTCAGAACGCCCTGCGCACGGCGCTCGCCATGGTGCTCAACCGCTTTCTGCCCGGGCTGGGCGCGGTGATCTCCGGCGCAGCGCTGTCGCTGCTGATGGCACGCCTGTCCCGCTCTGATGAGTTTGAGGCCGATGCCTATGCCGCTGCCCTGCTGGTGAAATCCGGCATTGGCACCGCCCCGCAGAAGGCGCTGTTTGAAAAACTCAGCCATCTGACCGGCGCGCGCGGTGCCAGTGTGCCCGCCTGGCTGCTGAGCCACCCAAAGACCGAAGAGCGCATCAAGGCCATCGAGAAGCTTGAAACCGACTGGGGTCTTACAAAGGCCTGAGCGCGCTTCTCATTCTGCAAATATCCCGGGTGAAGTCACAACTCCGTTGTGACGAGGGCAGCGCCCTTGCCTGCCCTAAAGGCTCACCGCTTTCGCCAATTTGGGCAACCGCGCTTTCTTCAAAAGCCCGCGCATTTCCCACGCCTCCCCGCTGAGCCGCTCGGCCTGTTGCCGCACGGTTTCACAGACCTGCGCCACGCCGTCGGGATCGTCCTCCCAGCACTTGCGCAACAGCTCATCCGGCCCGAGACGCGCGACGCCTTCCTCGGCCAGAATATGGCGCGGGAAGTCTTTCACGTTCATCGTGACAATCGCATCTGCAGAGCCTGCGATTGCTGCGGCCAGCACATGGGTGTCGTTTTCATCAGGCAGAGAGAGACGGTCCTGCAAACCTTGGGGCCATGTGACCTCTGCCTTGGGCCAGTCGGCGCGGATCAGGGCAATCTCGCTGCGCGCCTGCGCTTCGCCGGTGGGGCCGATCTTGCGCGCCGCGCGCGCCCATTCTTCCAGAATGCGGGCAGACCATTGCGGCTCAAACGCACCGGTTTTGGCCACACCAAGCAGCACCTCGCGCATCGCCGTGGGGTACAGCACACAGGCGTCAAGCAAGAGCCGCTTCACAGTATGATCCTCACTGCGCGCGCCTCACAGGCGGAAGATCAGGGATTTGAGATAACCGCTTTCCGCAAGCTGCGGCATCAGCGGGTGGTCCGGCCCGGCAAAGCCAGTGTGCAACAGCTGTGCCTGACGCCCTGCCCGGCCAATCCCGCGCAAGCTCGCGCCACGGAAGCGCGCCACATCGGCGGCATGGGAGCAGGAACAGAGGCCCAGATAGCCGCCTTCTGCCACCAGAGGCGCGGCCAGTCGCGCCACACGTTCATAGGCCCGCAAACCTTTCTCAAGCGCAGGTTTAGAGGGCGCAAAGGCCGGTGGGTCACAGATCACCACATCAAACTGCGCGCCTTCTTCTGCCAAGGCTGTCAGCACTTCAAAGGCATCGCCCTTGCGGGTGGAGAAACGCTCCGCCACGCCCGCAGCCGCGGCTCCGGCCTGCGCCAGCTCCAATGCCGCGGCAGAGCCATCCACCGCCATGGCCTCAGAAGCTCCGCCCGCAAGCGCGGCCAATGAGAAGCCCCCGACGTGGGAAAACACATCCAGCACTTTTGCATCTTTGCAAAGCCCGGCGACAAATCCGTGGTTGGGACGTTGATCGTAGAAAAGCCCGGTTTTCTGACCGCCGGTCAGATCCGCCATATAAGTGGCGCCGTTCATCACCACCGGCACCGGTGCCGCAGGGGCGGTGCCCAGCATCACGGCGCTGTGCTCTTCCAGCCCCTCAAGGCTGCGCGCACGACCGGAGCCGTTCATCAGGATGGTGCTGACACCGGTAACCTTGGCCAAGGCCGCGACCATCATGTCCAGACGCGCATCCGCCCAGGCGGCATTGGGCTGGATCACGGCGGTGTCGCCAAAGCGGTCCACCACCACACCGGGCAGCCCGTCCGCCTCGGCATGGATCAAACGGTAATAAGGCGTGTCGTAAAGCCGTTCCCGCATCGCCAGCGCATAGGCAAATTTGGCCTCAAACCACGCCTGATCCACCACGGTTGTGACATCACGATCCAACATCCGGCAGAAGATCTTGCTCTGGCTGTTGGTGGCGACCAGCCCGATGGGCGCGCGGGTGTCGTCTTCCAGAATGGCCAGGGTACCGGGCGTGAGCGCTTTGGTGCGCCGGTCGGTCACCAGCTCATTGTCATAGACCCAGGGAAAGCCATGGCGGATTGCGCGCGCATTGGCTTTGGGCTTGAGGCGGACAACCGGCAGATCACCGGTGGCGGAAACAGAAGAGGACGGCATAGACATGCCGCCCTCCTACTGTGTTCTGTGGGATGTGAAAAGCCCTGACGGATCAGTTCAGCTGTGCCACCTGCTCTGCGCCAACCGGAGATAGCGGCGTGATGGTCTTGGTTGCGCCACGTGAGGGCGGAACAAAGCCTTCCGCTTTGGTCAATTCCTCGCGCAGCACATAGGCCAGATGCTGGGTGATGCGGTATTTCTGCGTCAGGCCACGGGCCTCTGCCGCGACGGCTTTCTGACCGCCATAGCCCACAAGGCTCGCCTTGATCGGCTTGGGCCCGCGCAGCACGGTGCCGGTCTGGGCGTCCACAATGGTCATGACAAACTCAATGGAGTGTACGCCGCCCACGGTGTAGCGGGTTTTTTCGGTCAGCGCGTGAAAGCGGGTGACTTCGATCTGCACCGAAACCGGACGGGCGCCTTCCAGCGGGCCACCGCCAATGCGCAGCCCTTCTTCAAATATCGCCTGTACCTGTTTGTAGCGGTCGCCATAGCCATCTCCGCGCCAGACAATGTCGCCGCCGGGGTAATACATATTCGCCTCAGACACCCGCAGGCTGCGCGGCACGGAAACCTCAAAGTTGGCCATCTGATAAGACGGCGCAGGCGCTGCGATCTCGGTGGGAGGCACGTCAAACGGCGCGTTCCGGCTCGCGGTATCCACGGACGCACAGGCGCTGACACCCAGTCCCAAAACCATTGCTGCAAACACACGCTTCATAGACATGATCGACTCCTTCGGCGGATTTCGCCTGTTCTGTATGTCAATCAAGATGCGCGGCAATTGGGGCGCGATTGGGGCGGGCTCAGGACGATTCGAGGGAATTGAATAAAATTGTCAAAGCCCTCTCAGCCCGGAATTTCCCCCGCGCAACGCGGGTGGATTTGCGTAGGCGCGCTTCAGCCGCGCTCGCGGCTGCGCCAGCCGCCACGACGGCGCGGGGTACCGCTCATCTGCACCTGCCCGTTTTTCAGAACCTCGGTCATCGGGTGGTCCGGATGATCTGTGCCATAGGCCTTGCGCAGCGCTTCGATCGCGACCTGCGTGTCCGCACCCACCGGCAAGGAAAGCGCCCAATCCAGAAAGATCGAGCGGCATTCAGGCAACTGGATTCCCTCGATCCGGTAGCTTTCCCGGATCAGCCCCTTGGGGTCAAACTCTGAAAGATCCATCTCACGCCTCCCTTTTGGCGATCTCACTTGTGTCCGCCAGCGCCGCTGTGATCGCCGCCGCCGCGCGGGCGCAGGCCTCATTCAGCCGCGTCTGCAACGCCTCTATGTCTGCCGCGCCGGTTTCGCGCAACAGGAATGCGCGCCCGCCCTCGCCGATCTGATCCGGATCAATGGTCTGGCCAGACAGCAGTTTGGAGGCAAGCTGCACCTGCCAACAAAGCCGATAGGTGCTGGCCAGCTCTGTCACAATGTCGCCGTTCAGCCATCCAATTGCGACACCGGCCTGCAGGCCCTGCGTGACCGCGCGGCGCGGGCTGCCCGCCAGAAGCGCGCCTGCCTGGCTCAACAGCTCAATATCCTGCAGGCGGCCTGCCCCGATCTTGGCATCCCAAGGCCCATCCGGCGCTTTGGCTGCGGCGATGCGCGCGCGCATGTCTGCCACGTCCTGCGCCACTGTCTCCGGTACTTTGGGCGCACTCAGCACCTCCTGGCGGAAGGCTTCGACCTCTGCCATCAGCTCCGGCGTGCCGGTCACTGGCCGCGCGCGGGTGAGCGCGAGGTGCTCCCAGGTCCAGGCCTCATTTTGCTGATAGTTCTGAAACGACGCCAGCGAGGTGGCCACCGGCCCTTGCGTGCCAGAGGGGCGCAAGCGCATGTCCACTTCATAAAGCCGCCCCTGCGCCATGGGGGCGCTGAGCGCGGTCACCAGCGCCTGCGTGAAGCGTGCATAATAAGGCCGCGCCGCTAGCGGGCGACGCCCCTCAGAGGCCTCCACCCCATCGGCATCATAGATCACGATGAGATCCAGATCGGAGGTGGCATTGAGGCGGCGCGCGCCAAGCGAGCCCATGCCCAGAACCATCGCGCCACGTCCCGGCATGGGGCCGTGTTTGGCGGCAAATTGATCGGCCACCGGCTGCCACAGCGCCGCGAGCACCGCATCTGCCAGATCGGCATAATGCTGTCCGGCCTCCTCGGCCCCGATCAACCCGCGCAGGTGATGCACACCGATGCGGAACTGCCATTCCTTGGCCCAGCGGCGGGTGGTGTCGAGCTGGGTCTCATAGTCACTTTCCTGCGCCAGCCGCTCTGCCAGCTCTTCTGACAGCGCCGCCTTGCCCGGCCAGGGCGCAAAGAAGCCGCCGCCGATCACCGCATCAAACACGCCGGAATTGCGCGACAGATGCTGCGCCAGTGCCGGTGCGGTGCCAACAATATCAATCAGCAGATCAATCAGCTGCGGGTTGGCCTCAAACAGCGAGAACAGCTGCACGCCCGCAGGCAAGCCGCGCAGAAAGCCATCAAGCGCCAGAAGCGCCTCATCAGGCCGTGGACTCTGCGCCAGACGCCGCAGGATCTCCGGACGCAGCCGCCCCCAGATCTCCGTCGCCCGCGCGCTGCGAAAGGCCGGATAGGTCTGCCAACGGCCCAAGACATCCGGATCAAAGCTGTGATCGCTGACCGCCTCCGGCGCGCAGGCATCCGGCGCAAAAAAGCCTTCGGTCATGTCATGCACTTCGGTCAGGCGGGCGCGCAGCTCGGCCTGAAGATCGTCAATATCGCGCCCCATAAGCCCGGCAATGCGGCCCCAGCCTTCCGAGCCTTTGGGCAAGCGGTGGGTCTGGGCGTCCGCCACCATCTGCACGCGGTGCTCGACCTCGCGATGGAACCGGTAGTGATCAGACAACCCCTCGGCCACCTCATCGGGCACCCAGCCCTTGGAGGCCAGCTTGCGCAGCCCCGGCACCGTATGGCGATCGCGCAGATAAGGATCGCGCCCCCCGGCGATTAGCTGGCGGGTCTGGGTGAAGAACTCGATCTCGCGGATGCCGCCGCGGCCAAGCTTCATGTCGTGGCCGTCCAGCGTGATCTCCCCGCCAAGGCCTTTGTGCTCGCGAATGCGCAGGCGCATGTCATGGGCATCCTGAATGGCGGCAAAATCCAGATGCCGCCGCCACACAAAGGGCGTGAGGGTTTTCAGAAAACGCGCCCCGGCGTCGAGATCACCCGCGGAGGGCCGCGCCTTGATATAGGCGGCACGCTCCCACGTGCGCCCGAGGCTTTCATAATAGCGCTCTGCCGTTTCCATGGCGATGCAGACCGGTGTCACCGCCGGATCGGGCCGCAGGCGCAGATCGGTGCGGAAGACATAGCCTTCGCCGGTCAGATCATTCAGCATCGCCGCCATCTTGCGGGTCGCGCGGATGAAGCTGGCGCGGGCATCGTGGTAGTCATCGGGATCAAAGCGGGTCTCATCAAACAGGCAGATGAGATCAATATCGGAGCTGTAATTCAGCTCATGCGCGCCCATTTTCCCCATCGCCAGCGTGACCATGCCGCCCGCCGTGGGAATATCGTCTTCGGTGGCGCCGGGCAGCTTGCCGCGCCGGATTTCTGCACCAATGGTGGCCTCCATCGCCAACTGGCTGGCCAGATCGGCAAATTCGGTCAAGGTGCCGGTGACCTTCTCCAGAGACCACGCTCCGGAGAGATCTGCCAAAGCGGTCAAAAGCGCCACCTTGCGCTTGCCCGCGCGCAGTGCTGTGGGCCGCTGATCCGGTGCGCTTTCTTTCAAGATGGCAATCAGCTGTGCCAGCGCCGCATCCGCATCCGTGAGCGCTTCGGGCAGCCAATCCGCCTCTTTGTGGATCAGACCTTTGAGATAGGGGCTGGAGCCTGCGGTGCCGGTGATCAGCTTGGCCAGATCGCCGGACAGGCCCGGCACGGCGGCGCAGGCCTCCGCCCCGAGATCAGCATCATAAGCATGTGGCAGGCGGGTGATTTGGGATGCAAACGTCATGGGGGGACTTTGAAACCCGCACGCCGCGAAGGTCAATGCGGCGTGATGGAAAAAGGGGTGCTGCCCCTGCCACCGCAAGCGGTGGATACCCCGGGATATTTCAGGAATGAGAAGCGCTTAGGCGCGGGTCTTAAGGATGGGTGTAGCCGGTCAGCGGGGTGTCTTGGCTGAAGCTGTTGCGCCATTCCCCGTCCCGCCTCTCCCAGAGCGAGCTGATCAGCATGGCTTCCCAATCCGCGCCGCCCACGCGCAGATAATCCGCGCGGTAGATCAGCAGGGCCGCGTCTTCGCAGATCTGGCGCAGCTTGACGTCGCTGAGGCGAAAATCCACCACGGTGGCCCCATGGGCCAGCTGGCCGGTGTGATCCGCCTTGTCGCCAAAGCCATCGGAATACACGCCAAGAAAATCCGCCGTCAAAAGCGCGCCATCCGCAGCGGCGTCACCCTGCACCAGGGCTGTCCACACGCGGGTTTCCAGCGCCAGAAGCGCGTCTTTCTGGATATCCACTGCTCTCATGATGACAAGCTGCGCCGAGCTGCGCTAGAAATCAACCCAAACGAGAGGGGCCTGTCATGAGCAAAAGTCTGAAACGGGTGCGCGCCGCGCTGGAAGCCGCAGGGGCCGCCATCGACATCCGCGAAACAGAGGGCGCGCGCACCGCTGAGATGGCCGCCGCAGCGGTGGGGTGCCATGTGGATCAGATTGCCAAATCCATTGTCTTTCAGCTGCAAGACAGCGGCGATGTGCTGTTGTTTCTGACAGCTGGCGGGCGGCAGGTCGATCTTGAGGCCGCCGCAGCGCTGGCCGGCGGGCCGCTTGCGCGCGCGGATGCCGCTGTGGTGCGCAGCCAGACCGGTTTTGCCATCGGCGGGGTCAGCCCTTTGGGCCATCTCTCCCCGATCCGCAGCTTTATGGATGCGCATCTGATGGGATTTGAGGAGATCTGGGCCGCCGCAGGCACGCCCAACCATGTGTTTTGCCTTGCGCCGCAGGTGTTACAAGAGCTGACCGGCGCGGAAATCAGCGCCTTCAGCAGCTGATCCAAACTTCATTCTGATAAAAAATCCAACCAAAATCAGCCACATAAGTCGAAAATGTAAAAACTATTCACATTTGCGCTTGCATTAGAGGCCCGCAGTGCCAATCTAGGTAATGTGAAAGGGATTTACATACCCCGCCACAGCGTAGCTAGAAACACCAACTTCGGAGACCCAAATGACCCCTGCCGCAACCGCATATTCCGCTGACACGCGCCATCTTGGCTGGTTTGGCAAAAGCGAGGCATGGCTTGACAGCAAAGGCAAAGGTGCCTGGATCGCCGCCATGGTGCTTGGTTTTGTGTTCTTCTGGCCGATTGGCCTGGCCCTTCTGTTTTACATGATCTGGAGCAAGGATATGTTCAAGAAATCTCACCGCAGCCGCAGCTGCTCGCGTCGGATGCATGTGATGACCCCAACCGGCAACAGCGCCTTTGATTCCTACCGCGACGAGACCCTGCGCCGTCTGGAAGACGAGCAGAAAAGCTTTGAGGAGTTCCTGGAGCGTTTGCGTGCGGCCAAGGACAAGGCAGAGTTTGACCAGTTCATGGACGAGCGCGCCACCAAAGCAGCCAATGCCAAACAGGAAACCGAAGACGCCTGAGCGCGCTTTGGCAATCTTAAAAATCGTGGCGCGGGAGGCTTCTTCCGCGCTGCTGTTTTGAAGTAGCCTGTTTTTGATGTTCACCCCGGAGAGAGGGTCATGACACAGTACGATATGTCACAACACAACGCCAACACCCGCAGCTATGCCCTGCCCGACCCTGACATACAGGCGGAGTTTTATGAGGACGTGACCTTCAAACGGCTTCTGGCCTGGTTGATCGACACCGCTGTGATCTTTGTGCTTTGTGTGCTGGTGCTGCCGTTCACGGCCTTCACCGGGATCCTGTTTTTTGGGGCGCTGCTGTTTTTCTTCGGGTTTGCCTATCGCGTGGTGACCATCGCCACCGGCTCCGCCACTTGGGGCATGCGCCTGATGTCGATTGAGCTGCGCCAGTCAGACGGCGCGCGCTTTGGCCTTGGCGCGGCCTTCCTGCACACGCTGGGTTTCACCATCTCAGTGGCCTTTCCGATCCTGCAGATCATTTCGATTGTTTTGATGATCACCACCGCGCGCAAACAGGGTTTGACCGATCACGTGATGGGGTCTGTCCTGATCAACCGGGCGGCGCGGTACTGAGCTGAGGTGTGAGGGCGCTCGGCGCTGTGAGGGGAGAATTGGGCTTTGGGTAGCCCAATGGCTGGCTGAGCAGGCGCGAATTTACATGGGCGTATTGCGGCGCTTTTAAACCTGAGAATGCCTGCTTTGCGGGACTTTGCTACCTTTCGCTGCATTTGCGTCAATGACCGCATTGTCGATCTTCTGTTCAGTGTCTGTGCGCTTCTGTAGCTTGTTTTGGAGTAACGCCAAGTGTGGGGCGATCAGCTCTCTTGATCGCCTTGGGCATCAAGTTTGTCCGTTTCAGGCGATGTAGCGGTGCCGACAATTTCAAATCGTCCAGTAAGGTTTAGAGCAATGTAGATTGAGACGCAGATGATGAGAAAGCCTAGGAAGTTTGGTTCGTATGCTTCCCTTGCACCACGGTAAATATTGAGGCCGTCAATATTTCTGATAACAGAAAAGCCTGTTTGGCCGACCCCGAAAAACACTGGAAGGTGCAGCAAGAAAAATCGCCTGAGACGTCTTTCGCCGGTAAGAAAGAGGTAGCGGCCACAACCGCCGCACATATGGAAATCAGAACGGTTATGGCCCCGACTGGGGTTAGTAGCTGACATTCGTCCTGGAGGCTGAGGGCGACCACAATTTGGACAACGAATGCCAGTGAATTGAGACCACCAACTTGGCCCCTCGCCAAGTTGCGGCTTAGTTACTTTTGGTGGGCTGTGAACGTGTCGTGCCAATTCCAGCAGTCCCGTCTCTGTAAAACCTTGAGGATTCAACACGTCGATTAGTAGAGTGTGTAATTCAATTTTGCAAGAAAAGCGGTCATTCATGGGGGCTGCAGCATCCGGTAAATTGGGCTCGTTGCCGACCTTCCCCCCAAACTCTCTCACCTCAAGCACCATTCAACTCCCCCCAACAAAAAGGGGGCCCGAAGGCCCCCAAATATTCTGTCAAATGTCGCTATCCTCAGCCGCCGAGCAGATCCGGCAGGATCGTCACGATGGAGGGGAAGTACCACAGGATCGCCAGACCCACGACCTGGATGAGTACGAAGGGGATGATGCCCTTGTAGATATGCCCGGTCGTGACCTCCTTGGGCGCCACGCCTCTGAGATAGAAGAGCGCGAAGCCAAAGGGTGGCGTCAGGAACGAGGTCTGCAGGTTCACCGCGATCATGATGGTCACCCATTTCGGATCAAAGGTGCCGCCGTAGATGACCGGGCCGACAATTGGGATCACGATGTAGATGATCTCCAGAAAGTCGAGCACGAAGCCCATCACAAACAGCACCAGCATCACGATCAGGAAGACTTTGAACTCATTGTCAAAGGACTGCAGGAACTGCTGGATATAGTGTTCCCCACCAAAGCTGATCACCACCAGATTGAGCAGCTGGGAGCCGATCAGAATGGTGAAGACCATGGAGGTCACCTTGGCCGTTTCGCGCACGATCGGTGTCAGCACCTTGCCGCGGAACAGCACCCAACAGCCATAAAGCAGACCAAACATGGCAAAGAGGTAGGTCCCTTTGGCCACGAAGAAGGCGATGTAGTTCTCGACTTCGACTTCAGCCTGGTTCACGCGCAGATCAAAGTTCACACCAACGAGGATCATGATGATCACCGCAAATGTGGCCCAGATGATGATCGCACCGGAGCGTTCCTGATCCTTCAGCTTGCGGTAGGCCGCCAGCATGATCGCGCCACCTGCGCCCAGCGCCGCTGCGGGCGTCGGGTTGGTGATGCCACCCAGGATCGAGCCAAGCACCGCAATGATCAGCACGAGCGGCGGGAAGACCACGCGCAACAGATCATTCTTGCCCAGCAGACCGGCCGCATAGCGCACGCCATACAGCGTCAGCGCCAGCGGGATCGCCAGATAGATCAGCGTCCAGCCCGGTGTTGTCACCGGCGAGATCAGGATCGTGTCCACCGCCAGCGCCAGCACGATGCCGGCCGCCCCAACCATCAGAGGCGTTCTGTCGGCACTTGGCGACACACCACGTGCGGTGGTGATGACCAGCGCCAGCAGCAGGAAGCCAATCGCGATACCGGAGCCGATCGGCGCGGCTGCGGCGATCTTCTCGGCACGCAGCTCGGCGCGTTCGTCCTCGGTCAGCGCGCGGGCTTCTGCCACACCACCGGCCTCATCAATCGCTGCCTGCTCGGCCACGGCGGTATCCCACGCCAGCTGCCCGTGCAGATCGATCATGGAGGCGCGGCACTCCTCGCTCACGTTTGTGCGCAGGCTTGCGGTTTTGCCCGCATCAGAGAAGCTGTCCACGGTGACGTTCTGGTCGCCAATGAAGTTCACCTGCCCCAGCAGGATCACACCGGCGATCAGTCCCGCAGGCACCGCGAGGAACCATGTCAGGCTTTCACCACGGGTGACGGCTTCGCCAGAGGCTTCGCCGAATTCCACGGCAGGCGCTTCTTTCGGGTTCAGCAGGGCATAGCCAAAGGCATAAAGACCATAGAGCACCGCCAGCATAATGCCGGGGATCAGCGCCGCCTGGAACAATGTGCCCACAGAGACAACCGCCGGTTCGCCGAGGAAGGTCAGCGCGTCAGAACAACCTGCCACCTGCGCACGGTTTTCCTGTGCCGCAGAGTAGAGGTCGCCCGCCAGCGTGCCGAGCAGAACAATCACGATGGAAGGCGGAATGATCTGCCCCAATGTGCCGGAAGCTGCGATCACACCTGTTGCCAGCTTCGGGTTGTAGCCGTGCTTGAGCATGGTTGGCAGCGACAGAAGGCCCATGGTCACAACGGTTGCGCCCACAATACCGGTGGAGGCCGCAAGGAAAGCACCCACAACCACAACCGACACAGCCAGACCACCGGGCAGCGGGCCAAAGACGCGCGCCATTGTGGTCAGCAGATCGTTTGCGATCTTGGAGCGTTCCAGCGTGATGCCCATCAGAACAAACATCACAACCGCCAGCAGGGTCTCAATCGACTGACCGGCAAGCACACGCTCGTTCATCCGGTTCACGATGAAGCTCAGGTTGCGGTCCATGGCCTGTTCCCAACCGCCCGGGAACACCGGTTCCGCAATGCGCGGCAAGTCCGGGTAGCGGAAGATCGAGATTGTATCAGCCTTGATCCCTTGCGAGATCAGATCGCCATACATGGCCGAGCCCGTATCAATGGCCTGGTGAATGAGAATACCGGCGCTGTCGAGCGCAGCAATGATCCCGAAAGAGATCACCCCTGCCCCGCCAATGGCAAAGGCCACCGGGAAGCCGGAAAGAATGCCCCCAAAGAGGCAGAGGAAGACGATAATCAGGCCGACCTCGACCCCATCAAGTCCAAATAGCATAAGTTCTGCCCCTTAGATCAGTGTGTGCCTTCGTAGGCTTCTTCACCTTCGCCCAGCGTGTCGCGGTCGAGGTATTTGCCTGCGCTGCCTGCACCTTCTTTGAATTCAAGGAAGGAGCGGTAGAAGAAGGCGATGGCTTGCAAGAAGACCATGCCGGCGAAGAGCACCAGAAGCACTTTGAAGAGGAAATAGGCGTTAAACCCGTTTGGCGAGAAGCCAATGGTTTCCACGTTCCATTTCAGGATACGCGCCTTTTTCTCCAGCAGTGTCAGCTTGTCAGACGCCGAAACCTTCGGTGTCACAAGGTGGCGCCACATGAAGAACCAGCCGTACATCCATGTCAGCACAGCCGCTGGCATCATGAAGATCAGCGAGCCCAGCATGTCGATCACACGTTTGGCGCGGTGGCTGATCGTGGAGTAGACAAGGTCCACACGCACGTGGCCGCCCTGCACAAAGGTGTAGGTCGCACAGAGGCAGACGATCATGGCGTTATAGAGCTTCAGCTCTTCCGCCCACCAGCTCACATCCGCTGTCAGCCAGTCCGCCTTCCAGATCAGCGAGATTTCCGCCACGGTGAAGATCCGTTGCATGAAAACGATCACGATCTGCTGCAGCACCATCAGAAGGCCCGCCCATGCAAAGAAACGGCCCACCGAGTTGGCAAGACCTTCCAGCACGCGCACACAGCCCCACATGAAGCCGTTCCGCCAGAACCCGACCGCGGTCACGATCAGGAAGAGTGTAAACACCACAAAGAAAAACTCGACCGAGCCACCGTAGTAGACAAAGCGCATCAGCGCCTGTTTGTCCTCGGTGGTTTCAAGGCCGCCTATCCAGCTCAGCCAGCTGCTTGGATGTGTGATCGCGTAAGCGGCGTTCACAAAAGCTTGGCCAATGTTGGAAAAAAACCAGACCAGACCGTCCAGCATTGTCCCCTCATCCCCTTATTGTTCGAAAAGACGGCACCGCCAGACCGCCGGACAGATTTTAGAAAAAGACCCCTCGGAGTGAGTACCGAGGGGTCAATGTCTTTAGCGATAGATGGGCTTAGCCCAGGATGCGGTCACGCTGAGCGCGATACACACCTTCAGATTTCACCAGCCAGCCAGAAGAAGCCTTCATGCTTGCTTCGACCGAGCTGCGGATTTTCACGAAGAGATCGTCGTCCATGTAGCTGTCCAGAGTCTCTTTCGCAGCTGCACCCATGGCGTCCCAAACGCTGTCTGGGAATTCCAGAGTTTTCACGCCACCGGCCTGCAGACGCTGAAGCGCGGCACCGTTGTTGTTGAGGAACTGAGCGAGGTTCCACTGGTGGGACGCTGCTGCTGCAGTCTCAATGATCTTCTGGTGCGCAGGGGACAGGCTGTCAAAGACTTCGCGGTTGGTCGCCAGGGACAGACCCGCGCCTGGCTCGTGGAAGCCTGCGGTGTAGTAGAACTTGGTGATTTCCTGGAAACCGGCTTTCTCGTCAGCCCATGGGCCGATCCACTCGGTGCCGTCGATCGCACCGGATGCCAGCGCCTGATACACCTCGGAACCTGGAAGGTTCTGAACAGATGCACCCATTTTGCCCAGCGCCTGGCCACCGAGACCTGGCATACGGAACTTCAGACCTTGGAAGTCTTCCGGGCCGTTGATCTCTTTGGAGAACCAGCCACCTGCCTGCGCGCCGGTGTTGCCTGCGAGGAAGGATTTCAGACCGAAGATTTCGCCCAGCTCGTCATGCAGAGCCGCGCCTTCACCGTGGTAGTACCAGTTCACCAGTTCCTGTGCGGTCATGCCGAACGGAACAGAGGTGTAATAGGCGTAACCTGGGTGCTGGCTGACGAAGTAGTAGTCAGCGGCGTGGTACATGTCGGCCTGACCTGCGGTCACGGCGTCAAATACTTCAAATGCGCCAACGAGTTCGCCAGCTGCTTTGATTTCCACGGTCAGGTCACCGTCAGACATCGCGGTGATGGTGTCTGCAGCGTATTGCGCGGCGTCAAACACGCCTGCCAGGCCACGACCCCAAGAGGTCACCATGGTCAGGGTGCGCTTGCCGGAAGCATATGCAGGTGCGGCCAGAGTGGTTGCCGCGGCTGCGGTGCCGCCCAGAGCAGAAGTCTTCAGAAAAGAACGACGATCCATTTATGTATTCCTCCCAGAATTTGTTCAGCCCGGCCCTCCCTCCAGAGAGTCCGAGCGGATCGTTGAAGTGGGGAGAGCCTAGCCTTGCCCCTACGTAGAAGAAATACCCACTACCGCGTAGAAATGCGGCAAATGGTAAAAAATACTGGCCAGTCTGGGGTTAACAGCCTGCGAATCTCTGTACGCATAGGTTGTATCACGTGATTCTTGGGTTTGATTCGCTGCAAAAATTCCGTAACGAATCGGGTATGCGCCTCCTCCTGTCTCTGTTGCGCCCCTCCTACGGGCAAAAGCTCTTCCTGCTGGCGACCCTGCCGCTTCTGCTGGCGGTGGCGGCGATTTCCGTGCTGGTGGCCAACCAATCACGGCAACTGGCCGAGCGTGAAATCCGCGCGCTGGAATCCCAGCTGATCGAAGCCAAGAAGGCAGAGCTGAAAAACTACATCTCGATTGCCCGCACCGCTTTTGTGAACATCTATGGCCGCGCCGCGCCGGATGATGATCAGGCCAAGCTGTCGGTCACCCAGATCCTGTCTTCCATGCTTTATGGTCAGGACGGCTACTTCTTTGTCTTTGATTATGAGGGCACCAATCTGGTGAGCCCGCGCCAGACCTATCTGATTGGCAAGAACTGGCGGGGGCTGACCGATCTCAACGGCACGGAAATCACGGATCCGCTCATTCAGATCGCGCGCTCTGGCGGCGGCTATCACAGCTTTGACTGGACCAAACCCAGCACCAATGAAACCGCGCGCATGGTCACCTATGCGGTGGGTCTGCAGGACTGGCAATGGGTGGTCGGCACAGGGGTGTTCATTGACGATGTGCTGGAAAGCGTGGCCGCCGCGCGGGCGGATGTGGAAGAGCGCGTGCAGCGCACCTCCTTCTATATCCTCGTGATCACCGTGGCCGCGCTGCTTTTGGTGTTCTTTTCCGGCTTTGTGATCACCGTGCGCGAGCGCAGGCTGGCGGACACCAAGCTGAAGGCGCTGACCCAGCGGGTGTTTGACGCTCAGGAAGAAGAGCGCGGACGCGTGGCGCGTGAGCTTCATGACGGGATTTCCCAGCTGCTGGTGGGCGTGCGCTATGCGCTCGACAGCGCCCGCAGGCGGGTGAAATCCGGCGATGAACGGGGGCTGCAATCGCTGGAGAAAGGCATCGACCACCTGTCAGGTGCCATTCAGGAGGTGCGCCGCATCTCGCGTGATCTGCGCCCCGGTGTGCTGGATGATCTGGGCCTTGGGCCCGCGCTGAAGGTGCTGACGGATGAATATGCCGCGCGCACCGGCATTGAGGTGGATTTCCAGACCGTGGTGTTCCGCAACCGGCTCGATCAGGAATCCAAGATCGCACTTTATCGCATCGCGCAGGAAGCGCTGACCAATGTCGAGCGCCACTCCGGCGCCAGCAAAGTCACCATGGATCTGCGCGGCCACAAAAGCGGTGCCACCCTGCGCATCGCCGACAATGGCTGCGGCCTGCCTCAGGATGCCCCGCCCTCAGAGCGCGGCGGGCTTGGCCTGCGCAATATGCAGGAGCGGGTCGAGCAGCTGGAAGGCACCCTGCGCATATTCTCATCTCGCACCGGAACCGTGATTGTGGCAGAAGTCCCGCTAAGTCACATTCTCCCCCCTGAAAGCGAGGGGACCGACAACAGTAGAAAGGCCCGCGCATGACCGCCCCTTCCGACAGCCCCGCCACCAAAGTCATGATTGTAGACGATCACCCGATGGTCGCCGAAGGCATCGAGAGCATTCTGGAAAGCTATGATGACATCACCGTGGTGGGCACGCTTTCCAATGGGCGCGAAGCGGTGGATCAGATTGCGGAACTTGCGCCTGATGTGGTGCTGATGGATCTCAACATGCCGGAGATCGGCGGGCTGACCGCCACCGAGATGCTGCTGGAAATGAACCCGGATCTGCGGGTACTGATCCTGTCGATGCACGACAGCCCCGAGTATATCAACACCGCCCTCAGCCATGGTGCGATGGGCTATGTGCTCAAAGATGTGCCCACCGAGGAAATCAAAACCGCGATTGATGCGGTGATGCAGGGCGAGCGTTATCTCTGCACCGGTGCGGCCGGATCGCTCTCGCCTGCGGATGGCGAAGGGCGCGAACCGCTCACCAGCCGCGAGCAGACCGTTCTGCTGCAACTGGCGCAGGGCAAATCCAACAAGCAGGTTGCGATTGATCTGAACATCTCTGTGCGCACAGTGGAGACCCACCGCAAGAACATCAAACGCAAGCTGGGGATTTCGTCCACCGCAGGCCTGACGCGCTACGCCATGGAACACGGCGTGCTGCAAGGCACCGGCGTCGGGCTATAACAGCAGCTCAGCCCGCAATAGCCTCGCCAAAGAACACCAGCGTGCAATCCTCATCTTTCACGTGGAATTCGCGCTGGCCGTAATCCTGATCAAAGGGCGCGCGCAATCGGCCTTCCGCCAAAGTCTCAAGCTGCGGGCGCAGCCGCTCATAAAGCGCGTCGATGCCAACCACATCGATATAAAAGGAAGTCTCCTTGCCCGCGGCAGCGAGGTCTTCCCCCTCCTCCACCTCAATCAAACGGATCGCCACGGGCCCTGCCCGCAGGAAGGCGTAGTTCTCCGCCTGAAAGCCCAGCTCAAAGCCCAACACATCCCGATAGAAGCCGATTTGACGCTCCAAATTGCGGCACGGAACAAACGGTGTGATCTGAATCAGTTGAAATGCACCCATGATTTTTCCTCAAATTTCACGGAGACCCGCACTCCGCGCAACAAATGAAAAGATTTTCGACCCAAAATATGCATTTCTCTTACCATTCGCGGTTGACGCCGCTGTGCAGCACACATAAGGTCCGGTTCGAACACAATGGAACCCAACTTGAGGACCGACGCAATGCAACAGCTAGTCGTCATTCTAAGAAATTGGCGCATGGGCCGGTAACGGACACCATAATGGTACCCCATGCGCCCTCGCCAAAAGCGGGGGTTTTTTTGTGCGCAACGAATGTGAAATGACGTCGGTAACGGAGAGAGTGATGACACGTCAGATGACCGGAGCAAAAATGGTTGTTCAAGCCCTGAAGGATCAGGGTGTGGACACAGTCTTTGGCTATCCGGGGGGAGCCGTCCTACCGATTTACGACGAGATTTTTCAGCAAAATGACATCCGCCACATCCTCGTGCGTCACGAGCAGGGCGCGGTGCATGCGGCAGAGGGCTATGCCCGCTCCACCGGCAAGGTGGGTGTGGCGCTGGTGACATCCGGCCCCGGCGCCACCAACGCGGTGACCGGCCTGACCGATGCGTTGCTGGACTCCATTCCAATCGTTGTGCTCACCGGACAGGTGCCAACCTTCATGATCGGCTCTGACGCCTTTCAGGAAGCAGACACCGTGGGCATCACTCGCCCCTGCACCAAGCACAACTGGCTCGCCAAAGAGACCGAAACCCTGAGCGAAACCCTGCATCAGGCCTTCCACGTGGCGCGCTCCGGCCGCCCCGGCCCTGTGCTGATCGACATCCCCAAAGATGTGCAGTTTGCCTCCGGCACCTACACAGCCCCGGAGAAGTCGGACACCTCGATCTATGAGCCGCAGACCAAAGGCGACATCACTGCGATCAATGAATTGGTTGAGGCGATGGAAAAGGCAGAGCGTCCGGTGTTTTACACCGGCGGCGGGGTGATCAACTCCGGCCCGAAGGCCTCGCAGCTGCTGCGTGAGCTGGTGGATGCCACCGGCATTCCGATCACCTCCACCCTGATGGGGCTGGGTGCCTATCCAGCGTCCGGTGAGAACTGGCTTGGTATGCTTGGCATGCACGGTCTTTATGAGGCAAATATGGCGATGCATGACTGCGACCTGATGATCAACATCGGCGCGCGCTTTGACGACCGCATCACCGGCCTGATCTCGGCCTTCTCGCCAGACTCCATCAAAGCGCATATCGACATCGACCCCTCCTCGATCAACAAAGTGATCAAGGCGGACATCCCGATTGTGGGCGATGTGGAAAGCGTGCTGACCGACATTCTGAAAGTCTGGAAAGCCCGTGGCCGCACTGTGAACCGCGAGGCGATTGCCAACTGGCAAGGCCAGATCAGCGATTGGCGCAAGGTCGAATGCCTGAAGTACACGCAGGAAGGCAAAGTCATCAAACCTCAATACGCGCTGGAGCGTCTTGAGGCCCTGACCAAAGACCACGACCGCTATATCACCACCGAGGTTGGTCAGCACCAGATGTGGGCCGCGCAGTATCTCGGCTTTGAAGATCCCAACCGCTGGATGACCTCCGGGGGCCTTGGCACCATGGGCTACGGTGTACCGGCGTCCGTGGGTGTGCAGGTCGCACATCCCGACAGCCTCGTGATCAACGTGGCAGGTGAGGCCAGCTGGCTGATGAACATGCAGGAAATGGGCACCGCGGTGCAGTTCCGCCTGCCGGTGAAACAGTTCATCCTCAACAACGAGCGCCTCGGCATGGTGCGCCAGTGGCAGGAACTGCTGCACGGCGAACGCTACAGCCACAGCTGGTCTGAGGCGCTGCCTGATTTTGTAAAGCTCGCCGAAGCCTTTGGCGCCAAAGGCATCATCTGTTCTGACCCGGATGATCTGGATGAGGCGATCATGGAAATGTTGAACTACGACGGTCCGGTGATCTTTGACTGTCTGGTAGAGAAACACGAGAACTGCTTCCCGATGATCCCATCAGGCAAGCCGCACAATGAAATGCTTCTGGGCGAAGCCAGCACGCAGGGCGCAATCGAGGCCGGCGGCGCGGTACTGGTGTAAGGAGAAAGATCATGGCTGCTCTAAAAATCAAGAAAGGCTCCACGAGCCACTCTGCCTACAACCTACGTCCCAATTTCTCGGACACACAGGAAGCGCACACACTGGCGGTTCTGGTCGACAATGAGCCGGGCGTTCTGGCGCGTGTGATTGGCCTATTCTCCGGCCGTGGCTACAACATCGAGAGCCTCACCGTGGCTGAGGTGGATCACACCGGCAAGCTGTCGCGCATCACCGTTGTGACCACCGGCACACCGCAGGTGATCGAACAGATCAAGGCACAGCTGGGCCGCATCGTGCCGGTGCATGATGTGCATGACCTGACCGTGGAAGGCCCCTCTGTTGAGCGTGAACTGGCGCTTTTCAAAGTGGCAGGCACCGGCGACAAACGTGTGGAGGCCCTGCGTCTGGCCGATATCTTCCGCGCCAATGCGGTGGACAGCACGCTGGAGAGCTTTGTCTTTGAACTCACTGGTGCGCCTGAGAAAATTGACGCCTTTGCAGAGCTCATGCGCCCGCTCGGCCTGATTGAGGTGGCGCGCACCGGTGTTGCGGCCCTGTCCCGCGGCGCGGAATAACGCCGCCACATTCTCACAGGTGAAAACAGTAAAGGGAGGCAGCTTGCCTCCCTTTTTGGTTCGTGAGTGGTCGCAGTAAACGGAGGATCCCGCCTCCGAATTCCTCGGCATCGACCCGCTGATCCGGCCAGAAAACTTTGGTCCACACCAGACGCTTTCTGACCAGACCGCTCCCCCACGGGCGCGATTGCCTTAACCGACCGTCACCAGATTTGGTGCCGGATTGCGTGAGCGCGCCCCAGACGGGAAGCTCACCACATTGTCCTTGTTGGCGGCAGACTCTGCCACCAGCGCGTCAATATCCGCGCCACTTGCCCGACGCCCGGCCGCTTTCAGCCGCGCGATCAGATCGTCCACTGCACCGTTAGCCAAAGCCCGCACATTGATTGCGCGGCGCATTTCGCTGCTACTGCAGATATCAAAAATCAACATATCACCCACAACTGGCACCACCGAAGTGTCCCCTGTGCCAAATTGGGCAACGTTATCGCCTTCGTCAGCCCCATCAAAATACGCAAGATCTCTTTGATCTTCGCACCAGATCAGGGCCTTTCGGCGCTTTGGATTGCTCCAAAGTACCAAACCGAGCATCCCGTACTCCCCAATAGTCCCATTTACCCCGTGTAGTCACACACATTTCCTTTCGTCCTGGCGGGGGCTTGCACACAGGCGCCCCCCATTAAATACTGCCTTCTGGCCGTCAGGGTTTGTAATCGCGCCATTCTGGCGCAAAGTTGACGCTAATATGCATCAACTGCCTCACGTTAGCGTCTGATGTTGGGTAAAATCCAGCGAAAATTGAATGAGTGTGTCCTCGGTAACTACTTAATTTGACAATGATCAATGAAAGAGCACTGTGAAGAACATCAATTCTGAGAATGATCTGGAACTGTCCCCAGCCGAATTGCGTCAGACGTTCGGCCGCAATCTGCGTGAACTGACAAAACCTTACCGCTCGATCTCCGGTCTCTGCCGTGAGCTTGGCATCAACCGGACGCAGTTCAATCGCTACCTCGCTGGCGAGAGTTTTCCCCGTCCTGAAATTCTAGCTCAAATTTGCGCTTTTTTTGAGGTTGACGCCCAAACGCTGCTGGGGCCGTTTGTTCGCCGAAAGAAAGCACAGATCGGGCGGGAGCATCCGTTTCTGGACGAATTTGTCGGCCCCAAGCCTGACACGGTGAGCGAAGAGCGCTTTCCCTCAGGCTTTTACCGCTTCAGCCGCCGCAGCTTTCTGGACACGGATCTGGTGATGAACGGCTTGGTCTATGTCTTTCGGCGGGACGGGTTTGCCTTCATCCGCGGCTATGCCAGCCGCAGCATCATGCGGGATCTGGCCCTGCCCACCAACAGCCCCATCCGCGAATTCCGCGGCGTGCTGATTCCTCAGGAAGAAGGCGTGCATTTCACCATCTCCCACCGCAACAACATCGCCACGGTCTTCAACTACCTCAGCCGCGCGAGCGCCCTGCAGCAAAATGTCTGGGTCGGATTTTCCGCCCGCCCCGAACGGGACAATGTGATCAAACGCCGGGTTACGCGGCTGGTGTATGAAAAGATAAACGGCTCCTTCTCTGACGTGCGCGCAGTGGCCAAAAGCACCGGCTATGTCCCCCTCAGCGAGATCCCCGAGATGCACCAGCGCCACCTGCGCCTGGGCACGCCCTTTAGCTGACGCGCGCACGCCTAAGCCAGCCCCAGGCCCAGCATCGGGTAGTCAGACTGGTTTGTCTCCGTCATCAAAGGTCGCAGACAGGCCAGTGCGCCGCTGAGAGCGGGGCCTAGACTGATCACTATGATCAGGAGGAGTGCCGCCATGTCCAACAGCCGCCCCACGCCCCCCTCGGCCACAGCGCTGCACAAGGTGCGCGCGCCTGTGGCGCAGGCCCAAGGCTTGCCCAACAGGCACTACACCAGCCCTGCCCTGTTTGAGGAAGAGGCAGAGGCGCTCCTAAAATCCACCTGGGCCGGTCTCGGCGTTGCCGCCGATGTGCCCGAGCCCGGGGATGCCAAGCCGGTCAATTTCCTCGGCATGCCGCTCCTGCTGCTGCGCGACAAGGCCGGCGTTGTGCGGGTCTTTAACAATGTCTGCCGCCACCGGGGCATGATCCTTGTGGAGGAGCCACGCAAGATCGAGGGCGCGCTGCGCTGCCCCTATCACAGCTGGTGTTACGCCACCGACGGCCGCCTTGTGACGACCCCGCATGTGGGTGGCCCGGGGCAGAACACCCACGCCGATATCGACCGGAGCACCCTTGGCCTGATCGAAGTGCGCAGCCACATCTGGCGCGACGTGGTCTTTGTGAACATCGACGGCACCGCGCCACCCTTTGAGGAGGTCCATGCCGATCTCATCACCCGCTGGGCCGCACTGGATCAACCACAACATCACGGCGGCGCAGAGAGCCGCTTCACGCTGGATGTGCAGACCAACTGGAAGCTTGCGGTCGAAAACTACTGTGAAAGCTACCACCTGCCATGGGTGCATCCGGGGCTGAACAGCTATTCCCGGCTGGAAGATCACTACAACATCACCGTCCCCAGCCACTATTCCGGCCAAGGCACCCATGTGTACCGGCAGCTGAAGGCTGAGGACGGAACCTGTTTCCCTGATTTTGCCGATCTGCCTGCCTTCTGGGATGAGGGTGCGGAATATGTCGCGCTTTACCCCAATGTGCTTCTGGGCGCCCAGCGCGACCACAGCTTTGCCATCGTGCTGGAGCCGGTCTCTTGTGACCAAACCCGCGAACATGTGCATCTCTACTATGCCGCCTCAGAGACCGATCCCGCCCTGCGCGCGCAAAACGCCGCCCAGTGGAAAGAGGTCTTTGAAGAGGACATCTTTGTGGTGGAAGGCATGCAGAAAGGCCGCCATGCCCCGGGTTTTGACGGCGGCCGCTTCTCTCCGGCCATGGATGGGCCAACCCATTGCTTTCATGACTGGGTCGCCGCACGCATGATGGCACATCGCGCGCCGGCCACTCCCGCCGCTGCGGAATGAGCGATCTGCACCAGCGCCTTCTGGCGGCCCATGCAGGCGAAGACGCAGCAGCCCTCGTCGCGCTCTATCAGGAGGCCGCAAATGCCGCGCCTGACATGGACGCGCAGGGCTTCTACCTCACGCAGGCCTATGTCTATGCTCTGGAAAGCGGGCACGCCGCCACCGAAGGGCTCAGGACGCAGTTGCAGGCCCTTGGCCGCGAACAGGGGCAAGTGGACTGAGAGGATTGAGAGGCAGGTGGTTTACGCCGCCCCCGCCGCCTTGATCTGCGCATAAAGATGCCAGCTCGCATGCCCGACCACAGGAAAGATCACAAACAGCCCGAGAAAGCCGGGGATCATCGCCGCAAAGGTCAGCCCGGCCACCATCCCGGCCCAGATCAGCATGACCAGAAAATGGCTCTGCACATATTGAAAGCTGGTGATCATCGCGGTCACAAAATCCAGCTCACGGTCCAGCAGCAGCGGCAGCGACAGCACCGTGATCATGTAAAGCAACAGCGCAAAGAGAAAGCCCACAACCGAGCCAAAGCCCAGCATCATCATGCCATTAGCGGTGAAATAAACCTCCAGCGAGCTTGACACATTGGTCATCACCGAAAGCCCCAGAAACAGGGCAAAGATCATATGGCCAAGGAAAAACCAGAACAGAAACACAATGATGATCACCGCACAGATCGACGGCAACTGCCGCTTGCTCTGGCGCATCACCACCCCGGCAATCAACGGCCAGTTCATCTCCCAGCCGCGCTCCAGCCTGAGCGATACCTCATAAAGCCCCACAGCCGCAAACGGCCCCAACAGCGGGAATCCAATCGCCGCAAAGGTCAGCCAGTAGCTTTGCCCACTGGCCAGCGTCAGCCAGACCATGGCCCAGCCGCCCAACACGTAAAACAGCGCAAATCCAAGCCCGTAGACCGGCTTTTTCACAAAATCCCGCAGACCCAGCCGCAAGGCCGCGCCCAGCATCGCAAAGCGCACCGCGCCCAAAGGCGGCGCGCCATGTTCGCGCTCGCCATTGGCAGAGCGCGCGGCAGACAGCTTGGTTTCCTCTATCGCTATGCTTTGCGTGGCCGTGCTTTGCGTGGCTGTGTTTTGGGTGTTTGGTGCCTCACCACCAAAAGTGCTCTCCTCAGACATGCGCCCTCCCCGCGCCTGTTCCGCCACCTGCCATGAAAGCGGCTTTGCCGCGTCAAATCAACCGCTTGCTGCCCCAACCTCGCGCGGTTGCGGCGGATGCTGCTGCGGCCAGTGGGTTGCACCGTGGTAGGCCTGCGCAATCTCCAGCACCTTGCGGTCGGCCCCTTTGGCGCCAATGATCTGCATTCCCATGGGCAATCCGCGCCCATCAAAGCCCACCGGCACGCTGATCGCGGGCAGCCCCAACAGGCTTGCGGGCACCATCACCTGCATCCAGCGGTGATAGGTGTCCATCTCTTGGCCGCCGATGTCTTTGGGCCAGTCCCACTCCGCCGGGAAGGGGAAACACTGCGCCACCGGCAGGACAACCGCATCAAACCGCGCAAACATCTCTGCCGCAGCGGCAAACCAGGCGGAACGCACACGGGTGGCCTGATGCAGCGCCATGGCGTCCATCTCTATGCCGCGCCGCACCTCCCATTGCACCTCGGGTTTCAGCCGTTCGCGGGTTGCCTCCTCCTGATAGAGCGGCGCAAGCTCCCCCGCCAGGGCAAAGGCCCTCAACGCGCTCCAGCTCTGAAACATCGCTTCCGCATCAAAGGGCGGATCCACAGGCGCAATCTCCGCCCCCGCGCCCGCGAGCACCGTCAGCCCCGCCTCACAGAGCGGCAGAATGCCCTCCTCCATGGGCATCGCGCCGCCCCAATCCCCCAGCCAGCCGATCCGCAGACCGTCAGCGGCGCAGAGCTCAGGCACCTCCCAGTCCTGCGCGGGCATGTTGAAGGGCACGCCCTGCTCTGCCTGCGCCATCACCTTGAGCAGCAAGGCGCAGTCGCGCGGGCTGCGCCCCATCGGGCCAATGGTGGAGAGCTGCTGCCAGAAACTCTCCGCCCCGACCTCCCGCGGCACCACGCCCCAGCTGGGGCGAAAGCCGTAAACATTGTTCCAACCCGCCGGATTGCGCAGCGAGCCCATCATGTCACTGCCATCCGCCAGCGCCACCAGCCCCAACGCCAGCGCCGCCCCGGCCCCGCCGGAACTGCCCCCGGCGGTGCGGGCGGCATCAAACGGATTGCGTGTGACCCCATGCACCGGATTGTAGCTGTGACTGCCAAGGCCAAATTCCGGCACATTGGTCTTGCCGATAAAGATCGCACCCGCCGCCCGCATCCGCGCCACAAAGGCGCTGTCCGCCTCCGAGATCCGCTCGACAAACAAGGGGCTGCCTTCGGTGTTGCGCGTGCCTTTCACATGGGCCAGCGCTTTGATCGCCATGGGCATGCCATGCAGCGCGCCGCGCGCCTCATAAGGCACCTCATCCGCCGCGCGCGCCTCCGCCAGAAGCGCTTCTGTGTCGCGCAGATCCACAATCGCATTCACCGCACCGTTGCGCGCCGCAATCCGCTCCAGCGTGGCCGTCATCACCGCCTCAGCGGTCAACCGCCCCTCCCGCAGCGCCGCACTCAGAACCCCTGCATCCCAATCGAGAAAATCGCTCATCTGCTTTCACCCTCCAAGGCAATCGCAGCACGATCCGCCCACAACCGCAAGCCTCAAAGCGCAAACGGCGCACCCTCAAAGGACACGCCGTCTTCTCATTCCTCAAATATCCTGGGGTGGCCACCGCTTGCGGTGGCAGAGGCAACGCCCCTCCTTTCCCGCTCAGCGCAGCTCACGCCCGCAAGGTCAGGCTCAGTCGTCCGCCTGCGCGTCCGCGCGGCTCATGCCCGCCACATCCATCGCCAGAGTGGCCGCCATAAACCCGTCCAGATCGCCATCAAGCACGCCTTTGGTGTCGCTGGTCTCATGGCTGGTGCGCAGGTCTTTCACCATCTGGTAGGGCTGCAACACATAGGAACGGATCTGGTTGCCCCAACCCGCGTCACCTTTGGCCTCATGCGCCGCGTTGATGTCGGCGTTCCGACGGTCCAGCTCCATCTGATACAGCCGCGATTTCAGCGCTTTCATGGCGATGTCACGGTTCTGGTGCTGCGATTTTTCCGAGCTGGTCACCACAATGCCTGTCGGCATGTGGGTGATCCGCACCGCAGAGTCCGTGGTGTTCACGTGCTGACCACCGGCACCGGAGGAGCGATAGGTGTCCACACGGATGTCGGCCGGGTTCACTTCGATCTCGATGTTGTCATCCACTACCGGATAGACCCAGACCGAGCTGAAAGACGTGTGGCGCTTGGCAGCGCTGTCATAAGGCGAAATCCGCACCAGACGGTGCACACCGCTTTCGGATTTCAGCCAGCCATAGGCATTGTGCCCGGAGATCTTGTAGGCGGCGGATTTGATGCCCGCCTCTTCGCCCGCGGTCTCAGACTGCAGCTCAACCTTATAGCCCTTTTTCTCCGCCCAGCGCACATACATCCGCGCCAGCATCGAGGCCCAGTCACAGCTCTCCGTGCCACCCGCGCCAGAGTTGATCTCAAGGAAAGTGTCATTGCCATCCGCCTCGCCATCCAGCAACGCTTCCAGCTCTTTCTCCGCAGCCTTCTCCGCCAGCGCCTTCAGCGCCGCTTCGGCCTCGGCCACAACCTCATCATCCTCTTCCATCTCGCCAAGCTCGATCAGCTCGACGTTGTCAGAGAGTTCGGTTTCGATGGATTTCACCGTGTCCATGGCGTCCACCAGCAACTGACGCTCGCGCATCAGCTTCTGCGCGCCCTCGGCGTCATTCCAGAGGTCCGGATCCTCCACCCGCGCGTTGAATTCCTCCAAGCGATAGGCAGCCGTTTCCCAATCCATACGCTGGCGCAAAAGGGTCAGGGATTTCTCGATCTCTGTAACTGTGTTCTGAGCGTCCGCGCGCATGTTCTTAGCCTCATTCCGGTTCAGATCAGGGTGATAGCGTAGAGCCGCTAGGGGGGCAAGGTGGCAGGCGTGTCATGGGCCAATTGCAGCGCCTAGCCGATAAAATCCCCACCTGTTTTGCAACAAATTGTCGGTTGAAAGCCGGAGCGGGTTTTACCGAACACTTAACCTTTCTTGCGACACTCGCCCCGAACCTCACTCTAGGACCACCCCTATGCGCACGCTCGCCAAGATCTCTTTCACCGCCCTTTTTGGCCTCTCCGGGGCTGCTGCCGCCCTGTTTGGCGTGATGCAGGTCTCTGTGCCCATCGTTGAGAAACTGATGGAGGCCGACCTGCGCAAACAGTCAGAGCTCTGGCACCGCCGCGTGGTCCTGCATCTTGATGACCCGTCCCGCACCTTCCTGTATGGAGAGCTGACAAGCGACAACATCACCTATTTCGAACTTCTCCCCGAAGCTTCCGATGTGTACCGCTTCAAAATCTATGACACCGAGGGCACTGTGGTCTGGTCCACTCGCCCCGGAGAAAGAGGTCTGTCGGACGCGGATACCTTCCCCGCAGATGAAATCATGCAAGGGATCACCTCCTACCGTCGCGAGCAAAAACCTGCCTCTGAGATTGACGGGCTGGCTCTACATGCCCTGTCAGAAGATGTCGCAACGCATGAGGTGGCGGAACTCTATGAACCGGTTATTTCCAACGGCCGGGTGATCGGGGCGCTTGAATTTTACACCGACATCACCGATGTGCGCAAAAGCTTCCTGTTCCGCGTCCGTGTACTGCTCACCGCGCTCACCACGCTGGCCATTGCCACGGTCAGCATCGTGGCCGTGCTGCTTTATCGCGCCAATCGCCGCCAGTATCAGACCCTCACCAACCGCAGCGCCAAAGAAAAAGATCTGCTGAACGAACAGCTCAAGCTGGCGCGAAACGTCAAACTGCTGGGCGAGCTGAACGAATGGCTGCAATCCAGCCGCTCTCTGGAAGAGCTGTTTGATATGGTCAAACGCTTCATGACCCACATCCTGCCGGATTCTGAGGGCAGCATTTACGTCTATTCCAACTCCCGCGATGTTCTGGATGGCTGGGCCAGCTGGAACGGTGGTGAGCACAAGGATCACATTCATCCCGATGAATGCTGGGGCCTGCGCCGTGGCCGCACCTATGAATTTGGCGACAGCGAAATCAACTTCACCTGCTCCCATGCTGAGCCCCACAACGACCACCCCTATTTCTGCTTCCCCATTCTGGCGCATGGCGAAACCGTTGGCCTGCTGCATCTGCGCGCCAAGAGCGCAGACGCCGAGGTGTTTCACGCCAACCGCGATCTGGCGCAGATGTGCTCGGAACAGATCTCCATGGCGATTGCCAATGTGCGCATGCGCGACGAGCTGCATGACCAATCAGTGCGCGACCCGCTCACCGGCCTGTTCAACCGCCGCCATATGAATGAAACCCTGCGCAAAACCATCAGCGACAGCCAGCGCAGCACGGACCCGTTCTCTGTGGTGGCGATCGACGTGGACCACTTCAAGAAGTTCAACGACACCCACGGCCATGACGCAGGCGACATGGTGCTGCGCGCGGTTGGCTCGGTGCTGCAGCAGGATTGTGACCGCGACGATGTGGCCTGCCGCCCCGGCGGCGAAGAATTCACCGTGGTTCTGCCAAACAGCGATCTTGAAACCGCTCAAGAGCGCGCCGAAACCCTGCGCCGCGCGGTGGAGAATATCAAAGTGCGTTATGGCGAAAAGACCTTGCCGCGCATCACCATCTCAGTCGGCATCGCAACCTATCCGGCGCATGGCACCCTGCCGCAGATGCTGCTGCGCAGCGCGGACGACGCGCTCTATCAGGCCAAAGCGCAGGGCCGCAACCGCGTGGTGGTGGCGGACGCGCTGGAAACCGGCGAACACGAAGGCGAACTTTGGGAAAAGACCATGCCCACCGCCCTGCCCGCCGCCGCTCCGGACACGCCAACATCTGAGGACACCCCCCCAGAAGATCGGGCAGAAGACGCCCCCAAGAAAAAAGCCAGCTAAAACAACAGCGGCTCTGCCCCGGCAGGGCCGTTTCTTCTTGTGCGATCAGCGCCTTACAGCCGCGCACTCAAGGCGCATTACTGACCACCCAGCGTCATTGCGCACGCGACACAATCCTTCCCGGATCACCACCCTCTTCAGCGCTGCATGGACCCCAAGCCCGCGCCCGTCCTGGCCTCCTGCAAGGGCGGCTTACCTGCGTTTGCAGGGTCGACTAACACGCCATGCGGTCTCGCTAAAAATGTGCTACAATCGCCATGGCATGCGCCTCAAATTATCTAAATTTCGCCCGAATTGATTAGTAGTTTTTTCCCAGAAACCGAGGAGAACCTCAGGTTTTTGAGAATTTTGGTTAACAGGCACCCTTGTTGAGAAGCGACAAAGATCGGGTGTCTGCCCTGTGAGAAGTGTTTTTAGATGCCTAGTTTTAGTATCGTCGGGGGGAACTCCACGACGTTCACGGATACGACGCCCAATGGCGGTTTCGTCATTGATTTTGTGCGGCTCGACAACAGCCTGAATGTGCAGATCAACGGGGTTAATCTGTTTGTCGGCGGCCCCGGTGGCGCGGCAACGGAGCTGCAATTTCAGACCGCTGCGACCGCTGGCCAGACCGTCAGATTTGCCGATGGCGACCGCTACGCCAGCGACACGCCAGAAATCTGGCAGCTCAACGGCACCGCCGCAAACCCCATCTTCCGGCTGCAGGTGGACCCGGACGGCACGGTCACGCTTTCTGGTGTGAAGTCCAACGGCGGCGCGCTGGAGCCGCTGGAGCTCTTCAACGGGCTCTCTGTGAACTCCGCAGCGGTGGCCGCCGCGTGGAACGACAGCGGCTCAAACACAATTGTCGTGGATCAGATCGTCACCGGCCCCACAAACGCCAGCGGCGAATTTGTCGATGTGCCCTGCTTCACCACCGGCACATTGATTGACACCCTGTTTGGTCCCAAGCCAATTGAAAGCCTGCAGGTGGGCGACATGGTCCTGACCTATGATTGTGATTATGAACCGATCCGCTGGATTGGCTCGCGCAAGGTCACCGCGGCGCAGCTGCGTGCCATGCCCAAGCTTAAGCCGATCCTGATCCGCGCCAACGCGCTGGGGCTGGGATACCCGAAACAGGATTTGCAGGTCTCCCCGCAGCACCGCCTTCTGGTGTCCTCAAAGGTTGCCATGCGCATGTTCGGCTCCAAAGACGTGCTGATCCCCGCGCAAAAACTGCTGCCGATGGATGGCATTGAGGTGGTGGGCGACACCACGGAGGGTCTGGAGTATTGGCATATCCTGTTTGACAGCCATCAGGTGGTCTGGTCCAACGGTGCGCCCTCAGAAAGCCTTTACACCGGCCCGCAGGCGCTCAAGGCACTATCCCCTGAGGGCCGCGCGGAAATCCAAAGCCTGTTCCCAGAGATTTGCCAACCGGACTTCAAGCCTATTTCGGCCCGGCACATTCCGGAAAAAGGCAAGCAGGTCAAAAAGATGATCGAGCGGCATCAGGCCAACAACAAGCCTTTGTACTGCCACTTCTGAGCGCTGCACTGCCGCCAGTGCGGCCCCTGCTTCAGCGTTCGAAGAAGAGCCTCAAGCAACGCCCCCGATCAACGGGGGCGCTGAACTTAGTAGAGCCCGCCGGAACTCACCGTACCAAAGTCGGCTTTCGGGCCGACAATGCCGGTGCCCCCTGAGGAGGTGGTCACCTCACGGCCCTGCGACGTGGCAACCTCTTCCACCAGCGGCAGGTTCTGCCCCATGGCAAAGCCACCGTCATAGGTGATGCCAAACACCGGTTCCTCGCCATCACGGAAGTACTCCGCCACCACATTTGTGCCGCTCGCGTCCCCATCCAGACGCGCGCCGGTGTAGCGGTCGATCTTGATGAAATGGCCACCGGGCGGCACCCGGAACTTGCCACCGCCGTATTTCTGGATCGCCTCTTCCATGAACTCCTGGAACACAGGACCACAGGTGGTGCCGCCAAAGGCCCCACGGCCCAGCGGACGCGGACGGTCATGGCCGATATAACAGCCTGCCACGATGTTGCTGGTGAAGCCAACAAACCAGACGTCTTTGGCCTCATTGGTGGTGCCGGTCTTACCGGCCACTGGCACCGGCAGTTTGATCTGACTGCTGGCGGTGCCACGTGTGACCACGCCTTCCATCATCGAGGTCAGCTGATAAGCGGTCACCGCATCCATCACGCGCTCGCGGTTGGTCACGATGCGCGGGCCACGGGTGGCCGGGATCGTCGCATCGAGACAATCGGTACACTCGCGCTGGTCGTGGCGATAGATGGTCTTGCCGTAGCGGTCCTGCACCCTGTCGACCAGCGTGGGTTCCACCCGCTCGCCGCCATTGGCAAACATCGCATAGGCCGCCACGATCTGATAAAGCGTGGTCTCATCCGCCCCCAGCGAGTTCGCCAGAAACGGCCCCATGTCTTCATAAACACCAAAGCGCTCCGCATAGCGCGCCACGGTCTCCATCCCCACCTCTTGCGCCAGACGGATGGTCATCAGGTTCCGGCTCTGCTCGATGCCTGTGCGCATCGGCGTCGGGCCATAGAACTTGTTGGTGGAGTTTTTCGGACGCCACACCCCCTGCGGGGTGTCGATCTCAATCGGCGCGTCAATCACGATGGTCGCAGGCGAATACCCGCTATCAAGTGCAGAGGCATAGACAAACGGCTTGAAGCTGGAGCCCGGCTGCCGCTTGGCCTGTGTGGCGCGGTTAAACACCGTGTCCTGATAGCTGAAGCCGCCCTGCATGGCGATCACGCGGCCGTTGTTCACGTCCATCGCCATAAAGCCGCCCTGCACCTCCGGCACCTGCCGCAGGGACCAGCGCACGAACTCGCCGGTGTCATCTTTGGTGATCGCGCGCACCAGCACCACATCGCCCACGGAGACCAGATCCCCGGCCACCCGCGCCTGACGGCCCAGCGAGCCATCCGCCTGACGCTTGCGCGCCCAGGTCACGTCATTGGCGGCAATCCAGTGACCGTCCTCATCATCCTCGATGCCTTCGATCCCGATGCGCGCGTCATTGTTGCCAACCCGAAGCACCACGGCCGGATACCACTGCCCCTCAAGGTCCACATCCCGTGGCAGAGAGACCTCCGCCAGCGCCCCGCGCCATGCGATCTCATCTTCCAGAAGGCCCGCGTCAATCACTTGCCCCGTGCCGCGCCAGACACCGCGGCTGCGGTCATATTTCTCAAGCGCGCGGCGCAGCGCCTTGGCGGCAACCTTCTGCATCTCAGGGTCTTCGGTGGAGCGCACGGTCATACCGCCAGAGAAAAACTCGTCTTCGCCAAAATCCCGGCTCAGCTGACGGCGGATCTCATCGGTGAAGTAATCCCGTGGCGGCAGGGTCGATTTGAAGCTTGCATAGTCGCCGTTCTGCACCGAGCGCAGCGGCAGCTCCTTTTCGGCCTCATAGACGGCCTGTGTTATGTACCCGTTCTCCGCCATCTCGCGCAGCGTATTGTTGCGCCAGAAAATCGCGACCTCTTGGTCACGCACCGGATGTCGGTTTGACGGCGATTTGGGCAAAGACGCGAGATAAGCCGCCTCATGCGGGGCCAATTGCTCCAACGTCTTGTTGAAATAGGTCTGCGCGGCGGCAGCCACGCCGTAGGAATTCTGTCCGAGGAAAATCTCATTCAGATAGAGCTCAAGGATTTGATCCTTGCTCAATGTCTCTTCGACACGGGTGGCCAGAATGATCTCTTTGATCTTACGCTCAATGCGCCGGCTGCCATCAAGCAAGAAGTTCTTCATCACCTGCTGGGTGATCGTAGAGGCCCCGCGCACATTGGACCCCCGGCTTTGCACAGCCTCCACAGCCGCCGCTGCAATCCCGCGGGCATCATACCCCGAGTGGTGATAAAAGTTCTTATCTTCTGCAGAGATAAAGGCCTCTTTGACCAGATCCGGGATCTCCTCGGCCGGCACAAACAGACGCCGCTCCTTGGCGAACTCGTCAATGATATGGCCTTCACCGGAATAGATCCTGCTGATGGTCGGCGGTTTGTACTGCGCCAGGCTTTCATGGCTTGGCAGCTCTTGGCCATAGATCCAGAACACCGCCCCAATGGAGAGCGCCACAACGGCCAGCCCCATGGTAACAAAGGTGAAAATGGTTCCAAAGAAAGACAGGATAAATCGTATCACGCCGAAGGCCTTTTAAGTCGGGTCTGCTAGCCTCTCTATATAGAGGCCCGGGAGGCGGGTCAAAACACCTCTCCGTTTCAACGCGCGAATATGCGCTGCGTCAACGGGCGGGATTTCGCAGATTGCCACGATCCGCGCCCGAACCGAGGGGCAGGAAGCAAAGCGCCCGCCCCGTGGGGGCGGTTCGGGCGCTGCCAAAGCAGGGCTTTGGCATCTGCAGCAGAACTCAATAACTGATGTCAGTAGCGTGCCTTCATCAAGTCAATAATTTCAAAGCGATGAACGATTGGCTTACGCCTGCATTTGTTCATCAGCTCCCAGTACATTCCTTTAGCGATCGGGTCCGATAGAGAGGCCGGAACACTAAAGCTATAGGCGGGATGCGGTAGATCATCCCTAAAATGATGAGATCTCAGAAACTCTTCTTCTAGGTACTCAAAAATAGCCCAACAAATGTTATTCAGGTACTCTGCTATTTGGCTTGAATGATACACGAACACATCATCAAAGAAGCACTCGTAGAAAGGTTCAACTGCTAGATAAGCAGCGTCTAGACTAACATCATAACCCGCTGTCTTTAAAAGCCTATCTAGCTTGCCTACATTCCGTGACAGACGTCCCAAGTGATGTTTGGAAATGTCACCACACATCTTGAGGTACTCAATTCTCGTAACCTTCAAGTCGGCCACAATATCTATTGAGCAGAGATGTACATCTTCCTTAACAAAGGATCCTCTGAGCCACCCAGAAAACTCGTCAACGGCCTCGCGCAAATTGGTCGTATCCGCACCAAATTTAGGTTCACTGCAAACATCACTAAGATGGACTAAGAACGTTCGGTCAATAACATTGACGGAATGTGGAATGCGCTTCAATCCCAAGGGCGGATGACTCTTCCCATCGCCGACTACTGGCGACAAGAAATCATTTAAGAGGATCGAAAATAGTCGATGATGCAAGGAGCTCTCAAATAAGAGGTTTCCTACTTGAGCCCCTTCAAACTTAACAAAATTCCCCCAATTCACCATATCATCAATCATGGTCCAAGCCGAGTTGAGGACAACTATTTCGCGCTCATCTTGGTTCACTCTTAGAACCCCTAAATCAATGATCCCCGCGCCTCACCCAGCGTCGCGCTGCTCCAGATACTCCGCCAGACGCGTTTTCATATTGGGCACCGCATTGGCCATCCGCAGATAGCGGGAAACATCCCACATGCGCCAAGCCTGTCCTTCCTCCCCCAGCCGCAGCCGGTTGATATCCAGATCCGGCACCTCAGCGACAAAGAACCACGTCACCACCTCGCCCTGCCGGCCTGAGGCATAGCGCCGCCGATAGGTCAGCGCCTCTTCATCGAGCCGCAGTCCCAGCTCTTCGCGCAGTTCGCGCAACGCGCAAGCCTCCGGGCTTTCCCCCTTCTCACGCCCGCCGCCGGGGAAATCCCACATGTTCGGGAAGGGAATATCCGCCGTGTCATCGCGCAGGATCGAGACCAGCTGATCGCCTTTCAAAATGGCCAGCTTGGCCCCCTCAAAATCGGTAAATTCGCGCATCGCAGCCCGCTCTTATGTTCAACTACCCCAGCCTATCACTCGACGGGCTTCTGCCCGGAAAGGAAAGCCGCACGCCTTCAAATCTCCGTGCATGGGCAAAGCTTCGCCGATCCGCCCTGCCGCGTCCAGCCCGTTCACTGCCGCGCCGCTCACTGCCGGACCAACGCCCGCGCCGCCTTGTCGTCCTCCACCCAGGCCATCAGCCCGTCACGCAAGCCCGCCGCCATCGCCGCGCGCCAGCCCGGATCCTGCAGATTGGCCAGATCACGTTGCGATGACATAAAGCCCAGCTCCACCAGAACCGAGGGCACATCCGCCGCCTTAAGGACAGAAAAAGCCCCTTCCCTCATCGGCTTACGATTCAAAGTTACGGTGCTTTCCTTCAGCGCATCCACCAAGGAGCGCGCCAGCCTGTCGGTGCGCGGCTCGGTCTCCATACGCGCCAGATCAAGCAGCACATCGGTCACCTCATCATCCGCACCGGACAGATCCACACCGGAGAGGATATCCGCCCGGTCATGGCGCTCCGCCAGCAGGGCTGAGGCCGCATCGCTGGCATCGTCAGACAGGGTGTAGATCGTAGCCCCCTTGGCATTGCCCTGGCTCAGACTGTCGGCATGCAGCGACAAAAACACATCCACCTGATGCTGATGCGCCAGCGCGACGCGGCGCTCCAGCGAGACAAATTCATCCGCATCCCGCGTCATCACCACCTCAAAGCCACCCGAACGGCGCAGAAGATCCCGCAGCTCGCGCGCAAACAGCAGCATCAGGTCTTTCTCCTGCGTCTCGCCCCGCTCCGCCCCCGGATCAATCCCGCCATGGCCCGGATCAATCATCACTTTGGTTGGCGCCCAATCCGGCCGTGCCTCAGGCGCAGGCTCCGTGGCCGGGGCCGGCAGATCCCAGCGCGGATCATAAGGCGCCCCTGCCTCTGCGGCAAACGCAGCCGCCTCGGTTGGGGTCAGCAGCAGCGACAGGCGTGCGCGCCCCGTGGCCTCCGCCACCGACATCTCAGCGCTTTGCACCTTCAACGGCGCAGCCAGATCCAGCACCATGCGGCTCCAGCCCGGGCGATAGGCCCCAAAGCGCACCGCCTCGACCCCTTCGGCAGCCCCAAGCTCGGCCGCCTCAAGCTGCCCCCAGTCAATCTCGCGGAAATCCAGCACCACGCGGCGCGGCGCATCCAGCGTGAACACCCGCCAGGGCACCCCCTGGCTCAGGCTCAACTCCAACGCCGCGGCCCCGCGGCGTGCGTCAGACAGGCCGCTTTGCGCCACATCCAGCCGTGCCAGCGCCGAGAAGCCCTCTTCCTGCGCAGCCCCTGCCACCGGTGCCAGACACACAGTCAGCGCCAAAGCCGCCCCACGTGCCAAAGCCTGAATGCCGCCCGCTCTCTTGCCAAAAATCATGCTCGTCTCACCGCTCTTGCGCGTTCTTGTTGGCCAGAGCCTACACCAGCCGCGCGCCGCTCGCCACGACAGACTTGCGCAGCTCACGCGGCCTTCCTCTTGCCGAAAATATCCCGGGGTGAATTGGCCCGAAGGGGCAAGAGGGGCTGGCCCCTCCCTGCCCGTTCGATACCTTAATTCAGGCGATGCTAAACCGCCCCGCGCGCCGCCATGAAGCGTTGCAAGCGCGCCAAGCCTTCCGCGATGTCCTCTGTGCTGCGCGCATAAGAAAAGCGCAGCGTCTGATGCCCGCGCACGGGATCAAAATCGAGCCCCGGCGTCACCGCGACTCCGGCCTGCTCCAGGATCTCCTGCGCAAAGGCGCGGCTGTCGTTGGTGTAATCGCTCACATCCACATAGACATAAAACGCCCCGTCCGGTG
The DNA here is from genome assembly GCF_017743735.1 of Shimia sp. R9_2. GTDB lineage: Bacteria > Pseudomonadota > Alphaproteobacteria > Rhodobacterales > Rhodobacteraceae > Shimia. Next base: position 245,535 of record NZ_JAGHRO010000004.1, read on the forward strand.
GCGCGAATTTGGAAAAGCCCGCTTTGGGCAGTCCCTCGATCATCATGGCGCGGTTGGCGCGGTAGACCGCCATATTGGCTTCCAGCTCGTCGTGACAATCCATCGCCGCCAATGCTGCCACCTGACTTGCGTGTGGCGCGCAAATAAACATGTTCTGCGCCAGCCGCTCCACCTTGCGCACGTGGTCCTCCGGCACCACCATCCAGCCCACACGCCAGCCGGTCATGCTGAAATATTTGGAGAATGAGTTGATCACATAGCACTCATCGGTCAGCTCCAGCGCGGTGACCGCTTTGGCCTCATACTCAATGCCGTGATAGATCTCATCGCTGATGAAGGCGGCGTCTTTCTCCTGACAGAGGTCAATCAGCGCCTCCATCGCGGCTGTGTCGAGCATCGTGCCTGTGGGGTTGGCCGGAGAGGCCACCATCAGCCCCTCAAAATCCATTGCGCGCAGATCCTCAGGCACCGGCTGCAGGCGGTTCTGCGGTGCGGTCTGGATATCCAGTGGCTCAAGGCTCAGCGCTTTGAGGATCTGGCGGTAGCTCGGATAGCCCGGCGCGCCAATCGCCACACGTTCGCCCGCGTCAAACAGCGCAGAAAACGCCAGCACAAACGCCCCCGAAGAGCCCGGCGTCACGATCACACGGTTGGGGTTCAGATCCACATTGTACCAGTCGCCATAAAGCTTGGCGATGCGCGCACGCAGCTCCGGAATGCCCAAGGCCACCGTATAGCCAAGCGCGCCTTGCTCCATCTGTTGGCTCAGCGCATGGCGCGCGGCTTGCGGCGCGGCGGTGCCCGGCTGGCCCACTTCCATATGTATGATGTGGCGTCCGGCTTCCTCGGCCTGACGCGCCGCTTCCATCACATCCATCACAATGAAGGGATCAACCGCCCCACGTCTTGAGTTCCGCATGAATTTGTTCCCTAGTGTCGCTCATGAGGTTTCACCGCGAAATGACGGCGCCGTCAATCACCGCTTTGCGCATCCATGCCGTCACTCTGGTGACGCTGCTTGCCCTGTTGATCACCACCCCGATGGCCCGGGCGGTTTCGCTGATCCGCGACCCGGATATCGAATACGCCCTGAGCAGAATGGCCGCCCCCATTCTGACGGCTGCGGGCCTTGGTGGTAACGTCAAAATCCTTCTGGTGAACGACAACAGCCTCAACGCCTTTGTTGTTGATCCGCAACATATTTTCATCCACACCGGCATGATCATGCGGATGGAAACGCCGGAGATGCTGCAGGCGGTGATCGCCCATGAGGCGGCCCATATCGCCAACGGTCACCTGACCCGCCGCATCGCCAACCTTGATTCGGCACGCAATGCTTCAACCCTTGGTTTGGCCCTTGCGCTGGCTGCCGCTGCGGCGTCGGGCCGCGGCGATGTCGCCGCCGGTGTCGCGCTTGGCACCCAAAGCTCTGCCCTTCGGCAATTTCTCGCCCACACACGGGCAGAAGAAGCCTCCGCCGACCAATCCGCCGTGCGCTACATGGCCTCTGCCGGGATCGACCCTGCGGGCGCTGTCGATGTGCACCAGCTCTTTGTTGGCCAGGAGCTGCTGAATGTCTCCCGCCAGGATCCTTACATGCGTTCCCACCCACTGTCGCGTGACCGGGTGCGCGCCATGGAACGCTTTGTCGCCGCCTACACCGGCAAAAGCCGCCCGCAGCCGGAAATGGACTATTGGTACGACCGGGCGCGCTCCAAGATCACCGCGTTCATGCGCCCGACCAAATGGACCTTGCAACGCGCCAGTGAAAGCCGCGCTGACGACGTGCGCCACATGCGCCTTGCGGTGGCCTATCATCGCCAGCAGAACAGCTCTGAGGCGCTGGCCCATATCAACAAGGCCATCGCGCTGCGCCCCAATGATGCCTTCTACTACGAACTCAAAGGCCAGATCCTGCTGGAAAGCCGCCAGTTCCAAAGCGCGGTGACCGCCTATCGCAAGGCCGCAGAGCTTGAACCGCGCAATCCGCTGATCCTTGGCGGGCTGGGGCGCTCCTTGTTGACGGTGAACCGCCCCAAAGAGGCGCTCAAACATCTGGAGAATGCGCGGGCGCGTGACTTCCGCAATGCCAAGCTGCTTCGCGATCTCGGCTCCGCCTATGCCCAGACCGGCCAGCCCGGCATGGCCTCTCTGGCCACGGCAGAGCGCTATGCCCTTGCCAACCGCCTCAAAGATGCCGACATACACGCCCAACGCGCCCTGACCCGCCTGCCGCGCGGATCAAGCGCCGCACGCCGTGCTCAAGACATCGTGTCCGCTGCAAAGCGTGCCCAAAAGAAAAAGTGATGGAGAAACCCCAGATGAAACACCTTTTCGCCCCCGCCCTCGTCGCCCTCGGGCTCAGCGCCACCTCTGCGATGGCCTTTGACATCGACAGCATGTCTGAAGAAGAGCGCGGCGCGTTTCGCGATGAAATCCGCGCCTACCTGCTCGAAAACCCCGAAGTGATCATGGAGGCCGTCGCCATCCTTCAGGCGCGTCAGGAGCAGACGCAGGAGCAGGATGACCTCGCGCTGGTCGCGGCCAACACCGAGCGCCTGTTCAACGACGGCTACAGCTGGGAAGGTGGCAACCCTGCGGGCGACATCACGCTGGTGGAATTTGTCGACTACCGCTGCGGCTACTGCCGTAAGGCGCATGACGAGGTGGCAGAGCTGATCAAATCTGACGGCAACATCCGCTTCATCGTCAAAGAATACCCGATCCTGGGCGAAGCTTCCGAGCTGAGCTCCCGCTTTGCCATCGCCGTGAAGCAGAAGCTGGGCAATGAGTCCTACAAGCTGGCCCATGACGCGCTGATCAAAATGCGCGGTGACGTGACCGAGCGCTCCCTGACCCGCCTGTCCAAAGGCCTCGGCTTTGACGCCGCCCCGCTGCTTGCGCATATGAACAGCGACGAGGTCACTGAGGAGATCATGACCACCCGCCTGCTCGCACGTGACATGCGGATCACCGGCACGCCCTCCTTTGTGATGCAAGACGAGATGCTGCGCGGCTACGTTCCACTGGAAGGCATGCGCTCCATCGTGGCTGACAAACGCGGCTAATCCGCCCTGCCTTCTTTCCAAAAACAAAAGCAGCGGCCCGGCCGCTGCTTTTTTTGTGGTGCAGTGTTGCGCAACGTGCGGCGCGTTAAACCGCCAAAATCGCGATTTTGCGCCTACGCAATACCGTAGGGATACCGACGCGATACCGACGTCCCGTTTTGGCCCCGTCTGGCGCCGTTAACCTTTGGCGCAAAAATCGGAACTTATTCCGCAGCCTCTGCTGCGGCCTTCGCCGCTTCCAGCTCTGCCGCCTTGGCTTCCACCTGCTCAACGATATGTTCCACCATATCGTCGTTGGACATCCGGTGGCTCTGCTTCCCGGCAAGATAGACCATGCCGTTGCCATTGCCGCCACCGGTCCAGCCCACGTCGGTCATCAGCGCCTCACCCGGACCGTTCACAACGCAGCCAATGATCGACAGGCTCATCGGCGTGTGAATATGCGCGAGCCTTTCTTCCAATGTTTCCACGGTCTTAATCACATCAAACCCTTGGCGGGCGCAGCTTGGGCAGCTGATGATATTGACCCCACGGTGACGCAGGCCAAGGCTTTTGAGGATCTCAAAGCCGACCTTCACCTCTTCCACCGGATCGGCACTCAGGCTCACGCGCAGGGTGTCGCCGATCCCCATCCACAGTAGTTGGCCAAGGCCAATCGCGGATTTGATCGTGCCGCTGACAAAGCCGCCCGCCTCGGTGATGCCAAGGTGGATCGGCGCATCTGTCGCGTCCGCAAGCAGCTGATAGGCGGCTGCCGACATAAAGACATCAGAGGCTTTCACCGAGATTTTGAACTCGTGAAAATCGTTATCTTGCAAGATCTTAATATGGTCGAGACCACTCTCCACCATCGCATCCGGGCACGGCTCACCATATTTTTCCAAAAGGTGTTTCTCAAGGCTGCCGGCATTCACCCCGATACGGATAGAGCACCCGTGATCCTTGGCCGCCGCAATCACCTCTTTGACGCGCTTCTCATCACCGATGTTGCCCGGATTGATCCGCAGGCAGGCCGCACCGGCCTCCGCCGCCTCAATCGCACGTTTGTAGTGGAAGTGAATATCCGCCACGATCGGCACAGGGCTTTCTTTTGTGATTTCTTTCAAGGCCTTGGTGGCAGCCTCATCAGGTGCTGAGATACGGACGATATCCGCTCCGGCCTCTGCTGCGGCCAGCACTTGCCCCAAGGTGGCCTTCACATCACCGCTGTCGGTGTTGGTCATGGTCTGCACCGCAATCGGGGCATCGCCGCCCACAGGCACATTGCCCACCATGATCTGGCGCGACTTGCGTCGCTCGATATTACGCCAAGGGCGAATGTGGTTCATCGACATGGCAGGCCCCCTCATCAGAGCATGGAAACAGCTTTCTGCCTATCTAGTCGCTCTGCACAGTCGGGGCAATGCACGATAAAGAAAAGCGCAGCCCAAGCTGCGCTCTGCCGATGTTATACCGCTGAAAAGTCAGAGGATTTTGCGACGTTTTGGCGGCGGCGGGGCGCTTATTCTTCGCCCACCACCACATCGGTTGCTGCCGCCAGAGCGACAATACGGGCCAACTCCGGATCGTCATCCAGATCCGCAACCTGATACCCCTCTTTCAGAGCATCCATCGCCAGCGGCAGATCGCGCGCAACACTGGTGCCTTCACCAGCTGGTCCGTAGATTTCGCCGTTGAGTTTGAAGTAAACAGAGCCGCTCATGCCCGCGCGCAGGATTGGCGCTTCTTCGGTGGCGGGCAGCACATATTCCTCACCGGCGTTGAGAATTTTCTCAAACAGCACCGTGCCATCCGCGCCGCGCACGCGCACCCAAGCCGGGCGCACCGCCATCACAACGATTTCCGGTGCTTCTTCCTCAACCACAATCGGGATCGGGCGATCTTCTTCGGGCACCACAGCTGCGACCAGCTCCGGCACTTCCGGCGTGAACACACCGATGTTGTCCGGGTTCAGCTGGGAAATCGGCGCATCACGCGCCACCAGCACAGGAACATCCAAGGCCTGAGGGCGATAGAGACGGTCCAGCGCCTCAGATGGCGCAAACACGCCTGCCCCGGCTTCCGCAAGTTCTGCGCCTTCAAGATCATCGCCATCATTAGCCGCACGGGCTGCGCCTTCCAGCGGGTCCAGATCACTCAGCACAACAGGCGTCTGCTCCACCGGGGCCAAAGTCACCCGTTGAATTTCATTGAGCACCGACCAGCCGCCATAGCCAATCCCTGCAATCAGCGCGAGCAAGACCACCGATGATCCGATGGCACGCAGCTCTATACGGGACAGCAGGGATTCCTGGATCGGTGTGAAGGGGGCATTGGCACCAGAGAACGGATCACTTGACACAATAGGTGCCGCCTTCTCCGTTTTGCGCGCGCCGGAGGCCTCCGCAGACATGCCATGCGCGGTGGTGAAACCGCTTTCTGCGCAGAAGGTGTCAAACGCCTGCTCAGGGTCCATGCCGAGGTAACGTGCGTAAGAGCGCACATAACCCGCAATAAAGCCCGGCGTTTCAAAAGCGGATGGATCGCAGTTTTCGATGGCAGCGACGTAACTTGCGCGTATTCGGAGCTCGCGTTGTACATCCAGCAGCGACTTGCCCAAAGTCGCCCGTTCGCCCCGCATCATATCGCCTAGGCTCACGGCAAAGTCGTCGTAACCTTTCGGTCCCTCGGATACCTCTTCGGTATCGCGCTTGGATCTGCGCCCGATCATCCCAAATGCCTCGTTTAGCAACGCCGGTCCGTTCTTCCCCCGATTCGGACCGATCCCCTTGTTAAACAATACTATACCATATGTGGTATAATTGAGAACAATATGTGTTGGTTAACCTGCCAGGTCGGCACGATTCAGCGCACAGTGACTCCAGAGTGCATCCAAAGCATGCACAAGCGCATCAATCTCTTTCGGACCATGCACAGGCGACGGCGTGAAACGCAGGCGTTCTGTGCCGCGCGGAACCGTCGGGAAATTGATCGGCTGCACGTAAATTCCATAGTCTTCAAGCAGGTGATCAGACAGGATTTTGGTGTGCACCGGATTGCCCACAATCACAGGCACAATATGGCTGCCATGATCGATGATCGGCAGGCCCAGACCTTTCAGGCGTAGCTTCAGGATCTTTGCTTGCGTCTGGTGACGTTCGCGCAGCGCCTGATCGGTTTTCAGATGCGCAACAGAGGCCGCAGCACCGGCTGCCACAGCAGGCGGCAGAGATGTTGTAAAGATAAAGCCTGGCGCATAAGACCTTACGGCGTCACACATTTTTTCGGATGCGGCGATGTAGCCACCCATCACGCCATAGGCTTTGGCAAGGGTGCCGTTGATGATGTCGATGCGATGGGCAAGGTTGTCACGCTCGGTCACGCCACCGCCGCGCGGGCCGTACATGCCGACCGCGTGCACCTCATCAATGTAGGTCAGCGCGCCAAATTCATCCGCCAGATCACAGAGCGCCTCGATCGGGCCAAAATCACCATCCATGGAGTAGACAGATTCAAAGGCGATCAGCTTGGGCGCTGCCGGATCATCGGCCTCAAGCAGGCTGCGCAGGTGGTCCACATCATTGTGCTTGAAAATACGCTTCGCCCCGCCGTTGCGACGCACACCTTCGATCATGGAGGCGTGGTTCAATTCGTCGGAATATATGATTAACCCCGGGAAGAGTTTTGGCAAAGTACTTAAAGTTGCATCGTTTGCGATGTAGGCGCTGGTGAAAAGCAGTGCCGATTCTTTGCCATGCAGATCCGCCAGCTCCGCCTCAAGGCGTTTGTGATAGACGGTCGTGCCGGAGATATTGCGGGTGCCGCCAGAGCCTGCACCGGTGGCATCAACAGCCTCGTGCATCGCCTCCAGCACCACAGGGTTCTGCCCCATGCCGAGATAGTCGTTGCCACACCACACGGTGATCGGGCGCTGGGTGCCGTCTGGACGGGTCCATGTGGCATGCGGGAAATGACCTTGCTGACGTTCGATATCAATGAACGTGCGATAGCGCCCTTCTTCGTGCAAACGATTGAGAGCGTCATCTAGCTTTGCAGTGTAATCCACAGTGGCTTTCCTTTTTCCCGGCCAGATCATCACGGGGATGGAACTGACTGAATATTAGAGCTGTTCTAAACCTCAACAGCGTCTTGGGCAATGGGTAGCAAACTGACAAAGTGTAGCACTTTGATATCGATCAATGTGTTAACGCACCGCTCTGGACACCCCAGATTCGAATGTTACGGTTTGCGCAAATCGCTGCACCCGTGGCGCATAGAAAAGGAGTTCCCATGACACTTGATCCAGTCCTCTCCCGGATTGACGCAAATATGCCTGAGGCCATCGAGCGTTTGTTCGATTTGCTGCGCATCAAGTCGATCTCAACCGATCCGGCTTTTGATGCGGATGTCGAAGCCGCCGCCGACTGGCTGGTGAAAGATCTGCAAAGCCTTGGCATCGCAGCAGAAAAGCGCATGACCACAGGCCATCCAATGGTCGTAGGCCATGTGGACGGCCCCAGCGACGACAGCCCCCATATCCTGTTTTACGGTCACTATGATGTTCAGCCGGTGGACCCGCTGGAACTCTGGGACCGCGATCCATTTGATCCAGCACTTGAAGACACTGACGCAGGCCAAGTGATCCGTGCCCGCGGCGCTTCTGATGACAAAGGTCAGCTGATGACCTTCGTGGAAGCCTGCCGCGCCTGGATCGCAGAACATGGCGCCCTGCCCTGCAAAATCACGTTCCTGTTTGAGGGCGAAGAAGAATCAGGCTCGCCAAGCCTTGTGCCCTTCCTGCAGGAAAACGCCGAAGAGCTGAGCTGTGACATCGCGCTGATCTGTGACACCGGCCTGTTTGAAAGCGCCGTGCCTGCGATCACCACCATGCTGCGGGGCCTCTTGGGCGAAGACTTCACCATCACCGGCCCATCGCGCGACCTGCACTCGGGCATGTACGGCGGCATCGCGATGAACCCGATCCGCGTGCTGAGCAAAATCCTTGCGAGCCTGCATGATGAAACCGGCGCAGTGACGCTGGACGGGTTTTATGACGATGTGCCCGAACTGCCTGACGACATCCGCGCGCAGTGGCAGGGGCTGAACTTTGACCATGCCACCTATCTGGGAGATGTGGGCCTGAAGGCACCGGCTGGCGAGCAGGACCGCACACCGTTGGAGCAAATCTGGTCCCGCCCGACATGTGATGTGAATGGCATCTGGGGCGGCTACACCGGAGATGGCTTTAAAACGGTTCTGCCCTCTCAGGCCTCTGCAAAGCTGTCGTTCCGTCTGGTCGGCCAGCAAGATCCGGACAAAATCCGCGCCGCCTTCCGTAGCTATCTGGAGAGCAATCTGCCTGAGGGCTTCACCGTGGAGTATCGCACCGAGAAAGGCTCTGGTGCCTCCCACATGTCCATTGACGATCCGGCGTTTGAAAAAGCCCGCAGCGCACTGAGCGACGAATGGCCCCGGCCTGCCGCCTATGTGGGCTGTGGCGGCTCGATTCCGATCGCAGGCTACTTCAAAGAGATTCTCGACATGGATTCGATGCTGATCGGCTTTGGCCGCGATGATGACCAGATCCATTCTCCCAACGAAAAATATGATGTGGAGAGCTTTCACAAAGGCACCCGCTCCTGGGCGCGAATCCTTGAAGCGCTCACACGATAAGACACTAGAAACATGCAAGAATCAGAAACGCGCCCCTTGGGCGCGTTTTTTCTGTGGCGGGCTAAAAACGGCGCAACAAGGCGCAGATAATGCGCACTTAGAAGCGACCAAATCAACCAACTTTTGAGGGAGGAAGAAGTGGCGCGGTTGACGGGGCTCGAACCCGCGACCCCCGGCGTGACAGGCCGGTACTCTAACCAACTGAGCTACAACCGCGCATATATCTTCGCCTTTCGGCATGACCCTTTGCCCGAAGGCACCCAAGGTCGGGGCTGGCAGCGGTGGCGCGGTTGACGGGGCTCGAACCCGCGACCCCCGGCGTGACAGGCCGGTACTCTAACCAACTGAGCTACAACCGCTCGCTGCTCGCTGTTTGGCGTGTGCCCCTCAGCGTGTGGTGGGGTTTATGCTGAGCGCTTAGGCGCGTCAAGCGGATATCCGCACGAAAATCGAAGAAATTTCACAAGCCCCTGCCAACCCGTATTTTTTCCGTTATGCACGACGTCGGGTTCGCTTTGAGCAATGACGGTTTTGTGATTAGATAGGCGCACTCGATTCAATTGCTTTTTGAAGGACAAAACAAAATGAAACCGATTTATGCTGCCCTTTGCATCGCCGGCCTGACCCTTGCAGCTTGTGGCCAACAAGAAGAGCCGGCCCCGATCACTGTACAGCCAAGCTTTGACAAAGCAGGCGACGCAAGCTGCCCAGGTGGCTATGAGCTGCAGAGCACCGAAACCGGCGCGCTGATCTGCTCCCCAATCGTCGCAGGCTAATTCAGAGCCAAGACGTGTTTCACACCTTAAAGCGGCCCTCTGGGGCCGCTTTTTTGTTGAATTGCCCTGTGTGAACTTTGTTTCAGCGCCCCAGAAAAACGTTGGTCAGCCCGTCACGCTCAAAGGCAAGAACAATCTGCGTCAAGAAAACCACTACAATTGTGAGTCCCGCCACACGCCTGTCCCAAACACGTGACCGCATCGTAGGCGCAGACGGGGCAACGATCCTGCGCAACGTTTCGCCTAAACCGGCCCCAGCCCCGGTACTGATAAGCATCGCAAGATAGACCAGAGCGGGCACCGTGATGAAGGTAACTATGTCACCGGCAAATCCCTTGGCGCGAAAAAACACAACGCTAACACACCCCATCAAACTCAGCGCCCAAAGCACAATCAACTCGCCATGAGAAACTGGTCGACTGAGCTTCACGCGTAGTGTTAGCAGCCCTTTGCGCAAATCCGCTTGCTCAGGGCGCAACCTTTTGAGCAGCGCTGCAAACATGCGATCCAACCTATACTGCCTTGGCTCCGCAAGGATATCTTCCAACGCCTCAACACCCGCGGCATCTAATGTGGGAGCGACATCGACCAAAACCGTTTCCAGTTCTTGCCGCCTTGAAAACTGCCGCCCCAATACAAAACCGGTCAGTATCCCGAATATTCCAAGTGGTAGACTTAACAACTCAACCAAACTTGAATTGGGGAAATAGTCCCTGATCGGAACCGAGGGTATCAAATGAACGATCGTCCCTGCGACGCAAAGCGACAAGAACACCGCAACATAAGCCGGACCTTCGTCAGCTTTGACATGCAGCAACAGATTCGCCGAGAGAATGAAAAGCCCACCTAATACGAGTGTTTCCGAAATCTGGTCCAATCCAAATAACCAAAGCCAGAACACCGCAATCAAGGGTGTGAGATACCAGAACAGGATAATCTCAGACCGTTTACTACGCGCTAGTGCCTCGCTGTAGGCGGCCGATCCCGTGGAGACCACAAATGCGCCCGTCAGCACAACATAAATCCAAAACTCCGTACCGACGCTTGCGATCCTTTCCCAAGGTTGAAAGACCAAAAGCAACAAAACAAAAAATGCGCTACTGCATGCCTTTGTGGGGATGTTCACAACAATCGCTGCATCTGTGATTCCCTTGATGTTGCCCACAATAAGGCGAGATTTTACATGTAGCGCGACACTTATTGCCATGGCCACAGCAGACCCCATCGCTGAAAGCGCCCCCCGCCAAGGTTCAGAAGCGACTTGGGGGTCCGCGTCATAAGCCTGCCCTGCCCAAACCACCAGCGCCAATCCCAGCATCGCCACGAGGCCAAGGACAAAACTGCGCTGAGATAACGTGTCGAAATGATCCCGCAACAAAATCGAAGTTCCGATCATTCCAAACAACGGCCAAATCTCAAAAATCACCGTCGCGTTGGTACGACTTACAAACAGAAAGGCATAGAAAAGCAAGGAGTGGCTCGCCAAGTTCAAGGCCGCATCCAGAAGAATATAGAGGCGCAAATCTGCGTTCGTGCGAAGCTCTTGCAGAACCAATCGAATGTTTTGGCCCCCTCGCGAACGCACGCGCACAAGCAGCACAAAAGTTACAAAAGACACCACATGCGCAAACCCGATGAACAGCAACGGTGGCATTGACCGGATGCCCAAAGCGCCCATAAGGGGGAATAGGCTATAGGCCAAGATGGACAGCCCCATCAGAAACAAGGGTGATGCCAGCACTCTTTACCTCGCGTACTACCCACTTTTGAAACCCTGTAATCCAGCTCCATATTGTTTGGCAGGAAAGCCTGTCAGCGAACGTAAACGCAAGGTTTTATTGCAAAAACGCAAGAGAGACTCAGGTGAATAGATGCGACCACGTGAAGGGCGTGGGGACTACGCAACGACCTATAGGCACATCTCACACCTGAAAATATGCAAGATGCTGCTGAAGGGCTCGGCTTTATGAACATTCGGAAGCGGAGTTAGGTTAAGTGAACTTAGGAACACTTCGCAAACCCACCGTGTTGGTAGAACTTTTCGAGCTTTTTCATGAGGTTGGATGGTGGGTCGTGAGAGGCTCGAACTCCCGACATCTTCGGTGTAAACGAAGCGCTCTACCAACTGAGCTAACGACCCGGTGAGGGCGGATTTAGAGAATACCGCGGGGGAGCGCAAGAGGGGATTTGAGAAAATCTCCAGAAATTTTCATTCCACCTGCAAAACCCGTTCCCGGCCGCCTTTCAGCTCATAGACGCAGCCCTGTAAATTCGGCAGTGCCGCCGTCTCCGCATGGCTTAACCCGCAGATCAGCCCGCGCAGCACCTGTCCCCACAATCCGTGCCCCACCATCACCGTGGGCCCGTCCAAGCCTGCCAACACCGCACGCACCCGCGCCTCAAAGGCGGCATAGCCCTCCCCTTCCGGCGCTGCACAGAAAAGATCTAGCGCTTTGGGATTCGCCCCATAGATGTCCGGATAGCGCGCGTCGATCTCATCCATGGTCATGCCCTGAAAGACACCCGCCTGCGCCTCAGCCAATCTTGCATCGCGCACCATGGGATGCCCACCTAGCGCAATCGCTGCGGTTTGCTGTGCCCTGCGCAATGGAGACACAAGGCAGTGCGGTTTGTGCGCCTTCAGAATCGGCGCGATCAAATCGGCCTGTTGACCCGCCTGTGCCCGCCCCAGCTCCGTCAAATCGCTTTCCAACTGCCCCTGAACCCGCCGCACCGCATTCCACGTGGTTTGCCCATGGCGCAAAAACCAAATTGTCGGAAACTCTGTCATCTGCTGCCTCATATGGCGCACATCGCGCCTTTTGGCGGAGCCTAGCCCCGCACGCGCCCACCGCGCAAGGAGATCAGATTTATAAATAAAAACGGGCGCTCAACCCGTTTAGGGGAGCGCCCGTTTGGAAGAATGGTGGGTGATAAGAGATTTGAACTCCTGACATCTTCGATGTGAACGAAGCGCTCTACCACTGAGCTAATCACCCGGTGACGCGGCTTCTATCCTCACTCCGCGGCCTCTGCAAGGCCCTCTTTGTCACTTTCTGCATCCCCGGACTTGGTCTCTGTTTCCGCATCCGCAAGCTTGCGCCGCAGACGGAGATTGAGCACCTGCACATCGCCAACCGACTTCTGATTCTGGATTTTGACTTTGCCCAATTCCGGCAGATTGAGCCCCTGCCCCTGTGCCAGGGTTTCCCCCAAAATCGCCAGTGCCGCCTCAACAGCAGGCTTCACATCGCGCTTTTTCACGCCGGAGCGCATCACCACCGCTTCGATCAGATCCCGCTTGCGAAACGCCTCTGCTTCTTCTGCAGCGGCGGCGGCTTCCTCTACAACCGGTGCCACAGCCTCTTCGGCAATCGCTTTGGCGCCCTTGGGGGCGTCGCGCAGGCTGGTGCTGGTTTTGCGGGTAGAGGTGCTGCGTGCACGGGTTTTGGTTGTGGCTTTCGCCCGCATTGTGGTGCGTTTGCGTGTGCTTGTCCCTGTGGTGGATTTGGCCATTTTGGTCCCTCATTGGTCTGCTCGACAGCAAAAGCTTAACAACCGACCGTGCAAAACAACAGGAAATTCCACATTCACATACAATATGTGCGCACGACTCACATCATGCGCACAAAATAATCTAGGCGATTTGGGTCGACAGAATCGCCCGCGTCACTTCAGCTTGGACAGCTTGTCCTGCAAATCCGCCAGCTGGCGTTTGATCGCGTCCAGATCTTCGCCCTCGCCACTGTCCGCATCCGCTTCTGGCGCCGGTGAGGAGCTGCCCGGCCAGGCCATGCCACCGGTCATCGCTTTCATGAAAGCTTCCTGCTGCGCCTGCATCGCCTCAAGCCCGGGCATCTTCATGCCGCCGCCCATGCTCTCCATGACTTTTTCCTGTCCTTCACGCAGCATCTCAAAGGATGTCTGAAGGAATTGCGGCACCATGGAGGTTGCTTGCGTGGTGTAGGCCCGCACCAGATCATTGAGCACATTCACCGGCAGAACATTCTCGCCGCGGCTCTCATGCTCGGCAATGATTTGCAGCAGATATTGCCGCGTCAGGTCGTCGCCGCTTTTTAGATCCACGATCTGAACTTCGCGCCCGGATCGGATAAATCCGGCGATATCTTCAAGCGTCACATAGTCGCTGGTTTCGGTGTTGTAGAGCCGGCGGCTCGCATAGCGCTTGATCAGCAATGGTTTATTATCGTCACCCACGTCCATCTCCCCAATATTCATGCAGTGCAGAAAAAAGCCTATGCGACTGCAGAACAAAAAGAAAGGGCAGGCCTGAAGCCTGCCCTTGCAAACCGCGCATCGGGGAGGAGGAGAAGCGCGAGATTTGCGTAGTTTTTATTTTGCTGTCGCTTTTTTCGCAGCGGCAGTCACCTCAGAGGTGGCTTTTTTGACAGCTGCGGTCGCCTCTTCGCTGGCTTCCTTGCCCGCAGACATCAACAACTCGACGGTTTCCATCTGAACTTTTTTCGCAACTTCTGCAAAAGCGGCCATGTTTTCAGAAGCAACTTCGGCCTGTGCGGAAGCAAAATCGGTCAGCGCTTTGGCGTAATCGGCCGGCTCTGCTTTGGCTTTGGACATGTCGCCCAGCTTTGTCAGAGTGTCTTTGGTCCATTTGGAAGAAATCTCAGAAGACTTCTCTGCTGCACCAAGCGCCACAGCGGCGAGTTTCTCGTTCAGCGCTGCGGTGTTTTTGAACGCATCTTCAAAAGCCGAGGTATCAACTGGGAAGGAGCCCATCGCGTCTTTGAACATTGCAGTTACGTCCTGTGCTGCTTTAGCCATTTTTCAGTTCCTTAATTGAATAACAGCCCAAGGAAGAAACAGATGATCAGGGCTGCGCGTCTAGTCTCTGAAAACAATATGCGTGCTGCATTGCGGCATTTCAAGGATTTTTTGCTGCATTGCAGCAAAAACCTATTAAGCCTCTATTATTTCAATGCTTTTTTCCGGACATATTCGCCAGGCGCGTCGCAGATCGCAGGATGCGTGACTGTTCCTGGAACCCGCGCCTCCACCTGTTTGCCAGATTTCTTTGACAACCATGTGTCCCACCGCGGCCACCATGAGCCTTCGTGGAACGTGGCCTCCTCCATCCACTCATCCGCGGACAAACTCAGCTTGCTGTTGGTGTAGTGGCCGTACTTCTTTTTGCTCGGCGGGTTCACAATCCCGGCGATATGGCCGGACTGGGACACGATGAAGGTTTTGGAGCGGCTCTTGGTCTGCTGATAGCCGTGATAGCAATCTTTCCAACGCGCGATGTGATCGGTCTCACAGGTCACCGAACACGTCGGAATGTCCACGTCAGAGATCTTCAGCGTCTCGCCGCACAGCTCAAGGCCTTCGCCAACAAACTTGTTGGATTGGCACAGATCGCGCAAATACTGATGCGCCATCTTGCCTGGAAGGCCGGAGCCATCCCCGTTCCAGAACAACAGATCAAACGCAGGCGGGGCCTCCCCCATCATGTAGCTTTTGATCGCAGGCGTATAAATCAGGTCATTTGAGCGCAGAAAGCTGAAGGTGCGCTGCATGATGAACGACCGAAGCACGCCCTCTTCTTCAATTTCCTCATCAATCCCGTCGATGAAGTCATCCTGAAGGAAAGGTGTGAATTCGCCCTGATCGCCAAAATCCGTCAGCGTGGTGAAGAAAGTGGCAGATTTCACAGACTCATCGCCACGCTGTTTCATCAGAGACAGGGTCAGATGCATGGTGGTGCCAGCAATACAGTAGCCGACCACATTCACCTGTGGCTGCGCCGTGATCTCTTTGACCTGTGCAATCGCATCAAGGAAGCCTTCCTCAATGTAATCATCAAGCCCCACATCCGCCAAAGACCGGTCCGGATTGACCCAACTGACCACAAACACCGTGTAGCCCTGCGCCACGGCCCAACGGATCAGGCTGTTCTGCTCTTTGAGATCGAGGATATAATATTTGTTGATCCACGGCGGGAAGATTACCAGCGGCGTTTCATACACGGTCTCGGTGCTGGGTGAAAACTGCAGCAGCTCATACATGCGGCAGCGGTACACCACCTTGCCCGGCGCTGTAGCGATGTTGCCGCCAATCTCAAAGGCGCTTTCATCCGCAAGCTTCACAAGCAACTCGCCGTTGTTAGCATCCAGATCCGAGATCAGATTCTCCAGCCCGTCCACAAGGCTCTGGCCTTCGGTTTCCACGGCACGCTCCAGCGCTTCCGGATTGGTGCCCAGAAAATTGGTCGGCGACATCATATCTATGATCTGCTGGGAGAAGTAATCAATGCGTTGCTTGTCTTTGGGGGCAAGCCCCTCCAATTCAGACACCGCAGTCTGAATGGCCTGCGCATTGCGCATATATTGCTGTTTGAGCAGGTTGAAATAGGGGTGGCTCTTCCACAGAGGATGGGAGAATCGGCGATCGGTGGGCGTATCATCCTGCGGAGCAGCAAACTGTCCTTTCAGCATCATATTCTGCGCATCGACAAAGCCTTTGACCGATTTGCTCCAGAGATCGAGCTGGTTTTCGAGCACTTTGCCCGGATTATCCAACATACCTTGCCAATAGGCGCTTGCGGCATTCAGAAAGACTTCGGGTTCCGGGCTGTTCAGTTCATTTCTCAGGGGTTTATGGCGGCTCATGACGTCCGCGAGCTTTAATGACAACGCCTCAACTTTTGCGAGGTTGGCGTTCAGGCGTTCCATTTTTTCACCTGCTTCGGTCTCATTTGTTGTCATATTAACCCATTCGTCCTATTCTCGCTGCTACGCAGCATAAAAACATCCGCCCCTGTAATACTAATGGGGAAACAAGTTACTGGATACCCCAAGGTAAGGAATACACACATGCGGTACATGGCCACGTATGATCTTATGGAAACCATGCGCAATACCAACCAATGGCTCGGCGCAACCGCCTCGGCCATGGCCTCCTACCCTGCGATGGCATTGGTTCCCAACCCGGCCCTGCAATGGATGCGGGCCTGGGGCGAAGTCACAGAGCGCACATTCCAGCGAATGGTTGTGAAGCCTGACTGGGGCATCGACAGCTTCACTTGCGAGGACGGCAAGGACCATATCGTCAACATCAACACTTTGGTTGAGCGCCCGTTTGGCGATCTGATCCATTTTGACGTCTCCGGCCGCGCGCCGATGAAACGCAAGGTGCTGCTGGTCGCGCCCATGTCCGGCCACTACGCCACCCTGCTGCGCTCGACCGTCAAAAGCCTCATTTCCGATTGCGAAGTCTATATCACCGATTGGCATAACGCGCGTGACATCCCGGTAAGCGAAGGCAAGTTTGATGTTGAGGATTACACCCTCTACCTTGTCGATTTTATGAAACACCTCGGCCCGGACATCCATGTGATGGCCGTCTGCCAGCCCGCGCCACTGACGTTGGCTGCGACCGCCTATCTGGCCGGAGAAGATCCAAAGGCCCAGCCCCGCTCCCTGACGCTGATCGGCGGGCCGATTGACACCGAGGCCGCAGCCACTGAGGTCACAGACTTCGGCCACCGCGTGACTATGGGCCAGCTTAAGGAAACCATGATCCAGCGTGTCGGCTTCAAATATCCCGGCGTGGGGCGCATGGTCTATCCGGGCCTGCTGCAGCTCCATTCCTTCATGTCCATGAATGCGGAGCGCCACTCCAAGGCCTTCACCGACCAGATCATGCGCGTGACCCGCGGCGAAGCCTCCGACCACGATCAGCACAACCGATTCTATGATGAGTACCTCGCGGTGATGGATATGACCGCAGAGTTCTACCTCTCTACCGTAGAGCGAATCTTCAAAAACAACGAAATCGCCAAAAACACTTTTACGGTGAAAGGCCGCCCTGTGGATGTGGGCAAAATCACCACCGTTGCGATCAAGACCGTTGAGGGCGCGAAAGACGACATCACCGCGCCAGGCCAATGTGTGGCAGCGCTCGATCTGTGCACCGGACTGCCAGACAGCAAGAAGGCCAGCCACGTCGAGCCTGACGCTGGGCACTACGGTATCTTTGCCGGTAAGAGCTGGCGCAACAACATCCGCCCGCTGGTTCTGGAGTTCATTGATGCAAACTCTGAGCCTCAGACTCGCAAGCCGGCCAACAAAAATACCGCAGCCTAATTCCTCAGCGCTGAAGTTTTGATCAAACAGGCTGCCTTCGGGCGGCCTGTTTTTGTTTGACGTAAGGTCCAGCGGAGCAGATCCGGGCAGATCGGGAAAAATTTCTACATTTTTGTCATTTCCGCGCAGGTCAACACAACATCTAGTGAGAAATACAAGCCCTTAGATCACGATCCTGTGATTCATAAAGGTTTTTCAGATGGTTACCGGCGCCAGCCGATTTTAACCTTCTATTAACCTTCTGTGGAGGAATCGTAGACGGGCCAAAAACCGCCTCTCGCCCGCATTCGGTCAACAGAGAAAATCCTACTTTTTTGTAAATAAATTCGTTGACCCTCTATGCAAATTTACGCCAGTTTGTGGGGGCAGCCAAGAAAACACACTACATGTTGTGGCGCGAGGGGCGGCAGGGACAATTCGGAAATCAGCGCCAATTAAGGCCATTAGCGACACCAGATATTGTGTGGTGCGCACGCCGGTTCCTTTTGCCTTTCGAAGTGAGACCCCGTCCGGTGGTCCAAACCGCATGTTTTTAGGCCGCTGAGGGCAAGGGCACAGGTGATGTGTCGGGGTTAATTTGGAACTGGGAACGAGGCAGGGCATGAAAATTCAACGGCGTTTCACCAAGACCGGACAGGACGCATACGCGGACCTCAACTTCGTGACCACCGAATCGGAAATCCGCAACCCGGATGGCACCATCGTGTTCCGCCTCGACAATGTTGAAGTTCCTGCCAGCTGGTCTCAGGTGGCCTCCGATGTGATTGCCCAGAAGTATTTCCGCAAAGCCGGCGTGCCTGCCAAGCTGCGCAAAGTGCGTGAAAAGGACGTGCCTGAGTTCCTGTGGCGCTCTGTGCCTGCAAATGATGACGTACAACTAGGCGGCGAGACCAGCGCTAAACAGGTTTTTGACCGCCTCGCCGGTGCGTGGACCTATTGGGGCTGGAAAGGCGGCTACTTCTCCTCCGAGGAAGACGCCCGCGCCTACTTCGACGAAATGCGCTTTATGCTCGCAACCCAACGCGCAGCACCAAACTCTCCACAGTGGTTCAACACCGGTCTGCACTGGGCCTATGGCATCGATGGGCCAAGCCAGGGTCACTACTATGTGGACTATAAAACCGGCAAGCTGACCAAATCCAAATCCGCCTACGAGCACCCACAGCCCCACGCCTGCTTCATTCAGTCCGTGGCCGATGATCTGGTGGGTGATGGCGGCATCATGGACCTCTGGGTGCGCGAGGCACGCCTCTTCAAATACGGCTCCGGCACCGGCACCAACTTCTCCTCGCTGCGCGCAGACGGCGAATCTCTCTCCGGCGGCGGGAAATCCTCCGGCCTCATGGGCTTTCTGAAGATCGGTGACCGCGCTGCTGGCGCAATCAAATCCGGCGGCACCACGCGGCGCGCAGCCAAGATGGTGATCGTGGATGCGGACCACCCGGACATCGAAGAATACATCAACTGGAAGGTCAAAGAGGAGCAGAAGGTTGCCTCCATCGTGGCCGGCTCCAAGATGCACGAGCAGAAGCTCAACGCCATTTTTGCCGCGATCGGCTCCTGGGATGGCGCGGAGGCAGACGCCTATGATGCCAAGGTCAACCCGGCGCTGAAAGCTGCGGTACGTGACGCCAAAAGCGTCATGATCCCGGAGACTTACATCAAGCGCGTGCTGGATTATGCCAAACAGGGCTACGCCAGTATCGAATTTCCGACCTATGACACCGACTGGGATTCTGAAGCCTACGCCTCCGTGTCGGGCCAGAACTCCAACAACTCGATCCGTGTCACCGACGCCTTCCTGAAGGCGGTTGAGAATGACGACGATTGGGAATTGATCCGCCGCACCGACGGCGAGGTCGCCAAAACCATCAAGGCGCGCAAGCTTTGGGAAGATGTGGGCCACGCCGCATGGGCCTGTGCCGATCCGGGCATCCAGTACCACGACACCGTCAATGCGTGGCACACCTGTCCCGAAGACGGCGAGATTCGCGGCTCCAACCCCTGCTCTGAGTATATGTTCCTGGATGATACGGCCTGTAACCTGGCCTCCATGAACCTGCTGACCTTCCTCAAAGACGGCCAGTTTCAGGCAGAAGACTACATCCACGCCACCCGCCTCTGGACGGTGACGCTGGAAATCTCCGTGACCATGGCGCAGTTCCCGTCCAAGGAAATTGCGCAGCTCAGCTATGATTTCCGCACGCTGGGTCTGGGCTATGCCAACATTGGCGGCCTGCTGATGAACATGGGGCTGGGCTATGACAGCACCGAAGGCCGCGCGCTGGCCGGTGCCCTCACCGCGATCATGACCGGCATTTCTTATGCCACCTCCGCCGAGATGGCCGGTGAGCTGGGCGCCTTTGACGGCTATGCCCGCAACAGCCAGCACATGCTGCGCGTGATCCGCAACCACCGCCGCGCCGCCTACGGCAAAACCGAAGGCTACGAAGGCCTTGCGGTCAAGCCGGTGGCACTCGACACCGCCAACTGCCCGGATCCGATGCTGGTCGCGCTTGCACAGTCCAGCTGGGACGAAGCGCTGATGCTTGGCGAGAAAAACGGCTTCCGCAACGCGCAGACCTCCGTGATTGCTCCCACCGGCACCATTGGTCTGGTGATGGATTGCGACACCACCGGGATCGAGCCTGACTTCGCGCTGGTGAAGTTCAAGAAGCTCGCAGGCGGCGGCTACTTCAAGATCATCAACCGCTCCGTCCCTGGCGCATTGGAAAAGCTTGGCTATTCCTCCGCCCAGATCGAAGAGATTGTGTCTTACGCCGTGGGCCACGGCTCCATCGGCAACGCGCCGGGCATCAACCACACCTCTCTCATTGGCCATGGGTTCACCACCAATGAGATCGACAAGATCGAAGCGGCGCTTGGCTCTGCATTCGACATCCGCTTTGTCTTCAACCAGTGGACGCTGGGCGAAGAGTTCTGCACCAATGCGCTTGGCATTCCGGCGGAGAAACTCAACGATCCGTCGTTTGAGCTGCTCGCCCACCTCGGCTTCACCAAAGCCGACATTGAAGCCGCCAATGACCACGTTTGCGGCACCATGACCCTGGAAGGCGCACCGCACCTCAAAGAAGAGCACTATGCGATCTTTGACTGCGCCAACCCATGCGGCAAGAAAGGCAAGCGCTACCTCTCCGTAGACAGCCACATCACCATGATGGCCGCCGCGCAAAGCTTCATTTCCGGCGCGATCTCCAAGACGATCAACATGCCAAATGATGCCACCATCGAAGACTGCCAGAAGGCTTATGAGCTCTCCTGGTCTCTCGGCATCAAAGCCAATGCGCTCTATCGCGACGGCTCCAAACTGTCCCAACCGCTGGCCGCTGCGCTGGTGGAAGATGATGACGAAGCCGCCGAAGTGCTCGAAACAGGCTCCATGCCTGAAAAAGCACAGGTGCTGGCGGAGAAAATCGTCGAGAAGATCGTGCTCAAAGAAGTAGCCCGCGGTCGGGAGAAGATGCCAGAGCGCCGCAAAGGCTACACTCAGAAAGCAGTTGTGGGCGGCCACAAGGTCTACCTGCGGACCGGCGAATACTCCGACGGCTCGCTGGGCGAAATCTTCATCGATATGCACAAGGAAGGCGCTGGCTTCCGCGCGATGATGAACAACTTCGCCATCGCGGTCTCCGTGGGCCTGCAATATGGCGTGCCGCTTGAAGAGTTTGTCGATGCGTTCACCTTCACCAAATTTGAGCCTGCGGGCATGGTGCAGGGCAACGACAGCATCAAGAACGCGACCTCGATCCTGGACTACATCTTCCGCGAGCTGGCTGTGTCTTATCTCGACCGCACCGACCTCGCCCACATCAAGCCTCAAGGCACCAGCTTTGACGATATGGGCCGCGGCGAAGAGGAAGGCGTGTCCAACCTCTCAGAGCTCTCAGAATCGGCCGCAAGCCGGTCTCTGGAAGTGCTGAAACAGATCTCCTCTACAGGGTATCTGCGCAAGCGCCTGCCACAGGAACTTGTGGTTCTGAACGGCGGTGGCGGGACCTCGCCGGAAATGGGCGATCCTATCCAAAAATTGAACACGCTTGTGCCGGAAACCGCTAGCGCGGGCGTATCAGACGTGGCATCCAGCGCCTCCGCCGCAACGGTGGCCGCGCCGGCAGCTGCACCTGTCGCAACCCTGTCGATGGACGCTCGGTCCAAGGCAAAGATGCAGGGCTATGAGGGAGACCCCTGCGGCGATTGCGGAAACTACACGCTGGTGCGCAACGGCACCTGCATGAAATGCAACACCTGTGGCGCGACAAGCGGCTGCAGCTAAGGAGAAGAATGTGACTACCACGAAGCGCAGAAGCCTTCGAGCCGAAGACATGACAGCCAGCATTCACGAGATCTCACCTGTTGAAAAGCCACTCACGGATGATCTCGCCGTCGTCGGACGTATTTCTGTCCGGCGCGAATGGGCCAAGCAGGTCCGTCAGGGGGCCAAAGAAAAACTGCTGGGTGCGGAGACCTCCGCCCCCAAAGCAGTCAAAGACAACGGCTACGCAGAGCAGCTGCTCTACGCGGCCAGCAAGCGCCGGGCCTGACCCCGCCGCCACATGAGATCCCGGGGGGACCTGGGTAGGGGGCAGAGGCCCCCGACGAAATATCCCGCCATCGTCCCTATTTCAGGTGGTGGTGATACCCGGAGCGGGTGCGCTCGCTCCGACGACATTCAGGCCGCAGGCAAAAAACATCGAGCGGTATATAGAGTGAGCCTGAATGGCGAAACTGGGGGGCCAAGCGCCCCCCAATTTTTTTCTATTTGAGAAACAGAAAAGCGCGCCACTTAAAGGGCACGCTCTCAATCTCAAACCTGTGTCTCACTCAGTGCGGAACACTGGTAGAAATCGCTGCTTTGTCGTCTTTGCGATAGGCGTTCAGCATCGCTTCAAAGGACGCAAAGATCTCGTGCATGTGTTTGCTTTTGTATGGGAAAATCGCATCTGAATCCATGTCGTGCACGATCAGCGCATTGTCCGCTTCAAACACCACCAGATTGCCGTCACGGTCTTCGGCGCAATCAATGCCGAAGTAGTTCAACCCGATACCCGTGGTCAGCGCCTCAAACGCATGGCTGTGGCGTGCCGCAAAACCTGTGTCAAACGCTTCCATCCAGGCGGCCTCTTCCGCGCGCTTCTCTGGATGCTGCTCCATCTTCGCGTTCAGATACCAAACGTCCCACTGATCCGCGATCGCCATATGACAGGGGAAGGCTTTGCCGTTCACAAAGACAATCCGGTATTTGCGGAATTGGCTGTCAGCAGGCGTCGCATAGTTCACATATTCAGAGACAAAGAAATCCGGTGCAGGTTGACGCAGCAGGTAATCCACCAGCGCGTCCTTATCATCCACTTTCTCAAGCCCCAGACCGGCATGGGAACCCACCGGACGGATGATGTAGGGATAGCCCCCTACCCCGGCCAGCATCGCTTCCTCCTGCCCCGCAACCAGCGCGCCAATCAGCGCGTCGCGTGTGATCCGGGTGGTCTTCGGGAAGCGCAGCCCGCGCACGTAAGGGAAGATGCGTGCCAGCACGTCACGATCAAGATCCACCGGCCCGTCAGGCAGGTTGAACGTATGAACGCCGCTCTGTGCTGTCAGCCCACGCACGGTCTCAAAAAACGGTGTGGCAATGTCGGAATCGGTCGGCACCGCACAGAACGCCACATCATGCTCCGGCAGCACATTCTGCGCGCCGGGTGTCAGGTCAGGATAATAGGTGATGATCTCAAAATCAGAGGTTTCCAGCAGGAATTCAATCGGCGTATTGCCCCCCACATGGCTCGGCTCCGCAAACACCAAGAGCTTGGGTTGCGCCGTTTCGCGCCGGTTGATGGAGAACATGCGATGGCCCTTCAGCGCCTTGGCCTGCCACTCCAGCCCCATCTCCTGATTTCCATGCAGCTGATCAATCACCGAGAGGTCCATAAAAATGCCGTCGGTGTCATCACTCTGCTCCGATTGTGTGAGCAGTTCAGCCCGCAGCGGCATCAAATCGATTCCGTCAAAGGCCATCTTCGTCAGCCGCGCAAGGCCGAGTCGTGTTTGAGGTTCCATTCTGGCTCCTGATGTAAAATGCCCCTCTGGGATGCCGGAATATGATTAATGATCAGTGGATCAAAACCCCGCTGTGACCGATTAAAATCACACGATTTTTTCTTAAAATTGGATACATCTAGCGCATAAAAAAACGCGCCAGATTGCTGACGCGTTTTCTCGTACTTTAAGCGGGCTTTTTAGTGCGCGCGGGCGCCTGTGCCCTCTTCAGATTTCAGCGCTGCCGCTGCGGCTTCTTCTGCCGCCTCGTCCCACTCAATCGCTTCTGGCTCTTCAATCAGCGCAAGCTTCAGCACTTCGGAGACATGTTTCACCGCGATGATTTCCAGACCGTCTTTCACGTTGTCCGGAATATCCGCCAGATCTTTCTCGTTCTCCTGCGGGATCAGCACGGTTTTGATGCCGCCGCGCAGTGCCGCCAAGAGCTTCTCTTTGAGGCCGCCAATCGGCATCGCATTGCCGCGCAGAGAGACCTCGCCGGTCATGGCAATGTCTTTGCGCACAGGAATGCCGGTCAGCACAGACACAATCGAGGTCACCATCGCAAGGCCCGCAGAGGGGCCGTCCTTCGGGGTGGCCCCATCTGGCACGTGCACGTGGATGTCGATTTTGTCAAAGACGGTTGGCTTCACACCAATCTGCGGGCTGATCGAGCGCACGTAGGAGCTTGCTGCATCGATGGATTCTTTCATCACATCGCCGAGCTTACCGGTGGTTTTCATCCGCCCCTTACCGGGCAGTTTCAAACCTTCGATATGCAGCAGATCGCCGCCCACGCTGGTCCAGGCCAGACCGGTGACAACACCGACCTGATGCTCTTCTTCCGCAAGACCGTAGCGGTATTTCTTCACGCCAAGGAAATCATCCAGATTCTCAGGTGTGACAGACACGCTTTCGGCGTCGCCTTTCACAATCTGTGTGACCGCCTTCCGGGTCAGCTTCGCCAGCTCACGCTCAAGGTTCCGCACGCCCGCCTCGCGGGTGTAGGTGCGGATCACCTCCTGCAGCGCCTCGTCAGAGACCTCGAACTCGCCCTTTTTCAGGCCGTGGTTCTTGATCTGCTTGTCGATCAGGTGCTGACGCGCGATCTCACGCTTTTCGTCCTCGGTGTACCCGGCCAGCGAAATGATCTCCATCCGGTCCAGCAAAGGCCCCGGCATGTTGTAGGAGTTCGCCGTGGTCAGGAACATCACGTTGGAAAGATCATATTCCACCTCAAGGTAGTGATCCACGAAGGTGCCGTTCTGCTCTGGGTCGAGAACCTCGAGCATCGCAGAGGCCGGATCACCGCGGAAGTCCTGACCCATCTTGTCGATTTCATCGAGCAGGATCAGCGGGTTGGTGGTCTTCGCTTTCTTCAGCGCCTGAATGATCTTACCCGGCATGGAGCCGATGTAAGTCCGGCGGTGGCCGCGGATCTCGCTTTCATCACGCACGCCGCCAAGGCTGATGCGGATGAATTCACGACCGGTCGCTTTGGCCACAGATTTGCCCAGCGAGGTTTTACCCACACCGGGAGGGCCAACAAGGCACAAGATCGGGCCTTTGAGCTTGGAGGAGCGTTGTTGCACCGCGAGATACTCGACGATGCGCTCTTTCACCTTCTCCAGGCCGTAGTGGTCTTTGTCGAGCACCGCCTGCGCGCCTTTGAGATCTTTTTTCACGCGGCCGCGCTTGCCCCATGGAATGGAGAGCATCCAATCCAGATAGTTGCGCACCACGGTGGCCTCGGCACTCATCGGGCTCATGTTCTTGAGCTTCTTGAGTTCCGCGTCAGCCTTTTCCTTGGCCTCTTTGGAGAGCTTGGTCTTGGCGATCTTCTCTTCGAGCTCGGCAATTTCGCCTTCGCCCTCTTCGCCATCCCCCAGCTCCTTCTGAATGGCCTTCATCTGCTCATTCAGATAGTACTCGCGCTGGGTTTTCTCCATCTGGGATTTGACGCGGGTTTTGATCTTTTTCTCAACCTGCAGAACGCTCATCTCGCCCTGCATAAGGCCATAGACCTTCTCCAAGCGCTCGCTCACAGACAGGGTCTCCAGAAGCTCCTGCTTCTCAGACACCTCAATGCCCAGATGCCCGGCCACAAGATCGGCCAGACGCGCCGGCTCAGCGGCTTCTTCCACCGCACTCAGCGCCTCTTCGGGGATGTTCTTTTTGACCTTGGCATAACGCTCAAACTCATCGCCAACAGAGCGCAGAAGCGCTTCGATGGTGGCGGCGTCGCCTGGCATTTCTTCAAGCGGCTTAGCCGTCGCTTCAAAGAAATCGTCATTTTCCAAAAAGTCGGTGATTGTCACACGGCTCTGGCCTTCGACCAGCACTTTTACAGTGCCATCGGGCAGCTTCAGGAGCTGCAGCACATTCGCCAGAACGCCAGTGCGATAGATGCCATCAATGTTGGGATCATCCTCAGCGGGATCCATCTGGCTCGACAGCAGGATCTGCTTGTCATCGGCCATCACCTCTTCCAGCGCGCGGACCGATTTGTCCCGGCCCACAAACAGCGGCACGATCATATGTGGGAAGACCACAATGTCGCGCAGCGGCAGGACAGGATAAGATGTGTTGAGAGGCTCTTGCATGAGTTTTCCTTGTTCTAGCAAAGCGACACAGGCCCCTCTTTGAGGCAGCCACTCGGCCACTTTCCGTTTCCTCGGCTTATTGATTTGGGGGCCGATGCCTCCGCTTTCAACAGCGTTTTGCTCGTTGGAGCACACAATGCCTTTACAGAGCGTAAGGAACAAGGCGGAAAGCCCCATCTCAAGTGATTTTTCGTGACGTAGATTTGCGCTGTCTGATCGGCAAAAAGTTGCCGTAGCAGCAACCACGCCACAGCTGGGATCCCCCGCATCCCACACGGCGCTGGAAGTTAGGTAATAGAAGGTATTTGTGCTAATGTTTCTGGGTATTTGCTAAGTATCCGGTTTTGAGGTGATTTTATGCGCAGGTTTGCGATCGTTGGGATTTTGGCCGTTGTGTTGCTTGGCGGCTTCCTCGCGCTTGGCATGTTCAGCCCCAGCCCGACAGAGGACGATGCTCCGCTTGTGATCACGATGTCCGGCATCCCGCCTGAGGCATCAGAGACGGCCACCGAGTCAGAGGTGGCCAGCGTTCCTACAAGCCCGCCCCCGGAACAAGAGGTCGCTCCGGCAACAGAAAGTGCGGCATCCGCACCAAGTTTGCCCGAGACCGTGCCAGAGCCCAGCGCTGAAGCGTCAAATTCTCAACGGGCCATGACGGCCCTACGCGCTGAGATTGGCGACGCTCAACAACAGGCCCAATCCACACAACAAAGCACCCGTGGCCTCGCCCTAAGCACGGTGGAGCAGATGATCCAGGACGGCGCGATAACGCCGGAAGCCCTTGCGCAAATGGACATTCCCACGGGAAGCATCGCCGCGCCCTCGACCACCACCGCTCAACCAGACAGCCCAACAAGCGCTCCCTTTGACGAAGCGATCTCAATCCAGCCGGGCACGCTCTTGAGCATCGAAGGCAATCCCGAACCATTTGCCTCCGAAGAGCCACCGGTGATCGAAGATTTTGATACCCCGCTTGAGATGGTGTTAGAGGCTCCTGACGAGTTTGAAAGCGTCTCAGGCATCCCAGCAGAGGGCGCATTCGAACAGCTCGCAACAATGGACCTCAGCGCCACTGAAGAGGCCGCTGCCGCCCCTGTTGCGGAGGAAACCATCTCCGTGGACGCGGCTTCTGACACGGTTGGCGCGGAGGAACGCGCTGAGACAGACTCTGAGGAGGTCGACGCCTTATTGGAAGCGCTGGAGCAAGGCGCAGATCTCAGCGAGCTCCTGCCAGCAACCGCCGCTGGTCCGCCTCCGTCTGACCGCATCATCCCGACCCATCTGTTTGCCGCACCAGGCCAATTCCCGCCCGAGGGCTATCTGGCCTATGGCGTGGTGGCCTTCCCGCAAAATCCGACACCGGACACAGAGGCGCGCTTCGCCATGCTGTGCCGCGCGTTTCAGGGCATCATCGCCTCCGTCGCGGGGGCCACAGCGGCCTTTCCTTCGGCCCGACAGGTTGTGACGATCTGGCCGGTCTCCAGCGCAGAGATCGCAAATGAACTGAACTCAAGCCCGAACGGGCAAAAATGCGAACTGGCAGCGAAACACTACAATCTGCCCCACAGCGACTTCTTCATGGATGCCGCCCGCGCCGCAGGCGAAAACATCGGCTCAGATCGCGGCCCTTTCCTGCTGGCGTGGAACCCCGGCCATTCCATCGGCACCATCGGTGCGCCGGTACTGAGCAAAAACCTAAGCCTCGTTGTGACCAAACAACAGGCCGAGGCTGATTTCCGCGCGTGGAAACGCAAGATCGCTGCAACCTGCTGGGATTGCCCGATTTACCGGTATGAGCTGCGCCGCACCTTGCGGCTTTACAGCGACTATCACGGCGCGCGCATCATTGGGGCCATACGGGCAATGATCACGGATGTGCTCTTAGGCGAAGGGGACAGCGACGATGCTTAAGAAACTCACCTCCCTCAAATCCGCCTCCATCGCCGCGCTGCTTCTGGCACTTGGCATGATGATGTGGGTTGACCCCACCACCCGCGACGGTGACATCGCGCTGGTGATTGTCTCATTCCTCTTTTTCACCCTGATCCTGCGCGGAATCGGGATGCTGATCGATCTGATCTTTGACCGCCAAAACGAAGACGCAGAAAGCGGCGCAGACGAAAAAGCCCCCGCCGAGGGCGAGGGCCAACAAACTTAGCAAACCGCAAGCCTTACAGTGGCTCGATGTCCCCTTGCGCGCGCTGCGCGTGGAAATCCGCTTCCCAGGCCGCAAATGTGCCCGCCGCAATGGCATCCCGCATGCCCTGCATGATCTCTTGGAAATAGTGCAGATTATGCCAGGTCAGCAGCATGCCAGAGATCATCTCGTTGCTGCGGAACACATGATGCAGGTAAGCGCGCGAATAGTTGGAACACGCCGGGCAACTGCACTGCTCATCCAGCGGGCGCGGATCATCCGCGTGGCGTGCGTTTTTGATGTTCACCACCCCGTGGCGTGTGAACACCTGCCCCGTCCGGCCCGAGCGGGACGGCAGCACGCAATCCATCATGTCGATCCCGCGCTTCACCGCGCCGACGATGTCATCCGGTTTGCCCACGCCCATGAGATAGCGCGGCTTGTCCACCGGCAGCATGTCAGGCGCATAGTCCAGACAGCCAAACATCGCCTCCTGCCCTTCGCCAACCGCAAGGCCACCCACGGCATAACCGTCAAAGCCAATCTCTTTGAGCGCCTCAGCGGATTCTTCGCGGAAATCCTGCTCCAGACCGCCCTGCTGAATGCCAAAGAGCGCATGGCCGGGGCGATCCCCAAAGGCATCGCGCGAGCGCTGCGCCCAGCGCATTGACAGCCGCATGCTCTCTGCAATCCGGTCCCGATCCGCAGGCAGCGCAGGGCATTCGTCAAAACACATGACAATGTCGGTGCCCAAGAGCTTCTGGATCTCCATCGACCGCTCCGGCGTCAGCGCGTGCTTGGAACCGTCAATGTGGCTCT
The DNA here is from genome assembly GCF_017743735.1 of Shimia sp. R9_2. Lineage (GTDB taxonomy): Bacteria > Pseudomonadota > Alphaproteobacteria > Rhodobacterales > Rhodobacteraceae > Shimia. Next base: position 274,764 of record NZ_JAGHRO010000004.1, read on the forward strand.
TAAACGTCACGCCTTTCTCCGTCAGCTTGCGCAGCCCGGCAAGGCTCATCACCTGAAACCCGCCGCTGTCGGTTAGAATGGGGCGCTCCCAGTTCATGAACTTGTGCAACCCACCCAAACGGTCAATCCGCTCCGCTGTGGGGCGCAGCATCAGGTGATAAGTGTTGCCCAACAGGATATCCGCCCCGGTCGCGCGCACACTTTCCGGCATCATCGCCTTCACCGTTGCCGCCGTGCCCACCGGCATAAACGCGGGCGTGCGAATTTCGCCGCGCGGCGTGTCGATCACACCCGTACGGGCTTTGCCATCCGTGGCCTTAAGCGAGAACGAAAACTTCTCTGACATCACACACCTTCTTTCGGGGACATTTGACGTATTTTCCCCCTCCATACGCCCTCGCGTTTCGCTTGTAAAACACCCCCCAATGCCCATATTGCAAACCACAGAAACACAAGCATTTTTTGGGGAGCAGACCACATATGGAAGATCTGATTTTATCGTTGCTATCACAAAACATCGTCCTGATTTTGGGCGCTATTTTCCTGATCATCGTCGTTCTGAAAGGCGTGCGCATCGTGCCGCAGAGCGAAAAACACGTGGTCGAGCGCTTTGGCCGCCTGCATTCGGTGCTTGGGCCGGGCATCAACTTCGTTGTGCCCTTCCTTGATGTGGTCCGCCACCAGATCTCCATTCTGGAGCGTCAGCTGCCCAACGCCACACAGGACGCGATCACCAAAGACAACGTGCTGGTGCAGATCGACACCTCCGTGTTCTACCGCATTCTGGAGCCGGAAAAGACCGTCTACCGCATCCGCGATGTGGACGGCGCCATTGCCACCACCGTCGCCGGGATCGTGCGGGCCGAGATCGGTAAAATGGATCTGGACGAGGTGCAATCCAACCGCGCCAGCCTGATCGCCTCCATTCAGGCCATGGTCGAAACCGCCGTGGATGACTGGGGCATCGAAGTGACCCGCGCCGAAATCCTTGACGTGAACCTCGACCAAGCCACCCGCGACGCCATGCTGCAACAGCTCAACGCCGAACGCGCCCGCCGCGCGCAGGTGACCGAGGCCGAAGGCCAGAAACGCGCGGTCGAACTGCAGGCTGATGCGGAGCTGTACGCCGCCGAGCAATCCGCCAAAGCCCGCCGCATTGAGGCGGAGGCCGAAGCCTACGCCACTGGCGTTGTGGCCGAAGCGATCAAAAACAACGGCATCGAGGCCGCGCAATATCAGGTGGCGCTCAAACAGGTCGAGTCGCTCAACGCGCTTGGCAATGGCGAAGGCAAACAGACCATCGTGCTGCCCGCCGCCGCGATCGAAGCCTTTGGCGACGCCTTTAAGCTCTTGAAAGGATAAGGATATGGCCGACCTCATGACAACATGGTGGGTCTGGCTCGCCGCCGCCTTGGTGCTCGCGATCCTCGAAGTGCTCGCCCCGGGCTTTGTCTTCCTCGGCTTCGCAATTGCCGCCGCCGTGGTCGGCCTCGCCCTCCTCGGCCCGCTGCAACTTCTATCGGTGCCCATGCTGCTCTTGATCTTCGCCGCCGTCAGCTTGGCCGCCTGGCTCATCCTGCGCCGCCTGTTTGCGCTGCCCAAAGGCCAGGTCAAAACCTTCAAGCATGACATCAACGACTGATCAGCCGGGGCTTGTCGCTAACGAAAAACTTCTGCTCTGACCCCACGGTCGGAGCCTTTTTTGTTTGCATCCCTCTAAAGAAAAACGCCGAGGCGCGTGGGTCGCACCCATCTTAGCGATACCAACCCTGCATTTTCGCCCCTTCCCCCCTCTGGACCTCCGAATGGGAATTTCCTATATGAAAACCTCAGGATTTATGTAGGACACAGCATGACACAGGCTCCCGATCCCGCCACCGATCCCGTCGAAGGCGCGCCGCTGATCACTCCGTCAAGCACGGATCACCCGCTGCACGAGCAGATCGTGGAGGCGTGCCGCAGCGTCTATGACCCTGAAATTCCGGTAAATATCTACGATCTGGGCCTGATCTACACGATCCTGGTCAATGGCGAGAACGACGTGAATGTGATCATGACCCTCACCGCGCCCGGTTGCCCTGTGGCTGGCGAAATGCCAGGCTGGGTGCAGGAAGCTGTCGCCGGTGTCGGCGGTGTGCGCACGGTTGAGGTGGCGCTTGTCTGGTCGCCACCTTGGGGTATGGAAATGATGAGCGATGAAGCACGGCTTGAGCTGGGCTTCATGTGATTTCACAACGGGTTAGAAAGGAAAGCTGATGTTTGGCATTCCCGGAAAACAAGCGGTCACCATGACCAAATCTGCCGCCGCGCAGATCTCCAAGCTCATGGCCAAAGAAGGCCATGCAGGCCTGCGCATTGGCGTCAAAAAAGGCGGCTGCGCGGGCATGGAATACACCATGGATTACGTGACTGAGTCCGACCCGCATGACGAACGTGTGGAACAGGACGGCGCCGTGGTGATGATTGCGCCGATGGCGCAGATGTTTCTCTTTGGCACCGAGATTGATTACCGCGTTTCGCTTCTGGAAAGCGGCTTTCAATTCAACAACCCCAATGTGGCCGATGCCTGTGGCTGCGGCGAATCCATCAAATTCAAAGACATGGATGAGCTGGCGGAACAGGTTGCCGCTAACGGAGCGCCGAAACTCACCTGAGCGCTTGACGTAAGCCGCCCATACTCCCATGACTTGCGCTAACACTAGATAGCTCGGGTCAACACACGGAGGGGCAGAAATGCGTCGCAAACTGGCAGCAGGAAACTGGAAAATGAACGGCACCGCCACAGCGCTGGCGGAGCTGGAAACGCTCGCCGCCGCAGGCGCGCAGGCGCAAACCGATGTGCTGATCTGCCCCCCCTCCACCTTGATTTCCCGTGCTGCCGCGATCAGCGGGTCTGTCGCCATCGGCGGTCAGGATTGCCACGCCAATGCCAATGGTGCTCACACCGGGGATATCGCAGCAGACATGCTGAAGGACGCAGGCGCAAGCCACGTGATCCTGGGCCACTCCGAGCGGCGCGAAGACCACGGCGAAACCGATGCAGACGTGCGCAGCAAAGCCACCGCCGCCTGGGGAGCCGGGTTGATCTCAGTGATCTGCGTGGGCGAAAGCCTCGCGGAACGTGAGGCCGACAACACGCTCGACATCATCGGTGGCCAGCTGGCCGGCTCCATCCCGGATGAGGCGACCGGCGAAAACCTCGTGGTGGCTTATGAGCCGATCTGGGCGATTGGCACCGGCAAAGTGCCCACCATGTCCCAGATTGGTGAGGTCCATGATTTCATGCGCACCCAACTGGAAATGCGCTTTGGCGAAGGCGTTGGCCGCTCCGTGCGCCTGCTCTACGGCGGCTCCGTAAAACCTTCAAACGCGGCAGAAATCTTTGCGGTTTCCAACGTGGACGGTGCTCTGGTGGGCGGCGCAAGCCTCAAAGCAGCGGATTTCAGCGCCATCATCACCGCGCTTGACGCGGCCTAAAACCGCTTGGGTGGCGCGCGACAGCGCCCGCGCAGCGGCTTGGCCTTGAGGCGGGCCGCGCAAGCCTGACACTGGGATTGGCGCGTTCAGGGCAGACCTGCCCCTGAACCGCTTCTCAGCAAAACTTCCCAACTCCCCACAAAAAAACGACGCCCCGAGATCGGAGCGTCGCCTTTGCTGTTTTCAGGATAAGAGCGCGCGGAAGCGCACCGCTTACTTCCCCTAGTTGGTGATGATCTCCGGCCCCATGACCGCATTGGGCAGCACGGTGGAAATCCACGGGATATAGGTGATCATGATCAGGAAGACGAAGAGCACTGCAAGGAACGGCAGCGCCGCCCGCACCACGCCCATCATTGGCATCCCGGCCACACCGGAGGTCACAAAGAGGTTGAGACCCACCGGCGGTGTGATCATGCCGATCTCCATGTTCACCACCATGATGATGCCCAGATGGATCGGATCAATGCCGAGCTCAATCGCAATCGGGAACACCAGCGGCGCCACGATCACCAGAAGGCCTGAGGGCTCCATGAACTGACCACCGATCAGCAGGATCACGTTGACCACGATCAGGAACATCACAGGGCCAAAGCCTGCAGACAGCATGGCGTTCGCGATGGTCTGCGGCACCTGCTGCTCGGTCAGAACATGCTTCAGGATCAGCGCATTGGCGATCACAAACAGCAGCGTGACGGTCAGTTTGCCCGCCTCAAACAGCGTGTGTTTGGTGTCTGCATGGAAGAAGGATGTGATCAGCGCGTGCGGCTTCTTAAACAGGGAAACCTTCTGGCCACCGTTGTTGTCTGCCGCCAGCGGCCCCATGTCTTTGTAGACAAAGCAGGCGATGAAGAAGGCATAGACCGCCGCCACAGCCGCTGCTTCGGTTGGGGTGAACACACCGCCGTAGATGCCGCCGAGAATGATCACGATCAGGAACAGGCCCCAGCCCGCCTCCATGCCGCTCTGTGCAATCTCACCAAAGCCGCGCCATTCGCCTTTGGGCAGGTTCTTCACCTTCGCCATCACATAGATGGTCACCATCAGCATCAGCCCCGCCAAAAGGCCCGGGATCACACCCGCAAGGAACATACGGCCCACGGAGACTTCTACAGCCGCCGCATAGACCACCATCACGATGGAAGGTGGGATCAGAATGCCGAGCGTCCCTGCGTTACAGATCACACCTGCGGCGAACTCTTTGGAGTAGCCGACCTGGCGCATGCCAGCGATCACGATGGAACCAATCGCCACAACGGTGGCCGGAGAGGAGCCGGAGAGCGCGGCAAACATCATGCATGCAAACACGCCAGCAATGGCCAGACCGCCGGGCAGATGCCCCACACAAGCGATGGAGAAGCGGATGATGCGGCGGGCCACACCACCTGTGGTCATGAAGGAGCTTGCCAGAATGAAGAACGGGATCGCCAGCAGCGTAAAGTGCCCCTCAAAGGCTTCAAACAGCGTGCCCGCCACCGAGGCCAGCGTCGCATCGCCAAAAATCAGCAGGAACAGAATCGAGCTTAGACCCAGGGAGACCGCAATCGGCACCCCGATCAGCAAGAGACCAATCACCATGGCAAATAGTAGAACAACAGCCATCAGTCGTGCTCCCCTTGAAGTGCGCGCACTTCTTCAATTTCATCTTCAACTTCGTGGCTGGCCACCAGACGGTCGGTGTCGCCTTTCCAGATCGCGATGGAGGCCTGTGCAAACCGGAACACCAACAGGAACATGGAGATCGGCAGCACGATGTAAGGCACCACCTTGGGCAGCTTTTCGTATTCGTCGCCGTAGTTGATCAGGTCTTCCAGAAACTTGAACGCGCTGACCATCGGCACGTCCTGCACCTCATAGAAGGACTGGCTGCGCGCCTTCAGATCAAAGCCGGTCGGGAACCAGCGGCCCGAAGTCGGCGGCAGATCCGCAAAGACCGCCCAATAGTCATAGGCACCTTTCAGCATCAGCAGCGAGAAGATCAGGCATGCCGCAGCCGCGATCAGGCCAAGAACACGCGCCGTTGCCGGACTCACCATGTTCAGGATCGCATCGACGCCCAGATGGCTGTGTTTCTTGACGGCATATGAGGCGCCCAAAAGCACCAGCCAGGCAAACAGGAAAACCGTCGCCTCCAGCGCCCAGAGAATGTTTGAGTTGAAACCGAACCGGGCAATCACATTGGCAAAGGTGATCAATGTCATGCTGCCCAGAAGAAACGCGATCAGCGTCTCTTCGATCCGGTCCACAAAGCTATGCTTGGTTTGCATTGTCCTGCGTCCCGCTTGTGTTTTGAGTGGATTTTGGTTGCAAAACGGGCGGGCCATTGGCGGCCCGCCCGCTCAAATTTCATCAGGATTTACGCCCTGAAATCAGCCTGCGGCGTTGATCGCCTGCGCTGCGTCGATGTTGTCTTGGCCAACATCGTCGGTGAATTTCTCCCAAACCGGCTTCATGGCTTCAACCCAAGCCAGACGCTGTTCTGGGGTCAGTTCACGAATGGTGCCGCCTGCATCGATGATGGACTGACGCGCCGCTTGGTTCACCGCTTCCGCTTCTTTGTTGCGGGTGTGGGTCACCTCTTGGAAGATGGTGATGAACTGGGTGCGCACATCTTCTGGCAGGCTGTCGAGCCAGTCGACAGAGGTCACAACCAGATAGTCCAGAATGCCGTGGTTGGTCTCTGTGATGCCGTCCTGAACCTCAAAGAACTTCTTGCCGTAGATGTTGGACCAGGTGTTCTCCTGACCGTCCACAACGCCCTGCTGCAGTGCGCCGTAAACTTCGGAGAAGGCCATCTTCTGCGGGGAGCCACCCATGGCTTCCATCTGGGCCACAAGCACATCAGAGGACTGAACGCGGAACTTCAGGCCGTTTGCATCGGTTGGGGTTTCCAGCGGCACATTTGCAGACATCTGCTTCATGCCGTTGTGCCAGTAACCCAGCCCCTGCAGACCACGGCGCTGCATGCTGTCCAGCATCTCCTGGCCTTTGTCAGAGGCTTGGAACGCATCCACGGCCGCGATGTCTTTGAACATGAACGGCAGGTCAAACAGACGGAACTGCTTGGTGAATTTTTCAAACTTGGACAGCGAAGGCGCGGCCAGCTGCACGTCACCCTGCAGCATCGCTTCCAGCACTTTGTTGTCGTTATAGAGTGTGGAGTTCGGGAAGACCTCCATGCACATCTTGCCGTCCATCTCTTCGTTCACGCGCTTTTCCAAGAGCGACGCAGCAATCCCTTTTGGGTGCTTGTCGGTGTTGGTCACGTGGCTGAATTTAACGACGATTTCGCCATCGTCACAGGCTGATGCCGCAGCAAAGCTCGCGCCGGTGACAGTCAGGGCCATCGCTGTGGCCGCAGTGGTCAAGAATTTCATATCTTTTTCCTCCCAGATATTCGTTCAAGTGCCGTCAGCGCCCAGAAGTGCTCAAAGCGCTGGATGACAGGACTGTGGCCTTAGCGAAGAGATCGCTCAACAATTTCTTGCATATGTCCCCTCTTGAAATTTTTTCATCACAATAACAAATGGTTATCGGCAAAATACCCAATTACCCCGATAGGCGGCCTTCAAAAACGTGCGAAATCCCGCACAGGCCAGACAGGGGTTGTGCGGAAATCCGCACAACCGAGAAAGCGGCTAGAAGCCCTATGAACCGCCAAGTTAACGCTGGTTACGGTGTGAGCGCCCTTCGCAGGCGATTTGCACATTGACGCTCCCCCTGCGCAGCTTAGGCTGGCGACAACACCATTTTGAACGCTGAAAACCCGATGTCTGATACCGCACCGCGCCCCAAGGGGATCTCTCCGCACTCCCGACGCCACAATGAAATGCGCAAAGCCGCTTTGGCCGCGCACCCAGAGCTGGCCGCCCTGTCCCGGCCACAGCCTCTGACTGCGCTCGCGTTGCCGGTCTTGTTGGCGATGCATTGGGGCATCGCGTCGCTGATCTCGGATCAACCGATTTGGGTCATCGGCCTCGCCGCCTTTTTGATCGGGCAGCTGGTCTACCACTCCGCCGCCTCGCTGATCCATGAAACCTGCCACAAGCTGGTGTTCCGCGCAGTCCGGCCCAAGCTGGCCTTTGATCTGGGGCTGGAATTCATCCTCACCTCTTACGGCAAACAGCTCACCTATCAGCATCAGCATGTCACCAGCCACCATCCTTTCATCGGCGACTATGACAACGACTATGAGCACGAAGATCTCTGCGCATTGCAGGCGCGCTTTGCCATCGCCAAGACCAGCCCCGCCCTGCAACATGCGCTGACAGTTCTGACGCTCATCCTGCACGCTCTGCCGCTGGGCTCTGTGTTCATTGCGGACAAGATTCTGCCGCCGCTTTACGCTTGGGCCTCTGGCCGCCCGGTGCGCGATCCGCAACCGCGCTTCACCGGCACCTCGCCTGACATGGCCGAAATGCGCCCGTTCATCATCACCTCTGTGATTTCAAATCTCGTGATGCTCGCCCTGCTCGGCCCTTGGGCGCTGCTCTATCACCTCTGGTCCCTGTCCTTTTTCCTCGGCAAACTGGGGGTGACCAACCTTGGCCAATCCCTCACCGAGCATCCCGGCGACGATGATGTGAACCCAACGCGCTCGACCTATGGGCCAATCAACTGGCTGCTGTTCAACACCGGCTATCACAACGAGCATCACTCCTTCCCCAATGTCCCTTGGACGCGCCTGCCCACCCTCCGCCGTGTGGCACCGGAGGTGTTTCATGCCGAAGCCGAGCGCAGCTACATTGGCGCGTGGTGGGATCATGTGCGCCATGATTTCACCGCCTCCCGCCGCCTGAAACTGCATGACGAAGATCACCTGACCCGCTGTCAGGGCGGAGAGATCAAACCCGCGGAGTGATTTGCCTCAGCCGCGCAGCATCCCTATACTGCAGCGCAGAAATCACAGCGAGCAGATCTCATGAAACTCTTCGTCGGCCTTGGCAACCCGGGGGCCAAATACGCGCAAAACCGCCACAACATCGGCTTTATGGCGATGGATCAGATCGCCTCTGACCACGGCTTTGCGCCTTTCAAAGGCAAGTTTCAGGGTGCGCTGACCGAAGGGCGACTGGGGCGTGAGAAGGTGCTGCTGCTGAAGCCTGAAACCTTCATGAACCTCTCCGGCCAATCGGTTGGCGAGGCGATGCGGTTTTACAAGCTGACCTCTCAGGATGTGGTTGTCTTTCATGACGAGCTGGATCTCGCTCCGGGCAAGCTCAAGTACAAAATGGGCGGCGGCCATGCCGGGCACAACGGGCTGCGCTCCATCCACCAGCACATTGGCGAAACCTATGGCCGCGTGCGCATGGGCATTGGCCATCCGGGCCGCAAAGAGCTGGTGAGCGGCTATGTGCTGCGCGATTTTGCCAAGGCGGAACAGGATTGGCTTGATGACATGCTGCGCGGGATTTCTGATGGCGCAGCGCATCTGGCAGAAGGGGACACCGCGAAATTCTCCAATGCGGTCGCCATGCGGCTGAACCCGCCACGGCCCTCTACGGGCACCAAAGGCCCGAAAGCGGGTGGCACCCCCGCCCCTGCCAAAGCGGAAACCTCAAAACCCAAGGCAGAGGCCAAGCCCGCCCCCGAAGAGGACAGCCGCAGCCCTTTGCAAAAACTGATGGACAAGTTCTCATGAACGCCCTGAGTGCGGCGTTTTTGGAGCAGGCGGACAGCTGCGACGCCTTGGACAGCCCGTTTATGGGTCGTCTGCTGCGCATGCTTTCTGCCAACTGCCCCACAGACACCGCACTTGCCAAAAAATGCGCCACATTTGCGGGCGACATCGGCCCCAAAGGCCACAGCCTACCCTTGCGCATCGCCAGCGGCCTGCATGCACTGGTGCTGAAACAAACAGATCCAGCGCTGGCAACGGTCTATCCGCCCAACGCACCGGCGGACCCAGAGCTGCAAGACGCGGTCCTCGCCGCCCTGCACCGCCATGACGCCTTTTTGTGTGACTGGATCACAAATGCGCCGCAAACCAACGAAGTGCGCCGCAGCGCCGTTCTGATCGCCACAGCACAGCTGCTGACCGCGCGTTTCGGCCTGCCTTTGAAACTCTCCGAGCTTGGCGCCTCTGCCGGTCTCAACCTGATGTTTGACCAGTTCCACCTCGCGGTGGGTGATGGCTATGGCCCCAAAAGCGACGTGGTACTAACACCCGACTGGCACGGCGTGCTGCCACCACAAGATACGCTCTCGGTGGTGGATCGCCGCGGCGTCGACCTGCACCCGCTCAACAGCCATGATCCCGATCACGCGCTGCGGCTGCAAGCCTATCTCTGGGCCGATCAGGCAGAGCGCATCACCCGCACCCGCGCCGCCATCGCCGTGCAAGACGCCGAGGTAGATGCCAGCGATGCCATAGACTGGCTGGAGGCTCGCGTTGCCGGCCCACAGAGCGGCGCGCTGCATCTGGTCTACTCCACCGTGGCCTGGCAGTATTTTCCGCCACAAAGCCAGACGCGCGGCATTAAGATCATGGAGGCCGCAGGGGCCAAGGCCACCGAAGCCGCCCCCCTCGCCTGGCTTTCCTATGAGGCCGATGAGCAGACACCCGGCGCAGCGCTCACACTCCGCCTTTGGCCCGGTGATGTGACCATAAATCTCGGCCGCGCCGATTTTCACGGCCGCTGGGTGGATTGGCAGGCCCCAGAGAAGCTCACCTAACGTCAGCATTGCAGCCCGGCCCCGCAAGATGCTCAACTTATTTAAAAGGTGAGGCATTTCGGGGAGGAAAAAATGCGCACATTCGGGAAGTGGCTGGGCCGCATATTGCTGATGCTCGCTCTGGCGGCCGTGGCGGTCTATTTTCTCAAACGCGAAGAGATCACCCGGCTTCTGGCGGTGAACTCCCTCTTTTCGGAAGAAAAGATCGTCTCCAACTTCTCAAACATGGACACGCTGTTCCTCACTGCGGACATCGCACAGGGCGACGCTGCGGTCGGCCCCCTGCCAAACGGCACTGCCATGCAAATGCCAGTCCGCTTTGACAGCTGGCTCAAGGAGCGCGCTGTGACCAGCGTCGTTGTGCTCAAAAATGGCGCAGTTGTGCATGAGAGCTACCATCAGGACACCACGCCTGAGGATCTGAAGATCAGCTGGTCGGTGGCCAAATCCTACCTGTCCTCGCTCATGGGCATTGTGCTGGCGGAAGGCCACATCGAGAGCCTTGACGATCCGGTCACCAAATACGCGCCTTTGCTCAAAGGCTCCGCCTATGACGGCGCAACCATCAAGAACGTGCTTCAGATGTCTTCGGGGGTGACTTTCAACGAGGACTATCTGGATTTTCATTCTGATATCAACCGTATGGGCCGCGTTCTTGCCTTGGGTGGCACATTGGATGGCTTTGCCGCCGGTCTCAGCGAAACCTTTGTCGCGCCGGGCACGCAGTTTCAATATGTCTCGATTGACACCCATGTCATCGGCATGGTGATCCGTGGCGCCACCGGCCGGTCCATCCCCGATCTTCTGGGGGAAAAGATCATCTCCAAGCTCGGCTATGAGCAGATGCCTTACTACGTCACCGATGGCGAAGGCGTGGCCTTTGTCTTGGGCGGGCTGAATATCCGCACGCGTGACTATGCCCGCTTTGGTCAGATGGTCCTGCAAGAGGGCCAATATGGCGGCGAACAGATCGTGCCGGCTGACTGGCTGGCCGCCGCCACCGTGCCCAGCGCCAACACCCAGCCCGGCAAGCTGCACTATGGCTATCAGTGGTGGATGCCCAAGGACCCGCGCGAGGGAGAGTTCTTTGGCATCGGTGTTTATGGGCAATACATCTACATCAACCGCGCTGAGGGCGTGGTGATTGCGGTGAACTCTGCGGACCGGAAGTTCAAGGAAAGCGGCGTGACCGACAGCAACATCGCCCTATTCCGCGAGATTGCGAAAACCGCTCAGTAATAAAGTGGACGGACGGGGGCTGGCTGCCCCCGCACCCCCGCGAGAATTTCTAGCAGAATGAAGCCTTAGTGGACTCGCGCGCCCTGTGCTTCCAAGCCAGCCTGTATCTCTGAGATATTGAGCGCATCGAGCGCGCGGTTTTGCTTCACCGCCAGCGCTGCGGCCACGCCTGCCCCCTGCCCGATCACCGCACAGCAGGCCATATTTCGGGTGGCCGCATGGGCAATCTTATGCCCCGCAGTCGCGCGCCCTGAAATCAGCAGGTTTTTCACCCCTTGGGGCAGAAGGTTGCGGTAAGGCACCTCAAAATAGCGCCCCGTGGTGGGCAGGATCAAAACGCCATAACCGTCGATGAACTCCGGGAAAATCCCGATGCTGTCTTCAAAGCGGCCTTGTTCACGCACATCCAGCTCGCTCATCGCATAGACCGTGTCCACCTTGCGGGTGTCGCGGATGCCCAAGGTCATGCCGAAGTTTCTGAGGCGCGCGTTCTCACAGCCCGGCAGGAAGCGTTTGAGCGCCTCAATCGCCAGCATGGTCTGGCGGCGACCTTCGATCTCGCCATAGGTCAGGCTGTCCGGATCGGTGCCGTCAATCCCGTCCAGATGGATGAGGTTCATATAGGTCAGCTCGCCGGTGTCATGCATCGCCCCCCAGGTGCCTGCGATGGTGTTGAGATGGGGCGGGATCAGTCCGGCCTCAATCGCCTGCGCAAAAGGCTTGTAGAGGAAGGGGGAGAACATCTGATCCTCTTTGCCGGAGGTTTCGATGTTCCATTCCCCGCCGCCGCCCCAATCCGCATAGGTTTGCGGATCGGCCTTGATGCCCTCCATAAAAGCGCTTTTGTCGACACCTGCGAGGTGGAACATCACCGAGGCCGCCATCAGATCTTCGCGCGGGGCCATCTGACAAGGCGCGCCTGCGCGATGCGCCACATCCGCATCGCCGGTGGCGTCAATCACCACTTTGGCCAGGATCGCCTCACGGCCTGCCTTGGATTCGGTTATGATGCCTTTGATCTCATCGCCTTCCATGATCGGGGCCACAAAGGCGCGGTGCAGCATCGGGTGGATGCCCGCCTTCTGCACCATCTGATCCGCCACCAGCTTGAAGCCTTCGCTGTCAATTTCATAGCTCAAGGACTGGCTTTCCGGCACCGCGGCACCTGCCTCTTTGGCGGCGTCTTCGAACTCTTTGGGGATGCCCATGCTCTCCACGGTTTGCTCGTGGCGATACCAGTGCATGCCTTCCACACCGACCACGGTGATATTGCCGCCAAAGCAGCCAAAACGCTCCACCAGCGTGACCTCCACACCGGCGCGGGCCGCGGCCAAGGCAGGCGACAAGCCGCCGGGGCCTGAGCCCACAACAAGCACATCGGTCTCGTGGATCACATCAATCTGGCGGGCGGGTTCGGTAATCTGTTTCATAGGCGCCATGCTTCGCGCAGCCGCCCCGATGGGTCAATTCATTTCTTGAATGGCTATTCAATTTTTCAGACTGCGCATTGCCCCGTGAGCATCACGTATGCAATGCTAAGTCCATGATCGAAAAAGACGCTTCCGTAAATGTGCTGGGCGGCACGCTTGCCCCCTGCTCCACCAATCCGGTCACCGGTTTCTTTCGCGACGGTCATTGCAACACCTGCGCACAGGATCAGGGCAGCCACACCGTGTGTGCGGTGATGACAGCCGAATTCCTCGCCTATTCCAAATATGTCGGCAACGACCTGTCCACCCCGCGGCCCGAGTTCAACTTTGCGGGCCTCAAACCCGGGGATCACTGGTGCCTGTGTGCGGCCCGCTTCCTGCAAGCCCATGACGAAGGCTGCGCGCCCAAGGCCAATCTGGCGGCCACCCATCAAAAGGCCCTTGATATCGTGCCTTTGCGCGTTCTGCAGGAACACTCCCTGCCCTGAGACAGTGGCGCCCGATCTGCGGCGCGCCAATATGCCCTATATCTTGAGCGATTGACCTGCGCGCGCGAGTTGTGCCACTACTGCGCCTCTGCGCCAGCCCCGCCGCTTTGTCCGGCCAGCAAGCCTGCATTCCCCCAGTGAACACACGCATCAGAAAGGCATTGCCATGGGCTATATCGCTATGAACCGCTTCAAAATCGCCGAGGGCCGCGAAGCGGATTTTGAAGAGGTCTGGAAAGCGCGCGAAAGCCGCCTCAAAGAGCTCAAGGGATTTCGTGAGTTTCGCCTGCTGAAAGGTCCGCAGGGCGACGGCTTCACCCTCTATTCCAGCCATGTGTTGTGGGACCAACAGGCTGATTTTCAGGCCTGGACCAAATCGGAGCAGTTCCGCGACGCCCACCGCAACTCCGGAAACTCCAAGACCGAAGGCGTGATCATCGGCCGCCCGGAATTTGAAGGCTTTGAAACCGTGCTGCACGAGGCCTGAGCGCAAATATTATCGGAGCGCCTGCAGTCGGGCGCTCCGTGATCTTTTAGGGCCTGTGGACAATCAGGAGATCGTATCAGCGCGAGATCCATTTTGCTTCTGCCAAGCTAATTTGATCGCAGCGATCTGGTTGATCGGAAGGGCAAATTTGCGCAGGCCGGAGCAAAATGGGCCGTGCCCCGAAGGGGTTTCGCCAGAATTGCCCTCTTCGTCGTCATTTGGCCTTGAAATAGTTGACTATTATTGCGCCCAAATTCCTAGAACTGAGCAATTTTGGACTGAAACTGATGCGAACCCCTGATTGCCCATAGGCCCTAGGCCTCTTCAGCCAGAAGATCATCCAAAAACAGGCTCATAAGCTGGGCGCGTCCGCTCACGCCTGCCTTCCGGTAGATCGCATTGCACTGCGCCTTGACCGTGCCTTCTGAAGTTTCCCGCAGCCCCGCGATTTCCTGAATAGACAGGCCTTTGATCGAAAATAGCGCCACATCCCGCTCTGCCGGGGTCAATTCCCAATGCGCAAAGCTGGCATCAATATGTTCGCGGAAGGCTTTCTGAACCTGAGCCAGGTTGGCCTCTGCCCTCGCCCGCGCACGAAACGCCTGACGCAGCGCAACCGCGCCCAGGATCGCGCCGAGCAGCAGCCCCAAGGCTGCGCCGATTTCAAGAAGTTCGCGCACATGCCATGGGATCGGCACACTTCTGATCCCCAAGATCGAGGCCAGAATCTCAAACAGAAAGAACAGCGCACAAAACGACTGTAGCGCCAGGAGCGCCAACAACACCCCTGAAGACTTCACACATGCCCCCCACAGCGGCAGCCCCATATGCCGCACCGCATGTTAGTTGTCCCAACCACCCGTGTCATCATCTCCTTGACCTCCGTCATGGCCCCCATCATGACCTCCGCCATAGTCTCCGTGATCTCCCCCGTCGTGACCGCCATCCCAACTCTCGGCATGGCCTCCGTCCCAGTCGTCGTTGTCTACATCACCAAAATCGTCGCCAAATGCATTGTCGGTCTCATGATGTGAGCCACCGTAATCATAATCAGGGTCATCGCCACTGAATAAACCGCCATAGGCCCCATCGTCACCGCCGATGGCATCTGCTGTAAAATCGGTGTCTTCGTACATGTCATCGTCATGCGTCCTGGAGCGCTGAGCGCCACGGCGGTCTTGTCCAGCTTCTGTGCCAATGTTCCCTCTGCGCGCGTCAGTGCTGCTGTCGCGCTGCGCGCGGGGGAGCGTTTGATCACTACGGTCAGTGTGCGTGTAATCACGCAAAATCTCGCCGGTGCGTCGATTGACGATAATCTCGCGCTCAACCTCACCCTTTTGGGCCTCAATGCGCATGCGCCCAAGCCACGTCCGGCTGACGGTTATTTCGGAGTAGCCCTGCTGGTTAAGCTGTCGCGCGATAGACTGAGCCCGACTTTCAGCAGCAAGAGACCCGGCTGAAGAAATCAGCAAAGCCGCACTCAACAAAAATTTCAACTCTCTTGTCGCCATCTACCAATCCAATAGTGCCGGCGCTTTCTCCCAAAGCGCCGGCCACCTGAAAGCGTCTATCGTGTCCTACATGTAATATGTCCGTGAGTGGATGGCAAAACACTGATCCGCAGAGGGCAAATTCTGCAACACGCTTTCAAGACTTCCAAAAATGGTTGTCTGCGCTTCTAAACAAGTGCCTCCTCTGTCTTAGCGATCGCTGTAGTCTCCGCGCGCCCTTGCGCTTTGGGTTTGCGAATAGTCACTCTCAGCCCACTTTTTCTGTGCCACCTCCTGCCAACGGAACTGCACTATCGTCGGTGTCCGCATGAGCTCTTGGGCCACTCCTGCGCCAAGATGCTGGGAAACTCACTGTCATGGCGACAGCTTCTTTACCTGCGCGTTGTCCCGAAACTCTCAATTCACCATCGATACAGCCGACGCGCGCCTCCGAAAATCCGCTAGCGCGCATCGCAGTAGATAACCGCTTCCCAGCTTTAAATTCGAAACCTGGATGTTCCACTCGAGGTCCAAGTGGTGCGGCATTCTGCTCTGCTCGGTTCATCGACAACTCCGTGAGTATGATTGCGAAGAAGTGGCCTCCCTTTCATAGGAAGCGCAGGGTTGAATTGCCTGAGCGCGGCACGGTGCGCTATAGAACTTCGGTTTAATTAACCCTGCATAACCTGCGGGTTTATGCGCATAAACTCAGGTTTATGCACCCTCGGACGCCCTGCTTGCCAAGGCGCGCCTCAGTCTGGCGCGCGCCGCGCAGGCACTCCGCTCAGAGCACAAACCTGTGCTCATAGGGCGCTTTCCGCTCCCGACGTGATCCATGCGGCAGGGTCAGGTACTGCGTCTTCGGCATCTTGCCCGATGCGCTGGCCACCACGGTCAGCTGGCAATCCGTGAGAATATACTCAATGTCCTGATAGCCCTGCGCCTGCATCGAGGTGACCACACGCTCCGCAAGCCGCTTGGCGCGATCAAGCCCGGTGTTTTCTGAAATACGCACGCCGATTTGTTCATTGGTCTGTGTCATCTGGCTCTCCTTCCCAGCAGATCGGACAGCTGCTTGCAACCTCAACACCGCATCACAGCCTGTCTCAAAACCCTAGCAAGTTGTGCCTTAGCGCCAACACACACCGGAGATCAGCAGCCATCGCTTCAGCATAGCCGCCTATACAAAAGAAGAGAGCGCCCCGAAGGACGCTCCAAACTCAAACCACGAGATCCGCCGGATCAGTCGGCGGTGCGGCCTTCGGTGTCAGACATGTCAAAGCCCAGATGGCGCGCCACGGTCTGCACGTCTTTGTCGCCCCGACCACACATGTTCATCACGATGATATGGTCCTTGGGCATGTCACCTGCGATCTTCATCACATGGGCCAACGCATGGCTTGGCTCCAGCGCCGGGATGATGCCTTCCATCGCACAGGAGAACTGGAACGCTTCCAGCGCCTCTTTGTCGGTGATGGAAACATACTGCGCGCGGCCCGTGTCATTCAGCCAGCTGTGCTCCGGCCCGATACCCGGATAATCGAGACCAGCAGAGATCGAATAGCCTTCAAGGATCTGACCATCGTCATCCTGCAACAGATAGGTGCGGTTGCCATGCAGCACGCCCGGGCGGCCACCGGTCAGCGACGCGCAGTGCTCCATCTTCTCATCCACACCACGGCCACCGGCCTCAACGCCGATGATGTTGACGGATGGATCATCAAGGAACGGGTAGAACAGGCCCATCGCGTTGGAGCCGCCACCGATTGCCGCAATCACAGTGTCCGGCAGACGGCCTTCGCCTTCCTGCTCTGCAAGCTGCCAGCGCACTTCCTTGCCGATGATGGATTGGAAATCACGCACCATCGCCGGATAGGGGTGTGGGCCAGCCACCGTGCCGATGCAGTAGAATGTGTCGCGCACATTGGTCACCCAGTCACGCAGCGCATCGTTCATAGCGTCTTTCAGCGTGCCACGGCCGGAGGTCACAGGTACCACTTCCGCACCCAGAAGACGCATGCGGAACACGTTTGGCGCCTGACGCTGCACATCATGCGCGCCCATATAGACCACGCACTTGAGGCCAAATTTCGCACAGACAGTGGCGGTCGCCACACCATGCTGGCCTGCACCGGTTTCAGCAATGATGCGGGTCTTGCCCATGCGGCGCGCCAGAATGATCTGGCCCAGCACGTTGTTCACCTTATGCGCGCCGGTGTGGTTCAGCTCGTCACGCTTCAGATAGATCTTCGCGCCGCCCAGCTCTTCGGTGATGCGGGAGGCGAAATACAGCGGGCTTGGGCGGCCCACATAGTGTTTCCACAGGTCATCCATCTCCGCCCAGAAGGTCGGATCATCCTTGGCCTTTTCATATTCCGCTTCCAGATCCAGGATCAGCGGCATCAGCGTCTCACTGACAAACCGCCCGCCAAAATCGCCAAACCGGCCGTTTTCGTCTGGGCCAGTCATAAAGCTGTTGAAAAGATCGTTGGACATTCAGGTCTCTCCCACGGTGTTTGAATTGTTCTTAGGGGGGTGGATCGGGATTTGCCACCCCAATCTGGATGCGATCCCGCTGGTAACGTGAGGTGTCAGACCATCATCACAGGCATTTGCCGCTGCAAAGGCGCTGGCAGGGCGGCATACCATGCCGACAACGCCACCTCGCGCTCCGGCATGGCCTCACTTTCAAAGACATGAAACCGCGAGGCCTCGGTGAGCCGCTCCCGCATCCGCAGCGCCATCCGATGTGGCCCGGTGGTGGCAAAGCGTTTGATGTCTTCCGCGCGCTGCCAGACGGTGAGAGAAAAGAAATGGCTCGCATAGGGGAACACTTCGGCATGCAGGTTGCCCGCAGAACGCTTCGTATGGCGCAGCGACAGGATCGCCACCGCCACAAACCGCGGCGTATCCCACCAATGTCTGAGCTTTGCCGCCCCGATCGCCACCATCACCATCTGCGCATCCCCTTTTGCTGGGAATACGCAGCGGCATGGCGCTCAGACCATAGAATTTTTTCGGGTTTTAAATGGCGCTCAGCGCTGCCTTCATAAAGGCCTGCATCATGCCGACATCTTTCACACCGGGCGCGCTTTCCACACCGGAGGAGAGGTCCACCTGCCGCGCACCGGTCATCCGGATCGCCTCGGCCACATTGTCGACCGTCAGGCCACCGGCCAGCAGCCATGGGCAAGGCCAGTACTTCCGGTTCACCAGCCGCCAGTCAAAGGCCAGCCCGTTGCCGCCGGGCAAGACCGCATCTTTGGGGGCTTTGGCATCCACCAGCAACTGATCTGCGACGCTGCCGAAGGCTTCAATCTGCGCCACATCCGCCGCCTCTGCGATGCCAATCGCCTTGATCACCGGCAGACCAAACCGCGCTTTGACCTCGGCCACCCGCTCCGGAGTTTCTTTGCCATGCAGCTGCAGGAAATCGAGCGGCACCTTGTCGACAAGCGCTTCCAGAAAAGCGTCGTCCACATTCACCACAAGTCCCACTTTGCCCACGCCCACAGGCGTCGCAAGGCACAGCTCACGCGCCCGCTCAAAATCCACATAGCGTGGTGATTTGGCAAAAAAGTTGAGACCGATATAGGCCGCGCCCGCCTCAGCCGCCGCGACCACATGCTCAGGCTCTTTCAGCCCGCAAATCTTGACCCGAATATCCATGAGACCGCCCTACCGCAGTTGCCACGCAAAGCAAAGGGTTCAGCTTGCCTCATCCAGCAGCGCCAGAACTTCGTCTTTTTTTTCAGCCTCACGGCCTTTCAGACGACGCACTTCGCGTTTGGTCTGGTGCAGCTCGCGCTCCGCTTTGGTCTTGTCAGACCGCATGCGGTGCTCCCGCATCCACTCCCAGACAAAGCCGACCAGCAGGCCGACCACAATTGCCCCGAGGATCACGAGGAACAAAGGCAATTCGATGCTGTGGTTGAGCCCCGCCAGATCGCTCAATGCTTGTGGCAAGAGCGTCAGCGTGACGAGATCCCGATTGGCCAACGCCACCGAGATGAGTGCGGCGCCAAGGGCGCCGAGAAAGGCATAGCGAATGTAGCGCATGGCTTACTTTCCGTTTAGTCGGTCCCGCAACAACTTGCCGGTCTTAAAGAACGGCACGTGCTTTTCTTCTACGTCCACCGACTCCCCCGTGCGCGGGTTGCGCCCGGTGCGGGCCTCGCGCTGTTTTACGGAAAAAGCGCCAAAACCGCGCAGTTCCACGCGGTCTCCCCGGCTCATGGCTTCGGTGATTTCGTCAAATATGGTGTTTACAATGCGCTCAACATCGCGCTGAAACAAATGAGGATTTTCGTCTGCAATTTTTTGAATCAATTCCGAACGGATCATCGGTGTCTATCTCCCTGAGGGCGTGCAGGTCTTACCGCGTGCATCTCTCTGACTATAGGAAGAAAGCGGCTCAACGGAAACGGAAACCCGATGCCCGATGGTGGAAAACCGCTCAAATCCACAGAAATTGCATGGTCAGGCCGCTATTTCTGACAGTTTCCAACAAAGCGCAAGCCCCCTTTTGACACCCACCCTCTGCCGCAGCGCGGCAAGAACCCTTTGATTCGCAACAGAAAGCCGCGCTTTCCGCAGGGTTACCCTCTTCTGTGATAAAGCAGAGGTGATCGTAGTTTAATGCATGCACGCCTTGATCCGCCGCACCATCCACCAAACCAGCGCCACCACCACCGGGGTCAGCATGGCCGTCATCATGCCTTTGCTCAGGCCCAATGGCCCCGACAGCGGGTAAACCACATATCCGGCCAGCGACACCGCATAGTAGCTGATCGCCACCACCGACAGCCCCTCCACAGTCTCCTGCAACCGAAGCGCGAGGTCCGCACGCCGGTCCATGCTGGCCAGCAAAGCTTGGTTTTCCGCCGAACGGGCGACCTCCACCTTGGTGCGCAACAGCTGCGCCGCCCGCCCCACGCGCTCCGCCAAAGATTGCAAGCGGCTCTGGCTATGTTTCACCGTCCGCATCGCCGGATCATAGCGCCGCGTCATAAACTCCCGAAACGTCTGCCGCCCCTGAAACCGCTCCTCCCGCAGCACATCAATCCGCTGAAACACAATCGTTTCATAAGCCCCGGTGGCCCCAAACCGGAAAGAGGTGTCCGCGATCAGACGCTCCAGATCACCGGACAGCTCCAGCAGGCTTTGCAGCGTCGCCGCCGCGTCGCCTTCCTCACTGCGCAACCGCCCCATCAGACGCCCCGCATCCGCCTCCAGCGCTCCCAGCTCTCCGGAAATGGCCTTCACCCGGAAATAGCCCAGCATCGACATGCACTTATAGGTCTCTATCTCGCACAAACGCTGTACCACACGGCCCACGCGCCGCGCACCGGTGTCAGGCGCCACAAACACCGCCATACACTGATGGCCATTGGCCGCGATACGAAAATCCGTCGCCACCACGCAGGAGCCATCCAGCACATAGTTCATGGCCACCGCTTCCTGCAGAAACCAACTGTCGATCTGCGTATTGATCTCGGCCTCATCGGGCATCGGCGCCACACGGATCATTGCCGAGGTCACCCGCTGCCCCGGTGCAGCCGCCAGCCAATCTGTTGGAAACACATCAAAATCCACCGGATCAAACGCCCGCGCGCTCAGCTGCGGCAAAAACACCGTGTAGGTCACAAACTCCGCATGCTGCTCCCACTTCAACGTGTCCCGTCCAATCTGACAGGTGAAATGGGTCGCCTCCGGATTGGGATGCGCCACCCCAAACCGGTCCAGCAGATCAATCAGATGCGCCCGCGCGGCCTCTCCCCCGGTGCCCAGATGATCCGGCGCGATCCGCCACGCCACAAAAACCGCGCGGCAAGGCACATCCAAAGTTGGAAACGGGCGCGCATGCAGCTCATTGGCAAGCTTGTAGCGCAAAGGGTCATCCTTGATCGGCGTCATGGCGGGCTCCGTGTGACAGTCGGCGCACTATACGACAGAAACCCAAGACATCAATTACTCTTTTATTTCAGCATGTTACGTGAATACCGCAGTATACAAACCGCGCTATCCCCTTGATTTGGGCATGTTTTGCCGCGGCCGAAGACATCAAGCCGCGTGAAGCACCACCCAACAGCGCATAATCGCAAACAGGTTTTGCCGCTCACGCCGTAGGGGCCGTCGGCTCCCAAAGCTCAATCGGATTGCCTTCCGGGTCATGTATGCGGGCAAATTTGCCCACCTCGCTGTCCCAGTCCGTATGGGTCTCCACCGCGATCCCCGCCGCCTCCAACTGCGCCGTCATGGCCGCCAGATCATCCACACGAAAGTTGATCATCCACTGCTTTTCGTCATTGCCGAAATAATCTGTGTTCTGCGCAAAGGGCGCAAACACCGTAAAGCCCTCACGCTGTTTCCAGGGCATGGGGTTGAGCTGGTTCACCCCCAAATGGGTCTCATACCACGCCCCCAACGCCTCAGGATCGCGCGCCCGAAAAAACACGCCGCCTATGCCATTCACCTTCTCCATGATGCACCTCCTGTCAGGAGGATAGCGCTGATTGCTCCCCACTTGGCAAAATAAAACCTATAGATGAAACCGATTGAGGGTAGTTCGCCCAAATTATTGCCACATTCTCTTGCAATAAGGGCGACGTTATACCCGAATGAAAGTTGGTAGACCCCATGCCTCCCACCCCGGAACCCTCGACAAACGCTGCAGAATTCCTTCAAGAAATTCAGGGAAGATATGTATACCGCACATGGTTTAGACGCGTTTCTTTAGGTTATTTTTTGTTTTTTGTTGTTATTGGCCTAAGCCTAGGAATTGGTCTGTTAATAGATCCCCCGACCTCGAACTACGAACGTTCTAAGCAGTTTTTTGTTGTCATTTGCTCTCCGCTTGCTGCCTGGATGTTTTTCATCCAATACCGAAAACTCCGCGAGATTTTGGTCGATAGTACTGGCATCCGCATCGAGCCTCTGGGCGTATACTTTGCAGCGGACCAAATAGAAAAAATCCGCTGCGTAGGAAAATCTACGGGAAAAGGAGGGCAGCTAAAGATGAAGTTAAAAGAGCCGCGCCTTCTTCTCAATCCTGGAGGATGGTCCTTCAGGGACACGGCAACCGTCGCGTTCAGCGCGCGAATTCTGAGACAAGAGCAGAGTAGGTAGAGCTATTGCGTCTCCTTCTCTGAAGAGTGCGAACAAACATCGACTTACAACGCGTGGCCCCGCCGCCCCCAGCGCATTCTCATTCCCCAAATATCCCCGCCGGAGGCATCCCACAGCGCGGCGCAGACCCGCCAAAAGAAAAGGCGCCCCAACCGGAGCGCCTTCCTTATCTTCACTGTACCGATTGATCACTCAATCATGGTCAGCAGCTTGTCCAGGCTCGCTTTCGCGTCACCGTAGAACATCCGGGTGTTCTCTTTGAAGAACAGCGGGTTCTCGATGCCGGAGTAGCCGGTGCCCTGCCCCCGCTTGGAGACAAACACCTGTTTCGCTTTCCAGCATTCCAGAACTGGCATGCCTGCAATCGGGCTGTTCGGATCTTCTTGGGCTGCCGGGTTCACGATGTCGTTGGAACCGATCACGATGGCCACATCCGTTTCCGGGAAGTCATCATTGATCTCATCCATCTCCAGCACGATGTCATAAGGCACTTTGGCTTCCGCCAGCAGCACGTTCATGTGGCCTGGCAGACGGCCTGCAACCGGGTGGATCGCAAAGCGCACGTTCTTGCCCTTGGCGCGCAGACGACGGGTCAGCTCCGCCACATTCTGCTGCGCCTGTGCCACCGCCATGCCGTAGCCCGGGATGATCACAACGCTGTCTGCGTCATCCAGTGCTGCGGCCACACCGTCAGCCTCAATCGCGATCTGCTCGCCTTCCACTTCCATGGCCGGACCGGATGCGCCACCAAAGCCGCCCAGGATCACCGACACAAAGGAGCGGTTCATCGCCTTACACATGATGTAGGACAGGATCGCACCCGAGGAGCCCACCAGCGCACCCACAACGATCAGCAGATCGTTGCCAAGGGAGAAGCCGATCGCCGCTGCCGCCCAGCCGGAGTAGCTGTTCAGCATGGAGACAACCACCGGCATGTCCGCGCCACCGATGCCCATGATCAGGTGGTAGCCGATGAACAGCGCCGCAATGGTCAGGATCAACAGCGGGAAGATGCCGCCGGAGTTCAGATACCAGATCAGGCAGAGCAGCGAGAGCGCAGCCGCACCGGCATTGAGCATATGGCCACCGGGCAGTTTTTCGGCTGCAGAGGTCACACGGCCAGACAGCTTGCCATAGGCGATCACGGAACCGGTGAAGGTCACCGCACCGATCCACACACCAAGGGACAGCTCAACATAGAGAATATTGATTTCCGCCGCAGACTTCTTTGCGATCAGCTGGCCAAAGGCGCCCAGCTCTTTCACCGCATCGCCGCCAGCAGCCACAGCTGCCGCCGCGTTGCCGATCTCAAAGTGCGCGTTGAAGCCCACAAACACAGCGGCCAGACCGACCAGCGCGTGCATGCCTGCCACCAGTTCCGGCATCTGGGTCATTTCAACCTTGGACGCCAGCTGATAGCCGATCAGGCCACCACCGATGATCAGCGGCACCGACAGGAGCCACAGACCGGAACCCGGCCCGATGAGGGTCGCAAACACCGCCAGCGCCATGCCGACAATGCCATACCACACAGCGCGTTTCGCGCTTTCCTGATTGCTCAGACCACCCAGAGAGAGGATGAAAAGGACAGCGGCAACAACATAGGCCGCAGTAGTAAATCCAATCATGGTTCTCTACTCCTTAGGATTTCTGGAACATGGCGAGCATGCGCCGTGTCACGAGGAAACCGCCGAAGATATTGATCCCGGCCATGAAAACAGAGAGCGCCGCGAGCAGGATCACGAGGAAGCTCCCCGATCCGATCTGCATCAAAGCACCCAGAATGATGATCGACGAAATCGCGTTTGTGACCGCCATCAGCGGGGTGTGCAGGCTGTGCGCCACGCCCCAGATCACCTGGAAGCCCACGAAACACGCCAGCACAAACACGATGAAGTGCTGCATGAAGCTTGCCGGGGCCACCAGACCAACGAGCAGCATCAGCGCGCCACCCACACCCAGCAGGGTCACCTGCTGTTTGGTCTGCGCTTTGAACGCCGCCACTTCGGCTGCGCGCTTCTCTTCCGGGGTCAGTTCCGGCACCACCTCTTTGGGCTTGGCCGCAATCGCCTGCACCTTCGGAGGGGGCGGCGGGAAGGTGATCTCACCTTCAAAGGTCACCGTCGCACCACGGATCACATCGTCTTCCATGTTGTGGTTGACCTGGCCGTCCTTCTCAGGGGTCAGATCGGCCATCATGTGACGGATGTTGGTCGCGTAAAGGCTGGAGGACTGCGCCGCCATCCGGCTTGGGAAGTCGGTGTAGCCCACAATGGTCACGCCATTGTCGGTCACAACCTTCTCATCAGCTACGGTGCCTTCCACGTTGCCGCCGCGCTCTGCTGCGAGGTCAACAATCACGGAACCCGGCTTCATCGCCTCAACCATATCCTTGGTCCAAAGGATTGGTGCTGCGCGGTTCGGGATCAGCGCGGTGGTGATCACGATGTCCACTTCCGGGGCCAGCTCGCGGAACTTCGCCAGTTGCGCTTCGCGGAATTCATCAGACTGAACAGAGGCATAGCCGCCGGTGGCCGCGCCATCCGCCTGCTCTTCCTCAAAGTCGAGATAGACAAACTCGGCGCCCATGCTCTCAACCTGCTCCGCCACTTCGGGGCGCACGTCAAACGCATAGGTGATGGCACCAAGGCTGGTGGAGGTACCAATCGCGGCCAGACCGGCCACACCGGCGCCCACAACCAGCACTTTGGCTGGCGGCACTTTACCTGCAGCGGTCACCTGACCGGTGAAGAATCGGCCAAAGTTGTTGCCCGCCTCAATCACCGCACGGTAGCCCGCGATATTGGCCATGGAGGACAGCGCGTCCATCTTCTGGGCGCGGCTGATGCGTGGCACCATTTCCATGGCGATCACATTGGCGCCCTTGGCTTTGGCCGCTTCCATGCCCTCTTCATTGCCCGCAGGGTTGAAGAAGGAGATCAGCGTTTTGTCGCTGGTCAGACGCTTGAGTTCGGTCGCATCGGGCTGACGCACCTTGGCAACAATATCGACCTCTTTCCAAAGGCCTGCCGCGGTTTTGATCACCTCGACACCCGCCGCCTCATAGGCCGCATCGGAAAACCCTGCACCTGCGCCTGCACCACTTTCGATGGCACAGTCGTAGCCCAGTTTCTGGAGCTGTTTGGCCGAGTCCGGAGTCATCGCGACCCGGTTTTCGCCCTCAAACACCTCTTTTGGTGTACCTATTTTCACTTTTCTTATCCCCCTTAAGAGTCAGAGCAATAATGTTTCACGCAGAACATGCTGCACTTGCATAAAGTTTTAACGCCACCTTTTATGCTGCACAAGCAAACAGGGGCGTCTGATCTTGCTGCGACGCAACGGCATCACAGCCACCGACGCGTTTTTTCGCAGTATTTCGCGAAATCCATGCGGAATTGACGGCGCAGCCCGTTTTCCTCCGGGATCACAAAGCGCCGCTCCAGCATCCAAAGGAACAGCGGCACCAGCGGCAGAGACAACACCGCATCCCAATACAGGATAAACCCCGTCAGAATGCACATGTCCGCCAGATAAATCGGATTGCGCGAGCGTTTGAAAATCCCGCTCTGCACCAGATGGGCAGGCGTGTGATGCGGGTGAACGGTGGTCTGATGACGGCGCATCTCCGCAAGCGCCAACACAATCAGGACGCCACCGCCACCCACCAGCAGCCCGCCAAGCAGATCTGCCCACACCAGGCCAAAGCTCAATCCGAAAGGAAAATATCGCGCCTGAATCCAAGCAATCAGCAGGGCCAACACAAGCCAGACCGGCGGCAGGTCAAAAAACAGCCGTCTTGCGGTCGTTGTCATGCACAGGCTCCTCATACTGGCTTGCGACGCTTCGTGCGTCTGGATCCGACGCAAAAGCGTCCACTTCGGTTTAGCGATGTCTGGCGTCGGCGCAACGAAACAAAATGCCACAAGCCCCAAAAAGGACAGAATGTCTGCTGTTTTCAACGAAGTGAAACGTAAACCGCACAAAATTCTGCAGAATCGCGCTGCCGTTCCGGCGCTCTGCACCAAATGACGGCGCGGCGTTTGCGGGCGGCACGCTTGTCTGCCCTCCTCAGCCCGCTAGTCTCCTTGTCAAATCGTATGAGGGAGGCATCACAATGTCACTGCAAGGAAAACACGCATTGGTCACCGGCGGCGGCACGGGCATCGGGCTCGCCATCGCCAAAGCTCTCACCGCCGAGGGCGCGCAGGTCACCATCACCGGGCGCCGTCTCAATGTGCTTGAGGAGGCCGCCACCGAGGGTTTGCACCCGCTTGCCATGGATGTGGCAGAAGAATCCTCCGTGGTCGAAGGGGTTGCCGCTGCTGTTGCCGCACGCGGGCCGATCCAGATCTGTGTGGCCAACGCAGGCATCGCCGAGGGCCGCGCGCTGCACAAAACCGATATGGAATTTTGG
Organism: Shimia sp. R9_2; assembly: GCF_017743735.1. Classification (GTDB taxonomy): domain Bacteria; phylum Pseudomonadota; class Alphaproteobacteria; order Rhodobacterales; family Rhodobacteraceae; genus Shimia. The sequence continues at coordinate 301,595 of NZ_JAGHRO010000004.1, forward strand.
CGCAAGATGATGTCCATCAACATTGATGGCGTCTTTCTCACCATCCGCGAGAGCCTCAAATCCATGAACCAGACCGACTGGGGCCGGGTCATGGTGATTTCCTCCATCGCGGGCCTGCGCGGCCTGAAAGGTGCGCCGGCTTATTCCACCACCAAACATGCGGTGAACGGGATGATCAAATCCTTGGCAGCGGACTATGCGACCAAGCCGATCACCTTCAATTCGATCTGCCCGGCCTATGTGGAAACCGCCATCATCGACCAGAACATCGAAAGCATCATGGCGCGCACCGGCTGCACCGAGGAAGAAGCCCGTCACATGATGGTCGGCGTCAATCCACATGGCCGCCTGATCACCCCAGAGGAGGTCGCACACTCCGCGCTCTACCTCTGCTCCGATTTCGCGGATTCGATCCGCGGTCAGATGATCCAGGTCTCCGGCGGCGAAGTCTGACAAACAAAGGGCGCGCCCATCGCCGGGCCCGCCCTCCTCAATAAGGTTCAGCGCGGATCAGCCCGCTTCAAGCGCGCTGGCGCAGCGCACACAGTTGCGCCCGTCTTTCTTGGCCTGATAGAGCGCGCGATCTGCGGCGTTGATAATGTCCTGCAACAGCGGCCCATGGTTGCTAAAGCTGGCAACCCCAATCGAAATCGTCACCGGCGGCAGCTCCCCTGCCCCGTAGCGCACCGTTGTTTCCTCGACAGCGCGGCGCAATTCATCTGCCACTCCGTAGGCTTCTTCGGCTGCCACATTGGGCAACAGCACCGAAAACTCCTCGCCGCCAAAACGACACGGCGTCGCCCCTTCCGAGAACATCTCATGCATTTTGTCGGCAATGGCGCGCAGCACCATATCACCGGCATCATGGCCGTGGTTATCGTTGAAGGATTTGAATTTATCCGCATCAAAAGACAACAGCGAGAAATCCGTGCGTTTGCGCGCCGCCATACTGGCCTCGGTGCGCATCGCCTCAAGGAAATAGCGCCGGTTGTACAGTCGGGTCAGCGAATCCCGCGTACTCTGGTCATGCAGCTCATCGCGCAGTTTCACATTGGCAATCGCAAGGCTGATGTGCTCCCCGCACTGCAGGGCAAATTCATAGCCCTGCTTGACCTCAGCCTCTGACGCCCCTTCGGGATAGACCACATGCATCAGCCCCACGGTGTCGCCATGGGCCACAATCGGCACACAAAGGGAGTTGTCGACTTTGCTGTCTCTGGGATGATCACTCACATGGCTGCACTGCAGCCCAAGGCCCGCCGCATCATAGCGATAGCCGCGTCCGCGACGCAGAGCCCAGCAGCTGTCTGGCGCAATATGCTCATGCACCTCGCCACCGCCCCACACACAGGCCCCGTCAAGAACGTCCCGCGAGTTGGAATAAAGATAAAGCTCCCCGGCCGTGTCCGGCAGCAGCTTGGTCATAAACTGAGTGACCACCTCAAACAGCTCAGAAAGCGACTTGCAGCTCTGCAACCACTCATCCAGATCCCCAAGAAGCTTGGCCTCCTCGCGCCAGGCCTGCTCCTTGGCAAGCATCTTCAGCGCCTTGGTCTCCGCTCTCTCCGCCGTCTTTTTGGCCTCAACCAGATCGGCGGCATCTTTGCGAAACTGGGTCACATCCGTGAATGTCACCACATAACCGCCCCCCGAAATCGGCCGCGCAAAGGAGGAAATGACCTTGCCCGACGGCAGGCTGCGATCAAAGCTGAAGGGCTGGCCGGACTTAAACTTTGCCTGCGCCTCTTCTTTGCTCTCCGCCGTAATCACCTGCAACCTGACCGCTGTCTCCAGAAAGGCCTCGCGCTTCATCCCGATATGCAGATCCGTCGGGTTCAGCTCCAGAATCACAAAGATCCTCTCATTGAACATCAAGCAGTTTTCGTCGCTGTCCCAGACAACGATTCCCTGCTCCATCTTGTTGAGGATCTCCAGCATCTGCTCGCGCCGGATCACATCTGTATTTACTGATCTTTCGGCCATGAGTGGCGCGCGTTGTTCAAGCATGGCCCGGTCCTTGCTGGTCTTTTAAAGTCAGACCAACACTAGGCATTAAATTCTTGAAACCGCGCTAAATTCAGCGCTCTAAATTTCTGAAAATTGTATTAATGGCGGGCCGCAGCTGCACCACCAGCCGGTCGAAATGACGTCTCGATGTCGGCACGTTAAGGTTTTTACACCCCGAATTTCGCACCTACGCAATACCACCGTGATACAGACGCGATACCGACGTTCAAAACAGCCGGAATCTGGCGTTAACCTTTGCGCAAAATCAAGCGGATTTCAGGACCGGCCGCGCTTCTTTCTTGGCTGCCCAGGCACGCACGGCCTCACCAAAGGCCTCAAACAACGGGCGGCTCACAGGGTCAACACCCGCCTCCCATTCCGGATGCCATTGCACAGACATGGTGAACCCCGGCGCGCCATCAATATAGATCGCCTCCGGTGTGCCATCAGGGGCGTAACCATCTATGATCACACGGTTTCCGGCGCGTTTGATGCCCTGACCATGCAGCGTGTTGGTCATCACTTCCCGCGCGCCCATCAGCTTATGAAACGGCCCATCCTCGCTGAAGGTCACAATATGGCGCAGGGCAAACTTCTCTTCCAGCGTCCCATCCGGAGGCATCCGGTGGTTGTCTCGCCCGGGAAGATCGCGAATTTCGGGGTAAAGACTGCCACCCATGGCAACATTAACCTCCTGAAATCCCCGGCAAATTCCAAAAAACGGTTGCCCGCTTTCCACGCAAGCCCGCACCAATGGCAGCACAATCGAATCCCGCGCCCGGTCAAACGCACCATGCGCCTCCGTGGCCGCTTCGCCATATTCTTCTGGGTGAACATTGGGCCTGCCGCCGGTCAGCAGAAACCCATCACATGTGGCCAGCAACTCCTCCACCGAGAGGTAGCGCGGGTCCGCTGGGATAAGCAGTGGCATGCAGCCCGAAACCATTGAAACCGCTTCGGAATTCATGGATCCGCCAGCATGTGCCGGATACTCGTCATTGATAAGGTGGTGGTTTCCGATAATCCCGACGACAGGACGCGTCATGTAGGCCTCTTTGTCTTGCTGCGCAGCTCAACATAGGCGCTGCGCAGCTCAAGAGAAAGCCCCGATCAGATTTCGCCGGTCAAACCAACCGCATCGATGCCTGCCATTGCAGCAATTGCATCATTATCAGACGTGTCACCGGTCACGCCCACAGCGCCGATCACAGCACCTTTTTTGTCACGCAGCAGAACGCCACCCGGCACAGGCACAACCTGACCGCCATAAACGCCGTTTACCGCCGCCATGAAATAAGCCTGCTGCTCGGCACGTGCCATCTGTGCGGTGCCCGCCATGCCCAGCATCACAGCGCCGTAAGCTTTGCCGTGCGCGATGGCAAAGCGCCCGGGCGCGGCACCATCTTCGCGTTCAAACGCCTGCACGTGGCCACCTGCGTCCAGAACCACAACGGACAGTGGCTTGAGTTCCATTTCACGGCCTTTTTCCAACGCCTTACGGATGATTGTACGCGCGCGGCGCAGAGAGATTGTCATGGTGTTTCCTTCCCATAAAGAAAGGTCAGGGCATGGCCCTGACCTTGAATTTTATGCTTGTGCCTTAAGTTCCAGGCGCCGCGCATGCAGCACCGGCTCAGTGTAACCCGATGGCTGCACACGTCCTTTGAAGACCAGATCACATGCTGCCTGGAATGCCACGCCGTCAAAGCCCGGCGCCATCGCCACGTAAAGCGGATCATTGGCGTTCTGCGCATCAACAACGGCCGCCATTTTCTGCATAGCTTCCATCACCTGCTCCTGAGACACGATGCCCTGGTGCAGCCAGTTTGCCAGACCCTGGCTGGAGATACGGCAGGTTGCGCGGTCTTCCATCAGGCCAACATTGTTGATGTCCGGAACCTTGGAGCAGCCGATGCCCTGATCCACCCAGCGCACAACGTAGCCCAGGATGCCCTGTGCGTTGTTTTCGACTTCCGCCGCGATCTCTTCTTCAGAGAGGTTTTGCCCGTCCATCACAGGAATGGTCAGCAGGTCATCCAGCGTGCCGCGTGCGCCACCGGCTTTCAGCTCGTCCTGACGTGCCAGCACGTCAACTTCGTGGTAGTGCGTGGCGTGCAGCGTGGCTGCGGTTGGCGATGGCACCCAAGCGCAGTTCGCGCCGGATTTCGGATGGCCGATCTTCTGTTCCAGCATCGCGCCCATCAGATCCGGCATGGCCCACATGCCTTTACCAATTTGCGCCTTGCCCTGCAGACCGCAGGCCAGACCGATATCCACATTGCGATCCTCATAAGACAGGATCCAAGGGGTGGTCTTCATCTCGCCTTTGCGCAGGAAAGCGCCTGCTTCCATCGAGCTGTGGATTTCATCGCCCGTCCGGTCAAGGAAGCCGGTGTTGATGAAGGCCACACGGGACTTCGCCGCGCGGATACATTCTTTGAGGTTGGCCGAGGTGCGGCGCTCCTCATCCATGATGCCCATTTTCACCGTGTGGCGCGGCAGGCCAAGCACATCTTCGACCTTCGCAAAGATACGGTCAGAGAAGGCAACCTCTTCGGGGCCGTGCATCTTTGGCTTCACGATGTAAACCGAGCCATGCACCGAGTTGCCGCCCTCTTGCTTCAGGTCGTGCATCGCGATCAGCACTGTGACCAAAGCGTCCATCAGGCCTTCGCCAATCTCGTTGCCGTCGCGATCCAGAATGGCAGGGTTGGTCATGAGATGGCCAACGTTGCGCACCAGCATCAGCGAGCGGCCTTTCAGAACGCTTTCCGCACCGTTCGCTGCGGTAAAGGTCACGTCACCATTCAGCACGCGCGTGAAGGTTTTGCCGCCTTTGGCAACCTCTTCTGCGAGGTCACGTTTCATCAGGCCAAGCCAGTTGCCATAGGCGACAACCTTGTCTTCCGCATCCACACAGGCCACGGAATCTTCGCAGTCCATGATGGTGGAAAGTGCGCTTTCCAGCGTGATGTCGTTGATGTTGGCCGCGTCGGTTGCACCAATATTGCCGGTCGGATCGATCTCGACAATGACGTGAAGGCCGTTGTTTTTCAGCAGGATACGCGACGGAGCTGAGGCATCGCCCACGTGACCGGCAAATGCGCCAGCGTCTTTCAGTGCAGGCTGCAGGGCACCTTCGACAACGCTCAATGCAGAGACATCGCTCCAGGAGCCTTCGGCCAGCGGCACAGAGCGATCCAGGAAGTCCCGGCCCCAGGCGATCACACGCGCACCGCGTTCCACATCATAGCCGCCACCGGCAGGCAGATCGCCCATCGCATCGGTGCCATAAAGTGCATCATAAAGGCTGCCCCAACGCGCGTTCGCCGCGTTCAGCGCAAAGCGTGCATTGGTGATCGGCACCACCAGCTGCGGGCCGGGAATCGCCGCGATCTCAGGATCGACATTGCCTGTCTCAACCGCGAAATCCGCGCCTTCCGGCACCAGATAACCGATCTCGGTCAGAAACGCTTTATAGGCCTCGGCATCATGCGCTTGGCCTTTGTGAGCCAGATGCCAGCCATCCAGTTTCTGTTGAATTTCTTCGCGCTTTTGCAGCAGCGCGCGGTTCTCAGGACCAAAATCATGCGCAAGCGCACTCAGCCCTTCCCAAAAGGTATCCTCCGCAACATCCGTTCCCGGCAACGCTTGATTTACAATGAAATCATAGAGTTCCTGCGCAATTTGCAGCCCGTGTTTCTCCACCCGATCGGTCATCGCGGCTCTCCATTTGGCTTGTGATGAACTTCAATTAGTGCATGGGTTTCCGATAGGCAACAAAATTGGTTATCTTTTTTTACCAAAGATATTTTCAGGCAAAACCGAACAGTCGCCCCTGTCTTCGTAAGTAAATCCAATACACTCTGCCCTTGCAGGCAGCCACGGATGGATTACACCAAGAGGCAATCAATGGATGGAGAGCCCTATGAAAGACGCCGCGCCGCAAACGATCTACCTGAAAGACTACACGCCTTTTGGCTTCATCGTGGACAGCGTCGCGCTCACGTTCCGCCTGCACCCAACGGCGACACGTGTGCTTTCCACAATCCGGTTCCGTCCAAATCCGGATGCAACAGACAACCGTTTTTTCCTTCATGGCGAACAGCTTACGCTGATTTCTGCCAAAGTTGACGGCACCGTTGTGACAACACGCCCTGTCGCGGGGGGCATTGAGGCAGACGTGCCAAATGCACCCTTCACATGGGAAGCCGAGGTCGAGATCAACCCACAGGCCAACACCGCACTGGAGGGGCTTTATATGTCAAACGGCATGTATTGCACGCAATGTGAGGCCGAGGGTTTCCGCAAGATCACCTATTACCCCGACCGCCCCGATGTGATGTCCACCTTTGATGTGCGGATCGAGGCTGACGGCGACAATACACCGGTCATGCTCTCCAACGGCAATGGCGCAGAAAGCGGCGCAGGTTTTGCAAATTGGACAGACCCTTGGCCCAAACCCGCCTATCTCTTTGCCTTGGTCGCCGGCGATCTGATCGCGCATGAAGACAGCTTCACCACCATGTCCGGCAAACCGGTCAAGCTGGCCATCTGGGTCCGTCCGGGTGACGAGCACAAATGTGCCTTCGGCATGGAAGCACTCAAAAAATCCATGACCTGGGACGAAGAGGTCTATGGCCGCGAATATGACCTTGATGAGTTCAACATCGTCGCGGTGGATGATTTCAATATGGGGGCGATGGAGAATAAGGGGCTGAATATCTTCAACAGTTCCTGCGTGCTCGCCTCCCCGGAAACCGCTACCGACGGCAACTTTGAGCGCATCGAGGCGATCATCGCCCATGAGTATTTCCACAATTGGACAGGCAACCGCATCACCTGTCGCGACTGGTTTCAGCTCTGTCTCAAAGAAGGCCTCACCGTTTTCCGCGACGCCCAGTTCACCGCAGACATGCGCTCTGAGCCGGTCAAACGGATCGACGACGTCATCGCCCTGCGTGCGCGCCAGTTCCCGGAAGATCAGGGCCCGCTCTCCCACCCTGTGCGGCCGGAAAGCTTTCAGGAAATCAACAACTTCTACACAGCGACCGTCTATGAAAAAGGCGCCGAAGTCATCGGCATGCTCAAAACACTGGTTGGGGATGAGGCCTACGGCAAGGCGCTCGACCTTTATTTTGACCGCCACGATGGTCAGGCCTGCACCATTGAGGACTGGATACAGGTGTTTGAAGACAGCACGGGCCGTGATCTGAGCCAATTCAAACTCTGGTATTCCCAATCCGGCACGCCAGAGGTGACCGTGCGCGAAGACTATGAGGGCGACACCTTCACGCTGCACCTCAGCCAGAAAAGCGCGCCCACACCCGGGCAGGATCAAAAGGCACCACAGGTTATCCCGGTGGCAGTTGGCCTTCTGAATGATAACGGCGACGAAGTGCTGCCCACGCAGGTGCTTGAACTGACGGAAAAAGAGCAAAGCTTCACCTTCCCCGGCCACGCCACCCGCCCGATCCCCTCCGTTCTGCGTGGTTTTTCGGCGCCGGTCACGCTGACCCATGACATCGACAATGACCGCCGCGCGTTCCTGCTGGCCCATGACACAGACGCCTTCAACCGTTGGGAAGCCGGTCGCGATCTGGCGCGTGACAGCCTGCTGAAAGCGATCCTGCAGGGCGACGCGCCCAGCGCGGCCTACCTTGACGGCCTCAAAGCGCTTCTTCGTGATGACAGCCTTGATCCGGCCTACCGCGCACTGATGCTGGGCCAGCCGTCCCAATCCGAACTCGCCGCAACCCTGCACAAGATGGGCGAAACACCCGATCCTGCGGCCATCCACGCCGCCAGCGAAGCCCTGCGCGAAGCCAAAGCACAGAGTTTCGCAGATCTGCTGCCCGCGCTTTATGCTGCCAATCAGGTAGAAGGCCCCTATCGCCCGGATGCTGGCCCGGCCGGTCAACGCAGCCTTGCCAATGCTGCACTCTCGCTGCTGACACGTCTGGACGGTGGCGAAACAGCCGCCAAGCAATATGATGCAGCGGACAATATGACTCTGCAACTTTCCGCGCTTGGCGCACTGCTTGATGCTGGTAAAGGCGAGGACGCGCTCAGCGCATTTTATGATCAGTGGCAATACGATCGCCTTGTGATCGACAAATGGTTCTCCATGCAGATCATGCAGACCAAGCCTGAAAATGTCGCCACAACCGCTCAAGCGCTCACCCAACACGCGGATTTTGATTGGAAAAACCCGAACCGCTTCCGCGCAGTGATGGGCGTTTTGGCCATGCACCACGCGGGTTTCCACTTTGAGGATGGCGCAGGCTACACCCTGCTGGCGGATTGGCTGATCAAGCTTGATCCGGTGAACCCGCAAACCACCGCCCGCATGTGCAGCGCTTTCCAGACATGGAAGCGCTATGATGAAACACGCCAGGGCAAAATCCGCACCGAACTTGAGCGCATCGCAGGTCAAGACGGCCTCAGCCGGGACACCACCGAAATGGTGACCCGCATCCTAAACGCATGACAGCAGAGCCGATCCTCACGCACAGAGCGCAGGGCCGCAACGCGCGCAGCATCACCGTCTTGATTTTGGCGGTGATGGCGCTTGGCGGCATGCTGCTGACAGGCGCCTATTGGGCCATCGTCGCCTTCTTGTCGCTCTTTGCGCTCCCCACTCTGGTGGATGTGCTCTTTAATCCGGTCGCAAATTTTGCCCTCTCTGAGGCCGGGGTGCGCTGGAAAAACGCCACTCAGGAGGCGGAAATAGAGCTGGGGCAGATCAAATCCATCCAGATCGCGACCCGCCTGAACGTGGCTTTTCGCATGACATTTGTCATGCAGGATGGCGCTAAGGTGCGGATACCACAGGATGTTTTACCACCCAGAGCAGATCTGGAGGCGGCATTGCAAACACTTGGCGTTGCGGTCGAACATGACCGCTTGCGGCTGATCTAGCCGCAAACCTTGCTTGAAAATCGACGCCGACTTGACGGCATGATTTCAAGTTGATGCCCTTTTTTAGCCTGAAAGCGAAATCATAGTGGGCTCTGTTAGATCACGGAGCCACAATGAAATTCTTTCTCAAAGAACGGACACGCAAGCGAACACCTCAAAACGTTCGCCCTGCGTCCGCATTTGCGGCTCCAGCGCTGCGCAAGCTGAATGAGGCCTTTGCCCCTGCCCGCGCCACACAGGCAGCAGGTCGCTCTTCTGACACTCAGCAGACCTACCGCGACCTGCTCACGCGCTTGCAAATTCCGGTCAACGCCGAAACGCCAGATCAAGTGGAGAGCGAAGACACCCGCGCGCAGGGCCAGTTTCTTGCCCGGCAAGAGCGCTGGGAAGAACTCGAAGATCTGATCCGCACACATGATCAGAACCGCGCGGCCACCACATCCGGTGCCCCCTTGTCGGAGCTCATGCTGTTTGGTGCGCGCGCCGATGTGGTGCGTGCGGCGGAACATGCGCTGCTGCACGGCAAACCCGCCTCAGACGCGGATTTTTTCCATGGCATCGAGGCCATGGAGTATCTGCTGGAAGACTTCCCTGACAGCTATCCGATTGCCTTGGTTGTGGCCCATGTGCACATCGACATCGGCTGGGCGTGGCGCGGCGCAATCGCAAAAGACGACACACGGGAAATCAATCGCGAGGCGTTTCACTCCCATTTTGCGCGGGCAACGGAAATTCTGGATCGCTTCTGCCCCAAGATCCACCACTCTTCCGCGCTGTCAGCGGCCCGCTGCGCGTTGCTCCCCGGGTTGGAAGACCCGACAAAGGCGCTTTGCACCGAATATGAATCGCTGATCGCGCTCGACCCGTTTAACCCACGGCACATGCGGGCCTTGGGGAACTACCTGCTGCCCCGCTGGTACGGCGATTTTGACCAGCTCGACCTGCAAGCCCGCCGGATCGCGGCACAAACCTATGACATATGGGGCGCAGGCGCCTATGCTTGGGTTTGGTTTGACTCCCTGCTTGTTGACCCAAGCGGGTTGGAAGTCATTGAAATTGAATACTTCCTTGATGGGGTCTCCGACGCCTTGAAACGCCGAGGCGATCAACACGCGGCGAATCTCATGGCGGCCCACCTCTATCGCAGCTGGCAATATGCCCGCGGGCAATATGACACCGGCGCGCTCAACAGCGACTTGCCGCCCGCTCTGCGCAAGGGTTTTGACATGGTGGTTCATGACCACCTGCGCGAAATTCACCCGTTGATTTGGGGCCATGCGGAAATCGGCTTTGAAAACACCTCACGTGTGATTTCCAAAGAGCGCCTCTCTGAAAAGGGGCGCGATGTGGCCCTTCAGGCCGTGGCCATGCCTTTCATGAGCAGCCTGAAAGCCGGACAAACCGTGCATTTCACGCCCGAAGGCATCACTCAGGCCAACCCATAGGCGGCTGCCCCCTTGCTCCTCACTTCCGGCTGGCCTAGAACGCAGACCAGCCAGATATTCAAGGAGCGTGAGCGATGCTCGACCTGACATATGAGACCCCCAAGCCCAAAGTGATCGCGGGTGCCAAACATGACTGGGAACTGGTCATTGGTATGGAGGTGCACGCGCAGGTTTCTTCCAATGCGAAACTGTTCTCCGGTGCCTCCACTACCTTTGGTGCAGAGCCCAACGCCAATGTGGCTTTCGTGGACAGCGCGATGCCGGGCATGTTGCCTGTCATCAACGAGTATTGCGTGGAGCAAGCGGTGCGCACAGGTCTTGGCCTGAACGCCGAAATTCACCTGAAATCCGCCTTTGACCGCAAAAACTACTTCTATCCGGATCTGCCGCAGGGCTACCAGATTTCCCAGCTTTATGAACCCATTGTCGGCGAAGGCGAAATCCTCGTGGACATGGGCCCCGGCGTTGCACGCTTGGTGCGTGTTGAACGTATCCACCTTGAGCAGGATGCCGGCAAATCCGTGCACGACATGGACCCGAATATGTCCTTTGTGGATCTGAACCGCACCGGTGTGGCGCTGATGGAAATCGTCAGCCGCCCCGACATTCGTGGCCCCGAAGAGGCCGCCGCCTATGTCACCAAGCTGCGCCAGATCCTGCGTTATCTGGGCACCTGTGATGGCAACATGCAGAACGGCAACCTGCGTGCAGATGTGAACGTCTCCATCTGCCGTCCGGGCCAGTATGAGAAGTACATGGAAACACAGGACTTCTCGCATCTCGGCACCCGCTGCGAAATCAAGAACATGAACTCCATGCGCTTCATTCAGGCGGCGATCGAATATGAAGCCCGCCGTCAAATTGCGATTGTCGAAGCCGGTGGCTCTGTCGATCAGGAGACCCGTCTCTATGATCCGGACAAAAACGAAACCCGCTCCATGCGCTCAAAAGAAGAAGCGCATGACTATCGCTACTTCCCCGATCCTGACCTCCTGCCGCTGGAGATCGAACAGAGTTGGGTGGACGATATCGCCAAGACCCTTCCGGAGCTGCCCGATCAGAAAAAAGCACGCTTTATCAAAGACTACGGCGTGACCGAATATGATGCCTCCGTGCTGACGGCTGAGGTTGATCTGGCCGATTACTTTGAAGCCTCCGTGGGCAAAGGTGACGGCAAGAAGACCGCAAACTGGGTGATCAACGAAGTTCTGGGCCGTGCCAATAAAGCTGAGGTCCGCCCACAGGAGCTGGTCGCACCCGAAGCCAACGCCGCCATTCTTGCCATGGTCGCCTCTGATGAAATCAGCACCAAGATCGCCAAAGACGTGCTTGAGATCCACATCGAAACCAAAGACGATCCTGCGAAGATCGTTGAAGAAAAAGGCCTCAAGCAGGTGACCGACACCGGCGCAATCGAAGCGGCGCTGGATGAGATCATCGCAGCCAACCCGGCTCAGGTGGAGAAAGCCAAACAGAACCCGAAACTGGCGGGCTGGTTTGTGGGTCAGGTCATGAAAGCCACCGGCGGCAAGGCCAACCCGAAGGCTGTTAACCAATTGGTGGCGCAGAAGCTGAACGGCTAAACAGCAACGTCGGTATTGCGTCTGTATCGCGACTTTAACGCGTCGGTGTAAAAACCGGCGCGTTTTTGCATTTCAAAGGTTAATGCACCAACCGCCTGCGCGCTAAACCTGCCCCGCTTTTGGGGAAGGCATAGCAGCCGAAACATCGCCAACACGTCCGCGTGGAGGTACCACCAAAGAAAACGGCCCGCCGGTGAAAACCAGCGGGCCGCATACCGGTCTGTCAGACAGTTTAGCGTTTCTTCTTTTTCAATCTGAAACCACCAAATTCGTCTTCGAGCAGTTCGCAGGCATATTCCTCGCCCATCTCACAGCCTTGATTGAGGTAGGTCTCAGCGACCTCTTTGTCTCTGTCGACCCCTTCCCCTTTCAGATACTGGAAACCCACCACATAGCAGCCATGGGCATAGTCTTTCTCACAAGCGTCCAGAAAGATCTCCAGCGACTTTTCATAGTCCCGCTCGACGCCTTGGCCGTTCCGATAGAGCCAGCCTATGTTGCTGCAAGAGAGACCATCATTTTTCTCACAGGCGGACTCATAGAGCTCATACGCTCTCTGAAAGTCCTGCTCTACACCGTCCCCGTCCCGATAAGCGGTTCCGAGATTGCTGCAGCCCGAAACGTGGCCGCCTTGGCAAGCTTGATCAAAATAATTCGCCGCAACCACTGGATCTTCCTCGACACCGTTTGCCAACATGTATGCGAGGCCACTGTTGAAACAGCCATATTCACTGCCCAACTCACAGCCCATCACCGAGTAATGCAGTGCTTTTTCATGGTCTTGCTCGATACCTTCCCCTTTGGCATAGGCACCACCAAGACTTGCGCACCCAGTGGCCGATCCACCTTCGCAGCCGCGTTCATAATAATGAACCGCCCGTTGGTCATCCACGGGAACGCCTCTGCCGAAATCATACACGATACCCGCATAGGCGCAGCCTTCAGCATCATAGCCATAGCGCCCTTCGCAGGCCTGGATATACTTGCTCAGTCCCAGACGTTTGTTTTCAATTCCCACGTATCCATGTTCATAAACCTGCCCCAGCGCACGACAGCTTGCCCATTGTTCGCTGTCACACCCATAGGAATGCAGGATCGTGGCTTGGGTGAAGTCTTGCTTCATCCCGTCCCCTTCAATGGCAAGAAACCCAAGCTTGGAACAAGCAAGGGAATTGCCCGCATCATAGCAAGCCGCTTCAAAGTTTTTTATCGCCAGATCATAGTCTTGCGCAACGCCGCGCCCCTCTGATTGCAAGATGCCGAGGTATGCGCAGCCTTCGGCCCGACCGCCTTCACACGCCAGATTGTACAGATGTGCCGCCTTCGCGATATCCTGCGCAACATCGCCTTCGTCGACACGGTTGCCAAGCTCATAGCTGCGACCAACCGACGTACAGGCCCAAGCTTCTCCAGCTTCGCACCCTCTCACGTCGTAGCCCGCTGCGCGTGTCAAATCGAGTTCTACACCGCGCGCGTGGCGATACATGTATCCGGCATCTGCACAGCTGCGCTCAAACCCTGCGTCGCAGGCCTGAACATAAAGTTCCGCAGCCTTGGTTTCGTCCCACTCGACACCCTCGCCGCTGTAGAACAGATGGCCAAGCTCATAACAGCTCTCCATTTCCCCCGCCTCACAGCTCTCTTGCAAGGCGACCGCCTCACTGCTCATGGCGGTGTCTTGCGCCAGCGCGGGCTGTGACGCCCCTGCCATCGCACAAAATGCAGCGGCGGACCAAAACCGCGCATAAGATAGGTCAAACATTCAGTGATTTCCTCTTTAATCTTAGTACCGTTACACGCCAGCGTATCGAAGACATGTGTCGCTGACGCAAAGTCCTCCTGGGTAAAAACGCACCATTTGAGGTGGCTGTGCCTGAGAGAAAGTGCGGGAGTGTCTCCTCTGCAGCGGGTCTCATTCAAACACCCGCTGAGACGAAAGCGCTCATAGCCTGAGATCGCGCGTTAGGTGGCGCGGATCTGCTTTCGGAGCAGAGATACGTCAATCTTGGGCGCTATTCCTGACGTCCACGGAAAGAAAAACCTTAAGTAAGTCATGTACCTGCTCCAATAAGTGAGAGATGGTATAGAGCGGCCCAGCCCTATATCAAGACACGAATTAACCAATTTGAAACTCCTCTCAGAATTGTGTTCAGCTACGGCACGATCTACGGATCGTTGTTCCAGAAGAGTTGCGCGTGACAGAACCGTTGTTCGCATCAAAACCGCCAGCTTGTCCGCCCGTAAAAGGCGACTTTCTCTTGATGCATCGCCCCCAGCGCCGCATAAGTTCTGCCACGTTTTGAGGAACCTAAGCATGACATTTAAGGCCCCATTTTTCTCCACCCCGATGGTTGTCGAGGCGCAGTGGCTCGACTTTAACGGCCACCTGAACATGGCGTTTTATAATGTTCTGTTTGATCGCGGCGTGGATCAGATTTTTGACCAATTGGGATTGAACGCGGAGTATCGCACCGCGACGGGCAATACGACCTTCTCAGCAGAGTTCCACCTTTGCTATATCCGTGAGCTGTATGTCAGCGACTGGGTGCAAGCGACATTCCAGCTGCTCGATCATGATGAGAAAAGCTTCCACTTCTATCAGGAGCTTTGGCACGAAGATGGCTGGCTTGCGGCCACAGGCGAAGGTCTCGGGCTTCATATTGATCGGTCCGGCCCAAACGTCACCGCGATGCCTGAGGACATACGAGCCAACTTTGCCAAGCTTGCGGAGGCCCATAGCAAAATGCGCCGTCCGGAGCGGGTCGGCCGGCAGATGGGCATTCGCCGAAAAAACCGCAAAAACCGCGGCAAAATCAACCGGATTTAAGTGAGGCCTCTTTATGAGGACGATGCAGCCGCGCCACGTTTTGGCGCAAAGGCCGCAGACGGTCTCCTGCATGCTGGACCCTTGGTGAAATTACGTGAATAGCTGACTTCAAATGGTAGACGTGATCGACATTCTGCAAGAGCGCAAAGAGTTGCCGCAGTTCCTGGAACGTGACGGGCTGATCGGCATTGAACTTGGCGTCGCAAGGGGCTGGTATTCCAAACGATTGATGGAAAGCGGCCTTTTCAAAGAACTCTATGGTGTGGATCTTTACGGAGATCATCACGACACCAAGGAATACATCGACGCGCTCAAAAACGTTGGGATGGGCAAGCCTTACTGGCTGCTGCGCATGAGCTTTGAGGACGCGCTTGATGCTTTCCCTGATGAGTTCTTCGATTTTGTCTATATTGATGGCTATGCCCATACGGGCGAAGAGCGCGGCAAAACCATGTTTGACTGGCTCGCCAAGGTGAAAGTCGGCGGCATGATCGCCGGGCATGACTACCACAAGAAGTGGCCGCTTGTGCAGATCTGCGTTGACGCGCTGGCCAAAGAGCTCGGTCAGTCGGTCATGCGCACGGCCCTGTCCAAGAAACGCGACCCGCAGGACAAATTCCCCAGCTGGGCGCTCTTCAAAGAACATGCAGAGGTGCCCGACTACCCGGAGCGGCTGCGCCTCTTGCCCAAGAAAATGCGCGGCTAGCGGCCGCAGACGGATCTGATCAAGTTATTTTAGGCGCTGGAATACACATATGACGTACGAATATAAGGTGGTCCCCTCCCCAACCCGCGGACAGAAGGGCAAAGGCATCAAAGGGCCTGAGGGCCGGTTTGCCAATGCGCTTGAGCTGCACATGAATTACCTTGCCGGTGAGGGATGGGAGTTTGTGCGCGCTGAAACCCTGCCCCATGAAGAACGCAGCGGGTTGACCAGCACCTCGACCACCTATCGCACGGTTCTTGTGTATCGCCGCCCCGCCCTCACGGAACCGCTCGATGAGACGGAAACACCGGAGCCCGCCGCACTGCCCTCTCCGGAGCAGTCAGAAGACTCCGCCGATCAGGCGGTTGATGCGCAGGAAGACACGGTATCCGAAGCACCGGAAACAGATGCGGAGGAACCTGCCGAGCGGGATCAGGACGAAGTGGTGCGTGCTGGCGTGCAGTCCCTCAAGCAAGAGTGAGCGGCAGCCAAACGCCTAGTCTTTGGGTGTATCAACGTCCAAGGCCAGCGCGTGAATACGGCCGATCAGCGCCTCTCCCAAAGCCGCGTGAATGGCGCGGTGACGCGCAAGTCGGGACTTGCCTGCAAAGGCCGATGCGCGGATACGCACATTAAAATGGCTTTCCCCGCCATCAGGGGCACCCGCATGGCCAGCGTGACGCGCACTGTCATTAACGACCTCAAGTTCAGCAGGCGAAAAAGCGCTCACCAACTTATTGTGAATTTCTTGTGCAACGCTCATTTTTCTACGTCCAGCCTCTTCAATCTGCCTCTGGTTAGGGTAAACTCTCTGCTCCGAGTCGAAAAGGTGAGTTCATGACCAAATCAGATCCCTTTGGTTTCGATATGTCCGTGAAGTCGGCGAAGAAGAAAAACCCGCGCGGCCGCCGTGGCATGACTGGTGCGTCAGAGACATCGACCCGCACCTGCGAGCACCCCGGCTGCGAAGAGGCTGGCGCCTACCGCGCCCCACGCGCGCCGGATGTGCTTGATGAATTCAAGTGGTTCTGCAAGGACCACGTGCGCGAGTATAACCTCAAGTGGAACTTCTTTGACGGCAAGACCGAAGCCGAAATGAACGCGCAGAACTCCAAGGACAAAGTCTGGGAGCGCGAAACCAAGAAGTTTGTTGACCCAGAGACACGCGCTTGGGCGCGGCTGGGCATTGAAGACCCGCATCAGGTGCTGGGCGGCAACGCCACTCAGAACCCCGGCAAAGGTGGCGGCGGTGGACGGCGCCTGCCCCCGACAGAGCGCCGCGCAATCGAAATTCTGGACGCCAAAGACCATTGGACCAAGGCCGAGGTGCGCAAAGCCTACAAAAAGCTCATCAAGGTTTTGCACCCGGATATGAACGGCGGCGACCGGAGCCAGGAAGAGCAGCTTCAAGAAGTTGTCTGGGCCTGGGATCAGATCAAGGAAAGCCGCAACTTCAAATAGTTGCATGGCAAGCTTCACCAAAGGGCGTGGCCGATTGGCCGCGCCTTTTGCGTTTGTCCTCCTGTGCTCTTTCACCGGTGGACCCGCGCCAAAGTCCCGCTACGATGGCAAGAGGCCTTTGCCGCACCACCCGCCGCACCACCCTTATCCAGTTGGGGACACTTATGCAGAAACTGATCGACCACCTGACAGCGCACCCAAGACAGCTCTATCTGGCGGCGGCCACCGCGATCACGCTTTTGCCTGTGGCCCTGTGGCTCGATTTGAACAGCCTGTCCCACCACAACCTGCATCGGCAGGCGACCGGTCTGAACCGGCTGATGGACAATATCCGCAGCTACTACGCCAGCAATGTTGAGGTCTTTGTGCGCGATGCAGATGGCGCACAACAGGCGACATTGCTCTACCGTCAAGAGGTCTCAGGTCCGGAACAGCTTGACGCCGGTGTCCCGTCAGCGGAAACCGCCGCGATCGCGCTGTCAGAACGCTTTTCAGAAATCCTGCCCGGTGTGACTTTCCGCTATGTGTTTGATGATTTGGGGACCGAGGCATCAGCCTCAGAGTTGAGCCCGTTTGAACGCAATGCGCTCACCACCCTGCGTGATCCTGACAACAAGCGCCCTCATCTTGTGCAGGAACAAGGCGGCCTCTTTGGTCACCGTCTGACCATGGCGACGCCGCTGATCCATGCTGAAGATTGCCCGGATTGTGTGGCGGTTGGCGGCACCGACACTGCAGCCTCTTGGCCTCCTGAAGCGGTGCGTGGCTTGCAAATCGTGCATGTACGCCAGCCGCTTTCTCTGAACCTGAGCTCATTCAAATTCCTGCTGACCTATATGCTGGTGGCTGGCTTTCTGGTGGTGACCTTTGCCCGCCACCAGTTGCAACTGGCCGGCAAATTCCGCGACGCCAACAAAGAGCTGACAGAGAACAACGCCTTTCTGGCCGATGTCTCCCTCAAAATCTCCAAATATCTGGAACCGCAGGTCTACCGCTCGATATTTGAGGGGGAGAAAGACGCCTCCATCAGCACTGAGCGCAAAAAGCTGACGGTGTTCTTCAGCGACATCAAAGACTTCACCGCCACCACGGAACGGATGCAGCCCGAAGAGCTGACTGCGCTGCTGAATGAATACTTCTCGGAAATGGGGCTGATCGCTGCCAAGCACGGTGCCACCATCGACAAGTTTATCGGCGATGCGATTGTTGCCTTTGTGGGGGATCCCTCCACCCAAGGCGTGTCCGAAGACGCGCGTGCCTGTGTGCGCATGGCGCTCGAAATGCAGCAACGTTTGGATGAGCTGGAACAGATCTGGCGGGCACGCGGCGTGGAACACCCGTTCCGCGCCCGTATGGGGCTCAATACCGGTTACTGTAACGTGGGCAATTTCGGCTCAGAAACCCGCATGGATTACACGATCATCGGCGCGGAGGCCAATCTTGCCGCGCGGCTGGAAGGCATTGCGGAGCCCGGCGGCATTGTAATGAGCTATGAAACCTACGCCCATGCCCGTGATCTGGTCGATGCCGAGCCGCTGGAGCCACAACACTTCAAAGGCATCTCGCGCGCCATCACCCCCTATCGTGTGCTGCGCCACGGCACCAACCGCCGCGCCGCCAGCGCCACCGAGCAAGGCGACAAGCTTGTGGTGGAAATGCAGGGGCTGGATGCTGCGAGCCGCGAGAAAATCACAGCAGCAGTGCGCGCCGCGCTGGACGAGGTTTAAAGGCGCAACGCAAGCGCCTTTGGGTGGCACTATTGCCCGATCAATAGCGCGCCAAAAGAGCGGCCTCTTGCAGCCAATGCACAACGCCGCGTCTTTTTTGTGGTTTCGCTTGTGATCCTTTTCAATTTGATGCACCAAAGGCCGGTAGATTTCAGCCGCCCCTGATTGCGCGGCACATGGAAGGACAACGAGCATGGCTGACGGCATCATGGACAGCAACACAAAGCCCACTGAAGACATTGATCTGCGCGAAGTCTTTGGCATCGACAGCGATATGAAAATCAAGGGTTTTGAAGAGCGTACAGACCGTGTGCCGGAAATCGACCCGACCTATAAGTTTGATCCCGAAACCACACTGGCGATCCTCGCAGGCTTTGGCCATAACCGCCGCGTGATGATTCAGGGCTATCACGGCACCGGTAAATCCACCCACATCGAGCAGGTTGCTGCGCGTCTGAACTGGCCCTGTGTGCGTGTGAACCTCGACAGCCACATCAGCCGTATCGACCTGATCGGTAAGGATGCGATCAAGCTGCGCGACGGCAAGCAGGTCACTGAATTCCACGAAGGCATCCTGCCATGGGCGCTGCGCAACCCGACTGCGATCGTTTTTGACGAATATGATGCGGGCCGTGCGGACGTGATGTTTGTGATCCAGCGTGTGCTGGAAGCCGACGGTAAGCTGACGCTGCTTGACCAAAACGAAGTGATCAAGCCGAACCCCTACTTCCGCCTGTTTGCCACCGCAAACACCGTTGGTCTGGGTGACACCACCGGCCTCTATCACGGCACCCAACAGATCAACCAAGCCCAGATGGACCGTTGGTCGCTGGTCAGCACGCTCAACTATCTGAGCCATGACGCTGAAGCCGCCATCGTTCTGTCCAAAGCGCCGCACTACAACACCGCTGAGGGCCGCAAGATTGTGAACCAGATGGTCACCGTCGCAGACCTGACCCGGACAGCCTTCATGAACGGCGACCTCTCCACCGTGATGAGCCCACGGACCGTGATCAACTGGGCCGCGAACGCGGAAATCTTCCGCAATGTCGGCTATGCCTTCCGCCTGAGCTTCCTGAACAAATGTGACGAGCTGGAGCGCCAGACCGTTGCAGAGTTCTACCAGCGCTGCTTTGACGAAGAACTGCCAGAAAGCGCAGCCAGCGTCAGCCTCGGCTAAGCCTGCTGTCAGAGATTTTAGAAGCCGCCTCCTTGAGGCGGCTTTTTTTGTTGGCATGACGCCCAACCTGCGGCTTGAATGTTGCGCGTTTAGCAAAGCCTCCAGATCGAAGCCACAGAACGTCCATACCTCAGGCACACTCACCCATACGTGAGATATATTTGCACTATCATTTGTATATACAGCATTGACTGACCGGCGAAGCGTCATAAACTTGTTACATGACATATTCAGCACGCACGACCTTCCGCAGCCTTCTCTGTGGCGCCGCCCTGCTGACCATGGGCACCGCTGCATCTTCTTTGCCAATCTGGCCGCACCAACAAGCGCAGGCCTTTGCCACCTGCTCCGGGCGCATCTCGGCGCTGACCACACATCAGCGTGCGGTTCAAAACCCCGAGGCCGACGGCAATGCCGCCTTGGTGGAAACCTTTGATCTGATGCTTGAAGCGGTGTTGCCCGATGCCTTGCCAGACGAGGATGGCACGCAGGTGTCCGTGCAGTGGCGCGCGCAGGGCTGGAGCGAAGTCGCCGGTCTGCTCGCGCATTCTTTCTACAGCTTTGATCGCGGTGTGGCAGAACGCGCCGAGGCGGCGCTTGTCCAGCGTATTGCCGATTGCCGCAACATGGTGCTGTGAGCGTGGCAGTGTTGCCATTTTGGCCGCGACGTTCAGACCATAGGAAATCGCATTCACGCCTTGCACATGCCGCCGCTCCCGTGATTAATCACAGGCATGATCAAGAAGTCCGACAACCCCGCTGATCCGTTCAAAAAGGCCTTGGCAGAGGCCACCAAAGTGATGGCCGACGATCCGGAATTGTCGGTGACCTACACGGTTGATCCCTCCGGCATTTCCGGCGACAGCGTGCGCCTGCCGCAAGTGAGCCGTCGCATGACCCGCGATGAGGTGCTTTTGGCACGCGGCACGGCGGATGCGCTGGCGCTGCAGCACAAATATCACGATGACGCGACCCACCTGCGTTATGCGCCCGGTCAAGGCATGGCACGTGACCTCTATGAGGCGATGGAGACCGCGCGCTGCGAGGCCATGGGCGCGCGCGAGATGCCGGGCACCGCGACCAATATTGACGTCAAGATCAGCCATGAGGCTGCAGGCCGCGGCTATGGTGAGATCACCGCCCGCGATCAGGCCCCTCTGGCCACCGCCGCAGGTTATCTGATCCGCTATCTGGCAACCGGCCGCGATCTGCCCCCGGCGGCGGCCAATGTGATGGAACTGTGGCGCGGCTATATCGAACAAAACGCTGGCGAACATCTGGATGATCTGCAGGATCTTCTGTCAGATCAGCAGGCCTTTGCGAAGTTCGCCCGTCAGATCATCGACGACCTCGGCTACGGCGACCAGCTTGGCGACGACCCCGACGATCTTGAGGATGATCAGGACGAGGCGGAACCGGAATCCGAGGAAGAGGACAACCCGGACAGCACCGGCGAGGACGATCAGGACGAAGAAGACGCGGAAGCCAACCCTGAGCAGTCTCAGGAAGAGCAGCAGGACATGTCCGAAGCTCAGGTCACAATGGATGACATGGCCGAAGACGAAATGTCTGATGAGGCGGAAATGCCTGATGGCGAGGCTCCGCTTGATCCGCCGCCGCCCCCTCCGGTGTCTGAGGCTGACCCGAACTATGTGGTTTTTGACACCACCAACGACGAAGAGATCGCAGCCGAAGATCTGGCCGAGCCTGTCGAGCTTGAGCGCCTACGCGCCTATCTCGACCAGCAGCTTGAGCCGCTCAAAGGCGCGGTGAGCCGCCTTGCGAACCGCCTGCAGCGCCGCCTGCAGGCCCAGCAGAACCGCAGCTGGGAGTTTGATTTGGAGGAAGGCACGCTGGATGCGGGCCGTCTGGCGCGGGTTGTGGCCAACCCGACCACACCTCTGAGCTTCAAAATGGAGCATGACACCGAATTTCGCGACACTGTCGTGACGCTGCTTCTGGACAACTCGGGCTCCATGCGTGGCCGCCCGATCTCTATTGCCGCGATTTGCGCCGATGTGCTTGCGCGCACGCTTGAGCGCTGCAACGTGAAGGTCGAAATCCTCGGCTTCACGACGCGCGCTTGGAAAGGCGGTTTGGCCCGGGAGAAATGGCTCAATGAAGGCCGTCCGCAACAGCCCGGTCGTCTCAACGATCTGCGCCACATCATCTACAAACACGCCGACGCCCCATGGCGGCGCGTGCGCCCAAATCTGGGCCTGATGATGAAAGAAGGCCTGCTCAAGGAAAACATCGACGGGGAGGCGCTGGAGTGGGCGCACCGGCGGATGATGATGCGGCCAGAGCAGCGTAAAATCCTGATGGTGATTTCGGACGGCGCGCCGGTGGATGACAGCACCCTGTCGGTCAACCCGGCCAACTATTTGGAAAAACACCTGCGTGACGTGATTGCGATGGTGGAAAAACGCAAGCTTGTTGAACTGCTGGCCATCGGCATCGGTCACGATGTGACCCGCTACTACGACCGCGCGGTGACCATCACCGATGTGGAACAGCTGGCCGGCGCCATGACTGAACAGCTGGCGGCCCTGTTTGACAGCGACCCGCGTGCGCGTGCACGTGTGATGGGCATGCGCAAAGCGGGTTAAGGGATAGGGGCTCTGCCCCTGTCACATCTGCGATGTGCCCACCCCGGGATATTTGACGAATGAGAAGCCGGTTTTCTCATACGCCAAATGTCCCACCCAATATCCTGGGGCTGAGGGGCTGCCCCCTCCCCGCGCCCCCAATGCCAGTTCCCCCTCTTACTGACTTGCCATTGCAGAGCGATTGCGTATCACTGAACGCGCGTTCAACCTATAGCCACGGAGCCTCACCATGTTTCAGGATTTCAACGTCACCGCACGCCCGGAACAAGGCCCTGCCCGGCTTGAGAAACTGCGCGGCGTTCTGAAGGCGCAAGGGCTGGACGGGTTTCTGGTGCCGCGCGCGGATGCCCATCAGGGGGAATATGTCGCGCCGCGTGACGATCGTCTGGCCTGGCTGACGAGCTTTACCGGCTCAGCCGGGTTCTGCGTGGTGCTGAGCGACATCGCCGGTGTTTTTGTCGACGGGCGCTACCGCACACAGGTCAAAGAACAGGTGGCGGACTGCTACACCCCAGTGGACTGGCCTGAGGTGCTGCCAGGGCCTTGGATTGTGGAGCATCTGGGCGCGGGGCGCGTTGGCTTTGACCCTTGGCTCTACACCATCGGCCAGCTTGAAGCCCTGCAAAAAGCGGTGGCTGGCACCGACATCACCTTTGTGCCCATGGCCAACCCGATTGACGCAATCTGGGAGGATCAGCCTGACGCGCCAATGGCCGCCGTAAAAGCCCATCCCGCTGATATTGCAGGAGAAAGCCACGCCCAGAAACGCGCCCGTTTGGCCGCCGAGCTGTCTTCCGCAGGCCATGACGCTGCGGTGATCACGCTTCCGGACAGCATCGCTTGGTTGCTCAACATCCGCGGCGCCGACATTCCGCGCAACCCGCTGGCCCATGGGTTTGCCATCCTCAACGCAGATGCCAACGTGGATCTTTTCATGGCAGAGGCAAAGCTTGCAGCGGTTCAGGACCATCTGGGCGCAGAGGTGCGTGTGCATGATCCAGCGGGCTTTATTGCGCATCTGACCAAATCTAGCGGCACCGTGCGACTGGACAAAGCAAGCGCACCAATCGCAGTGCAGGCCGCCGTCGCCCAGAGCGCGGCAGAGATCGCCTATGATCAGGATCCCAGCGTGATGCCAAAGGCGCGCAAAAACGCCGCAGAAATTGCAGGCATGGTGGAGGCGCACCTGCGGGACGGCGCGGCCGTCAGCACCTTCCTGAGCTGGTTTGACGCGCAGGAGAAAACCGCCCTCACCGAGATCGATGTGGTGCGCAAACTGGAAGACAGCCGCCGCGCCACCAATGCGCTGCTGGACATCAGCTTTGAGACCATTGCCGGCTCCGGCCCGCACGGCGCGATCATGCATTACCGCGTCACGGAAGACACCAACCGCCAGCTGCAAGAGGGCGAGCTGATGGTGCTCGACAGCGGCGGACAATATGCCGATGGCACCACGGATATCACCCGTACTTTGCCGGTTGGCGAGGTCGACACTGAGGCCAAAGTGGCCTTCACCCGTGTGCTGCAGGGCATGATCGCCGTGTCGCGCATGCGCTTCCCCAAAGGCGTCGCCGGCAGCCATATCGAGGCCATTGGCCGTTTGCCCCTCTGGATGGCCGGGCAGGATTTTGATCACGGGTTGGGCCATGGTGTTGGCGCGTATCTCTGCGTGCATGAAGGCCCCCAACGCCTCAGCCGGGTGAGCGACGTGCCGCTTGAGGCAGGTATGATCCTGTCCAACGAGCCAGGCTACTACCGCCCCGGTGCCTTTGGCATTCGCATCGAAAACCTGATTGTGGTTGAGGAGGCCCCTGCACTGCTCGGTGGCGACGATCACCGCGAAATGCTGCAATTCCGTACCCTGACCTTCACCCCCATTTCCCGCGAGCTGATCGTGCGCGACATGCTGAGCGCTGATGAGCGTGACTGGCTCAATGACTACCATGCGACGTGTCGTCAGCTTTTGTCACCACGTCTCGCACCAGAGGAGAATGTGTGGTTGGATGGCGCAACTGCGCCGCTTTGACTGTGCGGCAGGTCGTTTGAGCTGACATAGCGCTGTCACAAAGCGGCGATAGTGGCAACAGGATGAGGAAAAGGGGAAATTTGATGAGCGGCAATATCACCATTCGCAAGGCAGACGGCAATTGGGTTGTGCGGGCTGGCGGCGCCATTTTGGGCGAAAGCAGCGCGGCACTGGAGCTGAGCGAAGAGGGCCATGCCCCTGTGATCTATTTCCCCCGCGCCGATATCGCGACTGCCTTTCTGGACGACAGCGAAAAAACCACGCATTGCCCGCATAAGGGCGACGCCTCCTATTATTCCATCGTGACCAAGAGCACGACCATCAAGGATGCCGCCTGGAGCTATGAGGCCCCGATTGAAGCGGTCGAGCGGATCAAGGCTCATATTGCCTTTCACGGCTCCGATTTGGTGACGGTCGAGCGCGTCTGATCTCACCTTTCCGCCCCAAGTCTTCTCGCCAAGAAGGCCGGAACGATGGCGGGCATGAAGACTGAGAGGCTTGCCTAAGGGTGGCCGGACAAGAAGACACCTGCGATCACGCAGGTGTCGCTTTGCATAAAGGCTGGCGAACGTGTGCCCCTGCACAGGAGCAGAACATCTACCCGTCTGTCGGCTTCCGCATTGGTTTTTCAACGATCTCGGCGTCGGATCTGCGCCTCCTGATCGCGATCTTTTGTTTTGGCCTCTTGGCCGGTTTTCTGCCAGCTTGGTATGCATATCGCATGGCGTTGGCAGATGGGCTGGCAACACGGCTTTGAGTGTGAGGACACCAACGATGAAACCGCTATTGACCGCAGCCGCAGCAGCGCTGATCTGTGCGGGCCTGAGCACCGCAAGCCTTGCTTCAGAGCCGCGTGAGCTGGGCTGGGATGATCTGGTGGGACCAACCACGCCGATCAAAAACCCCTTTGAAACTCTCACCAACGAACAGATGGAAAACCTCGCCCGCGTGCTGCGGCTCGACACCATCGCCGAAGAGGACAATGACAAAGACGCCGCCGCCGACGCCAAAGCTCTGCGTGGGGTGCTATATGATCAGGGTGTGAAGGTGGATTTCCTGCTGTCTGAGCGCCTGCGCATCATGGCGCAGCTGGAGGCAGAGGCCAGCGCACCCAATGACGCGGTGGTTGGCCAGTCCATCCGCCTGCCCGGCTACCTGCTGCCGCTTGAGATGAACGGCGACAAGGCCACCGAATTCCTGCTGGTGCCAACAGTCGGCGCCTGTATCCACGTGCCCCCGCCCCCTGCCAATCAGATTGTGCATGTGAGCTATCCCGAAGGCTTTGAGCCAGAGGGGCTTTACACCCCGGTCTGGATAACGGGCGAGCTGCGCAACGATCCGACGATAAGCTCTTTGTTTCTGGTCGACGGAGATTCTGATGTCAGCGCGACCTACAAACTGCGGGCAACCTCTGTCGAGTTTTACGAGTAAGCGCGCCTGCGCTCAGGAATGCTCTTCGGCTGCGGTCTCCGCCAGCGCCTTGTTGTAGGCCCGCAGCGCATCCACGTGAAAGACCGCCCCCAACAGCTCTGGCGAGGCATCCTCGCCCACCACCGTAACCACAGGGATAAAGGCCTCCCCTGTGGCTTCAAACATCGGCATCAGGCTTTCCAGCGTGGCATTGCCGCTCACATAACAGCCCTCGGCAACCATCTCCCAGCAGCGCTCCTCCGGGGCGGCTTTGGGATCATCATTGCTGCGCATGACCTTGGCCACGCCACAAAGCGCCAGCAGATAGGCTTGCGGACCTGCTGCGATATGCACGTTGCGCCGCTCCAGCTGGGTGAGGAAGAACGACCCATCCACAAGGCGGGAGCTGAGCGCGGTGGAGATCGAAACCGCCACCATCACCGCCAGCCCTGTCTGCCAGTCGCCGGTCATTTCAAACACGATCAGTGTGGTGGAAATCGGCGCGCCCAACACGGCGGCGGCCACGGCCCCCATCCCGGCCAGCGCATAAAGCGTGGTGGTGCCGGACACATCAGGGAAGATCGCCGTGGCAATCATGCCAAAGGCCAAACCGGTCAGCGCGCCCAGCATCAAGGCAGGTGAGAACACGCCCCCGCCCATACGGCCCGCCATGGTGATGGAGACCGCAATCACCTTCAACACCGCAAAGACCACCGCCTCATGCAACAGCAACTGCCCTGTCAGGGCCGCAGAGGTGGTCTCATAACCGACGCCAATAATATGCGGGAACCAGATCGCCAGAATGCCCAGCAAAATGCCCGAAATCGCCGGACGCAGCCACCGTGGGATGCGCAGCTCTTCCTGCACGTGGTTGGCCATGTCTTCGGCCCAAAAGATCGTCCACATCAGCGCCACAGCCGCCAGTCCGCAAATCCCGCCAAGGATCAGGAAGGCGGGCAGCTCTTGATAGAATTGCAGCTCGGTGCCGGTGTTGAGCATGAACTCCGTGACATCGCCAAACTCCAGCCGGTTGATCACCGTGCCAGCCACGGCGGCAATCACGATGGGCGCAAAAGCATGCACGGCAAAGTGGCGCAGCACCACCTCCAGCGCAAAGAGCGCCCCGGCAATCGGCGCATTAAAGGAGGCAGAGACCGCCGCAGCCACCGCACAGCCCAACAGATCGCGCCCGGTGATGCCATTGGCATTGATGCGGTCGCTGACCCAGCTGGAAATCACGCCTGCCACATGCACAACGGGGCCCTCACGCCCGGTGGAGCCGCCAGAGGACAGGGTGATGAGCGAAGCAAAGGCAGAGGCAATCCCGGCCCGTTTCTCAACGCGCCCTTCATGCAGTGCGGCGCCTTCGATCGCATCCGCCACAGAGCGCACCCGCCCATCCGGCGTGAAGTGGTGCAAGATCAATCCAACCACCAAGCCGCCGACGGTCGGGATCACCAGCAGCCAGTACCATGGCAGCGTGTAGGCAAAGCTGTGCAGCTTGGTCAGATCCTCAGCGCCATAAAGCGTGGACTGCAGCCAATGGATGCCTTTGCGAAAGAACAAAGCCGCAAAACCGGCGGCAATCCCGATGCAAAGCGCGATGATCCAGAACTGAAACTGACTTGGCCCCTTGGTGACCAGCACGCGCCATCCTCCACGACAAGTGTTTGCCGCGTCTTGAGCGCTTTCCGCCAGAAAGGAGCCAACCGATTTCGCCATTGGGCCGCAAAATCTCCGGGAGTCAGACCCATAGGGGGTCTTCTCTGCTCTACGCGGGTTTTGCTGTCATAGCAAAGGGGTAAGCGCCGCATTTCACGTGAATGTGGACAATTGTGCGACAGCTGCCACGCCTGAGGCAGCGCGACCCGTTGTGTCAGCCCAGAAGGGCTCTGGCCGCAGCGCGGGCTTCGCTGGTGATCGTGTCACCAGAGATCATGCGGGCCACTTCGTCAATCTGCTCATCCGCGCTCAAAGGCACCACACGGCTGAGGGTCTGGTTGTTTTTCACGCTCTTTTCCACGCGCCAGTGATGCGCGCCAAGCGCGGCCACCTGCGGGGAGTGTGTCACGACAAGCACCTGCCCGCCATCGGCCAATGCCTTCAGGCGTCGGCCCACCGCATCCGCAGTTGCGCCGCCCACACCACGGTCGATTTCGTCAAAGATCAGGGTCATGCCGCTGATGTCGCTGGTCAGGCATACTTTCAGCGCCAGAAGGAACCGGCTCAATTCACCGCCCGAGGCGATCTTGGCCAGCGGGCCTGCCGGCGCGCCGGGGTTTGTGGCCACCACAAACTCCACCGCGTCGCGGCCTTCCGGACCGGCGTCGCCTTCGCTGATGCGGATCTCAAACACCGCGCGCTCCATCTTGAGCGGCGCAAGCTCAGCCATGACGGCCTTATCAAGCCCTTTGGCCGCGGTCTGGCGCGCCTTGGTAAGGGCGTTTGCAGCGGCGTCATAAGCGCTCTCTGCCGCATTAAGATCTGCGGTCAGCGCCGCAATATTGCCCTCGCCCGCATCCAAAGCGGCCAGGCGCGTGCGCAGGTTTTGCGCAAATGTGCCAAGCTCATCCGGCACTTCGCCATGCTTGCGTGCCAAAGCGCGGATCGCAAACAGGCGTTCTTCGATCTCTTCCAGCTCATGGGGGTTGAAATCCAACGCCTCCAGGCAGCGCTCGATGCCATCGACCGCATCGCTCACCTCATTGAGCGCACGCTCCAATGCCGCGACCGGCGCGTCAAGAGCCCCGCCGGTTTCCGCCAAAGCACCATCCAGCCAGCGCAGGGCGTCGCCCATGGCGCTCTCCGCACCGCCATTGCCAAGCGCCGCATGGGCGCGGCTGACGTCCTCGCGCACCTTCTCAGCACCCTGCATCATGCGACGGCGGGTATCGAGCTCGGCTTCTTCTCCCGGTTGGGGATCAAGCTTATCAAGCTCAGCCACCGCATGGCGCAGGAAGTCCTCTTCGGCTTTTGCCTCCGCCAGCGCTGCCTCGGCTGCGGTCAACGCCTTGCGCGCCTTGGTCACCGCGCTCCATGTGCTGCGGGTCTTGCCGCGCAGTTTTTCGGTATCCGCAAAAATATCGAGCAGGTCGCGGTGGCCCTTGGGGTTCAAGAGACCCCGGTCATCATGCTGACCGTGCAGCTCCACCAAGGTCTCAGACAAGCGCCGCAGCACTTCCCCCGACACGCGCCGATCGTTCACCCAGGCCGTCTTTCGGCCATCGGTGCGGTTCACCCGCCGCAGGATCAACTCTTCGCCCCCGGGCAGCCCAGCCTCTTCGAGAATGGCGTGCGCAGGATGGCCTTCATGCAGATCAAACTCTGCGACAACCTCACCCTGTTCCGCCCCTGCGCGCACCAACTCGGCACGCCCGCGCCAGCCCAGCACAAAGCCCAGACTGTCAAGCAAAATGGATTTGCCTGCCCCGGTCTCACCGGTCAGCACATTGAGGCCCGGCTGAAACGCCAGCTCAAGCCGATCAATGATCAGCATATCGCGGATATCAAGAGAGCGCAGCATGTGGGTCAGTTGGCAGGGCGCAACCTGCGCGCCGTTACAGCCATTGCCCCTTCAAGGTCTGACGATAGACCTGGTTGAGCCAGCCGTCGCCTGCGGCCTCAAGCTCAAGCCCGCGTCCGGTCAACAGTTTGTAGCTGTCTTCATACCACTCGGTGGACTGGAAGTTGTAACCGAGAATGGCCCCTGCGGTCTGTGCCTGCTGCACCAGACCCAGCGAGAGATACGCCTCAACCAAACGGTGCAGCGCTTCTGCCGTGTGGGTCGTGGTGGAGAAATCCTCTACCACCACACGGAAACGCTTGATCGCCGCCGCATAGTGATCCCGGCGCAGGTAATAGCGGCCGATTTCCATCTCTTTGGAGGCGAGGTGGTCGAAGGCCAGATCAAATTTCAGCGCCGCCGAGCGGGCATATTCGCTGTCCGGATAAATCTCGATGACCTTGCGTAGCTCTTGCAGGGCCTGAAAGGTCAGGCCTTGGTCACGGCCCACTTCGTCGATCTGATCATAATAGCTCAGCGCCAGAAGATACTGCGCGTAGGCCGCATCCTCATCCGCCGGATAAAAGTCGATATACCGCTGCGCCGCTGCCCGGCTCTCGGGATAGCTCTTATCCGCGTGATAAGAGAAGGCCTGCATGATCAAGGCGCGCTGTGATAGCTCTGAGTAGGGGTAAAGCCGCTCAATCTCGGAAAAGAAGAAGGCCGCATCCGTGCCGCGATTCCGTGCAAGCTCAAATTCGCCACGCTCGTAAATCTGTTCCGGTGTGAATTGTTCCAGATCGATCAAACCCCGGCGTGCGTCGCTTGCGTCATTGTCGCCACAGGCCACCACAACGGCCAGTGCCAGAACCGATCCCAGAAGACGTGCCCGCGACCCGATGCCTGACATAGTGCTCAACCTTTTCTTCATCGCGGGATTTACCCACCCTTCCAGAATGCTGTTAGCACAGAATTTTCCGGGGCAAAACGTCTTTGGCTTCAAATCTTGCAATCACATTTAGGCGACCGCAGGAACCTCGCCCATATGCACGCCCGCACCAGGCAAACGTGCCGCCTGTGCGGCCGTGCATTCCACCAGACGCCATGCTGATGGATCCGCAAAAAGTTCACGCAGAAGCGCATTGGTCAGCGCATGACCGGCACGGTGGCCACGATACTGCGCCAGCAGAGGCGCACCCGCGAGATAGAGATCGCCCATCGCGTCCAGCATCTTGTGGCGCACAGGCTCATCGGAGTGGCGCAGACCACCCTGCGCACTGACTTTAGCACCGTCAAACACCACAGCGTTCTCGGTTGGGTCGCCCCCCAGCGCCAGACCATTGGCCTGCATGGCTTCGACATCCGCCTGACGGCAGAAGGTACGGCTGTCACACAGCTCACGCACAAAGCTGCCATTGGCAAGGCTCAGGGTCTTGGTCTGTTGACCAATGGCTTCATCAACAAAGTCGATGTGAAAATCGATGCGCATTTCATCTGCTGGCAGCAGTTCGGCCACCGCATCGCCGCGGGTGACCGATACAGGCTTCAGCACTTCGATGGCCCAGACAGACGCATGCTGGCTCACGATGCCCGCTTTCAGAAAGCCACGCACAAACTCCGCAGAACTGCCATCAAGGATCGGCACTTCAGGCGCATCGATCTCGATCAACGCATTGTGAATGCCACAGCCCGCCAGAGCCGCCATCAGGTGCTCAATGGTGGACACAGCCACACCTGCGGTGTTGAGAATGCGGGTGCAGAGTGCGGTTTGCTCAACCACATCCCAGCGTGCCGGGATCATCGCATCGCCCACCAGAATGTCCGTCCGCTTGAACCAGATGCCGTAATCTGCCGATGCCGGGCGCACGGTCAGGTGCACTTCAGCGCCGGAGTGTAGGCCGGTTCCAACGAAATGAACTGGTGTTTTCAAAGTGGCTTGCACGGTGATCCTCAAAGGTTACGCGGCACACCCCATTTGGCCGCAATAGTGAGGTAGTTGGTTCCGCCCGTCACCTCAAATAAAGCTTTGCAACGGACTGAAACATGTTTGTAACAGTTCGGCAAAACCCCGCCACGAACCACACAAGCCGTTGCAAACAAAAAGAAAAAGGCCGCCTGCGAAAGGCGACCTCTTCACGTGTTAAGCTGAATAAATCAGTTCGCTTGACGGCGCAGGAAGGCCGGAATTTCGATACGCTCCTGATCTTCGTCCATTTGCGTGGCCGGTGCCTGCGACTGAACCGCAGGTTGCTGGCGCGCCACTGGTGCGGCAGGTGCCGGACGTGCGGCTGGTTGCTGCTCAGCAGCGTGGCCGGTCATCTTGTTGATCAGCGAGTTGATACCAAAGCGCGGACGCTCTTCGGCACGCGGCTCCTGCACAGGCGCTGCTGCGGCCGGACGGGCCGGTGCGGCGGGCGCTTTCTCAACAGCGGCCTGCAGACGCTGCATCAGCTGTGGTGTCGGTGTGCCCGGAGCCGGACGCTGTGGCGCAACGAAATCCTGAGGCTCTTCTTCCTCAAACGTCTGCGGCTGCACCTGCTGTGCGGCGGTCGGCTGATAAGCCGGTGGAGGCACATCGGCACCTGCGGAAGCGGCATCAAAGGTCGGCGCGGCCGGTGCTGCGGCCTGTGCGGCTGGCGCTTCAAAGATGTCTTCCATCTGCTCTTCCGCTGCGGCGCGCTGCGCGTCCATCTGCGGGAACAGGGATGGCTCTGCCGGGGCCGCTGCGGCAGGTTGCGCAGCCGCTGGTGCGGCCTGTGCGGCAACCGGTGCCTGCTCAACAGGGGCTGCGGCAGCCGGTGCTGCTTCAACTTCGGCCTGTGGCAGCGGCGCTTTCATGGAGCGGCGCGGCAGCGGCATGGCCGCGTTGGCTTCTGCAGCGTCGATGCCAGTGGCAACAACGGATACGCGCATGCCACCTTCCAGCGTGTCGTCCATGGTGGAGCCCACGATGATATTGGCGTCGGCGTCCACTTCCTCGCGGATGCGGTTGGCCGCTTCGTCCAGTTCGAACAGGGTCAGGTCGTGACCGCCGGTGATGTTGATCAGAACACCTTTGGCACCGCGCAGGGAGATCTCGTCCAGCAGCGGGTTGGCAATCGCCTTCTCTGCCGCCTGGATCGCACGATCTTCGCCGGTTGCTTCGCCGGTGCCCATCATCGCTTTACCCATCTCGTCCATCACGGCGCGCACGTCCGCGAAGTCGAGGTTGATCAGGCCCGGACGCACCATCAGATCGGTCACACCTTTCACGCCCTGATAGAGCACGTCATCCGCCATGGAGAAGGCTTCAGTGAAGGTGGTCTTTTCGTTGGCGAGGCGGAACAGGTTCTGGTTCGGGATGATGATCAGCGTGTCGACCATCTTTTGCAGCTGCTCCACGCCCTCTTCGGCCTGACGCATACGCTTGGCGCCTTCAAACTGGAACGGCTTGGTAACAACACCCACCGTCAGAACACCCAGTTCACGCGCGGCTTGTGCGATGATCGGTGCCGCACCGGTGCCGGTGCCGCCGCCCATACCTGCGGTGATGAAGCACATGTGTGCGCCTGCGAGGTGATCCACGATCTCCTCGATGCTTTCTTCAGCGGCCGCGGCGCCAACGGTTGCGCGCGCCCCAGCGCCCAGACCTTCGGTGACCTTTACGCCCAGCTGCACACGGCTGTCAGATTTGCTCTGCTGCAACGCCTGCGCGTCGGTGTTCGCCACAACGAACTCCACGCCTTCCAGCGCTTTATCGATCATGTTGTTGACCGCGTTGCCGCCTGCGCCGCCTACACCAAAAACGGTGATACGGGGTTTCAGATCACCCTCATCGGGCATCGTCAGATTCAAAGCCATAGAACTGTCCGCCTGTTGTTTACCCGCCACAGCGGGCCATTTTCTGCCTACTCCAACACATTATTAAACACGCTTTCCGGAATCGTCATCCCAAAAAGCGCATTTCGCCACAAAATGTGGAGGAAAAATTATAAAACTAGCGGCATCTTGCCGAAACCGCGATATTTTGCGGGGCAATCCATGCGCAGCACAACACTACGGAACCATCCGAGACACCTCTGGCGTCACGAGACTGGCTACTATGATATCGGAGACCACTGCTCGGCCTGCTTGATCCGCGTTCTCTGGCGGTTACGAAAACCTTAACGGCGCAGTCCGAAGAGGTCACCCCCAAAAAGTCACTTTCGTCACTTTATCCCCAACTAAAGCCTCACCAATTTTCCCGGAACCACCGCACCGCGCGCCCGATGGTGCGCGAGTGATAGCGATCCACCGGCAGGTCGAAATCCCACCATTCGTCCTGCGGATGGGTTGCAAAAAGGCACATGCCAACCGTGGCGGCAAAGCCCGGTCCGGTCGCTGCCTGCGGCAGCCCATGCACGCGCATCGGGCGGCCAAGGCGCACCTGCTGACCCAGGATTTTGGAGGCCAGGCCGTCCAATCCAGGGATCTGGCTGCCGCCGCCAGTCAGCACAATTTGCTGGCTCGGAAGGTGCTCAAACCCGGCAACATCGAGCCGCGCGCGCACTTCTTCGAGGATTTCTTCGACACGCGGGCGCATGATTCCAATCAATTCTGCGCGACTCACCGTGCGCCGATCATGCTCCCAATCGCCGGTGTCCCCGGACAGCTCAATCATGTCGCGATCATCCATCCCGGTGGCCACAACGCCACCATAGAAGGTCTTGATCCGTTCCGCCGTGGCCATGGGCACCTGAAGCCCCATGGAGATGTCGCCGGTGACGTGATCGCCGCCCATGCGCACCGTGTCAGCAAAGATCATGTGCTTCTTCATGAAGATCGACAGGCTGGTCGCCCCGCCGCCCATGTCGATGCACGCCGCGCCAAGCTCCTGTTCATCTTCCACCAGTGCGGACAGACCGGAGACATAGGCCGAGGAGGCAATCCCCGCGAGCTCCAGATCACAACGCTTGATACAATGCACAAGGTTCTGCACCGCCGCCTTGTCGACGGTCAGCATATGCATGTCGGTGGTCAGCACCTGCCCCACCTGCCCGCGCGGGTCATTGAGACCGGAGCGGTGATCCAGCGCAAAATTCACCGGCTGTGCGTGCAGAACTTCGCGGTCCGCGCCGTAGTCGGGCACATCACAGGCGGCAAGCACGCGCGCCACATCCTGCTCGCCAACCATTTGGCCATGCACATCAATCTGCCCGTCCAAACCATAAGAGCGCGGCTCCGCGCCGGAAAAACAGGCGATTACGTGATCCACGCGGATCTTGGCCATCTTCTGCGCAGCCTGCACCACCGTGCGAATGGCGCGCTCGGTTTCCTGCATGGTGTCGATTTCGCCAAATTTCACACCACGGGACATGATGGTGTTGGCGCCGATCACCCGAAAACCGCTTTGCCCCGCCATGGAGCCGATGCCCTCAACACTGGCGAGCCGATCCGTGCCGTCAAAGCGCAGAACCAGACAGGCGATCTTGGACGTTCCCACATCCAGAACCGCAATCACACCGCGTTGCATGGCCGCTTTGCGCATCGCACGCATGGCGCGCTGGCTTTGATACAGCTCTGTCATTGTCCTGTTGTCCCCAAGGTTATCTGACTGGTGCGCCACCAGTCCTCAACGGCATTTTCTGTAAGTTGGATGGTCGGACGACGGGTCAGCCGCATGTCCACCACCGAAATATCGCGCTCCAGAAGCTCCTGCGCGCTGTTGAGCGCGACCACACGGTCAAGCGCCTGCACAGCCCCCTGCTCCGGCAGCAAAATCCGTTGCTCACGGGTCAGCACCACGTCCCAGCGCCGCTCTCCGACACGCACAAGGCCGATCACACGATCCGCGATCGGATCAGCCGCAGCAAAAAGCTCCAACGCTTCGCGCACATGACCTTCAGCGCCCTCGCCCGCAATCAGCGGCATCTGCGCATGGGCATTGCGCGACACGGCCGGGCCGGTCACATGACCATCCGGATCCACAAGCGTCAGCCCTTCATGGGTGCGCCAAACAACAACCGGCGTGCGCTCGGCAATATCAAGCTGCAGCACCCCGCCGGTGCGCACCCGCACGGAGGCGCTTGCGATAGACGGCAGCTCACTGACCCGCGCCTGAATGGCGGGCAGATCAAGATCAAAGGAGCTCACCGGAAAGCTCAACGACAGAATATCGCGGATGTCCTCGGAGGTGCCATCGGAGGCGCCATCAATCGCCATCGCGCTGACCATGAACTCGGGGCGTGTCGCAATCTCGCGGCGCAGATCATTGATCGCAAGGCTCAGCGCCTCGCGACGGTCCTCGTCAGAGAAATAGATCAGCGCACCACCAGCCACAACAGCAAACGGCACAACCGTACGCAGGCAAAAGCGAAAGAACGGCGTCAGCATCAGCCGCTCAAAGCGATAGGCCCACCGGCTCGGCGCCGGATCGTGGCGCGGCTTTTTGCGCTTTGGCACGCTCAGCGATCGCATGAGGCGTCCTCCACCATCCAGCTGCAGAACTCTGCAAAAGACATGCCACAATGCGCCGCCTGCTCCGGTGACAGCGATGTCGGGGTCATGCCCGGCTGGGTGTTGACCTCCAGCAGGATCAACCCATCCAATCCGCGTGCTTCATCCCAGCGGAAATCGGTGCGCGAGACACCCCGACAGCCAAGCGCATTGTGCGCGCGCACGGCATATTCCATGCAGGCGTCATAGATCTCTTGCGGCACCTGCGCAGGGATTTCATGGCGCGATCCGCCCTCGGCGTATTTTGCCTCATAGTCATACCAGCCATCGGTGATGATATCGGTCAGACCTAGCGCGCGGTCGCCCATCACGGTTGTCGTCAATTCACGGCCAGGCGCATAGGTTTCCACCATCACCTCATCCGGCATGGTCTCCGCCAGTTTAGGCGGCGTGTTGGCTCCGGCGTTGACGATATAGATGCCGACCGAGGAGCCTTCATTGTTGGGCTTCACCACATAGGGCGGTGCCATCATATGACGCGCGCCCACATCGGCTTTGTCTGCAATCACGCTTTCCACCACCGGCAGACCGGCGGCTTTGAAAGCTTCTTTGGCGCGCTGCTTGTCCATGGCAAGGGCCGAGGCAAGCACACCGGAATGGGTGTAGGGGATGCGCATCCATTCAAAAATGCCCTGCACACAGCCGTCTTCGCCCCAGCGGCCATGCAGCGCATTGAAAATCACATCCGGAGAAATCTCTTTAAGGCGCGCAACAAGATCCGACCCGGCATCAAGCTCGACGGTCTCATATCCTGCTTCCCGCAGCGCAGCAGCGCATTCACGCCCTGTGGAAAGCGAAACCTCGCGTTCTGCAGAGGGTCCGCCCATCACAACTGCAACTTTGGGGTTTGTCTGCTCTGACATACCCAACGTGCCTCAATGTCCCGAGCCGTTTTCGGCCCTGTTTTGGTTTGAGCCCTTCGGACTCGTTATCGCGGCCTTGTTCAGCCGCATTTTTATTCAGGCAAGGGATGCCTGCTCGGATTGGGCTTTGTGCCCTGCTCTCAGTTCGGGCTTTGCCCTGTTTTATCGGACTTTGCGCCCTTGTTGTGATATCTTCAAACCGCTTTTTTGTGCCTGTTATTAAGCATTTGGTAAGAAGTTAATCAGCGGACGGTTCCCCGACCCGCATGATTTCCCACTGTAGCTCTATTCCGCTGTTTTGGAAAACCCTTTTTCGCACTTCCTCGCCCAGATTTTCCAAATCTGCCGCTGTGGCGTCGCCGGTATTGATCATGAAATTGGAATGCATCTCGCTCATCTGCGCGCCACCTATGCGTGCGCCGCGCATCCCCGCATCATCAATCACCTTCCAGGCTTTGAGGTCATGCACATCATCCGCCTTCCCGGTAGAGGAGAAGCCAGCCGGATTGCGGAAGGTGCTGCCAGCGGAGCGGTCTTTGGTGGGCTGTGTCGCATCGCGCTTGGCCAATTGCGTCTCCATGCGCGCGGCCAACTCTTCCGGATCACCGGATGGGCCTTCCAAAACCGCTTCCACAATCACCCAGCCCTCGGGGAGGTCGGTCTGACGGTATTGGAAATTCAGGTCTTCAGCGGTGAGCGCCACGATCTCGCCCTCGCGCGTGACAGCCGTCGCCTGCACAAACACATCTGCGGTATAGCTGCCGTAGCATCCGGCATTCATACGCACCGCCCCGCCAATCGCGCCGGGAATGGTGCGCAGAAAGGTCAAATCAACGCCTTCGGCAGCCGCCTTGCGCGCCACATGCGCATCCAGCGCAGCCACACCGGCGCGCACGCGATTGCCCTCAATTTCGATGGCATTAAAGCCCCGCCCCATACGGATCACCACGGCGCGCAAACCGCCATCGCGCACGATCAGATTGGAGCCAACCCCCATCGGGAAAACCGCCACATCTTTGGGCAGCGCTTTGAGGAAATCCGCCAGATCCTGCACATCCGCGGGCTGAAACAGATAATCCGCCGGGCCACCCACACGCAGCCACGTCAGCCCAGACAGTTCCTTGCCAGGCGTTAGCTTGCCGCGCGGTGTGGGCAGATCAGTCATGTCAGGGGTCCTTCGGGGTCTTGTGGTCCCTGCACCGATACCGAAGCGACCCTATCCCGGCAAGCCCCTGACCTCTGGCGCGGCGCCAATTCCCGCCTAAGGGCGGTTGCGCAGTCGGAAGATTGCAAAATGCAGCCCCCAGCCCATCGCCAGCACGCCTGGCAAAGCCAGCAACAGCCAGCCGCTATAGGCATAAAGCGCCGCCAATGACTCCGGATCAGAAACGGTGTCAAAGGTGCTGAGCGTCACCAGCAACGAGGCCAGCAGAACCGCCAGACAGATCAGGATCAGACTTGCGCGTTTTAGCAGAGGTCGGGTGCGGCGAAATCCGGTGATCGCGCCATAAAGCGGCATCAGCATCACCGCAAACCAGACCAGCGCATTCAGCCCAAGGGTCACATCAAGGATCAGATCGGCGATCATTCGATCTTCCCTTTAACCCAGCGCCACAGGTAGATCACCGGCCACCGCATGATCCAAGCGCCCATCCCCACCAGCACCAGCGCCAGCCAGATGTTATGCTGAATGGCCACGCCGATCACAATCGGCACACCAAGCGCAATCATCACATAAGCAAAGGACCAGAGATTGTCCTTGGACGGAAACATCGCACGCAGATTGGCCGCAATCAGCCAGACAAAGGCACAGGTCAGCGACAGGCTCATTCCTCAGCCTCGGCAATGTCGCTCTCGACGGGCAGCCCCATCCATTTGCGCAGATAGTAATTCAACGGCCGGCGGAACATGGAGACAAAGCCAAAAAGCGCCAGCCCGCCAAACAGCCAACCATGCTCATAAAAGATCACCGCAATCAGGATCATCGCGGCCACAAACAAGGCCCAGCCAACGGCGAATTGTTTCTGCAACGGCAGCATGGCCACCACGGCGGCGGCCAGCACCCAAACGCAGGCAAGGGTCAAAGATAGGCTCACGTCATGTCCCTCATATCTCTTTCAGAGGCACTCTAATGCGCTGTGAGGCGCGCGCAAGCCACCACAGCTTATGCGCCCAGATGCCCCGGCAACCCATTGGCCCAGGCGCTGATCGACCCTGCTCCAAGGCAGACAACGATGTCACCGGGTTTCGCGGTGTCTTTGACCAAAGCGACAAGATCGCTCTCCTCAGAGATGGGCACCGCATGACGATGCCCATGCGCCACCAGCCCATTGATCAGATCATCACGGCTTGCCCCTTCAATCGGGGCCTCACCGGCGGCAAAGACATCGGCAATGCCAACTACATCGGCTTCATTGAAGCAGGTGCAGAAATCCTCAAACAGCGAATGCAGGCGTGTGAAACGGTGCGGCTGATGCACGGCAATGACCCGACCGCCGCTGTCGCCAATCGCCTGCCGCGCGGCTTTCAGCACGGCGGCGATCTCTACAGGATGGTGGCCATAGTCATCAATCACCGGCACGCCACCCAGCACTTCGCCCACTTTGGTGAAACGGCGGTTCACGCCGCCAAAGGCCGCGAGTGCTGCACGGATTTCCTCAAGCTTCATGCCCAAATGACGGGCGATGGCCACGGCCGAAAGCGCATTGGACACATTGTGGTCCCCCGGCATCGGCAAAGTGCAGCCTTCGATCACCTTGCCCTCAGCTTGCAGCGCGATGTCAAAATGCGCCACGCCCGCTTTATAGGTCAGGTTCACCGCGCGCACATCCGCTTGGGCATTGAAGCCAAAGGTCACCACGCGCCGGTCGGTGATCTTGCCCACCAGCGTCTGCACATCCGGATCATCGGTGCAGCAGACCGCCAGCCCGTAAAACGGAATGTTGGAGACAAAATCATAAAAGCCTTTATGAAGCGCCTCCTCGGTGCCCCAATGCTCCATATGCTCTGGGTCGATATTGGTCACAATCGCAATGGTCGCAGGCAGACGGTTGAACGTGCCGTCGCTCTCATCAGCCTCCACAACCATCCATTCGCCCTCGCCCACACGTGCGTTAGAGCCATAGGCGTGAATGATCCCGCCATTCACCACGGTCGGGTCAAAATGACCATGATCCAGCAGCGCCGCAACCATGGTGGTGGTGGTGGTCTTGCCATGGGTGCCCGCCACAGCGATGTTCGATTTCAACCGCATCAGCTCGGCCAGCATTTCCGCGCGGCGCACAACCGGCAGGCCTTTGCGGCGTGCTTCATCCAGCTCCGGATTGCCCGGTTTGATGGCAGAGGAAATCACCACCACTTCGGCGTTTTCCAGATTTTCCGCGCGCTGGCCTTCAAACACTGTCGCGCCCATGCCTGCCAGACGCTGGGTGATCTTGGTGGTCTTCAGGTCCGATCCCTGCACCGTATAGCCATGGTTCACCAGCACCTCGGCAATGCCGGACATGCCAATGCCGCCGATCCCCACAAAGTGGATGGCGCCCACGTCGCCGGGAAGTTTGGTTGCTGCGTTCATCTTATTGGTCCTTGTTCGCCAGCTGCTCGACCAGCGCCACAAGCGCCTCAGTCGCGTCCGGCTTGCCCGCCGACAGCGCGGCCTGCGCCATCTGGCTCGCGCCCTGCGGGTTGCTCAAAATAGTTGTGATTTGTTCGGTCAGTGACTCCGGCGTCAGAAGGCTCTCGGGCACAACAATCGCCCCGCCCGCCTCTGCCAGACCCCGCGCATTGGCCGTCTGGTGATCGCCCGCCGCTGCGGCAAATGGCACAAGGATCGACGGCCGCCCAATGATGGAAATATCCGCCACCGAGCTCGCGCCGGAACGTGAAATCACCAGCTGTGCTTCGCTCATCCGTGCCGGAACATCGGTGAAGAACGGCTGCACATCCGCCGCAATGCCCGCCTCTGCGTAAAAGGCCGACACC
Organism: Shimia sp. R9_2; assembly: GCF_017743735.1. Taxonomy (GTDB): domain Bacteria; phylum Pseudomonadota; class Alphaproteobacteria; order Rhodobacterales; family Rhodobacteraceae; genus Shimia. Next base: position 342,317 of record NZ_JAGHRO010000004.1, read on the forward strand.
CGATCAAAATCCTCATCGCGCGCCTGATGCGCCACGCGCAGGTTGCCCAGGATGTCAGACGGCAAAGCGGCAATCGCCGCAGGCACCACATCACTCAAGATGCGCGCGCCTTGACTGCCGCCAATCACCAGCACCGACATGGGGTAATCCCCCGGCGCGATATAGCCTGCGCCCGCGCGATCCATCACCGCCTTGCGCACAGGGTTGCCCACCGGCGTGCCTTCAACACCGTCCGGCAACGCCGTTGGCCAGGTGCCACAGGCCACCACATCCACACGGTTGGCAAACACCTGATTGACCCGGCCCAGCACACCGTTCTGCTCATGGATCATCCGCGGCAGCTTCAACAACCAGGCCGCCCCCATGGCCGGAATGGTCGGATAACCGCCAAAACCGACCACCACATCGGGCCGGTCTTTGCGCATCTTCAGCGCAGCGCCAAACACGCCGCCAAGAATGCGAAACGGCACCGCCAGCTTGGCCAGCGCCCCGCCGCGCGCAAAGGTGGCCGAGCTGACCTCCTCAATCTCCACCGTATGGGGAAAGCCTCCGGTGTAGCGGGCGCCACGTGCATCCGTGGAAAGTTTGACCCGCCAGCCTTTGCGCAGCATCACCTCCGCCAACGCCTGCGCCGGAAACATATGGCCGCCCGTGCCACCTGCCGCAATCACCAAAAGTGGCTGTCTACTCATCTACCATGCCCCCGCAGAATGTCCCCGATCTCACCTTGAGGACGGCTGCGGGTAAACGCCAAAATCATGCCAACTGCAATCCCCCCGGCGATGAGGGAAGAGCCGCCATAGCTCACAAACGGCAAAGTCATGCCTTTGGAAGGCAATAGCCGCACCGCAACGCCCATATTGATGAGCGCTTGTACGCCGAAAATCGCCACAAGGCCGGTGCCCGCCAGCCGAATGAACGGATCACGCTCCCGCATCAGGCGGAAAAACGAGCGCAGCACAATGGTCGCGTAGAGTGCAAGAATCGCAAAAACAAGGATCAGCCCGTATTCCTCGGCCGCCACCGCGATGATGAAATCGGTATGCGCATCCGGCAGGGACCATTTCACCTGCCCTTCGCCCACACCTACGCCAAACAGTCCGCCTTCGCGGATCGCCTCCGTGGCATAGCCGATCTGCGTGGTCGGATCGACCGAGCGATCCAGAAACCCGTCAATCCGGCGGGCAAAGTGCTCTGAGTTGTTATAGGCAAAATTCGCAACCGGGATCAGCGACAGGATGATCCCACCAATTAGCATCATCGGTGCCCCGGAGACAAAATACATCACACTCCAGCCAAACAGGATCAGACAGGCCTGGCCAAAGTCAGGCTGCATGGCGAGCATCAGCACAATAGTCATCATCAACAGGAAGGACCAGCGCCGTCCCGGAGGGCCATTGATTTCCTCATTGGCCGCCATCAACCAGGCGGCGACCACCACAAATCCGGGCTTCAGAAACTCAGACGGCTGCAAGGAGGCAAACCCCAGCGAATACCAGCGCGTCGCGCCTTTGCCAAAATCCGTGCCAAACACCGGCAACAGCGCCAGCGCGACCATGGACACGCCAAAGCCAACCACCGCAAGACGGCGCACCAATGTGGGGGACATCATCGAGGTGACAACCATGGTCACCATCGCCAATCCGCCAAAGAAAGCTTGTTTTTTGACGTAGTGAAACGGCTCAAACCCGTTTTTTGCCGCCAAAGGGGGGCTTGCTGCCATGCCCAACATCAAGCCAATCACAAACAGCAACACAATGGATGTCATCGTCCATTTGTCCAGTGTTTGCCACCATTTCGGAAGCACGGGCTCACGCGCCCGAACGGGCAACGCGCCATAAACCATCTCTGTCATCGAAATACGCCGATCTCTGCCTCAAAACGCCCGTTTTCCGGGTCTGGGTGAAAGTCTAACACCCAACAGGCTTTATGAAAAGTATAGAGATGGCCGATTTACCCGCCCTCTGAGCCCCAGAGAGCTCTCAGGGATTTCTCATTCTCAAAATATCTCGGGGTAGCCACATCGCAGATGTGGCAGGGGCAGCGCCCCTCTTGACCAAGGCCGCATCATCAGGCACCCCGCCAACATGAGCAGACAGACACATTGGGACAACATCATTCTGGGCGCGGGTGCGGCAGGCATGATGTGCGCCACACAGAGCGGCGGACGCACGCTGGTGCTGGATCACGCCAAAGCGCCGGGCGAGAAAATCCGTATCTCCGGAGGCGGGCGCTGCAACTTCACCAATATGTATGCAGGCCCTGAAAACTTCCTGTCCGCCAACCCCCATTTCTGCAAATCCGCCCTCAGCCGCTATACGCAATGGGATTTCATCGACATGGTGGCGCGCCACGGCATCGCCTATCACGAGAAAACCCTCGGACAGCTTTTCTGTGACAACAGCGCCAAAGACATCATCGCGATGCTGCAGGCAGAGATGACACAAGCAGGCGCTGCGCTCTGGCTTGAAACCCAGATCGTCAACGTCACCCATGACGGCACGACCTTCAATGTCGAAGTCGAAAAGAGCGGCAAACGCGAGAGCCTCACCTGCACCAACCTCGTGCTGGCCACCGGTGGCAAGAGCATTCCCAAAATGGGCGCAACGGGGCTGGCTTATGACGTCGCGCGCCAGTTTGGCCTGACCGTCACAGACACCCGCGCGGGGCTTGTGCCTTTCACCTTCTCTGATGGCCGCTTCAAAGCCATTTCCGGCGTGGCGCATCCGGTGCGTGCGGCGGCAAATGGCACCAGCTTTGAGGAGGCCATGCTCTTCACCCATCGCGGCCTCTCCGGCCCCGCCATGCTGCAAATCAGCTCTTATTGGTGGGAAAGTCAGCCGATCTCCCTGAACCTCTTCCCAGACGGCAGCCCGTTTGACACCCTGCGCAACCGCCGTCAGGAACAGGGCCGCCGCAATCTCACCACAGAGCTGGCCACGCTGCTGCCCTCCCGTTTGGTGGATCACCTCAGCGAGACCATGGATCTGTCCGGCAATCTCGCCGATCAGTCCGACGCTGCCCTGCAAGCGCTCTGTGACCAGCTGCAAAACTGGGAGCTCCTGCCCTCAGGCACCGAAGGCTACCGCACTGCCGAAGTGACCCTTGGCGGCATCGACACAGACGGCCTCTCCTCCAAAACCATGGAAGCCAAAGCCGTGCTCGGCCTCTATGTGATTGGCGAAGCCATGGATGTCACCGGCTGGCTCGGCGGCTTCAATTTCCAATGGGCCTGGAGTTCGGGCTGGGCCGCAGGGCAGGCGATTGCGGCCAAGCGGGGTTAAGCTGCGCCTGTCGCCGCCTGTACCTGCGCCACAAAATCCTCGCCGCGTTTTTCAAAGCTGTCGTACTGATCAAAACTCGCCGCCGCCGGGGCCAACAGAACGGTCTCGCCTTGCTGCGCCTCCGCCGCGGCGCGCGCCACCGCCTGTTCCATCGTGGTGCAGACCTCGGCCTCAACCCCTTTGAGCTGCATGGCAAAATTGGCCGCCTCACGCCCGATGACATAGGCCTTCACCACCTCGCCCGCGCTTTCAGCGAGATCGCCCAGACCGCCTTCTTTCTCCAGCCCGCCACAGATCCAGCGGATTTTTTTGAACGCCGCCAGCGCCATTTGCGCCGCATCCACATTGGTGGCCTTGCTGTCGTTCACATAGGTCACGCCATGTGCCTCTGAGATAATCTGGCTGCGATGCGGCAGGCCGCCAAAGCTGGCAAAACCGGCCTCGATCACGCGTGGCGCAAGGCCCAACGCACGGCACACCGCATAGGCGGCACAGGCATTCTGATGATTGTGCGCGCCGGGAAGCCCCTTGATGGCGCGCAGATCAATCGAGCCGGCCTGCCGCCCTTTGCGGTACTCGCTCAGAAATCCTTTTCGGGCAAAAACGTTCCACCCCGGCCCAGACAGCTTGCGATCGGTCGAGATGCGCATCACCCGGTCATCAGAGGGGCCTTCTGAAAGCTGCGCTGCCATATAGCGCCCTTCGATCTCATCAACGCCAACAATAGCGCGATCCGGCCCACCTTCGGCAAAGAGGCGGCGCTTGGCGGCGAAATAGCCCCCCATGCCCGCATGGCGATCCAGATGATCGGGGCTGAGGTTGGTGAAGACGGCAATATCCGGCGTGAGGCTGCGCGCGAGATCGGCCTGATAGCTCGACAGCTCCAGCACGATCACATCGCCATCTTCCGCCGGGTCCAGATCCAGCACCCCACGTCCAATGTTCCCTGCGAGCTGCGTGCGCCGCCCGGCCTCGCTCAGCACATGGTGGATCAGTGCGGAGGTGGTGGATTTGCCGTTGGAGCCTGTGACCGCAACCACTTTGGGCATGGTCTCAAACATCTCCCAGCCGCCATTGGCGAACGAGCGGAAAAACAGTCCGATGTCATTGTCCACCGCGACACCCGCCTCCAAAGCTGCCGCCACCACGGGATTTGGCGTTGGGTAAAGATGCGGTATGCCGGGGCTGACGATCAGGCTGGCGATGTCGTCAAAGGCATTCTGTTTGAGCAGATCGGCACAGAGAAACCCTTCGCTCTCTGCGATTTCGCGCGCTTTGGGGTTGTCGTCCCAACAGATCGCCTCTGCTCCGCCCGCACGCAGCGCCCGCGCCGTGGCAAGGCCTGAGCGCCCCAAGCCCAAAACGGCGACCTTCGCGCCCTCAAAGCCCTGTACTGGAATCATCCGACACCCCCAAAAAGTTCCGCGCCAACAGTGCCTCGATCGTGAGGGAGGCACAAGCCGCAGACGTCGGATGCCTCCGGCGGGGATATTTGGAGAATGAGAAACAAAAAGGCGCGCCAAAATCGGCACGCCTCTCATTGTCTCACCTGTAAGGTCCGTTTAGCGCAGCTTCAGCGTCGCCAGACCAATCATCGCGAGGATCACAGCCACGATCCAGAAGCGGATCACGATCTGCGGCTCCGACCAGCCTTTCTTTTCATAGTGGTGGTGGATCGGCGCCATCAGAAAGACCCGCTTGCCGGTGCGCTTGAAGTAGAGCACCTGAATGATCACGCTGAGCGCCTCAACCACAAAGAGGCCGCCAATGATGCCGAGCACCAGCTCGTGTTTGGTGGACACGGCAATCGCGCCAAGCGCGCCGCCAAGCGCCAGCGAGCCGGTGTCGCCCATGAAGACCGCTGCGGGCGGGGCGTTGTACCACAGAAAGCCCAGACCGCCGCCGATCAGACCCGCCACAAAGATCAGGATTTCACCGGTGCCCGGCACATAATGCACATCCAGATACTCGGTGAAGTCGACACGGCCCACCGCATAGGCAATGACACCCAGCGCGCCGGCGGCGATCATCACCGGCATGATGGCAAGCCCGTCCAGACCATCGGTCAGGTTCACCGCATTGGCCGCGCCCACTACCACGAACATGGCAAAAGGCACATAGGCCCAGCTGAGGTTAATGAGCACCTCTTTGAAGATCGGAACAGCAAGCTGAAACTGCAGCGTATCGGGCTGCAAGAATGTCGCCCAAACCCCTGCAATCCCTGCAATAACAAAGCCCAGCAACAGGCGCACGCGGCCCGACACACCTTTGGTGTTCTGCTTGGACACTTTGGCATAGTCATCGGCAAAACCGATGAGGCCATAGGCCAGCGTGACAAACAGCACGAGCCAGACAAAGCTATTGTCCCAACGCGCCCAAAGCAGGGTGGAGGTGACCAAAGCGCCCACAATCAGCAGCCCCCCCATGGTGGGTGTGCCCGCTTTGGCGAAATGCCCTTCGGGGCCGTCATCGCGGATCGGCTGGCCTTTGCCCTGCTTGCGGCGTAGTACATCGATGAGCGGACGCCCAAAGATAAAGCCAAAGATCAGCGCCGTCATGAAGGAACCACCCGCGCGGAAGGTGATGTAGCGGAACAGGTTGAAGAAATCACCGCCATCCGACAGCGCGGTCAGCCAATAGAACATTACAGGTCCTCGTTTTTGGATTGCGGGGCGGGATGACCCAGTTTGCGGATGGCGTCAACCACCTTCGCCAGTGCCATCGACAGGCTGCCCTTGGCCATGACCACATCACCGGCATCAACCAGCCGACGCACCTCCGCCGCCAGCTCCGCACTGGTCTCCGCCCAAAGCCCGCGTTTCTCATCGGGCAGCGCGGCGTGCAGGTGCTGCATCAGCGGACCAACGCAATGCACGATGTCGATCTCAGCCATCGCCGGGTGCGCCGCAAGCTCAGCATGCATGACGACTTCCTCGCCCCCCAGTTCCTTCATGTCCCCGACAAAGGCAATCCGCCGCCCCTTGCCGATGCGGCCAATACCGTCTTTGGGTTCTGCTGCGGCGAGAACCTCAAGCGCGGCACCAAGGCTGGTTGGATTGGCATTATAAGCCTCATCAATCAGCTCCAGAGTGCGGTCAGTTTCCACCGGATCGAGCACCAGCGTTTCGCGTGCGCCGCGCCCCACAAACGGGGTCCAGCGGCCAAGATCAGCCACCGCCAGCGCCAAATCTGCGCCCATCGCATCAACCGAGGCCAAAGCGCCAAGTGCATTCATCGCAAAATGGCGCCCTGCGCTTTGCACTTTAAAGAGCAGCGCCTCGTCGCCTTGCTTGGCGCGCGCCACGGTCACATTGCCCTGCAGCTTGATCTCGCCCAGCTGCCAATCTGTTGCGCTCTCGCCAAACTCCTGCCTGCCAAATCCGAGGGCTGCCGCATGGGCGCGCAACACATCTGCGGTGTCGATATCCGCGTTCACGATGGCAATGCCATCCGGCTCCAACCCGTCAAACACCGCCGCTTTTTCCTGTGCGATGCCCGCGACATTCTCAAAAGCTTCCAGATGCACAGCGGCAACCGTTGTGACCAGCGCCACATGCGGCCGTGCCATTTTGGCAAGCGGCGAGATTTCGCCGGGGTGGTTCATCCCGATTTCAATCACCGCATAGTCTGTATCTTCGGGCATCCGCGCCAAGGTGAGCGGCACGCCCCAATGGTTGTTGTAGCTCGCCACGGAGGCATGGGTGCGCCCTTGCCCCGCAAGCATGGCGCGCAGCATTTCCTTGGTCGAGGTTTTGCCTACCGAGCCGGTGACCGCCACAACCCGCGCCTCTGTGCGGGCGCGTGCAGCACAGCCCAAAGCCTCAAGCCCCTCCAGCACATCGTCGACAATCAACAGCGGCGCATCTTCCGTGAGGCCGTCCGGAATGCGGCTCACCAAAGCAGCAGCCGCACCTTTTTCCAAAGCCTGCGCCACAAATTCATGGCCATCCCGCGCCGCGGTGAGGGCCACAAACAGATCGCCCTCCTCAAGGGTGCGCGTGTCAATTGACACACCGTTGCAGGTCCAGTCGCGCGTGCTGCGCCCACCGGTTGCCTCGGCAGCGGCGACAGAGCTCCAAAGCGTCATGCCAGACCTCCATCCAAAGCGGCCACGGCCACGCTGGCCTGCTCACAATCATCAAACGGCAGGATATCCTCGCCGATTTCCTGCCCGGTCTCATGCCCTTTGCCCGCAATCAACAGCGCATCGCCCGGCCCCAGCGCATCCACCGCGCGCAGGATGGCCTCAGCCCGATCACCCACTTCGGTGGCCTCCGGCGCGCCCTCCATCACGGCTGCGCGGATCACCGCAGGATCTTCGCTGCGCGGATTGTCATCGGTGACAAACACCACATCGGCGTGTTCTGCGGCCGCCTGCCCCATCAGCGGGCGTTTGGTTTTGTCGCGATCCCCGCCTGCGCCGACCACAATGATGAGCCGGCCCATCACATGGGGACGCAGAGCCTTGAGCGCTGTCGCCACGCTGTCAGGCGTGTGGGAATAGTCGACATAAACCGCCGCCCCATTGGCCCGCGTCGCCGCCAGTTGCATCCGACCGCGCACGCCTTTCAGCTCATGCAGCACCTCAAACACCCGCTCCGGCTCCGCGCCACAGGCCACAGCCAGACCAGCCGCCAAGAGCACATTCTCCGCCTGAAATCCGCCAAGCAGATTGAGCCGCGTCTGATAACTTTTGCCACGAAAGGTGAAGCGCACATCCTGCCCGGTCGCATCCAGCCTCTGTGCTGTGAGCGCGAGATCCGCGTCGCCTTTGCCAACGGTCAGAACGCCCTGTCCCCGTCCGCCCGCGATCAGCGCCATATCCATGCCGCGCGGGTCATCCACATTGATCACCGCCGTGCCGTCTTCCGGCAATACGCGCGCAAAAAGCCCGGCCTTGGCGTTGAAATACTCATCAAAGGTCTCGTGATAGTCGAGGTGATCCTGCGTGAAGTTGGTGAACCCCGCCGCCTTCAGCTGCACCCCGTCCAGACGGCATTGCGCCAGACCGTGCGAAGAAGCCTCCATCGCAGCAAAGCCAATGCCCGCCTCCACCGCAGCCGCCAAGGTGCGGTGCAGGGTGATCGGCTCCGGCGTTGTGTGATGCAGCGGAGCGGTGAAATCGCCCTCCACACCGGTGGTGCCAAGGTTCACCGCCTCAAGCCCCATCTCCTGCCAGATCATCCGCAGGAAGGTTGCCACAGAGGTTTTGCCATTGGTGCCGGTGACCGCCGCCATAATGCCGGGCTGTGCGCCAAAAAACAGCGCCGCCGTATAGGCCAGCGCCTGACGCGGGTCTTCCGCAATCACCACAGCGGCATCACTTGCCGCCAGCTCCTGCTCCGCAATCTTTGCGCCCGCCGCGTCGGTCAGGATCGCAGACGCGCCCATGCGCAAAGCAAATTGAATGAAAGTGCCCCCATGCACCCGCGTGCCGGGCATCGCTGCGAACAGAAAGCCCTCTTTCACGTCGCGGCTGTCCACCGCCAAGCCGGTGATCGCCGGATTTGCCCCGCCAATGGCCGTCAGGCCCAATTCAGAAAGATGTTTTGCGCCCACTGCCATCCGTGCCCCGCCTTTGCTCGGCTTAGTTTGATGTCAGCGTTATATCAGCCAACTCCGTGGGTTCAACTTCGGGACGCAGCCCCAAAAGCGGTGCGACGCGCGCGATCATTTCAGCCGCCACAGGGACTGCGGTCCAGCCTGCTGTGCGGCGCGGCTCATCGCCTGTGGTTTCCACCGGCTCATCCAGCGACAGGATCAGCACATATTTCGGATCATGGGTCGGGAACATCGCCGCAAAGGTTGCGATCACCTTGTCCTCATAGTACCCGCGCCCGTTTTCTTTCGGCTTATCAGCCGTGCCGGTCTTGCCGCCCACCGCATAGCCGGGCACTTCGCCAAAGGAGGCGGTGCCCTCGCTCACCACTTTGCGCAACATGGTGCGCGCGGCTTCGGCACTTTCTGCGCTCATCACGCGCGGGCCGGTTTCGACATCATCCTGTTTCAGCAGGGTTGGCGTGACTTTGGTGCCGCCATTGGCGATCGCCGCATAGCCAGCCGCCAGATGCAGCGGGCTGGCCGACATGCCGTGGCCGTAGGAAATCGTCATGGTCGACAGCTCAGACCAGTTGCGCGGAAGCAATGGCTGCGCGCCGCGCGCCTCAACCACCTCAACCGGTGTCGGCTCAAAGAAACCAAGGTTGCGCAGGAAATCCTGCTGACGCGCCGCCCCGATCAGCTGCGCAATCCGCGCGGTGCCGATGTTGGAGGATTTCACGATCACCTTGGTCAGCGTCAACTGCGCACCGTAGTTGCGGAAATCCCGAATGCGGAATTTGCCCCAGCGCAGCGGCCCTTTGGTGTCAATCAGCGTCTCAGGCGCGGCAATCCCCAGCTCGATGGATTGCGCCGCGGTGAAAATCTTGAAGGTCGAGCCAAGCTCATAAAGCCCCTGCACCGCGCGGTTAAACAGCGGGCTGTCCGCCGCCTGCCCCTGCACCGGAGGGCGCGGGCGGTTGTTGGGGTCAAAATCCGGCAGGCTGACCATGGAGATCACTTCACCGGTTTTCACATCCATCAGCACAGAACTTGCGCCTTTGGCATTCATCAGCTTCATGCCGCCCCAAAGCACGCGCTCAGCCGCGGCCTGCACGGTGAGGTCAATGGACAGGGTCAGCGATTTGTCGCCATTGGCCGGATCACGCAGCGCATCGTCAAAGTACTTTTCAACGCCCGCGACACCGATCAGCTCGGCGTCATGCACGTCTTCCTTGCCAAAGCTCGCCCCGCCAAGGATATGCGCCGCCAAACGCCCGTTTGGATAAAGCCGCATTTCGCGGCGGCCAAACAGCAGCCCCGGCTCACCGATATCATGCACAGCCTGTTGTTGCTCAGGGCTGATCTTCTTCTTGATCCAGAGGAATTTTCTCTTTCCTGTAAAATCCTTAATCAGACGTTCTTCATCCAGATCCGGAAAGATCGCGACCAACTCCTTTGCGGCGCGTTCCTTGTCGATCATGTGATGTGGCTGCGCATAAAGCGCGTGGGTCTCAAGGTTGGTCGCCAGAATGCGCCCATGCCGGTCGACAATATCGGCGCGCTCCGCCTGAATGCGGCTCCCGGCATAGCTTGTGCGCGGCTCGGTGGCTTCAGACATGCTGACCACGCCCATCCGCGCACCCACAGTGATAAACGCGCCGGTGAACAGAACCGCCATGATCAGCAGACGCCCCTCTGCACGAGCACGCCCCTTGCTGCGCATTTCCTCATGGCGCGCGCGCAGGTTGGCGCGCTCAATACTGTCAGGGTTCTCCCCCACATCCCGCGCCCGCAGGATCGACGCAAGCGGTCTCAGCGGTGTGCGTGTCATGGTGTGACCTCCTCAGCGGAGACCTCAACTGCATTCTCAATGTCAAACAGCACGCCGCTGGCCGGATAGGCCACCTGCTCCACGCGCCCGAACTGGTTGGGGCGCAGCGGCAAAAGCTGCAGATCGTTGTAGTTGATCTCGGCCAGATCGCGCAGACGGTCGGGGCGGTTGAGATAGGCCCACTCGGCCTTCAGCACCGACAGACGCGCCCGCGCCTCGCCAATCTCACGCTGCAAACGTTCGGTCTCGCCGATCATCGCCTGCGTGCGATAGTTCTCCTGATAGGCCCACACGGACAGCGCAATCACCATACCAGCCGCCAAAACAAACAACACCGTCCGCATTTACTTCCGCCCTCCAAGGGTTGGCATTCCAATCGCCTTGCCCGCAATCTCACCCGCTGGCGCATCGGTGCGCCGCGCCACCCGCAGTTTCGCAGAGCGCGCACGCGGGTTGTCTTCAAGCTCTTCCGGATCAGGTCCAACCGCCTTGCGGGTGATCAATTCAAACGCGGGCTTTTCCTGTTCTGTCTCAGGGGCATAGCGGTTGACGTTGCCGGTTTTGCCCGCGCGCGACTGCAAGAACCGCTTCACCATGCGGTCTTCCACAGAATGGAAGGTCACAACCGCCAGAAGTCCGCCGGGCTTCAGCGCCCGCTCTGCCGCCATCAGCCCACGGAACAGCTCGCCATATTCATCATTCACCGCGATCCGCAGCGCCTGAAAGCTGCGTGTCGCTGGGTGGCTCTGCCCCGGCTTCGGGCGCGGCAAGCAACCTTCGACAATCTCCGCCAGACGCAATGTGGTGGTGATCGGCGCAGCCGCCCGCTCCCGCACAATCGCCTTGGAAATCCGACGGCTCGCCCGCTCTTCCCCGTACTGGTAGATGATATCCGCCAGCTCGGCCTCACCGGCCTCATTCACAAGATCCGCGGCAGAAGGTCCATCCTGACTCATCCGCATGTCCAGTGGACCGTCTTTCATGAAGGAAAAGCCGCGCTCTGCCAGATCCAGCTGCATAGAGCTGACCCCAAGGTCGAGCACCACGCCATCCAGATCTTCGGCATACTCATCCATCTTGGAAAACACACCGGCCACCAGCTCGATCTGATCGCCATAGCCGCCCACCCAAGAGGCTGCCATCTCAAAGGCCAGCGGATCACGGTCCACGCCATAGACCTTGCTGGCCCCGGCTTCAATCAGCCCACGGGTATAGCCACCCGCGCCAAATGTGCCATCAAGCCAACGCCCCGAAACAGGTGCCACCGCGCGAAGCAAAGGCGCAAGCAGAACAGGAATGTGAGGGCGTTTGGCGGCGGGATCTTCAGGGGTCGCCATCCTTAGAACCCCTCGTCGCCATCAAGGTAAATTGAAGGATCGGCATCCGGATCAAAATCGTCATCCGCCTCAAGCGCTTCTGCCTGGGTGGCTTCATAGGTCTCCGGATTCCAGATCTCAAAGGTGTCGCCTTTACCGGCAAACACCGCCATGTCCGCGAGACCGATCTTGTCACGCTGCTCTTTGGGCAGCACGATCCGCCCGGTGTCATCCACCGAGGCGTCAATCGACAGGGTCAGATAGAGATTGGAGAGCGCAAGGCGCTTCTTGCTGCCACGGGGCATTTTCATGATGCGGGCCACCACATCATCCATCGCCTCTACCGTGAAACACTCCAGATAATCGCGGGTCTTGCCGCCGTATACGATCACGAGGTTGGGATTTGCGCCACTTTTCCAGTCAGGATCGCCTGCTTCAAGCACACGGCGGAACTTGGCCGGAATCGACATCCGTCCCTTCGTATCCACCTTGTTACGGCTCTCGCCGCGAAACATAAGCGCCACTGCCTATGGCCCCTTTCAACCTCTGCCTGCTCCACCACCCGGAATGGGTCCGGCGGAAGCGAAACGGCGGATTGATCTGCTGCCACTGATCAATCCGCCGCCCTCGTCCCGCTTGTGCGGGTGTCCAGTTGCGCGTGCCACCTGGGGGGATGTTCTGCTCGCCCACGCACCGGATCTCTTTTTTTCGATGAAAGCGGGTGCCTGTATGAAACCTGACTTGGGATTTGAGGTCTTAGCGCCTCGTTTATTCCCGTCCTCATCGTGGGTTTAGGGATGCCATGGGAATTTATGGAAGGCAACACAAATTTTGCCCCACAGAGTCTATATACACGATTTTCGCACCTCAAAAATCGCGCTGAATTGACACCAATCGATTCGACTAGCACCACATATCCACAGACACTTACCTTTGAACACCAAATAATGTATGATTTATCCACAGAAATCGACTTCCCAAGAAATCCCAAAAAATTTTCATTTAGCGCTCAAAACGCCTCAAAATGCACCGCATCGCCCCCGCAAATCGCCGTCACGCCCACGTGATTCGCAGTGAGTTCCCATGAAAATCGCCATCGATCCCATTCATTCCCACATTTCACCGGCCACGCGTCCCATGAAGTCCCAAACGCGACCCAAACCACACCCTCCACGAGAAATCGCGGGCTGCGACGACTATGCGCTTGCCCCCTCACCAATCTGCGCTACCTTCCTCACAAACGCTCTCATGCGCGTGTCGTGAACCAAGGAGTTGGCTGATGGGCCTCCTCGCCCCCTCGGCCCTTGAGGCCATGATCCAGAAAGCCCGCAAAACCGGGAAAAACCTGCAATTTGCCGCGCTGCCTTACCGCATCCGCAAGGGCAAACCACAGATCCTGATGGTCACCTCCCGCGGCACCCAGCAATGGATCATCCCCAAGGGCTGGCCCATGGATGGGATGAAACCCCACAAAGCTGCGGCACAGGAAGCCTGGGAAGAGGCCGGCATCACCGGCGCGATCGGCAAGCACAGCATTGGCCAGTTCCGCTACCGCAAAACCCGCGGCCCGCTGCGCGGCCAGAAAATCCGCGTGATGGCGTTTGCTCTGGAGGTCGACAAACTCGCCAAACACTACCCCGAAGCAGGCCAGCGCCGCCGCAAATGGATGCGCCCGAAAAAGGCCGCCAAACACATCCGCATTCCGGAACTGGCAGAGATCGTGCGCAACTTTGACACCAAACAGCTCAAGAAACGCGCAAGGCCATAGGCCCGAACAGCCGCGCCACGCTTGATCACCCCAAACACGCACCATATGTTCGCGCCACCCAAGAGCTGACCAAGACACGCCACCGCGATGATCAACTACACCTTAAAATGCGCCAACGACCACCGGTTTGACAGCTGGTTTCAATCCGCAGAAGCCTTCGACAAACTTCAGGCCAGCGGCATGGTCGCCTGCGCCCTATGCGGCAACACGGATGTCACCAAGGCAATGATGGCGCCCCGCGTACGCCCGGCGCGCAAAGCAGCCACCACGCCAGCACCACAGGAACAACCGGCAGAGGCGCCCAAGCCCAACCCCGGCGCCCTCTCTGCTCCGGCCTCCCCGGCAGAGCAGGCCCTGCGCGAGCTGCGCCAGCATGTTGAGGCCAACTCCGATTATGTCGGCAAGAATTTTGCCTCTGAGGCCCGCGCCATGCACGAAGGCAGCGCGCCGGAGCGGGCCATTTACGGCGAAGCCAAGCCCGAAGAAGCCAAGGCCCTGATCGAAGAGGGCGTGCCGGTCGCGCCCCTGCCCTTTTCCATCGGCCGCAAAACCAACTGACACTCAGAGAGGACCTTCCCATGCACATCGTGATCACCGGCGCCAACCGAGGCATTGGCGCAACGCTTTCTGATCACTATCGCAAGGCAGGTCACAAAGTCACCGGCACCAGCCGAGCCGGAGGGGATTTCCTGCCTCTGGATGTGCGCGACGCAAGCAGTCAGGCCACCATGGCCGCTGCACTGGATGCCCAGCCCATCGATCTCTTGATCTGCAATGCCGGCGTCTATCTGGACAAGGGCCAAAACCTCGCAGACGGCTATCCGGCCGACATGTGGGCGGACAGCTTTGCCACCAATGTCACCGGCGTATTTTTGACCGTGCAGAACCTGCTGCCGAACCTGCAACTCTCTGAAGCGCCAAAAATCGCGATCATCTCCTCGCAGATGGCCTCCCACACCCGCGCGCCGGGGGGCTCCTACATCTACCGCGCCTCCAAAGCCGCCGCGCTCAACCTGGGGCGCAATCTGGCAACCGATCTGGCCCACATCGGCATTGCCGTTGGCATCTACCACCCCGGCTGGGTGCAAACCGATATGGGCGGCACACAGGCCGACATCACCTTGGAGGAAAGCGCCTCCGGCCTGATCAACCGGTTTGACGCCCTGTCTCTTGAGACCACCGGCTGCTTTGAAACCTGGGACGGCCGCGCCCACGCCTACTAAGCACGCCAGTCTTCTCATTCACAAAATATCCCGGGGTGAATGGCGCAGTCCGCTGCGCCAGAGGGGCTGGCCCCTCATGCCGCCCCCGCCTCTCACGCCCACCTCAAGGGCCGATAAAGTCAATCAAGCTTGCCTCTCGCCCCCCAACCGCGTAAACCCCCTCCGACTTACGATTTAAGGACGCGCCATGCCCGTACTTGTGATGAAATTCGGCGGCACCTCTGTTGCCAACCTTGACCGCATCCGCCGCGCCGCCAAACGCGTCGGCGTGGAAGTGGCCAAAGGCTATGACGTCATCGTCATCGTCTCTGCCATGTCCGGGGAAACCAACAAGCTTGTGGGCTATGTCGATGAAACCTCCCCACTTTATGACGCACGCGAATATGACGCCGTGGTCAGCTCCGGCGAGAATGTCACCGCAGGCCTGATGGCGCTCACCCTACAGGAAATGGATGTACCGGCGCGCAGCTGGCAGGGCTGGCAGGTGCCGCTCAAGACCACCTCCGCCCACAGCCAGGCGCGCATCGAGGAAATCCCGACCGACAACATCAACGCCAAATTTGGCGAAGGCATGCGTGTTGCCGTTGTGGCAGGCTTTCAGGGCATCTCCGAGGAAGGCCGCATCACCACCCTGGGCCGTGGCGGCTCTGACACCACAGCCGTGGCCTTTGCCGCCGCCTTTGAGGCGGAGCGCTGCGACATCTACACCGATGTGGACGGCGTCTACACCACCGACCCGCGCATCTGCCAGAAGGCGCGCAAACTCGACAAAATCGCCTTTGAAGAAATGCTCGAGCTGGCCAGCCTCGGCGCCAAGGTCCTTCAGACCCGCTCCGTGGAGCTGGCCATGCGCAACCAAGTCCGGCTGAGGGTTCTCAGCTCTTTTGAAGAACAATCCGATGAAGCAGGCACGCTGGTCTGCGATGAGGAGGAAATTATGGAATCCAACGTCGTCTCCGGTGTCGCCTATTCGCGCGACGAAGCCAAAATGACCCTGCTGTCCGTGGCCGACCGCCCCGGCATCGCATCCATCATCTTTGGCTGCCTGTCAGATGCGGGCGTGAATGTGGACATGATCGTGCAGAACATCTCTGAAGATGGCCGCACCGACATGACCTACTCCCTGCCCACCGATCAGGTGAAACGCGCCGAAGCCGCGCTGGACGCGTTGAAATCCTCCGGCGGCCTGAACTTTGCCGAGCTGGTCATCGACGAAGAGGTCGCCAAGGTCTCTGTGGTCGGCATCGGCATGCGCAGCCAGTCCGGTGTTGCCGCCAAGGCCTTCAAGGTGCTGTCTGACGAAGGCATCAACATCAAAGTGATCACCACCTCCGAGATCAAAATCTCCGTGCTGATCGAGCGCAAATACATGGAACTGGCCGTGCAGGCCCTGCATGACGCCTTTGAGCTTGAGAAAGCCTGAGGCTAAGCCCTCCAGAACGAAAAGAAGGCCACGCCCCCTCCGGCGTGGCCTTTTCTTTTGCCGCACGCGCTCGCGGCCAAGGGCAATTTGCCGATCAAATGAACGCGTTGCACAAAAAACAATCACGTCAGCCATGCACCGCCTCAGCCCTGACACCGCGTCACTTGCTTCACTGCAGCATTGCCCCTGATCCATGCGTTTTCAACGCTCAGCGCCCCTCTCAGGCGCGCGATAGCTGCATCGGCATCAAATATCTGAGCGAAATACATATTTGCCTGCTGCGCCGCAGCAGCGATTTGCCGCTTGGGAACGCCTATAAACCATTTGGCATTCGCATCGGTTGTGGTCTATTCGCAAGGTGAGCGACAACCAAGGACCACACCGTTTATGGCGCAAGACACCCAGACGGAAAGCCGCAAACTGCTGGGGCGGCTCAGAGACGCTTTGGCCGAAGACAGTGCCGGTCAGGAACGCCTCGACAAGATCACCAGCCTGATCGCCAGTTCGATGGGCACCGAAGTGTGCTCGATCTATCTGTTTCGCGATGATGAAACGCTTGAGCTCTGCGCCACCGAAGGCCTGAACCCCGAAGCGGTGCACCAGACCCGCATGCGCGTGGGCGAAGGGCTTGTGGGCCGCGTGGCTCGCGCCTCCTCCGTGGTCAACACCGACGACGCGCCCAACGCCAAGGGTTTCCGCTATATGCCGGAAACCGGCGAAGAGATCTTTTCGAGCTTCTGCGGTGTGCCGGTGCAGCGACTCGGCGACAACCTTGGCGTTTTGGTGGTGCAATCCAAGGAAAAGCGCACCTTCTCGCTGGACGAAGTCTACGCGCTGGAAGTTGTCGCCATGGTGCTTGCGGAAATGACCGAGCTTGGCGCCTTCATCGGCGAAGGCGCGGCCATGAGCGCCCTGCACCAGCAATCAGAGATGTTTCGCGGCACCTCCGGTCAGGAGGGGGCTTCTGAGGGCCATGTCTGGCTGCATGAGCCGCGCGTGGTGGTCACCAACCCCGTGGCCGATGATCCCGAGGTCGAACTCAAGCGCTTGAATGATGCGGTCGAAGAGCTGCGCGTGGGCGTGGACAAGATGCTTGATACGGCGGCGCGCGGCGACAAAGAACAGCTCGACGTGCTCGAAGCCTACCGCATGTTTGCCAATTCCAAAGGCTGGATGCGCCGCATGGAGCAGGACATCTCCCGCGGTCTCTCTGCTGAGGCAGCTGTGGAGATGGAGCAATCCGCCGCACGATCCCGCATGGAACAGGTGACCGATGCCTACCTGCGCGAGCGCCTGCATGATCTCGATGATCTTTCAAACCGCCTGCTGCGCATCCTGACCGGTCAGGGCAGCGAAACCGGGGCGGAAATGCCTTCTGACCCGATCCTGATCGCCCGCAACATCGGCCCCGGCGAACTGTTGGAATATGGCCGCAAGCTCAAAGGCATCGTGCTCGAAGAGGGCTCTGTTGGCAGCCACGCCGCCATTGTGGCCCGCGCGCTGGCGATCCCGCTGGTGATCCACGCCGACAAAATCACGACCGAAGCGCTCAATGGCGACCACATTATGGTCGACGGGGATCAGGGCATTGTGCACCTGCGCCCGGATGACACGGTGGTCACCGCCTTCCGCGACAAGATCGCCATGGCGACCCAGGCCCAGGAACGCTACGCCTCGATCCGCGACAAGGATGCGGAAAGCCGGGACGGCCAACTGGTGCATCTGCACATGAACGCAGGCCTCATGGCCGATCTGCCCTCCCTGCCCACATCCGGTGCGGAAGGGGTCGGCCTGTTCCGCACCGAGCTGCAATTCCTGATCCGCAACCAGATGCCCAAACGAACCGAACTGGCGCAGCTTTATGGCCGGGTTATGGATGCGGCAGAGGGCAAGCGCGTGGTGTTTCGCACGCTGGACATCGGCTCTGACAAGGTGCTGCCCTATATGGCGCCCCAAGATGAGCCCAACCCGGCGCTTGGCTGGCGTGCCGTGCGTGTCGCGCTCGACAAACCCGGCGTTATGCGCATGCAGCTTCAGGCGCTGTTGCGCGGGGCCAATGGCCGCCCGCTCACCATCATGTTCCCCTTCATCGCCCAATATGAGGAATACACCGCAGCCCGGGCTGAGGTGGACAAAGCGATGGAGCGCGAGCGCATCCTTGGCCACCCTCTTCCCGAAACGCTGGAAGTGGGCGCGATGCTGGAAACCCCAAGCCTCGGCTTTGCCCCCAAGAAGTTCTACGAGGAGGTGGATTTCCTCTCCATCGGCGGCAACGACCTGAAGCAGTTCTTCTTCGCGGCAGACCGGGAAAACGAACGGGTCCGCCGCCGCTATGACACGCTGAATGTGAGCTTCCTGACCTTCCTTGAGGGCATCGTGAACCGCTGTATCGACACCGGCACGCCGCTCAGCTTCTGCGGCGAAGACGCAGGCCGCCCGATTGAGGCTGTCTGCTTGGCCGCCATGGGGCTGCGCCACCTCTCCATGCGCCCGGCCTCCATCGGTCCGGTCAAAAGCCTGTTGCGCCGCGTGGACCTCAGCGAGGTGCGCCGCGTGATCCATCAGGCGCGTGAACAAGGTGACCAATCCGTCCGGCCCGCCGTGATGGAGTATCTGCGCAACGGAAATTAAGGCTTGGGCTCGGAGAATCGCCTGCCCGTGGGGGCGGTCGGGCGCTACGCACCTTTGTTCCGGGCCAATGAAAGACCTAGTCCGTCCCCAGCCGCTTCCGCATCCCAGCCACCAGCACGTCCGGTGCAACATCCGCCTCCACAGCCAGCTTGCGCAGGCCAAAATGCACATGGGCGATGTCTTGGTAATAGCTGGTGTAGGCATAGTTCGTCGCCGCGCCGGCAGCGGCGCCAATCACCGGCACGGCCTGCGCTGCCAGCTTCTGCCCCAGCACGGGCGCCAGACGGGGCACAATCACCGATGTCACCCATTTGGCGCCGCCCACCGCCAGCCCCGCGCGCTGCTCCAACATCGCCAGATCCGCGCCGCGGTCTTCCTCAAACGGCCCATTGGCCGCCAACACACGCACGCAATCAAAGCGCACGCTTTCTTTGGACGGATCAAACCCGTGTTGCACCGCCACGCCTTGAATGGCGCGCAGCAATACTGTCACCGTGATCGGCAACTCCGCCAATGACGAGGTCACGCCTCCCGCGCCGCCCGCCGCGCCCAGCGCCGCAGTGATTGAGGCGTTGATCCAATCCGGCTGGTCCTTAATCACCCCACGGCTGCCATCGGCCCATTTCACCGCCTGCGTCAGCGCGAATTCCGTCGCGCCGCCAAGCCCGGTCTGCACCTCTTGCGGCAGCGATTTTAGCAAGCCACCCACAGGGATGCCAAGCACACCCAGCACCTTCATCCCAAGACCGCTTGCGCCCTGATACCGCTTGGCCAGCGCATCCAACTCGCGTTCCAGATCAATCTCGCACAGCGGCGCGTCCGGCAAAATCTCTACTTTGGTCATGAAGAATAGGTAGGCATCCCGCCCAAGGCTTCAACCTATGCTGTAGGCCCGCTTAAGCTCACGCCTCCAGCAGCTGTGTGATCAGGTCGAGGAACAGATGTGTGCCGCGCGGGATCAAAGCATCGGGAAAGTCAAAGTCAGGATTGTGAAGCTGCGGCTGATCCTCTCCGGAGCCCAGAAAAATCATCGCCACGGTCGCTCCATCCAGTCCGAAGCAGCCAAAATCCTCAGAAAACCGCATCGGCTCCGGCAACATCTCCACCGCCAGCCCCGTCGCCTGCGCGGACCGCTGTGTCAGCTGAACGGCCTCATCTGCATTGACCGTTGCGGCAAAAACATCATGCCAGGTGATCTCGGCCTGAAGCCCGTGGCGCGCGGCGGCCTCCGTCACCGCTGCTTCCGCCTCTTCGATCAGCCCCTGCATGGTGGCATCACTCACGCAACGCAGCGTGCAGCGGATCTCACCATCGCCCGGTGCAATGCCAAAGGTCGGCTCCCCGAGGCTGCAATGGGTCAGCGTGCAAAGGCGAAAGGCTTCATCCAGCGCGGCCCCACGGCTCAGCGCGGGCAATGCGGTCATCAGCTCCGCCATCGCCCCTGCGGGGGACACGCCGTCCTCCGGCATGGCCGCATGGGAGCTTTTGCCTGCCAGCCTGATCTGCATCCCGCGTGAGGCGCAACAGGCCGTGCCCGCACAAAGCCCGACCGTGCCCAGCGCCAAGCCCGGCAGATTGTGAATGGCAAAGGCATAATCCGGCTTCAGCGCAGACCAACGTGGATCATCCACCACCGCAGGTGCGCCCCTGCCGGTTTCTTCAGCGGGCTGAAACAGCAAAATCACGCGGCCGCGCGCCGGACGGCGGACCAGCGCAAGCGCGCAGCCCATCACCATTGTCATATGCCCGTCATGCCCGCACACATGGCTTTTGCCATCAATGCGTGAACGGTAAGGCAGATCGGTCATCTCATGGATCGGCAGGCCATCCAACTCACAGCGGATCATCACTGTCGGCCCCGCCTCCTGGCCTTCAAAAGCCGCTGCCACCCCATGCCCGCCAAGGCCGGTCCAGATCTGGTCCGCCCCCGCTTGGCGCAACGCCTCCGCGATATGCGCGGCGGTCTGCGCCTCTTCACCGGAGATTTCAGGCGTCTCATGGAGCGCGTGGCGCAGCGCGGTCAGCTCTGCAATCTGCTTGGTGGTCAGCTCATATGACATGGGTTTGCCCCCTATTTTGGCCCCAATTGCGCGTTTCCTGAGTCTCAGCCAGCCGCGCTTTCAACATCCCCCGCGATGTCCTCCCAGGAGCCGTCCACCAGCGCCCGCCCCAGCACACGCTCCGGGTTGGTCGGCGGCGGCATGACAACATCTGCAAGCTTCTCAAACCCAAAGCGTCGGTAGTAAGGCGCATCGCCCACCAGCATCACCCGCTCCCAGCCCAAGGGCGCGGCGCGGCTCAGGCTGTCTTCAATCAGCAAACCGCCCAGCCCTTCGCCCTGATGGGTCGGGTGCACGGCCACAGGCCCCAAGAGCAAGGCCTTTACGTCGCCAATCTTCACAGGCCAGTACCGGATCGCGCCCGCCAGAATGCCATCCACATCCCGCGCCACCAGCGACAGCCCGGCCACAGGGTCCACCCCATCGCGCAAACGGTAAGAACTCAGCGCTTCACGCCCCGGCGCAAAGCAGAGGTCATACAGCGCCTCTACCTCCCACCAATCCTCACCTGTCTCCACTGCCAGCGTGAACACCGCCCGCTCCCTGCCCGATTGTGACGTCTTTTTACGGTTCCCTCGCCCCTAACATGGCGCTACGACTTCCTGCAAACCAATAAGGGAAACCTCATGTTCTATCAGCCAAAGGACGGCCACGGCCTGCCGCACAATCCGTTCAAAGCGATCATCACCCCGCGCCCGATTGCATGGGTATCGACGCAAGATACAAACGGCGTGCGCAACCTTGCGCCTTATTCTTTTTTCAACGGCCTTGCGGACAACCCGCCGCAGGTGATGTTCGCCTCCACCGGGGCAAAACCCGATCAGGCCGAGGGCAAAGACAGCCTCTCCAACATCCGCGCCACCGAAGTTTTCTGTGTGAACATCGTTGCCTCTGACATGCGCGATGCGATGAACATCTCCACCGATGGGTTTGACAAAGACGTGGACGAGTTTGAAAAAGCCGGTCTTGAAGCGGCCGAGTGCGACACCATCGCCTGCCCCCGTCTCATCGGTGCACCGGCCTCACTCGAGTGCCGCATGACCCAGATCGTGCCGCTCTTGGGGGAAAACAACTTCATGGTGCTGGGCGAAGTCACCGGCGTGCATCTGCGCGACGACTGCCTTGTGGACGGCATCTTTGACGTGACCACCTTCCGCCCCCTCGCCCGCCTTGGCTACAAGGATTACTCGGTGGTCGACAACACATTCACGCTGGCCCGCCCCGGCCAAGGCTGACCCCAACACACGGAGAGCCCCATGCCCCTGCCCGATCCAACCCAGCCGCACCCCATCGTGCTCCCGGACGGATCATGCCACGCAGGCACGGTTTTGCTCTCCGCCGTGATTGAACAGCCAAACTTCTCGGTCGGAGACTTCACCTATGCCTCCGACTTTGCACCGCCTGAGGACTGGGCCACCCATCTGGCCCCTTACCTCTTCCCTTTCTCGCAGGAAGAGCTGCAGATCGGCAAATTCTGCCAGATCGCCCATGGGGTGCGCTTCATCACCGCCTCAGCCAATCACGCCATGGATGGGCTGAGCTGTTATCCCTTCCCGATTTTCGGCGAAACCGTGCCCGAAGGCTATCAGCCCGATAAGCGCGACACGATTGTGGGCCATGACGTCTGGCTCGGCTACGGTGCAATGGTGCTGCCCGGCGCGCAGATCGGACATGGCGCGATCATTGGCGCAGGCGCGGTGGTGCGTGGCTCAGTCCCGCCCTATGGGATCGTGACAGGCAATCCCGGCACAGTGGAACGCAAACGCTTTCACGAGGCCACAATCGCCCGTCTTTTGGAGGTCGCTTGGTGGGATTGGCCACAGGACCGGATCGAAGCCGCCGTCCCCGCGATCATGGCGGGAGATGTTGAAGCACTAGAACGCGCTTGAGTTTCGCCGGGCATCGCCCGACCGAGGGTGGGCGACCCTCTGGCCCAAACTGACACTTTATCTCTCTACCCATTCTGGCGTTTTCAGGATGCCGAGACCTTGCAAAATCGCCCGCCCATGCGGTCGGTCGGGCGATGCCCGGCGGCGCTTCGCGCCTTTGTACCGGGCTAAAACACCACCTCCACCAAGGTGATCCAAAGCGTCAGGCTCACCGCACCCAGCAGCGTTGTCTGCGCCACCAAAGTGGCCGCCAGCTCCCGATCCGCGCCAAAGCCCGCCGCCAGAACATGCGCCGCACTTGCGGTGGGCAGGGCTGCCCAGATCACCATGGCCGCGGCCACGCCACTCTCAAGCCCCAAGCCCGAAGCGACCGCCAGCGCGCTTGCAGGCATCACAACCAGCTTGGCGGCACATATCGCCCCGCTGAACCGGTCCAACCGCGCCAACGCCCCCCAATTCATCGTCGCGCCCACTGAAATCAACGCAATCGGAATGGCCGCTGCCGCCAGCAACTCCAATGGTGCCAGCACCGGCCCCGGAATGCGCAATCCTGACAAGCCCACGATCACACCGCTCAGCGACGCCAGCAGAAACGGGTTCAGCGCCACCTTGCGCAACGTCCCCCAGAGCCCAAGGCTGCCGCCCCGGCTCAGCACAATCACCGCCAGCGCATTGGCCATCGGCACCCCCATGCCCACCACCACAGCCATTGCGCCCGCGCCCGCCGTGTCGGTGTTGGCCACCGCGATAAACGCCAGTGCCGTATTGGTCCGCCAGGAGGTCTGCCACCCGGCCGCAAAATCCCGAAAGGCCTCCGGCCCAAACGGGCGCGCCAGATAGCCCACGCCCAGCGCCACCGCCAGCAGCCCCCAGACGATGGGCGCAATCGCCGCCACCTGCGCGAGCTCAAGCGGGCGCTGGCTGGCCGCCACAAACAGCAGCGCTGGAAAGAGGATTTCAAAGTTGAGCTTGTCCAGCCCCTGCCAGGCATTCTCCGACAGACGCCCGCGCACCACACCGCCCAAAACCACCAGAAGAAACGACGGCAACAGCCCGATCAGAATAGCAAAAAACGGCATCATGCCTCCCAAGACCTACACGAGCTGTGTAGCGGATTTTAGAGCGTTTTACTTACGGGAATTTGCACTAGCACATGTATTAAAAAAATATTAATGACCAAAATATTCAACTATTAGGAGCAGAAATGTCCAAGCCCGTCTTTCAAGATATCTTTTCCTTTTCCGGTCGCCGCAACCGCAAAAGCTACTTCCTTTTCGTTCTGACCATGGTGATCATCTCCATGGTTCTTAGTGCCGTTATTGCCGCTTTGGCCACGGCAACCGCGGGCCTCGGCCTCATCCTTCTGGTGCTGATCCTGCCGCTCTTCGTGGCAAGCTGGGCCGTTGGCAGCCAGCGCTGCCGTGACTTTGGCTGGACCGGTTGGGCCATCCTGATCACCATCATTCCGGGCATCGGCATTTTGTTTGCCCTCGCGCTTCTGTTTGTCCCTGGCACACAAGGCGACAACCGCTACGGCCCGGACCCACTCGGCGGTTCCGCCGGTGGCGATCTTCAGGCCGCATAATCTAAAGCCTCTCCAAACAAAAAGGGCTGGCCCATCGGCCAGCCCTTCTTCTTTTCTGCACTGTTTCCGCTCAGAAGCGGTCAGTGTCCGCCGCTCAGCACGCCCGTGCGCACCGAGTAATCCACAGCGATCTCATATTCCGGGTCATCATCGCTATCCACCATCAGGTGGCCTGCTTTGCTCAGCAGCTCATGACAATCCCGGCTGAGGTGACGCAGCACCAGCTGCTTGCCCGCCTCTTCATACTTTGCCGCCACGGCCTCGATGGCCTGCAACGCAGATTGGTCCACCACACGGGAGCGGGCAAAATCCACGATCACATGCGCCGGATCGCTCTCGATCTCAAACAGCTCGGCAAAGCCATCCGCAGAACCAAAGAACAGCGGCCCTTCGATCTCATAGACCTTCGCACCGGGATCAGACTCGCTCTCGCGGGTGTGGGCATGGATGCGACGCGCGTTCTGCCAGCTGTAGGCCAGCGCGCTCACAATCACCCCGACAACCACCGCCACAGCGAGGTCTTCCAGCACGGTCACAACCGTCACCAGCACGATCACAAAGGCATCCATACGCGGCACGCGGCGCATGATTTTGAAGCTGTTCCAGGCAAAAGTGCCGATCACCACCATGAACATCACGCCCACCAGCGCGGCCAGCGGAATACGTTCAATCAGCGGGCTTGCCACCACGATGAAGGCCAGCAGAAACAGCGCCGCCGCGATGCCGGCGATCCGTGTGCGGCCACCGGATTTCACGTTGATCATCGACTGACCAATCATCGCACAACCGCCCATGCCACCAAAGAAGCCGGTCACCACATTGGCTGTCCCTTGCGCGATACATTCCTGGCTCGCGCCACCGCGCTTGCCGGTCATTTCGCCCACAAGGTTCAGGGTCAGCAGGCTCTCGATCAGGCCAATCGCCGCGAGGATCACCGCGTAAGGCAGGATGATGTAAAGCGTTTCAAGGTTGAACGGTGCCAGCATCGCAGGTGGGTAAATGCCTTCACCTTCGCCAAACGGGATGTGGAAGCTCGGCAGACCACCGGAGATGGAAGCCATATCGCCAACGGTTGGCACGTCAATGCCAAGACCAATCACCAGGATCGCCGTGATGCCAATGCCCGCCAGCGGTGCCGGAACAATTTTGGTCAGTTTGGGCAGCCCCCAGATGATCACCATGGTCAGCGCCACCAGCCCGAGCATCATAAACAGCTGCGGCCCGGCCAGCCACTCACCGCCACCGGCGCCATGGCCTGTGTTCACGATGGTGTCCGGATCTTTGAACTGTGTCAGCTGCGCGAGGAAAATCACGATCGCCAGACCGTTCACAAAGCCCAACATCACCGGATGCGGCACAAGGCGGATGAACTTGCCCCAATGCATCACTCCGGCAAAGACCTGCAAGATCCCCATCAGGATCACGGTCGCAAAGAGGTATTCCACGCCATGTTCGGCCACCAAGGCGACCATCACCACGGCCAACGCGCCGGTTGCACCGGAGATCATGCCCGGGCGGCCACCGATCAGCGCAGTGATCAGGCCCACAAGGAAGGCTGCATAAAGGCCCACCAGCGGGTGCACCCCTGCCACAAAGGCAAAGGCCACCGCTTCAGGCACCAGCGCCAGCGCAACCGTCAGGCCCGAAAGCACCTCGGTCTTGATCCGGCTCGGGGTGAACCCCTCATCTTGCATGATGGAAAGGTTGGGAGGAGAAATATTCTTGGCCAGCATGGCCAACGCCGCGCGTCTCATATGGCTACCTACGTCTGTCAGGGAATGTTCGCTGTTGGGGCCTCCCTAACGGGTTTGAGCCTTGCAAACAATAGCGGGCACCTGTGGCGCAGGCTCGGGTGGGCATTTCCACAACGCTTAAGGGCACATAGGCTTGGCTCTGCTGCCAAAACCGGCATCCTCTCGGGCGCACAGCGCGGCCCTGATCACAAACTCCTGTTGTCACGTGATTGGACAATGCACGCCTTTGGGGAGAAGCTGTCGCCAGTTTCGCCCACTCACACTGCCACCACTCACGCCCCCACCACTCACGCCCCCACCACTCACGCCCTACCCGTCTTGCCAAAGGACCAACCATGCGCTGGCTCATCGCACTGCTTCTCGCCGCTTCCCCCCTGGCCACTTCCCCCCTGGCCGCTCAGGATCAGGACGGCAACGACCGCCCCTCCAACTGGCGCGTCACCCATCATGAGATCCACGACATCTGGAACACCATCTGTGACGAGCGCGACGAAAGCGGCACGCTCGCCCAGCGCTGCTATATCCGCCGCGTCGATGTCTTCTCCCCACACCCCAAATTTGCCGCGCAGTTCTTTTTCCTCACCCCCGGGGCTGAGAGCGGCTATGACATCGAATTTGGCATGGAACTCGGCACTTTGACCGCCCCCGGCAACTTCCGGATTGAGCGCGATCAAACCTCCGTCTGGCACACCAACCGCGTGGGCTGCCTCACCGGTGCTGGCTGCCGCTTTGATGGCGCAGCGGCCGATACGCTGGTCAAAGAAATGCGCACCGGCGGTGATCTGCGCTTCACCTTCCGCGACCGCCACGGCACCTCGCAGGATCTGACATGGCCACTCACCGGTTTTGAAGCCGCTTATACGGACTATGTCGCCCAGCTTTCTGAGCGCGGGTTGCAAACGCCTTAAAGCATCCTCCTTAAAATCAGACATGCACGTTAAAATCTGACACGCACGGTCTCCACCAACGCGCAGACGGCGAAGCCGTCCAGCCCCCGACCCTCCCCATGGGAGGGGGCTTCAGCCCCACCCAGGGTCGCGGGCTGGCCTATGTGATCCGATACTGTCGTTGCAGATTTGTTGGACGGTGATCTAAACAGCGCCATGTGATGGCGCGCGCACCAAAGCCTCTGACAGAGCGGTAACACCCGCGCCTTTTCCTTGCAATTCCGCGGCCCGCCGCCCAAGACTGCCTCCAACATCTGGAACTGGGAGACAGCCATGACTGAGGCCACCAAAGAGACCATGATCGCCGTGATCGGCGGCTCCGGAATTTATGACATCGATGGGCTGGAAGACGCCAAATGGCAGGCGGTAGACAGCGCCTTCGGCACCCCGTCTGACGAAATCCTCACCGGTCGTTTGGATGGCGTCAAAATGGCATTCCTGCCGCGTCACGGCCGCGGCCATGTCCACACGCCCTCCTCGGTACCTTACCGCGCCAACATCGACGCGCTCAAACGCCTTGGCGCCACCGATGTGATCTCTGTCTCCGCCACAGGCTCTTTCCGCGAAGAGATGGCACCGGGCGATTTTGTTGTTGTGGATCAATTCATTGACCGCACTTTTGCACGTGAAAAATCCTTCTTTGGCCCCGGTCTTGTGGCCCACGTCAGCGTTGCACACCCAACCTGCCCACGCCTCTCTGAAGCCTGTTTCACAGCGGCCAAAGACGCGGGCATCAATGTGCACAAAGGCGGCACCTATCTCGCCATGGAAGGCCCGCAGTTCTCCACACTCGCGGAAAGCAAAATGTACCGCGAAAGCTGGGGCGCCGATGTGATCGGAATGACCAACATGCCTGAAGCCAAACTCGCCCGCGAAGCAGAGCTTTGCTATGCCTCTGTCGCCATGGTCACCGATTATGACAGCTGGCATCCCGAGCACGGCGAGGTGGATGTTTCCGAGATCATCAAGATTCTGATGGGCAACGCCGACAAAGGCCGCAACATGGTGCGCCGCCTCCCCGCCCTTCTGGGTGCCGATCGTGCGCCTTGCGAACACGGCTGTGACCGCGCGCTGGAATTTGCGATTTTGACAGCCCCGGACAAACGCGACCCGGCCATGGTCGAGAAACTCAACGCAGTGGCCGGGCGGGTCCTCAGCCCCGTCGCTTAAAACACAGGGCGCTTTGTGCTATGATCCTCCCAATTTCAGACAAGTTATTTTGGGAGAACGCTTATGAAACAAGGCGCCATTCGCATATTGCAAGACGAATTGGATCGGGCTGGAAAGTACACCGGCCCTATCAACGGTACTCTCAACGCAGCGCTCGACAAATCCGTCGGCGGCCTTATTGAAGCGCGCAAAAGCGACTTGAGCAAATCGCCCGACGGCTGGAGCGCGGCCCGCAAACGGGTCGCCGCCTTTCAACTGATTTGCAAAGACGCAGAGTTTGATCCAGGCCCGGCTGATGGACTCTGGGGCACCATGACAGAGTCGGCCTATTCTGACTTTCGATTTTTCAAAGAGACCGGCGAACGCCCTCTCAGTTTCCGCGACATTGAACCGCTCAATGCCAACCCAAACGGTTGGCCAACAGACCGCTCGGGACAAGCTGAACTCTTTGACTTTTTTGACTTCAACCCCAACAACGGCGGGCAACCGGCAACCACCTCCGTGCGAGCGCCTTGGACGCTGAAACTCGCTTGGGACCGCTCGGTCAAAACCACCAAGATTGGTTGCCACCCCAAAGTGGCCCAAAGCCTGGAAAAAGTGCTCACGAACATCGCAGAGCATTACGACGAGTCTGCGCGCGAACTTCTCGGTCTGGACATCTATGGCGGTTGCTTGAACGTGCGCAAAAAACGCGGCGGCTCCACATGGTCGACCCATTCCTTCGCTTGCGCGATCGATTTTGATCCGGGCCGCAACAAGCTGAAATGGGGCTGGGATCGCGCCCGCCTCGCCCGCGCAGACTGCCTCGATTTCTGGCGCTTCTGGGAAGAAGAAGGCTGGCTATCTCTCGGGCGCGAGAAGAACTTTGACTGGATGCATGTCCAAGCCATCAAACTGCCCTAACCCCAATCTGCGCTGGACGCCGCGGATGTGATGTTGTTTCTTGCCCGAACACAACATCACCCTCAAATCAGGTTGCCCCATGCCCTTTGATCTCTGGCTGACCTTTGTCGCGGCCTCCACCGCGCTCTTGCTGATCCCCGGCCCCACCATCCTTCTGGTGCTGAGCTACGCGCTCACTCAAGGGCGGCAGGTGGCGGTGGCCACGGCAGCCGGTGTCGCTTTGGGCGATCTGATCGCCATGTCGGCCTCTCTCTTGGGACTTGGCGCCATTGTACTGGCCTCCGCAACCGCCTTCACGGTGCTGAAATGGGTCGGGGCCGTCTACCTGCTGTGGCTCGGCTTCAAGATGCTGCGCAGTGCGGGCACAACCGATCTTGGCGACCTCGCCAAAAGCAGCGAGCTTCCGGCGCGCGGCGTGTTTGGCCATGCCGCCGCCGTCACTGCCCTCAACCCCAAGAGCATCGGCTTCTTCATCGCCTTTGTGCCGCAGTTCATCACGCCGACCGCGCCCATGCTGCCGCAATTCGCCATTCTGATCGTAACTTTTGTCACCCTCGCCGCGCTCAACGCGCTGGCCTATGCGCTTCTGGCAGACAAAATGCGCAGCCGCATTTCGCGCCCCGCCGTGTTACGCACTCTCACCCGCCTGGGTGGGGCAACCCTCATGGGTATGGGCCTGCTCACGGCCACCTTGAAGCGCGCAAGCTAAAGCACCCGGCAATAACCCCAGACGAAGCGCCCCGCCTTAGGCGCTGTTTTTCTTGAGAAACTTGCGGATAAACCCGCGGATCTCCCGCGCGGCGCTGGTGTCGAGCTCTTTGCACAGCTCCACGAAGGCGTCGCGCTCTTCTTTATCAAGCCGCAAAATCAGCTGACTGTCCTTCTTGGCTTTGGACTTTTCCTTGGCCTTCGCTTTTGTCTTCTTGCTCGAAGACGCAGCACCTGCCTCTGATGCACCTTGATCTGCCACCTTAACCCCCTGGTAAGGAATACCTTGATATCCTGAGAAGCGTATATACGTTAAATATACATAGTCCAGAAAATTCTAAAAAGCAGAAGCAGTTAACGAAAGGACATGCGATGAATCTCTACACCGCCAAAACTCTGTTGGTGAATGATCGCTTGGATTGGCACAAACCGCACGCCCGCTGGCTCACCAACGCCATGTACCGCCTGCGCCGCTACAAAGGCTCGGCAAAACGTCAGTAACCTCCTCTTGCGAAATCTTGCGGTATTGGGCAGATGTGAGCCGTCACATAAGCACCATTTTTGAGGGACCTCATGCCCAAAGCCGCCAATGTCAAAGACTACATCCGCACCATCGTGGACTTCCCCCATGAGGGCATCATGTTCCGCGATGTCACCACGCTGTTTGCCGACCCGCGCGGCTTTCGCATGGCGATTGACCAGATGCTGCACCCCTATGCGGGCACGCGCATCGACAAGGTGGTCGGGCTTGAAGCCCGCGGCTTCATCCTCGGTGGCGCGATTGCCCACCAGCTGAGCGTCGGCTTTGTGCCGATCCGCAAAAAAGGCAAGCTGCCCGGCACCACCATCTCTCAGGATTACAAACTGGAATACGGCGAAGCGATCGTGGAAATCCACGATGACGCCATCCAGCCAGGTGAAAAGGTTCTGGTGGTGGACGATCTGCTGGCCACCGGCGGCACCGCTGAGGCAGGCATCAAGCTGATCGAGCGTCTGGGCGGCGAAATCATCAGCTGCTCTTTCATCATCGACCTGCCCGAACTCGGCGGCCGCGAAAAGCTCGAAGCCATGGGCATGGATGTCTCCGTGCTTTGCGAGTTTGAAGGCCTCTGAGCCCACCCAAAACGGATAGGCGGCGCGCCCTTACGTAAAGTGAGGGGCGCTGCCCCTGACACATCTGCGATGTGTCTACCCCGGGATATTTGGGGCAAGAGGAAACCTGGCGCGCCCTAAAGCACCGCGCCGGGGTTCATGATCCCGGCCGGATCCAGCGCCGCCTTGATGGCACGCATCGCCGCCAGTCGCGCGGGATCACCGTATTTCTGCAAGGCCGCGACTTTCATCCGCCCTACCCCGTGCTCCGCGCTGAACGAGCCGCCATAGCTGTGCACGAGGTCATAGACCGCCTCACTCACGCTGTGGCGAATGTTGTCATAGTCATGCCGGTTGCCACCTTTGGGTGGAAAGACATTGTAGTGCAAATTGCCGTCACCCAGATGGCCAAAACAGTTGATCCGGAATGGGCCAAAACTCTCAACCTTGGCATTCGCCTCCACAATGAAATCCGGCAAGGCGCTCAGCGGCAGCGAAATGTCATGGCTCGCCACTGAGCCGATCTTCTTGTTGGCAATCGGGATATGCTCCCGCAGGCTCCAGAATTCTGCGCGCTGCGTTTCGCTTTGCGCGATCAGCCCATCGCGCACCAGCCCCGCTTCCAGTGCTGCCACAAACAACGCCTCCAGCGCCGCATCCGCGCCGTTTTGCAGGCCCAGCTCGATCAGCACAGACCACGCGGGCGGCGTCTCAAACGGCAGGCGCACATCCGGCAAGGTCTCCGCCACAAAATGCATCCCCTGAGCGCTCAGCAACTCAAAGGCGCTCACGCCTTCGCCAACCTGATCACGCGCCAAAGCGAGCAGTCGCAGCGCCGCTTCCGGATCTCTGACCTGCAAGATCGCCGTGCCAACCGAACGTGGTCGCGGAAAAAGCTTCAGCGCCGCGCCGGTGATCACCCCCAAGGTGCCTTCTGCCCCCACCAGCAGATTGCGCAGGTCATAGCCCGTGTTGTCCTTGCGCAGCCGCGTCAGCCCGTTCCAGATCTCGCCATTGGGCAGCACCGCCTCCAGCCCAAGGCAGAGGTCGCGTGTATTGCCATAGCGCAGCACGTTGAGCCCACCGGCGTTGGTCGAGAGATTGCCACCAATCCGGGCGGAGCCTTCAGAGCCCAGCGAGAGCGGAAACAGCCGGTCCGCAGCCTCTGCAGCCTGTTGGATCTCGGCCAGAATGGCACCGCCATCCGCGACCAGCACATTCTCCAACGGATGCACGGCGCGGATGCGTTTCATCCGTTCAAGCGACAGCACCACCGGTGCCGGTCCCTCGGTTTTGATCTGCCCGCCCACAAGCCCCGTGCCGCCGCCATATGGCACCAGCGGCACCTGCACCGCCGCACAGGCTTTCACAATGACGGAGACTTCCTCAGTGCTGCGCGGCAGGGCCAACACACCGCCACCGCCAAAGAACCGCCCCCGCGGCTCTTCCAGATACCGTTCATCAGGCGCACGCAGGGTGTCTGCAGGCAGCGTGGTGGCGAGACGGTCAGCAAAGGCGGGGGTGGCGGCTTGTAATGTCATGCCAAAGACTTACGGGAGCCTGCCTCCCTCGTCCAGAGCACAGCCTGCAAAGAGCGCGCCACCCCGCTTGCCGTCACTCCGGGTCCTGCAGAAAGCGGGGCATCAGCACCTTGATGGTCGGCTGTTTCGGTAAATCTCTCAGGCTCACGGTCAGCGAAGACCCGGCATTGCGCTCAATAAGGTATTCATCTGACATGCCGGTCAAAAACGCTTCCAGCGTCCAGCTCTCAAACCAATGCATCGGGATCACCACCTGCGCTTTCAGATTGCGCAGCACCCGCATCATGGTCACCACATCAAGGCTCATGCCGCCATCCACCGCCGCCATCACCACATCCATCCGCCCAAGGGCCGCGTATTGCGCCGGATTTGGCTCGTGATGCAAATGGCCCAGATGACCAATGCACAGCCCCGCCACCTCAAAGACAAAGATCGAATTGCCCTTTTCCTCAATCCCGCCATAGCTGCGAATGTCGGTTGAGACATTGCGCACCAGCATGGAGCCCAGATCAAGGTGGTGCTCAATGCCCAGCCCATAGTCTCCCCAGCCCGGCAAAACATGCGGGATCGCGGGATCGGGATTGGCGGTCCAATGGGTGCTGTGCGCGTGGTTCATGGTGACCACATCGGGCACAAAATCCGTGGCGCCCAGAAATCCGGTGTAGTCGGTCACTACGTCAATGCCGTCATGGCTCTGGATCAGGAAAGAGGCGTGGGAGATATAGCTGATGCGCACCGCATGTTCGGCCACTGGATCGCGAAAGGAAGCTTTGTGCAGATAGGTGATCCCCGGTGCTTCTGCCAAAGCGATGCAATGGCTTGACCGTCGATCCTGCGCCTCTGCGGCTCCGACCCAAAGCGCCAATGCCGCGCCCAATCCGATGAGAATTCGCATTCTGCCTGCCTCCCTGTGGCTCGCCATTGAACCGGAGCATAGCAGAAATCGCGCGACCTCGCGCGCCTGCATTTCAGGTTGTCTGAGACACCTTCATTCTGCCTCTAGGTACTTAGCATTTTCGTGTGGATACACATCGCAGATGTGGCGGGAGCAAAGCCCCAAACGCGCCCAAGCCCTCAGACCTGCCCCGCCAGAGTGCGCCCACGGCGGTCATGGCGCAGCGCGGCGTAAAGCACATGGGTCCGCCAGCGCCCGTTGATCTGCAGATAGCTTTGCGCCACACCTTCGTATTTGAAACCGGATTTCTCCAGCACCCCACGGCTGGCGACGTTTTCAGGCAGACAGGCGGCTTCGATGCGGCTCAGATCAAGCCGCGTGAACGCGTGATGCACCACCGCCTCAATCGCCTCGCTCATATAGCCGTTGCGGGCAAAGGCCTGCCCCACCCAATAGCCCAGCGTGCCCGCCTGTGCAGGCCCGCGCCGGATATTGTCGAGCGTGATCGCCCCCACCAGCGTTTCATCCGCCCGGCGAAAGATAAACAGCGGCACCGCCGTATCGCCGGAGATCGACCGCTGCGCCCAGTAGACCCGATTGGTAAAGCTCTTCCGGCTCAGATGGGTGCTGGCCCAGACCGGCTCCCATGGAGTGAGGAAGTCCTCACTCTCGCTGCGCAGCGCGGCCCATTCGCGAAAATCCGCATGAATCGGCGGACGCAGGGTCAGCCGATCGGTCTCGATCCGCACCTTGCGCCGCGTCATCAACATCAGGCAGCACGCCTTTCTTCCAGCGCCTCAAGCGCCGGTGCATCGGACACAGGACCATAAAGCGCCATGGCGCTGCGGGCCTTGGTGGCCATCTGCTCGGCAAAGGCGCGCACATCCGCGTCGCTCACCGCATCAATCCGCGCTACGGTTTCTGTCAGCCCCGGGATCTTGCCCCAGATTGCCAGCATCCGCGCCAGACGTTCCGCGCGGCTTGAGGGGCTCTCAAGCCCCATCAGCAGCCCTGCTTTCATCTGTGTACGTGCGCGCGCGATCTCTTTGGCGGACATGTCCTCCGCCGCGCGCTTCAGCTCATCAATGGTGATCTCGGCCAGCTCCGCAATCTGGCTGCCAGAGGTGCCCGCATAGATCGTGGTCATGCCAGTGTCCGCATAAGCGCCAGTCTGGGCAAAGATCGAATAACACAGGCCGCGTTTCTCGCGCACCTCTTGGAACAGACGGCTCGACATGCCGCCACCAAGCGCCGTGGAATAGATCTGCGCCGTGTAGATATCCGGGCTGCAATAATCCGGGCTTTCAAATCCAATCGCAAAATGCGCCTGCTCCAGCGCCTTTTCGGTGCGGTATTCGCCACCGGCAAACTGCGCCGGAACCACCTCAATCGCCGGTCCACGCTCCAGATGGCCAAACATCTCTTCTGCGAGGCGCACGATTTCTTCGTGGTCTACCCCGCCCGCTGCCGCAAGGATCATGCGTTCGGGCCGGTAGTGCTCTGCCACAAACCCTGCGAGGTCTTCGCGGCCAAAACGGCGCACGTGGTCGCCTTCGCCCAGAATGGTGCGGCCAATCGGCTGATCCGGATATGCGCGCTCCTGTAGCCAGTCAAAGACCACATCATCCGGCGTATCAAGCGCCTGACCGATCTCCTGCAGGATCACACCGCGCTCCACCTCGATCTCATTGGGATCAAAGATCGGGTTCAGCACAATGTCGCCCACCACATCCATGGCCAGCGCCACATCGTCTTTCAGAACGCGGGCGTAATAGGCCGTGACCTCACGGCTGGTGTAGGCGTTGATATAGCCGCCCACATCCTCGATCGTCTCCGCGATCTCCAGCGCATTGCGCCGCTTGGTGCCTTTAAACGCCATATGCTCCAGAAAATGGGCAATGCCGTTTTGCGGCGCGCGCTCATGGCGCCCGCCTGCGCTCACCCAGATGCCAATCGAGGCGCTTTCCAGCCCCGGCATGTGTTCTGTTGCGATGCGAAACCCGTTGGAAAGGGTGTGAAGTTGAACTGTCAACGTTGTGCAATCCGTTCCTGTACCAGCGCTTCCAGCGCCTTGAGATCATTTGGAACGCGGGTCACGCGCTCCTCTTTGTCCATCATATCCGCCATATGTGGCGGAAGTGCGGGCCGTGCCCCCATCGCCACTTCCACCGCATCCGGGAATTTTGCCGGATGGGCCGTGGCCAGCGTGACCATGGGGGTTTCGCCCAGATAGGCATTCGCAACCTTCACGCCAACCGCAGAATGCGGACAGAGCACCTCACCACAGGCGCCAAAGGCCCCGGTGATGGTCGCGTTGGTCTCCTCTTCAGAGGCACGGCCACTGTCAAAGTTCTCGCGCAGCGCTTCCATCGCGCCCTGGCTGATCGCGAAGGAGCCGTCTTTCAGCTCTTCCATCAGCTGCGCCACGGCACCGCCATCACGGCCATAGGCATCAAACAGCGCGCGCTCAAAGTTGGAGCTCACCTGAATATCCATAGAGGGGCTGATCGACGGGGTCACACCCTCTTTGGTATAGGCCCCGCTTTCCATGGTGCGGTGCAGAATGTCGTTCTGGTTGGTCGCAATCACCAGCCGGTCAATCGGCAGGCCCATCTTCTTGGCGATATAGCCTGCAAAGATGTCCCCAAAGTTGCCGGTCGGCACGGTGAAGCTCACCTTGCGGTGCGGCGCGCCAAGGCTCACAGCAGAAGTGAAGTAATATACCACCTGCGCCAGCACCCGCGCCCAGTTGATCGAGTTCACACCGGCCAGCTTCACACCGTCGCGGAACTCAAAATCGTTGAACATGTCTTTCAGGCGCGCCTGACAATCGTCAAAGTCACCATCGAGCGCCAGGGCGTGCACATTGCTGTCTTCAGGCGTGGTCATCTGCTTGCGCTGAATGTCAGACACACGGCCATGCGGGAACAGGATGAACACATCCACATTGTCCAGTCCCCGGAAGGCCTCAATCGCGGCAGAGCCGGTGTCGCCAGAGGTCGCGCCCACGATGGTCACACGCTCATTGCGGCGCGCCAGCGAGAATTGAAACAGCTGCCCAATCAGCTGCATGGCGAAGTCTTTGAACGCCAGTGTCGGGCCGTGAAACAGCTCCATCAGGAAGTGGTTGGGGGCCAGCTGCACCAGCGGCGCGCGCGCTTCATGGCGGAAGTTGGCATAGGCCCGCGCGATGATGCCTTTGAACTCTTCATCGGTGAAGGCATCACCCACAAAGGGGCGCATCACGGTGAAAGCCACCTCTTCGTAAGTCTTCCCGGCCATGGCCGCGATCTCTTCCGCGCTCAGCGTCGGGATGGTCTCAGGCACATAGAGCCCGCCATCACGCGCGAGACCGGTCAGCATCGCCTCCTCAAAGCTCAGCTCCGGGGCGTTTCCGCGGGTCGAAATGTATTTCACGTCTCTTCAGCCTTTTTGGTTTTGCGCATCCGGCGCAGGTAATACAGCGTCATCGCCACCCAGACAATCGCCAGTCCGAACCATGTGATGACATATTCAAGGTGATTGTTGGGAATGGCAGCGCCATCCACCGGCAGCGGCGTGACTTTGGGCGCATTTTCGCTGATCTCGCGCACCACAACCAGCACCGGTTCTGCATCCAGCGCTGCCGCCATCTCTGCCACATCTCGGGCAAACCAGATGTTTACCGCCTGATCATTTTCAGGGGTGAAGCTGTCCCGCTCATCCGGCCAGTGCAGGTTGCCGGTGATCTCTGCATCAAAGGACGGCCGCGCCATCTCTTTGTTTTCCGCCTTCACCCAGCCGCGATCCACCATGATCCGGCGACCATCGGCGGTCTCAAAGGCGCTGACAATCCGGTAAACCGCCCCCACTTCACGGGTGCTGGCAAGCAGGTGGATTTCATCCGCCGTGACCCTGCCCTGCACGGCAACCGGCAGATAGCGGTCCTGCTCGGGATCCACAGCCTCTGGCAAAGCCACCGGCGCGCTTGCAATCCGCGCCGCGATGTCGGCCAGAACCCCCTCTTTCCACGTCAGCCGTTGCAACTGCCAAGTGCCCAGCGACACCAGCACAACCGTGCCCAAGATGCCAAAGAACAGCGGCAGGATCAGACGGCGCAAAGAGGTGGTCCTTTCAAAGAAAAATCGCGGCAGGAACACCCACCGCGATTTGCTTTAATCTCATCCGCGCTACAGGATCAACCTTTTGTGGCGCGGTATACCGGAGCGGCTTACTGGCCCCAGATGTAGACGGCTGCGAAAAGGAACAGCCAGACCACATCCACAAAGTGCCAGTACCAGGCTGCGGCCTCGAAACCGACGTGCTTTTCCTTGGTGAAATGGCCCGCGTTCAGACGCAGCAGGCAGACCAGCAGGAAGATGGTGCCGATAACCACGTGGAAGCCGTGGAAACCGGTCGCCATGAAGAAGGTCGCGCCATAGATGTTGCCGGCAAAGCCGAAGGCCGCGTGGCTGTACTCATAAGCCTGAAACACGGTGAAGATCGCGCCCAGTGCCACTGCGATGATCAGGCCCCACTTCATGTCCTCACGGTTGTCTTCATGCGCCAGCGCGTGGTGCGCCCAGGTGGCGGCACAGCCGGAACACAGCAGGATCAGCGTGTTGATCAGCGGCAGGTGCCACGGGTCAAAAGTCTCGATGCCCGCAGGTGGCCACACGCCATCCACAGCAGGGCTTTCCGGCCCCATCGGGTACATCGCATGTTTGAAGAAGGTCCAGAACCAAGCGGCAAAGAACATCACTTCAGACATGATAAACAGGATAAAGCCGTAGCGCAGACCAATCTGCACAACCGGTGTGTGATCGCCAACTTTGCTTTCCGCAACCACATCGGCCCACCAGCCAAACATGACGTAAAGCACGGCCACCAGACCGATCAGGAACACCCAAGGGCCGCTGTCATGCATCCAGAGCACAGCCCCAAAAAGCATGAAGAAGCCGCCCACAGAGCCCAGGAATGGCCACCAGGAGGGGGCCAGAATGTGATAATCGTGATTTTTAGCGTGCGCCATAATAGTTATTCCCTCGTTGGCCGGCTTGCTTTCTTGTCGATTTGCCCGTCAGTTTCGTTCAGTTGCGCCCACATCTGTCAGATCGACAGAAGCCTCCCCCGCCAGCGCGGCGAGTTCCTCGGGCAATTCGGTTTCATAAAAAGTGTACCCCAAGGTGATCACCTTGATGTATTTCGCGTCGCGGTCGTCCACGATCTCAGGATCCACAAAGAAGCTCACTGGCATGGTCACCCGTTCCCCGGGCTGTAACACCTGCTCCTCAAAGCAGAAACAGTCGATCTTGGTGAAAAACCCACCGGCATCATAAGGCGCCACATTGTAGCTCGCGGTGCCCGCCACCGGACGGTCGGTCGGGTTGTAGGCTTCGTAAAACGCCAGTCCGGTCTCGCCGATACGCACTTCCATCTCGCGCTGCATGGGCTTGAAATCCCATGGCATATCCCGATCGAGCGAGGCGTCAAACCGCACTTTGATGGTCCTGTCCAGAATGACATCACTGCCCGCCTCAGCGGTGTTGGTCACCCCGCCAAATCCGGTCACCCGGCAGAACCAGTCATAAAACGGCACCGATGCCCACGCGAGAGCGCCCATCAACGTCACAACGCCAACGGTCTGCACCAGCGTCTTCGTTTTTGGGTCCATCGCCATCACTGCCCCCTCTGGATGCTGGCATTCTCCGGCTCATAATCGCCGCGTGTCACCTTCACGACCGTCAGGCCGAAGACGATCACAATGAAGCTCAGAAGCACCAGCGCCACCCCGAGGTTCCGCCCAAATCTGCGCTTGTGTAGTTCATGCTCCTCCCGAAAACTCATGCTCACCAGCCTCCCAAGCCGTATGGGGCCAAAGCAACCTCTGCGAGGATCGCCCCAAAATGCAAGAAGAGGTATAGAAGCGAGAGTTTGAAAAACCCTTTTTCCCGCGCATAGTCATCGGCTTCCGAGGCAGCCTCATCGCGACGCCAGATCGCAAAGGCACCGAGCACAAACAGCGCGTTCAGCACCAGCGCGGTGGTCAGATAGATCGGGCCGCCCACATCGGTGAAGCCCATGCCAATGGCCACAATGGCCAGCAGCAGGGTATAAACCAGAATATGGTTGCGCGTCACGCGGCGGCCATGGGTCACATGCAGCATCGGCACGCCCGCGTCTTTGTAGTCAGACTTCATGAACAGACACAGCGCCCAGAAGTGCGGAGGCGTCCACATGAAGGTCAGCGTGAACATCAGCACGCTTTCAATGGACACCCCGCCGGTCACTACGGCCCAGCCGATCATCGGAGGGAAAGCACCAGCTGCACCACCAATCACGATGTTCTGCGGGGTCCAGCGCTTCAGCCACATGGTGTAGATCACCACATAGAAAAAGATGGTGAAGGCCAACAGCCCGGCAGCCATCCAATTGGCCGCTAGCCCCAGCATCACAACGGAGAACCCGGAGAGCGCCACGCCAAAGGCCAGCGCCTCTCCCTCAGTCACCTTGCCCGCAGGGATCGGACGGCTCTGGGTGCGCTTCATCACACGGTCGATATCCGCGTCATACCACATGTTCAGCGCGCCAGACGCGCCGCCGCCCACGGCGATGAACAGGATTGCGCAG
Organism: Shimia sp. R9_2; assembly: GCF_017743735.1. GTDB lineage: Bacteria > Pseudomonadota > Alphaproteobacteria > Rhodobacterales > Rhodobacteraceae > Shimia. The sequence goes on from NZ_JAGHRO010000004.1 coordinate 382,487, forward strand.
AAGGCCACAAAAGGATGCACTGATCCGGGCGCCGCCAGCAGGCCCACCGCAGCAGTGAACACAACCAACGACATCACGCGCGGCTTCAGCAGCGCAAAATAGTCGCCAAATTCTGCATCACCGGTGCCGGCTTGCGTGTTGATGCTTGCGTCGCTCATTCTTGTCTCCGTCTGAGGTGTGCGCCGAGCGCACCCCCTACAGATATGGCCTTGGTATTGGAAGGGTGCGCAGCGTGCCGCGCACCTGAGTAAGATCAGTCAGCAGAAGCAACTTGCACGCCTGGCAGCGTGGACATGTCGCCCGCATATTCCTCGATCGCGCCTTTCAGCCACTCATTGTATTCTTCTTCAGACACCACCTGAACCGTGATCGGCATATAGGCGTGGTCTTTGCCGCAAAGCTCGGAACACTGGCCAAAGAAGATGCCTTCACGCTCCGCTTCAAACCAGAGCTGCGCGATACGGCCAGGCACCGCGTCCTGCTTTACGCCGAAGGACGGGATGGTCCAGCTGTGGATCACGTCCGCGCCGGTCACATCCATCACCACGGTCTTGCCAACAGGCACAACCACTTTGGTGTCGGTTGCCAGCAGATACTCGTCTTCGTTGTAGCCGTAATCCGCCAGCGCCTCTTTGCCCAACAGGAAGCTGTCAAACTCGAACTCGTGGTCGGTGTACTCATAGCCCCAGTACCACTGGTAGCCGGTTACTTTGATGTGCACGTCCCCTTCCGGGATTTCCTGCTGGTTGAACAGAACCGGCAGGCTGTTCACACCAATGAACAGCAGGATCAGGATCGGACCGAGCGTCCAGGCAATTTCCAGCGGCGTGTTGTGGGTGAACGCAGATGGCGTCGGGTTGGAGCGGCGGTTGAAGCGCACCATGCAGTAGACGATCAGCGCGGTCACAAAAATCACGATCAGCGTGATGATCACCAGGATCAACCAATCAAGAGACTGGATTTGCCGTGCCAGCTCGGTCGCTGCGGGCTGGAACCCTGTGGCATTGGGGACTGGCTTGCCAATGGTCTCAGCACTTTGCGCGAGCGCGGAGGACGCTGAAATAGCTGCCGTTAGGCCCAGGAATGTCGATAGAAGTCGCATGTCTCACCCTGATCGGTTGCGTATTGTTTTTTCAATTGTGCGGAAGCGCTGTGCTCTCAAACACATCCCCGCTGTTGTTTTAGGCTTAGAAACCATATTCTAAGACTCAAATAAAGATCGAAGCTTGCGGCAAACGGACGCTTTTTTGATCTAGATCAAATTAAGAGGCATGATGGGCTATGGCCGAAAACCACTTCCAACCCTTTGAAAATAAAGTTGATGAGGGCACCGCCCTGCGACTTTTGCGCGCAGCCACCGATGGCGCCGAAGACGGAGAGCTGTTTTTGGAGCGTCGCAGCTCCGAAGCTTTGGTTTTTGATGATGGACGCCTGAAAACCGCCAGTTATGACGCCGCAGAGGGATTCGGCCTGCGGGCTGTGAACGGCGAAGTCTCCGGATATGCCCATGCCTCAGAGATCAGCGAATCCGCCATCAAGCGCGCGGTAGAGACCGCAAGGCTCGCCGTTGGCGCGGGCGGCGGCACATTGGCCGCAGGCCCCACGCCCACCAACCGCAGGCTTTATACGGATGCAGATCCCATTGGCGGCATCGACTTCCCGGTGAAAATCGAAACCCTGCGCGAGATCGACGCCTTTGCCCGCTATCTTGATCCGCGTGTGGTTCAGGTCTCTGCCACTCTGGCTGCCTCTCATCAGGAAGTGGTGATCCTGCGCCCTGACGGCACCCAGATCACAGATGTGCGCCCAATGACCCGTGTGAATGTCTCCGTGATCGTTGAGGAAAACGGCCGCCGCGAAAGCGGCTCTGCCGGTGGTGGCGGGCGGCTTGGCCTTGACGGTCTGCTCGATCCGGCGGACTGGCAGGCCAAAACCCGCGAAGCGCTGCGCATCGCTTGCGTGAACCTCTCTGCGGTCCCAGCCCCCGCTGGCCCGATGGAAGTGGTGCTTGGCCCCGGCTGGCCCGGCATTCTTCTGCACGAGGCTGTGGGCCACGGCCTTGAGGGCGACTTCAACCGCAAAGGCAGCTCCAAATTTGCCGGCATGATCGGCCAACAGGTCGCCTCCAAAGGCGTGACGGTGATTGATGACGGCACCATACCCGACCGCCGCGGCTCCATCACCGTGGATGACGAGGGCACGCCCTCTGGCAAAACCACGCTGATCGAAGACGGCATTCTCGTGGGCTACATGCAGGACCGCCAAAACGCACGCCTGATGGGAGTCGCCCCCACCGGCAACGGCCGCCGCGAAAGCTACGCCCATGCGCCCATGCCGCGCATGACCAACACCTATATGGAGGGCGGCACCTCTGATCCGGCCGATCTGGTGGCCTCGCTGAAAGATGGCATCTACGCCGTCGGCTTTGGCGGCGGTCAGGTGGACATCACCAACGGCAAATTTGTGTTCTCCTGCACCGAGGCCTACCGCGTGGAGAACGGCAAAGTCGGCGCGCCCGTCAAAGGCGCCACGCTGATCGGGGATGGCGCCACCGCCATGATGCAGATCAAAGGGCTCGGAAATGACATGGCACTGGACCCGGGCATGGGTAACTGCGGCAAGGCCGGTCAATGGGTTCCGGTCGGCGTCGGCCAACCCACTGTTCTCATGGACGGATTGACCGTCGGGGGCTCAGCTGCCTGAACGTCAACAAAACAAGGGCTTCCAATCAGAGCTAGAAAATAATTTTGAGAAAAATTCGATTTTCATGCGTTGGTTTACGCCCTGTTAACCACTGAAGACATAAACATTCTCTTGCAAGCAGGCGGAGTTGCGGATGACCGAAGATCGAATTTCTTCCACTCACCCCCAAATCCCACCCACCACGGAGGAAGCGCGATTGCTGCGGCTTCGCCTCTTGCGATCCCGACGCGTCGGGGCCACCACTTTCCACAGATTGATGACAGAATACGGCACAGCGGAGGCTGCGCTGGAGGCGCTGCCGGGCATTGCCAGATCCGCTGGTGTTGCGCGCTATAGCGCCGCCTCCCATCAAGATGCAGAGCGAGAGCTGAAAGACGGCCGTGCCACAGGAGCGCGGCCGATTTTTTTTGGCGAACCGGAGTATCCTGCGCTTCTGGCCGACATTCCCGATGCTCCGCCAATGCTGTGGGCGCAGGGGCAAGTGGACCTTTTGCACAAACCCACCATCGCCGTGATCGGAGCGCGCAACGCCTCTTCCTTGGGGTTGCGCATGGTGGCGCGTCTTTCCAAAGAGCTGGGTGAGGCTGGCTTCACCATTGTCTCAGGCCTTGCACGCGGCATTGACGCCGCCGCCCATGCCGCCGCGCTGGAAACCGGCACCATCGCCGTTTACGCAGGCGGTCTTTCCCGTCCCTACCCCGCGCAGAACCTGTCGCTTGCGGGCGCCATTGCCGCGCAGGGCCTGTGCCTGTCAGAACAGCCCCCCGCCATGGAGCCCCGCGCCCGCCACTTCCCGGCCCGCAACCGCATCATCTCCGGCCTGACCCGCGCCGTTGTGGTGGTGGAGGCCGCCTCCAAATCCGGCAGCCTTCTGACCGCGCGCATAGCGCTCGATCAGGGCCGCGACGTGCTGGCCGTGCCCGGCCATCCCTTTGATGCCCGCGCCGCCGGAGCCAATATCCTCATTCGCGACGGGGCCACGCTCGTGCGCGGTGCGGAGGATGTGCTTGAGGTGCTGACCACCCTGCCCCTGCGCGCACAGCCACAGGCCGCCCCCACCGACATACCCGCCGACATCCCCGCAGATCCCACGCCGCGCCGCGAACGTAATTTGCGTGAAACCGCCGCGCTGCATTCTGAAATCCTGGGCCGCCTCGGCCCCTCGCCGCTCAGCGAAGATCAGCTGGTGCGCGACCTTTCTCTGTCCCCGCAAAAGCTCACACCCGCGCTTCTGGATCTGGAGGTCAGCGGCAAAATCACCCGCCTCTCCGGTGGGTTGCTCTGCAAAAACTGAGCCCGCATGTGTTTTGTGCAGCCGCCCAAACCTTGCACGCAAATGCCCTGCACCCCACATCACACTCACGCCCTGTTCACCTCAAAGTAACAACAAAAACCACCATGGATTGACAATCCCCCCTTTCGCCCCACATTTTTCGCCGCCATAAGGCTCGCGCCGAGTCGAGAGGAAATTGAATGCCAGTAGTTGTCGTAGAATCCCCAGCCAAAGCCAAAACGATCAATAAGTATCTTGGCTCAGATTACACTGTTCTGGCGTCCTACGGCCACGTGCGCGACCTCCCGGCCAAAGACGGCTCGGTCGACACCGACAATGAATTTGACATGACATGGGAGGTCGGCACCGACAGCCGCAAACATGTCAAAGCCATCGCCGATGCGCTGAAAGAAGACAACGCGCTCATTCTCGCAACCGACCCCGATCGCGAAGGAGAGGCGATCAGCTGGCACCTTGAGGAAGCGCTGCGCAAACGCCGCGCCATCAAGAAAGACACGCCTGTGTCTCGCGTGGTGTTCAACGCGATCACCAAAACCGCCGTGACCGAGGCCATGCAAAACCCGCGTCAGGTGGATCAGCCGCTGGTGGATGCCTATCTCGCCCGCCGCGCGCTCGACTATCTTGTGGGCTTCAACCTCTCTCCCGTGCTCTGGCGCAAACTGCCCGGCGCGCGCTCTGCGGGCCGCGTGCAATCGGTTTGCCTGCGCCTCATCGTTGAGCGCGAGATGGAGATCGAGGCGTTTAACGCCCGTGAATACTGGTCCGTGAAAGCGCTGCTCGCCACCCCGCGTGGCAAAGAGTTTGAGGCCCGCCTCACCGTTCTGGGCGGCGAGAAGCTCGACAAATACGCGCTGGAAAACAGCACCGCCGCCGAACTGGCCGTGCAGGCGATCCAGTCCCGCGACCTCTCTGTGGCGCGCGTAGAGGCCAAGCCCGCCTCCCGCAACCCATCTGCGCCCTTCATGACCTCCACGCTCCAGCAGGAGGCCAGCCGCAAATTCTCCATGGGCGCACGTCAGTGCATGAGCGCCGCCCAGCGCCTCTATGAGGCCGGCTACATCACCTATATGCGGACCGACGGCATCGACATGGCGCCCGAAGCCGTGGCCGCAGCGCGTGACGCGATCCAGACGCTTTATGGCGATGACTACGTGCCCGCCGAGCCGCGCATCTACAAAAACAAAGCCAAAAACGCACAGGAAGCGCACGAATGTATCCGCCCAACGGATATGATGCGCAAACCCGATGACCTGAAAGTCACCGACGCCGATCAGCGCAAGCTTTATGACCTGATCTGGAAGCGCACGCTGGCCTGCCAAATGGCTGGCGCCCGCATGGAGCGCACCACGGTCGACATCGCCTCTGACGATCAACAGGTCGAGCTGCGCGCCACCGGTCAGGTGGTGCTGTTTGACGGCTTCATGCGCGTCTATGAAGAAGGCCGCGACGATCAGGTTGTCGATGACGACGACAAGCGCCTGCCCCAGATCATGCAGGGCGAAGAGGCCGACAAACGCACCGTGACCCCGGAGCAGCATTTCACCCAGCCACCGCCCCGCTACACCGAGGCGACACTGGTGAAAAAGATGGAAGAGCTCGGCATCGGCCGCCCCTCCACCTATGCCTCCGTGATCACCACCATTCAGGATCGCGAATACGTCCGCAAAGACAAAAACCGCCTCTTCCCAGAGGACAAAGGCCGCATCGTCACGATCTTCCTTTTGAACTTCTTCCGCACCTATGTCGGCTATGAGTTCACCGCGAACCTCGAAGAAGAGCTTGATGACGTCTCCGCAGGCAACCGCGACTACAAAAACGTGCTTGCGCGCTTCTGGAAAGATTTCTCCGCCGCCATCGGCGAAACAAGCGAGCTGCGCATTTCCGAGGTGCTCGACGTGCTGGATGACGCACTGGCTCCACAGCTCTATCCGCCGCGCGAAGACGGCTCCGATCCACGCGTCTGCCCGAAATGCGGCAACGGCCAGCTGCACCTCAAAAGCTCCCGCACCGGCGGCTTTGTCGGCTGCGGCAACTACCCCGAATGCACCTACACCCGCCCGATTGCAGGCGAAGGCGCTGATGGCGATGAACGTGTGCTTGGCGAAGACGCAGGGGATGAAATCTGGCTCAAGGCTGGCCGCTTTGGCCCCTATGTGCAACGTGGTGAGCCAACGCCTGAGAACAAGAAGCCGCCACGTGCCTCCCTGCCCCGCGGCTGGAACAAGGACGACATGGACCTCGCCAAGGCCCTGACGCTCCTGTCCCTGCCCCGTGAAATCGGCATGCACCCCGAAGGCGGCATGATCACCTCGAACTTTGGCCGTTTCGGCCCTTACGTTATGCACCAGCTGCCCGACGACGCAAAGCCGGTCTACGCCAACCTCAAAGACCCCAACGATGTCTTTGAAATCGGCATGAACCACGCGGTCGAGCTGCTGACTGAAAAGCGCAACAACCCGGGCCGTCGCGGCGGCGGCGCAGCCGCCAAACCGCTGCGCGAGCTGGGCGAACACCCCGATGACGGCGGCGCGGTCAACATCATGGACGGCCGCTACGGCGCCTATGTGAAATGGGAAAAAGTCAACGCCACCATCCCCAAAGAGGTGGAAGTGGCCGACGTGACCATGGAACAGGCGGTCCAGTGGATCGCGGAAAAAGCGGCCAAGAAAAAGCCCACGCGCAAGAAAGCAGCCACCAAGAAAGCCGCTGCGAAAAAGAAAGCGCCCGCCAAAAAGACAGCGGCCAAGAAAACCACAACAAAAAAAGCGGCTGACACAGAATAAGCTGCCCCCCAAAGAAAGGCCCCCACGAGGGGCCTTTTGTTTTTTGAGGCCTGCTCTGCAAAACCGAGCACCCTTTTGGGGACCAGAACGCGCCCGGCCTTAGATCTCGATCCGCAGGTCAGAACTCGGAAGGCGTTTCACAAACTCCTCCTCCACAGCCTGCAACACCCGCCGCTGCCCCCCGAAAGAAACCATCTCCCGCGCCGCATCAAAACTTGCCCAGCAAAAAGCGCTGTGCTCGTGGTTCAAAACAACCTCCGCCTCCGGATCAATCACCGCCACAAACACCGGTGCGATCATCAACGCATCCTGCTTGGGCTCATAGAACTGTTCACAAATGTCGCCGGAATAGAGCGCACAAGGCACCAGCCCGGTTTCCTCACGCAGCTCTCTGAGCGCCGCTTGCCACGCGGTTTCCCCCGCCTCAATCCGCCCCGCGACCTGACACCAGCTGTCCGCAGGGTAGGAATTGCGTTTCAATAGCAAGACCTCTGCCCCACGCGCCGTGGTCCTGATCGCCAGCAGCGAGACAAAATCGGTGCAAATAGGGATGTTTGGCATGGCTCAGATATCCTCGTGGCGCGGCCTTCTCAGTGAACACCGTCACCGCCCATTTACCAACATCTGATATACCCCCCATCCAAACTTCATTCTGCGCCAAATACTCCGGGGAGCGCGAGGGGCTGGCCCCTCGCCCCGTCCCGCAAACGCCCCCCGTAGTAATACGCCTTTGCCCCTGCGATCGTTGACTCCCTTGTGACGCGCCGTCACAACTTTGCGCAATTTGCTGACCCTAGGGAGAGAGACACCCATGAAAAAGGTATATGCCAATGCCGCAGACGCGCTTGAGGGCGTGCTGTCTGACGGCATGTTCATCGCCTCAGGCGGCTTTGGCCTCTGCGGCATCCCCGAGCTTCTGCTCGACGCCATCAAAGACAGCGGCGTCAAAGATCTGACCTTCGCTTCAAACAACGCAGGTGTGGATGATTTTGGCATCGGCATCCTGCTGCAGACCAAACAGGTCAAAAAGATGATCAGCTCCTATGTGGGCGAAAACGCTGAATTCATGCGCCAGTATCTCTCCGGTGAGCTGGAGCTGGAGTTCAACCCGCAGGGCACGCTGGCCGAGCGCATGCGCGCCGGTGGTGCGGGCATTCCGGGCTTCTTCACCAAGACCGGCGTGGGCACCGTGATTGCCGAAGGCAAGCTGGAAAAGCAGTTCCCCACCGGGCTGGATGGCGCGATGGAAGACTACATCATGGAAGAGGGCATCTTTGCCGATCTGGCCATTGTGAAGGCTTGGAAAGCCGATGAAACCGGCAATCTGGTGTTCCGCAAAACCGCACGCAATTTCAATGCGCCCGCGGCCACCTGCGGCAAGATCTGCATCGCCGAGGTTGAGGAAATCGTGCCCACTGGCTCGCTGGATCCGGACGCGATCCACCTGCCCGGCATCTATGTGCACCGCATTATTCAGGGTGATCACGAAAAACGCATCGAACAGCGCACCGTGCGCCCGCGCGAGGAGGCATAACAATGGCTTGGGACCGCAATCAAATGGCGGCACGCGCCGCACAGGAACTGCAAGACGGCTGGTATGTGAACCTCGGCATCGGCATCCCGACGCTGGTGTCCAACTACATCCCCGAAGGTGTTGAAGTCACACTGCAATCTGAAAACGGCATGCTCGGCATGGGGCCGTTCCCTGTTGAGGGGGATGAGGACGCAGACCTAATCAACGCTGGCAAACAGACCATCACCGAGCTGCCGCAGACCGCCTATTTTGACAGCGCGCAGAGCTTTGCGATGATCCGTGGCGGCAAAATCGCCATGGCCATCCTTGGCGCGATGGAAGTCGCGGAAAACGGCGATCTGGCCAACTGGATGATCCCCGGCAAGCTGGTGAAAGGCATGGGCGGCGCGATGGATCTGGTGGCTGGTGTGGGCCGTGTGGTGGTGGTGATGGATCACGCCAACAAACACGGCCAATCCAAAGTGCTGAAGGAATGCACCCTGCCGCTCACCGGCAAAGGCGTGGTGGATCGCATAATCACCAACCTCGGTGTGCTCGATGTGGTTGAAGGCGGCCTGAAGCTCGTGGAGCTGGCTGATGGTGTCACGGAAGAAGAGTTCCGCGCCGCAACCGAGGCCACGCTGGTCAACTAAACAGCGCGCGACTTTACAAAGATCTCAACGCCCTGCCAGCTTCTGGCGGGGCGTTTTTTCATGCTGTGCGCCCGAGGCCATCACGTCACTTCGCCACCTGTCATGAGATCGTTACATTGCGCGTCTTACAATTGAGACAGAAATGAGACGTGTTTCGATTTTACAGGTTGCTAAGATCAAAAGGGGTTGGACTGCTCTGACCTCGCCAAAGCTTCCCAACGCGCTCTCGTCTGACCTTCCGAAACAACAGATGGAAACAGCATATGCTGAGCTACAGTGCGGATACCGGCTGGGTATCCCATTTTTTTCAAGGCGCCTTGATGATCACTTTCATCGCCTTCTCCCTTTATCAAAACCGAGTTCGGAGGAAATCCCTGCGACGACAAGAAGACGGCCTCTACGTCTGGATAGAATGGCATGGCGGCGAGAGAAGCTCTTACACTGATCCCTCCGCAGCGGGCGGTGCGTGGGACAGCGATGGAGACGGCGACGGAGGCGATTGATCGGCCTCTTTTTTTGCTCAAAAACCAAACCTGAAATACGCCGTACAGCCAAGCCCTAACGCCCCCCTTCCCCTTTCCCTACACCTGTGCCATCACTGCGCCCCATGGAACTTCACGCACTGGCCTTTGATCACGCCCCTGTCGGGCTCTGCATTCTTCAGAACCGCATCATTTCGCGCGCAAATCTGCGCTTTGGCGAGATGTTTGGCCTGTCTGCCGAGGCCTGCGCAGCACGCTCCATTGCCGAGTTCTACGCCTCTCAGGAAGACTACCGGACCATTGGCGAGCGGGTCTATTCCGCCATTGCCGACACCGGGCGCTACAGTGATGAGCGCGTGATGCGCCGCAGCGATGGCACGCTGTTTTGGTGCCGCGTACGCGGCCAGTCCACCTCACCCGACAACCCGTTTCAGAAAAGCGTCTGGTCTTTTGCAGACCTATCTGAGGACCGCCCCGTGGTCGAGCTCACCCAGCGCGAGCGCGAAGTGGCCATCCTCACCTGCCGCGGCATGACCTCCAAGGAAATCGGTCTGGAGCTGGCTCTGTCTTATCGCACGGTGGAGGAATACCGCGCCCGCCTGCTGCGCAAATTTGGCGCCCGCAAGCTGGCCGAACTGGTGGCGAAACTTGCCGGCATGCCGCTCTAGCGCCCTCTGCGCCGGCTCTTGCCGCTCAGCTGCATTGCCCGACACAGGCCAACACTGCCCGACATCTGCGGCACGCGCGCCCATTTGACAGGTCAAATTGTGACCCAACGTCACCGAGTCACTGCACACGGACAGCGCTGCGTTGACATCTCAGGACAGCGCTGCGCGTAAAATTGGCCACGAAAGCCCGTTCAAGGCTGGAAAACAACGTCTTTTCCCCCCATCTGAAAGGCCAGTTCAGCTTTCCTACAGGGTGCTTTTTCTCTATAAGCGCCGCAAGGGAAACCAGAATAAGACTCAACCGCGCTTTGCGCGAAGAGGATAGAAAACGGAAATGAGCAAGAAAAATCACGACTCCGATGTGGCCTTCATCTCTGCACTGGCAGAGCTCCTGCGCGAAAACGACCTGACCGAGCTGGAAGTCATGCGCGAATATGGCGAGGACGACAGCCTGAACGTGCGTGTCAGCCGCCAGACCCAAGTGGTCGCCGCACCGGCCCAAGTCGCCGTCGCTGCCCCCGCAGCCGCAGCCCCAGCCGCCGCAGCGGCAGCCCCTGCGGCAGCCGCTGCCCCTGCCGCAGCAGAAGCAGATCCAGCAAGCCACCCGGGCGCTGTGACTTCGCCGATGGTTGGCACCGTGTACCTGCAGCCGGAACCCGGCGCGGCCTCCTTCATCAGCGTCGGTCAGACCGTCAACGAAGGCGACACCCTGCTGATCGTGGAAGCGATGAAAACCATGAACCACATCCCGGCCACCAAATCCGGCACCGTGAAGCGCATTCTGGTGGCAGATGGCGACACCGTGGAATACGGCGCGCCGCTGGTGATCATCGAATAAGGGTTCTGTAATGTTTGACAAAATCCTGATCGCCAACCGCGGAGAAATCGCCCTGCGCGTGATCCGTGCGTGCCGCGAAATGGGCATCAAATCGGTCGCGGTGCACTCCACCGCCGATGCGGATGCGATGCACGTGCGGATGGCGGATGAGGCGATCTGTATCGGCCCTGCGCCGGGCACAGACAGCTATCTGAACATGGCCTCCATCATCGCGGCCTGCGAAGTCACCGGCGCTCAGGCGATCCACCCGGGCTATGGCTTCCTGTCTGAGAACGCGAACTTTGTGCAGATCGTCGAAGATCACGACCTGACCTTCATCGGCCCAACCGCCGAGCACATCCGTGTGATGGGTGACAAGATCACCGCCAAAGACACGATGATCAAACTCGGCGTGCCTTGCGTGCCCGGCTCTGACGGTGGTGTGCCGGATCTGGCCGCGGCCAAGAAGCTTGGCGAAGAGATGGGCTATCCGGTCATCATCAAGGCCACCGCCGGTGGGGGTGGTCGCGGCATGAAAGTGGCGCAAACCGCCGCGGACATGGAAAGCGCGTTTATGACCGCACGGGCCGAGGGCAAAGCCGCCTTTGGCAACGATGAAGTCTATATCGAGAAGTACCTCACCACCCCGCGTCACATCGAAATTCAGGTGTTTGGCGACGGCAAGGGCAATGCGGTGCATCTGGGCGAGCGCGACTGCTCCCTGCAGCGTCGTCACCAGAAGGTGTTTGAAGAGGCCCCCGGCCCCTCGATCACACCGGAAGAACGCGCGCGCATCGGGAAAATCTGTGCGGATGCGGTTGCCAAGATCAACTACATCGGCGCGGGCACCATCGAGTTCCTCTATGAAAACGGCGAGTTCTATTTCATCGAAATGAACACCCGCCTGCAGGTGGAACACCCGGTGACCGAAGGCATCTTTGGTGTCGACCTTGTGCGCGAGCAAATCCTCGTGGCCGCAGGCGAGCCCATGTCCTTTGGTCAGGATGATCTGGAGATCAACGGCCACGCGATTGAGGTGCGTATCAACGCTGAGAAACTGCCGGATTTCGCTCCGCGTCCCGGCAAAATCACAGCCTACCACGCGCCCGGCGGCCTTGGCGTGCGCATGGACAGCGCGCTTTATGACGGCTACTCCATCCCGCCATATTACGACAGCCTGATCGGCAAGCTGATCGTGCATGGCCGCGACCGGGCTGAGGCGCTCGCGCGTCTGGACCGCGCTCTGGGTGAGCTGATCATCGACGGCATCGAAACCACGACGCCGCTCTTCCACATGCTGCTTCAGGAAAAAGACATCCACACCGGCGAATACAACATTCACTGGTTGGAGAAGTGGCTCGACGCCAATATGGCGGAGGGCTGATCCTGCTTGGGCGCGCATCATGAGCGAGGTCACACCGGACCTCTTGATGCGCGCCTATGGCATGGGGGTGTTCCCCATGTCCGAAAACCGCGATGACCCGGACATCTTCTGGGTGGACCCGATCCGCCGCGGTATTTTTCCCCTCGATGGCTTCCACATCTCCCGCAGCTTGGCCCGCCGCATCCGGCGCGGCGCTTATGATGTGTCCCTGAACGCTGATTTTGAAGGGGTGCTTTACGGCTGCGCCGATCGCGATGAAACCTGGATCAACGCACAGATCCACCAGCTCTATGTCGATTTGCACCGGCGCGAACAGGCGCATTCTCTGGAGGTCTGGGACGGCTCCCGCCTGGTGGGAGGCATCTATGGTGTGACTCTTGGTGCCGCCTTCTTTGGGGAAAGCATGTTCTCCCGGACCACAGACGCCTCCAAAGTGGCGCTCGCCTTCCTGATTGAACATCTGCGCCGCTGCGGCTTCACACTGTTTGACACGCAGTTTCTGACAGAGCACCTCGCCTCACTGGGCGCCATAGAGGTGCCCCGCGCCGATTATCACCGGATGCTCACATGGGCGCAGCGTCAGGACGCTGACATCACAGCTCACTCGCTGCCGTCAGCCTCAGAGGTATTGGCCTCAGCCACTTTGCAGCGCAAAACCCAGACGTCATAGCGCGGGTGATCCAGCGCACTCAGCGCCGGAGAGCTGGCAATCATCCAGCCCTGAAACAGATTTGCCCCTGCCCCCTGATCCTCAAAGACCGAGATAAAGGCATAGGCTTCACCAGTGGCGTTCTCGCTGGGGTGACGGCATTGCGCCATATCCACCCGCAAGGTGCCAAAGTTGACGCTATAGCCGTTTTGCAGTTCAAAATCAGCCACTTGCCCAGTGAGCTTGTCCAGCCCCCGCAGCATTGCCCCCTCGCCGACCGAGGCGGCCACAACTGTTTCACTGGTCACATCGCCCAGAGGAATATCAAGCGGCTCATAGCGCAGCGGCGCAATATCGAGCGTCTCGATGATGATCTCCTGCGCCACCGCGGGCGCAGCAGCCAACCCCGCCGTCAGCGCAAGCGCCGTTGCCGCCCTGCGCATCTCAGCTCTCTCCGCTGCCGCTGACAAACTTCAGCAACAGCGAGATCAGGCTGACAGAGCCCTGCGTGTCTTCAATCTCGTCACCGGCCTCAAAGTTGAACGGCGAACCACCCGGCAGAATTTCCACAAAATTGCCGCCCAGCAGCCCCTCAGAGGAAATCACAACCGAACTGTCATCGGGCAGTTCAATGCCATTGGCGACGTTGAAATTCGCCGTCGCGCGGAAGGTCGCCGGGTCCAGCTGTACATCGGTCACCGTGCCGATTTTCACACCGGCCAACCGCACATCCGTGCCCACGCTGATGCCCTCAATGGAGCGGAAAGATGCGTTCAGCCCATAGCCGCCCGTATCACCGCCCACATTGGAAAACTGCGCGCCATACAGCAGAAAGCCTGCTGCCACCGCGACCACAGCCGCGCCTACAAAAGTCTCAGTACGTACCGCCGACATGGGCTAATTACTCCGGGCTCCAAGCCTCATAGTCAGAGCGCTCTACCGGAGCTTTGCCCGTGGCTCTGATCGATCCTGCCGGCGCATAGGCCAAAGCCGAGCCGGTCACATTTTCCTGATGTGGGATTTCCCACGTTTTATGCGCCAATGGCTTTTCCGAGGGCACCTCGTCAAAGGTCCGGTGCAGCCATCCATGCCAATCCGCGCCCACGCGGCTGGCTTCGGCTTCACCGTTGTAGATCACCCAGCGTTTTGAATCATTGGCGTTGCGGTAATAGACATTGCCTTCAGCATCTTCCCCAACTTTGATGCCTTTGCGCATCGTATAGAGTTTGGTGTTCAGCGTGGCGCCATTCCACCAGGTCAATACGTTGTTGATTGTGCTCAGAATGCCCATGGGAGTCTCCGCAAATACATGTTCCATATGGACCATTTGCCCTCAAAGGTCCAGTGCGCAGAGCCCCTTGGTAAAGAGATCGCGAACAGGCCGTGCGCCCGGTCACTGCGCCTGCGCGTTTTGCTCGCAAAATGTCAGCTTATTGCCAAAGGGATCGGTCACTTTCACCTGCTGGCCCCAGGGCATGGTCTCAAGCCCCAGCCGCAGGTTGTCCGGATTGCGCGCAACAAGTTCCGCATGAAAGGCCTCCACGCCCTCCATCGGCACAAAGCAGCCGCTCCCCGGGGTCGCATCGCCAAAATGTTCGGTCAGATGCAACAGACAGTTCTGTCGGGAAATCTGCATATAAAGCGGGAAATCCACATCGTGGCGATGCTCCCAGTCTTTCGAAAAACCCAGAAAATCCAAATAGAAAGCCCGCGCATGGGCCTCATCAAACATCCGCAAGATCGGGATGGCTGATTTCAGGACGCTGCCGCCCTCATGGCCGCCTTGTGAAGCTGTTTCCGCCATAGGTCCCCGCCGCTCCCGTCAGAGTTGAAACGCAATCTTCCTTCACCAAAGGCCACCGCCTGCGCGTTGTCAATCTTCTTGACCTAAGGGTATGGGAAACCCGACGCATCTCAGCAAGAAACGGCCAAATGCGTAAAATACGAACCATCAAAGGTATGTAAGGGAGTTTCCTTTATCGATGGGTCAAACGACCCTGAAAGGATGATCTCATGGTAATGCGCAAATTCATGGCCAGCGACAGTCAGGCGCTGAAGATCACCTCCGACAGCCCGTTTGGCACCGCAGGCAGCTCCATCATCAACAACTCCTCGACCCCGGATGGCACCGTATTTCAATTCACCGGCGGCTATAAGGATTTCATGATTTCACTGGAGGACAGCAGCAGCGACTCCTCCATGTTCAACGACAACGCCGCGGACAACCACGTCATCGTCGACGGTAAGGGCTTGGTCGCAGATGGCACCAAGGTGGAATCTGAGTCCCACATCTATGTGCAAAAGCTCGATGCCTACGGCTTTCCAACAGGTCCTCAGATCAAACTTACCGTATTCTCAAAAGGCGGGAACACTTCTGATGTCTGGGGATTTGCCACCGACGGCTCGCTTGTGGATGGTGCCAAATACGTCAAAGTCATGGGCAGCAACTACGGAGACAGCAAATACAGCGACTTCAAAGATGTGGATGGCGTGCCCTGCTTTGCCGCAAACACCCATATCGCCACCCCAGCAGGCCCCCGCAAAGTTCAGGATCTCTGCCCCGGCGATCTGGTTCTGACCTTTGATCACGGCCCCCAACCCGTGCAATGGGCGACCTCCACCCATAAGGCGCTGCCTGCACCCTCAAAGCTCCACCCGATCCTCATTTCAGCGGGTGCGCTCGGCTGCGATCTGCCGTTTCGCGATCTGATTGTCTCCCCCCAGCACCGGGTGCTGATCCGCCAACAGGACGCCGAGATCTTTGCCCCGGCCAAGGCGCTGACCTCTCTGGCTGGCATCCGGGTGCTCTCTGAATGGCAGGAGGTGGAGTATTTTCATATTCTGCTGCCAAGCCACGCGGTGATTTTGTCCGAAGGGCTTGCGACCGAAAGCTTCTTTCCCGGCCCCATGGCCCTCGCCGCGCTGTCTGAGGAAAACCGCAGCTCACTGAGCGCCCACATTGGTGACAGCAACGCCTACGCAAACACCTGCCGCCCCACTTTGTCGGTACGCCAGACCCGCGACTGGCTCGCCAAACGGCCTGCGGACGAGCAAGGCGACCTCGGGTACGGCTTTCAAACCCTTCAGGAAAACCGGAGGGCAGAGATCACCCGCTCTCTCAGCGCCTGAGCCTCACCGCTTCCCGCGCCAGAGGATCACAAGCCCTGAGAGCACGATCAGCAGGCTGCCTGCGATCATCATCGCGTCGAGCCCTTCGCCAAACACGATCACCCCGAGCGCCACGCCAAACAGCAAACGGCTGTAGCGGAACGGGGTCACCGCAGAGACCTCCCCGGTGCGCATCGCCCGCATCAGCGCGCTATAGGCAAAGACGCCACAAGCCACCGCCGCCGCAACCGCCAGAAGCGCATTGGGCTGCGGGGTGTGAAACGGCTGCTGCTCCCACAGCGCCCCATAAAGCGCTCCGGCCAGCACAATCGCCAGAAACCCATAGAGCCCCAAAACAGCCGTCCCAAGGCTCGCAGGCGCCGCCCGGCTGGCCAGATCACGTCCGGCAAAGCCCAGCATCCCGCCAACCGCCAGTAGCGACAGCAGGGTGAAACTGTCCCCGCCAGGCCGCACCACCAGCACAACGCCCAGCAATCCGATCACAATTGCCAACCAGCGCCGCCAACCGACACGTTCGCCCAGCACCAGCGCCGCAAAGGCCACCACCACAATCGGTGTGGCCTGCAGGATCACCGTGGTTGAGGACAGCGGCGTCAGCGCCAGCGACAGGGTGAAAAACAGCCGCCCGAAAATCTCAAAGAACACCCGCACCTGCATCGGGCGCGACAGCACCTCCTTGGGGGCCAGCGGCTGCCCTTTAGCGCGCAGCCACAGGGCAAACACCATAGCCCCACCTGCGCCAAACAACACCATCACCTGTGCGATCGGCAGGCTCTGGGCGGCGGCCTTCAAAAAGGCATCCTCCACCGCAAACCCGGCCATGGCCGCAACCATAAACAGGCTGCCCAGCCGATTGGCCGCACGATCCGTGGCAATATGAGAGGTCATGTCAAAGCGCTTTCGCTGAGGGCTGCGGACAGCGATTTAGGAGGCCACGCGCGCGGTGACTTCGATCTCGATCTTCATGGCCTCTTCCATGAGGTCCGCAATGATCATCGTCGCCGCTGGCTTGGCCTTGGCAAAAACCTCACTGGTCACCGGCCAGCATTTCTCAAAATCACTGCCGTCGGGCAGGATATAGTTCACCCGCACCACATCATCGAGGCTGCTGCCCGCCGCCTCAAGCGCCTTGCCAATGGTCGCCAGCGTGTTGCGGCACTGATCCACCACATCCTCAGGCAGGGTCATGGTCTCATAATCATAGCCCGTGGTGCCGGACACAAAGACCCAGCCATCGGCCACAACCGCACGGGAATAGCCGATCTTTTCCTCAAAGGGGGATCCGGTGGAAATGTGACGTACGCCCATGATGCGCTCCTGAATATTTGTTCAGGTCAGACATCCTCCGGTAGAGGGGAACTGTCAATGGCTACCACCACCGGGTCGGCTCCCGGATCGTTTTTTTTACGACCGGTTGCGAGAGGTGATGAAGAGGTCGCTTTCAGTTGGCGAAGGCATACCAGGCGAACCACATGCACAAAAGGTCGGTCGTGAGCCCATGCGCCCTCTCAGATGCGATGTCGCAAAAGACCGCCGCAGTCTTTCCGCCAATTTGCCACACAACTCAAGCAAGTGCCCGAACGACTTTGCAGATGCCGAGGAAACTGCTCAACCTTGATGCAAGCATAGTGGCTTGGGTGTCTGGTCTCGGGGCGCGATGCGCTTGTGTATTTCACGATCAATATGGGAAAGGCCGACTGCAATGTTTCTTGGTTTTAGGTCTTTGCCTCAGGCATTCGCCTGCGTGATGTTGATCGGGCTTGGTGGAGCCGCTTCCTCGCAAAATATGACGGCCTCCGAAGCCGCTGCTCTTTCAGAGCGCCCACCGACACCGGCCGAACAGACCCGCAAAACGGAAGAGTGCCAAATCAACACTGCCCCTGATGAGAAACACGATCCCATCCCCATAAAGGCGGGCTATGAAGGCCACGTGGTGCAACTGCCCCCGATGCGCGGCATATTGCTGTCCTGGATTGCCTATGAGGGGCCCGAGAAAGGCACCTTCGCCCTTGTTCCTCCAGTCGCGCTCCCCTTTGGCGGAATTGCCAGCTTCGATTTCTGCGACGTCGTGACACTGATTGAAACACGTGCCGTTGAAAAGCGCGGCGACGCCTTAAGATACCTTACCCTTAGATTGCGCACCGGCTTGGACCTGGAGGCCGCCTACCCCACAGCCCATTCGATGATCATGGAAAAGCGTCTGATTTTTTCCGCCCCGCCCTCTCGATACGTCGAAGTTCCAACGGACGAACCAAACAAGTTCGTCGAATGGCTTGAAGCAAACAAGCAAGAGCTGCCTTGGCTTCACATACCCTACCCAATTATCGCACTCTCAGATCGGGTCTTCATTCCAACACAATAGATGCGACCAGACCACCATCCAAAGCCAAGCTGAACCCCAGAACCAAGCGCAGAGGGCACACCGCCATTGGCTAGAACTTCCTTCCCCAAAAAACACGCAACATCTGAGTTCGGCGACTTGGTCCAGTCCCGACACTGGATGAGGGTAAACCCCAGCGCTCCAGATTTTCACGACGACGCCTAGCGCCTCCAAAACCGTTTGGACTTCGGCTTTTGCCCCTGCAGATGCTTCTTCAGATCGGTAAACCCGCCAATCTTGACCCCATCAATGAAAATCAGCGGCGTGGTGGTGATGTGATGCTTGTCTTTGAACGCATCCGTCTCCCGCCGTGTGCGCAGCACATGTTCCTCAATCTCAAACTTCTCCCGCTTGAGCAGGTCACGCGCAGCGGTGCCATAGCCACAAGTGTAGTTGGGCAGATCCATGCGATAGAGTACGGCTTTGGGCATATGAACAGGTCCTTTGTTAGCGCGCCCGATATTGGCCCCCGCGCCCCCAATGACAACCAGCCCCCGCTCACATTTGCGTGCGCTGCGCCTTCTCATTCGTCAAATATCCTGGGGTGAATGCGCGCGCCCCGCGCGCAGAGGGGCAAAGCCCCTGTCCTAAGCGCTTCACATCACCACCAAACAAAAAAGGCGCCCCAGCCGGAGCGCCCTTTCAAACTCTATCCGCAGAAAGCCTCAGCCCGCAGAAGCTGGCTCTTTCTCCGCTTCGCCGTGGATCATCAGCGGCGCGGCCTGTGTGGTTGCGGCTTCTTCGTTCACCACAACTTCGGTCACGCTCTCCTGACCCGGCAGCTCGAACATGGTGTCGAGCAGGATCTCTTCGAGGATGGAACGCAGGCCACGGGCCCCGGTCTTGCGCTCAATCGCGCGGCGCGCAATCGCTTTCAGCGCCTCATCGGTGAAGGTCAGCTGCACATCTTCCAGCTCAAACAGACGCTGATACTGTTTCACCAGCGCGTTCTTGGGCTGTGTCAAAATGATCACCAGCGCGTCTTCATCCAGATCTTCCAGCGTTGCCAGAACCGGCAGACGGCCGACAAATTCCGGGATCAGACCAAATTTCAGCAGATCTTCCGGCTCCAGATCCTGGAAGATCTCACCCACACCGCGCTCATCATTGTCGCGCACATCGGCGCCAAAGCCCATCGCAGAGCCTTTGCCGCGCTGCGCAATGATGCGGTCCAGACCGGCAAATGCGCCGCCACAGATGAACAGAATGTTGGTGGTGTCCACCTGCAGGAATTCCTGCTGCGGATGCTTGCGGCCACCTTGGGGCGGCACGCTTGCCACGGTGCCTTCCATCAGCTTCAGAAGCGCCTGCTGCACACCTTCGCCGGACACGTCACGGGTGATCGACGGGTTCTCGGATTTGCGCGTGATCTTGTCGACCTCGTCGATATAGACGATGCCGCGCTGCGCACGCTCCACGTTATATTCCGACGCCTGCAGAAGCTTCAGAATGATGTTCTCGACATCCTCGCCCACGTAACCGGCTTCGGTCAGTGTGGTGGCATCCGCCATGGTGAAAGGCACATCCAGAATGCGCGCCAGCGTCTGCGCCAGCAGGGTCTTACCGCAGCCGGTTGGGCCAATCAGCAGGATGTTGGATTTCGCCAGCTCAATATCGCCACCCTTCTGGGCGTGGTTGAGGCGTTTGTAGTGGTTGTGCACCGCCACAGACAGCACCCGCTTGGCCACGGCCTGACCAATCACATAGTCGTCCAGCACGTCGCAGATCTCGCGCGGTGTCGGCACACCCTCTGAAGCCTTCAGCCCGCTGGCCTTGGTCTCTTCGCGGATGATGTCCATGCAAAGTTCGACACATTCATCACAGATGAAAACGGTTGGACCCGCAATCAGTTTGCGCACTTCGTGCTGACTCTTGCCGCAGAAGCTGCAGTAGAGAGTGTTCTTGCTGTCACCACCGGATGTGTTCGACATGTCTTCCCTTTCAGGCCCAAAACCTCGGCCTCAGTTCTGTGAGGCCCCCGCGTTTCAGCCAGCTTAGGACAGGCGCAAACGGGGTACAATGCGAAAGTGCCCGATGGCGACCACGCGTCACCGGGCACTTATTTTCAATTCTCTTCGTCGTCGCCTTTGGCGCGATTTTCGACGATTTCGTCGATCAGACCCCAGTCTTTGGCCTCTTCCGGGCTCATGAAGTTGTCGCGCTCAAGCCCCTGCTCCACCTCTTCATAGGTGCGGCCGGTGTGCTTCACGTAAATTTCATTGAGGCGCTTCTTCAGCTTCAGGGTTTCTTCGGCGTGGATCATGATGTCCGTCGCCTGGCCCTGATAGCCACCGGATGGCTGGTGCACCATCACGCGCGAGTTCGGCAGAGAGAAGCGCATGCCCGCTTCACCGGCGGTCAGCAGCAAGGAGCCCATGGAGGCCGCCTGACCAATCACCAGCGTGCTCACCTTCGGCTTGATGTACTGCATGGTGTCATAGATCGACAGACCGGAGGTCACCACGCCGCCGGGGCTGTTGATGTACATGCTGATTTCTTTGGAGGGGTTTTCCGCCTCAAGGTGCAGAAGCTGCGCCACGATCAGCGAGGACATGCCGTCATGCACAGGACCGTTGAGGAAGATGATGCGCTCTTTCAGCAGGCGCGAGAAAATATCATAGGCGCGCTCACCACGGCTGGTCTGTTCCACAACCATGGGCACAAGGGTGTTCATATAAGTCTCAAAAGGGTCTTTCATATCGCCTGCCTGTTGATCGCTTCGGCCCGACCGTCGGACCCTACCAAGAGAGTCTTAGTGGTGGGCTCGGAGGGCTGCAAGGCCACCTAAGTATTTTTGAGTTAAAGCGGGGTAAAGGTGGGGGGCGAAAGCACAACGTAGGAGGTCTTCATTGTTCACGCTCTGGCAAGGCTTGGGCCGCGCGCTGATGACCGAGCGCAAAATTCTCCAAAGCCTTGAAGAAGAACACAAGCAACACAACCTTAAAGCGTTAGAGTTAAGACAAAATCACAGAAAGAAACCAACGTGCAGCACCCGTACCGGATAAACCTAATTGGCATCGAAGCAGAGGAAGTCACGGGCCGTGTAGAGACCGACGACGGAGAGATCCTCGGAACTTGGGAATTCATCAAAAACGAAGAGGAAGAAACCGGCACGATCATTTTCATTCCAGAGGAACATACCGAAGCGGCTTTGAGCGAGCCCGTTAGTTTTCTTTTTTCTCGAATGAGTGTCGGACAAGCAATTCGCGAGATTTGCAGCAACATTGACAGCTGGCACAAACAACAAGGGTAGGAAGCCCAAAAAATGCCAAAGCTCCGCTTTGGCAGCGCCCGAACCGCCCCCAACGGGGCGGGCGCTTCGCTTCCACCCCTCGGTTCGTGCGCAAGGCATATATGCGGCTGATGTTCCGCCTCAATCCCACCAGATAACCTAAAGCTCAACACTATTGATTTCAGCGCAGCTTTGAGGCGACAACACTTCTGGTAGAAATTCGAAGAAAGACAGCTGCATGAAGAAAGCCGCAAAATGGATCGCCTACGGTTTAGGCTTATACATCCTTTTTCTCGCTTTGCTGTTTGCCTTCTATAGTCTCTCGCTTGCCTCTCCAAAAATCGCAAACCTCGAGAAACGCATAAACCCCTCAAAATTTGTCTTCTGGCAAAACCAAGGGTTCTTTTCGACCCCACCATTGTTCACCAGACCGCTCTCAGATCCCAACGGGTATCTGTCTTTCGAGGAACCGAGCAATTTTCACGATGTCGATATCTGGGTGATCCTGCTTGAAGGCTTCGCGGACATTCACACTTTCGAACTTGCGCAGCAGCTTAGCCTCGACCCCGACGATATCGCAGACAGCGAACCGGGCAACAGCATTGAAAAAAGCGGCGTTGGTATAAACCTTAGGCGGCACGCGATCCCTTTTTACGTTCAAAGAAAGAAGATCGTGATACTGGATGCAAAGTACATGCGGGAAAACTACAAGCCGGAATGTTTGGATGAAATGGTTTATGGGGCAATGATAGGCCAGAGAGACGCCGCGCTACGTGAACGCTGCAAGCTGTAAAGTTCCGCTTGCGAAAACTCCATGCGCCCCTTCGTCGAACTCTTCGCCACCCATCCCCGCCGCAAAGCCACTCCTATGCCAAAGCTGCGCTTTGGCAGCGCCCGAACCGCCCCCACGGGGCGGGCGCTTCGCTCCCACCCCTCGGTTCGTGCGCGGAAGTGGCTATATCATTGAAGCGCGGCACAGCCCCGACTCAAAGACAAACTCTTGAAACAAAAGCCGCGCTCTGACATTCCTCCCGCCATGGCAAGTCAAAACAAGCATCTCTCGCGGCCAAGCCACGCCGCATTCCTCAGAGGAACTCACCGTTGATCGCTTAGCGATCCAACGCCCCCCCTCTTTGACTGGAATTACGGAGATGGACGATGCCCATTCCACACGATTTGGACCATTTGGTCTTTGAAGCCCCAAACTTCCTTACCGATGCGCGCTGTGCAGAGGTGACCGCCCTAGCGGTCAAAGCTGGCTTCCAACCCGCAACGATTACAACCGAACACGGCACACATGTTGCGGCTGAAATCCGCAACAACGACCGCGTGATTTTTGACGATCAAGATCTTGCAAGAGAGCTCTGGCTACACGTGCGGCCATTCTTTCCAACCGCATTCAAGGGTCACCAAGCTATTGCATTGAACGACCGGTTTCGGGTGTATCGCTATGAACCCGGTCAGTTTTTCGACTGGCACCAAGACGGGGCCTACCGAAACGGCAATGGCCATCACAGTATGTTCACCTTGCTGATCTATCTGAACGACGGTTTCGAAGGCGGCGGCACCACCTTCGCAGATGTGTTTTCTCCCCACGTATTTGAAGATTTCACAATCGAGCCAGCGACGGGGAAAGCGGTGTTCTTTCATCATCCGCTGTCCCATCGGGGTGACCCCGTGATCACAGGTCAAAAGCTGGTTCTCAGAACCGACGTGATGTTTGAGCAGATTGCGCAATAACCATATCAAGAAGCCCACTGTGCCAGGGGCTAGATCACAGATTTGGCAGCGCCCCGCCGACCGACAGGGGCTTGCGCAGCAAGCTCCCAAGAGGTGAACCGCACCCGTCAAACCGGAGGTTTGCCTCCGGCAAAACGCGGGCGCTTCGCTTCCCCCCTCGGTTCGCGCGCCAGCGTGCCACTCTAAACTATGCGCGCTTTTGCACATCGGAACCCTACTTGCCTAAAATAGCCACCGGACTAATATTCTAGGAAGCGAACTTCAAATCCGCACAAATAGGTGACAAAAACACATGCTAAAGCCCACTTTCACAAACCAAAGGGCAAGATGGTTAAGCATTGCTGTGGCCTTTGCGTGCGCGGCCTTTTCTACTTACGTGTACGACACACAGGTGAACCCGGGCCATGGCATAAATCATGCTTTGTTAATGGCGGGAGTCGCAGGACTGGCCGCAAGCTACTGGGCCTGGAAAGTTTTTCCTCGGATGGGGAACAAGTGGTACATTGACCTGATATGGATCGCGGCAGCCTTTCCTTGTGTCGGCGGCTTAACAGGTGCGATCATTTCTTTTGGCCACCCATTAGGTATCTGGATGGGCGTCATGGTATCTTACTCTCTGCCTCTAATGTTCGCAAAAGTGATTGTTCCTACTTACGCATTCGGCGCTGTTGTCGCCTTTCTGCTTCCGCGCACCTCGCAGCAGATGCTTTAATGTTCCCGCAGCCAATAAGTGAAGA
Source organism: Shimia sp. R9_2 (assembly GCF_017743735.1). GTDB lineage: Bacteria > Pseudomonadota > Alphaproteobacteria > Rhodobacterales > Rhodobacteraceae > Shimia. Next base: position 406,651 of record NZ_JAGHRO010000004.1, read on the forward strand.
TCACACATACGGACTAAACTATCAGGTTTCTGCAGATAGCCGTTCAAAGTAGTTTCCAAACACATTTCTTATTTTAGGACCACCCCATGCGCCCCTTCGACGAGATCTTCGCCATCGCCGCCGACCGCAAAGGCGGGCCCGCCGCGCTTGAGGCCCAACTGACCAAGCCCAAATCCGCCGCCGACCTAGCCCAAGTCCCCGAAGACCGCTGGCTTGCTCAATTCACCAAAGGCGTGTTTCAGGCGGGCTTCAACTGGCAGGTGATTGAAAACAAATGGGAGGGTTTTGAAACCGCCTTCCATGGCTTTGATGTGGACCGCTGCGCCTTTCTGCATGACGAGGATATGGACCGCCTGATGTCCAACACAGACATCGTGCGCAACGGCCCCAAAATCCGCACCGTGATCGAGAACGCCCACTTCCTGCAATCCCTGCGCGCCGAGGGCGGCGCGGGCAAAGTGCTCGGCGGCTGGGCCGCGACCGACTATGTCGGCCTGCTCGACTTCATGAAAAAAGGTGGCTCCCGCATCGGTGGAAACACCGGTCAATATGCGCTGCGCTTCTTGGGCAAAGACAGCTTTATCCTGTCCCGCGATGTGGTCGCCCGCCTGATCGCCGAAGGCGTGGTGGACAAACAGCCCACTTCCAAAGGCGCGATGAAGAAGGTGCAGGAGGCCTTCAACATCTGGATGGAGCAATCCGGCCGCAGCCTCACCGAAATCAGCCGTGTGCTGGCGATGAGTGTGTAACCGCGCCCCTGTCCAAAGCCCGACCGAGGGTGGGCGCTCCCAGCCTGCAACCTGTCCCTTTATGCCGACCAAACACATCCGGTTTCATCAGACTGTCGCGCCCCGTCGCAAAAGCGCCCGCCCTGCGGACGGTCGGGCGCTGCCCCAGCGCCTTCGGCTCGTTCTGGGGCCAAGGCCACCATGCGACGCAACGCCCCTAGCGTTCACAAACGCCCCTGCCCCAATATATTGAACCGCCGCAATACAGCCGCGTTACCGACGCAATACCGACGTTTCAGACAGGGCAAATCTGCCCCATTAACCTCTCACGCAACACCCGCTCTCAGTTGATGAGCTCAGCCGTCTACCAGCTGCCCGTTTTCCAGCCGCACCACCCGATCCATCCGCGCCGCCAGCTCCATATTATGCGTCGCCACCAATGCCGCCAGCCCGGTCTCCCGCACGAGCGTCATCAGCGCGTCAAACACCTGATCGCTGGTGGTGGGGTCAAGGTTCCCTGTCGGCTCATCTGCCAACAAAATCCGTGGCTTATTGGCCAGCGCCCGGCAAAAGGCCACCCGCTGTTGCTCCCCGCCAGACAGCTCCGCAGGCCGATGATCCGCCCGATGCGCCACCCCCACAGTTTCCAGCAAGGCACGCCCCCGCTCTGAGGCGGCCCCTTTGGCCACCCCATTGGCCATCTGCGGCAGGGCGATATTCTCTAAAGCACTGAATTCCGGCAACAAATGGTGAAACTGATAGACAAAACCAATGTCCTGCCGCCGCGCTTTTGTGCGCTGCCGATCAGACTTTCCAGAGAGCATTTGCCCGCCAATTTCCACCGCCCCCGCGTCCGGCGCATCGAGCAATCCCGCCATATGCAGCAGCGTGGACTTCCCCGCGCCTGACGGGGCCACAAGCGCCACCATCTCACCCGCCTTCAGGCGCAGCTCCGCCCCGCGCAGGACATGGATTTCACCGGCTAAGCCCTTGTTATAGCGCTTTTCTACGCCCTCAAGTTTCAGCACAACATCATTCATAGCGCAGCGCCTCCACAGGGTTCATCCGCGCTGCCCGCCGCGCCGGAAAGATCGTCACAATGAAGGACAGTCCTAGCGACAGGCTCACCGCGCTTATCACATCCTCCATCTGCAACCGCGCCGGCAGGTGATAGATATTGCGGATCGACGGATCCCAGGCCTCACCGCCCAACAGTACGTTTACAAAGGAAAAAATGGGATCAATGTAGATCGCAAACAGGCAACCAAGCAGCACGCCCATCACTGTACCAATCACCCCGGTGAAGGCTCCGCAGATGAAAAACACCCTAAGCACAGAGCCTTCGGTCAGCCCCATGGTGCGCAGAATGCCAATGTCGCGCCCCTTGTTTTTCACCAGCATCACAAGGCCTGAAACGATGTTCATGGTCGCGATCAGCACCAGCACCGAGAGGATCACAAACATCACATTGTCTTCAACCTCCAGTGCATTCAGAAAGCCCCCTGAGGCCTGCTGCCAGGTCCAGACCAGCGCCCTATCTCCGCCCGCCTGCAACAGCGGAACAGCCATCTCGCCCACGTTTTCCGGATCAGCCACCATAACCTCGATCTCATCAGCCACACCATCACGATCAAAGAATGTCTGCGCCGCCTCAAACGGCAGATAAACCCGAGTGCGATCAATGTCATAGCGCCCCGCGGAGAAGATATAGACCACCTCATAGCTACTCACCCGCGGCGAGGTGCCAAAGGCGGTTTTCACCCCGTTCGGCGAAATGATCTTGATCCGGTCGCCCACCAGCGCCCCCAGCTCGCGCGCCACGCCAGAGCCAATGGCGATGCCTTCACCAAAGCGCGCCAGATCCCCATCGCTGGTCTCCGGATCAGCAATCCGCGGCAGCTCCGCCAGATCCGCAGCCCGCATGCCAAAGACCTCAACGCCCGCGTTCCGGCTGCGCATATTTGCCATCACCTGCCCTTTGACCAGAGGCGCGGCACGTGTCACCCCGGGCACCGCCCCCAGGCGCGCCGCCATCTCGTCAAAGTCGTGAATGGTGCGGTCAATCTGGCCGGTGTCGGAAATTTCCCCGCGCTGATAAATGGTTGCATGGGCATTCGCGCCTAAAATCGTGTCAACAAACTCTGCCCGAAAGCCTGCGCGCACCGCCAGCGTGGCAATCAGCGCAAAGACCGCCAGCGTGATGCCAATCAGGCTGATCCAGGTCATCACACTCACGCCGCCTTCGGCGCGCCGCGCGCGCAGATAACGCCAAGCGATCATCCACTCAAATCGGGAAAAAGGGGCGGTTTGGCCTGCCATGTCTGCTCCGGTTCTTGGTTGAGCGCGACCCTATGAGGCCCCTTTCACAGGGTCAACCCGGCAGCGCGCGCCCGTCGGCAACACTGAGCGCAAACGCAGCCTTTCCTCTTGCGCCAAATATCCCCGCCGGAGGCAACAAAAAACCCCCGCACACTTGCGGGGGTTTTCAAAATCAAGCGCGCCGCCAGGCGCACATTTTATCGGCTGTGTTTACAGCCCAACAACACGGTGATCGGCGTAGATCTCGATCAGCTTGGCCACGGCCGCTTCTGGAGACAGCTCTTCACTCTCCCCAGTGCGGCGGCTGGTCAGTTCGACCACACCGTTCTTCAGACCACGTGGGCCAACGGTGATGCGCCACGGTAGACCGATCAGATCCATAGTGGCAAACTTGCCGCCCGCGCGCTCCTTGCGGTCGTCATAAAGCGGCTCAAGACCCGCCGCGATCAGCGCCTTTTCAAGCGCTTCACAGGCCGCATCCGCTTCTTCGTCACCCTGCTTGAGGTTCACGATGCCCGCGTGGAACGGGGTCACACCCTCAGGCCAGATGATGCCTTTGTCGTCATGGCTCGCCTCAATGATGGCGCCCAGCAGGCGGCTCACGCCAATGCCATGACTGCCCATATGCACAGAGACTTTTTCGCCTTCAGCGGTCTGCACCTGCGCGTTCAGCGCGTCGGAGTATTTGGTGCCGAAGTAGAAGATCTGCCCCACTTCGATGCCGCGCGCCACACGGCGGCGCTCTTCCGGGATCTCGTTGAACAGCGCCTCATCGTGGGTCTCATCGGTGCGCGCGTATTTGGAGGTAAATTCCTCCAGCACACCCTGACATTGCGCTACGCTGTCATAATCAATCTCACGATCGCCAAAGGTCAGATCGGTCACCGCGCTGTCATAGAACACCTCAGACTCGCCGGTTTCCGCCAGCACGAGGAATTCGTGGGTGTAGTCACCGCCAATCGGGCCACCATCCGCACGCATCGGGATCGCCTGAAGCCCCATCCGCTCATAGGTGCGCAGATAGCTCACCAGATGGCGGTTATAGGCGTGCAACGCGTCCTCTTTGGTGAGGTCAAAGTTGTAGCCGTCTTTCATGTAGAATTCGCGGCCCCGCATCACGCCGAAACGCGGGCGGATCTCATCGCGGAACTTCCACTGGATCTGATACATGGTCAGCGGCAGATCTTTGTAAGAGCTCACATTGGAGCGGAAGATATCGGTGATCAGCTCTTCTGCGGTTGGGGTATACAGAATGTCACGGTCATGACGGTCTTTGATGCGCAGCATCTCTTCGCCATAGGCGTCATAACGGCCGCTCTCTTTCCAGAGGTCCGCCGACTGCAGCGTTGGCATCTGCATCGGAATGTGGCCCGCGCGCACCTGCTCTTCATGCACGATGTTTTCGATCTTGCGCAGCACTTTGAAGCCCAGCGGCAGCCAGGAGTAAATCCCGGCGCTGGATTGCTTGATCATACCAGCGCGCAACATCAGGCGGTGGCTCACAATCTGCGCTTCAGCAGGCGTTTCTTTCAACACAGGCAGGAAATAGCGGGACAGGCGCATCTGCGGTTTTCTCTCCAATGGGGCGGCCCACTCATAGCTCTGGGCGCGCGTATGTCAGCGTTCGCCATGGGCTAGCCCAAAGCTTGCCGCGAGGCAAGCCAAGCCCGCATATAGCCAGAGATACCCCCCCGGGACGCTCCCCCTGTTCGCAACCAACCAAGTGGGAGGAGACCAAGCCCGCTCACGAAAAAATAATTTGCCGCGCCCGTCGAGAGCGCAAGTTCGCCGATCCACCTCAGGCGCGGGCGGACAACCGCTCAATAGGTAAAGTTTGTATTAAATATGGGGATTTACGTATGAAATTTCACCTTGGATTAACGCTAAACGCACTAGATATATGCGTAGACCGAAATCCTTACTGAGACTAGGACGACAGGTCTTTGCACAACTGGCTGCGCCCTTTGGTTTTTTGGGCGCATCGGGCAACTGCCCAGTCTAAACCGCGAACGCATGAGCTAGAAGATGAACATTCCTGTGAAACCGGCATCCAATATGTCGCCGGCTGACGACCGCACCCTACAGGCGCTTGAGCTTGTAGACGCGGCAGAGGAACAGGCCTTCGACAACCTGAGCTCCTTGGCGAGCCGCGTGCTCGGCGCGCCTGTTGCTCTGGTTTCTATCGTGCAGCCCAGCGAAGACCGGCAATACTTCAAAAGCCATATCGGTTTGCCTCCGGCTTATGCCGAGGCGCGCCAGACACCGCTCAGCCATTCTTTCTGTCAGCACGTGCGCGCCAGCAATGCGCCGCTGGTTGTCTCAGACGCCCGGGAGCACCCTGTGCTCAAATTCAACGGTGCCATCAAAGACCTCAATCTGATCGGCTACCTCGGGATGCCCATCCATCTGCCTGATGGCACACCGATTGGTGCGCTCTGCGCAGCCACGCCCGAGCCGCGGGATTGGAGCGCGGAAGATCAGCGCACGCTGCAACAGGTCGCGCGCTGCGTGAACGAGCAGATCGCCCTCAAAGCCGCACTGGTCGAAGCCAAGGAAGCCGAAGCGCTCGCGCAACGGGCCGCAGAGGCACGCGAGACATTTCTGGCCCATATGGCCCATGAAATCCGCACGCCGCTCAATGGCATCATCGGCTCGGTGGACTTGCTGCATGAATATGCCAGCGACAAACCCAAAAACAGTGAATGTGTGGATCTGCTCAGCTCTATTGAGACCTCATCCATGGGTCTGCTGCGCATCCTCAATGACTCGCTGGACCTCAGCAAAATTGACGCCGGTGAACTCACGCTGGAGGAGCTCCCCTTCTCCGCCGCAGAAACCACACATGCGGTGATGGCGCTTTATCGGGGCAGCTCTGAGGCCAAAGCGCTGTCTCTGACCTATGAGGAGCAAGGCGCCTGCACCGATCTGTTGCGCTTGGGGGATGAATTCCGCCTGCGCCAAATTCTGGGCAACCTCATCAGCAACGCCATCAAATTCACCGACAGCGGCGCTGTGGGCATCACCCTGCACACCCTGCCAACTGGCCTGCGTTTCAGCATTTCCGACACCGGCAGTGGCATGGACGAAAAACAGCTGAGCCGCCTGTTCCAACCCTACACACAGGCCACCGCCTCTGTGGCGCGCCGCAAAGGCGGCACCGGTCTGGGCCTGTCCATTGTGAAGAAACTTGTCGACCTCATGGGCGGCGAGATCGAGGTAGAGAGCAAACTGGGCGAAGGCACAACCTTCCATGTGACCCTGCCAATGCCGATCACCAAAGCGCAGGACGAGCAGAAGATCTCACCGGAAATTCTGTACAATGCCTATGCGGGCAAAGAGGCTCTGGTTGCGGACGACAGCGCGGTCAACCGTCTTGTGCTGTCCAAAATGCTGGAGAGCATGGGCGCATCGGTAAAAACCGCCACCAACGGCGCCACCGCGCTGCAGCAGGCGCGCGACACGCGCTTTGACTTCCTGTTTGTCGACATTCAGATGCCCGATTTCAGCGGCGATCAAATCGCCCAGGCCCTGCGCACAGACCCTGCCTCCGGTGTCTCGGCCGGGTGCACCAAACTGGTGGCTGTGACAGCAAATGCCTTCCCCGAGCAGGTGCAAAGCTATCTTGACGCGGGCTTTGACGATTGTCTGGCCAAGCCTCTGAAAAGAATTGATTTGCTGTCGGTGCTTGAGCCGTTCCGCCTCCACGCATAAGCCGCCACCTGCCCCGCCGTTTTGGCAAAGGCAGGAAAACCACTTATGCTTGCAACCTAGGGCCGCTTCGGCGATGACTGTGCCCAGTTAAGTCAACTTGGAGCATCGGTTACATGGCCCTTCCCGCCAAAAAGCAATTTCAGTTCTGGGGTATTTTTGTTCTGGTATCTGCCCTGATGCTTTGGGCGCTGGGGCATGTGTTGCTGCCCTTCGTGCTGGGCGGCGCGATTGCCTATTTTCTGGACCCGGTTGCCGACCGCCTTGAAAACAGCGGACTTTCTCGGGCTGCCGCCACCGCGCTGATCACGCTGGTGGGGCTCTTGGTCTTTGCGGTTTTGGTGCTCGCTGTGGTGCCTACCCTGATCCAGCAGTTCATCGCGCTTGTGGAAACCCTGCCCGAAGTGGTGCAACAGGTACGCGCCTTTGTGGCCGCCAAATTCCCCAGCATGCAGCAACCGGACTCGGTCATGCACCAGACCCTGCAGCAGCTTGGGGCCGTTCTCAAAGAGCGTGGCGGCGCGTTTTTGCAAACCGCGCTCAGCTCCGCCATGTCTGTACTCAATGTGGTGACCCTTCTGGTGATCGCCCCGGTGGTGGCCTTTTATCTTCTGCTCGATTGGGACCGGATGGTGGCCGAGGTCGACGGGCTGCTGCCCCGTGATCACGCGCCGATCATCCGCCGTCTTGCCAGCGACATCGACAAGACACTGGCCTCGTTTGTGCGCGGCATGGGCACCGTCTGCCTGATCCTTGGCACCTACTACGCCGTCGCCCTTATGGTGGTTGGGCTGCAATTTGGCCTCGTGGTTGGCTCCATCGCGGGCCTTGTGACCTTCATCCCCTACCTTGGCGCCCTGATCGGGGGCGCGCTCGCCATCGGTCTGGCGCTGTTTCAATTCTGGGGGGACTGGCTGCAGGTTGGTCTGGTCGGCATCATCTTTGCCATCGGGCAGGTCGTGGAAGGCAACATCCTGACCCCCAAACTGGTTGGCAAATCGGTGGGCCTGCACCCGGTCTGGCTGCTTCTGGCACTGTCCGTCTTCGGCGCGCTCTTCGGATTTGTCGGCATGCTGGTCGCCGTTCCGGTCGCCGCCGCCATCGGTGTGCTTGCACGTTTCGCCACAGGCCAATACATGTCCTCAAAACTCTACTACGGGCACAGCGCTTCGCAGAGCGAAAGCGCACAGGACGCTGAATAAACGACAATGGCTGAACAGCTAAATTTTGATCTGCCCGTCCGGGCAGCGCTTGGGCGTGATGATTTCTTTGTCAGCCCCGCCAACGCCATGGCTCTGGGGCTTGTCGATCTCTGGCCCAATTGGGCGGGCGGCAAACTTGTGCTGTCAGGCCCTTTGGGCTCAGGCAAGACCCATCTGACCCATGTGTGGGCCGCTCTGGCCGAGGCGCAGATTGTCAGCGCGACGAGCCTTCACAAAGACGACGTGCCCGCACTCGCCAAAACCCCTGTGGCCGTGGAAGATGTGCATCTGATCGCAGACAATCCCGAGGCCCAGACCGCGCTGTTTCACCTGCACAACCTGACCTTGGCAGAGGGCAACACCCTCCTGCTCACAGGGCTTGGCACCCCATTACAATGGGGCCTCACCCTGCCCGATCTCCTAAGCCGGATGCAGGGCACGACGGTGGCGACATTGGATCAACCCGATGACATGCTTCTAATGGCGGTGATGGCCAAACAGTTCGGCGACCGCCAGCTGATGCCAACCCCTGATGTGCTGAGCTACATCGCCAAACATATGGACCGCTCCTTTGCAGGTGTGGCCCGCGTGGTCGAAGCCGTGGACCAGCTCTCCCTCAGCGAAAAGCGCCCGATCACCAAAGTGCTGGCGAAACGAGTGCTGGAGCAGGACTGAGACACCTGCCCCAAAGGCGCGCCAAAACCTATCGGCGCGCCAGTGACTGCCTGTCCTTAGAATTTGCCGTTGTCATGCACCATCTGCGCGGGCGTTGGAGACACCACGTCCCAGTGTTCAACAATCTTGCCATCCTCAACCCGCCACAGATCAAAGAAAGCCCACGGCTGATCGCTGACAGTGGCATCCGAGGCCACAAAGACAAAGTTGCCCTCAGCCACCACAATCTGCGGCTCAAACTTGGTGATCACAAAACCCTGCTCGGCCCAGGCTTTGGTGCCCGCAATCAACCCGTCAATCCCATCCGCCAGCTGCGGATTATGCTGCATATAGACCTCTGAATACATCGGCGCTTTTTCCGGCGCCGCACCGCCCAGCACGTCCCGCACAAAACCCAGCACCAGCGCCTTGTTCTCCTCGGTGCGGTCCAGATCGGTCACCTCGGTGGGACCATCGGTCATCCCCCGGCCTGACGCGGTGGTTTCCGGAATGGGCTGGAGGTTGTCCCAATGCTCAGCAACCTTGCCATCCTCCACCCGAAACACATCAAACGCCGCCAGACTTGGCGCGCCAAAGGCATCGGCATTGTCAAAGGTGCTGTGCAACACAACCAGATCCCCTTCCGAGATGACCCGGTGGGTTGTAACGCTCATACCCGACTGCTCCACAAGCGGCACCAGCCCCATCAGCCCTTCGGCACCGGTCGGCACCTGCGGATTGTGTTGAATGTAATCTGCGGTGACCAGCGCGCGGGCGGCCTCAGGGTCGTGATCTGTAAATGCAGCAGTGAAAAGCGCGAGAACAAGTTCTTTCGGTGACATGATTTGATCCTCTGATTCGTGTCTGTTTCGTCTCTGTACAAACTTGGTATCAAATCCCTACCACATAGCAATTACGTACCTTAAGCTGACCTGGTATGGTCAAACATACCAACACAACAAAGGGAATTTGCAATTCACTCAGGGCTGCGCTACTGTTCAAATCAGTTTCAAAACGATACCAGAGCCTCACATGCTACCAATCGGCGTTGCCAACAAAGCGGAAGCTTCAAACTGCTCCATTCGCTCGGTCCTCTCCAACGTGACCGGCAAATGGCGCATGATCATCATCATGGCGCTGGAGGATGAACCCAAACGGTTCGGCAGCCTCAAACGCTGCATTGGTGACGTCACCCAAAGCGTGCTGACCGAAAACCTGCGCGGCTTGCAGCGTGACGGCTATATCACCCGCTCCGTCGACCCCGGCCCACCGGTTGCCGTGTCTTATGAGCTCACCCCACTGGGCCGCACCCTGCTGGAGCTTCTGAAACCGCTGGTGTTCTGGTCTCACGAGCAAATGTCCGAGGTCCGCCAACACCGCATGGAATACGATCGCGATCAGGCGGGGTGACGCGCACCGCTCAAGCGCCAAACCTGTTTCACAAAGCGGCATTGCCCCATTGGGGCCCAGCCAAAACAACACGCGCCACCCAAAAACACGATGACAGCCATAATGCAGACACTTTTAGGCATCATCCGTTCTAACTGAACAATTTACATACGCGGGGGCGCGAATGGATATCACCGAACTGGCCCAACTGGCCTTGTCCAAGATCACTGGAATAACCCACAACGCAAACCTGCGGCATTTCTGGGTCTATGTCCTCTGCGGCATGGCCATCGCCGTATGCGCCCATCGCGTCGGCGGCGATGACCGCAAATTCCATTCGGTGTTCTTTAGAAAAGAGGTCTGGGGCTCGCGTTCCGCCTTCATCGACTACATCATTCTGATCGCAAACCCGATCATCATGGTTCTGGCCTTTGACTGGCTCCTCAAAAAGCTTTGGAGCCTGAGCGCCATCGTCGCCAGCGGCGTGAAATCCTTTGGCGCAGATCTCCAATCCGAAAGCGGCTCAATCTGGGTCGCGGTGGCACTGACCGTCTCGCTTTACGTGGTGAATGACTTCATGCGCTGGTGGCTGCACTATCTGCAGCACAAAATCCCGGTGCTCTGGGAATTTCATAAGATCCACCACTCCGCCGAACATCTGAACTTCGCCACTGCCGAGCGCCATCACCCGCTGGACGCCGTGTTCTTCCTGACCGGCACGATCAGCGCCGCTGCGCTGGTGAATGGGATTTTCGTGGGCCTCTTCGGGGATCAGCTCACCGTCTATCAACTTGGCGGCGCAAATGTGATCTTCTTCGGCTCCAACCTCATCGGCGGTGTCCTGCGCCACAGCCCCGCCTGGGTCAGCTACGGCCCGCGCATTGAAAAATGGCTGATTTCGCCCGCCATGCATCAGATCCACCACTCCAGCGATCCCAAGCATTGGGACAAAAACATGGGGGGCGGCTTGGCGATCTGGGATCGCATGGGCGGCACGCTCTATGTCCCCAAAGGGCGCGAAGAGCTGGACTTCGGCATCGGCGAAGAAACGCAGGACTACCGCACCGTTTATGGCATCTACATTGAGCCGCTGATCAAAGCCAAACGGATCTTCCAGCGCGGCTGACGGTCATAAACTGGGACAGTTGAGTGTCAGCACAGCCTCAAAGAGCGGCTGACACGCCAACGCCACCCGCTTTCCCAGCGATCTGTCGCCCGTGCGCTGGACCCTCCTCAAAATCCGCCCTAAAGTCATCTTCTCGTTACCTGCCAATGGCATGAGAGCCGCATGACCCAAGCTGACTTTCTGAAATCCGACTTCCCCGCCGCCACCGCGATGCCTGATCTGGACATCTCCGGGCCGGACCGATTCTACAATCGCGAGCTGAGCTGGCTCGGCTTTAACTGGCGTGTGCTGGAAGAAAGCGAAAACCCGCGTGTGCCGCTCTTGGAGCGCCTGCGCTTTCTGTCGATTTCCGCCACCAACCTCGATGAATTTTACACCGTGCGCGTGGCCGGTCTGCGCGAGCTTGTGCGCGAAGGGCACACCAGCCCCGCTCAGGACGGCCACTCCCCGGCGGAACAGCTTGTTCTGATCAACGAAGACGCCCGCAACCTGCTGCAGGAACAGCAGCGCATGTTCAACGAATTGCGCGAGGCGCTCGAAGACAAAGACATCCATATTCTGGACCGCGAGGCCCTCTCCGAAGACGACCAGACCTTCCTCGCAGATGTCTTCATGAACCGCGTATTCCCGGTGCTCTCGCCTCTGGCCATCGACCCGGCGCACCCGTTCCCCTTCATCCCCAACACCGGCTTTTCTCTGGCGTTGCAGCTTGAGCGCAAGAAAAACAAACGCCCCCTTCAGGCGCTGCTGCCGATCCCGCATCAGATTGACCGCTTTGTCTTCCTGCCCTCCGAGGGCAATACCGTCCGCGCCCTGCCGCTCGAAGAGCTGCTGATCCTGCATCTGGACAGCGTGTTCCCCGGCTACAAAGTCAAAGGCCACTGCGCCTTCCGTGTATTGCGCGACAGCGATCTTGAGGTCGAAGACGAGGCCGAAGACCTCGTGCGCGAATTTGAGGTGGCCCTGAAACGCCGCCGCCGCGGCGAAGTTGTCCGCCTCAAGATCACCGCAGATGCTCCTGCTTCCCTCAAGAAACTCATCATGGATGAGCTCGAGGTGCGCGGCGATGAGGTGGTCGATATCGCAGGCATGATTGGCCTTGCCGACCTCAAGGAACTTGTGGTTGATGAGCGCCCGGATCTGCTCTGGCCATCGTTCACCCCGCGCGTGCCGGAGCGGGTGCAGGATTTTGACGGCGATATGTTTGCTGCGATCCGGCAGAAAGACATGCTGCTGCATCACCCCTACGAGACCTTCGACATGGTGGTGCGTTTCCTGCAGCAGGCCGCCCATGATCCCAATGTGGTTGCGATCAAACAGACCCTCTATCGGACGTCAAAAAACTCCCCCATCGTAAGCGCCCTTTGTGAGGCCGCTGAGGACGGCAAATCCGTCACCGCGCTGGTGGAGCTGAAGGCGCGCTTTGACGAAGCCGCCAACATCCGCCAATCCCGTCGCCTTGAGCGCGCGGGCGCCCATGTGGTCTATGGCTTCCTCGATCTCAAAACCCACGCCAAGATCTCCACCGTGGTGCGGCGCGAAGGTGACAGGCTCGTCACCTACACCCATTACGGCACCGGCAACTACCACCCGATCACCGCCAAAATTTACACAGACGTGAGCCTTTTCACCTGCGACGCCGATCTGGGACGCGACGCCAACAAGGTGTTCAACTTCCTGTCCGGATATGTGGAGCCGGAAAAGCTCGACAATCTGGCGATCTCCCCCATCACGCTCAAGCCCCGCCTGCTGGAAATGATCGGCGCTGAGGCGGAGAACGCCCGCGCGGGCAAACCCGCCGCGATCTGGGCCAAGATGAATTCGCTGGTAGATGCGGAAGTGATCGACGCGCTCTATGCGGCCTCTCAGGCCGGTGTGAAAATCTCACTCGTGGTGCGCGGCATCTGCTGTCTGCGGCCTGGCATCGAAGGGCTCTCTGACAACATCCGCGTCAAATCCGTCGTCGGCCGCTTTCTGGAGCACTCCCGGGTGATGTGTTTTGCCAATGGTCAGGAGCTTCCGAACAAAAAAGCCCGCGTCTTTATGTCCTCGGCCGACTGGATGGGGCGCAACCTCAAACGCCGCGTGGAAACGTTGGTCGAGGTCAAAAACGCCACGGTGAAAGCGCAGATCATGAGTCAGGTTCTGGCCGCCAACCTAGCGGATGTGGCGCAAAGCTGGGTGATGAAACCTGACGGGAGCTTTACACGTCTGCCGGTGCCTGAGGGCGCATTTGCCTTCAACTGCCACCGTTTCTTCATGGAAAACCCCTCGCTTTCGGGCCGCGGATCGGCCGGCGCATCAGATGTGCCCAAACTGACCCATACGGATGATTGACCTCATCGTCTGATTGACCGAAAAAGCCGCGTGGCGCACAGTAATGATGCAGAACCACGCGACTTTTTTGGCCGGACCAGACGCCTATGCCCAATGACCCGAAACAGGATCACAGCCTGTTTGAACGCCCCATCTTTGAAGATCCCGAAGCCCGAGCCCTGTCTCGCGTTGGTGTGGTTGATGTGGGATCCAACTCCGTCCGACTGGTGGTCTTTGACGGGGCCGCCCGCAGCCCGGCCTATTTTTACAACGAAAAAATCATGTGTGCCTTGGGCGCTGGCATTGCCGAGACCGGCAGGCTGAACCCCAAAGGACGCGAGCGTGCGCTCTCCGCTATCGCCCGCTTTGCCCAGATTGCGCGCACCATGCGGGTCTCTGGCCTCACAGCCGTGGCCACGGCCGCCGTGCGCGAAGCCAGCGATGGTCAGGCCTTCTGCGCGGAAGTGCTCGAGCAGACCGGCGTGATGATTCACGTGATCGACGGCGCAGAAGAGGCCCGCCTTTCTGCGCAGGGTGTGCTCACCGGCTGGCCCGGCGCTTACGGACTGATCTGTGACATTGGCGGCGCCTCCATGGAGCTGGCGGAAATCAACGACGGTCAGGTGGGCCGCCGTGTGACCTCCCCGCTTGGGCCGCTCAAGCTGCGCGATGTCAAAGGCGGCAAAAAGGGCCGCCGCGCTTTCATCAACGACACGCTCGACCAGCTCTACAACCAGATGGGCAACCAGCGAAACCGCCTGTTCCTTGTGGGCGGCAGCTGGCGGGCCATCGCCCGCATCGACATGGAGCGGCAAAACTACCCGCTCAAAGTGCTGCATGAATACCGCATGACCGCCACCTCGGTGCGCGAAACCGCCAAATATATCCAGTCTCAGGACCCCGACGAGCTGCGCGCACGCTGCGGCATTTCCAGCTCCCGTATGGACCTTGTCCCGCTGGCCATTGAAGTGCTCAAAGGCGTGCTGCGCCGTTTCAAGCCGCATGACATCGCCATCAGCTCCTACGGCATCCGCGAAGGCGTGCTCTATGAACAGATGCCAGAGCGCATCCGCCAGCGTGATCCGCTGATCGAGGCCTGCCGCTTCATGGAAGCCAAAGACGCCCGCATCCCCGGTTTTGGCAAGGCGCTGTACCGCTTCATCCAGCCGCTGTTCAACGCGGCCAAGCCGGAACAGCACCGCCTGATCAAAGCCGCCTGCCTGCTGCATGACGTCAGCTGGCGCGCGCATCCTGACTATCGCGCTGAAACCGTGTTTGACAGCACCACCCGCGCAAACCTCGGCGGGTTGAAACACAGCGAACGTGTGTTCCTTGGCCTTTCCCTGCTGCACCGCTACCGCAACAAGGCCGAAGGCACCCGCTTTGAAGAGCTTGCTCGCCTCTTGAGCGACAAACAGCGCCATCAGGCCGAGGTCATCGGCAAATCCATGCGCTTTGGCGCGATGCTCTGGCAAAGTGACAGCGAGAATATGGGCAGCCTGAAATACTACCCGAAGAAGGCAGAGCTGCATCTGCGTCTGCCCACCAGCACCGGCGCGCTTTATGGCGAGGTGGCCGAATCCCGCTTCAACGCGCTCTGCAACACGCTGGGGGCCGCCCCAACGGTAAAGGTGCGCGACTGATCAGATCGCGTTTACTCCTATGAGTGCGCGCCGGGCGCGCGCACTCACAGCTCTATTGCGCCATCCTCACTGCTTTCACCCACATCACCCTCGTCTTCCGGTGTGATGACCTCGGGCACCTTCTTGCGCAAAATAATGTCCCCATTGGGCAGCATCTCCGGCGCATGATACTGGCTCCAGTCCTTCACCTGCGAAAACACCTCCCCAAGCTTGGGGCCCATCTCCAGCATAAAGGCCTGAATGCTCGGCCCGGCGTCTTCCATGAATGACTGAAGCCCCTCCAGCGCGGGTGCCATTTCTTCCTGCAGGCCTTTAAAAAACAACAGCGCGCCTTCTTCCATCAGGCTGCGCCCCTCGGCCTCTTCCTCAGCCCAGCCCGCGCTTCCCGACAGGCTCACGGCCACGCATAGGCCTGCGGCCAAAAATCTCTGTTTCATGGTCTTCCTTCCTACGCCGCCCCGCTCAGAGATCAATGTCCAGCACCACGGGAAAGTGGTCTGACGCCGCCAGCAAAGCCTCGCGCAGCGGGGCATTCTGCCAGCAGGCATGATCTTCAAACGGATGCCAAATGCGCCATTTTGGCCGCGCGTTGCGCAGCCCTTCCGAAATCATCACGTAATCCAGCAAGGCCGACAAATAGCGCCCCTGCCGCTCAATATGAAACCGCGCCGTGCTGGCCTGCGCCGCCAGCGGGTGGCGCAGCGCATCCTGCGCGTGCGGGTCAAACATGCGCGCGCCATCCTCCGGCCCGATCAGGATCTCCACCGAGGAATAACCAAACAGATGCTCAAACTCATCAAGCCCCGGCCCGTCGTTCAAATCGCCGAGCAGGATCACATCATCGCCCGCTGCCAGATCCTCTTCGATCCGCCGCCTGAGCCAGATCGCCTGCGCCAACTGCTTGCGCCGGTTGGCAATGGAGATGCGCATGACCTCATCATCCCCGCGCGCGCCATGGGGGGCCTTGGATTTCAGATGCGCCCCGATCATGCGGAACGTGCGGCCTTTGGCCGTGGTCACATCGAGCTCCAGCGGCGGCTTTGAAAACCGCACCAGATCCTCCCGCGCATCCACATCCAGATCAATCCGCATGGCGCCGTCAAACCGAGGTGCGCCCACTGCGCCATCCGGTCCGGCTTCCGCCCCGCGCGGGTCATGCATCGGCACCAAGGCCGCCGGATCAAACAGTAAGGCGATTTCCTGCTGTGTGGTGTTGGCAAAGCCCATGATCGCCTTGCGCGCGCGCAACTGAAACTGTCCGGCAAAATGCTCCAGCGCCGCAACGGTGTCTCTCCGCCGCCCCTGATCGGGCGCTTCCACCACCATCACCGCATCCGCATCCATCTCGGTGAACACGCGCCCCAGCGCCTCAATCTGCGCCGCCCGGCTCACGCCTTGCCGCCCGGATGCCTCGTCATCGCGCAAAAGCCTGTTGTCCTCATCAAAGAGGCTCGAAAACCACTCCACATTATATGTGGCGATGCGCATCACGCGGCCTCGTTGATCTGATCCCAGGCTCTGTTGATATCAATCATACGTTTTTCAGCGATTTTCACCGCTTCTTCAGGCACGCCCCGCGCAATCATGCTGTCCGGATGGGTGTCGCGCACAAGTTGTCGCCAGGCCTTTCTAATATCCTCTATTGGCGTCTCCGGGTCTACCCCCAACACGCTATAAGGATCAGGCTCCGCATCCGGCACATAGCGCGCCCGCAAAGCTTTGAAGCAATGGTCATCCATGCCGAGGATTTCCGCCACACGGCTGAGGAAGATGTCCTCATTGGGGTGATACTCCCCATCGGCCACGGCGATATGGAACAGCCCTTCCATCAAGTCCCCGGGCCGCCCGCGCACCGCGCCAAACATGCCTTTGATACGATGAGCATATTCCTCAAACCCCGCCACGTCCTGACGCGCCATGTTAAAGACCTTGGCCGCCTTGGCCTCATCTTTGGGGGCAATCTGAAAGACTTCGCGGAAGGCTGTCACCTCATCGCGGGTCACCAGACCGTCGGCTTTGGCCATCTTTGCCCCCAGCGCAATCACCGCAATGGTGAAAGCCACAGAGCGCTCCGGCGGCGCGCGCAACTGTTCAAAAACCTCCGCGAGGGATTCCCCCTGACTGAGGGCGGACAAAGCTTGGCTGATGCGGGACCAAATAGACATATCCCTAACCTATCCTCTCTGCCGTCAAATGCCAGTGCTGCATCACAGCATTCTTTGCAGCAAGACCAGATCCATCCAGCGATCAAACTTGCGTCCCACCTCAGGAAGCCGTCCAACCTCCTGAAATCCCATGGTTTTGTGAAATACGATGCCTGCGGCGTTTTCACTCCCCACACCGGCCACCATCACATGATACCCGGCCGATTTTGCTCCATCCTCAAGCTGCTCCAGCAAAGCGCGCCCAAGGCCCTGCCCGCGCGCCGAAGGTGTCAGATAGACCGTGTGCTCCACCGTGCGCGCATAACCCGGCCCGCCGCGAAACGCGCCATAGGTGGCAAAGCCCACAATCTGCCCTGCCCGCTCCGCCACAAAAAACGCTGCCGCCTCGGCTTCAATCGCCGCGCGCACCTGCTCTGAGGTCTTCTCAACTGTGGTGAAGGTACTCACACCGTCGCGGATCTCGGCATTCCAAATCGCCGCCACCACCTCGGCATCTGACGCCGCGGCTCTGCGCAGCGTCATCGCAGCACCCGCGTGCCATGCGGTGTCTCAAAGGTTGCGCGCAACTCGGAAGGCCCGTCCACAAACACCACACGCGCGTCCTGCAAACCCACCGCCGCCGCAAGCGCCGCTGCCTCTGGATGCGCCACTTCCAGACGTGTCAGCGCCACGCCGGAGGCGGGCAGAAGCTCCGCCGGTGTCACCGCCACATCCCACTGAATGAGCGCCGGAAAGCGGTTGTCAAACGGCAGCACGCCGCTGTCCGGCACCGCCATCCGCCATTTCAGATCCCCACGCGACAGGGCAATCGGCTTGCCCGCCTCCGCATCCAGACGCGCCAACTCGCTGTCCAGATCATCACTGCGGCAAATCCAGTTCCCCAGACGCGGCCCGCCTAGAAGGCGATCCAGATCAAACCACCGCGGATAGGGCAGCGCATCCGCCGCCGGATTGGCGGCAATCGCTTCCAGATAGAGCCCATCCGCCAGACCAATCAGTTGATTGTGCGTGCCAAAATGCGCGTGCTCGCCACCCGGCCCCATTTTGATGCCCAGCGCCTCTTCCACATGTGCCACCGCTTCTGCCAGCGTTTCCGCGGCCACGGCCAAATGATCCAATCTCAGCATCACACCCTCCTGCTTTGGCGCCACCAAAGCCCAAAGCGCGCGCCACCACAACGCAAAAAGAGGCGCGAAACCGCGCCCCTTCCTCTTGCCCGAAATATCCCGGGGGCACGGGGGCTGGCCCCCGTTTAAACCTGCGCGCGGGGGCTGGCCCCCGCACTGTTCGGCCCCGCTTACTTACGGGCGTCGCGGATCAGCTCCAGAATGTTCTGCGCCGCTTCCGGAATGTTGGTGCCCGGGCCAAAGATCGCCTTCACACCGGCATTCTGCAGGAACTCATAATCCTGCTGAGGAATAACGCCGCCGCAGATCACGATGATGTCCTCCGCGTCTTTCTCCTTCAGCGCTTCAATCAGCTGTGGGGCCAGCGTCTTGTGACCTGCTGCCTGCGAGGAAATCCCGACCACATGCACGTCGTTGTCCACCGCATCCTGCGCCGCTTCTGCCGGGGTCTGGAACAATGGGCCCACATCCACGTCAAAGCCGATATCGGCAAAGGCAGTCGCGATCACTTTTGCACCACGGTCATGACCATCCTGCCCCATCTTCACCACCAGCAGACGCGGACGGCGGCCTTCTTCTTCGGCAAAATCCTCGATGGATTTCTGAATGGCCGCAAAGCCCTCGTCGCCCTCATAGGCCGCGCCGTATACGCCGGCGAGCGTCTTCACCTCAGCGCGGTGACGGCCGAATTCCTTCTCCATTGCCATGCTGATCTCTCCTACCGAGGCGCGGGCACGCGCGGCTTCCACTGCTGCGGCCAAGAGGTTGCCGCCTTCCTTCGCCACTTTTGTCAGGTTCTCAAGTGCGGCGTCACAAGCGGCGCTGTCACGCTCCGCCCGGATGCGCTCCAGACGGGCGATCTGGCTTTCGCGCACCGCCACGTTGTCCACATCCAGAATGTCGATCGGGTCTTCCTGCTCCTTGCGGTATTTGTTGACCCCAACGATCACCTCGTCGCCCTTGTCGATCATCGCCTGACGGGTCGCAGCGCTTTCCTCGATGCGCAGCTTTGGCATGCCGCTGGCCACCGCCTTGGTCATGCCGCCCATCTCCTCGACCTCTTCGATCAGCGCCCAGGCCTTCTCGATCAGCTCATTGGTCAGGCTTTCGATGTAGTAAGAACCCGCCAGCGGATCGACCACATTGGTCACGCCGGTCTCTTCCTGCAGCACCAGCTGGGTGTTGCGCGCGATGCGTGCGGAGAAATCGGTCGGCAGCGCGATGGCTTCATCCAGCGCGTTGGTGTGCAGCGACTGGGTGCCGCCCAGAACCGCGCTCATAGCCTCATAGGCGGTGCGAATCACGTTGTTGTAAGGATCCTGCTCCTGCAAGCTCACACCAGAGGTCTGGCAATGGGTCCGCAGCATCTTGGAGCGCTCGGACTTCGCGCCAAATTCAGTCATGATCTTGTGCCAGATCGTGCGCGCCGCGCGCAGCTTGGCAATCTCCATGAAGAAGTTCATGCCGATCGCAAAGAAGAAGCTCAGGCGGCCTGCGAATTTATCCACATCCATGCCCGCATCCATCGCCGCACGCACATATTCGCGCCCGTCCGCCAGCGTGTAGGCCAGCTCCTGCACGAGGTTCGCCCCCGCTTCCTGCATGTGGTAGCCGGAGATCGAGATGCTATTGAACTTCGGCATCTCGTTGGAGGTGTATTCGATGATGTCAGAGATGATCCGCATGCTTGGCTCAGGCGGATAGATATAGGTGTTGCGCACCATGAACTCTTTCAGAATATCGTTCTGAATGGTGCCCGCCAGCAGGCTCTTGTCGTGGCCCTGCTCTTCACCGGCCACGATGAAGTTCGCAAGGATCGGAATAACCGCGCCGTTCATGGTCATCGACACTGACACTTTGTCCAGCGGAATGCCGTCAAAGAGGATCTTCATGTCCTCAACGGAGTCGATCGCCACACCGGCCTTGCCCACGTCACCCACCACGCGCTCGTGGTCGCTGTCATAGCCGCGGTGTGTTGCCAGATCGAAGGCCACAGACACACCCTGCTGACCGGCCGCGAGGTTGCGGCGGTAAAAGGCGTTGGATTCTTCCGCTGTTGAAAAGCCCGCATATTGGCGGATGGTCCAGGGGCGGCCGGCATACATCGTCGCCTTGGGGCCGCGTGTGAACGGGCCAAAGCCCGGCAGGCTGCCCATATGTGGCAGATCCTGTGTGTCTTCTTCCGTGTAGAGCGGTTTGACATCAATGCCTTCGAGCGTTTTCCACGTCAAATCCTCAAGCGGTTTTCCACGCAGCTCTTTTTCCGCCAGTTCGGCCCATTTCTTGGTGTCTGTCATCGACGTCATCCTCGTCTTCGTTTTTGCTAGCCAAAGCGGCTGGCACTACCAGCCCTCTCAGGTGCGCTGTCTTCAATCAGATACGCCAGTCCATCCGCCCCGGCGCGCAGCCAGGCCAGATCTTCGACGTAAATTTCTCTCAAAATATCAACCTTGAAGGCATCAAACGGATGCCAGCGCCCCATCCCATTGGGCAGTGCGTCAGGTGACTCCCCGCGGTCCCGCAGGATCTCTCTCAGCTCAGGCAGTTTCGGCACCTGAGCCAGACCGTTCAGGCGGAAGTTGGTCGGCGCCTCAAAACGTCCGCTGACCGCATATCCCAGCACGACCTCCGGCCGCGCGCCCAAACGCTCATAGGGGATCACCAGAATTTCGGCATCCGGCGCGGCGCAGGCCAGATCCAGCACCACTTTGCGCCAGCTGCGCGGCTGTGTGACCAGGCGCTCCAGCTTTGCCTCATCCGGCAGGTCCCGGCCCCAGCGCAACCCGTGCGCCAAAGCCCCTCCCCAATAGTCTTCAAGCGCGCGAATGCCGATGATCACGCGCTTCACACGTCCGCCAAAAGCATGCACAACCCGCGCCACCCGCTCCCCCGCCGCCGGGTAGAGCCGCTCTGCGGCGAGGTTGTTTTCCATGCTGCCCAGCATGTCCGGTTCAAGCACCATCAGATCCTTGACCTTGTCACGCTCAAGCATGGCAGACCGCAATTGCACCCGCCCGGCCCCGCGTGCACGGCGTCGTTCCACGCCATGCAAACCGGATCTGAGAGTGACCCCGTCAAACAGGCCCTTGCGGGTGTGTTCTGTAGTCCAGACCGCCAAACCACGGGCCTGAAGCGACCGGCGGTTGCGATTGAGATAGCTTGCGAGTGTGGAAACCCCAGAGAGATGGGCCCCGACATGTAGGATGACGTCCATGGCTGCGCGCACCTTGCTAAAGGCCATACCCGCAGGGGCGGCCGGATATACAGAGACCGCCATCATGCACAGACACCCATGGATATCTTGCTAATCGACTGTAAAATTTGACCCATTTTACGGTTAGGGATCGTATTGTGGGTCAGCACGCTTATATTGGGCGCAGCAGGAGAGAGAATGACACACCGCTTAGCCCTTGTTATAATTGCCTTTCTGTCAGCCACCGGCGTTGCGGCGCAGGCCACCGAAGCCCCAACCGCCCCCGGCGCAGAAAACACCGAAAATGCACCACAACTTGTGCGCTCAGGCCTTGATGCACAGCTCGAGGATTTCCGCTGGGTGAATCGGCTGATCGTGGTGTTTGCCGACACCGAGCGCGATCCGCGCTTCATCCAGCAGATGGAGCTCATCAATGCGCGCCCTGAAGCTTTGCTTGAGCGCGACGTTATTGTCTTCACCGACACCGATCCGGCGGCCAAATCCCCGCTGCGCCAGAAACTGCGCCCGCGCGGCTTCATGATGGCCTTTGTCGGCAAGGACGGCATTGTGTATTTCCGCAAACCACTGCCGTGGTCGGTGCGCGAAATCTCTGCCAGCATCGACAAAAACCCGCTGCGCCAACAGGAAATCCGCGACCGTCGCCAGCCGTGAACGCGCGCCTCTGCGCGCGACATGATATGCCCGGCGGCCGGTCTCACGGCATCGCTTTCCCGCGCGCGGCGACCAACACATCATACCAATCCTGACGGCTCAGACGCACGTCAAACACCTTGGCGCTGTCTTTGATCCGCGCCACATTCTGCGTGCCGATCAGGGCAATAAGATTGCTGGGATGCGCCAGAACCCAGGCCAGCGCCACATGGTCCACGCCGACGGATTCGCGCGTGGCAATCCCTTCCAGCACAGTCAGCACGCGGGCCTCCTGCGTGCCCGCTTCCGGCTGATGCGCCGCCGTCAAACGGCCTCCACCAAGCGGCGACCAGGCCATCACCGCAAGGTTCAGCTCCTGCGCAATATCCAGCGTGCCATCTTCCAGCGGATCAATCGCCAGCGGTGAAAACTCCGGCTGGCTCGCGACCAGCGGAAAATCCAGCTTGCTCTGCAGCGCCCGGATCTGCGTGTGGGTGAAATTACTCACCCCCGCTTCCCGGATTTTGCCCGCCTGGCGCAGCTGCGTCAGCGCGTCCGCCACCTCCTCAAACGAGGCCAGCAGGTCCGGACGATGGATCAGGAAAACGTCGATGGTGTCGGTGCCAAGCCGCGCGAGTGAGCCTTCACAGCTCGCAATCAGGTTGGACGCGCGGCTGTCGTAAGGCACAGGCGGGTGAATGCCCGCTTTGGTCACCAGCACCGTGCGTGCGCGCAGATCTTTTTCCGCGCGGTAGACAGCGCCAAGCACCTCTTCCGCAGCGCCAAAGCCTTCGGCGCCAAATCCATAAATCGCCGCCGTGTCCACAAGGTTGGCGCCAATCTCCAGCGCCGCATGCACCTTCTGCGCCGCCTCTGCCGCTGTAGACCCTGCAAACCGCCAGCACCCATAGGCCAGCCGCCCGGTGTCAAACGGGCCAATTTTGGTCGTCTTTGCAATCTGCAATGCGTCTCCGGTCATGGCGGGCTCCTATGGTTTCGGCGGTGAGAGCCCGCCCGACATCCAAGCCGGACGAGCCATTGTCTGGATCAGATCATTCGAATTCGATGATCACATCATCCACCGCAAGGCTGTCGCCCGCAGCTGCGTTGATCTTGCTGACCACGGCCTTCTTCTCGGCCCGCAGGATGTTTTCCATCTTCATGGCTTCCACCGTGCACAGCGCCTGACCTTCCTGCACTTCGTCACCCACTTCCACGTCGACCTTCACGATCAGACCCGGCATTGGGCACAAGAGCATCTTGGAGGTGTCCGGCGGCAGCTTCTCCGGCATCAGCTTGGCAAGCTCGGCCTGACGCGGCGTGCGCACATGCACCTTCAGATCCGCACCACGGGTCCGCAGACGGAACCCGCCGGAGATTTTGCCAACCTTCAGCACCAGACGGCCATCCACATCAACCTCGGCAAGCTGGTCACCCGGTGTCCAGTCAGAGGCCACACGCAGCTTGCTGCCATCTTCAAACTTGACGGTAGAGCCTTCCTTGTCGGCCTTCACCTTCACGGCAAAGTCATGCCCCTGCAGGGAAACAACCCATTTCTTGCCGACACGGCGCTCGTGGTTGTCCATGCGGCCCGACACACGGGTGCGACGGATCTCTGCCACGCGATACATCGCCGCCGCAGCCGCCGCCACGCGCTTCAGCTGCGCCTCTGGCAGCTCCACGCCGTCAAAGCCTTCCGGATACTGCTCTTCAATGAAGGCCGTAGTCATATCGCCTTTGATGAAGATCGGGTGATCCATCACCGCGCTCAGGAACGGCAAGTTGTGGCCAATGCCTTCGACTTCAAAGCTGTCCAGCGCCACACGCATCGCCTCAATCGCCGCGTCGCGGGTCGGTGCCCAGGTGCAGAGCTTGGCGATCATCGGGTCATAATACATGCTGATCTCGCCGCCTTCATAGACGCCAGTATCATTGCGCACGACCTCATCACCCGCATCACCGGGTTGGGTGCCCGGGGTGTAGGCTTTGGTCTCCGCCGGTGGGCGGTAGCGGGTCAGACGGCCAATGGACGGCAGGAAGTTGCGATAAGGATCTTCCGCATACAGGCGGTTCTCAATCGCCCAACCCTGCAGCTTCACATCGTCTTGGGTGATGGTCAGTGGCTCGCCATTGGCAACACGGATCATCTGCTCCACAAGGTCCACACCGGTGATCAGCTCGGTCACAGGGTGTTCCACCTGCAGACGGGTGTTCATCTCAAGGAAGTAGAAGTTCTTCTCGCCATCCACGATGAATTCCACGGTCCCGGCGGAGGCATAGCCCACCGCTTTCGCCAGCGCGACAGATTGCTCGCCCATCGCCTTACGGGTGGCTTCATCAAGGAACGGGCTTGGCGCCTCTTCCACAACTTTCTGGTTCCGGCGCTGGATCGAGCATTCGCGCTCGCCCAGATAAACGCCGTTGCCATGCGCATCACACAGCACCTGAATTTCGATGTGACGCGGCTGGGTCACGAACTTCTCGATGAAGATACGGTCATCGCCAAAGCTGTTGGCTGCTTCGTTCTTGGAAGATTGGAACCCCTCGCGCGCTTCCTCATCATTCCACGCGATCCGCATGCCTTTGCCGCCGCCACCAGCGGAGGCTTTGATCATCACCGGATAGCCGATCTCATTGGAGATTTTCACGGCCTCATCCGCATCCTCGATCAGACCCATATAGCCCGGCACGGTGGAGACATTGGCGTCCTGTGCGATCTTTTTGGAGGTGATCTTGTCCCCCATCGCCTCAATCGCCCCTTTAGGGGGGCCTATGAAGGCCACGCCAGCCGCTTCCAGCGCCTCGGCAAATTTCGCGTTTTCCGACAGGAAGCCATAGCCCGGATGCACCGCCTGCGCGCCGGTCTTCTTGATGGCGTCCATGACCTTGTCGATCACGATGTAGGATTGGTTGGCGGGCGGCGGGCCAATATGCACCGCTTCATCCGCCATCTGCACATGCAGCGCCTGCTTGTCGGCGTCAGAGTAAATCGCCACCGTCTTGATGCCCATCTTGCGGGCAGATTTGATCACACGGCAGGCAATCTCGCCCCGGTTGGCAATCAGGATCTTGTCGAACATCGTCTCGTCCTTTTGGTCTTGTCAGGCCGCTTGCGCGGTCTGGTTTGGCAACAAAAAAGCCACCCGCCCGCGCAAACGGGTGGATGGCTTCGTTTTCGGGTTCGACTGACGGGCAGCCGAATATCTCAGAACTGATGCCGGGGCTGCGACAGCTGCCGCCGCCCGCGCTTCATCAGCACTTGTTGGAGAATTCTTTACAATAAACGACGTTGGCTGCGCTGCCGATGACCGCGCCAGCGGCGAGGCTGCCGCCCACGACCGCAGAGGCCGCAGTGCCTGCGCCCGCGCCGATGAGCGCCTGTTCGCCAAGGTTGTCGCCACAGGCGCCAAGCGCGGTGAGCGCACAGACGCCGAGAATTGCTGCTTTGATACGCATTGCTGAGTTTCCGATACCTGTGAGGGTCTTATGCCCTCTGCGTTTCTGCCTGCATCCGTCTGCCCGCTGCGCAACTCTTTGACAGCAAGCGCTCCCGCGGTTTCCGGCGCGGCCTCTGGCAGGCTCGGAACCGAAAAAACGGGTGATTCTGAAGGGACACGACAGAACCACCCGGAAGGGGAAGGGTAACGGAATACACTGTTACAGGAACCCGCCAGAACGGCGCATCCCACGGAAATCATGATGACACCAAATTTGGGGAACCAAAGCGCATTCTGCCCCGATGTGCCACAGTAGGCCGCATCCTGCTCAATCCGCTCACCCCAAGGCAACTTCCCGCCGACCGTATTTGGCAGGCGCAGCGCGGACTGGCGATCAACTGCCTTCACAAACACGCGAAAATTAGGAACCAATTGGTACACAAGTGCAGTTTCAAGAGGGGACCGATCACAATGGGCCAACAATGGCGTGGTCTGCATTTTCAATGCCTTACCCTTACGTAAGGCCCCTGCAGCGCGCACCTTCAAAAAACTGTCACAAAGCACTGAATTTTTGCTCACGCTGGCTCGCGGCGACGTCATTTCGACAATCCGCAAACCCGTGAAACGCATGGGGTGTTGCACGTCATTGAAAGGACCAGCCACATGAGCAAACCCAGACATAAACTCTTGACTGTCGCGGCATTGACCATAGGGACGACCGGCACTCTCGCGCAGGCCCAGGATCAAGGCACGCAGTCCGAGCTTGACGCGCTGCGCGCCCGCGTCGAGGCGCTTGAGGCCGGCAGCGAACCGGCCAGCACCGGCGGCGGCGACTTCAGCATTGGCGGCACCAGCGTCGACATCTACGGCTACCTGAAAGCCGACTTCTACTATGACACCGACTTCCGGCAGGGCGACACGGCCTTCCCGAATGCCATCGGGGAGCCAGCCAACGCCACCGACGGCAGCTTTGGCGCCACCGCGCGGCAATCCCGCCTCGGCTTCCGCACCAGCACCGACACCGGCATCGGCAATGTCTCCGGACGTCTTGAATTGGATCTGTTCGGCTCCGGCGGCACCGCCGAGCTGCGCCTGCGCCACGCCAGCGTGCAGTTGGGTGACCACTGGCTGATCGGTCAGGACTGGACCAACTTCATGCCACTGAGCCAATACCCCACCACGGTGGAATTCAACGGCCCCGTCGGCATCGCCTTCGCCCGTGTGCCGCAGATCCGCTACACCCACAGCTGGGACGCCCTGACCTTCAGTGCCTCCATCGAGGAAAACAACACCACCTCTGATGACCCGACCTTCACCTCGGCCCTGTCTTATGACACCGACCTCTTCAGCGCCCGCGTGGCAGGCCTTGCCGGCACTGTGCGCACCGGTGGACAGGACATCGACCAGAGCGGCTTCACCCTCTCCGGCGCGGTTCGTCCCTGGGCGGGCGGTCTGTTCCAGGCCACCTATGTTGACGGCGAAGCCCTCGGCCCGCTGCTCATCGGTGCAGGCAACGCCGCTGTCGGCGGTCAGGCCAATGACGTCTCCGGCTACACGCTGGAATTCCGTCAGGACATTGGCGAACGCTGGAACGTTGGCATCGCCTACGGTCGGGAAGACTACGACCTCGCCACATCCACAGGCACCCTGGCCTTTGACGAGCTGGAAACCATCCACCTCAACGCCTTCTACAAGGTGACGGATGATCTGACCTTCAGCGCGGAATACTTCATCGGGGAACGCAACGATGTGGCCACCGGGCGCACGTTTGACTCCGACCGTATCCAGCTGGCTGTGCAGCTGAACTTCTAAAGCGAAGCCATGGCCCTGCCCGCCCATCGCGGCAGGTGGGGCCATACCCATTGGGGGCAACGTGATATGTGCGCCCGGCTGCTGCATCAGTAGTCGTCTTCAAACGCGTCCGGGAAAGAGGCCCGTGCCACGGCCTCATCAATCACCATAAGCGCGTCATAGCTCTCCGGATCAAACGGATCGTCCACCGCGATCACCTCGCGCCCGAAAAGCCAGCTCAGACGCCCGGCATCCAGATTGCCGCGCTCAAAGGGCTGATCTCCGAAATGCTCCCAAAGCGCGGCCATAAAGGCCGTGTCCGCGCGCCGGTCAGCCGGTTTGCGGTCCTTGAAACGCTCTCTGCGGGTGATCGGTGTCACGCCGCGTGGGTTGGCGCGTCGAATTGTGAATTGAAAATCTGAACCCGGAAGACGCCCGGGGAAGCCGCGATGCTTGATCATGCCAGCGCTCCCTTCTGCTGAGGGAGCGGTATCCGCATCACCTGTTGTGTGGTGCAAGCAGGCCGCGCGGCCTGCTCACGAGTCGTGCGAATCGAAAGGCTGTGCGCCTTACTTGTATTTGCCAGTGTAGGCTGGCTCGGTTGAGATCGGCTCTGGGTCAACCACAACGAACTCTTCAATTGGTTCGTCTTGGCCGCAGGCCGCCACGAGGGCCACAAGGCCAATCGCGAGGAATGACTTGATGCTCTTGGACATCTGTTTCTCCACTTATCGTTTTCAGTATGGACAGGGCGTTTGCACCCTGCCTGCCTCACTGCCGCGGTGTTGCGACATGCGCGGAGATTATGGGATTGCGTTGTGAAAAGATAGGGATAGCGGTCGGCGTTCATGCGATGTGGCCACTTTGCCGCAACGTCGCACTGTGCCGCCAAATCCGCAACAATATCTAGTAGCGCCATCAGAAGCCCTCCCAGATACAGGTGCCGTCTTGCACGCTGAAAGCTTCAAAATACTGCTGGGCGAGATGGGTCATCACGCCGAATTCTGTTTCTCTGTCCGCCATGGATATGATCACCTGATCGACTTTTTCTTCGGAAACCGCCAGATACGGCACCGCGACGCCATTGCACAGGTGAAAGAAGTCCCCTTCGATCTCCGCAAAGGTCACGCCCTGCTGCATCACAGGCATGACATAGCGAAACCGCGCCACGCGGCTGGTGTCCGCACGGGTCTCAAACAGCACTTCATGTAGGGAAACTGTGTTACCGGAGGGCACAGCTGGAGCCTCCTCCAAAACTCCAGCTGTGGCCGCTGCACCCAAAAGGGGCCCTCCAAATGCGGCAAAAACAACGTGAGTCGCAGGCTTACACAGTTTTTTAACAAAAGCTCCAAAAAATGTGCGCAACGCGGAACTTTTTTTCACAATCCAAGGGTTTGAGGCGAAAATCGTCATGCTGCCACCCTTTTGTGTTGCGCGTGGCGCAGCCAGCGCGCGCGGCGCTTAGGGCAGTTCAGCACCTCAGAAATCTCGGCTTCCAGCTTTTCGCGCGCCACCGCACCAGCCACTGCGCCGCCAGCCTTGACCTGCAGCATGCCATCCACACGCGTCACCTGCACCACCGGCGCAAAGCCGCGCAGATCCTGCAACGCCCGCCACATATCCTGACGCACCTGCTGGGCAATCCGCAGCCGACCGGCATCCGGCAGCGTGGTCTGCACCGCCAGATCCCAGCGCACAGGCACACGCCGCGCAACCGTCAGCCGGTCGCCCTCGCGCAGAATATGCCAGCGCGCCTTGCTCATGCGGGCGCCTCCTCATCGGAGGTGTCAAACTCTGCTGGACTGATGATCTCGATCAGCTCCATATCATCGCTATGACGCACTTCGCGATGCTTGATGCCCGGCGGCTGCAGCACGCAGGAGCCTTCGCGCAGCACATGCTCGCCCTGCCCCTCATACTCAAACACCACCCAGCCCTTGGTCACATAGACCATCTGGAAATCCAGCTCATGGCTGTGCCAAGCCCCCGGGCTCTCCATCCCCGGCACCGCCCGAATGACATGCGCGCCAAACTTGCCTTGGGTGCCGTCCTTGATACCGAGATCCCGATACTCAAAAAACGCCCGCAGCCCCTGCCCGACGAACTTTCCGTCATCAGCATGGGAGATCGTAAACGCTTGATTTTTGAAGAGCTCAGTCATGATCAAACCGTCCCTTCGCAGGAACGGACACATTGTGCCCGCCCCCAAAGAGCGCGCGCGCACCCCATTGCCGAGGCCTGCCCAACACTGGGGAGATATGCGCGCACACTATCAGCCATCAAAGAACCTGAAACCACGGCAGGTATCTGTCGAAAAGCCGCCATACAGTTCGCCGCCAGCATCGCGCCAATCCATGTACAAGATGACCCGGTTGTATTTTGCGTCAGAGAATTGCTCACGTACTTTGCCTTGTGTGGCTTTGCACATCGCAACCATCTGCTTTTTCACAACGCTTCGCTTGCCCGGCACCGGCCCAGTCATCGCCGCAGCCACCAAAGGTTGCGCCGCTCGACGGGTTTGGGTGCTGGCACCGTCATCACGCGAACGCGTGGTGACGATGGCGCTCTCCTCAATGGTGACGACACAGCCTTTGGTGCCACCGCCAAGATCAAACGCCTGCACGCCCCGGCAGGATTGGCTCTGCGCCGCAACCGGCAATGAAAGCAATGCGCAAGAAGCAAAGATAAGCGATCTCATATTCAACTTTTCCCTGTATGGATTTTCAATGAATCCACTTCTAGCGCATTACAACGGAATGTTGTCGTGCTTTTTCCAAGGATTTTTCTGCTGCTTATTGCGCAGGCTCGCGAAGGCCCGGCACACGCGCTTGCGTGTGCTCTGCGGCATGATCACCTCGTCGATAAAGCCACGCTCTGCGGCCACAAACGGGGTCGCAAACCGGTCTTCATAATCCTTGGTGTGCGCCGCGATCTTCTCCGGGTCATTCAGATCCGCACGGTGGATGATCTCGGTGGCACCTTTCGCGCCCATCACCGCGATTTCCGCTGTGGGCCAGGCGTAGTTGAAATCGCCGCGCAGGTGTTTGGAGGACATCACGTCATAAGCACCGCCGTAAGCCTTACGGGTGATCACGGTCACCTTCGGCACGGTCGCTTCACCATAAGCAAACAGCAGCTTTGCACCGTGTTTGATCACGCCGCCATATTCCTGTGTGGTGCCCGGCAGGAAGCCCGGCACGTCCACCAGCGTCAGGATCGGAATTTCAAAGCAGTCACAGAAGCGCACAAACCGTGCGGCCTTGCGGGAGCTGTCGATGTCCAGACAGCCCGCCAGCACCATCGGCTGGTTGGCCACCACGCCCACGGTCTGGCCTTCCAGACGCATGAAGCCGGTGATGATGTTCTTGGCGTAATCTTCCTGAATCTCGTAGAAATCGCCTTCGTCCGCCACCTTATGGATCAGCTCTTTCATGTCATAAGGCGTGTTCGGATTGTCCGGGATCAGCGTATCCAGGCTTTTCTCGATCCGGCCCGGCTCGTCAAAGAACGGGCGCACAGGCGGCTTTTCGCGGTTGTTGAGCGGCAGGAAGTCGACCAGACGGCGCACTTCGGCAAGTGCTTCTACGTCGTTTTCAAACGCACCATCCGCAACAGAAGATTTCTTAGTGTGGGTGCTTGCGCCGCCCAGCTCTTCTGCGGTCACAACCTCATTGGTCACGGTTTTCACCACATCCGGGCCGGTCACAAACATATAAGAGGTGTCTTTGACCATGAAGATGAAGTCGGTCATCGCAGGCGAGTACACCGCGCCACCGGCACAGGGCCCCATGATCACGCTGATCTGTGGCACCACACCGGAAGCCATCACATTGCGCTGGAACACCTCGGCATAGCCCGCCAGAGAGTCCACACCCTCCTGAATACGCGCGCCGCCGGAATCGTTCAGACCAATGATCGGCGCGCCGTTCTGCACCGCCATCTCCTGAATTTTGCAGATCTTCTGCGCGTGGGTTTCAGACAGCGAGCCGCCAAACACCGTGAAGTCCTGAGAGAAGACATAGACCATACGGCCGTTGATGGTCCCCCAGCCGGTGATCACACCGTCGCCTGCGGGCTTGTCTTTCTCCATGCCGAACTCGGTGCAGCGATGGGTTTTGAACATGTCAAACTCTTCAAAGCTGTCTTCATCCAGCAGAAGCTCGATCCGTTCCCGCGCGGTCAGCTTGCCTTTGGCGTGCTGACTGTCGATCCGGCGCTGACCGCCGCCAAGGCGTGCAACCTCACGACGCTCTTCCAATTGCTGCAAAATATCTTTCATGGCAGTCCCTCATGATCTCTCTTGCGCACCACCCCGACTGCTTGGCTTTTGCCGCCAGACCACCGGAAAACACAGGCGCACACCTCGGTTGAACGATACCATAAGAAGGACATCCCCGCGGCAAAAGCTTTATTCGGCAAATTTGCAAATCAGATGAAACTCCGTGGGTGCGAATTGCAAATCCGCAAATTCTTCACATCTGAAATTTCTTCATGGACATTGAAAGGGGCCCCCCCTACCTCTTAGCCCATGAACAGCCAGACCCGCGGCACTTTCCTGGACCGCACCACGCCACCAAACATCATCACCTTGATCCTGCTGGCCGGGGTCTCTGCGCTGTGCATGAACATCTTCCTGCCAAGCCTGCCCTCCATGGCGACCTACTACGGCACGGATTACGCGGTGATGCAGCTTTCCATCGCGGTCTACCTCGCGGTGAACGGCGTGCTGCAGATTGTGGTCGGGCCGATATCTGACAAGTTTGGCCGCCGCCCGGTGATCCTCTGCGGCATGGTGATTTTTCTGCTGGCCACATTGGGCTGCATCTTTGCCCCCAATGCCGCCACCTTCCTGACCTTCCGCATGCTTCAGGCGGCGGTGGTTGTTGCTATGGTCCTGACCCGCGCGGTGGTGCGCGATATGGTCTCTACCGATGAGGCAGCCTCCATGATCGGCTATGTCACCATGGGCATGACCGTGGTGCCCATGCTCGGCCCCGCCCTAGGCGGCGTGCTGGATGCGGCCTTTGGCTGGCAGGCCAGCTTCTGGATGCTCTTTCTTGTGGGGCTGGCGATCTTCTGGCTGGCCTACCGCGATCTCGGTGAAACCAAATCCGCCAGCGGTCTCAGCCTTGGAGAGCAGGTCCGCCAATATCCCGAGCTGCTGACTAGCCCGCGTTTCTGGGGCTACTCGCTGGCCAATGGCTTCACCTCCGGCGCCTTCTTTGCCTACCTTGGCGGCGCGCCCTATGTGGCCACGGAACTTTTTGGCATGACCTCCTCACAAATGGGCATCTATTTTGGCGCTCCTGCAGTGGGCTATTTCATCGGCAACTTCCTGGCAGGCCGCTACTCCGCACGCATCGGCGTGAACCGCATGGTTATGGCGGGCTGCCTGATCTGCGGCCTTGGCATCGCCACCTCACTGTCGATCTTCTACATGGGCTATGGCTCCGCCGAGGTGTTCTTTGGCTTCATGAGCTTTGTGGGTATCGGCAACGGGCTTGCCATCCCCAACGCCACCGCAGGTGCTTTGTCCGTGCGCCCGCAGCTGGCAGGCACCGCCTCCGGCCTCACCGGCGCGATCATGATTGGCGGCGGCGCGGCACTCTCGGCGCTGGCAGGCACGTTGCTGACACCGGAAACCGGAGCCTTCCCGCTGCTCTGGCTGATGGTGGCCACCGCAGGCTGCGCGGTGCTGGCCATCGCCCTTGTGATGCTGCGCGAAAAGCAATTGCGCCTCTGAGCGCGCGCCACACCTCTGCGCGTCAAACCTGCACCGCCCCATCGTCGCACCCTGCAAAATCCCGCTGGCGCAGCGCGGTTTGCAAAGCTATCTTTGCAGCTATGCAAACCGGAGGACCACGGGAGGACCACTGTGCCAACGCAAAAGCTCTACGCAGGCGCAAAGCTACGCGAAATCCGCACGCGGCTGACGCTCACACAAAAGGACTTCGCCCAGAAACTCGGCGTCTCCCTGCCCTATCTGAACCAGATGGAAAACAACAATCGTCCGGTCTCCACCACGGTTGTGCTCGCTCTCGCACAAGAATTCGGGCTGGACGTGACAGAGCTCAGCACCGGAGACAGCGAGCGCCTGGTCTCTGACATGCGCGAAGCCCTGGCGGATCCGGTCCTTGCCGAAACCTCCGCCCCGCTGGCCGATCTGCGCCTCGCAGCGTCCAATGCGCCCGCGCTGGCCCGCGCCTTTCTGGAGCTGCACCGCGCTTACCGGCAGACCCACGAACGCCTCGCCTCTCTGGACGAAGCGCTTGGGCGTCAGGACGTGCAGATGCAGTCGAGCCCGTGGGATGAGGTGCGCGACTTCTTCCACTACTGTGACAACTACATCGACGCGGTGGACCACGCCGCCGAGCGCTTTGCCCAACAGGCGGTCGAACACGGCGGCGTCCGCGCCGCTGCCCTTGCCGCGCTGCGGGAGGCTGGCATCGCCGTGTCCTTCACCGATGTCGACCACCTGCGCGCCTTTGATGCGGACACCCAGCGCCTGCAAATCTCACGCTACGCCCAGCCTGAAACCCAGACCTTCCAGCTCCTGCTGCAAGTCGCCCTGCTCCAGCACGGCACTTTGCTTGAAGCCACGCTGGATTTCGCCCGCTTCCAAAGCGACGCCGCCCGCTCCATCGCCAAGATCGGCCTTGCCAACTATTTCGCGGGTGCAGCCCTCATGCCCTACGGCATCTTCCTGGAGGCTGCGCGCGACACGCGCCACGATCTGGAGCTGCTGGCCAACCGCTTTGGCGCTTCCATCGAACAGATCGCCCACCGGCTCTCCACCCTGCAGCGCCCCGGCAACAAGGGCATCCCCTTCTTCTTTGTGCGTGTGGATCAGGCCGGCACCATCACCAAGCGCCACTCCGCAACCCGCCTGCAGTTTGCCCGCTTCGGCGGCGCCTGCCCGCTCTGGAACGTCCACCGCGCCTTTGAGACCCCCGGCCACTTCCTGCGCCAGCTTGCCGAAACCCCGGACGGCGTCCGCTATATTTCCCTTGCGCGGGATGTCTCCAAATCCGGCGGCCACTTCGGCGCGCCCGTGCGCCGCTACGCCATCGCGCTTGGGTGCGAGATCCGCCACGCCGATGCCCTGGTCTATGCCGACCATATGGAGCTCGACAACCCGCAGGCCTTTGAGCCGATCGGCATCTCCTGTCGGATTTGTGAACGCACACACTGCCATCAGCGCTCCGTGCCGCCGCTGGAGCGTCGCCTGACGATTGACGAGAACCGTCGCGATGTGCTCCCCTACGACGTGGGCTGACCCAAAGCACGGCCTAAACCCGCCGCACGGCTCACCAAAGCGTGAGCCATGTTGCACCCCAAGGGGGAGACCCAGCCCCCTGTGAGCCACACGCGCTGCGTGCGCATCACACAACCCTCTGAAATAGTTATATTTCCCAAAACTCGCGCCCAGTTTGAAAATCGTTCAATGGCGCGGTCACACATTTTCTTTTGAGCTTGTGAAATGACAGTTGCCCCCGCGCTGTGCAGCTTGGCCCCACGACACAACAACACGATTAGCAAGACAAAGGGCCAGTCTCATGTTCACCCGCTCTCTCCTCGGCGCAGCGCTGCTCGCCTCCACAACACTCGCAGCTCCAGCCTTCGCCAACGATTGGTATGTGCAGGGCTCCCTCGGCTACTCCCTCGCGGATGACGCCAACCACTCCGGCATCATCGGCGGCGGCACCCAGAACGTGCGCTCCGATCTTGACGATGATCTGGCAGTCGGCATCTCAGTGGGCCGCGGCATCACTAGCTTTGGCAACGGCCTTTCCCTGCGCGGCGAAGTCGAACTCTCCTACCGCTCCAACGATGTCACCGCCGTAGACTTCAGCGGCAACGGTGCCGGTGCAGAAGCCAACCCCGCTGGCGACATCTCCGCCACCTACCTGCTCGGCAACCTGATCGTTGACGTGGAAACCAGCTCCAAGTTCACCCCATACTTCGGTGCCGGTGTGGGTGTTGGCTTCTTTGATCAGGACATCTCTTACGGCAACGGCGTTACCATCCGCGGCGATGACGAAGTCTTCACCGCCCAGCTGATCGCAGGCACCTCCTATGACATCAACGAACAGGTCGCTCTGTTTGGTGATGTGCGCTACACCCGCGGCTTTGACGTCACAGGCACCCGCACCTCCCCGGGTGGCACCGCCAGCGTGTCTGACGACCTGTCCAACACCTCCGTGAACCTGGGTGTGCGCTTCAAGTTCTAAGGCAAGCACCTTGTTCACAGTGTTTCATGAAATGCGCCCTAATATGTCATGAAACACGGATACGCTCCGCCCGAGTCCCCTCCGGCGGAGCGTAGCTTTTTAGCAGATGGCCAAAGCTCAGTTGGCTTTCAGATAGGCGTAAATCTCATCTTTCAGCGCACCGCGACGCTTGCGCAGATCCACTTCGGCCAGCTCTTCGCGCGGCGCCACGTTGGTTTCTGCAGTATGCACCTTGCGGTTGATCTCATGATAGTCCGCCGCGAGCTTTGCAAAATGCTTATCGCTCACTTTCAGCGCGCTCATCTTCTCTGCAAATTCAGGGAATTCTTCGGCCAGCTCATGTGGGGTGTTAGACATGCTGTTCGCTCCTTTTTCTTAGGTCCGGCAGCACCATACCAACGAAAATCGGGGCCAACTTTGACCCCGATCAAATCCGCACGACAAATACAGTTTTTAGCGCACACGCCATGTCACCTAAGGTAGAGCCGTGCGCGCAGGCTTTCAGAGCCTCAGCGCTGCGCCACCTGCCACTCAGGGTGGAACCATGGCGCCGCATTTGAGGATGCCAGCTGACGTCCCAGAATGTGATCCGAGGCCTTCTCCCCCGTCATGATCGACGGCCCATTGAGATTGCCGTTGGTGATGCGCGGGAAGATCGAGCTATCGGCCACGCGCAGCCCATCCACCCCGATCACGCGGCACTCATTGTCCACCACCGCCATCGGATCATCCGCGCGGCCCATCTTACAGGTACCACAGGGGTGATAGGCGCTTTCCGCATGCTCGCGAATGAAGCCATCGATCTCATCATCACTCTGCAAATCCGCACCCGGCTGGATCTCATGTTTCACAAAAGGCTGCATCGCCTCTTGTGCAAAAATCTCCCGTGTCAGGCGAATACAGGCGCGGAAATCCTCCCAGTCCTGCTCGGTCGACATATAGTTGAAGAAGATATCGGGCGCTGCCTTCGGATCAGAGGAGGACAACGTGACTTCGCCGCGCGACGGCGAGCGCATCGGTCCCACATGCGCCTGAAAACCGTGCCCTTCGGCCGCCGCCTGCCCGTCATAGCGCACCGCAATCGGCAGGAAGTGATACTGGATATCCGGATAGGAAATCCCCGCACGCGAGCGGATAAACCCGGCCGTTTCAAACTGGTTGGACGCGCCAAGGCCCTTCTTGGTGAATAGCCACTGCGCCCCAATGAGGCCTTTGCCAATCAGGTTCCAGTATTTGAACAGGGTGATCGGTTGTTTACAGGCCATCTGCATATAGACCTCAAGGTGGTCCTGCAGGTTCTGGCCCACGCCCGCGCGGTCCGCCACCACCTCAATGCCATGCTCCGCCAGATGCGCCGCAGGGCCAATACCCGAAAGCATCAACAGCTTTGGCGAGTTGAGCGAGCTTGCCGAGAGGATCACCTCGATATTGGCGCGGATCACCTGCACCTTACCGCTACGCTCGATCTCCACGCCCACGGCGCGGCCGTTTTCCATCACCACCTTGCGCGCCAAGCCACGCACCAGATCGCAGTTTTCACGCTTGAGCGCAGGCTTGAGATAAGCATTGGCTGCCGACCAGCGCTGGCC
Organism: Shimia sp. R9_2; assembly: GCF_017743735.1. GTDB lineage: Bacteria > Pseudomonadota > Alphaproteobacteria > Rhodobacterales > Rhodobacteraceae > Shimia. The sequence continues at coordinate 443,920 of NZ_JAGHRO010000004.1, forward strand.
CTTGTAAACGGTCATATCCATCGGGCCAAAGCCCTCTTGCTGCTGACCGTTGTAGTCGTCAGTGACCGGATAGCCCGCCTGACGCCCCGCCTCGACAAAAGCCGCATGCAGCGGGTTGTTGCGCGGCCCGCGGCTGATGTGCAGCGGCCCATTGGCCCCGCGCCAGTCCGGATCGCCCCCCTGCCCGCTCTCATGCCAGCTTTCCATGCGTTTGAAGTAGGGCAGCACATCCGCATAGGACCAGCCGTCCGCGCCGCTCTCGGCCCAATGGTCATAGTCGCCAGCATGCCCGCGCACATAGACCATGCCGTTGATCGAGCTTGAGCCGCCAATCACCTTGCCACGCGGGCACACCAATGTCCGCCCGCCCAGGTGCGGCTCCGGCTGGGTTTTGTAGCCCCAGTCATACATCCCCATGTTCATCGGATAGCTCAGCGCCGCCGGCATCTGGATCAGCGGCCCGGCATCCGTGCCACCGTGCTCGATCACCAGCACCGATTTCCCGGCCTCGCTCAGACGATACGCCATGGCGCAGCCCGCAGAGCCCGCTCCAACGATCACATAATCAGCCTGCATAGTCATTCTTCTCCGACAGAGGGGCGTCCGCGCGGGCCGCGTTTAGTAAGGCGCTTCCACGTCGCCCATGCGCACGTAGACCGACTTCACCTGGCTGTAGTGATTGATCGCTTCTTTGCTGTTCTCCCGCCCAACGCCGGAGTTTTTCACTCCGCCAAACGGCGCTTCCACAGGGGCGTCGTTGTAGGAGTTGATGAAACAGCTGCCCGCATCCAGCAGACCAATCACACGGTGTCCACGGGTCAGATCAGAGGTGAACACACCGGCAGACAGTCCAAACTCGGTCGCATTGGCGCGCGCAATCACCTCTTCCTCGTCGTCAAAATCCAGCACCGACATCACCGGGCCAAAGATCTCTTCGCGCGCGATGGTCATCTCATCAGTGACATCAGCAAAGACGGTGGGCTCAAGGTAGAAGCCCTCGCGATCCATCCGCTTGCCGCCGCATACCAGCCGCGCGCCTTCCTCTTGGCCTTTCTCCATAAAGCCCTGCACAATGTTCATCTGACGCTCAGACACCATCGGGCCAAAGCTGGTGACCTCATCCAACGGATCGCCGATCACCGCCGTGCCCAGACGCTCTGCCAGACGGGCTAGGAATTTCTCTTTGATGCCCTTTTGCACAAACACCCGCGTGCCGTTCGAGCAGACCTGACCGGAACTGTAGAAGTTGCCCAGAATGGCCCCGCCCACAGCGTTTTCCACATCTGCATCATCAAAGATGATCAACGGAGACTTGCCGCCCAGCTCCATGGTCACGTGCTTCATATGGCTCGCGGCGGCGGCATAGACCTTCTTACCGGTGGGCACGGAACCGGTCAGGCTCACCTTGTCCACGCGCGGATCATTCACCAGCGCGCCGCCCACTTCGCCCATGCCTTGAACTACGTTATAAACCCCCGCAGGCACACCGGCCTCATGCAGGATTTCCGCCACTTTCAAGGCACACATCGGGGTGGTTTCTGATGGCTTGAACACCATCGCATTGCCACAGGCCAAGGCAGGCGCGCCTTTCCAGCAAGCAATCTGTGTCGGATAGTTCCACGCGCCAATGCCCACACAAACGCCCAGCGGTTCGCGCACGGTATAGACCCAATCTTCGCCCAGCGGAATATGCTCACCGGTCAGGGTTGCGGCCATACCACCAAAGTATTCCAGCGCATCTGCACCGCTGGTGGCATCTGCCACACTGGTCTCCTGATAAGGCTTGCCGGTGTCATAGGTCTCCAGCACGGAAAGCTCGTGGTTGCGCTCCATGATCATCGCCGCAGCGCGGGTCATGATGCGGCCGCGCTCCCGACCGGTCATCGCCGCCCAGATCTTCTGCCCCGCCTTGGCGCTCTCCAACGCCTGATCAATGATCGCCGGCGTCGCCGCATGCACCTTGCCAATCACCTCACCGGTAGCCGGGTAAATGATGTCGATCTGCGCCCCTGTGGTGTCCTCCACATAGGCCCCATTGATGAAATGACTGGCGGTTGGTTGCAGCTGCATGGCCGGCTCCTTTGGTGGCACACCCTCAGATCAGACAGGCACGCGGAATCTCAATTGGGCGCGACCGTAGCACCGCTCGATCATTTTTTAAATGGTCATTTCATTTTTTTATTGAAACAACAACATTGCTCCCGCCCACCAGCACGTTAAAGTGGCACCATGGGCCGAACACGTATCCGCGACATCCGACATGAGGAACTCATCACCGCCACCATCACGGCGGTGCACAAACGCGGCTATGCTGTTGTCACCATGGCGGAAATCGCTGCCGAAGCCGGGGCTTCCGCCGCCTCGATCAACTATTATTTCGGCTCCAAGGAAAAGCTGATGGAGGCCACCATGCGCCGCCTGCTTTCTAAGCTGAAGGATGCCATGCTGGAGCGTTACGCCACCGCCAAAACTCCGCATGAGCGCCTGATGGCGGTGATTGACGCCAACTTTTCGGATCGGCTTTTCACCATCGAGCAATGCTCAATCTGGATGCAATTCTGGGCCAACGCGCCTTATGCGCCCTCTCTGCAACGGCTGCACCGCATCAACCGCGCCCGGGTGAATGCACATTTCCGCGCCGAGCTGCGCGCACTGGTGCCGGATTCTCGCCGCGAAACCATGCGCGAAGCACTCCAATGCTACATGGATGGGGTCTGGCTTGAGGCCGCGCAATCAGATGCGCCACTCAACCCGGCCCAAGCCCGTCAGGAAGCGCGTGAAGTCGCCGATCTGATGCTGCGCTCAAACGCCTGACCTGTCGCCCGAAGGCGGCACTTTACCAGCGCTCTCTAGGCTGCTCCAATTCACCTTCGAGGCATCGAAAACCTGTAAGAAGCCAAAGACACATCCGCTTCTTACAGGTCAAAAATACCCAAAGCGCCTCACTCTCCGCGCGGGAACCGCTGATTTTCTTCCACCACATTCAGATCCATGTGATTGCGCATATAGCGCTCAGAGGCTTTTTGCAGCGGCTGATAGTCCCACGGGTAGTAGCCGCCTTCCCGAAGCGCCTCATAAACCACCCAGCGCCGCGCCTGACTTTCCCGCACCGCCGCATCAAACGCCGCCAGATCCCAACGCGCCTCTGATTTGGCGCGCAATGTCTGCACCGTGCCCTGATGGGCCGCCACTTCGGCCAGATTGGTCAGCTCATGAGGATCGGCCTCCAGATCAAACAGCTGATCAGGGTCGAGCGCACAGCGGTTGTACTTCCACTTGCCATAGCGCAGCGACACCATCGGCGCATAAGAGGCTTCCGCCGCATATTCCATCGCCACCGGCGTATCCCGCGTGCCACCCTGCCCCAGATGCACAAGGCTTTCGCCTGTGGTCCAGGGCATGACCTCCTCCATACTCACCCCCGCCAGATCACAGAGCGTCGGGCAAACGTCGATATTACTTACTGGCGTTGTCACCAGCCCCGGCTGCATCTGCGGCGCCGCCACCATCATCGGCACCCGGCTTGAGCCTTCATAAAAGCTCATCTTGAACCACAGCCCCCGCGCGCCCAGCATGTCGCCGTGATCACTCACAAAGAGGATGATGGCCTCCTGACGGGTCGCCTCCAGCGCCTCCATCACCTCGCCAATCTTGTCATCCAGATAGCTGATATTGGCAAAATAGGCCCGACGGGAGCGGCGCACATCTTCTTCAGTGATGTCAAAACTGCGCCAGTCATTGGCATCAAAGATCCGCTTGGAATGCGCGTCCTGCTCCTCATAGGGGATCGGCCCCACCTCCGGCAGCAGATGCGCGCAATCCTCATAAAGGTCCCAATATTTCTTGCGCGCCACATAGGGATCATGCGGGTGGGTGAAGCTCACTGTCAGACACCAGGGCCGTTCATCATGCCCCCGCGCCAGATCATAGACCTTGCGCGTGGCGTGATAGGCCACCTCGTCGTCATACTCCATCTGGTTGGAGATTTCCGCGACACCGGCCCCAGTGACGCTGCCCATATTGTGATACCACCACTCAATCCGCTCCCCGGGCTTGCGATAATCCGGCGTCCAGCCAAAATCCGGCGGATAGATGTCTGTGGTCAGGCGCTCTTCAAAGCCGTGCAGCTGGTCGGGGCCGACAAAATGCATCTTCCCTGACAGGCAGGTCTGATAGCCCGCGCGGCGCAAATGGTGCGCATATGTGGGAATAGAAGAAGCAAACTCCGCCGCATTGTCGTAAACCCGCGTGTCGCTTGGCAGTTGCCCGGTCATAAAGCTGGCCCGCCCCGGCGCGCACAGGGGGCTGGCGGTATAGGCGTTCTGAAACCGTGTGGAGCGCGCCGCCAGCTTTTTCAGGTTCGGCGCATGCAGCCACTCTGCAGGCCCATCGGGAAACAACGTCCCATTGAGCTGATCCACCATAAAAATCAGAATATTGGGGCGGGTCATTTGGGGTCCTCCTGTTGCCGGCTTTGCGCGACACTAGGCGCGCGCCCACCCATGGCGCAATCTCAAAGGCGACACCGCAATGTCGCGACCTGTGAGCGCTC
>NZ_JAGHRO010000005.1 GCF_017743735.1 Shimia sp. R9_2
GTTCAACGTTGAGCTGATCGCACCGATCGCAATGGAAGCCGGCCTGCGCTTCGCGATCCGTGAAGGCGGCCGCACCGTTGGTTCCGGTGTTGTGTCCAAAATCGTCGAATAATCAGACCTTCTGATTGTTTACGGAAAGGCCGCCCCTCGGGGCGGCCTTTTTGCTTTGGTAAGGCGCGGTCTCGCCAAGGGAAGAAAGCCGCGATGAGAGCGCATTTTGCGCGTTTTCCCTCTTGCCCTTCCTGCAGCACTGCACTACGAAACTGCTCACGTTAGGGGTATAGCTCAGTTGGTAGAGCGACGGTCTCCAAAACCGTAGGTCCCGGGTTCGAGCCCTGGTGCCCCTGCCATTTCCCAAAAGATACCTGTGTCAGAGAACCGTGCGCTTAGCGGCGGGTTCGACGCGTTAAATGCGGACCATGCGCCTGAAGCGACCGGCGGACATGCGGGCCAGTTTGATGGCGCGCTGTGGGGTTTTAAACTTCACATAAGGCGCGTTGGCATCAAAGAGTGGAGGCGAGAAGCTGCTCTCCACCCCAAGCCATTTGTAGAAATCCTGATAGTAGATCTCGCGCAGCGCCAGTGCGCTTTCAAAGCTGAAGATGTAATACTCATGTGTCTGCATGATGTTGGCGAAGATATCACGCGCGCGCGCATCATCGGCTTTGTACGTCGCGGTCGCGCCGCCAAATCGGAGCTGGCGGCTGGTGCGGCTGATGGAAAGGTCGCGGGTGCAGATCACGAAGCGCACATCATAGTCGGCCAGATCCTTGATTTCGTCCTGAAGCTCCTCAAACCATTTTTTTGGCCCGCGGGAGTAGGGCATCGAGCGGTGGATGATCACCAGGTCGTCGCCCTTGTCGCCGTTCCAGCCGTAGCCATCCCACGCGCCGAAGGTTTTGCATTTCTGGAGCACGTGTGAGGCCACGCGGGCAAGGAATACGCTGCCGGAAGATTCAAAACCGGTGACAATCAAAAGCCGTTTCATGTCTCTCGTCCTTAACACTATCCATACTGGCACAGACCGGGACTTGGGGCCCGTAGCGGCACATTTGACAGGCTCTGAAAGGGGGCGGGGCTGGTCGAAATTCTCAGCGATCCCCGGCAGATGAGCATGCCGCTATGCGCCGCAGGTAAGCTATCATGGGTTGTCGTAGCGGCAGAGTGTTATCTGCATGTGACGGGCCACAGGCGGAGTTGAGCCGGTGGCTGCTGATTTGTTGTGCGGGGCGGCGGAGGGGGCTGGAGCTTTTTTCTGGTTATGGGAGAGGGCCGCTGTTAGCGTCCCGCTATGGCTGAAATCGAGATTGAATATTTTTATTCCACCCACTCTGCCTTTGCCTATATCGGGCATCAGAGGCTTCTGGACATCTGTGCCAGGAACGGCGCGCGGTTGCGGCATCGGCCCATAGAGCTGTCGCCAGTCGTGGAGCATGCAGGCGGGATGTCTTTTGCGGGCCGGACGCAGGCGCATGTGGACTATTTCTTTGGTCGCGAAATCGAGCGGTGGGCCGCGTTCCGGGGCGTGGAGGTGCTTGGGCATCGTCCGAGTTTTCACGATGCGCCGCTTGCGCTCTCCAGTGGTGTGATGATTGCAGCCGCAGAGGCGGGCTTTGATCTGGACAGGTTGGCCTTTGCCCTGCTGCAGGGGCATTGGCGCGACGATATGGACTTGAGCGATGCAGGAGCCTTGGCCGAGGTGTTGCAGCGCGAAGGGGTAGATGCGACCGGGTTGCTGGATACGGCGATGTCGGCGCCGGTGCAGGCGCAGTTGGCGGCAAACACGCAGGAGGCCATGGCGCGCAACGTATTTGGCTCGCCCACCTATGTGTTGAACGGGGACATGTTCTATGGGCAGGACCACTTGGAGCTTCTGGAGCACGCGCTAGAGACGCCCTTTGGCCCGCATCGGTTCCAAAACCCGCCGGTTGGCTGAGGCATGGCTGTTTGCAGATTTTTTATGCGCTGCTGGCGGGCGAAAGGTTTGTACGTGACGTCGCGGCGTGTAAGCGCATAGCGGGTGTCTTGACTTGAATGCTCACCCAAAAGTAAGTGTCTGATCGCACGATTAGCCGTGTGATCAACTTAAAATTTACAGCAAATGATTTTTAGAATACTGAAAACGCTATGAAAAATGGCGACTTTCCCAGTCGCGATGTTAACGTTTGTGACCCTTTAAATAGTTTCTGAATACCTATTTAACCTCTAACGAGACCATGACCCAGGCACCGACAGCTCTTTACTCAGCGCAGGACGCCCTGCCCGTTGACGCCGTTCTGCAAAAACGCCGTCAGCTGCTTAAAGAGTATGCAGAGGAGCGGGCTGCGCGTTGGAAGGCGCGGCTGGTGCTGTTTGCGATCGGCTGTTTCATTGCCAGCTTTGCGTTGGATCCGTGGATTGTTGCGATTGCCTTTCTGCTCGCTGTTGGCGGTGATTGGTTGGACAGCCATATCCTGAGAACCCATGTGCGCCGCCTGATTGACGCAGGGCGGTTGCGGCCTGCGCAAAGGCTGGCAGTGATCTCCAGCGCCGTTCAGGGTGGCGCCTTTGTGGCCAGCATTGCGGTGTTTTACTTTGCGGAGCTTGAAGAGGCTGATTTGCTGTTTGTCGTTGGGGCGCTCTGTATCGGCGCGGTGAACGCGACAATCGCCCTGCCGAAAAACCCAGCAACAGCCATTTGCAGGTTGTTTTTCTATGCCAGCGCTCCGTTCGTGCTGATGGGGGTGCATGCTCTGCAGCTGGGGTCCTTTGAGCCGTTCTACCTCATCCGCGCCTCCAGCGTGATGCTGATGTTTTGCCTGTGTTATATGTTCATCGCATTTTCGAAGGCGGGGCTGGAAAACGCCCGTATCACCCAAGATCTGCGTCAGCAGCGGGCGGAGATGAAGGCGGTGACGGCGCGCCTGCAGGAACAGCAGACCGAGATGCGCCAGCTGTCGCTGGTGGCCCGCAATGCCAACGACTGTGTGATCATTTCTGACAAGAACCGGCACATCGTCTGGGTGAATGACGCTTTCACACGGATCACAGGGTTTTCTTTGGCTGAGGCAAAGGGGCAAGCCATTGTCGATCTGTTGACCGGCAACATCGAAGAGCTGCGAAGCTACAAACCCATTGAGGATGCTGTGGCCGCCGGCCGGGCTTTTCGCGGTGAGCTGCAGAATGTGACCAAGGACGGTCGACGCATCTGGGTGGATGTGAACCTCTGTCCGATCCGCGATGAAACTGGCGAAGTTGAGTTCTTCGTGTCCATTGAAAGGGACGTGACGGAAGCGCGTCAACACTCGCAAGACATGGTGAAAGCCCGTGAGGCGGCTGAGCAGGGCGCGCGCACCAAAGCGGAGTTTCTGGCAAACATGAGCCATGAGATTCGCACGCCGCTGTCCGGTGTGATCGGCATGGCCGATCTTTTGGCTGAAACCCAGCTGGACACAGAACAGGCGCGCTTTACCGAGACCATTCGCGGATCCTCCATGTCGCTGATGGCAATCATCAACGACATTCTGGACCTGTCCAAGTTGGATGCCGGGCGGATGCAGTTGCATCCGGTGGTGTTTTCACCACACGCCTGCATCAAGGAGACCTTGGATCTGTTGAGCCCTGCGGCGGACGACAAAGGGCTGGTGATCACCTTTAATGTCGGGGAGAGCACGCCGGACTACGTGAAGGCTGATGACGGGCGTATCCGTCAGGTACTGACCAATATTTTGGGCAACGCCATCAAGTTCACCGACACTGGAGGGGTAGATGTGATGCTGCGCCACACCTATGATGCGAAGGGGCGGCGCCTGATCTGTGAAATCAGCGACACGGGGGTCGGCATTCCGAAAGATCAGCAGGACAAGATTTTTGATCACTTCACCCAAGCCGAAGCCGCGACCTCGCGCAAGTTTGGCGGTACGGGACTTGGTCTGTCGATCACGCGGCACATTCTGGATGTTATGGGCGGCAGCATCATGGTGGAGTCTGAGCCCGGCGAAGGGGCAACATTCTGCGTTGAGATCCCTTATGAGGATGTGGAGCAGTCTGAGCTGTCCCCCATGGAGGCTGCCAACTCAGATGCGCCCGCACAGATCGAGCCGGGGCTGCGCATACTGGTGGCTGAGGACAATCAGACCAACCGTTTCCTGATGAAAAAATACCTCAAGGATCAACCGCTGGAGCTGGCCTTTGCCGAAGATGGTCAGGAAGCGGTCGAGATGGTTGAGGGTTTTGCGCCCAACCTGATTTTTATGGATATGTCGATGCCGCGCCTGAACGGCGTGGAAGCGACGAAGGCCATTCGCAAAATGGCCATTGCGCAGCCGACCATTGTGGCGCTGACCGCACATGCGTTTGATGGGGAAATGCAGGCGTGTCTGGATGCGGGCATGGATGAATTTCTCACAAAGCCGCTGCGCAAGGTTCAGCTTTTGAACTGGATTGCTGATCACCAGAAAAACGGACAGATCACCGGCGCAGCGTGACGCTTGGCGTGACCTAAGGCTGTTTTGCATCCATCGCAAAGCGCGCAGCGTTTTCGGCGCCAAAGGCATCATCCTGCGCTGAGGCGCTCCAGAATTGCGGCTGGGCCTTGGGGATGGTGAGTGCTCTTTGCGTTGCAGGGCGGGCGTCGATGCGGTCAAACCACGCTTGCAGATGCGACAGCCCGTCGATCGAAACCTTGGCCCAGGCGTACGCACGTGCCCATGGAAAGGTTGCCATATCGGCGATGCTGTAATTCTCGCCCGCAAGCCACTCGCGGCCTTTAAGGCGGGTGTTGAGCACTTCGAGAAGGCGGCGGCTCTCATCCACATAGCGCTTGATTGCGTAGGGCTCTTCATGCCCGTTGGGCGCGGCGATGCGCTGGAAGTACATGGCTTGGCCCATCATCGGCCCGACACCGCCCATTTGAAACATAAGCCACTGCAGTGTCTCGGACCGTGCGTTTGGATCTGTTGGCAGGAACTTCCCGTATTTTTCGGCCAGATACCAAAGGATTGCCCCGCTCTCAAACACCGCAAAATCGCCGTTTGAGCGATCCACGATGGTAGGGATACGGCCGTTCGGGTTGAGCTTCATATAGTCCGGCGCTTTCTGCTCGCGTTTGCCAAAATCAACGAATGTCAGATCGTAGGGAACGCCGGCCTCTTCCAGAAACAGGACCGGTTTGTAGCCGTTCATTGTGGCAGCGGTATAGAGATGGATGTCTGGCGCGGGCATGAGGGCACTCCGGGGTTCGGCAAGCTTGCATCCACAGGCTAGCAGCTTCGGCTATTGCTGGCGACAGGTGGCTGGCGGCAACACATTTGACTGGTGCAGCCGCCGAGTTTGGGATGCAAGATTGGCTGGGGGCAATGGCCGTCAGGCTGCGAGATGTGCCGCGAGATGGGCGTCAAAACGCTCAAAATCTGCGGCAATGTCGGGATTCTTCATCACATCAAACGCGGCAAAGGTTGGCAGGGCGGACATGTCAAAGAACTTTGCGTTCAGGTGCATGGGGCGCAGCAGGTCATCAACGCTGCCACCAGCAAAAAGAGCCTCGGCAGGGTCATCAAAAGACTCACGCGGAGCGTTGAATGTGACCGACAACATGTAGCGGGTGCCGGTGAGCGCGCCACCCATGCCGTAGTTGGCTTTGGGGGCTTCTTCGGTGCGGCCATCGCCCGCGCTTAAGCGGCCATCCAGACCGGCGGTATAGACTTCATCCATGTATTTCTTGAAGGACCACGGCACGCCCATCCAGTTGACCGGGAACTGGAAAATCACAGTGTCCGCCCATTGGTGGTTCGCGATCTCGGCGTCTACGTCATAGCCCTCGGCGACAGTTGTGACGCGCACGTCATGGCCTTTGGCTTCGAGCGCTGCGCGGGCGCGATCGGTCAAAGAGGCGTTCAGCCGGCCCGGTGCAAATTCATAGGGTTGGGCGCCGTTGAGGATCAGTATGTTGGTCATGATGCATTCCTTGCATTTGGGACAACCGCTTGGGGAGGTGCGGTGCGCAGGACGTGTGGTTGCCCAATGTGAAGTTCAACCTGTGCGCGTTTCTCAAATCCGCACGTTTCCGTGAAACCTGCAGAGGGGACGAGAAAAGCCATTGAACGGAAGGCATTAGGCGCCCTCCCCAATTACATTTTCAGGATCTTTTCGGGGTCAGACCGGCCCATCAGCACATCCGCGATGGCCATCCAGTTGCCGCGGGCGCGGCCGCGTCTGTCGACCCATGCCTCCGGGCGCAGGGATCGCAGGTGGTTGGCAGCGAAGTTGCGCAGGCACATGGTCAGGCCGCGCCGCCACGGAATGCTGCCTTTGCGGATCAGATAGAGCGGGTTGGCGATCTGGGAATAGCCCAGAATTGCGCCATTGCGCTCGCGGCCAGATTTGACGCCGCAATGCACCCCCACAAGGCTTTGCAGTCTGACCTTCTGGCCGGGCAGGCGGGCGCCAAAGTCGAGATCTTCCTGCCATGCATAGAGTGGGAGTTTCTCGTCAAAGCGCACGTCTTTGGCCGCAGAGGTCCGCACCGCCATGTTGCAGCCGTAAAGCCCGAGCAGGCCGGAGTTCATGATTTTGGGTTCCCCCCTTCCAGCGTCCGGTGCTTGCTGCTCCCAATTGACCACTGCATGCCCCGCTTCCTTGATGCTGATGCCCTCAGAGTTGATCCCATCCGCCAAGAGATTGCCGGTGACGCCGGTCACCTCCGGGAAGGCCTCAAAAGCTTTGATGATGTCAGCAATCACGTGGCAGCTGGGCACATAGTCATCATCTTGAAAGAAGACAAAATCGGACTGATCCACAACGCGATCCAGCCCGACATTGCGTTGCCTGGACGAGCCTTTTTCCGAGAGGATCACCTCTGGGAAGACAGGTGCGTGGGGGAGAAGTTTTGCAAAATCCGGCGCGTCTTCGGGTTTGGTGACCACAAGCAGGATCCGGCTTGGCAAGACGGTCTGCCGCATCAGATAGGGCATCATTTGGGCCAGAGTGTCAGAGCGACCAAGCGAGCAAATCACCACTGCTACGCGCTTTGGGGCAACCGACATACAAGCACTCCGAAAAATTTCATTTTCCAGTGTCTATATGTCTAGCAGGTTGCATAATGCGATAAAGTGACAGTTGTGCCTTTTCCGGTTTTTGATGGTGTGTTTGGTGGTATTTCGCAAAAGAGGCCCGCTGCTTAGGCAGATTGTTGCCTGTGCGCTGTTGGGCGGTTTTTTATCTGCGCAGCAAAGTGGCGCTGAGGGGAAATTGAGGGCACCGCCAATTGGCGTGGCAAGCAATTTTGGGGTGGATCAGCAGGATCGGGTGCTGCGGCTGGCGCAGGCGTTTCCCATTCTCAACATGCGCGATTCCATTTCTTGGAAAGAGCTGGAACGCGCGGCAGGCGCCTATGACTTCGGCAGGCCGCGCACGGGTTTTCCTGCGCAATTTGATCTGGAGAAGGTCGCGACAACGCTGATCGTGCATCCCGCGAACCCGCTTTATGAGGCAGGCAATACGGTGATTACAGAACACGGCATCGCCGCCTTTGCGCGCTATGTGGAGGCGGTGTCCACGGCCTATCCCGGGGTGGTGGCCATAGAGGTGGCCAATGAGTTTAACGGAGGCAGTTTTGTCAAAGGTCCGGCGCTTAAACTGGGGCCGATGGGGCGCGCGGATTTGCATGCGGCGCATCTGGCCGCCGTTTCAGAGAGGTTGCGTGCGCGAGCTCCTGAGGTACGCATCATTGGCGGGGCCGCGCATTCGATCCCCGCAGGCTACCTGTGGCGGCTTCTTGATCAGGGTGCGGCGGCGTGGATGGATGCCATCGCGCTTCATCCCTACACCACAGAGCCGGAACAGTTTGTGCGGCAAGTGGCGGTTCTGCGTCGGCATCCGGAGATGGCGGGGCTTGGCATTGATGTGACGGAGTTTGGTCATATCGACCGGGAGGCGGCGCCGGGCTACATGCTGCGGTACTATTGCCAGATGGCACTGGCGGGTGTGGACCGCGTCGCTTGGTATCCGCTGGCGCGCAGGGGGAAATATGCGGGGCTATTTACGCGCGATGGGAGGATCGAGCCAGCGGGGCGCAGCTATCGCATGATTGCTGCTGAACTCTCGGGCACGGATGTTGAGACGGTTGAAGCCGGGGCCTTTACCTATGGCTGCGCCTTTGATGGCGGCCGCAAGCTGGTGCTTTGGGGTGCGCCGCGTCCGGTGACAGTAACGGCGGCAGATGTGACTGTGCGCGGCGCTGATGCGGTGGAGGTGCCTGCCCGGGAAGAGATGGCCTTGTCACGTGAGGCACCGTTGGTTTTCAGCGCAGAGCGGCCACTTGCGCTGGGCACGGATATTCGGCTGGGGGCGCAGGCGCTGCTGGCCGATAGCTTTGATCAGTTTGCCTACCCTTCGGAGGGGGAAGCTCTAGGCAGAGCGCCGGGATTTCAGCGTTTCCTGCAGGTGGCTGGGGCTGAAGAGAGGCCGTTTGTCACGCGACCGGGGCAGGAGGCGCGGGGCAGACCCTGGACGCCTTACCTTGGCACGGATCTTGCCGAAGGTGTGCGGCTGACGGCGCGCGGGATGCAGCTGGGCGGGGGGCGTGCTCAGGATATCGGGATCGTGCATCGTTATGTTTCGGCGCGGGGGGGTACGCTTGATGTGTCCGCCAAGCTGGAGATCACGGGGCAGGGTGGCGATGGGGTGATGATTGTCGTCAAGGCTGGCGACGTGGTGCTGGCGGAGCAGGTTGTGCAAACGGAAGAGGAGATCGCACTGACAGGTGTCAAACTGCTTGCGGGGCAGGCCGTGGACATCGTCGTGCGGGCCAATGGTTCAATGCGTGGTGATAGTTTGCGCCACCGATTTCAGCTTTTTGATGCTGAGGTTGCCCGTAACTGAGCAGCGGGTGGGAAAAGGGTCACCTCGGGTCCATGAAGCTTTGACACAGGGGCGGTGATGGCGCAGGAATGAGCTTGTATTCTGTGTGTTTGGCCATTTTTATGACCGTTTCTGTGAGATCATTTGTGAAGGCACCGGTGGGGGCCGCGGTGGCGGCGGTTAATCCGCAATGCCGCTTTGACCGCGCGATATTTGTGATGTCTCACATGCGGGGCGCAACAACAGCCTTATCTAACGTGCTGTGCAGCCATCCTCAGATTTCAGGCTATGGCGAGGCGCATATTTCTTATCAAGGACGCGGGAGCCTTGGGCAGCTGGCGGTCAATCAGGCAAGGCGCAGCGCGTGGTCGCCGAGCGCGCGATACCTGTTTGACAAGATGCTCCACAATCGGCTCGACCGTGACCTGCCGGAGGCATTTTTTGCTGCGCGTGTGGTCTTCTTGTTGCGGGCGCCGGAGCCGACAATCCTGTCGGTGGCCAATCTGTTCCAGCATGTGGGGTCCAGTGAGTACCCCGATGAGATCACAGCGGCGCAATATTATCTGGCGCGGGTGCGGCGGCTCACACGCCTGTGGCCACGGTTTGCGCCAGAGCGGCGCATCGGGTTGCGCAGCGAGGCGTTGCTGTCTGATCCGGAGGCCGCCGTGGCGCGCATTCAGCACATGCTGCAGATGACCCCTCCGCTAGAGAACCGCTATGTCAGCCGGGCGGCGAGCATCGGGGCGGGGGCGGGCGATCCGATCCAAAGTGGCAACCATGCCAGGATTGAACGGCGCGTGCCTCAAGAAGAAGCGCCGATGCCCAACATTGCGCCGTCTCTGTTGGCGCAATGCCGGAAGGCCTATGAGGCGTTGTTGCAGATGATGGAAGCGGGTTAGGAAGCAACCCGGTGCTGATCCAGCGCGGCAATCACCGCGCGGGCGGCATTCTCCCAGGTGAAGTCGGAAATATGCGCGCGGCCCGCAGCGATCAGAGAGCTGCGCAGGGCGGGTTGGCTCATCAAGAGTTGGGCGCTGATCGCCCAGTCTTCAGGATTGTCGGGATCCGCGTAAAGTGCGCCGTCACCGCACACTTCAGGCAGGGCTCCGCATGGCGCGGCGATGGCCGGGGTGCCCAGTGTCAACGCTTCGGCAGGGGGAAGGCCGAAACCTTCGGTGCGTGATGGCGTGAGCACGGCAACGGCCCCCTGATAGAGGGCGGCGAGTTCCCGATTGGAGACAAACCCCGGGAAATGGACGTTGTCCGGCACCACATGACCTGCGCTCAGGAACGCCTGTTTGGTGGATTTTCCGACCAGCACCAGCTGGGCATTTTGCATGTCGGACCGCGCAAAGGCCTGCAGCAAGACGGCGATGTTCTTGTGATCCTGCAGGCTTGAGAGGGCCACGAAATAAGGCGTCTTCGGCGGGGCGTTGTTCGGGTTGTAGCTGTGTGAAGACAGGGCGGCCAGATGGCCGACGCCATTTGAGACCACATGGATCTGATCTGATTTGGCGATGCCCAAAGCCACCAGCCGGGACTTGGAATATTCCGATACCGCCAACACCAGCCGCCCATCAGTGGCCGCACCATAAGACAGCAGCTTGCGCCACTGACGCGTGGTGAAGCTGTAGCTTTCCGGTGCATCAAAGACATGGGCATCGTGCAGCATGGTGACATGGTTTTTGCCGAGCAGCGGAGCGGTGTTAAAAAAGCCGGCGATGCGGCCGCGGCGACTCAGGCGGGGAAGTTCCAGCTGTTCCCAGAAAATGCCGCCGAGGCGGCCGAAGACCTGAAACGGGATGCCTAAGGCTTGCGCTGCTTTTTTCGCGGCGGGGGGGACAACCACTTTGAGGTCATAGCGGGCGGCGACGTCCGGGTCGGTCGCCTGAAGTCTGGCCAAGGCCAGGGTCAGCTCGCGCGCGACTGTGTTTACTGCTGTGGTGTCTGCGGTCAAGAAGCGCCCGTTGACAAAAACCGGAAGTCGGGTCGTCACATGATCTCCTCAACCAGTTGCTGCATTTTTTTCTGAAACACTTCTTTACGGAAGCTTTCGGCGTGGCGGCGCACGGCTTTGGGTTTGATGTCGTCCTCCACCGCAAGGAACTGATCGACCGCGCCTAGCAACGACGGAATGCTCTGTTCGTTATAGAGCACGCCGGTGGGATCGCCTTTGTCCAGCCCGCGCACGGTTTCAGCAGAGCCTCCGACACCAAAGGCAATAACCGGAGTGCCGCAGGCCTGCGCCTCGACCGGTACCATGCCAAAATCCTCTAGTGCAGCAAAAAGAAAGGCGCGGGCATTGCGGAAACACTTCGCCATATCGGCGTCGGCAAGGCGGCCGGTGAACTCCACATTGGGGCCGGCAAGGGCCATGATGCGCGACTGTTCCGGGCCGGTGCCGACGACTTTGAGTTTGAGGTCCGGGCGGCGGGTGAAGGTTTCGACAATGAGGTCGATGCGTTTGTAGGGCACAAAGCGGGAGGCGGTGACAAAGTAGTCATCGCGCGCGCCCTCGTTGTAGGGGAAACGCTCCATATCAATGGGGGGGTGGATCACCTGCGCCTTGCGGCGGTAGACCTTCTCGATGCGCTTGGCGATGAATTCCGAATTGGCGACGATGTGATCCACCATATTCACCGTGCGCAGATCCCAGAGGCGGAATTTGTGGAGCATGCCGTGTGCAAGGTGGCGCTTGAGCTGGCCTAGAAAACCGCCACCGAGACTGTCCAGATATTCTGGTGCAAGATCCCAAGCATAGCGGGGAGGTGAGTGAATATAAGCGATATGGGGTTGATCGACCCCGGTGATCACGCCCTTGGAAAAGGCGGCGGAGGAACTGATCACGCAATCAAAGCCGCGCATGTCGAATTTTTCGATCTCGCGGGCGCATTGAAGCAGCAGATATCGGTAGTATTTCTGCACGCCGGGCAGCCGGTTGAGCCGGCTGACCTTGAGCGGGCTGAGCCCACCGTTTGTCGCGTAGTCACGCTCTTCCTCGGTGAGAAAATCAAAGAGAGTGTGTATGGGAGCGCCGGGGAAAGCACGCGCCAATTCGGCGGTTACGTACTCTCCTCCAGCAAGTCCGGGGAACCAGTCATGTACAAGTGCGATGTTGCGTGCCGGGGAGCGCATCAACATGGCGAAACCTACCTATCCTTTGGCACCTTGCCCCCGCGAATACACATCTTCGTAGCGAATGATGTCATCTTCGCCGAGATAGCTGCCGGTTTGAACTTCGATGAGAACCATGGGGACTTTGCCAGGGTTTTCCATCCGGTGAACCGCCCCAAGCGGGACGTAGATTGATTGGTTTTCCGATACCAGTTGTTCGGTGTTGTCCACCGTTACTCTTGCCGTGCCCTCCACGACGATCCAATGCTCTGCCCGATGGTGATGGGATTGCAGAGACAGGGATGCGCCCGGGTGGACATGGATACGTTTGACCTGAAAGCGATCGCCAATGACGAGACTTTCAAACCAGCCCCAAGGACGGTGATCTTTGGGGAATGCGGTTGCCTGCAAGGCGTTCTTGGCCTTGAGCGCCGTGACGGCGTGTTTCACGTCTTGCGCCTTGCTCATATCCGCGACCAGAACCGCGTCGTTCATGGCTACGGCAATGATGTTTTCGAGGCCGATGCCGACGATTTCCTGAGTGTCGGTTTCGGAGCGCAGCAAGGTGTTGCGGCAGCCTATATCGGTGGCATTGCCTGAAAGCGCGACACCCTGATCGTTCTGATCGCTGTTGCGCCATACGGAGTCCCAACCGCCAAGGTCAGACCAATAGCCGGTGAAAGGCATCACTGAGAGATTGGTGGCCCGCTCCATCACCGCGTAGTCGATGGAGATGTCTTCGGCCTCGCTCCAGGGCTCTGGCGCCAACCGCAGGAAGCCAAGGTCCACTTCGGCCGCTTCAACGGAGGCCTGGACCGGGGTGATGAGGTTGGGGGCGTGCGCCTCAAAGGCGGCAATGATGTCTTTGGCTTTGAACAGGAAGATGCCCGCATTCCAAAGATAGTTGCCCTGCTCAAGCATGGCCTGGGCAACCTCAAGCTTTGGTTTTTCGACAAACCGCGACAGCTTGATCGCGCCTTCAGCGTTTTCGGGAGAGCCTTCGAGCTCCAAGTAGCCGTAACCGGTTTCCGGCGAGGTTGGCGTGATGCCGAACGTAACCAGATCTCCGCGCCCAAGCGCAGGCAGCGCTGCTTTGACGCTGGCCTGAAACGCGGCCACATCAGGCACCACATGGTCAGATGGCCCTACAAGCATGACGGCGTCCGGGTCTTCGGAGTGAAGGTGCAAGGCCGCCGCCAATACAGCGGGCGCGGTATTGCGACCCTCGGGTTCAATTAGAATGGTTTTGGGGTCAATTCCGATATCCATTAATTGCTCGGTGACAATAAAACGGAAGTCGGAATTTGTAATAACAACGGGAGTTGAGAAGCTCATATTTTCAATGCCGCCCGTAAGGCGCTGGGCGGATGCTTGAAAAAGAGTGTGCGTGCCAACCAATTCGACAAATTGCTTGGGGTAACTCTTTCTAGAAAGAGGCCACAAGCGCGTTCCAGAACCGCCACAAAGTAAAACCGGCGAAATTTTCATTCGGGTTTATCTCCAATATTAATCTACAGATCCTGAAGAATATTCAGGGAGGGTATACGCAGATCCTGAAACTGAATTCAGGTATAAGTGTATCATGTGACTGCCTCAAGTTATTGAGAACATTGTCACAAAACTATCACCCGCTGCGGGAGATTGCCTGAAAATTAGGCTGACTGCCAGCTTTTTTGCGCATGAACTAACCGTTTGAGGAAAGTTCCGCACGAAAGAGTATGCAGCGTTGTTTTCATGGCCGTTAGGCGGTTGTAGCGGTGACGTCAGGTCGTGGTTTTGGCAGAGGTTGTGGCGGATAGGGGATCTTCCCTAGATTTATTCTCCTTATGGTTAAGTATTGTTCATTAAATATTAACGAAGGATTAATTTTTGTTTTGTGATTTTTGAAACGTTGTCGTGTTTTGGATTTGGCGAAATTATCGAAATGGTTGAGCGTTGAATTGGTGTTTCGTCCTTGGGAATTTAATCAAAATATGTGAGCGGAATCAGCATTGATGACGGCGTTATGGGCGATTGTTTGCTGGTTGCATGAACGTCAGTTCGGCGGCAATTTGCCGAATTATTATTTAGTTAACTATTCATGTCTCGAAAATGCGCTCGAAATAATTCAAAAGACAAAAATAATCTTGTGTCAGGCGCGTGCGTAGTGCCGCTGCCACCGTTTCCAGTGATCAGTAGAAAATTAACTTCGCAGAGATATCGACTCTGTTGGAGAAATTGTGGTGCCGGAATTGAACCGAGGAATAGTGGCCATTTCCTGAATGTCGCGGGCGGAGTGCGTATGCACAGCATGCCGACTATTTCCCGCGAGTGGGTTGCGCATTCAACGGATCGGTTCGTCAGCCCGGCGCATATGCAAGCCGCGATGATCGGCAGAGAAGATCGGACGCAAAGTCCCAATCCGGTGCAGGAGCCAGAAGATCTGCGCCAAGGTGGAGAAGACAAAATGACTGACACCGCAGAACGCGATGTCTGGAAAGACAGAACACTGAAACTTGACCGCGATGAGAGCCGCTGGGTCTCCCGCCAAGGGGGCGAGGCGCTCTTTGTCGGGCACGGAGATGACAATGTGATCGGCGCAAATGGCGTGGATCGTTTGGCTGAGGTGACGGTCGACGAATCTGTGGCCGATGGTGGCCCATCAGATGTTTTGCGGGACGATGTCGATGAAACGGCACTGGCTGGCGATGAAGTATGTGAGCGCGTCATCAACTTTGATATTTTCGAAAGTGACCGGCTGGTGTTGAAGCTGGCGCATGTTGATGAGCGTGGTCCGGATTTTGTGGCATCGGGCACTCAGCTGGGTCGGAATAATGAGGCCATCAACCTCTTCGGTGGCCTTCATCTGGGCGAAGGCCAGCAGGATGATCGCTTGGAAGCACTCTTCGGGTGAACACGAGATACCGTTGAGCAAAGCAGCCTGATCAAAAAATGAGCGACTGGCCAAACGGACCTGCCTGATTAGCCTGTGCCGTTTACCGCAAATACGTCGCGCGATAAGCTGGCAGCGTTGGTTGATTTGTTTTGCGGGTGGTTTCTTGGACAGGCTGATTTACATCATCGGCTCCGGGCGCAGCGGCTCCACCGTTATGGAGCGCGTTCTCAACAGTTCAGACAGAGTGGTGGGCGTTGGAGAAATCCACGCGCTGTGGCGGCTACCGATTGACGGGTTGATGTGTTCCTGCGGTGCGACCGTGCCTGATTGCACGTTCTGGCAAAGCGCCTTGTCGCACGCTGAAATTGATGCGGATGATCTGGCCGAACTTGCGGAGCTGGAGGCCAGTGTGGTCCGCAATAAGTTTCTCGTGCGAAAGCGATATGATCTCAGAAAGATTGCGCGCGATCCGGGGATCGTTCGTTTTAACGCATTGCAGGCCCGGCTGTTTGACGGCGTGCGGTTTGCGAGTGGCGCTGAAATCGTGCTCGACAGTTCCAAGGCGGGGCCGCGGGCTTGGGTTTTGGCAGCCACAGAACGCCCACCGGTGTTTTTGCACGCTTATCGCAATGCCCGTGATGTGATTGCGTCATGGCGTAAGCCGAAATTTGAGCCCTCCACCAATAGCTTGATGAAAAAGCCAAGTTTGGGGAGCGCGGCGCTTGATTGGATCAAGGTGGAACAAGCCGCGCGCAGTCTGGCCCATCGAGGGCAGAAGGTGAGCCGCGTGAACTATCTGGATTTTGCCAAAGCACCGCGCCCGACCTTGCACGCTGCGCTGGAGCCTTGGTTTGCTGGGCTGGTGGACACGATGGATTGGCGTGGCGAAAGGGATGTCGCACCGGGCGCGCAGTATCATTCTGTCCTCGGCAATCCGGATCGCTTTGACAGAGGGGTGATCCAGATCCGGCCGCAACGGGTGGCGGCGCAAAACTTTTCGCGTAGCGAAGCCATTGCCATTCAGAGCGTTGCCGCGGTTCTGCAGCGGTTCTACCGATAGCTGGCGGCCTATGCCTGTGATTGCTTTGGGGTGAAACTGTCTCGAAACCAGCGGGTTATGGGCCGTTCGATCCAGAGGTGGGTGGCTGTGCCCGCAGAGATTGCCGCAACAAAAAGCACTGCCGCAGTGCCGATAGCGCCGAGTGGCCTGGCGAACTCAAGGGCTGCGATCCCCTTTTCTCCGATTTGCAACACAATGGTGTGGGACAGATAGAGAGCGTAGCTTGCAGCGCCTTGTTGTTGCCAAAACCGGGATTTGAGCGATTGGGAGGCGCGCTCCAGGCAAAGTGCGCCAGCCACGATGCAGAAGGCCGGCAGGCCGAAAATTAAAAACCGAAGCGGCATGAGTTGTTGAAAATCGGGGCCCCAGTCGAAAATTTCTGGGAGAGCCAGACCAATACCACCGGCTGCGATCAACAGCCAACCGGTGCTGCGCCGCCCGCCAATGGGGCCTGCGTTCAGGTACCAATGTGCCAGCCAGCAACCGGTGAGAAACTCCAAGAGAATACTGTTGGTGAAGAAGCGGGCCACCGCGCCGGAGGGCTGTAGAAGCAGGCCAGCCAGCGGCAAGAGCAGAAGGCAAGTGGTGATCGCCATCAGACGGTGGCGATTGGGCAGAAAAAGAGCGGCGCCAAAGAGCAGGTAGAAAAACGCTTCGTAGTTGAGGGTCCAGCCGACGCCGAGAAAGGGCATAAGCGCGCCGTTACTGCGCTCAAACGGAATGAAGCCCATGGATTTGAACAGATTGGTCAGCGTGGCGTCTGTGTCGGTGAGGCCAACGGGACGGAGGCCGAAAGCCACCATGCCAGCGATGAGCAATAGGAACAGCCAGTAAAGCGGCACGATGCGTGTAGCGCGCTGTGCAAAGAACTGTGCTGGCGTGGCGGTTCTCTGCGCCGTGGTCAGCGTGATGATAAAGCCCGAAATTACAAAGAAAATATCGACCCCGGCCGCACCTACATGGATGTCCTTGATCCATGGGGCATGCGGGAGCAACGGCGTGCGCAGGTGGTGCAGAACCACCATGGTCGCGGCAACAGCGCGCAGAACTTGTACATTACACAGCATAGCAAATGACCTCTCCCCGAAGGGCCTTGGCACACAAAGATGGGTCGGATCTCTTTTTTAGCTCTGCTGGAAAGATGGGCTCTGTCAACCTACGGGAGATGATAGTGCCCAGCATTGGGCAGATTTTGCGCCTCCAAGTGGCAATGCTGTTGAAAGATCCGGCAGCCGCTCGCATGGTAAGGCTGTTTTTATGTGTTTGCTTTGATGTGTTTTTGAGATGGCGCTTTTGCTCAATGGCCGCTTTTTGACGCGACCGCCGACCGGTGTGGACCGGGTTGCTGTGGAACTGATGCGCGCGTTTTTGGCGCGGGACGATGCGCCGGAGCTGCGATGCGTGGTGCCGCAGCCAGGACCAATTCAGGAGCTGGAAACCTTTCCTGACGCTCTGATCAAGTCGGTGGAAATTTCCGACAGCATCTTGAAGGGGCAACTTTGGGAGCAGGTCTCTTTGCCCGGTTTGGCGGCAGAGGAGACCTTGCTCAGCCTTTGCAATATCGGGCCGATTGCCTCAGCAAATCAGGTGGTGATGATGCACGATGCGCAGGCGTTCACACAGCCGCAGGCATACGCGCGCGCCTTTCGCATGTGGTATCATGCGGTGCAGCCGCGATTGGGGCGGACGGCCAAATTGGTTCTGACCGTTTCCCGCTTTTCAGCGGGGGAGTTGGAGGCGCATGGTGTCGTGCCGCGCGGCAAGGCGCGCGTGGTGCACAATGGGGCGGATCACATTTTGCGCACCGCTGCGGATCCGGAAATCCTAACAGATTTTGCGCTGGAACCGCAGGGGTATTTTCTCGCGATTGGCAGCTTGGCGCCGCATAAGAACTTGAAAATGTTGATCGCCGCGGCCGAGCGGCGCGGGGCGGGAGCACCACCCTTGGTGATCGCGGGGGGCGGCAATGCGCGGGTGTTTGGCGAAAACGGTCTGCGGGAAAGTGCGTCGGTGCGCCTGTTGGGGCGGGTGAGTGATGCGCAATTGCGCGCTCTCTATGAAAATGCGCTGGCCCTGACGTTTCCATCGCTGACGGAAGGATTTGGATTGCCTCCTGTTGAGGCGATGACGTGTGGCTGTCCTGTGATTGCCGCGCCGCGCGGTGCTGTGCCGGAGATCTGTGGTAGTGCGGCGCGCTACGCCGATCCAGAAGACGCTCAAGCTTGGACCGTTGCGATACAGGACATCGCCGATAACCAGCAGGAAAGGAAAGAACGGGCCGAGGCTGGGCGCGCCCAGAGTGCCGCATTCACTTGGCAGGCAGCGGCGGCGCAGTTTGCGGCGCATCTGGATGAGGCTGGTCTATTGTCTTCAGCGTAAGGCCACCGGCTTCGATCCGTGCCACGGTGAGCGCGCCGGTCGCATAGACGCCGCTGTCGATTGCGATGCGCCCGTTGGTCAAGCCGGGGCGATCCACGATGAGGTGGCCGTGCAGCACAAACAGTCCGTCTTTGCGGCGAATGTCATAGCAGTCGGCATTGCCCCAGGTCAGCACTGCCGGGTCTTGGGCATCGGGCGATTGGGCTGGGTCGAGACCTGCGTGAACCGCAATGATGTTGCCGGATTGCCAGAGCCAGGGCCAGTCGAGCATCCATTGGATCATCTCCACACCCATGGCCTGCGCAAGGGCATCGCGCAGATCATAGAGCGCGTCTTCACTGTTGGTGGTCGGTGTGAGGCCGAAACTTTGCAGGGTCTCTGCGCCGCCGGCCCCAAGCCACATTGGGGCGTATTGGACCGGATCATCCAGAAAGCCGAGCAGCATTTCCTCGTGATTGCCACGCAGGCAGATCAGGTCTGGCCAGGCGGCGCGCAGGCTGAACAGCCTTCGCAGCACCGCGGCGCTGTTAGGCCCGCGATCTATACAGTCCCCGAGAAGCACCACCGGAGCCTCAGCATCTTCAGGGCGGGCGGCGATCCAGCCAAGAGCGGCGTCCAGACGATCGGCGCAGCCATGCACATCGCCGATGGCAAAGAAAGGCTTTTGCGGCGCAAGCGCGCTTTCGGTGAACGGTTTGGTGCGGAACAGGCGGGGAAACAGAGGCATCACAGTCTGAGATCGGAATATAAGCTCAGACTGGCATGCTTTTGTCCGGGGTCAAGCGGGAAGCGCTTGGGATTGGTCACATTTGCGGAGCCTCCCGCTAGCCCCAGGGCTGAAAGCCCGTTGGCAGGGGCAATGTGAGGCCGGAGGTGCGCAGTCTTGCGCCGGTGGTTGTTCCGGGCCCAAGGCCTGCAAGCGGTTTGAGGGGGCCAAGGACGGCCGAAATATCTGCACCAGAGGTCCCGGAGGCGGGATCGGCATCGGCAGTGTTGTTCCAGAGGGTTGCGCCGGAAGGGCGCAGCCAGAGCTGGCGGGCCGTAAGGTCAACGGCCACCTGTACGGTTGTCTGGCTGTTGATATGGGACCCCATCTGCTGAAGGCCGCCGCCGGAGAAGCGCAGCGTTGTGCCCAGCCAGCCTGCTTTGCGCACACCATTGGTGCCGCCGCCCAGCGGGGCGTCCTGATCCCCGACCCCGACAAAGACGACGCTTCCGAACACATCGACCTCAAAGATAAACTTCCCTGTTGCGCGTGTTTGGGTGCCGCGTGCATAGCGGGTGCCGGTCTCGCCGTTGTTCACCAACGCCCCATTTTCGGAGTAGCTGAACAGGCTTGGTTGATAGGTCACATCCCAGACCGAGGCGCTGGAGGGCAGGGTGATGTCGGGGAGCGATTGCAGGGGGCTGTTGATCTCGTCTGTCGTCAGCAACGCGTAGATGTCCATTGGGGTGTCCTGCGGCAGGGCGCTTAGAAGGACCGTGGATTGTCCGCCGGGGGGAAGAGTGCTTGGCAAAGCTTCCTGCTGCGTGGCGAGGAAGCCTGTGCCAGCTTTCAACTTCGCTTGCGTCGGTGCCGGATCGCCTGCGGGCAGTGCTGCCACATAAAGTGTGCCGCCATCGGTGCTGCGCAAAGACAGGGTCAGATCCGCGTCTGAGATCTCCGTTTCGGCGAGTTGCGTGATCACAGGGCGCAATGCCGGTGCGTAGGAGTGC
The DNA here is from genome assembly GCF_017743735.1 of Shimia sp. R9_2. GTDB lineage: Bacteria > Pseudomonadota > Alphaproteobacteria > Rhodobacterales > Rhodobacteraceae > Shimia. The sequence continues at coordinate 19,983 of NZ_JAGHRO010000005.1, forward strand.
GATGCGCCATCGGCACCGCGCAGATCCACGAGGGCATTGGCGATGAGCTGGCCGAGCTGCTGCATTTGAGACGCTGTCAGATGCACATTGTTGCCATTGCGCAAACCGTGCTCGACAAAATAGCGCCGAGTATGACCGCCGTTGGCCGCGTCGGTAATTGTGCCATCCTGTGCGATGTGCCAGCGGCAGAGGCCGCGCAATTGGTCGTTGATTGCGGCGGTGTAAGGATCGGGTTGGCCGGACCCAAGGGAGGTTTCGATGGGAGACAGAGCGATCAGAAACCAGGGCGGCTGCGCACCCATTTGAGCCTCTTCAAAGGCGTAGATCTCCTCAAAATGCTGGGCGTAGTCGGTGATATCGGGGTGCGTGAGGTTGGCCTCGGCTCGTGGCGTGCTGGTATTGGTTTCGCCCTGCCACCAGATTTTCGCCTGATAACGCAGAGGAGCAGGCAGGCCCGCGAGCGCTTGGCGCAGATGGCGTCTTCCGTGGATCTTGTTCTGCCAGACCTGCCCGGAAAGGCTTGGGCGGAAGGCGTCGATGTGCTGCCCTGCCGTGGCCGCCTTGGCCAGCAGGAGCGCGCTCGCCGTTCCCCAAAGCGTGCCTGTGTCAAAGGCTGCGGCGAGGCCTATGGTTGGGCCTGTGCCACCGCTGCCGCCACCGGACGTGAGGCAGCGCTCCCCGTAGCGGCCCTCTTGCCCGGCGATGGTTTCATCTGCTGCGGCCAGCACGTAGGGCAGGGTTTCCACTGTTGGCGTGGAGGTTCCTGCACCAGCGGTGATCGAGAGTTGGGAGACGTCCCCATAGAGGCGCCGTGCGGAGGCAGGCAGGCTGTCGATGGAATTGAAGCCAACAATGTTGGATTGCCCTTCTGCATCGAGAAGAGCGATGAAGCTGGGTTGCGGTGAGACTGTTCCGGCTTCCCCAAGCGTGCTCGCAGAGATGTCGAGGCCGATCCCAATCATCAGCTTAGCCCGATGATGCCGGTTGCGGTTGTGCCTGTGGCCCAGACGCGCGTGGCGCGCACAGGGAAGGTGATCCCGGCGGCAACAAAAAGCGTGGCCACAGAGCCATCGGCGGTTGTGAGGCGCACCGTGCCGCTGCTGGCAACGTTCAGGGCGCGTGTGGTTTTGCTGAGATCCGCGCTGTCGTTTGGGGTGATCTCCTGCAGAGACACCGCTGGAGCGTTCAGGGTGACGGGATATTGGGAAAAATCATCTGGTGACGGCAAAGCTGTGTCCTCGCATGGTCAATCGGTCAGGCGGGGTGCCTGAGCTTGATGGGCAAGGGGGATGCCAGATCGTGCTTAATCAGGGGTGGGCGCTGCGCGCGCAGGCTACGAGTTCCGAGCAACGGGAGCTGTCTGTAGTGGCTTGGTATGAGGGGCTTACCGCTCGGCAAAGACCCGCATATCAAACACGCGCAGCCGCATTCCCGCGCCGATCGTGGCCAGAGCCAGAAGCGTGGCCAATGACAGACCGATGCCAAGGCTGAGACCGCTGACGCCAATCCCGCTTTTGATCCAGAGCCACAGGCCGCTAGCGGCAGCGTAGTAGGCGCCAACCACCGCCAATGCGATGAGGATATTGTAAACTGCGCCTCGAATGGGCACTTCGCCTTGCCAAGAAATCAGTGCGAACGCGGCAATTGCTGTGAGGATGGCCACACAGGCTTGGGCAAAGGCGAGCGTGTTCAGGCCCTGATCTGAGGTGACAAAGATGGTGGCGATCATCACGCTGGTCCAGAACAGATTGTGATACATCGACACCTGCGTTTTGTTGCGCGCGGCAAAGATCGGCAGGATCAGCGCATTGCCAAACCCGGCAAAGGCGCGCACCGACAGCGCATAGAGGGCGCCAAGGGCGGCGAGATAGCTTGGGTGAAAGAGTGTGGTGACGAGATCGGCTCCGAACACCAGAATGGTGGCGGCAAAGCCTCCCATCAAAATGACCATCACACCACAAAAGCGGTTGAGCACTGGCTCCAGCTGCGCCCCTGTTCGGGCCGCCGCGCCAAATTGGTTGAGCGCAAAACTGCGCAATGGTTGCCCTACGATATCAATGGTGGCGGTCGAAAGCCGATTGGCGAACCGATAGAGACCGGATTCTGCCGTTGTGAAGAAATAGGCCAGCAAAAGGTCTGTGCCGAAGTTGGAGACAAAAACCAGCAGGCGGGATCCATAAAGCCCCGAGGCATAGCGCAGCGCATGTGCTGCCATCGGTCGATCAAACAGGAAATGCGGCCGATCCGGCGTCATGACGCTGTAGAGAAAAACACCTATGACAACCCGGATATAGCGGTAGACCACCAAGGCAAAGAGCGACTGCCACAGCCAAAGCACCAGCGCGCCGCCGAGCATTGCGGCACTGTTTTGCAGCAGCATGATGATGAAGTGCCGCCGCATCTGCTGACGCCTTATCAGAACGGCGCTGGCCCAGGCCATGCCGGAGGCAAAGGGCTGCAGCAGGCCCAGGTAGCGCAGGACGGGTGCGAGATCAGGGCTGTCAAAGACCTGTGACAACCATGAGGCAAACACGATGAGTGCACCACCGCCAATCCAGCCCACAAGTTGCATTAGCCAAAACATGGTGGAAAGAACCGATTTGTCATCCTCAGAAGAGGTCACGACAAAATGGTAAAACCCCGCATAGGTGAACGCGAGCACCAGCTCCACAAAAACAATGGCAAGCGTGTAGACACCGTATTCAACGGGGGCGAGAAAGCCTGCGGCCAACAGCGTGATGACAAAACCGGATATTTGCTGCGATGCGAGGCCAACCATAGAGAGCGCCGCATTCGCGCCGGATTGGATCTTGGATTGGCCTGAGGATTGGGCTGCGGGAGCGCGATCTGCCATCTGTCCTGTAAATCCGAGTTTTGAACAAAAGAAACCAAAGTACGGGTGATGAAAATTCGTGCGCCACAGGGCGCGATATCGGGAATTCAGAGGTTTTGGCGCGTGAATAGGGAACGCGGCTGTTAAATTGCCTTAAAATGTTACATCCTGTCGGTATTTGTAAGTAAAGCGTATTTGAGACTTGGTTTGGTATGCAATTCGTCTCGACCTCTTTTATTGCCGTGTTTTTGTGCAGTGTCCTGTTGTTGCAGGGGCCGTATCGCGGGCTTTGGGCCTTTATGGTCTCTTTGCCTTTTGGTGCAGCTGCGGCGATTTCTTTTCCGGCGGTTGGCGGCACATCCCTGTTGGTCAGCGATATTGTGCTGCTGGTTATGATGGTGCAGCTCTTCTTTCAGCGCCGTTGGTTCAGTCAGACTTTGGGAACATTGCGCCCCTATCGCCCCGGGTTCTGGCTGTTGCTGTGTTTGATCGGGGCGGTTGTATCGGCGATTTTCCTGCCGCGCCTGTTTGTCGGTCAGACCGAGGTTTTTCAGGTGGTGCGTTATGAGGACCGGGCGCTGCCGATGTTGCAGCCCTTGCAGCCGTCAAACAGCAATATCGCGCAGGCCTTTCGCCTTCTTCTGTCTGCTTCTGCCTTTCTGGTGCTCGCCACGCTTTACCGGCTACGGCCCGAGCCGCAGCATGTGGTGGGTGCAATGGCGGCGGCATTGGCTGTGCACGCTGCGCTTGGATTTGCAGATGTCGCCTCCTACGCGTTGGGCATGCCGGATTTGCTGAGCGTGATCCGGACCTCCGGTTATCAAATGCTGGACCACCAGATGCTGTTGGGTGCAAAGCGCATGGTTGGAGGATTTCCGGAGCCTTCGTCCTTTGGCTATTACACCATCGGGCTCTTCGGGTTCTGGCTGCGGTATTGGGTGGGGGACCGTTCAAATGTGCTGGCGATCATCTGCCTGCTGGCGGTGACGGTTATGGTGCTGCGCTCCACCTCCAGCGGCACCTATGCGGCGGTGGGAGCGTTTATGCTGATTTTTCTCGGCCTTCAGCTGCGCCACATGCATTTGGATCATTTGCCTCCGGCGCAGGTCAGGATGTTGGGCGCTGTTGCTGTCTTGTTGCCGCTCTTTGTTGGAACCGCTGTTTTGATCCTCAATCTTGTGCCTGCGGTTGGGGACTATTTTGACCACGTTTTGTTTTCCAAGCTGTCCTCCTCCTCTGGGGTGGAGCGCATGAGCTGGAACCGGCAGGCGTTTGTCAATTTCTGGGACACATGGACGCTGGGGGCGGGCATCGGATCGGTGCGCGGCAACGGTTGGCTTGGCGCGACGCTGGGCAATATTGGCTTGGTTGGAACCCTGTTGTTCGGAGCGTTTCTGGTAGGTGTGATCCGCGCGCGGGCGGTGGATCCCGCGTCACAGCAGGCGCTGGTGGTCTCGGCCCTGCAATATGGCTGTGGCGCGGTTTTTCTGCAGGCGATGCTGACCAAGACGACACCCAATCTCGGCACGGAATTTTTTGCGATGGCGGGGCTCGCCGTAGGTATCGCCCGAGGATCAGAACTGTTGGGGCGCCCAATGCGACCGGTGCCTTTTCGGTCAAAATTGAGGGCAGGAACGCATGGTGTGTCGCTCAACAGCTGAGTGCCGCGCCCTCGGGAGGACTGCGCATACGGCGCGCCAGTGATGAGGCGCCTTTTGAATTGAGATGACAGAGCGTTTTGGCGCTGCACGGAGATTGAATGTGAATACGCTTGGCAACGAAGACCTTGGCACGGAGCGCTCCTACATCGTTCGACCCGCCACCAATGCAAAGGGCGATGAGGTTGATCTAAGCGAGTTTGTGCACTCCTTGCTGCGGCGCAAATGGCTCATTTTAGGATGCTCCTTCGCTGTCGCGGCGCTGTTTTATGTGCTGACCGCGCAGATGACGAGCTACTACACCGCGCGCGCCACATTGATGCTGGACCCAAGGGATACGCAAATTTCGACTTCGCAAGCTTTGGTGTCTGATTTGCAGTTGAGCAATCCGATTTTGGACAGCGAAGTCGCGGTCATTCAATCCAATCAGTTGCTTGAACAGGCCATCAGCAGCATTGGTGTGGACCGGATTGATGCGCTTTATGCCGAAGCCAATGCGCCGCTGCCGCCGTTTTCCTGGTTTCGCTCAAAAAAGCCCGCGTCCGGCTCAGAAAACGACGCCACAGAGGAGGTCGATGCGCCGCCTGCGCTGATCCCGCCGGAGCGAGTGAAGATGAACCGGGTGTCGTCCCGCATTCGCGAGGGGCTTTCGGTTCGGCGCGTGGGGCAGTCCTATGTCATAGAGATCCTGTCTGAAACGGTGGATCCGCAGCTCTCCGGCCTAATGGCGAACAATCTCGCCAATGGCTATATCCAGCAGCAAATCGTCAACCGGCGCGAGGCAGCGCTTCGTGCGACCACATGGTTGTCCAATCAGGTGGAGGCGCAGCGCACGCAGGTTGAACGCGCCGAGGCGGCTGTCGAAGACTTCAAGAGTGCGCAGATCATCAGTGATGGGGCCTCCAGCGATATCGTGTCTCAGCAAATGATTGAGCTCAATGATCAGCTGGCCCGGGTGCGCGCGGAAATTGCAGCAGAAGAGGCGCAGGTTCAGCAGATCGAGGCGGTGTTGCAGGGGGACGGAGCGCCCGCTGTTGGTGATCTGTTGTCCTCGCCTCTCTTCGCGACCTTGCGGGAGCGCCGTCTGGCTTTGCTGCAAGACGATGCCAATCTCGCAACACGTCTGGGCGAAGAGCACCCAGAGCGGCGACAAATCGCTTCGGTGATTGCGCAGCTGGACGCAGAGATGACGGATGAGGCGCGCAAGGTAATTGAGGGGTTTCGCAATGATGTGCGCATACTGGAGTTTCGCGAGCAGGCTTTGTTGGAAAACGTGAGTGAACTGGAGGCCAAGCTGGCGGCCATCTCGCGCTCGTCGCTGGAGTTGCGCCAGCTGGAACGCGAGGCGGATGCGTTGCGCGGCACTTATGAGGATTGGCTGGCCCGTTTGAGCGAGGCGCGTTCACAGGTTGAACTGCAAAGTGCCGAAGCCTTTTTAATCAATGCGGCGAAAATCCCCTCAGGTCCGTCCGCACCGCGGCCGAAACTGCTGACCGCTTTTGGTGCGGTCTTAGGATTGGTGATTGGTTTGATCGCTGCGCTTGTGCTGGAAACCACCAGCCATGGGTTTGCGCGCAGTGCGCAGCTGGAAGCGGCGCATGGCTTCCCGGTGGTGGGCAGCCTGCCCAAAGGCAATTGGTCTGGCCCCGGAGAGATTTTTGCCACCCTAACAGATGATCCCTATTCCTTGTTCAGCGAGCGCTTGCGGCAGCTGCGGGAAACCCTGCTCAGTCGGAAGGAGAGCGGGACATCGCACAGCTACGTGCTGTTGTCTTCTGTGCCCAATGAGGGGAAATCAACTGCGGCGTTGGCGCTGGCGCGGATGTTTGCGATTTCCAACCGCTCTACGATCCTCGTGGATCTGGATACGCGCCAGTCCGCGATCTACCGCGAAGCCAACCTGACAATGGAGCATGATCTTGGGGATTTCATTGCCGGGCGTGTGTCGCTCAGTCAGGCCATCATGCGCGGAGGTTCTCTGAATTTTGATGTTCTGGGAAGTTCCTCTTCCAAAGGTATTTTGTCCGATGCGGTGAAACACTCTGAACTTGTTGAATTGGTGGAAACGCTGAAGCGTCATTACGAGATCGTCATCATAGATGCGCCCCCGGTGCTTGCGGTCTCCGATGCGCTTATGGTGGCAGGGGTGGCGGACAGCCTGTTGTATCTGGTGCGCTGGCGTAAGACGCCCAAACGTGCCGTCAAAATGGGGCTGACACATCTCGCCAGTATCGGAGCGCGTCCGGAGGGCATGGTTTTGACCATGGTCTCCACACAGCAGGATCCCGACTATTATGTGAGGCACTACAATTATGGTTAGAGCGAGTGCATGCGCGCTGGGCCTGTGGGCCGCGCTTCTGAGTTTAGGTGCCACGTTGGCCTATGGAGAGGGCTACAAGCTGGTCATCGGCGACCGGCTTCAGGCAAGTTTGCTGGGAGAGTCGCAACCCATGACAGGCACGGTTGATCTGGATGGGTATCTGCGGTTTGCGGGGCTGGCGCAGTCGCGTGTCGCGGGACTGACACTGGAGGAAGCCGAGCGAGCCCTTGAGAAAGACCTGCAGGCGGCGGAGCTCTACGTCAATCCGGATATCAGTCTGGCGATTGAGAGCCATGCGCCCATCGTAATTGTCGGAGAAGTGCAGCGCCCGGGCTCGTTTGATTTCCTGCCACAATTGACCGTGGAGCTTGCGCTTGGTTTGGCAGGCGGCGTTTCACTGACAGACCTGAGTGATGATCAGCGCGAATTGCTTCATGCGGATGCCGAAGGGCAACTTCGTGCGGCAGCCCTTGAAATTGCGCACCAGACAGTCCGGATCGCGCGACTGGAAGCGCAGTTGGCGCAAAAGTCGGTGCTTGCCGCGCAAGATGTCGATCCCCGCGAGATGCCAGTCGCTATGCCAGAGATCATCGATGCGCAGCTTGGGTTGGAGCAACAGCTGTTGAGCACCTTCATCGCGCAGGGGGGGCGGCAAGATGCGCTTTGGGATCAGCATCTCAAGGAGCTGGAAACGGAAATCGCTCTTTTGGACAGCCGGATTGAGATTCAGCAGGATGTCGTGCTGAGCCGGGTGGAGGAGTTGGAGGACACCAGATCCCTGGCGGAGCGCGGTCTGCAGCGCGCGACCATTGTCACGGCGCAAGAACGCCTTGAGTCCGAGGCACGCGCGCGCATCTTGGAATTAGAGGCGCAAAAGTCGCGTGCGCAAAGTGACTGGATCACTGCATCACGCGCGCAATCCAACTTTCATGACCAGCGGCGACTTGAAACGCTGGAAGCCTTGCGGAGCGCTGTGCAGGCCCGCGATGGTCTGCGGCAACGCCATGAGAATCAGCGACAAAGATTGGCAGTACTCTCCTCAAATGGGGTGATTCTGGGCTCCGCTAGCGATCTTTTGGATATGAATTACGTGATTTTGCGTAGAACAAGCGCCGGAATCGAGCGTTTGGACGCGACGAGCGACACCGTCGTTCTACCAGGCGATGCGGTGATTGTTTCCGCTTTGATGGGCAATGCTGCAAACGACTTTTGAGTGTTGATATTTTGGGCGCTGCAGCTGCACTGAATCCGGTCTTGGAAAACACGTTTATTGGGAATTCTCTGAAGGTAATACGCCAATCAATGAATGCCTGCGTCCCGATGCCGTCTCAAATGAGGGGATGTCACAAATGCGTAAATCCCCTTGATTTTCGAGAGATTTATGCGCTTATTTCGCGGGTGGTATTCGTTGGAGCGCTTTGCGTAAGTATAAGTGGTTTATGTGGATTTTCTAAATTTAACTTGAGAACAATTTCACTTTCCAATTCGCTAATTGGCGCGATCTAATTGTGCGTGAATTTCAGGGAGATTTCTTTTTTATGTAATTTAGTCAGGTTTTCCTGACTGACGCATGGCGCTAAAAAATGGAGAATCAAAAGATCTCTGCAGCGCAGAAAAGTCACGAATATAGATAAGTTAAAAATTTACTTACAATCAGAATCAAACTACTGTTTATCCAATACCTAAGAATACTTTTCGCTATTTTTCGTAAGTTCTGTTTTGAGTTTTGGTCATGAAAGATATTGTGGAAGAACGTTTTTTGTTCGCCCGGCAGAGCTTCACTCGCTCTGATGAAAGATCAGCCACAAAGGCTACTGTACGCGCTACGGCAAACCGGTTTTATCGCCGCGCCGGTAAGCGTGCCTTCGATATTGTCCTTGCCTTGATCATGCTTCCGGTTTTGGCGCCGGTCATTTTTTGCCTTTGGGCTGTGACGCGTCGCGACGGTGGCAGTGGCTTTTTTGGCCATGTACGTGTTGGAAAAGACGGTCGCAAATTCAAATGCTGGAAAGTGCGCACAATGGTGATGGGGGCAGAGGAAAAGCTCCAAGCCTATCTGCGTGAAAATCCGGAAGCGGCAAAAGAGTGGTATGCAAATCATAAACTGACTGATGATCCGCGTATTACAAAGTTTGGTGATTTCCTGAGAAAAACCAGCCTGGATGAATTGCCGCAGATTTGGAATGTTCTGGTCGGCGAAATGAGCTTTGTCGGCCCGCGTCCTGTTGTTCAGGATGAACTTAAGAAATACGGCCACGGCGAAGAATTCTACCTCGCTCAGAAACCGGGGATTACGGGTCTTTGGCAGGTGTCCGGTCGCAATAGCGTTTCTTATGACGACCGTGTTGCTATGGATTACGAGTATCTGCAGCGAATGAGCATGGGTTTTGACATTCGTATTGTGCTTAAGACGTCGCAAGCTGTTGTCAGACGCACTGGGTGCTAATCAGCGATCAGCACAGGCCGTGAGGTTTAATGGTCGGAAATTTCTTTTGGCATAGAGATGAGAAATGCGCGCATGCATTTGGGATCTAATTTTGAAGGCCCAATTTAAGTAACGAGTTCAATTGGTTTGAATACCGTCGCTAGACTAAAATAAGAGCGTAGATGGGGGCATCTGCGCTCTTATTCCTTTGAGTGGCTTTTCGTTCCAGTAAGCGCATATGAAATGCACTTTCATATGTCAGTCAGCCGCGCCTCGGGCGCCTTGGAGCTGTTCGCGGATCTGCTCAAACATCCTCACGAGAGGCCAGGTTTCTTTCTCCATCGCAGCGAAGGTCTCGCCACGCAGCAGCAGGGCCTGAACCATCTCCGGATGCGCGCCAACGCGGTCTGATCTGGCGATCTCCTGCCGGGTGTACCAGCGGCGTCGTTTGATCAGGTGACGCCCGATGCGGCGTGTGCGCAGCGCGATTAGGAGGGTGGTCATCAGATGAAACCGACGCAGCACGAGAGGGGCGGCGAGCCCGTGATATTCTTCGATCCGTGCGACAAAGAGCGGGTAAATGTCGGCAAAAGACAGCGCATGGTATTCATCTGCTGCCAGCCAAGCCAGATCTTCAAAACCTGAGCCGACAAAACTGTCTTCAAAATCAAACCAGCCAATTGTGCCTGACTGTGCGACAGACGCGTTTGCGAGCCGGTTGTCCCATTTCAAAAAGAATGCGTCTGTTGGTGCAAATTCGATTGCCAGTTTGTCAGGATCGTATCCGTCAAGCGTCAGGCCAAAGACCGATGCTGTGCGAATGGGGCCGTCACAGAAATACTGGCGCTTCGCATTGTCTTGAAACAGCACAGGCACCTCAGCTTGAGGCAAGGGGCGGCCGATGTGCATTTGATAGTTGAAGACCGAGACAATGGCGTCGTCAAACAGTGCCTTTTGCTCAGCGGGACGTATGGCCCCGATCCGATTTGCGAGACTCACCGGGCCCATATCTGTCTGAAACAGAAACCCCTGATGCTCGCCAATCAGTTGAGGGAAATGATCTGTGCAGGGCGCGACATGCTCCAGAATGCGCCGTTCCCGTGCTGCGCCTTTGGTGTTGTCCCGACGGGACACAATCACCGTTTGATCTTCCAGAAACATCCGAAAAACCGCCCGGTCACGCCCGCCCGGGCAGCTGGCTTTGATCACCGGTTGCCCGAGGAGTTTTTCTGTGGCGGAGATGAGGCTTGCGACCTCAACTCCGCCGACACGGTCCACGCTGTGCGTGTCCTTCATGGCTTACCTCACTGACGGATTTGAACCTCGGCGGAAGCCGCCGTTTTGGGGTCCACAAGCGTCTTGCGGTTCCGCTGCATGCGCTCCAGGAACACCCGCAGCTCTGCGCCTTTTGGTGTGGCGCGCGCGATCATCGGAATGCCATTTTCTCCACCGGTCTTGAGCTCCGGGAAGATGGCAAAGATCTCGTCCCGCGCCTCCGGGGAAAGCGATTTAAGCGCTTCGGTGCCGGTGAAGAGGGTCTCCGTCACAGTGCCTTCCGACCAGATCAGTTCGTGGTTCTCGCAGAGGAAATGATAGTAGGACACGCCATCCGGGTTGTCCTCCACCACATCAATGCCTTTGAACATGGTCAGCTTCTTGGCGGCGATCAGCACCTCGCTTTTGCCAAACATACGCTCGGCAATTTTGGAGCTGACAAAGATCCGGTGCTGAGGGCTCACCACCAGGTCACGCTTGGGCATGTCCGGCCCCAAAGCGCTGGCAGAGATGCGCACGGGCTTCAGGTTCGGGTGCTTTTCAAGCTCCTCCGCCGAGATATTACGGTTGCCGATCCAGCGGATAGGCTGCGCGCCGTTGTCCTTGGTCATCACCTTGTCGCCAACCGACAGGGCCTCAATGGCGACCTCGCCTTCCGAGGTTGCGATTTGCGTGCCGCGGGCAAAGCAGACAACGGTGAAGTTGATCTCTTCGAAGTTCTCAAAGGAGATATTGCCAACTTGGCCGCTTTCGTCGCCATCGGTGATCCGATAGGTGCCACCCGGCGACACATTTGGAACATTGCCGTCCAGAATGTCGCGCAGCGTGGGCTGGCCCTGGCCACCAAAGTTGATCGCAGCGCCGTTGTTGGGTGTGAACACCCCGATGGCACTGTTGTCAAAACCCGTGATCGTTGACACGTCGGTGACATTGGTGGTCAGCGTGATGGAGTCATCATTTGCAGTCTCATCTGCAACAAAATGCTCGACCTGATTGACCGTGTCGCGAGAGCCCTCGATCAGTTTGTCGATGTGGCCGTTGCCACCATCGTCGATGAAGGCATCAATGTGCTCATCTGCCGGATCGGCGCTCTTATAGGTGTCCCGACCGGAACCGCCTGAGACTTGGTCGCTGCCATCGCTGCTGATAAAGGTGTCATGTCCTCCATCACCAAACAGTTTGTCATCACCTTCGCCGCCATCGATCGTATCGTTATCGGCACCACCGCGAACCGTGTCGCTACCCGAACCACCTTCCAGGTAGTCGTGGCCACTGCCACCTGAAAGGTTGTCATCGCCCTCTCCGCCAAGCACGGTGTCATCACCACCGCGCCCATCAATGACATCGTCACCGTCTGCGCCTTGGAGAATGTTGGAACCATCGGTGCCGGCAAGCGTGTCGTCACCGGCGCTGCCGATCGCGTTTTCAAAGTTGGTGGCAGTTTCAGTCGTGCCATCGCTCAGGCGGGCTGTGCCAGCCTGCAGGTCGAGGTCGACGTTTTGATCTGCCGAGGAAAATGCGCGTTGGAAGCTGACCGTGTCGATGCCATCGCCACCATCCATGTGGTCCGTAGAGAAGCCACCGTCTACAGTGTCGTTGCCATCGCCACCCTTGATGTTGTCGCCACCCCAGTGGCCATACAGGCTGTCATTGCCCGCGCCGCCATCGATATGGTCATGACCTATGCCACCATCTACAGTGTCATTGTGGGCGCCACCGGAGATGGTGTCGTTGCCATCACCGCCGAGGAGCGAGTCGTTGCCATCTCCGCCGTCGACATAGTCGTGGCCTGCGCCTGCATCAATCGTATCATTGCCCGCCACAGACGGGGTTTCGATAACGGACACATTGTCGATTTTGCCGTCGCTGCTATGAGCCTCACCAACAGCCGTTGTATTGGTAATGCGCAGCGTGGTGTTTGGTGTGGTTGCGGTAAACGTGAAGCTTACATGTTCACTGGTGCCGTTTTGTACTGCGACGGATTCTGACGAAATGACATTGCCGTCTGAATCCAGAACGTCGATGCGAAATCCATGATGTGCTGCACCTGCGTGGTGTTCAAACAGGTCCAGAGACACCGTGTGCTCAGCACCGATATTGGTGGCAAAGGTTTGTTGAATCGCGTCACCAGCTGCACGACCACCGTGGTTGAACTGCGCGCGCCCACCACCAACGATTGGCGATACGCCATCGTGGTTGCCGTCAATTCGATGCCAGCCAGCGCTTGAGGAGAAATCCCCATTGGTGATCAGGTTGCCAGTATTGCCGGTCTGTGTGTCCCCATAGATGCGGTCATCTCCTGAACCAGCGCTGATGCTGTCATTCCCGCCGCCGCCGAACACTGTGTCATTGCCACCACCGGCATAAACCGTGTCATTGCCTTCGTTGCCTGCGACCACATCGTTGCCGTCGCCACCGTAAGCAACGTCATTGCCGGAGCCGGCATCAATGTAATCGTTGCCGTCGCCTGCGTTGACGGTGTCGTTGCCGCCGTTGGCATAGATGATGTCATCATTGCCCGCTTCTCCGGGGAGGCGCGCATCGTTGCTATCAACGCGGTCGCCGTCGCCATCGGTGAAGCCCGGGAAGATGTTCTCGTTGCCGTTGCCGCCGCGTACGACGCCATCGGGGCCAACTTTGAGGGGATTGAGACCGCCGCCACCACCGGAGCCGCTGCCTGATCCGCTGCCGCCGCCGCTGCCTGATCCGCTGCCGCTCCCGCGACCACGACGTCCACCTGACCCACTGCCGCTCCCGCTCCCGCGGCCGCTGCCGCTCCCGCTTCCGCCTGACATTTCAGCACCTCCTTAAGTCTGCGTGTGCAGAATGCTAAATTCTCTGAGAGCTAACCCCAGATTGATAAAAGACTTCTTAAACGCACATGAGAGGAAGCCAGCGAGGGCCGTTTCGTAAGTCCCGTAGCACAACGGATTTTCTACCCGATGCTTATATGCGAACTGACACTACAGAGTGTCTGAGTGCGCACCAAGCAACGAGTTTGTTATGAAAGCGTGAACTTATTTGAAAAAAGTCCGTAGTCATCCCCAGTGTCGTCATGGGGCACGAAGTTGCCTTCCATTTGTGATAAAATTAGGACGCGTGCAGGACCTCTTCGTGTCTCATGTGTGTTCTTTCGGACGAACGAGTGACGAGAATGCCCTTATTTACAGAGATCTGTGCGCTGTGGCGTTGCGTATGTACCAGAATGCGAGAGCTGCAGCTTGAAGAGGCTTCAAGTTTGGCCGCCGCGAAAGCTGTGCATATGATGCGTTCTCCGAGCTGATGAGCGGCAATCGATTCTCCTGACTTGGACCTGATTCAGCACTATCACCGTGAAAGATTGCGACGATCTCTGGCAGGGTTTCTGCGTCGTTTCTAAGTATCTGGCCGGTGGCGGTGGCGTCTTCGCCCATCGTCGCGTTGCGCTGGGTGATTTGCTCAGGTTGAGATGTGCTGCTGTTGATTTCCGTCAGATTTCTGACTTGCTCGACGGCTGTGTTTGAAAGCTTGGGCTGAAGCTTGGAAATGTGGTTTACGCGGTTCGCAATGCCATTGATCGCGACGCCGGCATTGCACTCGAACTACATGCCTTTGTCGATCTGCTGCGCGCTCGCAGAAATGAGGTTTTTGATCTCCATGGCGCAATCCGAGGTCTTTTGCGCCAGTGAGCGCACTTCGGATGGGGCCAAGTGATACAAACTGTGTGAATTCAATTCACGCGTTCAGGAGGGGGAAATATGGCATCCAATGAGCGCAGGGATTTAGCCAGTTTCCCTGATAGGAATGCGTTGCTTTCACCTGCAGGCTTGGTCGGTCACCTGCTCATTTCATCAGGTTTTGATCCAGCAAACTCAGGGGGCGCAGCATCCCGCGGATGGGCGGCCACCAGAGCCACGTGCCGCCGAGTGGGCGCAGCGTTGCGCCGGTTCCGAGTTTGAAGCGGGCGAGGCCTGCTGCGGAGCCTTCGGTGGAGGCAATTCCCAGATCGAGATGCAAAGCCCCTTTGGTGGCCAGCCAGCACATGCCTTGCCACATAAGCAGGTTATGTGCGGCCAATGAGCGGCCCAGAGCGGTGCTATGGCTGATGTGATACGTGGCGCTGTGCCCATGTCGTAAAAACAGCATCGCTGCGACAGGGGTCTTGTCGGAGAAAGCGGTGAAGAGCTTCGCGCACCCGGGGTTGGCTTTGGCATAGGCCAGCGTAAGGGCATCGGGCCAGCCGTTGTAGCCGCGCTCTTTCTGCTGGGCCTGGTTTTGTTGCAGCAGCCACTGATCAGGTTTCAGTGTCATGTTCTGCCGTGTGATGCGCAGATCCTGCTGTTCGGCAAAACGCAGACGGTTGCGCCACTTTTGATGCAATTGCGCGCGGAGATCACCCTGCAAAGACAGCTCCGCGATGTGCTGCGGGGTCATCACCGGAACCGCGCCGAGTTTGCCCAGCCACGGGGCGGGCTGATCAGGGTTTAACACCCAGAGGTGTTTGTGGAGGCTGCCGCCCTTGATGGGTTTGCGGATCAGCGCGGGGAGCGTGTCTTGTGAGAGCTGAGCGCGGGGGAGCATTGCCACAGACACACCCGCCAATTTGCGCCGCAGCACCAGCGTGCCGTCCTCCAGCGCGGAGGTTTGTGTCTTGGTCAGCGCGAGAGCCTTGCGATATTCATCACTTTGCTGAAGCGGGGTTGGCGGGAGGTCTGGGCAAGCATCAAACATGCGGCCATTAACGCATCTGAAACCTAAATCATGGTTAATAAACTCATGAGAAAATCAAAACAAACCCCCGTATAT
The DNA here is from genome assembly GCF_017743735.1 of Shimia sp. R9_2. Classification (GTDB taxonomy): domain Bacteria; phylum Pseudomonadota; class Alphaproteobacteria; order Rhodobacterales; family Rhodobacteraceae; genus Shimia. The sequence continues at coordinate 35,279 of NZ_JAGHRO010000005.1, forward strand.
GGCCAGACCGCACCAAGCGCCAAGTGGACGAAGGCGGCGGCCCTTCTGTTGGCCACAGGACTTTCTATTCCTGTGTTTCTGGTGCTTTCGGTGATTGAGTGGCTTTGGCTCTGAAGCCGCGCCACGTCGCGTATTTATGTTGGGTCTACCACGCCCATAGCAATGAGCCGCAAGGCGGTCATTGAGGGCACAAAGAAATATTCTCCGCCCCGGCACTCCACAAAGGTTTTGAGCTTGGACATGATGTAGGGCGGCTTTCCGCATTTCGGATCCGCCGGAATGGTATGGCGTTTGTGGGTGCTGTGATCGCCCAGCATGGGGCAGGTGTTGTTGCCTTGGTTGAAATCCAGCCCGTATTGCACCCACTGCTGCTGCACAAACTCAAACTGACGAAACAAGCTTGCTCCCATCAGGATCATGGCGACGCCCTGTTCGGTTTCATCTGTGTTTTTGCTGGCATCTGAGCTGCCATAGGGGAGGCCGCGACGCAGCACGCGGCGCCGTTTGTTGAGCGCATGGGTGGCGTTTTTGTTGGGGTACGGCATCCCTTCGGCATCAACGCCGTCCTGATTGAGCGGGTCGAGATAGCCGCGAGTGTTCATGCGCCGAATATGTGCGCCGCCAGGCACCTTGTAGCCCGGCATGTCATCTGCGTAGCGAAAATCTGAGGCGCAGGGGGAGCGCAAGAAAGCCATCTGATTTTCAAGCGCTTTGACCGGATCGGGATCATCAAAACCCCGCCCGGCCTTAAAGGCTTGCCAGCCCGCAAATGTGGGATGTTTGGCCAGCGGCACACCGTCAGACCAGCGGCCACACATTTTGGCCATAAGCGTTTCACGCGCTTCTTCTTTTGGGACCGACATCACCTTGGCAAAGCGCGCGCTTTCCTCCTCGAGCACCTCATTGAAACTGCCGACGTTTTCATGAAGCTTGCGAAACGCCATGAAGGTGCCGTTGTGTGAAAACTCAGGCGGCATGGCAGCAGGGGGCAACTCCTGACTTTCATCGGGGTGGCCGAGAATAAATTCGCCGGTGGCGATGGGCGTCCATTTGCCGTCCATGCGCTTGCCGCGGCCGATCACCCGATCAGGCATGTCTTCAGGGCGGTATTGCCCGTCAAACACCGGATCGCCGATGCCGTCTGCAAAGCCAAAATGCTCTTTGGGTGTTGGCAACACGACATCGCCGTGGGTGTCAAACACCGCATTGGCTTCCAGATAATCCGCTCTGTCATCACGACCGGCATTCAATATGCGTACACTGCCACCTGAGGCCTCGCACAGATCGCGCAGCCACTGGGTACGTGTCTCAAGTGCGGGGGAGGGATCAGCCTTACCCGGTTGCGCAAGTTGCGCGTTCAGCGAAATCCAGACGTGCACATCCTCAGCGCCTCCGCTTCCGGGAGCGCGGTTTTTTTGCCAGATGGGATCCCAATGTGCATCCCATTCCGGATCGTCCTGCGCCACCTTTGTGGTGTCACGATCGCCCAGAACAAAGGCGCGCGCCTTCATGCCGTCAGCGAACTCAAAGGGCATGCCTTTCAGGGTGCGCGTGGGCACTTCCAAAGCGAGAAGGCCCATAAAGCTGAAGGCCACATTGACCGTGCAGGCGGGCTTCTCGGCCTCTTCGGGCCAGCGCGCGCCTGTGGTGACAACCTTGCGAAGCGCATCGACAAACTTGCGCCCCTCGGCAGCCTTGTCGATATGCAGAAAGAAGTAGCGGGCATAGGGGAAGGAATACCGGCCATAGGCGCGGATCACATTGCCCTGAATGTCATGCAGATTGAGGGTGCGTGCCATGGGCTGTCCTTATGGTTTTGGGGCGGCAATCGTGCCGGGGAGCTGCGTTGGCGCGGTCTTGTTTGCCGGCTGATGGGCGGCGAGAAAGGCGCCAAACTGCGCGTGGAGTTCTTCGGGATCGGCCCCTTGGGTGTCGACCGCGAAATCTGCAAACTTCTGCTGCAGATAGAGCGCCTTAAGCACTGAAGGCAGATCGTCATATTCTGCGGGTGGAAGAGGTTTCTTCCCGTTCTGACACACATACCAGACTGCTGCCGCGGCCATGAGGACGGCCGCAAGCAAACCGCCGATAAAGGCCCAGAAGGTGCTGATAGGTAGAAGCGGCATGTCCACCACGCCGATCAGGCGCAGCAAGAGCCCCAAAAGAGCAAAGAGCAGTGGCACAGCGACCAAGGCAATCAGGCGGCGCAGCGGCAGGTGATGAAAGTCGGGCAAGTTGAGGTAATAGTCATGAAACGGCATGGTCGTTTCGACGTGGCACCTGTCCAGATAGAGCGCGAAGTCGTCAGCGGACTGAACGCCGTCAAAGCCCTCACAATTGCAATACACCGCGCGCAATTCGGCTTCCATGGTGTTCCAGAGCGTGCGGGCATAAGCGGAGCGCACCTCTTTGTGCTCCGTGCGGGAAAGCCCTGCCGGCAGTGGGGCACCATCTTCGGTTATCGCGTCAATGTCGGCACAAAAAACCACATAAGATGTGTTCAGGCGGTCCACATGTTGCGGATCAATTGGATCTCCACGAAAGCGTTTGCCCACACGTCCGTTGTAAACCGCGTCATTGAGCACAAACATACGGGCAAAGTGGGTGCGCGTGTTGCGCGCAAAAGGGCTGTTTTTGCCGCTTTTCTGCGTGGCAGGAGATTGCAGCGCAGGTGGCATTTTTGCCAGGGCAATGCGGGCGGCCTGTGTGTATGAGGTGTGGGTGTGCTCGCCTGCGGCGCTGTCGCGGATTGGGGCGAGCGTTGTCAGAAAATAGTGGCCGCTGTCCAGATCTGGCATTGGGGGCTCTCCTCACGCATCATTGGCGACATAGATGTTGCGGTTCAGATCCGCGCGCTCGGTGCTGAGGCTGGCGACAGGGCCAAAGCCCACATCGCCCAAACAGCCTTGAACCCGGCTCATGGCCTCCCGAAAACTGCGGGCAAAGACTTCGGGGCTCTCCTCTGCGTAGAGCGTTTCCAAGTGCAGGAGCGCGTCATACACCTTCAGCGCCCCTTTGATGTCACGCTGCGCGGCACCGGGTGTGGCGTTGTAGTAGTAATCCGTGCCGAGCTGATTGTGGGTGATGTAGTCCTTGAACGGCGTGACCGGTATCGATAGCGGGTATTTCGTGGCGGAAAACCAGAACAGGTCAAGCCCGCTGGGAATGCCATCGGAAAAGGCGTCGATATACTGGTCCCATGTTCCGTTGAAATTGGAACAGAACAGAACGTAGTCGTTTTGCAGATTTTGCGGGCCTTGCCCGAGATCCGGCCAGTCTTTGGGTTTGATGATCACCCAGCGGGCAAAGTGAATGAGGGACAGGCCCAAAAGCCCGGCCAGACGTTCGGGCAATCCTCGGGCCGCCATGAAAAACAATCGGTTGAGCCATGTCAGCTTGGGGCTGCTTGGGGTGACGACATTCATGGCATACGCCTTGCCGGCAACATTGGTCATAAAAACCTCGACCTAAATAACAACGCACTTAAAAATATTCTCTCAGACTAAGCCAATTGAGACGGTTTGTTAACGGAAAAGGCGGAAAAAATTGGGGTGTGCTTTGGTCGCATCCGCAAGATGTGACGGAGACGGCCTTATATGGTATGCGCTTTCGCAGCCATGTGGCAGGCGAGCGATTGCTGGGCTTGAGATTCCGGCCAAATGGCCTAGTTCACAAAGCGTTTTAAGCATATTGTCGTTGGTCTGGACCTTGTAACCGAGGCAAGCTTGGTATACATCGGCATACAAAGAGCGCTTCAGGGCGCGCTGATCTGTGTCAGCACCCTGTGCTCTCGCTTCTTCTAACGCTTACTCGTCAGGATAGCCATGAGCCTTTATACGGATTACCTAGCTGAAATCGAAACGCGCAAAGAGCAGGGTCTGAACCCCAAGCCGATTGACGCGGGAGACCTGGTTGCCGAATTGATCGAACTGATCAAGGACACCGGGAACGAGGCGCGCGAAGGTGCGCTTAACTTCTTTATCTACAACACACTTCCGGGCACCACGAGCGCTGCTGGTGTGAAAGCGGAATTCCTCAAAGATATCATTCTTGGCGCCGCTGATGTGGCCGAGATTTCTCAGGAATTTGCATTTGAGCTGCTTTCGCACATGAAGGGTGGCCCTTCCGTGCGCGTGCTGCTGGATCTGGCGCTGGGCGACGATGAAGCCATCGCGAAGCAAGCCGCAGAAGTTCTGAAGACTCAGGTGTTCCTCTATGACGCGGATCAAGCGCGTCTCAAGGAAGCGCTGGACGGTGGCAATGCTATCGCCAAAGACCTTCTGGAAAGCTACGCCAAGGCAGAGTTCTTCACCAAGCTGCCTGACATCGACGAAGAGATCGAGATCGTGACCTTCATCGCGGCGGAAGGTGACATCTCCACCGACCTGCTTTCCCCGGGTGCGGAAGCACACTCCCGCGCGGACCGTGAACTGCACGGCAAGTGCATGATCACCGAAGCGGCACAGAAGCACATCGAAGAGCTGAAGCTGCAGCACCCTGGCAAACAGGTCATGCTGATCGCTGAAAAAGGCACAATGGGTGTGGGCTCCTCCCGTATGTCCGGTGTGAACAACGTGGCGCTCTGGACCGGTAAGCAAGCATCCCCTTACGTGCCATTTGTGAACTACGCGCCGATCGTGGCGGGCACCAACGGCATCTCCCCGATCTTCCTGACCACTGTTGGCGTGACCGGCGGTATCGGTCTGGACCTGAAGAACTGGGTGCGCAAAACCGATGAGGACGGCAACCCGATCCTCAACAACGACGGCAACCCGATCCTTGAGCAGAAATACTCTGTTGAGACCGGCACCGTTCTGAAAATCAACACCAAAGACAAAAAGCTGCTGAGCGAAGACGGCGAAGAGCTGGTGGATGTGTCCTCTGCCTTCACCCCGCAAAAAGCCGAGTTCATGAAAGCTGGCGGCTCTTACGCGATTGTCTTTGGTAAGAAGCTGCAGACATTTGCCGCAGAAGCGCTTGGCGTGGAAGCAACACCTGTCTTTGCGCCGTCCAAAGAGATCACTGCGGAAGGCCAAGGTCTCACTGCTGTTGAAAAGATCTTCAACAAAAACGCTCTGGGCTCCACGCCGGGGGCCACTCTGCTGGCGGGTTCCGACGTGCGCGTGAAGGTCAACATCGTTGGTTCTCAAGACACCACCGGTCTGATGACCATGCAGGAACTGGAAGCGATGGCGGCGACTGTTGTGTCCCCAATCGTGGATGGTGCCTATCAGTCTGGCTGTCACACCGCCTCTGTGTGGGATGCAAAAGCGCAGGCCAACACGCCGCGTCTGATGCAGTTCATGAACGACTTCGGCCTGATCACCGCGCGTGACCCTAAAGACGTTTATCACTCCATGACAGACGTGATTCACAAGGTGCTGAACGACATTACCGTGAACGACTGGGACATCATCATCGGTGGCGACAGCCACACCCGTATGTCCAAAGGCGTGGCCTTCGGTGCGGACTCTGGTACTGTGGCGCTGGCGCTGGCGACCGGAGAAGCCTCCATGCCGATCCCCGAGTCTGTGAAAGTGACCTTCAAAGGTCAGATGGCGGATCACATGGACTTCCGTGATGTGGTGCACGCCACTCAGGCGCAGATGCTGGAGCAGCACGGCGACAACGTGTTCCAGGGCCGCGTGATCGAAGTGCACATCGGCACTCTGCTCGCAGACCAAGCCTTTACCTTCACCGACTGGACCGCAGAGATGAAGGCGAAAGCCTCGATCTGTATCTCCAACGATGAGACCCTGATTGGTTCTCTGGAGCTGGCGAAATCCCGTATCCAGATCATGATCGACAAGGGCATGGACAACGAAGTGAAGATGCTTCAGGGCCTGATCGACAAGGCGGATGCCCGCATTGCCGAAATCCAGTCTGGTGAGAAGCCAGCACTGACCCCGGATAGCGACGCGAAGTACTTCGCAGAAGTTGTGGTGGATCTGGACCAGATCGTTGAGCCCATGATCGCCGACCCGGACGTGAACAACGCAGACGTCTCCAAGCGCTACACCCACGACACCATCCGTCCGATCAGCTACTACAACGCTGAAAAGAAAGTGGATCTGGGCTTTGTGGGCTCCTGCATGGTGCACAAGGGCGACATGAAGATTGTGGCTCAGATGCTGAAGAACCTCGAAGCGGCCAATGGCAAAGTCGAGTTCAAGGCACCGCTGGTTGTGGCCGCGCCGACCTACAACATCATCGACGAGATGAAGGAAGAGGGCGACTGGGACATTCTGCAGAAGTACTCGGGCTTTGAGTTTGATGATCTCTTCCCGAAACAGCAGGCGCGCACCGAGTATGAGAACATTCTCTATCTCGAGCGTCCAGGCTGTAACCTCTGCATGGGCAACCAGGAGAAAGCTGCGAAGGGTGACACCGTTCTGGCGACCTCAACCCGCCTGTTCCAAGGCCGTGTTGTGGCTGACCTGCCGGAGAAGAAGGGTGAGTCTCTGCTTGCTTCCACACCGCTGGTGGTGCTCTCCGCGATCCTCGGCCGCACACCAACGCTGGAGGAGTACAAAGAGGCGGTTGAAGGCATCGACCTGACCAAATTCGCGCCACCGCTTCAGGTGCCAGCGAACGCGAAGTCCGCACACTTCTAAGAAACACATCGACGGGCAGCATCTGAAAATGGTGTTGCCCGTTTTCTTTTTCAGGCGCTGATGCGATATGCATGCAAATGCTTGCAGAGCGAATTTCTCGCCTCTTGAGTCTCTCAAAATCAAATGAATTTAGCGGGTTAACCTCTTTGGGCAATGCGCAGATCGATGCGTTACCTCTTGGTTTACGTCTTTCCGGCAAACTGTAATTCACCCGTTAATTATATGCGAAACCCGAATTCTCTTTTGTGACTCGCCTCAGTTTTTGTCAGATCTCGCTTCTCATATCTGAGCGCCATCAGATTTTTGGAGTGAAGACATGAAAGACATCACTGACACCACCCGCATCCAGGCCGAAATCCTTGAGGCCTTCAACTTCCGTCACGCGACCAAAGTGTTCGACGCTGAGCGCAAGATTGATGACGCCTCCTTTGAGACCATTCTGGAAGCCGCGCGCCTGTCACCAACTTCCTTTGGGCATGAGCCGTTCAAGATCGTCATGCTCCAGAAACCGGAAAGCCGTGAGCTGTTCCGGGAGTTTTCCTGGGGGGCAAACGGGATGATGAACGGCAGCACCGGTCAGCTGGGCACTGCGAGCCACTTTGGCATCATTCTGGCGCATACCGAAGAGACCATGACTGCAGGCTCCGATTACCTGCAGAACTTCTACCGCACTGTGAAACAGCTGCCTGAAGAGGTGATCAAGATCTTCAACGGTGCCTATGGCAAGTTCCAATCCGACGATCACAAGATCACCAGCCCGCGTGAGATCAGCGACTGGGCGGGCAAGCAGGCCTATATCGTGCTGGCGAATATGATGACCACTGGCGCGCTTATGGGCATCGACTCCTGCCCGATCGAAGGCTTTGACATGGCACAGACCGCAGAGGTGCTCGAAAAGCACTTTGGCATCGATCCAAAGCTCTACAAACCGGCTGTGATGTTCGCCTTTGGCTACCGCGCAAATGAGCCCGAGTTCGGCAAGACCCGCCGCAGCATGGAAGACACTGTAAGCTGGTTCTAAAGCCGGCTTTGTTTAAGCACTTTGACCGCGCCCCAAAAACCGGGGCGCGGTTTTATACAGGGGTCTGCCAGACCGGGGATTTGCCGATCTCTTCGATCAGAAAATCCATAAACACCCGCACCTTGGCAGAGAGCACGTTGGTTTTTGGGTAGATCATCCAGAGTACTGAGCCGTCTGCCACCTCGTGATCGGGTAACACCCGGACAAGCGCGCCGGATTTCAGCTCCTGATGAACGCTCCAGACCGGATTGCTGGAGATGCCAGCCCCGGCGATGGTTGCCAACTTCTGGCTAAGGCCGTCGTCCAAAATCACCCGGCCACGGGCTTTGTTCGGATCAAAACTCCCGATCTCCCCATCGCGGCGGCGCAGAGGTTTGGCCTCCTGATCGGCAAAGGCAATCAATTCGTGCGAGAGCAGATCCTCAGGCGTTTGAGGGATGCCGCGTTTCTCAAGATAGCTGGGGGCCGCGCAAAGGATGCGGTGGTCATTGGCCAATTTGCGCCCTTTGAGGCTGGTGTCCTCAAGTGCTGAGTTGCGGATCGCGAGGTCAAAGCTGCCTTCGATCAGGTCAAACCGGCTGTCTGAGAGGCGCAAATCCAGCGTAATGCCCGGGTATTGCTCCAGAAATTTGGGTAGGATCGGGGCAATGTAGAGCTGTGCAAAGGTGCTGGGCGCGGTGAAACGCAGGGTGCCCGTGGGCATGGCCTGACCTTGGCCCAATGCGGCCAGTGCGGCTTCCTCCTGAACAAGGATTTCCCGCGCGTAGGGGAGAAACTCCGCACCTTCCAGCGACAGAGACACCTTTCGGGTGGATCGGTGCAGCAGGTCGGCGCCTAGGGCGTGCTCAAGCTTGGCCAGACGGGCGCTGGCAACGGCTGGTGCCAGACCAAGCTCCCGACCAGCAGCGCTGATGTTGAGCTTGTCGGCGGCGAGCACAAAAAGGCGGAGGCTGTCAGTATCCATGGGCGCCTCATTGCATGGAGGGATGGAACGATCCATCCAGAAATGAGCGGTTTTTCCCTATGGCGCAATGGTTAGGTGACCAAAGGGCGCAGTAAGGGGATGACGTTATTGCCGCTACGCCTCTTGTTTTTGAACTAGTTTTCCGGCTCTTGGCCCCACTCCGCATCTTGCATTTCACGCAGGCGGGAAGCGGTGCGTTCAAACTCAAAGGTGCCTTCCCCCTCAAGATAGAGCATCTCTGGTTCTGCCGCGGCAGAGCAGATCAGGCGAACGCGGGCCTCATAGAGCGCGTCGATCAGGGTGACGAAGCGCTTGGCTTCGTTGAAGTTTGTTCGGCTCAGGGCCGGGATGTCCTCTAGGATCAGAACCCGCACCGCATTGGCGATGGCCAGATAATCACCGGGGCCAAGCATCTTGCCGCAGAGATCAAAGAAGCTCGCCCGTGCCACACCATTGCGGAAGGCAGGCAAGGTGACTTCGCGGCTTTTGACCGTAAGCACCAGCGGTGACGCGTCGCCGCCGGTTAGATCCTCCCAGATGCCGCGGATCTGCGCGCGGGCCTCGGTGCCGGCCTGAACAAAATAGACCTGATTGCCCGCAAGGCGGTTTTGCCTGTAGTCGGTTGGGCTGACCAGCTCCCAGACCCGCAACTGTTCTTTGATTATCGCGATAAAAGGTAGAAATAACTGACGGTTGAGACCATCCTTATAGAGATCGTCAGGCACGCGGTTTGAGGTGGTGACAACCACCACGCCCGCCTCAAAAAGCTGTTCAAACAGGCGGCCCACAATCATCGCGTCGGTGATGTCGGTGATCTGCATCTCGTCAAATGCTAGCACGCGCACGCTCTCTGACACCGCTTGGGCCACGGGTTGAATGGCGTCCTCAACCCCATCAGCGCGGGCCTTGTGCATGGCCTCGTGGATTTCTTGCATAAAGGCATGGAAATGCACGCGCCGGACGGGGACAGAGAGACTTTCGACAAACAGATCCATCAGCATGGACTTGCCCCGACCAACGCCGCCCCAAAGATAAAGACCCTGCACGGGTTCCGGTGTGGATTTGCGGAACCAGCTCTTTTTCACCGGTTTGCTCACCTCCGCGCGGATGCGCTCAAGCTCTGGCAAAACGGCGGTTTGGGCGTCGTCAGGCGTGAGGATGCCTTCGGCAACCTTGGCGGCGTAAATCTCTGGCAAGCTTGTCATATTATCGGGTGTAGCCAATCGCGGGGCGGAGGAAAAGTGGCGTTACATTGACAGGCGTGATGTGGGGGCAAACAAATGCTGAATTGCCTGTGTTGATTAAACTGTGCAGTATCTGCTCTGCGCAACAGGAGAACCCCCATGCCGCAGAAGACCCCTCTTATGACCCCGGTTTTGATCGTGGGCTGTATCATCATTCTGGTGAGCTTTGCCATTCGGGCGAGCTTTGGGGTGTTTCAGATCCCGATTGCCGATGAGTTTGGTTGGCTGCGCAGTGAATTCTCTCTGGCGATCGCGATTCAGAACCTGGCCTGGGGGATTGGTCAGCCGTTTTTCGGGATGATTTCGGAGAAGATGGGCGACCGGAAAGCGATCATTCTGGGGGCTGTGACCTATGCGGCGGGGCTTGTTCTGTCGTCTTTCGCGGTCACACCCGAAGCGCATCAACTCTATGAAATCCTTGTTGGATTTGGCATTGCGGGCACGGGGTTCGGGGTGATTCTGGCGGTCGTGGGGCGGGCCAGTTCGGATGAGAACCGCTCTATGTCATTGGCGATTGCCACAGCGGCAGGGTCCAGTGGGCAGGTGTTTGGGGCACCGCTTGCGGAATGGATGCTGGGCTTTTTGAGCTGGCAGGAGACCTTCCTTGTTTTTGCGGCGGTTATTCTGGCGGTGCTGTTGCTCTTGCCGATGATGCGGGCGCCTGCGGCACCTAAGGCGGAGCTACAAGAGAGCATGGGCGCGATCCTGATGAAAGCCTTCCGGGATCCGTCTTACACGTTGATTTTCCTTGGGTTTTTCAGCTGCGGCTATCAGCTTGGGTTTGTGACCGCGCATTTTCCGGCGATGATCACTGAGATGTGCGGGCCGATTGCGTCGGGGAGCATGTTGGCGGGGTTGGGGATTTCGACCACCTCGGCACTGGGTGCGGTGGCGATTTCGTTGATTGGTCTGGCCAATATCGGAGGCACTTTGCTGGCCGGTTGGTTGGGCAAGCACTATCAGAAAAAGTATTTGCTGGCAGGGGTTTACACTGGCCGTACCCTCGCGGCGGCGATGTTCATTCTGATGCCGATCACGCCGACAACGGTGGTGGTCTTCTCGCTGGTGATGGGCTCTCTGTGGCTGGCCACTGTGCCGTTGACCTCAGGGTTGGTCGCGCATCTTTACGGGCTGCGTTATATGGCGACGCTTTACGGAATTGTCTTTTTCTCTCATCAGCTTGGCAGCTTCTTGGGTGTCTGGCTCGGCGGGCGCTTGTATGACCAATACGGCGACTACACAGTGGTGTGGTGGCTGGGTGTGGCCATCGGAGCGTTCAGCGCGATTGTGCACCTGCCGATCCGCGAAAAACGCGAGCCCGTTGCGTCCGCGGCCTAGGGCGCGTTAACCATAAATCGGAACGTCGGTATTGCGTCTGTATCGCGGCTGTATTGCGGAGGTGCGAAATTTGGCGGCGAAAAAAGGTTACCCAACCGCGCGTTGCGCCGGCAAACAGAGGCCCTAGGCGGCTTGTTGGGGCGCAATCTCGCCCCAAACATCGGTTTGGCAAGAGGACGGCGCGCGCGTCAGCGCGCGGCCTGCCATTGATCGAGAATGTAGCGGCTGGTCATCAGATCGAGATGGGCCCCCCCGCCGTTCTTAAAGAGTGTGATCTCGTCCTCTGACTGGCGGGTGAACCGGGACAGGTCATAATAGTCTGCCAGCACATCCTCGTGGGTGAGGGCGCCCTCAGACAGCGGGATCTTCAACTCGCCGATATGATCCAAGGTGGTGGCATAACTGTCCACAAACACGCGGGCGCGTTGGAGCGCGGTGTCATCGGCCTCGCGCATGTCGGGGCGATAGGCGCCGATCAGATCCACATGCTGGCCGGGTTGCAGCCAGTCGCCGCGCAGGGTGGGCTCTGTGGACATGGTGGCGCAGGTGATGATGTCAGCCTCGCCCACGGCGGTTTCCAGATCGGTGGCCACAGAGAGGCCCTCGATCTCAGACGCCATCTTCTCGGCATTGGCCTGTGTGCGGTTCCAGACTGTGAAGCGCGCCTCCGGGAAGGCGACGCCATAAGCGTCGCGCAGGTTGCGCCCCTGCGTGCCTGCGCCAACGATCAGGATGTTGCGGCTGTCGGGGCGGGCGAGGCGGCGGGCGGCCAGAAGGCTGTCGCCTGCGGTTTTCCATTTGGTGACGAGGTGAAAATCAATCAGCGCGGAGAGCGTGCCGATCTGGTCGTCAAACAGGGTGACCGCCCCGTTGACCATGGGCACGTCCTGCGCCGGGTTGCCGGGGAACACGGTGGCGGATTTGACCGCGATGCCCAAACCGTCGATCCAGGCCTGACGCTGCAAGAGCGTGTCATTGCCGCGATAGAGAAAGCTGTCGGAGATTTCGGCGCGGGGCAGATCATGGCCAGCGGCCAGCGCATCGGTGAGGCCGAGCCAGTTGATGTTTCGCTCGCCTTCTTCAAAGGAGATATAGGGGATCATTGCGCTTCCTCCGCCGTCAGGAGACCCTCGGTGACCAGCCGGTCGGCCCAGCCCTGAGGGTGTTCAAAGAGATGGGTTTGCCAGCCGCGTTCGGCGGCGGCGGCGATGTTGTCGGCGCGGTCATCGGTGAAGAGCAGACGCGCGGGATCAACACCGCTGTCGGTTTCCACATGGGCGTAGATCGCCGGATCGGGTTTGATCAGCTTGAGACGTCCGGAGACATATTCGCGGTCAAAGCGGTTGAGGAACGGGTAGACCGCTTGGGACAGCGGGAAGTTGTCGTGGCCGAAATTCGTGAGGGTGAAGACCGTCACGCCTTTGTCCACCAGTGCGTTCAGCAGGCGCACGGAATGGGGGATTGCCGGGGCGGCGAGGTCGTTCCAATTGTCGTTCCACATGCGCAGCTCTGCCTCATATTCCGGGTACTGCGGCACGAGGCTTTCGATCATGCCCGGCAGGGAAGCCCCGGCATCAATCGCTTCGTGGTGGCGGTGGATGTCTGTGTCGGCAAAGAAGGCTTTGCGGCGCGCCTCTCCCACGGTGCGGTCGTAGAAATTTTCCGGTTGCCACTCGATCAGCACATTGCCGATGTCAAAGATCACGGCCTCGATTTGCGACATGGTCTTCCCCTGTATGGATATTTTGGGCTGACCGTAGAGCGGCGGGGGCGTCAGGGGAACCGGTTTCTGCTGCCTCTGCGCGCTTTAGCGGCGACTGCGCGGGCGTTCGGGTGCGGGCACATCGCCGAGCTTGGTTTCGCGCCAGAAGACAAACAGGCCGCTACCGATGATCAGCACCATGCCGAGCCATGAGGCCGGCGTGGGCCATTCGTTAAAGAGCACGATGCCGACGACAACCGCGATTGGCATGGCGACATATTCCAGCGGGGCAATCAGGCTGGCTTCTGACAGGCGGTAGGCTTGTGAAATGAAGAAGCCGCCGCCCGCGCTGGCGATGCCCAAGAGCACCAGCAGGGGCCAGTCCGCCGCGGCGGGGATGTGCCAGCTGCGCAGCAGGAAGGCGAGCATTTCGCCACCTTTGTCCTCCCAAGCGCCATGGCCGAGGGTGGCCCCAACGGTGGCGGAAACAACCACAAAGACCAGCTGGATATAGACTGACATGGTGGCCGCGCTTTCGGTGCCGCCGATCTTGCGGGTGAGCACGTGCAGCAGCGCATAGGCCACGGCAGCGAGGATCGGCAGGAGGAGCGCGGCGTTGAAACCCTCAGCCCCGGGGCGCACCATGATCAGAACGCCAACCATCCCAAGCCCCACCGCCAGCAGGCGGCGCGGGCCGATCTTTTCCCCCAGCAGCAGCACGGAAAAGGCGGTGATCAGCAGAGGCGATACAAAGAAGACCGCCACCGCATCCGCCAGCGGCAGCACTGCAAGGCCAAGAAAGAAGGTGGTGTTGGCGGCGACCACGCAGAAGCCGCGCAGCATATGCATGCCAAAGCGGCTGGTGCGCAGCACGCCAAAGCCGCCCTGCAGCGGCACGATGATGGCCAGCAGGATCGCCAGACCGATGACGGAGCGGATCAGCACGATCTGATGCAGCGCGTAGTCGCCGGACAGGAATTTGATCGTCGCGTCGTTGATCGAGAAGAAGATCACGGCGATCAGGGCCGAAAGTGGGCCGAGGGGCAGGCGATGGGTCAGGGCTTGGCTCATGTGTCCACTTGGGATGAACAATCGTTCAGCGTCTAGAGCAAAAACGACCTGTGCGGGATTTTGCGCTTTTGCGGCGGGTGTCCCCGCGCAGATTTGAGGGGCAAATCCGGTCTATCGTCAGAACTTCTTAAGGCTGTGGCCGTATTTAGGGGAGGCACAGGTGCGTCTTTGGATGCCTCCGGTGTGTTTGAAGGCAAGACAGATGCGTGTGAGGCGCGCGCAGAAAAAGGAACGCTAGGGTCATGATTGACGTGCCGGTATTCACCTTGGAGCGCGATATTGCGGCTTCGATGGATCAGGTCTGGGCCGCCTTGAGTGCGCCGTCGCTGCTTGGGCAGTGGTATGGGGCGGGTGTTGAGACCGTGACCCATGGCTTTGCCTTTGAGGAAGGTGGCGAGTGGCGCACGGAGATGCGGTTTAACGGGCAATGTGACCACAGCCGTATTCTGTTCAAGACCATTGAGGAAAAGGCGCGTCTGGTCTGGCTGCATCAATCGACCGATGCGGATTGGCAGAAAGCGCCAAGCCAGTCGTTGCCAAATTGGCCGCAGGATATTCTGACCACGATCACCCTTGCGCCTGCGGGCGAGCACACCAAGCTGGGGGTGTCGATGGTGCCGGTGGCGGCTTCTCTGACTGAACGGGTCTGTTTTGTGGAGTATCTGCCGATGGTGGAAGGCGGGTGGCGCCAGAACCTTGCGCGGATGGAGCGCCTGCTGGTGGGGGAAGCGGCTTAAGCGGCCGCTTTGGGATTAGCGCTTTGCGGCGCGCAGCTCGCGTTCAAGCGCATCCAGAAACCGGGAGCGGTCTGCTTTGGTGAAGCCTTTGCCGCCGCCCTGACGGAACGGATCTGCGGCGCGTAGGTCGGCCATGAGATCGCGGGTGGCAAGCACATTGCCGATGTTGGCCGCGGTGAGGGCCTCGCCGTTGTGTCTGAGCACGCGGGCCCCGGCCTCCACACATTTTGCGGCCAGAGGGATGTCGCCGGTGATGACAACATCCCCCGTTTTGGCGCGGTCTGCGATCCACATATCGGCCACATCCGGGCCTTCGGGCACAATCACGTTTTCCACAAGCGGGTTCTGGCTGGGCCGGAGACCGCCGTTGGAGACAACGTAGATTTTGACCTTGTGGCGGGTGCTGACCCGTTCGACCTCGGCTTTCACCGGGCAGGCGTCGGCATCCACATAAATCGCAGTCATTTGGCCTGTCCTGTTCTTAGTCTGCGTAGAGCGCTTCGGCGTGGAAGGCGATGTGCTCTTCCATGAAGGACGACACAAAGAAGTAGCTGTGATCATAGCCTTTTTGCAGACGCAGGGTGGCTTCCTGACGGCGGGCGTTTGCGGCCTCGGCCAGCGCTTCGGGGCGCAAGAGATCAATGAACTGATCGTCGGTGCCGGTGTCCACAAGGATCGGGCCGTCAAAGCCTTTCTCGCGCATCAGCAGCGTTGCGTCATGGGCGGCCCAGGCGGCTTCGTCGTCACCCAGGTAGGCGGACAGCTGTTTGCGGCCCCAGTCCGCGGCCGTCGGGTTGGCGATGGGGGCAAAGGCCGACACGGAGCGGAAGCGGCCGGGCAGGGACATGGCCAGCGTCAGCGCGCCGTGGCCACCCATGGAGTGGCCCATGATGGACTGGCGGGACAGATCCACAGGGAACTCCTCCTGCAGGAAGGACGGCAGATCCTCGGCGATGTAGTCCCACATGTTGTAATGCGGCGCCCATGGTTTTTGGGTGGCATTCACATAAAAGCCTGCGCCCTGACCCAGATCATAGGCCGGATCATCCGCCACGCCTTCGCCGCGGGGCGAGGTGTCGGGGAAGACCAGCGCAACGCCCTGCTCGGCGGCCCATTGCTGTGCGCCTGCCTTCACCATGGCGTTTTCATGGGTGCATGTCAGGCCGGAGAGATACCAGATGAGCGGCACTGGGCCGACCTTGGCTTCTTCGGGCAGAAAGAGGCCAAAAGTCATGTCACAGCGCGTGCTGTGTGCATTGTGTGTGTAGACGCCTTGCGTGCCGCCAAAGGCGCGGTTTTCAGAGATCAATTCCATGGGTGGGGCTCCTGCCAAACGGTTTGCGCCAAAATGTCAGAACTGGCTGACCCATGCAATCACCAGCGAGACCGTTGCGATGGATGCGACGGTGGAAAAAAGAATGGCGGCGGACACCCGATGCGGAGCGACGCCATAGTGCTGCGCAAGCATATAGACATTGCCAGCCACCGGCAGGGCCGCGGCGGCGATCACAACGCTGGCGGAATAGGGATCAATCGGCAAAATCCACAGCACGGCAATGGCCACAAACAGCGGATGCAGCACCAATTTGGCAAAGCTGAGCCAGACCGCCACCTGCACCCGCTCGGCTGATTTGGTGGCCAACGACGCGCCAATGGCAAAGAGCGCCCCCGGTGTGGCCGCGCCGCCAAGGATGGCCAGAAACTCGTTCACAGGCGCGGGGATCGGCAGCGCAAGGGCAGACCAGACAAAGCCCAGCGAAATCGCCACAATCATCGGATTGCGAATCAAACCGGCGGCAACTGTGCGCAGGATCGCGAGGTTCATGCGCCCGTCCCGAGAACCTGTGATCAGGATCACAATGAGGCTGGAGAAGACAATCAGATCCACCGCCAGCACCAGCATCACAGGGCCGATGGCTTCTGGCCCCATCAGAAGTGTCAGCATGGGCACGCCCAGAAAGCCGACATTGCCGATGGTGGCGCATTGCGCCTCGACAGCGGCGGTGGCCACATCCTGTTTACGCAGCATGGCAATGCTGGTCGCCAGCCCGTAGATCACGCAGCTGCCCATCAGATAGGCCCCCATCAGGCGCCAGTTCAGAACCTCAGCAAGGCTGAGATTGGCGGCAAAGCGGAACAGCATGGCCGACAGCGCGAAATAGAACACAAATTTGGTGAGATAGGCCGTGGCCTCCTCTGAGAAGAACCGCGTGCGCCCGGCCCAATAGCCAAGGCCAATGAGCGCAAAAAACGGCAGTGTTTTCAGAAAGATTGCCAGCATGGCCAAGGCTTAACAGGTTTGGTGCAGGTGGCAAGGGCGGGCTGGGGCCTGTGGGCAATCAGGAGGTCGCATCAGCTTCAGTCCAAAATTGCTCAGTTCCAATCATCGTCGTGAAAACCTGAGGCGCTTGGTCTCTACCTGCGCGCAGGAGGCGAAGCCGACCAGCCTCAGCCTTCCTTACGGGCCCTCCCTAAGGGAGGGGGCTTCACCCCCACCCAGGGTCGGGGGCCGGTCTATGTGAGCTGCTACAGTTGTTACAGATTTGCTGGACGATGATTTAGGGATTTGGACGCAGGGCAAGTCATCTATTTCACGGCCAAATGACGACGAAATAGGCCGCGCTCTGATGCAACCTCGTGATTGTGCTCAGGCGTTAGAGCAAGGCGATGACCGCTGTGCCTGACACGGCGATCAGCGCGCCCATAAGGGCCATGGGATGTGGCCGAAGACGCTCTTTGGCCCAGAGGATCGGCAAGATCAGCACCGGGGACAATGCGCCCAGTGTCGCGGCGATGCCCGCATCCAGATGCGCAAAGGCAAAGAGCAGCAGAGACGAGGCAAACATATAGCCGATCACTCCCGGCAGGATGGTTTTGCCCAGCAGTTGCGTATTGAGCGCTTTGTGCGGTTTCACGGCTTTCATTGGCAGGCAGGCCATTACAGAAATCAAAGCCGCAGCGCCCAAGAGGCGCAGGGCGGTGGCCGCGATGGGGCTCAGCCCGGCTTCGAGCGCGGGTTTCATGGCCAGAAAACCAGCCCCCTGCAATGCGGTGGCCACCACGCCCAAGCCCACAATGTGCAGCAATGGAGCAAAGCGCGCGTCGCTTTGGGACTGTGTGTTTGTGCCGAACAGAATGGCGATGCAGACCCCGATCAGGGTGATGGTAGCGCCGAGGATATCAGCTGGCGCGGGCACTTCCCCCAGCCAGAGAAAGGCGATGCCGCCCACGATGGGGGCTTTCAGAGACAGCAGCAGCTCTGTGCGTCTGGGACCGCCTCTGCGCAGGCAGGCGATCATGGCAAGGTTGCCCAGCAGAATGCCAAAGACACTGCTGAACACGAAAGCAGGCCAGAACTGCCACGGGACGCTGTGCCAATGCCCGAGCGCGGTGGTGAGCACGGCGGCAAGCACCCCGCAGGCGACCAGCTGGATATGGGTAAAGGCAAAGGCCCCCAACAGCTTTGCAGGGGATTGGGCAATCACGATGCCACTGGCCCAGCCAAAAGACGCACCCAGCGCGGCAAGAAGGGGAAGAAGGGTCATGACAGGGCTCACAAGATTCGCTACGTTTTGTGTAGCAATAGTGTGCTATCAAATGTGTAGCAAGGAGGATCTATGACGCATCAGGTGCCAACACCCGGCCGCCCCGTGCGCGGCTCAAAGACCGGCAAGCCGATCATGGCGCTGTTTGACCTTTTGGGGCGCAGCTGGGCGCTTGGGGTTTTGTGGCAGCTCTCGGACGGGGCGATGACCTTTCGCGCGTTGCAGGCGCGGTGCGAGCAAGTGTCGCCAACGGTGCTGAACCGGCGTCTCAAAGAGTTGATGGCCAGCGGGTTGGTGCAGCGCGGCGATGCGGGGTATGAACTGAGTGCTGCTGGCCATGAGTTGTTTGCGCTGTTGGCCCCCTTTGGCCCTTGGGCGCAGAACTGGGCGCAGGGGCTGGCGGAGAGCACACAGGACGTCTAGCGGTTTTGGAGGACCCAGGTTTTGCGGTGGTGTCGAAACAAGTTTCGCAACCGGACTTGCCGCAGGGGAAAGCGGCGGTGTACTGTCTGGACGCACGCCAGCCAAGAGGTCAGCACAGCCTTATGAACACCCAAAGCCCTATCATTCGGCAAGGCCGGAAATTTGCGCAGGTTCTGGATCATGCGCGGCGTCTGTTCATGCAGCATGGGTTTGAAAGTGTGAGTATGGACCATATTGCGCAGGCGGCGCAGGTCTCCAAGGCGACGCTTTACAACTATTTCCCCGACAAGCGGATGCTGTTCATGGAGGTTGTGCGCCAGGAATGTGCGGAGCAGGCCGAACAGCTTGAGGCGGCGGTGGATGGCACGCAGCCGGCCGCCGAGGTTTTGCGCGTGGTCGGGCGCGGGCTGATGGGGATCATCCTGTCCGAATTCGGGCGCAATATGTTTCGGGTCTGCGTGTCTGAAGGGGACCGGTTTCCCGAGCTGGGGCAGCAGTTTTACACCTCCGGCCCGCAGCTTTGTCAGAGCCGGTTAATGGCGTTTTTTGCTGAAGCGGAAGCGCGCGGGGAGCTGCGGGTGCCCGATAAGAAACTGGCAGCGGATCAGTTTACGGAGCTGTGCAAGGCCGGGCTGTTTCTGCGGCAGGTGACCGGCGTGCAGACAGAGTTTGAGGCAGGTGAGGTGGAGCACGTGGTTGAGGGCGCCGCAGAGATGTTCATGGCGCGCTATGGGGTGCGGTGAGGCTTAAGTTTGTTCTACAAAGATCCGAAGTGTTGTTCGTATGTGGGCAGCTCTAGATTGAATTGCGCCATTCTTCTAGAGGATTTCAATGGAAGCTAAAGTCATAACTAGGGTTCGTCCCTATCTTCTAAATACGCCAATGTCTGTGTTCATCGGAGCACTTTTGGGGATAGGTTTTAGCTATCTTCTTTCAGGTGAGTTTGGCGATCAGTGGGCGAAGTTTTATGTCATTGTGCTGTCTTCGTTGCTTTCGTTGGTGATTGCCGGAATGGCGCTTGCTGGTGTGTTGGCAAATATTCAAGCTCAAGAGGATCGAGAGCTTGAACACCGGCGGAGAAAGCGACTAGCGGCGACCGCTGAACTGCCTATTGTGCTAACTACAATATGTGAGAGTTTTGCTGCGGCGGCGCAGGCATCGGTAGATTTGGCTACAGTGCCGGGGCTCGATCGTGATGATGAGTTCCAGGAACAAGCTCTACGTGACTTGACGCTTCCTGATAGTATGATTCTAAAGCTATCGAACTCGATCGAGGTTAGCGAAAGTGATGATGTTGCGAACCGTATAGCTGACCTTTTGGCCCACTATCAGATTGCACATGCGAGATGGCAGGGCAGCACTTACGGTAAACCCGGCGCAATATTGAAAGTGAACGAGCGAAGACGAACACTGGAGTGGGTAGCGTTGTACGCACTTTCTGTTTCAATGTTTGGATATGCTCGAAAAGGCGAGGCAATTTCCGAAATTACTCAAAGTAGTTTAGAGAGCGCATTTGCGGCAATATTTTCTAGTCGGTTTGTACATCTCTTCGAAGAGCTCGAAGAGTTTGAAGATGACGATTTTAACAAAGCTTACAAGCGGCTAGAGCGAAATCTACGTAAATGAAAAAGAGGGCCAGTTGGCCCTCTCTGGCATTGATGCCGGGTCTAAAATTAAAATTCAACCACTGCGCGAATGGACTTGCCTTCGTGCATCAGATCAAAGCCGTGGTTGATCTCATCCAGCGTCAGCTTGTGGGTGATCATCGGGTCGATCTCGATCTTGCCGTCCATGTACCAGTCAACGAACTGAGGCACGTCGGTGCGCCCTTTCGCGCCGCCAAAGGCGGTGCCTTTCCAGACGCGACCGGTGACCAGCTGGAACGGACGGGTGGAGATTTCTGCACCAGCAGGGGCCACGCCGATGATCACAGAGACACCCCAGCCGCGGTGGGAACATTCCAGCGCGTCGCGCATGACCTGCACGTTGCCGGTGGCGTCAAAGGAATAGTCCACGCCGCCGAACTGGTCTTTCTCGGTTTTGGTGAGCTCGATGATTGCTTCGGTCACCGACTGGCCTTCGGGCAGCTCGGAGGGGTTCACAAAGTGGGTCATGCCAAACTTCTTGGCCATCTCGGCTTTGTCGTTGTTGAGATCCACGCCGATGATCATGTCGGCACCGGCCATGCGCAGGCCCTGGATCACGTTGAGACCAATGCCGCCGAGGCCGAAGACCGCCGCGGAGGAGCCGATCTCGACGCCAGCGGTGTTGATCACCGCGCCGATGCCGGTGGTGACGCCGCAGCCGATGTAGCAGATTTTGTCAAACGGCGCGTCTTCGCGCACTTTTGCGAGCGCGATTTCCGGCAGAACCGTGTGGTTCGCGAAGGTCGAGCAGCCCATGTAGTGGTAGATCGGCGTGCCATCGAGCATGGAGAAACGGGTGGTGCCATCGGGCATCAGGCCTTGGCCTTGCGTGCCACGGATCGCGGTGCAGAGGTTGGTTTTGCCCGATAGACAGGCGTGACATTCACGGCACTCAGGGGTGTAGAGTGGGATCACGTGGTCGCCGGGCTTCAGGGTGGTGACACCTTCGCCCACTTCCACCACAACGCCTGCGCCTTCGTGGCCGAGGATGGAGGGGAACAACCCTTCAGGGTCCGCGCCGGAACGGGTGAATTCATCGGTGTGGCACAGGCCGGTGGCCTTGATCTCCACCAGAACCTCACCCTTTTTCGGGCCTTCGAGGTTCACTTCCATAATTTCCAAAGGCTTGCCGGCTTCTAGCGCGACGGCGGCACGGGTACGCATCATTTTGCTTATCCTCCATGATTTGCTCAGAGCGTGGTTGAAACCCGCGCGCTATGCAACCTTAATGGCGACGTCGCAAGCCCGAATTGCGCCACGCCGCGTGTGGACCAATGCAGGCGAAACCGTTGGTTGTGCAAGGCTGGGCGGATGTGGCAGGGGGCAAGGCGCGCGGGCGCAATGAGAGGGATTGAGAAGATGCGTATGATCGGTTTGATGGCCCTGAGCCTGACGGCATTGGTGGCCTGCAAAGAGGAAGAGGTGGCAAGCCAAGGCAGCACAACCTGTGATCCGGAGGCGTTTGCCTTTCTGGTCGGGCAGGACAAAGGCGCGCTGGAGGGGGTCACCACACCTGAGGTGATGCGCGTGTTGGGGGAAAACTCCCCCGCCACGATGGATTTTAATCAGCAGCGCCTCAATGTGATCCACGATGACGCGGGCAAGATCATTGAGGTCAGCTGCGGCTGATGCGCCGCAGGGCGCAAGCCTTTATTTCTTTTCGCGGTACTGCTTATGGCAGGCGCGGCAGGCGCCGCCCACGGCACCCAATGTGTCTGCCAGCGCCGCGCGGTCTTTGAAGTCCAGCGCCTGCGCGGATTTGGTCAGATCGTCCGCGCGGTCGGAGAAATCTTCCCAGTTCGCCCAGATCGCTGGCAAGGCTTCGGATTTCTGATCGGTGGCGTGATCTTCAAACAGGGGCGTGATCTTGTCGGAATGCAGGACAATGGTGTCGCGCGCCATACGTGCTTTGGCTTGATGTAGTGGCGTTTCATTCTTGGCCATGCTCACCAGAGTTTTGAACGCGCCTGCGATGCTTTCCATGGCCATCATGCGGGCCATGACATTGGGGTCTTTCACGCCGTTATGGGCGGCGGCGGCATTTGCGAGTAACAGTAGGCAAGACAGAGTAAGAGTGCGAAACACGGCGGTATCCTTAGATTTTGGCTGGCGCAGTTCTTCTGGGGGCTCGTGGTAAATAGCAAGTAAACATTTTGCGTGTTGGGCCGTTAAGACGGGCTTAAAGGCGATCTGCATGTCTTGGGTGGGAAAAGTGCCTCCCGGCGGCGCAGACTGGGTGGGGGCAATAAAGCCGCGCCGCCGGGAGTAGCGTAGTCGTCGCTATGACCTTAATTTTTCATTACCCTTTGGCAAAAAGAGGATCGGACGAAGGCCTTTTGCAGATAAATCTGCGGCGGAAATGAGGCAGCGGCCGGCGGTTCAGAGAGAGGCTTGATTTTGCGGGCAAAGGGCGCAAATCTGAACGTATGAATGCACAGCCGCCCACCGCCCTGCACCCTTCCTTCAAACCGCCGCAGCAAGTTGCGTTTCACCGCACGGAACTGTCGATCATTCTGAGCCTCTATGGCCGTATGGTGGCGGCCGGCGAATGGCGTGACTACGGGATTTCTTCATTGAAAGAAGTGGCGGTCTTCTCGGTCTTTCGGCGCACGGCTGAAAACCCGCTTTATCGCATCGAGAAGCGCCCAAAGCTGCGCAATAAGCAGGGGCTATATGCGGTGATCGGCATGGATGGTCAGGTGCTCAAGCGCGGTCATGACCTCAAAACCGTGCTGCGGGTCTTGGAACGCAAGCTGATCCGCGCCGTGGATTGACGCGCCCCCGCGCCGCGTTCTCATTCTGACAATATCCCGGGTGAAGCCCCAACCGCGTTGGGGCGAGGGCAGAGCCCTTACCTTTCTGCGGGTCGGGAAGCGATGGTGTTTGCCATCACGCAAAGCAGCTCAAACATGATCGAAACCCCAAGGAACGCCGTGCCGCCTGAGCTGTCAAAGGGCGGGGAGACCTCCACCAGATCCGCGCCGACAATGTTGAGCCCGTCCAGAGCACGCACCACCTCAAGCGCCTGAAAGCTGTTGGGGCCGCCCACTTCAGGTGTGCCTGTGCCCGGCGCAAAGGTCGGGTCCACAAAGTCGATGTCATAGCTCACATAGGTGGGCGCGGTGCCAACAATCTCGCGCGCCTCCGCTATCACATCTGCCAGACCGCGTGCAAAGAATTCCTCGATCCGGATCACGCGGATGCCGACGGATTTGGCAAAATCCGTGTCCTCATCATCATAGGTGCTGCCGCGAATGCCGATCTGTACCACCCGTTTGGGATCCAGCAGCCCTTCCTCCACCGCGCGGCGGAAGGGCGTGCCGTGGGTGTACATCGTGCCGCCGAAATAGCTGTGATAAAGGTCGGTGTGGCTGTCAAAATGCACCATGCCGAGCGGTGCGTCTTTGGCCAGCGCGCGCAGCACCGGCAGGCTGGTCAGGTGGTCACCGCCCGCCGTGAGCGGTGTGATGCCAGCGGCCATGACCTGCTTATAAAACGCGGTGATGCGCTCCATACTGTCCGGAATATCCGCCGGATTGGGGCCGACATCGCCAAGGTCCGCACAGTTGATCAGATCAAAGGGGCGCACGCCGGTGGCGCCGTTTTGGGCGCGGATCATGGTGGAGGCGTCGCGCAGCTGGCGCGGGCCATGGCGCGGGCCGGGGCGGTTGGTGGTGCCGCTGTCCCAGGGCACGCCGATGAGGCCCACATCCACATCGGCGATGCGGTCATGGTTCAGATCCATAACGGGCAGGCGCATGAAGGAGGGCACCCCGGCAAAGCGTGGCAGATCCATGCCGGAGACGGGGTTGAAGAAATCATCGCTCATGCGGCATCTCCGTAGGTCGGGCGCTTGTGGGAGGTCACCGGCCCGTCGCCCTGTGCGGCAATGCGGGCGATGGCCTCGGCAATCGGCTCATAGGCCACAGCCATATGATGCGCGTTGGCGTGGATCAGCGTGTCGGCGTCTGTGACCATGGCGACATGGCCTTTCCAGAACAGCAGATCGCCGCGTTGATAGGTGCCGCTGGCCTCCTCAAAGGCGGCTTCCTGCAGATCGCTGTCGCCGGGGCAGGAGAGCCCCGCCGCATGGAGTGCGGCCTGCACAAGGCCGGAGCAATCCAGCCCGAAGCTGGAATTGCCACCCCAGAGATACGGCGTGCCGATCAGCCGTTCGGCCACGGCAGCGGCGTCAGGCTCGATGCTATCCACGGCGCTCAGGTGGCCTGAGGGCACATAGAGATCGCGGGTGATCCGTCCGCCGTCCCAAGCGATGCGGGACCAGCCGTCTTCTTCGGACAGCACCACAAGGCGGGTGCCGTAGGGCAAGGGCGTGACCAGCCCCATGATTTTCAGGCCCGGCGTCGATTTGGCGTAGGTGCGCGCCGCAGAGACGCGGTGGGTGGGCGTTTGTTTCGGGTGGCTCAGAACATCGCCGATGTCGACCCAGCCCACATAGCCGTCGCGATCGGCATAGCCAAAGGCCATGCCCATTTCCTTGTGCACCACGTGAAAAATTTCGCCGCGCACCAGCTGGCGGTCGCGCGCGCCGGTGGGCGCAGAAAGCAGATCGGTCACCACCATGGCAACGCGATAGGCGGCGGGTGTGACAAAGGTCTCTGCCTCCACCACGCCGCGCAGATGGTCTGCGGCGACTTTGCCGGTGCTGGCGATCAGGCGTCTGTCCAGAGGGTCCGCCATCAGAAATCCAGCATCTCTGGCAGGGCATCCAGAATGGCGCGCGCACCCATGCCAACGCCGCCTTTGGGGCGGGCGGGGGCAGCGGAGGGGTTCCAGCCGTAGATGTCAAAATGCGCATAGCGCGGCCCTTCTGCGAAGCGGCGCAGGAACAGGGCTGCGGTGATGGAGCCGGCAAAACCCCCTGAAGGCGCGTTGTCGAGATCGGCGATACCCGGCTCGATCATTTTCTCATACGGCTCCCAGAAGGGCATGCGCCAGACCGGGTCTGCCACGGCTGCTGCGCCCTGTTCCAGCGCGGCGGCAAAACTGGCGTCATCGGTGTAGTAAGGCGACAGGTCCGGACCAACGGCCACACGGGCCGCGCCGGTGAGGGTGGCCATGGAGATCATGAGGTCCGGGGCGTCCTCGGCCCCCAGCGCAAGTGCGTCGGCCAGCACGAGGCGGCCTTCGGCATCGGTGTTGTTGATCTCCACCGTCAGCCCTTTGCGCGAGGTCAGGATGTCGCCGGGGCGGAAGCTGTCGCCGGAGACTGCGTTTTCCACTGCGGGGATCAGCACGCGCAGCTGCAGCGGCAGATCCAGCGCCATGATCATATGGGCAAGGCCCAGCACGGTGGCCGCGCCGCCCATGTCTTTCTTCATCAGGCCCATAGAGCCGCCGGGCTTCAGATTGAGCCCGCCGGTGTCAAAGCAGACGCCTTTGCCGACCAGTGTGAGCTTGGGGCCGCTGGCGCCCCAGGACATGTCAATCAGGCGCGGGGCGCGGTGGGGGGCTGCGGCACGCCCAACGGCGTGGATCATCGGGAAGTTGTCTTCCAGAAGCGCGTCGGCGGTGGTGACAGTGCAACTGGCCCCGAAGGTGCCTGCCAGCGCGCTTGCGGCATCCTCCAGATCCTGAGGCCCCATGTCGGCAGCCGGGGTGTTGATCAGATCGCGGGTGAGCGCTTCGCCGGCGGCAATCGCTTCGAGCTTGGCCGCATCAATGCCTTCGGGGCAGATCAGCGCCGCTTGTGACCCTGAGGCGTCTTTGTAGCGATCAAAGGCGTAGCCGGTCAGCAGCCAGCCCAGAGCCTCGGTTTCCAGATCCCCCGCAGGCAGGGCCGTGGCCAGCGCGTAGGTGCCTGCAGGCAGGGTGCTGGCCGCCGCCGCTAGCGCAAATCGGCCGCGCGCACGGGTCTGGGCGGTGCCAAAGCCCGCAACCGCCAGCAGCGGCTGGCCTTCGGCATCAGGCACCAGAAGGGATTTGCCGATGGCCGGTTTGAACCCCGTGGCAGCCACAAAAGCGCGGGTCGGCGCAGGCTGCGCCGCCACCCACGTATCAAACCCATCGACGTCTATGACGTGCAGAGGAATGACATTGGAGCTGTCAGGGGAAGCAAATTTGAGAGACATCGCGCACCTTTCTCGCCGATCGCTGGCCATTTACCTGCCAGCCTAGCGGTTGGTGCGCTGCCTGCAAGCGCGATCAGATGTAGCTGCGCTTCAGATCCCAAATTTCCCGCAAAGCGCATTCGCCAACGCGGATCAAACGCGCGTAAGTCGCTGAAAGTGCTACAGTGTCCCGCCGCTCGCAGCAGGCGATCACATCTTCGGCAATATGGGTCAGCGCGGTCATGCACAGGCGCCCGGCGATGAGTTCCACCAACGTCATCGTCTCCGCCAATTCGGCGAAATTTTCGGCCTGATACTGCTGCTCTGCCATGGCCAAGTGATCCGTCAGCGATTTGATCAGACCCATAAACGTCTCTTCCGCTTCCTTTGGATCCATGCGGACAAGGACGCGTGCAAGTTCATCTTGATCAACAACGGCTGGCTCAGACATTTTGAGCGTTGCGATTTGGTTCATAGTTCACCCCAAGTTCTTCCGTTACCCAAACGGTTGGAACATAATGATCACGCAAACCTTCTCAAAAAGTTTCCTAGAGCGTTCTTTTCCCTCGAATTACAGCTAAATTTCTCCTATTCCTCCGAAAACGCGTGAGGAAAACTTATGGATCATATCAAGCCGCTCCCGTCTTATTTGGTGCAACGTTACCAGGGCTGGAAAGCCACCACATATGAAGAAAACCAGAGCTGGTACCGCCATCTTGGCACCGAAGGCCAGCACCCACGGGCCATGATCATCAGCTGCTGTGACAGCCGTGTGCATGTCACTTCGATCTTTGGTGCGGATCAGGGCGAGTTTTTTATCCACAGAAATATTGCCAACCTTGTGCCGCCGTTTCAGCCTGATGGCAACCAGCACGGCACCAGCGCTGCAATCGAATATGCGGTGACCGCGCTGAAGGTGGCGCATGTTGTTGTGCTGGGTCACAGCCAGTGCGGCGGTGTGCAGGGCTGCATCGACATGTGCAAAGGGCAGGCGCCGGGTCTTGAGGCCAAAGACAGCTTTGTTGGTCGCTGGATGGACGTGCTGCGCCCCGGTTATGAGGATGTGGCGGACATCAAAGACGCCACCGAGCAGGCCCGCGCGCTGGAGAAACGCTCTGTGCTGGTGTCGCTTGATAACCTGATGACCTTCCCCTTTGTGAAAGAGCGCGTGGATGCGGGCACCCTGACCCTGCACGGGCTTTGGCACAATATCGCGGAAGGCGGGCTTGAGGCCTATGAGGGCGCAAGTAAGGGCTTTGTGCAGGTCTAAGCGGCCACTTACGTTGATCTAAGCTGAAAGCCCGCAAATCTTGCGGGCTTTTTGTTTGAGGGGCCAGCCCCTCCGCCGCTAAAACTGTCCACCGGACAGTTTTCGGACGCGGCTCACCCCGGGATATTTTGGGCAAGAGGAAGCGGGGCGAAAAACCGGAAGGTTGGGGTTACCGGTCTCCGATGGATTTGGCTCCGAGCAGGAGGGCAGCGCCAATCATGAAGCTGCCGCCGATGCGTTCAGTCCAGACGCGGGCTGTGCCTTTGAAACGCTTGGCGATCCAGCTTGCGCTGAGGCCGTAGGCGGAGAGGAAGAGACCGTCCATCACGATATAGGTGAGCGAGAGGATCAGGAATTGCGGCCAGAAGGCGCTTTCCGGTGACAGGAACTGTGGAAAGAGCGCGGCGAAGAACACCACGGCTTTGGGGTTGGCGGTAGAGGTGATGAAGCCCTGCATCCAGAGGCTGCCAAGGGAGGCTCTGCTGCGGGTTTGCGCCAGATTAGGGTCATCGGGTTTGGCGCGGTGGATCATGCGCAGTCCGAGCCAGATGAGATAGGCCACACCGGCCCATTTGATCACGGTGAGGGCCGTGGCGGAGGCGGCAATGATCGCCGCAAGCCCCAAACCTGCCGCGAGCATTTGCAGGGCGTTTGCGCTGAGGTCTCCGGCGGCGGTGGAGAGTGCGCGGGGGAAGCCATGTGCGCCGCTGTTTGACAACATCAGCAATTGGCTGGGGCCGGGCGTGCTCATCAGGGCAAGCACGGTGACGACGTAAACTGTCCAGATTTCAAAACTCATTGGCGTCTCTCCCTGTCTGAGAGGACGCTATCATCCTATGCGCAAAATGCCAGTGGGATGCGGGCGGGCAGTCCTCAGGCAAACAGCGATTTCTGGGCGATGCCGTGCATTTTGAGCGCCTTGAGACGGCGGCGGCGGGCCTTGGCTGTCAGCGGGCCTTCCTTGGATCTGGCGCCAGACAGGCGCTGAGCGATGCGCGTGAACATATGCTGTTCCTCTGCTTGCCTGCCCCCAATGCATCCAGTTTGAATTCAATTTGAGGCAAAAATGGCGCCGATTGTGGCGCCATCTTGGAAATTTACGTGATGATTTGGTGGCGCGGGCTTAGCGCAGGATCATGTCTGTGGGCCATTTGAGCGTGTGGGAGAGGGTGACTGTGAAGGTGTCTCCTGCAGCCAGCGGGCGCTCCCACATCAGGATGCCGCGGTCCCCGTCCACATCCTCAGACGCCGGGGCGGGGGCAGCCTGCCATGTGATTTGCAGGTCTTCCTGCTCGGAATAGGGCACGCGGCCAAAGAGGCGCAGATCCCACGTCTGACCGGTGAGGTTTTCAGCGGAGAAGATGCGCTCTTCGGTCTGGTCGTTGCGGGTGGTGATCACGCCGCTGTCGCCGGTGTTGCGCGCAACCAGGGTTTCGGTCAGGCGCAGGCCGATGATCGGGCCAAAGGAGAGCTCGGTTTTGTCGCCCTGGGCCAGAAGGGGCATCTGGCCTGCGCCAATAAAGGTGCCGTTGAGGTAGAAGCTGCTGTCCTCGCTTGGCAGGATGAGCTCTTCGAACTCATTGGTGATCTCTGCCATGAGGAAGGCGGTTTCGTCATACAGCGGGTTGGCGTGGGCGTAGACCGTGGGCGTGAGGTCCAGCGTGTCCAGTGCGATGCGCAGGGCATCGGCGTCCGAGGTGAGGTCAACCGGCGTGTTGTAGCTGTAGGTGGCGTTGATGCCGTCGCCGAAATCCACGGCGGCGATCTCCGCTATGATTGCAGGCTCTGCCATCGGAGCGGCGGCGCTTTTGAGAGCGCGGCTGTCGGTCGCAAAGAGCTGCTGCTCCTGCTGGGGCAGGATGCGGCGCAGGTCGGGCCAGAGCTGTTGCGGTTGGGTCTGCGCGTCGGGACGGCTGGTGGAGAGGGTCACGGCGACGTTGCGCCAGTCTTCGCCGGTGTATTGGCCAATGAAGGCACCGCGCTGCAGGGAGAGCGTGGGAGTGTCACCCGTCGTCAGGTGCAGATCATAGACCGGTCGCCAGCGCGCCTGATCGACTAGATGGGTCAGGGTGAGGGTGCCGGAGGTGGCCTCCTGCGCGGTGATGGAAATTGCGAGCATGGCGTTCTCACTCAGCGAGGGGGTGAGGGCATCCACCAGTTTTTGGGCATCCTGCAGGTCTTGCTGGCGGTCCTTCAGCTCCTGTTCAAAGCGGCGGGCGTCACGCTCGATTGCGGCGATTTCCTGCCGTGTGGCGAGGGTCTGTTCGCCGATCAACGCGAGGGTTGCGGTGAGTGTTTCCGGCGTGGCGGCGGTGTCTGTGGGGGCGGTCAGCGTGGCGAGATAGGCGAGGCGGGCCTCTGCGGCCTGTGCATGCATGAGCACATCGGCCTTGGCGTCCTCAGAGGCGCGCAGGGCATCGCGGGCCGCGTCGCGTGCGGCTTTGGCGGCGATCAGCTCCGCGCTGTCGGTGAGGTCGATGGGCTGCGTGCGGTCACTACGCAGGGTGACGGCGCCAAGGGTTGCGCCCTCAAGGGCAACGCGCACCGAGCTTGGGTCGAGTGAAGCAGGAAGGTTGGTGATGAGTAGCTCATGCGCGCCTGCGGGGGCTGTGAATGGCACAGAGCGGGTGAGCGTTGCCCCT
Source organism: Shimia sp. R9_2 (assembly GCF_017743735.1). Classification (GTDB taxonomy): domain Bacteria; phylum Pseudomonadota; class Alphaproteobacteria; order Rhodobacterales; family Rhodobacteraceae; genus Shimia. The sequence goes on from NZ_JAGHRO010000005.1 coordinate 65,567, forward strand.
TGCGAATAGAGCGTGGCGGCTGTGACAGGGGCGTTCAGCGCAATGACATCCGCCGCGAGAGGGCTTGCGAGTGGCAGCAGGGCGGCGGCTAAAATGGCGTTTTTCATCAATCACCTATGTGTTGTGTTTGGGGAGAGACGAACATGGCGCGAGAGCGGAGGCAAGGGGGGCTATGACCGAGTGCTCCCATGGGCGGGGGATTGCCTGAAGCGCCGGAGGCGGCGCGCACCCGCGGTCGCGCGCTGCCCCTATCTCACAAAAAAAGGCGCCCCGGGGGACGCCTTTCTGAAATCTATCAGCGCGGGGCTTAGCCCTTTTTGAGCACTTCGCGGCCCAGGGTTTCGGCGATCTGAACCGCGTTCAGGGCCGCGCCTTTGCGCAGGTTGTCGGAGACGCACCACAGGTTGATGCCGTTCTCCACGGTGCTGTCCTGACGGATGCGGGAGATGAAGGTTGCAAAGTCGCCCACACACTCTTTCGGGGTGACGTAGCCGCCGTCTTCGCGCTTGTCGATGACCATGATACCGGGGCTTTCGCGCAGGATGTCACGGGCTTCGTCTTCGTCCAGGAACTCTTCGAATTCGATGTTGATCGATTCCGAGTGGCCCACAAACACAGGCACGCGCACGCAGGTGGCGGTGACTTTGATGTCTTTGTCCACGATCTTCTTGGTTTCCGCGACCATCTTCCACTCTTCTTTGGTGGAGCCGTCTTCCATGAAGACGTCGATGTGCGGGATCACGTTGAAGGCGATCTCTTTGGTGTAGACCTTTGGCGGCACATCGGAGGTCGGGTTGTAGACCGCTTTGGTCTGATCCCAGAGCTCGTCCATCGCGTCTTTGCCGGAGCCGGACACGGACTGATAGGTGGAGACCACCACGCGCTTGATTTTAGCGCGGTCGTGCAGTGGCTTCAGCGCCACAACCATCTGCGCGGTGGAGCAGTTCGGGTTGGCGATGATGTTTTTCTTGGAATAGCCGTGGATTGCGTCGGCGTTGCACTCAGGCACGATCAGCGGCACGTCCGGGTCGTAGCGGTAGAGCGAGCTGTTGTCGATCACGACACAGCCTGCGGCCGCTGCGATGGGGGCGAATTTCTTGGTTGCGTCAGAGCCAATGGCAAAGAGCGCGATGTCCCAGCCCGAGAAGTCGAACTGTTCAATGTCCTGAATCTTCAGGGTTTTGTCGGCGAAGGTGACCTCGGTGCCCTGGCTGCGACGGCTGGCCAGAACGGCAAGCTCATCCACTGGGAACTGGCGTTCCTCCAGAATGTTCAGCATTTCGCGACCCACGTTGCCCGTGGCGCCTGCGACGACGATGCGATAGCCCATCTTAGGTCTCCATTTTAAACGACGCGCCCTCTTAGCCCTGTTTTCCTCAAGAAAAAAGGGGGCGGGTGACGGAAATTGCTTATGAGGGCCATTCCGCTTTGCGATCATGGCTCACAAGTCGGTGAATTCGCAGCATTGAAACCGCTCAGTCGAGGCGGTCTTCGGAGAAGCAATAGATCAGCGCGCCGATCACCAGAAGGGCGGCGAGGCAGCCGAAAATTACCTGATAGGCCAGAAGCGGATTTGACGGCGCAATGGCGCTGTGCAGCTTGCCGGAGCCAAATTGCATCACGCCGACGCCGCCGATGCCAAAGAGGTTCATCAGGGTGACGCCGCGACCGGTGAGATGTTCGGGGAAGAAGCTGCGCGAATGCGCGATCATCACCGGGAAGGCCGCCCCGGCAAAACCGACGATGGACATCAACACCACCGCGCTGAGCGCGCCGTGGTTGGCAAACAGCGTGAGGCCGATCAGCGCGGAAGCAGACACCGACGCGCCGCCGATGATCACCCATTTGCGGGTGCCAAGGAGACGGTCTGACGGGCCATAGACAAAGGTGCCAAGGATCATCGACAGCCCCATGGCCAGCGTGGCCTGCCCCACTTCACCGGTGGTGAGGGAGAAGACATCAGACAGATAAGGCCCAATCCAGAGGCCGCGAATGCCTGCCGAGGGCATGTAGTTCACAAACATCAGCGGGATCAGCAGCCAGACGGCGGGGAGCTTGAGCAGATCCAGCACGGAGCCACGGCTGTCGCTTTGGGCGGGTGGCGGGTCCTGCACCATGCGCCAGGAGGCAATTGCGATCACGCTGCTGACGGCCGCGAGCACCCAGAGGGTTGCGCGCCAGCCGATGGTTTCTGCCGCCCATGCGGTGGGATAGGCCGCGATCAGGTTGCCCACGGAGCCAATGCCGAGCGTGAGCGCGGCCAGGGTGGCAAAGCGCGCAGGCGGGTAGCTGCGGGCAAAGATGAAATAGCTGGCCATAAGGACGGGAGAGCAGCCGATACCGATGAGCGCCATGGCAATGGAGATGTGGATCGGCGCGGTGGCCATGGCAAAGAGCGCGGCACCGCCGCCGCCGCCCAGAAGCAGCAGGATGGCCGTGGTGCGGCGCGGCCCGAAGCGGTCCAGCGCTGCGCCCACTGGGATTTGCATGCCCGCAAAGATCAGGAACCAGAGGCCGGAGGCAAAGGCGAGATCGGCTGCGGTGGCGCCGAGGTCGACCTCCAGCACCTGTGTCAGCACCGCCAAAAAGGCCCGGAAAAACTGGCTCAGCACATAGGCCAAGCACAGCAAGATCAAATCTGCGCGCATGAAAATTCCTCCCTCGCGCGGGACAGGACAGCATGTCTGTCCAAATGGCAAGAGCGCGCGCGCCAATTGCGGTGTGGTTTGATTGCTGGGAGGCGCTGCGCACAAAGGTGTGATGGGGCTGAAACACCCTGAACTTCGCCGCGCCTTGTTGCGTAATCTTGGCAGTGGAACCGTATAGGGCCGGCGCATGACCACGTTATCAGAACAGCCTCAGCAGGGCGGGTTTTATGAAACCTTGCCGCGCTTCAGTGAATTTGACCGTATGGCAGAGCCTGAGGGCTATGCCCCTTTGCCAGACGACTGGGTTGTGGGGGCGGCTGATATTGTAGGCTCGACACAGGAGATTGCGCAGGGGCGCTACAAAACGGTGAACCTCGTGGGGGCGGCGGTGATTTCAGCGCAGCTCAATGCGGCGCAGATGGCGCGACTGCCTTATGTTTTTGGCGGCGACGGGGCGCAGTTTGCGGTTTGGCCGGAGCAGCGGGCGCAGGCGGAGGCGGCGTTGGATGCGGTGCGGCGCTGGGCGCGCGAGGAATACGGGCTGAACCTGCGGGTGGCGATGGCCACGGTGGGCGAGATTCGGGCGGCGGGGCAGGAGGTGCGCGTGGCACGCTACGCGCCTGCCGAAGAGGTCGACTATGCAAGCTTCTCCGGCGGCGGGCTGACCTGGCTGGAAGCAGAGATGAAAGCGGGGCGGTTCGGGATTGCGGAGGGTCGGGCCTCGATCGCGCCGGATCTCAGCGGGCTGAGTTGTCAGTGGGCCAATGTGGAGGCTACGCGCGGGGTGATCCTGTCGCTGGTGGTGGTGCCGCGTGAGGGCACCTCGGAGGCGGCGTTTGCGCAGGTTGCTCAAGAGGTGATTGCGGCCACGCAGGACAGGGCGCGCGGTGGGCATCCGCTGCCGAAGAAGGGTCCAAAGGCGGTGTTCCCGCCGCCGGGCCTTGATATTGAGGCGCATATCCGTGGCGGTGGCCCGGTGTGGTGGCGGCGGGCGAAGCTGACCTGCAGCAGCGCGTTGATCTGGTGTCTGTTTCGCAGCGGGATGCGACTGGGCCGGTTTGATCCGGTGCTCTACACGGCGGATGTGTCGCGCAATGCGGATTACCAGAAGTTTGATGACGGCCTGAAAATGACGCTGGATTGTGATCCGGCGATGCAGGCGCGGATCACAGCGGTGCTGGAAGCGGCGCAGGCGCGCGGGGTGATCCGATACGGTTTGCACACGCAGGATGCGGCGATGATGACCTGTATTGTGCCCGCACCGGTGGAGCGCTCTCATATGCACTTTGTGGATGGTGCGACGGGCGGCTATGCGCTGGCGGCGCGGAACCTGCGGGCGCGGGCGGCATAGCGGTTTTGCAGCCGCGCGGGCCTTTTCTGAAGCCGGGGAAGTGCCTTGGTGACGGTAGGTCGGAAAAGTGCAATTTCAAGCTAAAGAAATTGCCTTTTAAGCGGTTCCGGTGCATCAATGTTTCATGACAGGCAATACAAATATTCTCAGTACTACTCAGTCTCTCCCCATCGTGTTGCTCCGTGCCCGCGAGAAGGTGATGAAACCTGCGCGGACCATGCTGGCGAACGTTGGTGTGACCGAACAACAGTGGCGTGTCGTGCGCGTTTTGGTGGAAGAGGGGCCGATGGATCCGACCTCCATCGCCGAGCGTGCGGTGCTGTTGCTGCCCAGTTTGACGCGGATTTTGCACAAGCTGGAGGAGAAGGGCTACATCACGCGGGAGCGCGATGAGAAAGATGGGCGGCGGCAGGTGATCCGGGCGACGATTGTGGGCTGTAAGCTGATCGACGACAATATCCCTGCGGCGCATCAATATGCCCAGCAGCTGAAGGATCATATGGGCGGTGAGCGCTATGATCAGCTGTTGGATCTGCTCAACCAGTTAAACGAGATCGACCTCTGATTGCTCAGCCTGCGGGTCTGAGCTGATCGGGATGCGCGGCCGCAAAGGCGGGGTGCGCAGCGCAGGCTGTGGCCACCGCATGGATGCGGGGCAGATCGCGCGTGTCCACCTCCCAGCGGGCGGCATTATAGAGTTGCGGGATCAGGCAGATGTCCGCCAAAGAGAGTGTTTCTCCGCAGGCAAAGGGCGTTTGGCTGAAAGCCGCAAGCTGCGCCTCAAATGCCGCGAGGCCGGGGCGGATGAAGCGCTGCATCCAGGCTTTGGTGGCCTGCGCCGGGTCGGGGGCCGCGCGGGTGGCGTGGCGCACCACCGAAAGGTTGCATACCGGATGCACATCCACCGCCACCGTATGAGCCAGCGCGCGGACCTGGGCGGCGTGGGCCGGATCTTCAGGCAGCAGCCCCATGCCCCGCGTGTCATTCAGATAGTCCAGAATGGCGAGGGATTGCGTGAGGCGATGCCCGTCGATGTCCAGCACGGGCACAAGGCCCTGCGGGTGGCGCGCCAGATGGTCCGGCGCTTTGTGCGCGCCGGCAAGCAGATCCACGGTGACGCGCTCAAACGGGACGCCCGCGAGATGCAGGGCAATCCTCACCCGGTAGCTGGCGGATGAGCGCCAATAGTCATAGAGCACTGTGCTCACGCAGGCGTGCCTGCAGATTTGGCCGCAGTGATGGCGTCGGTCAATGCGCGCGTATCGCCTATGTGATTGGCGAGCACAAAGATCAGACGGGCGTTTAGCGCGTCGCTTTCGGCGCGGGTGAGCCCGTCGTGGGCCTCAGTGAGCGCGGCGAAGAAGGCGTCGGCGTCCTCAAAGTTTGCAGCAAGTGTCAAAGCGTCAGACATCAGATCACTCCTTACCGGTGGCGCGGCGCAGGGCGGCGCGGAAGTGGCGCTCATCAAAGGTGTCGCGGCGGGCGGCGACATGTTGGTCAGGCCGGATCAGGTAGACGCCGGAGGGGCAGTCCCCAAGATACTGGCGTTTCAGCGTGAGCGTAGGATCATCGCGCACAGACAGCGCCAGACGCAGCGCGGTGACGCCGCATTCCTCCAGATGATCCGGGGCATCCGCATCAATGGTCAGCAAGATGAACTGATTGCCGAGATGATCCAGCAGATGGCCTGTGCCGATGGGCGCGTCCGGACAGGGGCTGCCGGGGCGGGTGAGCGCCGGTGCCGCCAGCGCATCCGCGCTGATCAGGGGGCTGCTGTCATAGGTGCAGGGCGTGGAGAGCCGCCCGGAATTCACCAGCGGCCGCGCAAAGGCGTGGTGGGCCGAGAGATCCAGCACCGCGTCCCGCAAAAGGCGGCTCATGTCCGACTTGGGCGTGATGAACTCCGTGGAGCGGGTGGAGTTGAGAATGTTCTCATCTGCGGCCTGCGCGCGCTCAATGTTGTAGCTGTCAATCAGGCTGTTGGGCGCTTTGCCGGACAGCACAAGGTGCAGCTTCCAAGCCAGATTGTCGGCATCCTGCAGGCCCGAATTGGCGCCGCGCGCGCCAAAGGGGGAGACCTGATGCGCGGAATCTCCGGCAAAGATCGTCCGGCCATGCACAAACCGCTCCATGCGGCAGCATTGGAAGGAGTAGATCGAGACCCAATCCAGGGTAAACTCCACATGTTCCCCCAGCATGGCCTTGAGGCGCGGGATCACATTTTCGGGGCGCTTTTCGCGCTCTTTGTCGATGTCACGGCCCAGTTGCAGGTCGATCCGCCAGACGTTCTCTGGCTGTTTGTGCAGCAGTGCGGATTGGCCGCGATTGAACGGCGGATCAAACCAGAACCAGCGCTCGGTCGGGAAATTGGCCTGCATGACCACATCGGCGATGAGGAAATTGTCCTCAAAGACCTGACCGTCAAAATCCAGCCCCAGCATACGGCGGGTGGGGGAATTGGCCCCGTCACAGGCGATCAGCCAATCGGCCTCCAGCGTGTAGCTGCCTTCGGGGGTGTCCAGTTCAATGGCCACGTGATCATAGTGCTGACCAATGGCCTCAACCTTGTTGCAACCGCGAATTTCGATGGGCGCGCCCGCGCTCTGCATCTCGCGGATCTGTTCCACCAGCAGGCGCTCAAAGGTGTATTGCTGCAGATTGATGAAAGCAGGGCGCTTGTGGCCCGGCTCATCGGTCAGGTTGAAATCATAGACCGGGCGGTCATCAAAGAAGACCTTGCCTTTGGACCAGCCAACACCGTGGTCGACCATCTGTTGCCCGCAGCCCAGACGGTCGAGAATTTCCAGCGGGCGTTTGGCGAAACAGATCGCGCGGGAGCCGGTCACCACGCGGTCATTGTCATCAAGCACCACCACCGGCACGCCCAGCTGGGCGAGATCAATCGCGGTGGTGAGACCCACAGGGCCTGCGCCGATGATCAGAACCGGATGGCGCACCGGCACCGAGGCGTCCTGATCCAGACTGCGCTGATAGGCGTAGAGCGGGACGTCAAAAATCTTGGTCATAGTGCTCCTCCGTGTTTGCGCGCGCTCTGCGCAAAAGGCTGCCAAATCCTGCCGCTTCCCGCCATGATATCGGTCAAATATGTGGGTTTTGGCGAAGCGGAAGATTGGCATATATGGATCATTTCTTGACTGCCTCCGTCTCTCCGCTGGCGAAGAGCGCAGAAGGCTGCACCAGATGCTTTGAGAGGCCTAAGTCGAGTGCAATTGTTGCGATCATAAGCACTCCGAAGAGCGTCATCATCGCCAAGGACTTGTTGGCGAACCGTCCAAGCTTTGTTTCTTTTTCTAGGCGGTTCATCGTTTCCACAGCTGCGCTGGACTGTTGCATATGTTTCGCGCTGTACGGGCGCCTAAACAGGCTGAAATCGTCTGTCTCGTCTGCTGCACGCGATGACAGTAGCGCTATTGAAACGATGCTGCAGGCCCCAAACACGAACGTTCCGAAGAAAAACATGGCAAAGGCAACATTCATCGCCGCCACTAACACTGCAACGCCTCCCACATCTCCAGATCGCGCTGGGCGGTCCAGATGCGCGGGGTGTCGATGCCGCGGGCCTCGTCATAGGCGCGGGCGACGTTGAACGGCAGGCAGTGCTCATAGATCGCGTAGTCGGCAAATTTCGGATCACAAGCGGCGCGCACCGCGTCCCATGCTTCTTTCAATGAGCCGCCGCGTGCGGCCACCTGTGCTGCCGGGCGGTAGGTGCTTTGCACAAAGTCGCGGGTGCTTGCGATGGCGGCGTTGACCATGTCTTTGCCAATGAGCGCATCGCCGCGGCCCGGGGCGATTGCATCCAGATCAAAGGCTTTGATCGCATCCAGAGTGGTGCCCCAGTCGCCAAAATGCCCGTCGCCGCAGTAGCACGCTGATTGGTATTCCACGATGTCGCCGGTGAACATGACGTTTTGGTCAGGCACATGCACGACGATGTCGCCTGCGGTATGGGCGCGGCCCAGATGCATGAGATCAACACGCCGGTTGCCGAGGTAGACCGTCATCTTTTCGCGGAAGGTGGTGGTTGGGTAGGTCAGGCCGGGGATGCTCTCATGGCCTTCAAACAGGCGCGGGAAGCGCTGAAACTCGCTGTCCCAATCTTCCTGACCGCGCTCCACCACCATGGCGCGAGCGGCATCGCTCATGATGATCTGATCGGCGCCATAGGCTGAGGCCCCCAGCACGCGCACGGCGTGATAATGGGTCAGCACCAGATGGGAGATCGGCTTGTCGGTCACAGAGCGCACACAGTCGATCACCTTTTGCGCCAGACGGGGCGTGGCCTGCGCCTCGACAATCATCACGCTGTCATCGCCAATGATCACACCGGAGTTGGGATCTCCTTCGGCCGTGAAAGCATAAAGCCCCTCGCCGACTTCGGTGAAGGAGATGGTTTTTTCCTGCGTGTCGCCTTGAGAGGCGAAGGCTTTGCTCATTGGGTCTGCTCCTTGTGGTGATGTTGGCTGGGGGCCAGCCCCCAGGCCCCCGGGATATTTGGGGCAAGAGGAATGGGATCAGGGTTTGAAGGGATCGTCTAATGCGGCCAGAACGGTGCCGGTGCACTCGCCAAAGCCGATGGTGTAGCCGTCGCCCAGCGCCGCGCCCTGCAGGGTCAGCGTGTCGCCATCCTCGATGAAGGTACGGGTCTCGCCGCTCTCAAGTGTCAGGGGCTCTTTGCCGCCCCAGCTGAGTTCCAGAAGGCTGCCGCGCTCAGGCTTTGTGGGGCCAGAAATGGTGCCGGAGCCAAGCAGGTCGCCGACATTCATCGGGCAGCCGGAGGTGGTGTGATGGGCAAGCTGCTGGGCGGCGGAGTAATACATCTGGTCATAGTTGGTGCGCGCAATGGTGCTGGGTGCCTGGCCTTCCGGTGCCATGCTGATGCTGAGATCAATGTCATAAAGCATGGGGCCCGCGTCTTTGAGGTGGTCAAGCAGCTCAAAATCACGTGCGGGCGTGTCGGTGCGAAAAGGCGCGAGCGCGGCTTTGGTGACGATCCATGGCGAGATCGAGGTCGCGGTGGCCTTGGCCTGAAACGGGCCAAGCGGCTGATATTCCCAGGCCTGAATGTCGCGCGCGGACCAGTCGTTGAGCAGCACATAGCCAAAGATCATGTCATCGGCTTCCTGCACGGTCACAGGCCGTTTGGAGGGCTGGCCGACAATCGCGCCCATCTCAAGCTCGATGTCAAAGCGGCGGGAGGGCAGGAAGGCGGGGGTGTCGTGGTCCGGCGATTTGAGCTGTCCCCAGGGGCGGCGGATGTCGGTTCCGGAAACCACAACCGAGGAAGCACGCCCGTTGTAGCCGATCGGGATGTGCAGCCAATTGGGGGGCAGGGCGTTCTCAGGACCACGGAACATGGTGCCGACGTTCTGTGCGTGGTTCCGGCCTGCGTAGAAATCGGTGTATTCAGACACTTTGAAAGGCATGTGCAATGTGGCGGAGGCCAATGGCACGGAATAGAAGGTCAGGGCTTCCTGGGTTGCCTCATCTGCGGCTTCTGACAGCAACGCCTGAAGGGCCGCGCGGTAGCGGGCCCAGACCTCGGCCCCAAGCTCCATAAAGTCGTTCCAGTAGGGCGCGTCTAGCACATCCGCATCCGGGTCTGCGCGCAGGGTGCCTACGGCCTCAAGCCCGGTGAGGTCAATGATACGGTCCCCGATGGCCGTGCCGCAGCGCAGATCGCCGTCGTCAACGGAAAACACCCCGTAAGGCAGATTGTTCAACGGAAATGGGCCATCCGGAGTGTTGGCGCTTTCCACCCATGATCTCAGCAAAGGCATTGCGGTTCCTTTTGTTTCAGCACGCCGGCTGGGGTTTCTCATTCACAAAATATCCCGGGGGTGGGCTTGCCTTTGGCAAGCGAGGGGGCTGGCCCCCTTACCCTCGTTTGCCATCGGACCCTCATTTCTTACCGGGTGTGCCGTCAAACTTCTTCTCAATATCTGACCAGCAATCAATGTAGTCGTCCTGCATCGGGGCCTCATGACCTGCGAAGGCGGTGAGGTGTTGCGGGAAGCGGGTCTCGAACATGAAAGACATGGTGTTGTCGAGTTTTTCGGCTTGCAGATCCGCATTGGATGCGCCTTCAAACGCGTTTTTGTCCGGGCCGTGGGGGATCATCATATTGTGTAGGCTCATGCCGCCCGGAATGAAGCCTTTGGGTTTGGCGTCATACTGGCCGTAAATATTGCCCATCAGTTCGGACATGATGTTTTTGTGATACCAGGGCGGGCGGAAAGTGTCTTCGGCCACCATCCAGCGCTCGCGGAAGAGCACGAAGTCGATATTGGCGGTACCCGGCACGCCGGAGGGAGCTGTGAGCACGGTGAAGATGGATGGATCGGGGTGGTCAAACAGGATCGCGCCAACCGGGCAATAGGTGCGCAGGTCGTATTTCACAGGCGCGTAGTTGCCATGCCAGGCGACCACATCAAGCGGGCTGTGGCCGATCTCCGTGCGGTGGAACTGGCCGCACCATTTGATGGTCACAGTGGAAGGCGCGTCGCGGTCTTCAAAGGCCGCGACCGGCGCTTTGAAGTCGCGCGGGTTGGCCATGCAGTTTGCCCCAATGGGCCCGCGGCCGGGCAGCTCGAACTTCTGGCCGTAGTTTTCGCAGACAAAGCCGCGGGCGGGGCCTTCGAGCACTTCGACGCGATAGAGCAGGCCGCGTGGGAGGAGCGCGATCTCTTTGGGTTCCAGATCAATGATCCCGAGTTCCGTTGAGAACCGCAGCACGCCCTCTTGCGGCACCACCAGCAATTCGGAGTCCGCGGAGAAGAAATAGTCATCCTCCATTGAGGTGTTCACCAGATAGATGTGGCTGGCCATGCCCACCTGCGTGTTCACGTCGCCAGCGGTGGTCATGGTGCGCATGCCGGTGATCCATGTCAGCGGTGCATCGGTGTGGGGCACAGGGTCCCAGCGGTACTGCCCAAGAGATGTGACATCCGGATCGACATTGGGCGCGGACTGCCAATAGGGCACATCGATCTTGGTGTAGCGGTGGCTGTGTTTCACGGAAGGGCGAATGCGGTAGCACCACGTGCGTTCCACGGTTTCGGCGGTGAAGGCCGTGCCGGAAAGCTGTTCGCCATATAGGCCGTAGTTGCATTTCTGCGGGCTGTTCATGCCTTGTGGCAATGCGCCGGGTAGGGCCTCGGTTTCAAAGTCATTTCCGAAACCGGGCATGTAGCCCTCATGAGGGCCGGTCAAAGAAGGGGCTTTTTGCATGCGGGTCGGGACCGTGTGTTTGGTCATCTCAACGCTCCTGTGACGAATTTAGTTGCATAAGTAAAAGTTGATTTTGTAACTAACAAGACGGAGGGACGCGGAAATGACCGAAAAAACGCCATTCGATTTGCAGGCATTTTTGCCTTATCTGCTCAACCAAGCCGCCGAAGAAAGCAGCCTTGGATTTCAGAAAGTCTATAAAGGCCGATATGGCATGCTGCGCAGTGAATGGCGGGTGCTGTTTCATCTCGGCATGTTTGGTCAGATGACCGCGACAGAAATCGGTGGGCGCGCGAAGATTCACAAAACCAAGGTGAGCCGCGCTGTGAAGCGGCTGGCGGAGCGGCGGTTCGTGCGCCGTGCCCGCAGCGAAGAGGATCGGCGCGTGGAATGGCTGGAGCTGACACCGGCGGGGCGCAAAGCCTATGAGGACCTGCGCGATGTGGCCGCAAAATATGAGGCGGCGCTACAAAGCAAGCTGAGTGCAAGGGACGTGACCCAGCTCAAAGAGCTGCTGAGCAAGCTGGCCAAATAGGGCGCAGAGGCACGATTCGGATCTGATTTGATTCGGATTGTCGCGCGCATTGCGGCGAAAACCGCGACAGTTGGTTCGCGCTTCGCGCATTGTTTTTGCAATGCAAACAGTCGCTCCGCAAGTGGCAGTTATTTATGGTTAATTTGACGTAAATTTCTTGAAACGACTTGGGGCGCTATGGCAGATTTTTCAGGCACGATGGATGACGCTCGAGGTTGGAATGGGACTTTTTCACGGACTAAAAACTGCGGCTTTGGCTGCAGGTGTGATGGCCGCGAGCGCTCCGGCAGCTATTGCGCAAAACCACTCTGGCTGGCGTGGCTGGTGGTGGTGGAACTGGAATTGGAACTGGGGTGGCCACGGCGGTGGCACAGGCCACACCGGTGGGACCACCAACGCAGTGCCGGAAATTGATGCTGGAGCCGGACTATTGGCGGTTGCCGCCGTTATGGCAACCCTGGCACTGGCATGGGAGCTGCGCCGTCGCAATCGTCATAAAGAAGGCTAAGCCTTCCAGATTGTGGTGCAGACTGGGGATGATGGGCGCTCAAATGAGCGCCCATTTTCCGGTTAAAAGGGCCGCTGCTGCGATCACCGCATTTGCGATGATATGCGCGGCGATGGGATCGGCCAGCCGGTTGCGGTGCAGATAAAGCGCGCCAAAGGCAACACCCGCAAGAACACCCGCGAAGAAGCGATCATGCAGCAGGCCAAAGAGCAGGCTGGAGACGGCGATGGCGAGGATCGCCCAGAGCAGACCGTCTTGCCTGAGGCGGCGCAGCACATAGCCGCGAAAGAACAGCTCTTCGATCACCGGCACCAAAAGGATTGTGCCCAGAAAGCGCAGGCCGATCCAGAAGACACCGGGTGCTGATCCTTCTGATGCGGGCGCAGGGGCGGCGGTGAGCACCCAGAGGAGGCCAATCGCCAGACCGGTTGTGATGGAAGCGCCTGATGGGAAGGCGTGCCAGTTTCGCAGCGCGGGCCAGAAATAAAGCAGCACCGCGCCCATGAGCAGCGCGCGCAGGGGGTAGCCGTCAGATGGGTTTGGCCAGAAGGCAGAGGCAATCACACCTGACAGCATCATCACGATGAAGGGCACAATGCGTGCGGCCAATGTATCGCTGCGCATGGCGTTGCGTGAGATCTGCGGGCGCGGTATGCGGTGCAACCAACCGGCGCGGTGCGCGACGATCACCACGCAGAGGGCCAGCGCGGTGAACATCAGCCAGCCGGCGTAGGAATGAAACCCGTTGAGGGCGTGCTCCGGCGACACCCGTGCGCCGATGATGATGAGAACTGCAATCCGTAGGATGTTAAACAGCCAGCTTGTCAGCACGGCGAGCGGATAGAGGATCAGCCAGAAGCGGCGCTGGCGCAGGTCTGGGCGCATCAGGAGCGCATAGAAACCCATGAAGATGGTGATCAGCGCAATGCCTTCGACGCCGGAGCACTGGCTGGCGATCTGTACAAAGAAATCCTCGATGCCGATCACATAGGTGGGCGGGTCGACACTGACCTCAAAGCCGAAGGCGATCAGGCTGAGAAAGACCAGAAAGAACGTCAGGCTGCTGAGGGAGGACCACTCCCATGCCGGGCGGATCAGATTGGCGAGGTCAGGGACCAGAAAGCCGAGCAGGAGCGCCAGAGGTAGAAGGTAGCTGTCACCCCGGATCCAGCTGCGCCAGCTGTGAAAGGGCGTGACCCAGAAGACCGCACCAAGGATGGTGAGCAGGCTGCCGAGGCTCAAAAACAGCAATGTGGGGGTAAAGGCGCGGCTGATTTCGGCGGCGCCAAACAGCGGCAGCGGCGCAAAGATCAGGATGAGGCCTGCAAGATGCGCCCACAGCCAAGAGGGGCGGCCGGGTGTGGTACGCGCCGCACCAGCCAAGGCGCGATACGCAGTTGGCCTGAGCCAGAAATAGAGCGCCATGACCGTGATGATCGACAGGCCGCGGGCGGTCATGGAGCGCAGGGCGCGGCAGGCGCTTTCGATCTCGGTCAGGCGGCACTCGATGGAGGCGAAGACCTGATAGGCGAGAATGACCAGAAAAAGTTCCGCCACCGCGAGGGCGGCGATGGTCATCAGCCGGGATGGGCGCGACGGCCCGGTGTTGTCTGCGATATCCGGGCCGGTCATGTAGATTTAGAAGTCGATTGTGACGCCAGGCAAGTTCAGCGCCTTGATCAGGTCCCGCAGTTCCTGACGGGCGGCGACGTTTGAGATGTTGAGTTGCTTCACCCCGATGTCGCGCAGATCGAGCAGGGTCAGACCGCGCGGGAAGAGTTCCCGGAACACCACACGCTCGTTAAAGCCCGGTGCGACGCGGAAGCCGATGCGCTTGGCCAGACGGTCCAACGCCTTGCCCATCTTTTCCTTGTTGACCATCTGCTGGGCGCCCATGCGGTTGCGCATGACAATCCAGTCGATGGGTTTCAGGCCTGCCTGCGCGCGCAGCTGGCGGGCGTTCCATACCATTTCGGAATAGACTGAAGGGCCGAGGATCTTTTCGCCATCCTCATTCACTTTGGCCAGCAGGTCAAAATCCACAAAGCTGTCGTTGAGCGGGGTGACAAGCGTGTCGGCCAGAGAGTGGGCCACCTGGCTGAGGCGGGTGTGCGAGCCCGGGCAGTCGATCAGGATAAAATCGTTGTCAGGCTCCAGCATGGCCACGGCCGCAGAGAGGCGCTGGTCGTAGATGTTTTCGCCAGGTTGCAGGGTGTCCGGGTCGATCTCCGGAAGGTCGCGATAGGTGGGGCCTGGCAGCTCGAGACCGGCTTTCTCCGAGAAGCGCTGGCGGTTGGCGACATAGCTGCCAAAGCTCTTTTGGCGCAGGTCCAGATCCAGCGCGCCGACCTTATGGCCCATGCGCGACAGAGCGGTTGCGATGTGCATCGACAGGGTGGATTTGCCCGCGCCGCCCTTTTCGTTTCCGACAACGATAATATGTGCCATTCCGCTTGTCCCTGCTCGAAGTTTCAGTGCCGCGGCTCTTACGGTGCGGCCTTGTTAGTGTCTACTATATGTTGTGATTTTCCACAGGAAAAGTGCGTTGAATTGCTAGATTTCCCGCCATTTTCCGGTTTCCAACCCATTGAGCGACCAATCCCCGATTTGCGCCCGGATCAGGCGCAGGGTGGGGTGGCCGACGGACGCGGTCATGCGGCGCACCTGACGGTTGCGGCCCTCACGGATGGTGAGTGCAATCCAGCAGTCCGGCACCGATTTGCGAAAGCGCACGGGCGGGGTGCGGGGCCAGAGATCTGTTGGTTCCTCAATGCGTTGCGCCTGGGCAGGACGGGTGAGGCCGTCCTTGAGTTCCACCCCTTTGCGCAGCGCGGCCAATGCGGCCTCATCGGGTTCGCCCTCGACCTGCACCCAATAGGTTTTGGCCATCTTGTGGCGCGGATTGCTGATCTTGGCCTGAAGCTTGCCGTTATCGGTGAGCACCATGATGCCTTCGCTGTCGCGATCCAGCCGTCCGGCGGGGTAGACCTTGGGCACGTCGATAAAATCAGACAGAGTGCGGCGGGGGCTGCCCTCGGTTCCCTTGTCGGTGAACTGAGAGAGCACATCATACGGTTTGTTAAACAGGATCACGCGGGCCATGGCCTCTCCTACACGGGGCTGTGTTGGGGTTGCAAGTTCGCTTTGCCTGCGCTTTTTTGCGGCGCAAGACAGCTGGCCAGAGTGCGGGGAGAAAGATCATGGATTTCAAAGATATGCAGCCGGAGACGGTGCTCGCACAGGCCGGTGGCGCGCTTGACATGCAGAGCGGGGGCGTGGTGCCGCCCATTCAGCCCGCCACGACCTATGCGCGGGATGAGAATTATAACCTGCTGAACGAGAACAACCTTTACAGCCGTCCCCACAATGATGTGGTGCGTCAGGCCGAGGCAGTGCTGGCGCAGCTTGAGGGCGGGGCAGAAGCTTTGTTGTTCCCCTCCGGCATGGCGGCGATTGCGGCGCTGTTTCGCACGGTGCCGACCGGGGGGCGGGTTGTTGTGCAATCGGGCATCTATTGGGGCACCACCAAGTGGATCCGCGAATTCTGCGGGCGCCGTCAGGTGGCCATCACCGAGGTGGATGCAAGCGACAGCGCGGCCCTGCAGGCGGCCTGCGCAGCGGGGCCTGCTCATCTGGTCTGGATCGAGACGCCTTCAAACCCCTGGCTCAAGGTCGTGGATATTGCCGCCGCAAAGCAGGCGGCGGATAGTTGCGGGGCGCTTTTGGCGGTGGACAGCACGGCGGCCTCACCGCTTTTGTCCAAACCTCTGACACTGGGCGCGGATATTGTGATGCATTCGACCACCAAGGTGATCAACGGCCACTCTGATGTGCTGGGCGGAGTTCTGGTCTCCAAGGCGGCGACGCCGGTTTGTGAAGAGATTGCCAATGACCGCGCCAGCGCCGGGGCGGTGCTGGGGCCGTTTGAGGCCTGGCTTTTGCTGCGCGGGATGCGGACGCTTTCGGTGCGGGTGGAACGCATGGTGGAGAATGCGTTGAAAGTGGCGCGGTTTCTGGAGGATCACCCCAAGGTCGAGGCGGTGCTGTTTCCGGGATTGGAAAGCCACCCGCAATATGAGCTGGCGCAAAAGCAGATGCCGGGCGGGGCAGGATTTCTGATGTCCTTCCTTGTGAAGGGAGACAAAGAGACCGCATTGGGAGTGGCGGGAAAGCTGAAGCTGTTCCACCGCGCGACCTCGCTTGGCGGGGTGGAGAGCCTTGTGGAGCATCGCCACACAATTGAGTCACACACCGGTATTCCGGAGACCCTTCTGCGGATTTCGGTTGGTGTGGAGAGTGCTGAGGATCTGATTGGCGATCTGGGGCAGGCTTTGGGGCAATAAGCCTGCCTTGTGCGCTTTGGGGGAGAGGATCCGGGGCCTTCGCCAGCTGGCTAATGATTTATTAACCAATCCTCTGGGCTAATGTCGGCGAACAGGTGGGGTATAACCTGAAGACAGCGGCGGAAGACCAAAGTGAAAAAGCGCATCAGCAACCCGGCGGACATCACGCCGGCATATGAAGACAGAGGGTTGTTCAAAAAGCCCAGCACCGAGCTGGCGATCGATTTGATTCCGAAGTTTGGCAAGAACACCCGCCATGACATCATCATCAAAGGGCTGATGCAGAACGATGTTGAGGTCGATGTGATCTTTGCCGGGCGGCGCAAGCGCCATGCGGAAGAGCTGGTCACCCTGTTGCGGCGCAAGTGGGACGAGGCCAACCAGATTGTCATCAAGGGAATGAAACCGCCAACCCGAAAGCGGGTGCGAGTGCCAACGCGGGTGCAGGGGTCCTGGCGCACGCGGGTGATCGACGATGAGCAGAACCTCTATATCGTGGAGCATCAGCTGTTGGTTGCGCGCTGGGCCTATAACTCCTTTGACGGGGAGTTCCGCAGTTTTGGCGAGCCGCCTTATGTGCAGCAGCGGTTTCAGGAATTTCTGGAGAAAACCAAAGAACGGGACTGACCACGCGCGGGTCAATGCGTGACCTGCGGAGTTCGGCTTGATTCCGGGCAGCGATGGCGGCTCTATGGGGCAAATATCCAAGCCTTGCGGGAGCCTATCCATGAAACTCGAATTTCACCACATCAATTTTGTCTCTCATGATGTGGACCGGCTGCATGATTTTTACACCCGGGTTTTGGGGTTGGCGGATATTCCGCAAGAGGAGTTTCCGCGCACGGAGGCGGATGAGAACACCGGTTATGACGGCAAGATCCGCTTTGCCACCGATGGCGATATGCAGATGCATTTGGCGGAGCGCCGGCTGGATGTGGCCTTTGTGAACGGGCAGGTGATCAACCCTGTCGATCGTGGCCACATCGCCTTTCGCACCGATGACATTGCCGCCTTCCTGAAGGTGCTGAAAGAAAACGACGTGCCATATTCAGACTATGGCACGGCGTTTGCCAAAGAGTGGCATCAGGTGTTTTTCCTTGATCCCGAAGGCAATGTCATCGAGGTGCATCAGCAGGTCGGCTAGGCAGCCTTGGCCCCACCGGCTCAGGTCAGCAAGGCAAGATCCGCCTCATTTGTGGGGCGGCGCGTGACCATGGTTTGCGCGTCAGCTCCGTCTATGGTTAGTGCGAGGTCTTTGTAAAAGCCGTCGTTATCAAACCACCAGCGGTGGGAATAGACTTGGGTTTTCTCATTGTCGGGCACGTCGCGTTTGTATTGTTCGTTGCAGTAGATGTCCCACTGGCCTTTGGTGATCGGCTCTGAGATGCCCATATGCCCGGCGCGCTCCCGGCCGCCGTTGATGAAGCCGCCAGCAAAGGCCAGCACCTCGTCACGGCAGCTGTAGTAATTGGTGAAACGGGCGGCGCGGCGGTCGAGCACCAGTGCGCCCCAAGCGCCTCTTTCCAGCCAGTCGGCATTCACATCCGCCGCGCAGAAGGTGACCTCATCAACTTTCCAATTGCGCGCGCCAGCGCTTGCGGAATCGCCAACGCCTGCAAAGCCGCGCAGCACAACCAAGGCGCCCATGGAGTGGGCGATCAGATGCACTTTGGGGCGCGGCGTCATGTTCAGGAGCGGGACGATGCCGTCACAGACAAGATAAGGCGCGGTCTTTTTGGCGTCGGTACGGTCGGTGTTATAGGCCAAGACCGTGCCGTCGCTGGGCCAGTCATAGGCGATGACGGCCCCGGTGAAGCCTTGGGCGCGGACGCCGTCTTCGATCTTTTTGAGCCGCCGCAGCATATCGGTTTGAGAGGTGTTGAACCCGTGCACATAGATCAGCACCTCACTGTCGCCGCCCGCCTGTTTGACGCGCTCGAGCCAGTCGGCCTGCGGAATGGCGGCGCCTTTGTGAATGGTGCCGTCCGGATTGGTCTGACTGATCGCCACATAGCGGGTGACGCTGGCGGGGTTGTTGGTGAATTTCTGGGTTTTCGCGTGATAGGCACGGCGGGAGAAAAACAAAGCCATGGATCAAATTCCTTTTCAAATGATCCAAGAATGCCATGAAGCCGCCAATTCACAAAATGCGCTGCGGGGTGGCGTAGCCTGCGCGGGCACTCTGGCCCTATACAGGCGCGGCGGCAAAGCCTAGCGTGCCTGCATGACTGACCATCCCATTCTTGACAGCCGCTACAGCTGGACGCGCCTCGCAATCACCTTGCTGATTGGCGTGTTTGCCAATGTCGGCATGTGGGCGGTGATTGTGGTGATGCCTGCGGTGCAGGCGGAGTTTGGCATCGATCGGGCGGAGGCGTCGCTGCCCTATGTGCTGACCATGATTGGTTTTGCGATTGGCAATTTTGCCATCGGCCAGGCGGTGGACCGCTGGGGCGTGACCCGCGCGCTGATTGGGGCGGCGGTGCTGAGCGCGGTGAGCTACGGGCTGGCGGCGGCAAGCGGATCTGTTTTGATGCTGTCGTTGGTGCATTTCTTTCTTGGGTTTGGCACGGCGGTGGGTTTTGGGCCGCTGATTGCGGATGTGTCTCTGTGGTTTCAGCGGAGGCGGGGGATCGCTGTGGCGATTGCGGCCAGCGGGAACTACCTTTCCGGTGCGATCTGGCCGGTGCTGCTGTCAGGCGTGCTGAGCGATCATGGCTGGCGCGCGGTGTTTCTGGTGCTGGCAGCGCTGACCTTGGTGGCGGTTGTGCCGCTTGCTTTGCTGCTGCGCCCCAAAGTGCCGCAGGACGCGCTGACGGCGCAGGAGAATGCAGCCGTCGCAAGGCAGGCCGGTGCGCCGATGAGACCAGCGCCGCTGATGTGGGTTCTGGGATTGGCCGGGATCGGATGTTGCGTGGCGATGAGTATGCCGCAGGTGCATATCGTGAGCTTCTGCGTGGATCTGGGCTTTGGGCCTGCGGTGGGCGCGGAAATGCTTTCACTCATGCTGTTGGGCGGTGTTGTGTCCCGCCTTGTGAGCGGGTTGGTGGCCGACAAGCTGGGCGGGGTCTGGACCTTACTGATCGGGTCGATCCTGCAATGTGGTGCGCTGTTCCTGTTTCTGCCGTTTGACGGATTGGTCTCGCTCTATCTTGTCAGCGCGGCCTTTGGGTTGGCGCAGGGCGGAATTGTGCCCGCTTATGCACTGGTGGTGAGGGAGTATATGCCTGCGCGGGAAGCGGGCACGCGGGTTGGCTTTGTCATGATGGCGACCATTATGGGCATGGCGCTGGGCGGCTGGATGTCGGGCTGGATCTATGACGTGAGCGGCAGCTATGAGCTGGCCTTTGTGAATGGCATCGCGTGGAATGCGCTCAATATCGCGATCATGGGATTGATCCTGATCCGGGCGCGGCGAGGGCCGGGGGCTCTGGTCGCCGCGTAAGACTGGCTAGGCCCAGATCACCAGAGCTTGATGCAAACGTGATTGGCCGTCGCAGGCGTTTGCGACGACTGTGGAGCCAAATGGCGCGCGTCCGGAGAAGGGCTTCGGCGTGGCTATCGGGGTTTCACACAGCGTGGGCGGACAGGCCCGGCGCGGGAAGGATCATTCATGGCGAAGGTGGGGTTTCAGGTCTTGGGCAACATGCGCAGGTCGGTGCTGCGGGCCGCAATGGGCGTGGCAGTGGCGGCGAGCATGCTGGGGGCAGCGGAGGTTCAGGCGGCGGATCAGCTGCCGGATTATGTGATTGCCGAGTTCGGCGCGCCGCCTGCGATCCCGCAAGGGCCGCTCTCCAAAGAGGTGGAGGAGGCCGTGAAGGTGGCCTTTGTCGACAGTATGACACAAGGCGGCTGGGGGCGCGATCAGACCATCGCGCTGGATGTGATTGCCGAGGCCAAAGACCCGCGACTTGTGTGGATCATCAGTGATCTGATGCGCTTTGCCACGGGGCCGGAGTTCACCTCTGTGCTGAGTGGTGCGGCGGGTACGCTGCTGGGAAAAGACCTGCCGAACCACAACCACTGGGGCATTGTGACGGATCATCTGATTGCCTGGGATATTCCGGCGCCGCCGGATTATCTGGAGGCCAAGCGTGCGATTTTCACCAATATCGTGCCCGGTTGGGACCGGATTTTTGTCAAAGGCGATATTGACTGGCGGCATGTGTCCTGGGGTGGGGTGCTGATTGATGATCGCCCCTTTGACACCACGGATGATCCCTGCAACTGCATCCCAGCGGCGGACAATCCGGAAGTGAGCAGCGCAGAGGAGGCCACATGGTTGTCAGATGACGCTGTGGTCTTTGGCGTGGAGGTGAATGGCGAGTACCGCGCCTATCCGCGCCGCATTATGGAAGTGCGCGAAATGGTGAATGACACGCTGGGTGGGCGTGATCTGGGCATTCCTTATTGCACCCTTTGCGGCGCGGCACAGGCCTATTTCACCGATCAGATGCCACTGGGTGTGGAGCGCCCGGTGCTGCGGACCTCGGGTTTGCTGATCCGCTCCAACAAAGTGATGTATGACATCACCAGCAACTCGGTGTTTGACACGTTTCTGGGCAAGGCCGTGACCGGCCCGCTGGCCAAACGGGGCATCCAGCTGAAACAGGCCAGTGTGGTGACCACCAGCTGGGGCGCATGGAAGGCGGCGCATCCGGAGACCACCGTGCTGGTGGAAGATCTGGCGCTGGGCCGGGATTTTGATTTCCGCAATGGGCGCGATGCCAATGGGCCGATCTTTCCGGTGGGCGATGTCGACCCGCGTTTGCCGGTGCATGAAGATGTGATCGGGATTGTCACCGCCTCCGGCAAACCAGTGGCCTTCCAGCGCAGTGCGGCCTTTGTGGCGCTCAATGCGGGCAAGGAAGTTGCGGTGGAGAACGTGCGGCTGGCGCTTGATGCCGGCGGGATCAAGGCGGTGGACGCAAGCGGTGCTGATCTCGGCAGCCATCAGGCCTTCTGGTTTGCCTGGTCACAGTTCCATCCTGATACAGAGCTGTGGAACGGCTGAATTTGTGGGCGGCAGGGGGGCTTCCTCTGCCGCCACTGCGTAAAAATCTCTGCGTGTGGTAAGCTTGCGTCCAACGTGGCTTGGGTAGTGTTTTGACGTGTATTTGGGAGGAATGTTGCGATGACACGCATGACCGCAAAGGATTTTGATCAGGAACTGCTGGATCTCTATGATTTCTATGCCCACGGCAAAATCACCAAACGGGAGTTTCTGGACCGGGCGGGGAAATTTGCAGTTGGCACTGTGACCGCGGCGGCGCTGCTGAATATGCTCAGCCCGAATTACGCCATGGCGCAGCAGGTGTCTTTCAATGATCCGGACATCCATGCGGATTACGTCATGTATCCCTCCCCAAACGGGACAGGCGATGTGCGCGGCTATCTGGTGCGCCCGTCTGGCGTGGAGGGACCGTTGCCTGCGGTGCTGGTGATCCATGAGAACCGGGGGCTGAACCCCTATATCGAAGATGTGGCGCGGCGGCTGGCCAAGGCGGGCTTTATGGCGCTTGCGCCGGATGGGCTGACCTCGGTGGGGGGATATCCGGGCAACGATGCGGATGGGCGCGAATTGCAGCGGACGGTAGACCGGGCCGAGTTGATGAATGACTTTTTTGCCGGGTTTGAGCATCTTCTGGGACGCGAGGACAGCACCGGCAAAGTGGGCGCGGTGGGCTTTTGTTATGGCGGTGGCGTGGTGAGCGCGATTGCGGTGGCCTATCCGGAGCTGGCGGCGGGCGTGCCGTTTTACGGGCGTCAGCCTGCAGCGGAGGATGTAGCAAAAATTCAGGCTCCGCTGCTTGTTCAGATGGGTGAGCTTGATGAGCGCATCAATGCGGGCTGGCCAGCCTTTGAAGAGGCGCTAAAGGCCAATGACAAGGTTTATGAGGCCTATATCTATGAAGGGGCAAACCACGGGTTTCACAACGACAGCACGCCCCGATACGACGAAGCTCAGGCAAAATTGGCATGGGAGCGCACGGTGGCGTGGTTTGAGACTTATCTAAGCTGAGGCGCAGAGTGGTTTTGATCGGCGGTTTGGGCCGTTCTAAGGATGGGCGCATCGACCTGCACAGGATGTAGGTGGCCGATGCGCTGCGTTTTCTTAGCCGCGGCCGCGGTAGGGCGGCACGCCCTGATCGGGGATCCAGACACCTTCGGGCATGGCGCCGGTCTGCCAGAACACATCAATTGGAATGCCGCCGCGTGGATACCAGTAGCCGCCGATGCGCAGCCATTGGGGCTCCAGAAAATCGGCCAGACGGCGGGCGATGGAGACGGTGCAATCCTCGTGAAACGCGCCGTGGTTGCGGAAGGATCCCAGGAAAAGCTTCAGGGATTTGCTTTCCACCAGCCATTTGCCGGGCACATAGTCGATCACCAGATGGGCAAAGTCGGGCTGGCCGGTCATCGGGCAGAGGGAGGTGAATTCCGGCGCGGTGAAGCGCACGTTATAGGCCACATCGGCCTGCGGATTTTCCACCCGCTCCAGCTCGGCTTCTTCTGGGCTGGTGGGCATGACGGTGGCACCGCCGAGTTGTTTCAGATTGCTGTAGATGTCTTCGCTCATCTTTGTTCTCCAACTATGGGCCATGGCCCGAAGGACGTTTTTACACGCCGCGTTTGTTGCCCCAGACCAGCACGTGCAGCTGTGGCAGCACGCGCGGGGCGAACCAGCTGGCGGCGACAACCTTGTCGATCAGCCATTCCAGCCGGGAGGTGGTTTCGGTCAGATCCACAGGTTTCTCCGGATCAACCATCGGGTTGCCGGGCTGCAGATAGAGCGGCAGATCGGGGAAGCGGGCATGGGCCTTTTGTGCCCAGAGGAAATCCTCGTCATCAAAGATCACGATCTTGATTGCCACATCCGCTGTGGTGCCCGCCGCATAGAGGCACTGTTCAAAAGCGTCCCAATCCACAGTTTCGCCGCTGGAGGGCGGCTTGGGGCTGAGCACCAGCGTGTCCAGTTCCGCAAACCAAGGCTTGGCGATGGAACCCTGTGTTTCGCAGGCAAAGCGGTAGCCTTGGGATTTGCCAAGCGCGATCAGCGGGGCGAAGTCATGGATGGCAGGGTTACCTCCAGACAGGGACACCGTGAGGGGGCGGTTGCCGGAAAGGCGTTTGATGTCCTCCATGACCGCCTCGGCGCTCATGGGTTTCCAGTCATGGCGGTTGGCACTGTTGACCGCATGCAGGCTGTCACACCAGCTGCAGCGATAATCGCAGCCGCCGGTACGTACAAAGACCGTGGGCTCGCCAATCAGCGCGCCTTCGCCCTGAATGGTGGGGCCAAAAATCTCAACAACACGCAGGGTCATGGGCGGTACTCGGCCCAGGTTTTGGGGGTTTCGGAGACTTTCACCATGGTGACCTCGTCCCAGCGGGCCTTGCACCAGTCATAGAAATGCTTGGCGAGGTTTTCCGCCGTGGAGGGCACGTTGAGCAGGTCGTTGAGGTGGCGGTGATCGAAGTGGTCGTCGATGTAGGATTTGAGCGGCTTGAGCTCGTGGTAATCCCGCACAAAGCCGTCTGCGTTCAGCTCGGCGGCGGCGAGTTCTACCACAACGATGTAGTTGTGCCCATGCAGGCGCGCGCATTGGTGATCGTCGGGCAGATGGGCCAGTTGATGGGAGGCGGAGAAGTGAAACTCCTTGGAGATGCGAAACATCAGCTTGCCTCCCGCTCGGCCACGGCGGTGCGCCAGAAATCCGGATCCTCATAGGGGGTGGGATCGGGGACGCCTGCGAGGTCAAAGGCCTCGCGCCGCTCCACGCAGGTGCCACAGCGGCCACAGTGCTGTGCGCCGCCTTTGTAGCAAGACCATGTCAGCGCGAAAGGCGTGTTGGCGGCGGCCCCATCGGTGACGATGTCGGCTTTGCTGCGGTGCACAAACGGGGTGTGCAGGCGCACGTCGGCATAGCCCTCCAGCGCGGCCTGTTGCATGGCGTCAAAGGCCTCGGTGAAGCCGGGACGGCAATCGGGATAGATGAAGTGATCCCCACCGTGGACAGCGGTGGCCACGCGGCTGTCGCCATTGGCCGCAGCGATGCCATAGGCGATGGTCAGCATGATGGCGTTGCGGTTGGGCACCACGGTGATGCGCATGGTTTCTTCGGCATAATGCCCATCGGGCACATCCACATCCGCTTCGGTCAGGGCGGAGCCGGTGAGGGCGGCGCCAACCGCGCGCAGGTCGATGATGTGATGGGGCACCCCAAGGCGCTCTGCGCAGGCCGCAGCGGAATCGAGCTCTTTGCGGTGGCGTTGGCCGTAATCAAAGGAGACCAGTCGGGAGAGATTGCCTTCGGCAGCCACGATGTGAGCCAAAGACACGGAGTCCAGTCCGCCGGAGCAGACAACAGTTGTTTTCATTTTTGTAACCCTTGTTTTGATGTACCGGGTAGGCTGCGACCGGTGCGCGCGGCTTTTAGAGCGGCGTGCGGGCAAAGGCAAGAGCGCGATCTTCACAGCTCTGTGGGAGCGGAGATCTGCCCAACAAAAAACGCCGCCCCGAGGGAGGCGGCGTTTTCTGAAACGTTGGTTGTTAAGCTTAGAAGCCCAGACCTTCGTATTTCTTTTTGAATTTGGACACGCGGCCACCGGCATCCATAAGACGGGTGGAGCCACCGTTCCATGCCGGGTGCACGGATGGGTCTACGTCCAGCGCCATGGTGTCGCCTTCTTTGCCCCAGGTGGAACGCATCTTGATGATGGTGCCGTCGGTCATTTTCACGTCGATGAAGTGGTAATCGGGATGGGTATCTTTTTTCATGAGACCACTCCTTACGCTTTTTTGGGCTTGTAGTTGGTGTCTTCTGCGATACGTGCGGATTTACCACGACGTGCGCGCAGGTAGTACAGTTTGGCGCGACGTACACGACCACGACGCACAACGGTGATGCTGTCGATGTTGGTGGAGTACAGTGGGAACACACGTTCCACGCCTTCGCCAAAGGAAATCTTGCGAACGGTGAACGAGCCAGCGATGCCGGAGCCGTTTTTGCGGCTGATGCAGACGCCTTCGTAGTTCTGCACACGGGTGCGCGAACCTTCGGTCACTTTAAAGCCAACACGGATGGTGTCACCGGCTTTGAAATCGGGGATCTCTTTCCCCAGCGCAGCAATCTGCTCCGCTTCGAGCTGTGCGATCAGATCCATTGGATCATCTCCTATAATGCTTGTGGTTATATCCACAAAGGTTTGATGCACCTCAGAACTCTTGGTCTTCTTCCGGGTCCGCCACTTGCACAGCGCCCGCCAGAGGGTCAGGTCGTCTTTTCTTGTCTTTTGCGCCGCGCCTGTAGCCTAAGCCGAAGAAAGCAGAGGGTTGCACAATGCACAGCACGCCCAAACGACTCGGGTAAGAGCCGTGGACGGGCGGTTCTTAGGGGAAATCGGGCTTTGGCGCAAGGGTGGATTGCGCATCCACATCACGCGCAATGGCGCAGCTGCGCGGCGTATCTGGCGAAGAGCTGCCGGTTGCGTGCCACGCGCCGCTTGTGCCTTGTGCGGAGCCTGTGCGCAACGCTTAACTGCTTACACAAAAGGCGTTGAGGCGTGGGCGGTTTTAGATGATGCGTTGGGTGAGTGTGCTGATTTTGGCAGGGGTTTTGCTGGGCTGCGCACCTGCGGCCTATGAGACCCCGGCACCCATCAATGACGCCGCTGCCGCCGAGGCCGCGCGGGTCGCCGCAGAGGTGGCGCGGCTGAGGACCTATCCCACCTTTGGAGATGCCGATCCGGTGGAGTGGGACCGTCGCCCGCCTGAGCGCCATCCGGTACATGGCATTGATGTGTCGCGCTGGCAGCAAACCGTGGATTGGCGCGCGGCGCGTCGGGCAGGGGTGAGCTTTGCCTTTATCAAAGCCACAGAGGGCGGTGATCTGGCAGACCCCATGTTTGATACCCATCGCAGGGGCGCGCAGGCCGCAGGCGTGCCCTGGGGCGCCTATCACTACTATTATTTCTGTCGCTCAGCGGAAAGTCAGGCGCGCTGGTTCATCCGCAATGTGCCGCGCGGCGCGCCGTTGCCGCATGTGCTGGATATGGAATGGACGCCGCATTCCAAGACCTGCCGTCTGCGCCCGGATGGGCGGGCCGTGAGGCGTGAAGCGCGCAAGTTCCTTGCAATGCTTGAGGCGCATTATGGGCGGCGGCCGATTGTCTACACCACGGTGGATTTCTACCGCGATACCGGGATTGGCAGGCTGGATGGAACGGAGTTCTGGCTGCGCTCGGTCGCGGATCATCCGCAAAAGACCTATCCTGGCGCGCGCTGGGTGTTCTGGCAATATAGCGGTACGGGGCTGGTGCCGGGGATCGCGGGCGAAGTGGACTTGAACGTGTTTCGGGGCAGTCCAGAAGCCTGGGTGCGCTGGCGGGGCCTTTGAACACGGCATCCGGATGGAAGGCTGCACCAAAGCGGGGAGCACTATCCTTTTGCGCGTGCCCGGCAATGGCGGTTCTGCTGTTTCCTGTGGGTATCCCAACTCTCAGGAGGCAACGATGACCCGACGACAACTGTTTGCACTCTCTTTTGCAGCACTGACCGCGACCCCTTTGGCCGACACATCGGTGTTTGCGATGCAGGCCCTCACCGAGAAGGAGCGTTACGCCAAAGCGGAGGCGCTGCGGTTTGGCATCGAGATGCCACAAGACACCGCTGCGGCGTTTCAGGAGATGCAGGCGCTTGCCAAAGACGGCAATGCGCGGGCACAGGCGCGGTTGGCCTACTATCACCTGAAAGGGATTGGCACGTCGGTTGATCCGGATGCGGCGGCGCTGTGGTATCAGGCCGCGATAGAGGCGGGCCGCGATAATGTGCGCACGAGCTATGCCAAGCTCTTGATGTCCCAAGGCCAGACCGCGGAGGCCCTGACGCAGCTGAATGTGGCCTCAGAGGCCGGCATTGAGAAGGCGCAGGCGTTGCGGGCAGAGTATCATTATCTGGGAAGGTTTGCCGAAGCCTCTGACAAGCCCTTTGGGCGCGCCGAGTTGACCCGTTTTGCCCAAGCCGGGGACGTGGCCTCGATGAAAGTTGTGTTGAGCGCGATGCAGCAGGGGGCGGAATTTGATGTCGACCCAGACGTGTTGACGGCTCAGATGCTGGATGTTGCGCGACAGGATAGCGGCAAGGCCGGAGGAAAGGCCGCCGAAGCGTTGTTGCGCCTATGGCGCGGACAGGATGATGCGCAGACTTTGGCGCTGCGGGCGGAGCTGGTGGCACATGCGGCCCTGCGTGGACGTGCGCGGGCAGAGGAAGGCTTGTTGCTGGCTTATGACACCCATGATGCGCGCGCCTTCCGACCCTTGGCGCAGCAGATCGTTTCAGAGGCATCTGATGCGGACTATGAGCGGGCGCTCTATGTGGTGTCGCGGCTCGACAAAAACGCCTTTGTGCATGTTTTGCAGGAAGAGCTGCGGACACGGGGCTATCGGGTGGGGCCGACCACCGGGATTTTTAACACACGCACCATGCGGGCGGTTGTGTGGTTTTGCCAAGACACCGGCATTCAGGCGGAGTGTCGTCTTGGTCCACTGCGCGCGAAAGTCATCAAGGCCATTGCTGGGGAGCTGGCCAAGATGACCCCAAGCGCGTAGCTCCCTGAACTCTCCCAGGGAGGGTGCGGTCTGTGTTGTGGGATGCGCAGACCGCATTTTTGATTGTTTGTTGGGGTCTTACTCGACTTCAACAACCGCGGCGTCGGGGGCGTTTTTCTTAACGCTCTCGATGCCGTTGTCGCGGCCTGAGGCGCTGGTGTAGCTTTGAGAGGTGCCGATGACCTGGCCGTTGCTGGCTTTGAGGTTGAACATATGCTTGCCGGCGCTGGTTTCTTTGCGCTCGTAGCGGTCATCGTCGGACGCATTTTTCTTCACGCTTTCGATGCCGTTTTCGGCGCTGGCTTTCTGTTTGTAGCCTTCAGAAGCGAGGATGTTTTCGCCGTTGCCAGCTTTCAGGCGGAAGCGAAATTCTCCGGCTTTGTCGGTGTAAAGCTCAAATTTGGCGGCCATGTGCATGATCCCTATATGAAATTTCTATGCCGGGAGGAAAACATGGCGCGCGTCGGTGCGCAAGGACTTGGTGCCCTTACGCGGGCGATGCGCAGGTTTACTGACCTTTTTTCTTTTGCGCCTCATAGGAAGACCACATGTCCGGGCGCCGCTCCTGAGTGATCTGTTCTGCCATGTCGCGGCGCCACTTTTCGATGTTGCCGTGGTGGCCGGACATCAGCACATCCGGGATCGGGCGGCCCAACCACTCCGCCGGGCGGGTGTATTGCGGGTGCTCCAGAAGGCCGTTGGAGTGGCTTTCTTCCTCAATGCTGTCGGCGTTGCCCAGCACGGAGGGCAGAAGGCGCACGGTGGCGTCGATCATCGCCTGCGCGGCGATCTCACCGCCGGTCAGAACAAAATCGCCAAGGCTGACTTCCATGATGTTGTAGTGATCCAGAACCCGCTGATCCACGCCTTCAAACCGGCCGCAGAGCATGGTGACGCCATCGGCCTCAGACCATGCGCGCGCCATGCGTTGATCAAAACGACGGCCGCGCGGAGAGAGATAGACCAGCGGCCAGTTGCCACGCGCACCGCGCATGGTGTGCTCGATCGCGTTGCCGAGCACATCGGGGCGCAGCACCATGCCCGCGCCGCCGCCTGCGGGGGTGTCATCCACATTACGGTGTTTGGTCAGGCCAAAATCGCGCAGATTGGTGGTTTCCAGCTGCCATTTGCCATCTTTGAGCGCTTTACCGGTCAGGCTTTCGCCCAGAACGCCGGGAAAGGCATCGGGAAAGAGCGTGATGATACGCGCGGTCCAGACCCCGGCGAGACGGGGATTGTGGGTGATCAGCTCGCGCGGTTTGAGCGAGGCGGAGATCGACAGGCGGCCGTGGGATTTCGGCTTTTTGGTGGTGTCGCTCATCAGTCAAACAGCCCCTCGGGCGGGTCGGCAATGATGCGGCCGGAAGCGATGTCGACGGTGGGGACCGCCGCCAAGGTGAAGGGCAGGAGCACGGTTTCCGCGCTGCCTGGGCGGAGCACTTCCAGCAGGTCGGTTGAGCCGTGGTTGACCACGGTTTTCACCGTGCCAAGTGCTGCGCCGCCGGTGTCGCGCACCTCAAGCCCGACCAGATCGGTGTAGTAATATTCATCATCATCGGTTTCCGGCAGCCGGTCGCGCGGAACAAAGAGTTTCACGCCTTTGAGCGCATCGGCCTGTTCCTTGGTGGCAATGCCCGAAAGCCGCGCCGCAAGGCCGTTTTTGATGGCGCGGGTGATGGTGACGGTGAATTCGAAGGCACCGTCTTCGGTCAGAAGCGGGGCATAATCGGCGATGGCGTCTGCTTCGGCGGTGAAGCTTTTGAGGCGGACTTCGCCGCGGACGCCGTAAGCGCCGCCAATGGCGCCAACGCAGATGAGATCAGAAGGGGTGTCGCTCATGGCGGGGCCTTTGTTTTGCTTGGCGCTTGTTTTCCATGATTGTGGCGCGGGACGCAAGGGAGGGAGGTGTTTGTGGTGGCGCGCTGGGAGGGCTCTGCCCTCGTCACAACAGAGTTGTGACTTCACCCGGGATATTTTTGGCAAGAGGAAGGCCCGTGGCGCGGGCTGTCTTTGGAGCGTTTAGCACGATTGAATCGAGAGCGATGCGTCGCGGTCTTCCCAGCCGGCTTTGGCAAGCTCGGGGGTGTCAGACAGCTCTTCGGGCCAGCCGACGCAGAGATAGGCGACCAGCGACCAGTCTGCCGGTGCGTTGAGGTCGTGGTTGAGCTGCTCGGGATCAAGGATAGAGACCCAGCCGACGCCAAGCCCGTAGGTGCGGGCGGTGAGCCAGAATTGCGTGATGGCCCCCACCACGGAGTAGCGGCGCATTTCAGGCATTGTGGCGGCGCCAAGACCCGCGCCTTTGGCGGTGGCATCGTCACAATAGATGGCAAGCTGCACGGGGGCGTCTTTCATGCCCGAAAGCTTCAGCCCAGCATAGAGCGCGGCGCGGTCGCCGTCATAACCCGCCAGAGCGGTGGCATTGGCAGCTTCGAAATTCTTGAGGGCGGCGGTGCGGGCTTCATCGCTTTCAATGCGCAGCACACGCCAAGGCTCCGAAAGGCCCACGGAGGGCGCGAGGAGAAAGGTGTCGAGGCACGCCTGAAGCAGCGCCTCGTCCACCGGATCGGTGCGGAAGCGGCGCACATCGCGCCGCCACTGCATGAGCCGTGTCAGATCGTCCCGGAAATCTGAGGTAAATTCGGTCATTCCGGGGCCGGTCCGTCTTACTCTTCTGCGGCTGCTTCAGCTGCTTTTGCAGCTTTCTCTTCTGCGCGGTCTTTGGCTTTCTGGCCTGGTTCCGCTTTCTTAGGGTTGTTGCGCTCTTTCTTCGCCAGAGTGCCTGCTGCTTCGAGGAAGCGTGCCACACGGTCAGAAGGCTGTGCGCCCTGGTCCAGCCAGTACTGAACGCGCTCCATGTCCAGCTTTACGCGCTCTTCGCTGTCTTTTGGCAGCAGCGGGTTGTAGGTGCCGAGCTTCTCGATGAAGCGGCCGTCACGTGGCATGCGGCTGTCCGCTGCAACAACGCGGTAGAAAGGGCGCTTTTTGGAACCGCCGCGGGCGAGACGAATTTTCATAGCCATGGGTGTATCTCCTATAATGGCGTTTGCACTTGCGTGCATATTTGGGTGCACCGTTTTGGTGCGGGTTGGGTCGAAGGACAGGTCAGTCTCTGCCCAACGGTTTGTTATTCCTGATGTTTCTTGTGGTGCTGAATGACCTCAGCGATGATGAAATTCAGGAAATTCTTGGCGAATTCGGGATCCAGATTGGCCCGTTTCGCAAGATCTTCGAGACGTGCGATCTGCGTGGCTTCGCGCGCGGGATCGGACGGGGGAAGGTCGTGGGTGGCTTTCAGTTTGCCCACCGCCTGCGTGTGTTTGAACCGCTCGCCCAGTGTGTAGACGAGGATCGCATCGAGGCGGTCGATGCTTTCACGGTGCTCTTTGAGCACCTCGGCGGCGCGCAGGGCCGCGTCGGTCGCTTGGTCAGTCAAGGGCGTGGCCTTTCGGTTTGAACATCGGATCGGCGTAGTGGCTGATTTCCATCTCGATCGCATCGGCAATCTGAGAGGAGCGCAGTGCATCAGGGCTGGGGTGGCGGTAGACCACATCGTGGCCATCCACGGAGGCGGCGGTTTTGTCCTTCACCGCTCCCAGGCGCTCCGCCAGCCGGATGCTGTCGAGATTCTTGGGGTCGATGTAGCTGACCGCGCCGTCCCAGCCCAGCTGTTCATAGAAGTGGCGGCGCACCGCATGGGTGGCCTCAAGCGCGTAGCCTTTGCCAGCCTTGTCCGGCCAGATGATCCAGGCGATCTCGCGCTCCGGCCATTTGGCAGGGAACCAACCGCCCGCCATGCCAAGGGTCTCGTCGGTGGCTTTGTCGTGGATCATCCACATGCCGTAGCCGCGGATGTTCCAGTGACCGATTTCCGCCGCATAGAGCATCCATGTCTCATAGGCATTGAGCGGCCCGCCCATGAAGCGGGAGCGGTAGGAGGCAAAGGTGGCCTTGAAGTTCGGATAGTCCTCAGGCTCCGGACCGCGCAGTACGAGGCGTTTGGTTTCCAGAACTGGGATGGTTGGCACGGACATCAGAGCGCCTCCACTTTGGGGTGGCGGTAGACGTGGCAGAATTTGCCAAGGAGTTCATGCTCGTGTTCGAAAGTCGCACCAAGGCGTTTGGCCATGGCAACAGAACGGCTGTTGGCCGGGGCCAGGTAGCTCATAAGGTGCGAAAGGCCAAAGTGCTCGGCTGCGTAGGAGCGCGCGGCAATTGCCGCCTCAGACGCATACCCCTTGCCTTCGCCTTCTGCCAGAACACTCCAGCCCAGTTCTGGTTCATGCCAGCCCGGAGCGTTGATGATGCCGGTCCATCCAAGGAAAGTGCCGGAGGTCTTGTCTTCAAAGTGCCAGAGGCCGTAGCCGCGTACAACCCAATGTCCCAGACGGCTTGTCAGGGATGTGAAGGTGGCCGCTTCGTCGCGGGGGCCACCGACAAAGGCGCTGCGGTCAGAGGCATAGAAGGCGACCATGGGCTCCAGATCGGAAAGCTGCGGCGCGCGCAGGCGCAGTCGCTCGGTTTCGATCTCGGGGATGTTCAGCGTGAGGCTCATGCGTAGGCCTCCGGACTTCCGTCATTGTCTTGTGGGACGTGACGATAGACCAAATCATCCGGGTCGCCGTCTGGTCGGGCTGCGTTGTCGTCGCGCATCGCGCCTAGGCGTTCCGCAAGGCGGATGGAGGCTGCGTTTTCGGCGCTGATGTAGCTCACCAAGGTGGAAAGCCCTTTGGTGCCAAAGGCCCAGTTGCGTGCGGCTGTTGCCGCTTCAAACGCATATCCTTTGCCTTGGGCTTCCGGGAAGAAACACCAGCCGATTTCGACTTCGGGAAAGCGTGGCGGTTTGTTGATGCCGACCTGTCCGATGAGAGCGCCGGTTTCTGTCAGCTCCACCGCCCAGCTGCCATAGCCAAGCCATTGCCAGCTGGTGATCTCAGCTCCGAGCCAACGCCAGAGTTCGTCTGCGGTGATCGGCCCTCCCATATATTGCGCCCAATCCGTTGCGAAATGCGCGGCCAGCGACTCGAAATCATCGAGCACGTGATGGCGCAGCGTCAGGCGCGGAGTGGATATGGTGGGCGCAATGGTCATGTGGCTTAGACCCGTGGGCACTCGTCGAGTTCGAAAATGAAGCTGCTGGAGACACCGGACTGGAGCCTCTGGGTGTCATGGCTGACCGGGCGCACTTCGCGGCAGGCGGTCTGGCGGCGCAGTTCTGAGTCTGCCAGGGCAAAGAGTTTGCCATAGCCGATGGAGCTGCCGGTTTCGGTGAAGTTCACCTCTGCTTCATAGGCGCGGGCGGTCACGGTGGCGGGGATGCCATCCAGAACGGTGCGGTAGTCACCCCGGATCGGGCCTTCTGGCAACGTGTCAAGATCGACGGTGATCAGGTCACCACATGCTGCGAGCGCAGCGAAGAGGGGGATAGAGAGGAGTTTTTTCACGATCAGCGTCCTTCGGTGTGTACGTTATTTTTTCTTGCCAAAGCCGGAGAGGCCGGAGGGCAGCCCCATGCCGCCACCAAGGCCGGGCAGGCCACCTGGCAGGCCGCCTTTGGCGCCCATAGCTTTGGCTGCGGCTTCCAGCGCTTTGGGATCCATTTGAGACGGGTCCATGCCAGCCATGTCGTGGCCGCCTTTGCCGCCCATCATGCCTTTCATGGCTTGCTTGAGCATGCCACCTTTGCCCATTTTGCCCATCTTTTTCATCATGTCAGACATCTGGCGCTGCATCTTGAGCAGCTTGTTGAGGTCGGAGACCTCCATGCCGGAGCCTGCGGCGATCCGCTTTTTGCGGGACGCTTGAAGGATCTGCGGGTTGGCGCGTTCCATTTTGGTCATGGATTGGATCATGGCGATCTGGCGCTTGATCATGCGGTCATCAAAGCCCGCGTCCTGCACCTGTTTGGCCATTTTGCCCATGCCGGGAAGCATGCCCATCATGCCTTCCATGCCGCCCATCTTCTGCATCTGTTCAAGCTGCATCTTCAGGTCGTTCATGTTGAAGCGGCCCTTCTGGAAGCGCTTCATCATGCGTTCGGCCTGTTCAGCCTCGATGGTTTCCTGGGCTTTCTCAACAAGGGCAACAATGTCGCCCATGCCCAGAATGCGGCCTGCGATCCGGTCCGGCTCGAAGGTTTCGAGTGCGTCCATTTTCTCGCCGAGGCCGACGTATTTGATCGGTTTGCCGGTCACGGCGCGCATCGACAGGGCGGCACCGCCACGGCCGTCACCGTCCATACGGGTCAGGACCACGCCGGAGATGCCGATTTTGCCGTCAAATTCTTCGGCCACCTCAACGGCCACCTGACCGGTGAGGCCGTCGACAACGAGGAGGGTTTCGCGCGGGTTCACCACGTCGCGCACATCCTTGACCTCTTTCATCAGGGTCTCGTCGATCTGCAAGCGGCCAGCGGTGTCGAGCATATAAACGTCATAGCCGCCGAGCGTCGCCTGCTGTTTGGCACGTTTGGCGATCTGCACAGCGCTTTCGCCCTGCACAATCGGCAGCGTGTCCACACCGATCTGGGTGCCGAGCACGGCGAGCTGTTGCATCGCGGCGGGGCGGTAGATGTCAAGCGAGGCCATCAGCACGCGCTTGCCGTCTTTCTCGGTCAGGCGTTTGGCAAGCTTACCGGTGGTGGTGGTTTTACCGGAGCCCTGCAGACCCACCATCAGGATCGGGGCAGGCGGGTTGTCCACTTTCAGGGCACCGAGGTCTTCGCCTTCGCCGCCTGCGAGCACGTTTTTCAGCTCGTCATGAACGATTTTTACAACCTGCTGGCCCGGGGTCACAGATTTGGTGACGGCCTGGCCGGTGGCTTTTTCCTGAACCGCTTTGACAAAGTCGCGCGCGACGGGCAGCGAAACGTCAGCCTCAAGCAGGGCCACGCGCACTTCGCGCAGCGCGGTTTTGACGTCGTCTTCAGAGAGCGCACCCTGTTTGGTGAGACGATCAAAGACACCCGAGAGGCGTTCGCTTAGATTTTCAAACATCGCTACCGGTTCCTTTTCACCGTTTCATATCTGGCCCGAACATATGTGCGAACCGCCCAAACGCCAATGTCCCCCGTGGGCGAAACTCGCTGACGGGGGGCGATCCCGGCACATAGGCCAAGGGACCGGAAGTTTGACGGACTCCCGGAATTGCTGCGCGTTTACGCCTGTGAGGGCGTTGAGTCAACAGGAGTTGCCGGATTTGGGCTTTCGCTTGCCTTTCAGCTGCTGCATGTCTGCTGGAAAGAAGGTGGCAGGGATCAGGGAGACGGTCATGGATGCATCATCAGAGTTTCAGGACAGCCTGCCTGTCAGTTCGGACGCGCTGTTGGCGCAGCTTGAAGCCTGGGGGCTGGACTATGCGCTGCATGAACATGTGCCGCTGCGCACCGTTGAGGATGCCAAATCGGTTGAGGCGGCGATGGAGGTTGCGGGGGAACGCGCGTTTCGGGTGAAGAACCTCTATCTGCGGGACAAGAAGAAGCGCAACTATCTGGTGACGCTGGAGCAGGACCGCGAGATTGACCTTAAGGCGCTGGGGGCGCAGCTGGGCGCGGGTAATCTGTCGTTTGGCTCCGCTGACCGATTGTTGGAAAACCTCGGCGTGCGGCCCGGTGCGGTGACGCCGCTGGCGATGATCAATGGCGCAGAGAAAGGCGTGCGCTTCTTTATGGATGCGGATGTGCAGAGCGCGGAGCGCATCTATATGCATCCGCTGGTCAATGACCGGACAGTTGCGATGTCTGTTGCGGATCTCTGGGCGTTTTTTGAGCGTATTGATGTGTCGCCAGAGATGCTGGAGCTGGGGTAGGGGCGTTGCCCCTCTCGCAGCAAACTGCGATCACCCCAGAGTATTTTTGGCAGAATGAAGAGGGTTAGGCCGCTTTGGGCGCCACTTCTTCGCCGTTTTTGTTGAGGATGGTGACATCGGCGATGCCGACAAACCCCAGCACAAAGCGCAGGTAGTGTGAGGCAAAGTCGATGTCGGACCCGATCTCCGTGCCGCCGGAAGCGAAGGTGATGATGGCTTTTTTGCCTTCAAGCAGGCCTTTGGGGCCTTCTTCGGTATAGGCAAAGGTGACACCGGCGCGGGCGATCTGGTCAATCCAGGCTTTGAGTTTGGCGGGGATCGAGAAGTTGTAGATCGCAACGCCGATCACCAGCGTGTCGGCTTCCTGAAGCTCGGCTACCAGCCCGTCAGATGTGGCGAGCGCGGCGTTTTGTGCCTCGGTGCGCGCCTCTGGCGGGGTGAAGGTGGCCTGAGTGAAGGCTTCATCCAAGAAGGGCAGATCTGTTTGGGCCAGATCGCGGCGGATGACTTTATCGGCATTCTGATCAGCGACCAGTTTGGCGGAGGCCTGACGGGAGGCGGAGTCGGCGAAACGGGCGGAGCTGTCGATGTGCAAGACGGTGTTGGACATGGGGTGTTCCTTTGAGAGGTGGCTGCGTTGTGTCCTAGAATTGAGCATTGCGTCTTTGCGCGCAATTGCAGATATTGCGCATATTGTGTTTGAATATGCACAGTCAGCGCGGTTGCGGAGAGGATGTCATGAAGAATTGGGACGAGGTGCGCACAGCCTTTCAGGTGGCGCGATTGGGCACGGTGAGCGGCGCAGCGGAAGCGCTTGGGGTCCATCATGCCACGGTCATTCGACATATTGACGCGCTGGAAGGGCAGTTGGGCGTGAAGCTGTTTCAGCGCCATGCGCGCGGCTATACGGCGACGGAAGCGGGCGAAGATCTGATGCGGGTGGCGCAGGCCACGGATGATCAGTTTGGCCAGCTGGAAGGCCGCATCAAGGGGCGCGGCGCAGATGTGGCCGGGGAACTGGTGGTCACGTCTCTGGCAGGGTTTGCGCCGCTGCTCTCCCCAATCCTTGCAGATTTTCAGGCGGAGCATCCGGATGTTCTGGTGCGATTTCTGACCGGCGATCGGGTGTTTCGGCTGGAGTACGGTGAGGCCCATGTGGCGATCCGGGCCGGGGCAGGTGACGTGCAGCCAGACAACGTGGTGCAGCCGCTGGCGCAGATGCCAAACGCGCTGTTTGCGTCCCGGAGCTATATCGACCGGTACGGCCTGCCCAAGGATGAGGCCGATCTTGTGAACCACCGCTTTGTCGGGCACGACAATCCAGACAGCCGTGCGCCGTTTGACCGCTGGCTCAAGACCCATGTGCCGCGTGAAAATGTGGTGTTCCGCTCGACCTCTGATCGGGCCATGGAAGAAGCGGTGCAGGCCGGTGCCGGGCTGGGCTTCATGCCGGTATGGGCGGCCACATATTGTAAGGAGGTCGTTGAGGTGTTGCCGACGCGGCCGGAATGGGACGCGCCTGTGCGCATCATCACCCATGTGGATTTGCATCGCACCATCAAGGTGCAGACCTTCCTGACGTTTCTGAAAGAACGCGCTGGTGCCTGGGTCGCCGGCATATGAGCGATACGATGAAGATGGCCGCAAAACCAAAGCTGGGCCTGCCGCTGCGGGGGCATTTGGCGATGCTGCTGTTCTCCGCGCTGGTGGCGGGATCCTTTTCGCTGGGCTCTTTGAGCGCCAATGCGGTGGAGCCTGCGGCGTTGAATGCGGTGCGGTTTCTGATCGCGGCGGTGGTGATCGGAGTGGCGGCGCTGGCCACCAAGGGGCTGCCGCGCACGGCATGGCGCGCACCGTGGCGCTATCTGATCCTAGGCGGTCTGTTTGCCGGATATTTTGTGCTGATGTTTGAAGGGTTAAAAACAGCGCATCCGGTGAGCACAGCGGCGGTTTTCACCCTGACGCCGGTGATGTCGGCGGTGTTTGGCTGGGGGCTGCTTGGGCAGATCACCACACGGCGGATGCTGTTGGCGCTGGCCATTGGTGCGGTGGGCGCGCTTTGGGTGATTTTTCGGGCCGATTGGGCCGCGTTCCGGCGGTTTGAGGTCGGGCAGGGGGAAATCTACTACTTCTGGGGCTGCATGTTGCATGCACTTTATACGCCGATGGTGCGCAAGCTGAACCGGGGCGAAGCGCCGGTGGTGTTCACCTTTGGCACGCTGGTGGCGGGGTTTTTGATCCTGTCCGTGTTCGGTGCGTCTGACATCCTCGCGACAGATTGGTTTGCATTGGACCGTGTGGTTTGGACAGCCATCGTGTATCTGGCCGTCTTCGCTAGTGCGGTGACCTTTGTCCTTGTGCAGTTTGCCTCGCTCAACCTGCCAAGTGCCAAGGTGATGGCCTATACCTATCTGGTGCCAAGCTGGGTGATCTGTTGGGAGATTGCGCTTGGGAATGGTGCGCCAACCGGTCTGGTGCTGGTTGGGATCGGTTTGACCTGCATTGCGCTGTTGATGCTGCTTGAGGGGGATACCTAGACAGTATCGCCTGCTGGAGGCGTGTCGGTGAGCTCGACCTCAAGGAAGCGTTCAAACGCATCCAGATGGATGGGTTCAAACTGTCCGAACCCTTGCATCCAGACAGAGGCGGCGCGCAGGGCGTCTGGCTCGAGCTTGCACCATTTCACACGGCCGCGCTTTTCCTGTGAGATCAGGCCTGCCTTGGTCAGGATCATCAGGTGCTTGGAAATCGCGGCGAGGGACATCTCAAAAGGCTCTGCCACATCGGTGACCGCCATGTCATCTTCCAGAAGCATGGTGAGGATCGCGCGGCGGGTTGGGTCGGCAAGCGCGGAGAAGACTGTATCTAAAGATGACGCCATGAGGCTTATGTAACGATGCAACGCCCATTGTGAAAGGGACTTGCCGGGCGCTCAGCCATAAGGATGGTGTGTGTGCTGCGAGGGCAGCTGTGATCTGCGAGGTTCAAGGTCTGTGGCTGTCAGGCCGATGTCCCGCGCCAGATGATCGGAGAGCGGCGGGTAAAATTGGCGTGCATCCGTGAGGTGGCGGAAGAGCCAGCGCAGCATATGGCGCGGGGACGGCCAACCCTTTTGGGCATGAGGTATCGTTGCGCGGCGTGGCGCAGTTTTGGCTCTGGGCATGGAGGATTTCCCGGATAATGACTGTGTTTCTGACAATTTCAGAGACGTGACACCGGCTCAAACAGGGTTTCTTGACAGGTTGTGTGCCAAAAAGGCACAAATTCAGCCATGTCCAGAAACCTACCACCGTTAAACGCACTACGCGCCTTTGAGGCGGCGGGGCGGCATGAGAGCTTCAGCAAGGCGGCGGAAGAGTTGAATGTGGCACATTCGGCGGTGAGCCGTCATGTGCGCGGGCTGGAGGCGCGGCTGGGCGCGAAGCTGTTCCGGGATTTGCCGCGCGGGGTGACGCTGACGCTGGAGGGGCGCAGCTATCTGGAGCGGATTGTGCCCGCGCTGGATATGATTGCAGAGGCAACCGAGGAATTGGCGGAGGTGCCTGCGGGCCAAGTGCGGGTGAACAGCGAGCCGCTGTTTGCAGAACGGTTCATCATTCCACGGCTGGCAGAGTTCTATGCGCGCCATCCGGAGATCGATCTGCGGCTTGAGACCTCACACCATCTTGCGGATGTGGAGCGGCATGAGGCGGATCTGGCGGTGCGGTTTGCCCACAGTGGCGCTTTGGCTGAACCTTGCGAGCTGTTGTCTGATGCGCCGCTCTATCCATATGCCGCGCCGGACCTGATTGCCGGGAAGTTGCCCGAGGATCTGTTGCACATGGTGCGCTACCGAGATCGCAATACGGATCTGTGGCGGCGTTGGTTTGAAGCTGCTGGAGTGTCGCCGGAGGGGGTGCCGGAGACAAGCTGGCGGCTGCGCTCGGCCCTTGCCTATGAATCGGCCCTAAAGGGACTTGGGGTGCTTTTGTGTTCGGCGGAAGTGGTGGCGGATGATGTGGCGACCGGCCGGCTTGTGCGCTGTTTTGATGTCGGGTTGCGCGACGGGGCTTTTTTCCTCGTGCATGACAGTCGCGGTGTGCGGCGCTCTTCGGTGCGGCTATTTCGGGATTGGTTGCTGGAAGTCACGGCGCCGTTTCGATCTTCTTAGTCCGGCTGAGGCGGGGCGATGGGCAAAATCAACCAAAAGGTTGAATATAGAATTTGGCTCAAATACGCGCTGGACGCGCCGTCTGTTGGCGGTGAGGTCTCCTGGCGTTAATGGCAATATCGTTTAAAAACAATAATTTGCGCGGGTGTGAAGGGCGGCGCCAAGTCTGTTGACTCACAGCGCTGGCCACCGTAGCAATGCGCCATCGTTAGCAAGGGGTAAATTGCGCGTGCGCGAGACCGACCACAAAGACCAAATGCAGCGTCTTGAGGAACGGATCGCAGCGGCCAAACAGGCCCAGGACCCAAAGCCCCGCGCTGATGAGCACTATTCGGCAGCCAATCAGGCTTGGCGCATGGTGATTGAAATGGTGGCCGGTCTTGGGATCGGCTTTGGCATCGGATACGGGCTGGACAGCCTGTTCGGGACACTCCCGATCTTCATGGTGCTGTTTACAATGTTCGGTCTGGCCGCTGGCATCAATGTGATGCTGCGCAGCGCCAAAGAGATCGAAGAGAAACAAGCGGCTGAGGCCGCAAAGCTAGATAAGGCAGCCAAGGCTGCCGAGAGAGACGAGAGGGATTGAACGTGGCAAGCGAAGCACACGGCGCAGAAGAAGGCGGTCTGGTATTCCACCCGATGGACCAGTTCATCATCAAACCTTTGTTTGGTGGCGATCACATCGGCCTGTTCACCATCACCAACGCAACCCTCTGGATGGCGCTGGCGGTTGTCGCTGTTGTGGCTCTGATGGTGGTTGGCACACGTCGCCGCGCGATCGTGCCAAGCCGTGGTCAGTCCATCGGTGAGCTGGCTTACGGCTTCATCTACAAGATGGTTGAGGATGTTGCGGGCAAAGACGCCGTGAAATTCTTCCCATATATCATGACGCTGTTCCTGTTCATCGTGATGGCCAACTTCCTCGGCCTGATCCCGATGTCCTTCACCACCACCTCCCACTTTGCTGTAACCGTTGTTCTGGCGCTCTTGGTGTTTGTCACCGTGACCGTGGTGGGCTTTGTGAAAAACGGCGCAGGCTTCCTTGGTCTGTTCTGGGTCTCCAGCGCGCCGCTGCCGCTGCGCCCGATCCTCGCCATCATCGAAGTGATTTCCTATTTCGTGCGCCCCGTCAGCCACAGCATTCGTCTCGCTGGTAACGTGATGGCCGGCCACGCCGTGATCAAAGTGTTCGCAGGCTTTGCCGCGATCGCAGTTGTCAGCCCGGTCTCCGTGGTTGCGATCACCGCGATGTACGGTCTTGAGGTCCTGGTGGCCTTCATCCAGGCCTACGTCTTCACCATTCTGACCTGTGTGTATCTGAAAGATGCGCTGCATCCGTCACACTAAGG
The DNA here is from genome assembly GCF_017743735.1 of Shimia sp. R9_2. Classification (GTDB taxonomy): domain Bacteria; phylum Pseudomonadota; class Alphaproteobacteria; order Rhodobacterales; family Rhodobacteraceae; genus Shimia. The sequence goes on from NZ_JAGHRO010000005.1 coordinate 107,118, forward strand.
ATTGCGGTGCGCCCTGAAGGCGCACCCGACACAGGCTCAAACCAAACAACCCTGAATTCAAACTTCCAATCGTAAGGAGATACCCCCATGGAAGGTCAACTCGCACACATCGGCGCAGGTCTCGCAGCAATCGGTTCCGGCGCAGCCGCAATCGGTGTTGGTAACGTCGCAGGCAACTTCCTGGCCGGCGCTCTGCGCAACCCATCCGCAGCTGCTTCCCAGACTGCAACCCTCTTCATCGGCATCGCATTCGCAGAAGCACTGGGCATCTTCTCGTTCCTGGTTGCTCTGCTGCTGATGTTCGCCGTCTAAGCCTACGGAACCATCCTTACGTGCGGGTGCGGGCGCACTTGCTTGCGCCCCGCCCGTAACCCAACGGAAGTTCCCAGGAGGACGACATGGCGACCAAAACGACTGACGCCGCAGGCCACGCAGCAGAGGCCGCCTCTGCACCGGGCATGCCACAGCTCGATTTCTCGAACTGGGGCAACCAGATTTTCTGGCTTCTGGTCACACTTGTTGTGATCTATCTCGTCCTGTCGCGCATCGCGCTGCCGCGCATTGCTGCGGTTCTGGCTGAGCGCCAGGGGACCATTACAAATGACATCGCCGCAGCTGAAGAGCTGAAGGCGAAGGCCGTGGAAGCGGAAGAGGCTTACAACAAAGCCCTTGCGGACGCGAAAGCCGAAGCGCAGCGCATCGTTGCCGAGGCAAAAGCGGAAATCCAGGCCGACCTGAACGCCGCCACTGAAAAGGCGGACGCAGAGATTGCAGCGAAAGCCGCTGAGTCGGAGAAGGCGATTGCCGAGATCCGCGCCGGTGCGCTTGAGAGCATCAAGGACGTGGCCAACGCGACCACCTCTGAGCTGGTAACAGCCTTGGGCGGTGCGGCAGATGACGCAGAAGTGGCCAAGGCCGTTGATGCGCAGATGAAAGGGTAAGACAATGCGGAAACTGACCACATTTGCTGCCCTTATGGCGTTGAGCGCAACACCTGCGCTCGCAGCAAGCGGCCCGTTCTTCTCCCTGAAGAACACCGACTTCATCGTAACGCTCGGCTTCATCCTGTTCATCGCAGTTCTGTTCTACTTCAAAGTGCCTTCCCTGCTGGGCGGCATGCTGGACAAGCGCGCAGATGACATCAAATCGGAGCTGGACGAAGCCCGCGCCCTGCGTGAGGAAGCCCAGACCGTTCTGGCGTCTTATGAGCGCAAGCAGAAAGAAGTGCAGGAGCAAGCGGCCCGCATCGTAGAGCAGGCGAAAGCTGAGGCTCAGGCGGCGGCTGATCAGGCCAAAGTCGATCTGGAAAATTCCATCGCGCGCCGTCTGGCCGCTGCGGAAGATCAGATTGCCTCTGCTGAAGCTGCGGCTGTGAAAGAAGTGCGCGACCAGGCTGTGGTTGTTGCTGTTGGCGCGGCCCGCGAAGTGATCGCAGGCCAGATGAGCGCGGCAGCTGCCAACAAGCTGATCGATGCCGGCATCGCAGAAGTGGATGCCAAGCTGCACTGATCTTATGTGCATAGAGTTGAAGAACCCGGCCCCAGTGGCCGGGTTTTTTCGTTTCGCCATGCTGATGCCGCAATGCTGTGATGGAAGATCTGCAGACACTGATCTTTTGAACACCGGATCCCTTATGCCTGCATTGCGTCTCACCCTTTCAGCCGTCCTCTTGCTGTTTGCCATGGGCTGCGCCAGCACCACCCGTGTGGCCACCAGCCCAACCTCAGCAGCGCCTGATGAGGTGTTCTGGGCCAAGAACCAGATTGCCGAGCAGACGGCCACGCCGGGGGCGGTGCGGTTCTCCCGCTTTGAGAGCTATGCGCTGAGCAATGGGGATCGTGTCTATTGCGGCGACCTGAGCGCGCCGGGCCTCGCTGGCTCTGTGCCGTTTTATATGCGCAGCAGAGGTGGGGCAGTGAAAGCCATTGAGGCTGATCTGGAGAGCGCGGATTTCGTGCGTGGCAAATGCGCAGAGGCCAGTAAGGGCGCCCTGCGCATCAATGAGGTCTAACGCACCGGATCAAAGCGTGCGCTTGTCTGTGTGCAGTCCCGCACCACGTCGCGGCCGCAGGGCACCGGCTCCAGAGATTTGTTCATACAGATGCGCGCTTCCTGAATGAAGTCTCCACGGCAGGTGATGGTCACCATGTCCGGCTCAAGCGTCGGGTTGGCCTTCAGGAAAGCCGCCTCAACAACGGCTGCGGGCAGGGTGATTGTTTCTTTCACTTTCCGGAAGACCGGCGGGCGCACCACGCTCTCATAGGCCTTGCGCGCAGTGGCGTAGTAGTTTTCGCCAGACAGGCCGGAGCAGGTGCCGTGTTTCTTCCACTGATACCAGGCCAGCCCTGAGGTGCCCATGATGTCAGCCATGGCGTTGGTGAGATGGCGCGGCGGGTTGCGTTCTGCGGAGCTGCAATAAGACGGCCAGCCCTGATGGAATTGCGGCCAGAGGCCGTGCATGATCCAGCCGTGATCTTCAGAGGCGTCACATTGCGGGCTGCCTTTGGCGTCGCCTTCCATGGCGCACCAATTGGGCGACCAGCTGAGCGCCAGAACGTAATAGTCAAACTCTCCGGCGGTCTCGCCCTCTGCCCAGACAGGTAGGGCCGTCAGTGCGAGAAAGGCGGCTGCAAGCAATGAACGCATTCACTCTTTCCTTTTTTGCTCAGGCGCACTATATCGGCCTTAAGTTCCCCGACAACGGAAACCCGCACCAGACCATCGGTGCCGTCTGACAAAAGTCAGACGACGGGAAAACTGTATCTTCGTCGGGGGGAGAGAGCGTAAGGAGTTAAGACATGGCCAAGCTGCTGCACCCAAAGGCCACCGCCGTTTGGCTGGTGGACAACACCACGATCAGCTTCAAACAGATCGCAGATTTTGTGGGCATGCATGAGCTGGAAATTCAGGGCATCGCGGATGGCGATGTGGCTGCTGGCGTGAAGGGCTTTGACCCGGTTGCCAACAACCAGCTGGTGCAGGAAGAGATCAATGCGGCGGAGAACAACCCGCTGCACAAGCTGAAGCTCAAGTTCAACGCAGCCGCCTCTGGTGAAGAGAAGCGCCGTGGACCACGCTATACCCCGCTGTCCAAGCGTCAGGACCGCCCAGCCTCCATCCTGTGGCTGGTGAAGTTCCACCCGGAGCTGTCTGACGGTCAGATCGGCAAGCTGGTTGGTACAACCAAGCCAACCATTCAGGCGATCCGCGAGCGGACCCACTGGAACATTGCCAACATTCAGCCCATCGACCCGGTTGCATTGGGCCTGTGTAAGCAGTCTGAGCTGGACCTCGCAGTGAACAAAGCGGCGGCGAAGAAAGCGGCAGAAGGCGGCATCATGTCTGATGATGAGCGTCGCAAGCTGGTGTCCACCGAGCAGTCGCTGGAGATGGAAGCGGAGCCGAAGATCCCATCCGCCATCGAAGGTCTGGAGACCTTCTCCCTTGCGGATGATGATGAGGATGACACCGACACCCGCAGCGATGATGAATTCGCGGATGCGGACAGCTTCTTCAACCTGCCAGGTGGCGATGAAGAAGAGCAGCCTCGCTAAGCGCTGCGCTCACGTGAAATTACAAAAGGCCGTGCATATCCTGCGCGGCCTTTTTGTTTTTGACAGGCCCCCAATAGCGCTGTCGCACGTCAAATATGGTCAGAGTGATTTACGGGCGTTCAGCGCGGCGCTGATGGTGCCTTCGTCAAGGTAATCAAGTTCCCCGCCAACCGGCACACCCTGCGCCAGCGAGGTCAGGGTGACCTGTCCCTCCAATTGATCCGCGATGTAGTGCGCCGTGGTCTGCCCATCGACGGTGGCGTTGAGCGCCAGAATCACTTCGGTGACGCCCTCGCTGACCACACGGTCCATCAGGCGGGGGATGGAGAGTTCTTCGGGGCCGACGCCCTCAAGTGCCGAGAGCGTGCCGCCAAGCACGTGATAGCGCCCGTCAAAGACGTTGGCGCGTTCCATGGCCCAGAGGTCTGACACGTCCTCTACGACGCAGAGCACGCCTGTGGCGCGCTTCTCAGAGGTACAGATGTCACAGATGTCAGAGGTGCCCACATTGCCGCAATTCAGGCATTCCCGCGCGCTGACGGCGACGGCTTGCATGGCATCGGCAAGGGGGGTGAGCTGGAGCGCCCGTTTGCGGATCAGATGCAGCACCGCGCGGCGGGCGGAGCGGGGGCCAAGCCCGGGCAGCTTGGCCATCATCTCGATCAGCGTATCAATTTCGGAACTGCTCATGTCCGGGCCTTTTCTGGCGATTGTTTTCGCCAGTTATAGCAAGAAAAAGCCCGGTGCACAGAAGGGTTTCTGAAGATCAGAAGGGCAGTTTCATGTCGGCGGGCAGGCCGAGTTCGGATGTGATTTTGCCCAGTTCGTCCTGTGCGCGCTCGGCGGCTTTGGACTGTGCGTCTTTGATGGCGGCGAGGATCAGGTCTTCGACCACTTCCTTGTCATCACCGTTGAAGATGGAGGGATCAATGTCCAGCGCCTTTAGCTCGCCCTTGGCAGAGGCTGTGGCTTTGACAAGGCCCGCGCCGCTTTCGCCAACAACCATGATGTTGTGCAGCTCGTCCTGCATCTCGGTCATCTTGGTTTGCATTTGCTGGGCTTTTTTCATCATGCCGGCCATGTCGCCGAGATTGCCTAGACCTTTGAGCATTGGTCGTCTCCTAGAGGATTTCTTTGCAGAGTAGATACGGGCGATGGGGCTTAGGAACAAGGGGCAGCGGGTCGCAAGATGCGTGACCGGCGCGAAATGGCACTTGTTGTGGTGAGGGGCGGCGGTTGGCTGTGGGAAACGGTTTGCGAGACGGCTGGTCTACGACCGTTCGCCACTGAAACGATTTACTGGATCGTTTCCTAGATTGATTGGGCTCCGCCCGTTCGCACCTGAAATGGTCCACTGGACCATTTCCGAGACCGTGCTCACTCCTCAAATGGGTCCCATTCGTCTTCGACTTCGGGGAGGGCTTCGGCGAGGGCTTCATTGGCCAGATCGCGGCGGGATTTGATTTCGGTGATCTTGGCCTTGGGGAAAGCGTCCATCACGGCCATGACCAGCGGATGGGCTTCGGCCTCGGCGCGCATCTGATTTTTGGCGGCGTCGCGGATTTCTGCTACGCTGGGTGCGCCGCCGGTGTTCACCAGGGTGACAGCCCAGCGGCTGCCGGTCCAGCGCTGCAGGCGGCTGCCGAGGCGTTGGGCAAGATCGTTGGGCGCTTTGGGTGCAGGCTCAAACTCGATGCGACCGGGTGAGTAATTGGCCAGTCGCACGCCGCCTTCCACTTCCACAAGCAGTTTCGCGTCGCGCTGCTGGCGGATCAGTTCGATCACGTGCTCGAAGGTCGGGTATTTGGCCAGCTCCGCGACATTCTGAGGGGCCAGAGCTGTGGCTTGGCCGTGGCCACCTGCGCGCGCGGTCACGCCGCCGCCTTGAGGCGTGTGGCCCATCGGTGCGCCTTGCGCAACCGTGCCGCCGCCTGCGGGCACACCCATGCCATTGCCGCCTCCGGGAGGGGGCGATGGTGGCGGGGTATCCTGCAGCTTGCGCACCAGCTCTTCGGGGCTGGGCAGATCGGCCACATGGGTCAGACGAATGATGGCCATCTCCGCGGCCATCATGGCGTTTGGCGCAGCGGCCACCTCTTCAAGCGCCTTGAGCAGCATCTGCCACATCCGGGTCAGCACACGCATGGGCAGCTCGTTGGCCATGGTTTGACCACGCGACCGCTCATCCGGGCTGACAGTGGGATCCTCGGCCGCCTCCGGCGTGATTTTAACAACGGAGACCCAATGCGTGATCTCGGCCAGATCGCGCAGCACGGCCATCGGGTCGGCCCCGTCGGCATATTGGGCAGACAACTCATTGAGCGCATTGCCCGCATCCCCGCGCAGGATCATGTCAAACAGATCAAGCACACGGCCCCGGTCTGCGAGGCCCAGCATGGCGCGGACCTGATCGGCTGTGGTTTCGCCAGCGCCGTGGGAAATGGCCTGATCCAGCAGGGATGTGGCATCCCGCGCAGAGCCTTCGGCGGCGCGGGTGATCAGCGCGAGCGCATCTTCGGCGATTGCTGCGCCCTCGGCTGTGGCGATGCGCGTGAGCATGCCAATCATGTCTTCAGGCTCGATCCGGCGCAGGTCAAACCGCTGACAGCGGGACAGCACGGTCACCGGAACTTTGCGAATCTCGGTGGTGGCGAAGATGAATTTGACGTGGGCGGGGGGCTCTTCCAGCGTTTTGAGCAGCGCGTTGAACGCGCTGGTGGAGAGCATGTGCACCTCATCGATGATGTAGATCTTGTAGCGTGCCGAAGCCGCGCGGTAGTGCACGGAATCGATGATTTCACGGATGTCGTTAACACCGGTGCGGGAGGCGGCGTCCATCTCCATCACATCGACGTGGCGGCCTTCCATGATCGCGACGCAATGTTCGCACTCTCCGCAAGGTTCGGTGGTGGGGCCGGAGGTGCCATCCGGGCCGATGCAGTTCATGCCTTTGGCGATGATCCGCGCCGTTGTGGTTTTACCGGTGCCACGAATCCCTGTCATGACAAAGGCTTGCGCGATGCGGTCGGCCTCAAAAGCGTTTTTGAGCGTGCGCACCATGGCGTCCTGCCCGACAAGATCCGCGAAGGTTTCGGGGCGATACTTGCGCGCGAGAACCTGATAGCCGGTGTCGGGAGTGTCGGTCATGGTCGTCCTGTGAGATTTCCGCCCGGAAGATTCGGGTGGTCAGTGGCAATGGTCTGACGCAGGTTAAGCGGCAGGGGGCGGCGCGTCCACCGGATATAGGCAGGGACAGGGCTCTGCAATCGGGCATGCGCTGCGTTTGGGCAGTGGAGCGATCGGGTGATGGAACGATTTGAGATAAGCGCTTTGGATGTTGGCGGGGGACAGCTGGCGCTTGCGCGGCAACCCGGCAGCACAGGTAAGCTCGCTGAGGATGTGCGGGCCTTGGCGGATTGGGGCGCAGAACGGGTGCTGAGCCTCACCGAAACGGAGGAACAGCAAGGGTTGGGTGCCGCGGCGCTGCCGCAACAGCTTGAGGCGCAGGGAATCGCCTGGATGCATTTTCCGATACGGGATTTTGATGTGCCCGAGGCGCATGAGGCGGAAGCCTGGGGCGCGTTGCAGCAGGAGATCCTGAATGCGCTTGGCAGTGGAGGGCGCGTGCTGGTCCATTGCCGGGGCGGTTGCGGGCGCTCCGGGATGATTGTGCTGAGGTTGATGCTCGCCTGCGGGGAGGCGCTGGAGGATGCGCTGAAGCGGTTGCGGGTGGTGCGGCGCTGTGCAGTGGAGACCGATGCGCAGATGCGGTGGGCCACAGAAGGGGCGTTGCAACAGGCCTAACGGGGCTGCCCAAAACAAAAGGCCGCAGAAGAACTGCGGCCTTTCAAAACAGATATCTGGCGGTCAGATCAGTTGCCAATCGTTTCCAGATAGGCAATCAGGTTGGCGCGGTCTGTCGGCTTTTTCAAACCGGAGAAGGCCATCTTGGTGCCTGGCGCATAGCTTTTTGGGTTGGTCAGGAAACCGTCGAGGTTTTCTGGGGACCAAACGTCAGCCACCTGCTCCAGCGCACCGGAGTAGTTGAAGCCGTCAACCGAATCCACAGCGCGGTTTACAACGCCAAAGAGGTGCGGGCCGGTGCCGTTGGCACCATCATCGAGTTTGTGGCAGGCTTTACATTTGCTGAAGACTTTGGCGCCTTTGTCAACATCTGCGCTGGCCAGAAGCTCTGCGAAAGACGGTCCTTCGTCGACTTCGGCTGCGCCGCTGTCTGCGCCTTCAACTTCAATCACATAAGCCTGCTTGGCATGGCCGTCACCGTGTCCTTTTGGACCAGTGTGGTAAAGCGCTTCGGCAGCCCAGCCGCCCAGCAAGAAAATAAGCAGCGCGCCGCAAAGTGCGCCGACTACTTTGGTGATTGTCATCGTGTCGAACATGCTACGTTTCCGTTTCGTGGCGTTTGCTGGCTATCTACGCGCTTCCCCTGTCAAAACGCAAGGTGTAGTTACCGCGACCAAACGCCCCTACTTGCGCAATTCTTGCGTTGGTCGGAAGGCGCAGAGGGGGCAGGAATGACCAAGTTGACCAATCGCATCGCATTTCAGGGCGAGCCGGGGGCCTATTCACATGAGGCGTGCCAGAACGCGCGCCCGGAGATGGAGGCCATGCCCTGCCGGTCCTTTGAGGATGTGATCGCTGCGGTGAAGAGCGGCGAGGCAGATTTGGCGATGCTGCCGATTGAGAACACGACCTATGGGCGTGTGGCAGACATTCACCGTCTTTTGCCCGAAAGCGGCCTGCACATCGTTGATGAAGCCTTCGTGCGCGTCAGAATCAGCCTGATGGGCCTGCCGGGTGTGCCGCTTGAAGACATCGATACGGTGCGGGCGCATATGGTGTTGATCCCGCAATCCGCCGCGTTTTTGCGCTCCCATAAGATCAAGGCCTATTCCGCTGCGGACAGTGCGGGCGCGGCCCGTGAGTTGGCAGAACATCGGCGTGCCAATGAAGGGGTGTTAGCCTCTGAGCTGGCTGCGGAGATTTACGGGCTGAATGTGTTGGCAACGGATGTGGAAGACCACGGCCACAACACTACCCGATTCCTGATCATGTCACGTGAGCCGAACTATGCGCGCCGTGAAGACCGCAAGATGATGACCACCTTTGTGTTTGAAGTGCGCAACATTCCGGCCGCGCTCTACAAAGCGATGGGGGGATTCGCCACCAATGGCATCAACATGACCAAGCTGGAAAGTTACATGGTGGGCGGGAGCTTCACGGCGACGCAGTTTTATGCGGATATCGAAGGGCATCCGGAGGATCCGGCGGTGCAACTGGCGATGGATGAGCTGCGCTATTTCACCACAAATGTGTCGATCATCGGGGTCTACCCTGCGGATCAAGACCGCCTGACGTAAGTGCAGCCAATCGGGCTTTGATACGAAAAAAGGCGCCTCTTGGGGCGCCTTTTGTCTTATGAAACTGGGCCAGCCGCCCGCGCGAGAAAACCCAAATGGGTCAGGCGCTCTGGGCGTAGCGGTCCTCAAAATCCTCACGCATATGCGCCAGACGTTTGCTGACCCGGCTGGTCAGATTGCCCCGCGCCAGCTTCAAAGATTGCAGCAGCAGGCGGGAGGACAGGGTTTTGGCACGCATGCCGCACCAGAATTGGATGCGTGTCTTGGTGCGCGACAGGGCCACCAGTTCGATTTTCACGTCGGTTTCCAGCCCGCCGATCTTGGCTTTCATGGCGATTTCATTGGGCCGGTCATAGCCTGTCATCTCCAGATGTACCTCGCGCGCTTTGCCGCGAAAGATGAAGGAGATCTGCCATTCTGCCCCAACGCCTGCGTGATGCAGGGTGTCCAAGCGCGTGACATCGGCGCCGCGCCGCAGGGCTGACCGTTCGTAGACTTCAACGTCCGTGAGCATGATGAATGCTTGTTCGATGGGAACGTCGATGTCTTCTCTTCCGGTAAGTTCCATTGGGCCTCTGCTTTGGGTCAGGATGGGTGTCGCGCTGTTTGGCGCAAGTTTCGCGTCAATCCAATCTGTCCGCAAGCCAGTTCCGAAGAAGAAAATGTGCAATTGCACCTATCCGAGCGGGCTTGAGTTTTGGGTGGTTGCCGGCAAAGACATCCAGCATGTCTTCGCGGCTGACCCAGAGGGCGTCCTCAAGTTCATTTGGGTCGACGGTGATCTCTTCGGTCAGGGCCTCGCCCCGGCAACCAAACATCAATGATGAAGGGAAGGGCCAGGGCTGGCTGGCGAGGTAAGAGACCGCGCCCACTTTGATGCCTGATTCTTCGACAACTTCGCGCCGCACCGCCGCTTCAAGTGTTTCGCCGGGTTCCACGAAGCCTGCCAAAAGCGAGTACATCCCGTCGGGCCAGCCGGGGGAGCGACCCATCAGCACTTTGTTGCCATGGGTGATGAGCATGATCACCACCGGATCTGTGCGGGGGAAATGCGAGGTTCCGCAGGAGGGGCAATCCCGCTGCCAGCCGGACATGGCCATACGGCTTTCCGCGCCGCAGGCTGCGCAGAAGCGATGTGACCGGTGCCAGCCAAAGATCGCCCGCGTGGTGGCCGCAAGCTCGGCGTCGCGTGCTGACAGACGCGCCATTGCCGCGCGCACCTCTACAAAACGATGGTCTTCCGGCAGGACGGGGTGGTGCTGTTCAGAGGGATCAAAGAACTGATTGATGGTTGCGAGGTCCTGCGCCTCCGGCTCCCAAGCGGAAATGTCATGGGCAAAGAGCGCGCTGCCGTCCTCAGACAGGCCGAGAAATATCGGCGGGACTGGCGGGTTTGCCGCTTCGTTAAGCAGCGGGTGATCCATAGGGAGCTGCACCAAGCTGTCAGTGTTTGGGCCGGACAACAGAGATTTGCCGCGCCAGACAACAATGGTGCGGCTGCTCGGCAGCTTGGCCAGCGCGTTGGCTTTCTCCCCGCGCAGTTCGGCGGCGCGGTTGAGGCCTGAGCCTCCAAAGGTGACGGTTTCTGCGTGTCTCATGCCTGGCTCCTCTTGTCGCAGATGAGTGGCATGATCGTGCCGTCGCTGCAATGGAAAGGCGTTTGAGATCACAGCTTTGTCTGGTGGTGCCTATGCGGGAGGCGGGCAGGGGTGCCTGCTCCGGCGACAGAGTTGGGCAGAGGCGCTTGCATCTGCCGCGCGTGCGCCCTATATCGGCTCTTGAGAGGTTGGCGCGGGTAAGCGCCTCGCCAACCCGGTCAGATCCGGAAGGAAGCAGCCGTAACGAGCCCCGCTTGGGTCGTTGTCCAGCCTCTCACCTTACTTCTCCCCACAAATGTTTCAGACCGTTTGCTGTGCGAAAACGCCTTTTTGCAGAGGGCGCCTAACAGCGGTTATGCCTTTGTTTTGGCGTTAAAAAGCGCCTTGGCCGCATGAATGCGCCGTGGTGCAGCTTTGCCAGCATGTGATGCGCAAACATTCACGCCATATTGAGTCATTGAGAACTTGAAGTTTGTTGGTTGAAACCTTTAGCTTATCTAACACGTAAACACAGTGAACATGTGGGTGCAGGAGAGGCCAAATGACCGAAAAAACCATAAGAATTGCTGGACCTATGTTTGACCGACGCGGTGCGCTGCGCCTGATGGGCGGGAGCGCGCTGTCGATTGGCGCAGGGCTTGGCAGCGGGATGGCCTTTGCCAACGAGGACGAGATTATCCGCTCGCATGGCTATTCGTTCTTTGGCGACCTAAAGTACCCGGCGGATTATCCGCATTTTGACTATGTGAATCCGAATGCCCCCAAAGGTGGTCAGATCACGCTGAGTGCGCGCGGCACCTTTGATGGCTTCAACCGGTTTGCGTGGCGCGGAAATCCTGAGACGGCCTCAGGTGTTGTGGCCGAAGCGATGTTTGCGGAGATGCCATGGGGCGGTGGTGCGCCGGCGGATTCGATTACGGACAGTTATTGTCTGATCGCAAAAGAGGTCGAATACCCCAAAAGCAAGACGTGGTGCGTGTTCCACATGCGCGACGATGTGGTCTTCCGCGATGGCACACCGCTGCGGGCGCAGGACGCCGCGTTTACGCACAATCTGTTCCTGGAGCAGGGCATCCGTTCTTATGCGCGCTCGGTGAGTGAACGCATCACGGGTGTGGAGGTCATTGATGACCACACGATCAAATATACTTTCGCCGATGGCATATCGCGCCGCTCTCTGATCAGTCAGGTCGGTGGCACGCCGATTTTCTCTGAAGCCTGGTATCAGGAGACGGGTGAGCGGCTGGATGAGCCTTCGGTGCTGTCGCCAATGGCGTCGGGTCCCTATCAGGTCGGTGACTATGAGTTTAACCGCTATGTGGTTTATGAGAAAAACCCCAACTACTGGGGCTGGGACCACCCTGCCAATGTTGGCCGGTTCAATTTTGACCGCGTCAGGATCGAGTATTTCTCCGATGCGACTGCAGAGTTTGAGGCCTTCAAAGCGGGTGAGTACACCTTCCGCACCGAAGGATCGACCAAGCGTTGGGCCACGGGATATGATTTCCCCGGTGTGAATGACGGCTCGGTGAAGAAAGTGGCGCTGCCTGATGGCACGGCGCCAAACAACAGCGGCGTGATTTTCAACACATTGCGCGCGCCGCTGGACAACCGCGATGTGCGCCATGCGCTTTCACTGGCGTTCAATTTCGAGTGGACGCGGGAATCGCTGCAGTTCGACCTCACTACACAGCGCACGTCCTTCGTGGAAGGGCAGGAATGGGAAGCCAAAGGCGTGCCGGAAGGGGCAGAGCTGGCGCTTCTGAAATCGCTGGGCGATGTTGTGCCGCCTGAGATGCTGACAGAGACTGCGGTGGTGCCGCACACCTCCAAAGCGTCCAACCCGATCGACCGTCGCAACAAGCGTGCGGCGCTCAAGCTGTTTGAGAAAGCCGGTTGGACGGTGAATGACAACGGCGAGATGGTGGATGCCAGCGGCGCGCAGATGTCGCTTGATTTCCTCGTGATCTCCAGCTGGGATGAAACCCGACTAGCCACCATTGAGGCCTACGTGAAGACGCTGGCAAATTGGGGCATCAAGGTCAAAGCCGACAAAGTCGACAGCGCGCAGGGACAGCAGCGTTTCCTCGATAAGGACTATGACCTGATCCATACGCGGATTTTGACCTTCTCTTCCGCAGGCACCGGCCTCAAACAGCTGTTTGGCTCCCAAACCGCGGAAGTCTCCTCCTACAATCCATCTGCCCTGCGCAGCCCCATGGTGGACGCCATCATCGATGCGGCGCTTGCCACCACATCGCGGGAGGATGAGGTTGTTGCGTTGACGGCGCTGGACCGCGCGTTGCGCTATGAGCGCGTGATCGCCCACGCCGGATTTGTTCCGGAGACCTGGGTGTCTTACTTTGACATGTATGAGCGGCCCGAAGAGCTGCCGCCCTATGCGGTCGGTGTGCTTGATTTCTGGTGGTACAACAAAGAGAAACACGAGGCGCTGATCGCCTCGGGTGCGCTAAGGAAGTAAGCTTTGGGCGCCTATATTCTCCGCAGACTGTTGCTCATAATCCCGACGTTGCTTGGGATTATGATTATCAATTTCTCGCTGGTTCAATTTGTCCCCGGTGGCCCGGTGGAACAAGTCATTGCCCGGATGCAGGGCGAGGGTGATGTGTTCTCAGGCTTTGCTGGCGGCAATGAAGATGTCGGCGGGGAAGAGACCTTTGGCTCTGACAGCGAGTATCTTGGGGCGCGCGGGCTCCCCAAGGAATTCATCGAGGAGCTTGAACGGGAGTTCGGCTTTGACAAGCCGCCGCTGGAGCGGTTTCTCAATATGATGGGCAACTATCTGACGCTGGATTTCGGGGAGAGCTATTTCCGTAAGATCACAGTGATTGATCTGGTGCTGGAGAAGATGCCGGTCTCGATCACGCTCGGGCTTTGGTCAACGCTGATTGCCTATTTGGTGTCCATTCCGTTGGGCATCCGCAAGGCGGTGAAAGATGGCACGGCCTTTGATACCTGGACGTCAGGGGCGATCATCATCGCCTATGCCATTCCGGGCTTTCTATTTGCGATCATGTTGCTGGTGCTGTTTGCTGGCGGGTCTTATTTTAAGATATTCCCGCTGAGGGGGCTGACCTCTGACAACTTCCAAGACCTGACAACCATGGGCAAGATCCTGGATTATGCCTGGCACATCACGTTGCCGGTGATCGCCTCCACTATCTCCGCCTTTGCGACACTGACGCTTTTGACCAAGAACAGCTTTCTGGATGAAATCAAAAAACACTATGTGATGACAGCGCGGGCCAAGGGGCTGACAGAGCGGCGTGTGCTTTATGGGCATGTGTTCCGCAATGCGATGCTGATCGTGATCGCGGGTTTCCCGGCGGTGTTTATCGGTGTGTTCTTTGGCGGCTCTGTTCTGATCGAGACAATCTTCTCGCTTGATGGGCTCGGGCGGCTTGGCTTTGAGGCCGCGGTGGCGCGAGATTACCCCGTGATCTTTGGCACGCTCTTTGTGTTTGGCCTGATCGGCCTTGTGGTCGGTATCCTGTCGGACCTGATGTATGTGTTGGTTGATCCGCGCATCGACTTTGAGAAGAGGGAAGGCTGATGGCGCTGTCTCCACTGAACCAGCGCCGCTGGAGCAACTTCAAACGCAATCGCCGCGCCTTCTGGTCGCTGATTATCTTTTGCGTGGCCTTTGGCATTTCCCTGTTTGCGGAGCTGATTGCCAACGACAAGCCGATCCTTGTGAACTATCGCGGTGAGTTCTTTACGCCTGTTTTTAGTTTCTACCCTGAAACGACCTTTGGCGGGGATTTCAAAACCGAAGCCGACTACAAGGACCCGGTCGTGCAATGCCTCATTTCCACCGGGGGTGTTGAGGATTGTTTTGATGTGCCGGAAGATATTCTCGAAGAGCTGGATGCGGGCACCTACAGCGCGGACGGGTTTGACAAAGGCTGGGCGCTCTGGCCGCTCATTCCCTACAGCTATGACACGCCGGTGGATCGTTCCGGTGCCGCACCATTGCCACCGGATGGGCAGAACTGGCTGGGCACGGATGACCGCAAACGGGATGTGGTTGCGCGTGTGCTCTACGGCTTCCGCTTGTCGATATTCTTCACCCTTCTCGTGACAGCGGCGGCAAGCCTGATTGGCATCGTGGCCGGGGCCGTGCAGGGCTATTTTGGTGGCTGGTTGGATCTGATCTTCCAACGGGTGATCGAGATCTGGGGCGCCACGCCAAGCCTTTATATCATCATCATCATGTTTGCGATTGTGGGGCGCAGTTTCTGGCTGCTTGTGCTCTTGACGGTGTTGTTCAGCTGGACGGCGCTGGTTGGTGTGGTGCGCGCAGAATTCTTGCGGGCGCGGAACCTTGAGTATGTGCGCGCGGCCAAGGCGCTGGGCGTGAGCAACAGGGTGATCATGTTCCGCCATATGCTGCCCAATGCGATGGTCGCGACCGTGACCATGCTGCCCTTCATTGTGACCGGCACGATCAGCACGCTGGCGGGGTTGGATTTCCTTGGCTTTGGTCTGCCATCCTCAGCACCGAGCCTTGGCGAGCTGACCCTTCAGGCCAAGCAGAACCTGCAAGCGCCGTGGCTTGGCTTCACCGCCTTCTTCACATTTGCCATCATGCTCTCGCTCTTGGTCTTCATCTTTGAAGGCGTGCGCGATGCGTTTGATCCGAGAAAGACCTTTTCATGAGCATTCTGGACGTCAAAGACCTGCGGGTGGGGTTTCGCCAAGACGGGCAGCTTCATGAGGCCGTGAAAGGTGTGTCGTTCAGCGTGGATCGCGGGGAAACCGTGGCGCTGGTCGGGGAGTCCGGGTCGGGCAAGTCGGTGACGGCTTTGTCGACGGTGTCGCTGCTGCCGGGCAGTGCCGAGGTGCAGGGCTCGGTGCACTATGACGGGCAAGAGATGGTTGGCGCGCCTGAAAACCTGCTGCGGCAGGTACGTGGCAATGACATCAGCTTTATCTTTCAGGAGCCGATGACCAGTCTCAATCCCTTGCATACGCTTGAAAAGCAGCTTGGCGAGAGCCTTGCCCTGCACCAGGGCGTGACGGGGGATGCGGCGCGTGGCCGGATTTTGGATCTGCTCAACAAAGTGGGATTGCGCGATGCGGAACAGCGCCTGACGGCCTACCCGCACGAGCTGTCCGGTGGACAGCGGCAGCGTGTGATGATTGCCATGGCGCTGGCCAACAAGCCTGACATTCTGATCGCTGATGAGCCAACAACCGCGCTCGACGTGACCATTCAGGCGCAGATTCTGGAGTTGCTTGCCGAGCTGAAGAAATCCGAAGGCATGGGGCTTTTGTTCATCACCCATGATCTGGGCGTGGTGCGGCGCATCGCGGATAAGGTCTGTGTGATGAAGGACGGGGAGATTGTCGAGGCTGGCCCGGTCGCGGAAATCTTTGAAAATCCGCAGCATCCTTACACGCAGCTTTTGCTGAGTGCGCAAGCGAGCGGCCATCCTGCGCCGGTTCCGGACGGGGCGGATGTGGTGAGCGAAGCGCAAAACCTGCGGGTTTGGTTCCCCATCCAAAAGGGATTGCTGAAGCGCACGGTGGGCCATGTGAAAGCGGTGAATGACGCGAGCCTGACGGTGCGCGCCGGAGAGACGCTTGGCATCGTGGGTGAAAGTGGATCGGGGAAAACGACGCTGGCACTGGCGATGATGCGGCTGATTTCCAGCGACGGCAAAATCGGCTTTGTCGGCAACGATGTGCGCAAATGGAACACGCGGCAGCTGCGCGCGCTGCGCAAAGACATGCAGATTGTGTTTCAGGATCCGTTCGGCAGCCTGAGCCCGCGGATGACCTGTGAGCAGATCATCTCTGAAGGGCTTGGCGTGCATGGCAATCCGGATGGGCGGGACACGCGCACGCTTGTTGCCGAGGTCATGGAAGAGGTGGGCCTGAACCCCGCGACCATGGATCGCTATCCGCATGAATTCTCCGGTGGGCAGCGTCAGCGGATCGCCATCGCCCGCGCAATGATCCTGCGCCCCAAGCTGGTGGTATTGGACGAGCCGACATCAGCGCTGGATATGACGGTGCAGGTTCAGATCGTGGAGCTGCTGCGCAACCTTCAGGAAAAATACGGGCTGGCCTATCTGTTTATCAGTCACGACCTGCATGTGGTGCGCGCTATGAGCCATAAGATCATGGTGATGCGCGCAGGTGATGTGGTGGAGCAGGGCACTGCCGAGACCCTGTTTGAGAACCCGCAGACCGATTATACCCGCGAGCTGCTGGCCGCAGCGCACGGGTAGGCCGCAAAAGGCAACGCCGCGATCAGATCGCGGCGCTGTGTTGTGCTTTGCTCATATCATAAGCGTCAAAGGCGCGGGCAATCATCCGCGTGAGCGGTCGCGCCTGAGGCGGGATCACCAAGGCGTTGCTTTCCAGCGCGAGCATGTTCGGGAACTGCGCCATCACCTTGGAGAACATCTCGTTCAGCGCGGCGCGGGAGATATCAAACCGCTCGACGATTTCATCGGACTCTATGCGGAAGTCACACATCAGCGCTTCGATCATCCGGCCGCGCAGAAGGTCGTCCCCGGTGAACTTATGGCCACGCGAGGTGGTGAAACGGCCCTCGCGGATGCCTGCGGTGTAAGCCGAGGTGGCCGGGGCGTTCTGCGCGTAGCCTTGTGGGAAACGCGCGATCGAAGAGGCGCCGACCGCCAGCAAGACATCGGCCATATCGTCGGTGTAACCTTGGAAGTTGCGGCGCAGGGTGCCGTTGCGCTGTGCCACCGAAAGACTGTCGGTCTTGGTCGCGAAGTGGTCGATGCCAATTTCGTCGTAATTGTCCCAGAGGAAGAGCTGACGGGCTGTTTCAAACAGCGCAAGACGTTCCTGTGGCGTTGGCAGCGCGTCAGATGGGATCATCTGCTGGCGCTTTGCCATCCAGGGCACATGGGCATAACCATAAAGCGCGACGCGGTCAGGAGACAGCGACAGCAGCTTCTGCACGCTTTCGGTGATGCGCGCTTGTGTCTGATGGGGCAGGCCGAAGAGAATGTCGGCATTCACGCTTTTGACGCCATGCGCGCGGATCATGTCGACCGCTTCGCGGGTGATGTCATAACCTTGAATGCGGCCGATGGTTTTCTGGATATCGTCGTCAAAGTCTTGCACGCCGATGGAAGCGCGGTTCATCCCGGCCTTTGCCAGAACAGCCAAACGGGCTTCGTCGATCTCATTGGGATCAATTTCGACAGAGAACTCACCGTCCTGTGCCATCGGGGCGACGTCGAAAATGGCACCCGCGAGATCTTCCATCATGCCGGGGTCAAGCAGGGTTGGCGTGCCGCCACCCCAGTGCAGGCGCGACAGGCGCACGCCCTCCGGTAAGATAGATTTGAGAATCAACAATTCTTGCTTTAGGGTCTCGACGTAAGACGCCACCGGCGAAAGCGTGGAGGTGCCCTGTGTCCGACAGGCGCAAAACCAGCAGAGGCGGCGGCAAAAAGGCACATGCACGTATAGAGAGACCTCAGAACCTGACGGAATAGACTGAATCCACTCCTTGTAAGTGTCTGGGTTTACGTTATTTTCAAAATGCGGGGCGGTGGGGTAGCTGGTATAACGCGGTACTTTTGCGTCAAACAGCCCCAGTTTCGCCAATTGTTTTCCCGTTTCCATGGGCGTAGGGGGTACCTCAAAACACGACTCACTATCCTTGACCCAGATCAATTCCAGGTATGGCTTATAAAATGACTGATCTTACCAAGTTTGTTGGCGGTTGTGAGAACTGCCCGATCCAGCACCGCGCAGTTTGCGCGCGCTGTGACACAGACGAGCTCGATCGGCTCGAGGAGATGAAATACTACCGCAGTTTTGAAGCGGGGCAGACCATCATCTGGTCCGGTGACCGCATGGAGTTTGTGGGCTCTGTGGTGTCGGGGATCGCGTCCCTCACGCAGACCATGGAAGACGGCCGCACGCAGATGGTCGGGCTTTTGCTGCCGAGTGACTTTGTGGGGCGCCCGGGGCGGGAAGCTGCAACCTATGATGTTGTGGCAACCACGGATGTTGTCATGTGCTGTTTCCGCCGCAAGCCGTTTGAGACCATGATGGTGGAGACGCCACATGTTGCGCAGCGGCTTTTGGAAATGACGCTCGACGAATTGGATGCCGCGCGCGAATGGATGCTTGTGCTGGGTCGTAAGACCGCGCGTGAAAAAATCGCCAGCCTTCTGTCGATCATCGGGCGTCGCGATGCGGCGCTGAAGCTGTTGAACGGCCACGAAGAAATGGTGTTTGACCTGCCGCTGACCCGCGAAGCGATGGCGGATTATCTTGGCCTGACACTTGAGACGGTGAGCCGACAGATTTCCGCGCTCAAAAAGGACGGGGTGATTGTGTTGGAAGGCAAACGCCATGTCACCGTGCCGGACTTTCAGCGGCTTCTGGATGAGGCCGGAGATGACAGCGACGGCGGGATGATGGCCTAAGATAAGAGCCAATTCTATCAGCAAAGAAAAAGGCGCCGGTTTGGGCGCCTTTTGTGTTTTTGGGCATCAACCTGCGCAGGTTAGTGGGCAAGGAAGACAGGCAGGTGCGCGTGTTCCAGCATGTTGCGTGTTGCGCCGCCCAAGATGGCTTCGCGGAAGCGGGAGTGCCCATAGGCGCCCATGACCATCAGGTCGGCGTTGTTGTCCGTGGCGTGGCGCAGCAGCACATCTGAGACGCGAGGCTGCGTTTTGGAGAGTACATCCACCTGCGCATTCACGCCATGACGGGCCAGGAACTGTGACAGCAGGCCGCCGGGATCAGAGCGGTTTGGACCATGGGTGGGAGGATCGATCACCACCACATGCACCACATCCGCGGATTTGAGGAACGGCAGCGCCGCGCGTGTAGCAACCAGCGCTTCGGCGCTTTCGTTCCAGCCGATGCAGACGGTTTTGGGCGTTTTGATGGGGGGCGCTGATTCTGGCACCATCAAAACCGGAGCCTGCCCCTCAAAGAGCGCGGCCTCAAGCGTGGGTTCCAGCTCGTTGCCGTGGTTTTTGCCGTAAGGTTTCGGGAGCACAACAAGATCTGCAAAGCGCGCGCGTGATGCGACATGGCGTCCCAGGTCCGCGATCTGAGCAACGCCCATATCGCTGGCCCAACGCACGGTGCTGCTGTTGAGTTTCGCCTCTGCTTTGTCCTGAATTTCCTTGGCTTCGCCGTGGGCGCGGGCGAGCATTTCCTGCATCAGGATCGCGTCTGCTCCGGCATAAAAATAACCGGTCTGAGAGCGGTCTACACCAAGGGCAAGCACGTCCAGATGGGCGTCTTGCGCCTCGGTCAGGGCGATGGATTGCTCAAGCGCCGCGCGGGCAATGTCAGCGTCGGTCATGACGCAGAGAAGTGTTTTGTAGTCCATTCGAACCTACCGTTGTTTGAAAATGAAGTCTGGACCGTGAGGGCTTTCCAATGTGTCGGCGAGAAAGATGCTGGCCTTGGATATGATTAAGTCCTACACGCCGCGCGACTTTCCTTGATGCAGATCAAGGCGGCATTAACGCTGCACCCGCAAAACATGGACTGTCTAAATCCGCTAAGGCTCTGGAGACTCGGGCCAAGCAAGACGAAGGGACGCGAAATGGTAAATTACTTCAAGCTGATCGCGCTTGGCCTCATCACATTTTTTGCGATGATTGCGGCCAACTATGCGCGTGATCTGGCTTATATGGTACACGCCCTCATTATCGCGGGCGTGTCCTTTGGGCTGTTTATTTGGGTTTTGCGCGGTACCGGCACAAAAACGGTGATCGCGCAGGACGAATATATGGACGACGTGATCCGCTACGGGGTCATTGCAACCGCATTCTGGGGCGTTGTTGGTTTCCTGGCAGGCGTATTTATCGCCTTTCAGCTGGCCTTCCCGGTCCTGAACTTTGATTGGGCACAGGGCTACGCCAACTTTGGCCGCCTGCGTCCGCTGCACACATCTGCTGTGATCTTTGCATTTGGCGGCAACGCCTTGCTGGCGACCTCCTTCTATGTTGTGCAGCGCACCAGCGCCGCGCGCCTCTGGGGCGGCAACCTGGCATGGTTTGTGTTCTGGGGCTATCAGCTGTTCATCGTACTGGCGGCCACCGGCTATGTTCTGGGCGGCACACAGTCCAAGGAATATGCCGAGCCGGAATGGTATGTTGACCTGTGGCTGACTATTGTCTGGGTTTGCTATCTGGCGATTTATCTGGGCACGATCATCAAGCGTAAAGAACCCCACATCTATGTGGCGAACTGGTTCTATCTCGCGTTTATCGTGACCATCGCGATGCTGCACGTGATCAACAACCTGACCATCCCTGTGTCGATCTTTGGCTCCAAATCCGTTATCGTCTGGGCCGGTGTTCAAGACGCGATGGTGCAGTGGTGGTATGGCCACAACGCTGTGGGCTTCTTCCTGACTGCAGGCTTCCTGGGCATGATGTACTACTTCATCCCGAAGCAGGCCGAGCGTCCGGTGTTCTCCTACAAACTGTCGATCATCCACTTCTGGGCACTGATCTTCCTGTATATCTGGGCGGGTCCACACCACCTGCACTACACCGCGCTGCCTGACTGGGCGTCGACCCTTGGCATGGTGTTCTCCGTCATCCTGTGGATGCCGAGCTGGGGTGGCATGATCAACGGTCTGATGACCCTGTCCGGTGCCTGGGACAAGCTGCGCACAGACCCTGTGATCCGTATGATGGTGATCTCGGTTGGTTTTTACGGCATGTCCACCTTTGAAGGCCCGATGATGTCGATCCGTGCGGTGAACTCGCTGAGCCATTACACTGACTGGACCATTGGCCACGTGCACTCCGGTGCTCTGGGGTGGAACGGCATGATCACCTTTGGCGCGCTCTACTATCTGGTGCCTGCGCTGTGGAAACGTGATCGTCTGTATTCCCTCAGCCTCGTGAGCTGGCACTTCTGGCTCGCCACCATCGGCATCGTGCTCTACGCGGCGTCCATGTGGGTGACCGGTATCATGGAAGGTCTGATGTGGCGTGAAGTGGACGCAAACGGCTTCCTCGTGAACTCCTTTGCCGACACTGTGGCTGCGAAGTTCCCGATGTACGTGGTGCGCGGTCTGGGTGGGGTCATGTTCCTCGCTGGTGCCCTCATCATGTGCTACAACCTGTGGATGACTGTGCGTAAGGCACCGGCCAAAGAGGCCAGCCTGTCCGTCGCAGTCCCGGCTGAATAAGGAGGGCCGGCAGCTATGGCTATTCTCGACAAACACAAGATCCTCGAGACCAACGCGACCCTCCTGCTTATTTGCAGCTTCCTGGTCGTAACCATTGGCGGCATCGTGCAGATTGCACCGCTGTTCTGGCTGGAAAACACCATTGAGGATGTAGAGGGCGTACGCCCCTACACCCCGCTGGAAATGGCTGGACGTGAAATCTACATCCGCGAAGGGTGCTACGTCTGCCACAGCCAGATGATCCGCCCGATGCGCGACGAGGTTGAGCGTTATGGTCACTACTCACTGGCGGCGGAGTCCAAATACGACCACCCGTTCCAGTGGGGCTCCAAGCGTACCGGTCCTGATCTGGCACGTGTGGGCGGCCGTTACTCCGACGATTGGCACGTGGATCACCTGCGTGACCCGCAGGCTGTGGTGCCAGAGTCGGTGATGCCGAAATACGGCTTCCTTGAGAACCGTATGATCGAGGGCGAATACATGGGCGATATCATGGCAGCCAATGCTGTGGTGGGCGTGCCTTACACCGAAGAGATGATCGAAAACGCGCAGTCCGACTTCCTCGCGCAAGCGGATCCGGACAGTGACTATGACGGCCTTCTCGAACGCTACGGCGAAGACAGCGTGAATGTGCGCAACTTCGACGGGCAGCCGGGTGTGTCTGAGGCTGATGCGCTGATCGCTTATCTGCAGATGCTGGGCACGTTGGTTGATTTCTCAGCCTTCACGCCTGACGCGTCCCGCTAAGGAGGAAAACATGGAAACATATTCATTCCTTCGCGAGTTCGCTGACAGCTGGATGTTGCTGGGCCTGTTCCTCTTCTTCGTCGGGATCATCTTTTGGGTGTTCCGTCCCGGCGCAAGCAAAGAGTATCGCGACAACGCCAACATCCCATTTCGCCACGCAGATAAACCCGCCACGCACAAGGAGGCGCGGCCATGACCAAGCAATCCAAAAAGTTTGAGGGCGATCCGAACACCACAGGCCACTCCTGGGATGGGATCGAAGAATTCGACAATCCGATGCCGCGCTGGTGGCTATGGGTTTTCTACGCCACCATCATCTGGGGTGTGGGCTACACCATCGCTTATCCGGCCTGGCCGGGCATCAGCGGCGCGACCGCAGGTGTGATGGGGTGGTCCTCCCGTGGTGACGTGGTCGAAGAGATCCAAGTGGCTCAGGACAAGCTGGCGCCGATCAACGCAAAGCTGGAAGCCGCTGAGCTGACCCAGATTGCGGCGGATGACGAGCTGAACAGCTATGCGACCTCTGCAGGCTCTGCCGTGTTCAAAACCTTCTGTGCCCAGTGCCACGGCTCTGGCGCGGCGGGCGGCGTTGGCTATCCGAACCTACTGGACAACGATTGGCTGTGGGGCGGTGACATCGAGAACATCTATCTCACCGTCAAACACGGTATTCGCAACGAAGACGACGACGATGCGCGCTATTCCGAAATGCCTGCTTTCGGCGAAATTCTTGAAAAAGAAGAGGTCGAACAGGTTGTGAACTACGTGATGTCGCTGTCTGGTGATCCGGTTGATGCCTCCATGGTGGATGCGGGTGCGGTGGTCTTTGAAGACAACTGCTCTGCCTGTCACATGGAAGACGGCACCGGTGACCGCGATCAGGGTGCTCCTAACCTTGCGGATGCGATCTGGCTCTATGGTGGGGATTATGCCTCCATCAAGGAGACGGTCACTTACAGCCGCTATGGTGTGATGCCATCCTGGTCTTTCCGGGACCGCCTGAGCGAAGCGGAGATCCGCGCGGTGTCTGCTTATGTGCACCAGCTGGGTGGTGGTGAGTAATCACCCGCTTCCGATAGAACTTTAGTGAGCCGCCCCGAGCAATCGGGGCGGCTTATTTTTTGACGAATTTTTTCGCTATTTGACTAAGATCAAATTTTACCGGGCAAAGCGGTGCTACCTTAGGGTTGTAGGCAGCGCGCTGCATCCAGCGCCGCCTCATTCGCCCGGTACGGCTGAGGTCCGGGCATCGGGTGCCAGTCTTTTCGTCCTGTTCGCGCGTTTCCTGAAGAGACTGGCACCCCAAATCTTCCAAGAAAGTTCTTGCAAATCACGCCACATGCTTGGTTCAAGCGATGGCGTCTCCTAAATTTGGAGAGACTGCAGGAGGTCAAGATGAACACGCACACCCGCTATCCCGTCCAGAAATCTGTGCCCGCGTTTTTGGAGGCAGCTGGTATTTCGACCTCTGAGATGCTGCGCACCTGCGGGCTGCCCAAGGACCTGTTTGCCCTTGAGGGGCGTGCGCTGTCGGCCAAGCAGGTGTTTGATCTGTGGGAGGCCATGCTGGCGCAGGCCAAAGAGCCGCGAATGATCCTGGAGATGGCACGCGCCATGGCTCAGGGACCCATTGTGCCGGCGGTTTTTGCGTTTTCCTGCAGCCCCAATATCGCCACGGGGCTTGAGCGGCTTGCGGTCTTCAAGCCCCTTGTTGCGCCTGTGCGACTGATCACCAGCGAGACCGAGCGCACGGTGACGCTGGAGATTGAGGTGGCTGATCCCAAATTGCGCATGCCAGATGGGATGGCCGCCTTTGAGATGGTCTATTTTCTGGAGCTGGGGCGGACCTTTACAGGTGTGGACTTCCTGCCGGTCGAAGTTGGCATGCCTGCGTTTGTGAGCGATCAGGATGAGTTTGACCGCTTTTTCGGGCGCAAGGCTGTCCTGAGCCGCCGTCCGCGTTTGGTGATGACAAAAACGGATGCCTATCGCCCTTTGATTTCGGAAAGCCCGCAGCTCTGGGCCGGATTTGAGCGCGAGCTGACGCGCCAGCTTGCCGAGCAGCGCCGCAATACGGCGATGTCTGCGCGGGTGCGCAGCGCGCTTCTGGAGCTGTTGCCAGCCGGTCGGGCCTCTGTGGATGCGGTGAGCGAGAAGCTTGTGACAAGCCGTCGCAGCCTACAGCGGCACCTGAAGGCGGAAGGCATGACGTTCCAGCAGGTTCTGGATAAAACACGCTCTGATTTATCGCTGCACTATCTGCGCGATCAGGCCATGAGCGTTGAAGAAATCTCCTATTTGCTGGCCTATCAGGACCCCAATTCCTTCTATCGCGCCTTTCACACCTGGACCGGTGCGACACCTGCGCAGATGCGGCATGAAATGGCTTAAGTCCCTGAAAAATATGTCTATCAGATGCGCCATTTGACACAGGTCAATGTCCTGAAGTGCTATGATAGGTGAAGACTGATTTTGCCTCCAATAGCCAGAGAGTGATTCCGTGAGCAACAGTCCTGCACCGTCACTTTACGCCAAACGCGAACCGATTTTCCCCAAGCGCGTCCATGGTATGTTCCGTAATCTTAAGTGGTGGATCATGGCGGTGACGCTTGGCATCTACTACCTCACGCCGTTCCTGCGTTGGGACCGTGGGCCGAGCCTGCCGGATCAGGCGGTGCTGGTGGATATCGCGAACCGCCGCTTCTTCTTCTTCATGATCGAGATCTGGCCGCACGAGTTTTACTTCGTGGCGGGGCTGTTGATTATGGCCGGGCTTGGCCTGTTTCTGTTCACCTCCGCGCTTGGTCGTGTGTGGTGTGGCTATGCCTGTCCGCAAACGGTTTGGACGGATCTGTTCATTCTTGTGGAACGCTGGATCGAAGGGGATCGCAACGCCCGTCTGCGTCTGCATCGGCAAGAGAAGCTGGATGCGCGCAAGATCCGTTTGCGTCTAACCAAATGGCTGGCGTGGTTGCTGATCGCGTTGGCAACAGGCGGGGCCTGGGTTTTCTACTTCGCAGATGCGCCCACGCTGGCGGTTGATCTTGTGACCGGCGCAGCACACCCGGTGGCCTACACAACGGTGGCGATCCTGACGGCGACAACCTTTGCCTTTGGTGGCTTTGCACGTGAGCAGATCTGTATCTATGCCTGCCCTTGGCCACGTATTCAGGCAGCAATGATGGATGAGGATACCCTCACCGTCGGTTATCGTGAATGGCGTGGCGAGCCGCGTGGCAAAGGCAAGCGGGATGCGGCAAGCGAGCAGGGGGACTGCATCGATTGTATGGCCTGCGTGAACGTATGCCCTGTGGGGATCGACATTCGTGATGGCCAGCAGATGGAATGTATCACCTGCGCGCTGTGCATCGATGCCTGTGACGACATCATGGACAAGATCGGCAAGCCTCGCGGGTTGATCGACTATCTGGCGCTGTCAGATGAAGGCCGTGAACGCGCAGGCGAGGCACCAAAGCCTGTGTGGCAGCATGCGCTGCGTCCGCGCACCATTATGTACACCACCATGTGGGCGGCGGTTGGCATCGCCCTGATTGTGGCGCTGTTCCTGCGCTCCGATATTGAAGCCACGGTGGCGCCTGTGCGCAATCCGACCTATGTGACCCTCTCTGACGGGTCGATCCGCAACACCTATGAGGTGCGGCTGCGCAACAAACACCATGAGCCGCGCATGTTCCGTATTTCTCTTAAGGGCGATCCGGCGCTGCGGGTGCAGCTTGAAGGCACGCCTTATGAGGCGGTTCAGGTCGAAGCGGATGAAATGCGCATCCAACGTGTGTATGTTGTGGCTCCAAAAGGGTCCGTGCCAGCGGATGGCGAAAGCACGCCTTTCCGCTTCTGGTTTGAGGACACGGGCAACGGCGATCGGGTTTACAAAGACACGATCTTTAATGGAAAGGGCCAGTGATGGCTGAGAAGAAATTCACCGGGCGCCATGCGGCATTGGTTTTTGTCGGCGCATTCGGTGTGATCATTGCGGTCAATCTTGTGCTGGCTTTCAGCGCGGTGAAGACCTTTCCCGGGTTGGAGGTCAAAAACTCCTATGTCGCCAGTCAGGAGTTTGACGAACGCCGCACAGCGCAGGAAGCGCTTGGCTGGGATGTCACCGCGCGGGCAACAGGTGGCCTGCTGATCCTGACTGTTACCGACGAAAGCGGGCGCCCTGTGCAGGTTAGCAACCTGCAGGCGGTGCTTGGACGGGCGACCCATGTGAAGGATGACCGCGAGCCTGAGTTTCAGTTTGATGGCACCGCTTATGTGGCGCGCGAAGAGCTGGCTCCGGGCAACTGGAACATCCGTATGAAAGCCAATGCCCTTGATGGCACCGCGTTTGAGCAACGCGTGGTGCTGATCGTCGAGAAGAGCTGATCTGATGACCGCAGTTGCGCGCCCCCACCTCTCTGCCTGTCCGGCCTGCGATGCAGCCCCGGCGGCGGAAGCCTTGGCCGAAGGGGCCATGGCAGAGGAAGGCGCGCGCATTGCCTTGTCTGTTCCCGGTGTGCACTGCGCGGCCTGCATTGCAACGGTTGAAGGGGCGCTTTCCAAGGTCGCGGGTGTCACCTCAGCACGGGTGAACCTCACACTCAAGCGCGCTTCCATCGAGGCTGAGGCTGACGTCACGCCGGAAATGCTGACAGACGTTTTGGAACGCGTGGGCTATGAAGCGCATGAGCTGGATGCAGGCACCTTGAGTGCGACCCAGACTGACAAGGCGGGGCGTGACCTGCTGATGCGGCTTGCGGTGGCGGGTTTTGCCTCCATGAATGTGATGCTGCTGTCTGTGTCTGTGTGGTCAGGGGCTGAGGCGGCAACGCGCGATCTGTTCCACTGGATCTCAGCAGCCATTGCGCTGCCGACCATCGTGTTTTCCGGCAAACCGTTTTTTGTCCATGCATGGAGCGCATTGAAGCACCGCCGCCTCAATATGGATGTGCCGATTGTTCTGGCGATCCTTCTGGCGGTTGTGACCTCGCTTTGGGAAACGTCTTTGTCCGGCGAGCATGCCTATTTTGATGCGGCGCTGACGCTGGTGTTTTTTCTGCTGGCGGGGCGCTATCTGGATCACCGCACACGGGCCGTGGCGCGCTCGGCCGCTGAGGAACTGGCGGCGCTTGAAGTGCCGCGGGCCATTCGTGTGCAGGATGGGCAGGAAGAGACCGTCGCCGTGCAGGAGTTGCGCGTTGGCGATCTGATATTGGTGCGGCCCGGCGGGCGCATGCCTGTGGACGGCGAGATTGTCGAAGGGCGTTCAGAGTTGGACCGCTCTTTGCTGACGGGTGAAACCGTACCGGTCTTTGCCGAGCCTGGTCTGGGTGTCAGCGCTGGTGAAGTGAACCTGACAGGGCCGCTGATGATCCGCGCCAGCGCGGTGGGGGATCAGACCAGCCTGCATCGCATGGCGGATCTGGTGGCTGTAGCTGAGGCGGGCCGCTCCAACTACACCTCACTGGCGGATAAAGCGGCGAAGCTGTATGCGCCCGGTGTTCATATCCTTTCGGCTCTGAGCTTTCTGGGATGGTATCTTTACACCTTTGATATGCGCACAGCGCTCAATATCGCAGCGGCGGTGCTGATCATCACCTGTCCCTGTGCCTTGGGCCTCGCGGTGCCTGCCGTGACAACCGCCGCCTCCGGGCGCTTGTTCCGCAAAGGTATGCTGATCAAACACAGCACCGCCTTGGAACGTCTGGCGCAAGTTGACACGGTGGTTTTTGACAAGACCGGCACACTGACCGCCGGAACACCCGAGCTGACAAATCTTGACGCATTTAATGCAGATGAACTGTCAGTTGCTTTGGCACTGGCGCGGGGCTCCGCCCATCCGCTGAGTGTCGCGCTGACCAAAGCGGCGCAGGCGGCTGGTGTTGCCCCGGCGGACGTGCGCGATATCGAAGAGGTGCCTGGTTATGGCACGCAAGGAACTCATGATGGTCAGTTGGTGCGCCTTGGCCGTGCAAGCTGGGTTGGTGCAGAAACGGGGGCGCAAACAGCGGCCTATCTGAGCCTTGGCACAGGCGGTGCCCGCGCGTTTGTCTTTGCAGACGCTTTGCGTGAGGGTGCCGAAGGGGCCGTGGCCGCGCTGAAGAACGTTGGCAAAGAGATCATTCTGCTGTCGGGTGACTCCTCCGGCGCGGTGGAGAGCCTTGCGCAGCGTTTGGGCATTTCCGACTGGGTTGCAGAAGCTTTGCCGGAGGATAAGGCAAAGCGTGTGCAGGCTTTGGCCGCGGGCGGCAAAAACGTCCTGATGGTTGGCGATGGCCTGAACGACACCGCAGCTCTGGCGGCGGCGCATGTGTCGATCTCTCCGGCCACAGCGCTGGATGCGGCGCGTGTGGCCTCTGACATCGTGCTTTTGGGCGGTGATCTCGCGCCGATCCCACTGGCCATTGAAACGGCGCAATCCGCGACACGGCGCATTCGGGAGAATTTCCGTATTGCGACGGTTTACAATATCATCGCTGTGCCCTTGGCGGTTGCCGGTCTGGCGACCCCTTTGATTGCCGCATTGGCGATGTCTTCCTCTTCCATTACAGTGTCGCTCAATGCGCTGCGCCTGAGGTGATAAAATGCAAGTTCTGTCTTACCTGATCCCAATCTCACTGTTGTTGGGGGGCGTCGGCCTTGTTGCCTTTCTCTATACCGTGCGTTCCGATCAATATGACGATCCGGAAGGCAATGCTCAGCGCATTCTGTCCGGGCAATATGACGATAAGCCCAAGGGCTGAGCGCGGCTCGAAAGCTTTTCACAAAAGAAAACGCCTTCCATCATGCTCAATGGAAGGCGTTTTCTTTTGTTGGATGGTTCCGCGCGTTAGCTGGGGCCAAGCGTGTAGCAGGTGATCTGGCGGGCCTGCAGACGGCGGCAGGCTAGGTCTGCGGTTTCTTTGGACAGCCCCATAAAGTTGGCCTCAAACCCGCGGGTGTTTTTGACAACTTTGCGGAGGCTGCCATCCAGTGTGGCCATTTCTGCCAGCGCGGTTTTGAGCAGCATTTTTTCCGCCGCATAGCGGCTGCCGTAACGGCCCACGTTGATGCCCCAATGTCTGCCGCCTGCGGTTGAGATACGGGTGACGACCTTGGGCTGAGGCGGTGGTGTCGGCTCCGGTTCAACGCTTGCCAAAGTTGCGCCGGTGGTTTCTTGGGCCTGCAGAAGTGCGGATTGAATGTCATGCTCGATCACATTCGCCGCAGCCACAATGGTCGGATCCGGCGTTGCGGCCTTTGCAACCACGGCTGGCGCCTCTTCCGGTGTCGCGGCTGTCGGACGCAGCTTGGGGCGCAGCGACTTTTTCACAGCGGTTGCCACTCGGATGGTTTTGCCCGCGCCTTTGGAGGAGCCGATGTAATCCGGACGTCCCGGCTTTCTCAAGGCAACGCGGCTGGCGGAGCGGGTGAAGCCCAGGTCGAGCAGCTCAGCCACCTTTGCATTGCGGGTGGCTGTGGACCGGCCGCCAAACACGGTGGCAATTATGCGCTTGCTGCCGCGCTCTGCGGAGGCCACGAGGTTAAAGCCCGCCGCGCGGGTATAGCCGGTCTTGATCCCATCCGCGCCGCGATAGGCGTTCAGCAGGCGACGGTTGGTGTTGTTCACGGTCTTGATGCCCGCGCTTGTGGAGCGGCGGGAGAAGAGGTTGTAGTACTCCGGATAGTCATAGAGTACGTGGCGGCCCAGCGTGGTCATGTCCCGCGCAGTGGACATGTGGCCGGTCTCTGTCAGACCATGGGCGTTTTTGAATCTGGTGTTGGACATGCCAAGCGCCTTGGCGGTGCGGTTCATGCGGCGGGCAAACGCCGCCTCTGAGCCTTCGATAGCCTCGCCAATCGCGGTGGCCGCGTCATTGGCGGATTTCACAGCCGCCGCGCGGATCAGATAGCGGAGCGCGATTCTCTGACCGGACTGCAGGCCAAGCTTAGAGGGCGGCTCTGCCGCTGCATTCCGGGAAATCTTGACCTTTGTGTCGAGGCTGATTTCGCCATTCTCCACCGCCTCAAAGGCGATGTAGAGCGTCATCATCTTGGTCAAAGAGGCTGGGTGCAGACGGGTGTCTGCGTTGCGGCTGTGCAGGACTTTACCGTCGCGTGCATCAATCACCATGGCTGCATATGGCGCCGCAGAGGCCGCCAAAGTGGTCAGAGCAACACACACCACAAGTGCTGCCGAAAATAGCCCAAAACGGGCCGACTCAAAACGCCGCGCCTTCACGAGAACTGCCCTTTACTGCCTCTGATCGCCGGTTTTCCGGTCTGACCTTTATTGTTGAGAAGAGGCTAACACAGGCATCGGATTGAGGAAAGTGAATGTTTATTGAGGTTTTCAGCTATAGAGGCGATCTCTCGAAGATGTTGTGGCCGCATCAGCATCCACCCCAACACTTGCACAGATTCGGTATCATTTGATGATATTTATAACTTCCGGAAGGTCGGAGAGTTGTGAAAGCGCCACAAAGCGTGCGTTGTTTTTGGGCATTTCAGCCTGCTCCAGCGCCCAGGCGGGGCCGTTTGGCACGTGCACAGCCCAGCTTCCGGCCGCCAGTGCGGGCAGGATGTCGGATTTCATCGAGTCGCCCACCATCATCGCCTGCGCAGGACCGTCCGCATGGCGCGCAAAAGTCTCCGCATAGACCTGCTCGGTTTTGTGGCTGACGATCTCGACCCAGGAGAACAGCTCGCCCAGACCGGATTGCGCCAGTTTGCGTTCTTGATCCAGCAGATCGCCTTTTGTGATCAGGATCAGCCGATGCGTGTCTGACAGGCCGCCGACCACGTCTGCCACATCGGGCAGAAGGTCAATTGGATGGGCCAGCATGTCGCGCCCGCAAGCCATCAGCTCTGCGATCACGGAGGCGGGCACTGTTTCTTCGGTGACTTCAATGGCTGTCTCTATCATCGACAGCACAAAGCCTTTCACCCCGAAACCATAGTGACCCACATTGCGCCGCTCGGCCTCAAGCAGGCGCTCATGCAGGTGCGCAGGCTCGGTGAAATCAGCCAGCAATTCGGCAAACCGCTCCTGTGTCAAACGAAAGAGCCGCTCTGTGTGCCAAAGAGTGTCGTCAGCGTCAAAGCCGATGGTGGTGAGCGTCCGGGGCATGAATTCAGTCCGATTGAGTGAGACCTCTTTTCTTACACCATCGACAGGCTATATAAACAGCTAACCACAGACCGGATTCTTGTGAAAATGACCTTTCCGAACGTACTCATGAGCATGGGCGACGATGACGGCGGTGACCTCGGGGTCGCGCTGGACACGCGCGTGCGCACTAAAAAGCCGCCGCTTTACAAAGTGTTGCTGCTGAATGACGACTACACGCCGATGGAATTTGTGGTGCATGTGCTGGAGCGCTTTTTTGCGATGACCCACGCGCAGGCGTTTGAAATCATGTTGACCGTGCATAAGAAGGGTGTGGCGGTGGTTGGCGTGTTCAGCCACGAAATTGCCGAGACCAAAGTCACCCAAGTGATGGATCTGGCGCAACGTCACCAGCATCCGTTGCAATGCACCATGGAGAAGGAGTGACCGGCCCGCGCCGTGTCACCAAAGAGCAATGTCTCACAGCAGATTGTCCCTGGCCGTTGATGAGCACGGTCTTGCCCTTCCGTTGGAAGGGCATATTGCCGTTTTTGCGCCGCGCGTTGGCTACGACCTCAGCGCTTTGCCGCGTGATCGCAGCACCATCATTCAGCCGCTGAAGCCGGATCATGATGCCTTTGCACAGGTCGGCTATAGCGCCGAGGTGGTGGAGCAAGGTTCCTATGCCGCAGCTCTGGTTGTGCTGCCGCGCGCCAAAGCGCTGGCCCGCGATCTGATTGCCCGCGCCTGTACAGTTGCGCCGCTTGTTATTGTGGACGGGCAGAAAACCGATGGGGTCGACAGCCTTTTCAAAGAGTGCCGCAAACGGGCAGATGTGCACGGGGCCTTCACCAAAGCCCATGGTCGGCTGTTCTGGTTTGAAGGCGGAGATTTCGCGGACTGGAAGGCTGGTGAGGCCACGGAGATCGCAGGTGGGTTCACCACGCGTCCGGGCGTTTTCAGCGCAGATGCCGTGGATCCGGCCTCGGCCATGCTGGTTGAGGCGCTGCCAGCCAAACTTGGACGTGTTGTCGCCGATCTTGGGGCGGGCTGGGGCTTCCTGTCGTCACATATTCTGCGCCGTGATGGTGTTGAGGTTTTGCATCTTGTTGAAGCGGATCACACGGCGCTGGACTGTGCTAAAGCCAATGTGGTTGACGCGCGGGCGCAGTTTCATTGGGCCGATGCCACAAACTTCAAACCCGGACATCGCGTGGATACGGTGGTGATGAACCCGCCGTTTCATACCGGGCGGAAAGCGGAGCCGGATCTGGGCAAGTCTTTCATACATGCGGCTGCCAAGATGCTTGCGCCGTCTGGCCAGCTTTGGATGGTGGCAAATCGGCATCTGCCGTATGAAGCAACGCTGCGAGAGGCCTTCAAAGAGGTCGAAGACGTTGCCGGAGATACGCGTTTCAAGGTACTAAAGGCGCAGCGCCCCAGCCGCACACGCGGCTGAGGCAGGCTTTTGAGCCGACAACATGGCAGCGTGATGGGGATCGTAGATGTCATTTTCAATTGCAGGTAAGACCGCGATTATCACCGGCTCGGCCAACGGGATCGGGCTGGCGGTGGGGCGGCATTTTGTGGAGCACGGCGCCAATGTCATGTTTGCCGACATGGACGAAGAGCGGCTCTGCACAGAGTTTGGCACGCGCCCTGAGGAAGGCAATGTGCGCACCTTCGCGGGCGATCTGCGCGAGAAGCTGACGATCAACAACCTGATCTCAGCCACCATTGATGCCTTTGATCAGATTGATATTTTGATCAATGGCTGCCGGCAGGTGACAACCAGTGACCCGCTCAATCCGGATGATGCATCTGTTGAGCTGATGCTGCAGCAAAACCTGATGACCTCGCTGAAGCTCAGCCAGATTGTGGCCAAGCGGATGATCAAACAGGCCGAAGGCAAGGAAGAAGGCTCTGCCGGGGCGATCGTGAACCTCTCCTCGATTGCCGCACAACGGTCACAGCCTGATCTGCTCGGTTATTCCATTGCCACAGCGGCGCTGGATCAGATGACGCGCGCGATGGCTGTGGCACTAGCGCCGGAACGGATTCGCGTGAATGCGGTTGCGATTGGCTCGGTGATGTCGGCAAGCCTGCAGACCGCGTTGAAGGACAATCGCGATTGCCGCAATGAGATTGAGCAGCACACACCCCTTGGCCGGATCGCGGCACCTGGGGAGCTGGCGGATGCGGTGCAGTTCCTGTCCTCAGAGGCTTCGGGCTTCATGACCGGCCAAATCGTGACGGTTGATGGCGGCCGCTCGCTTCTGGATACGGTCAGCACACCCGCGCATTAAACAAAATTGACGCCTGTCGGCATTGGACCGTGGCGGCATCTGAACAGACAAAGAGGCGAGCATGAGCGCATCGATGGAGACTGAAAAGCAAACCGCGAGCGCGTGGTTCCGCTCGTTGCGCGATGAAATTGTCGCGACTTTTGAAGGGCTTGAGGATACTCATGCCGAAGGTCCCTTTGCCGATCAAAATGCGGGGCGCTTTGAGGTGACCGAGACCAAACGCGCCAGCGCGGATGGATCTGACGCGGGTGGCGGTCTGATGTCGGTGATGCGCGGCGGGCGCGTGTTTGAGAAAGTCGGCGTCAATGTCTCCACCGTTTATGGCGAATTGGGAGAGCGTGCGCAGGCAGCAATGGCGGCGCGCAAAGGCTTCCCTGAAATGAAGACAGATCCGCGTTTCTGGGCCTCTGGCATCAGTCTTGTGGCTCATATGCAGAACCCGCATTGCCCGGCTGTCCACATGAACACGCGGATGTTCTGGACCCCGCACGGCTGGTGGTTTGGCGGTGGATCTGACCTTAACCCCTGTCTTGAGTATGATGAGGATACAGCGCATTTTCACGCTGTCCAGAAGGCCCATTGCGACAAGCATGGCGATGCGCAGTATCCACGGCTAAAGGCTTGGGCGGACGAGTATTTTTACATTCCGCACCGCAATCGCGCGCGCGGGGTTGGCGGCATTTTTCTGGATGATCACAACACCGGTGATTGGGCCAAGGATTTTGCGTTTATTCAGGACATTGGTCGTGCGTTTCTGCCAGCCTTCCTGCCGTTGATCGAAAAGCGCCGCGTGCAGGCATTTGGCGATGCGGAGAAAGATGCGCAGCTGGTGCACCGGGGGCTCTATGCTGAATACAACCTCGTCTATGATCGCGGCACCAAGTTCGGGCTGGAGACCGGCCATGATGCCAACGCGGTTTTGATGAGCCTGCCACCGCTGGCTAAGTGGGTCTGACATAAGAAAAGCGCCGGTGAAGACCGGCGCTTTTTTGTTTGCTCAGGCGGATATTGACGATCAGCGCCAGTCAAAGAAACCGGGGCCGCCGCGCTCAAGCAATTGAGCAGCCATGGTTTTTCCGAGCTCTGCGCCATCTTCAATCGGAGCGAGCTGATCGTCGCTGAGGCTTTCAGAGCCATCAGGCCGCAAGACCTCACCGCGCAGGCGGAGCGTGTTGCCATCAAGCTCGGCAAGCGCCGCAATTGGGGTTTCACAAGAACCATCGAGCGCGGCCAGGAAAGAGCGTTCCGCCGCAAGGCGTTGGCCGGTGGGCGTGTCATGGATGGCTTCCAGCATCGCGGCGGTGTTCATATCCTCGGCGCGGCGTTCGATGCCGATGGCGCCTTGGGCGACGGCAGGCAGCATGTCTTCGGGCTCAATGGCGCTGGTGGCGACGTGGGACATCTCCAAACGGTTGAGGCCCGCCATGGCGAGGAAGGTGCAATCCGCGACGTTGTCTGAGAGTTTTTTCAGGCGGGTCTGAACGTTGCCGCGGAACTCTACCACATTGAGATCATTGCGGTAATTCAAGAGTTGAGCGCGGCGGCGCAGGCTGGATGTGCCGACCGTTGCGCCCTCAGGCAGATCCGCCAGAGAGGCGTGGTTGGGCGACACAAATGCATCGCGGGTGTCTTCGCGGGGCAGATAGGTGTCAAGCAGCAGGCCGTCGGGCTGCAGGACAGGCATGTCTTTCATCGAGTGGACCGCGATGTCGATGCTGCCGGCAAGCATGGCCTCTTCGATTTCCTTGGTGAAAAGCCCTTTGCCACCCAGCTCTTTGAGCGGTTTGTCTTTGGCAATCAGCTGTGCGTTGTCACCGGATGTGGTGATCACCACAATCGCAAACGCGGCCTCAGGCAGATCGAAGGCAGCCATCAATCTGCGCCTAGTTTCATAGGCTTGCGCCAAGGCAAGGGGGGAGCCACGGGTGCCGATTTTCAGCGTCGAGTCGGGGGAGGGCAATGTCACGGTCATGGCGCAGGGATAGCCGCGACAGGGTGTCCTGACAAGCGCTCTGGCCTTGACATCTTGACGCTGGTGCCAGACGACGAAGGCGACACATTGGAAAGGGGAAACCATGGCCGAGAAGACGATCCTGCGCGCATTGGCGGGTGAGACGCTGGACACGCCGCCGATCTGGATGATGCGGCAGGCGGGGCGCTATCTGCCGGAGTATCGCGCCACAAGGGCGCAGGCGGGTGACTTTCTATCTCTTTGTTATAACAGCAAATTGGCCGCTGAAGTGACGCTTCAACCGATCCGGCGTTATGGCTTTGATGCCTCTATCCTGTTTGCTGATATCCTGCTTCTGCCGCAGGCTTTGGGGGCGGATTTGTGGTTTGTCACGGGCGAAGGTCCACGGCTGTCGACCATTGAAAATCAGGCGGATTTTGACCGGCTGAAACCGGCCAGTGAAATCCACGAAACCCTTGATCCTGTTTATGAAACTGTTCGAATCCTGCGTCGGGAACTGCCCAAGGAGACCACGCTGATTGGCTTTGCCGGAGCGCCTTGGACGGTGGCGACCTATATGGTTGCGGGGCGGGGGACGCCGGATCAGGGGCCTGCGCATAAACTGAAGGATGAAAATCCTGATTTGTTTCAAGCGATTATCGATCGTTTGACCGAAGGGACCATCGACTATCTGTCAAAGCAGATCGAGGCTGGGGCGGAGGTTGTGAAGCTGTTTGACAGCTGGGCGGGTTCTCTGAAGGGGGCGGATTTTGACCGCTATGCCCTTGAACCTGCTAAGAAAATCATTGCTGAGCTGAAGGCGAAGCATCCGGATGTGCCGATCATTGCCTTCCCGCGTGGCGCGGGAGAGCGCTATGTGGGCTTTGCCAAGGCGACGGGCGCGGATTGTGTGGCGCTGGATGATGGTGTGACGCCGGAGTGGGCTGCAGAGCATGTGCAGGTTGATGGCTGTGTGCAGGGAAATCTCAAGTCTTCCCATATGGTTACAGGCGGTCAGGCGCTGGTGGATGAGACCCGGAAGATTGTTGATGCCTTCAGCAAAGGGCCGCATATCTTCAACCTTGGCCATGGCATCACACCGGATGCAGACCCTGAGAATGTACAGCTGATGATCGACGCGTTGCGTGGGCGCTGAGCCCGCGTTAACCACGTTTTTTAACGTCGGTATTGCGTCTGTATCGCGACTGTATTGCGGAGGTGCGTTTTTTTGCGCCTCTTTTTTATGACCTGACCGTGCGTTGCGGCAGGTCGATCAGCGCTCTTGACGCGGGGATTGTGCCAATTCGGCAAGAATCTCCGCCGTGTGTTCGCCACGTTTGGGGGCAGGGTTGATCGGCGCCACCTTCCCGTCAAAGCGCGGGGCAGGGGCGGCCTGCAGATTGCCGTCCGGATGATGCCAGACCTGACGCGCGGCCATGTGGGGAGACTGCGCGCTTTCCTCAGGCGAAAGCACCACGGCGACGCAGGCGTCGGAGCCGGAAAACAGGCTGTCCCAACGCAGGCGCGGCTCTGACAGGAAGATTTCAGACAGGCGCGCGGTGAGCTTGGGCCAGAGGGTAGCGTCGTGCTGGTGGGCAAATTCCGGATCGTCGCTGAGGCCGAGCTTATCCAGAAATTCGGCGTAGAACTGGGGCTCCAGACATTGCACGGAGACATGGCCGCCATCGGCGCAGAGATAGCTGCGCGACCAATGTGGGCCGTCCAGCAGGCTGTGGCCGCGCTCCATTGACAGGCCGCCACCCTGACGCAGCGCCATGAGCAGGGTCATCATGTGGGCGGAGCCGTCCACAATGGCGGCGTCCACCACGGTGCCCTGTCCGGTGGTGCGTGCGTTGAGAATGCCGGAGAGGATGCCGATCACCAGATAAAGCGCGCCGCCGCCAATATCCCCGACCAGTGTGGCGGGGGTGATGGGTGGGCTGCCTGGCTCTGAGGCATACCAAAGCGCGCCGGATTGGGCGATGTAGTTGAGATCGTGTCCGGCACTCTGGGCGCGCGGGCCGGCCTGGCCCCAGCCGGTCATGCGGCCATAGACCAGCGCGGGATTGTCGGCGTGGCATTCGGAGGGGCCAAGCCCCAAGCGCTCCATCACGCCGGGGCGGAAGCCTTCGATGAGCGCGTCCGCGGAGACGATGAGGCGCTTGGCGGTGGTAAGATCCTCGGGATCTTTCAGGTCAAGCGCGATGGAGCGTTTGCCCCGGTCGAGCACGGATTGATCCGCGGTGATCGCGGCGGCGGTTTTGCGGTGGATGGTGATCACATCCGCGCCAAGGTCCGCCAGCAGCATGGCGGCGAAGGGGCCGGGGCCGAGGCCTTCGATTTCGATGATGCGGGTGCCTTGGAGCATGTGTGGTCCAATCATGAGAGCCGAGGGCTGCATAGTCCCGCGGGGTGGTGCGAATGCGCCGCCCCACCAAACCTAAGGTTTGTCTCCGACAAAACGGGGCGGGACGGCGCAGCCCGACTTGCAGTCGGGCCTTTTTTAGGTGCCGTTCAGACCACCGCCAACCGTCAGAGTCTGGCCGCTGACATAGTTGCTTTCGGGGCAGCAGAAGAGATAGACGCCATCGGCGGCTTCTTCTGGTGTGCCGGGGCGGCCCAGCGGCACCATGGAAGCAAAGCCTGTGGCGACTTTTTCGGGGATGCCGATGCCGACGGTGTTGCCATCCACGGTGATGGATTTCTTCTCATTGGTGGCCTCGGTGAGGCGGGTTTCGATATAGCCAAAGGCGACGCAGTTCACATTCACCTTAAAGCGGCCCCATTCTTTGGCCAGTGTTTTGGTGAGGCCGAGCACAGCGGATTTGGCCGAAGCATAGTTGGCCTGACCCACATTGCCGCCGGTGCCTGCGATGGAAGAGATGTTCACCACCTTGCGGAAGACTTCCTGTCCGGCCTCAGCCTCTTGGGTGGCCGCGCCTTTGATGAAGCCGGAAGCGGCGCGCAGAATGCGGAAGGGCGCTTTGACGTGCACATCCATCATGGCGTCAAACTGATCGTCGGTCATATGGCCGATGAGGCTGTCCCATGTGTAGCCCGCGTTGTTGACGATGATGTCAATCGCGTTCCACTCAGACACACCTGCGCCGATGAAGCGTTCGGCAAAGCCGTCCTCGGTCACGGAGCCGGGCACGGCAATGGCCTTGCCACCGGCTGCGGTGATTTCATCGACCACAGCTTGCGCAGGAGCCTCCTCGAGATCGTTGACGACGATATTGGCGCCTTCGCGGGCGAGTTTCAGGGCGACGGCGCGGCCGATGCCATTGCCTGCGCCGGTGATATAGGCGGTTTTGCCTGTCAGCTTTCCGGTGAGTTTGCTCATTTGGGTGGTCCTTAGTCGAGATCCAGAGATCGGGCGATCACCTCTTTCATGATTTCATTGGTGCCGCCATAGATCTTTTGCACGCGTGCATCGGTGTAGAGTTCGCTGATCGGATACTCTGACATGTAGCCGTAGCCACCGTGCAGCTGCAGGCATTCATCGACGATTTCACATTGGGTCTGTGTGCCCCACCACTTGGCCATGGCGGCTTTTTCAGCAGTGAGCTGGCCTGCGTCGAGCTCGGTCAGACATTGATCGCAGAAGGCGGCGAGCAGTTCGATCTTGGTGGCGCATTCAGCAAGCTTGAAGCGGGTGTTCTGAAAATCCATGACGCGCTGGCCAAAGGCTTTGCGCTCTTTCACATAAGCCAGCGTGTGGTCGAGCGCGCATTGGGAGGCCCCAAGCGCCATATAGCCAAGGATCAGGCGCTCCCATGGGAGCTGTTTCATCAACTGGATGAAACCCTGGCCTTCCTCGGGGCCAAGCAGGTTGGTCAGCGGGACGCGCACATCCTGAAAGGAAAGCTCGGCAGTGTCGTTGCGCTTCATGCCCATCTTCTTGAGGCGGCGGCCGACGGTGAAGCCCTCAAGCCCTTCGGTTTCCACGATGATCAGCGACACGCCCCGGCCTTTGGCGGTTGGGTCGGTCTTGGCGACCAGCACGATCAGATCGGCGGTGGCGCCATTGGTGATGAAGGTTTTGGAGCCGTTGATCAGATATTCATTGCCATCGCGGATGGCGGTGGTTTTGACCGCCTGCAGGTCAGAGCCGGTGCCCGGTTCGGTCATGGCGATGGCGGCGACTTTGCGCCCTGCGGCGAGATCGGGCAGCCAGCGGGCCTGTTGTTCCTCAGAGCCAAAGGCGGTGATGTAATGCGCGGCGATGTTGTGGACCGAGACGCCCCAGCCGCTGTCTCCGGCTTTGGTCTGTTCCAGAAAGGTGATGGCGTCAAAGTGGCGCGACAGGCCAAGGCCGCCGTGGGCTTCGGGGAAGGTCGCGCCAAGGATGCCAAGGTCACCGGCTTTGTGCCAGAGGTCTTTGGGCACCACGCCGGCCTCGGACCATGCGGCGTTGTTGGGGATGACCTCTTCGGCCATGAAACGGCTGACGCTGTTTGCAAAGGCGGTGTGATCCGCCGTCATCCACATGTGGTTGGGCATTTGAGGTCCTTGTTGTCTGTCAGGAGGGGGCGCGCAGCGTGGCGTGCGCGGGATCAGGGGGTGCCGCAGACCTTGGCTTCGCCGCGCAGGGTTCTGGTGCCGTCATCAATATGTGCGGCGAGCGCGAGGGTCAGCAGCACGCGGCCGTGTTGCTCAAGCCGGTCGCTGACGGTGCCTGTACAGGTGACGGTTGCGCCCACCGGGGTGATCGCGGTGAAGCGGCTGGAGAGGCCGCGCAGGCGGCTTTGCCCGGCCCAGCCGGTCACGAGGCGGCCGAGTTGGGCCATGGAGAGCATGCCATGGGCAAAGACATCGTCCATGCCAGCCTCGCGGGCAAAATCCAGATCGATGTGGATCGGATTGTGATCTGCGGATGCTCCGGCATAGAGCGCGAGGGTTTTGCGGCTGATCGGGCCGAATGTGAGTGGGGGCAGGTGGTCGCCGACCTGAGCGGTGTCCGGGGTGCGGGCGATTGTGATCGTCGTGGTCATGATGTCTCTCCCTTAGCTCAGGCGGTGGATCAGAGCGCGATTGGCCTCAACCAGCAGGCCACGTTGGGGGTGGCTGATGCGGGTGGTGATATGGG
Organism: Shimia sp. R9_2; assembly: GCF_017743735.1. Taxonomy (GTDB): domain Bacteria; phylum Pseudomonadota; class Alphaproteobacteria; order Rhodobacterales; family Rhodobacteraceae; genus Shimia. Next base: position 148,020 of record NZ_JAGHRO010000005.1, read on the forward strand.
CGATCTCAAGTTTGCCGCCTTTGGGGTCGCTGAAGCCGGTGATCTCGTTTTCGACCTGCACCGTGTCTCCGGCGTAGAGCGGCCCGTGGTAGGTGTAGTCTTCTGCGCCATGCAGGAGCACGCGCAGATCGCCGTTGATCAACTCCAGAATGTCGGGCTGCCCGCGGCGTTTGGCCTTTTGTCCGGCCAATGTGCCCACCACCACGGCGTAGGTGGCAGGGGCGAGAATGTCGGGATGGTCAGCGGCGCGGGCGGCGCAGGTGTCGAGGTGGACCGGGTTGGTCTCGCCGATGGTTTCGGCAAAGAAGATCAGCGCCCCGCGTTCGATGGTGATCTCGATGACGGGGGTAATGTGACCCTTGGCGCTGCGATCAAAGATGCCCATCCGCCCTGCCTCACGCCGCCTGATAAAGCGTGACCACGCAGGCGCCGCCAAGGCCAAGGTTGTGCTGAAGCGCGGTGCGGGCACCTTCGACCTGCCGCGCCTCTGCGGTGCCGCGCAGCTGGTGGGTCAGCTCATAACATTGCGCCAGACCGGTGGCCCCCAGCGGGTGGCCCTTGGACAGCAGGCCGCCGGAGGGGTTGGTGACATATTTACCGCCATAGGTGTTGTCGCCATCTGCGATGAATTTCTGCGCGGTGCCTTCCGGCGTGAGGCCAAGCCCCTCGTAGGTGATGAGCTCGTTGTGGGCAAAGCAGTCATGCAGCTCGACCACATCCACATCCTCGATCGCGATGCCGGAGGCTTCCTGCACCTGCAGCGCTGCTGCTGCGGTCATGTCATAGCCCACCACCTGCATCATGTCCTGTGCCTCAAAGGTGGAGGCGTAGTCGGTGGTCATGGCCTGCGCCTTGATCCGGACGGTGGTGTCCAGACCGTGTTTGGCGGCAAAACGCTCCGAACAGAGAATGGCGGCAGCACCGCCGCAGGTTGGCGGGCAGGCCATAAGACGGGTCATGACGCCATCCCACATCACGGGGGCGGCGAGCACCTCTTCCTCAGAAAGCTCCTGTGAGAACAGGGCAAGCGGATTGCGCGCCGCGTGGCGGGAGGCCTTGGCGCGGATCCTGGCAAAGTCTGCCAGCTCGGTGCCGTATTTCTGCATATGTGATTGCCCCGCGCCGCCAAAATAGCGCAGCGCCAGCGGCACTTCGGCGTGGCCGACCAGCGTGTCGCAGGCTGCGTCAAAGTCATCAAAGGGCGTGGGCCGGTCGGTCCAATGGCTGCCCAGAGCGCCAGGACGCATCTGCTCAAAGCCCACAGCGAGCACGCAGTCTGCCATGCCGCTCTCCACGGCCTGCCGCGCCATATAGAGCGCGGTGGAGCCTGTGGAGCAGTTGTTGTTGACGTTGATGATCGGGATGCCGGACATGCCAACCTGATAAAGCGCCTTCTGCCCGCATGTGCTGTCGCCGTAGACGTAGCCCGCAAAGGCCTGCTGAATATCTGCGTAGCTGAGACCCGCATCTTTCAGCGCGGCCCGCACGGCGGCGGCACCCATTTGGTCATAGCTTTCAGATGCACCGGGTTTGGCAAATTTGATCATGCCAACACCCGCCACGATGGCGGCTGCGCTCATGGTAGTCTCCTCCAATCCGGTCTCTGGCCAGCCTCTGCGGCCCCGGATCCTGCGCCAGTATCGGGTTGACGTAGATATCTGGCAAATTCAATGTTGTCGCAAGCTATTCATTTTTGGAATGGCAGGGAGAGGCCATGAATCTGACCAAATTGCGCTATGTGGTGGCGGTGGATCGGCAGGGGGCAATCTCGGCTGCGGCGCGGGCGCTGAATGTGACCCAGTCGGCGGTGACAAAGGCGGTGGCCGATGTCGAGCAAGAGGTTGGAACCGCTCTGTTTTACCGCCATGCGCGCGGGGTTGCGGCCACCGCGCAGGGCCGACAGTTTGTGGACCGCGCCGCCCGCATTCTGGCGGATGTGGATCAGCTGACATCAGATGTGGATGCGGCGCGGCAAACGCGCGAGCAGGTGCTGCGGATCGGTATTGCGCCAAGCTCCATGGAAGGGTTGATGAGCCGTGCCGTGTGGTCTCTGGTGAATGCGCATCCGGATGTGCGCGTGCATGTGCGGGGCACTTCGTTTGAGGCGGGGCTGCAGCTCTTTCGTCAGGGAGATCTGGATGCGTTTGTCGGGCCTTCGCGCCCGCTGATGGCGGAGCCGGGGGCGCGTGCCGAGGCTTTGGCGCCGCTGCAAGTGCGGTTGTTTGTGCGCCACGGGCATCCCTTGCTTGGGCGGCAGGTCACGGCGCAGGATTTGGTGGGCTTGCCGCTGATCGTGCCTGAGACCAGCGGACCTTATGCGGAACAGATGCAAAATGTGATGCCGCAGATGGAGGGCGACCTGCTAAGGCGGCTGCACATCATGCAGAACTTCGCGATGGCCGCAGGCGTTGTCGAGCGCAGCGATGCGGTGGGGATGGTGGCGGCCAGCTATGCGGAGAGCCGCCATTTCCGCGCTCGCTTTGATGTGTTGGATTTTCCAGACCAAGGCCCCGTCTCGATGGCTGTGGTGTTTCGCAGCGGCCCGCGACGCGGACAGGCGCTGGGCTGGTTTTTGGAAGCGTTGCAGAGCTTTCCGCCCACAACGGGTGCGGAGATGCCTTAGCGCGGTTTTACTCGGCGGCGTCTGAGGGCAGGTGATCCATAAGCGCGGCGCGGGTTTCGCTCCAGATCGCAGGGAAGGCGGTCAAGGCGCGGTCAAACCCGCTGTCGTCTTGCATTTTGGCGGCGGTGTCGGCTTCGACCAGCTGTGCGTGCAGGCTGCGCGCGCCAAAGACCGCTGCGGCCCCCGCCAGATTGTGGCACATTTTGGCGATGATGGCGGGGTCACTGTCGGGCGCGGCGATCGCGTCGCGCAGCGTGTCGCCTTCGTTGAGGAAGCGGGTAAGCAGCCGGGCAAACGTGTCGGCTGGCAGGCCGGACCGGTTGTTGGTCAGCGTTTTGATGTCGACAGCCACGGAGGCTGTTTTTGCGCCGTCTTCTTCGCCCGAGGTTTTGGCGGTGCTCAGGGTTTGCAACGTGTTCTGCAGGGCCTCGCGATCCAGCGGTTTGGCGAGGAAGCCGTTCATGCCGGCTTCTTTCAGGCGCAGGCGTTCGGTTGGCAGGATGTTGGCGGAGACCGCAATGATCGGCGTGTGTTTGTTGGGGCCGTTGCCGCCGCGAATGGCGAGGGTGGCCATCAGCCCGTCCATCACCGGCATGGCAATGTCCATCAGGATCACATCAAAGGCGGCCACGCTGGCCTGTTCCAGACCTTGTTCGCCATCAGCGGCAACGATCACCTCATGGCCGGCATTGCGGAGCATTTCTTCGGCTAGTTCGCGGTTGATGGCGTTGTCTTCGACCACCAGAACGCGGCGTTTGATGGCGGGAGCGGGCGTGCTTTCCTCCGCGTGCTGGGGCGGGCGGCGGCCCGGGGCCATGGGCAGGCGCACCCAGAACACACTGCCTTGGCCTTCGGTGCTTTCAACCCCAAGGGTGCCACCCATGGCGGTGACGATGCGGCGGGCGATGCCAAGGCCGAGGCCGGTGCCACCGGGCACTTGCCCAAGGCCGGTGTCATTGGTGACAAAATCCTCAAACACCTTGTCCAGACGGTCTTCGGCGATGCCGATGCCGGTGTCACAGACGCGCAGTTCGATCACCGGCGTGTCGTCGATGGTTTCGGGCAGCGCCTCAACCTCAACCGTGATGGCACCTTTGTTGGTAAATTTGATGGCATTGCCGATCAGATTGAGCAGCACCTGTTCCAAGGCGGCGCGGTCGGTGCGGACCCAGGCGCGCGGGACGCCTTCCCAGCGCCAGCTGAGGGCGTTGCCGCGCGCGGAGGCTGCGCTCAGTTGGCTGTCGACCAGCTCCTGAAGCAGAACCGAGAGATCTGTGCAGGCCAGAGAGATATTGAGCACACCGGCCTCATGGCGGGCGATATCAAGCACCGTGTCCACATGGCGCATGAGCACCCGGCCCGAGATTTCCATATTGCGGATGTAGCGGGTTTGCGCGGTGGTCAGGGCGGTGTCGTTGAGCAGGCTGAGATTGCCGAGCATGCCGTTGAGCGGCGTGCGGATTTCGTGGCTCATCACGGTGAGGAACTCTGCCTTGGCGCGTTCGCCCGCAAGCGCCTGATCGCGGGTTTTGACCAGCTCCTGCTCGGCGGCGACGCGATCCGAGATGTCATGCATGAAGCCCAAAAGGATCGGGCGGCCGTCTTCTTCGGCAACCTCGACGGAGATTTCGCCGGGGAACAATGTGCCGTCGGCGCGCCGCAAATCCGAGCGGATGCGGCCGCGGCCCGCGAAATGGTCGGATTGGCCGTTGCGGATGCGCTCCATCGCGGCCTTGTGGATGGCGTCGGTCCCCGGCGGGGCGATCAGGTCGATCACATTCTGGCCGCGAATGTCCTCAAACTTGTATTGGAACATGTCTTCGCAGGCTTTGTTGAACTCCAGCAGGCGGCCTTCGCCGTCGGTCACCAGCACGCCGTCCAGCGAGGTGGTGAGGATGGTGCTCATACGGTTGTTGGCTTCGGTCAGGGCCTGGCCGTGCTGGCGTGCGAGCCGGTAGTTGTTGAAGGCGTGGATGACCAGCGCAAGCAGGGCGACCAGGAGCAGGGCGATCAGGCCGGTCAGACGCAGCAGCGTGTCTGCCACTTGCGCGCGCTGGCGGTCTGCCTGTTCGGCGAAGAAGGTCAGCCCTTTCAGGGACAGGGTGCGGGTGTCGTTGCGCAGATGCGCTGAGTCCTTGGTAAGCTGCGGCAGGGCGGCGCGCAGTTCGGCATCGGGCGCGTCAATGATCGGCACCGTGTTGATGACAAAGCTGTGCACGCGCTCCAGCGCCGCATCAAACTCCGGCACGGAGGTCAGGCGCAGATAGACGGGGGAGGTCGCCAGTGTGGTGACGCGGCTGTAGAGAATGTCATAGCGCAGCCGCAGGCGGGCGAGGCCGCCTTCGGGGTCCAGAATGGCGGTTTCCAGCGCGGTGGTGAAATCGCGGCTTTCGAGCTCGACCTGATTGAGGGACCAGTCCACGTCATCGGAGGCTTTGGCGCGCACCTCGCGGAAGTTAGAGGTCACCTCATAGGCGGCGTAAGCGGAGAAGACCGTCAGCACGCAGACAAGCACGATGAGGCCGATGCTGAGGCGGCGGCGCCAGGGGGAGCGATCTGGTGAAAGGGACGCCCGCGTCGCGTGGCGGCGTTGCGTGGCGTGATCCTGCGCGGTTTGTCCGGAGCGCGCGCTCACGGCTTTGCCTCCGGTGCCGGACAGGGACCCGTCATGCTGCGTTCGCGCGAATATACCAAAACCAACCCACATACTTAAACATACGCTTGCGGCGCGCTGAGGAGCCCTTGGGCTCGTGGAAAGACTTGTGACAGGCTTTGCGACATGCGCAAAAGCTAGTCGATGACTTCAATTCTGTCGAGTTGCCAAATGCTGCGCGAGTAGATTTGCGATGTGCGATATTTCTCATCGGAATCAAACGGGTAGATCACCCAGAGCGGGCCTTTTTCACGGCGGTGCATGGTGTCACCGTTCATTTCATAGGCCAGAATGGGCGCGTCGCCTTCAAGCGAAGCAACCGGGATCTCGATCGTGTAGTCGTTAATCGCGGAGGCCCGAAGCGTGTTGCCAGAATTCCCCAATTCTTCAAGCAACAACGCTATCGGTACACCCGTGAACATAAGAACCCCTTCGGTCCATATGGTCGAAGTTGAAATGGAGGCTGCCGGTAATTCGCGCAGCATCTCCAAATCGAACTGAGCTGTGTCGTCGACATTGGTTTTGTCGATCGTGCCCGACACAGTCAGGATGACGCTTCCGGATGGCGTGTCCATGGCGTCGGCAGCCCGAAGGGCTGTCGTGAGTGGTAGCAAAAAGCTGAGTGCAAGCGCGAAAGTCGCGGATGTTTTTGGTCGCATTTTTCTGCCGCCTCGTTTGCTTGACGTTAGTGTTAACTGCTTGGATTCGATGGTGCACGTGAGCATGAGGATAAACCTCCTATACAAAGGGGTAGGTTTTCGATTTAACCTCGCGTAAGGTGGCGAGGGATGGTCACATATTCGCTAAGGTTGAAAAACAGTGGTGGTGTTTCGCGGAAGTAAATGCTTCACTTTTCTCGGCTTAAATGGGGATATCAAACCCTTGCAGTTTCCGGGGCTGGGCGAGATATGTCCAGTACGAAGCGCGGAGTGAGTTGTTGAAGATACTAATCGCTGATGATCATGATCTCTTGAGAGATACCGTGGTGGCGTTTGTGGAAGCGGCCGGTGCGATGTCGACCGTCGGGGTTTCCGATCTGGATGGTGCGCTTGCCGCATTGGATGAAACGGCTGATTTTGATCTTGTGCTTCTGGATTACAATATGCCGGGCATGCGTGGTCTGGACGGGTTGAAGCAGGTGCTTGCGCATAAGGTGGCCCCGCGGGTGGCGCTGATTTCCGGAGAGGCCTCACGTGAGGTGGTGCATCGGGCGATGGCGGCAGGCGCTGCCGGATTTGTCCCCAAAACCCTGCCAGCCAAATCTCTGGTCAATGCCATTCGGTTTATGGCGGCAGGGGAGCAATTTGTGCCCGCTGACCTGCTGACCGAAGAGGCGATAAGCACAGAGCGCCATCCGATTGCGCAAAAGCTCACCAAACGCGAAATGGAAGTTCTGCAGGGGCTTGCGGAGGGCAAAGCCAACAAAGAGATCGCGCGTGATCTTGATCTGTCAGAGCCGACCATCAAGCTGCATGTGAAAAATCTCTACCGCAAGATTGGGGCCGCGAACCGGACGCAAGCGGCGCTGATTGCGCGTGAGGCGGAGCTGTTCTGAGCCGAGCCGAGCGCACCTCGCGGCTTTGATGCTATTTTGCCGCAAAGTTTCCTTAACTTCACCTGACTGCGGCGCTCAAAGGTTCTTTAAGTGCTTGTGTGCTTTATGCAGCGCCAAGGAAACTACCGCTGGAGATAAACCATGTTGGCGCGCATTTTTGCGACTGTTGTTGCAATTGGGGTCACTGCCGGAATCACTGCGCATTCTGCGATGGCAGAGGGGCGCAGCTATCTTGGGTTTGGCAACCTTCTTGTGAATGATGCGATTGGCGACGGGTATGACCGCTGGCGCACCGGCTCTTATGGCACCAGCCGTGTCTGGGGCTATGACTGGGACGGCGCGTTGCCGGAAGCGGCGGGTGATATTTTGGAGCTGCGACTGGGGGGGGAGGTGATCGCGCCCAGAACGCTTGTGAACCCAAGTACCTCCGACCGTCCGTTTGCGGGGATGTTGAGTGCCGGTGTGCACACGCATTTTCAGCGCAGCGGTACGGAATTCGCGCTGGGTGGCGATTTGGTGGCCATTGGCCCAATGACCCATCTGGATGAGCTGCAAAACGCCATTCACGACTTGATCAATGTGTCCCAATCTTCACCTGAGGTGCGGGCCGCTCAAATTCCCAACACATGGCGTCTGCGCGGTGTGGCAGAGATTGGCCGCGAAGTGCAGATGGGCGGGCAGTCTCGCTTGCGCCCCTTTGTAGAGGCGCGTGCCGGTGACGAAAGCCTTGTGCGCGCCGGATTTGACCTGACCATCGGCAAATTTGGGGAAGGTGAGCTTTTGGTGCGGGACTGGGTGACCGGTCATCGCTATCGCACGATTCGCAACCATCAGCCGGGCTGGAGCTTTGTGGCTGGTGCAGATGTGGCACATGTTTTTGACAGCGTGTTTCTGCCGGAAGACCGTGGCATCGCGCTTGAGGAGATGCGCAGCCGGGTGCGTGCCGGCGTGCATTGGCGTGGCCAGAAACACCATGTTTTTTATGGCCTGACTTGGCTTTCTGAAGAGTTCGAAGCGCAGGATGAGGCGCAGGTTGTCGGGGCCATCAAGCTCGATTTCAAATTCTAAAAGCGGCTGGCGCGGCACGGCCGCGCGGCGCCCTCCGCCGGATTTTGCGGAGAATCGGGTAGGCAATTCTGTCCGATTTTGTTAACCTGCCGTTAATAAAAAAAGACATGGCAGGTTATCGGGCAATGAAGACGGGCTTTCGTGGCACGTTTGTCATCTCCTGGTCACAGACAGAAATAGACGGTCAGAAGGCCGCACCGCTACAAGCGCTGGACACGGGCGTGGTGTGGTCCTGGTCACAGGAAGCCGTCCGTGTGGACGGCCCCACGGGGCTATTGCGTCTGGACCGAGGCGAAGAAGGTGCAAACATCCGCAAACGGGCGGCGCATATGGTGCGTCGGCTGGTTGGGGCTGCGGTGAATACGCAGACCCATGTGACATCTTTGGATGAAATCGAGGTTGAGGATCCGCTCATGGAGGGCGGGTTCGTGGTGACCGACGGCACCGACAGCTATACGGCGACGGTGATCGAAGTGGCGGGCAGTGCCCCGCTGTTGATGTTTTTGGATGAGCTGCCGCCGAAGAATCGGCAGCTTTGGGTGGTGCATCATGCGATGAGCGCGCTGCAGCGCCCCAAGGCGGAGGACAGCAGCGGTGTGATCTGTTTCACGCCGGGCACGCGGATTGCCACGCCGGAAGGGCCGCGCCTGATTGAGGAGCTGCGCGAGGGTGACCGGGTGCAGACCCGGGACAATGGCGCGCAGGAAGTTCAGTGGATTGGCAGCCGCCGCATGACCGGCGCGCGCCTTTTTGCGATGCCCAAGCTGCGCCCGATCCGCATCCGGCCCGGTGCGCTGGGCATTGAGCGCCCTGATCAGGAGCTGATTGTCAGCCCGGAGCACCGGATGCTGGTGCGCGGCGCGGCGGCACGGGCGCTGTTCAATGTGCCTGAGGTTTTGGTGACCGCGCGCGATCTGGTGAACGGGCGCACGGTTGCGGTGGACAGTGCGCTGAAGGAAGTCACCTATGTGCATCTGCTGTTGCCAAGCCATGAGGTGATCTGGGCCAATGGCGTGGAAACCGAGAGCTTTCACCCCGCCAGTGCGGAGATGGACAGCCTTGCGCCGCAAGACCGCGCGCGTCTGGCCGCGCATCTGCCGGATGTGGCCGACGATCCGCACAGCTATGGCGCCTATGCGCGCCGCAATCTGACCACCAGCGAGGCGGCCATTCTGCTGCATGACGCCGCCTGACCTCTGTCTCAGCCGGTCTGGCTGAGATCCTGTGCAAGCATCAGGGCGTTTTCGTCCGGATCATAGAATGTGGCGAGTTTGACCATGCCCGGGACTTCCTGCGTGGGTCCGTCAAACCGCACATTGGCCCCTTCCAGGGCACTGCGGGCCGCGTCGATGTCGGCAACGCCAAAGACCGGCACACAGTTGCCCGGATTGGGCTCTGCCTGCTCGCCAAACCCCAGTGTGACGCCTTCGGTGTTGGTGGCCATTTCGCTCCAGCCCGCCTCATCAATGTGATAGCGCAGCTCAAATCCAAGCTTTTCCTGATACCACGCGGCGCTGGCGTGACGATCTTTGACCGAAAGGGCCAGGGTGATGCGGTTGTCGACGGGGGCAAGAGCCATGGGCGGGTCCTTATGTCTTGTGTGAAATAAAAAATAAAGTAACTATACTTTATGGACATTCATTCTCTTGTCAAGCTGACCTCTCGCGCCTGGGCGCTGGACATTCTGGCGCATATGCATGCCGGGGTGCCGGGGCGGCAGGCCGCTTTGCTGACCGCCACAGGGGCGGGGCGCACGGCATTTGCCGCGAGTCTGCAGCATCTGATGGGGCTGGGGCTGGTGGGGCGCAATTCGGGGCATGGGCATCCGATCCGGCCCGAGTTTCGGCTCACGCAGGAAGGCGTGGCAGCGGCGGCGCTGGCGCACCGCGTGTTGCAGGCGGTGCCTGATGGTGCGCAGCTGGGGGTGTTGCGCAAGAGCTGGACGGTGCCGGTGCTGGCCTTGGCGCAGCAGCCTCAGCGGTTTTCGGGGCTGCGGGCCGGGTTAGGCGCGATCACGGATCGGGCGCTTTCCGCATCGTTGCAGCGGCTGGAAGCGCAGGATTGGGTGACGCGGGAGATTGATCTCTCTCAGCGGGTGCCGTTTCCGGTCTATCAGGCGGTGAACGCCGGTGGTGAGATCAGCCGGATTGTGGCGATGGCGGCGTGACTTCGGGTGCGGGGCAGACCTTCATCTTTTGCTTCGTGACGTTGAAGTGGGCGTGGTAATAGTAGGGGCTGTTGGGGTCGAGTTTTTTGAACGCCTCAAAGGTCTGATCAAAACCCATGCAGAACAGATTGTCGGTCATGTCAAAGAGGTGCTGGATGCCGTCATGGCAGCTGTATTCCTACTCCGGATACACCTCTTCGTACATCTGATGGGTCACGGCGCGGCCCTCTTCTGAGAGGTTGAGGCATTTCACAAAGTCCAGACGCACCTGCGTGTGCGCGATGGTGTAGGGGCTGTGGTTCTCGGCCCTGTCAAAGCTCACGAAATGGGACACGAAATCAGCATTGGCCAGCGCAAGAACAAAGGGGCGGTGCAGCACGGCGTTGACCGCAAGCGACTTGCCTCGTTCGCGTGCGGCTTCCTGATCGTGATAGTGTTGGAGGTAGAGTGGCGGATCAAAAGCCTCCAGCGCGGCCCACTCAACGGGGCAAAATTCCTGCGCAAGCTCCGCGTAGCTTGGGTTGGCAGGACGAAGCGCTGCGAGCGCCAGCAGGAAAGTGACGTAGCCAATGAGGGCTGCAGCAATAAGGCGCTTCATAACGTGTACCACTCAATCTATGCGGTCTTGTTCTGGAGGTGTGCTGCGGCGGGAATAGGGAGCAATTGCGGCGAATTGGGGGGCTCAGTTTGTTCCTTATCATCCTTAAGTGTGCGAGTTTTCGGAGCGTGATGTTTTGGTTGAGTTTGTGAGTGTCTCAATGCAATCTGAGGGTGTTTTCCCTAAGTCGAAGAGTTAGATCCTTGTTCAAATCAAAGCTTCTTTTGGTCGTATTCTCCCTGATTGCAACATCCGCGAGTGCTCAAGACATCCGCTGGAAATCCGATAAAGCGACGCCGGGGGACTATGTGTCAGTCGAGCAGTCGCAGGGTGGATTGATCCACCATGTTTATGCTGGTCGTAAGGGTAAGGATTTTGTCCTTAAGAGTTATCGTGGCGCGCAACCCGCAGGAGAGCCTGTCTTTGTCACTTATCTGGACAAAGACGGAAACTACCGGAAATGGGTGCGCGCGGATGGGTTCGAGATCAAATATCGGCCGCATGATTGCACGCGTACGTTGGGACAATGCACCTATAAAGAAACCCACTCGGACGGGACGCGCAAGAAGCGTACACGTGTGACAGAGGCCACGAATGATGGCCTCGCCTTCAAGGAATATGACGAGAAAGGGGCGTTTTTGTTTGGCGGTCGCATTGCGCTTGATGCTTGGGGCTGGGGAGGAGACGGCACTATTGATGGCAACCGTGGAAAGCAGAAATTTAGGCTTGTTGGGCGCAGTTTTGATCCAAAATAGTGGGTGACCACCCGGTAAAAGTGCTGAGTGGACTGATTGGTTGTAGCGAAGTGTGCTGTGACGGGATTACAAGCTACGCTTGGATTCGAAGCCTAACATGTATTTCCATTGGGCTCTTGCTGAAGCTGCCCCGCCATTTCGGCGGGGCAGCTTGATGTCAGTCGATTGTGAGCACTAGTTTCCCGGTGGTGGCGCCGCTTTCCAATTGTCGTTGCGCCTCTGATGCCTCGGTGATTGGCAAGGTGGAAATTTGCGGGCGCAGGATGCCATTCTCCAAAAGCGCAATGACGCGAGCCATGTCTGTCTGGAAAGCCTCGGGCTGATTGAGGAAATACGTGTAGATGTCGCTGACACGCACGGCGACGGACTTTTGGAAGTGTTTGGCGAGATCTTCGGCAAATGTCCCTGTGGGCGGGCCTGCGAGGAAGCCAAACAGAACCACAGTGCCCAAGGGGGCGAGGGCGTCCAAATCCGTGGCCAGTGTGGCGCCAGAGATTGGGTTCAGGCTGAGGTCGACACCGCGACCGCCGGTGATTTCTTTGACCCGTTCGGTGACGTTTTCCGTGCGGTAGTCGATCACATGGTCGGCGCCCTGAGCGCGCGCATAGTCCATCTTGTCAGTGCTGACCGAGGCGATGACTGTCATGCCGAGGTGCTTGGCGATGTGCTGGGTCATGGTGCCAACACCGCCAGCGGCAGCATGTACGAGAACCGATTTTCCTGCCGCCGCACCGCCCAAGTTGACCAGCATGTGGTATGCGGTCATGGCGTTCACCGGCAGCGCAGCGGCCTTGGTGAACGGGATGCTGTCTGCAATTTTGGTCACGTAGGGCGCTGCCACAATAGAGTGGGTGCCATAGCCGCCGGCGCCAATCGGCCCCATCCAGGCAACGCGGTCGCCCTCGGCGAATTGGGTGACATCCTCGCCAACGGCTTCTACCACGCCCGCGCCTTCCACGCCCGGGACATGGGGCAGGTCGGGCATCATGCCCTCAGGCATCTCACCGCGCCGGATAATGGTGTCGATGAAATTCACAGCGGCGGCGTGGTTGCGGATCAGCACTTCGTTTGGTTTTGGGGGCTGCGGCGCGTGGGCTACCTTTGTGAGGACGTCGGCGGCTCCGGTGTGGGGGATCTCGATAGCATAAGGCATGTGTTTTCTCCTGTGTCTGAGGGAGAAGTTAGGCGGTCACATCCGAGAAGATAATGGTTGAAAATAAGAGTTATAATCTCAAAAATGAGATAATGATCTACAACGACCTTGCCTTATTTGTCGCTGTCGCGCGCCATCTCAGTTTTTCTGAGGCGGCAGAAAGTCTTGGCATACCTCTCAGTCGGGTGAGCCGCCGGATTGCAGGGTTGGAGACCCAACTGGGGGTGCGGCTTTTTGAGCGTACCACAAGACAGGTGCGGCTCACGGAGGAGGGGCGCCGGCTGTTTGATCAGAGCCAAGGCGCTGTTGAGGCACTTCAGAATGTGGCTGGAATTCTGGAGCTACCGGCACAGCAGACCATTCGCGTGACGGCATCGCCTTTGGCGGCGCGAGTCTCCATAGGGCCGCGGCTCCTGGCCTTTGCCGCAGATAATCCCACGGTCCGGTTTGATCTGATTGCTGCGAACGCCAATCTCGATTTCTTCCGCGACAATATTGATCTCGCCTTTCGGCTGGGGCCGCTGGAGGACTCCAATCTGATTGCCCGGCGGCTCTGGTCTGTGCCTTATCGGTTCTGCGCGACCGCTGGATTTTGCAAGGCGCATGGAGTGTCGGGTGTGGTGTCACGCGAGGTGCTGCTGGGACTGCCAGCGGTGTGCACGCAGCAGGCCTGGATTCTGAGCAATGGCGAGCGGTTGCAGCCTTCCAACGTTGCGCATGTGCTCGATGATCTCAATCTGGTGGCTGACGCGGCGCGGATGGACTTTGGCGTGGCGCTGCTGCCTGAAGATCTGGTGAGGGACGGTCTGGTTCCGCTGGAGGTTTCGGATGTGCCGCCGGTGTCACGTGACATGTATGCGGTCTATCCCAGCCGTCGGCTCTTGCCAGATCGCATGCGCAGGCTTATCGACTTTATCGCAGCTTAAGCGGCGCTGCCATTGATAGGGCACTCCCCGCTTGACTCCCCAAGAATCCCCCGTATAAGCGCGCATTCATTGGTGTTGGTGGCCCTCGCAAGAGGAACCCTGTCACGTCGGCAAAATCCGGCGAGAGGACAACGCCCTTCGAAAACCTGAACGAAGGAGATCAGCAGATGACAAAAAGAACTGCTGCCAAGTACAAAATTGACCGCCGGATGGGCGAAAACATCTGGGGTCGTCCTAAATCCCCAGTCAACCGTCGTGACTATGGCCCGGGCCAGCACGGTCAGCGCCGCAAAGGCAAACTGTCCGACTTCGGCACCCAGCTGCGCGCAAAGCAGAAGCTGAAAGGCTACTACGGCGACCTGACCGAGAAGCAGTTCCGTCGCATCTACGCAGAAGCGGAACGTGTAAAAGGCGACACCGGTGAAAACCTGATCGGTCTGCTCGAGCGCCGACTGGACGCCGTTGTATACCGCGCGAAATTCGTTCCAACCGTCTTTGCTGCGCGTCAGTTCGTGAACCACGGCCACGTGCTGGTGAACGGCAAGCGCGTGAACATCGCGTCTTACCGCGTGAAAGAAGGCGACGTGATCGAAGTGCGCGAGAAGTCCAAGCAACTCGCAGTGCTGCTGGAAGCTGTTCAGCTGGCAGAGCGCGATGTGCCTGACTACATCGAAGCAGATCACTCCAAAATGACCGCAACTTTCGTGCGCGCACCTGGCCTGTCCGACGTGCCTTACCCGGTCATCATGGAGCCAAACCTGGTCGTGGAATTCTACGCGAAGAACTAATCTTCGCCGCGACATTTGGAAATTCTGGAGAACCCGCCCTTGTGGCGGGTTTTTCTATGCTTGCAGTGCAGGCTTGGGTTGCGCTTGGGCGATGGGTCTAAAATCGGTGATTTGTCCAGCGATAAACCTGTTTAACGCCCTGATTTCTATTTACAATTTTAGCGGTTCGGTTGCCAGAATCTTAAAAAAGTGCAAGCGTATCAACAATATTAACGAGGCAGCATCGGGGGCTGCGCCGGATCGACATTGGTGCAAAGGAGTAAAGGCATGGTCGAAGCGGTCGGAATATTGGGCGAGACCACAGGTTGGCATGGATTGAGCGCGACGCAGAATGCAATGCTGCACGCGGCACTGGCCAAATACAGTGGGCAGGCACCGCAGGTGCCAGTGGAAAGCCCTAAGACAGAAGTGGTTCAACCTGTGCAGCAGGCGGCGCAAACGCAGCGGCCGGCGCATGAGACGCAGCGCAACCGAGCCGTGGACGGTGCCGTGATGAGTGCGATCCGTTCGGCGGTGTCGAGCTATCAGAACGCGCAGAACGGCAACTTTGCCACCATCCTGAAAGACAAGCTGGATGCGGCGGGGATTGATACCAGCAAATCGGTGGTGGATTACTACACCTGATTGCGGGTTGGCCGAGCGCGGCAACTGACACAGACATCATAGGCAGGCGCTTCGTTTTGGGCGCGTGTGATGAGGCGGCATCCTTGGGTGCCGCTTTTCTTTTGTGGGCATTTGGTTTGGTCTTTGGGTGCGCGCTTTGGCAAGGCGATTGGGGTGGCTGGGCAACAGGCAGGCGTTCCGTTGAGGCAAAAGCGCCCCTTGCGGTTGTGATGTCTTTCCAAGCGGGCAGGGCGGAGCTAAACAGCAAGCCAGCGAAGGAGTGAAACGCATGTCAGAAATTCAGCCGCAGCCGGGTGTGTTGGACATCGAGTTGTATGTTGGCGGGAAGGCCACAGTTGAGGGCGTGAAAGACGTTGTGAAACTGTCCTCCAATGAGAACCCATTGGGGTGCAGTGACGCGGTCAGCGAGTTTCATGCCAAGACCGGGTTCAACCTGCATCGCTATCCTTCGACCGATCATGCGGAGCTGCGCCAGGCCATTGCCGAGGTGCACGGGCTGGATGTGAACCGCATCATCTGTGGTGTGGGCAGCGACGAGGTGCTGCAGTTCATCGCGCAGGCCTATGCCGGTGTGGGCGATGAGGTGGTCTATCCGGAGCACGGTTTCTCCATGTATCCGATCCTTGCCAAGATGGTGGGCGCAAAGCCTGTGCCGGTGGCGGAGCGTGAGCGGGTTGTGGATGTGGACGCCATTCTGGCGGCCTGCACCAAGCGCACCAAGATTGTCTTTATCGCAAACCCAGCCAACCCGACCGGCACGATGATTGGCGGCAATGACATGGCGCGGCTGGCGGATGGTCTGCCTAAAGGCTGCATTCTGGTGCATGACGGTGCCTACACCGAATATGTGCAGGGCTTTGACGGCGGCGCCGGGCTTGTTGAAGCGCGCAGCAACGTGGTGATGACCCGCACCTTCTCCAAGATTTACGGTCTGGGCGGATTGCGCGTGGGCTGGGGCTATGCCTCCAAAGAGATCATTGATGTGCTCAATCGGGTGCGTCAGCCGTTCAACCTCTCAAACATCCAGATGAAGCTGGCGGAAGCCGCCGTGCGTGATCAGGAGTGGGTGGCCAAATGCCGAGCGGAGAACACGCGCCTGCGGGCGTGGCTGGCAGAGGCGCTGATGGAGATTGGCGTGCCGTCTGACACCTCCTGCACCAACTTCATTCTGGCGCGGTTTGCCGATCAGGAAGAGGCGGAAGACTGCAACGCTTACCTCGCCTCTCAGGGGCTGATCGTGCGGCAGGTGGCGGGCTATGGCTTGCCCAACTGTCTGCGGATCACCGTGGGGGATGAGCCAAGCTGCCGCCGTGTGGCCCATGCCATCGGTCAGTTCAAGGCCGGTGCACGATGAGCGACGTGGTGTCCGCGCCGGTTTATAACCGTGTGGCCCTGATTGGCCTTGGGCTGATCGCCTCGTCGATGTTCTGGGCGATCAAACGCGCGGGGCTTGCGGGCGAGGTCACAGGCTTTGCCCGTTCCGAGGAAACCCGCGAGACCGCGCGGCGGATCGGCCTGTGTGACCGTGTGTGTGACAGCGCCAAAGAGGCGGTAGAGGGCGCGGACCTTGTGGTGCTCTGTGTGCCGGTGGGCGCGATGGGCGCTGTGGCCGCAGAGATTGCTCCGGCATTGGCGCAAGGCGCGACCGTGACGGATGTGGGCTCTGTGAAGCGCCATGTGATTGACGCGGTGGCCCCGCATCTGCCCGAAGGCGTGCATTTTGTCCCAGCCCACCCGTTGGCGGGCACCGAGCATTCCGGCCCTGAGAGCGGCTTTGCCGAGCTATTTGACAACCGCTGGTCTCTGCTGGTGCCGGTGGAGGGCAGCGCGCCTGAGGCGGTCGCCAAGCTGCGCGCGTTGTGGGAAGGCATGGGCGCCAATGTGGATGAGATGGATGCAGATCACCATGATCTGGTGCTGGCTGTCACCAGTCACGCGCCGCACTTGATTGCCTACACCATGGTGGGTGTTGCCGATGATCTGCGCCGCGTCACAGACAGCGAAGTGATCAAATACTCCGCCGCCGGTTTCCGGGACTTCACGCGGATTGCGGCCTCTGATCCAACCATGTGGCGCGATGTCTTCCTGACCAACAAAGACGCGACGCTGGAGATTCTGGGGCGCTTCACCGAAGAGCTGTTTGCGCTGCAACGGGCGATCCGCACCGGCGACGGCGATCATCTGCACGATTACTTCACCCGTACACGCGCCATTCGGCGCGGCATTATTGAAGCCGGACAGGACACCGCAGAGCCGAACTTTGGCCGGGGTGCGCCAAGCGCATGAGGCGCGTTTCAGGATATCTGCTGGGTGTCCTGACGCTGGGCGCAGTTTTGACAGCGGCCACACCCATTGCGCAGGCCAATGCGCCCGAGCGCAGCCTGCGCCCTGTGACGCGGCTGATGGTGTTTCCGGTGGCGCTGCCAAGCTTTGCTCCGGATCGGTCCTTGCGCCCGGTGATCCGGCCCGGCTCGGGCGGTGCCGTGGCCAATATCGTGCCGGTGTCAGCCTCCGTGCAAAGCTCATTGGCTGCACTGGAGCCGGTGACGCAGCCAGTGCCCGTTCGGGTGACGCGGGAAGAGAAGAAGGCGCGCAAGGCGGCCGGGATCGGAAAGATCTGTCGGGACCGCGATTTGATCGGCAAAGAGGTGCCTCCTGTGCCCGCGAAATTGCCCGGCTGTGGCATTCGTCGCGGGGCGGTCAAGCTTTATGAAGTGGATGGCGTTGCGCTGAGCACACCGGCGGTGATGACCTGTGACACCGCCAAAGCCCTGAAAAAATGGGTCAACAAAGGCGCAAAGAGAGCCGTGCGCAACTATGGTGGTGGCATCGACACGCTGAAGGTGGCAGCGGGCTATTCCTGCCGGACACGCAACCACAAAAAAGGCGCCAAGATCAGCGAGCACGGCAAGGGCAAGGCGATCGATATTTCAGCGCTGGTTCTGGAAAACGGCGACACAATCTCTGTGCTGCGGGACTGGGGCAAAGGCAAACGTGGCCGGATGCTCAAGAAAATGCACAAAAGCGCCTGTGGGCCGTTTGGCACGGTGCTGGGGCCGAATTCGGACCGTTTCCACCGCGATCACTTCCACTTTGATACGGCGCGCCACCGTGGCGGACCTTACTGCCGGTAAGCTGCGCGTTTACCGCAGCACGATTTTTGGCGCGGGGCCAATGGGCAGCGGGCCGAGATGGGTTGCGCCGCGTTTGAAGGTCAGCGGAATGTCGAGCGTGTCGGCGTTGCCCGAAAGCCCGGCGATAAAACCAAGCGCCTGCTCGATCGTGTCCACCACAGAGGCGGGCACCTGTTCAGATTGGCGGGCAACCTGCAGAATGTCGCGCCAGTTGACTGCGCGGATGGTGATTTCACCGGTCGGCACACCAAAGCGGTCGATGGTCACGGCGCCAGCGGCATTAAGCTCCAGATCGCCCCAGATGACCTCGGCCAGAGTGAGATCCAGCGCGACGGGCTGTGGCCGGTCCTGTTCAATGGCGGAGCGATCCCATGGACGACTGAATTCGGCGGTCATATCAGCCTGAAAGCTGGAGAAACTGCGCGGCAGGTCGAGATCTGCAGGCAGGTTGAGCACCGCGGTTGGGGCAAATTCGTCGGCCTGAAACGCGAGACGGTAGCGCGCGGGATTATCCTCCTGCCGGTGCATGGCAATGTTCACCGCGTTGGCCAGAAGTTCCCAGCCCTGTGAGGAGCTGATGGCAAGCCCGTCGATCGCGAGATTGCTGCGGGCCAGTGTCAGATCGGTGCCCGGCTCCAAAATCAGGGAGGCGCGCATGTCTGTGGTGTTCACCGTCAGCTTTTCGGTTGGGGTCGAAATGGTCTGGGTGTTTGGCCAGACCGCAATCACGTGATGCGGACGGTAGGTGAGCGCAAAAATCTGAAAGAAGGGCGCATCCCAGGCAACGCTTGTGTCCGGATCTGCAAGGGTCACGTTGGTGAGCGTGCTGTCCAGACGGCTGGGGAAGCCGCGTAGGGAGAGGTCGCTATATTCGGCGACCCAGCCATCCTTCTGGCGTGCCTCAAACCATGCGGGGATGCCTTTGGAGAGGCCCCAGTATCCGGCGAGCCAGAAGCCGGACCATGCCATGGCCGCCAGTGCGATCAGAACTGTGAGACGTTTCATCATGGCTGGCCCTTTCTCCCCGATCCAGTTTGGTGTTTAACGGCGCAAAGCCAGTAGGACCAGAGGCAGCATATGTGGGTATTTGGATATGGGTCCCTTTTGTGGAACCCCGGTTTTGAGGTCGCCGAACAGGCGGTGGCGCGGCTTGACGGCTGGCACCGCAGCTTCTGCATGCGCTCCATCCACCATCGCGGCACGGTTGAGCACCCCGGTTTGGTGTTGGCATTGGACGCCGAAGTGGGCGCGCATTGTCAGGGGCTGGCGCTGAAGGTGGCAGAGGGCCATGAGGCGCGCACGCTTGAGTATCTGCGCGAGCGGGAGCTGATCAGCTCGGCCTATCTGGAGCGAAACCTGCCGTTGACGCTGACCGATGGGCGCGTGGTGGAGGCGGTGACCTATGTGATCGACCCCGAACATGTGCAGTATTGCCACCTGCCGCTGGCGGAGCAGGCGGCGATCATTTCCACGGCTGTGGGCGGGCGCGGGCCGAACACTGAATATCTGCACAACACCGCCAATCACCTGTTTGAGCTGGGCATTGAAGATGCGGATTTGGCCTGGTTGTCCCGCGAAGTAAGCAGAATGACCACAGCCTGAGACCAGCGCGGGGCGGGGGCTGGAAATACCTTGGCACATGAAGGACATGCCAGTAGGGTGAGCGCTGAATAACGCAGAATAAACAAGTGTCAGGATCCGTCCTCATGGATCAGCCGGACCGCAAAGTCGAGCCGCATTTCTCTAAGCCAACGCGCCAGATTTTCCTGATGGTGAGCGTTTTGGGAATGACCGGGGCTTTGGGCTATTTTGCCCTGCCGCGTGTCTTGCCTGTGTTTCAGGCAAACCCCTATCTGAACGGCTTTATCATCTTTGTCTTTTTGATCGGCGTGGCCGCGACCTTTGGTCAGGTGCTGTCGCTGATTTCCTCGGTGCGCTGGATCGAGGGGTTTGCGGGGCTGCGCGACGGCTATGACGCGCACAATCCGCCGACGTTGCTGGCACCGCTGGCGAGCCTGCTGAGGGAACGCGGGGCGCATGGGCAGATCGCTTCTTCCTCTGCACGCTCCATTCTGGATTCGGTGGCCACCCGCGTGGATGAGGGGCGGGAAATCACCCGATACCTCGTCAATATGCTGATTTTCCTTGGCCTTTTGGGCACCTTCTACGGGCTTGCGACCACCGTGCCTGCGGTGGTGGACACGATCCGCAGCCTTGATGTGGGCGGTGGCGAAGGCGGTGTTGAGGTGTTCTCGCGTCTGATGACGGGGCTGGAAAGCCAGCTTGGTGGTATGGGCGTGGCCTTTGCTTCCTCGTTGCTGGGGCTTGCGGGCTCGCTGATTGTGGGCCTGCTGGAGCTGTTTGCCGGTCATGGCCAGAACCGGTTTTATCGCGAACTCGAAGAATGGCTGAGCTCGATCACGCGGGTGGGTTTTGCCACCAGCGATGGTGAAGGCGGCGATATTCAGGTGCTGGGGGCGGCGTTTGAGCATATGTCGGGCCAGCTTGATCAGCTGCGCGAAACCATGATCGAAACCGCTCAGATGCGCGGGCAGAACAGCGGCCAGATGGGCGAGCTGATCGAGGCGGTGAACCGGATGGCGGACCGCGTGGACACGCAAACGCCTGTGACCCAGGCATTGTTGCGGCTGGCGGAAGGGCAGGAAGCGCTGCTGGCCAAGATGGGCGAGGGGACTGTCGGGGACGGTGGCATTGATGCGGAAAGCCGGATGCGGCTGCGCTCGATCGATGTGCAGATGCTGCGCATTCTGGAAGAGATCTCCGCCGGGCGTCAGGAAAGCATGGCGGAGCTGCGCACCGAGCTGAGCGGGATTTCCCGTGTGCTGCGGCGGCTGGCCAAGGCGCAGGAAGCGGAAAACGCCGCGCCCAACACCAAGGTGCAGCTCAAGCGCTCGCCAATCTCAAAAGGTGGGCAGGAGGGCTAAGCCATGGCCCTCTCGCGGCGCACAGGACAACGGTTTCAAGGCTCGATCTGGCCCGGTTTCGTGGATGCGATGACCGGGCTTTTGCTGGTGCTGATGTTTGTGCTGACGATTTTCATGATCGTGCAGTTTGTGCTGAGCGAGACCATCACCGGACAGGAAAGCGAGCTTGATGCGCTACAGGGCGAAGTTGCGGCGCTGGCCGATGCGCTGGGGCTGGAGCGGACGCGCACGCGCGATCTGGAAGGTGAGCTGAGCGGTTTGACGGCAACGTTGACGGATCGGGACAGCCAGCTGCGCGAACAGGAAGCGCTGATCGCGGCTTTGACGGCAACACGGGATGCCCAAGGCGCAGCGCTGGAACGTGCGCGGGCGCAGATCACAAGCTTTGAGGCGCAGGTGGCGACACTGCTGGCGCAACGCGATGACGCACAGGCCAATGTGGCCGCGCTGGAAGTGGCACGCGATGCGCTGATTGATGAACGCGCGGCGCTCAATCTGGCGCTGGCGGCGGCGCGGGATGAAATTGATGCCGGTGCAGAGGCTGCCCGTCTGGTGGCCGCAGAAGCGGAGGCAATGGAAGCGCTGATTGCGAGCCTGCGCGAAGATGTGGCCGAAGGGCAGCTGCAGATTGATGAGCTGGGCGCGGAGGCGGATCAGTTGGACCGCGCGCTCACCGAGCAGGAACAGCAGCGCTTGCTTGAGGCAGCGGCGGCGGAAGAGCTGCGCAAGCGTTTGGAAAACGCCGATGCGGAGCTGACCGCCATGACTTTGGCGCTGGAAGAGCAGCGCAAAGAGGCTGAGGACACGCTGACGCTCTTGGCAGCGGCGGAGGCTGCGCGGGATGATCTGGACCTGAAACTGGCGGCGGCGCTGGTCGAAGGGCAGGACGTTGGCTCTGATCTGGCGGAGGCCGCGCTGCAGCTGGCCACGCTTCAGACGGAGCTGGACACACGCGATGGTCAGCTGGCTTCGGTGAAGGCGGAATTGGCAGCGACATTGCTGGGGTTGGAGGAGAACCGGCGCACCGTGAATGATTTGCAGGCGCAGCTGGTGCAGGAAGTGGCCGCGCGCGCCACAGCAGAGGCGCAGGTTTCTGAACGCTCTGACGATCTGGCGACGCTTGGGGCCCAATTGGCCGAGGCGCTGGCCGCAAAACTGGCAGCGGAAACCGAAGGCGCTGCCTCTGCTGCACAGGTGGACGGGCTGACCGCGCGGGTTGCCACGCTTGAAGATCAACTGGCAGCGGCGGTGGCCGCGCAGGTGCAGGCGCAGGACAGCGGCAATGACCTGCGCGAGCGGCTTGCGGCGGCTCTGGCGGCGAAGCTTTCCGCAGAGCAGCAGTTGCGCGACGGTGGCGATGTGCAACAGGCCCTTGCCGCAGCACTGGCGGCCCAGCGGGCGGCGGAAGCGGCGCAGGCCGATGCGTTAAGCGAGGCGGAACGCCGGGACGTGTTGCTGTCAGAGGCCAACAAGGCACTGTCAGAAGAAGAGGCCAGATCGGCGGAGAGTCAGCGCCAGATCGCGGTGCTCAATCAGCAGATTGCCGCGCTGCGCGCGCAGTTGGGATCGCTGCAGGGCATTCTGGATGAATATGCAGAGCGGGATGCGGCGGCGCAGGTCCAGCTTGAGGCGCTTGGCTCTGATCTCAACGCGGCTCTGGCGCGGGCTGCCGCAGAGGAACGCAGACGGCGGCAGCTGGAAGAGGCGGAGCGCAAGCGGCTGGAAGATGAGAAGCTGGCGCTTGAGGCCGAAGCTGCTGCGCTGGCGGCGGAGACGCGGGATCTGGCGCAGTATCGCTCTGAGTTCTTTGGGCGTTTGCGCAATGTGCTTGGCGCGCAGGAAGGGGTGCAGATTGTCGGTGACCGCTTTGTGTTCTCCTCAGAAGTGCTGTTCCCGCCGGGTGGTGCGCAGCTGTCACCGGAAGGACAGAGTGAGGTCGCAAAGGTCGCGGGCATTCTGCAGGGTGTGGTGGATGACATTCCAGCTGAGATCAACTGGATCCTGCGGGTGGATGGCCACACCGATGATGTGCCGATTTCAGGTGGCGTTTTTGCCGATAACTGGGAGCTGAGCCAAGCACGGGCGCTGTCTGTGGTGCGCTATCTGATTGATGTGCTGGGCCTGCCGCCCACGCGCCTGTCTGCCAATGGCTTTGGCCAGTATCAGCCGGTGGATCCGGCAGACTCCGAGGAGGCGCGGGCGCGCAACCGGCGGATCGAGCTGAAATTCACCGAGAAATAAGCGGTTTCAAAGGTGCTGTTTGTCCATTGGCTGCTCCCTACATGCGGGGCAGCCATCTCATTCTATCGTCAGGATCGTCGTTGACTGATCCAGAATGGCACCGTCTCGCTTGAGAAGAACCTCACCTGTGTAGGCGCCTTTGGGCCAGCCGCCCTGCGGTGTGCGGCGCCCGCCAGCGCGGAAATACTGTGCCTGCGCGCGGTCCAGCAGCATGGTCTGCGTGTAGACAGCGCCTTGCGGGCCATTGATCGTAAAGGACATCTGATCGCCCGGACGGCTGCCAAAAGCGTGCCCAAACAGCACCAGCGCCTTGGCCTGCGCAGGGATGCGCTCGCGCCCGGCCATGCCGTCTTTCACCCGGTCATATTCCGGAATGCCAACCTCAAATCCGATGCGGATCAAACCGCCCGCCACATAGGAAATAGGCTCTGCCCAAAGAGAGCTGTGTGCGCCGCCGCAGGTGCCGAGGGTGTCGGCTGAGAAGGGATCAACCACCTGATCATTGTGGCGCACAGAGATGTGCAGATGCGGAAACTGCGTGCGCCCGGAGAGGCCGATCTCGCCCAAGGGCTGGCCGCGTTTGACCTGATCTCCGGTCGCGACGCTGACGGTGTTGCGCTTCATATGGCAATATTGGGTGACCCAGCCGTCGCCGTGGTCAATCGCGACCCCATTGCCGCAGTCGCGCCCGTTGAGTTTCGGAATGTCTTCGGTGCGGATGATCTGATCGCGCATGCCGTCGCGCGCACCCAGAACCACGCCGCCCGCAGCGGCAAGCACATTGACCCCCTCAGCCATGGCCTTGGAGGTGGGCAGGGCAAAATCCGTGCCTTTGTGCCCGTCATAAGACAGCCCGCCGCAGGTGTGATCCTGTGTGCCGTCCGAGCTGTCCTGATCGACATAGTTCTGAATGAAGCAGGTTTCGCCCAGCTCACAGTCGACAGGCAGCGAAAACAATGGCGCGCCCGCAGCGGGGAAAGCTGCGAGCGCGCCAAGAAGTGCGATGCCTGTGAGGCGCATCAGTCCGCCGTCAGCAGCGGCGGCTGTTTGTCGCCAGTGATGCGCGGCTTGTCCGGGCCGGACAGATCGAGCACCAGCTCGCCATCTCTGACCTTGACCTTGACCACGCCGCCTTTGGCAAGCTTGCCAAAGAGCAGCTCTTCGGCGAGCGGCTTCTTGATGTGCTCCTGGATCACACGGCCAAGCGGGCGGGCGCCCATCTTGTCGTCATAACCCTTATCCGCCAGCCACTGCGCGGCCTTTGGTGTGAGCTCGATGGTCACGTTGCGGTCCATCAGCTGGGCCTCAAGCTGCAGTACGAATTTCTCGACAACCTGCAGGATGGTCTCTTTCGGCAGAGGCTGGAAGGAGATCACCGCGTCCAGACGGTTGCGGAATTCCGGTGTGAACGTGCGCTCGATCGCGGCGGTGTCTTCGCCCTCGCGACGGTCGCGGCCAAAGCCGATGGCGGCCTTTGCCTGCTCGGTGGCACCCGCGTTGGAGGTCATGATCAGAACCACGTTGCGGAAGCTCACGGTGCGGCCGTTGTGATCGGTCAGCTCGCCGTTGTCCATCACCTGCAACAGGATGTTGTAGACATCGGGGTGGGCTTTCTCGATCTCATCAAGCAGCAGCACGCAATGCGGGTGCTGATCCACGCCATCGGTCAGAAGGCCGCCCTGATCAAAGCCGACATAGCCCGGAGGTGCGCCGATCAGGCGGGAGACCGCGTGTTTCTCCATGTACTCAGACATGTCAAAGCGCAGAAGTTCCACACCCAGCGTGTCCGCCAGCTGTTTGGCGACTTCGGTTTTACCGACACCGGTTGGACCGGCGAAGAGGTAGTTGCCGATGGGCTTTTCAGGCTCGCGCAGACCGGCGCGGGCCAGTTTGATGGCAGAGCTGAGCGCCTCGATGGCTTTGTCCTGACCAAACACCACGCGCTTGAGGGATTTTTCCAGATCCTTGAGCACTTCGGCGTCGTCTTTGGAGACGTTTTTCGGGGGGATGCGCGCGATTTTGGCGACCACGCCTTCGATCTCTTTCACGCCGATGGTCTTGCGGCGTTTGGAGGCGGCCAGCAGATGCTGCGCGGCACCGGCCTCGTCAATCACGTCGATGGCTTTGTCCGGCAGTTTGCGGTCATTGATGTAGCGTGCAGAAAGTTCCACAGCGGTTTTGATCGCATCGGCGGTGTATTTCACGCCGTGATGCTCCTCAAAATACTCCTTGAGGCCTTTGAGAATTTTGATGCTGTCCGGCACGGTTGGCTCGTTCACGTCGATCTTCTGGAAACGACGGGACAGGGCGCGGTCTTTCTCAAAGTGCTGGCGGAACTCTTTATAGGTGGTGGAACCCATGGTGCGCAGTTTGCCGCCCTGAAGCGCAGGCTTCAGCAGGTTGGAGGCATCCATTGCGCCGCCGGAGGTGGCACCAGCACCGATCACGGTGTGGATTTCATCGATGAACAGGACGGCGTCGGGGTGATCCTCAAGCTCGGTCACCACGGCCTTGAGGCGTTCCTCAAAGTCACCGCGGTAGCGGGTGCCGGCGAGAAGTGCGCCCATATCAAGGGAGTAGATCGTGGTCTGGGAGAGAACCTCGGGGATTTCGCCCTGCACGATTTTGCGCGCGAGACCTTCGGCGATGGCGGTTTTGCCGACGCCCGGGTCGCCCACCAGAAGCGGGTTGTTCTTGCGGCGGCGGCACAGCACCTGAATGCAGCGCTCGACCTCATGATCGCGGCCGATCAGAGGGTCTACGTCGCCTTTGTTGGCTTTGGCGTTCAGGTCGACGCAGTATTTGGCCAGCGCGCTTTCTTTGCCTTCGCCGCCCTCTGCGGTGCCTTCGATGCGCTGTTCGCTCTCATCTTCGGCGCCAGAAACCGGACGCGCCTCGCCAAAGGCGGGGTTCTTGGCCACGCCATGGGCGATGAAGTTGACCGCGTCATAGCGGGTCATGTCCTGCTCCTGCAGGAAATAAGCGGCGTTGGATTCACGCTCCGCAAAGATCGCCACCAGCACATTGGCACCGGTGACTTCGGTGCGGCCTGAGCTTTGGACATGGATCGCGGCGCGCTGGATAACGCGTTGGAATGCGGCGGTCGGGACCGCCTCGCTGCCTTCGATGTCTGTGACCAGATTGGACAGGTCATCGTCAATAAATTCGATCAGGTCGCTGCGCAATTCGTCGATGTTCACGCCGCAGGCCTGCATCACGCGCAGGGCATCTGGCTCTTCCAGCAACGACAGGAGCAAATGCTCCAGTGTGGCAAACTCATGTTTGCGCTGGTTGGCCTGTGCAAGTGCGGCATGAATGGCTTGTTCGAGCGTGTTTGAAAATGACGGCACGGTGTGACTGCTCCCTCCGAGGTTAGATGAAGGCG
This sequence comes from Shimia sp. R9_2, assembly GCF_017743735.1. GTDB lineage: Bacteria > Pseudomonadota > Alphaproteobacteria > Rhodobacterales > Rhodobacteraceae > Shimia. The sequence goes on from NZ_JAGHRO010000005.1 coordinate 174,635, forward strand.
GAACCTCCGCGTATCATCATAGGGTCTGTACTGTTAAAGTTTGGTCGATTGTCGGCGGTCTTCAAGGACTTTCTGTAAAATTTGACACAGATTGTCGCAGGATGCAGCCTAAGGTTGGGTCACTCTGTCGTGAAACGCTGAAGGAATGGACTGCAAAACGGCCAGTAAAGGCTGGATTTGAGGCGGCGCCATGCCTTTGCGCGGCACCGACCTGCATGATTTGGCAAAGCCGATCAAAATTGATCTTTGCGCTTGCGAATTTCGGTGAACACCTCTTCAGCCGTGGCATCCGGCATGCCGATGGCGACCTGAAGGGCCGGATCGTCTCCGCGCAAGAAGGGATTCGTGGCCTTTTCCTGCCCGAGGCTGGAGGGCACAGTGAATTTCCCCTCGGCGCGCAAGGCATCCACCTCCAGAATACGGGCGGTCAAAGCCGGATTGTCTTCGCCCAGAGAGGCGGCAAAGGCGCAGTTGGAGGCGGTGTATTCGTGACCTGAGCAGACGGTTGTGGTGTCCGGAAGGGCGGCGAGCTTGCTGAGGCTCTTAAACATCTGCGACGGTGTGCCTTCAAAAAGACGGCCGCAGCCCATGGCCATCAGGCTGTCGCCGGTGAAGACGGCCTGTGTGTCGGGGAAGTGAAAGGCGATGTGGCCCACGGTGTGGCCTGACACATCAAGCACCACGACTTCTTCACCCGCGAAATCGAAGCTATCGCCCTCTGCCAGTGCGAGATCTAGCGCGGGCAGACGGTGGGCATCGGCGCTGGCGCCAATCACTTTGGCGGGATGTTCCGCAAGAATACCGGCGAGCCCGTCGATATGATCCCAATGGTGGTGGGTCAAAAGCACATGGCTGAGCTGCCAGTTGCGCTCGGAAAGGGCTGCGAGAATCGGGCCGGGCTCGGGCGCATCGACCAGAGCAGTGGCTCCGCTGGCCTCATCATGCACCAGAAAGGCGTAGTTGTCCGACAGGCAGGGAATGGTCACGATCTGATGGGGCATGGAAATCCGCCTCTGCATGGTTATGTTAGCACTAGATTTGCCGATCAGAGAGCCAGGCGCAATGCATCTTGATGTGCAGGACCTACGCAATTTCTATTACCGCAGCACTTTGGGGCGTGCGGCCCAGAAAGCTGTGCGTGACGAATTGCTGGAACTTTGGCCCGAGGCCAAGGGACAAACGGTCGTTGGCTTTGGCTTTGCGGTGCCGCTGTTGCGGCCCTATCTGGCGGAAGCGCGGCGCGTTGTTGGCCTGATGCCCGGGCCGCAGGGGGTGATGCCCTGGCCTGCGGGGATGGCGAATGTTGCGACGCTCTGTGAGGAGACGCTTTGGCCGATTGCGACCGGACATGCGGACAAGCTGGTGATCATGCACGGGCTTGAAACCAGCGAGCGGCCCGGAGATGTGCTGGCAGAGGCCAACCGCGTGCTGGGGCCAGGCGGGCGCGCGGTGTTCATTGTGCCGCACCGTTCCGGCATGTGGTCGCGCAGCGATAAGACGCCTTTTGGCTTTGGCCGTCCTTATTCTACGGCGCAGCTGGAAGGCTTGCTGAAGCAGCACGGATTTATGCCGGAGCGGCACCGCGCGACGCTTTATCAGCCGCCGAGTCACAAACGTTTCTGGCGCAAGACCGGCAACCTTCTGGAGAACTTTGGCAAGACGGTGTCGCCGGTGATGGCGGGGGGCGTGCTGATTGTGGAGGCCAGCAAACGGGTTCAGGCTCCAAGCGGGCCCGGGGTGCGCACACGGGTCACGCGGCAACTGGGCGTTCTGGCGCCCAGTCCGGAAGTGGCGCCAGCCTAGGGTCTGCTGACATTCACCGCGCACCCCCGGTTTGAGACCCAAATCCACCAGCGCAAGGCATTTTGGTGATGTAAAGGTGGCCCCTTTTCGAACCAAAATAACGCGGCGATGGTGGATTTTGGCCAAATCCCACAGAGACGCGGCGAATTTTACCCATTGCGTCGTAATTTTTCCCTCGAGATCAACCAGATCAGAGCGGTCAAAATGCCTCGCGCCGGAGTGCGCGCTGAATGTCAACAGACCCTAGGCCACATTGCGCAGGATGGTGATGCGCGGATCGTCATCGGCGATGCCGACACCGCTTTCAAAGTCTTCTTCAAGTAGTTTGAGCACGGCCACATCGCCCACGTAGATTTCGGAATAGGCCACTTCAAAGCCATTGCCGTAGGTGTGGTTGACGATGTCGACCTCACCCTGAAGCTCGGGCGGGATGTTGATCGTCAGATGATTGCCCGTGAGGGTGCGCAGGACTGCGGGGCCCTGATCAAAGGCATCGGGCATCACGTTGAGCACCAGCGTGTCCTCGCCCGCGTTGCCATCCACATAGTGGCCAAGGCCAAAGGTGATGTGGTCATCCCCATCCCCGCCAAAGAGCGCGGTGTCGTTGTTTTTGACCAGATCAGCGGTGATCACATCGTCGCCTTCACCGCCAAAGAGGTGCACTGGTCCGTCGCTAGCCTCGGTCACGGTGATTGTGTCATCGCCTTCACCGCCGTGTGCCAAGTGGCTGCCGCCCACAAGTGTCAGCGTATCGTTGCCTTCTTTCAGCGCGATCAGGCTGTTTTCCTCGGCGGTCAGAGTGTCATCGGAGGCGGTGCCGGCCAGATGGTTGAGGGCAAACATGCGATGGGCGCTGGCACCATTGGTCTCGTCTTTGAAATAGCCGCTGTCGGGGTCAAAGACGCTGGTGAGCTCCACATCCTCGGCAGAGAAATCGGTGACGCCTTCAAGCCGCACAGTGCGGGTTTCGACATTGTCGGGGTTCAGCGGGTTTTGCCAGCTGATGTGCACATCCGTAAAGGCTCCATCCGGATCTGTGGTGGTGGTGATTTCCGGCGTCGGGATCTGCGCGAGATCGGGCATATTGGCGCTGGCGCCGATATCGACCAGAAGCATGTCCTCTTCGGTGTCAAAATCGGTGATCCGCGCCACGATGAGCTCTTTGCTGTCCTCGCCATCGCGAATAGCCGTAGCAGCGTCCACATCCAATGCGTAGACATCGGCACCGGCACCGCCGGTCAGCACATGGGCAAGCGTGTCTTCCGGGAAGCCGGACAGGGGCCGCATCAGGAAGGTGTCGTCGCCGTCGCCGCCATCGGCGTGGGCTGCATCGCCCTCTGCCGACTGGGAGGCCTTAAGAAAGAAGGTGTCATCCCCGTCGCCGCCATAGCCGTGGGCGGCCTGAGAGATATGCATATAGTCTTCGCCGTCCCCGCCAAAGCCCTGCACAGAGCCGCCGATCTTTAAGGCGTCGTTGCCGTCTTCGCCGTGAATTTCGCCTGAGCCCCAGGAGATCAAGGTGTCCTCGCCGTCGCCCGCCATAATGTTGTCGCTCCCGCGGGCAATCAGGCTGTCGCCGTCATCGGTGCCCATGATCGCGTCTTCGAAAGCCGGGGCGGCTGTATCAGGCTCGGTGGGCGTGTCACCGGAGCTGTTGGGAGTTTCTTCAATCAGGTTGGAGGAGGTGTCCTCATCGGGCTGATCACCCTTTTCTGGCGGAGTGGTCCCATCTTGGTCGTCGTTTGAAGACCCCATCACATCCACAACGGCGGTTGCTGCGCCGATGCCCAGCAGAGAGAGAATTACAAGCGGTCCCATGACTACCTCAGAAATTTAGAATCGGACTCCGTCCGCCGAGGAAGTATTGAGCGCGTAGTAGATTGAAATTTCGTTGATACATGCCGTGGGTGACCGAAACCGGATAAGGCTGGGCGTGCCGAATTGTCGCACTATGTGACGCAACGCCACGAATGGTTTGGGTCAATATTTGGGAAACTCACGGGTTTCGCCTAAAAAACAGGTTCATAGGATATGTTTAGAGCCGCTTGCGCCAACGCCTTGACAGCGGATGGTTCGATGGCTGTGGAGGCCATTTTCCAGACCTTCCTATTGCCGTGCAAACTTGTTGCTAGGCGAGCGTCCCTCTGCTACACCCGCGACGGATTTTAACGCCTCGTTAGTCCCGGGGCCATAAACGCCCTCGTTTTTTGCATACAATTGTATGCGAGAGGTGAGGCCAGCAAGCGGAAGGGTGGACGTGTCCGAACCAGCTTCGATCTCCTCCGGCATTGCAGAACGCTATGCCGCCGCGGTCTTTGAGATCGCACAAGAGAACAATGCGCTGAGCGAATTGGAAAGCAGCCTCGAAGGCCTGAGCGCGGCAGTCGCCGACAGCGCAGAGCTGCGTGATCTGATCAATTCGCCTTTGATCAGCCGCGATGAACAAGGTGCAGCCATCACGGCCGTTGCCCAAAAAATCGGTGTACAAGATGTACTGGTGAACGTGCTGGGCCTGATGGCGCAGAAACGTCGCCTGTTTGTGCTGCCGCAGCTTATTGAGCACCTGCAAGCGATGCTTGCGGAGCACAAAGGCGAAGTGACTGCAGACGTCACCAGCGCCAAGGCATTGACCAAAACCCAGAGCGAAAAGCTGGCCAAGACCCTGGCCGCGCGCGTGGGCAAAGATGTCAAGATTAATGCGACCGTTGACGCGTCTCTCGTCGGCGGTCTTGTCGTTAAAGTGGGCTCGAAGATGATCGATACCTCGATCCGCTCCAAGCTCGCATCCCTACAGAATGCAATGAAAGAGGTCGGATAATGGGTATCCAAGCAGCCGAAATCTCTGCGATCCTTAAGGAGCAGATCAAAAACTTTGGCCAAGAGGCCGAAGTGGCCGAAGTCGGCCGTGTGCTTTCCGTCGGCGACGGTATTGCGCGCGTCTACGGCCTGGACAACGTTCAAGCCGGTGAGATGGTTGAATTCCCAGGTGGTATTCAGGGCATGGCGCTGAACCTGGAAAACGACAACGTGGGTGTCGTTATCTTCGGTTCTGACCGTGACATCAAAGAAGGTGACACAGTTAAGCGCACCAACTCCATCGTGGACGTTCCAACCGGCAAAGGCCTGCTGGGCCGTGTTGTTGACGGTCTGGGCAACCCGCTGGACGGCAAAGGTCCGATCGACTCTGACACACGTGGTGTTGCAGACGTTAAAGCGCCGGGCATCATCCCGCGTAAATCCGTTCACGAACCAATGGCGACCGGCCTGAAGTCCGTTGACGCGATGATCCCAATCGGCCGTGGCCAGCGTGAGCTGATCATTGGTGACCGTCAGACCGGTAAAACCGCCGTTGCTCTGGACGCGATCCTGAACCAGAAATCCTACAACGACGCCGCAGGCGACGATGAGAGCAAGAAGCTGTACTGCGTATACGTTGCGGTTGGCCAGAAGCGCTCCACCGTTGCTCAGCTGGTGAAGAAGCTGGAAGAAACCGGCGCGATTGAATACTCCATCGTTGTGGCCGCAACCGCGTCCGACCCGGCACCGATGCAGTTCCTGGCACCTTACGCCGCAACCGCGATGGCCGAGTACTTCCGTGACAACGGCAAGCACGCGCTGATCATCTATGATGACCTGTCAAAGCAGGCTGTGGCCTATCGTCAGATGTCCCTGCTGCTGCGTCGTCCGCCCGGCCGTGAAGCCTATCCTGGTGACGTTTTCTACCTCCACTCCCGTCTGCTTGAGCGTTCCGCGAAGCTGAACGAAGACTTCGGTGCAGGCTCGCTGACCGCGCTGCCGATCATCGAAACCCAAGGTGGCGACGTTTCCGCGTTTATTCCGACCAACGTGATCTCCATCACCGACGGTCAGATCTTCCTTGAAACCGAGCTGTTCTACCAGGGTATCCGCCCTGCTGTGAACACCGGTCTGTCGGTTTCCCGTGTGGGTTCCTCCGCACAGACTTCCGCGATGTCTTCCGTTGCGGGTCCGGTGAAACTGTCCCTCGCGCAGTATCGTGAGATGGCAGCCTTCGCCCAGTTTGGTTCCGACCTTGACGCCGCAACCCAGCAGCTGCTGAACCGTGGTGCACGTCTGACCGAACTGATGAAGCAGCCTCAGTACTCCCCGCTGACCAACGCAGAAATCGTCTGCGTGATCTTCGCGGGTGTGAACGGCTACCTCGACAAAGTGGACGTATCCGAAGTTGGCCGCTTTGAAGAAGCTCTGCTGACCTTCCTGCGCAGCAAGCACGCCGACCTGCTTCAGTGGATCACCGACGAAGATCCGAAGATCAAAGGCGAGGCCGCTGACAAAGTGAAAGCCGTTCTGGACGCGTTCGCCGCTGACTTTTCATAAGGGGTTCGGACAATGCCTAGTCTGAAGGACCTAAAAAACCGGATCGAGAGTGTGAAAAACACTCGGAAGATCACAAAAGCCATGCAGATGGTTGCCGCGGCGAAACTTCGCCGCGCGCAGGAAGCTGCTGAGCAGTCGCGCCCCTATACAGAACGGTTCAACGCCGTTCTGGCCGGGCTCGCGGCCTCGGTTGGCGGCTCTGACTCTGCACCTAAGCTGCTTGCAGGGACCGGCAGCGATCAGACCCACCTTCTGGTGGTGATGACCGCTGAACGCGGCCTCTGCGGTGGCTTCAACGCAAACATTGCTAAGTTGGCGCGTGCGAAAGCTGCGGAACTGAAAGCTGAAGGCAAAACCGTCAAGGTTCTGACCGTTGGCAAGAAGGGCCGTGACGCGATCAAACGCGAATTGGGTGACGACTTTGTAGGCCACGTTGACCTCACCGAGGTGAAGCGCGTGGGTTACGACGACGCTCAGGGCATTGCCCGTGACATTCTCGTACGCTTTGACGCGGGCGAGTTTGATGTTGCAACGATCTTCTACTCGAAGTTCGTGAACGTCGTGAGCCAGATCCCAACCGAACAGCAGATCATCCCAGCCGCGTTTGAAGCGGACGAAGATGGGGCAAGCACTCTGTATGACTACGAGCCAAGCGAAGAAGCCATTCTGGCTGACCTGCTGCCGCGCGGCGTCGCTACACAGATCTTTGCTGCACTGCTGGAAAACGGTGCCTCTGAGCAGGGTGCGCGGATGTCCGCAATGGACAACGCCACACGCAACGCAGGCGACATGATCGACAAACTGACCATCGAGTTCAACCGCTCGCGTCAGGCTGTGATCACCAACGAGCTTATTGAAATCATCTCGGGCGCGGAAGCGCTCTAAGAACCGGAGACGAAACATGGCAAACGCAAAAGGTAAGGTGACTCAGGTCATCGGCGCTGTTGTCGACGTGCAGTTCGACGACACTCTGCCGGAGATCCTGAACGCACTGAACACCGAAAACAACGGTAAGAAACTGGTTCTGGAAGTTGCCCAGCACCTTGGTGAAAACACCGTTCGTACCATCGCAATGGACGCAACCGAAGGTCTGGTTCGCGGCGCAGCAGTGGAAGACACTGGCGCTCCGATCTCTATCCCGGTTGGCAACGCGACCCTCGGTCGTATTCTGAACGTGATCGGTGAGCCGGTTGACGAAGGCGGCCCAGTGGAAGCGAAAGAAACTCGCGCCATCCACCAGCCAGCACCTGAGTTCGCTGAGCAGGCAACCGAGTCCGAAATCCTCGTCACCGGCATCAAGGTGATCGACCTTCTCGCACCTTACTCTAAAGGTGGTAAGATCGGTCTGTTCGGCGGCGCCGGCGTGGGCAAAACCGTTCTGATCATGGAACTGATCAACAACATCGCAAAAGTGCACTCCGGTTACTCGGTGTTCGCGGGTGTTGGTGAACGTACCCGTGAAGGCAACGACCTCTATCACGAGATGATCGAATCCAACGTGATTAAGCCAGACAACCTCGAAGACTCTCAGGTTGCTCTGGTTTACGGCCAGATGAACGAGCCTCCCGGTGCGCGTGCCCGTGTTGCGCTGACCGGTCTGACCCTGGCGGAACAGTTCCGTGACCAATCCGGTACCGACGTTCTGTTCTTCGTGGACAACATCTTCCGCTTTACCCAAGCGGGTTCCGAGGTGTCCGCGCTTCTGGGCCGTATTCCTTCTGCTGTGGGCTATCAGCCAACACTGGCCACCGACATGGGTGCGATGCAGGAACGTATTACCTCTACAAAGTCCGGCTCGATCACCTCGATCCAGGCTGTGTATGTTCCAGCGGACGACCTTACCGACCCGGCACCAGCGACAACCTTTGCTCACTTGGACGCGACAACCGTTCTGTCCCGTGCGATTTCCGAACTGGGTATCTACCCGGCTGTGGACCCGCTGGACTCCAGCTCGCGCCTGATGGACCCATCTGTTGTGGGTGAAGAGCACTACAACGTGGCCTTTGAGGTTCAGGGTATTCTCCAGCGCTACAAGTCGCTGCAGGACATCATTGCGATTCTCGGTATGGACGAACTGTCTGAAGAAGATAAGCTGACCGTTGCGCGTGCGCGTAAGATCCAGCGTTTCCTCTCCCAGCCGTTCGACGTTGCGAAGGTCTTCACCGGTTCTGACGGTGTTCAGGTGCCTCTGGAAGACACCATTGCTTCGTTCAAAGCTGTTGTGGCTGGCGAATACGACCACCTGCCTGAAGGCGCCTTCTACATGGTTGGCGGCATCGAGGAAGTGATCGCAAAAGCCGAGAAGATGGCTGCTGAAGCGGCCTAAGGAGGCCCGACATGGCAAACGAACTGCAATTTGATCTGGTCAGCCCTGAGCGGAGCCTTGCTTCGCTCCAGGCGACCGCCGTGCAGATCCCTGGCGCTGATGGTGACCTCACCGCAATGCCAGGCCATGCGCCTTTGCTGACCTCGCTGCGCCCAGGTGTGGTGCGGGTTCAGACGGCGGATGGTGAGAAGGATTTTGTGGTGACCCGCGGTTTCGCGGAAATCTCTGCAGAATCGATCTCGGTGATCGCGGAACACGCACATAGCGGTGACACCGTGACCAAGGCAGACCTTGAGGACGTCATCGCAGACGCCCGCAAGGCCGCAGCCGAAGCCGGTGAAGAGCACAAAGACGGTGCGGAGAAATTCCTCTCCGATCTGGAACAGCTCATGGAAGATATGGTCTGATCCCAACCGGGACATGACCAACATGAGGCCTCGCCACCACGGCGGGGCCTTTTGCGTTTTCGTAACCATATTTTGGCTTGATGCTGCCTTTATTGGCTTGCACACAGATGGCGATGAAACGGATACGAAATAGCTATGTCGGGGTGGATCAGGGGGATGTGGCCCTCTTCTCCGACTTTGAAGAAAATGGACAGATGTGGACCGGGGATGGGCCACGGGAGCGGCGCAAACTGGTCAAGTTTCGGTCCAAGTACCGCGTGCCGCCGGCGGTGCATGTGTCATTGTCGCTGTGGGATATGGACAGCGGCCCGAACATCCGTTCCGAAGTTGCGGCTGAAGAGATCACCAATCTCGGGTTTCAGCTCGTTTTCCGCACCTGGGGTGACAGCCGCGTGGCCCGCGTGCGCATGTCCTGGATGGCGATCGGCGAGCTGGCTTACGTGGACGACTGGGTGATCGCGGATTGAAGCCTGCGGTGGGGCGCTGGGAGGTCGCTGGGGGGGAGCCAATAGCTATGGGCGCTGTTGGTCTACTGGTATCAGCTTAAGTGCAAGAGAAAGTGGAGACCATATTGCTATGACCTCCACCAATCATTTTACGCGTTGAAGAATTCTGCCACGGCATCGGTGGAGGCTTTGACGGCCTCTGGCTTGTGGTAGAAATCCACGTGTGTGAACTCGTCAAAGGCCAGCTCTTTGTGGTCGTTGGTCAGCTTCTCGACAAAGGCGGTTGAGCAAATCGCAGTTGCGGCGTTTGTGCCATAGATTGTCAACGATGGTTGCACGATCTTGTCGGCATAGGCTTCGCAGATCGAGAACAAGGACTGCATGGGCTGATCACCGATGTGCATATTGGTGTAATTCGGTACGGCAATCGGCCCTTTGGCGCCGTCGCGACCGTAGTAGTCGTAAGTTTCGCCAGCCATCTCCGGATAAGCAGCTGCAGAGGTGAACTCTTCACGGGACATCTCGTCGTTCAGACCAAAGGGTGCAACATAGTCTGGCGCGCCAGTTTCATATTGCGTCTGCATCGAGGCGTTGGCGGCGGCGATCATCTGATTGGCCATATCCCGGTCTGTCCACTGAAATGCGTCTGAGGCCATCATACCTGATACCATAGCGATCTTCTTGATGCGGTGGTCTGTGACCGCTGCTGAGGCGATCGTCTGACCGCCCTGACAAACGCCAAGACCGTAGATTTCGTCAACAAACGGCAGGGTGCCCAGATAGGACACGGCGTCCCATGTGTTTTCGATCAGGCGGAAATTGTAGCGTGATTGCATATGTTCGCCGGGAAGCGCCGGAGAGGAGCCCATGCCCATGTAGTCGAAACCAAGGTAGATAAAGCCGCGCGCGGCCATTTCGGGACCGTAGGTCGCGGGGATCTGGTCCTTGACCTGCGGGAAGGGGCTGGCACCGACAATGGCCTTGTACGTCTTGGCCGGGTCGAAGTCTTCGGGCAGATACAGATCGCCCACAAGATCGAGGCCGAAGGATTTGAAATTGACGGGGTTTGTACCGGGTTTGAAGGACATTTCAGAAGCTCCTGCGTTGATGGGAAGAGATGTCTGTTGCGCGCCTGCGCTCCAGCCCGCGAAGGACATCAGGGAGGCAAGCGAGGCGGTTTGGATGAGGTGGCGTCTTGAGAGGTTGGTCATTGTCATGGTCCACTTGTTTCCAGGATCGTGTTTCGCCTTGCTAAAGTAAATCGTTGTGTTTACTTAGGTGGGGTGGGTGTCTCTTGTAAACAGATAATTTTACTTTTGAGGTCGAAAATCGTGAAACGCACTGAAAAGAAAAGAAAAGATATTATCGATGCGGCGATCGATGAGTTCCGCGAGCAGGGGTTTCTGGGGGCCAAGACCACCTCAATCGCCAAAAAAGCGCAGGTTTCGAGTCGCACGCTCTACAATCACTTCGAGAGCAAAGAGGCGCTGTTTGAAGCCATCTCGGCGATCATGTTGGAGCAGAACCAGAGCATGGAGCCGGTGGTCTACGACCCAAGCGGGGATTTTGTGGAGCAGTTAAAGGACGCTTTGTGGCGCTATATCGCGGTCATAACAGAAGAGACGGCCATTGGACTGAACCGCATGGTGCTGTCAGAGCTGATCCGCGATCTTGAGCGTTCCCGGAAATTCTTCACCGAGACGGAAACCCATGACTACCCGATGACGCGGTTGATTGGCGAGGCCATGGAGGCAGGCGTGCTGCGTAAGGCGGATCCGGTTTTTGCCACCAACCAGCTGTTGGCGCTCGTGAAGAATTTCTTCTTCTGGCCGGAATTTTTTCTCGGCGAGACACCGACGCCAAAGGATGCCTTGGATGATTGCGTCGTAATGTTTTTGGCGCACTACAAAGTGGACGGGTGATCGGGGGGTGATGCCTGCAGTGAGGCGCTGGGAGGTCGCAGGTTGGTGCTTGCGGTGGAGCGCTTAGGCGCCTTTGGGGCGTTTGGCTGGATAGAGCCCAAATGTGCCGAATTTCTGTATTTTACCTGAGGTCTGCTTTGCAACTTCTTGAACATACCTCACTCTTTTTATGCGATGTTACCTCGACAACCACCAGTTAGGCTAAGATGTGCTCAAGGTTTTCTTGTTAGTAGCTTTGTCTTCCATTGTCGCTGTGGCGTTGGCCATTTTAGGGCTATTGTCTTGGTCATCAGGCAATGCGTTCCGAGGGGCGACTTTCAGCAAATATGAATGGGCGGCAAATGGGGAATGTGGAGCAAACTCCCTCGATAGCTGTATTCAGCAACGCCCGCGGTGCCCTCGTGGCGCAATGGTTCAGGATCTGAGGCAAAGATTCCTGCGTAACCGCGAGACATCCAAATCCGAGGTTGCAGAATTAATCGGCAAGCAAGACGCCATCGTCGAGATTGGTGGCGAGCAATGCGAAGCTCACTATTTGGGTATGTGTAGCGCGATGTCTTTTGATGGTGACAGCCTGTATGTTTGCTACGATCAGAACAACACGTTGGTTAGATCAGGCCTCTTTAGACACTGATAGGCTGATCCTCAACTCGGACCGTCATATATGGTGCGCCATTCGCAGTAAGATCTACATTTTCCCCATAAACCAAGCCAGTAAACTTCGATGCACAGAAAAACGCCCCGCTCAAAGAACGGGGCGTATGTTTGTTTCTTGTTCTGTCACTCAGCGGATGCGCGCGCCGGTGTCGGGGTCAAACAGGTAGATGCGCTCGGCCGGGATTGTGAGGCCGACTTTTGCGCCTTCAGGGCTGCGATCATCGCCGCGTTCCTCAACAATCAGGCGGGTGTCGCCGATACCGCCCAGATAGCAGTAGGACACGCCACCAAGCGCTTCGGTGAGCTCGATGGTGAGCTGGTCTGCGCTGTGATCCAGTTGCAGATGCTCCGGGCGAATGCCGAGTGTCACTTTGGTCTGGCTCTGCGGCAATGCGATGGGGGAGGGGATGGGCGCGGAGAAGGCCGGGTTTGTCAGTGTGCCGTCCACCACATCACATTCCAGGAAGTTCATCGAAGGCGAGCCGATGAAGCCCGCGACAAAGCGGTTGTCGGGATCGCGGTAGAGATCCAGCGGCGCGCCGACCTGTTCGATACGGCCATCACGCAGCACCACGATCTTGTCGGCCATGGTCATGGCTTCGACCTGATCGTGGGTCACATAAATCATGGTGGCGCCGATTTCCTGATGCAGGCGGGCGATTTCCACGCGCATATCGACACGCAGTTCCGCATCCAGGTTGGAGAGCGGTTCGTCAAACAGGAAGACCTCCGGTCCGCGCACGATGGCACGGCCAATGGCGACACGCTGACGCTGACCACCGGAGAGCGCTTTGGGTTTGCGCTTGAGGTATTGATCCAGTTTGAGGATCGAGGAGGCCTTTTGCACCTTTTCTTCAATCTCGGCCTTGGGCACGCCGTTCATGCGCAGGCCAAAGCCCATGTTCTCCGCCACTGTCATATGCGGATAAAGCGCGTAGGTCTGGAACACCATGGCGACGCCGCGCTTGGCCGGATCCATGTGGGTGACATCGCGCGACCCGATGTTGATGGTGCCGCCGGTGGTCTCCTCCAAACCGGCGATCATGCGCAGCAGGGTGGACTTGCCGCAGCCTGACGGGCCGACAAACACACAGAATTCGCCATCTTCGATCTGCAGATCCACGCCGTGGATCACCTGCGTTTCGCCGTATTTCTTGATGGCCCCTTGCAGAGTTACGCCTGTCATGTGGTCGCTACCTTTTGTTGTCTGGTTTCGGGGAAACGCCATGCCTGGGCTTCCCGGCCAATTTGAGCGGCGGTTTCCATCACGCGCGGCGCCCAGGTTTCAAGTTGATCAAGTGAGGTTCGGCTGGTCGGGCCAGTCACGGACAAAGCACCCAGCATGCGGCCGTTGGGTGTGAGAACTGGCGCTGCGATACAGACGATGCCGGGTTCATGTTCCTCCCGGTCAAAGCCGTAACCGCGCGCCCGGATGTTTTCGAGCTCGGCGCGCAAGTCTTCCCCTGTCACCAAGGTGGTGGGGGTGAAGCGGTGAAAGCTCTGTTGGGCGATGGCGGACGCCAAAGTGGCTTCATCCAGAAAGGCCATCATCGCTTTGCCAACGCCGGTGCAGTAGGCGGGGCCAACCTTGCCAGCCTGAGAATACATTTCAACCGGGTCGCGCGCGTTTCGTTTGTCCACATAAAGCACCTGCGAGGCGTCCAGCTGCGCGAGATGCACGGTTTCTCCGGTGGCTTGCGAGAGCGCATCCAGATGTGGGCGGGCGATGGGGGCAAGCGAGCTTTGTGTCCATGCGGCATGGGCGAGACGCACCAGGCGAATGCCCAGCGTGTAGGTTTGCCGTTCGCTGTCATAAGACAGCATGCCCTGATTGGTCAGGGTTTGCAGAAACCGATAGAGCGTGGCCTTCGGGAAGGCGCTTTGCTCCTGCAGCTCTCCAAAGCGCACAGGCCGCTCAAAGGCGGCCACTTGATCAAGCACATCCAGTGCTTTGCCGACTGTTCCGTCGCCTGCCATGACGCTTCTATGCTCCTCCGCTTTCCTGCGGATCCGCAGGAATCTGTTGACAACCTAGCTCGAACAGGGTGTAGTTTTCAATATGTAAAACGAGGTTTCAAATAATGGAACCAAAACTTACATAATTTTGGAGCACAGGGAGGACACAATGCTTTCCAAAATGAAAACCACTGCAGCCGCGGCCGCGGTTGCTTCGGCGTTTGCTGTACCGGCTTCCGCGGAGCTGAGCGGCGATCTGACCATTTTCCTGGATACGTCAAACCCAGCGCCGCGCGCGACAATGGAAGCGATGATTGCGCGTTTCGGTGAGAAGCACCCGGACCTGAACATCGAAACCACTGTGATCGATCGCGAAGCCTATAAGACCCAGATCCGCAACTTCCTGACCGCAAATGCGCCGGACGTTGCCACCTGGTATGCCGCCAACCGTATGCGCCCCTACGTAGAAGCGGGCCTGTTTGAAGATGTATCCGATCTGTATGCAGAGCCAGCCATCGCAGAAGGTCTGGCTTCCACCAAAGGCGCTCTGACCATTGACGACAAGCAGTGGGGCGTGGCCTACACCTACTATCAGTGGGGTGTTTACTACCGCAAAGACATCTTTGCCGAGCTGGGCCTGTCTGAGCCAACCACCTGGGATGAAGAGAAAGCCAACTGCGCCAAGATCGTCGACTCTGGCCGTGCCTGCTACACCATCGGCACCAAGTACCTGTGGACCGCTGGCGGCTGGTTTGACTATCTGAACATGCGCACCAACGGCTTTGATTTCCACATGGATCTGGCGGCTGGCAACGTGTCTTGGGAAGACGAGCGCGTGAAGCAGACTTTCATGAACTGGAAAGAGCTGATCGATATGGGCGGCTTTATTGCTGACCACCAGACCTACAGCTGGCAGGAAGCGCTGCCGTTCATGGTGAATGGTGAAGCAGCGGCCTATCTGATGGGCAACTTCGCTGTGGCTCCGCTGCGCGAAGCAGGTCTGTCTGATGACCAGCTGGACTTCTATCAGTTTGTGAAGATCAACCCGGACGTTGCACTCTCTGAAGATGCACCAACCGACACCTTCCACATCCCTGCAAACGCGAAGAACAAAGAAGCGGCACGTGAGTTCCTGCGCTTTGCCACCTCGCCAGAAGAGCAGACCATCATCAACAACGGCAAGAACCTGGGTCAGCTGCCTGTGAACGCTGCCTCCTCCGTGGATGATGACAAGTTCCTGCAGCAGGGATTTGAGATGCTGTCCACCAACTCCACCGGTGGTGTGGCGCAGTTCTGGGACCGTGATGCCCCAGCAGAGATGGCCAAAGTCTCCATGGAAGGTTTCCAGGAGTTCATGGTGAAGCCAGATCAGCTGGACAAGATCCTGGCCAAGCTCGAGCGCGCACGCGGTCGTATCTACAAATAAAAGCAAGGCGTTGGCTCGGCCGTCTGGCCAGTTGACCGCCGTTTGACACGAGAGGCGGGGGAATTCTCCGCCTCTCAGCCCTCAAACCCCGGGTTATGTTATGACCGTTTCTTCTGAAATTCCTGAAACCGAAAGCTGGTTCCACCGCAATCAACAGCGCATCGCGCCCTGGGTTTTCCTGGCGCCGGGCATCCTGTTTTTCGCGGTCTATGTGATCGCGCCGGTGTTCCAATCTTTCAACCTGTCGCTCTATGAGTGGGACGGGTTGGGCGAAAAGACCTACGTGGGCTTTCGCAACTATGAAGACCTTTATTGGGAGTATGTGGATCGAGACGCCTTCTTTGTGTCGTTGAAAAACAACGTGCTGTGGCTGTTTCTCTACCTGCTTGCCATTCCTGCTGGCCTGTTCATTGCGCTGTTCCTGAACCAGACCGTCGCGGGCATCCGTATCTACAAGTCGCTGTTCTTCTTCCCATTCGTGATCAGTCAGGTGGTGGTTGGTCTGGTGTTCAGCTGGTTTTACGATCCGAACTTCGGCCTGCTGAACACGATGCTGGGCTGGGTCGGCATGGGGCCGATCAATGTGCTGGGGAACGAAGCCCTTGTGACCTACGGCATCGTCGCTGCGGGCCTTTGGCCGCAGACGGCCTATTGCATGATCCTTTACCTCACCGGCCTGAACGCGGTGGATCCGGAGCAGATCGAAGCCGGTCGTCTGGATGGGGCGAAGGGCTGGAAAATGCTCTGGCACATCATCCTGCCGCAGCTGCGCCCGGCGACCTTCATTGCCTTTGTGGTGACGATCATCGGCGCGCTGCGCTCCTTTGACCTGATCTCCATCATGACACAGGGCGGCCCGTTTGGCAGCTCGCGTGTGCTGGCCTATTACATGTTTGAAGTGGCGCTGTCGGAATACGGTTTCCGCATGGGCTACGGCGCGGCGATTGCCGTGGTGCTGTTCCTGATCATGCTCTGCTTTATCACCTACTTCCTGTGGTCGATGTACCGCGAAGAGAAGGGGCACTGAGATGTTTCCACAACCGATTAAAAAACAGCCTCAGGCCGCGCAGCTCGCCTATAAGACCATGTTGCCGATTGCGCTGCTGCTCTGGCTCGCGCCTCTGCTGGCTGTCGCTCTGTTCTCCATCAAGCCGGATGCGGATTTCACCTCCGGCAACTATTGGGGGCTGCCGTCAAGCTTTGAGGGGGCGGCGAACTATGGGCGGGTCTTCTTTGACTCCGACATGCCGCGTTATCTGCTGAACTCCTTCATGATCACCATTCCAACGGTGATCGGGGCGGTGGCGCTCAGCTCGATGACGGGTTTTGCACTAGGGATTTACAAGTTCCGTGCCAACCTCTGGATCTTCTTTATGTTTGTGGCCGGAAACTTCGTGCCGTTCCAGATCCTGATGGTGCCGGTGCGTGACCTGACGCTGGACATGGGGCTTTACAACACCAAGACGGGTCTTGTGCTGTTCCATGTGGCCTTCCAGACCGGGTTCTGTACGCTGTTCATGCGCAACTTCATCCGTGCTCTGCCGTTTGAGCTGATTGAAGCGGCGCGGGTGGAAGGTGTGAGCGAATGGCGCATCTTCTGGTATGTGGTGTTGCCCCTGATGAAGCCCGCGCTGGCGGCGCTTTCGGTGCTGATCTTCACCTTCATCTGGAACGACTATTTCTGGGCGGTGGTGCTGACCCAAGGGGCGGAGAGTCAGCCTGTGACCGCTGGGATCACCTCGTTTAACGCGCAGTATCGTGCGGCTTATCACCTGATGAGCGCGGGCTCGATTGTGGCGGCGCTGCCCCCTGTGGCGATGTTCTTCCTGATGCAACGGCACTTCATTGCCGGTCTCACTTTGGGAGCTGTGAAGTGACGCAAGCTTTGCAAACCTGGCGCATCGAGGCGCCGGGGCAGACCTTGGTGCTTGGTTCAGACGGGGGCGTGCCCGGCGCGCTCTACTGGGGCGCTCCGTTGCCTGCGGGGGACGATTTGCGCGCGCTTGCAGCCGTGACCGCGCGTGACGTGACCGGGGGCATGATCGATGCACTGCCCGCCCTGTCGCTATGTCCGGAAGCGGGCAACAGCTTTCAGGGGCAGGCGGGGCTGGTGGTCTACCGCGATGGGCAGGCGCTTTACCCACGCTTTAAGCTGATTGAGACCGACGGCGCGCGCTTTGTGTGCGAGGACACGGAAGCCGGACTGACGCTGACCTTCACCTTTGCCGTTGAGGGCGGTGTGATTGCCGCGACAACCACGCTGACCTCCAATGCGGAGATCACCGTGCACCATCTGGCCGCGCCGGTGTTGCCGGGACCGCAGATGGGGGCGGAGATTTTGCAATTCTCGGGCCGCTGGGTTGGGGAGTTTCAGATGGAACGCAGCCCCTGGCGCGCGGGCATTCTGATGCGGGAGGCGCGCACGGGCCGGTCCGGCCATGAGCATCCACCGCTGGCCTATTTCCCGGAGCAAGGCGCAAGCAACACGCAAGGCCAGGTCTTTGCCATGCATTACGGCTGGTCCGGTGGACATGTGATGTATGCCGAAGAGCTGCCGGATGGGCGGCGTCAGATCCAGTGGGGCCATGCCACTGGCACGCGCCGGGCAGGGACGCGGTTTGAGACCGGAAAGCTCTATCTCTCGGTTTCCGACGCGGGGTTGAATGGCTGCGCGGTGGCGTTTCAGCGTCATCTGCGGGAGCATGTCGTCACCTGGCCGCATCCGGAGCGTCCGCGACCGGTGCACTACAATTGCTGGGAAGCGATCTACTTTGACCATGACTTTGAGGAACTCAAGGCGATTGCCGATCGGGCGGCGGCGCTGGGCGCGGAGCGCTTCGTGCTGGATGATGGCTGGTTCGGGAAACGCGATGACGACACCTCCAGCCTTGGGGATTGGGACATTGATCCACGTAAGTGGCCGGACGGGCTGAGCCCGCTGATTGATCATGTGGCGTCGCTTGGGATGGTCTTTGGCCTGTGGTTTGAGCCGGAGATGGTCAACCTCGACAGTGATCTGGCACGGGCCCATCCGGAGTGGATTCTGGGGCCCGTGGATCAGATCGAAGGGCGTCAGCAGCGGGTGCTGGATATGGCCAACCCTGAGGTGCGTGATTATCTTTACGGCAAGATCAGCGCGATTCTGGAAAGCCACGACATTGATTATATCAAGTGGGATCACAACCGCTTGCTGCCTGTGGCCGATGCGGCGCAGGCGGAGGGCGTTTATGCGCTGATAGGCGCGCTGCGCGCTGCTTTCCCCAAGGTGGAGATTGAGAGCTGCGCCTCTGGTGGGGGGCGGATCGATGCGGGGATTTTGCGCCATACGCAGCGGGTTTGGCTGAGTGACAGCAATGACGCGCTGGAGCGTTTGCGCATTCAGCATGATGCGGCGCTGATGCTGCCTGCGGCGATCACAGGCAGCCATGTTGGGCCGCGCCATTGCCATACCTCCGGGCGGGTGCATGACATCCACTTCCGCGTCTGGGTGGCGGCGCAGCGGCACATGGGGTTCGAAATGGATCCCCGCGAGCTGACAAAGGAAGAAGGCGAGGTGCTGACCCGTGTCACCACTTGGTGGAAGGCCAATCGGGACTGGCGTATGTCGGCGGACATCCTTCGGCTGGATGCGGCAGACACCAGTGTGATTGCAGAGCAGCAATTGGCGCAGGACAAGACGCGCTTTGTGGTTTTTGCCGGTAAGGGGGACACCGGGACGCAGATCATGCCGCGCCCTCTGAGGCTCACGGGGTTAGAGCCGGATGCGCTCTATGACATTGATCTGATCAACCGCGATGAGGCACATCATTTGTCCCGTCGCGAGATGCCGATAAAAGACGGGCCGCTCACGGTGAGTGGCCAGCTATTGATGCAACACGGACTCATCCTGCCGTGGTCCTTCCCGGACCGGATGTGGGTGATTGAAGGAAAACGAGTATGACCAAGAAACGCCGCTCCCAGCATTGGTATGGCAAGCTGGACAAAGACGGGTTCATTCACCGCAGCTGGATGAAAAACCAAGGCTTTCCGGATCACGCTTTTGACGGGCGCCCGATCATCGGGATCTGCAACACCTGGTCGGAGCTGACCCCCTGTAACTCCGGTCTGCGCACGCTGGCCGAAGGCGTGAAGCGCGGGGTCTGGGAGGCGGGTGGCTTCCCTGTGGAGTTTCCGGTGATGTCGCTTGGCGAAACCCAGATGAAGCCGACCGCGATGCTGTTTCGCAATCTGCTGGCGATGGATGTCGAAGAAAGCATCCGCGCCTATGGCATTGACGGTGTTGTGTTGCTGGGCGGCTGTGACAAGACCACGCCGGGGCAGCTTATGGGCGCGGCGTCGGTGGACCTGCCGACCATCGTTGTGAGCTCCGGCCCGATGCTGAACGGCAAGTTCAAAGGCAAGGACATTGGCTCTGGCACCGATGTCTGGAAGTTCTCCGAGGAGGTCCGCGCGGGCGAGATGACCCTGCAGGATTTCATGAACGCGGAAAGCGGCATGAGCCGCAGCGCGGGCGTATGTATGACCATGGGTACGGCCTCCACCATGGCGTCGCTTGTGGAAGCGATGGGCATGGCGCTGCCGACCAATGCGGCACTGCCTGCAGTGGATGCGCGCCGGATGGCGCTGGCGCATCTGACTGGCAAACGCATTGTGGAAATGGTGGATGAGGATCTGAAGCCTTCTGACATCCTCACCAAAGAAGCGTTTGAAAACGCCATTCTGGCCAATGCGGCAGTGGGGGGTTCCACCAACGCTGTGGTGCATTTGCTGGCGCTTGCGGGCCGTGTGGGTGTGGATCTGACGCTGAAAGATTTTGAGATCGGCTCTGAGATCCCGCTGCTGGTCAACTGTATGCCGTCGGGCAAATACCTGATGGAAGACTTCTGCTACGCCGGCGGTGTGCCTGCTGTGCTGAGCCAGCTGAAAGATCACGTGCGTCCGGCCAACACTGTGCTGGGCAAAGATATCGCGACCTATCACGAGGGGGCTGAGATCTATAATGACGACGTGATCCGACCGCTCGACAATCCGGTCAAACCTGCCGCCGGTCTGCGCGTGCTGCGGGGCAATCTTGCGCCCAACGGGGCGATTGTGAAGCCTTCCGCGGCTACGGATGCGCTTTTGGAACATGAGGGCGAGGCCTTTGTGTTTGAAAATATCGAAGATCTGAAAGCCAATATTGATCGGGATGATCTGCCGGTGACGCCAGAGACCATTCTGGTGCTGAAAGGCTGTGGCCCGAAGGGCTATCCGGGGATGCCGGAGGTGGGCAATATGCCGATCCCGGCCAAGCTGGTGAAAGAGGGCGTGCGCGACATGATCCGTGTGTCCGATGCGCGCATGTCGGGCACGGCCTTTGGCACGGTGATCCTGCACGTCAGCCCGGAAGCACAGGCCGGGGGCACGCTGGCGCTGGTGAAAACCGGTGACCGCATCAAAGTGTCAGCGCAAAACGGTGTGCTGGAGCTGCTGGTGGATGAAGCAGAGCTTGAGGCGCGCCGTGCCGACTGGCAGCCCGATCCAGAGCATTATACACGCGGCTACGCAAAACTTTATTACGACCACGTGCTGCAGGCCGACAAAGGTGCAGATCTCGACTTCCTCGTCGGCAAGGATACACGTTTGGTCACACGGGAGAGCCACTGATGGCAGGCACGATTTTTCCAGATCTCAAAGGCAAGTCCGTTTACATCACAGGCGGGGCCAGTGGCATCGGCGCGGCCCTGACCGATGGGTTTATGGCGCAGGGCGCAAAGGTGGCCATCATCGGGCGCTCCGCTGCGGATGACTTCATCGCAGAGATGGAAACCAAACACGGTGCAACACCTCTGTTCATGCAGGGTGATATCTCTGACATTCCACGTCTGCGCGAGACCATCCAGCAGGCGGTGGGAGAACACGGGGGTCTGGATGTGGTGGTGAACAACGCGGCCAACGACCAGCGCCATGCACTCGATGAGGTGGACGAAGCGTTCTACGACTGGATGCAGGCGGTGAACCAGAAAGCCTATTTCTTTGCCTGTCAGGAAGCGGCTCGGCAGATGACGGACGGCGGCTCGATCATCAATTTCAGCTCGATCAGCTACATCATGGGCAACGCGGGCTACCCGATCTACACGGCGGCCAATGCGGCGATCACGGGGATGACCCGTTCGCTGGCGCGGGAACTGGGGCCAAAAGGCATTCGCGTGAATGCGCTGGCGCCGGGCTGGGTGCTGACCCAGAAACAACTGGACATGTGGGCAGAGCCTGAAGCGCTGGCGGCGCATATGGAGCGTCAGTGTCTGAAAGAGCATCTGAAGCCCGAGGATATGATCGATCCGACGCTTTATCTCGCCTCCAATGCCAGCCGGATGATGACAGGCCAGTGTATGGCTGTTGATGGCGGCGTTGTGGTTTCGGGGTAAGTGATGAGCGTGCAAGCAGAATGGATCGCGGTGGATTGGGGCACGTCTCGGTTGCGGGCCTTCGCCATGGCGGGCGAGAAGGTGCTGGCCACTGCAGAGTCCGAGCAGGGCATGTCCAAGCTGAGCAAGGCAGAGTTTGAGCCAGCCTTGATGGCGCTGGTGGGCGATTGGCTGGGCGATGGCGTGACCGATGTGATTGCCTGCGGCATGGTTGGCGCGCGTCAGGGCTGGGTTGAGGCGCCTTATAGCGCGGTGCCTGCGCCGGCGTTGGCGGAACGGATCATTCGCGTGCCAGACACCGATGCGCGCCTGCGTGTGCATGTGGTGCCGGGCCTGAAGCAGATGAAACCCGCCGATGTGATGCGTGGCGAAGAGACCCAGGTTGCTGGCTTTCTGTCCAAACATCAGAACTGGGACGGGGTTTTGTGCCTTCCGGGGACCCATACGAAATGGGTGCACGTGAGCGCGGACGAGGTCGTGAGCTTCCGTACCTTCATGACAGGGGAGATGTTTGCGCTTCTGTCCAAACAATCGGTGCTGCAGCATTCGGTCGGTGAAGGCTGGGACGAAGAGGCCTTCCGCGCGGGTATGGATGTGACGCTCTCGCGCCCGGAAAACCTAGCGACAGAGCTGTTTGCGATCCGGGCCAGCGACCTGCTGGAGGCGACACCCGCGGCTGTTGGCCGTGCGCGGCTCTCCGGCCTTCTGCTGGGCGCTGAGTTGGCGGCATCGCGCCCCTATTGGCTGGGGCAGCAGATCGCGGTGATTGGCGATGCGGCGCTCTCAAATATCTACGCTGAGGCGCTCAAGGCGCAGGGCGGGTTTGTCTCTGTGGTGGACTGCCAGGAAATGACACTTGCGGGGCTGATCGCCGCGCGCAACCTTTTGGGATAAAAACATGAGCCGGTCGATTATTGCGATCTTGCGCGGGGTGACCCCGGGCGAAGTGGAAGCGATTGCACAGGAAATTCTCGCTGCAGGCATTGATAAGATCGAGGTCCCGCTGAACTCGCCGGAGCCTCTGGAGAGCATTGGCTTGCTGGCAAAATCCATCGGCGCTCAAGCGCTTGTGGGCGCGGGCACGGTGCTGGAGGTGGCGCAGGTGGATGCGGTGAAAGCGGTTGGCGGGCAATTGATAGTCTCACCCAACTGCGATGTGGACGTGATTGCCCATACCGCAAGCCTTGGCATGGAAAGTTGGCCCGGCGTGTTCACCCCGACGGAAGCTTTTGCCGCGCTGAAGGCTGGCGCAACAGGGTTGAAGCTGTTCCCCGGTGACATGGCGGGGCCAGCTGGCCTTAAAGCGATGCGTGCCGTGCTGCCCAAAGACCGCGCGGTCTATGCTGTGGGCGGTGCGGGGCCGGATAACTTTGGAGAGTGGGTCGCGGCAGGCGCGAGCGGGTTTGGCATCGGCTCTGCGATCTACAAACCGGGGATGAGTGCAGCTGATGTGCGTGCCAAGGCAGATGCGATTGTGGCGGCCTATGATGAGGCCATGGCATGAGCGTCGTCTTTGACAATCGGGTCTGTGAACTGGGTGAAGGGCCGCTCTGGCATCCGGTGCGCGAGCAATTTTATTGGTTTGATATCAAAGGCAAACGCCTGCTGACCCAGAAAGAGGGCGTGCAGCAGGAATGGGTGTTTGATGAGTTCTTCTCCGCCGCTGGTTGGGTGGATGAGGAGACTTTGCTCGTGGCCTCGGAAACCGCGCTGTGGCGAATGGATCTGGAATGTGGTCTGCGCGAGCATGTGGTCGATCTGGAAGCCGACAATCCGGTCACCCGCTCCAATGACGGGCGCGCGGATCCTTGGGGCGGTTTCTGGATCGGTACCATGGGGAAATCTGCTGAGCCCAAGGCGGGCGCGATCTATCGCTTCTACAAAGGGGAACTGCGTCAGGTGGTTGGAGACATCACCATCTCAAACGCGATCTGTTTTGATCAGACACGCGCCTGTGCCTATTACACCGATACGCCGACAGGTCAGGTGATGCGCCAAAGCGTGGACCCGGAGACTGGCTGGCCTGTGGGCGCGGCTGAGGTGTACCTTGACCTGAAGCCGGAAGGGTTGAACCCGGATGGCGCGGTGGTCGACGCCGAAGGCAATGTCTGGATCGCGCAATGGGGGGCTGCACGTGTGGCGGCCTATGATCCTGCGGGCAGCTTTGTGAAGGCCGTGGAGGTGGGCGGGGTGCAAGCCTCTTGTCCGGCCTTTGGTGGCCCCGAGCTGCGTGATCTCTATGTCACCACAGCGGCGGAAGATCTGGCGGCTGATGTTCTGGCTGCTGCGCCAGAGAATGGCATGACATTTGTGCAGGAAAACGCCGGTCAGGGCGTTGCGGAACCGCGGGTGATCCTATGAAACAAGAGCTGGGCGTCTGTTATTATCCGGAGCATTGGCCGGAGGAGATGTGGGCGAAAGATGCCGCCGATATGATCGCGGCAGGCATCACCTGGGTGCGAATTGGCGAGTTTGCCTGGAGCCGTATGGAGGCTGTGGCAGGCACGCTGTCGCTGGAATGGCTGGACCGCGCGATTGACGTGCTGGGCAGTGCCGGCTTGAAGGTTGTGCTGGGCACACCGACCGCGACACCGCCGCGCTGGATGATCGACAAACACCCCGACATGCTGGCGGTGGATGAAAATGGCAATCCGCGCAAGTTTGGCTCGCGCCGGCATTACTGCTTCAGCCATGAAGGGTTTAAGGCAGAAAGCGCGCGGATCACCAAGATCCTTGCAGAGCGCTACGGCAAGAACCCATATGTGGCGGCGTGGCAGACCGACAATGAGTACGGCTGTCACGACACGATCATCAGCTATTCAGAGCCTGCGAAGATCGCGTTCCAAGCCTGGTGCAAGGCGCGCTATGGCACGGTTGAGACACTCAATGAGGCCTGGGGTAATATCTTCTGGTCGATGGAGTATTTCTCCTTTGATCAGATCGACTTGCCGAACCTCACAGTGACCGAGCCGAACCCCACGCATGTGCTGGCCTTCCGCCGCTTTTCCTCTGATCAGGTGGTGGCGTTTAACAAGGTGCAGACTGATATCCTGCGCGCCCATACGGATGCGCCGCTGATCCACAACTACATGGGTCGCATTCTGGAATTTGACCATTTTGACGTGGGCGAAGACCTCGATATCGCGAGCTGGGACAGCTATCCGATTGGCTTCCTGTCAGACCGATTGGAAGCGTCAGAGGACCACAAGGCGCGGTTCCTGCGTCAAGGGGACCCAGACATGCAGGCCTTCCACCACGATCTTTATCGTGCGGTGGGCAAGGGCCGTTGGTGGGTCATGGAGCAGCAGCCGGGCCCTGTGAACTGGGCGCCCTACAATCCCGCGCCTTTGCCGGGGATGGTGGCGCTGTGGTCGCTGGAGGCCTTTGCCCATGGCGCAGAGGTGGTGAGCTATTTCCGTTGGCGGCAGGCACCGTTTGCGCAGGAGCAGATGCACGCGGGGCTGCAAACGCCGGATGGCCGCGAAGCACCGGGCATGGATGAGGCGCGTGCGGTGGCCAAGATTTTAGCCGCTTTGCCCCCGCAAGAGACGCAGCAGGCTGAGGTGGCGCTGGTGTTTGATTATCCATCTGACTGGGCCTGGCACACACAGCCGCAGGGCGCAGGGTTCGACTATTTCAGACTGATGTTTTCAGCCTACCGCGGGTTGCGTCGTGCGGGGCTGTCGGTGGACATCGTAAGCGCGTCTTGCCGCGATTTTGCAGGCTACAAAGCGGTGTTTGCACCGGGGGTGGCGACGGTGGATCCGGCAATGGTGGAGGCGGTGAGGACCGCAGGCGCGCAGGGCATCTACGGGCCGCGCACCGGGGCCATCACCGAGGACTTCTTTATCCCCGCAGGGGGGCGCCCGGAGGTGCCGGGGCTGGATGTGCGTGTGGAACTGATTGAAAGCATGCCACCTCATGCCGGGATGCCGGTGGCTGGCGGTGGTATGGCCGATCACTGGCATGAAAGGCTGAGCGGTGCGGCGGAGGTGTTGCTGGCAACCGAGGCTGGCGCGCCGGTGCTGATGGGGCAGGGAGACCGTTGGTATCTCGGCAGCTTCCCGGATGATGCACTGTGGGATCGGCTTGTGGCTATGGTGGCTGAGAAGGCTGGTTTCGCTGTCAGCCCCGTGCCGGAAGGTCTGCGCAAACGCCGCTTCGGAGAGCTGGAATTTGTGATCAACTACAATGGCTTTGCGGAAAACCTTGGGGATTTGACGGTGCCCGCCTGTGGCGTAGCGGTGCTCAAAGACGGCGCGCCAATTGCGGTGAGCGATCTGAGCCGGGGTTGATCCAGATATTTTAGAATGATGTTTAGAAAGGGCGAGGGGTTTTCTCTCGCCCTTTTTGGGTTGGCGTAACGTCAACGTCAAGATGACTTGTCAAAGTAGATGGTTCGTATACGAATTAGGCGAAACAAATTCGGATGCGAACCAAAATGGCCAGACAACCCCGTCTGTTTTTTCTGATCAACAAAGCCTATGCGGCGCTTACGCGTGCGTCTGAACGAAAGACGCAAGCCATGGCTGGGCTGTCGATGTCGCAACATGGTGTCTTGGCGCTTTTGTCCAAAGAGGACGGTCAAACGGTGACTGACTTGGCCAAAACGCTTTCGATGCGCAAATCGAGCCTCAGCGGGTTGATTGATCGTATGGTGGAGCGCGGCTTTGTCCGTCGCGCGCGTGAGGATGCTGATGGGCGCGTGGTGAGAGTATACCTTGAACCCTCTGCGCAGGACTTACTGCACCGCACGTTGCCTTTGGTGCAGCACATCAACGGGCTGTTGCTCGCACCTTTTGACGAAGTGGAACAGGAGGTGATCGGGCGTTTTCTGACCCACATGGCTGAGAATGCGGAAGAGATCATTGATCAGGTGGACCTTTCTGAGGAGCAGGCGTGATGTTGGATATGAGTGATGTTGCTGTCGAAGACGTAACGCTCACCACCGAGGATGGCACGGCACTTACTGGCACGCTCTATCGAGGGGCTGCGCCGCAGGTGGCGATCCTGATCTCGGCAGGGACCGGATATCCGCGCAGGTTTTACCGTCATGCGGCGGCCTATCTGGCGGCGCGGGGTGCGGTGGTGCTGACCTATGATTTTCGGGGAATTGGCGACAGCGGGGCAGAGGACCTTGCAGCATCGAAGATCGACTACCCCGACTGGGGGCGGCTTGATATGACGGCGGCGCTAAGCTGGTTGGTGCGGGAGGCGGAGGGGCTTCCGCTGACCACATTGGGGCATAGCGTTGGCGGGCAATTTGTCGGGTTTGCGCAGAACAATACGCTGGCGGTGCGGCATGCTTTTGTCGCGGTGGGCAGCGGATATTGGCGATTGCACAAGCCTGCGAATTGGCCTCTGGAGCTGTTTTGGTGGTGGGCCTACGGCAGCTATTGCCTTGCACGCCATGGATTTATTCCCGCAGGTGGCATCTGGGGCGGAGAGGCTCTGCCGCCTAAGGTGTTTCGGACATGGCGGCGGTGGAGCAGCCGGAGGAGCTATCTGTTGCCGGACCTCGCCTCAGGCAAATACCCGCATCACTACGATCAGGTGACCGCCCCGATATGCTCCTGGTCCCTGAGTGACGATCCGATTGCAACTGAGGCCGCCTCGGAAGATACGCTGTCATATTATTCCCATGCAGAGAAGCATTTGGCTTTGCGCACACCAGCGGCGCTGGGCGTCAAGAAGCTGGGTCATGAAGGGGCGCTTCGCAAAGGGCGGGAGGCGCTTTGGGCGGAGCTGTGGGAGTGGCTGGCGGAAGGGGCGTTGCCGGAGGGGGCGATGTCTAAGTGATTGGTGGGGTGCGCAGGGACTGCGCACCCTACGAGGGAAAAGAAAAAGGCCGGTGTGGGGACACACCGGCCTTTTGTTTTGAGAGATATGCGCGATCAGACTTTGAGGTTTGGAATGATCTGCTTTTTGCGGCTCACTACGCCCGGCAGCACAACGCTGTCACCTTCGGCAGTTGCGTCAAAGGACTTCGCGGCAACGGTTTTCACCAGATCGTTTGGCACCAGCAGGGTGCTTTCTTCGTTCAGGATGTCCACGACGAAGAGCAGAACCTGATCCACGCCATCCTCGGAGGCCACGGTGGTCATGCTGTCCATCAGGGACGCTTTGCGGTCCAGCACGATGGCGGGAGAGGTGGTTTCCAGAACGGAGACGCGGAATTTGGTGCCGTCGACTTCGTATTCTTTGGAGTCCATGCGCAGCAGCACTGCGTCGGAGAAAGAAGACACGTCGGATTTTGCGGCAAACATTTCAGCAGCATAAGACGGGATGTCGATGCCCAGATCAGCGGCCAGCTTCTCGGCCACGGCTTTGTCATGGTCGGTGGTGGTCGGGCTGCGGAATTCCAGCGTGTCAGACAGGATGCAGGTCAGCATGGTGCCTTTGATCCAGTCTGGCATGTCGATGTCGCCCATCAGGTCGTGCATGATGGTCGCGGTGCAGGCCACCGGGCGGATGGTGATGTCGATCGGGCCTTTGGTTTCCAGACCGCCCACCAGCTTGTGGTGGTCGATGATCGCCTGAACGTCTGCGCCATTGATGTTGGCAGGCAGCTCGGCAGGGTTGTTGGTGTCCACAATCACCACGGCGGCGTCATCTGCCACGTCGGCAATGATCTCAGGCTTGGTCAGGTCCCAGCGCTCCAGCAGCCATGCGGCTTCGGTGTTGGGCTCGCCCAGCAGCTTTGCTTCGGCTGGGGTGCCTTTGATTTCAGAGAGATACCAAGCCCAGATGATGGGGGAGCCGGTGGAATCGGTGTCAGGAGACTTGTGGCCAAAAACCTGAATGGTCATGTCGAGAGGTCCTTAGAAAACAGGGGAATATTGCGGATTTGCGCGCCTTATAGAAGGGCGCGCGCGCTTTGTCACGGGGGCAGGCGCCGGGGCGGCGATTTGGCCTAGAGCGGCAGGCGGGTCACGGTGAAGCCTGCCGCCTCAAGCTGGGCCAGAACGCCGTGATCTCCGGGCAGATGCAGCGCGCCAAAGGCGACAAGCGAAGGGGTCTTGGCCAGCGCGGGGGCTAGGGTCGCAACCCAAGCGGTGTTGCGGGTTTTGATCAGGTCTTCTTCGACCTGCTGCAGCAGGGTGGCGATGCGCTCTGCGTCGGCATCTCCCTGCGCTGCCTGCAGCATATCCGCACGGTTGAGTTCCCAGATAAGCTGAATGGTTTCAGAGAGATACATGTCGATCACCGTGGGGATCATATTAGCCCCCGAAAGATCAGTGCCCAGATCGAGGCTCCAGCGCAGATCATCGACCTGTTGCTCGATCGGGTCACCTGCCAGCAGCCCGATCAGGCTCTCGGTGTTGTCCAGAGAATGCCGGGGCAGATCACGCGCTTGAGCAAGGGCTTCGATTTGCAGATCCAGTCCCTTTTTGCCTGATTTAACAACATCAAAGGCACAGGGTGGCACCATCAGCGTCATGCCCAAAAACCAAGGCTGATATCGCGCGGCCAAGAAGGGCGGCATGCCACGGGCCTTCAGTTGATCAGAGACTTTGGCCCAGTTCTTATCTCCGAGACGGTCGATGAGCGAGGGGCCGGACTGGATCAGAAAGAGCTCCGGATTTTGGGTCAGATGGCGCTGAAAGCCGAGCTGTGCCTCCGATGTCATCTCCATAAAGAGCTGCTGGGGCGGTGGCGTGAGGCTGCGCAGGCGCTCTACGGTGGCGGCGTGCTCGGGCAGGTGCAGATGGAAGGTTCCGATGATGTGGGAGACAACCCCGTCTTTCTCTACCTGCCAGAGCAGCCCTTCGGAGAAGGGCGCCTGCGATGCGGCCTCAAGCATCGCGGCGCGTTCCGCCAAGGGGCGCTGTTCAAACTGGTTTGGGCCTTCGCAATTGGCCATGGCCGCCCCGGAAAAACCGAGCAGAAACAAGATCGTCGAGAACATGCGCATCAGAAACCTCATAGGAATTGGCGCCAAATTAGCAGGTTGCCTCCTGCACTCAAGGGCGCGCGCACCGGCTGGCAAAGCGTGGTGGGCATTTGCCCAAATTGCCGCTACCAAGAGGTATGAGCAAGATCGCCGAAACAGAGCTTTATGCCCCGATCAAAGCCTGGCTGGAGGCGCGGGGATTTGAGGTGAAAGCCGAAGTGGGCGCGGCGGATGTGGTGGCGATGCGGGCAGGGGAAGAGCCTGTCATCATAGAGTTAAAGACTGGTTTCTCCCTCGCGTTGCTGCAACAGGCGGTGGCGCGTCAGGCGGTGACGGATGCGGTCTATGTGGCGGTGCCGCGCTGGAAGGGGCGGGCCGGATGGAAAGCGTTTTCCGGCAATATTGGCCTGTGCAAACGGCTCGGCGTCGGGGTGCTTTCGGTGCGGCTCAAGGATGGGGCGGTGGAGGCGCATTGTGATCCGGTGCCGTTTCAGCCGAGAAAATCCAAGGCACGTAAAGCCAAGCTATTAAAGGCGTTTTCGCGCCTTGAGGGAGATCCAAATGTGGGCGGGACGCGCGGTGCTACGGTGACGGTTTACCGTCAGGATGCGGAAAAATGCGCGATATATCTCAATGAAAACGGCGCGAGCCGGGGGCGGGATGTTGCCGGTGGCACGGGTGTGGAGAACGCGACAACCTTGATGCGGGACAACCACTATGGCTGGTTTGAGAAGGTCGAAAAAGGCGTTTACATGCTCAGCGAATCCGGCGTCGCGGCGCTTGCAGATGCGGGTTAAGCGTTGCGCCGGGACGGTGCATTAATCCGCAAAACTGGCCCTGTTGGCACGTCGGTATCGCGTCGGTATTACGGCTGTTTCGCGGAGGTGGAATTTTTTGGACTTGAAAGGTTAATGCAGCGGCATGGTTTTGGTTGTGGAACATGATCCCGCATGGGCGGCGGGCTTTGCGAAAGAGGCGGCCGCGATCCACGCGGCACTGGGCGCAGAGGCGATCGAGTTGCATCACATTGGCAGTACCTCTGTGCCCGGACTGGTGGCCAAGCCTATCCTAGATCTGCTTGGTGAGGTAGCGGATCTGGCGGCGGTGGATGCGGCCAAGGCGCAGTTTGAAGCGCTGGGCTATGAGGTGATGGGAGAGCTCGGCATCCCGGGACGGCGGTATTTTCGCAAGATGGACGCTGCGGGGCAGCGCAGCCATCACCTGCATGTGTTTGAAAGAGGCTCTGCGCATGTGGCACGCCATCTGGCATTTCGCGACTACCTGCGCGCGCATCCCAAGGTGGCGGCGGACTATGGCGCGTTGAAGCGCGAGCTGATTGCCGAGGGTCGCGGCGATTGGGAGGCGTATATTGACGGCAAAGACGCCTTTGTGCAGCGGGTTGAGGCGGAGGCCTTGGCTTGGGCGCGGGGGCGGGATCAGAGCTGAGCGCAGTTTTCTAAGGCATAGGAGGATCGGGAGGGCCGCGCCTGAGCCTGGGTGGGCGCGGAGGAGCGGTGATGCATGGCAGTTTATCTGACCAAGAGACTCTGCCGTTTTGAGGATGAAGACCTTCGCAAATGCGCCCTCCCATGGGGAGGGTCGGGCGCGGCCCGGATTGGTCATCCGGGCTTTGATGCGTTTTCCAAACCAGCATCGTCCAACAAATCTGCAACGCCTGACGCTGGTCGGCCTTTCTGCGTCAGACTTAACACGGCGGCTCCAAGGTGAGGCCGGTCTGGTAGCTGCGCTTAAGGAGAGCGGCGCGGCGGGGGGCGGAGCCGGTGGCGCCGTTCAGAAGTTCGATCTTGCGCGGGGAGAGGCCGAAGTAGCCAAAGGTGCCTTTGCTCCAGAGGGTGTTAAGCGCCGCCGTATAGCCTTCCTCTTCCATCTCATCTGAGCGCGCGCCTGCGGGGATGAGCAACACGCCGGTGCGGGGTTTCAGCAGGCTTTGTTCGGGATCATCAAGCTGATCATAGGCCCAGCCCCAACTAAAAACACGGTCCATCCAGCCTTTCATCATCGACGGCATGCCCCACCAGAACAGCGGGAAGACAAGGCAGATCGCGTCACACCGCTCAATGCGTTCTTGTTCGCGCCGCACGTCGGGCGGGGGCGTGTCTGTACTCTCGATATCAGCCATGGACCAGAGCGGGGAGAACCCCTCTGCGTTGAGATCGGCCAGCTCGGTGCTATGGCCCGCCGCCTGCGCGCCACGCATGAATTCGGCGGCAACCGCGTGGCTGAAAGAGGCTGGGTTGGGGTGGTCGATCACCGTGAGAACATGCATGTCGTCTGATCCGGTTTGGCTGTGTTCTCAGAGAGATAGGGGAGGGGGGTGTGGATTGCGAGGGGGCGGCGTGTGGATGGAGAACGTCGTGATTTCCACCATGGATTGTTGCGGGCGTTTTGTTACCTTCGGAATGTGGGTGCAATTGGGAGACAATCTATGAGCGACGGTCACAAGTGGTCATTTTCTGGCGGAGTTTTGGCGACTGGCCTTTGCGCGCTCGTTGGGACCGCCGTTTCAGCACAGGATGTCGCGGTGAGCGAAGGGTTGAACACCGGGCCTTTGACATCTTCGGAGCAGTATCTGGACGAGATCGTGGATTTTGGTGCGTTGGGGCAGTCGCAATATCGCGGGAAACGGTTTCCTGTTCATCTCAGGCATGGCGCTTTGAAAATTGGTAGCGTTTTTAAAGGCCAGTACCTTTCTGCGCACACAACCGGGAATATTGCGGACAGCGGGCCAGTTATTGACCGCTTTGGAGATGGCAAAACGCTTTTCTTAGAAATGATCCCTGAGGGTCTCACCTATGGCAAGCGGGAGAAATACACGAGAACCGTTGGCTAAGGGGCGCAAGCAAAAAAGACTGCGACTGTCGAAACCGTGCTCGGGCACAGGCCGCTGGCAGTGGTGTTTCCCCGGCCCCAATATGCCTTTGGTATTGAGGTGAAACGTCTGTTTCGCATGGAGCAGCATGATGGGGCGGGCAAAAATGATCGACACATTCGCGTGAAAGCCTTTGGTGCAAACGGAGACCTCGTGGCGGAGCGGCGGATCATGGTTGCAGACGTATTTTCCGCAAGCTTTGTGCGTTGCCAGTATTCCCAAGATGTCACGGCGCTGCAAATCACCTCGAATGTAGACGGTGGCATCGCGCTGTCCAAACTGAGTTTTGATACCTCGCCAGAGCCGCCTGAGACCACGCGGAAAGCGCAAGCTGATTTGCCGGAGGGCTTTGAATTTATGCCGTGCAACTCGCCGATGGGTTAGGGTCGCTAAAACAGTCCAGAATGGCCCGGAACAAGGGCGCAGCCCGCCGGGCCAGCGCCCGACCGCCCCTCTGGGCGGGCGCTTTTTGCGCGGTTTTGGGAGATTGCGGGCAAAGAGGTCTTTGGCAGAGATAAAGTGGCGGCTTTGTACGTCTGAGCGCCCACCCGCGGTCGGGCGCTGGCCCTTGCAGCACCTAAAGAAAAAGGGCCGCCCGAAGGCGACCCTTTCGTATTTGTCTGGCGGAGGCTTTCGTGACCTTGGCCCTTGCGGGGCCAAGGCACTGTCGCCATCACAATCCCTGACGGGAGTTGTGATTACATCATGCCGCCCATGCCGCCCATGTCAGGCATTGCAGGTGCGCCTGCGCCTTCTTTGGCTGGCTTGTCTGCAACCATCGCTTCGGTGGTGATCAGCAGGCCTGCAACGGAGGCCGCGTCTTCCAGAGCGGTGCGGGTCACTTTGGCTGGGTCGATCACACCGAAGGAGAACATGTCGCCATATTCTTCGGTCTGTGCGTTGAAGCCGAAGGAGGTGTCGTCGCTCTCGCGGATTTTGCCCGCCACAACAGCACCGTCGACACCGGAGTTCTCTGCGATCTGACGCAGAGGTGCTTCGATGGCTTTGCGCACGATGTTGATGCCTGCGTTCTGGTCAGCGTTTGCGCCTTCCAGACCTTCCAGTGCTTTACCGGCCTGAACCAGAGCAACACCACCGCCGACGATCACGCCTTCCTGCACAGCTGCGCGGGTTGCGTTCAGAGCATCGTCCACACGGTCTTTGCGCTCTTTCACTTCCACTTCGGTCATGCCGCCAACGCGGATCACAGCAACACCGCCTGCCAGTTTGGCAACGCGCTCTTGCAGCTTCTCACGGTCGTAGTCGGAAGAGGTTTCTTCGATCTGAGTGCGGATCTGAGCCACGCGTGCTTCGATCTCTGCTTTCTCGCCTGCACCGTCAACGATGGTGGTTTCGTCTTTGGTGATCTCGATTTTCTTGGCGGTGCCGAGCATGTCCATGGTGACGTTCTCGAGCTTCATGCCCAGATCTTCGGAGATAACCTGACCACCGGTCAGGATTGCGATGTCCTGCAGCATGGCTTTGCGGCGGTCGCCGAAACCAGGTGCTTTCACAGCAGCAATTTTCAGGCCGCCGCGCAGTTTGTTCACAACCAGAGTTGCCAGCGCTTCGCCTTCCACGTCTTCCGCGATGATCAGAAGAGGCTTCTGGGACTGGATCACCTGCTCGAGCAGTGGAACCATTGGCTGCAGGGAAGACAGTTTCTTCTCGTGCAGCAGCACCATGCAGTCGTCCAGATCAGCGATCATTTTGTCTGCGTTGGTCACGAAGTAAGGGGAGAGGTAGCCGCGGTCGAACTGCATGCCCTCAACAACATCGGTCTCGGTTTCCAGACCTTTGTTTTCCTCAACGGTGATCACGCCCTCGTTGCCAACTTTCTGCATCGCGTCTGCGATCTGCTGGCCGATTTCGGCTTCGCCGTTTGCGGAGATGGTGCCAACCTGAGCAACTTCTGCGGAGTCAGCAACTTCGCGGGATGCGGATTTGATGCCTTCAACCACTTTCGCAGTTGCCAGGTCGATGCCGCGCTTCAGGTCCATTGGGTTCAGACCAGCAGCAACCTGCTTGAGGCCTTCACGCACGATGGCTTGGGCCAGAACGGTCGCGGTGGTGGTGCCGTCGCCGGCTTCGTCGTTGGTGCGGGAAGCAACTTCCTTCACCATCTGTGCGCCCATGTTCTCGAACTTGTCTTCCAGCTCGATCTCTTTGGCCACAGATACACCGTCTTTGGTGATGCGTGGTGCGCCGAAGGATTTTTCCAGAACAACGTTACGGCCTTTTGGGCCGAGGGTCACTTTGACTGCGTCTGCGAGAACGTTCACGCCGCGCAGCATTGCATTGCGGGCATCGGTGTCGAATTTGACGTCTTTTGCCATTTTATAGGCTCCTAAATTCGTAAATTGCGGTCAGACGATCAGGCAATGATGCCCATGATGTCGGATTCTTTCATGATCAGCAGCTCTTCACCGTCAACGGTGACTTCGGTGCCGGACCATTTGCCAAACAGGACTTTGTCGCCCGCTTTCACGTCGAGCTCGACGCGTGCGCCTTTGTCGTCACGTGCGCCTGCGCCCACGGATACAACTTCGCCTTCAGCTGGTTTTTCTTTGGCGCTGTCTGGAATGATCAGACCGCCTGCGGTTTTCTCGTCGCTTTCAACGCGGCGAACGAGCACGCGGTCATGCAGAGGTGTAAAAGCCATGACTAGGTTTCCCTAATTAAAGTGTCTCCCTGACTCCTCAGCGGAGCCGTTATCACTCCCTAATGGCGAGTGCTAACGGCGAAAGAGGTAGGGGGCGAATGCGGGGGAGTCAACGGCTGTTTCAGAAGTTTCTTGTTTTGGGCGGAAATTGGGGGCGCAGGCTTTGTTTTATGGTTCTTGAAAATCCTGTCGGGATGCCCAAAGGTCGGCCCGCAAGCCAAACCGACGAAGGATGATCCGGCGTGACCAACACACTTTATGACGCATTGATTGCGCCTCATGCGCAGAATTCGGCTGTTTTTCTGGAGTGCGATGATGGGGTTTCGCTGACCTATCAGGATTTTGTCGCACGCGCGGCGCAGATGGCGCGGGTGTTGGCAGAGGCCGGAGTGGCGCCCGGTGAGCGGGTGGTGGTGCAGGGGCCAAAGACGCGCGATGCGCTGGCGCTTTATGGTGGGGCGCTGCAGGCGGGGGCGGTCTATCTGCCGCTCAACACCGCCTATACGCAGGAAGAGGTGCGATACTTCTGCGAAGACGCGACGCCCAAGCTGATTGTCTGTGATGCCAAGGATGCGGCGCAGATCGGGGAGATTGCGGCAGATGTGGGTGCGCAGGTGCTGACCCTGACCGCAGAGGGCGGGAGCCTGAGCGCGGCAGCGGATGCGCAGCCTGCAGAGTTTGAGACCGTGGAGCGCGGGCCAGAAGACCTTGCCGGCTTGCTTTACACATCAGGTACCACCGGACGCTCCAAAGGCGCGATGATGTCGCATAAAAACCTGCTGTCCAATGCGCAGTCGCTGACCGATCTTTGGCAGATTACAGCGGGCGACAGGTTGGTTCATGCTTTGCCGATTTTCCACACCCATGGGCTTTTTGTGGCGATGAACACCTCGCTGCTGGCTGGCGCGCGGGTGCGGTTGATGGGGCAGTTTGATCTGGAGATGATCCTGAGCGCCTTGCCGCAATCCACGCTGATGATGGGTGTGCCGACGTTTTACACGCGGCTTCTGGGCGATGCGCGGTTTGACAAAGCCCTCTGTGCCAACATGCGGCTGTTTATTTCCGGCTCGGCACCTTTGCTGGCAGAGACCCATCAGGCCTTTGAGGCGCGCAGCGGGCACCGCATTCTGGAGCGCTACGGCATGACGGAGACCAATATGATCACCTCAAACCCCTATGATGGTGCGCGGGTGGCGGGCACCGTGGGCTATGCGCTGCCGGGCACGGAGGTGAAGATCACTGATCCTGAGAGCGGGGAGACTTTGCCGCATGGGGAGATCGGCATGATCGAGGTGCGTGGGGACAATGTGTTTCAGGGCTATTGGCAGATGCCGGAAAAGACTGCTGAGGAGCTGCGCGAGGATGGGTTTTTTATCACCGGTGATCTGGCGGTGATGGAGCCGGATGGGCGGGTCACCATTGTGGGGCGGGCGAAAGATCTCATTATCTCAGGGGGATATAATATCTACCCCAAGGAGGTTGAAGATGTGCTCAACGATCTGGAAGGCGTGTCGGAAAGCGCGGTTTATGGCGTGCCGCATGCGGATTTTGGCGAGAGCGTGATCGCGGCTTTGGTGGCGCTGCCCGGTGCGGAGCTGGATGTGGAGGCGATCAAGGCAGAGGTGGACAAACGGCTGGCGCGGTTCAAACATCCGCGGGTGTATCAGATCATGGAGGCCTTGCCGCGCAACACCATGGGCAAGGTGCAGAAGAACGTGCTGCGGCAAGAGCACAAGGGGTAGAAGATGCAGATCACGGCAAATGGCATCCAGATTGAGGTGGAAGATCACGGGCCGCGCGAAGGTGTGCCTTTGGTGCTTATTCGCGGGTTGGGGTCGCAGCTGATCCATTGGCCCGCAGAATTTGTGCAGGGTCTGGCCGACGCGGGGTTTCGCGTGGTGGTGTTTGACAACCGCGATGTGGGGCTGTCGCAGCGTTGCCCCAAAGACGGCGTGCCCAGTCAGGCGGACGCGATCACGGCGCAGGCTTTGGCGGAGGGCGCGGTGCCTGCGGCCTATCGTCTGAATGACATGGCGGCGGACACGATTGGCGTGATGGATGCGCTGGGCATCGAGACAGCACATGTGTTTGGCATGTCCATGGGCGGAGCGATTGTGCAGCTCTTATGCATGGATCACGCCGCGCGTTTGCTCAGCGGCACCATCGTGATGGCCACGGCACGCCCGTTTGCGGAGCGCGGCGGCAATGCGGAGTGGCTGGCAACGCTGTTGGCGCATCCGGTGGCGCGGGAGGATTTCATTGCCAATGCGCTGCGGGAATATGAGTTCTGGGGCAGCCCGGCTTATCCGATGACAGAAGCAGAGCTGACGGCGCAGGCGGGGCTGGCCTATGACCGGGGCTTTGATCCAGAAGGTGTGAACCGGCAGGTGCTGGCGGTGATTGCCTCCACCGACCGGCGGCATGATCTGACCCAAGTGATGGTGCCCTGTCAGGTGATTCACGGGGAAAACGACACGTTGATCCCGCCCGAGGCTGGGGCGGAGATCGCCGGGTTGATCCCGGGATGTGACTACCATGCGATCGACGGCATGGGGCATGTGATCACGCCGAAGCAGGCGCCCATGCTGGTGGCGATGATGCAGGATTTTGTGGCGCGTCACGCGGGCTGAATAATTGACGCGCGCTGGCCTTGGGCGTAGAGCTAGGGCAACTCAGATGGAGGTTTTATGGCCCGGTACCAGGATGCCTGAACATGGCGGGTGGCAGAGCGCCCACCCGATGCACCAACAGATCAGCGACCCAAGCGCTTTGGCGCGGGGCTGAGCGTTTGTGCCCCCACAATTTTCTGTTACCTTTCGGCCAGATGCGCAGCGTGTGGCTGATCCATGAGAGTTCATGACCAATGACACGGGACTATTCCCAATTTTTGCCCAGCAGTGGCACCCCTTCTGACACCCCCAAGCGCGCGCCGCTGGATATTCTCGGCTGGCAGTCTTTCTTTGCCCAGCAGACCGATCTTGATGCTCTGGAGGCCTCTCCGCCGGTGCGGGTGGTGGAAGTGCATCGCAACGGATTGCGTGTGCGCGGCGACGGTATTGAGGCGCTGATCCCGCCGGGGCCTGAGGCCACGGTTGGCGACTGGCTTTTGTTTAATGCGGAGCTGCCGAGCCACAGTGAAGTTTTGGCGCGCAAGAGCCTGTTTAAGCGCCGCGCCGCCGGACACGATCGCAGCATTCAGATGATTGCGGCCAATGTGGACACGGCCTTTGTGGTGACCAGCTGCAACAATGATTTCAACGTGGCGCGGCTGGAGCGGTTTCTGGCGCTGGCCTTTGAGGCGGATGTGACGCCGGTGATTGTGCTGACCAAGGCGGATCTGTGCGAGGATACGGCGCCCTTTGTGGAAGAGGCGCAGCGGATTTCGGACCGGGTGCCGGTGGTGTTGCTGAATGCCAAAAGCGAAGAACCTGCCGCAAAGCTCGCCGATTGGTGCGCGCCGGGGCAGACCATTGCGTTCCTTGGCACTTCCGGTGTGGGGAAATCCACGCTGGTCAATGCGCTCTTTGGCAGTGAGCAGGCCGAGACCGGGGCGATCCGCGAAGATGACAGCCGCGGGCGGCACACCACCACGGCGCGGCAGTTGCATTTCACGGAGTCGGGTCTGGCCATTCTGGACACGCCGGGGATGCGCGAGTTGCAGCTTGCGGAGGCAGGTGACGGCTTGGCGGATCTGTTTGCCGATGTGGTCGAGCTGGCCACACAGTGCAAATTCCGCGATTGCGCGCACGAAAGCGAGCCGGGATGCGCCGTGCGTGCGGCGATTGCGGCGGGCACGCTGGATGCGGATCGGCTGGAGCGGTGGCGCAAGCTGGAGGCAGAGGAGCGGCACAACACCGCCTCGCTGGCGGAGCGGCGCGCCTATGACAAAAACTTCGGCAAGATGATCAAAACCGTCACCAAAGCCCATAAAGGGCGAAAGGGGCGCAAGTAGCCGGAGTTTTCTCCCCAAAACAGAGGCGTTCGGAGTGATCCGGGCGCCTTTTGTCTGCGTATCTTTCTCAAACCGGCCGGAAAAACTCTGAATTCTGGGCGGGGGGTGGACCTAAAGCGCGCAAGGGAGGGCGACAACCATGCATTTCAGAATGCCGATCCGGGAACGCTCTCTGATGTTGTGCCTCACCCTCGCGCTTGCGCTGGGTTGGGGGGCAGCCGCCAAGGCGGAGACCTCTGCCACCGCCGCGCCGGAGGTGGAGAGCCTGCTGGGGCAGCCTCAGGCGCTGGGCTCAGGGCAGTTTCGTTATCTTGGTCTGAAGGTCTATGACGCGCAGATGTTTGCGCCGCAGGGTCAGGGGTTTGACCGGGACGGAAAATATGCGCTGAAGATCGAATATCAGCGCAAGATCCGGCGCAAGATTTTGCTGCGGGCGTCGCTGGAAGAGCTGACACGGATTGAAGGCGAGCAGGCGGATCATGCGGATATCCTGTCCAAGCTGACCAGCTGTTACCGCGATATCCAGCCGGGCGACCGGATTGTGGCGGCCCCCAGAGGTGCGGATGCGTTGCGGTTTTGGGTGAATGGCACCCAGACCTGCACCCTGCAGCATGACAATATTCGGGATCGCTATATGGCGATGTGGATTGGAGATAAGGCGCGCAATCAGGATTTTGCGCGCGACGTGATGGCTGAGCAAAGGTAGCGGGGCTGACAGCTCCCCCCAGCGTGGCGGTGCCGCGTTCCGCTCGATGCGGTATCGCGAAACGTCTCGTTGCCTTGCATTAAGCCCGGCCCCTCTGTTGCTGCTTTGGTCCGGCGGCGACTCTCGGGGCTGCGCGTGGTCGGGATGGCTTGCTCGTCCCGGCCACGCGTGTCACTCAGGGCGGTATGAGACTTTTGCTTCTGACCGCCCTCACGATGACCGCCTTTGCCGCGAACTCTGTTCTGAACCGCGCCGCTGTGGGCGGGCTTGGCATGGATGCCATGAGCTTTGGCGTGATCCGGCTTGTCTCCGGCGCGCTGGCGCTGGCGGCGCTGATTGCCTGGCAGAAGCGTGGCTTTGCCATTGGCGGGGCCGGGCGCGGCATCGCGGTGGCGGGCCTTCTGGCCTATATCTTCGGCTTCTCATTGGCCTATCGCGGCTTAGATGCGGGGCTTGGCGCGCTGATCCTGTTTGGCGTGGTGCAAATCACCATGTTTGGCGGCGCGGTGGTGGCGCGTGAAGAGATGCCGATGACCCGTTGGCTTGGTGCCGGATTGGCGCTGGCGGGGCTGGTCTGGCTGCTTGCGCCGGGTTCAGGTGGCGCCGTGTCGGTGGCCCATGCGGCGGCGATGGCGGCGGCGGGCCTTGGCTGGGGCATCTATTCGCTGCAGGGCCGCAAAGAATCAGATGCGACGCAGGCCACGGCGATGAACTTCATTCTGGCCGCGCCGGTGGCGGTTTTGCTGAGCTGGGCGCTGACTGGCGAAATTGTGATCGGCGGCGCTGCGGCGCTGAGCGGGCAGGGTGTGGCGCTGGCGGTGGTCTCTGGCGTGATCACCTCGGGGCTGGGCTATGCGCTGTGGTATGCGATCCTGCCGGGGCTGGGCGCAAGCCGCGCGGCGGTGGCGCAGCTGACCGTGCCGGTGATCGCCATGGCAGGTGGCATGGCGTTTCTGGCAGAGCCGCTGACTCTGCGGTTTGTCGGCGCGGCGGTGCTGGTGATTGGCGGCGTGCTGGTGTCGATGCGTAAGGCTTAAGCCGCGGCAGGGTGCGCCTGCCTCAGCGGCGCGACTTCCCTAAGGCTTCACGATGGGTTCCAGCGGATCATAAGTGAGACCGGTGCCCCAGGCGACATCTGGCAGGCTATCAGGCTTAAACCGCACCTGGGTTAGCTCTTCAGGTGAGAAAAACCGCCGCTCGGTGACGATGTTCTCCGGATCTTTCCAGTCGCGCGACAGGCTGCCTTCGGTGATGGTGCAGCGGAAATAGATGTCGACCTGATGAAAGCTGCCGCTTGGGTCGTGAAATTCATTGATCAGGCAGGGATCATGCACGGCGACGGTGAGGCCGCATTCCTCCCAGACCTCGCGGGCGAGATTTTCCTTCAGCGAGCTGTGCCGCTCCACGCCGCCGCCGGGCACACACCAGAGATCGCTTTGACCCTCGGGATAGGCATTCACCAGCAGCAGCTTGCCCGCTTGCAGGATAATGGCGCGGGCGGCGAGGCGGGGAGAGGGCGAAGGCGGCGACATGCATAAAGTTCCGTAAGGTTTTTGCTTTTGTAGAGCGGGCGGAGCGCCTATCTCAAGGCCATGAGATATTTGATCCGAAAATGCGCCGTTCTGGCCGCGCTCCTGCCGTTGATGGCCGCGCCTGTGCTGGGCACTGTGCCAACTGAGACCGAGGACGCTATGGCTGACGAATGTGTGGTGATGCTGCATGGGCTGGCCCGTACCAAGAATTCCTTTGTGGTGATGCAGCTGGCGCTTGAGCGGCATGGTTATGAGGTGGTGCGGCAGGGCTATCCCTCCACCAAGGAAGACATCGCGCATCTGGCCTATGGCACCCTGCCTGAGGCGGTGGCGAAATGCGGCGACCGGAAGGTGCATTTTGTGACCCATTCCATGGGCGGCATTCTGCTGCGCCAGTGGTTTGTGAACAATCGGCCTGAAAACCTCGGCCGTGTGGTGATGTTGGGGCCGCCCAACAAGGGCAGCGAAGTGGTGGACGAGCTGCGTGATCTGGCGCCGTTTGAGTGGCTGAATGGTCCGGCGGGGCAGGAGCTGGGCACGGATGGGTTGCCAAGCGATCTGCCGCCGGTGGATTTTGAGCTGGGTGTGATTGCGGGGGACCGCTCGCTGAACCCGTATTTCTCAAGCCTGATCGAGGGGCCGGATGACGGCAAGGTTTCTGTGGCCAGCACCAAGGTGGCGGGCATGAAGGATCATATTGTCCTGCCGGTGACCCATACGTTTATGATGAACAATCCGGTGGTGATCGCGCAGGTGGAGGCCTTCCTTGCAGAAGGCGCTTTTGATCCGGAGCTGGGCTTTGAGGGGGCGGATGCCACTGTGCGGGCCTTGCAGCGGATTGTGGAAGATGACTGCGTGGCCTCTGCCTGTGATGAAGAGGCGCGCCACGATGAGTGATCCGGCGCTGGATCTGGCGCTGGATCTGACGGGCGCGGAGGTGCTTTTGCCGGACGGTTTGGCGCAGGTCACGCTTGGTGTGCGCGACGGGGTTTTGACCGCGCCGGGGCAGGGACGCGCGATTGATTTGAGCGGGTTTCGGATTTTGCCGGGCATTGTGGACCTGCATGGCGACGGTTTTGAACGCCATCTGGCCCCGCGTCGCGGCGCAATGAAGAACCTTGGCGACGGGCTGATGTCGGTGGATGCGGAGCTGGCGGCCAATGGCATCACCACAGCTGTGCTGGCCCAGTTCTGGAGTTGGGAGGGCGGGATGCGCAGCCCCGAGTTTGCGCTGCGCTTTCTGACGGCGCTCGACGCAGCTGAAGGGCTGTTGACCGACATGCGGGTGCAGCTGCGTTTTGAGAGCCATTTGCTGTCTGACTACGCCGCTTTTGAGGCGGCGGTGGATGCGCACGGCGTGCCTTATGTGGTGTTCAATGACCACCTGCCGCATACCGCTTTGGAGAAGGGCAAAAAGCCGCCTCGGCTGACCGGACAGGCGCTCAAGAGCGGGCGTAGTCCGGAAGCGCATCTTGCCTTGCTGAAAGAACTGCACGGCGCGCGGGCCGCGGTGCCAGAGGCGGTGTCCGGACTGGCGGCGCGTTTGGCAGCCAAAGGCGTGCGGCTCGGCAGTCATGATGATGACACGGCAGAGACACGGGCCTTTTGGCGGGCGCGTGGGCTGAGCATCAGTGAGTTTCCGGAAACCCGCGCGGCGGCAGAGGCGGCGCAGGCGGCGGGGGATCCGGTGGTGATGGGCGCGCCCAATGTGGTGCGCGGCGGCAGCCATTCCGGCAATGTGACCGCATCAGAGCTGGTGGCCGAAGGGCTGGTGGATGCGCTGGCCTCTGACTACCACTATCCGGCCCCCAAACAGGCGGTGCTGCGCATGGTTGAGGAAGGCGTCTGTGATCTCGCGACCGGCTGGGCGCTGATTTCGGCGCGGCCGGCAGAGGTGTTAGGGCTGAGTGATCGCGGCACGCTGGAGGCGGGCAAACGCGCGGATCTGATTGTGATGGCGCCGGATGGGCGCATCGGCGCGACGCTGGTGGGCGGGCGCGTGAGCCATATGGCCGGAGATGTGGCGGCGCGGTTTATGGCGGCCTAGGGGAAAAAGAGGGGGGCTTCGCCCCTGCCACCGCAAGCGGTGGCCACCCCAGGATATTTGACGAATGAGAAGGCGGGGCCCCGCGACAGGGCCCTTTGAGTGCGCCTTGAAGCCTTACTTGGCGGTGTCGCGTTTGACGCGGTTGACGTGGCCCATTTTGCGGCCTGCCTTGACCTCAGACTTACCGTAGAGATGCACGGCGGTGTCGCGCTCTTTGAGCAGGGCGGGGAGCTGGTCCATATCGTCGCCGATCAGGTTTTCCATCACCACATCGCTGTGACGCTGGCCGTCGCCCAGAGGCAGGCCGACCACGGCGCGGATGTGTTGTTCAAACTGATCCACCGCGCAGCCGTTTTGGGTCCAGTGGCCGGAGTTGTGCACGCGCGGGGCGATTTCATTGACGATGAGGCCCTCAGAGGTGACAAAAAGCTCCACACCCATGACGCCCACATACTCCAGCGCGTTCAGGATGTTGGCGGCGAGCAGCACCGCATCCATGCGCTGGGCGGCGGTGAGGCGGGCAGGCACGGTGGTCGTGCGCAGGATACCCTCCGCATGCACGTTTTCGCCCGGATCAAAACAGGCGACCTGACCGTCGATGCCGCGCGCGGCAATCACGGAGACTTCGTGGGAGAAATCGACAAAACCTTCCAGCAGCGCGGGGGCGCCGGCCATATCGGCGAGGGCGGCCTCTGCATCGGCAGCGTTTTTCAGGCGGGCCTGACCTTTGCCGTCATAGCCAAAGCGGCGGGTTTTCAGGATCGCGGGTGCGCCGATCTCGGCCACGGCCGCGGCCATGCTTTCGGCGTCGGTGACATCGGCGAAGGGGGCGGTTTTCAGGCCCAGCTCGCGCAGGAATGTCTTTTCTGTCAGGCGGTCCTGGCTGACGCGCAGGGCTTCGCGGCCCGGGCGGATCGGCACATGGGCT
This sequence comes from Shimia sp. R9_2, assembly GCF_017743735.1. GTDB lineage: Bacteria > Pseudomonadota > Alphaproteobacteria > Rhodobacterales > Rhodobacteraceae > Shimia. The sequence goes on from NZ_JAGHRO010000005.1 coordinate 218,952, forward strand.
TCAAGAATGTCGAGCGCTGAGGTGGGGATGTTTTCAAACTCATAGGTGATGACATCCACAGCCTCGGCAAAGGCGCGCAGGGCCTCGGCATCGTCGTAGCTTTTCTGGAAGTGATAGTTGGCCACGTGGCTGGCAGGGCAATCGCCGCCGGGCTCATAGATGCAGGTTTTATAGCCCAGACGGGAGGCGGCCACAGAGAGCATGCGGCCAAGCTGGCCGCCGCCGAGAATGCCGATGGTGGAACCGAATGGGAGGGGATCAGTCATCTTGGGGTTCATCCGGGATAGAGGCCGAGAGGGCGTCGCGCCATGCATCAAGGCGGGTGGCAAGGTCAGCATCCTGAAGTGCCAGAATGCCTGCGGCCATGAGGCCTGCGTTGGCGGCACCGGCTGCACCAATGGCCATGGTGGCCACGGGGAAACCTTTGGGCATCTGCACGATGGAATAGAGGCTGTCGACACCCGAAAGTGCGCGGGTTTGGACCGGAACACCCACCACAGGCACGCGGGTTTTGGAGGCCATCATGCCGGGCAGATGGGCCGCGCCGCCTGCGCCTGCGATGATCACCTGCAGGCCGCGATTGGCGGCTTCTTTGCCGTAAGACCAGAGGCGATCCGGGGTGCGGTGGGCAGAGACGATCTTTTTCTCGTAGGTGATGCCCAGCTCTTCCAGAATGGTGGCTGCTTCTTTCATCGTGGGCCAATCGGATTGGCTGCCCATAATGATGCCGACTTGAGGTGTGTCCGTCATATGCGCCTCTGACATGAGAATTTGGCGAGCGTTATAGACGGTTTAAGGATTTAAGCAACGGAGCCGATGGGCTTTGCGAAAATGCGCTGATGAGCGCGTATGAAGCGGTGGTTGATTTGCGCATATGCGGGCCTGACATATGCAGAAGCGCAAAGCAGCCCGCAATTTTGGCAAGATGCTTTGCGCATTTTCTGGAGGGTCGTGCGTTTGGGCAAACGGGCAGCGCCGGAAGTGGGCGCCCCGCGCGTTACGCCACTTTTTTGAGCTGCACGCCTTTGCGCTTTGCAATGAATGCGGCGCGGCGCTGGCCACGGGCCCAAGGCATCTGAGGGGCGTCTGCTTTGGATGCGGCAACAACGGATTTGATAAAGCGGCTCTGGGTTTTCATGTCTGCTCTCCTTGGTCTTTCTGGCCTCTGTCGGGCCTATTGTTTCCAACTTGAGATCAGTCTCGTGTCGAATTGAGGCGGAGATGGGGCAGGATTGGTCAGATTTTAGGAAAATGCGGTGACAATTTGGCGGTATTGGTGAAGGCCTTGAAGTCAAAGGCCTTTCACAGGCCGTGTTTAGAGGCGGATGCAGGAAATCAGGCGTCCGTAGTCTGCTTCTTTGGCGTGGGTGGTGCGGCGGTAGGAGTAAAATCTGTCGGCATCGGCATAGGTGCAGTGACGGATCCACTCGGCCTCTCCGACGCCCGCGCGGCGCAGGCGGTGCAGCCCGTAGGCGGGCAGGTCAAAGAGCATACGATCACCTTCGCCATTGGCAAAGAAGCGGCTGTTCTCGGGATCTTCGGCAAGAAAGTTGTCCAGAAACTCAGGGCCAACCTCATAGGCGCTTTGGCTGATGCAGGGGCCGATTACGGCGCGGATGTTGGTACGGGAGGCGCCGAGGGCTTCCATGGCTTCCACGGTGGCTTCGAGAATGCCGTCCAATGCGCCGCGCCAGCCTGCGTGGGCCGCCCCGATCACACCGGCCTCAGGATCTGAGAACAGAACCGGCTGGCAGTCTGCGGTGAGGATTGAGAGCGCAAGGCCCGGTTGGTTGGTGACAATCGCATCGGTGCGGGGCCGCTCGCCGGTGATGGGGCCGGTGGCGGTGTGGACATCGGCGGAATGCACCTGATGCACGGAGGCGAGGTGGGCGATGTCGACCTCCATCGCATCGGCCACACGCTGGCGGTTGATCGCAACAATCTCGGACTGGTCAGAGCTGCCCATGCCGCAGTTGAGGCCTTCGAAGATGCCGGAGGAGGCACCGCCGCGGCGGGTGAAGAAGCCATGATGCACGGGGGCAAGCAGGTCCGAGGTGAGTATCTCAAGTGTCATGTGGTGCATCCTGCTGGGGGTGTGCCGCCTTCGGGGAAGAGCGCGAGGACTTTGAACAGGTTTCCCATTTCCTCGGGGTGCGTCAAGCGGCGATGTGCGGCGATGTGGCTGGCAAGCGCCGCGCCGCTGAGGTTTGCGGCCAGCGCTTGTGCGCGGGCAGTGATGCCGAGGCGCTCCAGAAACACGCCTTGCGGGGTGAGGCGGCTGTGAGCACAGGGGGCGGCCTGTGCCAAGGCCTCAAAATCCACATGGGCGGTCAGGTCGCTTGCGCCCGGCGCGGCGAGCGGGTCGATGAAGGCGTGGTCTTGCAGCGCCTGCAATGTGTCGCCTTGCGAGCGCCAGTCGCCATAGTCAATCAGCAGGGCCGCGCCGCCTGCGTCGCGGATGCGGGTGCCGATCTGATCGGCGATGGCGGCGGCCTGCGGACAGGTTTCAACGATGTTGTCTTGCACGGTGTCGGCAAGGCGGTGCGCGATGTGCGGCTGCGGCAGCTCTGGCCCCAAGGCAAAGGCAAGCGCGCCGTCGCGCATGGCAATCAGGCGCTCGTGCCAGCCTTCCGCGCCACGCTGATATTGGCGGATCGGGAGGGCGTCAAAAAACTCGTTGGCGACGAGATAGAGCGGCTGATCCGGCAGGGTGTCGAGGCCGTCGTGCCATGTGACTTTATCGCCAAGGGCCTCGCGCTGTTTGGCGCGCAGGGTGGGGGAGGCCTCAACAAGGTGGATCTGGGCGGCGGCGTGAAAGCCCGGCACCGCGCGGGTGGCGCGCAGGATGTCCGCCATGAGCGTGCCGCGGCCGGGGCCAAGCTCGGCCAATGTAAAGGATGCGGGGGCGCCTTGATCAAGCCAGGTTTGGGCCAGCGAAAGGCCGATGAGTTCACCAAACATCTGACTGATCTCCGGCGCGGTGGTGAAATCACCGTCAGCGCCCAGAGGGTCGCGTGTGGTGTAATAGCCCAACGTGGGATGCAGCAGCGCCTCGCCCATATAGTCCGCCACGGTCATGGGGCCGTGGGCCTCAATCCGGGCGAGGAGATGCTGGGTCAATGTGCTCATGTGGCGGGCGCGGGTTCAGGGCGGGCGCGCAGGATGAGGTAGAGGCCGAGGGCGATCATCGGCAGGGAGAGCAGCTGCCCCATGGTGAAGCCGTAGCCGTTCATCTGCAGCGCGAGGCCAAGCGGGTTGCCCGGCGAAATGAACTGCGCATCGGGTTGGCGGACAAATTCCACAAGGAAGCGCGCGGTGCCGTAGCCTGCAAGGAAAGTGCCGATCAGGGTGCCGGGCCGTTTGAGCGCGCCGCGACGATAGGCGAGCCACAACATGAGGCTGCCGAGGATCACGCCTTCCATGAGGGCTTCATAGAGCTGGGAGGGGTGGCGCGCGCAATAGGCCACCAGCTGGCCGCAATCCTGCGCGGCCTGACCGGGGAAGATCACGCCCCATGGCAGATCGGTGGGGCGGCCCCAGAGCTCGGCGTTGATGAAGTTGGCGATCCGGCCCAGAAACAGGCCGACCGGCACGCCAATCGCCATGGCATCCCCGACCTGCATCGGGCGCAGGTCATATTTGCGGCAATAGAGGTATCCCGCGAGGATCACGCCCAGCATGCCGCCGTGAAAGGCCATGCCGCCATCCCAGATGCGGATGATGTCGCCCGGATTGGCGAGGTAGAAGGCGGGTTTGTAGAACAGCACATAGCCAAGGCGGCCGCCAAGGATCACGCCGAGAATGACCCAGCTGAGCAGATCTTCGACCTGCCGCGCTTCAATCGGGGCGGTGTTGCTTGGCCAGAGCGATGCGCGATTGACGGTGGCGACCACAATGCGCCAGCCGATCAGGATGCCGACGATATAGGCCAGCGCATACCAGCGCAGGGCAAATTCCATGCCAAAGGCGGAAATCGAGAAGATCTCTGGCGAGATATTGGGGAAGGGAATTTGTCCGCTCATGTGCCTCTCCGTTTGCGGCCCAAATGGCCGGGTGCGCGCGACAAAGTCAACCTTGTGTCTGCGGGCGTTGACGCCCATATAAGGGGTCAGGATCACAATGCGGAGAGAGCGATGCAAACCCGGAACAAATTCATGGACGACATGTCTCAGTTGATGACCAACGCCATGGGTGTCGCTCAGGGCGCCAAGGATGAGGCGGAGAACGCCATGAAATCGCTGATGGACCGCTGGCTGGCGGATCGCGATTTTGTCACCCGCGAGGAATTTGATGCGGTGCGCGCCATGGCGCAGAAGGCCCGTGAAGAAAACGAAGCCCTGAAAGCGCGGATCGAGGCGCTGGAAGGCAAGTAAGGCTCAGGCTTTTGCCGAGCTGATGAATGCGGGGCTGGCCGATGGGTCGGCCCTTTTTCTTTTGGCTACAGCGCGATTGTGCCTGTGATGCAGCTCTGCACGGCGCCGCCGACCCAGATCTCACCACCGTCACTTTGCACATGCACGCGGCCTTTGCGCCCCAAGGCGGTGCCTTGTGCGGCCACGTAGCTGTGTGCGGCATGGCCTGCACCGATGAGCCATTGGGCGATGCCTGCATTCAGGCTGCCAGTCACCGGGTCTTCCAGCCCGCGGGCGGTGAAGCCGCGCACTTCAAAGTCGGTTTCCGTTGCCGGGGCAACGACGCCGATGCGCAGGCCGTTCAGCGTGGCGTAGTCCGGCGAGATGGCCATGGCCGTGGCGTGATCGCGCAGCAGAAGCGCCGCCCAGCCGGGGCCATTGTCGACCCATGCGGCCTCTATGATGTCTGTCTCTGAGAGGCCGAGACCTTTGATGGCGCGGGCGCGGGTGGCTGCATCCAGTGCGCCGCTGCGGGTGAGGGGCGGGGCCATGAAGAAGAGCTTCTCTCCGTCGCGGCGGATGCGGATCAGGCCTGCGCCGCAGTCTTGCAGGATGTCGTCGCCTTTGGGGACACCGCCTTGGTTGAGCCAGACCTGCGCGCTTCCGAGTGTCGGGTGGCCGGCAAAAGGCAGCTCTTGTGCCGGGGTGAAAATCCGCACGCGGTAGTCGGCCGCAGGATCGCGGGGCGGCAGCAGGAAGCTTGTTTCACTTAGGTTGGCCCAGTTGGCGAGTTGCCCCATTTGGATGTCGCTGAGCGGCTCTGCGTCGCCGACAACGGCCAGCGGGTTGCCAAAACTCGGGTTGTCGGTGAAGACATCAACCTGCGCAAAGGGGAATTCCTGCTGTCCCATCACTATCCTCTTGGAATCTGGCGAAAATCCGGGCATTGGGAACAGCCCTTCCTTGGGTCTCTCACCGGGCGGTGGAGACTTGTGCATAGTTCACTTTAATCCACAACTTATTGCGTTATCCACAGATATTTTGCTTTACACATCGTAAAGGGCACCTCACCATATGTTGTAAGGGCGGTGGAGTTTTCCACAGGTCCTAGAGCAGGCACCAAGCGTTAGGGGAGCTGCCAATCCCCACGCGATAGCAAAACGAGGTGGCGCCATGGCATTATCAGAGCAGTTTCTGGAAGAAGACCTGCACCCTATTGATATCGTTGAGCATATCGCAGAGGTGCGGGACTGGAATTTTGAGCGGATCGCAGATGACCAGATCGCTATGGCGGTCGAAGGACAGTGGAAGACCTATTCCATCACGCTGGCCTGGTCTGCCTATGACGAGACTTTGCGGCTGGTCTGTTCCTATGAGGCGCAGCCGCCGGAAGAGAAGCTGCCGCAGCTTTATGAGACGCTGAATGCAGTGAATGATGAGTGTTGGTCCGGTGCCTTCACCTATTGGGAGCGCCAGCAGCTGATGATTTATCGCTATGGTCTGGTGCTGGCGGGCGGACAGGTGGCGAGCCCTGATCAGATCGACACGATGATCCGCAACGCGGTGCAGAACGCGGAGCGGTTTTACCCGGCGTTTCAGCTTGTGGTCTGGGGTGAGCGAACTGTGAAAGATGCAATGCAAGTTGCCATTGCAGAGGCCTACGGGCGGGCGTAACACTTGCCCCCAACAGGATAAGGGGGCTTTCATGGACATGACTTTGGTGGCCGAGCGCGGGCTTGTGCTTTTGGGCTGCGGCAAGATGGGCTCTGCGATGTTGCAGGGCTGGCTGGCGGATGGGCTGCCTGCGGGCTCGGTCTGGGTACAGGATCCATTTCCCAGCGATTGGGTGCAGCAAAGCGGTGTCCATGTGAATGCAGAGCTGCCAGCCGCGCCCGCGGTGGTGCTGATCGCGGTGAAACCACAGATGATGGCGGATGCGCTGCCGGTTCTGGCGGCCATGGGCAATGGCGAGACGCTGTTTGTCTCGGTTGCGGCGGGCATCTCCATCGGCACCTATGAAGACATTCTCGGCGAAAACACCCCGATTGTGCGCGCCATGCCCAACACGCCCGCGGCGGTCGGCAAGGGCATCACGGCAATCGTGGCCAATGGGCCTGCGGGAGAGGCCGGGTTGGTCGCCTCTGAGGCGCTGCTTTCTGCAGTTGGGGAGGTGGTGCGTCTTGAGCGTGAAAGCCAGATGGATGCGGTCACCGGGCTGAGCGGCTCTGGCCCGGCCTATGTGTTTCACATGATCGAGACCATGGCGGCGGCAGGAGAGGCGCAGGGCCTGTCGCCTGAGCTGTCCATGGCGCTGGCCAAAGCCACGGTGGCGGGCGCAGGCGCGTTGGCGGAGAGCGCTGAGGAAAGCCCTGAACAGTTGCGCATCAATGTGACCAGCCCCAATGGCACCACGCAGGCCGGGCTGGAGGTTCTGATGGACACCGCAGAAGGCCTGCCGCCTCTGATGATCAAAACCGTGGGCGCCGCGGCGGAGCGGAGCCGGGAGCTGGCCAATGGCTGAGATCAGTTTTGACGATTTTCTGAAGGTCGATATTCGCGTGGGCACGGTGGTGCGGGCGGAAGACTATCCGGAGGCGCGCAAACCTGCGATCAAGCTCTGGGTGGATTTTGGCGATGAGCTGGGCGTGCGCAAAAGCTCGGCGCAGATCACCGCGCATTATAATCCCACCGGATTGATCGGCAAACAGGTGATGGCGGTTGTGAATTTTCCACCGCGCCAAATTGGCAAATTCATGTCGGAAATTCTGGTGCTGGGGCTGCCCGATCAGGCGGGAGAGATCACGCTGATCGGCCCGGACGGGCCGGTGCCAAACGGGGGGCGGATGCATTGAAATCGCTTTTGATCACACGGCCGCTGCCAGATGAGGTGCTCGCGGCGGCGAGGGCGCAGTTTTCGGTGACGGTGCGGCTCAACAACCTGCCGATGGAGGGGGATGAGCTGCGCGATGCCCTGCGCAACTTTGATCTGGTGCTGCCAACACTGGGTGATGCCTTTGACCGCAAGGTGTTTGCCGATGTGGCGGCGCCGCGCTGCAAGATGCTGGCGAATTTTGGCGTGGGTTTCAATCATATCGACACCAAGGCGGCCAAGATGGCGGGCATCACCGTGACCAACACGCCGGGTGCTGTGACCGATGCCACGGCAGATGTGGCGATGACCTTGATCCTGATGAGCGCGCGGCGCGCCGGCGAGGGTGAACGTCTGGTGCGCGCAGGCCAGTGGCGTGGCTGGCATCCGACCCAGATGCTGGGGATGCATCTGACCGGCAAGACCGTCGGCATCGCGGGCATGGGCCGCATTGGTCAGGCGATTGCCGCGCGCTGCCATTTTGGCTTTGGCATGCCGGTGAAATACTGGAACCGCTCTGAAAAAGAGCTGGCATTTCCGGCAGAACGCGTGACCTCGATCACCGATCTGGCGGCGCAGGTGGATGTGCTGGTGGCGGCGGTGCCCGGCGGGGCGGACACCCATCATCTGTTTGATGCGGAGGTCTTTGCCGCGATGCAAAGCCACGCCCATTTCATCAATATTTCCCGCGGGGAAGTGGTGCATGAGGCCGCTTTGATCGCCGCTTTGGAGGCGGAGGAGATCGGCGGGGCGGGCTTGGATGTCTATGAGTTTGAACCCAAGGTGCCGGAAGCGCTGCGCAAGCGCGAAAATGTCACCCTGTTGCCGCATCTGGGCACAGCGGCGCTGGAAGTGCGCACGCAGATGGGACTGATGGCGGTGGAGAACCTGATCGCCTTTTCCCAAGGGCAAACGCCGCCAAATCTCGTTTAGATTGTCGGCCTGAAAACCTGAGGCGCGAGTGGCAGGTTTATTCCGCCGCTCTGCGTTCCTTGGGCATGTCGCCCATGGCCTCGCGCCAGTGACGGCGGCAGAGAGACACATAGCTTTCATTGCCGCCGATCTGCACCTGAGCCCCCTCGCGCAGGACATTGCCGGTTTCATCCTGACGCACAACCATGGTGGCTTTCTTGCCGCAATGGCATATGGTGCGCACTTCGCGCATCTCATCGGCCAGCGCCAGAAGCGCGGCGGAGCCGGGGAACAGCTGGCCCTGAAAATCGACGCGCAGCCCGTAGCACATGACCGGCACTTTCAGATCATCCACGGTGCGGGCCAGTTGCCAAACTTGTTCCTCGCTCAGGAACTGGGCCTCATCAATGAAGACACAGGCGATTTTTCCTGCCTCGATGCGGGCCTCGATCTTGGCATAGAGATCAGAACTTGGATCAAAGGTGTCTGCAGGTTCGGAAATGCCGATGCGGGAGGCGATGCGTCCGGCCCCTGCGCGGTGGTCGAGCTTGGCGGTGAGCAGATAGGTCTGCATCCCGCGCTCACGGTAGTTGTGAGAGGCCTGCAAAAGCACAGTCGATTTGCCGGCGTTCATGGTCGAATATTGGAAATACAGCTTGGCCATGGGCGGGTGATAAGACGCAACGGGCCATGGGTGCAAGACCATGGGGGGAGGGCTGCGCGAAAAACTCTGACGGCGATGCACAGAGGCCGATCGCTGCGCCGGATCGGCGGCTGAGACAGGTTTGTTTGGCGGGTGGAGCGCACCCCGGGGTCAAACTGGTTGAACCATTGGGGATGTTGATCCCGGGATGCGCGGCCTGTTGGCCAACGGCAGATCTCCACGCAGATCTCCACCGCCCTCCTATGATCCGGCTGCACCCACCGGACACTGACATTGCCGGAGGAAACGCTTCCGGTCTTTCTCAAATGACAAAAATAGGGTTAATTCGAAAATGGGAAAAGAAATCTGCCTTTCCCCTCACGTGGGGGTGTGAGATGAAATGCGGCAGATCATTCAATGGGTTGGAACGAATATATGAGCGTTGTGGACAGTTATCTGAAGAAGCATTCCGAGGCCTTGGTGAAAGACGTCGGGATCGAGGCTGCCTGCGAGCTGACGGGCAAGTCCAAAGCAACACTGGGGCGCTACTATTCAGGGCATGAGGAGCACGCGGATCGGTTTATGCCGATTGATGCGGTGGCCGCGCTGGAAGAGGCGGCGTCTTATCCGCATGTGACCGCAGCGCTTGCGGAGCTGCGGGGCAATTCGCTCAACCATGACAGCCGCCGCAACCCGAACAGCAAGGGAGGCGTCAACTCTGATGTGATCGCGCTGAGCCAGCGGTTTGCTCTGCTGATGGCGGAATACAACCAATCCATCGAGGATGGGGTGATCACTGTCACCGAGGCCAAACGTCTTTTGCGCGAAACCGTCGCGCTGCAGCAGGTTCTAGTGGATATGAAGCTGCATCTGGAAGAGGAATCCGTCTGACCGATGATCGATGCGTCCGGGCGTCGGCCGCTTCTGGCGGCTGAGCGTCACACACCGGAACTGTTGCACGGGTTTCTGGCTGATCTGGAAGCCACGCGGACTTCAGCGGAGGTCTGGGCGCTGATCGTCGAGGTGGGGCAGACCCTGAACCTGCCGTATATTGATTTCATCTGCGCCAACAACTTCTCCAACTGGAAGCGGACGCTGTTTATCCGCACCTCGTATGACAGCACCTGGCTGAACACGCACAACAACGATCCAGAGACCTCCAAGTGGAGCTATTTCCGCACCCATGCGATCAATTGCCTGACGCCGATTGCGGTGGGGTTGGAGTTTGCGGATGAATTTCACCACATCCCGGAGCAGCGCTACAAGGTGCTCAAGGAGGCGGCTGAGCGGGGTTTGCGCGCGGGGTTCTCTATCCCTCTGAGGCTGAATGCGCCGCCGCAGGCCGCGCTGATCACCTTTTGCGGGGACCACTCCAAAAGAGAGATGCGACACATCATTCAGACCCATGGATGGGTCCTAAATACTGTCGCAATGATGGGCCATCAGCGGTATCTTGCTCATTTTGCGGCAGAATTTACCGAGCGGAACCAAATTTCGGACAAACAGCGCGAACTTCTGGAAATGATCGGGGCCGGGCTTCAGGACAAGGTGATTGCCGAGAAACTTGAGATCTCTGTTTCTGCGGTGCGGCAACGGATGAAAAACATCCTCAGCAAAACCGGACTGTCCAATCGAGCGGACCTTGCAGCGCTGGCGATGAGCGCCGGGCTGGTGAAAGATCCGCTGAACCGGATGCACAATGAGGAAGCGGGCATTCTGGTTGAGATGGATGATCCGCCGGGCGGCAAGCATCTTGTGAGATACCGTTAGCATCTGAATTATAATGATTATTTTCGGGTTCTGGTGTTTTTTGGAGCCCAAAGAAAAAGGTGCCCCGGAGAACCGGGGCACCTACACGTCATGAAAAGACATACAGGGAAAATATGTGCACGGGTGTGCATACAAGACTCCGCACGGGACAGCGCAGAGTAGAAGGGGATCAGTAAACTATCACCTCTCGAACCTCTTGTCTCAGGATGCCTGGGGTAGCACCGCGGCGAAACAACAGCTCCCTCCGTAGACCATGCTAGCGCATTACCTTACGTGAGTCTGGTAGGGCAGACTGGGTGGTCACAGTAAAGAGAGCTGTCAATTGTGATAGTTTTCTCGAGATAGGCTATCATTTCTGACAGTCAGTGTGCGGCAGTATACCGCACACTTCGAATCACAGTTTGTTAATGACGCTTGACGAGCACGGATCCAACTGAATAGCCCGCGCCGAAGGAGCAAATCACCCCGTAGTCACCGGCTTCCAGATCGTCAGAGTATTTGGAGAAGGCGATGATGGAGCCCGCAGAGGAGGTGTTGGCGTAGTCCTGCAGGATGTTGGGCTGCTCGCCGTCTTCCGGTGTGCGGCCCAGAACCTTCTTGCCGATAAAGTCGTTCATCGACTTGTTGGCCTGATGCAGCCAGAGGCGGCGCAGATTGTCCGGGGAAACGCCTTCTGCTTCGAGGTGGGACAGCATGTGGGCGGAGACCATTGGCACCACCTCTTTGAACACCTTGCGGCCGTTTTGCATGAACTGCATGTCGCGGCGGTCTACCACGCCATCGGGGCGGGAGCGGCGCAGGAAGCCGTTGTTGTTGCGGATGTTGTTGGAGAACTCGGTGGCGCAGCGGGTCGAGATGATCTCGAAGTAGTCGCCTTTGGCGTCTTCGGCGCGCTCGATCACGGTGGCGGTGGCCACATCGCCAAAGATGAAGTGGCAATCGCGGTCGCGCCATTCCAGGTGGCCTGTGCAGATCTCCGGGTTCACAACGATGGCTTTGCGCACAGAGCCGGAGCGCACCATATCAGCAGCAGCCTGCAGGCCAAAAGTTGCAGAAGAGCAGGCCACGTTCATGTCAAAGGCAAAGCCGCCCGCGCCAAGGGCGTTCTGGATCTCAATTGCGATGGCCGGATAAGCACGCTCCATGTTGGAGGCCGCACAGATCACCAGATCAATCTCGGAGGCGTCAACCTGCGCCTGCGCGAGCGCTTTGGTGCAGGCATCAAGGGCCATTTCGGTCATCACGCCGGGTTCGTCATCGCTACGCTGGCGCAGCAGCGGGTGCATCACATCGGGGTTCAGCACGCCCTCTTTGTCCAGCACGTGGCGCTGTTTGATGCCGGAGGCCTTGTAGATGAATTCGCTGGAGGAATGCTGCATGGGCTCCATCTCGCCGGCTTCGATGGCGGCGGCGTTCTGGGCGTTCATCTTGTCGGCGTAGGCATTGAAGCTTTCGACCAGCTCGTCGTTGGTGATGACTTGATCTGGCGTGAAGACACCGGTGCCGGTGATGGCTGGCTTGAACATGTTGGGCCTCAAGAGTTTCCTGTGACGGGCAAATAGCATGGATTTGGGCGAAAAGGTCAAGGGTTTACCCCTGGTAAGCTTTCAGTTCTGCCTTGTTTTGCTGATCACAAGCGGGGGGAGGCCGGTTCGCAAGATCAGGTAAATGGGGCATCCGGATAGGTGACCCCAGCCAAATAGAGACCTTGTGGCGGACACACCGGGCCGCAGGCGGCGCGGTCGCGGGCCTCAAGCGCGGCCGTCACATCATCCGGCGTCCAAGCGCCTGCGCCGACGCGCTCCAGCGTGCCGACAAAGCTGCGCACCTGATTGTGCAGGAAGGAACGCGCGCGCACGTGAAAATGGATTTCCGGCCCGCCGATGGTCTCCACGCGCTCCACGCGCAGCTCATCCAGCGTTTTCTGCGGGCTGGCGGCCTGACAGATGGAGCTGCGGAAGGTGGTGAAATCATGGTTGCCAAGCAGGCGGTCTGCGCCTGCCTGCATGGCGGTGACGTCGAGATCGTGTTTGACCTGCCAGACCAGCCCTGCCTCATGCGTGGCCGGGGCGCGGCGCATGAGGATGCGGAAGAGATAGCGCCGTTCGGTGGCGGAAAACCGGGCGTGCCAGTCGTCATCCACCTTTGCAGCTTTGACGATGGCTACCGGATCTGGCTTGAGCTGAAAGTTCAGCGCCTCAGACAGGCGGAAGGGATCCCAGTCTTTTTCCATGTCACAATGGGCGACCTGTGCCAGACCATGCACCCCCGCATCGGTGCGGCCTGCAGCGGCAATGGTGTGTTCGCGCGGCTCAAGCTTGGCCAGCGCGGCCTCAATGGCCCCCTGAACCGAGGGCTGATCGGCCTGGCGCTGCCAGCCTGCGAAAGGGGCGCCGTGGTATTCGACTTGGAGAGCATATCTGGGCATGGGCGTCCGGTTACCGCACTTGGGGGGAAATTTGAAGCCATTCTCACCACTGGAAATACAGGGGGCCGCCGCATAGGTTGAGGCAAACAGGCAGAGGGCCCAAGCCATTGGTCATAAGCACAATAACAGATGGGATCGCGCGCCAGGTTGAGGCGGTGGCCGACGGGGTCAGCGGTGTGTTTGAGCCGGTGGTGCGGCTGGGGGTGACCGGGCTTGCGCGCTCTGGCAAGACGGTGTTCATCACCTCGCTGGTGGCCAATCTGCTGGATCGCGGGCGTATGCCACAGCTGGCTGCCGCCGCAGAAGGGCGCATTGAGGCGGCGTTTTTGCAGCCCCAGCCCGATCAGCTGGTGCCAAGGTTTGATTATGAGCGTCATCTGGCGATGATGACGGGGGCCGCGCCCCAATGGCCGGAAAGCACCCGGGCGATCAGCGAATTGCGGGTGTCCTTGCGGGTCCGGCCCAATGGCCTTCTGGCTGGGTTGCAGGGCGCGCGGACAGTGCATCTGGATATTGTGGATTATCCGGGCGAATGGCTGCTGGATCTGGGGCTGATGGAGAAGAGCTTCGCGCAGTGGAGCGCAGAGGTTCTGGAGCGGATCGCAGAGCGGGATGAAGCGGCCGAATTTCTCGGTCTGATGCGCGCGATGAACGGCGCTGATGATCTGGATGAACCCAAGGCGCAGGATCTGGCGGCGGCTTTTGCGGAATATCTGCAGGCGGCGCGCGCGGGCGGCTATTCCGATTGCACCCCGGGGCGATTCTTGCTGCCCGGTGATCTGGCGGGATCGCCGGTGTTGACCTTTGCGCCGCTAGCGCCCGTGCAAAACGCGGCCAAGAGCAGCCTGTGGCGGGCGTTTGAGAAACGCTTTGAGGCCTATAAGGCGCAAGTGGTGAAGCCGTTTTTCCGCGATCATTTTGCTCGCATCGACCGGCAGGTGGTGCTGGTGGATGCGCTGGGGGCGATCCATGCGGGGCCGCGCGCTCTGGAGGATCTGCGCGGCGGGCTGGCGGACACGCTCACCGCATTTCGCCCCGGACGCACGGCCTGGCTCACGCGGCTGCTGGGGGGACGGCGGGTGGAGAAGATCCTCTTTGCCGCTACCAAGGCGGATCATCTGCATCACAGCCAGCATCCGCAGTTGACCACGATTATGCAGGCGTTGACGCGGGAGGCGGCGGATCGGGCGCAATTTGCGGGGGCAGAGACCGAGGCGCTTTCGCTGGCTTCCTTGCGCGCGACGGTGGAGGAAACCGTGAGCCATGACGGCGCGGCGCTTGATTGTGTGCGCGGGCGGTTGCTGGCGGACGGGCGGCAGGCGGCGTTTTATCCCGGCCAGTTGCCGGAGGATCCCAATGTGTTGCTGAATGCGGCCAAGGTGGGCGCGGACGGTTGGTTGGATCAGGATTATCAGATCATGCGCTTTGCGCCTGCGGCCAACACCCTACGCCCCGGCGAAGGCCCGCCCCATATCCGGCTCGACCGCGCGGCGCAGTTTTTATTGGGAGATGTGTTGTGACGGCGGTCCTGCGCCGTGCGCAAGCATCGGATGGGCCTGTGATGGGCGCGATCCTGCAAGGCTGGATCGAAGACGCGCCGTGGATGCCGGTGCTGCACAGCTTGGCCGATACCCAAGCGTTCTGCGCGCATTTGATTGCGGCAGAAGAGTGCTGGGTGGCTGAGGCGGATGGGCAGGTTCAGGGGTTTCTGGCCAGCAAAGACGGCTGGATTTCGGCACTTTATCTGCGACCCGAAGCGCGGGGGCGCGGGCTGGGAGCCGCGTTGTTGGCGCATGCGCAAGAGGAAGCGGCAGAGCTGCAGCTGTGGTGTTTTCAGGACAATCACGCGGCGCAGAGGTTTTATGAGGCCGCTGGGTTTCGTGCGGAAGAGCGCACGGATGGCGCGGGCAATGCGGAGCGGTTGCCGGACATCCGGTATGTCTGGCGGCAAGAGCGGAGAGAGATGTCATGAGCAAAGGCCCGGTTTTGATTGAGCTGGAAGACAGCCCTGCGCCGAAGGTGGCGGAGGCGGCGCCGGTGCCGGATTTGATGGTGGAGACGCCAAGCGGGCAGGCGATGCAGGTGGCGGCCAAGCTGGGGGCGGGGAAGCCGTCGCGGTTGGCGCGACTGTTTTGGGCCTTGGTGGCGGCGTTTCTAGGGGCAGCACTTTCGGTGGCGGCTTGGGATTTTGTGACCGGTCTGGTGGTGCGGTTCCCGCTCCTGGGCTGGGCGGTCATGGTGATTGGGGCGGCGGCTTTGGTGGTGGCTGTGCTGATTATCCTGAAAGAGCTGGCAGGTCTGGCGCGGCTGCGGCGGGTGGATGGGCTCAAGGCGCGGGTGGATGCGGCAGTGCAGGCGCATGATCTGACGCAGGCACGGGGCGTTGTGGATGATTTGCTGCGGTTTTACCGCGGGCGGGAGGATCTGGCCTGGGGGCGGGATGGTCTGACCAAGCAGCGCGCAGAGGTGCTGGACGCAGATGCGCTGATTGCTTTGGCGGAGGCGGAGCTCATGACGCCGCTGGATATGGCGGCGCAGCGCGAGGTGGAGGCGGCGGCGCGGCAGGTGGCGGCGGTGACGGCGCTGGTGCCGCTGGCCTTAGCGGATGTGGTTGCGGCGCTGACGTCCAATGTGCGCATGATCCGGCGGATTGCGGAGATCTATGGCGGGCGGTCTGGCACGTTGGGCAGCTGGCGGCTGTTTCGCGCGGTGATGACCCATCTGGTGGCCACCGGGGCCGTGGCTGCGGGCGAAGACCTGATTGGCACGGTTGCAGGCGGCGGCGCGTTGGCCAAGCTCAGTCGCCGGTTTGGCGAGGGCATCGTGAATGGCGCGCTGACCGCGCGGGTGGGCGTTGCGGCGATGGAGGTGTGTCGCCCGCTGCCCTTTGGCGCAGGGCGCAGACCTTCGGTGGCGGGGTTGGTGAAGCGGGCCTTGACCGGGTTGTTCAGTAAGGAGAGCTGAGGCGGCAGCGTGTCATAACCGGCCGCTGCGCTTGTGGCGGCTTTGGGGAGCCTCCGGCGGGGATATTTAGGGCAAGAGGAAGCGGTGGTGCGGCCGTGCCCCAGCGGGGTGTGGGATCAGCGCAGGATTGGGACGCCGCCGGGGCCTTTGATCTGTTCGACCACACCGGCGCGCAGGGAACGGCCGATTTTATGGGCCAGGGCAGACCAGGCGGCGGCTTGGTCCTCGGTGAGTTCACGCTTGAGCGTCATCTCAAAAAGCGCAAGCCAGGCGTCAAACATGCCGGGGCGCACATTGCCCGCCTCGCGGTGGACCTTCAGCGGGTTGCCATCATAGCTGCGCTCATAAAGGATCGCATTGGCCCAGAAATCAGCCACCTTGGCCTCATGGGCGGGCCAATCCTCCACATGCACGGCAAAGACCGGCCCGAGACCCGGGTGTTGGCGCACCATTTCATAAAACGCGGCCACCACGCGGGAGATCTCTTCGCGTGTCACGTCAAATTTTGGGGGCAATGTGGCCATGTTTGGTGTCCTTTTGGACGTGCCTACAGAGGCGCTGCCTTTCATACAAGCGCGCAGGGCGCTTTGTGGGTGTGACATATGTGTTTTACTTGGGATTTGGAAGTGAAACACTCGGGTTTGGTTGTTGAGAGAATCTGTCAAGTAACTGAAAATAAACAAAAATAATCTTGAGGTTGCGGATTTTTACGGATACCACTGGAGCACGAATTGATGCGGGACTCGTGGTGAGTCTCGATAGCCAGCAGAACAACCACAGCCAGCCCGTCGCCAGCCAGTTTGGGTTCTGAAAAGCAAAAGGAAAGACCGATGACTGATAAAGCTTGCAACGTATGTGCGTTCTTTGACGGGGCTGCTGTTTCTGAAGCTGCGAAAGCCGATACCGCGGGTCTGTGCCGCTTCAACGCGCCGACCTTCCTCACCGAAGAGGAGATGAAAGGCGCGGCGCAATGGCCGGTTGTGCAGAGCAACGACTGGTGCGGCAGCTTTGAAGGTCAGGCGGCCTAAGTCGTCGACCCTGTGTCTGACGGTTTTCTGATCAGACCAGCACGCCAGATGCGGCTCTTTTAGGTCCCCTCAGTTCACGCCACGTAGCCAGCTTTTGCCAGCCACGCCGCCAGACCAACCCGGACCCAGCCTGATCCAGCCAGCCCGTTTGACAGCATGTGAGGGAGTTGCGATTGCCGCAGCTCCCTTTCTTATATGGTCTTGGGCGTGCTGCGGGGGCGATCATTGCTTTACCCCATGGGCTGAGCCGCCTATAAGGCGCTCATGACGCAGATATTCGCAATTATTATTCGAATTATCAGCCCGGCGCTCTGATCCAAGAACGAGCCGCCGGGACAAGGCGTATGGACTGCCGCGCCGCTCTACATCCTTCCAAATAAGACCGCCTGAAAAGGACCGGACACATGTGTGCCGATACCGTCAAAGAGACCCCAGAGTACAAAGATACGCTGAACCTTCCGAAAACCGATTTCCCGATGCGCGCGGGGCTGCCCAAGCGTGAGCCTGCGTGGCTGGAGCGTTGGGAAAAGCTGGGTGTGTATGACCGCCTGCGCGAGAAAGAGGGGCGCACGCCCTTCACGCTGCATGACGGCCCGCCCTATGCGAATGGCCATTTGCACATCGGTCACGCGCTGAACAAGACCATCAAGGATATGATCGTGCGCTCCCATCAAATGATGGGCCATGATGCGCGCTATGTGCCGGGCTGGGACTGTCACGGTCTGCCGATCGAGTGGAAGATCGAGGAGCAGTATCGCAAGAAGGGCAAAGACAAAGACGCGGTGGATATTGTCGAGTTCCGTCAGGAATGCCGCAAGTTTGCCGAGGGCTGGATCGACATCCAGCGCGAGGAATTCAAACGTCTGGGCATCACCGGCAACTGGCCAAACCCTTACATCACCATGGATTATCACGCTGAGGCGGTGATTGCCGATGAGTTCATGAAGTTCCTCATGAACGGCACGCTTTATCAGGGCAGCAAGCCTGTGATGTGGTCTCCGGTTGAGAAAACCGCGCTGGCGGAAGCGGAAGTTGAGTATCACGACAAGGAAAGCTTCACGATCTGGGTGAAGTTCAAAGTGGCTGAGCCGGCTGATCACAAGCTGGCGGGCGCTTATGTGGTGATCTGGACCACCACGCCCTGGACGATCCCTTCCAACAAGGCGGTCGTGTTTGGCAAAGACATTGCCTATGGCCTCTATGAGGTGACCGGCACGCCGGAAGAAAGCTGGGCCAAAGTGGGCGACCGTTTTGTGCTGGCCGACAATCTGGCCGGTGACGTGATGACCCGTGCGCGTCTGGACGCCGATATGTGGAAACGCGTTGGCGATGTGCCGGTGAGCGATCTGGAAGGTGTGGGCCTGGCCCACCCGTTGCATGGCGCCGAGGGTGGCAACGGCGAATGGGATGATCTGCGTGATTTCCGCGCCGCTGAGTTTGTGACCGACACGGAAGGCACCGGCTTTGTGCATTGTGCGCCAAGCCACGGGATGGAGGAATTCGAGCTCTACCGTGATCTGGGCATGCTGGAGAGCGTTCTGACCTATAACGTCATGGATGATGGCGGGTTCCGCGCGGATCTGCCGTTCTTTGGCGGTAAATACATCCTGAACCGCAAAGGTGGTGAGGGGGATGCCAACAAAACCATCATCGACAAGCTGGTGGAAGTGGGCGGCCTGCTGGCGCGTGGCAAGATCAAGCACAGCTATCCACACAGCTGGCGCTCCAAGGCGCCGATCATCTATCGCAACACGCCGCAGTGGTTTGCGAGCGTGGATCGCAAGCTGGATGACGGCAAAGGCGAGATGGGCGACAGCATCCGCGAACGCGCTCTGCGCTCCATCGATGAGCTGGTGAAATGGACCCCGCAGAAGGGCCGCAACCGTCTTTATTCCATGATCCAGGATCGCCCGGATTGGGTGCTGTCGCGTCAGCGCGCCTGGGGTGTGCCGCTCACCTGCTTTGTGAAGAAAGGTGCGCTGCCCACCGATGAGGGCTTCCTGCTGCGGGATCCTGAGGTCAACGCCCGCATCAAAGCGGCCTTTGAGGAAGAGGGCGCGGATTGCTGGTATGTGGAGGGCGCGAAAGAGCGCTTCCTTGGTGAAGGCTATAACGCGGATGAGTGGGAGCAGGTGTTTGACGTGCTCGACGTGTGGTTTGACTCAGGCTCCACCCACGCCTTTGTGCTGCGTGACCGTGAGGACGGCACCGAGGACGGGATCGCCGACGTTTACATGGAAGGCACCGACCAGCACCGTGGCTGGTTCCATAGCTCGCTGTTGCAGGCCTCGGCCACGCTGGGCCGGGCACCTTACCGAAATGTGGTGACCCACGGCTTTACGCTGGATGCCAAGGGCAACAAGATGTCCAAATCTCTGGGCAACACCATTGTGCCTGAGAAAGTTGTGCAGCAGTACGGCGCGGATATCCTGCGCCTGTGGGTGGCACAGACCGACTACACCGCCGACCAGCGGATCGGGGATGAGATCCTGAAAGGTGTGGCGGACAGCTATCGCCGTCTGCGCAACACCATGCGCTTTATGCTGGGCTCCCTCAGCGGGTTCACCGAGGCGGATCGTGTGGATGTGGCGGATATGCCGGAGCTGGAGCGCTGGGTGCTGCATCGTCTGGCGGAGCTCGATCATCAGGTGCGCAAGGGCTATGCGGAATTCAACTTCCAAGGGGTTGTCTCTGCGGTCTTCAACTTTGCCACTGTGGAGCTGTCGGCCTTCTACTTCGATATCCGCAAGGATGCGCTTTATTGTGACGGGGACACACTGAACCGTCGCGCGGCGCGCACGGTGCTGGATATCCTGTTCCACCGCCTGACCACATGGCTGGCGCCGGTGCTGGTGTTCACCATGGAAGAGGTCTGGCTGGAGCGCTTCCCGGGGGACGACAGCTCTGTGCATCTGATCGACTTCCCGGAAACGCCTGCGGATTGGCTCAATGAGCCGCTGGCCGCGAAATGGGCCAAGGTGCGCGAAGTGCGCCGTGTTGTCACTGCCGCGCTTGAGGTGCAGCGGACCGACAAGGTGATCGGTGCCTCGCTTGAGGCGGCTCCGGTTGTGCATGTGCGTGATGCTGAGGTGGTTGAGGCGCTTAAGACGGTGAACTTTGCCGACGTCTGCATCACCTCCACCATCGACGTGAACAACGACCCAAGCCCGGCAGAGGCCTTCCGCCTGCCGGAAGTTGAGGGCGTTGGCGTGGTTTTTGAAAAGGCTGATGGCGAGAAATGTCAGCGCTGCTGGAAGATCCTGCCTGACGTTGGCAAGCACAGCCATGACGGTGTTTGTGGCCGTTGTAACGACGCGCTGGGCTGAGGCTTTTGCCAAAGAGATTGAGGAGGGCGTCCGGTTTGGGCGCCCTTTTTTGTTGATCATGGCCCGGAACAAGGCCGCAGGCCGCCGGGCCAGCGCACGACCGCCCGCATGGGCGTGCGCTTTGGCGAGGTGGGCTGAATACTGGGCGTTCGGATGTGTTTGGCTGGGATAAAACGCGCGCTTTCGGAGGTTTGAGCGCACACCCGCGGTCCTGCGCTGACCCCGCGGCCTTGATTCCGGGCGGGTGAGGCGGCATCGTGGCGCCATGCTGCAAACCACCGTTGAAACCCCGACTGGCCTTATGACTTTGACCGAAGAGGACGGGGCCATCACCCGTGCGGAATGGGGGCAGGGGGGCGCGGACGACACGCCTTTGCTGCGAGAGGCGGCGGCGCAGTTGGTGGCTTATTTTGACGACCCAGAGCGGGGATTTGATCTGCCCTTGCGGGTGGAGGCGTCAGCGTTTCAGCAGAAGGTCTGTGACGCCATGCTGGCGATCCCACTGAGGGAAACGCGCACCTATGGGGATCTGGCCAAGGAGATTGGTGTGCCCGCGCAGGCGATCGGCCAGGGCTGTGGCGGAAATCCGATTCCGGTGATAATCCCCTGCCACCGCGTGCTGGGGGCCAATGGGCTTGGCGGGTTTTCAGGGCGCGGCGGTGTGGAAACTAAAGTCTGGCTGCTCAAACATGAGCGTGCGGGTGGGCTGTTGATTTGAAGCATCGTACCCAAAATCTGAAACGCATGACCTTCACCACCGTGCAGGAGGCGAAGCCGACCAGCCCCCGACCCTCCCCAAGGGAGGGGGCTTCACCCCTACCTAGGGTCAGGGGCTGGTCTGTGTGATCCGATACGGTTGTTGCAGATTTGTTGGGCGATGATCTAGAGCGGCTGTAACGCGGCGCAGAAGCCGGCTTAGAAACCGCTCAGAGACGTTCGCGGTAGAGGATCTGCTGAGCAGCGCCTGCGCCGAGAAGATAGACCGAGGTGGCTACAAGACCCCAATGCGCCCAGCTTTCGGGGTGGAAATCGACCCATGCGGCCCAGCCTGCAAAGAAGGTCCATGCAAGTGCTGTGGGCAGAGACAGCCAGCGCCAGCGCTCGGTGCGCACGGGGTGGATGAACTTGATCGGCAGGAACATGGCCACTGCCAGAACAGTCACAAGCGCGAGGCTGACCCAGAAATTCGGCTCCACCGCAAAGATCACAATCACCAGCATGTTCCAGCATCCGGGGAAGCCTGAGAAGGAATTGTCTTTGGTTTTCATGCGGGTGTCGGCGAAATAGAGCGCCGAGGTGAAGGTGATCACGATGATTGCAAACCAGCCGGTCCAGCCGTCCATCAGCCCTGATTTAAAGAGCGCGAAGGCGGGGATGAACACATAGGTCAGATAGTCGATGATCAGATCGAGCAGCACGCCGTCAAACTCAGCCGCGTTTTTCTTCACGTCGTAGTGGCGCGCGAGCGGGCCGTCGATGCCGTCCACGATGAAGGCCACCACAAGCCAGAGGAACATGAGGCTCCATTTGCTGTCAACTGCGGCGAGCATCGCCAGCATAGCGAAAACCGCCCCGGTAGCAGTGAAGAGATGAACGGAGAGCGCGCGTGCATGAAGTGTCATGCCGTTGTCATGCAGCAAAATGGGGCGTTTGGCAACGGTTGAGCGCGCCTCTTGCAAGGCACTTTTTAGAGAGATGCCTTTGTGATGGGCGCGGGGTTGACAAAGCTTGGTGCGAGGCCTTAGGCGCGCGGTTTGAGCGCGCGGATCTGGGCTTTGATGAGATCAGGCAGCGCGGTGTCGGCCCCCTCGGGCGCGGCGTCAAGTGCTGAGGCCACGTCTTTGGTGAGGATGCCGATTGTATTGTCCGCTTCCCAGCCGTCGCGGGCAAATTCGATCTCCTCAAATCCTGAGGCGAGCCAGTTTTGCCCCGATGAGGTGTGGATGAGATCCAGAAGCGCGCGTTCGTCCAGACCGCTCTGATCGGCCCAATCGAGCACAAGGCGGGTCATGGCAGTGTTGGAGGCGGCGAGCAGGTTGTTGAGCACTTTGGCCTGCATGCCCGCGCCGAAGCTGCCCATGAGGTGAAAATGCGCCCCCATGGCCTCAAACAGGGGCTGATGCGCGGCGATGTCCTGCGGCTCACCGCCAAGCATGAAGGACAGCCGGGCCTCTTCGGCGGCAACGGCGGCGCCGGACATGGGGGCGTCGATCAGGGTAATCCGCGGTGGGATCCTGTCACGCAGCGCGCGGACGTAGCGTGGCGACAGGGTGGAGGAGATGATGACGGTGGAGAGATTGGGCGCGGCTGCGAGCAGATTTTGCGCGCCAAAGAGCACATCGTCGGTCTGAGCGATGTCGCGGACCACGATGATCAGCGTGGTGAGCTGGGCCGCGAAATCGGGCAGCGCCATAACATGCGGTGCAAGCGCGCCGAAGTCGGAGGGCGGGCGCACATCAAAGCCTTTGGCGTCAAACCCTGCAGCGCGGAGCGCGGCGAGCATCGGAGCGCCCATGCGGCCGCAGCCTGCGATGCCGACGCCGGTGGCGAAATCTGGATTGGTCAAGTTGTGGCCCCCGCCTGCGTGATGCCTGCGGGGGCTCACGTGAATTAAGAGAACGCGCGTTTGAGCGCTGGAACGTTTGAGAGCACTATAACGTCAAAGGCGAGCACGGCCAGCAGGGTGAGGCCCACAAGCGGGAAGGCGATGGAGACCACGGCGGCGATCAGGAGCGCGCCTTTCCAGAGCGGCATTTCACGCGGTGCTGGCGGGGCGGCGAGACGCAGGGCTTTGCCCGGGCGGCGTTTCACCCACATGACGACGCCTGAGACACATAGGAAGATCACGGCAAGACAGAACAGGGTGTTCAGGATCAGGTTCCAAAGCCCCATGAGGCCCATGTGGAAGGGGATGCTGACCGCCATGGATTTGCCAGCGACGGAATAGTCGGCAAAGCGCACCTCGGCGAGGATTTTGCCGGTGTATTGATCCACATGCACGGTCACATCGCCCATTGGGTCGGTGCTGTCGCTGCTCATGCTGTCGCGGTTGATGGTCCAGACGCCTGTTTCATCGCCCGGATAGGCGACGCGGAAGCGGCCCTCAAGACCCAGCGCGCGCCCCAAAGCCACGAGGCTGTTGATGTCGACCGCCGCGCCTTCGGGGGTGCCGGTGACGCCCACATCGGAACCGGAAGCAGGCATCGGCGTTTGCTCAAGCGCCCATGGCACGTCGTTCTGGTTGCCGTGGCCCATGGCGGCGTGGGTGCTGTCTGACAAGGGCACGTTGTTCCATTTCTCAGCCGGGAAGGTGGACCAGGCCTGAACAAATTTGCCGCCCCAGATGCCGGCCCATGCCAGACCGGAGATCAGGAAGATCACCATGAGGGCCGAGATCCAGAAGCCGACAACTGCGTGCAGGCTTTTCCAAAGCGCGCGGCCACGGGCGGCGAGGTTTGGCACCAGAACGGAGGCGGAGTTGCCACGGGGCCACCAGATGTAAAGCCCGGTGAGCACCAGAACGAGGCCGAGGCCTGCGGCGATCTCAATCAGGCGATCACCTGTGTCGCCCAGCAGCAGCGAGCCGTGCACATTGTCGGCAAAGTCATACCAGCCGTTGCGGCGGTCCCAGCTTTCCAGAACGGCGCCGGTGTAGGGATCAACGGCGACGAGCTGTTGGTTGGTTTCTGTTTTGACGCGGAAGACAGCGGCGAGGCTGTCGCTTTTGGGGCCGATGTATTCCACCACGGTGCCGGGCACAGCGTTGGTGGCGGCCTCTGCCTGTTCTGAGATCGAGAGGGCGGTGGCTCGGGGCGTGACTGCGATTTTCTCCCCGTCGCGCCCGTCAAACTGGGTGATGAACATCATCATCATTCCGGTGATGGCAAGCATCATCAGGAAGGGGATCACATAGAGGCCGGCATAAAAATGCCAGCGCCATGCGGCGAAATAGAGTTTCTGGGACAGGGTGTTGGGTGCGGCTTCGCCGCTGAATTGGCTGTTCTGAGCCATGAAGATATCTCCTGACAGACCGCAACCCGGGCAATCGGGGCGGTTTGGATAAAGCTAGGTTTTGAAGGGGTGTCAGGAGAGGGAAGGGGGGCCGCGCGCGTCATAGCGGCGGTGAAAGCCTGCGCTTTCGTGGGTGAAGCCCTGATGTTGCCAGAGCGCGGTGAGCGTGCCCTCCAGCAGCAAAGGGTGCGGGCCGTCCGCCACAATCGCGACGTCAGGCACAGCGGAGAAGGCGCAGGGGCTGCGCTCTTCGCCGGTGCGTTCGTGCAATGGCACAGGCTCGCCGTTTTCATCGACAAGCATCTCCACCATTTCGTCTGCGGTACAGAGCACGAGCAGGATGTGGCCGTCGTCCATCACCTTTGGCATCCACCCTTTGGGGATGACAGCTGTCAGGCCGATGGCCAACAGCAGGATGAGGGGCAACAGCCGGTGCAAACTATGCAAGTCCCGCGATGATGGCGCGCAGGGTGCCGATGCCGTCGCCCTTTTCAGAGCTGGTCAGCACCATCTCAGGATAGGCGGCGGGGTGTTTGGCGAGTTTCTCGCGCACCTGTTTGAAGATCTTTTCGCGATCTTTCTCTTTCACCTTGTCGGCTTTGGTCATCACCACCTGAAAGGTCACGGCGGAGCTGTCGAGAAGAGACATGATCTCTTCGTCCACGTCTTTCACGCCATGGCGGCTGTCGATCAGCACAAAGGCGCGGCGCAGGTTGGCGCGGCCAGAGAGATATTGCTTCAGCAGGCGCTGCCATTTCTCGACCACCGGTAGCGGCGCGTTGGCGTAGCCATAGCCCGGAAGGTCCACAAGATAGTGGCTGTCGGTCAGGGTGAAGAAGTTGATTTCCTGCGTGCGGCCCGGTGTGTTGGAGGCACGTGCCAGACGGGTGCGCCCGGTCAGCGCGTTGATCAGGCTGGATTTGCCAACGTTGGAGCGGCCCGCAAAGCAGACCTCCACACGGTCACCGGCGGGCAGACCATCCATGGCCACCACACCTTTGAGAAAGTCGGAGTTGGCACCATTGAAGAGCTTGCGGCCGCGCTCCAGCGCGATCGGTTCCGGGTCTTCGACAAATGGGAAGGGCAGTTGCATCAGAGAAGCTCCGCTGTGTCGCCGACGGAAATGTCGCCGGTTTTGGTTACGACACCGTAAACGCCGAAGTCCTGATGGCCATAGGCCCCCTTCAGTGCGCCCAGCGTATCGGCATCGCGCACGCCGGTATCGGGGTTGGATGTGGTGGCAAGGCAGCGGGTGATGCGCTCGCGCACTTCGATTTCGGCGGTGCCGATGCGCAGGGTCTTTCCGATCCAGTCAAACTCGGAAAACGCTTCAAACCCGTCCAGCCAGATATTGCCGCGCCAGCGCTCTGTGGAGAGGGATTGGCCCAAGAGCTCCTCGACAGCGCGGTGGCTGGCGGTGGCGTGGATGGCGATGGAGGGGAAGTTGCTGTCGGTCATGCCAACCTCGCCTGCAGGCAGCAGTTTGGCACTGGCGGCGCGGTCTTTGGGCATGATCGGGCGCACCCAGTCGATCAGCTTGTCGCCTTGGGTGGCGGGATCAATGGTGAGTTCCCACAGATCAGGGTGGTTCAGGGTGATTTTGCCGCTGTCCTCATCCACCTTGGCGGTGATGGCCATCAGGGCAGGGGCCCCGGCGGCACGGGAGAAATTACGGCAGGAGGCCCATTCGCCACCTTCGGTCTTGGCAGCCTCATGGGCCACGGCCCAGCGGCGATCCCAGGGGAAGGTCTGGCCTTCGACCAAAGAAATGTGACCCACGGACTCGCGTCCGTGGGCCTTGATTGGGTGTCTCCAAAGTGCGGCAACTGTGCCCATCACTTGGCGTCCTCTTTTGGTTTTTTCTTAAAGCTGGCTTTGATGTTGCCAAATACGTCCGGTTTGTAGCCGTGCTGACGCATGATGGCGTACTGCTGCACGAAGGTGATCACGTTGTTGGTGATCCAGTAGACCACGAGGCCGGAGGCAAAGCTGCCGAGCATGAACATGAAGACCCATGGCATCCAGGCAAAGATCATTTGCTGGGTCGGATCGGTGGGCGCCGGGTTCAGCTTTTGCTGCAGCCACATGGAGATACCCAGCAGGATTGGCAGAATGCCGAGGCTGAAGATCTCAAAGAAGCCCAGTTCAGGGATGCCGAAGGGCAGCAGGCCGAACAGGTTGAAGATCGAGCTTGGATCCGGCGCGGACAGGTCGGTGATCCAGCCAAGCCATGGGGCGTGGCGCAGCTCCAGCGTCACGAAGATCACTTTATAGAGCGAGAAGAAGATCGGGATCTGGATCAGGATCGGCAGACAGCCGGCCGCTGGGTTGACCTTCTCTTTCTTGTAAAGCTCCATCATGGATTGCTGCATTTTCTGACGGTCGTCACCGGCCGCTTCTTTCAGCTTTTCCATCTGTGGCTGGAGTTCTTTCATCTTCGCCATGGAGGCATAAGATTTATAGGCCAGCGGGAAGACGATGATTTTCAGGATCACGGTCAGGCCGATGATCGCCCAGCCCATGTTGCCGATCTGGACGTTCAGCCAGTGCAGCAGGGCAAAGATTGGCTTGGTCAGGAAGGCAAACCAGCCCCAGTCGATGGACTCAACGAAGCCCTGAACACCGCCCTCGTTCTGATAGGCGCGGATGGTGGCCCATTCCTTGGGACCAGCAAAGAGCTGGCTGGAGGTGGTGGCGGTCTCGCCCTCGGCGACGGTGAGCGTGCGCATCACGGCTTCGGTCTGGTAGATGTCGCGGTTGGCGTCATATTTTGCGACCGATTTGAAGCCTGTGCCCGGTGCCGGGATCAGGGTGGCCATCCAGTAGTGGTCGGTGAAACCCGTCCAGCCGTTGGCCTCAACCTGTGTCACCTCAGCCGGTGCGCCTTCGCGCTGGTCAAAGGTGAAATCGGTCATGTCGTCATAGTCGATTTCAGCCAGCTCGCCGTCCGCCATGGAGACCATGCCTTCGTGCAGGATGAAGAAGTTCTTCAGATCCTCTGGCTGGCCGTAGCGCGCCAGCACACCGTATGGTGCGAGGGATACGGAGCCTGCGCCGGTGTTCTCGACCGATTGGTCCACGGAGAACATGTAGTTGTCGTCCACGGAAATGGTGCGGCGGAAGGTGAGGCCTGCGCCGTTGTCCCAGGACAGGGTCACGGGCGCGTCTTCGCTCAGGATGTCGCCGCTCTCAACAGACCAGAGGGTGTTGGAACCGGGCACCTGATCAAGGTTCAGACCCGCGCCGGGGGCCCAGCCGTAAAGCGCGTAGTAGGCGTTTGGCTCACCGTTGGGAGACAGCAGGGTCACGATCTCGGAATCGGCGTCCTGTGTCACGCGGTAATCATTGAGTTTCAGATCGTCGATGCGGCCGCCCAGCAGGGAGATCGAGCCGGTCACGCGGTCGGTTGCGATGTCTAGACGGGGTGCATCTGCAGCGGCCGTTGGCTCAGCACCTGTGGCAGCGGCAGAGGCCGTGTCGGTGCCAGCGCTGCTCAGGGCAGGGGCCGTAGACGGCGTGGCGGCATCAGTGCTTTCTGCGGTGATCGCCGGGGCGTTGGGATCCTCCACCGCTTCTGGTGGGGGAAACAGGGTGAACCAGATCAGGATGACGCCAAAGCTGAGCGCCGTCGCGAGGATGAGGTTCTTGTTCTGATCGTCCATTGCCGCAAGCCATCTGTCGTTGAAACGTTGGGGAGGTTCAACAGAGGTGGGGGCCAAAGGTCAAGGGGATTCGACTGGAATCACAGGAAAGCCGTTGTGTCGTTGCTTGTCTGTGCGGGTGGCGCGTGGCTGTTGGCGCGCAGATCAGCTCGGTTTGTTGCCGATCTGGAGGGCCGGGCCGATTTTTTCCTGATGGGCGGCCATCCATTTCAGGGTCTCATGGAACGGCATAGGGCGGGCGATGCCGTAGCCCTGCACGTGAGAACAGCCGAGCTGCGCCAGCATGGCGTGTTCCGCGGAGTTTTCCACGCCTTCGGCCAGGGTCTCGAGGCCCAGACGCTCTGCCATGGTGACAATCGCCGCAATCATGCGCTGCTGCTCCTGATCACGGTCCACATTGGTGACAAAGGAGCGGTCAATCTTGATGCGTTTCACCGGCAGGCGGCGGATCGAGGAAATGGAGGCGTGGCCGGTGCCAAAATCATCCAGATCCACAGAGCAGCCAAGGGCGGAGATGGCTTCAAGGTTGCGCACAACCATATCGTCAGGTGCACCAGCCACCACGCTTTCCAGCACTTCGATGCCGAGACGCGCAGGCAAAAGCTCGGTGCGGTCGAGTTCCCACTGGATACGCTCCACGAGAGTGGGGCTGCGCAGCTCTTCGCCTGCGAAATTCACGCCCACGACCGGCACGCTGTAGCCCGCATCATCCCAAGCACGCAGTGCATCAAGGGATTGGCGCAGCATTAGGTCGGCAAGCTGGCTCATCTGGCCGGTTTGTTGCAGGACGTCGAGAAACTGGATGGGCGCGAGGATGCCGCGTTCGGGGTGTTCCCAACGGGCCAGCGCCTCAAAACCGGTTACAAGGCCGGTGTCGGTGGAGACCTGCGGCTGGAACCACGCGCGAATTTGGTCGCGTTGCAGGGTGCGGGCTGCTTCGCTTTGGGTTTTGCGGCGGGAGATCACCTTGCGGCCCATATCCGTGGAATAGGCGCGGATGTTGGAGGCACCGGTGAGCTGTGCTTCGTTCATGGCCATTTCGGAGGCCTGGACGAGCGCTGTCGCGGTTGGGCGGCTCAGACGTGAGGACAGGCAGAAGCCCACGGACACGCTGACATAGATGGAGGCCATCTGCAGGGGCACCGGCTCTTCCAAAGCGGTCTGGAAACGGGTGGCCATCTGGATGCCGCTTTCGACATCAAAATAGGCCACAGGCGCCAGCGCGACAACAAAAGCCGCATCACCAGAGCGGGCCACCATGTCGTCAGAGCGCAGGGCGAATTTGAGGCGGTTGGCGACATTGCGCAGCACGTCTTCGGCGGCCTGATCGCCGTGGTTTTCACGCAGGCGGGCAAAGTTGTCGATCTTGATGGAGAAACAGGCGGTCACACGACCGTCGTGTTCCAGCGTCGCCATCTTGTCCTGCATCTTGTGCTCAAGACCCGTGCTGGTCAGCAGGCCGGTCAGCCCGTCTGTTTCACTGCGGCCGCGGCGCTTGGTGCTTTCGGAAAACGGCGAGAAGGCCAGAAACGGCAGCGGCAGCAGGAAGGCGCAGATCAGCAGGCCGATCTCGCCAAAGATGAACCATGCCGCCAGAGTCGCCAAAGGCACGACAAGCGGAAGCGCTTGCCGGACATGAGACTCCTGAACCCAGAATGCACGAAGCGATTCCAAGAGCTGTCCCAGCTTTGACTGCATTTGACGTTTCCCGTGCGGCATAAAACTCGAACTACTCTTATCGATTCTCTTAAGTGATCCGTTAACGCAGCTTAGGAATGCTGTCGGAATTTTGTTCAAATTTTACCGGATCACGCATCAAACCGGCAAAATCGAAGAGGTTCGGATCCATCATGTGGCTGGGCCGCACGTTGGTGAGGGCCTTGAACATCACCTGCCGACGACCGGGGCTGTTGGCCTCCCATTGGTCCAAAATCTGTTTGACCTGCTGTCTTTGAAGCCCGTCTTGCGAGCCGCAGAGATCACACGGAATGATGGGGTAGTTCATCGCGTTGGCAAATTTCTCGCAATCGGCTTCGGCCACATGGGCGAGGGGGCGGTAGACAAAAAGATCCCCTTCTTCGTTAACCAATTTGGGCGGCATGGTCGCCAGTCGCCCGCCGTGGAAGAGGTTCATGAAAAATGTTTCCAGAATGTCGTCGCGGTGGTGCCCCAGAACCACGGCGCTGCAGCCTTCTTCGCGGGCAATGCGGTAGAGGTTGCCGCGGCGCAGACGTGAACACAGTGCACAATAGGTGCGACCGGCCGGAACTTTGTCTTTCACGATCGAATAAGTGTCCTGATATTCGATGCGGTGCGGAACCTTCATGCGCTCCAGAAATTCGGGCAACACGGTTGCGGGAAAGCCCGGCTGGCCCTGATCCAGATTGCAGGCCAGAAGCTCGACCGGCAAAA
This sequence comes from Shimia sp. R9_2, assembly GCF_017743735.1. GTDB lineage: Bacteria > Pseudomonadota > Alphaproteobacteria > Rhodobacterales > Rhodobacteraceae > Shimia. The sequence goes on from NZ_JAGHRO010000005.1 coordinate 249,329, forward strand.
GGCCGCGCCACTGCAATTCATGCAAAATAGCCAACAGGGTATAGGAATCCTTGCCGCCGGAGAGGCACACAAGCCAGCGCGCGCCGCGCTCAATCATACCGTATTGTTCGATTGCCTCACGGGTTTGGCGTACGATTCGTTTGCGCAACTTCTTGAAACTAGCGGAAGAAGGCGCGCCATGAAAAAGCGGGTGAATATCATCGAGATCATCAAGCATGTGCGCCTTATGCGAAGTCTTGGGCAAAGGTCAATCTGTCCCCAAAGTTATCCACAGGAGAGTCATGCGGCGCAAGCTGAGATTCGCAGTCAAAGGCCCTGTTTTTTAAGGTGCGCCTCAAAGCTGCACAAAAGATTGGTTTTTTAGTGAGCTTTTGCGCGACAGAGGTGTGAAAAAAAATGGGACCGCCTAACGGGCGATCCCATTCTTAACCATTCGGCTCTGTGTCTTACGCCTTTGATGTCAGGCGTCAGGCACCGCTGCTTCTGCGTGCTGAGCGGCTCACTGAACTTGCTCTTGGTTGCATTTGCGCGCCAGATCGAGCGCCTTGGCGGTGCCGGTCAGATCAACTGTGAAGCTGTAGTGTTTTTCCGGGAAGACAATCATGGTCTGCTCGCGGCGGATGGCCTCGTAAACAGCGGGGTTGTCGGTCAGGACGTAGCCGCCGCTGTAGCCTTTGGTGATATTGCCGCGCATGCCGGTGGCTTCGCCAACATAGATTTCATCGCCAAGCAAAATGCCAACCGCTTCTTTGTCGCCGCGCTTGATGTCGGTCTCGGCCGTGGTGAACACGCCGATGTAGCCGATGCCGCGATCTTTGGTCAGGCCCATTTGGATCACGTTGTCGAGCTGATCCTTGGTCTCAACAAGGCAGGATTTCTTTTCGGTGTCGATGTGAACATTCCACCCCTCAATGGCGCCGTAGCCGATAAATTTATCCGCATAGCTGGCGGAAGCGGCGAGTGCGGCGACACATGAGGCCGCGAGAAGACGTGAAAAACGCATGGGAAAACTCCAAACAAATCAATGGGTGATGCCACAGCTCTAGGTAGATTGGCTGGGCCTGTCCAGAGCATCACGCGCGCGCGGCAGAAATCGGCGGGTTTCAGGACTTTGAGCAGCCGCAGTGTTTGTCGTCTTTGCCGTCCGGCACCGGATCATAGCCTGAGCTGCCGAGCGGATGGCAGCGCCCGATGCGGCGCAGGGTGAGCCAGCTGCCTTTGACCGCGCCGTGTTTTTCCAAAGCTTCCAGCGCATAGGCGGAACAGGTGGGCTGATAGCGGCAGTTAAACCCCACCCATGGGCTGAAAATCAGCCGGTAAGCTTTGACCGGAAGGGCGAAAAGGCGGGCGAGGGGCGTCATGGCCGCAATGTAGGCTTTGGCGGAGGAAAGAAAAAGGGGGCGCAGCACAGCTGGTCCCCCTGAGACTGTCTTTGGCAATGGGGCCTGTTACTTCACAATGTGCTCGTCTTTCACAAACATATTGGACCAGGCGCGGTCGATGAGGTCGGGGCGCATCTGGTAGGGAATGCCCTCAAATTCGCAGATGGAAATCATCTGGTCGATCAGGAACACCGGCTGATAGTTCGCATAGGTGTTGTCGATCGTGGGGTATTTGGTTTTTAGCAGGTGCACGAGGCTGGCTTCGTCCAGCGGCAGACCTTTTTTCTTCGCCACAAGTGCGAAGATTTTCAGGAAGTTTTCCTGGCTCGGGCCGTCGATTTTGATCTTGTAGAAGATCCGGCGCAGCGCCGCTTGGTCAAAGATCTCATTCGGGTGGAAGTTGGTGGAGAATATGACGAGTGTGTCAAAAGGCACCTCGAATTTCTCACCGGACTGCAGGGCAAGGATGTCTTTGCTTTCCTCAAGCGGAACAATCCAACGGTTCACGAGCGCCTGAGGCGGTTCTTCCTGACGGCCCAAGTCGTCCACGATGAAGATGCCGCCGCTGGATTTCAGCTGCAAAGGCGCCTGATAGGTGCGCGCGGTTGGGTTGTAGACCAGATCAAGCATGCTAAGGGACAGCTCACCCCCGGTGATCACGGTGGGGCGGTCACATTTGACATAGCGGCTGTCAAAGCGCGCGGTGCGGCGCAGGCTCGACATGTCCTGCTCTTCGGCTTCGGCGGCGGAGTGCACAATCGGGTCATAAACGGTGATCACCTGACCGGCGTATTCGATGGCGTGAGGCACATAGACCTTATCCCCCATCGCGTCGCGAATGCCGTTGGAAATCGAGGATTTACCGTTGCCCGGAGGGCCATACATCAGGATGGAACGGCCGGAGCCCACAGCCGGTCCCAACTGATCCAGCAGGGTGGGGGGCAGGATGAGATGCCCCATGGCGTTGGTCAGTTGGTCCCGGGTGATCTGGATGTTGCGGATGGATTGGCGTTTGACCTGCTCGCGGTAGACTTCGAGCGGCACAGGCATGGCGCCGAAATACTCGGACTGGGCCAGCGCATCCATGGCGCGGGATTTGCCGGCATCGGTGAGCTGATAGCCCATTTCATTGCCGCTGTTGGCGTTGAGTGTTCCGGTGGCCTCAAGCAGCTTCTGTTCGCGCGCCATATCCACCAGCTGTTGGGTGACGGCGATGGGTAGGCAGACGGCCTTGGCGATTGCGGTGACCATGTCCACGTTTTTGCGGAAGATGGTTTTCAGCAGAATGTCCCGCATCATGACAACAGGCAGTTGCATGTCTTCGAGCCGCTTGGGGGGCGGCGGGGCCATCACATTGGTGGTCTGCATATTCATGGATGGATCGCTCCTAATCGGGCCACGGCTGGCCCCATTGCTGTTTCCATCTCATAGACAATCAAAAGGTGGCGTTTTTTGGGCCGCATCAAGCCGCGAAGGTGAAGCTTGCACAGACAGCGGCTTGCAAAAAGCGCCTTCGCCAGATCGCGGTGTTACTGGCCGTAAAAAGCGCCGAGCAGGAGGTATGTACAGAGCATCAGGCCGATGCCGGTGCCCATGGGCAGGGTCATTTGATCGCCTTTGCCCACTGCCACGCCGTCGGCCGAGGGTTTCAGCCGCCATGCGGCCCAGTCAGGCGCAAGTTTGCGCAGCGGTGTAAAGCGCACGATCAGGGTGGCAACGGTGGCGGCGATGAGAGAGGCAAAGGCAATCCACATCATGTCGCCCGCGTCTGCGCGGTGCACAAAAAGCGCACCAACAGCGGCCATTTTCACGTCGCCAGCCCCCATCTGCCGGAGCATCCACATCAGCAGGAGGATGGCAAAGACCACCGCGTAATTGGCGAAGCGCCAGACAAAATCCATCAGCGGCAGGGAGGCGAGGCCGACCACAACAAAGACGGCAAAGAGTGCCCAAACGGTCATGTTGCTGATCCGTTTGAACTTCATGTCGACATAGAAAGCATACAGGCAAATCGGGAGCGCCAAGATCAGCGACCATAGCGCAAAACTGCTGGAAACCTGCATCTTTATAAAGCCTTAGGCGCGCTCAAGTGCATCCAGTGCACGGACCGCCGCCTCAAAGTGTTGCGGATGCGTTTCGATGGCTTCACGCAGCAGAACCTTGCCGGTTTCGGTGTCGCCCTGCTTGATCGCTGAAAGCGCCAATGTATGCAGCAGCTGCGCGCGCTCGGTTTGCACCATGGGCACAACAGGCAGTGTGTATTTGCGCTGCGCACCGCGGGCGAGAACCATGTTGTTCTTGGCGGTGAAAAGTGTGCTGTCCTGACGGATGGCCTCGCCAAACAGGCGTTCCGCTTCGGCATAATCGCCGCGGGTCAGTTTGGAGTAACCCCAGTTGTTCATCACACCGCCGGGGCGGGTGGTGAGGCCAACGGCGATTTCATAGAAGCTGTCGGCGCGGTTCCATTCCTGATTGCTGTCCGCAATCATGGCCTCAAGGCGATAGCGCTTGAAGGTCTCATGGGTGGGAGGAATGCTGTCCAGCGTCTTTTCGGCTGCGTCCCACTGGCCCGCGCGGATCTGCGCATCGGCGAGATCAACGCGGTCGTTTGCGGTGCTCTCTTTGTGTTTGGTGACACGTGTCCAGGCCGGGACGGCCTCGGTGAAGCGTTTGGCACGCACATAAGACACCGCCAGACCACGCTGAATATCAATGCGGTCAGGGTTGTCGTTCAACGTGCGTTGGAAATAGGCAATGCCTTCGTTTGGATCCGCCACCGTCAGCATCACATCTGACAGGTTGCTTTCATCCAGCGCGTTCACGTCCTGAATCGCGCGCTCAACGCTCTCTTGGTCGCTATCGGAGCAGGCTGCCAAAACAGCCAAGCTTAGCCCGCAGATCGACCCCAACACAGTATGGCGCATTTTTGCGTCCTTTGCTGCTCGTGCCTTCAACTATGGTGTCTGACGGATGAGATAGTCACTGCTGCCCCGTCGAACCAACTTATATTCTTGTGGTTTTTCGTCAGCATAGCTGGGTTGATTCGATTTTGCGAGCGCTAAGCGCAAATTATCCCGGATTGCGTCACTTTCGCCATTGTCCAGCGCATAGGCCCGTCTGAGGATCTGTTCGGCCTCGGCGTTTTTGCCCTGTTCCATCAGCGCAACGCCGAGATTGTTCCAGGTTTCGGGGTTTGTGTCGTCTGCCTGCGTGGCCTCGCGCAGCATTGTTTCCGCCTGTCCCAGACGCCCCATGACCAGATTGGCAGTGCCAACAGCAGAGATCACCTCGGGCGTGCGGCCCTGATCCACGGCGGCGCGCACAAAGGCGTCCATGGCCAGCTCGTATTCGCCCGCATCCATCAGGCGCCAGCCCACAAGCAAACCGTCGACCGCTGGTTCAGAGCGGTCCACGGCGGGCGCATAGGGGCTGTCTTTGGACGCCCCAAGGCCGCCCGTGTCACAGGCGGCCAGTGAAAATGCTGCGATAAGGGCGCAGGCCCGAAAACCTGTCATCTTTTTGTTTTTGCTCGTTTTGCCTTATTGGCCGAGCTGCGTGATCCCGATCACGGATGGGCTGACCAGAATGATCAACAGCGGCGGCACTGTGAGCATCATTGTGGCCAATGTCATCTTTGTTGGCAACTTGTTTGCCGCCTCTTCCGCCCGCATCACACGTTTGTCACGCATCTCCCCGGCATAGACCCGCAGGGCCTCGGCGATGGAGGTACCAAAGGTGGCCGATTGGATCAGCACGGTCACAAAGGAGGACACATCCTGCACGCCGCAACGCTCGCCCATGTCAGAGAGCACCTGAGATTTGTCCTTACCGGCTTTCATCTCCTGCGCGACGATCTGAAATTCCTGGCTGAGCGCCGGATAGGAGGCGCGCAACTCGGCCGCAACGCGGACGATAGATTGATCAAGCGACTGACCGGCTTCCACACATACCAGCATCATATCGAGGCTGTCGGGAAAGCCTGCGGTGATTTCCTCTTTGCGCTCTTCAACGCGGCGGGTCACCCAGTATTTCGGGAGCATGTAGCCTGCCGCACCGGGGCCAAGGGTCCAGAGCATCATATCGGTAGTGCTGGATTCCGGGGTTTGCTTCACAAAAATGAAGTAGCTCACACCCAAGATCAGACCGCCGATGCCCAGAAGAAACTGTGCCAAGTGATAGGCACGCACCGCGTCGCGGGAGGGGTAGCCTGCCTGCATCAGTTTGAGGCGGACAGAGCTCAGTTCCTCTTCGCTTTGAGGTTCCAGAAAGGCTTTGTATTTGTCGAGTTTGGCGTTGGCGGCCTTGCGACGCAGCTTGTCCTGTTGTGAGTTCTTGGTGTCTGTCTTGCCGCTTTGTGCGCGCTTGAGCTTTTCGATGGGGTCATCCTGACGGGCGACCATCATGGCAAAAACCAGCAGGGCAAAGAAGCCGCCAAGCACCAGAACAGCGAGAAGGGGACCTTGGGGACCGATCATGTCGGTCAACATCAGGTTCAAGGCTTCCATAGTGGTCATAGTGGTTTCTCCTCAAACTTTGATGTTGGTCAGGATTTTCATCACGATGAGGTTCAGGCCAAGGAACATGCCCACGGCGATACAGCCGGGAATGTAGAGCCAGTGGTCTTTGACTTCGTCGTAGTAGTTCGGGTCCATCACGTTGATCACGATCAGCGCCAGAACCGGGAAGGCGGACAGGAATTTGCCGGACCATTTCGCCTCGGCGGTGATGGCTTTCACGCGGCGGAACAGGCGGAAACGTGCGCGGATCACTTTGGACAGGCCGGCGAGGATTTCTGCGAGGTTACCACCGGATTGCTGCTGGATGGTCACGGCCACAGACAGAAAGCGCATGTCCTGCATGTCCAGACGTTCGGCCATATCCTTGAGCGCGTCGCCCATGTCGCGGCCATAGGCGGCCTCATCGGCGATCACGCCAAATTCGGTGGCCAGCGGGTCTTCGATTTCCTTGGACACGATCTGAATGGCGGAGGAGAACGGGTGGCCCACCCGCAGGCTGCGCACCATAAGTTCGATGGCGTCAGGCAGCTGCTCTTCGATCAGAGAGATGCGTTTGTTGGCCTTCATCGACACCCAGGTGAAGACGCCGCCAACCCCCATCATCACACTGATGGCGGCGCGGGTCACTGTGCCTGTTTCCGTGCCAACGGAGAGACCCACAAAGGCAAAGATGGTGAGCGCGACCATGATCAGGATCAGCTGTTGGGGCGAGAAAGCGATGGCCGCCTTTTGGGCCTTTTCAGCCAGCACCGAATAGAGCGGGATGCCACGGTTTTCGGTGTGCTGTTTCATCTCCTTGCGGAGCTGTTCCAGCACCTCTTCGCGCTTGGCGCCCTTGTCGAGCATTTCAAGGCGGCGGTTGACGCGGCTGTTCAGGCTGATGGATTTGCCAAAAACAGTCAGGTAGATGCCTTCGACCAAAACGAAGACACCCACAAAGATAAGCCCGTAGACAATGAGTTCGGGTGAGAATGGCATGTCGTCTTACCCCGCAGACGGTTCGTAAATTTCAGGTGGCAGGTCATAGCCCCAGAGGCGGAAGCGCTCGGAATAGTGGCTGCGCACGCCGGTGGCGGTGAAGTGACCGATAATCTTGTTCTCCGGCGTCAAGCCGGTGCGCTGGAAGCGGAAGATTTCCTGCATGGAAATCACGTCGCCCTCCATGCCGGTGATCTCGGTGATGGAGGTCATCCGGCGCGAGCCGTCCTGAAGGCGGGAGGCCTGCACGATCAGGTTCACCGCCGAAGAAATCTGGCTGCGCACCGCTTTGATCGGCATTTCGATCCCGGCCATGGCGATCATGTTTTCCAGACGGGAGATACCATCGCGCGCGTTGTTGGCGTGGATCGTGGTCATGGAGCCGTCGTGGCCGGTGTTCATGGCCTGCAGCATGTCGATCACTTCTTCGCCACGGGTCTCGCCCACGATGATGCGGTCAGGACGCATCCGCAGCGCGTTTTTCAGACAGTCGCGCGGGGAGACCTCGCCTTTGCCTTCCACGTTGGGCGGGCGGCTTTCCATCCGGCCCACATGGGTCTGCTGCAGCTGAAGTTCCGCCGTATCCTCGATGGTGAGGATGCGTTCGGCGTTGTCGATAAAGGAGCTGAGCGCGTTGAGCGTGGTGGTCTTACCGGAACCTGTACCACCGGACACAATCACATTGAGACGCGTGGCCACAGCGGCCTGAAGATAGGCGGCCATTTCTTCGGAAAAAGCGCCAAAACGCACCAGATCGTCGATGCCCAGTTTGTCTTTTTTGAACTTACGAATGGAGACCAGCGAGCCATCCACCGCAATCGGGGAGACCATGGCGTTAAAACGCGAGCCATCGGCCAAGCGGGCGTCCACATAGGGGTTGGATTCATCCACCCGGCGCCCCACGGCGGAGACGATTTTGTCGATGATGCGCAGCAGGTGGCGTTCGTCTTTGAACACCACATCGGTCAGCTCCAGCTTGCCGGCGCGTTCCACGAAGATCTGCTTGGGGCCGTTCACGAGAATATCGTTGACGGTTTCGTCCTGCAGGAGGGTTTCCAGTGGACCAAGGCCTGTGACCTCGTCATACAGTTCCTGAAAGACCGTCGTGCGCTCTTCGCGGTTCAGGACAATGGCCTTTTCCTGCAGCACTTCGGTGGCAATCGCCGTGATTTCCGAGCGCAGTTCCCGCTCGGAGGCTTTGTCCAACGCGGCAAGGTTCAAGTTGTCCAGAAGCTCGCGGTGCAGCTCCAGTTTGATTTCCCCAAGCCGCTCCTTGCGGCGGCGTTCCTTATCGCCCGCGACCACTTCGCCAGCGGCCTGCTGCGCCATCGGGCGGCGCATGATCTTTTTGGCTTCGACCGCAGCTTCCGGCGCTGGGGCCGTGGGGGCAGGCTTTGCAGCTTTTTTCTGCGCGGCGGCCGCCTTTTGGGCGACTGCGGCGCTGGGCTTGGCGTCGGCTTTTTTATAGCGGGAGAACATGGGGTGATCCCTCTTTAGGCAGCTTTGTCGTCAGATTGATCGAGCGCATGCAGGCTGGTGGCCAGTTTGGCGATTTCCTTGCGCAGCGGGTTTTTGGCCGCTGAGACCGCGAGGGGCTGGCCGTGGTCTGAGGCCTGCGCGATCTGCTTGCCGCCGTCCGGCAGATGCAGGTCGATGGAGATGCTCAGGCTTTCGGCCAGACGTTTGACGCGGCTTTTGCCCGCCAGATCAGTGAATTTCGGTGCGCGGTTCATCACGTAGCGCAGCTTTTCAAATGGCAGATCTTCGGCCTGCAAAGCCCGTTTCAGGCGCATTGCGTTCTGGGCGGAGCGCATGTCGATTTCCATGGTCGCAAAGTAGACATGGGCCGCCTGCAGAACGACTTCGGACCACTGCACAAGCGTTGAGGGCATGTCCACGATCACGTAGTCATAGTGCTTGCGCGCCATTTCCAGCACCCGCTCGATGTCCTCAGGGCCGACCAGATCCAGCGGAATGATGTCTGCGGGCGCGGTGAGCACATGCAGGATGTCCTCGTATTTCTGCAGCGCCTGACCGAAGCTGTCGCTGTCCATGCTTTCGGTATCGGTGATCAATTCAAAAACCGAGTCCGGGCGGGGCAGATCCAGGTAGGTGGACATGGTGCCAAACTGCAGATCGAGATCGACCAGGCAGACGCTTGGCGTTGTGTCCCCAATGGTTGCCAGTTCCCAGCCGAGATTGGTGGCCAGAGTGGTCGCGCCGGTGCCGCCTGCAAGACCATGCACGGCGATCAAAACGCCTTCGCGGGATTCCGAGGAGGCTGACAGGGTGACTTTGCTTTCCGGCCCAGCGGCTTTGGCGGTTGTGGTGGTGCGCAGCTTTTCGATGGCGGCCTGAAGCTCGCCCGGTGGCAGCGGGTAGGGAATGAATTCGTCAGCGCCGTGGCGCAGCAAATGGTGCAGGGACGCGGGCGTAACATCCTCTGCAATCAGAAGCGTGCGGATATTGCGATTGCGTGCCTCTGTGATGATGGCTGTCAGCTCGTCCAGCGCGTCTTCATCCATGTCATCAATCGCCAGAGCAATGAATTCCAGATGTTCGGCATCCGGTTGCTCCATGAATGGAAGCGCGTCTTCAAACCCCAGGTCGCCCCATTGCTCCCCAAGTGCCTCTTCCATGTCCACGATCAGAAGCTCAAAATTCTGCACATCCCGGCAAATTGTGCATGCCAGGATCGGACTTTGATCAGTTTGCAGCGGTTCGCTACTCATATTCAGCCTCTAGTTCGCTTGCGCTTGACGCGCGTGATGTTGTGCAGAGGTGCCCACCTCGTTCAGCGTTTGGACTTCAGGGAAGCCCCCAGTGCCGCGAATCTTCGCAAGGGCACTTTGCCTCAAGAACGAACATCCCCCTCAACTGGGGCAACATTGGGGCCAAAAAGCCGAAATTGTGCGGAATTGTGCGACGATCAGCGGGTGGGGCGGGGATCGTTTCCCAAATAAAACAAAGCCGACCCAAGGGCCGACTTTGTGTAAGGTGTTGTTTTATTAGCGTCTTTGGGCGCTTTGCGTTATTCGCCGCCACCAGAGACCGCGAGGCCGGAAATTGCCGTCGTCGGGAGGGCGCTGTTCACGTATTCGCGATAGACAATCTGGGCGTATTTTCCGTCAAGCACGGTGGGGTGGCGATCCACAAAACCTGTAACTTCGGTCACGGTCCGGCGGTTCTGGCGTTCGCGGCCCTGGCTTACGACGAGAGGCTGGGTTTTGCCGAGAGAGACAACCGCTTCAAGCCGATCGGTGCCGATGCCCTGTGAGCCGAGGTAGGTCACAACGGCACGTGCGCGACGCAGGCCGAGCTGTTTGTTGTAAGCGCTGGAGCCCACCGCGTCTGTGTGGCCATAGACCTTGAAGCGCACTTCAGGGAACTGTTTGATCCAGACTGCCTGCTGGCGCAGGATTGCGCGGGCCTGTTCGTCAAGTTCCGCGCTGTCAAAGCGGAAGTTCACCATATCCGGCACTTCTTCGGCGAAACGGTTGGCGAGGCTCAGGACGTAGCTTTGATCGCCATTCTGGATGCCGAGGTTATTGACGGTGGCCTGGCCAAATGTGCCGCTGTCAACGACGGAGCCAGCTTCGCGGAACCAAGACGGCACGGCGCTATTATCGCCGTCAGAACAGGCGGCTGCGAGGAAAAGAGTGAGGATTGCTAGTTTCTTCAACATGTCGCGTCCTTCCCTTAATCCATCACGTAGCCGTAAGAGCCGTTGAAATCCTGCTTCGCCACTTCACCCGCAGCACCGGTTTGTTTCTTGGTATTGCTGGTCACATGGCCAAAGAGGAAGAGTTCCTGCTCTGTGGGTGGCTTGATCCGATCTGTGGGCAGCGCAAGCGCTTCGCCACGGGTGGGGGTTACAAGATGGGCTGTTACAATGATCACCAGTTCAGACTGTGAGCGCTGATAGTCGGCGCTGCGGAACAGGGTGCCCAGAACAGGGATGTCGCCGAGCCAAGGCACCTGGGCATTGTTGTCAAGAAAGTCATCTTCCAACAGGCCTGCGATGGCAAAGCTTTCCCCGTCGCGGAGTTCAACGGTAGTTGCGGCTTCGCGACGTGTGAAGGCCGCGATGTTAAGGCCGCCAGCCACGATGCCGTTTGCTGTATCCAGAGCGGAGACAGCTGTTGCCAGTTCCAGATTGATCAGATCGCCGTCGACCACACGTGGTATAAAGTTCAACTCGATGCCAAACGGCTTGAATTCGACGCTGACTTCGCCGTCTTCACCGGGGCTGGGAACGGGATATTCGCCGCCCGCAAGGAAGCTGGCCTCTTGCCCGGAGAGTGCTGACAGGTTGGGCTCTGCCAACATGCGTGTCAGACCTTTGCGCTCCAGGGCCTGAATCAATACGCCCACTTCGAATGCACCGATGTCCAGATTAAATAGGCCAGCGCCGGTGGAGCCAGTCGAAACTTGGACGCCTCCTCCTTCTGCAGGAGGCAACAGGAATTGACCGGTTTCGATAATGTCACCTGAGCCGGAGATCTGAAGGCTGGTGCCCAAAGCCTTGGACACACTGCGCTGCATCTCGGCAAACCGCACTTTCAGCAAGACCTGCTGTACGCCACCAACAACCAAAAGGTTTGAAACACGCTCTGGCGCATAACGCTCCGCCAGATCCAGGGCGCGTTGAAGGCGTTGCGTAGAACTGACTGTGCCCGACAGGACGATGCCATCATTGGCGGAGCGCACTTCGATTTTCTCGTCGGGGAGAATTTGGGTCAGGCGCTCTTTAAATTCGCTGAGGTCAGGAGATACCTGAACCTCGACATTTGTGATCAGCCTGCCGGTTGCATCAAGCAGGGTGAGCGTTGTGATCCCCGGAGATTTGCCAAGCACATAGATTGTGCGGTCCGACAGGGAAGAGATATCTGCAATTGCCGGATTGGCAATTGAGAGCTCTGCAAAGGGAACGTCGCTTTCCACCACAACGGCGCGGTTCATCGGCACGCCAAGTGAAGAGTTTGTACCGCTGCGCACCACCCGAAGGCTTTCCGCAGCAGTGGAGGTCGCCATAAGCGGCATAACCCCAACGGCAACGCCCAGAAGGGTCGCGCCAATAAGTCGTCTCATAATCATTGTGACCTGCCTCTCGATCACGCCTCAGTTCGCGGGTCTTTTGCCCACAATTGGCAGCACTCTGCGCCAGTTTGGTAAATATTGCAAGAATCAATGACTTTGGCGGGCTTGTTGATGTGTGGGGCTGTGTGCAGGCAGACACATTCCATCCGTTAGACGTGTGTCGCCTAGGGCCACACAAGAAAAAGGCGCCCGCGATCTGGGGCGCCTTTGAATTGGACTGGAACCGCTGACCAGCCTGATGTTTCGGGTTTAGTTTGTGCAGGGGATCGGGATGGTGGACACATTCCCGCCCTTGCGTGTTTTGATGGAGCACACGCGTTCCGGCTCTACCTGAACCACCTCGCGCACTTCCGGTTCGGGCGCATCTTCGATGCCCAGCAGGCGTTTCTGGTCGACTTCGATCACTTCGGCGACCGTGTCATCCCCAGCGCCCACAAGCGAGAGAGACAGGCGGCCAGAGCTTTGCGCAAAGTTCAGCGCAGGCACCTGATCGCTGGCAACGGCGACCGTCACGGTGCGGGCGATGCCGCCGCCTTCCATTTCTTCGTTCACGGACTGATCCACGGCAATCAGTTTGACATTGGGCTTGATGAGCTTGGTAAAGTCGCCACGGCGAGAGATGTCGTTTTCGACGCCGCCGGTCCAGTAAACATCCACGCGGTCGCCTGGGCGCAGCAGCCCGGACACGCCGCTGGTGACGTCGACCTTGATGGTGAAGGCGCGCTCGCCTTCCTTCAGGCGGGAGCGAATGCCGGCTTCCTGACCCGGTTCGGTCAGCTTCGCCGCGATCAGGACTTCGCCTTTCTCCATGGTGCGCAGGACAACACGTTGCTTGTTGTCGCCGTCAGGGAAGATCTCATCGGCGTTTGTGAACATGCCCTCTGGCATGGCGGCTTTGGGCCATTTGGTGCGGCGCACGTCTTTGAGGGCAAGCTTCTCGCCAAACTTCATTTGGCGCGCGACAATAAAGCCATCCACCAGCTCGACGGTTGGCGGCGCGTTTTTACGGGCCAGCTCGGCCTGTTTGTCGATTTCCTTGATGTAGTTTTGTGCCATGTAGACCGCGAATCCCGCGATCCCCAGACCGAAAAGCAGCACGGCTGCAAAGATACCACGCATGGGTCCCACCTCGTGTTTGTGTCGTTGTGCAAAGAAGGCGCACAGACTGGTTCACGAATGACATTGCTTGGCAAATGTGGCGAATTCAGGGAGCCAAAGGACAGGTTTCGTGACGTCTCTGTATGAAGTGCGCCAGATGCTGACTGGCAAAAACAAACAGGCGACCAAATTGGACGCCTGCTCAGCCATAAAAGCGTGCCAGAGGCACAGTTTTACTGTGTTGGGACTGCCGCGCTGGTCGCGTCTGCGGCATTCAGGGTCACCGCTGCAGCTGTTACCGGCGCGCGCGCCGCAGACTCAATGGCTGCAAAAACAACGATCGCAAGTCCAATAATACCTGCTGTCAGAACGACCCAGTCAACTGTGACCGCGCCCGCTTCATCGTTTTTAAAAGACTTCATAGAACGGATCATTTAATTCCTCGCCGACTGTTGAGATGTCATCAAATTGATAGGCCGGGCGCCCCGCTTATCGCAGTGCGCCCGGCCTATGAGCGCTCTTCAAGAATTAGTTGGAGCTGCTGGTTGTTGCGATGGTGCTGGTTGTTGCGTCAGCAGAGGTCAGTGCCGCGGCTGCTTCGGTGGTCAGGCCGGAAGTGGTGGTTTCGATTGCAGTGAATGCTGCAACGGCCAGGCCAACAACGGCAGCGGTCAGAACAACCCAGTCTACGGTGACTGCGCCAGCTTCGTCTTTGCGGAAGTTTTTGATGAACTTGATCATGGGATTTCTCCAGTAAAGGGGGGCAATAGAGCAGGGCGAGGCCCTTTAGGCTGTCCTGCTCCTATGAGAAGCTCTCAGG
>NZ_JAGHRO010000006.1 GCF_017743735.1 Shimia sp. R9_2
CCGCGCAAGCCGAGGAAGCTCTGTGGAAGCATCAGGGGCGAAGTCGAGGGTGTGGCCGAAGGGCAACGTTGTGAGGGGTTTGGGCTTCTTGGATTGACCAGAGTTTCTGCCGAGCTGAGGCCAGTGTACGGTCTCTAAAATTTCGCGTGTACCGGGAATAGGCATAGATTTAACAATGCGAGACAAAAGAAATGATTGGCTAGTTTTGGTCATTTTGTTTGGGTCAATGGTTCTCATATGGAGTATTGAGAAGGTACTTTTTCAACAGGTTTCCAGATCAAGTTTTGAGCGGTTCTACGATGTTTTCCTCATAGGAAATCGTTTTGAATATCTCGCTGAATCCTCCAGCAGTGCGGTGTACTTTTTTGCTGCTTTCTTAGTCGCTGCACCCATCACGCTCTTTGTCTACTTCATCTATTTCGTGTTTATCGGTTTCGATGACGCTGCGATTGAAGAGAAATTGGGAGCCGAGAATGGCTTTCTAAAGGGGATTGCGTCTGTTGTTTTTTTGGGCGCAGCCGCTTGTTGGGCCGCTTTTTTTTCTTCCCTCACTGACTACAAGGGTGCTCAGTCTAAAGTGGCGTTTTTTCTCACAACTGAGGCTGCCCCGGTATTCTATGGAGGCTTAATTTTCGGCATTTGTTTGGTCGGATATGCTTGCGTTGTTTTGATCCGGAGGACGCTGAAGAAACATGTCTAACGATTTTGGGGTAGACGGGAATACCGTGGCAGATAGCAAACAGTGCACCGACCGAAATGCGCCAAATCTTTTATTCTCGAAGAATACTAGCAGACGCAGGAAATGCCTTTGCTGACGGCGGTTAATGCTCGGATTGGGGAAAGCGACCCGTGATTGTGCCCCGGATCTAGGCTATCGGGCCGAGAGCTTCTGCGTCGGGTGCCCACGAAACGCCGACCAGAGTGACTTTCCGCTCCTATGCCGGTAATGGGGGCGAGAGGCTTCTTTCGAGCTCCATTATCTGACGACGCCTCTCGCGCCTTGGAGTGACATTGCTAAGGGCATAGTACAGAGTGCGCTTGGAAGGAGTTCCCTAACTACCAGTGCAGAGCATCATCCCAACACACGTCAACAGCGACAACCCGAGCGCCACAGTTTCCCTGTTTGAGACTACTGAACTCCCCTCTGACCATCAAAAGAGGCGCCAAGCAGCTCTCAACCCCGCGGTTCACTCGCCCTCTTCCAGAAGGTGTTGCAGTCGGCCGCGCCAGTCTTGTCGGGAAGAGCCGGATTTGCCGATGGATTGAAACCCGAAATAGAGATGCAGGATCACATCTGCCAGCTCTTCTCTGTAAGCTGCGGTTTGGCCCACCCCCTTGGCGTCCAGAACCGACAAGATGCCACCACGCAGTCGGTCTGCCATGTCTTGTGTCTTGCGGGCGACATCGGGGTTTTCGGGGGCGACCTCGACCATGGCGTTGCAGATAAAACAGCCAAAGCTCGATTTGTCTGAGGGGGTAAACATCGGCATCAGGCAGTCTGTGGCGGAGCTCTCTTCGCATCCACGCAGGATGCCAAGCGTGGTGGTCACGACTGTCTGATCATAGCGTTCCAGTGCCGCTTGATAGACGCTCTCCTTATCCTCAAACGCCTTGTAGAAGCTCCCGCGGGTCAGACCCATCGCGGCAAGCAAGTCTGGCAGGTTGGTTGCTTTGTAGCCCTGGCGCCAGAATATCTCCATGGCACCATCCATCGCCTGATCGATGTCAAATTCCCTAGGTCTCGCCATTTGCCTCTCGTCTTTCCAAATGTGTCTGCGTGCTCACATCGATGTGATTTGTACCATTCGGTTCCCAATGTTACATCATTCCCCATAAGGAACCAAGCAGTTCCTAACGAGATCCAAAACGCTAAGGAGTTTCCAAATGCAAATCTTCAAGACACTGGTTACCGGCGCAGCTCTGTCTGTTGCTCTCGCAACGTCTTCCATCGCCGCAGGCGTTGAACTGAACGCAAGCTCCACTGGCCTGGCACTGCAGGGCTACGACCCGGTTGCATACTTCACCCAAGGTGAACCAACCAAAGGTGACTACCGCATCTCTTCCATCTACAACGACGCGACTTACCGCTTCGCTAACGAAGAGCACAAAGCTGCTTTTGAAGCAGATCCAGAAGCCTACCTGCCTCAGTACGGCGGTTACTGCGCCTTTGGTGCGGCCATGGGCTTCAAATTCGACGGTGACCCAGAGTACTGGAAAATCGTTGACGGCGAACTGTTCCTGAACCTGTCTCAAGACATTCAGGTGCGCTGGGAAGAAGACGTCCCTGGCTTCATCGAGCGCGCAGACACCAACTGGACTGACATCGCTGACAAAGCACCGGAAGCCCTTCAATAACCCCTGACGACTTCCGTCTTCCCCCAGAGCCCCTGCCTTCCCCGGCAGGGGCTTTTTTGCGCCTGAGGAAGTTCGTTGATGTGTGTGTGGCGAGGGAATGTGGCGACCCCGGCAGGATTCGAACCTGCAACCTGCCCCTTAGGAGGGGGCTGCTCTATCCAGTTGAGCCACGGGGCCGTGGTGTATGTGTTCTAGCGGCGATGTTTTGGAATGTCATGGGCGATGTTTGGTACTTGTTACGCGCCCTCGGCCGCTTCAGACCTTCTCAGAAAAATCCGCCACCACTTGGGCATAGACTTCACGTTTGAACGGCACGATGTTGTCGACCAAATCACCGACCGGAAGCCAGCGCCATTCGGAAAACTCCGGATGATCCACCGCGATATTCACATCGCGATCGGTGCCGTGGAAGCGCAGAAGAAACCACTTTTGTTTCTGTCCACGAAAGCGGCCCTTCCAGATGCGTGGCACGATGTCATGCGGCAGATCATAGGCGATCCAGTCTGCGGTTTCCGCTTCGACCGTCACCAGATCTGCAGAGACGCCAGTTTCCTCTTCGAGCTCACGTAGGGCGGCGTCTTTGGCGCTTTCGCCTTTGTCGATCCCGCCTTGGGGCATCTGCCAAGCTGGGACCTCGCTGTCGAGGCGCTGGCCGACGAACACATGGCCGTCGCCATTCACCAGCATCACACCCACGTTTTCACGGTAGGGCAATTTTGCGATCTCTTCTGGTGTCATAACGGGCTCCCTGACTTGATGGTGTCTCACTGGTATCGCCCCTGAAAGAGGGTCGCAAATGAAAACAGCCCCGCGCGGGCAGGGCTGTTTCGACTTCCAGAGGGCGGGCCTTATTCGCCGTAAGGCACCCAGATGTTTTTGACCTCGGTTGCGGCCTGCAGGAAGGCGCGCCCTTCACCATCAGCGCTCTGCCAGTCGCGGGCAGCGCCGTTGTTGACCCAGGTGCGCTTCAGGTTGCCCGCGCTTGCGGCCTCAATCTCCTGCGCCAAGTCGGTGCTGGAGAACGACCAAACCGCATCAACGTCCAGATGCCCGGCCAGCGAGCCTGCGAGTTCCGCGTGAGAGCCGGTGAGAATGTTCACCACACCGGCTGGCACATCGGAGGTTTCCAGCACCTGATAGAAATCAGTTGCTGCGAGCGGGAAAGCCTCGGAGGCGACAAGCACGGCGCGGTTGCCCATTGCGATGGCTGGAGCCATGGCAGAGATCAGGCCAAGAAGCGGGGCTTCGTCAGCACAGAGCGCGCCGATCACACCGACCGGTTCCTTCATGGCAAGGGCGACGCCACGAATGGGCACGCCATGGGCTTGGCCGTCGTATTTGTCGGCCCAGGCCGCATAGGTGAAGAGACGGCTGATCGCGACGTCAACTTCGTTTGCGCCATCTTTGCCGCCGGTCAGCGCGTCGATGCGGCGCGCGAACTCTTCGCTGCGGGCGGAGAGGTTTTCGGCAATGTAGTAAAGGATTTGCGCTCGCAGGTGGCCAGTGGTGCCGGACCAGCCTTTGGCCGCATGCGCAGCCTCGACAGCGTTGCGCACATCTTTGCGGTTGGCGATCGGCGCCTGGCCAAGCAGTGCGCCGTTTTTGCCGTAGATATTCTGGCTGTAACCGCCATCCGGGCGCGCCTGTTTACCACCGACATAGAGCTTGGGTGTGCGGTCCAGCGGATCCACCGGGCCTTTGTCACCGGTGAAGGCTTCAACCGGCTTGAGTGCTTTGGCGGTGCCTTTAGGCTTGGTGTAGGCGGCAAGTCCTTCCCAGCCCCCCTCGCGGCCGTAGCCACTTTCACGCACGCCGCCAAAGCCGGCGGCGGCATCAAAGAGATTGGTGGCGTTCACCCAAACCACGCCGGCAGCGAGTTTGGGCGCGATGTCGAGCGCAAGGTTGACGTTCTCCGTCCACAATGTCGCGGCCAAGCCATAACGTGTGTTGTTGGCCAGCTGTACCGCCTCAGATGGGGTGCGGAAGGTGGTGGAGACGAGCACCGGGCCAAAAATCTCTTCCTGCATCAGCTTGGAGGAGGGGGCGAGGCCAGTGATCAGTGTGGGGGGATAGAAGCAGCCTTCCACCGGCATGTCGATGGCGGCTTGGTAGGTTTCACCCTCTGTGTTGCTTGCGACCATCTCGGTGATGGTTTGTAACTGCACCGGATCCACCACAGCGCCCACATCAATGCATTTGTCCAGCGGGTTGCCAATGCGCAGCCCGTCCATGCGCGCCTTCAGCTTGGCGTGGAAGCGCTCGGCAATGCCTTCTTGCACCAGCAGGCGGGACCCTGCGCAGCAGACTTGGCCTTGGTTGAACCAGATTGCATCCACCAGACCTTCGATGGCGCTGTCGATGTCTGCGTCTTCAAACACGATGTAGGGTGATTTGCCGCCGAGCTCCAGCGTGAGAGACTTGCCGGATCCAGCAGTGGCTTCGCGGATGCGCTTGCCCACAACGGTGGAGCCGGTGAAGGCCACTTTGTTGACGTCGTCATGCGTGGTGATCATTTCGCCGACGGCGCCGTCACCGGTAACGATGTTCACCACGCCCGCAGGCAGGCCCGCCTGTTGGCAAATGTCAGCAAAGAGCAGCGCGGTAAGGGAGGTATACTCCGCCGGTTTCAGCACCACAGTGTTGCCCATGGCAAGCGCAGGGGCCACTTTCCACGCCAGCATCAGCAGCGGGAAGTTCCATGGGATGATCTGGCCGCAAACACCAAGCGCTTGAGCGTTGGGCAGCTCTGCTTCCATCAGCTGCGCCATGCCAGCGTGATAGTAGAAATGGCGCTGCACCAGCGGGATGTCGATGTCGCGGCTTTCGCGGATCGGCTTGCCGTTATCCAGTGTCTCCAGAACTGCAAACAGGCGCGCGTGTTTCTGCAGCAGGCGCGCAATGGCATAAAGGTATTTTGCGCGGCTATGCCCGCCAAGACCTTCCCATTTGCCCTGGGCCTTGCGCGCCGCCTTGACCGCGGCATTGACCTCATCTTGGGAGGCTTGCGTCAGGTCTGCCAGCGTTTCGCCATTGGCGGGGTTCTTGGATTGGAAGTCCTTGCGCGGCGCGGTCCAGGCACCGTCGACGAAATGGCCGAAGGCCGCGCCTTGATCGACGATCCAAGCCAGCGCATCTGCGGCGCTTTCTGGGGCAGGGCCATAATCCATGGTCTCAAAAATCTCTTTTACGGTCATCGTGTCAGCCTTTCTCGGATCAAGCCATCGCGTGGCGGCAGGAGGCCGAGTATTGGCCGGTGACGTGGTGTTCGAGCTGGCGTTCGATGTCGCCGAGCAGGGAAGATGCGCCAAAGCGGAAGAGGTCAGGCTGCAACCAGCGGTCTCCCAGCTCGTCCTTGATCAACGACAGATAAACGAGCGCGTCTTTGGCTTTGGAAATGCCGCCCGCAGGTTTGTAACCCACGCGGAAACCTGTGCGCTCATAATAGTCACGGATCGCGCGGACCATCACGAGGGTGACGGGCAGGGTCGCGTTCACGCTTTCCTTGCCGGTGGAGGTCTTGATGAAATCAGCGCCTGCCATCATGCAGACAAGCGAAGCCTTTGCCACATTGCGCAGTGTGCCCAGTTCGCCAGTCGCCAGAATGGCTTTCACATGGGCATCGCCGCAAGCCTCACGCATGTCTTTCATTTCATCATACAAAGCCTGCCAGTTGCCCTGCAGCACGTGACGGCGGGTGATGACGATGTCAATTTCTTCAGCACCTGCTTTTACGCTCTCGCCAATTTCGGCAATGCGCAGATGATAGGGAGAAAGGCCCGCAGGAAAACCGGTTGACACCGCCGCCACAGGAATGCCGGTGCCTTTGAGGGCATTTACCGCGGTTTCGACCATATCGTGATACACGCAGACCGCTCCCGTGGTCAGGCCTTCCATGCCAAGTGCGGCCAGCAGGTCGGCGCGGACAGGCTGGGCGGCTTTGGCTGCAAGGCGTTCAACGCGGCCTTCGGTGTCATCCCCGGAGAGCGTCGTCAGGTCGATCAGCGAAATTGCCTTGCACAACCAGGCCGCCTGGTAGTCTTTTTTGACAGACCGGCGGCCCGGCAGCGTCTTGGCGCGGCGTTCAATAGCTGAGGTGTTGGCCTGCGCACTGCGCACCCAGTCCAGATCCAGCGCCATGCCGGGGTTGCGCGGCTCCAATGCGGTGGGCAGCTGATGCCCTTCGGAGGTCAGTGTTGACGTAGCCATCGGCCTATCCTGTTGCGAAAAACAGGCTTCAAAATGCCCTACAATATGAGTGCTTGGCAAGGTATGGTGGCGCGCATTTGCTCATTTTTTGACCATATGGTCAGGTAAAAGATGCGAATAAGTCGCAATAGCGTTGACATATTTGAGAATGGTTCTCATATTCAATCTGAACTGGTGAATGAGGGCAGAATGCGATTCTCTCGGCGCGACTTTATTTTGACAACCATAGCGACAAGTTTGGGTGGTGCGATGCCCGCATTCGCTGCTGGCAAGCTGCAGGTTGTGGCGACCACCGGGATGATTGCCGACACGGCGCGCCGCATTGGCGGAGACCTGGTCGCAGTAAAGGGGCTGATGGGACCGGGTGTTGATCCGCATGCTTACCGCCAGACCCGCACCGATATCGTGGCACTGACCAAGGCGGACCTTGTGTTGTGGCACGGCCTCTATCTCGAAGCGCAGATGGAAGAGTTTTTCCACAAGCTGGAGAAGCGCGGCACCGTTGTTGCGGTGACAGACACATTGCCAAAGACACTTTTGCGCGGCCACGACGACTATGAGGACAAATTTGATCCTCACGTCTGGATGGATCCAAAGCTCTGGGTCTTTGTCGCAGAGCGTATCCGCGACGCACTTACAGAGAAGATGCCGGAAGCCGCTGCGCAGTTTGAGGCCAATACCGTAGAGTTTCTGGCGGAGCTTAATGCGCTGAGTGACTATGCGGCCAACGCGTTGACCTCCGTACCGCAAGAGGCGCGCATTTTGCTGACAGCCCATGATGCCTTTGGGTATTTTGGTCAGGCCTATGGGTTTGAGGTTATGGGCATCCAAGGCATTTCAACCGAGTCAGAGGCCGGTTTGAACCGGATTGGTGAGCTGGTTGATATGCTGGTCGCGCGCCAGATCGGTGCCGTGTTTGTCGAAAGCTCCGTCTCTGACCGTTCGATCCGCGCCCTTGTTGAAGGCGCTGCGGCCAAGGGCCATGAGGTTGCGATTGGCGGCGAGCTTTACTCGGATGCCATGGGGGCGGAAGGCGCCTATGAAGGCACCTATGTCGGTATGATTGACCACAACATCACTGTGATTTCACGGGCGCTTGGCGGACAGGCTCCGGTGCGCGGGATGTCTGGTGATCTGACGGTTGGGTCATAAGGAGAAAGAGATGAGCGTTTCCCTGGCAGCAAACGAGGGTGTAGCGCCCTCATCTTCTTCTGTTTCTGACAGCCCGCTGGCGATCCGTGGCATGACCGTCTCTTACGGTCAGAAACCGGTTGTGTTTTCCGTCGATATGACCGTGGCCGAAGGCTCCATGACCGCGATCATCGGGCCGAACGGCGCGGGCAAATCGACTTTGCTGAAGGCGGCGCTCGGGATTGTGTCGCCTCTCGCGGGGCAGGCGACCGTCTTTGGCAAGCCGCTCAAGTCGGCGCGACACCGCATCGCTTATGTGCCACAGCGCGCCAGTGTGGATTGGGATTTCCCAACCCGAGTGATTGATGTGGTGCTGATGGGGCTGTCCCGCGAACTGGGCTTGCTGCGCCGCATTCGCCCGCACCATATGGACAAAGCGCGCGTCTGTCTGGAGCGCGTGGGCATGACCGAATTTGCAGAACGCCAGATTGGCCAGCTTTCCGGTGGTCAGCAACAGCGCGTGTTCCTTGCGCGTGCCTTGGCCCAAAACGCTGATCTCTATCTGCTGGATGAGCCTTTTGCGGGCGTAGATGCCGCCACAGAAAAAGCCATCATCGACGTGCTCAAGGCGCTGCGTTCTGAAGGCAAAACCGTGGTGGCCGTGCATCACGACCTGACCACTGTGCCAACTTATTTTGACCGTGTGTTCCTGATCAACACCCGTAGAGTTGCTGAAGGCACTGTAGCGGAGGCCTTTACACCAGATAGGCTCCACAAGACCTACGGCGGACGTCTGGCAACCGGGCAGATCGATCAGCTGGAACTCGCGGCAGGCTAACCCATGTTGCTTGACGCTCTGACTTTGCAGCTTGGCTACAACGCCACGCTGGTGACTGTGGGTGCCACTTTGCTGGGTGTCGCATCCGGTGTCACCGGAACCTTTCTCTATCTGCGCAAACGTGCCTTGGTCAGCGATGCGATCAGCCACGCGACCCTGCCCGGTGTCGGGCTGGCCTTTATTGTGATGGTGCTGCTTGGGGGCGATGGGCGGTCATTGCCTGGCCTGCTTATGGGCGCCGCGCTTTCGTCGTGGATCGGGCTGCTGTGCGTCAATCTGCTGACCCAGCGCACCCGGCTTTCTGAGGACGCCGCCATTGGCGCAGTGCTTTCGGTGTTCTTTGGCTTTGGCATTGTCTTGCTGACAGTCATTCAAACCATGGGAAGCGGGCGTGCTGCAGGGCTTGAGAGCTTCCTGCTCGGAGCCACGGCGGGCATGTTGTTTAACGATGCGATGGTCATCGCCGTAGGCGGCGCGCTGACGCTTCTGGTGGTTGTGATCCTGCGCCGTCCGATGACATTGCTGGCGTTTGATCCTGAATATGCGGCCGCGCGCGGCTTGAATGTGCAACGCATGGATCTGGCGATCATGGCGCTGGCCATGGCCGTCACGGTGATTGGTTTGAAAATTGTCGGGCTGATCCTGATTGTGGCGATGCTGATTATCCCGCCGGTCACCGCCCGTTTCTGGACTGATCGAACCGACCGTATGACGCTGATCGCTGGTCTTGCTGGCGGGGCTGCCGCGTGGATCGGAGCCAGCCTTTCGGCCATCGCGCCAGCGCTGCCCACCGGTCCGATCATCGTTTTGGTCAGTTTCGCGCTCTTTGCACTGTCGCTTCTGCTCGCGCCCAATCGCGGTCTGCTTGCTGTCGGGATCCGCCACAACCGTTTCCAACGCCGGGTTCATTTGCGGCAGGGCCTGTTAGCTTTGGCGCAGGGGCAGCCGATCTATGAGGCCTATACGCTGCGTCTTTTGCGTCGCGCCGGATTGGCGCATGCCGATGGTGTCGCCACCGACACAGGCCGGGCGCGCGCCGCCAAGGCGCTTCGGGATGAGAAACGCTGGGAAACCGTGCGTCAGGATCAGGCCTTTGAAAGCGCCGCCGCGCTTTATGACGGGCTTCGCGATATCGAAACCGTGCTGACCGCCGACCAGACCGCCGAGATTGACCACCGGATTGGTGGCCCCAAAGAGGTACAGCCATGAGCGGTGTGGAATTTGTCCCTCTGTCACTAACCCCAATGTTGATCGGCGTGCTGTCGGCCATCGCTTGTGCGCTCCCCGGCAACTTTCTTTTGCTGCGCAAACAGGCCCTGATCGGAGATGCCATCTCCCATGTGGTTCTGCCGGGTATTGTCACGGCCTTTCTGCTCACAGGCATCGTCGCGGCCGTGCCAATGATGCTTGGCGCTGCCGGTGCGGCCGTTGTCGCTGTAGTGATGATCGAAGCCATCCGCCGTTTGGGCAACATCGAGCCTGGGGCCGCCATGGGGCTCACCTTCACCACGCTTTTTGCGGCTGGCGTTTTGTTGCTGGAACAAAGCGACACCTCCGGCGTGCATCTGGATGTGGAACACGCGCTTTATGGCAATCTGGAAAGCCTGATCTGGCTGGATGCGATTGGCTGGGAAAGCCTGTTGGCCCCAGTGGCGCTTGCCGGTTTGCCACCAGAGCTGGCCCGCGTTGCCATCGCTTTGTGCGGGGTGGTCGTGTTCCTCTGGCTGTTTTGGCGGCCCTTGGTGCTTTCCACATTTGATGAGAGCTTCGCGCAGTCCATGGGCGTGCCAACCACCGCGCTTGGCATCGCTGTGGTGATGGTCTCGGCGTTGGCTGCTGTGGCGGCCTTTGATGCGGTCGGGTCGATCATTGTGATCGCCATGTTCATCTGCCCACCCGCCGCCGCGCGGCTGATGACCAACCGTCTTGAGCATCAAATTGCATGGAGCGTGGTGTTTGCGGGGCTCTCCGCTGTTCTTGGCTATGTGCTGGCAGGATACGGGCCGTTGTGGATCGGGTTTGAGGACGCCGTGAGCGCGGCAGGCATGATCGCGACTGTGTCCGGTCTCATACTGGCTGTTGCGGCCTTCTGCGCTCCCCACCGCCATCGAACAGGCGCGCCTGCTCTCTAAAATTTTAAACCTGATTAAAAAACTCTGATTGACCTTCCTTACTGTTTTAGTAAGAAAAAGCACTCACCTTGCTCTGATGCTGTGCGAAAGCCGAATCGATAGCGGGTGAAGAGACTGTGCCTACACCTGGAAGGCGAAATGCGATGTCACGCGAAGAAAATAAGAGTTCAAATATGACCGACCGCTTTGACGCAAACACTGTGCAATCGACGCCGATCCACGACGCGGAGAGTCTGACCGATGGCGGAAATCTGGCGCGCATTCGGCTGAATGAAGCAGAATACACCTTGCGCATCACGCGGCAGGGAAAACTGATCCTCACTAAATAAACTGGACCTGTCATGATCATTTGCCACTGCATGAACATATCAGATCAAGAGATTCACGCCGCCATCGACTGGATGCGTGCCTCTGATCCAGCGGCTTTGATCAATCCAGGAAAAGTCTATCACGCTTTGGGTAAAGCGGCGGATTGTGGCGGCTGCATGCCGCTGTTCCTCGACACAATGCGCAAAAATGATAACCTCTCTGTGCCAGCGCACCTTTGTGGTTTGCGCAAGCCACAGTCGGAGGAGTTACCCATTGAAAGGCAATCCAGAAGTTATTGAATACCTGAATAAATCCCTAAGACATGAGTTGACCGCTGTCAGCCAATATTGGCTGCACTATCGTTTGCAAGAGGACTGGGGATTGCTTCACATGGCGAAGAAAAGCCGTGAAGAATCCATCGAAGAGATGGAGCATGCTGACAAGCTCATCGCCCGCATTATTTTCCTGGGCGGTCACCCAAATCTCCAGAAGCTAGATCCGCTCCGCATCGGCCAAACGCCGCTTGAGACACTTGAGTGCGATCTTGCCGCTGAGATCAGCGCGCGCGAGCTGTACGCAGAAGCGCGTGTTTGCTGTCAGTCGGCAGGAGACTTCGTGTCCATGAAGCTGTTTGAAGAACTGATCGCGGATGAAGAAGGTCACATAGATTTCCTCGAAACCCAGCTCGAACTGCACGAGCGTCTCGGTGCGGAAAAATATGCACAGCTTAATGCCGCTCCTATGGATGAGGCGGAATAATCGCGCGACGCTGGAGGTAACCTCGGCGTACGCTGGCCGTCTTGCCGAATAAAACGACACCTGATGCCTGCATTGGGTGTCGTTTTGTTTTGACGTTGCGTCCGGCCTTTTGTAAGCATCGCCCAAACCGTTGGGGTGTCCCACTTGTTGGGGCTGAGAGTCGCGCTTGCGTAAACCCATCGAACCTGATCCGGGCAATTCCGGCGGAGGGAACGGTGTCAAAGTAGATGACGTTTTTGCCGTGCGGAATCCCGTTTGCGAACTGGGAGGCGCCACTTTGGCACGTATCGCTTTGACAATTGCCGGCTCTGACAGCGGCGGCGGCGCAGGTATTCAGGCAGATTTGAAAGCGTTTTCCGCGCTGGGCACCTTTGGCACCAGTGTGATCACCGCCGTGACAGCGCAAAACACCCAAGCCGTAACGGCTGTGCATCCGATCCCGCTTGATGTGGTGCGTGCACAAATTGATGCTGTGCTCTCAGATATGGACGTCAATGCCATCAAAATCGGCATGCTGGCCACGCCGGAAATCATCCAAACGGTGGCCGAGGCAATCAAGGATTTCGCGGGCCCTGTGGTGCTCGACACCGTGATGATCGCCAAATCCGGTGACGCGCTATTGGCCGATGAAGCGGTGGCAACGCTGCGCGAGGTTTTGGTGTCACGCGCGGCGGTGATCACACCCAACCTCCCCGAAGCCGCGCGGCTTCTTGACCAAACTTCTGCTGTAGATGATGCAGCCATGGTGGCGCAGGGGCAGGCGCTTTGTGCGCTGGGCGCGCAAGCGGTTCTGATGAAAGGCGGCCATGCGAGCGGCGAAATTTGCCGAGATTTTCTGGTGTCGCCCGAAGGCGTTGCCGCCGAATTTACAGCGCCGCGCAAAAACACCCGCAACACCCATGGCACCGGATGCACCCTGTCGTCCTCGGTTGCGGCAGGCTTGGCTAAGGGGCTGAACCTTGAGGAGGCTGTGAGGGAAGCGCACGCCTATCTACAGGGCGCGATTGCTGCGGCTGATGATCTCAACATCGGCAAGGGCCACGGGCCGCTGCACCATTTCCACCGGGTTTGGCCTGCATGACACTTTATTCCGTCATAGGTGCGGGCGTGGCTGGATTGGCCGTGGCCACCGAGCTTATGGAGCGCGGGGCCGAGGTGCAGGTATTTGATCCTGCCGGACCACCTGGCCCCCATGGCTGTAGCTGGTGGGCCGGGGGCATGCTTGCGCCATGGTGTGAATATGAAAACGCCGAAGAGCCAGTCTTGCGGCTGGGGCAGGAGGCGATCGACTGGTGGGCCAAACGGACCCCTGTCACCAAATCAGGCACTTTGGTTGTGGCCAACAAACGGGATTTGCCGGACCTGCGCCGCTTTGCCCGCCGCACGGAACAGTTTGTCGAGGTGGGGCGTGAAAAAGTCACCGAGCTGGAGCCTGATCTGCACGGTTTTGGGCAAGGCCTTTTCTTTGAGGGTGAGGCGCACCTCAACCCGCGGCAGGCGCTTCAGGATCTCTACCGGGGTCTCAAAGACAACGGTGTCATCTTTCACAAACGCCTTGCCCCGTCGTCGCTGGAAAACGCCATCGACTGTCGCGGTCTGTCCGCGCGCGAATACCTCTATGATCTGCGTGGAGTGAAAGGCGAGATGCTCATCATCCGTTGTCCGGACGTGGAAATCACCCGCCCTGTGCGCCTGCTGCATCCGCGTATCCCGCTCTATATCGTACCGCGCGGCGAAGGTATCTATATGCTTGGCGCGACAATGATTGAAAGCGAAGACAGCAGCCGCATCACCGCACGCGCCATGCTGGAAATGCTGAGCGCGGCCTATGCACTGAACCCGGCTTTTGGCGAGGCCGAAGTTCTGGAAATTGGCGTCGATCTGCGCCCCGCGTTCCCTGACAACCTGCCACGCATCCGTCGCTTGGGTCGGACAATCTACGCCAATGGGCTTTACCGCCATGGCTACCTGCTCGCACCAGCCTTGGCGCGCGGCGTGGCAGATCTGGCGCTTCACAACACACATTCGGAGATGGTCGATGAAGATCGTGCTTAACGGAGAGGCGCGCGATGTCGCTGCCACCACCCTTGCCGCGCTTTTGGAAGAATGCGGTTTCTCGGGCCGCGTGGCGACCTCTCTCAATGAAACTTTTGTTCCGGCCACCATGCGCGGCGTTCAGACGTTGAATTATGGCGACCGCATCGAAGTTGTCGCACCGATGCAGGGAGGCTGAGTGATGAGAGCGTTTTATGGTGTTGATCTGCTCAATCCGCTAATGCTGGGCACCGCACAATATCCAAGCCCGGCCATTCTCGAAGAGGCCTTCCGCACAAGTGGCGCTGGCGTGGCCACGGTGTCTTTGCGTCGTGAAGGGGCTGGCGGGACCGGGCAAACATTTTGGAAAATGATTCAGGATCTGGGTGTGCACGTGCTGCCCAACACCGCGGGCTGTCACACCGTCAAAGAGGCTGTCACCACCGCCCATATGGCGCGTGAGGTCTTTGACACGAAATGGATCAAGCTTGAGCTCATCGGCCACACCGACAGCTTGCAGCCAGATGTGTTTCAGCTCGTGGAAGCCGCGCGCATCCTTTCAGAAGACGGTTTTGAGGTGTTCCCCTACACTACCGAAGATTTGATTGTGGGCGAGCGCCTTCTGGAGGCGGGGTGCGAGGTGCTGATGCCATGGGGTGCCCCCATTGGTTCCGGCCGGGGCCTCAACAACATCTACGCCCTGCGCGCCATGCGGGCCGAATTTCCGGATGTGCCTCTGGTGGTGGATGCGGGCATTGGTCTGCCCTCCCATGCGGCGGCTGCCATGGAGCTGGGTTTTGACGCGGTGCTGCTCAACACCGCTGTCGCCCGCGCCGGAGATCCTGCGGCTATGGCCAAAGCCATGATGCTGGCCGTCGAAGCCGGGCAAGCCGCGTTTGAAGCCGATCCCATTGAGGCGCGCGATATGGCCGAAGCCTCCACGCCGGTAATTGGAAAGGCCTTCCTGTCATGATGCTTGATCGTTTCTATCCCATTTTTGATGACGTGAGCTGGCTCAAGCGGATGTTGCCGCTTGGTGTGAAACTCGTGCAGTTGCGCATCAAGGATCAGCCAGAGGCACATGTGCGCGCCCAGATTGCCGAAGGTCAGGCGCTCTGTCGCGAATACGGCGCGGTACTGGTGATCAATGATTACTGGCAGGCGGCGATTGATCTGGGCTGCGAGTGGATTCACCTCGGGCAGGAAGATCTCGACGACGCGGATATGAAAGCGATCCGCCAAGCAGGTCTCAAACTCGGCGTGTCGACCCATGACGATGATGAGCTGGAGCGTGTTTTGGCGATGTCTCCGGAGTATGTCGCACTTGGCCCGGTCTATCCGACCATTCTAAAAAAGATGAAATGGCACCAACAGGGCCTGCCCCGCGTGACCGAATGGAAGGCTCGCGTGGGAGCTGTGCCGCTTGTCGGGATCGGCGGCATGTCTGTCGAGCGCGCGCAGGGCGTGTTTGAGGCCGGTGCCGATATCGTGTCCGCAGTGACCGACATCACGCTCAATTCCGACCCGGAAGCGCGCGTGCTTGCATGGTTGGAGGTCTCAAGATGAGCCGCTACGCGCGCCAGATGATCTTGCCTGAGGTTGGTGATGCCGGGCAGGAAAAGCTCGCCGCCGCTCATGTGCTGGTGATTGGCGCGGGTGGTTTGGCTGCCAGCGCTCTGCCGCTTATGGCAGGGGCGGGTGTGGGCCGCATCACCATTGTGGATGGCGACCGCATAGAGCGCTCCAATCTGCACCGCCAAACTCTGTTCACAGAGCGGGACGAAGGTTTGCCCAAGGCTGAGGTGGCCGCTGCGCGGTGCACCGCGATCAACGGCGATATCGCGGTTGAGGCCGTGGTGGCGACACTTACCCCTGCGGTGGCGTCGGTCATGGTCGAAGAGCCCAATCTTGTGCTCGACTGCGCTGACAGCTACGCGGTCAGCTACACCTTGAGCGATGTGTGTTTCGCGCAGAATGTGCCCCTGATCACCGGTTCTGCCCTTGCATTTTCGGGCTATGCTGCCGGTGTGTGCGGCGGCGCGCCCTCGCTGCGCGCGATTTTCCCGGAGGCCCCGCAAAACGCGGCCAGTTGCGCCAGCGCTGGGGTGCTGGGGCCGGTGGTTGCCATGATCGGAACGTTGCAGGCGCAAATGGCGCTGTCCTGTCTGATCGGTTTGAGCCCGAGTCCGCTTGGCCAGATGGTGCAATATGACGCCACAACTCTGCGCAGCGCGTCGTTCCGCTTTGACGGCGCAGCTGAACCGGCGCAGGCCTTCCCCTTCGTCAGCCCGGATATGCTGGAAAGCGGCGACACCATTGTCGAGCTGCGCGACGCCGATGAAGCCGCCATTCCAGCGCACCCCAATGCGCGCCGGATCGACCCCGCAAAACTCAAAGAGACCTTGCCTGCAAATGGCACCGGCCGCCTCGCGTTGTGCTGTGCCACAGGTCTGCGTGCCTGGCGCGCTGCAGAATCCGCAACCGAATTTTGGCCCGGCGAGATTGTTCTCGTCGCGGCTTCCGCTTCTTAACTCGAGAGGGAGACGCATGAAGCACCTAGTGACTGCCCTGGCCATGTTGGCCGCCACCCCAAGCTTTGCCGCAGACAAGATGACCCTGCTGCTGGACTGGTTTGTAAACCCCGACCACGGCCCGATCATCATCGCCGAAGAGAACGGCTATTTTGCCGAGCAGGGGCTTGAGGTTGAGGTGATCCCACCAGCTGACCCCTCCATGCCGCCGCGCCTTGTGGCTGCTGGCCAGGCTGACCTCGCGGTTTCCTATCAGCCGCAGCTGCACCTGCAGATCCACGAAGGCCTGCCGCTCAAGCGCGTTGGCACCCTCGTGGCAACCCCGCTGAACTGCCTGCTGGTTCTGAAAGATGGCCCAATCAAATCCCCTGCCGATCTCAAGGGTAAGAAGGTTGGCTTCTCTGTGGCGGGTGTCGAAGAGGCCGTGCTTGGCGCCGTTCTGGGCAAATATGGCGTCACGACCGATGACATTGAGCTGGTCAATGTGAACTTTTCGCTGTCCCCATCCCTGATGTCTGGTCAGGTGGATGCTGTGATCGGCGCTTACCGCAACTTTGAGCTCAACCAGATGGACATCGAAGGCGCGCCGGGCACCTGCTTCTACATCGAAGAAGAGGGCGTGCCGTCTTATGATGAGCTGATCTATGTGGCCAACCCGGACACCATGGATGCCGACAAAGTGGCGCGTTTCATTGCGGCGACCGAAAAGGCGACCCAGTACATCGTGAACAACCCGCAAAAAAGCTGGGAAATCTTCGCATCCACCTCCACCGAGCTTCAGGACGAGCTGAACGCGCGCGCTTGGGTCGACACCCTGCCACGTTTCGCACTGCGCCCTGCGGGCTATGACGCTGGTCGTTATGCGCGCTTTGAGCAGTTCCTGCATGACAGCGGTATGATCGAGGGCACCAACCCTGTGGATGCCATCACCATCGACGTGACTGCAGAATGAACACGCCAGAGTACGGTCGTGGCTTCGCGCTGATGCGCGAGGCCGCAGGGGAGGCATGGGCGGATTACACCCGCCATGCCTTCGTGGAAGGTCTCAAGGATGGCACCCTACCGCGCGAAGCGTTTTTGCATTATCTGCGTCAGGATTATGTGTTTCTGATCCATTTCTCTCGTGCTTGGGCGTTGGCGGTGGTCAAATCTGAGACCCATGAGGAAATGCTCGCTGCGGTTGCCACGGTCAACGCATTGGTGGCTGAGGAAATGCAACTGCATGTCGGTATTTGCGAAGCGGCAGGCATCCCGCAGGATGAGCTTTTTGTAACGCCTGAACGTCCTGAAAACCTCGCTTACACGCGCTTTGTGCTGGAGGCCGGCTACTCAGGAGATCTCTTGGACCTTCTGGCGGCATTGGCCCCCTGTGTGATGGGGTATGGCGAGATCGGTGCGCGTTTGGGACAGGAAAAAACCTCCGAGGCCTACGCAGACTGGATCGGTACTTATGCTGGCGAAGGGTTTCAAAGCGATTGCGCAGCGGTTGGGCTGCTTTTGGATAGCGCTTTGGAACGTCGCCTTGGCAAAGACTATGCAAACAGCCCGCGTTTCGCGACGCTGTGTGACAAGTTCCGCAAGGCAACCGAGCTGGAAGTCAGCTTCTGGCAGATGGGCCTGACCCCATGACCCACGCACCCGGCATCACGCTTAAGGGCGCGGCCTCCATTGAGGGGCGGCAGCTCTTTGCACCTTTGTCTCTGACGCTGGATGCCGGGCGCTGGACCTGCCTTCTGGGCGGGTCCGGTGTTGGAAAAACAACGGTTCTGCGCCTGTTGGCTGATTTGCCAACGGGGGCAGCCTTTGACGGCACCATAATGGCTACGGATGGCGCTGGTGTTGCTGATCGTATCGCCTACATGGCGCAGGATGACTTGCTTTTGCCATGGGCCACGGTTGAGAAAAATATCACCTTGGGCACACGCTTGCGGGGCCAGAAAGCGGATGACGCGCGGCTTTCCCGACTGCTTGATCGCTGTGGCTTGCGGGATCATCTCGGCAAACGTCCCTCCGAGCTATCCGGTGGCCAACGACAACGGGTCGCGCTCGCGCGCACCTTGATGGAAGACAAACCCATCATCCTGCTTGATGAGCCTTTTTCTGCCCTTGATGCGCAAACCCGCGCAGCCATGCAGGATCTTGCAGTCGAGCTTCTGGCCGGTCGCACGGTTTTGGTTGTCACGCATGATCCCGGCGAGGCCGCACGGCTTGGGCATGCCATCCACGTGATGACGCCAGCAGGCCTGACCTCGGTTGCGCCACCTGCAACCGCCGTGCCGCGCGCAGTCGAAGCGATGGAAACTCTGACCTGCCAGTCAGATCTCTTGCGTTTGTTGATGGGACAGGCCGCATGAAAATTCTTCCGGCCGTAGCCGCCACACTCTTTGCGCTTGCCGTCTGGCAAACCATTGTCTCACTCACCGAGCTGCCGCGGTTCATCCTGCCTGGCCCGATGTTGGTGGCGGAAACCTGGTGGACCAACCGCGCTGTGATTGCAGAACATACGTTGGTCACCGCCCAAGAAGTGCTGTTGGGTCTCGCAATTGGCACGGCGCTGGGCATTTTTACCGCGCTGCAGCTCGCCACATCCAAAACAGCGCGTTTGCTGGTGCAGCCCATTCTGGTGTTCACACAAGCGCTTCCGGTCTTTGCACTGGCCCCGATCTTGACGCTTTGGCTCGGCTACGGGCTGTGGTCAAAGATCGCTATGGCGGTTCTGATCATTTATTTTCCCGTGACCTCGGCCTTCTTTGACGGGCTCATGCGCACGCCACCGGGCTATCTCGACCTTGCCAAAACTATGCAGGCCAGCCCGTCTCGCGTGCTTTGGCACATTCGCGTTCCCGCTGCGCTGCCTTCTTTGGGTGCCGGGGTGCGACTGGCGGCGGTCTACGCGCCGATTGGCGCTGTGATCGGTGAGTGGGTTGGGGCGTCAAAGGGGCTTGGCTATTTGATGCTTCTGGCCAATGGTCGTGCCAAGACCGACCTGATGTTTGCCGCAATGCTGACGCTCGGGGTGTTGTCTGTCCTGCTGTACGTTGTGATCTCCAAACTCACCAAGAGTTTGGGAGATCGGGAAACCTGATTTTCCCAGCAATCCAACGGGCAATTGGTGCACGCCAGCATCGTTCACAAGTTTGAAAAATTGTGGTGGCAGACAACTTGTGCGCTATATGGTTAATCTTTCTTTAAGCACTCGCTGCCACTGACAGGTTAGCTTGCAAACCACGACTACTCCGCTGAGCGATTATGGCCCAACTGCGCACAACCAAAAGATTTCTTCGCCTGCGCAGTGGGACAGCGCTGGCCATTTTGCTGGTGGCCTCGTTGATTGCCCTTGTGGTTGCGCTCTCTGGACGCGACGCTGTGGAGACGCGCACAAATAACACCACCCGGATTGATGCCATCCTGCTATCGCTTTCAGAGATGTCGGTTGTGTTTCATCAAATTCAGGACGGAGAAAGCCAAAGCCAAAATCTCGTTTTGCGCGGACAGCTGCGTCGTGCGGCCCATAACGCGCAAGAGGCTTTTGACGCTCTGTCGGGCCCAAACGTTGTAGAGAGTTTCTCGCCGGATGCGGAGGCCATCCTGACGCGCCCCAACATGAATCCGTTGATGGAACTCGAAGAGGTGCTCTATCTGGCTGATGTGGTGGTCGCGGCAAGTGCCAGTGACACATCTATCAACCTTGCGGCCAAATTGGCGTCTGATCTGTCCTTCCGTCTCATGCCGTTTTTCAACCGGGTGCGCCAGTCAGAGGTGGAAGCCGCGGAGGCCGCTGCGGATGATCAAGTGCTTTACGGTCTCGCAGCATTGCTGGTGACCATTCTGGGCGTGGGTATTGCGATCCAATTCGCCCACCTTCCCATGGAGCGCTATGTGCTGGGCGCGCAGATGGAGATCGAACGCAACCAGCGCGCAGCCGAAGCTGCCTCAGAAGCGAAATCCATGTTCCTCGCCACGATGAGCCATGAAATCCGCACGCCGCTAAATGGCGTGCTGGGGCTTGCCGATGTGCTTTCTGATACGCAGCTGAACAAAGAACAGCGGCGCATGTTGGGGATGATCTCTTCCAGCGGCCGGGATCTGCTTCAGATCATCAACGATGTGCTCGACCTCTCCAAGCTAGAGGCTGGAAAATCGACACTGGAGTTTGTCGATTTTGATCTCGAGACCCTTTGTCGCGAAACCACCGACCTGTTCTCAGGTCAGGCGATTGGGCGCGATGTAGAGCTTTCGGTCTCGGTGTCCCCGTCAGATGCTGGTTGGTATCTGCATGCCGCGCCAAGCGCGGTCCGTCAAGTGCTGAGCAACCTTGTCGGCAATGCCGTCAAATTCACCGAGAACGGCAAGGTCACGGTCCACCTTGAGGACATGCCCGGGCCGGAAGGCGCCCCACGTTTTGTGCGCATTGCCGTGAAAGACGAGGGGATTGGGATTTCGCCTGAAGCGGTGGATCGCATCTTCAATCAGTTCGAACAGGCAGACACCTCCACCACCACCCGTTTTGGCGGCACCGGCCTTGGTCTGTCTATCGTGAAGCGTCTCGCAGAGACTATGAACGGGCGGATCAATGTGCACAGCGTCCTGCACGAGGGATCTGAGTTTGCGCTAATAATCCCTGTGGCCAAAGCGCTGCATCGCAAGGAGCGCCCCCAGGTCATCAAAGATGCACTGTTTGACAAATTTGTGCTGGTCGCCGACGACAACCGCGTCAATCAGATGGTGGCACAAAAGCTATTGCAGAAATTGGGGTGCGAAGTGCGCTTGGCCGGAAACGGCGAAGAGGCTGTCAAACTTGTTAGCGACTGGATGCCGGATCTGGTTTTGATGGATGTGCGTATGCCTGTCATGGATGGGCTGGAAGCCACCCGCCAGATCCGGGCCGATCTCAGCATTCCCAACGCCCAAACCCTGCCGATTGTCGGTCTTTCAGCCAATGCGCTGGATGAACATGCAGATGCCAGCGCGATGGCAGGGATGAGCGGCTACCTTGAAAAACCGATCACGCGCGAAGCTTTGATCGCGGAACTTCTGCGTCATTGGCCTGACACGCCACAGGCGGATGATCGAGAGGATCTCAGCGCATGACCTTCAAGCACTTTCTTCGCCCACTCGGATTGGCGGCCACGGTCTGTTTCGGCCCCACGGCTCTGAAAGCGGGTGAAGATCTCGCTTGGCTTTATACGTGGCGCGCAAGCACGCCAGATGCGTTTTCCGAGAGCTTTGTCAAAGAACACCCGGAAGGCTTGGTGATTGACACGTTTATGGTGCCAGACGAAGCCGAAGCCCGGCTGGCGGCCCAGAACACGGGTTATGACGTCTCAGTACTGCCGGCAGAAATTGTGAAACGCCTGGCTGACATGGACGCTTTGATGCCGATCGATACGCCCGTGGCGATCGACTGGGAGGCGGCACCAGCGTCAGCCTCTGTTGCGCAAACTGATGCGCTGTCGCGGGTGGCAGACTACTATGTGCCTTATGTCTGGGGCACCACTGGGCTTGTGATGGATGTGGAAGCGATCCGCGCGCGCCTGCCGGATGCCCCACTGGACAGCTGGGATCTGCTCTTTGATCCTCAAAACGCGGCAGCGCTCTCTGATTGCGGCATTTCAATTGTTGAGTCCGCACAGGAGGTCTTCGCCATTACTTTGCATCATCTTGGGCGCGATCCGAATGGTATTACGACCGAAGACTTGGATGCTGGTTTTGCCACCCTTCGCGAGATTATGCCCCATTTGCGTGGCATCTCCGCCAAACAGTTGGAAGAAATGAGCTCCGGCGACACTTGTCTGGGTCTGGTTTGGAGTACGGTTGGCCTGACATTGGCAAAGCACGTGCCCAATTCAAATTACACTTATGTGGTTCCCAAGGAGGGTTCACTGATCTGGTCCAACGTTCTTGTAGCGCCCAAGAGCGAGGAAGCCGACTCCCACCGCAGCGGGTTGCTCACGCATATCCTGTCTGAAGAGAATGCCGAAACCCTTGCCAACTATGTGCAGGCGATCCTTTCGCCCAAGACATTTGCGGGGGATATGTCTGCGGAGCAGGCCGCGATTGCAAAAGCATCGCTGCCGGAGGGCCGTGATGATTTGATGTTCGCACTGCGACCGCTGTCCGGTCCCAAGAAATATGCCTTGGACAAGCGCTGGCGCCGTCTTCTCATCAGTCAGTAATGGAGCTGCGCCTGCGGGTGCTCAGCGTGTCTTAGTAAGACAGCGCCCCGTCAGCCTTATTCAACATGACGCCCAGGATGGGCTTCACCTCAGACAGGATCTGCTCGACCTTGCGCACATCCTCTGCCGTTGAAACGCCACCACCGGCAACAATCAAAACAGCGTCCACATTTGGGAGAAATCCCAGAACATCGTCAAATTCCAGAGCCGGAGGCATGTCAAACAACATGAGGTCCGGGCAGAGCATTTCCTCAAGCTCCTCCAGAACGGTGCCGGTCATTTCATTTTGAAACAGCTCCGCAGAGTTCTCACTTGGGGTGTCATTCAGTGCCAGCGCCAGGTTGGCGCGCGCTTTGATCAGAAAGTTTTCCGGCGCAATTGTGCCGCTCAGGTAATCCGCCATCGAATCTGGCGCATCAAGGCCCAAGGCCTGGTCCAAACTCGGGGTGCGCAAATCCATGTCCAGCATCACGGTGCGCACCGTTTCAAGGCGCGCCATGGAAAACGCCAGATTGGCGCTGACAAAGCTGCTGCCACAGCCGCGCGTCGGGGCGGTTACGGCCACCCGGCTCCAGCCATGTTCGTTTAAGGCCTGCAACAGGCGGGTGCGCAGCATATCAAAGGCGGCATGCGCCTCATGTGACCGCGTTGCACTGATCATATGGTTCTGCGCCAAAACCGCGTCGTTAAGCGCGGCGACGGTCAAGTTTTCCCAGAACACATCAGGGTCATGCAGCGCCGGAAGGCTCTGCTGCGTTGCAAGGTCCGCATCTTGGGAAGACTGGTTTTGATCGTAGCTCATCGTCGCGCGTTTCCGCATTGTTTGCACCCAAAATCTAGCAGTCAAATGCAGACAAAAGAAAGGCGCCAATGCGGAGATAGGGCGGCTTTGGCTTTGAGGAGGGGCGTGCCGTGCTCTGTTGGATTGGCCCCGCAGGCGGCCTTTGAGGCGCTGAGAGCTGCTCTAGGGCAGTGACCTATGCGGGAAGCACAGAGTGATTCTACACCAATAGCGTTGAAATATATCAAGTTAAGTGTATGGAAAGGCAGCGAAAAATGCTCAAATATGGGGCATTAGCTACCCTAACGTCTCAAAAGGCGCAAGGGAAAGTCAGCTTTAAGCTCTTGTAAGCTTATTGGACCACAAAGTGCCTCCACTCAGGAAATAAACGTACCCGGTTAGGACACCGCGATGAAACTCAGATTAGTCATGCTGTTGGTTATCGGCCCGCTTTTTGTATATGCGGGCTACCTCAAATTCCAAGACATCACGACCCAGCGTGCGGCGCTCGCGAAGGCCCATGAAATCACAGTGATCACCCATGAAGAGGCGCTGGTCGATGATGTGATCCATGAGTTGCAGAAGGAGCGCGGATACTCTGCAGGCTTCATCGCCTCAAGTGGCAAAAACTTCGCCAAAGAGCTGGAGGCGCAACGCCAGGAAGCCTCCCACGTGATCGCGGGAATGCGCGCAGAGGTCGTTGCCTTGGTGACGGAAAAAGCGCAACTCATGGCGGAGGTCGAAGATCGGTTTGACGCCTTGGATGACATGCGTGGGCGGATCGATAGAGCGGCTGCAACTGTACCGGAGATGGCGGCGTTCTACACGGGCACCATCAACCTGCTGATCGATTTGGCGCGCCCGCCGACAACCGGAAGCGCCGGCGGCAGACTTGAGGCCATCTTGCACGCTCGGGCTCTGGTTGGATCTGCTAAAGAAAGCGCCGGACTTGAGCGCGCCACAGGGGCTGCTGGTTTGGGCCGGGGCTTCACCTTGGATTTGCACAATCGCTACATTGCGCTCGGAGGGCAGCAGCTTGCTCTGCTACATGAAACCGCCGGTGTTTTGGCAGAATCCAAATGGGAAACCGACCTTCTGGCGAGCCAAGAATTCAAGGCGCTGCAAGCCGCGCGAAATGAGATTGTCCCGCGTTTTGGCTCGCATGAAGAGCTGACAATCACCGCTGGGGAATGGTTTCAGATTTCCAGCCGGTGGATCGACCTGCTGCGCGCCAAAGAGCTTGAATTTGTGGTTGAGGTTGCGGCAATCACCGAAGGTTTTGAAGCCGAGGCCCAGTCGAGTCTGAACAGCCTGATTTGGATTGGTTTGATTGTGTCCTTATTGGTTCTGACATTTGCTGTGACCGCCTTTGAGCGGGTGATCGGACGGATCAAATACCTGGTCACCGTGCTCGATGACTTTGCCAAAGGAAATTACGAGGCTGAAATTGATGGCTTGGAAGGTCGCGGTGAGCTTCACAGCTTGGCTCGAGCCTTTGATAAGTTCCGTCATGACACGCTGGATATGCAGGCCGCTTCTGATACGCTCAAGTCCGAGCAGGAGCATCTGAAAGCGCAGCAGGACAAAGTGGTCGCGGAGATCAGCGCCGGATTGGAGCGTCTGGCCGAAGGGGATCTCACCTACAAGTTCTCTGAGACTTTCCCAGAGGAATACGCCTCCTTACGCACTGATTTCAGCGGTGCCATGGCAAAGCTCAACGACACGCTGGCAAGCGTGGTGCACAACACCTCCAGCATCCGCAATGCTGCAACAGGCATCACGGAAGCTTCGCTGGAGCTCTCACGCCGCAGTGAAAATCAGGCGGCGACACTTGAGGAAACCTCCGCAGCGCTTGAGGAACTGACCTCCAGCGTGCGCGCCGCAGCAGAAGGCGCGCGCGGCGTTCAGAACACAACCGACAGCGCGCGTTCTGAGGCGACCGAAAGTGGTCAGGTGGTCATGCAAGCCGTTCAGGCCATGTCGGAAATCTCAGAATCGTCAGGCCAGATCGCGCAGAACATTGGTGTCATTGACGACATTGCCTTCCAAACGAACCTCTTGGCGCTTAACGCAGGTGTTGAGGCTGCTCGGGCCGGGGACGCGGGCAGTGGCTTTGCGGTTGTGGCGTCCGAAGTGCGGGCGCTGGCGCAAAAATCCTCAGAAGCCGCCACCGAGATCAAATCGCTAATAGGCGAAAGTACGGATCATGTGAGCAATGGTGTGGAGCTTGTGAACAAGACAGGCAAGGCACTGGAAAACATCGTGCACCGCGTAGGCCATATCTCCGAGCTGGTCTCTGAGATGGCGGCAGGCTCCAGCGATCAGGCCACCGGTCTTGGGGAGCTCAACGCCGGTGTGGCCCAGCTTGATCAGGTCACACAGCAAAACGCCGCCATGGCGCAAAACGCCAACACCACTTGTCACACCTTGAAAGAAGAAGCCGACGAGCTCGAGCGCTTGGTGGGGCAGTTCACCCTCTTTGAGGGGGGCGGGGTGACAAGTGATGCGATTTTTGACGGCGCGGCGGATGACGCTGAGGAGTATGAAGGCACCGCATTTGTTGCGGGCAAACAGGCCAAAACCGCGGCCTAAGCTCGCGATTGATGTTAAGGCCGCCAACGCAGCTTGAGCGCTGGCGGCCTCATTTATATTCGATGATCCGCATGCTGCGCCCCATAAGGCGGCGCCAGTGAAACATCCCCATGCCAAGAATATTGGGCACCTTCGAGAGGGTGATCAGCCGCGCATGACGCCAGGCCTCCCAATAAGGCAGGCCCGCCGTGACAAGACCGTTCTTTGTGCGGATGTAGCTTGCCGTATAGATCATGAGCACGGTCACAAAGGCCCAGCGATTGCTCAGCAGGCCCCAGGTTGCGAGTGCGGGGAAAAGCGCGCCATAGACAACCGCACGGGCTTGTTCTCGCAACGCATAGGGCGGATGCATCCACCCCACCTGCGCATAGGCATGGCCACCGCGCACGGCGCGCTGCCACCATTGCGAAAATTCCAGCATTGCGGCGTCATGGCGGGTCATCTCTTCGGGCAGGCGGCGGAGTGTCCAACCCGCTTTGCCGACCCGAAGGCAAAACTCTTCATCTTCTCCTGCAATCACCGTCGCATCAAATCCACCGGCCGCTACAAAGGCCTCACTGCGCACCAGCATATCTCCGCCACAAACGGTTATGTCCCCTGCTGGCCGATGCCATTCAAAATCGCATAGCGCGTTGTAGACACTGCGCTCCGGATAGAGCTCCGCGCGCCAGCCGGTCACCAGACCAAGTTTGGGATCTGCTTGCAGCGCCGCTTCTCCGGCCGCGATCCAGCCCTCGGCCACAATGCAGTCTCCGTCCACAAACTGCACGAACTCCGGCAGATCGTCGGTTTCTGCCAAAGCGTCAAATCCGGCCTGCCTTGCCCGCGCGGCCGTGAAAGGCAGGCTGTCATCCAGTTCGATGACCAGAGCGCCGGCTGTTCGCGCCGCCTCCACGGAGCTGTCAGAGCTGCCGCTGTCCACATAGACAATCTCGACGTCCTGCGCGACGAGAGAGGCCAGGCAGGCGACCAACCGCTCGCCCTCATTGCGCCCAATCACAATGGCCGTGGTGGCTCTCATCGCGCGCGCTCCTGCAGCAGAGCCCGCAACCGTGCGGCTTCTTTAGCAATATCAAAGGCCGCCTCTACCTTGGCGCGCCCTGCGATCCCCATTGCCGTGGCGCGCGTAGGGTTGGCCAGCAGCTTGGCAATGGCCTGCGCCAGCGCATCCGGATCTCCCGGTGGCACCAACAGGCCAGAGACGCCTTCGGTCACCAGTTCGGGAATGCCGGCAATCTGGGTGGCCACCACAGGTCTGCGCGCGGCCATTGCCTCCATCAGCACCACGGGCACGCCTTCCGCAAAGCTCGGCAGCACCAGCATATCCGCCGCAGAAAGCGCCTCCGCCACCTCTGACTGGGATTTGTATCCAACAAAGGAGACATGATCTGAAAGCCCGGCCGCGTCGGTCTGAGATTGCAGTGCTTTGCGGCCCGGCCCGTCTCCGATCACGGTCAGATGCACATCCGGTTCTTTTTGCACCAGCTGTTCCATCGCCCGCAGCAGGATCGGCAACCCTTTGACGGGGGCAAGTCGTCCCACAAACAGCAGCTTGGTGCCCATCGGCGCCTCCGCCCCATCATAGCGCGCGGGCTCCACGCCGCAGTGGATGATGTGCAGTTTGCTCCAGTGCTTGGGATCGCTGAACGCCATCGCTTGTGAGCGGCAAAAATGACTGATGCAGGCCACAAAGCCTGCGCGCGCGATCTTTTCATCGAGCCGCCAATGGTCCGGAGCAAAGAAAATATCGGGCCCATGCAGCGTGAAACTATAGGGGATGCCGGACAGTTCGGAGGTCAGCATCGCCACGCTGCAGGATGATTTTGCAATGTGGTTGTGCAGATGCCGCACGCCCTTGTTGCGAAGATGTGCGGCCAAAACGGCGGCTTCTACAAAATAGAACAGTTGATAGAGCAGATTGCGCAGGCCGGGCGGCGCAGTTTTGACCGCCAATACCAACGCGCGCAGGAACCGAAGCGGGTTGCGCAGCAGGGCCCCAAACACCGCTGAGAGCAGCGGCAGTGGGGATTTGGCCGCCGCCAGAATGTAAAAGGTGGCCTTGGCTTCGGCCTTCTGTTCCTCACCCACCAGATGTTCTGCACCTGTGCGGCGTACCGAACATGTCTCCACCCGCTGACCTTG
The DNA here is from genome assembly GCF_017743735.1 of Shimia sp. R9_2. Lineage (GTDB taxonomy): Bacteria > Pseudomonadota > Alphaproteobacteria > Rhodobacterales > Rhodobacteraceae > Shimia. Next base: position 27,987 of record NZ_JAGHRO010000006.1, read on the forward strand.
AGCGCGCAAGGCGGCCACCTCGCGTTGAATAAAGGTGTCGGTCGCGCGCGGATACTCTCCGGTCAGATAGGCGATGGGGGCGTCTTGCTGGGTCACGGTGCTTCGGCCTGCTGCTGGCGATTTATTTCTGCTTGCATCGCGGTTTCAAAGGACACCATTTCAATTGGCCCTAAGATCTTGTGCATACGAGTATTGTCATATGTCAGCGGGCGGTGACGAGTCTCCAAAATTGGGGTGCGCAGCAGACCCGGCATCGCGCCAATATCAGGTGTGGCAGAGGCGAACAGCCGCCAAACCCCAAGCGGAATGCGCATAGTGGCCTTGGGCCAGCCACAAGCGCGAAAGGCGGTCACAAAGCGGCGTCGGTCCGGCAGATCATCGTCAACCACATTTACGATGCCCACGCCAGTTGGGGTTTGCGCCGCGCGCACCAGCATGGTGGCTGCCAGTTCCATACGACACAATGGCAGCGTCCCACCGCCGTCAATCATCATCAAAAGGCTGCTCACCGCAGGGCCAACATGTGCATTGAACAGATGCTCTGGCCCCCATACCGCCCCGAGCCGCAGTGTGCTCAGCGCAAAACCAAAAAGCGCCGCCCCGTCGTCAAACATGGTCTCCTGCGCGTGTTTCGCATTGGCATAATCCGTGCGCCCCGCGGCACCCGTAGGGCAGGCTTCGGTCAGAGTGGCATGATCCGCAAGTTGGCGCACGTCATACACATCAAACGATCCGGCCAACACTACATGTGGCACGTCTGCGGCCACCACTGCGTCAATCACGCGTCGACTGACGGTCAGCGTGTCGCGGATCTGATCGCCCGATAGCGTGGCGGCGCAGTGAATGAGGGTTTGAACACCTTTGAGTGCATCGGCCAGTGCGTCGCTGGATTGCGCCAGATCCAAAGCCACAACCGTGATGCCGCTGTCCGTTTTCCAATCCGCCGGCACACTTTCAAGGCGGCGGACAAAGACGCGCACAGGGATGTTCTGTCTGCGCGCTTCCGCCACGCAGTGGCGTCCAATAAAACCGGCTGCACCGGTGATGGCCAAATCTGTCATCGTCAAACCGCCCAAGGCATTGCAGGAATAGGGTCGCACCGTGTCGACATTTCTTGAGAGCCGCTGTCCGCTCCGGCGTTCTGAATGGCGAGAGTCACCTCGTTCAGATGCAGCGCGAAATCCGCGCTTAACCGGCAAGGGCGCTCTTCGCGCAGCGCGTCCAGCATTTCCACCGGCCCCAGCGCAAAGTTCATGGCGGCAGCGCCCCATCGTGCGACTTTTGGATGGGTGGCACCAGACAGGCGCTGGCGCTTGCCGATTGGATGTTCCATCAGCCGCCGCCGCAGGGTGAACCGCTTGTGAAACCGCACCGCCGCTTCGTTGTCCCAGGCCTGTTTGACCTGCAGCACGCCTTTGTCGCCAAAGACCCGGATGCGATGATCATGGCTGCCGACAATCGAACAGGTCAGCCTTGCGGTGATGCCGTTCTCAAAAAAGAGCGTGGCGGTGGAGAAATCCGGTGTGCGGTGAACCCCTTTGTAAGGCACGCATTCCGCAGATGCCGCCACAACACGGCGCACAGTGCCAAACATGCCAATCAACCAGGTGAGGTAATAGCCTGCATGCTCAAGCGTGCAGCCCACCACAAATTCATCCTTCGCGGGCCAGGGCGCGCCGCTGTCGCTTTGCCAGCCGCCATAAGGCGCCTGCGGGACAAAGCCGTCATCAAGCTCCGCGTAAATCAGCCGCACAGATCCTGCCAAATCGTCACGGATGGCTTTGGCAAGGGTCTGGGCTGCCTCCCCAAGCACAGAGCAGGGGGCCGAGGCCAACATTAGCCCCTTTTCCGATGCCAGATCATGCAGGGCAATCGCCTCGTCCATTTCCATCGCCAACGGCTTTTCGGAATACACATGATGACCGGCGCTGAGGCAGGTGCGGCTGATTTCATAATGCGCTGATGGGTTGGTCAGGTTGAGAACCAAGGAGCCTTTCGGCAGGTTCGCCAAAAACCGCTCCAAACTGTCGGCTTTGTGCAGGTTCCAATGGGTCGCAAAATTCTGGAGCCGCTCAGGATCATGGTCATAAACTTGGGTCACCGCGACATCGGGATGCGCCGCAAAAGAACGCATATAAAGGTCGGCCACAAAGCCGCATCCGATAATGGAAACGCTACGTGTCTTGCCGGCGGTCATAGAGCGAACCCTTTAGAAAGTAAGTACAATAAACTATAGGCTGCGCGCGGCCCGTTGCCACCATGGCGGGGATGGCTTCGCCGCGAGATGTGGCCCAATAGAACCACTTGCCGCAAATTCAGACGCCCGCTTGTGACAGGTAAAAATACTTGGTGATAAGTTCTGCAAAACCCTTAAGGCAGCGGCGGTTTCTTGCAGTTTTCCACGATCACAAAGCCGGTCTCGGTCAATATCGCCACCATGACAGCGCTGCAATCTGCGGTGCAGGCGCGGTTTGCAACGGGGGATGGGTTTGCCTTGGCGACGATCAATCTCGATCATCTGGTCAAGCTACGCAAAGATGTGGCCTTTTGTGAGGCCTATCTGGCGCAGGATTTTGTTGTTGCAGATGGCAATCCCATCGTCTGGCTGTCGCGTCTCGCAGCCAAGCCAGTGGCGCTTCTGCCGGGGGCTGATCTGGTGCTTCCTCTGATGCAATGGGCGGCGCAAGCGCAGGTGCCGGTCGCGCTGATCGGCAGCACGGAGGCCGCCCTTCAGGTCGCGGCAGTCGCGTTGAAAGATCAAGTGCGTGATGTTGAGATTGTCGCCACGCTGGCGCCGCCGATGGGATTTGATCCTGACAGTGAAGCGGCCGAAGCGCTTCTGCAGCAGGCGGCCGATGCGGGTGCGCGTATGACCTTTCTGGCTTTGGGGGCACCAAAACAGGAACGCCTTGCCGCGCGCGGTCGGCAGATTGTGCCGCAAATGGGGTTTGCCAGTATCGGGGCAGGGTTGGATTTCTGGGCAGCAACACAGCACCGCGCCCCCCTTTGGGTGCGGAAACTGGCTCTGGAATGGCTGTGGCGCGCGGTGAGCAACCCGTCACGTTTGGCTGGACGATATCTGCGTTGTTTCGCCATTTTGCCCAACCTGCTGATCGGCGCGCTGAGGCAGCGGAGGGCCTAAAGCACGATCCGCCGGGGCTGTCGCCGTTGCATGCGGATCAAGTCCTTCACACGCCCCTTTAGGCCACGTGGCGGCAAAACCTCTCTATCCCGATCAAACACCGCGCCGTTCAGGCTGGGATCATTCCACAATGCCAGGGCTACGCCCCACTCTGCCGCCAACGTTGGGTCAATGCCGTCTTCCAGTCCCATATCGGTGCGCAGAATGCCGGGCATCCAGGTGTTGATCACAATCTTTGGCAAACGATCTCCCAAATCTGCGATCAATGCCCGCGAAAAGCTGCGCACCGCCCCTTTTGAAACACTATAGGCCGCGCTGCAGGGCAGGGGGTGCAAATCGGCAAAGCTGCCGACATTCAGAATGCGGCCATGTCCAAGCGCCGTCATGTCCTTGAGCGCCTCAGACGTGCCATTCACCACGCCCCCCAGATTGACCGCCATTGTGTGCATAAAGCTTTCAGGCGTTTCATCGAGAATATCGCGGTGCGGATAGACCGCTGCGTTGTTGATCAGGATCGAAACCGCCCCATGCTGCCGCACGGTGCCAAAGGCGGTGCGCACCGCGTCAGGATCCGCAACATCCGCAACGATGGGGAGGAACTGTGCACCGGCAAGCACGGCCGTTTCTTCAAGCTTTTCAGCGCGCCGTCCCAAACCGGCAACGGTGATGCCTTTGGCTGTCAGCGCAATAGCCAACGCACGCCCAAGCCCCGACCCGGCCCCCGTCACCACGGCGATCCGCCCAGCGTTCTGCTCAGCCATCCGGTCTGTCCTCCGCTTCAAAACTGTCGGCGATCACATCCCCCACTCTCAGGGCATTGGCGGCGATGGTCAGGCTCGGGTTTACCCCCATCGACGTGGGCATGAAACTCGCATCCACCACCCAGAGGTTGGGCACCCCATGCACCGCGCAATTGCGATCCAGCACCGAGGTTTGCGGATCATCGCCAAACCGCAACGTGCCACAGGGGTGGCCAAAGTTCAGCTCGGGACCAGCGCCGACAAACATCATCCGAAGGCCTTTCAGGCTTTGGCGAAGCACCTTGCGAAAGGCTGTGCGGCGGGCGAGCAGCTCAGGCGCCATTGTGTAAGAAATCGCCAGACGGTGCGGGTCTTTGGGGTCAAACACCACGCGATTTTCAACCTTCGGCAGATCCTCCAAAATCCCGACAAAGAGCTTGGCGCTGCCAAAGAGCTTTGTCGCGAGTGCCGTTGGCAGGCGCAGTAACGGCTTCACAGCGCGCAGATGCCGCAGCGGGCTGCGTTCAAACGCCATGTTCAGATAATGCAGGATCTCCCCATACCGCGCCTCAACGCCCATGGCCTGCACCATGCCAAACCGCTCCCCGCTTTTGTGATAGAGATCGCGAAAAGCCAAGGCTTTGCTCGCGCCATTGCTCTTTGCGCCGCGCTTGGGCCACAGCAGGAACATCTCATTGAGATGAAACATCAAATTACGCCCGACCATGCCGCTTTGGTTGCCCAGGTCACCCGACGTCATGAGCACACGCGGCGAATGCAGCGCGCCTGCTGAGAGCACGTATCCCCGCGCGCTCAACTCGGCCTCTTCGCCAGCTTTGCGCAGGCGCAGTGCCGTGACCCCGTCACCTTGATGCAGAATCTCGGTGACCTCACAAAGATCAATCAAGGCGGCCTTGCCGGTTCCCAATGCCGGTTCCACCCCGGCTGAACGGCCGTCCATCTTGTAGTCGTGAGGGCATTTGCGGCCCAGGTAATCAGCTCCGCGGACACTATCCTTGAGCGCCAAGTGGCCTTTGTAGGGATGCAGCCCCGCCGACGTCATGGAGTCAAAAAGCGCCTGATCCGCTGCGGACATGGGCGCGCCATCTGGGATTTGAGACGGCTGCCCCAAAGGATCATCCGTGCCGCAGACATGATACATCGCTTCTGCCGCATCAAAATAAGGCGCCATCTCCGCATAGGACACGGGCCAACCGCCAGTGGGGTGTGGCGTCTCAGCGCTGTGATCCAGATCATGCGGCGCCGGGCGTTCCAACGCTGCGGCATAAAACACTGAACTGCCGCCGACGCCTGCCCCAAGAGGCGCGTTGAATGTGGTTGAAAGGCCGTTCACCGTGGCTTCCAGCGGCTCCGGCCAATAGCCGCGCACCAGCCGCGCTTCCCGATCCCAAATGTCGGGGTTGAGGTCATGCTCCTCCGCGCGCACCCCAATTGGCCCGCGTTCCACAAACAAGACCGACAGCCCGCGCTCCGCCAGCCGCCTGCCAATGGTGCCGCCTCCCATGCCCGTGCCAATCACGATCACGTCCCAAGTGCGCGCGGTCGCTTCGGTTAGAGAAATCGGGGCGGTGGTGGTCATCCCGGATGCCACGTCATGACAGGGTAAAACACCGCGCGCATCCGGCGCGCCGCCGCGTTGGTGACATGGTTGTTGTCAAAATACTGTCCCACGCCTCCCTGCACCGCATCACAGAGGAATGGATCGCAAAACCAATCCCATGTGTCGAGAATTTGCGCGCCACTCCGACTGAGCGCCTCATTGGCCCCCGCAGCACGGCGCTCTGCATTTGTCACGCTGATCTGCCCGATCCGGCGCGCAAGTTGCGCCGTCAGCCGCCCATGCACCAAAGCCCGGGCAATATCGGGTGCCTTGTAGTAGGCGATCTCCGGCGGTTGGCGCAGCACATAAACATCTCGATCGAGCTGCGCGATCTCTTCCGTTGTGGCGGCCAGCGCTTTGGCCAGCAATCTGTCTTGGGTCATCGGGCCCAGGGCCTCACTGCGCAAACGGATGGTGTTGTGAATGTCGTTGCCGCTGCCTTCACCCGTGGCGTAATAGGCCCAGCGTCCGATCAGCAGCACATCGCGCAGATCGGGCATCTGCTGCAGCGCTGCTCTGATCTGACGGTTTGCCGCTGCGCAGGCCGCGTCTTGGGCGCGGGTGGCCGCGCTTTCCTGTTTGGTGACGTCAAACAGCGGCGCACAACCCGCGCGCCAAATCACCAGCCCGCTGCGTTTGGTCTCATGGGCCGCCTGATCCAGCCCCTCAAAATAAGCCCGCACGTGGCTGTCACCCCAAACGATCAGGTTGTGATGTGCGCTCTCAGGTCCGATCGGACACACCTCCAGACCTTCAAACGGGCCGTCTTTTGGCACGTAACAGCGGGAGAAGTCCTGAAGGAAGTCGCCCGTCGCGGCAATGTGCATCTGGGATTGTGTATCAAAGCGTTGCGGCAATCCATCGGTGCGGTAGATCACCCATGAGAAGCTCACGGCGAGAGCCGAGGCGGCCACCAATGCGCTGAGCAGAGACCAGCTGGCCAGCTGTGTTGCCTTGCGCACCGGCTGTTCCACAAAGCGCCACGACAGCGTTGCCAAAACGAAGGAAATCGAAATCCAGAGCGCGGTCTCGGCGGGCCCGGCGTAGCTGCCCTGCAGATAGGTTGTCAGCGTGTAAACGGGCCAGTGCCACAAATAGAGCGAGTACGAGATCAGGCCGATCAACACAGGCACGCGCATTGACAGCACGCGGTTGACCCAATTGTCCTCCTGCCCGTTGGCAATCAACATCACCGTGCCCAGCACCGGCGCGATCACCTGCCATCCGGGAAACCCGCTGCCCGCCTGCACAAACAGAATGGAGACACCCAAAAGCAAAAGGCCAACCCAGCTGATGGCCTGATGTTCGCGCATCAGGTCGGGGCGCTCATGGCGCAAAACCGCAAGGCCCACGCCCGCCAGCAGTTCCCAGGCGCGGAACGGAAACAGATAAAACGCCGCAGGATGGGCGCGCGGGGTCATGATCAGATTGCCCAGCAGCGACAACACAAAACAGCTTGCCAAGGCGATCCAAAGCCCACGTGCGCTGCGGGCGAAAATCAGGAACAGTAGCGGCAGAAACACATAGAATTGCTCTTCAACCGAGAGTGACCATGTGTGCAGCATAATCTTTTCTTCTGCAGCCCCATCAAAATATCCGGCCTGCCGATAAAACATGACATTGGATAGATAGACCGTCGCGGCCACCACGCCTTTTGCGGTTTCGCGGAAATCGGAGGGCAAAAGGATCAGCGCACCAATCGCAAGCACTGCAAAAGCCATCACGAAATAGGCCGGTGCCAGCCGCCGGATGCGCCGCATATAAAACTGCCCAAGCGCCAGCCGCCCGGTTTCCTGATGCTCGCGCCACAGAAGGCCGCCGATCAGAAACCCCGAGATGACAAAGAAAATGTCGACACCGACAAAACCGCCCCCAAAACCGGGCACGCCGAAATGAAAAAACACCACAGCGAGTACTGCGATGGCACGCAGGCCGTCGATCTCTCTGCGGTGAAACGGCCCGCCCAACGCCTCTGCGCGCGGGGTATCGGCCTCGTTCGTTTTCTCTTCCGGCTGATCCGAAATGTCTTTGTTTAGGGCACGTTGCATGCGCGCGGTGTTCCTTGCGTCAGATGGGTCTTGGCGCACAGAGAACACCTCTGTGCAGTGGGGGGCAAGCTTCGCCTGACGCCATAGTAACGTTGCTTTATTAAAGAGGTTTTGCGACAACGCTTTGAAATGCGCATGGATGTGTTTTGCGCCCTTTGGAGAGCCAGATTTGCAAGACCCTACGCAGGTTTCCGCAACCACACCGGATTGGAGCCGGGAGCAGATCTCCCGTTTCTGGGACCCTGCGCCTAAACTTCTGCGCGCGATCCGCCGCTATCAGGCCGCACGTGCCAAAGGGGGCGTCTGGGGCGGATTGGTCTCCAAATACTGGGTTCTTGTGCATCGCTTCTGGTCGCTGATCACCCAATCCGAAATCCATCTCAATATGGCCATCGAAGGCGGCCTGCGCCTGCCGCATCCCACAGGCATCATTGTGCATTCCAGCGCCAGAATTGGCCCGAACTGCCAGCTCATGCATCAAGTCACCCTTGCAGGTACTGTGGTGCTGGAGGGGCATGTGGATGTGGGGGCGGGCGCCAAACTGATCGGCCCTCTGTTCGTGGGGCGTGATGCGGAAATTGGTGCCAATGCGGTGGTCACGACAAATGTCCCCGCTGGTGCGGTGGTCGGCGGTGTGCCCGCGCGGCTGCTTAAAATGAAACCCGGCTATGAGGTGCCAGCGCAAGGCAAGGCGCAAACGCGCCACTGATACGGCCCTAAAGAATGGTGCGCGGACGTTCTTTTTGCGCCTGATCCGCGTTTGTGCCTTGTGGCGCATCCGATGTCTGCGCGCCGTGCAAACGCGCGCGTGCCATGCGTTCCGCATGACCAAACAGTGTCCCGGCAATCAGCCAAGTCGTCGGGGTCAGCGTGGCGTTGGGGAGCATATCGATCATGTTAAAGCCCAGCATTACCGCAAGCGGCCCGATATAGGGGGACAACCCGTCCTCCGATGTGTCGCGTGCTGAAGGCGCATCTAGCAGCTTATAAGATCTCTCTGAGCGCAGCCGGTCCTGCTCCTGCACATGGGCGTGGCGTAGCTCTCTGAAAATCAGCCAGATCGGCAGCGCCATCAGGCCAAATTGCGCTAGATAGCCGACCCAGCCCCAGACCCCAATCACGATGATCCAATAGCCGTCAGACACCGTGGTGATCGCGCCCGTGGTGCTGTCGCGCAAATGATTGCGCCCCCAAATGCCCCATCCAAATAGCGGCTTCTCCATGGCGCGCTCAAACAGAATGTCTTCGTTCACAATCCGGAAATTCAGCGAATGGGCCCGCTCCGCACTGACCGCTTCGGCCTGTGCTACAATCGCGTCACTCGGCACCAGATTGGCAAGCTTCAGCGCCGGATAAAACAACATCAACGCTGCCAACAAGGCGGCCACGCGCACCTGCGCACGCCGTCCCATGAATAGGATGACACAGCCCGCCGCCGCAGCATAAACCAGCGTTGCCAGCGTTTTGCACAACACCAGCACAGCTGCCAGGTAGAGCGTCGCAAGCAAGAATTTCGCCCGCATCTGCCCGCTATCCGCTCGCCACAAAGCAAGTGCTGCGAGCAACGCTGTCAGGACAAAATACGCCAGCCAAATCCCATGGTAGAGGAACACCATCGGGCGATATCCACCGCCGCGAATGGTTTGCGAAAAGAGGTGCTGATAATAGCCGTAAACCCAATTGTTGAGCTGCGGGCTGAGCCGGACCTCCAGCAAAATGGGCAGCGAATACGCCAACCCGCCAATCATCAGCGCGATCAGCAAATCTCGTTGATCCGCGCGAGTCTGCAAGAGCGCCCGCGCCAGCAGAAAGCCGATCACCAGAATGAAATTGTTGATCGGCTGCGCCACCGCATCCTGCAGGTACAATCCGCGAATGAACATCTCGGTGAAAATCAGCGGCTCGCCATTGCTCAGCACCGTTGCCACCGGACTCAGCACAAAAATCGCCAGAAGCCAGCGCGCGAGCACACTTTCGGGCAGCAGCTTTGGCCGCTGCGGTAGCACGAAGACCACCACGATCAGGATTGCCAGATTGGGCAGGCTGGTTTTGTCCAGCGCGGGCATGAGAGGGAAGTCAAACTCGGCCGGTGGTGGGGGCAGCAGCAAATAGGCCCCAAGCAGCGACCAGATCAATGCCCGCCCGGGCGGCAGGCTGACAAACAGCCGCCAAATCACCACCGGCCAAAGCATCAGCATCAGGGTGGCAAGAACATTGGGCATCAGGCGGGGGCCTTCCTCGTCAGCTTTGCGGGTTTTGCGGGCAATGCGCGAAGCCGCCGGTCTCTGACGCCACCTTAACCTGCAGCGTCAGAGCTGTCAGCCGAAGCAGATCAGCGGCCGGTGGCGGCTGTCACCACGGCCACAGTGCGCAGAATGATCTTCAGATCCGTGCGCAGCGACAGCGCGCGGTCATAGTGGCTGTCGTGGATGGCGCGCTCGGCAAAGCTGCATTCGTTGCGCTCAGAAATCTGCCAGAAACCGGTGATCCCGGGGCGCAGGGTGTAGTAAGCTGCACCCGGATAAAGTGTGGCTTGCTCCGGCATCATCGGGCGCGGCCCAACCACGGACATGTCGCCCATCAGCACGTTAAAGAACTGCGGCAGCTCATCCATCGAGGTTTTGCGGATGATCCGGCCAAGCCGCGTGATCCGGGGATCATCGGTCAGCTTCTGCTTGTCTTCCCACTCCATGCGGGCCTTGGGGTTGCGTTTCAGAAGCTCTTCCAGCTCGCTCTCCGCATTGGGAACCATCGAGCGGAGTTTGAGCATGTAAAACCGCTTGCCGTTTTTCCCGATGCGTTCCTGCCGATAAAACGGCGCGCTGCCATCCAGCGAGATCAACAGCGCCAGCAGTGTGATGACAAGGCTCACCGGCAGCGCCACAATCAGCACAAAAATTACGTCACAAAACCGCTTAAACCCGCCTCGGTAGATCCCGTGCCTGTTTGGGGTTACCACAAACCCCTGCGCAAAATCGTCCCGCGAATAAATCGCCATTTGTTTCATCCCCAAAACACACCGGGGAGGGCATCATCGAACACAAAACATCACTGTGGTCGGTCCCATGCGGTTCCGACAAATCCGTCATTCTGAGCTGTTTTGAAAAAGAGGTCCCTATCAGCAGGGATCAGTCACAGTGTCGTCCTTAGTCTTAGTTCTTCAGATGCTCCTCCAAGGAAGCGCCCACCCAAGGACAAACTTTAGCCACAATTTTCCAGAAATCCACCTTAACTTAAGTATAGATTTGGCTAAATGGTTGAAAATAAGCACTTCTGTTGGGTGTGGGGCCGCTAGAAACTGACATATTGGTTAAAATTGAAGTCAGCTTCTCTGGCGCTGGTGTCTGCATTGGAAACGATGGTTTTGAGGGGGCGTGATTGTTTCTGATCGCGTAGGCGAGGGCACACGGGCGCAATCAAAAAAGCACAGGGTGATTCGGCAAAAATCCGCCCATCACCGCCAAATTTGACCGAATTGTGGCGCTCAGCTGCTGAGGTTCAAGATCGCCGTGGCCAGCATCCCAAAGGTTGCGATCAGTGCTGTAAAGCGGGCGACTGAGCCCAAGGTTTTGAGCCGCCTTTGTTTGGGTGTCTGCAGCACCGGAATTGCAGCCACGGCGCGCAGCCGCAGTTGTCGTTCCAGTTGTCCGCGAGTCCAGATCACCGGGCTGCGCATTTCAATCAACAGCACAAAGCTGATGGCGACCATCACGCTCAGCAATCCGCCCATCGCCAGAATGCGTTTGCGCGACGGAGCGACAGGCCAATCCGGCGGCAAGGCTTTTTCCAGAACGGTAAAGCTTTCCGACTGTTGGCTCGCTTCCAGCATCTGCTGCATCTCGGCTTCGGCCTTACCTGCCGTGATTGCCTGATATTGCTCTTCCAGTTTTGCAAGCTGACGCTCCAGCTTGCCGTATTGCTGTTCCAGTCGCGGCGTATCTGCCAGCGCGGCCTCAATTTCGGCAATTTCCAGTTGATAGAGCGCAGCCTCTTCCTTCAGGCGGCGCACACGCTGCGCGCGCACCGAATTGCCGCCGGAAGCTGCACTTTCATTCTCAAGGATTTGACGCTGCACTTCGAGTTCGATCTGCTGGAGATCCACAAGCCGGGTCCGCAGAGCCTCCACCCCGCCAGACAGCAAAACGGCATTGTCCCGTTTGTAGTCAGCGATCTGCGTTTCCATGGCGGCAATACCCGCCCCGACACGGCGCTCCTCACTGTCAAAGAAATTCAGCGTTTCGGTGATGCGTGCGATGCGGCGCTGATCTTCCTGCTCCAGCACATTGTTGACCAGCTCGTTGGCCACATTGGCGGCCAGTACCGGGTCTGTCATCCGCACCGTCACCAGAAGAGCGGACGGGCTGATATCCTGACGCCAGCGAAATTCCGGGTTGATGATATGCACCACCCGCGCAGTTTCGCGCAGCAGGGCCACCTTTTGCATCTCACTCAGGTCAGAGTCGCGATAGAGCCCAAACTTCTGGATGATGGTCAGCAGATTGTCCCGCGCCATCACACGCTGCTCCACGATCTGCAGCTTTTGCAGCATGTCAGCGTTCAACGCACCCGGCGTGGTGCTGCCGGTTTGGATGGAGGGCTGCTCGATCTGAATGGTGGCGGAGGTTTCATACTCTCGCGGCAGGCTCAGCACATAGGCAAGGGAGATCAGCAGCCCAGCGGCAATCACACTGACCCACAGAAACGACCTTCTGCGCAACATGCCCAGCACTTCAGCAATAGACTGGATCTTATCCATGCCCGTCCTCAAACCTTCCAACGGCGCGACTCAGACCCCGCGCTCTTGATGTCCCTTTATGGCGTGTGAATATGGTTATCCCATGGCGCAAAAGGGGAATTCGGCATTTTCCGTCGCCGCGTGCGCGCCTATGGCGACCAAAGCAAACATATGACCACCGGCTTCCCCCACCTGTCCACACAGCGTGGCATTGGCCGGAACACTTCCGACATCTCTCGTAAAACGCGCGGTGAAATATGCGGTGGTTTCGGCCCATGTGATCTCAAGGGTCTTAAAATCAAAAAGACAGCCCGTCAGAGGATATTGCGCCTTGAACACCGCTTCTTTGGCGCAAAACAGCCGTCTTGCGTCTCTCGCGCGCAGGTCGGAAGGGAGCGCAAGCAACCGGTCCAATTCGTGTTGGGTGCAAACCGCGTCGATCACATCTGCCGGGAGCGCCTCCGCTGGCTCGACATCCACACCCAGCGCGTGAAAGTCCTCCCGCCGTCCAAGCACCGCGATGCAGCTTGATCCGTCATGGCTGATTGAGCCGGTCAAACCCTCCGGCCAGATGGGCGCGCGGTCTTGCCCTGCCGGTATCGCCTGTTCTGCGACGTCCAGATCACGCATCGCCATGCGCGCGGCATGACGCCCCGCCGCAAATTCACGCCGTCGCGCGGGCACCGCTTTTGCGATCGCTGGCGCCTCTTCGGGCCAGACCACCGCCAGAGACCCTCTCGGATCGCTGACCGCTACGGCCACCGCCTTGGGCGCAATCCGCGCAAGCCCCTGTTGCAGCGCGATCAGCGGTGGCGCGACCGGTCTCATGACACGCGCGCGCGTCTCTGTGCGCGCATCTCCCGCCGCTTGCGCATGATCTCTGCGCGGCTGTTGCCAAGCGTCTCACGTTCTTCTTGGGGTTTCGCCTCGGGGTCATCCTGAGGGGCCGCGATCCCCAAAAGCTCCTGCACCCGCGCCGCCAACCCGGTCAGAGTGGGGAAACGGAACACATCGGTGATCGACAATTGGGCCGCGCCAGAGCGGTTGCGGATCTCCCTATGCGCTTGCACTGCCAACAGACTGTGCCCGCCAAGGTCAAAGAAGTTGTCACCGCCTTGGATCTCTACCACGCCCAGCACCTCCTCCCAGACATCTGCCACCAGTTTGAGGATGTCGCCACCCGCCGAATTCCCCGGGGTCGTCGCAGGATCAATCGCCTTTGGAGGCGTTGGTCTGGTCTGAGTGTGCGGCGCAGGCAGCGCCTTGCGATCCACCTTTTTGTTCGGGGTCAGCGGGAAAGCATCCATCGTGACATAATGCTGAGGCCGCATGAAACTTGGCAGCGTTTCACTCACAGCGGTTCGGATATCGGCCTCTGCGGGCACAGCCCCGCGCAGATAGGCCACCAGCCGCACATCGCCGGGCACGTCCTCACGGGCGATCACAACGGCCTGCACAATGCCGTCAATTTCCTCAAGCCGCGCCTCGATCTCACCAAGCTCAATGCGATAGCCGCGCAGCTTCACCTGATGATCCACACGGCCAAGGAAATCGAGTTTGCCGTCCTCGCGCCAGCGCACCAGATCGCCGGTCCTGTAGACCCGCCCATCCCCGAAGGGGTTTTCGACAAACCGCTCCGCCGTCAGTGCCGGGCGCTGCCAATAGCCCCGCGTTACCCCTTTGCCGCCAATCCACAGCTCTCCGGGCACACCCACAGGCACCGGAGCCCCTGCCTCGTCCACAACATAGACCTGCGTATTTGCGATGGGTGTCCCCACATTGGCCACATCCTCGGTCTCATCGGCTTGGGAGGTCGTGGACCAGATGGTCGTTTCGGTTGGCCCATACATATTCTGGATGTCAGCCTTGGTTGCGGTCTTAAGATCGGCTACCAGATGGCCCGAAAGCGCCTCCCCGCCGATCATCAAATGCCGCAGCCCTGCCAGCGCAAACCGCGCTTCGGCATTGTCAGCCAGCATGCGAGCCATTGATGGGGTGCATTGCAGATGGCTCACCTCGTGGCGCATCATTTGGGCGGCGATTGACACATCTTCCGGATCGAGCGCCCCACTTTCATTGCAGTGCTGCACAACTTTCGCCAGCGGTTTTAAGCCCTCCAACACAGTCTCTGGCGCGATGCCATAGTCGATCAAACAGGCGATCTCCGTCACACCGATATTCTTAACCTGCGCCACGCGCTCAAGCGCATCCTCGATGGTGCCAAACAGTCCGCTTTCCTCAAAGTAGCGTTGGAAAGCAAAGTCCAGAATGCCTTCAAGCTCCTCGCCGGTCAGGCTCCCCAGATCAAGCTGGAATGCATTGTCCACGCCCTCCGGTCGCTTAAACGCCGGAAACGCCCAGGCATATTGCTTGATCAGCCCAGCTGCCGAGCGCAGGTAGTCTTTCATCGGTTCCCGCGCGATCTCGCGCGCGGTGTCGCGGTCTTCGGCCAGAAAACTGTGCAGCATCAGCGTGACTTTGAAATCCGCCGGATCATGGCCCGCCTCACGCAGCGCAGCATGATAAAGCGTGATCTTCTCGCCCACCTCCTCGATGCTCTGGCCCAGCAGATGCGTCAGCACATGGCACCCGTTGCGCCCGGCTTCTTGCCAGGTTTCCGGGTTGCCCGCTGTGGTCACCCAAAGCGGCAGCTCTTTGGAAACAGGGCGCGGTTGCGTCACCACCGGATGCAGGCTGCCGTCCTGCTTCGGAAAGGAGACCTCTTCGCCGCGCCACAATTTGCGCAGCGCGCCCATCTGCTCAAACATCGCGGGTTTGTTCGCCGGCGGTGTGTTCTCCGGACGCAGCACAAAATCATCAGGCTGCCAGCCGCTGGCAATAGCCAGCCCGGCCCGACCGTTGGTGAGGTTGTCGATCACCGCCCATTCTTCGGCAATCCGTGCCGTATGATGCAGTGGCGCGACGCAAGAGCCCGCCCGCACGCCGATCTGTTTGGTCACAGCGGCCACTGCTGCGCCGGTCACCGAAGGGTTGGGGTAGGGCCCGCCAAAGGCATGGAAATGTCGCTCCGGCGTCCATACCGCGCAGAAGCCATTGGCATCTGCAAATTTCGCACCTTCCAGCAAAAGCTCATATTTCTTTTCGCCCGCGCCGTCATCATTGCCCCAATAATAGAGCGAGAACTCCATCTCGCCCTTGGGCGTGGGCAAGCGACCGCTGGAAATCTGGGTGGATGTTTCATCGCCTGACAGCACGAGCTTGAAGCCTCGCGACAGGGTCCAGAACAGCTCCAGAACCGAAATATCAAACGAGAGCGAGGTGACCGCCATCCAGGCATCGCCCGCCTGATAAGGGATGCGCGCATCCATTCCGGCAAAGAAGTTGGCCACGTTGCCATGTTCTACCATCACGCCTTTTGGGACACCGGTGGAACCGGAGGTGTAGATCAGATAGGCGAGGTCTTCTCCCCGGGCGACCAGCTCAGGATTGCCGCTTTCTGCATCCGCCAGCCGCGCGTCGGTATCCATCTCAAGCACTTGAGCCTGATGGTTGGGCAGCGCGTAGGCCAAGGCAGCCTGCGTGACGATCACGTCACAGCCGCTGTCCGAAATATAATGCGCCAAACGCTCTGTGGGGTAGGTCGGGTCCATCGGCACATAGGCCCCGCCTGCTTTCAAGATCCCGAGTGCGGCCACCACAAGCTCCGTAGACCGACGCAGGCAAAGCCCGACCAGCGCGCCGCGGTCCACCCCCATGTCACGCAAAACATGTGCGGCCCGATTGGCGCGCGCGTTGAGCTCGGCGTAGCTCAGGATTTCATGGCCAAACACCAGCGCAGGCGCATCGGGCGTTTTCGCGACCTGCTCCTCAAACTGCGCGACCATGGTCACATCCGGATCAACCGCTGCCTCTGTGTCGTTCCAGTCGTCTAAAATCTCGGCGCGTTCTTCTTCTGAAAGGGCGCCTGCCTGTGCAACCGTTTCAGCGCTCGCAAGTTGCGAGGCGACCTGCTCCAAGCGCGCCGCCATTTTCGCAGCCTGTTCCGGCTCGACCCGTTTGGCGTCAAAATGCAACGCCGCTGTACCGTCTTTGACCGCTACGGTCATCGCCGCGCCGCCAATGGGCCCGCCTCCCAGATGCACCGCTATATCGGGCACTTTCAGGGCGGAAAGCGCAGGATCGCGTGCGATCAGATCGCGGGCAAAGCCACCGCTGTTGTCCGCTTTGGTCACCAGCGCAGCCATCCGCGCATCCGCCTCTGCGGTGGTGTCGCTCATAAGATCGGCGGGCAGCCGCATTGGCACCCATGGGCAAACCAAAGCTGTGGCAGACAGTGTCGGGCCGCGATAGGCCACGCCGCAGACCTCTGAAACGCCTGATCTCAGCGCCCACACCGCCACAGCTGTCAGAACGCTTTCGGCAGGTGTCTCTGACAGATTGAGCGTCAGGCTTTGCATCTCCGCTTTCGCATTGGCATCGCTTGCCATGGGCAGTGTGGCGGGCACAAATTCCGCCAGACGTTCGCGCCAGTAAGGCTCTGCCTTTGCCACAGGCAACATGGCGGCGGTCCAGGCTTCGCGCGCCTTAAGGTCGAGCGAAGACAAAACCTCGCCCCCCCGCAACACAGACGACAGGCTGAGCTGCGCGCCGTCCAGATCCGTCAGCCCGCCCAGCCGCACCGCGCCTTCACCGCATGCGATGGTCAGGGTGTCGTTGTCAAAGGCAAGCACAGTGCCCGCGGCAGCTGCTGTCGGGTTTGCAACGGGATCGGCGGCGTTGACCAACAGGATGCGATCCACGGCCGCGATCTTCGGGGCCCACAGCGGATTGTAGTAGTCCCCGTGATCCAATGCCCGCACCAGCGCCACAATCGCCTGCGCGCTGTTGGTGAAATCAAGCCGTCCGCCCGCTTCAGGCCGTGCAGTCCGGCCAAAGTAGCTGCGCGCGCCCAGATCCTGCGCCTCTGCATCCGGCAGCCCCGCTGCCAGAGCGTGCACCACATCCGGAAAACTCTCCATCGCTGCGGTGTAGCATTTGGTGTTCAGCGTCAGCGCAGTGTCACTCTCGGCCACATCAAACAGGCGCTGGGCCACGATTTTGCCGGTGTCGGCCTGCGCCTCCATGGTGTGCCAGGTGATGCCGTGGCGCGGCTCCTGATGGATGCGCGCCCAGACCGGCGCATTCAGGCCAGCATATTGGGGCAGCGGCCCATCGTGAAAATTCACAGCGCCCTGAGAGGGTAGATCCAAAACCGCTTGCGGCAGCATATCCAGATTGGCGACACTCAACAGCCAGTCAATTTCAACGCCTCTCAGCGCCGCCACCAAATCCTCATCTGAGGAGAGCACCCGCAGCCCTTCGGCCTCGGCCCACTGGCGAATGTTAGCTGTCCTTGTGACCACCGCCTCAAGACTGTGCCCCATGTCCCGCCAAAGGCTCGCGCATTGCACAAGCAGGCTCTCATTGCCAATAATGACGCCGCGCATGGGCGGGCGATCCATCAGCCGATCAAGGCTCATTTGACAGCCTCCTCAATTGGGGGCAGGGCCGGGGTCTTGGCATCCGACGCGCCCGGTGCGCTCGGCCGCATCCTAATTGCATGGGCGATCAAATCCCGTAGAAAATACTCAGGGTCGCGGCGCGGCTTGCGCCCGACAGCGCGCCGCAGTTTCCAAAGCAGGCTGCCAAGCACATGGGCCACCGTCGCCGCTACGGCGTAGGGGGTGCCGTGGTTCTTGCGGAAATAATGCTGCCGGCTGTCAAACCAGTATTGCGGCATCCGCTGCCAGTTTTTCATTCCGGTGGAGACCGAGCCGATATGCGTGACCTCACTTGCGCGCACATAGTCCACATGCCAACCGGCGCGCCGCGCGCGCAGGCACAGATCGGTCTCCTCAAAATAGAGAAAGAACGTCTCATCAAAGAGGCCGATGTCTTCCAGAACCTGCCGCCGGATCATCATCGACGCCCCCGCGAGCCAATCCACCCGCGTGGTTGCTGAGGGCATGGGCAGCGGCACCACATGGCGCGCAAACAGCCGCGTGATCAGGCCGATCCGCGCAGCGCCTTCAAGCTCGCTCCAAACCGACGGGAAACGGAACGCTGTGATATGCGGTGTTTGATCTTCGCCATGGATGTAGGAGCCCGCAAAGCCGCACTCCGGTGTTTGATCCAGATGATCCACCAGCGCCGCAATGCTCCCCGCATCCGGAAAGGCGTCAGAGTTCAGGATATAGATGTAGTCAAAGCGGCGCTGGGCCAACCCATGGCGCATGCCAAAATTATTGCCCGCGCCAAAGCCTCCGTTGTGGCCGGATTGCACGACCTCAATGCGCCCCTGCGCCCAATCAGCCGCCGCCACCGCGTCGCGTATCTGTTCAAAGGAGCCATCGCCGCTGTCGTTGTCGACAATCACGATCTGCCCCTCAAGCTGCGCCATTTCCCGTGCCGCAGCCTGCGCCGCCTTCAGCGTCATCTCCGGAGTGCGCCAGTTGAGGATGACAGTCAGCACAGAGGAGGGGGCACTCATTCCGCGGCCTCCCGAAGCATGTGCGGCGCAGCCTCAGCTTCCGCCGCTGCGATCACCGCCTTAAGCCGGGTTGCCAGTACCCGCACATTGGGTTCCAGCACCATGGAATCGTGATCTCCCGGCACCTCAAAGACCTGCACATCCGGCACCCATTGGCCCCAGTCATTGTCGTGGAACACATATGCGCGGTCCTGATCCACCAAGCGTCCATTGCCTAGTGCCCATTTGCCCCGAAGCGGCGGGCGGAAAAGGGCGAGGTTGCCACTCCAGCTCTGCACCTGATAGCGCGCCACAGCCTGCAAAAATGCCGCTTCGATCTCCGCATCATGGAATTGCTGCCCCTGCGCCTCGGTTTCCTGCGCAGGTTGGCGTTTCGCGATCTCCCAGGCGATGCGGTTCTTGGCCCAGATCACCGGATAGGCCACACCTTTGGCGCGCAGCTCCTGCAGCTGAATGCGCATCCGGTCCGCACGGCTCAATGCGCGGCGCACCGGCAAAGGGGTATCGAGCATCGCCACCAGCCGGACATCATCGCCCATGGCCTCAAGCTGTCGCGCGATTTCATAAGCGGTGATCCCACCACCGGAGAACCCGCCCAACAGATAAGGCCCCTCCGGCTGCAACTGCTTCATCTCCTTGATGTAGTCTGTGGCGGCCTCCACCAGATCATCGTGGGGCTGTGCATCCCCAAACAAACCACGCGCCTGCAGGCCGTAAAACGGGCGGTCCGCGCCGATCAGATGCGCAAGATGGCGCAGGTTCAACACATTGCCAAACATCCCGGCCACAAGGAAAAACGGCGTCCTGGAGCCACCTTCCCCCTGATGCATCGGCACCAGATGGGTGAAGCGCGTCGTCGGTTTGGTCTCTTCAGGTGCATCGGCGCTTTGCGCTAAGGTCTGTGGCCCCTGATCCCCGACACGATCCGCGATCAGCGCTGCACAAGTCTCAATGGTCGGCGCTTCAAACAGAACCGAAATCGGGAAGTCGATCGACCAGGCTTTCTTGACCATGGCAAACAGACGCACCGCAATCAGGCTGTGCCCGCCGAGATCAAAGAAACTGTCCTGCACGCCAACCTGCTCAACACCCAAAAGCTCCTGCCAGAACCCGGCCAGCGTGCGCTCTATATCCGTGCGTGGGGCGATGAAATCAGTCTCTAATTCAGGCCGTTCAAAGCTCTGCGTCGGCCCTGCGTCTTCCTGAACACTGGCCTCCGCCTGCTTGATCAACGCGGCGAGATCCAGCGAGGACACCACCAGTTGCGCGCGTCGATCACGCAGCGCCGCCTCAAACATCTGGGCGCCAATTTCTGGGGGAATGCCTTGGGACAGATTGTGGGCCAGCCGCTCCTCTGCGGCAGAGAGCGGGGCGAGCGCTGCGCCCGGGTCTGCAAACTGAAATTCGCTCTTGCTCAAGGGCTGTGCCTTGGTGAATCCGGCAGCGGTTTCCACTTGGCGCAAGGCAAGCCCGCTCACCTTGACACATATGTTGCCCCCAGCATCCGCCAGCGACACATCAAACCGTGCCGAGCCTGACGCGCTGTCTCCGCTCACCAGCCGCACATGGCTCACAACAGTTTCAGGCAGTGGAGCAAACTGGGCCAGTCGCGCATATCTCACCGGCACCCACAAATGTCCTTGCGCATATCCGGGGATCAGGTCCATCGCCCACCCGGTGGCAATATCCAGCAGCCCCGGATGCATCTGCAAACCGTCCCCGTCAAACTGGGCATCAAGCCGCAGCTTTGCCAGACCTTGCTTCTCGCCCAGAGCGGTTTCGCGCAATACCTTCCAGCGCGGGCCAAAGCGCATATGCGCTTCCTGCGGCGCGCGCAATGCTGCGCCAAAGCCATCATTGTTGATCGGACAGGACGCCGCGATTTCAGAAACATTCAGCCGCGTCGCCGGTGTTTCCCTCACAGGAACGAGCTGCGCTTCCGCATGTGTCTGCCAGCCCTCTTGCCCGTCAAACTGCACCGCCGTTTGCACAGCAAAAGCATAGCCTGCAGGGCTTCGCCGCAGGGTGACGCGCAGCGCGCAATCCGCGTCCTCCGCCACATGTAAGGGCCGCAGGAACAGCAGGTCCTCGATGGCAAAGCTCTCGCTTTCCCCCTGCGCAGCCAGTGCCTCATACGCTAGGGCGATATAGCCGGTGCCCGGCATCACCGCCGCACCGTCCCCCGTGCGATGCTCATCCAAAATCCAGTCCTGAGCTGTCAGGTCGGCAGTAAAGATGCGGTTGCCCTGTGCATCAAACCCGGCCCCTGTGAGCAAGGGCGTGTCAATCGCCTCAACCGGCGCCTCCGTTGGGCTGCCTTGCCGCGCCGCCACGGCGTCTGCCGCCATGCCGACCTCGGCCCATAGCCCCCAGTTGATTGCGCGCACCCGCGTTTTTCCGCCTGCGCGCGTCTGCGCGTAGGCATTCAGATAGGCATTTGCCGCCACATAGTCGAGCTGCCCCGCAGGGGCTGTGGCGGTAGAGGAGGAGGCGAACAGCACCAGCCAATCAAGGCTGCCATCCGGGAACAGCTGCTCCAGCACCTGCGTGCCGTGCAGCTTGGGCGCCAGCACATCTTCGATGCTTGCTGAGGTCTTTGCCAATAGGGGGCCGTCATCAATAAGACCCGCCGCATGAATCACGCCGTTGATCTCGCCAAAAGCCTCTCTTGCGGCGGCGACCGCTGTGGCCATCTCGTCACTGTTGCACACATCCGCCGCCAGGGGCAGCACGCTGCCACCAAGGCTTTCGAGCCGCTCTACCGCGCGCATCCGCTGCGCCACGCGATCGTGTGGAGCATGGTTTTGCAGGTAGTGCGCCCAGCTTTCACGTGCGGGTAGGCTCTCGCGTCCCAGCAGAACAACATTTGCACCGGCTTCGCGGATCATGCGTTCCGCCAATGTAAGCCCAATGCCGCCAAATCCACCGGTGATGAGATAGGTGCCACCTTGTTGCCAGACGGGCATGTCTTCGCCTTCAAGCGCAACTTTGCGATAGCCACGCTCAAACCGTTTTTCTCCGCGCCACGCTGCGATCTGCGCTTTTGGCGGGGCCAGCACTTCCTCCAAAAGGCGGGGGATCAGCGTGCCACGTGTCTTTTTGCTCGGCGCCTCCACATCCAGCAGGCTTGCGCTTCCCCCGGGCAGCTCGCGACCCATCACCTGTACCGCCCCAAGCGCAGTGGCTTTCTCCGGATAGGGCAGGGCCTCTGCACGCGCCTGCACGGCGCCATTGCTTACGGCTGTGATGTGCAGTGGGGTCGGCAGGTTTTCTTCGCTCACCGCCTGCGTGATGAAAAACAGGCTCATCAGCCCCTGTTCCTGATTGCGATGGAAAAAACTTGAACCGGGGCGATGGCTTTCATCTTCAGTGAGCAGCCACAGATGCACAATCCGATCCGGCGCGCGCCCTTTGGCCATCAGGCTATGCATCAAGGCATCATAGCCCTCGCGCCCGCGTTCTGGTGCCAGCGCATAGGCATCCGGGCCAATCTCGGCAAAGGCATCACCGGTGATGACTGTCACCACATCCTGACCCGCAGCGCGCAGCTTGTCTGCCAGGGCCGATCCAGTGCCGCCTTGATCAACAAAGATCAGCCAACTGTGCCGCTCTGCCCGCTCCAGTTCTGTTTCAACATCAATCTCGCATTCCGCCAGCCGCGGCGTCCATACGGGAGCGTAGGTCCAGTCGGCGGTGTCCTGCAGCCGCATCAGCAGCTCATCTGCCGCGTCAGCCTGCCCTTGCCCCGGCTCAATGAAATAGCGGCTGCGCTGGAACGCATATGTGGGCAACACAACTTTCTGACGGGGCAGCTCTCCCCAAAGATGCTCAAAATCCACTTCCACTCCGAAGGTCCAAAGCTCGGCCAACACGGTCAGGAAATAGAGATCATCGGCGGTCTGTTCTTCCGGGTGGCGCAATGACGACAGCACCTGATCCGCCTTCACGTCAGCATGCATTTTGCTGAGAGATGACAGGGCTTTGCCGGGGCCGACCTCCAGATAGATCCGGCCGGATTTCTGGGCCAGCTCAGAGATGCCATCAGCAAACAGCACGGTATGGCGCAGATGACCGACCCAGTATTCTGGGTCCGTCGCCTCGTGATCCAGCAGCGCTTTACCGGTGCGGTTGGAAATGATCGGCAAGGTTGGCGCGGTGAGGTCAATCCCGCGCAGATAGTCGCCGAATTCCTCAAGGATCGGTGTGAGCATCCGCGAGTGTGCGGCGATGTTGATCGGCACACGCTGCGTGTCGATCTTCTTCATCGCCAGCTTGGTCGCGAGCACATCCAGTGCCACGTCTGAGCCTGAAACCACAGTGAGTGTGGGCGCATTTACCGAGGCAATGTCCAGATCTTCGCCCAGATACGCCTCAAGCTCCGCCAGCGGCAAAGGCACCGACAGCATCCCGCCTGCGGGCACCCGGTCAAACAACTGTCCGCGCAGATGCACCAGCCCAAGACAGTCCTCAAACGACATCACGCCAGCCAGACAGGCGGCCGTGTTCTCGCCCATGGAATGCCCGATCAATGCGGCGGGCGTCACCCCCCAGCTGATCCACAGCTGCGCCAGTGCGTATTCCACCATCATGATCAGCGGCAGTTGCAGGCTTGGCCGTTTCAGCCGCTCCTCAGCCTTTGCAACATCCTCGCCCGTCGCAAGCCACAGCGCACGCAGCTCTTCCCCGCCTTTGTCCGCCAGATGTGCAAAGCCGCGCTCCATCCAATCGGCAAAAACAGGCTCTGTTTCAAAGAGATCACGCCCCATGCCCACATATTGCGCCCCGCCGCCCGGGAACATGAAGACCACTTCCGGCGAAGCTTCTGCGCGGCGCGTAAACACCCGTCGCGGATCATTACTTTCCAGAAGCGCCGCCGCGTCCTCATGGCTTTCTGCCAGCACAATCCGGCGATTTTCAAACGCGCGCCGACCGGTCAATAGGGTGAAGGCCACATCCGCCAGCGGCTGCTCCGGGTGCGCCCTCAGATGTGCCGCCAGATTGGCTGTATTGGCTTCCAAGGCCTTTGCGCCGCGCCCTGACACCGCAATCAGTTGCAGCGGCCAGTCACTTTCAGCGCTGTCTGGGCGGCCCGGGGCTTCTTCAATCACCACATGGGCGTTGGTGCCCCCCACGCCAAGGCTGTTCACCCCGGCGCGCCGTGGCCCCTTGCGTCGCTCCCAGCTCCGCAACGCGGCATTCACCGCAAATGGGCTGGTTTCAAAATCTATCGCCGGATTGGGCGCTTCAAACCCGAGGCTTGGCGGCATCTCTTTGTGATGCAGCGACAGCGCCGTTTTGATCAGGCTCGCAGCCCCTGCCGCCGTGTCCAGATGGCCGATATTGGTCTTCACCGATCCGATCCGGCAAAACCCAGTCTCTTCAGTGGTTTCCCGATAGGCTTCGGTCAGCGCGGCTACTTCTATCGGATCCCCCAGATAGGTGCCGGTGCCATGGCACTCCACATAATCCACCGTGTCCGCACTGACATCCGCGATCGAAAGCGCATCTGCCACCGCCGCCGCTTGCCCGCCCACAGAGGGGGCCAGATAACCCGCCTTGTCAGAGCCGTCATTGTTGACCGCAGAACCCTTGATCACGGCCCAGATGTGATCGCCATCAGCAATCGCATCGCTGAGCCGGCGCAGCACAATCGCGCCTGCGCCCGAGCCAAACACCGTGCCCTGCGCACGATGGTCAAAGGCATGGCATTCCCCATCCGGTGACAGGATCTCGCCATCCTGAAACACATAGCCCCGCCCATGGGGCAGCTCGATGGTGACACCGCCTGCAATCGCCATGTCACACTCGCCATTCAGGATTGACTGCGCCGCATAATGCACCGCGACCAGCGAGGTGGAACAGGCGGTCTGCACGCCAAGGCTGGGGCCTTTCAGGTCCAGAATATGGCTCAGCCGCGTGGCCAGAAAATCCTTATCGTTCCCGGTGTGGCGCAGCAGAAACATGCCGGTGTTGTCCACCAGATCACGGTTGCTGCAGAGGTTGAAATAGAAATAGCTGCCCATGCCGCAGCCTGCGAAAACCCCGATGGGTCCGCCAAAATGCTCTGGCATATGGCCCGCGTTTTCAAGCGCTTCCCAGCTCACCTCAAGAAACTGGCGGTGCTGCGGGTCCATGATCGCGGCCTCTTTGGGAGACAGGCCAAAAAACTCCGCATCAAACTCGGCAAACCCGTCCAGCATCGCCGCCGCAGGCACGTAATTTCGGTGGTTGAGCCGCGCCTGGCTTTCGCCGTTTGCCAGCAGGTCCTCTTCGCTGAGCTGTTTGATAGAGCGGATACCGTCGCGCAAATTTTGCCAATATTCCTCAATGCTGGCCGCGCCGGGCAAATGCGCCGCCATACCGACAATGGCAATATCTGTCGCTTGGACAGTCTTCGTTACAGTGTCGCTCAAATTCTTGCCCGCCAAAGTCACCTGCGCCAAACGCGCGTGAGATCAGCCTTTCCTTTACAAAAAAGCTCTTTCATTTCGCTTAAAAGTAAAATCACAACCATACTTCAGAAAGGTCAAATCAGGGCAAATTGAGGGCAGAAAGTGCGAAAATGGTCTTTTGATGCAAGACCCATACCAATGCACCGACCCCAACGCCCACAGCCCAGAACAAAGCATCGTGGCGCGCGTCCCACGCCGCGTGTTTGCGCGCCAGCCAGATGACAACCGGATAGGCCAACATCATTGCCAAGCCTTGCCCGATCAGCGCTCCCGTCAGGCCGAACTGCGTTCCTCCCAAGATGAGCCCTGTCATCACCAATCCGGCGCGTGTCGCGGCAAGCAGGAAAAACCCTCGGCTGTCACCGGCCGCCAGCGCCGCATTGTCATAGGTCAGCGCAATCATTTGAGGGATCTGCATCAGCGCGAGCAACACAACAATCCCGCCAGCCAGTGCATAGCGCGGGTCATAAAGTGTCTCGACAAGCCACGGTCCAAGCAGCGCGAAACTTGTCAGCAGCGCAAACAATCCGCCGCTCAGCAACAGCCGCATCTTGTGTAAATGCGCGCGGTTCTCCGCGCTCTCATGCGGAGGCTTTTCGCGGTAAATCGGGATCAGCAATCGCCCCGCCAGCATCCCGCCCAACAGCCATGGGAAGGAGGCTAGGAAATAGCCGATGTTGTAGATGCCAAGCGCACTCAGGCTCAGGAATTTCCCCAGAACAATTTTGTCCCCCTGACTCAGCAGGAACCCGGCCGCCGTAGAAAGAAAGATCCATTTGCCAAAGTGGATCAGTTCCCGTGAGGCCGGACGCTCCCAGCGGACGTGATTTCCCGCTCCGGGCAGCAGCAGGTGGTAGGAGATCAGCTGGATGATCAGCGTGGACACCGCGCTGGCCACCAATGCCCACACGGATCCTGTGGCCCAGGCCACCAGCACACCCACCACCAATCCAATCACCTGCGCGCCCAGGTCAATCGCTGTGAGATGGCCCAGAACCAGATTGCGGTTGGCGCTGTCTTTCTTGGTGGGAAACAGACCGGAAATCAGCAGGGTGATCCCGACCACAGGCAGGATCTGCGCCAGCTCCGGTGCGTCATAAAACACCGCCGCCGGTGCCGCCAAGGCCCAGGTCATGACCATCAGCACCGCGCCCCGCAACACCTGAATGGTCCAGGCCGTGTTGAGAAACGCCGGATCCTCGCCCCGCTTGGATTGCAGGATCGACTGGCTCACGCCCATATCACTGAGGTTGTTCAGCCCCTGCATGAACACCCAGACAAGGCTCATCAGGCCAAAGGCTTCGGGGAACAGAAGCCGCGTCAAAATCAGGTTGGAGGCCAGCCTGAGCGCCTGACTGCCACCATAACCCAAAATAGTCAGCCCGCCGCTGCGCAACGCGCGTGCGGCCAGCGATTGGCCTTTCGTGATCTGCTGCAGGCGGCTCATCGCCCGCGCTCCCAACCCTGCGCCCTCTGCGGGGTGAATTTCACAACCAAGGCCACCGCCACATAAACGCCAAACCCAATCGGATCACACAGCGCCATGCCCAGCATTTGCCCCGCACGTACCGGCAGCTTGTTGTCGTTCTTCGCCAGCTCTGGAAAACGCGCAAAAACCTCACCCACACCGGCATTCTGCCGCCGCCGCACCCGAACCAAGGCACCAAAGCCTTCTACCAGCGGCCAATCGTATCCGGCTGACACGCCCACCCGTTCTGCGGGGGCAAAGGACAGCCGCACAAAGGTGTCATCAGAGATAATGTCGGGAAAGTCGCCCCAGCGCGCGCGCCCTGCGGCATTCACTGCAAACAACCCTGCACCGGGCACGCCTTCGGTGATGAAAGGCACTTTGGCATAGGTGCGCGCATAGGCCCGTGTCGCCCAGGTCGCGGCCTTGCTCAGGCGCAACTGACCGCTTGCATAGCGCGGCGCCTCTGTTGCCAGAACACCTGCCAGCTCGCCAAACACTGCCGCATCGACGATCACATCCGCATCCAGATAGGCACGCATTTCGTAATCTGCCGCCGCATCCGCTGCATTCAATGCACCAATCTTACCGATGGCAGGCAGGTCCAGAACAACCAGATCCCAGCCCTTCTGTGCCGCGCGCTCCGCAAAACCTTTGGCGATTGTCACAGTGCTGTCGCTGCACCCATTGGCAGCCACCACAATCTGCGCGCATGCCAGACCCTCTGATGCCAGCACAGCCTCAAGGCAGGTCCCGATATGGGCCGCTTCATTGTTCGCTGGAATGAGGATGCTCAACACCGCGCGGATGCCTTCTTCTTGTCAATCGCGGCGACCCTAACAGAGCCAATCACACACGGGCAGGGGGATCTGCCTGCATTGTCAACCCTGTGTCTCAATTGCCCTCTACAGAAAGCCAGAGAGTGGCAGCACCAATGCCGGCGCGTCCTCAAAGGCCACGGCCTCGATCTCGGTCAGAAGATAGTCTCGCCCTTCCGCGCGGACACGCACCCGCGCGCCGTCACGTTCCCAGCTGTAGTCTGCACGGGTGCCCGGCAGCAGCACGCGATCCAGGCCAGGCCCGCCATGCAGCAGATCGCCGCGTCCGCGGGCGACCAGAATATCATTGCCATCCCCGCCCAAAAGCACATCGCGCTTGCCGGTGCCTTCGAGCCGGTCCCGCCCGTCGCTGCCCAGATAAATCCCGCCGTGCAAAAACGCATCCCTGTCGCGGGTTTCGGCCCAATGCGGCCCGTCGATGTTGTAGGCGGTCAACCGGTCTTGGCGCGGGGTCTTGTCCCACAGATGCCGCAGATGCCCCCAACTGCCCCATTTGCTGGGACGCCCCACGTCGCTGTAGGCATTAAAGCCGCGCCCGCCCAGCCGCCGCCAGGCCACCAGCATCTCATCATAGACCTCCGCCAGCTCTTCGCTTGCGCTGAAGGCGGTGAAGAAATCCGTGAGCGCTTCGTCATTGGCCTCAACACCAACGCCCACCACATGGCTGCCGCCTTCATACATCAGGAAATCCAGCCCGGCTTCGCGCGCGCGCTCTGCGTGATAAGGCAGGTACTCCTGCGTCATCCGACGCAGATCGCCTGACCGCAGCGCCTCTGCGGCTTTGGCAAACAGCCCATCATGTCGCCGCTCCGCCACAAATTCACGCAATGCAACCCGTTGCAGGCCTTCCGCACTGCCGGCTGCCTCCGCTGCCGCGCGCGCCTCTTCAAGCCAGCCACGCACGGTTTCCGCACCCTCTTCAACGCCAAGCGAAACGCCAAAATATCCGGTCACAGCATAGGCCTCAAACAGGCTCACCGGAGCAGGATTGCCCTCTGCCTGCCATAGCGGGGCCTCAAGCAATCCGTCCTCATAACCGGGCCAGCCGGTATGCACTGCGATCACCCGGCTCAGGCGCGCCTCTGCTGCGTCGCCGAAGACATCCCCCCAGATCTGCGCCATCTCGGCGGCTTTCATCCCGGCAAACTGCATCTGCACGTCGCTGCCTTTGCCCCAGCGGGCCTCGCCTTCGCGCAACACCCATTGCGCCTGCTCAAATCCCCAGTTCCAAAGCTCGTTGGAGTATTCCACATGGGCCACCAGTTCCGGGTCCAGATGGTCGCGCACATAGGTGGCAAAGCGGGTCATATAGTCAGCCTCCGCGAGGTGAGGCATGTTGAACCAAGGGTCCGCACCGATTTGATTGGCCAGCGCAACCATCACCTCAACCGGGACACCGCGCCAGGCATAGGTGAAATCGCTGGGCAAGGGGCGTCCGTCCCAGCGCGATTGCGTGGAGCCGTTGGTCTGCATCCAATCCATGAACCGGACCTGACGCAGATCATCCACCACGTTCAGCCAATCCGGATTGAAAATCACACCCGCCTTCCACAGCGGGATATGCACCATCGACAGCACTGTGATGTCGCGCACATAGTCGCCGGACAGCTCCGGATCCGGGTTGCGGATCTTGATCCCCACCAGCCCATCGCCGGGCGTGTAATCAAACCAGATCTCTCCCGGAGCTTCCCGCACCACACGCGCACGCCCGGTGAGCTCGATTGCGCCTTTGCCCTGCCAGGTGACGCGGTAGCGCCCAGCGAGTCCTGAGGACTCCTCCGGCTGATCGGTGAACAACACCGTTTCAATCGCCTCGATATCTTCGGGCAATCCCCAGACCCAGCCGTGCTCATCGACCAATCCGCGATCCTGCAGGTCCTCAAAACTCAGCGCGCCCCAGCGCCCGTCGACATGGCCAACCCAGGGGCGCGCAGTCTTCATACGGTTGAGAAACGGATGCTGCGTCGCCCAATCGCTGACCTCGCTCAGCCCCATGGACAGCGCCGGATCGGCCAGCCCCAGTCCTGCCAATTCCGAAGGGCTGTCTACTGCGTCGGAAAATCCGCTTTGCTCCAGCGCCGCGCCTTTGTTGGCCGCCTCAATCGGGCGCAGCACCAGACGGTGAATTTCATCGCGCACGGCCTCCCAATAGGTGCGCACATCCGGATGGATCGTGTCTGGCAACGCGACCGCCAGCGGCAGTTCGGATTCAAACAGCCAGACATATGTGATCGCTCCGGCCAGTAGGTAAGTGGTCGCCGTGCCATGGGGCGCATCGTCGGAATAGAGCGCCTCAGACGGCATGCCTTCCAAAACGCCCCCATCCAGCAATTGTGCCATCACGCTGGCCACGGGGATCAGGTCAATCCGCACCTCAGGCCGCGCCGCGCGCAGCTGATCCACATAGTCTTCAAACCACGCATGATAGTCCCCGGTGTTGAACCGCTGATATTTGCGCAGCTGGCGCGCATTTGGCGGGAAGCGGCGCACCTGATTGCCCATATAGGCCCAGCCCTCATAAATCGCGTAGCGCACCGGCGCTGCATCGCCGAGCCGTTCCTGCAAATTGTCGATCACGTCCAGCGTCGCGGTGACCGGGGAGTAATTGTCCGGATTGTCGCCCTCATAAGGCTGCTCTGGTGTGCGATATTGAATGAAGTTTGCAGGCGTGATCAGCACACTGTCCCAGCCCACATCGGCAAAGTTGCGATAGGCGCGCGTCCAGCCGCGTTGCACCTCTTCAAATCGCCAATTGGCAGAGGGCCGGCCGCTTTGGGCAAAATCGCGCAAAAAGCCCCATTGGCCATCCAGTCGCAGGTCGGTTCCTGCGGCTTTGGCAAACACCGCCATCCAATGCGGCGCGGTGGTTTCATCGCTGTCGGTCAGGTGGTGCACCAGACTGTTGCCATAGACATAAACCGCCTGCGCGATCTTGCCGCCTGCCGTGTCCGCAGTCTGTGAGCTCGTCTGCGCAGCGGCAAACTGCACCGCGCTAAATGTGGCCAACACAGCAAGGCCGCGTCTGATCCACTGTGTCGTCTTGGTCATGCTCTCTCCCTGAGCGGCGTATTCTACAGCCCGGATGGTCATCCGTGGGGCCACTATGCTGTGATTCCCAAGGCGCATCAAAGCCGATCAGGCTTAACAGAGCGTGGCTTTGCGTCACCTTTCAAAAACTGGAACGCTTTTCTGGCCTTGCTCATTTTGATGGCATAGAGGCAGTGTGAGGCATGACAATGAGGAACAGCACCATGATCGGCACAGCGTTACCCCAAGACAGAGGGTTTGATGTCGGCCGCTTGGAGGTGCTCTCCGGCTGGATGGATCAGCTCGTTGCCGACCGCAAATATGCCGGTTGCGCCCTGCTGATCGCCAAAGAGGGCGATGTGGTGTTTGATCATGCCACCGGCCTGCGCAGCCTGTCGCATAACCTGCCGTTTGAGCGCGACACCGTTGCCCGCATCTATTCCATGACCAAACCGATCACCACGGTAGCGCTGATGATGCTGGTGGAGCGCGGCCTTGTTCATCTGGACGCCCCGGTTTCTGAGTTCATCCCCGGCTTTGCCGACAGCCATGCCCTGATCCCCGGCGCGACCTCGCTGGATCAGGTGGAACCCTGCGCCAGCCCGACCCTGCACCAGCTTGCCGTCCACACCAGCGGTCTGACCTATCCGTTCAATCCGGGTCTTGTTGCAGAAGCCATGGATGCCGAAGATCTGCTCTTCAAACCCACCCAAGGCAAACTCGAAGACGTTGTGAACAAAGTCGCCGCCCTGCCGCTGGCCTTCGCGCCGGGGCAGCGTTGGGAATATTCCGTGGGCATCGACATTCTGGGCCGCGTGATCGAGGTGGTCTCCGGCAAATCGCTGGAGCGGTTTTTCCGCGATGAAATCCTGGATCCGCTAGGCATGACCGAAACCGGCTTTTCAGTTGTGCCGGGAACGGAGTCGCGCTTCGCCGATCTTTACACCCCGCTTGAGGGGGACGCGATGGCGCTCAACGCGGCAAAGGTCGGTGCCAACACGCTGCGCGAAGTGGACAACGCAGAGCGGTCTCCTTTCCTGAAAGCGGAAACCTTCTCCGGTGGCGGCGGTCTTGTGGGCACCATGGACGACTACCTGCGCTTTGTTGAAATGCTCCGCTGCGGTGGCGCGCTGGGCGACACGCGCTTGCTCGCGCCACGCACCGTTCCCTTCATGATGGACAACCATCTCCCCGATGAGATCGCCGCCATGGGACCGCAGAGTTTTGCCGAGCAGCCGATGGAAGGCATGGGCTTTGGTCTTGGCGGTGCGGTGGTGCTTGATCCTGCCCGCGCCCGCTGTCCCGGCAGCTTTGGCGATTTCAGCTGGGGTGGGATGGCCTCAACCTTCTTCTGGATCGACCCGATGGAGTCGCTGTCGGTGGTCTTCTTCACCCAGCTCTCCCCGTCCAGCAGTTACCCAACCCGCGCGCAGCTCAAGGCACTGGTGCAGGCGGCGCTCACCTGAGCCTGTCCTAAGTGTTAACGCGGATGGTGACACTGAGATGCACACCTCCGCGATACAGCCGCAATACCGACGCGATACAGACGTCCGTGAAAATTGGTTAATTCTGCGCTGGGCGCAGCAGGCGGCCAAGCACTGTCATCACCAAAAACAGCGCGGCGGCGACGCAAACCACAGACGGTCCGGCAGGCGTATCCATCTGATAAGACAGTCCCAATCCGCCCACCGCAGCCGCCGCGCCGATGCCCGCAGCCCCAAAGGCCATGACTTCTGGCGAGCGTGCCACCGCACGTGCCCCTGCCGCCGGAATGATCAGCATCGCCACAATCAGCAAGGCCCCAACCACCTTGATCGCCACCGCCACCACAATGGCCAACGCAAATGTCATAAGCTGTTGTTCACGCTGCGGATTTAGCCCGCTGGCATAGGCAAGGTCCCGGTTCAATGTGGCCGTCAGTAGCGCCTGCCAGCGCCAGGCCATCAGCCCGACAACCAGCGCCGCGCCGCCCCAGATCACGATCAGATCGGTTTTGCTCACCGCCAGAATATCGCCAAACAGGTAGGACATCAGGTCCAGCCTTACCCCTTGTAGAAAAGACACCGCCACAAGACCGAACGCCAATGCCGAATGCGCCAACACCCCAAGCAGCGTGTCGACGCCAAAGCCTTTTTCCGAGAGGTTGGACACCGTCAGCGCCATGGCCAGCGCAATCGCCATCGCGCCTGCAAAGATCGAGACCCCGAGCGCCAAAGACAGCGCCACCCCAAGGATCGCCGCATGGGCCGTCGCATCGCCAAAATAGGCCATCCGCCGCCAGACCACAAAGCAGCCCAAAGGGGCTGCCGCAAGCGCCACACCAACGCCGGCAAAAATCGCGCGAATGAGAAAATCGTCAAACATATCAGTGAGATCCGTGATCGTGGTGGGCGTGATCACCGTCATGACTGTGGTCATGGTCATGGTCGTGATGATGGTGGTGATCATGCTCATGCCGGTAAAGCGCCAGCGCCCCATGGGTACCGGTGCCAAACAGCGCCCGATATTCCGGGGCAGAGGCGACAATTTCCGGCGTGCCATGGCAGCACACATGCCCATTGAGGCAGACCACACGGTCTGAGGCGCTCATCACCACATGCAGCTCGTGGCTGACCATCAACACAGCGGCTCCAGTGCTGCGCCGCACCTGCTCAATCTGGGTGTAAAGATCTGCAGAGCCGGGCTGATCAAGGCCCGTTGTCGGCTCATCCAAGATCAGCAGGTCGGGCTTATCCATCAAAGCCCGCGCCAGCAGAACGCGCTGGAATTGCCCGCCCGAAAGCCCCGCCATGGGCCGGTTTTGCAGGCCTTCCGCGCCAACCTGCGCCAATGCTTCCTCCACCTGCGCCTTGCTGCGTTTGGTGGGAAGCGACAGAAAACGGGCGGCGGTCAAAGGCATGGTGGCATCAATCGCCAACCGCTGCGGCACATAACCGATGCGCATGCCCGCCGCACGCAGAATGGTGCCCTGATCGGGTTTGAGCGCCCCAATAATGCAGCGCAGCAAAGTGGATTTGCCACTGCCATTAGGGCCAACAATGGTGACAATCTCACCTTTGTCGATGGCCAGATCCACGTTGCTCAGCGCCTGATGCGACCCGCGTTTCACCGACATTTTGCTGACGGTGACAAGTCTCATGCGGGTGTCTCCGCTGCGGGCGCGCAATCCGGGCAGAGCCCCTCCGCCTCGACCACCGTGCTTTCCACCACAAAGCCCATCGCCTTGGCCGCTGCGCCCAAGGTGGATTTCAACGACGCGGCGGTTTCGCCAACCGTGTTGCAGCCGCGGCAAATCAGGAAGATGGGTGTGTGGGTGTCACCGGGATGGGCACAGGCCACATAGGCATTGAGCTTCTGAACCTTATGCACAAACCCGTTGAGGACCAAAAAATCCAAAGCGCGATAGACGACCGGGGGCTGCGACGCATAGCCTTCCTCAGACAGAATGCCCAAAATATCATAGGCTCCCATCGCGCGGTGTTCCTGCAGCAGGATCTCCAGAACCCGCCGACGCCCCTTTGTCAGGCGCAGCCCTTTGGCCGCGCAGGTTTCTTCTGCGGCACGCAGCCCGCTGCCCACACAGGCGGCGTGGTCATGGCTTTGAAATCCCACGGTTTGCATGGAGCCTCCTGACGGTCCTCAAGATTTGATGCTTGATATAATATAACATTTCAACTAGAGCCAGCCCCTGTAGCAACAAAAGGAGCGCTGACGTGCGATTCATTCCTATGGTCTTTGCGGCGACCGTTCTGGCCGCGCCGGTGCGGGCGGAAGCGCCACGCGTTGTGACGGACATCCTACCAGTCCAGGCGCTGGTCGCCAAGGTCATGCAAGGTGTTGGCGAACCTCAGCAATTGCTGCCCGCCAACCAATCGCCACACAGCTATGCCCTGCGTCCGTCCGAGGCACGCGCGCTTCAAAACGCCGATCTCGTGGTCTGGATCGGCGCGGAGCTGTCTCCTGCATTGGACGAGGCCATCGACAGCCTTGTGAATGACGGAGAGGCGTTCTCCCTGCTGCACCTGAACGGCACAAGAGAGCTTGCCTATCGCGAAGATGAAACCTTCCTTGAGATTGCTCTGGGTGAGGGGGATGATCATCACGACGATCATGACCACGATGCGCATCATGACAACGATCATGAGGGTCGCGACGACCATGCACATGACGAAAAGCATGAAGACCATGATGATCACGGTCACGACGATCACGACCATGACGATCATGCGGATGATCACGGCCATGATGAGGGCCATGAAGAGCATGACGCGCATGATCACGACAAACATGCCGACCACGAAGGTCATGACGACCATGATGACCATGCGGATGAGGCCCATGCTGGCCATGAGGGGGAGCACCATCATGACCACGATGGCGTTGATCCACACGCCTGGCTTGACCCGCAAAATGCCAAGTTCTGGATGGGCGCGATTGCCGAAAAACTCGCCACCCTTGATCCGGCAAACGCTGTGACCTACCGGGCCAATGCCGCCGCCGGTCAGGCAGAGCTAGAGGCGCTGACAGCAGAGCTCGCCGCAGAGCTCGCCCCTCTGAAAGGGCACGGCTTTGTGGTGTTCCACGACGCTTACCAGTATTTTGAAACCCGCTTTGATCTGTCGGCCTCCGGAGCGATCCTCTCTGCAGACGGTGCAGCCCCAAGTGCCGCACGTCTGGATGCGGTGCGTGATGTCCTTCACAAAGAAGGCGTCACCTGCGTTTTCACCGAGCCACAGTTCAACCCCAAAGTTGTGAAGGCGATCAGCTCTGGTCTGGATCTGCACTCCGAAGAGCTGGACCCGCTTGGCGTCAATCTGGACAACCCGGATTATCTCGCCCTGATCCGCAACATGGCGGAACAGTTTGAGCACTGCCTTGAGGGTCACGATCACTAAGAGGGCGGCTTGCCCACTTTAGATCCAACGCAATTCCGCGGGGCGTATTTCAAAGGAAATATGATGCGCCCCGCCGAGCAGCCCCTCAACCGTATGGTTGGCCAAGGCGCGCCAGTAGGGCTGTAGGGTCACCGCATCTTCCTGCAAGATCCGTTCCCCCCGTTCCACAAGCGCCCGCCGTTTGTTCAGATCAAGCGTGCCAAGCGCCTCATCCAGAATGGCGTCAAATTCCGGATTGGCATAGCCGAACTCATTCCACGCCTCGCCGCTGCGATAGGCCAGCGCCCAGATCTGAACGCCGAGCGGGCGGTGGTTCCAATCCGTTGCACTGAATGGGAACTTGTCCCAGTTGTCCCAATAAATGCTGCCCGGAACAATGGTGGTTTTGGCCTGAAATCCCGCATCGCGCAGCTGCGCCACCACCGCATCCGTTGTGTTTTTGCGCCAGAGATCGTCGATGGTGTGCACTTCCATCTCAAATCCCTCCATGCCTGCCTCCTGCAGCAGCGCAAGTGCGCCGCGCGGATCATGGGGCGGCAGGCCGATGTCGGTATATTCCGGATGCGCAGGGCCGATATGGTGGTTCTCCGCGGTGCGGCCGTGACCGCCGTTGCCAAGCTCCAGCAGCACCTCATTGTCCACGGCCATCGCAATGGCCCGCCGCACACGCAGGTCGGCATAGGGCATCTGCCCGTCCACCTCGGCCAGCTGATTGGGGCGCACCACCACCGTCGACATGGAGATCACATCGTTTTTGACCCAACCTTCGGTGGCACCGATCAGATCGGCATATTCGCCGTCCACGGAATAGGTCATGTCAATTTCACCGGCCTTTGCCGCACGCGCCCACACCGCCGGATCGGTGCCAAAATCAATAAACTCGATGCGGTCCATCCAGGCGCCGTTGCCGTCGTTCCACCAACTGTGATCCTCATTGCGCATCAGCACACCGCGCGCGCCGACCTGCAAATCCACCGGCAGGTAAGGTCCTGTGCCTACGGGATTTTCCAGCATAGTGGCCGGATCAAAGCTCTCATGCACAATCGCGGCGGGATAATCCGCCATACCGGGTATCAGCGAAATATCCGCCTTGGGCAGGTTCAGACGCACCGTGTGGTCATCAACCACCTCAATCGCACCGTCAAGCGCGCGGTTGGTGGCCGGATCAATCAGCGTGGCAAACCGCCCCGCCATGGAGTTCCCCGCCAGATCCCGCGCGCACCAGCCTGTGATGTTGCGCGCCACATCTTGCGAGGTAAAGGCATCGCCATTGTTCCAGCGTACCCCTTGGCGCACATTCAGCGTATAGGTTTTGGCATCCTCGGAAATTTCCCAGCTCTCCAGCAGCGCGGGCTTAAACGTGCCATCGTTTTCATAGGTGACGAGATATTCCAGCCATCCGCGCGTGAAATTGGCAATCTGCGGCCAGTCAAACAGGCGCGGATCTTTGAGCGCCCGCACTTCTTGCTGAATGCGCACCACGCCCCCCGACGAGGACGCCGCCGTCTGTGCTGCCGCTGGCTTTGCGCTTCCGAGCAGCGCATAGGCGGTCGCGGAACTTGCCCCAAAAGCGCTGGCCAGCGTCAGAAATTCGCGTCGCGACATCTGGTCCGATCCAACATGGGCCACCTGATCAATCAGGCTTTGCGGCAATGGCGCTCCGGTGCGGTTTTGAAAGGACATCGGTGTCCTCCAGTTTGGCTGGGGTTGCGAAATTTCTGAATGCCACAATGTTTGGCTTCTATGAAAGAAATGTCAAAGGCCGGAAATCCCGACCGGTTTTCAAGATCATAGGGCAGTTGTGCCACACAGCAATTCACATTCCTTGGTGCCAACGCAGAGGTGTTCCTCGGAAGACTCAACCGATGAGGATTTCATGTGAAAGCCTGTCCCGTCAGGATCACTGTGCTATGCAAAGGCCATGACCACGGCACAAGACACGTCTTCATTGCGCATTCTCAGCGTCACTTCCGTGCGCAACGAAGCGCCGTACTTGCTGGAATGGATCGCGCACCACAAGGCTGCAGGCGTCACCGATTTCCTCATTTTTTCAAATGATTGCGACGATGGCACCGATGCATTGCTTCAGGCTTTGGACGCCGCAGGGATCATCACCCATGTGGACCACAAACCAACGTCAGGCAAAAGCATCCAGTGGCAGGCTTTAAGGCAGGCGTGGAAACACCCCCTGCGCAAAGCTGCGGACTGGATTTTGGTCACCGACGTGGATGAATTCATCAATATCCACGTGCCGGGGCATCGCATTTCCGATCTGCTCGCCAAGCTTGATGAGGCGACCGATGCGGTGCTGCTGCCCTGGCGCCTTTTTGGCAACAACAACAAAGTCGCGATCGAAGACAGTCCTGTGACCGCACAATTCACCCGTGCGATCCCGGCAGACGCGCAATATCCGGTGGCGGCCAGCCTGTTCAAAACCCTTTTCCGGGCCAAAGGGCCGTTCAATCAATTGGGCGTGCACCGCCCCAAGCAGAAAGACCCGGAAAAAGCGGGCCTGCCGAATATCCGCGATGGCTCCGGCAACCCCGTGCATCCTTTTCTGGCCGAGAATGCGTCGCGGCTGTCGCTCTATGGTCTTGGCGTGGCGCGCGATCTTGTGGAGCTTAATCACTATGCGGTGCGCTCCGCCGCCGCATTTGTGGTGAAGAACGAGCGCGGGCTACCCAATCGCGCCTCCAAGAAAGTCGATCTGAGCTATTGGGTGGAGCGGAACTTCAACACCGAAGAGAACACCTCCATCGCTCAAATGCGCCCGGCAACAGAGAGTGTTTTGGCGCAGCTTCTGGAGATTGACGGGGTCGCCGCGCTCCATGCCGCCGGTGTGGCGTGGCATCAGCAACGCTTCCTCACCCTTGTGACCCAGCCCGCCGGACAAGAGCTGATGTCCCAAATCCTCACGGCCGGTGGCAGTCAGGTGCCGCCACGACAATTGCAGCAGCAGTTGGTAAGATGGTATCAACAGGCAACAGATAAAATATCCTGACGCCATTGCGTGATCGGGAAGAAGAGAGAGCAGGGGCAAACCCATGGGGAAGGCCGCATTCCAACTGTGCGAGGTGACAACCGCTGATCTGGCCGGGGCGGCGCTTTTGTCTTGTGTGGCCGCTGAAAACAGCGACGGCA
The DNA here is from genome assembly GCF_017743735.1 of Shimia sp. R9_2. Classification (GTDB taxonomy): domain Bacteria; phylum Pseudomonadota; class Alphaproteobacteria; order Rhodobacterales; family Rhodobacteraceae; genus Shimia. The sequence goes on from NZ_JAGHRO010000006.1 coordinate 66,585, forward strand.
CTGAAGCGCTGGCGTTTTTCAAAACCGGCGTCGATGCCGGTGCATTTTCGGCTGGGGCTGACACCGAGATTCTGGAACGGCGCAGCATCGGCGATGGCGCCATCCTGCGCTTGCGTTTCGCGGGCTCTGCGCCCCGGTTGGGGATCAAGGAGGCCCAGTCAGATGTTTCCGTTGCACAGCCTGACTCGGACGTGTTTGAGGGCCTGAATGCAGCCCTCGCGGTGCGCAACGGCGAAACTGCTTCCGCAACGCTCGCTTGGCTGCGCTATCATGCGGCGCATCACAATCTTCAGGGCGCGGTGATTGTGGATCGTGCGCAACCGGGTAAGGACACGGATTATCTGAGCGCGCTTGAGGCAGGTCTGCCGGATATCAAAGGGCTGAAGCAGGTCTTGGTTGTGCGGTTTGATGTGCCTCTGGGCCACGCCGATTTGCCGCCGGAGGCACACCCTTTCAACGCGCCAGACGCGCCGGGCAAAGACCGTATGGAAATCCCTGAGGCCTCTCCTTGGGATGCGCCCTTGGGCGAGGTGCAAATCTTTGAGCTGATCCGCCACCGCTGGCTGAACCGCGCCCGCGCCGTTGCGCTGCTGGATATTTCTGATCTGGTCAGTCAGACCAAAGGGGCAGGCACCAAGGGCCGCACCCTCTTTGATATGGCGGTCAAATCCGAAAGCGGTGCCATCACGCTTGTGGGGCAGCATTGCTACCCTTGGCGCGTGCGCAACGGGCAAGAGGCCAGCCACGGGGATCACATCTGCGTTCAGTTTGATGCCACCAAGATGCGCCGCCGCTGGGTGGTTGCCCCCAAGAAAGCGCCCCCCGATGTGGTCTGGCGGCTGATCCGCGTGGTGGGCGCGCGCACCAAGCCTGACGAATGGGTGAAGTTTTATCGCTGCATGGCGCTGCGCCATCCGGCCAAAAACGTCGGGCAAATCGTGCCCAAGACCTCGCTGATCGAAGAAGACGAGCTGCTGAAAATCGCGCGCAAGAAACTTGATCACAAGCCGCTCCGCATGCCGGAAATTCCAGCGCCCAAGGTGGATCCGGCGGACAATGACGTGGCCATCATCACCTGCATGAAAAACGAAGGCCCGTTCATTCTGGAATGGCTCGCCTATCACCGCGCCATCGGTGTGAAGAGCTTTCTGGTCTACACCAATGACTGCAATGACGGCACCGACAGCTTTTTGGATCTGCTGCAGGAAAAAGGCTTTGTGCAGCATCGCGACAACCCGTTCAAAGGCACCAACCTGAAGCCCCAGCACGCGGCCCTTCAGGCTGGCGAAAGTGAGCCAGTGATCCAGAATGCGGATTGGGTCATCTCGATGGATGTGGACGAATTCATCAACATCAAAACCGGAGACGGCACGCTGCCCGCGCTCTTTGAGGCGGTGGGAGATGCCAATCTGATCTCCTGCACATGGCGCCTCTTTGGCAACTCTGATGTGCATGGATACACCGACACGCCGCTGATGGCGCAGTTCACTCGCTGCGCGCGCGAGCAAACGCGCAAGCCGCATCAGGCCTGGGGCTTCAAGACGCTTTACCGCAACATCGGGCTCTTCAAAAAGCTCGGCGTTCACCGTCCCAAAGGCCTCAATCCCCAGCTTTGGTCTCACATCCACTGGGTGAATGGCTCGGGTCAGCCCCTGCCCAAAGACATGTATCGCAACGCATGGCGCTCAACTGCCACCACGGTGGGCTATGATCTGGTGCAGCTCAATCATTATGCCGTGCGCTCGGCAGAAAGCTTTCTGGTGAAGCGTGACCGGGGCCGCGTGAACCACGTCGATCGCGATCAGGGCATGGCCTATTGGTTCCGCATGAACAACAACACGGAAGAAGACACCTCCATCCAGCGCATGATCCCGGCCATGCAGGTAGAGATGGATCGGCTCCTGTCTGATCCGGAAATCGCAGAGGCCCATGCCTTCTCTGTGGATCGCCACCGCGCCAAGATCGACGCGCTGCGCCAGACCTCCAACTACGCCAAGTTCTACGAGGATCTCACCAGCGCCAGACAGGAGCGCCTTGCCAGATTGCATCCGCATTTTGGGGCCAATGTCTTTCTTGCCGGGCCGGAGGTGATCCCCGATTGGGTTGTGGAGCGTGATTTACCAGATGATTTCTTCTTTACAGTAGAGAAGCAAGACACAGCCCATTAATGGGAGCTGTAACGGATTTTCGGAGACAGGACCGGTGTTTCGGCCTAGACTGTTTCCAAATTAAGAACAAAGGGTTGGGGCAAAATGGCAAAGCTACCTGAGATCGCATCGCTGTGGATCGGCGGACGCCTGTCGTGGCTGGAACAACTGTGTCTCAAATCCTTTGCCGACGCGGGGCATCACATAACGCTTTACAGCTATGAGGAAATCCCCAATGTGCCCGAAGGGGTGCACACCGCCGACGCAGGCGAGATCTTTCCCGGCGAGCCGATGTATCGCCACGTGCGCACCGGCAGCCCGGCCATTCACGCCGACATCTGGCGGCTGAACCTGCTCAAAAAGACCGACAAGATCTGGGTGGATGCCGATATCTATTGCTACCGGCCCTTCAACTACACCCGTCAATCGATCTTTGGCTGGGAGAAAGAAGGCCTCTTGTGCAACGCGGTTCTGGGCCTGCCTAAGAGTTCCAGAGCGCTCAACGCCATGTTGGATTTCTTTGAGGATGAATATGCCATCGGCCCTTGGCTGAAGCCGTGGCAGCAACGCGAATTGCAGGCCGAAAAGGATGCCGGACGCCCGGTGCATATGACCGCGCAAAACTGGGGGTTCACCGGCCCTGCGGCGGTCACTTATTTCCTCAATCAGTCCGGGGAAATCAAATACGCTGAGCCGGAAGCGGCGTTTTATCCGGTGTCTTTCAAAGACCGGAACAAGATGATCCAAAGCCGGTTTGACATCAAAAAAGACTGGCTGACCGAAGACACCCGTGGCGTGCATTTCTGGGCGCGCCGGATGAAGCCCCGTCTGGAGGAAAAGGAAGACAACCGCCCCCGGCGCGGCTCTTTCATGCACGGTTTGCTCAAAAAGCACGACATTGATCCCGATGCGGCCTTAATCCTGCCAAAGAAGAAAGCCCCTGATGCCTCAGGCTCGGCGAGCAGCCCATCAGAAACCTCGGCATCTCTTCCGCAAGCAGAGCCAACCGCCAATGTGAGCCCCGTTCTGGAAAAGCCCAAAGCCGCCGCCCTTCCGGAGGCGCTAGATATCTCCAAAGTCGAGGCAAAACCTGCCGCACCAAGCCGGTCTGATTGGAAACGCAACCTGCAAGAAGTCGGTGCTGAGCAGGGCTTCTTTGAAGAATTGGGGGAGGAACACTCCGCGCTCTATATCGAGCAGGGCAAGACGTTGATTGTCACCTTCGAAAATCTGGATCACGTGTATGAGGATAGCGCGGAGCGGATGCCCTGGGGGCATAACTTTGTCACCTCGCGCGGCTGGTCGATGCTTGGCCTGATGGCGCACGGCTGGACATGGTACCGCGATGAGGCGGTTTTTGATTTCTTTGACCGTCTGCGCGACGAAGGCTTTTTTGAGCAGTTCGACAAGGTCGTGTTTTACGGCGCCTCAATGGGGGCCTATGCGGCAGCGGCCTTTTCCTCTGCAGCCCCTGGTGCCACTGTCATCTGCATCTCCCCGCAGGCCACGCTGGATCGTGAAACCGCAAGCTGGGAAACACGCTACCGCCGCGCATGGCACCGCGACTTTGGCGGGCGCTATGGCTATGCTCCCGATCTGATTTCAGAGGCCAAAGAGGTGAACCTCTTTTATGATCCACGCATGCCTGCCGATGCGATGCACGCAGCGCTCTTTCGAGGGGGCAACGTGCGCAAATATCGCTGCCGCTTCATGGGGCACCGGATTGCGTCGTTGTGGATCCTGATGGGGCTTCTGAAGCCGGTGATCGAGAAGTGTGTGGCGGGCGAAATGAATGCCAGCACGTTCTACGGGCTCATGCGGCAGCGCCGTGAAGTGCCGCGTTATCAGAAAGAGATGTTGCAGACGCTCAACAAAGATGGCCGTCCATGGATGATCGCCAGCTATTGCGCGGCGGTTCTGGCGCGGCGGCGTGGGCCACATTTCCGCAAAGCTCTGCGCGCGGCGCGCGCAAAGCTCTAATCTGATTTAAGTTGAACGGCTTGCAGCTTAGGCGTCGCGCAATGTGTCGCCAAAGCTGATCGTCGGGGCGAGGGTCACAGTTGTGTCCTTGTCTTTGCCCTCGGTGCGCGCGGCAATGATTTCAGCCGCCTTGATGCCGATTTCACGGCGGCAGGCATCCATGGTCGCCAACTGGCGCGGCAGACCTTGCAGCAGTTCCACACCGTTAAAGCCCGCAAGCCCGATCTGGCCGGGCACATCAATGCCCTTCTCCAGCAGGTAAAGCAGCCCGCCCGCGCCGATCATATCATTGCTGTAGTAGATGAAATCCACATCCGGGCTGCGCTCCAGCACCGCCTGCGTCATCTCGCGGCCCTTCGCGAGTGCTGAGCCGCCAGAGTAAAACTCGCGATCAACCACCTCGACGCCGGATTTGGCGAGCACTTCGGTAAAGCCCTCAAAGCGTTTGCGCGCCCGGTGGTCCAGCGGCATCTTGGTGCCAAGGAAGGCAATCTTCTTGTAGCCGGCCTTCAGAATCGCCGCCGCCATCTCGCGCCCGGCGCGGCGGTGCGAAATGCCCACCATAGCGTCCACAGGTTCGCCGTCGGTGTCCATGATTTCCACCACCGGAATGCCGCTCGCGTTCAGCATCGCGCGGGAGGCTTCGGTGTGCTCAAGCCCGGCAATGATCACGCCGGAAGGCCGCCAGGACAGCATCTCATAAAGGACTTTCTCTTCCTTTTCAGGAAGATAGTCGGTCACGCCCACAACGGGCTGCAGCTCGGTGTCTTCCAGCACCTGACTGATCCCGCTCAATACTTCCGGAAACACCATGTTGGACAAAGACGGGATGATCACCGCTACAAGGTTCACGCGCTGACTGGCCAACGCCCCGGCAATTTTGTTGGGAACGTAGCCGAGCTCTTTGGCTGCGGAGAGCACCTTTTCTCTTGTCGCCGGAGAAACATCACCACGGTTTCGAAGCACGCGGCTGACTGTCATTTCAGACACCCCCGAGGCTTCAGACACATCACGAAGGGTCAAAGAGCGATTTTGTTGAGTCACAGACAGTCATCCCCATAAGGTCATGGGAATGTTACCGCGATCATAAGCGCAGGTTCAAGCGTCTGCGGCTGTGAGACGTCGCGCAATTTAGCAATCCGCGAGCTTATCGGCGGAGACTGCGAAGCAGGAGACCGGCTCTTTCACGTTGCGCAGGGTGATATCGCCCAAGGGTTTGCGGTCCAGATCATGGCGCGCCACCTCATCGGACACAACAATCCGATGGCCAACTTTTTTCCCAAAATCCCCAAGCCGCGCAGCCACATTGGCGGGGCGGCCAATTACCGTGAAATCCAGACGCTCGCGCGATCCGACATTGCCATAGGTGACCCGTCCATAGGAGATGCCGATGGAGCAGTCACAACAGCGCGGCGGATCTTCATCCCGCAGCGCTTCGAGTTGCTGCACAATCTCACGTGCGGCCTGCAAGGCTTCTGCCCCGGCATCCGCGCCGTCCTCCGTGTCAGGGAAAACGGCCAGCACAGCGTCGCCGATGAACTTCAGGACTTCGCCGCCATGGGCCTCGACGATGGCCGATGTGGTCTCAAAGAAGGTGTTGAGCAGATCAATATAAGCGGCGCGGCCAAGCTCTTCTTCCATGCGGGTGGAATCGCGCAGGTCACAGAACATGATCGCCGCATCAATATCGTCCCCATCCCCGCGCCGGATTTCGCCTCCCAGCACGCGCGCGCCTGTGCGCGCACCAACATAGGTTTCCAGCAGCGATTGCGCGTTTTCTTTCTGCGTGAAGACTTCAAAGAACCGGCTGATCACACTTGAGACCTCAAAGATCAGCCCGAGGTTTGCCGTGGTGAACCCTTTGGGGTGATCACTGGTCAGGGTCAGCACGTTGATTTGCCCGTTGGAGAAGATCAGCGGCATTGCCACATAATCCGTCGCCCCCTCGGCCCGCAGCTCATCCATGATGGGGAATTTCATATCAAGGCCCGGCACGTCCAGCTTCTGGCGCACTCCGCCCAGCCCTTGAGAGACATGGTAGAGGGGGCTGTTTGTGTAGGCAGGGTGTTCATGCAGATCGTAGGATGGCGTGTAGGTGACGATTTCATCCGCATCCCGCGTCCAGATATAGTGACGCCCCGCGATCATCGGATGCAGCGACCAGATCATCGCGGACATCCGTTTGACGGCAATGCCGCTCTCTTCCATCTTCCGGCCCAAGGCACCGATGAAATCTTGCGGCGTTGTTTCAAACGCGGCGCCGCGCATCAGCCAATCCACCAGAGGGCCCGTGATATTGCCATCCGCAACCGGTTCCAGCTCGGCACCGCCAAAATCCACCTCAACACCCGCATTCGGCATAAAGCCGATGTGGCCGTTGATGGCACGGCTTTCGGGCATGGCGTCATCATAGGACCACACCCCATTGGGGATGGTTTCCCCATCCATCAGAATGTCGCGATAGCGCGCGGTGCCTTTGAAGGGGCAGAAGGTTTTCAGCTCGTTTTGGTCTGACAGCGCCACAAGGATGTCATCGCGCGGTATGTAAATCTGCGGCTCAAGGCGCGTCTCATACATGACCTTGGCGCGCGCGCTTTGCGCCAGCAAGACACCGCCGCGCAGCACTTTTACAGTTGCATCTATCGGTTTGATGTCGAGGCCGTAACCGGCGTTTGCCCCAAATCGTGAGCCTTCCATAGCAAGATCTCTCCCTGCCGCGCGTCGTCCGTCCCAATGTGGTGTGTGAACAAAGGGTAAACAAGTCCCCAGCGGCCGGTTTCAACAACTTTTGTACATCAAACAGGCTCATCGGCTGCGGCCGCAGGGCGCGGGCAGGGGGCTAGAAGGAGGGCTAGAGCACCTCGATCACATCCTTGTCGATCGACAGAACATAACCTTTGCGCGCGATGTTTTTCACCAAAAGCTGGCTCACCATCTGATTGCCCAAAGAATCCCGCAGCCGCTTGATCCGCGTCGCCCCTGCCGCCTCATCGCAATCCGCCGACGGTTTGCCAGAGATCACGCTTTCCAGCGCGATGCCTGAAAGCACCTCGTCATCCATCCGTGCCTCCGCCAGTACCGAAAGCGTTTCCATCGCCGCATCGGTCAGCTTGAAGCCCATCTCGTTGAGGTAAACGGTCTTTTCTTCGCGACTGACGATCAGTGAGGTGACCTGAATGCCGGCTCGCTCGATCTGCGCCATGCGCCGGTTCAGCATCATCAGCGCCACAAGGCACACAAGTGCTGCGATCATCATCGCGGTGGCAAACACCAGCAACACCAGGATCACCAGGCGATAGCTTGAAAGCGTGTCAGCAAAGGCCGTGCCCGATTGCGCAAGGATTTCCAGAAGCTTGATTTCCGCCTGCCCGGTGAGCGCGTCATTCTCCATGAACAACTGCTCCACCCGCGCGTTAAACGCGTTGGCATCCGGCAAGGTCAGAAGCAGGACAGCGGCGCAAATCAACAGGATCGAGACAACCGCCCCAACCCCGAAAATCACAACCCGCCCGCCGCTGCGCCGCGTTTCAATAACGGAGGTAGAATTGTCCTGCACTGTCTTTTTTCCCGGAGAGTTTTGAGGCGTCAAACACGGAAAGGACGTTTAGCAGCGTCCACCCGTCCTGCCCAATGCGCGCGGCAACTTCCCGCTTGGCAGAGGCTTTGTCACAGCTGCCCTGCAGCGCAACGACACCATAGTGCAGCCGCAACGGGCCGTCCTTTTTGGCTTTGTAATCGGCATAGCAATCCGCCGCGCTTGCCAGATTGGGCAGGGCGAGGGAGGCCGCAAGAGCTGCCGCACAAATCGGGTATCTGATCCTGTTTTTCATGGCGCAACACTGCTCCCTGGGCGTTTGATATTCAATAACCAATCCGCTTTTGTGATCGGATATAGGATAACATCACCCTGATATTGTACGATTTTCACATCCTGACGGAAACAGAAGATGTCTTCCGGTCAACGCACCGGTCTCATCGAACAAAAACCGCAGAGGATGTTGTTATGACTTCAAAAACTTTCATTGCCGCCGTGCTGAGTGCCGCGCTCGTGATCACCGGCCTGTCTGCTCCCCGCGCGCATGCCTTGGATGAAGACGCGATTGGTGCATTGCTGTTTGGCGGCTTGGCTCTGGCGGTCATCGGGGCGGCGGTGGCCGACCACAAGGACGATAAGAAAGAGAAGCCACGCTACACCTATCAGCCGAGCAAACCTGAACAGCCCAAGAAGCCGAAGAAAGCCAAAAAAGCCAAGCACAAGCATAAGTCCTGGCTGCCAAGTCATTGCTCCAAACGGTTTGAAACCCACCGCGGCAAAGTCATTCAGGCCTACGGTCAGCGGTGCCTGTTCCGCGCGGAATACCCTGCCTATCGGTTGCCCGAGAAATGCTATTTCCAGGCGCGTGGCAAGCACCGTACGATCTCCGGCTATCGCACGAATTGCCTTGATCGCAACGGCTACCAAGTGGTGTGGCGTTAATCGGTCCCATCGAGCAGGGAATGGCCGAGATAGGGCGGCCACTGGCTGGACGGCGCGAGGGGCTGTCCAGCCTTTTTTGTTGCGAAATGGGCGCGAAGATGATTGTCACAGTGGCCATGACAACACCTGATTTTTTGCTGGAAGAGGCCGCTCTCAAGGGCGGTGCAACACGTGTGGCAGGCGTGGATGAAGTGGGGCGAGGCCCATTGGCCGGGCCGGTGACGGCGGCGGCTGTGGTGCTTGATCCAAACAACATCCCCGAGGGACTGAACGACTCCAAGAAACTCACCGCCAAACGGCGCGATGCTCTGACTGAAGAGATCTTGAAAGTGGCCGATGTCTGTATCGCCCACGCCTCGGTCGAGGAGATCGACGAACACAACATCTTGCGTGCCAGTCATATCGCCATGGAGCGGGCTGTGGCCGGATTGGCCGTGGCTCCGGATCATCTGTTGATCGACGGCAACATGATCCCGCGCGGATTGACGCTGAAATCGGAGGCAATTGTCAAAGGCGACGCCAAATCTCTGTCCATCGCAGCGGCTTCTATTGTTGCCAAAACAGTGCGTGATCACATCATGATGGATTTGGCGCAACAGTTTCCGGGCTATGGGTGGGAAACCAACGCCGGATACCCGTCCAAAAGCCACAAAGCGGCTTTGCTGGAGCTGGGGATAACCCCACACCATAGACGTTCATTCAAACCTATCCACAACATGTTGTATCAAGCTAAAAACTAACGTCTTGATTCAAAAAAGAAATTGACGCCGAATCTCGTTTGACTCAAACTTATCCACATCAACGAGCGCACTAAAAAAACCGCGCCGTAATGAGGCAGAGAATGAAAACGATGACAAAAGCGAAGGGCGCATCCGCGCTCCCGATCAATAGTATATTGTCTGGTGACTGTATCGAGGTGATGAACAGTCTGCCGGAAAACTCTATCGACCTGATTTTTGCTGACCCGCCCTATAACCTTCAGTTGAAGGGCGATTTGCACCGTCCCGACAATTCCAAAGTCGACGCTGTCGATGATGAATGGGATCAGTTTTCCAGTTTCGCAGCGTATGACAAATTCACCCGCGAATGGCTGAAAGCGGCGCGTCGCCTGCTGAAGCCAAACGGCGCAATCTGGGTGATTGGCAGCTACCACAATGTGTTCCGCATGGGTGCTGAGCTGCAAAACCAGGGCTTCTGGATTTTGAACGATGTGGTTTGGCGCAAATCCAACCCGATGCCGAACTTCCGCGGCAAGCGTTTCACCAACGCCCATGAGACCATGATCTGGGCCTCCAAATCCGAAGGCGCCAAATACACCTTCAACTACGAGGCACTCAAGGCGCTCAACGAAGGTGTGCAGATGCGCTCTGACTGGGTGCTTCCGATCTGCACCGGCCATGAGCGTCTGAAAGACGAAAATGGCGACAAGGCGCATCCAACCCAGAAACCGGAGAGCCTGCTGCACCGCGTTCTGATTGGCGCGACCAACCCGGGTGACGTTGTGCTCGATCCGTTCTTCGGCACTGGCACCACCGGTGCTGTGGCCAAGATGTTGGGGCGCGAATTCATCGGCATCGAGCGTGAGGCGGCTTACCGCAAGGTGGCGCAGAAACGCATCGCCAATGTGCGCAAGTTTGACCGCGAGGCACTTCAGGTGACCACCTCCAAGCGCGCAGAGCCACGTGTTCCATTTGGCCAACTGGTCGAGCGCGGCATGCTGCGTCCGGGCGAAGAGCTTTATTCGCTCAATGGCCGCTACAAAGCCAAGGTCCGCGCGGATGGCACCCTGATTGGTGGCGACATCAAAGGCTCCATCCACCAGGTTGGCGCACATCTTGAAGGCGCGCCCAGCTGCAACGGCTGGACCTACTGGTCTTACAAGCGCGAAGGCAAAAAAGTGCCGATCGATCTTCTGCGTCAACAGATCCGCGCAGAGATGGCCACACGCCCGAACTAAGGGCAACACATTCAGAAGACAGGAAAAAACCGGTAGAATACCGCCGGTGCCTGTTGCCGAACTGACTGAACAGGCACCAAGACTTCCCCGCCGGAAACGGCGGGGTTTTTTGATCTTTAAAGCGTTTCGACATTAAACTGCGACACAAGTAGCGCCTATGACGTCGATACGTTCCTCGCGTTTCGGCTTTTTGTCAGATCTCAACACAAAATCGAAACGCTTTGGGGTGTGTAAGCATCTCGCCAATACCTATCTAAGAGGACGAGACGGAGGGCTCTGAAGATGACAGAGGGCGTAAGATCAGACCCCGGCGACGACATCGCACATGCAAGCGGTGGCGAGGCTGACCGCGAAGACCGCTACACCGAGGCTGTGCTGGAGCATCACAAACGCGAAGGTCTCGCGCTTGCGGTGAAGGCGCGCTGGTGGGCGATGGGTGTCGTGGCCGTCTTCCTGCTGTTTGTCGCCCCGTGGCCAGAAGTTCTCTATTACCACTTCATATTGATGGTGCTCTGCGCCAATGGCTGGCTCATCCAGCGTGTGGGCCGTGTCGGTCAATCGCGCACAGAGCTGTTGCTGATCTTTTTTGATCTCTTGATCATGACCATTGGCATCGTTGGTCCCAACCCGTTGGGAGAGCATGACTGGCCCTCTGCCATGCGCTTTCAATATGACAACTTCCAGTATTTCTATCTGATCCTTGCAGCGGGCACGCTGGCCTATTCCTGGCGCACGGTGATTGCGATTGGCACATGGACCGCGATGATCTGGTGCGCGGCGCTAGCGCTGTCATTCTTGTTCACCGAGCCGATGGAAGCGCTTAGCGAAGCGGTGATCACTGCGCTGCCAAATCATCCCGAGCTTGGACGGATGCTGGACCCGAACAGCTTCCACCTTGATCTGCGGCTTCAGGAAGCCTTTGTCTTCATTCTTGTGGCGCTCACGCTTGGCCTGACAGTGCGCCGGTTCAACACTTTGCTGCGCTCCAACGCGGCTCTGGAGCGCGAGCGCACCAATCTGTCACGCTATTTCTCGCCCAATGTGGTCGAGGAGCTGAGCCAGAATGACGAGCCGCTCAAACAGATCCGATCCCATGATATCGCCGTGCTGTTTGTCGATATCGTCGGCTTCACCGAGTTTGCCGCCGCGCGCAAACCTGAGGAAGTCATTGAGACCCTGCGCGAATTTCACGGCCTTATGGAAGGCGCTGTTTTTGCCCATGAAGGCACGCTCGACAAGTATCTGGGCGACGGGTTGATGGCGACCTTTGGCACCCCAAGCCCTTCTGAGCGGGATGCGCAAAACGCGCTGCGTTGCGCGCGCCAGATGATGCGCGATGTGGATGATTGGAACAACGCCCGCATCAGCAAGGGGCTCCCGCCGCTGCGTGTCGGGTTTGGCGCGCACTACGGGCCAGCGGTTCTGGCCGACATCGGCGCCAACCGTCTGGAGTTTGCCGTGGTGGGCAACACCGTCAACGTCGCCTCTCGCCTTGAGAGCATGACCCGCGGGCTCAACGCCCGCCTTGTGATCAGCGATGGGATGCGCGCCGAAGTGCTGCGCGAGGGCGGGGATGAGTGTCTGGACGGGCTGCAGAAATTCACTGATCAGGACATTCGCGGTGTTGCGGAAAAGCTCACCGTCTGGGCCTACGAGCGGCCGCGCGATCACGGCATCACAAGCTAACGGGGCATCGGGTTCTTGGCCTTGTTATAGGGCTGCCAATTGGTGATCTCGGGATAATACATCTCCCGCCATCTGCGCACGCGCGGGTTCATAACCTGCTTCCACACTGGCGGGATCATCGCCGCAACCGTCATGATAGGATAGCCAAAGGGCAGCTGCGGCGCCTCCGCATCGCTGTAGTTCTGCAGGAGCGGAAACCGCCTGTCCGGCTTGTAGTGGTGGTCGGAATGACGCTGCAAATTGATCAGCAGCCAGTTTGAGGCCTTATGGGCCGCATTCCAGCTGTGATGCGGGCGTACATGCTCATATTTGCCCTCTCCCAGATGTTTGCGGGTCAGCCCGTAGTGCTCCACATAGTTCACCAGCTCCAACTGCCAGATCGCGATATAGGCCTGCCAGATGAACAGCAAAACACCCAGCCAGCCGCCCACGATCCCGGCCAAGACCAACATCGCCCCCTGCATCGCCCAATAGCGGAAGAAAGGATTGGAGAGGTCGGTCCAAGGTAGATTTTTGCGCGCCAGCATCTCTTTTTCTGCGCGGAAGGCGGATTTCAGGCAGCCAATCAAAACACGTGGGAAGAAGCGGTGAAACCCTTCATTATAGCGCGCTGTGACCGGATCACGCGGCGTGCCGACATAGCGGTGATGCACCAGCAGGTGCTCGCTGCGGAAATGAGAATAGAGCACCATGGCGAGCAGAAAATCCCCCAGCCAGCGCTCATATTTGGGCTTCTGATGCATCAGCTCATGGCTGTAGTTGATCCCCACAGTGCCGGTCAGCACTCCCACGCCGAAAAACAGACCGATCAACGCGCCCGTGCTCAAATGGTCCGCGCGGGTGGCATACCAGATCATCCCAAAGATCGTGGCAAACTGCAGCCATGGCCAGATCATGGTCACCAGCCGATACCACTTCAGATCCGCCTCAGCGGTGTCGAGATCAGCGTTTTGCAGGTTGAGGCCTGTGACGGCGTCAAGCGCGGCAAACAGATACCAGGTGGTGATTGGCACAAGCAGCACCCACCAGCCGCCCAAACCCGCAGTGATCCACACCAGCGGGATCAGCAGCAGCGAACACCAAAACGGTAAGGCACTGGAGAAACGGGCCAATTGTGCGGAGGGGATCATGGCGCAAACCTCTTTCATCGTCGCAAAGACTATGCGGGCAAGCGCGTCTTATCGCAATGCGCTCAAGCGCCGCGATAGAGATCAAACGCCTTGCGCATCGCCGTTGGCAGATCCCCCGGGTCAAATTCCTCAGCGTCCACAAAATGCCCGGTGACCGGCTTGCGATCCATCGGCACCAGCGCGCTGCAGACCGTCAGGCGCAGATGGAAATGGGTAAACGTGTGCCGCGCTTCGGCGTTGAGCGTTTTCCATTCCGCTTTGATCGGGGCTTCATGGGCCGGGGCCGCCGTCTCCTGCCACTCAGATCCGGGCCAACCGAGCATCCCGCCCAGCAACCCGCTGTCGGGTCGGCGCTCGAGCAGGAAAGCCCCGTCCACCCGGCGCGCGATATAGACCACGCCATGGCGTATGGGTTTGGGCTTCTTCGGTGTTTTCTTTGGCAGCTCTGCCGCAGTACCCGCCTTTTGTGCTTGACAGGGGGCGCGCCACGGGCAGATGCCACAGGCGGGGTTGCGCGGGCTGCAAATTGTCGCGCCCAGATCCATCACCGCCTGCGCATAGTCGCCGGGGCGCTCCTGTGGTGTTAGACGCTCGGCCAGTTCCGTCAGCTCCGGTTTGGCGGCGGGCAGCGGGGTGTGCACATCAAACAGCCTGGCCATCACCCGCTCCACATTGCCGTCGACCACTGTGGCAGGTTGATCAAAGGCGATCGAGGCCACAGCCCCTGCGGTGTAAGGCCCGACACCGGGTAATTTCAAAAGCGCCTCGACCGTATCGGGGAACGCGCCACCCAATTCAGAGCTCACAAAGCGTGCGCATTTCAGCAGGTTGCGCGCGCGTGCGTAGTAGCCAAGCCCCGCCCATTCCGCCATGACGTCTTCATCCGCCGCCGCAGCCAGATCGTTGACCGTCGGCCAGCGCGCGGTAAACCGCTCAAAATAGTCCTTCACGGCGGCAACGGTTGTCTGTTGCAGCATAATTTCGGACATCCAGACACGATAGGGATCAGGTTTTATGCCCGTTTTGCGCTCTGCCGGGCCAATCCGCCACGGCATCTTGCGCGCATTGTGGTCATACCAAGCCAGGAGGTCGGAGCTTTGGGGCAAATCACGCAAGTTTTATCCTCGCCTAGAGTCGGTTTCGCTGGCACAGCTGGGTCGGGCCACTAAAATAGCTCTCGACCAGAGGATGCAAGATCAACATGCGCCGTACCACGACCAAAGGGTTCAAACGCACCTCCTCGCTCCTGCGGGATCGCATTCGCAAAGCCAGCGAAAGCAAGGGGTTTTCGGAGACCCGCGTGCTCACCCATTGGGCAGAGATCGTGGGGCAGGATATCGCGCGCATTTGTCGGCCCGTGGATGTGAAATACGGCCGCAAAGGCTTTGGCGCGACGCTCACGGTGCTCACCACCGGAGCCAATGCGCCCATGCTGGAAATGCAGAAAGAGACTTTGCGCAACCGCGTGAATGCCGCCTACGGCTACAACGCCATTGCCCATCTGCGCATCACCCAGACCGCCCCCACTGGCTTTGCCGAAGGTCAGGTGCAATTCTCGACCCCGCCCAAAAAAGAGGCGGCCAAACCCGATCCCGCCACCCAGCAAGAGGCCGCTCAGGTCGCAGCCCCGGTGCAGAACAATGAACTGCGGCAAGCGCTTGAACAGCTTGCCGGCAACGTGCTTATGAAAAATAAAAATGCTAAGAAAGGTTTCTAAATGAACCGTTTTGTTCCCCTTATCGCCGCTGCAGCCATGGCTGTTGCAGGCGGGGCCTACTGGATGACTGCGGGCCAGCCGACGACCACCGCCGTCTCCACCATTCTGCCTGCGGTGTCCAACATCCAGACGGTCTCCTCTGAAAATGCGGAGTCCTCTGAGATCGTGGAAATGGCGATTGGTGCCGAAGACGCCCCGATCACCATCATCGAATATGCATCCTTCACCTGCCCGCACTGTGCGAGCTTCCATGAGAACGTCTTCAAAGACCTCAAAGTGGACTACATCGACACCGGCAAGGTGAAGTTCATCTTCCGCGATGTCTACTTTGACCGCTACGGTCTCTGGGCATCCATGGTGGCACGCTGCGGTGGTCAGGAGCGTTTCTTCGGTATGACCGACATCCTGATGGAAACCCAGCGCGAATGGACAAGCTCCGGTGATCCGGTGGCCATCGCGGATGCGCTGCGCAAAACCGGTCGCCTTGCAGGGCTGGAAGACGACACGCTTCAGGCCTGCCTGCAGGACGAAGACAAAGCCAAGGCGCTTGTGGCTTGGTTCCAGGAAAATGCAGCGGCGGACAATGTTCAGGCAACGCCAACGCTCATCATTGATGGCGAACAGCATTCCAACATGAACTACGCAGACCTGCGCGAGATTCTGGACGGCAAGCTGGGCGAATAAGCCTTCTTGCTCAAGCCTGAGCGTTCTAGGATCGCTCAGGCACGCCAATCCGGGCCAAGAGTTTTTCAATCGGTTGCCAATCCGAAATGGCCAGTCGCACGGGCAATGTCAGCACCTGCGCCCGCATCTCCATTGGCAAACGCACCGCATCCTTTTCCGTCGTGACCAACTGCGCCCCAAGCGCGCGGGCCTCTGATGTGAGGCGGGTCAACAGCGACGGTGGCAGCGCCTGATGATCATCCAGCGCTTCCGTGCGCACCAGAGTCGCGCCAAGCCCTCGCAGAGTGTCAAAAAACTTCTCCGGATGCCCAATTCCGGCAAAGGCCAGAAACGGGGTTTCCCGCCAGTCCATGCCGGTCGGCAACGGCTCCAAAGCGCCTGTCAGGTGGGGGAGGGAGACCGCTTGTCCCCAGCGCGCTGCAAACTGTGCCTGCGCCTGCTCGGAGCCGATCGACAGCAGCACATCGGCCCGCGCCAGACCTGTCGCGATGGGTTCACGCAAGGGGCCTGCGGGAATACAGCGCCCGTTGCCAAAGCCGCGCGCCGCATCCACCACGATGATGCTGGCGTCTTTTTGCACTGTCGGGTTCTGAAAACCGTCATCCAGCAGGATCACATCAGCCCCCGCCGCCTCTGCAGCAGCCACGCCTTTGGCGCGATCCTTGGCCACCCAGGTTGGGGCAAAGGCCGCCAGCAAGAGCGGCTCATCGCCGGTCTGCGCAGCGCGGTGGGCGCGTTCATCAACCTGCACAGGCCCTTCCAGCGCGCCGCCGTATCCACGCGAGACCACATGCGGTGTGTTCCCGCGTGCCTGCAGATATTGCACCAAGGCGATGGCGGTGGGGGTCTTGCCCGTACCCCCGGCGTTGAGGTTGCCGACACAGATCACCGGCACATTGGCTTTATGGCCGTCAGAGCTTTGCCGGATGCGCTTTCGCGTCGCAGAGGCGTAAAGCGCGCCCAGAGGTGCGAGCAGATGCGCCTGCCAGCCGGGTTTGTCCGGAGCGTTGGACCAGAACTTTGGCTCTTTCATCAAACGGCCTCTTGCTGATCCAAAAGCGCATGTGCGTGCTCAATCACCATATCGGAAACCGCGGCACTGTCAGAAACAACCTGCCAGCCCGCATGGGCCATCGCCGCCGCCTGATCGGGCGCGGCCAGAAACATCAGCGCGGCGGTCAGGCTTTCAGCGTCTTTCACGATACGCGCCGCGCCCACGTTGGCCAGCCGTGTGTAGCTGTTCAGATAGCGCCGAACCGACGGTCCATAGAGGATTGCACTGCCCAGTGCCGCGGGTTCAAGCGGATCACGCCCGCCAGCTCCGGCAACCAGCGAAGAGCCCACCAGGCTGACTGGGGCAAGCCGGTACCAAAGGCCCAGCTCATCAGGCGTTTGAGCAAACAGCACCTGCGTATCTTCGCCGGGAAAATCCCCGGCCTCCCAATCGGCAACTCGCCACCCGTCTTCCTGAATGGTCCGGTGCATATCAGGGGCATCTTCTGCGTTGTCGGGGACAACCACCAGCAATGTGCGAAACGACAGCCGCAGCATCTGGCGATAGGCGTTGAGCACCAGCGGCAGCTCTTTGGGCTGCAGTCGCGCGGCCAGCCAGACCGGGCGGCCGGAAAGCGATGCGCGCAGCTCCTCCAGATCACTGTCCTGAACCGGCAAGGCCTGCGCCTCTTCCATCAGCTCACCACTCAGCGTGATCTCTGCCGTTTCTGGCAGCAGTTTCTTAAACCGGCTCCGCGCGTCTTTGCCTTGCGCGAAGATCTTGGTGAACCGCATCAGGGTCGCGCGGGTCGGCTCCGGCCCCCAGCGGCGTTTCTGGTCAATCTTGGTGCGGTTGGCCTCCAGCAGCACCGAAGGGATATTCCGCTCAAACACCGCATCAATCAGCGCGGGGCGCAGCTCCGGCCCCAGCCAAAGGCACAGATCAGGCTGCCAATGGGTCAGAAAAGCTTTGATATCGTTGGGGTTCTCTGAGGGGCAGCTTTGCCAGATCGCCTCGTCCGGCAACCCTTGGGGCGGCTTGCTCTGAGGTGTCGTGATCAGAAACGCGCTCGCCCCACGCTGCCGGGTCAGGCGCTGACCAAGCTTTGCGAGGGTCCGCACCCGTTTTGGATCCGCACAGTGCAGCCAAACCAGCTCACCCGCCGGTCGTGGCGTGGTGATGGCAGCCAGCTGTGGCGGTTGGCGGCGCGCAAACGCAAGATATGTCGTCAGACCAAGCGAGCGCGGCATGCCAGTTTTATCCGAGTTCTTCCGTGGAGGAGGCTTCGGCACCTTCATCACGCAGGCGGTGCAAATGGGCGATGAAATACCGCATATGCGCATTGTCTACGGTGCGCTGTGCTTCGGCTTTCCACGCGTCATAGGCGCTTTCATAGTTCGGAAAGATGCCCACAACGTGAATGTCGTCCACGTCTTTGAATGCGGTTTTTGTGGGGTCGATCAGCTCGCCGCCAAAGACGAGGTGCAGTCGTTGTGCCATGGGCCACTCCTTTGTGGTGCGGATTTGCGCGCAACCTAAGCCGCTTACGTCGCGGTCTCAAGAGGGCAGGTTATAGAGAAATAGGCGGAATTTTTCCCGTTTCCCAAAGGTTTTTGCGGTTTTGCCTATTGCGGCGCATGGGTTGGGGCCAGAGCCGCACAAATCTTGGGCTGCAGGGTGGCATTGCCCGCCACAACGCCGGCAAGCCGGGGATCGGGATTGTTGAACATCAGGGGATTTCCGTGCCGGTCAGAGCTCGCCGCACCGGCTTCACGCAAGATCAGATCGCCAGCGGCAATGTCCCATTCCCATGTCGGGCGCAGGGTCAGCATGGCGTCAAACCGGCCCTGTGCCACCAGCGCCATGCGATAGGCCAGCGAGGGGCGATAGCCGCGATTGAATTCCGGAGGCGCGTCTCTCCACAGCGCCGCCTCCATCGCGGGCCGGGCCGCCAGAACCTTGGCTCCGGCGAGCTCTCCGGTGGTGGCCGCTTGGATCGGTTCGCCGTTCAGTGTCGCACCTTGGCCCTTTTCCGCGACATAAAGCCGGTCCCGCCGCGGCAGATAGACCACCGCTGCGGTCACTTCGCCCTGTTCCGCAATCGCAAGCGAATGCGCCCAGGTGTTGGACCCTTCAATAAAGCTGCGCGTGCCATCAATCGGGTCGATGATAAAAACCCGCGCGTCCTGCACCCGGTTGCCTTCATCAAGTGACTCTTCGCTCAACCAGCCATAGTCGGGCCGCGCCCCGCGCAGCTCCCGCTCCAGCATGTCGTTCACCGCCAGATCGGCCTCGGTCACAGGGCCAGCGCCCTCCGGCTTATGCCAGGTCTTTGCGTTTTGCCCGTCATAGCGCTTGGCAATCTCACCTGCCTCCAGCGCCGCGTCGATCAGGAGCTGAAGATCAGGCGCCGGCAAGGGTCATCCCTTCCACCAGCAAGGAGGGCACCACACGCGACAGGTAGCCGCGCGCATCATTGGAAGGCACGATATGGCGCAGCATGTCATGCAGGTTCCCGGCGATGGTGCATTCATTCACCGCATAGGTGATCTCGCCGTTCTCAATCCAGAACCCAGCCGCCCCGCGTGAATAATCCCCGGTTGTCGGGTTGATGGTGGAGCCAATCAGCGATGTCACCAGCAGGCCGCGCCCCATGTCTTTGATCAGCGCCTCACGCGACTGCGCGCCTTGGGTCAGCGCCACATTCCAGCTGCTCGGGGAGGGCGGGCTTGAAACTCCGCGTGCGGCATTGCCGGTTGAGGCCATGCCCAGCTTGCGCGCATTGGCCAAATCAAGCGTCCAGCCGGTCAGCACGCCTTTGTCAACAATCGCACGTTTGGCGGTGGGCAGCCCTTCCGCATCAAACGGGCGCGAGCCAGAAACACGTGGGCGCAGCGGATCTTCGATCAGGGAAAGCGTTTCGGGCAGAACCTGCTGGCCTTGCTTTTCGCGCAGCCAGCTTGAGCCACGCGCCACCATGGCCCCGTTTGCTGCCGCCAGCAGATGCCCGACCAACGACGAGGAAATGCGCTCATCAAACAGCACGGGAAAAGCCCCGGTTTCAGGTTTGCGCGCGTTCAGGCGGGCGATGGCGCGCTGTCCGGCTTCGGTGCCGATTTCTGAAGCGGAACGCAGATCGCTCTGAAAGATGCGCGAATCTCCGTCGTAGTCACGCTCCATGGCCTCGCCGGTCCCGGCAATCGCAGTGGTGTAAACCGCGCGGCTGCTGCGGTCATATCCGCCGGAAAACCCGTTGCTCGCCGCCAAATGCACGGTTGTGTGGCTATATCCGCCAGTGGAGGATTGCACCTGCGTCACGCCTTCGACCGCCATAGCCGCCGCTTCGGCTGCCAATGCATCTGCCTGCAGCGCATCAGGCGCGGGCTCGGCAGTGGGGTCACACAGCTCAAGTGCAGCAATATCAGGGTCGCGTACAAGCTGGTCCGCCGCTGCCAAGCCCACATAGGGATCCTCAGGCGCTTCTTTGGCCATGGCCACGGCCCGTTCTGCCATGGTTGCGATGCTTTCAGGGCGCGTGTCGGAAATGGACACATTGGCCTGACGCTGCCCGATCAGCACACGCAGCCCGAGGTCCACCCCCTCAGAGCGCTCCGCCTGCTCAAGCTTGCCTTCGCGCACCTCGATGGACACCGACGTTCCAGAGACCACCATCGCATCCGCCGCTTCCGAACCGGCTTTCTGCGCGGCCTCCAGCATCATTCCTGCAAGCGTTTCCGGTGTCTGCGACATATCCTGTGCCCCTTTTTGAGTTTGTTATCAGGTAGTCGCCCTGACGCAGCGACGCAAGCGCGTTGGCTTGGCTCAGTTGCGCCGCAAAACCTGGAACGCGGCAGAGGCCAGCCATCCTGCGGCAATCGCAATAGCCAATGACATGATCCCGTAAATCAAGGGTTGATTGCGCGACAAATCATAAAGCCAACGTTCCAGCCCCACCTTGTTCACGTTGATCACCGTCTCAAACTGAGACACCACTTTGCCATCCCTCGTCAGGAAAATGCGCGTGGGATAGTCGCCCTCCGTCAGGTTGGCGGGCATCTGGATTGAGGTGCGAAACAGGGTCTGCTGCTCGATTTCCACGGTGTTTTCGCGCAGCTGATACAGGCCTTCATCGGTACGGATACGGATCACCGCTTCGCTGAAGCTTTGGGCGTCTTCTACTTCCATCGGCGCACCGACAGAGCGGATTGCACGCGGGATCGACACTTTGTGGCGCTGGTCTTCGACGTTTGAAATCGCTTCCGTGAACGGCGCTGAGGTGGCCACCGCATAAAAGCTTGGGGCGGCGTCAATCTCCACCGCATCGGTGTTCACCCAGATGCCAAACTTGCGCTCCTTGCGCCGCACGGTGAGTGGGCTGGATGGGCCGGACACGGCAATCACCACGTCCAGCGGCTCTTCCGGGATGGGGGCCTCGCGTTTCACCGCGCCAAACAGCAGGATCTCAGAGCCGTCAAAATTTGTGGTGATCGCCACCTGATCCTGGCTCAGGCCAAGCACCACTTCCTCAGCGCTCAACGTGCTGGCGGCAAGGGCAAAACAGAAAGAGAGTATCCGCAGCATCAGTGACCCTCCACCGCGCCAAGCGAAAAGAGCTCGCTGGGTTGCAGCAGCAGGTCCAGCGCCAGTTTGGCACAGACCATAATCACCAGAAGCGCCAGCAGAATGCGCAGCTGCTCTGCCTTCAGGTAGGTGCCAAGCCGCGTGCCAATCTGCGCGCCGATCACACCGCCCACCAGCAACAGAACCGCCAGCGCGATGTCCACGGTGAAGTTGGTGGTGGCGTGCAAAAGCGTGGTGAAGCCGGTGACAAAGATGATCTGAAACAGCGAGGTGCCCACAACCACTTTGGTCGGCATCCCCAGCAGATAGATCATCGCGGGCACCATGATGAACCCGCCGCCAACGCCCATGATGGCTGACAGGATGCCCACCAGCACGCCCACCATCATCGGCGGGATCACAGAGATGTAGAGACCGGACACACGAAAGCGCATCTTCAGCGGCAGACCATGCACCCAATTGTGTTTCTTGCGTTTGGGTGGTCCCGCGTTCTTGCGTGATTTGCGGATCGCATTGAGGCTCTCGATAAACATCAGAGAGCCGATCACGCCCAGAAAGACCACATAGCAAAGCCGCACCAGCAAATCGACCTGGCCCTGCGACTTCAGATAGTTGAACACCACCACCCCAAGCGCGGCCCCTATGAGACCCCCGGACAGCAGCACCGTGCCCATTTTGAGGTCCACGGTTTTTCGCTTCAGATGTGCCAGCACACCACTGAACGAGGAGGCCACAATCTGGTTCGCTTCCGTCGCAACCGCGACGGCCGGCGGGATGCCGATGAAAAACAAAAGCGGCGTCATCAGAAATCCGCCGCCAACCCCGAACATCCCCGAAAGAATGCCCACCATGCCGCCCAGTCCAAGCAGCAGGAATGCGTTGACGGAAACTTCGGCGATGGGGAGGTAAATCTGCATAATTTTTGATAGCGCTACAGGGCTCTCAAAAGCAACCTGCCAGCGTCGATAAAACGCTGGCAGGACAGATCATTGACCGAAAACTGGACTTATCGTCCGGTTGCGGATTTAGCGCTCTTTGACGTAGGGCTCGCCGCTGGCACGTGGCGGGATCGCCTTGCCGACAAAACCTGCGAGTATCACCACGGTCAGGATATAGGGCAGCGCACCCAACAGTTGCACCTGAACCTTGATGCCGGACACATTCTCGATGATGTCCGGACGCAGCTCCAGGGCCTGGAAAAGACCAAAGAGCAGACAGGCCCAAAGCGCATAGACCGGACGCCATTTGGCAAAGATCAGCGCCGCGAGCGCGATAAAGCCACGACCGGCGGTCATATCTTTCACAAAGCCCGCCTGCAGGGCGGAGGAGAGATAGGCTCCGGCCACACCGCACAGCACACCGCAGATCAGCACAGCCGCATAGCGCAGCCAGACCACGGACACACCTGCCGTATCCACCGCGGCCGGGTTTTCACCAACCGCGCGCAGGCGCAGGCCAAAGCGGGTGCGGAAGAGCAGCCACCAGGTGAAAGGCACAGTCAGCAGCGCCAGATAAACGAGGATCGAGTGGCCGGAGATCAGTTCGGAGTAGAACTGCTGCAGCGGACCTGCCTCGGCGATCAGCTGGCTCAGCGGGCGGCCTGCGGCCTCGGCATCAGTTGGGCCAATGGCAAACGGCAGCTCAATCGGGTTAAACCGTGCCGCGCCTTCCAGCGGCGGCGTGCGGCCCCCTTGGCGGAACCAGCTTTGCGCCGCCAAAACGGTCATGCCAGCCGCAAGGAAGTTGATCGCCACACCGGAAATCAGCTGGTTGCCACGGAAGGTGACGGATGCCAGCCCGTGGATCACCGCGAGAATGATCGACGCGCCAATCCCGGCCAGCAGGCCCACCCAGGCATTGCCGGAGTAGTAGGCGAATGCGGCGGCAAAGAACGCCGCTGCCAGCATTTTGCCCTCAAGCCCGATGTCGACCACGCCGGAGCGTTCCGAGTATAGGCCCGCGAGACAGGCCAGCAGCAGAGGTGTTGCCAGACGCACAGATGTGTCCAGCACCTGAAGCAGTGTCAGAAAGTCCATCAGGCGTTCCTCCGGCGCAGCGCGATAAAGAGTTTCTCAAGCGGGTGACGCACCATATTGTCCAGCGCACCGGTGAACAGGATCACCAGAGCTTGGATCACCACGATCAATTCACGTGGGATGCTGGTCCAGAGCGCCAGTTCCGCGCCGCCCTGATAGAGGAACCCAAACAGGATGGCTGCGAGGAACACGCCAAACGGATGGTTGCGTCCCATCAGCGCCACCGCGATGCCGATAAAGCCCGCGCCTTCGGTGCTGTTGAGGATCAGACGTTCGCTTTCCCCCATTGTGGTGTTCACGGACATCATCCCGGCCAGCGCACCGGAGATCAGCATGGCGATCACGGTGATGCGCACTGGGCTGATGCCGGCGTATTTGGCGGCCGTTTCCGATTGGCCAAAGGCGCGGATTTCGTAGCCAAGCCGGGTGCGCCAGATCAGCGCCCAGACCACAACACAGGCGATCAGCGCAAGGAAGAAGGTCACGTTTGCAGGGGCCCCGCGGAACATGGGTGTCTCTGCGGTGGAGAACATATCCTGGAAAGACGGTAGATGGGTTGCATCCGGGAACTTGGCCGAGGCCGGGTCCATCGCGCCCACAGGCCGCAGCATTTCCACCAGCACATAGTTCAACAGCGCCGCAGCGATGAAGTTGAACATGATGGTGGTGATCACGATGTGACTGCCACGCTTGGCCTGCAGATAGGCCGGGATCAGCGCCCATAGCGCGCCAAACAGCGCCGCACCCACAGAGGCACCGAGGATCGACAAAGACCAATGGGGCCAGGGGATATAGAGGCACACCAGCGCCACGCCGAGGCCCCCCAGCATCGCCTGGCCTTCGCCGCCGATGTTGAAAAGGCGCGCATGGAACGCGACCGAGACCGCAAGGCCTGTGAAGATGAAGTTGGTGGCGTAATAGAGCGTGTAGCCCCAGCCAGCCGAGCGCATCAGCGCCCCGTCGATCATCAGTTTCAACGCTTCAATCGGGTTTTCGCCAATGGCCAAAATCACCAATGCGGAGAAAAAAGCCGCCAATAGCAGCGAGATAAGGGGGATCAGGACGATGTCAGCCCATTTAGGCATCTTATCCATCGGCGTGGACCTCCTGTTCAGTGGTGTCATTGCCGCCGTTGCCTGCAACTGCGGAGGTGTCGGTGATTCCGGCCATCAACAGGCCCAGCTCTTTTTCGTTGGTCAGCGCCGGATCGCGCTCGCCCATGATGTGGCCGTCAAACATGACCGCAATCCTGTCAGAGAGGGACATGATCTCATCAAGTTCCACAGACACCAGCAGGATCGCTTTGCCTTGATCGCGTAGGTTCACGATCTGCTGGTGGATGAACTCGATTGCGCCGATGTCCACGCCGCGGGTTGGCTGACCAATCAGCAGAAGGTCCGGATTGCGCTCGATTTCGCGCGCCAGCACAATTTTCTGCTGGTTGCCGCCAGAGAAGTTCTTGGCCGCCAGTTTCGGATCGGGCGGGCGCACATCAAAGCGCTCCATCTTGGCTTCGGCATCCTCATAGATGGCTTTGTTGTCCATCAGAACGCCGTTCTGGATTTCCGGTTCTAGGTGATAGCCAAACACGGTGTTTTCCCAGGCGGAGAACTCCATGATCAGGCCTTCACGCTGCCGGTCTTCCGGCACGTGGCTCACCCCGGTCGCGCGGCGCGCTTGTCCGTCAGCACCATGTCCGCTCAGCGGGATCGGCTCACCATTGACCAGAATGGTGCCGGTGCCTTCAGCATAGCCGCCAAGCACTTCCAGCAGCTCGGATTGGCCGTTTCCGGCCACCCCTGCAATCCCGACAATCTCACCGGCGCGCACATTGAGGTCGATGCCTTTGACACGCTCAACGCCCGCGTCATCCACAACGCGCAAGCCCTGCACATCCAGAATGGTGACGCCCGGCTCCGCTGGTTTTTTGTCAACGCGCAGAAGCACTTTGCGTCCCACCATCAGCTCGGCGAGCTCTTCAGGTGAGGTCTCTTTGGTCTTCACCGTTGCGGTCATCTGACCACGCCGCATCACCGAAACCGTGTCGGTGTATTCCATGATCTCACGCAGTTTGTGTGTGATCAGGATGATGGTTTTGCCCTCTTCGCGCAGCCGGTCCAGAATGCGGAACAGCTGATCCGCTTCGGCTGGGGTCAACACGCCGGTCGGCTCATCCAGAATCAGGATTTCCGCCTTGCGATACAGCGCCTTGAGGATTTCCACGCGCTGCTGATGGCCCACAGAGAGGTTTTCAATCACCGCATCCGGATCCACGTTCAGGCCGTATTCATCCGCCAGATGCTTCAGCTCGCGACGCGCATTACCCAGAGAGGTGTTGAGCATCGCGCCGTCTTCGGCCCCCAGAATGATGTTCTCAAGAACCGTGAAGTTCTCCACCAGCTTGAAGTGCTGGAACACCATCCCGATGCCTGCGCTGATGGCGGCTTGGCTGTCCGGAATCGGGGTCTTTTGTCCCTTGATAAAGATCTCTCCGGCATCCGCTTTGTAAAAGCCGTACAGGATCGACATCAGCGTGGATTTCCCTGCGCCGTTTTCGCCGATGATGCCGTGAATGGTGCCAGGCTGCACCGAGATCGAGATATCCTTGTTGGCCTGAACAGGGCCAAAGGCTTTGGATATGCCTTTTAGTTCAATGGCAGGCGCCGTCATTCAGGCTCTCCCAGTCCTGCGAAGCCGACCATGCGCGTTGCGCGCCCGTCGGCGTCAAGTTCCACGAAATATTGGCCAAGCTGCTCTTTGCCGTCGGCCATACGAAAGGCAACGGTCACCCTGTGGTGGCCTTTGGTCTCGCTGGTTCTGACCACCTGCGCAGTCGCGCCGGGGGCATATTGCGTGAACATGCCGATATAGCTGCTCAGCGCGTCCAGATCGGAAATCGTCTCTGGGGCATTGGGATCGCAATAGGAGAAGTTTTCAGCCATGATGTCGGCAAGTGTGGCGCTGCGTGTGTCAGCGTCTGCCTCGGCCCAGGTGGCGAAGAAAGCGGTCACGTAGTCTGGCATGAACTTGTCCCCCTTTTACGTTTTAGGGGCCGCACCGCCATGGCACGGCCCCCTTAAAGAGCTCCGGGATGGATCCCGGGCGCCTGTTATTCCACTGGGCAGCTGTTGTCACTCATGTAATCGTGCACAGCCAGCTCACCGGAAGCAATTTTACCGCTTGCTGCATCTACTGCGGCAGCCATGTCCGCAGAAACCAGCTCAGCGTTGTATTCGTCCATCGCATAGCTAACGCCGCCGTTGGCCACGCCCATCACGTTGAAGCCGGTTTCCAGCGCGTCACCCGCTTTCATGGCTTCGTAAACCGCGTTGTCCACGCGCTTCATCATGGAGGTCAGGACTTTGCCTGGGTGCAGGTGGTTCTGGTTGCTGTCCACACCGATGGAGAGGATGCCCTCATCCGCTGCGGTCTGCAGAACGCCAACACCGGTGCCGCCTGCCGCTGCATAAACAACGTCCGCACCCTGGCTGATCTGCGCTTTGGTCAGCTCGGAGCCTTTTACCGGGTCATTCCATGCGGCAGGTGTTGTGCCGGTCATGTTCTGGATCACGGTTGCGTCCGGGTTCACCGCTTTCACGCCCTGAACGTAGCCACAGGCGAATTTACGGATCAGCGGGATGTCCATGCCACCGATGAAGCCCACGGTGCCGGATTTGGACGCCTGAGCCGCCATCATGCCGACGAGGTAGGAGCCTTCGTGCTCATTGAACACAACGGAGCGCACGTTTGGCGCGTCAACCACCATGTCGATGATGGCAAATTTGGTGTCAGGATAGTCGCCCGCCACTTCGCCCAGCACGTTGCCAAAAGCAAAGCCGGCCATCACGATTGGGTTGGCACCCGCTTCTGCAAAGCGGCGCAGAGCCTGCTCACGCTGTGCTTCAGACTGCAGTTCGATCTCGCGGAAGCTGCCGCCGGTTTCTTCTGCCCAGCGGGTTGCGCCGCCAAAGGCCGCTTCGTTGAAGGATTTGTCGAACTTGCCGCCGAGGTCAAAGATCAGCGCCGGTTCTGCCACGGCTGCACCCGCAGAAAGGGCCGCAGCTGCCGCAGCGCCAAGAAATTTGTGCATCAGGCTCATTTAAGTCTCCCAGTGTTGAGCGGGGCGGTCGTTTCGTCGCGAGTGCCGTCCCGTCTATTGTTCATGTCCCGCCGGACCATCATGTAACTAAGGCGATTGATACCGAAGCGGTCAACTTTAATTTGACCATTTGGCCAAAAAGGTGACATTCGAATCAGGCCCCCGATCAGTTTAGCGCCTTTTTTAGGAGGCATGCAGCGATTTGCTGCCCGTCTGTGCGTGTGTAGTAGCCGGGCCGCGTGCCATATATTTCGTAGCCGCAGCGCTCATAGAGCGCAAGCGCAGCTGCGTTGTCCTCCGCCACTTCCAGAAAGCTTGTGACCGCCCCGCGTGCGCTGGCTTCCGCCTCGTATTTTTCCAATAATAACAAGCCGAAACCACGCCGCCGGGCGTCAGGATGCACAGCCACTGTCAGGAGTTCGCATTCGTCTGCCACTGCACGGCCCAAAGCGAACCCAGCGTCAACCGAGACAAAAAACACCAGTCGTGACTGAAGCAGCCCGCTTATTTCTTTGGCATCCCAGGCGCGGCTGTCTGTGAAAGCGGCGCTGTGGATCGCGGCCATGGTCTCAGGCGTCATGGCGGATCACTGATCCAAAATGACCGGAGCAGGGTCCTTGGGTGGCGCCGCATCAGCGGGCTTGATGTAGAGTGGTGCCGGGGCAGGGGGGCTGCTTTGATAGCGTTTTGCTGTCAAACGCGCGATTTGCACGACAAGACTAACGGGTACTGGATTTGCGAGCGGGGCATCTTCCATGATATCGAGGAGCTCGTCCTGCGTCGCCAGATAGGGAGGTTTTCCTTTTGGAGCGAGGTATCCTTGGCCGCGAGGTCCGGGCACAACAGGTACGGCCACGCGGTCTAACCCGGCTTCAATCGCGTCAAAGCTGTTCACCCCCACCGCCGGAATACCCAGCCCCAGCGCGAGGCCGCGCGCGGCGGAGACAGATATGCGGATGCCGGTAAAATTGCCGGGGCCAACACCCACACCAATCGCATCCAGATTTTGCCAGCTTTTTCGGGCCTCTTTCAAAACCTCTTCCAGCATCGGCATCAGGCGCTCCGCCTGCCCGCGCTTCATCTCTTCGACTTTAAAGCCGATGATGTGCTCACCAGACAGCAAAGCGGCCGCGACATGCGCGGCCGATGTGTCAAAACTCAGGACCAGTGGGGCCGTCATGGGGAGAAATTACACCGCGACCGGACGCACTTCGGTCACTTCAGGAATGTAGTGACGCAGCAGGTTCTCGATGCCCATTTTCAGGGTCAGCGTAGAGGAGGGGCAGCCAGCGCAAGCGCCCTGCATGTGCAGATACACAACACCGCGGTCAAAGCCGTGGAAGGTGATGTCGCCGCCATCCTGAGCCACTGCCGGACGCACACGTGTGTCCAGAAGCTCTTTGATCTGGCCAACAATCTCGCCATCTTCGCCAGTGTGCTCTGCGTGACCGGAAGGGGCGGTCGCCTCACCTGCCATCACAGGCTGGCCAGACTGATAGTGCTCCATGATCGCGCCAAGGATCGACGGTTTGATGTGATCCCATTCAATGCCGTCCGCTTTGGTCACGGTCACAAAGTCATTGCCGAAGAACACGCCCGCCACGCCGTTTACCGCAAAGATGCGGGTCGCCAGAGGGGAGGCTGCCGCGCCATCCGCAGTCGGGAAATCGGCGGTGCCCATTTCCAACACAGTCTGCCCGGGCAGAAACTTCAGCGTTGCAGGGTTCGGGGTGGATTCCGTTTGAATGAACATTGGCAGACCTTTCCTATCAAGATTTGATATGCGCCTGCGGTTGTGATTAGTCAAGGTTTAGATTCATTCTAAACTGAGATGGGAGAGCGCTGCGTAAGTGATGGCAACGCTCTCCGAGCTTTATGGCGTCGGGCAGCCCAAAACGCGCAGCTGCGCGCGTGTTTCCGCGCTCAACACCGCATCGGGTTTCACGATGGTCCCGTCCACACCGCAAATGCGCACCTTGTCTTGGGTCATCACATCGCCGCGTTGCTCTGTGTAAGAGGACAGCCCACTGCCTGCGACAGTGTAGTGCCCGGTGACAGAGACCACCGAGAAATAGCCCTCCGCGAGCACCAGCGCTTTAGGGGCGTCAAACACGCCAAGACGCATATCGCGCACCTCAAGCCCGTCGCGCTGCGCCGTGCCATAGACCCGCAGGATCTGCCCCTCTGTGGCATGTTCCGGGCGCGGCCCGTTCATAGTCACGGCACCCAGTTTCCATGATGGGGTGTCCTCAGGGGCGGAGGCATAGCTACCCTGCACGCTGGCCTGCGCCTGCGGGGGCACCACCTCAATGGCGGTGGCGATCACTGTTTCGCGGTTCCAAAAACCACTCACGGCAATCCAATCGCCCACGGCCACCTCAGGCGCGCGCGCATCTTTCAGGATGCGTGCGCCCATCACCACAAGCGCATCTGGATGCACCTCGCTCACAGGGCCGACAATCGGATGCACCTGCGTGATCGCATCCGCGGCCCAATGATCGCCATCCCTCTGCACGGCCACGGCCACGGTCTGCCCGGGGCGCAACGCGCTGGCCGGTTTGGGGCCAGCCGCAGAGCTCACCTGCATATCGGGCGCAAAGGTGATGCGCTGCGTGTTCACGATGATGCTGCCCAGTTTGACAATTTCGCCGACAATACCCGTGCCGGTGAGACCGCCTTCACGCGCCTCCTTTTCTTCGCCAGCAGAGGTGGGCAGGGCGCTGCTGGCTATCACAAACGCGCATAATGCGCTCAGTTTCAGAAAACCGCTCATGTTTTGGTGTCTTCCTCGGAATTCTTCTCGGGGGTGGCCACGCCTTCTGGCGTGGAAGTATCGGTCGGATGTATCGGCGCAATGAAAGCACCGGTGACAAAACGGCCGTTTGCCAACTGCCCGGACGCATCGTCTTCGCTTTGCAAACGGTGCGCCATGGCGTTGAGCGTCTCAAGATAGCTTTGTGCCATCTTGCGCGCCTCTGCTTCCAGCGCGGCAACCGAGCTGGCAGAGAGGTGAGAGTAGCGCAGCACCTGATCAAACTGGCGCGGCGCACCGGGCGGGGAAAGCACGTTTTCCGTGGCAATCCGCAAATGATCCCCCACCGTCGCCTCAAAGGCATCAATCGCCGCATCACCGGATTGCGCCACAAAGGTCGCTGACAGCAATTCTAGCTGCCCATCCGGATGGCGTTTGATCAGATCCTGTCGTTCAAGCTCTGACAGGACGGTGGCCGCCGCAAGGTCGACCTTGCTGGCTTTGATCAGCTCGTCAAACCCGGGTGCATCGGGTTGGCCCTTGCGCGGCAGCAGGCGCGGCTGGCCTGCCGCATCGCAAAAAGGCGGCTCCTGAGACCAGGTTGTCAGCACCAAAGCGATTCCCCGTGTGGGAATCTTTTTCGTCTGCCCGCTCTCAATTTCAGCACGCAGCCGCTTAACATCTTTGCGGTGCACGCCGGTGCGCAAACTCACCTGACTGTCGGTGGCGCTCTCATCTGACAGCCCTTCTGTCACCAAAGCACGTTTCAGGGCTTCGGTGGCTGTTTGCACGTCCAAATTGTTTTTGATCAGCAGTTTAGACAGGGGTTTCAGCAAGGCTGAGAGCGCGCGTTCCATCCTGTCTGTCGTGGTGCTTCGTGTCGTATTTCCCATTCCAAGTCCCAAAAATCCCCGCAAACATATGCGCTTTTTTCCCCTGAGAAGAAAGGAAATTCACGAAAATGTGAGTTGTCGTGGGAAAAATTCCCATAAACATTTACGTGAGCATAGCGGAAGGACAGCAGAATGCACAACTTGGCCCAGAATTTTGAAAACGGGTTCTCCCTCTCTTTGACAAAAGACGGCGCGCCCCTCGCAGAAGAGACCCCAAACATCCCCGGCGATTGGTTCACCCGTTTCGGCTTTGGCCCGCAGGTCGCGCCGCGTTTTGCCTCTGTGCTGGCAGGCTTTGCGCATTACGCCGCGCTACAACCGGAGGCGGTTGCGCTGGAATGCGAAGGCGAGACCATGACCTATGGCGCGCTGGATGAGGCGTCTGACCGTCTGGCTCAAAAGCTGCGCGATCTCGGCATTGGCCATCAGGATGCGGTGGGCCTCTATCTGAAACGCTCCATTCCGATGGTTGTGGGCATTCTGGCCATCATGAAGCTTGGCGCGATCTATGTGCCCCAGCACCTTGGCGTCGCCACCGAGAGCGCGCTGCGCCATATCTCCACCGTCACGAATGCCAAGGTTGTCCTGACACTGGAGGCCCGGCAGGGCGAAGTCCCTCTGGAGGAGGGCCAGCACCTTCTGGCGATCGAGGAGGTGATGCGGGATGCCTCTTTGCCGCGCCTGAGCGAGATGGCGGATCTGCAAGGCGATGACATCTGTATGGTGCTCTTCACCTCTGGCACCACAGGGGTGCCCAATGGGGTGCAGGTCACCCACCAGAACCTCGCCAACATCCTTCTGACTGCGCCGGGTGATCTCGGCATGCGCCCCGGTCTGCGCGTCGGGCAAATCCTCTCCATCGCCTTTGACATGGCGGCTTGGGAAATTCTCGGCTGTCTTTCAAACGGCGCAACACTGGTGATCCGGGGCTGCGATATTCAGGCCACCGCAGAAACCGTGGACATTCTGATCGCCACCCCGTCTATCCTTGGCTCCCTTGACGCCACCGCCTGCCAGCAGGTCAAAGCCGCCGCCGTGGCGGGCGAACCCTGCCCGCGTCCCTTGGCAGACAAATGGGGCAGCTTTTGTGATTTCTACAACTCCTGCGGCCCAACCGAGACCACCATCATCAACACGGCCATGCGTCACCACCCTGAAAAGGCCGATCTGACCATCGGCAAGCCGACCCCCAACAACACGGTCTATATCCTTGATGAGGCGCTGAACCCGCTGCCATTTGGCGCGACCGGGGAAATGTGGGCCGGAGGAGATTGCGTCACGGCGGGTTACCTCGCCAATCCGGAGCTCAATGCACAGCGCTATCGCCTTGATCCGTTCCGCCCCGGCCATCTGATGTTCCGCACCCGCGATCTGGGCGCCTGGACCGAAACCGGAGAGCTGCTGCACTTCGGCCGTGTCGATGATCTGGTGAAAATCCGCGGCTTCCGCGTGGAACTCGATGGCGTCTCCCGCGCTTTGGAAGAGACCCCCTGCTGCGAACAGGCAGTGACCCTCAAATTTGATGACCGCACGCTGGTCTCCTTTGTCAGCCCCGCAGATGTCTGTCCAAAAGAGGCGCGCGCGCGGGTGGAAAACAAACTGCCTTACTACTGTGTGCCCAAAGTGGTGCTGCCCATGGCGGATCTGCCCAAAACTCCGCGCGGCAAACTCGACAAACGTCTGCTGTTGCAGCGTGCCGAAGAGGCGATCCGCCTCAGCGGTCAGGAGGCAGCGGAATGACCACGCAGACCACCAACATCAAGCCGACCCGCCGCTTCAACTTCCGAAACATCACGCGGCACCCCTCTCTGATCGAATACCGACGGCTGGCCGCCGTGGTCGCCATCGTGAACCTCTGGGTCTTTGTGCAGGGCATCACGGGCGGCGTTTGGCAGAGCGCATCAGGGTTTCACACCGCCGCGATTGCGCAGGTGGCGCTTCTGAACTTCACGCTGGCGATCCTGATCCGGCAACAGCGCGTGGTGAACCTGCTGTTCTGGCTCGCCACACGTATTCCCACCAGCTGGCCGCTCTGGATCCGCTGGGGCGCGGGCAAAGTCTTCCACTTTGGCGGGCTGCATTCCGGCGGCGCGGTCGCCGGTTCGATCTGGTTTGCCTTCCTGCTCTTTGCTCTTTTGTCAAACGCGCTGAACGGCACCGGCGGGGCCTCGCTGCAGACGCTGTGGCTGACCGGCATCATGGTGGGTCTCATGACCCTGATGATCCTCTCCGCAATTGGCCCCATCCGTCAGAAGTTCCACAACCGCTTTGAGCACATCCACCGCTTCGCGGGCTGGTCGCTGCTGGTACTGTTCTGGCTCCACAATGCCTCCATGCTGCGCGATGCGGGGCAGCCGATGACCGAAAGCCTCGCCTTCTGGCTACTCTGCGTGCTGACGCTGTCGATTGTCTCGCCGTGGCTGACTCTCAAGAAGGTGCCAATCGAGGTGGAAAAGCCCTCCAACCACGCGGTTGTGGTGCGCTTTAACTATGGTGACACCCCCTTTGCTGGCTCCTCCAACGCGCTCAGCCTCAGCCCGCTGCGCGAATGGCACTCCTTTGCCAACATCCCCACCCCCGGGGAGGCAGGCTACCGTCTGGTGATCAGCCGGGCAGGGGACTGGACCGGGCGCTTCATCGACACGCCCCCCAGCCACGTCTGGGTCAAAGGCATCACCACCTCGGGCGTGGCCCGCATCGAGGTGCTCTTCAAAAAGGTGGTCTATGTCGGCACCGGAAGCGGCATTGGCCCGATCCTGCCGCATCTTTTGGCCCATGAGGTGCCCAACAAGCTGATCTGGTCCACCCGGTCGCCACGCAAGACCTATGGGGATGCGCTGGTGGATGAGATCGAAAGCAACACCCATGATCCGCTGATCTGGGACACCGATGCCCGCGGCAAACCCAACCTTTCCGCCCTTGCGCTTGAGGCGGTGCGCCAGAGTGGGGCCGAGGCGGTGATTGTGATCTCCAACCAAAAGCTCACCCAACAGGTGATCTACGACATGGAACGCGAAGGCATCCCCGCTTTCGGTGCAATTTGGGACAGTTGATATGCGTGATGATGTCCAAGGTTATGAAACCATTCTGACAGAGAAGGTGGGGCGTGTTCTGACGATCACGCTCAACCGGCCCAAGGCGCTGAATGCGCTCAACTCTCGGGTTCTGGAGGAGGTGCTGGATTGCGCCTCCATCCATGACACCGACCCCGACATCGGCTGTATGGTGTTCACCGGCAACGCCCGCGCCTTTGCGGCGGGGGCCGATATCGCTGAACTCAATGTTCAGGACTATGGCTCCATGTATGAAACCGCCTTTTTTGCGGGCTGGGATCGCTTTGCATCCCTGCGCACGCCCAAGGTGGCGGCGGTCTCAGGCTATGCGCTGGGCGGCGGCTGTGAGCTGGCCATGATGTGTGATGTGATCCTCGCCTCAGAAACCGCGCGCTTTGGTCAGCCGGAGGTCAAGATCGGCTGCATCCCCGGCATCGGCGGCACACAGCGGCTTACCAAACTTGTGGGCCGTGCCTGCGCGATGGATATGATCCTCACCGGCCGCATGATTGACGCACCCGAGGCACAGGCCATCGGTCTGGTCAGCCGCGTGGTGCCTGAAGAGGCGCTGCACAGCACCGCTCAGGAGGTGGCTGCGACCATCGCAAGCTATCCCAAAGACATCGTCATGATGGCGCGCGCCTGTGTGAATGAGGCCGAAGAAGTGGGTCTCAACGCAGGCCTGCGCTTTGAGCGGCAGATGTATCACGCCCTCTACGGCCTTCCGGCACAGCGCGAGGGCATGACCGCGTTCCTTGAAAAACGTCCGCCCAAGTTCAGGTAGAAGGCGCTCAGACCCCTTTCCTGCAGGGGTAGAACGCACAAGGAGAGCAGCAATTCCCAAGGACAATCAGGCGCATTTGTGGTACATACTAAGAGGCGATTTGCCGTTTGAGGCACTTTGCGTTTTACCAGCTGCGTGCAGTCAGATTTTGGCATGCAGCCCTTGGGAAGAGCCGTGACCAAGGAGTTTCTACCAAACGCAGAGTGCTCTGAAACGCTTTTAGTGATTTTGATGTGCGTGAGGAGTGCCGTTTGGAAGGCCTCGTTAGTTCTTGTTCACAATGCGATACAGAGAACCCGGTTGGCGCCAATTTTTGCCAACACTGCGGGAACTCGCTGCGACTGGCGTGTTCAAACTGCGGCCACCAGACCACGCCGGGTGCGAAATTCTGCACCAATTGCGGCACTGCGCTGGGGGACGAGGCGCGCGAAGATCTGCTGAGCGCCACACCCGCACCTCAGGATGCGATCTTTAAGGTGCCCACAACCCCGCCACCTGAGGATGTGGCAGAGCGGCGGTTGCTCACGGTCTTGTTCAGCGACCTTGTTGGCTCCACCGCCTTGTCGGCCCAGCTCGATCCCGAAGACTACCGCGATCTGATCACCCGCTACCGCACGCTTGTGGAAACCGTGGTCGACAAATTTGGTGGCAAGGTTGCCAATTTTGCCGGGGATGGCGTTGTGGCGGTTTTTGGCTATCCGGTGGCCAAAGAGGGTAGCCACTATGCCGCCGCCGTCTGCGCGCTGGAAATCAACGACCGTGCCGCAGAGATCGCCAGCGCGCTGAGTGACAGCTCCGTCAGCACACAGGTGCGTCTCGGATTGCACACCGGCCCCGTGGTGGTCGGCGCCGCCAACAGCGCCTCTCTGGATGAGAAAATGTGGCTCTTCGGGGATACGCCAAATGTCGCCGCGCGGGTGCAATCCGCCGCCAAGGTTGGACAGGTGGTGGTGACGGAGGTGACACGCAGATTGATCGGCGACCGGCTGGAGTATGCCTCGCTTGGCAGCCCGGAACTCGCCGGTGTCGAAGCCCCGCTGGAGCTCTTTTCTGTGTCGATCAGCCACGGCGTCTTTCAGACCCCACGCAGGGAAGTCTTGCAAAGCGACACCCCGATCATTGGGCGCGGGGCAGAGATCGCTCTGGTGAAGTCGCGCTGGGATGACGCGCTGGAAGGTGACGGGCAGGTGCTGCTGCTCACCGGAGACGCAGGCGTTGGCAAAACCAAAATCGCCTTTGCGCTCAATCAGGATATCAGCAACGGCACCTTCAGCAGCCTCACCTTCTTTGGCTCGCCCATGCACCAAAGCAGCGCGTTTTTCCCCGTCAAAAACGCTCTGGCCTCCGTGATGAACCTCACCCCCGGCGCCGAGGCGTCTGAGAACCGGGCGCAGGCCATCGCCTTCATGCAAAAGCTCGGCCTTGATGTCACCATCAGCGGCGCGCCGGTTCTGCGTCTCATGGGCTTTGATGAGGAAACCGGCAGCTCGGCCCCGATGGCTCCAGAGCGTGAAAAAGCCGCCCTTGTCAGCGCGCTCTTGCAAATCTGCTGCGCGATGGAGGCGGAGCACCCGCTGCTCCTGCTTCTGGATGACGTGCATTGGATGGATGCCTCGACGCTGGATTTTGTCGATCAATGGATCGCCCGGCTTGCGGAGCGGCGTTGTCTGATCCTGATGACCGCACGCGGCGAATTTGACTCTCCCTGGCGCAACCAGCCCCATGTCACCACGCTGGAGCTCAACCGCCTTGGCCGCGCCGACACCTTCAAACTGGTGGAAAGCATCGCAGGCATGCGCCCGCCCTCCGCCATCCTCAACCAGCTTGCGGAGCGCACCGACGGTGTGCCGCTCTTTGTTGAGGAGCTGACCAAAATGGCGATGGAGACCGGCCTCTTTGAGGATCACTCCCAAAGCACCGCCGAGCTGTCCCTCGCGATCCCGGAATCCCTGCAGGACTCGCTGATGTCACGTCTGGATCGGCTCTCCGCCAGCCGCGAGGTGGTGCAGGTCGCCGCCGCAATCGGGCGCGTCTTTGGGCATGACATCCTGCGAGAGGTGCTCGACTGGGACGAGCTGGAAACCCGCGATGCACTGGATCAGCTCTTGGAGGCCGAACTGATCGTGCCCGCTGGCCTGCCGGGTGATGTGCAGTCGTACAAATTCCGCCACGCGCTGGTGCAGGATGCGGCCTATCAATCCATGCTGCGCGCCACAGCGGCCAAATGGCATGGTCGGATTGCCCGCGTGCTCGACACAGGTGACCCCAGAGAGCCGGGGGCAGAGCCGGAAATCCTTGGCTATCACTACCAAAAGGCAGGCAATTTTGCCAAAGCCGAAGGCTTTATGCTCTCCGCCGCACGGCGCGCCACCTTGCAGTCCGCCAATGTCGAGGCAATCTCTCATCTGCAGAACTCTCTGGAATGCCTGCGCGAGCTGCCACCGTCCCAAGAACGCGATCACCGCGAGATCGATCTGCAAATCCTGCTCGCCGTGCCTCTGGCCTTTGTGCGCGGCTATGCCCATGAAACCGTGATCACCGCCTATGCCCGCGCGCAGGAACTCTGCCGCCAATACGGTGAAATGGAGCGCCTCTTCAAAGTCATCTACGGCCAGTTCCGCTCCATGATGCTGGGGGGCGAATACGCCACCTCACAAAACAACGCAGACCGGTTGGTCTCTCTGGCCCGCGACCTTGGCAGCCCCATGACGCTGGCTGCGACCGAGCGCTCTATGGGCGCGTTGCAGACCTATCTGGGCCACCCGCACAAAGCCATTTCCTTTCTCGATGCCGGCATCGCCGTGGATCTGACATTGGAGGACCGCAAACGCGGGCTGGATTTTGATGTGGTCGATCTGTCTGTGGCGCTCAATGGCTACCTCGGCCTGTCGCGCTGGCTCGCAGGGGATGTGATCGGCGCCCGTGAGGCCAGCGAGCGCTGCCTTGTGCACGCCGAAGAAACCGCGCATCCCTTCAGCGTGTCTTTTGCCAATGCCTTTGCCGGATGGCTTGGGCAATTCAGCGGCGATGAGGCTCGCGTGGCCGAAACCTCCGCCCGCCTGATCACCCTGTCGGAAGAGTATTCCTTCCAGTTCTGGCGCGGCTGGGCGCGGGTGATGAACGGCTGGGCGCAACGCCACGACCCGCAGGTCAACGCATTGGCCGAAATCCGGCTTGGCTTGGATGAATGGCGCGAGACCGGTTGCCGCCTTGGCCTGAGCTATTTCCTCTATCTTTACGCCGACGTGGCGCTCTTGCGCGAGGAGTTCGATCTCGCCGAAGATCTTTTGGCGGAGGCCAATGATTTTGTCACCATAAGCGGGGAGAAGTTCTGGGTTGTCGGTCTCGCCGGGTTGCAGGGGCGGGTGGCGCTGGCCAAAGGTAACCGCACCGCCGCGATCACCCATCTGGAGCGGGCCATCGCGCTGGCGTTTGAGATGGGCCACCACGGGGCCTTGCCCTCAGCCGTGGCCGACCTCGCCGCCATCCCCTCGGCGGCAGACAGGCTGCGCGACGCAAGCGACAACATGAAAACCAAGCTTGGCAAGGCCAAGGCCAAAGACCCGGCCCTGACCCAGGCATGGAAAGCCTTGGCCAAACTGGCCACCTGAAACACGGACAAGACGGAGAGAAGAGCAAGCACATCGTCAGCCGTCAGAAAGGCGGCGCATAGGGAGGGACCAATGACAGACGACAGCCAGACTGAAAAACCGTGCAAACAGATCAATATCGCGGGCGTGATGCCCAAGCTGCCCAAAGAGTTTGACACCTTCCCCTTCTTCTACGCCTCCCTGCAATGCCAATGGATGTACTGGTACACCGATCCGAAAGTGGCCGAAGCTTTTGTGAAAGGCACTGGTCTTTGTGTCGCCAGATTTCCCGATGGAAAGGGCAACGAAAAAGCTGTCATTCTTCTGAATTTCCAACGCTACACCGCGCATTACGACAACTCGCTTGGCTTTGTGAATGAGGTGGAGTTCAACCTTCTCGCCTATCCGCAAAACCGTGTTCCTGGCGTGCCGCAAGTCTCGCTCTGGGAGTATCTGCACGGCCGCGATCAAACCAAAACCATTGGTCACTTGCGCGTGCATGTGGCCGCAGACAACGCGATGGCGGTGAAGGCCGGGCGGGAGGCCTTTGGCGAGCCGAAGTTTCTGGGCCACTTCAATTACAAAGTGCCTGCGCTCAATGCCAAGATGAAGGGAGAGCCGCCCCGGCAAAGCAAGAAATGGTGGATACAGCTGGTCAATCCCGACGACCCGGAAACCATCGTCTACGATCTGAGTGCCGATTTCGGTCTGCTGACCGGCGATCAATGGGCGATCACCAATTGCACGCCGATCCCCGAATTTGCCACCGGCTTGGGGCGCACGGTCTGGACCCGCTGGACCATCTCCGGCCTGTTTGAAACCGCCTTGCTGACCGATGAAGCAGGGCAGGAGATTGCCAAGACCTTCGAGCTCAAGCTGGGGGACAATGACTTTCCCATGGCGCGGGACATGCACACACTTTTCACCGATATGACGCCCGTCGCTATTCAGGTCTTTGAAAGCCCGCCCGCCTGTTTTGAGCCGCGTGGCTTTTACGTCGACGCCATTGACGGAGACCGCCATGACACAGTCTGATCCCGCCTTTGACGCCTTCCTCACCATCAGCTCTGTGCTGACCGGCTATTCCCCCGCCGAATTGCAAGGCACCGGCTGCGCCCCCGAATATTGGCATCAATTTCAGCAGGTCTTGTCAGAGGAGGTCCGCGAAAGCTTTCTCGCGGGCGCTGCCAAACTCGGGTGCAATGACCCGGATGCCGTCGTGCGTGACCACTTCCTTTCAGACAAATGCCACGGCCCCATCGCCCGCGCCCTGATCCAGCTTTGGTATCTCGGCCAATGGGCGCCGCTGCCTCAGGACTGGACCGATGCCTACGGCGCATCCCGCTTTGACACCGCGCGCATCCTCTCCAGCCGCGCCTATAAGGAAGGCCTCGTCTGGGATGCCATCGGCGCACACCCCATGGGCGCCAAACAACAGGGTTTTGGCGCTTGGGCGATGAAGCCTCCTGCGGGGAGGGCCGGATCATGAGCACAGATGTGTTTGAAGAAGACCGGTTTTATGATGTGGTCATTGTTGGTGCGGGCATTGCAGGTGGGATCGTCGCCAAAGAACTCGCCGCAGCTGGCCAGACCGTCCTTATTCTGGAGGCGGGCGCAGACCACGGCGAAACGTGGCAGACCTACCGCAGCTATCTTGACCAATATTACATGTCGATGGCCAAGACCCCCAACTCGCCTTATCCCAATCTGCCCACATTGCCCTCGCCCTCGGTTCTCGACATCACCGCCGTGCGCGGCACCCAGCCCGACACCAACGGCTATTTTGTGCAGAAAGGCCCGCTGCCCTTTGGCAGCAACTACCTGCGCGCCTATGGCGGCACCATGCTGCATTGGCTCGGCACCAGCCTGCGGATGATGCCTGCCGATTTTGAGATGCAGACCCGCTTTGGCAAAGGGGTGGACTGGCCGATCTCCTACCAGGATCTGCGCCCCTACTATGAGCGTGCTGAATGGGAGATTGGTGTTTCCGCCGATGTGAAAGAGCAAACGCCACAGGCGCTGGGCATAAATCCAACCCAGCCGGAGGACAACGAAGGCTATTTCGCCAAAGACTATGAATACCCGATGCATCCGATCCCCTCGTCTTACGTGGATGGGTTCTTTGCCAAGGCCGATGATATGCCGATCAACATCGGTCATGATGACGGCCCGGTACATCTGAAGGTTTCCAACACGCCGCAAGGGCGCAATTCGACCCCGCGCAGGCCCAAAGAAAAAGATGGAACTTTTCCTGTGGGCAATGAAGCGCGCGCGCCTTTTGTGCCGCGCGGCGCAACCGGCGCCTTTGCCTTCATGGGGCAGCGCTGTGAGGGCAATTCCAGCTGCATTCCGATCTGCCCGATTCAGGCCAAATACAACGCCATGAAGACGCTAGGCGATGCGATCCATTTGGGCAAAGACCGTCTGCGCAAGCTCACGCAGGCCGTGGTTTCCAAAGTCGAAGTGGGAGAGGACGGCAAAGTCTGTGGCATCATCTACAAGAAATACCCGTTCCCCGGTGTGGCACAGTTTGATCTGCGCCGTGTCCGCGCCCGCCAATATGTGCTGGCCGGTGGCGCGGTGGAGAATGTCACCTTGGCGCTGGCCTCAAACCTCTGCCGCAGCAGCGGCGAGCTGGGCCGCAACCTGATGGATCATCCTTACATGATGTGCTGGGGCGCGGCGCCGGAGCCTGTCGGTGCTTTCCGTGGCCCCGGCTCGACCTCTTCTTACGCCAACTTCCGGGATGGCAACTTCCGGGGCCGCAAAGGCGCGTTCCGTCTTGAAATCGGCAACTGGGGGTGGAACTTCGCGGCGGGTTCTCCAAATGCGGATGTGGCGCGGCTTGTGGAGCAGGACAACCTCTATGGCACCGCCCTGCGTGGCAAACTTTACCATGATGTGCAGCGGCAGGTCCGCCTTGGCGTCTTGGTCGAGCAGCTCCCCCGCGCCTCAAACCGCGTGACAATTGATCCGGCCTACCGCACCCCCATGGGCGATTTCCGACCGGTGATCGCCTATGATCTGGATGATTACTCCCGCGCCGGTCTCGCCGCCGCACGCGATGTCTGCAAACAGATCTTCCAGCGCCTCGGCGTGAAAGACCACACCGCCTATGATCCCAATTCTGCAGGCTATTTCACCTACAATGGCAAGGGTTACACCTTCTGGGGCGCAGGCCACCTTGTCGGCACCCACCGCATGGGCACGTCGCGCGACACCTCTGTCACCAACAGTGTGTCCCAGACGTGGGATCACGAGAACCTCTGGATGGTTGGCTGCGGCTCCATGCCCACCATTGCCACCTCCAATCCCACGCTGACCCTCGCCGCTCTGGCCTTCCGCGCAGCCGATGCGCTCAAAGCGGCGCTAAATCAGGAGGCCGTGGCATGACACAGGATCTCTCCGCCGCCCGCCACGAGCTCTGCACCCTTCTGCAACAGGCACTGATGCTGGAGCTCTCCACCATCCCGCCCTATGCCACGGCGCTCTATTCGATCCTGCAGGAGGGGCAATACAACCGCTCCGACCCGGAGCTGGTGAATGCCGAGCCGATTGAGGTCATCCGGCAGGTCATGGTGGAGGAAATGCTGCATATGGTGCTGGTCGCCAACGTGCTGAACGGCATCGGCGGCACGCCGCAGATGACCAATCCGGACCTCTTGCCAACCTACCCGCATGCGCTGCTCGGCGGGCGCGGCCCAACGGTGCATCTGCGCCGCTTCACGCCGGATCAGATCAAAACCTTCCGCCAGATCGAAACCGCACCCGAAAGCCCCTATCCGGGGGAGCACGGCGATTATCACACCATCGGGGGCTTCTACATTTTCATCAAAACGCGCCTCAAAGACATCTGTGACACCTTCGGCGCTGAGGCGATCTTCATCGGTGCCGAAGACCGCCAGATCAGCAACGATGACTACTACGGGGCAGGGGGGCATGTGATAGAAATCATCGGCTCTCCGGAAAAGCGCTACGCCGCCGCGATCGAGGCCATTGATGAAATCATTGAGGAAGGCGAGGGCG
Source organism: Shimia sp. R9_2 (assembly GCF_017743735.1). GTDB lineage: Bacteria > Pseudomonadota > Alphaproteobacteria > Rhodobacterales > Rhodobacteraceae > Shimia. Next base: position 109,171 of record NZ_JAGHRO010000006.1, read on the forward strand.
CCTGTCTCGGCCATCGCGCCGGTGACAATGACCCTATCCCCGGCCCAGCAGACCACGAAGACGTCGCGCATTACTTCAAGTTCAACGAAATCCTGCACAGCCGCTACTATCACCCCAACGATCCCGTCGACGGCCCGCCCACGGGCAAAGACCTGATCGTGGATTGGCGCGCGGTGTCTCCCATGCGCGATGACCCTGCGCAGGATCACATTGCGGGCCAGAAAGACATCGAAGCCATGTCGCATGCCTTCAATGTCACATGGTCCAAGCTGCTCAGAGGGCTGGAGCGCGCCTTTAACGGCGAGCGTGCGGCGCTGCGCCAATTGGTGCCGGTGATGTATGACCTCAAATCCGACGCCACCAAGCTGATGCGCACCCCGCTGCCGGACGGCTCCGGCGAAACGGTGGGGCCAACGTGGACCTATCTGCCAGATTGCGGCGCGTAGAGGCGCAGGCGCGCCATCCTCAGGCCGCTGTCACAAACCCTTGCGGATCGGTACGTCCTTGCGACGGCCCATAGCCTTCCAGCACCGCCCGATGGTTCTTCTGTAGGCGGCGGACCAGCTGTTGCTGCCGCGGGTTTTCGGGGATCACATAGGCGCTTTTGACGTCAAACGCGGCATCGCGGGTTTCCGGAAAGATTGCCTTGATCTCCGCAACCGCCTCACGGGACAGCGCGCATTCGGTCATCTTGCCAAACAGCAGGCTCTCGCTCGGACAGCCCTCGGCAAATATCACCTCATGCTGATCAAACAGCAGATGCACATAGTCCACCTCTGAGGTCGGGTGATGCAGGGAAATGCCGGGCAGACCGCACAGCCGGATGGCCGCCACAAGCGCTGTCTTCTGTCCGAACATGCGCTGACAGATCGGCGAATGCACGGCCATGCGGTGCTGACGGGAGACAAAGAGGTCACGCTCCGGCAGACCCTGACCCAGCGCACCAGCGGCGATTCTCACCGGATGCAGCTTCTCGTCCCGCGCCAGCTCTTCGGCTGTAAGCTGTCGGCGGCCAACCCAGCGCACGGGTTTGAGGCCGGTCTCAGTGCGCACCACATCCCCGATCTCGATGTCGCGGGCGGCCTTGGTGCCATTGGCCGTGGCAATCCGCGTGCCGCCTGCAAAACAGACCATCAGCGAAATATTGTCGACAATCGCGCCAAGGCTGTCGTTGGGGCCACGCTCGGTAAAGCGCAGCGTATAGGTGCCGCCTTTGGGGAAGGAAACCGGCAGTGAGAATTCCAACAGCTCATTGGCTGTCGGGCGCACTTCCATGGAGGCAATGACTTTGTCGTCTGCATCCAGAATTTCGACGTTGAAGCCTTCTTTGCCCGCGTTGCGATTCGAGGCGTTCCGCAGGGCAGAATCAAAGGTCAGCTCTGTGTCGGTGCCGTGAGACACCTCAAAACTCTGCTCAAGAACAGTGGTCAGCCCACGCCGACCATCCAGCTCGGACACCGCGTTTTGCGAGCCATTGTGCAGATACGCCGTCTCTCTGTGGTTTGCTTCAATATCACTGCCGCTCCATCCGGATGCACCCGCATCGAATGTGCCGTTAATGATTAAATTCTTTGGAGCCATGAAAATTACCCATCACCATAAGGAACCTACTAACACACGAAGTATTTGATTCAAGTTTGAACCAATTTAATTGGTTAACGCGTTCAAACGTGAAGTCTTAAATTTATTGGGTTGTGGCTGTCATTTTACGCCCCAAAGGTTAACAGAATCTGCCGGGGCGGTTTTGGCTGCCTGCGGGGCCTTGCGCAGGGGGCTGACCGCAAGAGATCAGCGGGCAACAAAAAAGGCCGCCCGAAACTCGGACGGCCTCTTAATTTTCTTAAGGCGGGGTCTATTACAGACCGGTGGACACGTCGATCGTGTTGCCTTCTTCCAGGGTCACGTAAGCCTTTTTCACGTCTTTACGCTTGCCGAGCTGGCCGCGGAAACGCTTGACTTTACCCTTGGTGATGGTGGTGTTGACCGCTTTGACCTTCACACCAAAGAGCGCTTCAACAGCTTCTTTGATCTGTGGTTTGTTGCTGTCGATCGCCACTTCGAAAACCACTGCGCCGTTCTCGGACGCCATGGTGGATTTCTCGGTGATGACCGGCTTGCGGATCACATCGTAGTGTTCTGCCTTCGCGCTCATTTCAGACGAGCCTCCAGTGCTTCGATCCCCGCTTTGGTGATCACCAGAGTGTCACGCTTGAGGATGTCATAGACGTTCGCGCCCATGGTCGGCAGGATGTCCAGACCGTCGATGTTGCGCGATGCTTTCAGGAAGCCTTCGTTCACGGATGCGCCGTCGATGACCAGAGCACGTTTCCAGCCCAGGTTTTTCACCTGCTTGGCCAGAGCTGCGGTCTTGCCTTCAGCTGCTGCATCTTCGATCACAACCAGCTCGCCTGCTTTCGCTTTGGCGGACAGGGCGTGCTTCAGGCCCAGCTTGCGGAACTTCTTAGGCAGATCGTGGCCGTGGCTGCGAACAACCGGACCTTTGTAGATACCACCACCACGGAAGATCGGCGCGTTGCGGTCACCATGGCGTGCGCCACCGGTGCCTTTTTGGCGATAGATCTTCTTTGTGGAGTAGGAAGTTTCCGAACGAGTCTTCACCTTGTGGGTGCCGGCCTGCGCGTTGTTGCGCTGCCAACGGACCACACGGTGCAGGATGTCCGCGCGTGGTTCCTGACCGAAGAGATCTTCGGACAGTTCAACTGAACCAGCTTTGGAGCCGTCGAGTTTGATCACGTCAAGTTTCATGCTTCACCACCTTCCGCAGGCGCTTCTGCTGCTTCGGTTGCTGCTGCCTTGATTGCCGCCGGGAATGGCAGACCTTCAGGCGCTTTCTTCTTCACGGCGTCCTTAACGGAAACCCAGCCACCTTTGGAGCCAGGCACAGCGCCTTTGATGAAGAGCAGACCACGCTCGGCGTCGGTTTTCACGACTTCGAGGTTTTGGGTGGTTACGCGAACCGCACCCATGTGACCGGCCATCTTCTTGCCTTTGAACACGCGGCCCGGGTCTTGACACTGACCGGTGGAACCGTGCGAACGGTGGCTGATCGAAACACCGTGTGTTGCGCGCAGACCGCCGAAGTTGTGGCGTTTCATGGCACCGGCAAAACCTTTACCGATCGAAGTGCCCGCAACGTCCACTTTCTGACCTTCAACGAAGTGCTCTGCGGAGATTTCCGCGCCCACTTCAATCAGGCCTTCAGCTGGAACGCGGAACTCAACCAGCTTGCGCTTTGGTTCCACTTTCGCTGCTGCGAAGTGGCCACGCATGGCTTGGGAGGTGCGTTTGGCCTTGGCGGAGCCAGCGCCGAGCTGAACGGCGGTGTAGCCGTCTTTCTCTTCGGTGCGCTGTGCAACAACCTGCAGGCCGTCGAGGTGGAGAACGGTCACAGGGATCTGCTTACCGTCTTCCATGAACAAGCGGGTCATGCCCACTTTCTTTGCGATAATACCGGAACGCATCAGATGTTCTCCTTAAACAGAGATCTGCACGTCCACGCCGGCCGCCAGGTCGAGCTTCATCAGCGCGTCTACGGTCTGCGGGGTCGGATCAACGATGTCGAGAAGACGCTTGTGCGTACGGATCTCGAACTGATCGCGGGATTTCTTGTCTACGTGAGGACCACGCAGAACGGTGAACTTCTCAATCTTGTTGGGAAGCGGGATCGGGCCACGAACCTGCGCGCCGGTGCGCTTTGCAGTGTTCACGATTTCCTGTGTGCTGGCATCCAGGACACGGTAATCAAAAGCCTTCAGCCGAATGCGAATGTTTTGACTTTGCATTTCGTCAGCCTTTTTTAGGCGTTGGAGTTGAGAGGAGGACCTGCGACCACCGCAAACCCTCATCGAACTCAAAAAGCGGGAATCACCCCGCCTTCCTATTCCCATAGGGAACCAGCGCCCTTTACAGCCGATTTGCCAAGCGGGCAAGGGGTATTTGCGTGAGCGCGCAATTGTAAGACAGGCACGACGCCTCTGTGCGTGTCTTACGTAATCGCCTCAAGCTCTTCTTTGGTCAGATCGCCGGGCACCACGGTGATCGGGATCGGCAGGCTGCCGGAGTTGCGCGACATCTGCGAAACCAGAGGGCCGGGGCCCTTGCGGTCGTTGCCTGCGCCAAGGACCAAAACGCCGATTTCAGGGTCTTCGCGGATTTCAGACAGGATCTCCGTCACCGCTTCGCCTTCACGGATCTTCAGCTCCGGATCGACGTTCTGGCGGTCCCGCATCCATTTCGCAAACACCTCATAATGCACCTCGATCCGCTCCCGCGCTTCTTCGCGCATCAGATCGCTCACACCAATCCAGTGATTGAACTCTTCCGGCGGAATGACCGACAGGATTTTCACACCGCCACCGGTGCTTGCCGCCCGCATCGCGGCAAAACGCATCGCATTGAGACATTCCCGGCTGTCATCCAGCACCACGAGGAACTTGCGCATCACATTTCTCCCTTTCGGAGATCATGCCGCTTAGGGTGGGGCGGCGCAACATCTGTTTGCGCCGAAATCCCCAACGTCTTAGGCCGGTTAGCGCCGATCACGCCGCGCTTGAGGCGGCCCAGTCCCAGTAAAGCTCGCGCACACGCCGTGTGATTGGTCCGGTCTGATACTGGCGGTCATCAAAGGCGCTTACAGGCGTCACTTTGTTCATATTGCCGGACATGAAGACCTCATCGGCCTCTTCAAAGTCCTGATAGCCAAGCACCGTTTCATGCACGGTCACACCATCTGCGCGCAGGTTTTCAATGTGACGCGCACGGGTGATGCCTGCGAGGAAGGTGCCGTTTGGCACCGGCGTGAACACTTCACCGTCGCGGACCATAAAGATATTGGCGGTCGCGGTTTCCGCCACATTGCCCATCGCGTCACAGGTCAGCGTGTTGGAAAAGCCCTTGGTGCGGGCCTCACGCAGCATGCGCGCGTTGTTTGGATAGAGACAGCCTGCCTTGGCATTGACCACCGCGCTTTCCAGCACAGGGCGGCGGAACCGGGTTTTGGTCAGGGTGGCGGCGGCCTCCGGTGCGGCCATCGGGATTTCCTCAAGGCAGAGGGCAAAGCCGGTCGTCTCTGCGCTTGGCACAATGGCTGTCGCATCGCCATCAATGCCCCAGTACATCGGGCGGATGTAAACCGCGGCGCCGGGCGCATAGGCTTTCAAGCCTTCTTTCGCGATCTCCACCATTTCCTCTGCGCTGACCGTTGGTGTCAGCAACAACGCTTCAGCGGAGCGGTTGGTGCGCGCGCAGTGTTTGTCCAGATCCGGGGTCAGGCCATTCACCATCCGCGCGCCGTCAAAAACAGAGGATCCCAGCCACGCGCCATGATCTGCGGCGCGCATAATCGGCGCGTCGCCGTCATGCCAGCTGCCGTTGAAATAGGTGCGAATGTTGCTGCCGGTTGCCATGGTATAACCCCTCTCAAGCTTGCTCGGACACTATGCCGCGCTTTACTCAACGTCCAGCCCGACAATGGCAAAAAAGCTGACCCATTCCTTTCGATGGTGCCCCCCCCAAAAAAAAGAAAAGCCCCACCGGGGTCGGTAGGGCTTTTCAGTGGTCTCGGGACCGCGCTTAGCGCAAGCGCTGACCATTGGCCATCACGTGGCCTTTCTCGTTGACCTCGATTTTGGAGGTCAGAGTGTCTTCACCTGCTCCCGGTTTGGTGAAGGTGCCCATCATGAAGCGTGCTGCCAGAGCCTGATCTTCAGGCAGTAACCCCATGCTAACCAATGTGTCCATCAGCCCGTTTACGCCTTTGATGGTCAGGTCTACCGCGCCTTCCGGACGTGGCAGCCCGTCAAAGGTTTCCAGATCGCTGTTGTCAAAGACAAAGTCGCCTGCGCCTTCCACACTCGCACCGGCCAGAGTCAGGCGCAGCTCGTTCAGGCTAAGGGTGTTCAGCTCGCCGGGCACCTCAGTGGTGTTCTCATCCAGCGTGAACAGATCGGTCAGAATGGTGCCCTTGCCGGCGATGTCCACAATCAGCGTTGCCGGATCACGCGGCAGCGCTTGGGTCGGGTCAAACATGCTCCACAGCAGCTCGGAGACCGAGAAGTCCTTGAGCGCAAGCTTCAGGCCAAAATCCTGCGCCTCATCAGAGGCGGACAGCGGCACATCAAACCCATAGGAAAATTCGCCAAAGGTAACATCCACCGGGATCGGCAGCTCGCCGCCTGCACCGCTGAAGTTCGTGTCGGTGGCGCTGCCTTCGTAAGAGACATGCTTGCTGTTCATATCGAGGGTGAGATCACCTTTGCCGCTGCTCAGCGCGAATTTGCCCGGCGCACGCCCGTCGTTATAGGTCAGATCGGCGGTCATGCCGTCATAGGTGTAGCCGCCGGTGATGCTGAACGTGTCGGTGAACAGGGCTGCCGCATCATCATCAAAATCAACATCCGGCAGTGTGCTTTCCGCCTGTGCTTTCAGGCCGCTCAGCGTCACAACCGCATCCAGCGCCTCATCGCCTTCCGGCTCGCGCGCCATCACATTCAATGTGAAGCTCTCGATCTCAGACGTGCCACGGTTGGTGGTGTCCTCCCCAAGGATCAGCTCTGACATGCCGGTCACACCCGCCAGCACCATGCCGATGTCGATCCCTTCGACCGCCTCATCGTCTACCACCAGCTCGGTGACGTCGATTGTCGCTTCGCTGGCTCCATAGGTGTAGGTCAGCGCCTCAGGCTTGCCGGAAACAACGGTGCTCAGATCGCCATTCAGCGTCAGCGTGATCGCAAAGGACTCCTCCGTGGTGTCAGAGCTTACCGACACCGCCTTGTTCTCCGGCAGCACAACCGACACGGTGCCATCACCGTTTTCCATCAGCGCCATATCGCCAAAGTCGACAACCGCCTCGGCCTCCTCTTCCGGGAAGGCCATCAGGATCTTCATGTCCGAAATCGACAAGGTGTTCCCGTCTTCGGCTTCGCTGGCCTCAATCGAATAGCCGGAGGCGGCCATATAGTCTTGCCAATGTTGCCAGACGTCGCGCGCGCTGACATCCGCCACTGCAGACTGGGCAAAAAGGACCGTCGCCAAAGCTGTGGTCGAAAAGACGCCAGAGGCTGAAATATGCATAACTTAGTCTACCTTTTCAAAGCATTTGGCCTAACCTCTGATGAAGATTAAGGAGGGTCAAGGCCCAAGCGCCTCCAAATCAATTTTCCGAGTGCCATAGGGCTGGACGGATCCGCACCAGCCCCTTACCAGTTGACCAAAGCGACACTAAAAGGAATGTTTTTATGAGTGATTTTTCCGGAAAAACTGTTGCGATCACCGGAGCGAGCCGTGGTATTGGCGCGTCTGCTGCGCGGCTTTTTGCCGAGGCGGGCGCAAATGTTGTGCTCCTGGCACGCAGCACCGGCGACATTGAGGCCATTGCGGCCGAGATTGGCGAGAAAGCCCGCGCCATCCAGTGTGACGTGGCGGATTATGCCGAGGTTGAGGCGGCCTTGAAATCCACAGTCGAAACCTTCGGCAGCCTGGACGTTCTGATCAACAACGCCGGTGTCGTGGAACCGATCTCTCATCTGGCGTCCTCAGATCCAGAGGACTGGGGCAAGGTCATCGATATCAATCTCAAAGGTGTCTACCACGGCATGCGCGCAGCTATGCCGATCATGGAGGCCGCTGGCGGCGGCACCATCCTGACCATTTCCTCCGGCGCGGCGCACGGCCCGGTTGAGGCTTGGAGCCATTATTGTGCCTCTAAGGCGGCGGTGAATATGCTGACCCGCTGTGTGGACAAAGAAGCGCGCCACAACGGCATCCGCGCCATTGGCCTCAGCCCCGGTACCGTGGCCACCCAGATGCAGCGCGAGATCAAGGCCAGCGGCATCAACCCGGTCAGCAAGCTGGACTGGTCTGACCACATCCCGCCAGAGTGGCCCGCGCGCTGCCTGATGTGGATGTGCGGGGCCGAGGCCGACGAATGGCTCGGCGATGAGATCTCCCTGCGCGCCGAAGACATCCGCCGCAAAGTTGGACTGATATGATTGAACTGACCAAAGAAGACTCCGGGCTGTGGATTGTCACCATCAACCGCCCGGACAAGGCCAATTCCCTGACCGAGGCGATGCTGACCGAGCTGGCGGAGATCGCCGAAGCCGCGCAAGAGGCGCGCGTGCTGATCCTGACCGGCGAAGGCCGCGTCTTCTCCGCCGGGGCTGATCTGGAGGAGGCCCGCGCCGGCCTCGCCACCAGCCCTGTGTGGGAACGTCTCTCCAGCGCCATTGCCGCGTTGCCGGGGCTGACCATCGCCGCCCTGAACGGCACGCTTGCGGGCGGGGCCAATGGCATGGCGCTGGCCTGCGACCTGCGTCTTGCTGTGCCCGCTGCCAAATTCTTCTACCCGGTGATGAAGCTGGGCTTTCTGCCGCAACCTTCTGATCCGGCTCGTCTGGCGGCGCTGGTGGGTCCGGCACGCGCCAAGCTCATCCTGATGGGCGGCGCCAAAATCACCGCGCCTGAGGCTTATCAGTTTGGTCTGGTCGATCAGCTGGTGGAAGACGGCGATGTGGTGGCTGCAGCGCGCATTCTGGCAACAGACACGCTGGCCGCCGATCCAAAGATCGCCGCAGGCATCAAGGCGTTGTGCGTCTGACACGTTTGAAGCGGGCAGGAGGGGCATCCGCTCTTGCCCGCGTAGCCAAGCCTTCCCGCAAAAGGGCCGCCGCATAGCCCCTTACCGCTTGCGCCGCCCGCCCGGGGTTTTGGAATGAAACGTCGGCGGGCGCTTTTCCACCCAGCGAATGAACTTTGCGAGCCGTGGATGCGCCTGCAGCGCGGCGATGGTGTGAAAGCTCTGCGCCAGCTCGGTTTCTGACAGGGTGGCGTGGATTTCATTGTGGCAAATCTGATGCAACAGCACCGTCTCCCCGCCCTTGCCACCACGCAATCTGGGGATCAGATGGTGCTTGCTCTGGCGCGCTTCAGGAGGGATCGGGCGGCCACACAGCGGACAGATCAGCATCCCGCCACTATCCGATGCGCCTTCTGCCATAATTTTCCCCCTCCGATCCGACGCGGTTTTTGATTGAGTTGCGTGCAACAGGCAGGCAAGAGGATAAGCCATGGAAATCACACAGCAAGCAGGCATCTCATGAACCAAGCGGAGATTCTGGACACAGCATTGCAAGAGGCCACGCGCCTTTGGGGCATCGCAGAAGGCTGGCTTCTCAGCCCCGCCGCCTGGTCGCAATTTGCGCTTCTGCTCATCGCCTATCTGGTCGCGCTTTACACCAGCCGCAAACTGCACGCGCTGCTGGGCCGCCTTCTGACCCCGCCTGAAGGGCAGGACAGCTATATCGCCCGCGCGCGCCGCTTTGTGGCGCTGTTTCTGCCGCTCCTGCTGCCTCTGCTCGCCTATGTCTTCACCGGTCTGGGGGAAAGCGTCACCCGCTCGCTCTTTGGCTCCGGCGCGGTGATCGCCTTTGGCAAACGGGTGTTTCTCTTCCTAGCCGTGCGCATTCTTGTGCGCGAGGTGATCTCTGATCCTGTGATGCAGGTGCTGGGCCGCTACATCCTTGTGCCTGTGGCCGCGCTCTATGCGCTAGGGCTGCTGGACCCTGCGATGGCCTATCTGGACGCCACGGTGGTGCCGCTGGGCAACCTGTCGTTCTCCGTGCTCTTTGCGATCCGCTTTGTGGTGGTCGCAGGCGCGATCTTCTGGCTCGGGCGCTGGTCCAACGACCAGTCCAGCCAGTTCATCAAGAAACAGGAAGAGATGCGCCCCGCCATGCGCGAGCTGATCGCCAAAACGATCGAGATCGCCATCTTCGGCGTCGCCTTCCTTCTGGTGATGAACATCATGGGCATCTCGCTCACCTCTCTGGCGGTGCTGACCGGTGTGATTGGTGTCGGCCTTGGCTTTGGCCTGCAAAAGATTGCCTCAAACTTCATCTCCGGCGTGATCCTGCTGCTTGAGGGGCAGGCCACCGTGGGCGACTATGTGGAGCTGGACGGCGGCGAGGCAGGCACCATCATCAAGATGACCGCCCGCGCCACCATTCTGGAAACCTACGATGGCCGCTGGATCGTGGTGCCCAACGAGGATTTCATCACCACCCGCGTGGTCAACTACTCAGACAGCGGTTCCGCCAACCGCTATGAGGCGCCGTTTTCCGTCAGCTACGACACTGACATCAACAAGGTCCCCGCCATCATCGAGGCCGCCGTGGCCAAACACCCCGGCGTGCTCACCACCCCGTTTCCGCCCGATTGCGAGCTGCGCGGCTTTGGCGACAGTGGCGTGGATTTTGCCGTCGAATTCTGGGTCGAAGGCATTGATGACGGCAAAAACAAATTCATGTCCGATGTGCTCTTTCTGATCTGGAATGCGCTGAAGGCCGAAGGCATCACCATTCCGTACCCGCACCGCGTGGTGGAGCTTAAAACACCCCTGCCGGAACAGACCGCATGAGCGACGCGCTGATCATCGGAGCAGGCCCTGCCGGGTTGATGGCCGCAGATATGCTCTCTGCCCAAGGCCACAGCGTGCTGGTTGCGGAGGCCAAACCCTCTGTGGCGCGCAAATTCCTGATGGCGGGGAAATCCGGTCTCAACCTCACCAAAGACGAGCCTTTCGCGCCTTTCCTTGCCAATTATGCAGAGGCCGCGCAGCCTCTCCTGCCGATGTTGAAGGCCTTTGGCCCGCAACAGGCCATTTCATGGGCAGAAGATCTGGGGCAGGAGATGTTCACCGGCTCCTCCGGCCGTGTCTTTCCCAAAGTTATGAAAGCCTCCCCCCTGCTGCGCGCTTGGCTGCACCGGCTCGCATCACAAGGGGTGGAGATCCGCACCCGCTGGCGCTGGACCGGTGGAGCCTTTGCCTTTGACACTCCGGATGGGCCGCAGAGCCTGTCGCCCAAAGTCTGCGTTCTGGCCTGCGGTGGCGCAAGCTGGGCGCGGCTTGGCTCTGACGGCGCTTGGGCTGATTGGCTGGACCTGCCTCTGGCCCCGTTTCAGCCCGCCAATATGGGGTTTGTGGTGCCGTGGTCTGCGCATATGAGCCGCCATTTTGGCACCCCGGTCAAAAACGTGATCCTGCGCGCCGGGGATCAGGCGCTGCGCGCGGAATTTGTGATTTCTGAACGCGGTCTGGAAGGCGGTGGCATCTATGCGCTCTCCCGCCCCATGCGCGACGGGGCACAGCTCACGCTGGATCTGCTGCCGGACATGTCCCTTGAGGACATCCGCACACGGCTCGCCAAACCCCGCGGCAAAGCCAGCCGGGCCAATCACCTGCGCAAGACCCTGAAACTCAGCCCCGAAAAGCAGGCGCTGCTGATGGAGTTTGGCCAGCCCCTGCCCGAGGACCTCGCCCCCCTGATCAAGGCGCTGCCGATCACCCATGCCGGCCCGCGCCCGATGGATGAAGCCATCAGCACCGCTGGCGGCCTGCGTTTTCAGGATCTTACTGCCGATCTGATGCTCAAAACCCGCTCGGGGGTCTTTGCGGCTGGTGAAATGCTGGATTGGGAGGCCCCCACAGGAGGCTATCTGCTGACTGCCTGCCTCGCCACAGGCCGCTGGGCAGGCCTCGCCGCGGCCGAATGGCTCGCTGCCTCCTAAGCGCTTCTCATTCGTCAAGTATCCCGGGGTGAATTGGCCCGTCAGGGCCAAGAGGGGCTGGCCCCTCAGCCTTTCTTTGGCAACAACCGCTGAAACGCCGCACGGGCGCGGGTGTGTTTGATGTAGGGCACCAGCTCCGCATTGTCGGTGCTGAACCCTTCAAATTTCGCCCAGGTCGCGCAATGGGTCAGGATGATGTCGGGGATCGTGATTTCCGCGCCCATCAGATAAGCCCCTTTGCGGCGCGCCATCACATTGTTGATGCCGCGGTTGTACTCCCAGATCAGCGTCTCTTTGATCTCAGGCACCCTGCGCGCCTTTGGCAGGATGAAGTTATGGCGGCTCGCGGTCCACAATCCCGCCTCCACCTCATCCAGAATTTGTTGGGTGAGACTGTCCTGATGCGCCCGCGCCACCGTGCCCTTGGGCGCGGTCAGCGCCCCGTGTTTGTCCGCCAGATAGGTCAGGATGGCGGTGCTGTCGGTGATCTTTTCCGCCCCTTCAATCAGGATCGGAATTTTCCCGCTCGGATTGTGGGATTTCACCAGCTCGGTCTGGGGCTGCTCCGGATGGAGCTTATAAGGCTGGCCCAGCTCCTCCAGCATCCACAGCACGCGAATGGCGCGGCTCGTCGGGCTCCCGATTACTTCATACATGGCTGCTCTCCCTCTCCACGCCAGAAGGCTGCCCGCCTCAGGGCAGGCAATCAAGCGCTGTGGCGGCAAACTGACGTGTGGTCGCGAAGGTTACCGCCGCGCCAGCATCGCAAGACGCAGGAACAGCCGCTCAACCAATGCCATCTCAGGGGCGCGGTGCCCGGCGGAGCGCAGCTGCAGGTCGGTGTCCGTCAGCCCGGTCAGAGCCTGCTCGAGCTTTGCCGCCCCCCAGCCTGAGGCCTGACGGGTCATCCGGTCACGGCGCGGGCCAAAGATCGGCGGGCGCATCTTGGCAATGCCTGCCGAGGCACCACCGGGGTCAGCGGCTGCGCTGTAAAGCGCGCGAAAATGGCGGGTCGCGGAGATGATCAACAAAACCGGGTTCACCCCCTGCGCCTCCAGCTTGCGCAACACCGGCCCCAGCTCCTGCGCGCGCCCTTCCGCCACGATGTTGAGAACATCATCCAGCGCCGCCTCAGTCGAAACCGGCGCGCAGGCCATCACATCTTCTGAGGTGACAGGGGTGTCATCTTTGAATTTGTAGAGCGCGAGCTTCTCGCAGGTCTGGCGGAAATCGCCCGGATCCAGCTCTTTGGCGAGGTTGGCCAGATCGGTCATCGCCTCCCCCTGAATGTCACGCAATCCGGCCGCCTTTAGATCAGCTTCAATCTCTTCGCGGCTGGGCGGATCATTATAGATCCCCACCGCATAGGCATTGTTGTGCCCCTCAAAGGCCTTGCGGATTTTGGAGCTCGCCTTGAGCTGCCCCGCGGTGATCACAATCTGCGCATCACCCGGCGCCCAGTCTTCCAACGCGGACAGGATGGCAGGGGCGGTGGCATCGGTGGCATCCTCCACAAAGGCCACGCGCGGGCCGGGAAAGAAGCTCACCTCTTTGATGGCATCATTCAGCCGCGCCTTGTCTTTGCGCAGCTCCGCGCCGGGAATGCGTGTCAGGCGCATTTCTTCTTCGCCCTGCGGGCCAATCAGCGCGGCAATCAGCTCCTGGCGCTTCAACGCCACGCGCATCGCATCAGGCCCGAAAATCAGCACACCGGTGCGATCCGGCTCCGGCTTGCCAAAATACCGGTTGGCCTCGCGCGCGCTCATTTTCATGTGGCTGCAGCCGCCTCAAACGCCTGAAGTTCCGCCACAATCCGGTCCGCCAGAATAACGCTCAGGCGCTCATAGGCATCCTGACGCGCCGCCAGTTCTGAAACGGTGCTGCCGCTGGCGGAATAGCTCACAAAAGAGGAGACCTTGCCTGAGGTGCGCACCTCTTTGCTGTCGATCCCGCGCAGGGCATAGGTGGCGGATCCGATCACATCAAAGCGGTCGGTTTCCTGCGCCACGGTACGCCCCACCGCGCGTTCTGACAGATCAAGCGCCAGCGACAGGCCGTATTCGGCATTCACACTGGGCTGACCCAGCCGGTCTTCCAGCTCTCGCACCAGAAGAAAGCTCTCATTGGCGTTGGGCTCATCCACCAACACATTGTTGAGCAGGTTCTGCCCGCCACCCCCCGGCCCATAGACCGGCGTGAAGCCACAGCCGCCCAAGGGGATGCCAAGGGCGGCGGCTGACAGGAGAAAAGAGCGGCGGTTAAACGACGACATTCACGATCCGACCGGGGACAACGATCAATTTCTTGGGCTGGGCCCCATCCAGCGCACGTGTCACAGCTTCATGGGCCAGCGCCAGTTTTTCAACCTCTTCTTTTGCGAGGTCTTTGGCCACGGTGATTTCGCCACGGCGTTTGCCGTTGATCTGGATCGGCAGGGTCACATTTGCCTCAACCAGCATCGCTTCATCGGCCACAGGCCAGGCCGCATCCACAACCATGCCTTCGCCGCCCAGCATCTGCCAGATGTCTTCAGACAGGTGCGGTGTCATCGGTGACATCAGCTGTGCCAGTGCCTTGGTGGCTTCACGTTTCGCGTCGCCCCCCGCTTTGGATTTCGCCAGCGTGTTGGTGAAGGCATAGAGTTTTGCGATGGAGGCGTTAAAGCCAAAGCTTTCCACACCCAATGTCACATCACGGATCGCCTTGTGCATCTCGCGCAGCAGGGTCTCATCGTCTTTGCCCGCGCCCGCAGGCATCTCTGCCACTTCGCTCGCAATACGGTGTACACGGCTCAGGTGCTTATAAGCCGCTTCCGCGCCAGACGCCGTCCATTCCACATCGCGCTCAGGCGGGCTGTCTGACAGCACAAACCAGCGGGCTGTATCGGCCCCAAAGGACGTGATGATGTCCACCGGATCCACCACGTTGTTTTTGGATTTGGACATCTTGGCAGAGGGGGTCACCTCCACCGCCTCACCGGTCTCTTTCACAAAGGTGCCGCCGTCGCGCTCTTCCACTTCCGCAGGGTAGTGGTAAATCGTGCGGCCATTGTCATCGGTGCGCTCGGCGTTCTTATAGATCGCGTGGGTCACCATGCCTTGGGTGAAGAGCGCATCAAACGGCTCTTTGGCGCTTTCGGGCAGGTGGCCACAGATGTGCATCGCCCGCGCAAAGAAGCGCGAATAAAGCAGGTGCAAAATCGCGTGCTCAATGCCGCCGATATACTGATCGACGTTCATCCAATAAGCCGCGTCCTCCATAGAAGTCGGCGTGTCCGCCTGTGGCGCGGTGAAGCGCGCAAAATACCAGGAGCTGTCCACAAAGGTGTCCATGGTGTCTGTTTCACGCTGCGCAGGCGCGCCACAATTCGGGCAGCTGCAGTTGCGCCAGCTTGGGTGACGGTCGAGCGGATTGCCGGGTACGGAGAAATCAATCGCCTTGCCGTCCTCATCATAAGGCAGGGCAATCGGCAGGTTCTCTTTCTTCTCAGGCACCACGCCACAGCTTTCGCAATGCACAACCGGGATCGGGCAGCCCCAATAGCGCTGACGGGACAGGCCCCAGTCGCGCAGGCGGAAGTTGGTCACACCTTTGCCCCAACCTGCGCTCTCGGCAAAGTCGATGGTGGTGTCGATGGCCTCTTGGCCGGTGGCCTCCTCCAGACCGGCAAAATGGTTCACCCATTTCACCTTTTCCTCTTTGCCGGGGACAAAAGCGGTGTTTTCCACCGGCACCTCGTTGCCAAGCGCAAAGAATGTGTCCGTGACCGGCAGGTCATACTTGCGGCAGAAATCAAGGTCGCGCTGGTCATGCGCCGGGCAGGCGAAAATCGCGCCGGTGCCGTAATCCATCAGGATGAAGTTCGCGATCCAGACTGGCAGCTCCCAATCCGGGTTCAGCGGGTGCTTCACGCGAATGCCGGTGTCATAGCCCAGCTTCTCTGCGGTTTCGATCGCCTCTTCCGTGGTCCCGCCCTTGCGGCACTCCGCCACAAATGCCGCAACCTCAGGGTTGGCGGCTTCAAGCTCTTTGGCAATCGGGTGATCCGGGGAAATGCCCACAAAAGACGCGCCCATCAGCGTGTCGGGGCGGGTGGTGTAAACGGTGATCGCCTCGCCGCCATCCACACGCTCAAAGCCAAATTCCAGCCCGCGCGACTTGCCGATCCAGTTTTCCTGCATCAGGCGCACTTTCGCAGGCCAGTTTTCCAGCCCGTCCAGCGCGGTCAGCAGCTCATCGGAATAGTCCGAAATCTTGAAGAACCACTGGGTCAGCTCGCGCCGTTCCACCAGCGCACCAGAGCGCCAGCCACGGCCGTTTTCCACCTGTTCATTGGCCAGAACGGTCATGTCGACCGGGTCCCAGTTCACCACCGCGTTCTTGCGGTAGACGAGGCCTTTTTCGAGGAAATCCAGGAACAGCGCCTGTTGCTGGCCGTAGTAATCCTCATCACAGGTTGCAAACATTCGCGACCAGTCCAGCGACAGGCCCAGCGGCTTCATCTGCTCCACCATCGTGTCGATGTTGGAATAGGTCCAGTCCTTGGGGTGACCGCCACTCGCCATCGCCGCGTTTTCCGCAGGCATACCAAAGGCGTCAAAGCCCATCGGATGCAGCACATTGTGCCCGGTGGAAATTTTGTAGCGCGCGATCACGTCACCCATGGTGTAGTTGCGCACATGCCCCATATGCAGCTTGCCCGACGGGTAGGGGAACATCTCAAGCACGTAATACTTGGGCTTGCTTTCATCCCGAACGGCTTTGAAAGTCTCGGTCTTGGCCCAGGCTTCCTGCCAGCGGGCTTCAATCTCGGCGGGGCTGTAGCGCGACATAGGGTGTCACCTTTTTGATTCTGGTCTCTGCCACCAAACACGTGGCGCGGGTTTTGGAAGGTGATAGGCCGCTCTGCGCCCTTGGTCCAGCAAGAAGCGGCGCATTTTAGGCGTCTGCTTGGCTTCTCAGCGCCGATTTCTACGTTATACAGTTCAAAACAGAAAATTTTGACAGGTACATTCGTTTGAAGATCCTTTTCATTCACCAGAATTTCCCTGGGCAGTTTAAGCATCTTGCACCAGAGCTGGCCGCGCGTGGCCATGACGTGCGCTGCATCACCCTACGTGTCACGGAGCCGGGAAATTGGAAGGGTGTTCAGATCTACCCTTACGGGATCAAGCGCAAACCCTCTCAGGGCTTGCATCCGTGGCTGGTGGATTTTGAAACCAAGGTGCTGCGGGCAGAGGCCTGTTTTGCTGCGGCGCGCAATCTACGTGATCAGGAAGGCTACGTGCCTGATGTGATTGTGGCGCACCCCGGCTGGGGCGAGCCGATGTTTCTGCGCGATCTCTGGCCAACCGCGCGCATCGGTCTCTATAGCGAGCTCTATTATTCGCTCAATGATCAGGATACCGACTTTGATCCGGAGTTTCCCAAGGCCAATGCAGACACGGATTCCATCCGCCTGCGCCTGAAGAACCTCAACAATATGATACATCGGCAATCTGTCGACCTCTGCATCAGCCCGACCCGCTTTCAGGCCTCGACCTTCCCGGAGGAGTACCAAGGGATCATCAGCGTGATCCACGATGGCATCGACACCGAGGTCGTGCGGCCCAATCCAGATGCGCAGCTCACCCTTCCGGACGGCAGCGTATTGTCCCGCGAGGAAGAGGTGATCACTTTTGTGAACCGCAATCTGGAGCCGTACCGCGGCTACCACGTCTTTATGCGCGCGCTGCCGGAGCTGCTGAAGCGCCGCCCCAACGCACGGGTCGTGATCGTTGGCGGGGATGAGGTGAGCTACGGCTCAGCTCCGCCGAAAGGTCAGACATGGAAGCAGATCTACATCGATGAAGTGCGTGGCCAAATCCCGACCCCCAATTGGGAGCGCGTGCATTTCCTTGGCAAAGTACCCTATGATCAGTTTCTTTCGATGCTGCAGATCAGCCGGGCACATGTCTATCTGACCTACCCCTTCGTGCTCAGCTGGTCGCTGCTGGAAGCCATGGCCATCGGCGCACCGATTGTGGCAAGTGACACCGCCCCTGTGGCCGAAGTCATCACCCATGGCGAAACCGGCCGGCTTTTCCCATTCTTTGAGAAGGAACAGATGGTGGATGAAATCTGCACCGTGCTTGAGGACCCCGAGATGCGCGCGCAGATGGGGAAGGCGTCCAGAGAGTTTGCCGTCACGCATTATGATCTGCAGACGCAATGCTTGCCCGAGCAACTGGCCTGGATCGACAAGCTGCACGCTATGGCCCCCGGGGCTTTGCGCAGCTAAGATCCGGGTTGTGCGCTGAGCGGTTACCAAGACCGGCGTGTCGCAAACAAAAAAGCCGCGGCGAAAGCTGCGGCTCTTGTTTTTCAGATCTCGCCTCGGGGTCAGATCTTCTTATCTTCAATCCGCAGCTGGCGCGCCCGTGTCAGAATCGCGTCTTCCACCGCACGCGCCGTGCTTTCAGGCACCGCACGACCGCCATTGGATTGCAGCGCCACATTCAGCGAACGCGCATCAAGCGCCGCATCGCGCACAAACACAGTGGCCCGGTAAGAGCGCCCACCACCCGGAGGCGTGCCATATCCGGTTGAAATCACACCGCTGAAGGGGTCAACCGTCTGCACCGGCAGGAAATCCAGAACCTCAAGCGATGCCGCCCAAATATACTTGTTCACGCGCACCGTCTGATCCGCATTGTCTGGTCCAAAGGCATCCCAGAGCGTATCTTCTTCCGCTGTAGTATCTGCGGGACGCACTTCTCCCAACAGGCCGGATCCATTATTGCGGTTTCCGCAAGCGGTCAGGGTGGTGGCCGCCACAAGAGCAACCAAAAGCACGGGACGACGTAGAAGTTCCATAAAACTGCCTCAAGACGTGGTTTGTAACCGTCCTAGCCAAGCTGTGCCTGTTGAGCAAGGCTCTTGGGGGTAAAGTGCCTGTTATGGTCTAGTATCTTGGTACGTTCCTGTGAAACTTGCCTTTGCGTAAGGGGCTTTTCAGCGGTGAGAAATAACGATGCGATATAGGAAGTATCGAGCGTTGTGGCAGGACTGTGGCATGTCTGCACCATGTCGGCTTACAATCTCTTAAAGCTTTGCGCTGTGCTTGCCAAAATACCCCCAAAAGAGCGAGAGACTACCACATACCCAATTACGGATTCTCCGGGTTGGGCGCATGAATTGGAAATCCGAGGGAAAAATCATGAAAAAGATTCTCTTCGCTTCTACTGCTCTGGTTGCAACCGCATCCGTTGCAGCAGCAGACGTAACTTTCGGCGGTGCAGGCCGCTTCGGTCTGGTTTACGACGAAGGTCTGGCAGACGAAACCATCCTGGATCACCGTATCCGTGTGAACATCACCGGTCTGACCGAAACCGATGGTGGCGTTAAGTTCGAAGGCCGTATCCGTCTTCAAGCACAAGAAGATGACGGCTTCGGCTCTAACGGTACTGGCCCTGGCGGCGTTGGCTTCGCAGTGTCCACCGGCGGCATCCGCGTTGACGTTGGTTCCGTATCCGACGTATTCGACTCCGGCGACGTCCTGAACTGGTCCGGCTTCGAAATCGGTTACACCGCGATCTCCGGTCAGACTTCCAACTTCTCCGGCTTCGACCGTAACGGTTTCGCAGGCTCCGGCGACGACGACAACCAGACCATCAAACTGCGTTACACCGCAGGTGACTTCACCGGTTCTGCTTCCTACTCCATGGAAACTGGTTCCAACGGTGCAGGCGCAGGTGACGCATACTGGCAGATCGGTGGCGGCTACAACTTCGGCGCACACAACGTTGGCGTAATGTTCGGCGACAGCGACGCAGACAACCAGCAGTGGGCAATCGGTGTTGACGGTTCCTTCGGCGACTTCGGTTACTCCGTACTGGTTGCTGACAACGACAACATGGACGACGTAGCATTCGGTGCTTCCGGTTCCTACACCATCTCCGCCGCAACTTCCGTGAACGCGCACATCTCCACCGGTGGTAACGACGCAAACGACACCGCATACGGTGTTGGCGTTTCCCACTCCCTGGGTGGCGGCGTTTCCCTGGGCGCAGGTGTTGCATCCAACGCTTCCGGCAACACCGTTGGCGACCTGGGTGTGGTCTTCAACTTCTAATAGTTGATAGACACCAAGTCTTTGGGGCGGGCTCGCAAGAGCCTGCCCCTTTCTTTTTGTGCCAAAGCATGATTTGTCGCGCCCCAATACCATTGATAGAGGCCGCCCATGTCGCTGACCGAAATTACTCAACGCATCGCCAAAGCTGAAACCTCCGCATGGCGGGCTTCTGGCGCCACCCAGCTGATCGCCGTGAGCAAACGCCAGCCGGACGAGCGCGTCGCCGAGGTGTTGGCCCAGGGCCACCGCCTTTTTGGAGAAAATCAGGTGCAGGAAGCGGCCGGCAAATGGCCCGCGTTTCGCGAGACCTACCCGGATGCCAAAGTGCATCTGCTTGGGCCTCTGCAAACCAACAAAGCGCGACAGGCGATGGGGCTTTTTGATGCCATCCACTCGCTCGACCGTCCCAAGCTGGCCAACACGCTGGCGCGGCTGACGCAGGAGGAGGGGCGCTGTTCTGATCTGTTTATTCAGGTCAACACCGGCGAAGAGCCTCAGAAATCCGGCATTCTGCCTGCCGACACGGACGCCTTCGTTGCCGAATGCCGCGCGTTGGACTTGCCCATCGTTGGTCTGATGTGCATCCCTCCGGTGGATGAAGAGCCCGCGCTGCATTTCGCGCTGCTCGCCAAATTGGCCAAGCGCAATGATCTGGCGGGCCTGTCCATGGGGATGAGCGGCGATTATGAGCGCGCGGTGGCGCTTGGGGCGACCCATGTGCGCGTGGGATCTGCCATCTTTGGCGCGCGGACCACATGAGGCACGACCGTCCGATGAGGTGGGATGCCTCCGGCGGGGATATTTCAGGAATGAGAATGCGTGTGCTTAGGGCACAATCACCCGCGTGCCAGGGAAAACCCGCGCGGCGATCCAGTGCAGATCGGCGCGGCTAAAGGCGATGCAGCCCTCTGTGGCATAGCCGGGGCGGCGCCATTGATGCAGGAAAATGGCTGAACCGCGCCCCGAAACGGCCTCTTGCCAGTTCCAGTCGGTGATCAGGATCAGATCATACAGCGGATCTGCGCGGCGCATTACCTCGTGGCTGGCGGCAAATGGCCCGCGCACCTGCTGGTTGTAGTCTGCGTGATCCGGTGCATCACACCACAGATCGTCTTTGCCAATCGGGAGCGCCCATGGGCGCGGTTCCGCAAGGCGATCCGCGCGATAGAGCATGCCGGCGATTTTGTGCACCCCGCGGGGCGTGGCCCCGTCACCCTCGCGCTTGGTGTCGCTGAGGCCGCCCTTGCCGATGCTGCAGGGGAAATACCGGCCTTTGAAACGCACCCCGCGCGGGGTCAGCACCAGATCATTTGGGGTCATAACATATGGCCGGATTTATGGGCTTTGGTGGCGAGATAGGCTTGGTTGTGGGCGTTTTGGCCCACTTTCAGCGCGACACGCTCGGCCACGGAAACACCGGCCTTTTCCATCATGTCGATCTTGCGCGGGTTGTTGGTCAGCAGGCGCACCTGGGCAAATCCCATCTCCTGCAGGATTTTTGCGCCAATGCGGAAATCGCGCTCATCATCCTCAAAGCCCAGGCGGTGGTTGGCCTCAACCGTGTCAAACCCCTGATCCTGAAGCGAATAGGCGCGCATCTTATTGGCGAGCCCGATGCCGCGCCCCTCTTGATTGAGGTAAAGCAGGACGCCTTCGCCCTCGATGCCCATCTGATCCAGCGCCGCGTGCAGCTGCGGGCCGCAGTCACATTTCAGGCTGCCCAGCACATCACCGGTGAAGCAGGCCGAATGCAGGCGGGCGAGCACAGGCTTGTCGCGGGCAGGGCGTCCGATCTCGATTGCGTAATGTTCTGCGCCACCATCTTCGGGGCGGAAAATATGCAGCCGCCCAGCCTCTGCCGCCGCCATGGGCAGGCGCGCATGCACCACCGGATGCAGCGGGCTAGTCGCTGCGAGATGTGGCGCAGCAAGGGGTGCCGGTATCACCGTGAGGCCATGATCGAGCGCGAATTGCGCCGCATCGGGCAAAGACACCGTGAGAGCTGCGGGCAGAAGCTGCGCGGATTTCACCAGTTTCACCGCGGCACGGTGCAGGTCGGCATCCCCGTCACGCGCTGTGGCCAGCGGCCCTTTCATCGGGCTTTTGAGGTCATCCTCAGGGGCGGCAATGCTCTGAACCCATTTCAGCCCTGCATCCTTTGGCAGCGAAATCCGCGCCACATCGCCGTCATAGGCCCGCGCCTTGAGGGTTTCGGCGCGCCGCGCGGTGATCACCAGATGCGGCTCTTCGGAAAGCCCGCGCACATCGTCAAGACGGGCATCGGTCAGGGTTTCTGCCGCCAGCACCAGCAAAGGCACAGCGCCTCCGGTCAAAACAATCGGTACCCCCATGCGCAGATCTGCACGCGCGCGGGCCAGTCGTTCGATGATGTCAGGTGCAAAACTCATGAGATTCTCAATTGGTTGGGCCACACATGTAGCGTCCCTTGCAGCAATATGAAACATTTGCCGCTGCTGAAACACGAGGGCGTGAGAGTTTTGCAGCAAATCTTGTTGTAAATGAATTGGTACCTCAAATCGTCTACCAAGCAATTCAAACGAGGAGGCGGCACATGGCGCAATTGAAAAAAATCCTGCTGGTAGACGATGATGACGATCTGCGCGAGGCGCTGTCTGAGCAGTTGGTGATGACCGAAGACTTTGACGTGTTTGAAGCGGCCAACGGCGCAGATGCCATGAGCCGTGTCAAAGAAGGCCTGTATGACATCATCATTCTGGATGTAGGCCTGCCGGACACCGACGGCCGCGAGCTCTGCCGCCTGATGCGCAAGCAGGGCGTGAAAAGCCCAATCCTGATGCTGACCGGTCATGACAGCGACGCAGACACCATTCTGGGCCTTGATTCGGGCGCAAATGACTATGTGACCAAGCCGTTTAAGTTCCCGGTGCTGCTTGCGCGGATTCGTGCGCAGCTGCGCCAGCATGAGCAATCTGAAGACGCGGTCTTCCAGCTTGGGCCATATACGTTCAAGCCGTCCATGAAGCTCTTGACCACCGAGGATGATCGCAAGATCCGACTGACCGAGAAAGAGACAAACATCCTGAAGTTCCTCTACCGGGCAACCGAAGGTGTTGTGGCACGCGACGTGCTGCTCCACGAGGTCTGGGGGTATAACGCGGGGGTCACCACCCACACGCTGGAAACCCACATTTACCGTCTGCGTCAGAAGATCGAGCCCGATCCCTCCAACGCACGGCTGCTGATCACCGAAAGCGGCGGTTACCGGCTGGTGGCATAAAACCGCCGATGGATTGCCGTGGGACTTTGCACAACCACGGCAGCCCCTAAATATGTTACAATGGTTCGGTGACAAATTTGAAACGCGCACCATTTGCAAAGACCAAACAGTTCCCGCCCATGTCCGGGTTATGACATGAACCTCCCTGTTGGACTGGCCCGGGCTCCGGCTCGGGCCTTTTTTTGTGTCTAGGGTCTGGACGCCTCTCTCTTGGCGCAGCTTTCGGATTGGCAGCACCCGCCCGCCCGCGTAGGGTCGCGTCAAACATCTGAGGGAGAGCTCCATGTCATTCACGCTTGCCACCTGGAACATCAACTCCGTGCGTCTGCGCGAGCCGATTGTGCAAAAGCTGATGCAGGAAGAAGCCCCCGACGTGCTCTGCCTTCAGGAATGCAAAAGCCCCGTGGACAAGATTCCGATGGAAGGCTTTGCCGCCCTTGGCTACACCCACATGGTCGCGCGCGGTCAGAAGGGCTACAACGGCGTGGCGATCTTCTCCAAGATCCCAATGGAGGAGGCGGGCAGTGAGGATTTTGCCGATCTCGGCCATGCCCGCCACATTGCCGGGCGATTGGAAAACGGCGTGACCGTCCACAATTTCTACGTACCCGCGGGCGGCGATGTGCCGGATCGGGAGCAAAACGAGAAATTTGGCCAGAAGCTCGACTACCTTGCCGACATGCGGGACTACTTCAAACGCGAAGATATGAGCAAATCCATCATGGTGGGCGATCTCAACATTGCGCCGCGCGAAGATGACGTCTGGGATCACAAGAAACTTCTGAAAGTGGTGAGCCACACCCCGATTGAGGTCGAAAAGCTTGCCGAAACCCAGGAGGCGGGCGGCTGGGTGGACATCACCCGGCAGGACATCCCTGAGGGCAAGCTCTACAGCTGGTGGTCCTATCGCGCGCGCGATTGGGACGCGGCGGATAAGGGCCGTAGGCTTGATCACATCTGGGCCACGCCAGATATTTCCAACGCCGCGCATTCAAGCCGCGTGCTGCGCGCGGCCCGTGGCTGGGAAAAGCCGTCAGACCACGCGCCGATCTTTGCCACCTTCGACCTATAGCCGTTTGCGTTTGACTTGAATCGCTTGTTCGCTGCCTCTCCCTTTCGGTCGAACGCGAAAAGCGATCCCTTTGCCTCACGTTAAACGCAAGCGGCATTATAAAACACCCGCGACTTTGCCCGCTTTTGCTGCGCGCCAAAACCAACTCCTCCCTTGGTTTCTGCGCCGCATCTCGCCATATAGGGGGCAAGGTCCAGACGGAGACAAAAGATGATGGATATTCTTGGCGGAGGCGCACAGACCGCGCCCGCAAATGGTGATCTGATCAAAGACGTATCTGAAGCCACTTTTATGGCCGATGTTGTGGATGCATCCATGACCGTGCCGGTGATCGTGGATTTCTGGGCGCCTTGGTGCGGACCCTGCAAAACCCTCGGCCCGGCGCTTGAGGCGGCTGTGACCGCAGCGGGCGGCGCGGTGAAAATGGCCAAGGTCAATGTGGATGAAAACCAGATGATTGCAGGCCAGATGCGCGTGCAATCCATCCCAACCGTCTATGCCTTCTGGCAAGGCCAGCCGGTTGACGGTTTTCAGGGCGCGCTGCCGCCCAGCGAGATCGACGCCTTTGTGGCGCGCGTGGTGGAGGCCGGTGGCGGCGCCATGCCGGATGGCGGCTTGGCCGATGCGCTGGCCGCAGCGGAAGAGATGCTGGGCGAGGGCGATGCCACCTCTGCGGCAGAAACCTTTGCCGCCATTGCCGAGCAAGACCCTGAAAACGCAGCCGCATTTGCGGGCATGGCGCGCGCCTATCTGGCGCTTGGCCAGACCGATCAGGCTGAGGCTGTGATCAACGGCGCGCCGGAGGCCATCTCTGATGCCGCTGAAATCGAAGCGGTGCGCGCCCAGATCGAACTGGCCCGTCAGGCAGAAAACGCTGGCCCCGTGGCAGAGCTGCGTGCGGCTGTGGAGGCGGATCCCGACAACCATCAGGCGCGCCTCGATCTGGCGCAGGCGCTGCATGCCGCCGATCAGGTTGAAGAGGCTGTGACCGAGCTGCTGGAGCTGTTCCGTCGGGATCGCGAATGGAACGACGGCGCAGCCAAGGCCCAGCTCTTCACCATCTTTGAGGCGCTTCCAGCCAATGACCCTGTGGTGCTCAATGGGCGTCGTAAACTGAGCTCGCTGATCTTTGCATGATCGCGCTTTGCGGATCAGGCGTTCCAGAGTAGGCTTCTGCCATGTTCAAAGCCGCTGACCTTCCGGAAACGCTGGCGGTGTTTCCTTTGCCCGGGGCGCTGATGTTGCCCCGCGCGCGCCTTCCGCTGCACATCTTTGAACCGCGCTATCTGGCGATGCTGGATGACGCGCTCAAAACCTCAGAGCGCCTGATCGGGATGATCCAGCCCAACGAGGTGCCGGGGCGGGACGGCTCCGGCCTGCACACCATCGGCTGCGCCGGGCGCATCACTCAGTTTTCAGAGACCGACGACAATCGCTATCTGATCACCCTCTCGGGCGTGTCACGCTTTCGGGTGCTGCAGGAGGTCGAAGGGTTTGCGCCTTACCGCCGCTGTCAGGTGCTATGGGACGGTTTTGAGCGCGATCTGGGCGGCACGGAAAATGATCCGGGCTTTCAGCGCCCGGCCTTCATGGATCTGCTCAAGCGGTATTTTGACCAACGCGAGCTGTCGACCGACTGGGACACGCTCAAAGATGCGGATGACGAGTTGCTGATCAACTCGCTTTCGATGCTTCTGGAGTTTGGCGCAGAGGACAAACAGGCGCTGCTGGAGGCGCCTTCGCTGACCACGCGCCGCGAAACCCTTGTGACACTTTTGGAATTTGCACTGCGCAGCGGTGACGGAGAGGACTTGATACAATGATGGATGCGCAAACCGAGCCGCAGCTTGACCCGAAATTTGACCGCCGGATGCTGGAAGCGCTGGTCTGCCCGCAGACCGGGCGGACTTTGGAATATGACGCTGAACAGCAGGAGCTGATCTCCCGCGCGGCTGGTCTCGCCTTCCCGATCCGCGCAGGCATCCCTGTGATGTTGATCGACGAAGCCCGCGTGATCGAGTGAACTCAAAGTTAAGCCATTGAAAGAAGGCTGAGGGGGCCAGCCCCCTCGCGCTTTGCGCTCACCCCCGGGATATTTGACGAATGAGAAGCGCTGGCGCGTCTACTGCATCAGCTTGGGCAATTCACCATTGAGGCCCGCGGCCTCGCGCATGAAGGTGCGGCGCAGGCCCGGCATTGCCCCCACAAGCCCCATGCCCACATCCCGCGCGGCGCGCAGCAGTGGGTTGTCGTTGGAAAAGAGCTTGTTGGTCAGATCAGTTGCGGCCACCAGCGTTGCGGTGTCAAAGCGGCGCCATTCCTGATAGCGCCCCAACACCAGCAGCGAGGCGATGTCTTCGCCGCGCTGCTGCGCCTCGGTCAAGATTTGTGCCAGCGCGGCCACATCGCGCAGACCGGCGTTGAGGCCCTGTCCGGCAATCGGGTGCATGCCATGGGCCGCATCCCCCACCAGCGCCACGCGCTCTGCGATGAAGCTGTTGGCCACCGACAGGCTCAGCGGATAGGTGAAGCGGTTGCCTGCCAATTCGATCTCTCCAAGGAAATCGCCAAAGCGCGGGCGCAGTACCGCCATGTAATCTTCGTCAGACAGCGCATGGATGGCGGCGGCAGCCTCGTCGGTTTCCGACCAGACAATGGAGCTCATATTGTTTGGCAGGGGCAGGATCGCCAGCGGGCCGGGGGGCATGAAGAACTGATGCGCCACGCCATTGTGGGGCTTTTCATGTTTGATCGCGCAGACCAGCGCGGTCTGCCCATAGCCCCAGCCGGTGCGTTTGATACGCGCGCGTTTGCCAACACCGGTCTGCCGCCCGTCACAGCCCACCAGCAGCCTAGCGCGTCGCGTCGTGTCATCACTCAGCGTGACCGTCACGCCGCTGACATCAACCGCTTGATCGGTAACCTCTGTGCCGGAAATCAGCGTGATCTTCGGCTCGGCTTCCATCGCCGTCAGGAAAGCGCGGTAAAGGAAGCGGTCCTCTAGCATGAACCCCATCGGGCCTTCTTCGATCTCGCGGTGGTCAAAATGCATGAAGAACGGTGCCGGCCCTTCGCCTGCGCGCCCGTCTGAGACCTTGATGTCGCGCATCGGCTCGGCCTGATCCGCCACCTGTTCCCAGACACCAATCGCGCTCAGCAGCCGCTTGGAGGCCAGCGCCAGCGCATAGCCGCGCCCGTCAAAGTTGCCTGCCGCCCGTGCGGGGGCAGGGCGCGCATCCACAACGGTCACATCAAAGCCCGCCTGCGCGAGCGCCAGCGCCAGGGCAGGGCCGTTCAGCCCGCCACCAGCGATCAGAATATCGGTGTCAAAACTCATGACGCCAATATGGGTGTCGGTTCGGGATTGTCCATGCGCGATTGCGCCGCTACCGTCGCGCTGATCAGAGGTTTGGAGAGCAAAATGTTGGAATGGCTGAAAATGGGCGTTGCGGATCTGGGGCGCGGGATCGAGGCCGGGGCAATAGATCCGGTGGCGCTGACCGAAACCTATCTGACCGCCATTGAAGGCCATACTCTGCGCGACCGCATCTATTCTGCGATCACCCGCGAGCGCGCGCTGGCAGAAGCCGCTGCCGCAGCCGAACGCGCCCGTCTGGGGCTGCGCCTGTCACCGCTCGATGGTGTGCCGATCAGCTGGAAAGACCTGTTTGACGGCGCCGGTGTGGTGACGGAAGCCGGGTCTGCCCTGCTCAAGGGCCGTGTGCCGCAGGAAGACGCTGAAGTGCTCGCCAATGCCACCGTCATGGGGCTGATCTGTCTTGGCAAAACCCATATGAGCGAGCTGGCGTTTTCAGGTCTTGGCCTCAACCCGATCACCGCCACACCGCCCTGCGTGAACGATCACGATGCGGTGCCCGGCGGCTCCTCGTCCGGGGCGGCCACCAGCGTGGCGTTTGACCTTGCGCCTGCGGGCATCGGCTCTGACACCGGCGGCTCGGTGCGCATCCCGGCGGCGTGGAATGATCTTGTTGGTCTGAAAACCACGCCGGGGCGGATTTCGTGCAAAGGCGTGGTGCCGCTGTGCCGCAGCTTTGACACCATCGGCCCGCTCACCCGCACAGTAGAGGACGCCGCGCTGCTCTTTGCCATGCTGGATGGCAGCGCGCCGGTCGATCTGCGCGGTGCATCGCTTGCTGGCAAAAGGTTCGCTGTGCTGGAAACCATCGCGCTTGAGGGCGTGCGCGAGGCCCCTATGGCGGGTTTTGAGCGCGCCATCCACCGCATCGAAGTCGCTGGCGCGTCGCTGGAGTTCATTCAGGCGCCGGAGATTGCCGAGGCCATGTCCCTCACCGCGCCGCTTTACACTGCGGAGGCTTATGGCGAGTGGAAGGACACCATCGAGGCGGCACCGGACAAGATGTTTGACCAGATCCTGGAGCGCTTCCGCGCCGGGGCCACCATCACCGGGCCGGATTACGTCGCCGCTTGGCAGCGCCTGCATGAATTGCGCGCCATCTGGGAGGCGCGCATTGCCAGCTATGACGCTGTTGTGCTGCCCACCGCCCCGATCCTGCCGCCCAATGTGGAACGCCTGATGACCGATCAGGAGTATTACATCACCGAAAACCTGCTCGCCCTGCGCAACACCCGCATCGGCAACCTCATGGGCAGCGCGGGCATCACCCTGCCCACGGATGTGCCCTCTTGTGGTGTGATGCTCTTGGTCAAAGGCGGCGATGAGGCGCGCCTGTTGCGCTTGGCCGCCGCCGTGGAGCCGCTTTTTCATTCAGACTACGCCTCGCGTCACCTGACAAAGCCCGCTAAAAGCGGCGCATGAAAAAATTTGAAATCTTTGTGGTGACCGCGCCGGGGCTGGAAAAGCCTCTGGCGGCGGAAATGGCGGATCTGGGCTTCAAAAAGCCCAAAATGATGCCCGGCGGCGTGCGTTTTCGCGGCAACTGGCAGGATGTCTGGCGCGCCAACCTCAGCCTGCGCGGCGCGGTGCGCGTGCTGGCGCGGATCGACAATTTTCAGGCCATGCACCTCAATCAGCTGGAGCGGCTGATCGCGGATATGCCATGGCGGCAATATCTGCGTACCGATGTGCCGTTGAAGGTGGATGTCGCCACGCAGAAATCCAAAATCTACCACGCTGGCGCCGCCAAAGAGCGCATCGAGCGGGGCTTGGCCACCGCCGTCGGCGCGCCCATTTCGGCTGAGGCCGACGTGGTGGTGAAGGCGCGGATCGACAACAATATGGTCACCCTCTCGCTCGACACCACGGGCGAAAGCCTGCACAAGCGCGGCCATAAATCCGCCGTCGCCAAGGCCCCCATGCGTGAAAACATGGCCGCCATGTTCCTGCGCCAGCTTGGCTTTGATGGCAGCCAGCCGGTCTATGACCCGATGTGCGGCTCCGGCACTTCTGTGATCGAAGCGGCCGAGATCGCCGCCGGGCTTCTGCCGGGGCGCTCCCGCAGCTTTGCCTTTCAGCAGCTCGCCAATTTTGACATCGAGGCGTTCCAAGCGCTGCGCAATGCCGAGGCAACTGCGCCCAAAGCACGCTTCTTTGGCTCCGACAAAGACGCCGGTGCGATCCGCATGGCAGGCGAAAACGCCAGCCGCGCAGAGGTGGCCGACTGGGCCAGCTTTGCCCAGAAAAGCGCAGGCGAGATCACGCCGCCAGATGGCCCGCCCGGTATCGTCGTGGTGAACCCGCCTTACGGCGCACGCATCGGCGACAAAAAGAGGCTGTTTGCGCTTTATGCAAGCTTCGGCAAAGCGCTCTCGCAGCATTTCTCCGGCTGGACCGTGGGCATTGTCACCACCGACACAGGGCTCGCCCGCGCCACCGGTCTGCCGCTGGAAACACCTTTTGCCACCGTGGCGCATGGCGGGTTGAAGGTGCAGCTCTACACTTGTGAGGTGCCTTAGGCGGCGTCTGCATTTAGACATGTCACCGGCGCGAGACGGATTTGGCTTCTGACAAGGCGTTCACACTGTAGCGATCTGGTTGATCGGAAGGTGTGAACAACGCATGCAGGGACCAAATCCGCCGCGTCGCAAAGCGATTTTGCCAAAAACTGCCCTTGCTGCGTTGTTTTCGCTTGAAAGGGAGCCACCCTTCCTGCGCGAAAGCGCCTTGCAAGCCCAGATTTTGGTCTGAAACCGGTGGCATGTATAAATGCAGACGCCGCCTAGGACAGGAGCCGCAAAGCGATGAGCCATCCACCTCTGCATCTCTGGGGCATCCATGCGCCGCTTGAAGAGCTCACGGGTGGCCATCGCAATACGGTCTGGCGCACGTGCGGCCTGTCCAACGATCTGGTGTTCAAATCCACCCAACGGTCAGAGGCGGCCATGGTCTGGCTTTCAGAGGTGCAGGCCATCGCCCGCAGCGCAGGACTGAATGTGCCGCACATGCGTCGCAGCCTGTCCGGCGCGTGGATCGCTGAGGGCTGGATATGTGAGGAGCTTGTCGAGGGGGCGGCGATACCGCCTGCCGTAGCCTCTGACCTCTCCGCCCCGCTCAACCGGTTTCACGAAATGAGCCGCGCAGTGTCTCAACGGCCCGGGTTTTGCGCCACCTTCGACCTGCTGACCCGCGCGGCGGGTGGTGACGTCGATCTCTCGCAGATGCCCGCCGATCTTGTAGCCCTGTGCCGGGCCGCTTGGAGTGCCGTGCAAACCGCGCCGCTCTGTGTGGTGCATGGCGACCTTGCGCCGGGCAATCTGCTGCGTGATCCGCTGGGGCATCTCTGGCTGATTGACTGGGATGAATGCCGCCGCGACCTGCCGCTTTTTGATCGGGTGATGCTTGAGCCGTTGGGGCCGGAGGCGCGTCGTGCCCATCTCGCATGGGAGGTGGCCTGCGGCTGGCAGCGGGAGCCGGAACACGCCCGTCAACTTGCTCGAGACCTGCGCGGATTTTGAGCTGTGAAATTCACGCAACGCGCGCTGGGGTAACCTTTTTTCGGACCGAAATTTCGCACCTACGCGATACAGCCGCAATACAGACGCGATACCGACGTTGTTTTTTATGGTTAACGCGGCTTTTGGCGCGCGCAACAAATGTGAAGATCGCGTGAAAAAGTGCTTTGAAATTTCACCAAACTGAGGCACCGTGAAATTCGAGGGAAAAATTTCACGACTGGATTCGCGCTATATGCTGCACGATGTGCCCCAAAACCCCCAGACGCTTGGCGCCGATCTGCGTGCGCTGCGCAAGGCGCGCGGCCTGACATTGACGGATATGGCAGAAGCGCTGGAACGGTCTGTGGGGTGGCTCAGTCAGGTCGAGCGCGACAAGTCCGAACCGACCATTTCCGATCTCCGTCAAATCGCACAAGTCCTTGAAGTTCCTATGTCTATGCTGTTCGGTCAGTCCTCTGCGCTGGCCCATGAACAGGGCTATATCGTCCGCGCAGGCGCCCGCCGTCCGATGGGTGGCAGCGAGGAAGGGCTGATCGAAGAGCTGCTTTCGCCGGATCTCACGGATGATTTTGAGATGGTGCATTCCACCTTCGCGCCCCGCTCCGAGATGCAAGTGCCCGCCACCCGACCGACGCAGGAAGTGGGCTATGTGGTTGAAGGCAAACTGAATTTACGGATCGGCACACAGGAATTTTCGGTCGGCCCGGGCGACAGCTTCCGCATCCGCGGCGAAGAATACCACTGGTCCAACCCGCACGACGACCCCTGTGTCGCGATCTGGGTGATCGCCCCGCCGGTCTATTGATGTTCTGACACACCAATCTGAGAAACGCTTTAAAAACAAGGGGGAAGGCCATGCTTGAGACATTCGCAAATATGGAAAGCGTCACGCTCTGGGCCTTCATGGCGGCCTCGTTGGTGATGTATCTGACCCCCGGCGCGGACATGATGTTCACCATCGCCTCTGGCATTGCGGGCGGACCCAAAGCCGGGTTTGCCGCCACCGTGGGCGTGACGCTGGGCTTGCTGATGCACATCACTCTGGCCGCCGCTGGCCTTGCCGTTGTGATCGCCGCATCCCCCACGGCCCTGCTGGTGATCCGTTATGCAGGAGCAGCTTATCTTGTTGTTTTAGCTTGGCAATCCTGGCGTGCCTTGCCACCTTCAGAGGAAGCTGACGGCCGCGCAAACGTCTCGCGCGCGCTGCGTCGCGGGTTCCTGACCAATATGATGAACCCCAAGATCATCCTCTTCATCCTCGCCTTCTTGCCCCAGTTCACCACACCTGAGGCCGGCCCCATTTGGCACCAGATCGCCATCTTGGGCCTCATGTTTTCCGCTGGTGGCTTTGTCGTGGTCTCCATGATCGGCCTCTCCGCAGGCTTGGTCGGAGCCAAGCTCAAGAAGGCCACCGGGGTTCTAAACAAATGCGCATCCATCATTTTTGGCGGCCTCGCTGCCAAACTGGTTTTTGACTAAGGGAGACCAACATGTCCGATTTTCCAACCAAGGCCCGCGTGGTCATCATCGGCGGTGGGGTCGTTGGCACCTCAAGCCTGTATCACCTTGCCAAGAAGGGCTGGACCGACTGTGTTCTGCTGGAAAAGAACGAGCTGACCGCCGGATCCACCTGGCACGCGGCCGGGAATGTGCCTACGTTTTCAAACTCTTGGGCCATCATGAACATGCAGCGCTACTCCACCGAGCTTTACGCCCGCTTGGGTGAAGAGGTGGATTACCCGATGAACTATCACCAGTCTGGCTCGATCCGACTGGCGCACACCAAAGAGCGTGTGCAAGAGTTTGAACGGGCCATGTCCATGGCGCGGTATCAGGGTATCCCAATGGAGATGTGGACCCCGGAGGAGGCCAAGGAGCGCTATCCTTTCCTTGAGACCCACGATCTCATGGGTGTGCTCTATGACCCCACCGATGGCGACATTGATCCGGCCCAGCTGACTCAGGCTTTGGCCAAAGGTGCGCGGGACATGGGCCAGAAAATCATCCGCTTCTGCCCAGCGACCGGCGTGACCCAGCGGGAAGACAAAAGCTGGATTGTGCACACCGACAAAGGCGACATCGCCTGTGATTATGTCGTGAATGCAGCGGGTTACTATGCCCAGCGCGTGGGCGAATGGTTCAAACCATATGGCGGTCGTTCCGTGCCGATGATGGTGATGAGCCACCAGTACCTGCTGACCGAAGAAATCCCCGAGGTGGAAGAATGGTCCAAAGCCAACGGTGGTGTGAAGCTGCCGCTGCTGCGCGACGTGGATATCTCTTACTACCTGCGTCAGGAGAAACACGGCTACAACCTCGGCCCTTACGAGCCCAACTGTAAGGCCCATTGGGACACAGACGCCGACCCGATGCCGGATGATTTCTCCTTCCAGCTCTGGTCTGACGATCTGGACCGGATCGAGGACATCGTGACCGACGCCATGGAGCGTGTACCGCTGATGGCAACCTCTGGCATCAGCCGCGTGATCAACGGCCCAATCCCCTACGCGCCGGACGGGCTGCCTCTGATCGGGCCCATGCCGGGCGTGGAAAATGCCTTTGAAAACTGTGTGTTCACCTTCGGCATCGCCCAGGGCGGCGGTGCTGGTAAGGTGCTCGCAGAGTGGATCGTGGATGGCCACACCGAGTGGGATATGTGGGCCGTCGATCCCCGCCGCTACACCGATTACACCGATCATGATTACTGCGTGAAGAAAGGCATGGAAGTCTACGGCAACGAATACGCCATGCATTTCCCGCATCACGAATGGCCCGCCGCGCGCGACAAGAAGCTCTCCCCCGTCCATGACCGGGTGGTTGCACAAGGCGGTGTTATGGGGGCCTACAACGGCTGGGAGCGCGCCAACTGGTTCGCCAAAGACGGCGATGACACCTCGCTTGAAGCCACCCACACCTGGGGACGCTCCGGCCCATGGGAGCAGCGCATCAAAGAAGAGTGCGAAGCGGTGCGCGATCACTGCGGTGTGCTTGATTTGCCAGGCTTTTCCCGCTTCATGGTCAAAGGTGAGGGGGCGGCCGAGGCCCTGCGCGGGTTTGTAACCGGTGGCCTTCCAAAGGTAGGCCGGATGAACCTTGTCTATGTCTCAGATGATCGGGGCCGCATCCTGACAGAGATGTCCTGCATCCGCTTGGGCGAGGATGAATTTGTGATGATCACGGCAGCGACCGCACAGTGGCATGACCGCGATCTGCTGACAAAGGTTATGCCAGCAGGTGTGACGGTTGAGGATGTCACCACCACCCGCGACACGCTGATTGTCACAGGGCCAAAGTCGCGAGAGATCCTGTCGGGCCTGACAGAGGCGGATCTGGAGAGCGGTTGGCTCACCCACCAGAGTGCGACCGTCGCAGGGCAACCTGCGCATCTGATCCGGGTGTCCTTTGCGGGCGAACTCGGTTGGGAAGTGCATGCGCTGAATGAGCATATGTCAGCTATCTACGACGCCATCATCGCCGCTGGTGCGTCGCCGTTCGGCATGTATGCGCTAAATTCCTTGCGCCTTGAGAAAGGCTACCGTGCGTGGAAAGGCGATCTCTCCACAGATTACTCTCTGCTCGAAGGGGGCCTTGGCCGTTTTGTGAAGCTTGACAAGCCACAGGCGTTCCCGGGCAAAGCCGCGATCCAGAACGAGCTGCAACAGGGTGTGAAAAAATCCTTTGTCACCTTAGTTGTAGAGGCCGGTGATGCTGACGCGCCTTACATGTCTTGTATCTGGCAGGGCGATCAGATTGTCGGGGAAACCACATCTGGCGGCTGGGGGCATCGGGTGAATGCTTCCATCGCGCTGGGCATGGTGCAGGCGGATCTGGCGAAACCCGGCACGGAGCTTGAGGTTGAGATCTACGGTGAGAAATACCGCGCCGTGGTGCAAGAGGATCAGCCGCTCTGGGATCCGGCCAACGAACGCCTGCGGGCATGACGCAGGTCATCTTGAAAGATGGTGGATCGGGTCAGGAGCTCCTGGCCCGGTCATCCATGCCGGCCCATCCGCTTTGGTCCACCAAGGTGATGATGGAAGAGCCGGAGATCGTGCAGTCGGTGCATGTGGATTTTATCCGGGCTGGTGCGCGTCTGATCACGCTCAACACCTATTCCGCCACTCCTGAGCGGCTCGCGCGGGAGGGAGTTGGCGATATGTTTGAAACCCTCCAGCAGCGTGCGCTTGATCTCGCCAATGCTGCACGGGATGAAGTTGAAGCGGACGGCGTCAAACTGGCCGCCTGCCTGCCGCCGCTGCACGGGTCATATCGCCCGGATATGTCACTCGGTCACGCTGATTTGCTGCCTGCCTATCAGGAGATAGTCGCAACGCAGGAAGCGGCTTGTGACGTCATCCTCTGCGAAACCTTGTCCAGCATTGCCGAGGCAACCGCTGCAGCTCAGGCTGGTGTCGAAACAGGCAAGCCAACATGGGTGTTTGTCACGCTCAAAGACGACAACAGCAAGACCTTGCGTTCCGGCGAGACGCTTGAGGCCGCGTTGGACGCGCTCAAGGACATCAAAGTCGCTGGCATTGGCCTGAATTGCTCCAAACCAGAAGTTGTGTCCGGTGGGCTTCCGGCCGTGTTGGAGACAGGTCGCACAACCGGTGCCTACGCCAATGCCTTCACGGGCATCGACCCGCTTGAAATCGGAGGCACCGTTGACGGGCTGCGCGCCCGCGATGATGTGACGCCCGCACGCTACGCGGACTTTGCCATGCAATGGGTCGCGGATGGCGCTCGCTTTGT
Organism: Shimia sp. R9_2; assembly: GCF_017743735.1. Classification (GTDB taxonomy): domain Bacteria; phylum Pseudomonadota; class Alphaproteobacteria; order Rhodobacterales; family Rhodobacteraceae; genus Shimia. Next base: position 144,850 of record NZ_JAGHRO010000006.1, read on the forward strand.
TGGCGGCTGCTGCGAGGTTGGCCCTGGTCATATCGCTGAACTGGCAAACCGTTTGAAAGAGGCAGGTTATGACTTGGTCGGCGCCTGACTTCATCTTGCTGAAAATACGCCGGGTGTCCGAGGGCAGCGCCCTTGGCCGGCCTTGGGCCTAAGCCTGTGAAATACCTGAAAGGACATCGTAATGGCTGATCTTCCAAACAAAGCACGCGTTGTGATTATTGGCGGCGGTGTGGTGGGCTGTTCTGTGGCGTACCACCTGACCAAATTGGGCTGGAAAGATGTTGTGCTTTTGGAGCGCAAGCAGCTGACTTCGGGCACCACGTGGCATGCCGCAGGCCTGATCGCGCAGTTGCGCGCCACGGCAAATATGACCAAGCTCGCGAAATATTCCCAAGAGCTCTACGGCAACCTTGAAGCCGAAACGGGTGTGGCCACAGGCTTTAAGCGATGCGGCTCGATCACGGTGGCTTTGACCGAAGAGCGCAAGGAAGAGATCTACCGCCAAGCGGCCATGGCACGTGCCTTTGGGGTTGAGGTCGAAGAGATCTCCCCGGCTGAGGTGAAGGCGCGTTATGAGCATCTCAACATCGAGGATGTGAAAGCTGGCGTCTGGTTGCCGCTGGACGGTCAGGGAGACCCGGCCAATATTGCGTTGGCTTTGGCCAAAGGTGCGCGGCAGGGCGGTGCCATCGTCAAGGAGCGTATCAAAGTCACCAATATCGCCAAATCCGGTCGCAAGGTGACGGGCGTAGATTGGGTCTCTGATGACGGCAACGCCCAAGGCCACATTGCCTGCGATATGATTGTGAACTGCGCGGGTATGTGGGGCCATGAAGTGGGCCGCATGGCGGGCGTGAACGTGCCGCTGCACGCCTGTGAGCACTTCTATATCGTGACCGAAGGCATTCAGGGCCTCACACAGATGCCGGTGCTGCGCGTTCCCGATGAATGCGCCTACTACAAGGAAGACGCAGGAAAAATCTTGCTCGGCGCCTTTGAACCCAACGCCAAACCTTGGGGCATGAACGGCATTCCCGACAGCTTTGAGTTTGACCAGCTGCCGGAAGACTTTGACCACTTTGAGCCGATCCTGGAAGCGGCTTGTAACCGTCTTCCCATGCTGGCTGAGGCGGGTATTCACACCTTCTTCAACGGGCCGGAAAGCTTCACGCCTGATGATGCTTATCACCTTGGGCTGGCACCTGAGATGGACAATGTCTGGGTGGCTGCTGGCTTCAACTCGATTGGCATTCAGTCTGCAGGCGGCGCGGGCATGGCGCTGGCGCAATGGATGAATGATGGCGACAGGCCTTTTGATCTGGGGGATGTGGACATCAGCCGTATGCAGCCGTTTCAGGGCAACAAAACCTATCTGTTTGAGCGTTCCAAAGAGACGTTGGGGCTGCTTTATGCGGATCACTTCCCCTATCGCCAAAAGGCCACCGCGCGCGGCGTGAGGCGCACACCGTTCCATCATCACCTCAAAGAGCAAGGTGCGGTTTTTGGAGAGCTTGCAGGCTGGGAGCGGGCCAATTGGTTTGCGAATGAAGGCCAAGAGCGCGAATACCAGTATACTTGGAGACGCCAGAATTGGTTTGAGAACTCCGCCGCCGAGCACAAAGCGGTGCGCGAAAATGTCGGCATGTATGACATGTCGTCTTTTGGCAAAATCCGTGTGGAAGGGCCGGATGCCGAAGCCTTCATGAACTATGTGGGCGGCGGCGATTATTCGGTGCCAAATGGCAAGATCGTCTACACACAATTCCTCAACCGCAGTGGCGGGATTGAGGCGGATGTGACCGTGACACGGCTGACAGAAACCGCCTACCTAGTGGTCACCCCTGCTGCGACACGGCTTGCGGATCAGACATGGATGCAGCGCCACAAAGGCAATTTCAACGTGGTGATCACAGATGTCACCGCCGGTGAGGGTGTGCTGGCCATCATGGGGCCAAACGCGCGCAAACTGCTTGAGAAAGTGTCTCCGGCGGATTTCTCCAATGCGACCAACCCGTTTGGTACCGCGCAGGAGATAGAGCTGGGCATGGGCCTCGCGCGCGCGCATCGTGTGACCTATGTGGGGGAGCTTGGCTGGGAGATCTACGTGTCCTCAGATATGGCAGGGCATGCCTTTGAAACACTCTGGGACGCGGGTCAGGATATGGGGTTGAAGCTTTGCGGCATGCACATGATGGACAGCTGCCGGATCGAAAAGGGCTTCCGCCACTTTGGACATGACATCACCTGCGAAGATCACGTGGTGGACGCGGGTCTTGGGTTTGCCGTGAAGACGGACAAAGCAGATTTCATCGGCAAAGAGGCGGTGATCGCACGCAAAGAGAGCGGCCCCAAAAACCGGCTTTTGCAGTTCAAGCTCACGGAGGCCGAGCCTCTGCTGTTTCACAATGAGCCGATCCTGCGTGATGGCGAATATGTCGGGTACCTGAGCTCCGGGAACTACGGCCACACACTAGGCGCTGCCGTGGGGCTGGGCTATGTGCCGTGCGAAGGAGAAAAAGCCGCGGATGTATTGGCGTCGACTTACGAAATCGATGTGATGGGCACCAGAATCCGCGCCGAGGCCTCTTTGAAGCCCATGTATGATCCCAAGTCCGAGCGGGTCAAAGTCTGAGAGCGGCGGGGTCATCATCAAGATTGGTGATGGCCTCCCTCACAAAATCGGGCGTTTCCTTCCGAAGGGCCGGGCGGTATCAAGGCACGTCGCGGCTGAAGGAGACACCCATGGCGGCAACCAGCAACACACCCGAGAATGTGGATACGCCCAGAGGCTTTGCCTTTGCGATGGCGGCTTATCTGCTTTGGGGGTTCCTCCCGCTCTACATGAAGCTTCTCGCGCATATGCCGGCGCTTGAGGTTGTGGCGCATCGGGTCATTTGGTCTGTGCCGATTGCCGGGGCTGTTTTGATCATTCTGCGGCGCACAAGCGATTTGATCGCGGCGTTGCGCAATCCCCGCACGCTGGCCATGGGCTGCATCACAGCGGCGCTGATCACGATGAATTGGGGGATCTACGTATGGTCGATTGCCAACGACCGCGCGCTTGATGCGGCGCTGGGCTATTACATCAATCCGCTGTTCAGCATTGCCCTCGCAGCCTGTCTGCTGGGGGAGCGGCTCTCGCGTCTGCAATGGATTGCCGTGGCCCTGGCCGCTGGCGCTGTGGCCGTGCTTTGGGCAGATGCGGGCAAATTGCCCTGGCCAGCATTGGCTCTCACCGTGTCTTGGGGTTTCTACGCTTTCTTCAAGAAGTCGCTGCCGATTGGGCCCAACCAAGGGTTTTTGCTGGAAATTTTGATCCTGTCCGTGCCTGCAACGGGATATCTGGCGTGGCTGATATCAAGCGGGCAGGGGCATTTTATGCAGAACGCATACGATACCTGGCTGTTGCTGGGATGTGGCGTGGTCACGGCGGTGCCGCTGCTGTTTTATGCCAATGGTGCCAAGCTCATGCGGCTGTCGACCATTGGCATCATGCAGTACATTGCCCCGACAATGATCTTCCTCGTTGCGGTGTTTGTGTTTGATGAGCCCTTTGGGCAGGCAAGGATGATTGCATTCCCGATGATCTGGCTGGCACTGGTGGTCTATTCGATCCCGATGCTGAGAGATCTGCTGGGCAAGCGCGGCTGAGGATCAGCCAAGTCGCGCGCGAATGTGGTCTGCAAACAGCGATGCCCAGAGCGTGTAGGCCTCTTCGGAGGGATGATATCCGTCAGACGCCTGATAGCGGGTTTCAAAGGGCAGATCGATGGGCAGGTGGCTGAGTATCGGGTGTGTGGCCGCCAAACCTGCCAGTGCGTCGTCAAGGCGCGTGGCCTGTGCCCCCAGCACCCACCGCAAGGGTTGAGGTACCTGCGGGTAGGCGCCCATTGGCGGCAAGCCGGATGCCACGATGCACCGCGCACCAAACTTCGTGGACAGTAGATCCGCGAGCTCTGTCTGCCGCTTCACCCATTTGCGTCGGCTGCTGCCGCGGGTGACGTCGTTCACACCGAGGGCGGTGATCGCTAGATCAAAAGAGGCCGCTGGCAGGGCGCTTAGGCGTTTCAGCATACCCGTGGTGGTGATGCTGCTTTCACCAATCAGTTTCCAAGTCACCTGATGATCCTGCGCAAGGTTTTGCACCAATCGCCCGGACAGGGCTTTTTCCTGTGAGGTGGCGCCCACGCCAGCGGCGGAGCTGTCTCCGACGATCAGTAGTCTGAGCGACTTGTCGGAGCCGCTTTGCCCTTCGCGCGCGCCCGGCGGTTCACTCAGCGTGTTGGCCCGCTGTCGCACGCCCAGCCCCTGCGCCACCAAAACCGGGGTCAAAGGAATACGGGCAAGTTGATCAGCAGCGGGCAACATGAGTTAGCTTAAAGCCTCTTTGAATTTTAGGAAACGCGGGTCTGTCATGACACGCTTGTTCATCGCATCGCGCAGGGCACCAATGGTCTTATATGGGCGCATCACCACTTCGAAATGCTTAATGCCGCCCCGATCATCAAGGGTGATCAGATCAACACCCACACAGTCAAACTCACCCACTTTGCACTGAAACTCGAGCGCCCAGTCCTTGCCGTCTCCCATCACGCGGCGATAGCGAAAATCGGTGAAGACATTCCCCACATGCCCAAGCACCGCTGCCACCGGGTCCCGTCCGGTCCATGTGGCCCAGTAAGTGGGCGGTTGAAATGTTACATCTTCAGCCAGCAGCGATCTGATGTCGTCTTCGTTGCCCTTGGCGACAACTTCTTGCATGCGTGTGATTGTGGGGTGCATCTGTGGTCCTCCCTTACTCTCCCACGCGTAGCCTGCGCATCTATAGGGGCAACTCAAGCCTGACGTCGGGTTGCCCAACGTGCCGCAAAGCCCTATGTCCGGCTCCATGACTGAAATCACCCCCTATGATCCGCCCCAAGATCCACTGGTGATCTTGCATGAAGACAGCGACATTGTTGTGGTCGACAAGCCCTCCGGCCTGCTGTCGGTGCCAGGGCGGGGTGAGCATCTTTCTGATTGTCTGATCAGTCGCGTACAGGCGGCTTTTCCAACCGCTTTGTTGGTGCACCGATTGGATCGGGACACATCAGGTGTGATGGTGTTTGCCCTGGCCCCACACGCACAGCGAAACCTGTCGATGCAGTTTGAAAAGCGCAAAACCAAGAAGACTTATGTTGCGCGGGTCTGGGGAAAGATGGCGGAGAAGTCTGGCACGGTGGACCTGCCGCTGATTGTGGATTGGCCCAATCGGCCGCGCCAGATGGTGGATCATGAGAACGGCAAGCCGGCGATCACCGATTGGCGGGCGCTTAAGGTCAGTGATGGTGAGACGCGCGTGCGCCTGAGCCCCAAAACCGGCCGCAGCCACCAGCTGCGGGTGCATATGCTGGCGCTGGGACATGTGATTTTGGGAGATCCGCTTTATGCGGAAGAGGAGGCCTTGGCGTTCCCCCGCCTTATGCTGCACTCAGAGGAGCTGCGGATCAGCCATCCCGAGAGCGGGAAGGGCATGGCGTTTCGTGCCAAGGCGCCCTTCTAGAATTTAAGCGGCATTCTTGAACGCGGCTCCGAGAATGGCGGTGAGCTGATCGGCGTCTTCTTGGGTGAAAGCGTCGGGCTGGTTGCTGTCGATGTCAAACACGCCAAGCAGATCGCCATTGCCGTTCCAGACCGGCAAAACCAGCTCTGAGCGGGTGCTGCTGGCGCAAGCGATGTGGCCGGGGAAGGCATCTACGTCAGGGACGAGCTGTGTTTCACCGGTGCGCGCAGCTGCACCACAGACGCCGCGCGAGAAAGGGATCACCAGACAGCCGTGACCACCTTGATAGGGCCCGATTTTGAGCAATTCTGGCGCGACAACGCGGTAGAAGCCCGTCCAGTCAAAGCGGTCATCGGCGTGGTGCACTTCGCAAGTCACCGTGGCCATGAGAGCGACGGCGTCGGTTTCGCCTTCGGTGAGGGAGGCGATTGTGGCTGCAAGGGTGCTGTAGTCCAGAGACATGAGCGTACTCCAAAAAGAAACCGCGCCTCAGCGATGGGCCAAGGCGCGGTTGTGATGTGAGTTTAGATGCCAGCGTCGACGATGGCTTTGGCCAGAACCGGCACAGAATTCTTGTTCAGGCCTGCGATGTTCATGCGGCTGTCGCCAACCATATAGATGGCGTTGTCGACACGCAGTTTCTCGACCATCTCTGGCGTGGTGCCCAACTGACTGAACATGCCCCGGTGCTGCGCAAGGAAGCCAAAGCGATCCGAGCCGGACAGGCGCTGAAGTTCGCTGGCGAGCTGTTCACGCAGCGCGAGCATGCCGAGGCGGGTTTCTTCCAGTTCTGCCATCCAGTCTGCTTTGAGCTCCGCATCAGTCAGAATCGTGGTCACCACCCGTGCGCCATGGTCTGGCGGGAAGGAGAAGTTCTGGCGGTTGAGGTGGTTGAGATTGCCCTGGGCGATGGCGGTGTTCTCCGCTTTTTCGCTCATGGCGATCAGTAGACCCGTACGCTCGCGATAGATGCCAAAGTTCTTGGAACAGGAAGCCGCGATCAGCAGTTCTGGAACTGACTGGGCCACCAGGCGCGTTGCGGCGGCGTCTTCTTCCAGACCGTCGCCAAAGCCCTGATAGGCGATGTCGATCATCGGCGTACAGCCTTTGTCGGTGATCAGGTCGATCACGGTCTGCCACTGCGTCAGGTTCAGGTTGGCGCCGGTCGGATTGTGACAGCAGCCGTGCAGCAGAACCACGTCGTCGCGGGTCACGCCGGCAAGATCTTCCATCATGCCGTCAAAGTTCACGCCACGGGTCTCCGCGTCAAAATAGCGGTATTTCACCATTTCGATGCCAAGGTGGTTCAGAATGCTGACGTGGTTCGGCCAGGTTGGATCAGACACAAAGACACGGGCTTTTGGATTTGCTGTCTTGATCAGCTCAAAAGCCTGACGAATGGCACCGGTACCGCCCGGGGTGGCCACGGCAGCCAGACGGTCGCGTGCTACGGTGCCAGACAGCAGCATGTCGATCATGGCGTCCGCATAGGCCGGATCCCCCGCCAAGCCGGTATACGCCTTGGTGATCTGCTCCTCGACAATCTTCTGCTCCGCCGCTTTCACAGCACGCATGACCGGGGTCACACCTTCGGCGTTTTTGTAAACGCCAACACCCAAGTCCACCTTGGTGGCGCGAGGATCTTCGCGATACATGGCCATGAGGCCGAGGATCTTATCTTTGGGCTGCTCTTTCAGGTTGGTGAGCATCAGGCTTCTCCGGTTGCTACGGGCACAGTGGGGAACGCCCCCCATTCGGCCCATGATCCATCATAAAGGGAGTGATCGGTCTTTCCGAACCGTTCCATCGCAAGGCACAAAACAGCCGCAGTCACGCCGGAACCGCAAGTGGTGATGGTCGGTTTGCTCAGATCAACGCCTGCTCCTTCAAAGACGGCGCGCAGTTCCTCTGCGCTTTTCATCGTGCCATCTGAATTCAGCGTGTCTGTGAACGGTACGTTTTTGGAGCCGGGGATATGGCCTGAACGCAGACCTTCGCGGGGCTCGGGCGCGTCACCGCGGAAACGTGCTGCGGCGCGGGCATCAATGATTTCGTGATCCCCAAGTTTGGCCGCATGAGAAACCTGCGTCACGTCGCGCACCATGTGGTTCTGACGGCGCACGGTCATGTGGCGGTCGCGGATAATCGGCGGCAGATCCTCAACGGGGCGGCCTTCGGCGATCCATTTGGGAAGCCCACCGTCCAGCACTGCGATGTTGTTTTGGCCCATCAGTTTGAAGAGCCACCAAACCCGCGCTGCAGAAAACAGGCCAGCACTGTCATAGACCACCATCTGGTGGCCGTCTCCGACGCCCATCGCGCGCAGTCGTGACATGAATTTTTCGACCGGCGGCACCATGTGAGGGAGGTTGCTGCGCCCGTCTGAGATATCGTCGATATCAAAATAGCGCGCACCAGGGATGTGGCGCTCCAGATATTCAGCGCCCGCCGTGTTATCCATGCCAACGGGTGACATAGAGCCATCCAGAATGCGGAGGTCTGGGTCTTTCAGGTGGGCGGCCAGCCATTCAGTGGACACCAATGTCTTGGGATCGTCGCTCATCTTATCCCTTTCCAGTAACACTAGAAACACTGCCTACATCCCGCACCCGCAAGAGGCAAGTGGCGGGGTAGCGTAGGGCTATTCTGGCGTCCAAAAGTCGGGCGCAAATCTAATTTCGATGAGTGAACCACTTTTGGTTGAATGTCGTAATCTTCCTCGGTTCTATTTAGGAGCTGCATTTAAAGATGAGGGAGCAAATTGTGATGGCGGGAAAGGTCCTGATAATTGGCAGCGGTCCCAACGCACCGTTGGCCGCCGATTGGCCAAGGGAACAGTTTGACCACATCGTTGTCATTAACAACGCATGGCGCGTGCGCCCCGATTGGACACATGTGATCTTTCCTGAGGACTTTCCCAAAGATCGACACCCGTCTGAGATCAGCAACGCGCAGAGCGTGGTGCGGTATACGGAATATGTGCCGCAGAACAATGCATTTGGCGGCGTTTTGTTTGCGGGCGGCACTATGGCCTTTACGGCTGGGTATTGGGCGCTGGGAGCGCTGAAGCCTGACGTCATGGCGTTTATCGGATGTGATATGGTCTATCCCAAGCAGGGCAATACGCATTTTTATGGGACAGGTGCGGCGGACCCGCTGCGCGAAGATGTGTCGCTTCAGAACCTTGAAGGTAAGTCTGCGCGCCTCGCGCTGCTTGCGGCGCAGGAGGGCTGTGCCTGTGTGAATTTGTCTATTGAGGACAGTCGCATGGTATTTCCGCGCGCTGAGCTGAGCGACCTGCGGGACATCCAGCCCGAAGTTGTCGCAACACATGCAGAAGTTGCCGAGTTACGCCGTGCGGAAGCCGCGCTGGGCTATGAGGCACCAAGTGGACGCTATTGGGAGATTCTTGATCAGATTGATCCCAAAAAACTCGCCGAAATTGACGCAGAATGGCTTGCGCTGTTTAGGCAGGTTTAGTCGCCGTGACGCAGTAGGCGCTGCTTTTGGCGGCCCCAGTCGCGCTTGGCTTCCGTCGCACGTTTGTCGTGGTTTTTCTTACCTTTGGCGATGCCGATCTTCATTTTCACAAAGCCTTTGTGATTGAAGTACATCACCATGGGAACCAACGTCATGCCTTTGCGCTGGGTCGCACTCCACAGGTCAGAAAGCTGTTTCTTGCTGACCAGAAGCTTACGTTTGCGCCGCTCGAGGTGCGGGAACATCGCGCGCTCATATGGCGCGATATAGGAGTTCACCAACCACAGTTCGCCATCTTCCACAGCAGCATAGCTTTCTGCAATATTGCCGGACTTCTCGCGCAAAGACTTCACTTCTGATCCCGACAAAACAATGCCAACTTCGATGTCATCATCGATGGCATAGTCATACCGCGCCCGCCGGTTCTCGGCGATCACCTTATAATTCGGATCAGAGTTCTTTTGCTTCTTGGCCATAACCCGCGTGGCATAGCGCGCTCCTAAGGCAGTGTCCATCCTGAGCGTGCTTTAGGGTTTGTGTTGTGGTGGCGCGAAGGCCACAAGCTCAAATGTCCCCGGCATTTTAGTGGACGCAGACTCAGGCTTTGGATAGTTTGGGCACAAACGGGGCGCTATGATCCCGAACTTGAGGCAGTTGAATATGATTTTCCCCGAGCGGTTTTCGAACCTACCGGCTTATGCATTCCCGCGTCTGCGTGCGCTATTGGATCACCTGGAACCAGGTGGCCCAGTTGTCCATATGACCATTGGTGAGCCAAAGCATGCATTCCCTGACTGGGTGACAGACGAAATTGTTGCGCATTCCGCGACCTTTAATCGCTACCCTCCAAACGAGGGTGCGCCCGAACTGCTTGAGGCCATCGCAGGGTGGGTGGAGCGCCGGTATGGCGTCCCGGTAGATGCCGACACCGAAGTTATGGCGCTTAACGGTACACGTGAAGGGCTTTACAACGCCGCCATGGCGCTGTGCCCGGAAACCAAGAATGGCGAACAGCCGCTCATTCTGACTCCCAATCCGTTTTATCAGGTCTATGCGGTGGCGGCGATCTCCGTGGGTGCGGAAGCACTGTTTGTCCCCGCGACCGAAGCCAGCGGCCATCTGCCGGACTTTTCTGGCCTTTCTGAAGCGCAGCTCCGACGCACAGCAGTTGCCTATGTCTGCTCTCCTGCGAACCCGCAGGGTGCAGTGGCGGATCGCGCCTATTGGGAACAGCTGATCGGCTTGGCCGAAAAATATGATTTCAAGATTTTCGCGGATGAGTGCTACTCGGAAATCTACCGTGGCGAAGCACCTACCGGCGCCATTCAGGTGGCACGCGATATGGGGGCAGATCCTGAACGCTTGCTGATTTTCCATTCTCTGAGCAAGCGCAGCAACCTCGCTGGCCTGCGCTCCGGATTTGTTTGCGGCGGCCCGGAGAGCATTCGCCGGATCAAGCAATTGCGGTCCTACTCAGGTGCGCCTTTGCCGCTTCCTCTGCAAATGGCTGCAGTCAAGGTTTGGCAGGATGAAGAGCATGTGATTGAAAATCGCCGGCTCTACGCGGAAAAGTTTGAGCTCGCCGATGAGATATTTTCGGGCATTGAAGGATATCAGAGCCCCAACGCAGGGTTCTTTCTCTGGCTGCCCGTTGAAGACGGTGAGGCTGCAACGGTCAAACTTTGGACTGAAACCGGCGTGCGCGTGTTGCCGGGGGCCTATCTGAGCCGCGATGCAGACGGAGAAAACCCTGGAAAAGGGTTTATCAGGGCTGCACTGGTGGCTCCAAAAACCGAGGTGGCAGAGGCGCTGGTGAAGCTGCGCGACTGTCTCTACGGGCAAGAATAATAAAGAGGTGGAGTATGGCGTATCAAGCGAGAGGACGTGGGCCTTTGTTGGATAGCAACACACAGGCGGCAGTCGAAAAACGTGGTAAAGAGCTGATTGGTATCGTGCTGTTGGGCCTGGCGATTATGTCGGCCGCCATGATCCTGTCCTACTCCCCATCCGATCCCAGCTGGCTGTCCGTCACCGATGCACCGGTGCAGAATATGCTGGGGCGATTTGGGGCTTCGATCGCTGCACCACTGTTTATTATTGTCGGCTGGGGCAGTCTTGGTCTCGCTTTGATTTTTGGCGCGTGGGGGTTCCGCTTTGCCTTTCACGTTGGCGAAGAGCGTGTGCAGAGCCGTATTATCTTCGCGCCGATTATGCTGGCATTGGGTGCAATTTATGCCTCGACCCTGACGCCCGGGGCGGACTGGATTCACGCATTTGGACTTGGCGGCCTGTTTGGCGACACGGTCATGGGCGCCCTGCTGACCATTTTGCCGATCGGAGCCCAGTCGGGTGTGAAATTCATGTCGCTTCTGACCGGGATTGCCTTTGTGGCTGTCACGGGCTTCGTGCTTGGTTTCACCAAACTGGAACTCAGCCGTTTGGCGCAAGGGCTCGTTGTTGGCTTGGTGCTGGCTTATGACGCCTTGATGCGGTTGTTGGGGCGTGGAGCAACTGGCGCGGTGCAGGCTGCGAAGGCTGCACAAGAGCGTCGGAATGAGCGCCGTGAGCTTGCCGCACAGAGCGATCACATGGCTGCCGAGGCTGGATGGCAAGACGCTGTTCTTGAGGATGCCGACGAATTCCAAGACGCGGTGGTTGAGGCAAAACCAAAGCCTCGACTGCGCATTCCAGGGTTGATCAAGCGCGCAGAGCCGACGCCCGAGGATTTGCCTGAGCAGGAACTCGTCGAAAATCTCTTTGCCGAAGATTTTGGCGAGCGTCCGGAAGAGGCCCGTATCAGCGCCAAAATTGCCGATGTGATGCGTTCGCGCGCACGGCGCGGCGTTCCTGTGGCGCCACCGGAGTTGCACAAAGACAAACCGCTGACCAAGGGACGTGGCCGAGGCCCGGATCCGCTGTTGTTGGGCGACAATGAGCCGACATTGACCGCTGTGCCTGAGCCTGAGGTGGTTGCTGCACCCCTGGCCGGTCTGCGGGCAGAACCGCCGCTTTCCATGCATCAGTCTGCCCCTTACCCCCCAGAGCTAAGCGTTGCCGCACCTGAGCCACAGCTGGAAGAGGGCACCGTTGCGGGATTTGAGATTGTGTCTGACGCCCCAGCACCCACCCCAGCGCCGGTCGCACCAATCGCCCCAATTCCGGTTGCCGAACCGAAGAAAGTTGTGCAGCCGCGCCAGAACAAGGTGGTTCAACCCTCAACTCGGGCGCAGGCAGAAGCACAGCCTTCCTTGGCCTTTGAAGAGGAAAGCTCACATTACGAATTGCCGCCGCTTGGCCTTTTGGAGAATCCGCTCGACATCAAGCGCCATCATTTGAGTGATGAGGCGTTAGAAGAAAACGCGCGTATGCTGGAAACCGTTTTGGATGACTACGGTGTCAAAGGCGAGATCGTGAGCGTGCGCCCCGGGCCTGTTGTCACCATGTATGAACTTGAGCCGGCACCGGGTCTGAAGGCGAGCCGTGTGATTGGTCTGGCAGATGACATCGCGCGCTCGATGTCTGCGCTGTCTGCGCGTGTGTCGACTGTGCCGGGTCGCAGCGTGATTGGCATCGAATTGCCAAATGAAAACCGGGAAAAGGTGGTGCTGCGCGAGATCCTCGCTGCGCGTGACTTTGGCGACAGCAATATGAAGCTGCCGCTTGCGCTCGGCAAAGACATCGGCGGCGATCCCATTGTCGCCAATCTCGCGAAGATGCCTCACCTGCTGATTGCGGGGACTACTGGTTCGGGTAAGTCGGTTGCGATCAACACCATGATCTTGTCCCTGCTTTATCGCCTGACTCCGGAAGATTGTCGTTTGATCATGATCGACCCGAAGATGCTGGAACTGTCGGTGTATGACGGCATTCCGCATCTGCTGTCGCCTGTTGTGACCGACCCGAAGAAAGCCGTAGTGGCATTGAAGTGGGTCGTGGGCGAGATGGAAGATCGCTACCGCAAGATGTCCAAAATGGGTGTGCGCAACATTGATGGCTACAACAGCCGTGTGAATGATGCGCTCTCCAAGGGCGAGACGTTCAGTCGAACGGTGCAAACCGGGTTTGATGATGAGACCGGCGAACCCGTGTTTGAGACCGAAGAAATCGTACCGGAAAAGATGCCCTACATCGTGGTCATCGTCGACGAGATGGCGGACCTTATGATGGTGGCGGGCAAGGAGATCGAAGCCTGCATTCAACGTCTGGCACAGATGGCGCGTGCCTCGGGTATTCACCTGATCATGGCCACGCAGCGCCCATCGGTGGACGTGATCACCGGTACGATCAAGGCGAACTTCCCGACGCGGATTTCTTTCCAGGTGACGTCAAAAGTGGACAGCCGCACGATCCTCGGTGAGATGGGGGCTGAACAGCTCCTTGGCATGGGGGACATGCTCTACATGGCTGGTGGTGCGAAGATCACCCGCTGCCATGGGCCTTTCGTGAGCGACGAAGAGGTCGAAGAGATTGTGAACCATCTCAAGAGCTTTGGTCCGCCGGATTACATCGGTGGCGTTGTCGAGGGGCCGGAAGATGGCAAGGCTGACGATATCGATGCTGTGCTCGGGCTGAACACCGGTGGCAACACCAATGGCGAAGATGCGCTCTATGATTCTGCCGTTGCGATCGTCATTCAGGACCGCAAGTGCTCCACTTCCTATATCCAGCGTAAGCTGGCGATTGGCTATAACAAGGCCGCACGCCTTGTGGAACAGATGGAAGATGAAGGCCTTGTCAGCCCGGCCAATCATGTTGGCAAGCGTGAGATTCTGGTGCCGGAGCAGTGATTTTCCGCTGAGCGCACGAGAAAGTGTGCTCAGCCTCTGCGCAACCCGATAGGGCGCGCCTATATTGGGTTTATGAAAATGGTTAGATTGACACTTGCAGCCCTTCTCGCTGTGACCACCGCGGCACCTGCGTTTGCCGAAAAGCTCTCCCTGAATGCGTTGAGCACCTATCTGAACGGCTTGAAAACGGCTGAGGCCGCATTTGTTCAGACATCTGATGATGGTTCTGTCCAAACCGGACGTCTGTTCATTCAGCGGCCGGGCAAAATGCGTTTCGAATACGCGCCGCCGCAGAAGGCACTCGTTTTAGCGAGCAACAATGCCGTTGCGATTTTTGATGACCGCGCCAATGGTGCGCCTGAGACCTATCCGCTTCGCCGCACGCCGCTGTCATTGATCTTGGCGAGAAACGTCGATCTGGGGGCTGCCAATATGGTGGTCGGGCACAGCTTTGACGGCACGCATACTGTGGTGACAGCCCAAGACCCTAAGAGCCCGGAAAGTGGCCAGATTCAGCTCAAGTTTTCTGATTCGCCTGTCGCTCTACAAGAATGGGTGATTCTGGATGCCTATGGCTCGCAAACAACGGTACGGCTGGATGATGTCACAACCGATATGAGTTTTCCGCGCAGCTTGTTTGACATCGACACCGAGAGACGCAATCGAGGTCAATAAGTAGCGTGCCAATCAGGCAATGATGTCAGGCGTAAGCCGGTCTTCGATCCGTGCGATGATGTCCTTCAGGCGCAGTTTCTGCTTCTTGAAGCGCTGAATGGTCAGCTGGTCGCCAGTGCCACGGTCGACAAGTGCGTTGATCGCATCATCAAGATCGCGGTGTTCCTGTTTGAAAACTTCCAATTCGACTCGCAAAACATCGTCTGTCTTCATGGACAAATCGGTCGTGGCATTCATTTGGCTGTCCTCAATCTTGGCGAGAGTCATAGAATACTCTCTTTGTGCGCTGCTGAAAAGCGCAGCAACCACGCGGAATTTATGACAGTTGAGATAGTTGGTGACTTGCGGGATGCCAGAGCCTCCCCCATATTTGATAGGCAGTCGGTTGCCAGAAAGGGATCGGCGCGCAGACGGTCGCTTTGAAAAGGACGTGTCAATGACCAAACTTACTTTGGGGTCCTATCCCCATCTTCTGGGCTTTGAGCAGCTCGAGCGCCTCTTGGAGAGGACGGCAAAATCTGGTGGCGAAGGTTATCCTCCGTTCAATATTGAGCAGACCTCGGATTACTCCTATCGCATCACACTCGCGGTTGCAGGCTTCCGGGAACAGGATCTGAGCATCACCGTTGAGGACCGTCAGCTCGTAGTGCGCGGGCGGCAGGCAGAAGACAGCGGAGAGCGTGTTTTTCTGCATCGGGGTATCGCAGCGCGGCAGTTCCAGCGCAGCTTTGTACTCGCGGATGGCGTGGAGGTAGGTGAAGCCATTATGGAGAACGGTTTACTGCATGTAGACCTGACCCAGGCGCGTCCTGAGACGATTGTTCAAACCATCCAGATCAAGAAAGGATAAGATTATGCAGGCAGAATTTGACACCCAGTCACTGGATGATCGCGTTGTCTATGTTCGGGAGGTTTTGGTCGCGGAGTTGCCCGAAGAGGTTCAGGAGCAAGCTGAAGGCGCGGAAACGCTCTTTGCTGTGCACACCACCGACGGCGAACGGCTCGCGCTTGTGAAAGAGCGCAATCTCGCGTTTATCTTGGCGCGCCAGCACAATTACTCACCGGTAACCGTGCACTGACACAAACCATTCGCCATGAAATCGGCGCGCCTTCGGGCGCGCTTTTGTTTTATGGCAACTCGTAAGCTGTGGTCTGCTCGGCCCAGCCACCGACATTGTCCCTGGCGCGCAGGTAGACAGTGGTTGTTCCCTCAGGAATGGCCACAGAGCTGAGACTGCGGGTAAAGGGTTGCTCATTCACATGGGGATGGAGCAATTCACGGGTCCCTAAAATAGAGCCGTCAGAAAGCTCTACGCGCCAGCCATCTGCATAATCGTCCCAGCCGGTGTCAGGATGTAGAATTGTGACATCAAAGCGCCAGCCGTTGGTGCTCGAGTTTGCTTTGATATCGGTGATCTGCGGTGAATCTGCGAATGCGCCGCTCGCCAAAATAAAGCTTAAAAGTAAAATCAAGTGTCTCATGGGGACAAAGTACCATGAGCGCTCTGAACTGTCTTGCAAGTGAAAAGCCCGGGCGGCTGCCCGGGCTTCACGATTTCGTTTGTAGCGGCTTTGCTTAGCCTTTGGAGAAGTCCGGATAGGCTTCCATGCCCAGTTCAGACATGTCCAGACCGTTGATCTCGTCTTCTTCAGAGACCCGGATGCCCATCACGGCTTTCAGGATGACCCAGAGGATCAGGGAAGCTACGAAGGTGAACACACCGTAGGCAACGATACCGGTCAGCTGTGCGCCGATGGTTGCGGAGCCGGAGAAGGCCACTGCGATGGTGCCCCAGATGCCTGCAAAGAGGTGAACTGGGATCGCACCAACAACATCGTCTATCTTCAGTTTGTCCAGCAGCGGAACAGTGATCACCACGATCACGCCACCCACTGCGCCGATCACCAGTGAGCCTGCGAGCGAAGGTGCGAGAGGTTCTGCGGTGATGGAGACGAGGCCTGCCAGTGCGCCGTTCAGGATCATGGTAAGGTCTGGTTTCTTATAGAGGATCTGTGTCAGGATCAGTGCGGCAACTGCGCCAGCTGCTGCGGCCATGTTGGTGTTGGCAAAGATGCGCGATACGTCGGTGACATCACCCACAGTGCCCATTGCCAGCTGAGAGCCGCCGTTGAAGCCGAACCAGCCGAGCCACAGGATGAATGTGCCCAGAGTGGCCAGTGCAAGGTTGGAGCCCGGCATAGGAACGGTGCGGCCGTCTTTGTATTTGCCGATACGTGGGCCAAGTACGATGGCGCCGGCGAGAGCAGCCCAGCCGCCTACGGAGTGCACAATGGTGGAGCCTGCGAAGTCGGAGAAGCCGAGTTCAGACAACCAGCCGCCGCCCCACTGCCAGGAGCCGGAGATCGGATACAGGATGCCGGTCAGGACGACAACGAATGCGAGGAACGGCCACAGTTTGATACGTTCTGCCAGCGCACCGGAAACGATGGATGCGGTTGCAGCAACGAACATCAGCTGGAAGAAGAAGTCAGAGCCAACGGAAGCGTAGTCCAGTGCTGCGTCAGCGGCGTCGAGGCCAACTGGTTCCAGAGACGTTGGAACAAAGTTGAACGCGAAGTAGCCGTTGAAGTCACCAGGGTACATCAGGTTGAAGCCAACCAGCCAGTACATGATGGCGGCGATCGAAAAGAGCGCCATGTTTTTGGTCAACTGCATGGTCACGTTCTTGGAGCGAACGAGGCCCGCTTCCAGCATCGCAAAACCGGCTGCCATCCAGAAAACAAGGAAACCACCCACCAAGAACAGCAGAGTGGTCATGATGTATGGGCCAATTTCGTCAAAGCCCGGAGCCGCAGCGGCTTCCTGAGCAAAGCTCAGAGTCGGAAGCGCTGTCAGCGCACCGGTCAGAGCAATTTTCGTCAGAGTTTTCATGCGTGTATTCCTTCCTTGCGACGCCTTAGATGGCGTCTGCATCCGTTTCGCCGGTGCGCACGCGGATTGCTTGCTGCACGTCCAATACAAAGATTTTGCCGTCGCCAATTTTGCCGGTCTGGGCGGTCTTGGTGATGGTCTCGACAACTTGGTCTGCCATGTTGGCTGCAACCACGAGCTCGAGTTTGACTTTCGGCACAAAGTTCACAGCGTATTCAGCGCCGCGATAAATTTCAGTGTGTCCGGATTGGGAGCCGAAGCCCTTGATTTCAGTGACCATCATGCCGCGCACGCCGATGTCGGTCAGCGCCTCGCGGACCTCCTCCAGCTTGAACGGTTTGATCGTTGCGATAATCAGTTTCACCTTGTTCCCCTTTTGGCGATGCGGGGGGCGCCCCGCGAATTTTGCGTCTGCAGAAAACCGCAGCAGAGCGCCGAAAACGAAGGCTGAAGCCGCGTCAATTGGCTAATTTCGAAGGCACATGCTCAAAAAAGATGCTAAAAATAGCTGATGCACAAAAAATGAGCTTAATGATAACTGAATCCGACTGTACTTCGGCCTTACAAGTAGTCAGCAACGGGGTAAAATAGGCGAAAAGCGAACTGAGCAGCTGGGTATCCATGAGTGATTCAAGACGAAAAAAGCCTCCGTTGGTGGCAGAGAAGCGCTACGGTCGCACAGCGCCAAAGTCTGCTCGCAAGTCTGCGAAACCCAAAGCAAAGCCAGCAGCGACAAAAAAGAAACGCGCCACGGCTCGCAAGCCGGCGCGCAAGCAGAATCCGATTGTCGCGTTTTTCCGCCGGATCTTTGGATGGGTGCTGCGCCTTGTCTGGTCGCTGGTTTGGCGCACAAGCTTTGTAATTGCTCTGATCGTCTCATTTGCCGTGGGCTATGTGTACCTGACCCTGCCCGATGTTGATGAGCTGCTGGATGGACGTGCGCGAGGGTCTGTCACGCTTCTCGACCGTGACGACAGAGTCTTTGCGTGGCGTGGAGACCAATTTGGTGGTGTCGTGACCGCCGATACGGTTTCCAAGCACCTCAAAAACGCGGTGGTGGCGACAGAGGACAAAAGATTCTACCGCCATTTCGGGATCAGCCCGCGTGGTGTGGCGAGTGCCGTTCGGATCAACCTTCGCGAAGGACGTGGCCCGCTCTCAGGTCACGGTGGCTCCACACTCACTCAACAGACAGCAAAGCTTCTGTGCCTCGGTGTGGCCTACGATCCCGATGACTGGGAGAGCGAAGCAGCCTATGTGCGGGATTGTCGGCGAGGATCGCTGGGGCGGAAAGCCAAAGAAGCAATCTATGCTATGGCGATGGAGGTCAAATATACCAAAGATGAAATCCTGTCGGTCTACCTGAACCGCGCCTATATGGGCGGCGGTGCCTACGGTGCTGAGGCTGCAGCGCAGCGCTATTTCGGAAAGCCCGCTGCGAATTTGACGCCGGCAGAGGGGGCCATGCTTGCGGGTCTGCTGACTGCGCCGTCCTCTTTGGCGCCTACAGCCAATCTGCAGCGCTCTCAAGATCGCGCGGCGACTGTCCTGCGGCTTATGAACGAGCAGGATTATCTGTCGGAAAAAGATACGGCCTTTTATCAAGCGAACCCGGCGACATTGTCAGAGGCTGCCCAGGCGAATGCGGGTGGGTATTTCGCGGATTGGGTCATGGCGTCCGGGCCTGAATTCTTTACTCGTAACACCACGGAAGATGTGATCCTAAAAACCACGTTGGATCCGGATATTCAGGCTGCTGCTGAAAAAGGGCTCCGCTGGGTTTTTGAGAACAAGGTTCGCGAAGGCTCAAAAGCGCAAGCCGCCATTGTTGTTATGTCGGCTGATGGGGCGGTACGAGCTATGGTAGGTGGTCGCGAGACTCAGGTGTCAGGTGCCTTTAACCGTGCGACGCAAGCGAAGCGTCAAACTGGCAGTGCCTTCAAGCCATTTGTCTATGCCACCGCATTGGAGCGCGGCGCTCATTATGACGACAAGGTTCTGGATGAGCCTTATTGCCAGAATATCCCCGGATCAGGTCAGTGGTGTCCAAAGAACTACACCGGCAAATATTATGGAGATGTCTCACTGACCTTTGCTCTGCAGAACTCGTTGAACATTCCGGCGGTGAAAGTGTCAGAGCAGGCTGGGCGCGAAAATGTGCGTACCGTGGCAAGTATGTTTGGCATCGAAAGCGATCTGGCGGCGGGTCCCGCGCTCGCGCTCGGGGCGTCTGAAAGCAGCTTGCTAGAAATGACCGGGGCGTATGCCGGTATCCTCAATGGTGGCTCGTCTGTTACGCCTTACGGGCTGGTCGAGCTGCGGCTGCTTGGGGATGAAAGTTCTTTGATGGGCTCAGGTGGCGGCATTGGCGAGCGTGTGATCTCGGATGCTGCGGCGCGCGAACTTATCTGGATGATGGAGAAGGTGGTGAGCGAGGGCACGGGCGCGCGGGCGCAAATGCCAGGCTGGCAGGTGGCAGGTAAAACCGGCACCACGCAAGCCGCACGGGATGCGTGGTTCATTGGCTTTACCAACGAGTACGTTGCTGGGGTGTGGATGGGCTATGATGACAACACACCTTTGACTGGTGTGACAGGTGGTGGCTTACCAGCTGAAATCTGGCGCGAAGCCATGGTTCGCATTCACGAGGGCGTTGAGCCCAAACCTCTGCCTGCCTTTGCGCCCAAGCCGCAGCCCAAAAAGGTTTGGACACCCGACCGACCTAAGCGTTCCGGCATCGAAGATGTGGTGAATGGCATCCTGAGAGACATTTTCGGCGGCAATTGATATTGCCGCCGTCAAAGTTGCCTACATGTTAGGAAGCTGGGGTCAGCCAGCTTTGTTCAGATCGCGAATAAGGCCGTCGATGTTGCCATTGTTGCGGTCCAGCAATGCACCGATTTCCGACTTTTCCGACAGACGCAGGCTGATGCCTTCGATGATCATGTCAAAGAAGCGGTTTTGGCCTGATTTGTCAGACACCAGGAAGTTCACCTCAAAAGGCGCCTGACCGCGCAGGGTGACCTGGGTTTTCACTTCATAAAAGCTTTTCACCGGGCGACCGCTGACAACATCCACCTTGCCGCCGACAAACTCATTGAAGCGTTTGCCGTACTTGCGGGCGATATATCCTTGGAATGCCTTGGTGTAGGATTTCAGCTGGCTCTTGCTCGCGCTGCGCGCATCAGGGCCAAGTGCAGAGCGCGCCAGGATGTTCACATCCGCATACTTCACAAAGATCCGCTCGAAATCTTTGATCATCGCGTTCACGGGCTTACCCGAGGAAATCACCTTGTTGATGTCCGCGACGGCCTTCTCGATGAGTGCAGTCGCTTGTGCTTCGTTGGTTGCCAGAGCAGGCCCGGCTACGGCGCCTGCCACGAGGGACGCGCCAACAAAGGACATAAACGAACGGCGGGACAGCTTAGAAATCGGCATACGGATCCTCATAGGGGTCGAATTCTGGATCGACATAAGTGCTTGCATCACCGTTTCCAAGTTCGAAGCGGCGGTTCTGCAGGTAAAGAATACGTGCTTGGGCGTAACTGTCGGCACTCTCGTAGAGAATGGAATCGATGGTCTCGTCGTAGTCATAACGGTTGCCCATCACATTCACGACATAGGCGCCTGCACCGATGTAGCGTGTGGGCTCGCGTGTCACCACAAAGAAGGGATCCAAGATGATGTCGACAAGCAGGCCGTAGGCGTCGCGGGTTGTTGAAGGACCAAAGAATGGAAGCTCGGTATAGGCGCCTTCGCCTTTGCCCCAGACATGAAGCGTTTCGCCGAAGTCGGTGTCGTGCCGTTCCATACCGCCGGCGCTGGCGACATCGATAAACCCGAACAGACCAAACAATGTGTTCACGGTAAAGCGCGCAAGGTTGGTGGTTGCTTCGCCCACATTGCCTTGCAGGGAGTTGTTGATGAAGTCGTTTGGCAACGACAGGTGATCTGCGAAATTCGAGAAGCCTCTGCGCGCAACTGGCGGCACGATCGTGCCGTAGCCGGTAGCCGCAGGTGAAAGCAGGACTTTGTCTACCGATTTGTTGAAGCCGTGGATACGGCGGTTCGCAGCCTCATTTGGATCGTTGATCCCAGAAGGCGACTGGCTTGAGGTGCTTGCGCAGGCGCTGACGGTCAAGGCCAACAGGAGGCAAAGCAGATTGCGCTGTTTATTAAGCAAGAATTGTGGCAGGAGGGTCACGTCGTATTCTCTTCTACTCACCAACTATGGCACGTTCACATTTAGATATAGTCTACCTAAGCAGCATAAAGACGAATTGAAACCGCTGTTTTGGTTTCGGCCATATTGGTCGCTTAGATTGATTCTTTAGCGTTCCATATAGCAAACGAAGATGGACTGCGACCCAAGACTAAGTGACAAGAGTAAAGTTGATGGCATCACCTGCTGCAAAACAAGGCGAAGAAGAACTCAGAAGTGTCCGAAAGCGCAGCCGTGCTCTTTATTGGGCAGTTGGCTTATTCAGCTTCTTTGTGAACCTGCTGATGCTCACCGGCCCCCTGTATATGTTGCAGGTCTATGACCGGGTGCTGGGGAGCGGATCTGAAGAGACTTTGATTGCACTGTCGCTGTTGGTCGCATTTCTCTTCACACTGATGGGCGTGCTTGATTTTGTACGGGGGCGCGTGATGGCGCGCGTGGGCGCGCGGTTCCAAGAAGATTTGGATCAACGCGTTTTTGATGCCGCAATCCGCCGGTCGACAATCGAAAAGTCTCGTGAATCGCAAACCGCTTTGTCGGATCTGGAGTCCATTCAACGCCTTCTTACGTCGCCGGTGCTGACGGCCGTTTTCGATATTCCTTGGACGCCTGTGTTTCTGATTGGGATCACGCTTTTCCATCCCTGGCTTGGTATGCTGGCCGTTGTTGGTGGTGGCATCCTGATTATTGCGGCGGTGCTTAATCAGCTTGCCTCACGCAGACCTCTGCAGCGGGTGAATATGTCAACGCATGTGGCCAATCAGATGTCATCGCAGCTGCAAGCTGAGGCGGAGATGGTCAGTGCGCTGGGGATGCGCGAAGCCGCGTTTCGCCGTTGGCGCAAAGCGCGCAGCGAGTCGTTGCAAGCCACAGTTGCTGCTGCTGATGTCGGCGGCCTGTTTTCTACCAGTACCAAAACGTTCCGCCTTTTCCTGCAGTCTGCGATGCTCGGCCTTGGGGCCTATCTTGCGCTGAAGGGCCTTGTCACGCCGGGGGCCATGATCGCAGGGTCAATTCTCTTGGGGCGCGCACTGGCGCCAATTGAAATGGCCGTGAACCAATGGGCGGTTGTGCAGCGTGCCCGCAACGGTTGGCAAAACCTGTCTGTACTCCTCGGCGAAGTGCCGCCGGAAGCGCCTCGCACAAAGCTGCCTGTGCCTGCGGCGCGCCTCCGTCTACAGCAGGTGACTGTGGTGCCTCCGGGTGAGAGCCAGGCGTCCTTGCGTATGATCACATTTGACGTGGCTCCGGGGGAGGCCGTCGGGGTTATCGGGTCTTCTGGCGCGGGGAAGTCGACTTTGGCGAAAGCGATCACTGGGGTTTGGAAGACTGCCGGTGGTAAAGTGCGGCTGGATGGCGCGACGCTTGATCAATATGATCCAACGGACCTTGGGCGCTATATCGGTTATCTGCCGCAGCGGGTCGAGCTCTTTGACGGCACAATTGCCGACAACATCGCACGTCTCGCAGAAACGCCTGATCCGGAGAAGGTTGTAGAGGCCGCACAAAAAGCCGATGCGCATGAAATGATCCTGAAACTGCCGGAAGGTTACGACACGCAAGTGGCCTCTCATGGAGGTCGTCTTTCGGGCGGGCAAATTCAGCGGATCGGGCTTGCGCGCGCGATGTATGACAATCCGGTGCTCCTTGTTTTGGATGAGCCGAACTCCAATTTGGACAATGAAGGATCCAACGCGCTCAATACCGCGATTCGGAACATGAAAGCTTCAGGCAAGGCGGTCTTGATCATGGCGCACCGTCCTGCGGCTATTCAGGAATGCAACAAACTCTTGGTGTTGGAGCAAGGCGCACGACGGGCGTTTGGACCTCGTGATGAGGTGCTCAAAGAAGTTCTGCAGAACTACTCTGAGGTCAAAGGTGCAACCACTCCAGGAGGGGTACAATGAATACGAACAACCGTTGGACGGCACGTGCGCCCCTCATTTACGGCGGCATTGCACTTCTGATTTTGGTTGGCGGGTTTGGTGCCTGGGCTGTCGGGTCACAAATTGCGGGGGCGATTGTGGCCTCAGGCCGCGTTGAGGTGGATCGCAACCGGCAGGTGGTTCAGCACATCGACGGTGGTGTAATTACTGAAATCGGGGTCGACGAAGGTGATCAGGTGGAGCAAGGGCAATTGCTGCTTAGGCTTGATGAAGCGGATCTCATGTCTGAGCTGATTGTGACTGAGGGTGAGCTCTGGGAGATCATGGCGCGCCGAGGGCGATTGGAAGCGGAACGCGATGACGCCGAAGTTGTGGTGTTTGACGGGGAGCTGATCAAAGCAGGTTCTACAAACCCCGATGTGTCCGGGTTTATGGACGGCCAAGTGCGCTTGTTCATGGCGCGTTCGGAATCTTTGGATCGCAATACGGAACAGCTCGGAAAACGCATCGCGCAAATTCAGAGCCAAATCGAAGGCATCGACGCCCAAAGAAATGCGCTAAGCCAGCAGCTAGATCTGATCAGGGCTGAATTGGCGGACCAGCAACAGCTTTTGGAAAAAGGGTTGGCGCAGGCCACACGTGTTCTGGCGCTGCAGCGGGAAGAGGCGTCCCTCGCCGGGCAAGTCGGGGAACTGCTGGCGCAGCGCGCGCAGGCCGATGGTCGTATCACGGAAATTGAAATTGAACTGCTCAAACTGCAGACAACACGTCGGGAAGAAGCGATCGCGACGTTGCGCGATTTGAGATACCGGGAGCTTGAATTGGCCGAGCGTCGGCGTCAGCTGAGCCAGAAACTCGACCGTCTCGCCATCCGGGCACCGGTGTCCGGCGTGGTCTACGGGCTCAACGTGTTCACGCTCCAATCGGTGATCAGACCCGCAGACCCCTTGATGTTTATCGTGCCGCAGGATCGTCCGCTGGTGGCGGCTGTGCAGGTTCCCACCATTCACGTCGATCAGGTTTATCCGGGGCAAGAGGTTGCGTTGCGGTTCTCCGCGTTTGATCAGCGTACGACGCCAGAGCTTGAGGGCAATGTGGTGCGCATTTCACCGGATGCGTTTGAAGACGACCAAACGGGTGAGTCCTACTACGAGGCCGAGATTGAGCTGTCGGAAGGCGAAGTGGAAAAACTGCCGTCTGATGTGACGCTGATACCGGGCATGCCCGTAGATGCGTTCTTGCGCACAACCGATCGTACACCGCTTGCGTATCTGACGAAGCCGCTCACAGACTATTTCGTGAAAGCCTTCCGCGAAAGCTGACCGGAAAGCTGCTTTCCAAATCAGATTGTTGGGTCTAGCGTCGCGGCACCTTGGCTTTTGGGAGCAAATAAAATGAGCAAGATCGAAGCGAAACTGAGCGAGCTTGGTGTCAATTTGCCGGATGTGGCCGCACCGGCAGCAAACTATGTGCCTTATGTGGTCGTTGGGGACATGGTCTATGTTTCCGGCCAGATTTCCATGAATGAAGATGGGCTCATTCTGGGCAAAGTTGGTGCGGATTTGGATACGCAAGCTGGTGCAGATGCCGCCAAGACTTGTGCAATCAGTCTGCTGGCAGCGCTGAAAGCGGCTTGTGGTGGCGATATCGACCGGCTGGTGCGTGTTGTGAAGCTGGTGGGTTTTGTCAACTCTACACCTGATTTCACAGATCAGCCAAAGGTCATCAACGGAGCCTCCGATTTCCTTGTTGAAGCGCTGGGCGACAAAGGCCGCCATGCCCGTTCCGCGGTGTCCGCTGGTGCGCTTCCGCTGGGCGTTGCGGTGGAAATCGAAGCGATTTTCCAGATCGCGTAAACGGTTTGCTTTTTAAAGGCGCGGTGCATGGCAAATGCACTGCGCCTTTTTCTTGGTAGGCATTTCGGCGAGCACCACCAAAAAGTGACGTCCGGATGTCCCCTTATTGCGTATTGTGATCAAAGCTGGAACGGAGCGTTGCTCCGCACTAAGTGCTGAGTAGCCTTGGGCATTCGGAGAACGGGCATGGACGGCAAGCAAATTGAGATCGAAGTCCACAATACGCTGCGCGACATTCCCGCTGCCGAGTGGGACGCTTGTGCGGATGCTGACCGGCTGGCAGGTCAGAGGTGTGCCAATCCATTTGTTTCGCATCGGTTTTTATCAGCTCTTGAGGAAAGCGGCTCTGTGGGAGCCGGCACAGGTTGGTACCCGCGCTACCTGACTGTCCGCAGTTATGAGGGATTGGCCGCCGCAGCCCCGATGTATGTCAAAGAGCATTCACAGGGCGAGTATGTCTTTGATCACAATTGGGCGCATGCATATGAGCAGGCTGGCGGGCGCTACTATCCCAAGCTGCAGTCAGCGGTGCCGTTTACGCCGGTCACTGGCCCCCGGTTTCTAGGACGTAAAGACTGGCGGGGACGTGCTCAAGCGGCGCTCACGCAGGCCATGGTCCAGATCGCGGATGATCACGACCTCAGCAGCGCGCATATCACGTTTTGCACGCCTGAAGAGGCCGAGATCGGCAAACAGTTGGGCCTGTCCTATCGGACAGGTCAGCAGTTTCATTGGTTGAATGACGGCTATGAAAATTTCGATGATTTCCTTGCCAGGCTGTCATCGCGCAAGCGCAAGAACATCAAGAAAGAGCGTTCCAAGGCCCAGAAATTTGGCGGTGAAATTGTCGCCCTAACTGGTGCCGAAATCCAGCCAGAGCATTGGGATGCAATGTGGCGCTTTTATCAGGACACAGGCGCCCGCAAGTGGGGCTCGCCCTATCTGACCCGCACTTTCTTTGACATCATTCACGAAACCATGCGGGAGGATGTGCTTCTCGTGTTTGCCATGCGCGGGGGTCAAGCGGTCGCAGGGGCCATGAACTTCATCGGCCGCGACGCGCTTTTCGGCCGCTACTGGGGCTGCATTGAGGACCACCCCTGCCTGCATTTTGAGTTGTGTTATTATCAGGCGATGGACTGGGCCATTTCAAACGGCCTGTCTTCGGTTGAGGCGGGCGCGCAGGGGGAGCACAAACTGGCAAGAGGTTACTTGCCGGTCACAACTCACTCGCTGCATTGGATAAGAGATGCGGGATTTCGGGAGGCCGTTGACAAATTCCTGGAGGCTGAACGTCGGGCCGTCTCTCAAGACGTTGAAGTGCTTACGGCTTGGGGGCCGTTTAAGAAGACATCGGAGGAGGACCATCAATGACAGAGCGACTAAGCGAAGCTGCGAGAGACGCTGTATTAGAGCCGCTTCTCGAGAACGGCTGGACCCTGGATACGGAGCGGGATGCGCTCGAGAAATCATTCAAGTTCGACAATTTTGTCGAGGCATTTGGCTGGATGACACGCGCCGCAATTTGGGCGGAGAAATGGAACCACCACCCCGAGTGGTTCAACGTTTACAGCCGTGTGGAAGTGGTGCTCACGACCCACGATGTCGGTGGGATTTCGGCATTGGATGCCAAGCTCGCACGGAAGATGGATTCGCTCTAAAGTGTGGCGGCCCGATCTGAATTCCGGAAGGGCCGCCAGAACTGGTTGGCTTAGAGGGCCGACAGCATGGTTTCGCCAGCGCTGACCTCGCAAACACCTGGCGACTCTTCAACGTTCAGCACTTTCACCACGCCATCTTCCAGCAGTGCGGCGTAACGCTTTGAGCGGTTCACAAAGCCGATCTCTGGCACAGAGAACTCCAGCCCCATGGCTACGGTCAAAGCGCCGCTGGGATCGGCCAGCAATGTCACGCCTGCTTCGGCGGCCTGAGTGTTCTTGTCCCACGCGTCCATTACGAACGGGTCGTTCACCGACAAGCAGATCACTTCCTCAACGCCCTTTTCTTTGAACGCGTCCATGTTGCGCATGAAGCTTGGCAGATGAGCTGAAGAACAGGTGCCCGTAAAGGCGCCGGGCAGACCAAACAGAATAACTTTGCGCCCTTTGGTCAGGCTCTCAACGCTGACGGGTTCCGGGCCTTCTGCCCCAACCTTCATCAGTGTGCCCTCTGGGATGTTATCACCTACAGAAATTGTCATTGATTATACTCTTCGTTGCGTTTCCCTGAAATGCGGATATAGGCTCCGATGCGATTGACGCAATGGCCGCGAGGGGAGTGTAACGTGACGCACGTTGTTGTGATAGGCGCTGGTCAGGCCGGTGCGGCCTGTGTGGCGAAACTGCGCGCACTTGGTTTTGATGGGCAAATCACGCTTGTAGGGGCGGAAAATGTGCTTCCGTATCAGCGGCCTCCGCTTTCCAAAAAATATTTGCTCGGTGAAATGACGCTGGAGCGTTTGTTCCTGAGGCCTGAGAGCTTTTATGAAGAGCAGAACATCAATCTGCGTCTTGGTACCCGTGTAACGGCAATCGATACAGTTGCGCGAAAGGTTGTCACTGAGGCGGAAGAGCTGACCTACGACCATCTTGTCCTTGCGACGGGCGCTACGCCCAATAGATTGCCCGCCTCCATTGGTGGCGATCTCGGCGGTGTCTACGTCGTGCGGGATCTGGCAGATGTCGATGCGATGGCGCCGGAATTTGTCGAAGATCGCCGTGTTTTGATCGTTGGTGGTGGCTATATCGGCTTGGAGGCTGCAGCGGTGGCGGCGTCCAAGGGATTGAAAGTGACACTTGTTGAGATGTCAGAGCGCATTCTGCAACGTGTGGCAGCACCGGAAACGTCAGATTACTTCCGCGATCTGCATGCAGCTCATGGTGTTGAGGTTCTGGAAAACGTTGGCCTTAAAGGCTTGCAGGGCGAGGGGCGCGTCGTATCTGCTGAGCTGACGGATGGCACCCAGCTTGCGGTGGATTTTGTCATTGTCGGTGTCGGCGTGAAGCCCAACACTGCATTGGCGGAAGGCGCAGGTATCGCGCTCGATAACGGCATCAAGACAGACGCGCTGGGGCGCACGGATGTTGAGGCTGTGTGGTCAGCAGGGGATTGCGCCTCTTTCCCCTACAAAGCGGCGCAAATCCGCCTTGAGAGCGTTCCAAACGCCATTGATCAAGCTGAGGTGGTTGCGGAAAACATTATGGGCGCCGAGAAGCCTTATGTTGCGAAGCCTTGGTTCTGGTCAGATCAATACGATGTCAAACTTCAGATTGCGGGCCTGAATTCGGGCTACGACCGCGTCGTGACACGTGACAACGGCGATGGAGCTAAGTCCTTCTGGTACTATAAGGGTGAGACGCTTCTTGCCGTTGATGCGATGAATTCAGCACGCGACTATATGGTCGGCAAACGCCTGATCGAGGGCGGTAAGTCACCAAGTGCTGAGGTTGTTGCGGACATGACGATCGAGATCAAGGATTTGATGCGCCTGTGAGGATCATTGCCGGAACATGGCGCGGAACAGCGCTGGCTGCTGTGGGCAAAGGGGATGCGGGCAAGCACCTGCGCCCAACGACTGATCGCGTGCGTGAAAGTCTCTTCAACGTGCTTATGGGCGGCAAGTTTGGCGATCCTATAACTGGTGCACGTGTGCTGGATCTCTTTGCCGGTACAGGCGCGCTTGGCCTTGAGGCGATGTCTCGCGGGGCTGAGCATGTGACTTTTGTAGACGATGGGCGCGTCTCCGGGCAACTCATCAAAAGCAACATCCAAAGGCTCAACGCCAAGGCTAGCACGCGATTGTTGAAAATGGACGCGACCAGACTGCGCGCCAATGATGCTGATCCTTGTGATTTGGTGTTTCTGGACCCGCCATACGGAAAGTCGATTGGGCAAAGGGCGCTTGTTGAGGCGGTCAAACACGGTTGGCTGGCCGAAGATGCGCTCATTGTTTGGGAAGAGAATGCACCTCAGCTGGCGCCTGAGGGGTTCGAGATGATCGATGCCCGAAAGTACGGCGACACACATGTGACGATGCTGCGTCGGGCCGGTGGCTAAAGGCGCGGTAGCCGCCTTGGGTAGCAGGCGCTGGCGCAGTGTGCCAAACCCCAATAAATCTTGGCGCTGCTATAGACAGCCTTTCCGATCCCTGTTACATCGCGCCAGTCGTGTGGCCTCAGATTCGTTCTGGGGCTGCACCGTTTTTGAACCGGGGACCTTCGGGGCCCTATAAACTTGGCCACCTTCGGGGGGCTTTAACATAGCCGGACCAAAGACAAGAACCTAAGGTCTGGCGCGCTATACGGAAGACAGAAAGCATGGCACTCAAGTCGTACAAGCCGACGACGCCGGGCCAGCGTGGGCTGGTGCTGATCGACCGTTCGGAGCTTTGGAAAGGACGTCCTGTCAAAGCCCTCACTGAGGGTCTGACAAAATCGGGCGGCCGGAACAACACCGGACGGATCACCTCGCGTCGTCGTGGTGGTGGGGCGAAACGCCTTTACCGGATCGTTGACTTCAAACGGAACAAATTTGATGTAGCGGCAACCGTTGAGCGGATCGAATACGACCCGAACCGGACCGCATTCATCGCATTGGTCAAATATGACGACGGCGAGCAGGCATATATCCTCGCGCCTCAGCGTCTGGCAGTTGGCGATCAAGTGATCGCGTCTGCAAAGGCCGACATCAAGCCGGGCAACGCAATGCCGTTCTCGGGCATGCCGATCGGTACGATCGTTCACAACATCGAACTGAAACCAGGCAAAGGCGGCCAGATCGCCCGTGCAGCTGGTACCTACGCTCAGTTTGTTGGTCGTGACGGTGGTTACGCTCAGATCCGCCTGTCCTCTGGCGAACTGCGCCTCGTACGTCAGGAATGCATGGCCACCGTTGGTGCCGTGTCTAACCCTGACAACTCCAACCAGAACTTCGGTAAAGCCGGCCGTATGCGCCACAAAGGCAAGCGTCCGAGCGTTCGTGGTGTGGTCATGAACCCGATCGATCACCCTCACGGTGGTGGTGAAGGTCGTACCTCCGGTGGTCGTCACCCAGTGACACCATGGGGTAAGCCGACCAAGGGTGCGCGTACCCGCAACAAAAACAAAGCGTCGCAAAAGCTTATCATCCGCTCGCGTCACGCCAAGAAGAAGGGGCGTTAATAGATGTCTCGCTCTGTATGGAAAGGCCCTTTTGTGGATGCTTACGTGCTTAAGAAAGCCGAAGCAGTTCGCGAATCCGGTCGTAATGAAGTGATCAAGATTTGGTCCCGTCGTTCCACCATCCTGCCCCAGTTCGTGGGTCTGACTTTTGGTGTGTACAACGGTAAAAAGCACGTTCCTGTGCTGGTAACCGAAGACATGATCGGTCAGAAATTCGGTGAATATTCGCCTACCCGTACCTACTACGGGCACGCGGCCGACAAAAAAGCGAAACGGAAGTAAGTCATGGGCAAGGCAAAGAACCCCCGCCGCGTGGCTGAAAACGAAGCAATGGCGAAAACTCGCATGCTTCGCACCAGCCCGCAGAAACTGAACCTGGTGGCCGGCATGATCCGCGGCAAGAAAGTTGAGAAGGCTCTGACCGACCTGACTTTCTCCAACAAGCGTATCGCGCAGGACGTGAAGAAATGCCTTCAGTCCGCGATTGCCAACGCCGAAAACAACCACAACCTGGACGTCGACAGCCTGATCGTTGCCGAAGCCTATGTGGGCAAGAACCTGACCATGAAACGCGGTCGTCCGCGCGCCCGTGGTCGTTTCGGCAAGATCATCAAGCCGTTCTCTGAGCTCACCATCAAGGTGCGTCAAGTTGAGGAGCAAGCCTAATGGGTAACAAAGTCAATCCGATTGGCATGCGCCTTCAGGTGAACCGCACCTGGGACAGCCGCTGGTATGCTGACACCAAGGACTACGGTGATCTTCTTCTGGAAGACCTCAAGATCCGTGAGTTCATCAAGAAAGAGTGCAAGCAAGCTGGTGTTGCACGTGTGATCATCGAGCGTCCGCACAAGAAGTGCCGCGTGACCGTTCACACCGCACGTCCTGGCGTGATCATCGGTAAAAAAGGCGCAGACATCGAGACTCTTCGCAAGAAGATCGCGACGATGACTGACTCCGAGCTGCACCTCAACATCGTTGAAGTGCGTAAGCCGGAACTCGACGCTCAGCTGGTTGGCGAGTCCATCGCTCAGCAGCTGGAACGCCGTGTGTCTTTCCGTCGCGCGATGAAGCGTGCCGTTCAGAACGCAATGCGCATGGGCGCCCTGGGTATCCGGGTGAACGTCGCAGGTCGTCTGGGTGGTGCCGAAATCGCACGTACCGAATGGTACCGCGAAGGCCGTGTGCCTCTGCACACCCTGCGTGCTGACATCGATTACGCACATGTGGAAGCGACCACCGCTTACGGGATCATTGGTATCAAAACCTGGATCTTCAAAGGCGAGATCATGGAGCATGATCCACAGGCGCGTGACCGCCGTGCACAAGAAGTCCAGGATGGCCCTGCACCACGTGGTGCCGGTGGTCGTCGCTAAGGGAGACTGATCAATGCTTCAACCAAAGCGTACTAAATTCCGCAAGATGCACAAAGGCCGCATCAAAGGCGAAGCCAAGGGTGGCTCCACCCTGAACTTCGGCTCTTTCGGCCTGAAGGCAACCACACCGGAACGCGTGACCGCTCGCCAGATCGAGGCAGCACGTCGTGCAATGACCCGTCACATGAAACGTCAGGGCCGTGTTTGGATCCGTATCTTCCCAGACACCCCAGTGACCTCGAAGCCTACCGAAGTCCGTATGGGTAAAGGTAAAGGTTCCGTGGACTATTGGGCCTGCAAAGTGAAGCCGGGCCGCGTTATGTTCGAAATCGACGGTGTTGACGAAGACATCGCACGTGAGGCTCTGCGCCTTGCCGCGATGAAACTTCCTGTCAAAACCCGCGTCGTCGTTCGCGAAGACTGGTAAGAGGTTGGTGAGCGACGCTCACCATCTTCAGAGAATTGACCCCTCGCTGGAAACAGCGGGGGGTTTCTTTTTGAGGCATGAAAGATTTTGCGCGAGGTCTAACCGCAAAGTGGCTCGCAGTTTGTCTTAGAAAAACCGGCTCTGCATGTATTCATTCAGCTGTGCAAAGCGCCTTAAAGACAGGGCATCTTCTAGCGGAGCCGCCAATGGTGCGCTTCAAGCAAAAAGCCCCACATGAACTGCGGGGCTTTCTGATTTGTTCTGTCATTTATGGATCAGGCAGCGGCCCATTCTTCATCAAGCGCGTCTTCATCGCTCTCTTCAGTGGCTTGATCCTTGAGCTTAAAGCCGGAGATGGCCCGTACAAGGCTTTCAGCTTCCCCGAGCAGCACCTGCCCAGAGGCCGCTGTTTCCTCAAGCATTGCGGCGCTCTTCTGGCTGTCGTGGTCGAGGCTTTCCACCGCTGCGTTGACTTCCGCGAGGCCGGAGGATTGATCGGCGGCGTTTTCCGCGATCTCATTCACTTTGCCGACCACCTGTTCCACTGCCTGAAGGATTTCGCCGAGAGAGTCTCCGGTTTCATCCATCAACTCAACCCCGTTCACCACCTCAGCCTGCGAGCTGGAGATCAGTGTGTTGATCTCATGTGCCGCATCAGACGAGCGTTGTGCCAAAGCGCGCACTTCAGAGGCCACAACCGCAAAGCCACGTCCTGCGTCGCCTGCGCGGGCGGCTTCGACGCCGGCATTCAACGCCAGCAGGTTGGTCTGGAAGGCCACATCTTCAATCAGCCCGGAGATCTGCGAAATCGCATCAGAGCTTTCTTTGATACGCTGGATGGCCGCCACCGTTTGGTCGGCAACGGTACGCGTGGCTTCTGCCTTCTCTTGTGCGTTATTGACGTGTGTCCGTGCTTCTTGTGCGCTTTGTGCTGTGCTGTTCACAGTTTGTGCAACGGTTTGAAGTGAAGAGGATGTCTCCTCCAAGGAGGCCGCAGAAATTTCTCCTCGGCGCGAGGCATCATCCACCGAGGATGAGATTTCTTTCGATGTGCGATTGAGAACATTGGACGAAGAGGAAAGCTGGCGCACCATCCCGTCAAGACTGCCGACCAGATGATCCAGCGTATCAGAGATGTCTTTGAAAATACCCTTCTGTCCGGACGGCATATTTTGAGAAAGATCCCCTGTTCCCAGGATTTCGAGGGCTTCCTTTACGTCGCCGAGGCCTCTTTCGGTCACTTCACCAATTGCGTTCACCCCGCGTCCTAATTCCGCAAAGGCGCCGTCGGAATTACCGATGTCTATCCGACGGGAAAAATCGCCTTCGCCACAAGCATCAATGACTTTCGATATTTCCCGCGTAAGATGGATGCGTGTTTCTTCGGAATTCCGGAATACTGCCACAGCCTCTGAAATATCAGCCATCTCGCGAATGCGGGATTTCGGAAGGTCGCTAGAGAAGTCTTCCGCCATAACTTCTTTCAGGACAATATCAATTTTTCGAAGCGGCCGGGAGATGCCGCGTGCAAGCAGGATCGCCAGAATGGCAAAGAGCCCGCCGCCTATAATGGCAGCCCAACGGGAGCTCATTTGCGCCTGCTGGCTGAGGATTTCGCTTTCGTGCAGGATATTGTTGGCCGCGCCTTGAACCTCATTCAGCAGTTGATCCATGAGCGGTTCGGCATTTGCAAAATGGGCAGATGCATCGCTGCGTTGGCCGAGCTCAGTCAGAGTTTCCTGTACCAGGGCGGTGAATGAGGCCTGATACGCATCTAGATGGGGCAGGATGCCTTCTCGCTGTGCCGCGCTGTCATAAAAGAAGACAGGGAAGCCACGGAACTCTTCTATGCGTTTGGACACTTCGCCCAGCCAATGTGCGCTTGGGTCGAGGAGAAAGTCCTTCTCATGTTGGCGCATGGTCAGCACTTTGACCCGAAGAACCGGAATCGCTACGCCTTCGAGGCTTGTCTCCATGGCGGCCACGGCTTCGCTCAGTTCGCCTTTGAGACCGTCAGATTGCGTGAGGCCGAGGCGCTGATTGCTGGCCGCAATTTCTTGGAAACTCTCCTCATAGAGAGAGATATGCTCTTTCAACTGGGAAAGCGGTTCGGAAGCACTTTGGAGCTCTGGCAGTTCTGTCACAAGTGTCTCCAACTCCTCTATAAAACCGTTGAGGTCAGTCATCACCGCAGCGTGGCGATCGACATATTTTCTATCCAGTCGCAGAAGGAAATCCTTTTCCGCGCGCCGCGCCATAAGGAATTCGATCTTGATATTCTCAGCGGCAATCATTGCCTCTTCGATATTATGCACCCGATGCTGCATGTCATCGCGCATCTTATGGGAATAGAGCGAGATCCCCGCAAGACCTCCCATTACGGTGAGTGCCATAACGATGATTGTTAGGATCGCGAAATTGACTGTAACCTTGGATTTCATGCTCTCTTCCCCTCACTAGCAAATTGCTAATGGCCAATGTGACTAAAGAGGTAGCAACCACGGGTTAATTTAACGTAGCAGCGAATATGGTGGCGAATTGGCATTCTAATTGCCATTTTAAATCTAATGTTTTCAGAGCGGTAATTCCTTGTTTCACTCAGTGTCTCGCCATTGGTCGCGACGACCGCTAGGAAAGACTCATGTCTACAATCGAATCTCTTTTTGTGACGCGGCTCTATCGGGCGCGTCTGTCTGAACAAGGCCCTGCCGTGGATACCGCAGAGCTTGAAGCCTCTTGTTTCTCGATCGCTGAAGACGATGAAGCGGGGCAGGAATGGTGCGAGAACAATGCCTATCCGGGCTACACCTCTTATGCATCGCTCACCGATTTGCCTTGGCGGTTCCCAATCTTTGCGGATGTGGTCAAAGCACTGGACCTGCATGTGGCAGCTTTCGCAAAAGATCTGGAATTCAACCTCGATGGGCGTGCGCTGAAGCTGGAGGATATCTGGATCAACATTCTTCCAGAGGGCGGGATGCATGCGTCTCATATTCACCCGCACTCGGTGATCAGTGGCACCACTTATGTCTCCATGCCCGAAGGTGCGAGCGCGTTGAAACTGGAAGATCCACGGTCCGGGCGGATGATGGCAGCACCGGTGCGCCATAAGGATGCGCGGCGGGATTTGCAGCCGTTTGTCTATGTAAAACCAGAGGTTGGCGATGTCCTCCTGTGGGAAAGCTGGTTGCGCCATGAAGTGCCGATGAACATGTCGGAAGAAGAGCGTGTCAGCGTGAGCTTCAACTACGTTTGGGAGTAGTTGAAGGCGTAAAATCTACGTCTGTATCACGTCGGTATTGCAGCTGTATCGCGACTGTATCGCGGAGGTGCCTTTGTCGGTCTCCGCGATTTGCTTTTTGAGGCGCAATTCTAGGTGGACTCTAATTGCGGAATGGCAACAGGTCGTCTTGAGGTTCACTTATGGCGCCGCGTTAACTTGTTCGCCTGCGACGACCCCAATAGTTAAATTTTTACTCAAGCGGCTTGGGGCTTGAACCAGCCTTTGGGGTCATGGGGAATTAAGCTGGCAAGACGGACATGAACAAAAATATACAAATGGCGGTGGTTGTTCTTGCAACCGCGGCAGGGGCACCTTTGTACGCAGAGATCGCCACATTCGGCGAATTGGGCGCTGGCGTGGAGCTCTTTGACCAAGGCGGGAGTGCTCTCAATCAGTCGTCTTTTCCGGATGAGCCGGAAGACTTCCGTGCTGGTTTTCTGAATGGCCGATTTGGAGCCAGGTTGGACAACGGTTTGACGTTTGGGGTCGATGGGGGCTACCGCAATACGTCGCTTGAGGATTTTGTGACGCCCGGACAAGAAACCAATGAGGGCGTGGACACTGCCGCACAACTGACCGCGCAGTTTGGGCTATTGTCTGAAGGTCACTATGTTGGCGGTATCGCCGGGGTGGGGCAGGTCGACTTTCTGGGCGACAGCACGGATCAGGATGTGACCTATCGCTTGCTGGGGGCAGGGGCTGGCGTCGAACGGGGCAGCTGGGCCTATGGCGGCTCATTGCTGTTCATGGATGTGAATGCCGCCGAAGATCCTGAAACGCTGGATGAGGCTGTGATTGCAAAGCTGCAAGCGGAGTATGCGTTGGCCTCTGGAAACACATTCTTTGGAGCCTATGCGCTTTATGCTGATGGCAAGAATGATATCGACTCCGGCTTTGGCATTGATGTTGTGAACGGGCCGGGCGCGGGCCTGTACGTGCGCCATAAGATTGGGGCAATTGGCGAAGGGCGCGATGTGATGCTGAATGCCGGCCTCGATTACCTGTCTTTGACAGAGCAGTTCAACGGCAGCGATGTTACCATCGATTCGGTGAAGGCCTATGTCGGCGTTCAAATCACCTTTGGTGGTTCAAAGACACCACGTGCTCTGCGTGTGGCAGCGGCCCCTGACACGACGTTTGCGCAAATGCTTACGCCTATTGTTGACTGATCTGACAGCCCCTCGGATGCGCACCTCTGCGTTTGGTTGGAGGCAAGCGCAGAGGGGCTCAGAGATCACATGTCGAGCTGCGCATGGCGGGCGCTTAGCGCGAGAGCCGCGAAGAGCAACAAGCCGAGCAGCGTGTAGGCGCCGAAAATCACCTGCATCTCCGTATAAGGCAATTGTGCTCCACTTTCGGTTTGGGTGGCGGTAAAGCTGAGCATGAGGGCAAATAGGACGCGCCCAGCCAGACTTTGCACCGACAGATAGGTGGCGCGGATGTCGTTGCTCAGCAGCGGCTGAATGCGCGCACGTATGAATGGGTCTGATAGCGAGTCCGGCACCATACGAAAGAGCAGCAGGGCGATGACAAACAGGCTGTTGGAGATCGCCAAGGCTGCGGTGAGGGCGAGCTGTATGCCAAAGGCCAGAAGCAGCGTTCTTGCCAAACCCAAACGTGTGCGGAGTTTCAGCGCGACAAGCGCGGTCAGGACAGAAACCAGCATCATCGAGAAGGTCACGCCGCCGGAAATCAGCGGCGTTTGAGCGGCGAACCCACGTGCCTCCAAAGCCTCGCGGATAAAGGGTTGCCCGAGCACAAAGGGGATATGACCGAAGGCGTACATCGCGAGCGCGAGGCCGAGCAACCAAAGCAGCGTTGGATGCGATAAGCTGTTGGCCAGCGCGTGCAGACTTTCGCGGTGCGGCGGCGTGGTCAGATGTGGCGTCTCTTTGAACAGGCAGGTGATGCCAAATGTGCCGATGGCTGCACAGGCGGTCGTCACATAGCGGATGATCTCATCCCAGAGCGCAAAAATACCTCCGCTGAGGGCGGAGAGTGCAAGCGCCACGAAACTGAACCGCCATGCCTTAAGTTTATGATATTCAATATCCTTTTCGTGACCCTCTGCCTTTAGGCTTTCAAATAGAAGTGCGCTGTCAGTTCCAGAAGCAAAGGCCCAACCAGCGCCCAGCAATACGTTGGCGATTGCAAAGAGTGTGAAGCCGTCCCCGAACACCAGCAGAATGGTGGCTGAAACGTAACTTAGTGCTGCCGCAAGGAGTGTGCGTTTGCGGCCCAGTCGGTCGGACATGTAGCCGGAGGGGACTTCACACACGGTTGTGGCCAGATCGTAGACCACATAGAGCAAAATGGCCTCGGGGGCAGACAACCGGCTTTCGAAATAGAGAAACCAAGTGGCCTGCCAGAAGATCAGGGATTGGATAAATTTGTACCAAGGAAAAATCTGAATGTTGCGAGACATTCTGAATTGTTGACCCATGGGTTGAGAGTGGGCGAGAACTACTTCTGTTTTAGGCGCTAGTCTCTTTGCCAGTTTGCGGACTGAGACGAGAATGCGAAGCCGCGACTCAGCGAGGTTCTGGAGAATGCGTATGCAGAAATGTTAGGGCTCGCATCTGGGATGGCCCAGGACTGACACAGAGTCGTCGCTCTCCAATTGGTTAACAAAGAGCATGAATAAGGCTTGAGAGCGACGGTTCAATCGTCTGAAGGGTCGGTTTTTGAGGGTTGACGTTCCGTCGCTAAGAGAGGCTTAGGGCAGCATATCCAGAAAGGGGAGTTTCATGTCAGAACAAGAAACCGACTATGAGGTCGGTCAGGACAATGTGCAGGTATTGGGGTTGGATGTTCACAACCCCGTATTTGCCATTTCAGGTTTAACGATCGTTGCCTTCGTTTTTTTCTCATTGGTGTTTCATGAGCAAGCCTCAGCCTTCTTTGGCTGGTTGCGTCCGGCGCTGACCAGCAATTTTGACTGGGTCTTCATGATTGCCTGTAACCTGTTTGTTGTGTTTTCTCTGTTCTTGGTGGTTTCGCCTTACGGCAAGATCCGCCTCGGGGGCGATGATGCGAAGCCTGATTACAGCTACGCAGGCTGGATCGCGATGCTGTTTGCCGCAGGCATGGGCATTGGTCTGGTTTTCTGGGGTGTGGCTGAGCCAATCTCCCACTACGGATCTTCGTTTGGCGGTGTCGCCACTGACGAAAACGGCCTGCGCACCGACTGGGCGCCGCTTGGCGCAGCTGCGGGCGATATCGCGGCTTCCCGCGACCTCGCGATGGCGGCGACTGTGTTCCATTGGGGCCTGCACCCATGGGCGATTTATGCCGTTGTGGCGCTGGCGCTGGCATTCTTCAGCTTCAACCGCGGCCTGCCGCTGACCATGCGGTCGGTGTTCTATCCGCTGCTGGGTGAGCGCACATGGGGTCCGCTGGGGCATATCATCGATATCCTTGCGGTGTTCGCGACCATCTTTGGTCTGGCAACTTCGCTGGGTCTTGGTGCAAGCCAGGCACTGGCGGGTCTGAACTATCTGTTTGGCGTGCCCGTAAGCGACGGGATGAAAGTGGTTCTGATCATTGCGATCACCATCTTTGCTTTGATCTCGGTTGTGGCCGGTCTGGACAAAGGCGTGAAGCGTCTGTCCGAAGCCAACATGATCCTGGCCGCTGGCCTCTTGCTGTTGGTTCTTCTGGTGGGTCCAACTGTCGCCATCCTCACTGGTTTCTTCTCCGGTCTGGTTGACTACGTTGTGGCGCTGCCTGCGCTGTCCAACTGGGTTGGTCGTGAAGACACCAACTTCATGCAGGGCTGGACTGCCTTCTACTGGGCTTGGTGGATCTCCTGGTCACCTTTCGTGGGAATGTTCATCGCGCGCATCTCTCGCGGCCGGACCATTCGCGAGTTCATCGTGTGCGTTCTGATCATCCCAACTGTTGTTGGTGCGCTTTGGATGCACGTGTTTGGCGGTGCTGCGCTGGATCAAGTGACCTCCGGTGCCGGTCAGGCGCTGCAGGATGCGGCTCTGGAACTGAAGATGTTCAAGATGTTTGAAGCCTTCCCAATGACCGGGCTGCTGTCTTTCATCGGCATCATTCTGGTGGTGGTTTTCTTTGTGACCTCCTCGGACTCCGGTTCCTTGGTGATTGATACCATCACCGCTGGCGGCAAAACCGATGCACCAACCGCACAACGTGTGTTCTGGTGTGTGCTGGAAGGCGCAATCGCGATTGTGTTGCTGTTGGGTGGCGGCCTTGGTGCGCTCCAGGCGGCATCAATCGCCACGGGCTTCCCCTTCGCCATCGTTCTGATGCTGATGTGTGTGTCCGTGATGATCGGCCTCATCCGTGAGCGCCGTCGCTGAGCGACCATCCTATAAAGCAAAAAGAAAACGCCGCCCGGATGGGCGGCGTTTTTTGTCGGAGACAAGAGAGAAGCCTCGACAAGGAGCGACTGCTTATTCGGCAATGATCTCGCCGGAGGGGCGCGGAGTGGCCGCTGTTTCTGCCGGCAGCACCGGATAGGTGACTGGTGGCAGCGCGCCTGTGAGACTGTCGAGAAAGGCCACGATCTGCGAGGCATCTTCATCAGTCAGCTCTTCGCCGAGCTGGGATTCCGCCATGATCTGTACGGCCACTTTCAGATCCCAGACCTTGCCAGAGTGGAAGTATGGAGCCGTTTGGGCCACGTTGCGCAGTGGTGCTGCGCGGAACACGTATTCATCGTCCACTGTCGCAGTGACAGCAAAACGCCCCTTGTCCCCGACCGGCAAAACATCTGCACCGGGCTTCTCGATCAGGCCGAACGGATAGTATCCACTGCCGCCGACGTTGATGCCGGAGTGGCAGGCTGCACATCCCAGATCCATAAACTGGCTGAGGCCGGCGAGCTGCTCTGGTGTCATGGCGTCATCATCCCCGTTCAGCCACGCATCAAACGGGGCAGGGGTGATCAGAGTTGCTTCAAAGGCCTCGATGGCTTTGGCGAAGTTGTCGAAGGTGACAGGATCGTCTTCCCCTTCGAAGGCATCGCCAAACCGCTCCACATATTGCGGCATGGAGTTTAGGGTCGCGAGGAGGTTTTCCTGCGTGTTGGCCATTTCAACGCCAGCCTGCACCGGACCTTTGGCCTGCTCTGCAAGGTCTGCGGCGCGCCCATCCCAGAACTGCGCTTCGTTGAACACGGAGTTCAGGGCGGTTGGCGAGTTGCGCGGGCCGCGCTGCCAGCCGTGACCGATAGAGGTCTCAAGGTTGTCGTCCCCGCCGGTGGCGAGGTTGTGGCAGGAGTTGCATGAGAAAACACCAGATGCCGACATGCGCGGATCAAAGAACAGCGCTTTGCCAAGCGCGATTTTTTCAGGTGTGATCGGGTTGTCTTTTACCGCAGGCACCGTGGAGGGCAGCGGCAGGAAAGTATCAAGAGCTTCTTCGCGCAGCTCATTGGCCTGGGCAGAGGCGGCGACGAGGGCGATGGCTGTGGCTTGGATGAGGCTGGCTTTCAGTTTCATTGTTCGCTCCGTAAACTGGCTCTCTCCCTGAGACTCAATTTGCAGAAAGATAACAAGTGAAGCTTTGATTTAGATCAATTCTAATTCCAGAGTAGGGAAATACTTTGGGTGTGGCGATGGCAGGCGCGCGTCCAACATAGCGCGTTGCGATCGCGGCTATCAGTTCGTGGTGGATAAGGTCGCGCGGAGGCAGCGCCTAAGCGCCGCCTCACAAGGTATTACCGCTGCGCTGTGACGAGTTTGACAGCCAATGCTACGAACACCACGCTTGCTAGCCGATTGAGCCACGTCTGCGCCATTGGTGAGTTTTTTATCCAGTCACCCAGCCAGCCAGCAGCCAACGCCACAGAGCCGAAAACCAGCAGTGTCGCGATGATCATCAAAAACCCGAGCTGGTAAAATTGCC
This sequence comes from Shimia sp. R9_2, assembly GCF_017743735.1. Taxonomy (GTDB): domain Bacteria; phylum Pseudomonadota; class Alphaproteobacteria; order Rhodobacterales; family Rhodobacteraceae; genus Shimia. Next base: position 186,310 of record NZ_JAGHRO010000006.1, read on the forward strand.
AGACCATCGGGCCGTTTGCTGGATCAACGAACTGCGGCAAGAAAGCGAGGAAGAAGATCGTCACCTTTGGGTTGGCGATGTTCATGATCAGGCCGCGGGTGTATTGCTTCGCAGATGTCTCTGGCGAGGGGGCGCCTTCTTCGAGGTTGGCCTTTGAGGCGGTAAAAGCCTTGTAGGCAAGATAGATCAGATAGGCGGCGCCAATATACTTCAGGATGGCAAAGGCGACCTGAGAGGTCTGAAAAATCACCGCGACACCAAGCGCGACCGCCGTGGTGTGAAAGATCAACCCGCTGGCAAGTCCGAGCGTAACGGAAAGGCCGGCGACGCGGCCGTGCAGAGCTGATTGGGTCAGCACAAAGATATTGTCCGGGCCTGGCACCAGCGCCAGCGCAATGGCTGCGCCCATGAACAGGATTGCTACGTCTACGGGTATCATGGTCACTCCTCCCAAAGTGTGGCGCGCGGGCGGCTCACCGGTGCGTTGGTTGGAGATGTGTAAGGGAGATGATCAGAGGAGGGAAGTAGGGTGTTGTGCAACCATTCTCCGCTGCTCTAGGAATCCCTTTGGGGGTAGGTGAGGGTAACGGGAGTAAGGGATGCTGCGCCTAAAGGTGATTTTGAGCATGGTGTTGATTGCAGTTGCGCAAACTGCATCGGCTATGGACAGACCATCTGCTGCAGTACGTTTGTTTGAGGACGTCTGTCTGCCGATTGTTTATGAAACACTTCCGCCTGTACTGAAAAAGATCAAAGGGCAAGAAGAGTTCTCTGAGGGCGTCCTCAAGTCCACAAAGTGGTATTGGCCGCACCTACCATCAGGCTTTTCTGTAGAAGTGACCGACTACCCCGACGGGCGAATTAAGTGTGAGATCACTGATAAAGGCCAAGTTTTGTCTCCGGCGGAGCGTCAGGCTTTTGAGACGCTAGTGGTAGGCTGGATGGGGAGCCGCATGCCAATGCTTGCGCAGGAAACGCCCGAACCCATTGAGAGCTTCGAGTATTTCAATACATGGATGACCCCGCAATTTGGTCGCAATGACCTGCGCCGATGGGGCGTTCTGCATTTGCGGTTTAGCGCAGAATTTGATCATTCGACTTCGCTGATATTGGCGTATCTGCGCAAGCGCCCAACCTCTTAGCCCAACTTTCCCTTGCCTTCACCCTTACACCCCCGTATAGAGCGCCATCTCGCGGATTCCGTGCTTACGGGATTCGTGTGTTTGTCATTTGTCCATCAGGCAAAAGGGTCACCCCGCACATACTCGGGAGCCCTCTGATGTATGAGAAAGGAAAAGGCGATGAACGCCAAAGAACTGCGTGATAAGACGCCGGATCAGCTGCGCGAGGAGCTGTCCAATCTTAAGAAAGAATCGTTCAACCTGCGTTTCCAACAGGCCACCGGCCAGCTGGAGAACTCCGCTCAGATCCGTGCCGCGCGTCGCAACGCAGCACGTGTGAAGACGATCCTGAACGAAAAAGCCAAGTCGGCAGCAGAGTAAGAGGAGCTAGATAGATGCCCAAACGTATCCTGACTGGCACCGTGACCTCCGATGCCAACGCACAAACCATTACCGTGTCTGTAGAGCGCCGCTTCACACACCCGGTTCTGAAGAAGACCATTCGTAAGTCCAAAAAATACCGGGCTCACGATGAGAACAACGCCTACAAAGTAGGTGACTCTGTTCGCATTATCGAATGCGCACCGCGTTCGAAAACCAAACGCTGGGAAGTTCTGGAAGCCTAAGAGTCTCTCTTTGAGACTCCTGGCGACTAGACTTAACAGTTAGTCGAAACCCTGGGGGATACCAGCACGCATCGCTGCCCCATAGGTCGGGAGAAACCACATGATCCAGATGCAAACCAATCTGGATGTTGCTGACAACTCCGGCGCACGCCGAGTTCAGTGCATCAAGGTTCTGGGTGGCTCCAAGCGTAAATACGCATCCGTAGGCGACATCATTGTTGTCTCGGTTAAGGAAGCCATTCCACGTGGTCGCGTTAAAAAAGGTGACGTCCGTAAGGCCGTTGTCGTGCGCACCGCTAAAGAAGTCCGTCGTGAAGATGGCACCGCGATCCGTTTTGATCGCAACGCAGCTGTTATTCTGAACAACAACAACGAGCCAGTGGGTACACGTATCTTTGGCCCAGTTGTTCGTGAGCTGCGCGCCAAGAACTTCATGAAGATCATCTCGCTCGCGCCGGAGGTGCTGTAAGATGGCTGCTAAGCTGAAAAAAGGCGACAAGGTCGTCGTTCTGGCCGGTAAGGACAAAGGCAAAGAGGGCACTATCTCCTCTGTTGACCCCAAAGCCGGTAAAGCCGTCGTGGAAGGCATCAACATCGCCATCCGCCACACCAAACAGAGCCAAACCGCACAGGGCGGCCGCATCCCTCAGGCGATGCCGATCGAACTGTCCAACCTGGCATTCCTGGACGCAAATGGCAAAGCAACCCGCGTTGGCTTCCGCATGGAAGGCGACAAGAAGGTGCGTTTCGCCAAATCCACAGGGGACGTGATCGATGCTTGATTCCGCAGACTACACCCCACGTCTGAAGTCGCTCTATAAGGATTCTATCCGCGCCGCTCTGAAAGAAGAGTTCGGCTACAAGAACGACATGCAGATCCCGAAGCTGGAAAAAATCGTGCTGAACATCGGCTGTGGCCGTGCAGCCGTTAAGGACAGCAAAAAAGCCAAGTCGGCACAGGCAGATCTGACTGCAATCGCAGGCCAGAAAGCTCTGACCACCGTGGCAAAGAACTCTATCGCTGGCTTCCGTGTTCGTGAAGGCATGCCGATGGGTGCCAAGGTGACCCTGCGTGGCGACCGTATGTACGAATTCCTCGATCGTCTGATCACCGTTGCGATGCCACGCATCCGCGACTTCCGTGGTGTGAAGCCGAGCTTTGACGGCCGTGGCAACTTCGCCACCGGTCTGAAAGAGCACATCGTGTTCCCAGAAATCGACTTTGATAAAGTCGACGAAAACTGGGGCATGGATATCGTCATCGCCACCAATGCTGAAACCGACGCCGAAGCGCAGAGCCTGTTGAAGCATTTCAACATGCCGTTCATCGCGTAAGGCTGAGAGGATTACGACATGGCTAAAAAAGCAATGATCGAGCGCGAAAAGAAGCGCGAGCGTCTGGTGGCAAAATACGCCGCTAAGCGCGCCGAGCTCAAAGAGATCGCAAACGATGAGTCCAAGCCAATGGAAGAGCGTTTCAAAGCGCGTCTGAAACTGGCGAAACTGCCGCGCAACAGCTCGGCGACCCGTCTTCACAACCGTTGCCAGCTCACCGGCCGTCCTCACGCTTACTACCGTAAGCTGAAGGTTAGCCGTATTGCGCTGCGCGAGCTGGGTTCTGCTGGTCAGATCCCCGGCATGGTCAAATCCAGCTGGTAAGGAGAGAACGATATGAACGATCCTATCGGTGATATGCTGACCCGTATCCGTAACGGCCAGATGCGTGGCAAGTCCGTGGTGTCCACCCCGGCGTCCAAGCTGCGTGGCTGGGTTCTGGATGTGCTGGCTGATGAAGGCTACATCCGCGGTTACGAAGCATCTGAAGAGAACGGCCACCCGGCGTTCGAAATCAGCCTGAAGTACTACGAAGGCACTCCTGTTATCCGTGAGCTGAAGCGTGTTTCCACGCCAGGCCGTCGCGTTTACATGAGCGTCAATGACATCCCAACCGTCCGTCAGGGCCTGGGTGTGTCGATTGTCTCCACCTCCAAAGGTGTGATGTCGGATGCAAGCGCACGCTCCAACAATGTTGGCGGCGAAGTGCTCTGCACGGTCTTCTAAGGAGAACGCAATGTCTCGTATTGGTAAAAAACCGGTCGAGCTGCCCAGCGGCGTAACTGCCACTGTCTCCGGCCAGACCATCGAAATCAAAGGTCCGAAGGACACCCAGTCTTTCACTGCAACTGACGATGTCACCCTTGCAGTTGAAGACAACGCTGTGAAAGTGACTCCGCGCGGCATGTCTAAGCGTGCACGTCAGCAGTGGGGCATGTCCCGTACCGTGATCGCCAACATGGTGACCGGTGTGACCACTGGCTTCAAAAAAGAACTCGAAATCAACGGTGTTGGTTATCGTGCGCAGATGCAGGGCACTGTCCTGAAGCTGTCTCTCGGTCTCTCTCACGAAGTGAACTTCGAAGTTCCAGCGGGCATCACCGTGACCGCGCCGAAGCCGACACAAATCATCGTTGAAGGTACTGACAGCCAGCTGGTTGGCCAGGTTGCGGCGAACATCCGCGAATGGCGTAAGCCGGAGCCTTACAAAGGCAAGGGCATCAAGTACAAAGACGAATATATCTTCCGCAAGGAAGGTAAGAAGAAGTAAGGACCAGACAGATGGCAAACAGCAAACGGGAACTGTTCCTCAAGCGCCGCCTGCGCGTCCGGAACAAACTTCGCAAGGTCAATGGCGACAGCAAACTGCGTCTGTCCGTTCACCGCAGCAACAAGAACATCAGCGTTCAGCTGATCGACGACCGTGCTGGCGTGACTGTGGCATCCGCATCCAGCCTGGAAAAAGATCTGGGCCTGGTTGGCAAAAACAACATCGAAGCAGCCACCAAGGTTGGTTCTTTGATTGCCGAGCGCGCTGTCAAAGCTGGCGTGACCGAAGCTTATTTCGATCGCGGCGGTTTCCTCTTCCACGGCAAAGTGAAGGCTCTGGCCGAAGCTGCGCGTGAAGGCGGCCTGAAAGTATAAGAACTTGTGGGGGACGTTCGCGTCCCCCCGATGATCCGGGAGGCCAGGCACTTGTGTCAGGTTTCACTGGGATCGGAGTTAACAGGCGCCTCGCGCCAGTAGATAAAGGAATGCCAAATGGCAGAACGTGAAAACCGCCGGGGCCGCGGTCGCAACCGTGAAGAAGAAACCCCGGAATTCGCAGATCGTCTGGTTGCGATCAACCGCGTGTCCAAAACCACCAAAGGCGGTAAGAACTTTGGCTTCGCTGCTCTGGTAGTTGTTGGCGACCAAAAAGGCCGCGTTGGTTTCGGCAAAGGTAAAGCGAAAGAGGTCCCTGAGGCCATCCGCAAAGCCACCGAGCAAGCCAAGCGTCAAATGATCCGCGTGCCTCTGCGCGAAGGTCGTACTCTGCACCACGACATGGAAGGCCGTCACGGCGCCGGTAAAGTGGTTATGCGTACCGCACCTGAAGGTACTGGTATCATCGCCGGTGGTCCAATGCGTGCCGTTTTCGAAATGCTCGGCGTCAAAGACGTTGTTTCGAAATCTATCGGTTCGCAGAACCCATACAACATGATCCGCGCCACCATCGACGGGCTGAAAAAAGAAGCCAGCCCACGTCAGGTTGCGGCACGTCGTGGCAAGAAAGTTGCTGACATCCTGCGCAAGGATGAAGCACCTGCCGAAGCCGCAGACGCGTAAGGAGTAACGAGACATGGCAAAAACCATCGTTGTAAAGCAGGTCGGTTCGCCGATCCGTCGCCCTCAAGATCAGCGCGCTACGCTGATCGGTCTGGGTCTGAACAAGATGAACCGCACACGTGAGCTGGAAGATACTCCCTCTGTGCGCGGCATGATCCGCAAGGTTTCCCACATGGTGGAAATCATCGAAGAGCGCGACTAAGCTCTTTTTGATCTGAAAATTGAAAGCGCCCTCGGCTCACGCCGGGGGCGTTTTTCGTTAAACTTTGTTTTTCTGATCTATCGCGCACTCGGCAAGATCTGTGATCTGCCGATACTGTCTCAAGATATTGTGGCAGGTGTCTTCGCCGGCACTGAATAACCATTCTCGAAACTGAATGGTTAACATCTCATTGATCGATATTCGTAAACTGCATATCTGAAATGCTATCTTGGGCCTACCTCGATTAAATTATGAGCTCTATGTGAAGCGCGTACTTAAACAGAAACGCGCAATGGCCGAAGTGGCGCACCGGCAGTCAAAGGATAAGTTCCATGCAACATGCACCATCCCTGCATATTGAAGCTGTTGATTTCGTTGGCCGTTTCGCCCGTATGGTCGAATCTTGGCGCCTGAACCAGAAGCGTGCGGCGTCTTACAAAAAGACCGTCAAAGAGCTGAACAAGCTGACGGCCCGTGAGCTTGCAGACGTTGGCCTGACCCGCGGCGATATCGAATATGTCGCCCGCCGTGGCGCCGCGACTCTCTAAGCAGATACGCTTCCCCGTGAGACTGGCCTCGGACCAAACGTCCGGGGCCTTTGTCGTTTTAACACGTCTTAACACCTCGGTAATGCGCCATGCCAAAGGTGCATATCGGCCAGATCAAACCGTCAATTGTTAGCGTTACCGCCGCGATCTATATCGCAGGCACAACCAAAGAAACCAAAACAGCCCGCCGAAAAATACGTTTCGGCATAGATCAAAAGGAGCCACCTTCATGGCAAACGCGAACATTACTCTGACCTCTGGTTCTTCCTTCACTGCGCGCATTCAAGCGGCCGTTGAAGCTTTCAAAGAGGCCCGCATTTTGCGCCAGAAATACCACGCGACTGTACGCGAGCTTTCCGGCATGACCGATCGTGACCTCGCCGATATCGGCATCCTTCGCCACGACATCGCTGAGTTGGCCGAAAAACACGTCTACGGCTAAGGACGGAAAGTCTATCAGATGACGCCCTCGCAATTTGCGGGGGCGTTTTGTTTTTTACGATCACACAAACGCACCATCTGTGACTCAGAAGGCCGGGCGAACAAGTTGGCGTCTTCAATCTTGTGCGTGGTTGGTACACCAAGTTCCTTACGGTCTTGCTCTGTGTGTTTAACCGGCAAATGCGCAAGTACCGCGCCAAGGCGGTGCAAGACTTGCATTGCCGAGATGCAGCGTCTATAGCCGCCCGGTGGCGTATTGCGCGTCATAGAATCAAAACCAAGAAAAGCCGTGTTTGGCCCGATACGCTTCGTGGGTCAGTTCCGGCAAGGAGAAGCGATATGAAACTGCACGAACTGCGCGACAATCCTGGCGCAACTAAGAAACGCATGCGCGTTGGCCGTGGCCCCGGTTCTGGTAAAGGTAAAATGGGTGGCCGTGGTATCAAAGGTCAGAAATCCCGTTCGGGTGTGGCGATCAACGGTTACGAAGGCGGTCAGATGCCATTGTACCAGCGTCTGCCTAAGCGCGGCTTCAACAAGCCAAACCGCAAGGCATTTGCTGTTGTAAACCTGGGCCTGATCCAGAAATTCGTAGACGCCAAGAAACTGGACGCATCTGCAGCGATCACCGAAGACGCGCTGATCGAATCCGGTCTGGTACGTCGTAAGCTGGACGGCATCCGCGTTCTGGCAAAAGGCGAAGTGACCGCCAAGCTGAACATCGAAGTGACCGGCGCTTCCAAAGCAGCCGTTGAAGCTGTCGAAAAAGCAGGCGGCTCCCTGACGGTCAAAACCGCGCCAGCGGCTGAATAAGAGGTTGTGAGCGGGGCATTACCCGCTTACATAATCTTCCAAGTTTTCCTAACGCCGCCAAACCGGAGAACGGTTCTGGCGGCGTTTCCAGTCTAAGAGAGAGCCTAAATGGTATCTGCAGCAGAGCAAATGGCGGCCAACACGAGCTGGGCCGCGCTTGGAAAAGCGACCGATCTGCGCAATCGCATCCTGTTCACGCTGGCATTGCTGATTGTCTATCGTCTTGGCACCTGGATTCCGGTTCCCGGCATCGACGGTGTGGCGCTTCGTGAATTCATGGAGAGCGCAGGCGCAGGGATCGGCGGTATCCTGTCAATGTTCACCGGTGGCGCATTGGGCCGCATGGGGATCTTTGCTCTGGGCATTATGCCTTACATCTCGGCCTCTATCATCGTGCAGCTTCTGGGCTCCATGGTGCCTGCGCTTGAGCAACTCAAGAAAGAGGGCGAGCAGGGCCGTAAGAAGATGAACCAATATACCCGCTACGGCACGGTGGCATTGGCAACTTTGCAAGCCTACGGCCTCGCGGTCAGCCTTGAGGCAGGTGATCTGGCGACCGATCCGGGCCTGTTCTTCCGCTTCAGCTGTCTGATCACGCTGGTGGGCGGCACCATGTTCCTGATGTGGCTGGGTGAGCAAATCACCGCACGCGGCATCGGCAACGGTATCTCTTTGATCATCTTTGTAGGCATCGTGGCAGAGCTGCCAGCCGCGCTGGCGCAGTTCTTTGTGTCCGGCCGCACCGGCGCCATCAGCGAAGCTGTGATCGTGGGCGTGATTGTGATGGTCATTGCGACGATTGCTTTCGTGGTCTTCATGGAGCGAGCTCTTCGTAAGATCCACATTCAGTATCCGCGCCGTCAGGTGGGCATGAAAGTCTATGACGGTGGCTCCAGCCACCTGCCTGTCAAGGTGAACCCAGCGGGCGTGATCCCGGCGATCTTTGCAAGCTCTCTGCTGCTGCTGCCGACCACGATCTCGACATTCTCCGGCAGCCAGACCGGCCCGATCATGTCCACGCTCCTGGCCTACTTCGGCCCTGGACAGCCGCTCTATCTGCTGTTCTTCGTCGGTATGATCGTGTTCTTTGCGTATTTCTATACCTTCAATGTCAGCTTCAAACCCGATGATGTGGCCGACAACCTGAAGAATCAGAACGGCTTTGTTCCCGGTATCCGCCCCGGCAAACGCACCGCGGAATATCTGGAATATGTTGTGAACCGTATTTTGGTGCTCGGATCGGCGTATCTTGCGGCAGTTTGTCTCCTTCCTGAGATTCTGCGTGGCCAGTTTGCGATCCCCTTCTATTTTGGCGGCACTTCGGTTCTGATCGTGGTTTCCGTGACCATGGACACCATTCAACAAGTTCAGAACCATCTGCTGGCCCATCAGTATGAAGGGCTGATCGAAAAATCGCAGCTGCGCGGAAAAGGTAAAAAGCGCGGCGCACGTAAGGGAGCTGCTCGTCGATGAACATTATTTTGCTTGGCCCGCCAGGCGCGGGTAAGGGGACACAAGCAAGTCGTCTCGTAGAGAGCCGCGGCATGATCCAACTGTCCACTGGGGATATGCTGCGCGCAGCAAAGACCTCCGGAACTGAAATGGGCAAGATCGTTTCTGAGGTGATGGACCGCGGCGAACTCGTGACCGACGAGATCGTTATCGGCCTGATCCGTGAGCAGCTGGAAGGCGACAAAAAGGGTGGTTTCATTTTTGACGGCTTCCCACGCACACTGGCGCAGGCTGACGCTCTCGCGGAGCTGCTGGCGGAAGTTGGCGAGAAGCTCGATGCAGTGATCGAAATGCAGGTGGATGATGAGGTGCTGGTACATCGTATCGTCAACCGTGCGAAGGAAGCTGTCGCTGCTGGCGGCACTGCCCGCGCGGACGACAACGAAGACAGCCTGCGCATCCGTCTGATGGAATACTACAAAAAGACCAGCCCGCTGATCGGCTACTACCACGCCAAAGGTGACCTGAGCTCGATTGATGGCTTGGCATCCATGGATGAAGTCGAAGCATCGATTGTGAAAGTGCTGGGCTAAAATCTAAGTTCCAGAATGTTGAAGGCCCCCATGCTCATTGGGGGCCTTTTCTTTTTTTGAAATTTTTTCTGAATAGTTTTCCGTCCTCAAGCGTTGACCTTAGGAATGGGCGATTTTGCCCGGCTTGGAGGAACCGATGAAAGCACTTTTGAAAACCGCAGCTGTTGTGATGGCATTTGCAGGACCGGCCTTTGCCGGTGGCCATGAAACCTGGAAAACCGTGGGCGACGAGAGCCTGATTGCCTTTGGCTCGATCAAGAAAAATACGGTTGGCGAGGTCCACACCTTTGATGGCTTGTCGGGATCGGTGAATGAGAAGGGTGCTGTCTCTTTGGCAATCGAACTCTCCTCCGTTGAAACCAACATCGATATCCGCAACGAGCGCATGATCGAGCACGTCTTCAAGGCGGCGGATGCTGTTGCCGAGCTGAAGGGTGAAATCGATTTTGACGAGGTCCATGATCTCGAAATTGGCGCGACAACCGTTGTGGACTTTGAGGGCACGCTAGGTCTCGCCGGAGTGTCAGCGGATGTTGAGGCGGAGCTGTTTGTTGCGCGTCTGTCAGAAGATCGCGTACTCGTTACCACTTCTGACATGATTATGCTGTCCACTGCAGATCTGGGGATCGATGCTGGCGTGGACAAGCTGATGGAGCTTGCCAGCTTGCCGGGCATCACCCGCGTAACACCTGTGTCTGTGCGCATGGTGTTTGAGAAGTGATCACAATAGCCAGAGATGTGGGGTGTGCCCCACATCTCCAGCAGGGAGATGGAAATGCGCAATATAGCGGTACTGGCGACGGCACTCGCACTCTTGGCCACCACCACATTGGCGGACGGGGATGTCAAAAAAGGGAAAAAGGTTTTCAAGAAATGTAAGGCCTGTCACAGCCTAAAACCCGAGGACAACCGCGTTGGCCCGACGTTATATGGGGTCTTTGGGGCGACCTCTGGATCGGTGGAAGGGTTTCGCTATTCTGGCCCGATGACACAAGCTGGCATCGTCTGGGACACGGAGACCCTCGCGGCGTTTCTGGCCAAGCCCAAAGACGTGGTGCCGGGCACTACCATGGCCTTCCCTGGCCTGAAAAAGCCAGAGCAGATTGACGATCTGTTGGCCTATTTGCAGAGTGAGCTGACGGAGGAATGATGGCTGAAACTGCGAATAGCGCCCCATGCTGAGCCGTTGGAGAAAACAAAGCGCTGAAGAAGAGGTGGAGGCGGGCCTTCCTGAGGTCTTCCCCCGCATCTGGCGCTATGCGTTTTCGCTGACCGGCTCCAGGGACGGTGCGGATGATCTGGCGCAGGCGGCCTGTCTGCGTGCGATGGAGCAGGCCAGCAAGTTCAGGTCTGGAACACATCTGGATCGCTGGCTGTTTCGTATCACGCATAACCTCTGGATCAGTGAGATCCGCAAAGAGCGCGTGCGCAAGAAAGGCGGGATGCCGATGGTGGATGCCGCCGATATCCCGGACCCAAAGCAGGACCCGGAGCGCGACTATGATCGCCAGGAGGTTTTGAAATCTGTGTTGGATCTGCCGGAGGCACAACGCGTGACCGTGTTTTTGGTGTATATTGAGGGCTACTCCTATAAGGCCGCAGCGGAGATCCTGGACATTCCGCTGGCTACAGTGATGAGCCGCCTTGCCACAGCGCGTGCCAATTTGGGGCGCAAATTCAGAGATCAGAAGGACGTGAGCCGTGCAAGATAGACGTTTCTCAGATGAGGAGCTTGTCGCCTATCTCGATGGCGAAAGTGAGTTCGCTGCGGTCGACCAGATCGAGGCAGCGCTTCAGGATGATGCGGCGCTCAACAAGCGGCTGGATGCTCTGCGGATTGATCTTGGCGCGCTGCAAGACAGCTTTGAGATTCTGCAGCCCTCCCAAGAGGCCATTGCAGCATTGCCTGTGGGGGCAAAAGCGCCTGTAAAGCGGCCTGTCTTTGCTGTTGGCATGGCGGCATGTATTGCGCTGGCCGTTGGTTTTGGTCTGGGAAGCTGGAGCACCAATCAGAGCCCCTCGGGGTGGGTGGAATATGTGGCCGCCTACCAAGCGCTCTACACCCATGCAACGCTCGATCACATCTCCCAAAGCCCTGAGCAGCTGCGCGAGGAGTTGGGGCGGGTTTCGGCCGCGGTGGGCAAAGACATAGCCCTAGAACAGCTCACGGCCTTGCCTGATGTCGAATACAAGCGCGGGCAGGTTCTCAGCTTTGAGGGGCGGCCGTTGATCCAACTGGCATTTGCAACGCCCAGCGGTGTGCCGATTGCCCTCTGCATCATCCGTAGTGAAGATGTCGCCAAAACCGAAGAGGCGATGGCGACCATGCGGCTTGAAGGATTGAGTTCGGCTGTGTGGTCAGATGGGGTGCATGACTACGTGCTGATCGGTGGCAAAGAAGATGGTCTTGTGCGGCGTATGGGGCAGGCCTTGCAGTCGATGCAGATTTGAAGGAGAAACGCTGGGACGCAAGGAATTTCCACGCCCCAGCGCCTTTGCTCTGATCCGCTATTGACCGCGGGTCTTTTCCCCCCTATGTCACCTCATCTCTTAACCGAGAATCAATTCTTTGCTTTTGGGTCGCACCCAATATGCAAGATCACCTGATCAGCTGAGGCCCGGCCGCTTATCGCGTCGGGCTTACGTTGTGAAAAAAGGTTCTGGAACCACGGAACCGCAACGAAAAAGGAAAGTGACACGTGGCACGTATCGCCGGCGTTAACATCCCGACCCACAAACGGGTCCCGATCGCCCTGACTTATATCACTGGCATTGGCCCAGCATCCGCCAAAGAAATCTGCGAATCCGTAAACATCGACGTAACCCGTCGTGTGAACGAACTGTCTGACGCAGAAGTTCTGGCAATCCGTGAGCACATCGATGCGACCTACACCGTTGAAGGTGACCTGCGTCGTGAAGTGCAGATGAACATCAAGCGTCTGATGGACCTGGGCTGCTATCGCGGTCTGCGCCATCGTCGTAACCTCCCGGTTCGCGGTCAGCGTACCCACACCAACGCACGCACCCGTAAAGGTCCTGCGAAGCCGATCGCCGGCAAGAAGAAGTAAGGGAGGGTTTGATCAATGGCACGCGATAAGACTCGTACGAAGAAAAAAGAGCGTAAGAACATCGCCTCCGGCGTTGCGCACGTGAACAGCTCTTTCAACAACACCAAGATCCTGATCTCCGACGTTCAGGGCAACGCGATCTCCTGGTCCTCTGCCGGAACCATGGGCTTCAAGGGCTCCCGTAAGTCCACGCCTTATGCTGCTCAGATGGCTGCAGAAGATGCGGGCAAAAAAGCTCAAGAGCACGGCGTTAAGACGCTGGAAGTGGAAGTTCAGGGCCCAGGTTCTGGCCGTGAATCCGCTCTGCGCGCTCTGGCCGCAATCGGCTTCAACATCACCTCTATCCGTGATGTGACCCCGATCGCTCACAACGGCTGCCGCCCACCAAAGCGTCGCCGCGTCTAAGCGACAGTGAATTACCTTGGGGCCGCGTGTTTCCGCACGGCCCCATTCGTCATTTTTAAACCTCGGGCGTCTGGTTCTTTTTGGAACATGGGAGCTAGACAAGAATGGAGGGACGCATGATCCACAAGAATTGGGCAGAATTGATCAAGCCTACCCAGCTTGAAGTAAAGCCGGGCAACGACCCTGCGCGCCAGGCCACTGTTGTGGCAGAGCCGCTGGAGCGTGGTTTTGGTCTGACACTGGGCAACGCGCTGCGCCGCGTTCTGATGAGCAGCCTGCAAGGCGCCGCCATCACCAGCGTACAGATCGACAATGTTCTGCATGAATTCTCCAGCGTTGCCGGTGTGCGTGAAGACGTGACCGACATCATCCTGAACCTGAAGGGCGTGTCCCTGCGCATGGAAGTGGAAGGCCCTAAGCGTCTGTCCATCAATGCAAAAGGCCCAGGTGTTGTAACGGCTGGCGACATCAGCGACAGCGCTGGCATCGAAGTTCTGAACAAAGACCACGTGATCTGCCACCTCGATGATGGTGCAGACCTCTACGTGGAACTGACTGTAAACACTGGCAAAGGCTATGTGTCTGCGGACAAAAACAAGCCGGAAGATGCGCCAATTGGTCTGATGCCAATCGACGCGATCTACTCTCCGGTCAAGAAAGTGTCCTACGACGTTCAGCCAACCCGTGAAGGTCAGGTTCTGGACTATGACAAGCTGACCATGAAGATCGACACCGATGGTTCGATCACTCCGGAAGATGCCGTGGCATTTGCTGCGCGTATCCTTCAGGACCAGCTGTCCATCTTCGTGAACTTTGATGAGCCTGAATCTGCTGGCCGTCAGGAAGAAGATGATGGTCTGGAGTTCAACCCACTTCTGCTGAAGAAAGTGGACGAGCTGGAACTGTCCGTACGTTCGGCAAACTGCCTGAAGAACGACAACATCGTTTACATCGGCGATCTGATCCAGAAGACCGAAGCAGAGATGCTGCGCACGCCGAACTTCGGCCGCAAATCTTTGAACGAGATCAAAGAAGTGCTGTCCGGCATGGGCCTGCACCTCGGCATGGACGTCGAGGATTGGCCACCAGACAACATCGAAGATCTGGCCAAGAAGTTCGAAGACAACTTCTAAGGTTTTGGGCGGGGGCGACCCCGCCCGTCTTACAAATGCCCGGACCTGCCGGGGAAAGCTGGGCCAAAGGCCCCAAGGTGAACCGGTGACACGCATCACTGGTCTGACAAAGCAAAACGCGAATTAGGAGAAATCAAATGCGTCATGCTCGTGGCTATCGCCGCCTGAACCGTACTCACGAACACCGTAAAGCTCTGTTTGCCAACATGGCGGGCTCTTTGATCGAACACGAACAGATCAAAACCACGCTGCCAAAGGCAAAAGAACTGCGCCCGATCGTTGAAAAACTGATCACGCTTGCAAAGCGCGGTGACCTGCACGCGCGTCGTCAGGCAGCTGCTCGTCTGAAAGAAGACCAGTACGTTGCAAAACTGTTCGACGTTCTGGGCCCACGCTACGCAGAGCGTAAAGGTGGTTACATCCGTATCATGAAAGCCGGCTTCCGCTATGGCGACATGGCACCGATGGCGATCATCGAATTCGTGGATCGTGACGTTGATGCAAAAGGCGCAGCCGACAAGGCTCGCGTGGCAGCTGAAGAAGCCGCCGAAGAATAAAACCCATTCGGAACAACCGAATGACTGGACCCCCGCCATTTTGGTGGGGGTCTTTTTTTGTCCGTTTGCGGCCGCCCAAGAATTTGAATTATGCGATGGTCTTCCGCTGCCTGTGGCGGCATGGTGCGCCAAAGATTGAGTGATCGGATGGAACGATCAGGGCACAGGAAGGGGCGGCGGGATGAGCGCAGATGTGATTGTGGTTGGCGCAGGCCTTTGGGGCAGTGCATGTGCGCGTCATCTGAGTGAAATGGGTCTTGCCACCGTCCTTGTTGGGCCGGATGAGCCGCAGGACGCTTCAAGCCACAACGGCGTCTTTGCCAGCCACTATGATGAGGCACGGATCACCCGCCGTCTGGCGAGTGATGCGGATTGGTCCCGATTGGCGCAGGCCTCAATGGCGCGTTATGCAGACATGGAGGCGCGCAGCGGGCATCGGTTTCACGCCCCTGTTGGGGCGCTTATGGTTGGTGCGAGCAGCGGTTTTGGATCGGAGTTCATGACAAAAACGCTGGAGGTGGCACAGAGCGAAGGGTTTGCTTTTCAGGGCTTCTCCGGCGAGACTCTCGCGGAAAGATTTCCCTTCTTGTCTTTTCCGGAAGGGACCTCCGCGCTTTATGAGGAGGATGGCGGCGGCTGGATCAATCCGCGCCAACACGTCTTGGCAGAAATCGCGCTTGCAACGCAAAGTGGCGCGCAGCTGATACGCAGTGAAGCTGAGCGTATTTCCGAAAGTGCTGATGCGGTCACCGTTCACTGCGCGGATGGTACGGAAGTCACGGGGCAGAAAGTTGTGGTGGCCTGTGGCGCATTTTCCAAGGCAGCGGACCTGCTGCCAGACCCGGTGCCGCTGCGGGTCTATGCGCGTACAGTTGCCTTTCTTGAACTCGAGGCTGCAGAAACACAGCGGCTGCAGGATATGCCGTCTTTTGTCTACGTCCCGCCTGGTACGGACCGCGACACGTATGTTTTGCCACCGGTGCGCTATCCCGATGGCAAAACCTATCTCAAAATTGGGGGAGACCCTGAGGACCACGAACTCCACACTGTTGACGACATGAAGGCGTGGTTCCGCAGCGGTGGAGATGCAGAGGTTGCAGCGCTGCTTGCCGATCAGCTGCGCGATTTGATGCCGGGCTTGCGGGTTGAAAACGTTTCACACGGCAGCTGTGTGACTTGCTTCACGCCAAAGGGGGCTCCGTTGATCTATCCGCAAACAGATCGCGTGTTTGCCCTGACTGGCGGCAACGGTGCGGGGGCGAAATGTGCGGATGAGGTTGGGCGCTTGGGTGCTTTGCTGGTGTCCGGTCAGGGGCTACCAGCAGGGCAATTTCAAAGCGATTTTCGCCCTTAGAAACGCGGAGTTTCGTGGGCGTAAGCGCTCACAAAGACAGCGGCCTTCCTGCCTTGCATTTTCAAGAGGCGCTGGCCATATCTTGGGCACATTACAAACAAAGGAAGACGCATGATCCGCGCTGCTTTGATCGCGCTTGCAGTTGGTCTCTCAACCACCGCAGTCGCCGAAACGAAAATTCCGCAAACGCAGAGTGACATCGCCTTCGGATTTGCACCTTTGGTGAAGCAGGCGGCACCGGCCGTCGTGAATATTTTTGCCAAACGGGTCGTGCAGGCGCGGCAAAGTCCGTTTTCGGGCGACCCGTTTTTTGATCAGTTTTTCCGCAACTTCAGCAGCCCCCAGCCGCGCGTGGAGAACTCGCTTGGCTCCGGTGTGATCCTCTCAGAAGACGGCATTGTGGTGTCCAACTATCACGTGGTGGGCATGTCCACGGATATTCGCGTGCAACTCAATGACCGCAGCGAATACACCGCAGAGGTGTTGCTTGCGGATGAGGAGAGTGACCTGGCGATCCTGAAGCTGAACGACGCTGAAGGCCTGCCGTTCCTGCGCCTGAGAGACAGCGACAACGTAGACGTCGGCGAGCTTGTCATGGCGATTGGCAACCCCTTTGGTGTCGGGCAGACCGTGACCAGCGGGATTGTGTCGGGCCTTGCGCGCTCTGGCGTGGCAACCGGAAATGCGCGCGGATATTTCATTCAGACCGATGCAGCCATCAACCCGGGCAACTCCGGGGGCGCGTTGGTTGATGTGAATGGCGACCTGATTGGCATCAACACCTCCATTCTGACACGTTCTGGCGGATCCAATGGCATTGGCTTTGCAATTCCCGCGCGCCTAGTGGCGCAGTTTGTGGATCAGGCCCGCGAAGGGTTTCAAAGCTTTCAGCGCCCCTGGGCTGGCATGTTTGGCCAGCCTGTTGACGCGGATATGGCCGAAGGGCTTGGTCTGGACCGCGCCGGCGGTATCGTGATCACCGACCTGCATGCCGTCAGCCCGTTTCTGCAGGCAGAGTTTGAACCAGGGGACGTAATCTTGGAGCTGGATGGCCAGCCCGTGAATACGCCTGCGGAAATGATCTTCCGCATGTCGGTCGCTGGATTGGGCAGTGAAGTTGATGTTTTGATGGTGCGCGAAGGGGCCGAGCAGACCCGCAAGGTCAAAATGGCAATCGCTCCTGAAACCCCGCCGCGCGATCAACTGACCACAGGCCGTCGGGCTGCGATCCCGGATCTGGTGATTTCCAATATCAATCCGGCGGTTCTTAGCAGCTTTGGTTTGCCGTTGAGCGCGGAGGGGGTGATCGTCGAAAGCCCCGGCGAGATTGGCGCTCGTCTGGGCCTGCGCGCGGGTGATGTTCTGCGGGTGATTGACGGCAAAGACATTCTCACCACTTCAGATGCCGACAAGGCTTTGCGCGCCGTGCGCAATAGGCTTACGTTGGAAGTTCAACGCGGCACCCAGCGGTTGGTGATGCGGTTCCGACTCTAAAGGCGCAAGGGCATCTGATGGCCGATCTTTTTGACACTCCAGCGGCGGACATTCCCGCCGCACCTGTTGCTGACGCGCCCCGGCCTTTGGCGGACCGGTTGCGTCCGCAAGCGCTCTCAGAGGTGATCGGGCAGGCGCAGGTTTTGGGGGCAGAGGCGCCATTGGGCGTGATGTTGTCCTCTGGCTCTTTGTCATCGCTGGTGTTCTGGGGGCCGCCAGGTGTCGGAAAGACCACGATCGCGCGGCTTCTTGCGGATGAGACGGACCTGCATTTTGTGCAGATCAGCGCGATTTTCACGGGTGTTCCGGAGCTGCGTAAAGTCTTTGAGGCCGCCAAGATCCGTCGCCAAAACGGGCAGGGTACGCTGCTGTTTGTTGATGAGATCCATCGCTTCAACAAAGCTCAGCAGGACAGTTTTTTGCCGCATATGGAAGACGGCACAATCCTACTGGTCGGCGCGACCACGGAAAACCCGTCTTTTGAGCTCAATGCCGCGCTTTTGAGCCGCTCGCAGGTGCTGGTGCTGGAGCGTCTGAGCCTTGCGGATCTGGAGCGGCTGGCACAAAGAGCGGAACAAGAGCTCGGCAAAGCACTGCCTCTGGACGGGCTGGCACGTGAAGCGCTGCTTGAGATGGCCGATGGCGACGGACGCGCGCTTCTCAATCTGGTTGAACAAGTGGCGGCTTGGTCCGTGAATGGTAAGCTGGACAGCGAGGTTTTGGCGACGCGGCTGATGCGGCGCGCTGCAAAGTACGACAAGTCCGGTGACGAGCATTACAACCTCATATCCGCGCTGCATAAATCGGTGCGGGGATCTGATCCTGATGCCGCGCTTTATTGGTTTGCGCGGATGCTGGAGGGGGGCGAAGATCCTCGGTTTCTCGCCCGGCGCATCACACGCATGGCATGCGAAGACATCGCTTTGGCGGATCCACAGGCACAGGGTCTCTGCTTGAATGCCTGGGAGACTTATGAACGTTTGGGCAGCCCCGAGGGGGAGCTGGCGCTGGCGCAGGCCGTGATCTATCTGGCGCTCGCGCCCAAAACCAACGCGGGGTATGCGGCCTACAAAGCAGCGCGGGCCTTGGCGAAACAGACGGGCTCTGAGCCGCCGCCCAAGCACATTCTAAACGCGCCCACATCGCTGATGGCCGATCAGGGCTATGGAGCGGGCTACCAGTATGATCATGATGCTGAAGACGGTTTCTCGGGGCAGAACTACTTCCCGGAAGGGCTGAAGCGGCCGGTGCTTTATACGCCGGTGGAGCGCGGGTATGAGCGCGAGTTAAAAAGGCGTCTCGATTACTTTGCGAAACTGCGCAGCCAGCGAGGCAGCTGAGGCACCATTTGAGTCTGGGATATTTCACGCGGGAAAAAGGCTTGTTTTCTTGACATTGGGCGTGGAAGGGCAGAGAGACGCCGGATGATTTTGAACCTCACATATGTGGCTGTCGGTGGCGCGATTGGTGCCGCCCTGCGCTATCTGGTCGGGCTGGGCGTTGTGCGCCTGGTCGGGCAGGGGTTTTGGAATGGCTTTCCGCTGGCGATTATCACGGTAAACGTCATTGGCTCCTTTTTGATGGGTGCTTTTGTGGTGGTGGTGGCGCAGCGTGGCCTGACGCATTATTCGCCTCTGGTGATGACGGGGCTGCTGGGCGGTTTCACCACGTTTTCGGCGTTCTCGCTTGAGACAGTGACGCTGGCGGAACGCGGGGACTATGGCGCGGCTGCAATCTATGTGGCGGTTTCGGTGATCGGCGCGGTGGGCGCGTTGATGCTGGGTATGATTTTGACGAGAGGGCTTTTGGCATGAGCCGGGTGCAGACTGTGACCGTGGAAGCGGGCGAAGGGGATCAACGGCTGGACCGCTGGTTCAAGCGCAAGTTTGCCCATGTTGGGCAGGGGCAGATCGAAAAGATGTGCCGCAAAGGTGAGATCCGCGTGGATGGGGGGCGTGTGAAGGCCAATACCCGTCTGGAAGAGGGGCAGTCTGTGCGCGTGCCGCCGCTGCCAGCTCCGGGGGAGAAACCTGCAGCACCCGCAAAAACGCGCGTGTCACCTGCTGACGAGAAACTGATCCAGAGCTGTATCATTTACCGTGATGATCAGATCATCGCGCTGAACAAACCGCCAGGGCTGCCCACACAGGGCGGCAGCAAGCAGACCCGCCATGTGGATGGCCTGTCCGAGGCGCTGAAGTTCGGCTTTGAGGAAAAACCACGGCTGGTGCATCGGCTGGACAAAGACACCTCCGGCGTCTTGCTGTTGGCGCGTACACGGCAAGTGGCGCAGGCTCTGACAGAGGCGATGCGACACAAGCAGACGCGCAAAATCTACTGGGCGGTCGTCGCGGGGGTGCCAACGCCGTATCTCGGTGAAATCAAATATGGTTTGGTCAAAGCCGGTGGTCATGGCGCACGTGGCGAAGGCGAGAAAATGATCGCAGTGCACCCGCGCGAAGTCGAGCGCACCCCGGGTGCCAAACGCGCAATCACCCAATACGCCACTTTGTATCGTGTGGCGGGCCGTGCCGCTTGGGTTGCGATGGAGCCCATCACAGGGCGGACACACCAGTTACGTGCCCATATGGCGGAGATCGGACATCCCATTGTTGGCGATGGGAAATATGGCGGCTCCGGTCAGGAAAACCTCGGCGATGGCTGGGGCGCGAAGCTTGGCGGGATCATCTCAAACAAACTGCATCTGCATGCGCGCAGCATGACGTTTGAGCATCCTGTGACCCGCAAGCAGGTCACCGTCACGGCTGAGTTGCCGGAGCATATGGCCCACACATGGGACACCTTTGGCTGGTCTGAGGACCTTGCCGCGGATGATCCGTTTGAAAGCCTGCGCTAAGGCGGTTTCATCCTCTCTTTGATATGATGCGTATCAGCTGACATGGCATGCTTGAGGCATTCCATGACGTTTTTGATACGCATCTATTTGAAAGGAGAGGCCTATGCCGGCTGTATCGTTTTCCCATATTGGCATCACTGTGCCCGATCTTAACCGCGCCGTTGAGTTTTACACCAAGGCCTTTGATCTCTATCTGCTGATGCCACCCAGCGAGGTGCTGCAGGATAGCAGCGCGATTGGTGAGATGTGTGATGATGTGTTCGGCCCCGGTTGGGGCCGCTTTCGTATCGCGCATTTGTCGACCGGTGATGGCGTCGGAATCGAGTTGTTTGAATTCCCCAAGACCGACGATACGCCCCCGCCTTTTGACTATTGGAAACCAGGGATATTTCACTTCTGCCTGCAGGACAGCGATTTGGAAGAGCGGGTGAAACGGATCGAGGCGCTTGGCGGCAAGCAACGCATGCAGCAGGTGCGGTACTATTATCCCGACCAGAAGCCTTACCGCATGGTCTATTGCGAGGATCCGTTTGGCAATTTGGTTGAGCTCTACAGCCACTCTTACGAGCTGACCTATTCCTCCGGTGCCTATGCGGAGGATGCTTGACCTTCTGCATGGTCCATGGTGAAGCAAAGGCACCAAGGCAGGAGGCTCAGAGCGCTTGAAACTTGTGATTTTTGACGTGGATGGGACGCTGGTGGACAGCCAGGGGCTCATAGTGACTTCGATGTGCCAAGCCTTTGCGGAGGAGGGGCTGCAAGCACCCGCACGCGAGGCCATACTGGGCATCGTTGGGCTGTCATTGGATGTTGCGGTGTTTAAGCTGTTGCCGGAGTGTGCGCTTGAGCAGCGTTCACGGCTGGTCGATGGCTATAAGGCGGCTTATATGCACTTACGGGCCAGCCAGGGAGCGGCGCAGTCATCGCCTTTCTATCCCGGGGCTTATGAGGCTCTGACACGACTGCGCGCCCGCGATGATGTTCTTCTGGGGGTGGCCACCGGGAAATCCCGCAGAGGTCTCGACAAGCTCATCGCTGGCCATGGTTTGGAAGGATATTTCGTAACCACGCAGGTTGCCGATGATCATCCGTCAAAACCGCATCCCTCCATGATCGAGACGGCCATGCTGGAAACAGGTGTGGCAGCCGCGGAAACGGTGATGATTGGCGATACCAGCTTTGACATGGATATGGCCGCTGCTGCGGGGGTGACAGGTCTTGGCGTGCGTTGGGGTTACCACGATGTGGCTCGGCTTGGCGCAGCACGACAGCTGATCGAGGATTTTGGCGCCTTGGATGGCGCCTTGGAAGAGGTTTGGGAGCTTCAGTCATGAGCGGATGGGCAAAAAAGCGGTTTTGGAAAGAAACAACTGTTGCGGCAGTCGAGGGCGGCTTCCGGGTGTTTTTGGACGGGCGCGCCGTCAAAACGCCTGCGAAAGCTGCTTTGGTGGTGCCAACGGAGGCGATGGCACAGGCGATGGCTGCCGAATGGGACGCGCAAGACGGCGAGATTGATCCCAACACCATGCCGGTGACACGTTCGGCCAATGCAGCGATTGACAAAGTGGTCATTCAGCATTCGGAAGTCGCTGATATGTTGGCAGAATATGGCGGGAGTGACCTTCTGTGCTACCGGGCCACGTCGCCTGAGGAATTGATCGCTCGGCAGGCAAAGGCGTGGGACCCGCTGCTTGATTGGGCGGCAGAGATTTTCGGAGCACGCCTGAAGCCTGTGGCAGGGGTCATGTTTGAAGCGCAGGATCCGGCAGCGCTTGCCGCTTTGTCGCAGGAGGTCCATCGCTTTGACAACTTTGAGCTGGCGGCATTCCACGATCTGGTTGGCATCTCTGGATCGCTGATTATCGGATTCGCCGCGACCCGCGATCTGCAGGAAATCGAAGCGCTTTGGAAACTCTCCAGAATCGATGAAATCTGGCAGGAAGAACAATGGGGCCGAGATGTAGACGCAGCCCTGGAAGCAGAGAAGAAATTTCAAGCATTTGAAAATGCTTACCGCTTCTTCAAACTGAGTAATTCCTAGTCAGAAACCTCGGCAAACAGGGCGGAAATAACATTCACGCAAGCATTGATTGTAATGCGTGATGGACCTCTTGACGTTTGGCGATGAATGCGACCACACTAACCCCAGATGTGAGGGGGGTGTTGTCTCAACACATCATTCTAGGCCGGGAGTGGCCAAAACCACCTGTGAAAGGGTGGGTAAACAGGAAGAGGTAAAAATGAAAAAATCCGTAGTTTTTGGTGCGCTGACTGTCGCTGGCCTGGCGGCCGGTGCTGCAGCTGCTGGCACGCTTGACGATGTGAAAGCGCGCGGCAAGCTGAACTGTGGCGTTACCACTGGTCTGGTTGGCTTTGCTGCACCAGATGCAAACGGTGAGTGGAAGGGCTTTGACGTAGGCGTATGCCGTGCGGTTGCTGGTGCTGTTCTGGGCGACCCGACCGCGGTTGAATTCGTACCAACCACCGGTAAGACCCGTTTCACCGCTCTGGCGTCCGGCGAGATCGACATGCTGGCGCGTAACACCACCTGGACTTTCAGCCGCGACGTCGACCTGAAGTTCACCTTCGTAGGTGTGAACTATTATGACGGTCAGGGCTTCATGGTTCCGAAAGAGCTGGGCGTTTCCTCTGCGAAGGAATTGGACGGCGCAACCGTTTGTATCCAAACCGGCACCACCACCGAGCTGAACCTGGCGGACTTCTTCCGTTCCAACAACATCAGCTACGAGCCGGTTCCAATCGAAACCAACGCAGAAGCGCAGCAGCAGTATCTGGCTGGCGCATGTGACGTGTACACCACCGATGCATCCGGCCTCGCGGCGACACGTGCAACTTTTGAAGACCCATCTGCGCACGTTCTGCTGCCAGAAATCATCTCCAAAGAGCCTCTCGGCCCGCTGGTTCGTCACGGCGACGACAACTGGGGTGACGTGGTTCGCTGGTCCCTGAACGCTCTGATCACTGCAGAAGAGCTGGGCGTGACCTCCGCAAACATCGCAGAGATGGCGGCAGGCACCAACAACCCTGAAGTGAACCGTCTGCTGGGTACCGAAGGTACTCTCGGCGAAATGCTGGGTCTGGACGCTGCATGGGCCAAGAACGCCATCATGGCGGGCGGTAACTACGGTGAGCTGTTTGAATCCAACATCGGCGAAGCGACTCCGATCGGTCTGGCCCGCGGCCTGAACGCTCAGTGGACCGATGGCGGCCTGATCTACTCCCCGCCATTCCGGTAAGATACCGAACACAGGGGGCGCGGGAGGAATTCCGCGCCCTCCTCACATTATGTGAACCACAACAATAATCGGCCACGGCGCATAGCGACGCCACCTTATAATCGGCCGAGGAACGGGAAGATCCCATATGACCACTTTGACCGACCCTCCCAAGGAGTCGTTCCGGCTGTCGATGTTGATCTACGACACCCGGTATCGCTCTTTGACGATCCAGGCTGTCGCGATGATTGGCTTCATGCTTTTGGCAGCATGGCTGATCAACAACACCATGGTGAACCTGAATACTCTGGGTAAACAGCCCGAGTTCGGTTTCCTCATGGAACCAGCCAGCTACGACATCAACCAACGCCTGCTGGAATATTCCAGCCGCGACACCCATTTGCGCGCATCCTTTCTGGGCCTGCTGAACACGCTACTGGTGGCGCTGCTTGGCTGTATCACAGCCACGATCATCGGTGTTTTTGTCGGGGTGTTGCGCCTCTCCAAAAACTGGATCGTTGCCAAAATCATGACCGTCTATGTGGAGATGTTCCGCAACGTGCCGGTTCTGCTTTGGATCGTGCTGGCGATGGCCATCCTGATTGAGAGCCTGCCTGCACCACGCGCTTTCCGCGGCGAGACTCCCTCGGCCACAATGAACCTGTTTGACACCGTTGCTGTGACAAACCGGGGCGTTTATGTGCCGGAGCCGCTGTTCTCCAATTCGCTGGGCAACATCCATCTGTTTGGCACCTCCTCGATGCGCTTTGACATCTCGCTGGATCTGATGCTGATTTTGGCGGTCGTTGTGGCCTCTATCTTTGGCATTCGGGCTGTGAATGCGCAGGCCAAGCGTATTCAGGAATCCACCGGTGACCGTCCAAATACGCTTTGGAAAAACCTCGCCATCTTCTTCGTGCCGCTCATTGTCGTGCTTTATGCGCTTGGGTTTCACCTTGGCTATCCTGCGCTGAAGGGCTTCAACTTCCAGGGGGGCACCCACCTTCGTAACTCTCTGATTGCTCTGTGGCTGGCGCTAAGCCTTTATACCGCAGCCTTTATCGCAGAGATCGTGCGTGGTGGTATCATGGCGATCAGCCATGGTCAGACCGAGGCAGCCAACGCGTTGGGTCTGCGCCCCGGTAAGACGATGCGTCTAGTGATCCTGCCGCAAGCCCTGCGTGTGATCATTCCGCCAATGATTTCCAACTACCTGAACCTCACCAAGAACTCCTCTCTGGCGATTGCGGTGGGTTACATGGACATCACCGGCACGCTGGGTGGCATCACTATGAACCAGACCGGCCGCGAGCTGGAATGTGTTCTGATGCTGATGGCCTGTTACCTCATCATCTCGCTGAGCATTTCCGCCGTGATGAACTGGTACAACAACCGCGTGAAATTGGTGGAGAGATAAAATGAGTGACATGTCTTTTGTCCGCACCGAAATGCTCCCGGAAAAAGAGCCTCCAGCAAACTCTGTTGGGGTCATTGGATGGGCACGTGCGAACCTTTTTGACGGTGTCGTCAACAGCGCCCTGACGCTGCTGTCGCTGGCGTTCATTTACTACGTGCTGTCCGGGCTACTGCCGTGGGTATTCCAATCCGTTTGGAATGCTTCCTCGCTGACCGAATGCCGTGAGATCATGGAAGCCACCTGGGCGTCGACCCACGGGCATGCCTGCTGGGCGGTGATCAATGACCGCTGGCTCCAGCTGCTGTATGGTTTCTACCCGCCTTATCCGGCGACACCGGATGTGGTGTTTGGCGCCACAGAAGGGGCACTGCCAGCATACTTCCGTCCAAACCTTGCGTTTGTGCTGTTGCTTCTGGCGATTGCGCCTGTGCTGTTCACCAAAGTTCCGCGCCAGCTGTTGATCGTGACAGCAGCTTATCCCTTCCTGATGCCTTGGCTGATGTGGGGCGGCTCGATCTGGGGGCCTTTGATGGCCGCAGCCGGTTTCGGTATTGGCTATCTGGCCTACCGTATCCTCGCGCCAATTGCGGGTGAGCTGGTGGCGATCATCGCGGCGATTGCTGTGCCGGTGATCTGGTGGCTGTTCCTGGCTGGCAGCGTTGCGGCAGGTCTGGAATCTGTGATTTCGATTTCCATCCCGGAAGTGGAAAGCCGTAAGTTTGGTGGCTTCATGCTGTCGATTCTGATCGGTGTTGTGGCAATTGGTGCCTCGCTGCCAATTGGTATCTTCCTGGCGCTGGGGCGGCAGTCTGACCTGATGATCCTGAAGGCGCTCTGTGTGGGCTTCATCGAGTTCATCCGTGGCGTTCCGCTGATCACTCTGCTGTTTGTGGCCTCTGTGTTGCTCAACATCTTCCTGCCGCCGGGCACGGAGTTTGACATCATCCTTCGGGTGCTGATCATGGTGACCTTGTTTGCCGCGGCTTATATGGCTGAGGTGATCCGTGGGGGCCTTGCGGCATTGCCGAAGGGTCAATACGAAGGCGCCGACTCTTTGGGGCTGAACTATTGGCAGGCGCAGCGTCTGATCATCATGCCTCAGGCACTGAAGATCTCGATCCCAGGTATTGTGAGCACCTTCATTGGTATCTTCAAAGATACCACGCTGGTGTCCATCATCGGCCTGCTTGATCCATTGGGGCTGTCCAACGCCATTCGTGCCGACTCTGCGTGGAACGGTATCTATTGGGAGCTCTTTGCTTTCATTGCATTCCTGTTCTTCATCTTCTGCTTCGGCATGTCCCGCTATTCCATGTATCTGGAGCGTAAGCTTCATACTGGGCACAAATAAGGAGTTCACCCATGTCTGAACTTATGACCGACCGCGCGATCGACCGCTCCAAGATGCATGTGAGTGATCAGGTTGCGATTCAAATCTCCAACATGAACAAGTGGTACGGCAGTTTCCACGTGTTGCGGGACATCAACCTGACCGTCAACGAAGGTGAGCGGATCGTGATTGCGGGGCCTTCAGGCTCTGGTAAATCGACCCTGATCCGCTGTATCAACCGCCTGGAAGAGCACCAGTCGGGCGACATCGTCGTGGATGGGATCGAGCTGACCAACGATCTGAAAAATATCGACAAA
The DNA here is from genome assembly GCF_017743735.1 of Shimia sp. R9_2. Classification (GTDB taxonomy): domain Bacteria; phylum Pseudomonadota; class Alphaproteobacteria; order Rhodobacterales; family Rhodobacteraceae; genus Shimia. The sequence continues at coordinate 212,937 of NZ_JAGHRO010000006.1, forward strand.
ATCCGCTCGGAAGTTGGCATGTGCTTTCAGCACTTCAACCTGTTCCCGCATCTGACCATTCTGGAGAACTGCACGCTGGCGCCAATCTGGGTTCGCAAGACACCCAAGAAAGAAGCCGAAGAGATCGCGATGCACTTCCTTGAGAAGGTGAAGATTCCGGATCAGGCGCTGAAGTATCCGGGCCAGCTGTCCGGTGGTCAGCAGCAGCGTGTGGCGATTGCCCGCTCGCTCTGCATGAAGCCGCGCATCATGCTGTTTGACGAACCGACCTCAGCGCTTGACCCTGAGATGATCAAAGAAGTGCTCGACACCATGATCGAGCTCGCGGAAGAAGGCATGACCATGCTCTGTGTGACCCACGAGATGGGCTTTGCCCGTCAGGTGGCGAACCGCGTGATCTTCATGGACCAGGGTCAGATCGTGGAACAGAACGAGCCGGAAGAGTTCTTCAACAACCCGAAGAGCGAACGGACCAAACTGTTCCTGAGCCAGATTCTCGGCCACTGATTTCTGAGCAAACGACACATTGGAAAGGCGGGGTCATCCCCGCCTTTTTCTATGCCTAAAGGTCTGAATCGCGGGCCATCAGTTCGCGGGGAATGACGAAGTCCACAACATCCCCAGTCCCGTATTGCGCGTCTTTCCAGTCCTTTAGGTCAAAATGAAAGATCGTAGTCGCCGCCGTAGGATAGTCATGGAAGCGGGGATGGTCCGGATCTCTTGCTGCAAGCTGATCTGCAAAATAGGCGATGCCCGGATTGTGGCCGATCATAAGCACCGCAGGCTGACTGGCGGCGCGCAGGCTGTGCAGCATGGTGTCAGCGGGTGCGTGATAAAGCGCATCCAGATAGCTGACTTTCGGATTGTTCGGCAGTGTGAGGCGATCCAGCGTTTCGCGGGTGCGCTCTGAACTGGAGCAGAGAACTTCCTGAGGCAGCAGGGCCTGCAGGGCCAACCATTTCCCCAGAGCATGGGCTGAGGCGCGCCCGCGCTTGTTGAGGGGGCGTGCGTGATCGGGCTGATTGAAGTCATCCCAGCTTGATTTGGCGTGGCGCATCAGGATCAGGGTACGGCTCATGGGTGAAACGCTTTCATATGAAGGGCCGATTGGGCGTCTGTGCGAGAGGCTCCGGCGGAGACCGGGCAGGCGCGGCGGGCGTGACAGCCTTGTGACATGCAGCTCTGGCCCTCTGGGGTGTCGAGGTAGGCGTGGCAGGCAGTGACGTCGTAGGAGGCCCCAGCGGAGAGCGCACCCACAGGGCAGGCGGTGGTGCAAGGAGCGGCGCAAGCCGTGCAGGGGGAGGCAAGATCGGCGCTGGGGATCACAGGCTCTGTGTCAAAGAGCAGCGCGCCGCGAATGGAGATCATCAAGCCAACCGTGTCATGCACCATCATGCCTACGGGGCTGAGGAAAAATCGGTTTGTCTTCAAGGCCCATGAAATGAAGGGCGGGTAGGGCGGCCCATCTGACGGATAGGCGGTTGCGGCATCAAACTGATCCGCGAGCGTTCCGACGATGCGCTTGGACCATCGGTCGACAGGGTGTGCCTTGCCATCCAGACCTTCGCGAGAGGTGGCGAAGATGGGCCAGAACTCCGCGCCCGTGCCCAAGAGCACCACAGTTGCCGGATCACTGGCTGCGCCCGTCAGATTTCGGACATGCGCTGCGCCCATTGTGAGCAGGCCAGCCTTTTTCGCGGCTTTTTCAATCGCGCGGTAGCTCATGTGGCGGCGGGATTGGTGCGAGAGATGTTCAGCTTGTGCATGACAATACCACAGGTTCGCGGCCGTTGCGCGGCTTTGCGCAAGGCGTTCGCTTCTGCTCAGAATGCACAGGCTGTCTGGTTGGCTCAAGCGGAGAAATGGGGCGCGGTCATTTGCGCCCCAATCGGGTTTAATCCGCGCGGATAATGGAGCCTGCACCATGTTCGGTGAACAGCTCCAGCAGGCAAGCGTTGGGGGCGCGGCCATCCAGAATGACCGCAGCGCGCACGCCCAGATCAATGGCGGCCAGCGCTGTTTCGGTCTTGGGGATCATGCCGCCCGCGATCACGCCTTCAGCGATAAGGTCGCGAATTTGTTGGGCTTTCAGCTCTGTCAGCACCTCGCCTTCGCCGTTTTTGACGCCTGCCACATCGGTGAGGAGCAGGAGGCGGTCTGCGGCGAGCGCGCCGGCGATGGCACCGGCGGCGGTGTCGCCGTTGACATTGAAAGTTTCGCCCTGACGTCCCACGCCCAGCGGCGCAATCACCGGGATGGTGTCATTGGCAAAAAGTTCGTGCAAAATCGCGGGGTTCATCTCTGCCGGGGTGCCGACAAAGCCGAGATCCGCGTTGGTCTGATCGCAGATCATCAGGTTGGCGTCCTTGCCGGAAAGACCCACGGCCTTGCCGCCCTGACGGTTGATCGCAGAGACGATGCGTTTGTTCACCACACCGGAGAGGACCATCTCCACCACCTCGACGGTGGCGACATCTGTGACCCGTTTGCCGTTCACAAATTCCGATTTGATTTCAAGCCGTTCCAGCATCGCATTGATCATCGGGCCGCCGCCGTGGACGACCACCGGATTGATGCCGACCTGACGCATCAGAACCACGTCGCGGGCAAAGTCATCCATGGCCTCATCAGAGCCCATGGCGTGGCCGCCGAGCTTGATCACAACCGTCGCCCCAGCATAGCGCTGAAGGTAAGGCAGAGCCTGGGAGAGTGTGCGGGCGGTGGCGATCCAATCGCGGTTCATATCTCGTGTCTTCATCTTCGCTGACCTCTTTGAAACAGCCTGTTAACGGCTATGAGCAAGGGTGCCAAGGCGAAATGGACGAGTTGGGTTCCGAATTGGCTAGAAAGTGCAAAATTAACCCGATTTGGCGCGTCGGTATTGCGTCTGTATCGCGGCTGTATTGCGGAGGTGCCCGTTTCGGAAGGGGGCAAAGCTTAACGCGCCCACAAATGCAGGGATCAGCCGGTAACCAGCACCGGTGTGCTGTCGCTGTTGGCAACGGGAATCAGTTCCTTGACCAGTAGCTCTGAAACAATGCCGCGCAGCGTGACAAACGCGCGGTCGGCCTCTTCGCTGTTGATGTAGGCCTGATAGCATTCCCGGTTGGCCCAGACCTGATGCACGTGAAAATAATTCGGATCGTCTTTGCCCTGAAACACCGCATAGCGCAGCGCGCCGGGCATGCGTTGCACCTGATTGGCCAGCACAGAAATGGTCTCGCGGAAGTGGGAGGTGTCGTCGGTTGTGACAACAAAGGTGAGGAGGATTGTGACAGACATCGTGGCGACGGATCGTTTCGTTGGCATTTGGTTCTGAGCCAGCGGAAGGTGCATCCGAAACATTAACGCTTCCCCAAAGGGAAAGGCTTTTTGATGCTGAAGCGCGTCAAAGTCGAACGTGTTTTAACGATTTCAGACAGGCTGTGTGGCAGGTCTCTGTCAGGCGCTTACCTGATGTGTCCTGTGACACGGGCAAGGGAGGGCAGGGGCTTATGTCTGCGGGCGCGGCTTGGCTGGAGCGTGCAGCTTGCGCAACGCCCATTTGAGATCGGCCTGCAGCGCCAGCATGTCACGCGCAGCGGTCTCGTCTTTGCGGCCGATCAGAACGTAATCCCAGCCGGGTTTGCCAAAAGCTGGCAGCACCGCGCGGGCGACTTCGCGCATCCGGCGCTTGGCGCGGTTGCGGGCAACCGCATTGCCGACTTTTTTGGAGCAGGTGTAGCCGACGCGGATCACCGCCGGATCAGCGTCTTCCGACTCGCGGCGCTTGCGGGCCTGAATCATCATCGCCTTGGTGCCCTGTTTGCGGGCGCGGGCGGCGGCGAGAAACTCGCTTCGTTTTTTTAGAACCAGCAAGGCTTCCTGCGCGCAAAGAGAAACCGCCGGAGACGTCATCCCGTGGTTGGCAGGGCCTTCCGTGGGGGTCTCCGGCGGTGTCATTTTGTTTGAACGATCCGTATAAACGGTGTCGGTGAGCTTATGCGCTCAGCGACTTACGACCGCGTGCGCGGCGTGCGTTCAGGATTTTGCGGCCAGCTTTGGTGGCCATGCGCGCACGGAAGCCGTGGCGGCGTTTACGAACCAGGTTCGAAGGTTGGTAGGTGCGTTTCATCGCTCCGTCTCCGTTACAAAGTGTGGAGGCGCCGGCAAGTCGATCAAGCGATAGATTCGCGGAGCCTGTCTATTCGAAGCCCGGTCTTTAGACGGGCCTGCGAGATAAGTCAAACGCCTGATCGCGGATTTGCTACAAAAACACAAGCCCCGAAGGCCGATATGCGCACAGAATGTTTCAGAACTGCGGAAAGGGGCGGATTTCATCACGAAACCGTGCGACTGTGATCAACCCGCCGTGAACCCTCTGTTGTTTAGAAGGGGACTGTCTCATTTTGAGGAAAAGAGACAGACTGTGACCAAGGGTAACGACCAAAAGATGGCAGATCTAACGGATGGCGCGGGCCAGACCGAACGCGCTGAGGCAAAATCAAAGTGGGCACGGCTGGTGCCTTTGGCGGTGATCCTCTGTGTCGCAGTGGGCGGCGCTTATGCATTGGGGGACTACCTGAGCTTTGAAACCCTGCGCGACAATCGCGAGACGCTGATTGCCTACCGGGATCAGCATTACTGGGCGGCTGTGGCGGTGTTCATGATCCTTTATGTGATCATCGCGGGCTTTTCCCTGCCTGGCGCAACGATTGCCACGCTCACAGGCGGCTTTCTGTTTGGCACTTTTCCGGGTGTGCTGTTCAACGTGGGCGCGGCCACCATGGGGGCGACGGTTGTGTTTCTGGCAGCCAAGTTTGGCCTCGGGGAGCGCCTGTCGGCCAAGATGGACAGCTCTGAGGGGCGGATCAAAGCCCTGAAAGACGGGATTGATGAGAATCAGTGGACCATGCTGTTTCTGATCCGTCTGGTGCCGGTGGTGCCTTTCTTTGTGGCAAATCTGATCCCTGCGTTGGTGGGTGTGCCGCTGTGGCGTTACGTCGTCTCCACTTTCATTGGCATCATCCCCGGTGGTCTGGTCTATACCTCGGTGGGGGCGGGCCTTGGCGAGGTCTTTGCCCGCGGTGAGACACCCAATCTTGGCATCATCTTTGAGCCGCATGTGCTCTTGCCGATGCTGGGGCTGGCGGCACTGTCGTTGCTGCCTGCGGTGATCAAGCGTATTCGGGGCCGGGAGACAGTATAATGCAAGACATCAAGACGGATGTGCTGGTCATTGGCGCCGGCTCTGGAGGGCTGTCTGTGGCAGCCGGGGCGGCGCAGATGGGCGCGGATGTGACCCTGCTTGAGGGGCACGAAATGGGCGGGGACTGCCTGAACTTTGGCTGTGTTCCCAGCAAGGCGCTGATTGCCAGCGGTAAGGCGGCTCACGGGCAGGCGCACAGCAGCATCTATGGCGTGGCTGATCAGGTGCCGCAGGTGGATTACGCCGCGGCTAAAGCCCATGTGAAAGATGTGATTGCCCAGATTGCGCCGGTGGACAGTCAGGAACGCTTTGAAGGCTTTGGGGTGCGGGTGATCCGCGAATATGGCCGCTTTGTCAGCCCGAAGGTGGTTGAGGCCGGAGATCACCGCATCACCGCGCGCCGCGTCGTGATTGCCACCGGATCCAGCCCGCTGGTGCCGCCGATCCCGGGGCTGGATTCTGTGCCTTACCTGACCAATGAGACGCTGTTTGACCTGACCGAAACGCCGGAGCATCTGCTGATCATTGGCGGGGGCCCCATCGGCATGGAGATGGCGCAGGCGCATCAGCGGCTCGGCATCAAGGTGACGGTGATTGAGGGCGCCAAGGCGTTGGGTCGGGATGATCCGGAGATGGCAGCGATAGTCTTGGATAACCTGCGCAGCGAAGGGCTTGAGATCGCCGAAGACGCCATGGCCAAGCAGATCAGCGGACAGGCGGGTGCCATCACCGTGGAAACTCAGGACGGGCGCAGCTTTACCGGCTCGCATCTTCTGGTGGCCGTGGGGCGCAAGGCCAATGTCGACAAGCTGAACCTCGCGACGGCGGGGATTGAGACCACCAAGACCGGCATCAAGGTGGACGACAGCATGAAAACCACCAACCGCAAGGTCTATGCGATTGGCGATGTGGCGGGTGGCGCGCAGTTCACCCATGTGGCGGGCTATCATGCGGGTGTCATCATTCGCTCCGCGCTGTTCGGGCTGCCAGCGAAGGCGCGCACGGATCACATCCCTTATGCGACCTACACCGACCCGGAACTGGCGCAGATCGGCCCCACCGAGGCGGAGGCGCGCAAGATTTATGGCGACAAGCTGACCGTGGCGCGGTTCGAGATTGAGCACAACGACCGGCTGATTGCGGAGCGCAAGGCCAAGGGGCTGATAAAAGCGATGGTCGTGAAAGGCCGCCCCGTGGGGGTGTCGATTGCAGGCCCGCAGGCGGGCGAGCTTATCAACCTATGGGCGCTGGTGATCGCCAATAAGCTCAAGATGAGCGCCGTTGCGGGCATGGTTGCGCCCTATCCAACGGTGGGAGAAATCAACAAGCGTGTCGCAGGGGCCTATTTCTCTCCGCAACTGTTTGATAATCCTAAGGTCAAACGGGTGGTCGGCTTCGTACAGCGCTGGCTGCCATAACAAAGGGCGGACGCGCATGCTCAATTCGCTTTCAGGTCGGTTCCTGATCCTCACGGTCATCTTTGTGATGCTGGCCGAGGTCTTGATCTTTGTCCCTTCGGTTGCGCGGTATCGCGAGGATTACCTGCTGCTGCGTCTGGAGCGGGCACAGATTGCCTCGCTCGCGCTGCTGGCGGATGACATGATCGATATGGATCTGGAAGACGAGCTGCTCAAAAACGCCGGCGTCTACAACGTGGTGCTGCGGCGCGATGAGATGCGGCAGCTGATTCTCAGCTCTCCTATCCCTGAACCGATCAACGACACCTATGACATGCGCGGCGCCTCGGCCGGGGTTCTGATCAAAGACGCGATGATGCAGCTTCTGGACCGCAGCGAGCGGGTGATCCGTGTGATCGGCGCGCCGGTGCAGGATGCGGGGCTGCTGATTGAGGTTACCATGGGCACGCAGGACCTGCGCGCTTCGATGATTGACTACGGGCTGCGGGTTCTGGCGCTTTCGGCGGTGATCTCGATCATGACGGCGTTTCTGCTCTTCCTTGCGGTGCGCGCGATTCTGGTGCGCCCGATCGAAGGTGTGGTGCGCTATATGCAGACCTATGCCGCAGCGCCGGAAGATGCGCGCAGCGTGATCACGCCCAAGTCCGGCGTCACCGAGCTGCGCGAAGCCGAAGAAGCGCTGCACACGCTGCAGACCGAGCTGACCTCTGCCCTGCGCCAGAAAGAGCGTCTGGCCCAGCTGGGCGGTGCGGTGGCCAAGGTGAGCCACGATTTGCGCAATATCCTGACCTCCGCCCAGCTCTTCACCGACCGGATTGAAAGCAGCGAAGACCCGCTGGTGGCGCGGATGGCCCCCAAGCTGGTGAACTCCATCACCCGCGCGGTGCACCTGTGTGAAAGCACGCTGGCCTTTGGCAAGGCGGAAGAACCCGCGCCGACGCTGACCCGGTTTTCCCCCAGCGAGCTGGTGGCCGATGTGATTGCCAGCGAGCGGCTTGCGGTGGGCGAGTTTGATCTGAGCTTTGCCGAGGACATTCCCGCGGGGCTGATGATGCGCGCGGATCCCGAACAGCTCTTTCGCGTGATTTCCAACCTCGTGCGCAACGCCCGTCAGGCGATTGTGGCCAGTGGCCAGCCCGGGGAGATCGCGATCTCGGCTTGGGAAACCGATGAGGCCTGGATGATTTCGGTGCGCGACACCGGGCCGGGCCTGCCCGCCAAAGCGCAGGAGCATCTGTTCACGCCGTTTCAGGGCGGGATTCGCAAAGGCGGCACCGGGCTTGGGCTGGCAATTTCAGCTGAGCTGATCCGCGGGCATGGCGGACAGCTGCAATTGGCGGCCACCGGAGACACCGGAACCACCTTTGGCATCACCCTTCCGAAAGGAGATTTGGGGGCGAGCTGACTTTTTTGGCTTTTTACCCTTGCGCTCCCGCGCGCAAGGTTCTAACTCCCCCACACCGCGCTCTGGTAGCTCAGCTGGATAGAGTACTTGACTACGAATCAAGGGGTCGGGGGTTCGAATCCTCCCCAGAGCGCCATTTTTCAAATGTGTGAGGCGACACATAGTTCTGCCATTTGCGACAGAACCTTTCCATTCTCATTGCTCGATGTTGAACCCCACACGACTTTGACCTTTGCGTCATAAACTGACGCAACATCTCCATTTTGCTCCCGCAGGCTGTTTCGATTGATCTGACTTCCCTTTTCGGAAAATCAGGGCTGATTTGCAGGTTCAGTCGGCGAAGCCGCCTGGTCCTGCTGATCTGCCACGTGGCGAACGCGGATGGGGGCGAGGCAATGCTATTCGACAAAAGTGGTGCGGCCCGCAGCGCAGAGCGCGAGGACACGGTTTTGTCTAATAGGGTTGCCCGAGGGGGAAGGCAGCGTCTTCCCCCTGGCGGCCAGGGGCGTTTGGCTCGTCCAAATCCCGCTGGCCCAACAAACAAGAGCGGCGGGGCCATAAGCCCCGACTCCATAGCGGGCATTCGATTTTAAAGATTGAAATCACAGGAGGCGGGATTTTCCGATCATTCTCCGCAGTTGCAAAAGACGCAAAAAATCGACCGTCTCAGTCCCGAAGGGCGGAAACCGGAAGTTCGCTGCAGGTCCGAGTTGAGACGTGGTACTAGCTGAAAGCAGACCTTCTCCAATTGAGAGAACTTTAGGTCCAATCCAGGAAACTTTGCGAAGTACTAAAAGGTCATGGTTTGTAGGTGTGATTTTTCTAATTGCTAAGATGGGCAGCTCTTGTTCTCCAAATGTTCTCTCGCTAAAATTCTGTATGGCGTCCAAGTGACATTCGAGCAGAGTTGGATTCGCATTGCCAATTTTTGAACCAAAAAAAGATGAGTTAGCGCAGCTAGACGACAGCCAGCTGGAGGAACTCGTTGCTAGACTGTGCGAAGCGGAGCTATCAGCGCGCGGTGGCTTCTTGCGTGATGTGAGATGGTCAGGATCGTTGAAAGCGCCCGATGGAGGGGTGGATGTCAGGGTTACGGTAACTCGAGAGGGCTTCTACGGAGATTTTATCCCAAGAGCCGACAACGTGTTTCAGGCCAAGGCCAAAAGCATGGCGCGTGCCGAGATACTTGACGAAATGCTCTCGGAAGGGACGCCGAAACCCATCATTCATGAACTCGTTGAAAACAGTGGCTCTTACATCATTGCTTCGACTGAGGACTGCTCTCCGCCGATGTATCAGCGTCGTATCGATGCCATGAACGAGGCCTTAGCTAGTCTTGATAATCCCGATGCGATCCATGTGGACTACTACGATTGTTCTCGCCTCCACCTATGGCTACGCCAGCACCCTACAGTTCAGATTTGGGTTCGTGAGGTTGTCGGCAGACCTCTTGCTGGCTGGCGTCCGTTTGGGAGATGGAGCACCACTCCGGTGGACGCCAACGACGACCTAATATTGGACGATGGCGTTAGAGTGGTCGTTCCCTCAAGCTCCCAACAGCCATTACAGCTTGGCGAGGCCATAGCCAGTGTTCGGAGGCTAATAGACGCTTCACGAAAATCAATCAGGATCACCGGCCTTTCAGGTGTTGGTAAGTCTCGCTTCGTGCAGGCGCTTTTTGAGGACGGGGTTGGCGACACTCCTTTGGACCGTACCTCAGTGATCTACGCGGATATCGGTGACGAACCGGAACCATCTGCTCGCGCCCTAGTCGACGCAATGATAGCGCAGGGAGTTTCCGCCACTGTCGTCTTAGACAATTGCGCCTCTGATCTACACAATTCCCTAGCGTCGAGGCTCTCCAAGCAAGAGAATTCCCTCCGGCTGATTACTGTCGAGTATGACATCCGTGAGGATAAGCCGCAGACTACAGAAGTGGTACAACTGGAGGCCTACGGGCCGCAAATTGCGGAGAAGTTGCTCCTTAGAAGGTACCCCGAACTGGGCAATGTGAACGCAGCAAAGATTGCAGAATTTTCAGAGGGAAACGCTCGGCTCGCAATCGCGATCGCTGATGCCGCACCAATTGATGAGACGCTTGGTCGGTTGTCGGATGAAGAACTCTTCAATCGTCTATTTTATCAAAGACACGACCTCGACTCTGGTCTCAAAGAGCAAGCCGAGGCTCTGTCGTTGGTATACTCTTTCTCAATAGAAAGTGACGAAGAAGGCGTAGATGAGCTAGCGCTTCTGGGCGCGTTGTGTGAGCAGACAAGGCTCCGAATGCATCGCGCAGCCCAAACTCTCGTTGATCGGCAAGTTGCGCAGAAGAGGTCGCGCTGGCGAGCCGTTCTGCCACATGCGGTTGCCAACCGGTTAGCTTCCGAGGCCCTGAGCAATATTCCACTTGATCAACTCACAGACACCTTCGAGCGAAAGGCAAGCGCGCGCCTTTTGAAGTCCTTTGGCCGCCGCCTCGGCTTCCTGCACGAGCACCCTATTGCGGTCGAAATCGTAGACGGATGGGTATCCGAGGGAGGCCTCCTGTCAGACTTGTCAGCTTTGAACGAGCACGGTCGAGAACTCCTGATGCACATTGCACCCGTTTCTCCGGCTCGCGTACTCGAGTTGGTAGAGGCTTCATTTGCAAACCCTGAAACCTTGGCATCCTTTGAGCCACGAGACTCATTTAGGTCGGTCGCGCTTAGCATATTGGTGGGACTTGCATATTACCCTGAGTTCTTTGAACGCGCTGTTGCTGCATTACTTGTAGTGGCGGACCATGAAGACCCGGACAACAACTATGATAGCGTAAGAGGCAAGCTAAAGGGTTTGTTCCAAGCGTACCTATCTGGAACTCATGCAACTACTGCCCAAAGGGCTGAAATCGTTCGAGCTGCGCTGCACTCCGGCAACGAGACGCGAGTTCAGATTGGCGCCGAACTCTTAGACTCGGCGCTTGAGGCCAGCCGTTGGTCAAGCACTAACTCGTTCGAGTTTGGGGCTCGACCACGAGACTATGGGCACAACCCAAGCTTCGAGGAGCGGCTTGAATGGTTTAGGACTTTCATCGGCATCGCCTGTGACGCCTCCCAATCCGACTCTGAGACAATTTCTAAATCGTGCAGAAGGCTCCTCGCCGCGAACTTTCGTGGGCTTTGGCGCTACCCCGACCTTCGCGCTGAAATCATCGACGTTTCTAAAGCCATTAATGACAAGCTGCCTTGGGTGGAAGGTTGGCAGGCCGTGCGATCCGTGTTGTATTTTGACTTTCGGCGGGTCGCAGAAGAGAAACGAGATGAAGACGGAGCGGCGCTCTTTGCCTCGTTGGGAGAGAAGCTCGCTCCACAAGACTTGCTTTCTGAAATCGAAGCTCTTGTCATTGATCCGGGCAACGATATGTGGTCGCTGGACGGGGACTTCGATCCTGAGGAGCCTTCAAAATTTGAAGCATCTCGCAAGCGATTGAGTGAAAAGGCGCGGATCTTGGGTTGCCGCTGTCGCCAGTCTGAAGGGATGCTTGAGGAGCAAGCCCATCACTTGTTCAACCCGGGTTGGTCTCCCTATTTATTACCATTTGGAGAAGGCCTGATACGGTGCTCTTCGGATTGTCGATCTACATGGGAAACACTCGTCGGCGGCCTCAAGTCGCTCGATACAAAGCACTTTAACTATGGTGTTCTTTGTGGTGCGTTGAATGAGATTTCGAGCACAGATGAAGCCTTAACCGCTATGCTGCTAGATGAAGCAGCCTCTGACGAGTTGCTCCGTCCAATCATCGTGATGCTCCATCCGCAAGGGAGCTTCTCTGATCAAGACTTCGAACGCTGCTTGGCAGCGCTCCGTGGCACGGACAATCCCCAAGGGTTTGAGGATCTGCTTTGGCGGGAGGAGTATCAAGACTCAGGGTCGGCGAGAGCGGAGCAGCTCGCAAGAGTACTTGTGACGAAGGAAGGTGGCGAGCGAGCCCTTTTGGAAGGGCTCTCTATGAGACTTCATGACAAAGAGGACACTGAGGAGTTGCTCGGAACAGGCTTGCGCAGCGTAGCTCTTCGGGCGGTCGCAAAGCACTTGCTTGAACATGACGACGATCCGGGCGGGAGTGGTGACTATCGACTGACCAAAGTCCTGGGGCACTGCCTCAGATACGATTGTGAAGATGCTGCGATTGGAGAGCTGCTTGACAGTCTGTTCGACCCGGAAGACGGGGCCGCAATGCGCTACTATCAGTTCGACTCTGCCGTCGCCACTATAGTCAAGTTCTTGTACGACCCGTTCCTGACACGTGCTCTTCTCCAGGGTGAGATCAAGGATTACAAGCGTTTTCGTGCCTTTGAAGGAAGCTCACACTTCGAGAACCCACTTTCGCAAATTGAACCAACTGAACTTACTGCTTGGTGCGCAAACGCGGGCGAAGCCTCTGCTTGGAGTTTGGTTGCCCGAGCCATTTCGCCATTTGGAAGTAGTGGTGATCGGGGAATTGATGACCTAACGGAACAAGGCTTGGCGCTGATTACGGCCTCGCCGAACCCGGTCGAAGTGCTCTCGGTGTTTGTTGAACACATAGCTCCAATGAGCTGGTCTGGCAGTCGCGCAAACATCGTTGGCCAGCGGATAACGGCGCTTGAAGCAATCTCCGAAGCGGCAATTCCAGGAGTGGCGGAATACCTTGCAGAGGTGGTGCCAAAGCTAAGAAAGGTGGAACAGGAAGAGCGCGACCGCGAGGCAAAAAGAGACAGAGATGACGAGCAAAGGTTCGAGTGATGTTGAGAGGCCCAGGCTTTCTCGATGCCTCCAATAGCGACAGGGCGGAAACCTGTGTGTTGCAGGTGCTCAACCTGCCGTATTCAGCGCTTGTTCGCCCCGCGTCCCCGACTTCAAAGTGCTAGCGGATGTTGGCCTCGCAGCGAATGGCGGCTCTGACGGGCCGCACCGTAGCATCTTGACCCATTGGCCAACGGCAGGTTTGGGCCGCTGGCAAAGCCACCATCGGTCTAGACTCAGACTATCGCATCCACCAGAAGGTCAAAGCCGCTAGTCCAGTAAGCACTAAGAAGATAAGCCGTTTCCATCGTCGGCGCCGAGCTTCATTGCGGGCTGAAATAACTTCTGCACGCAATGCTTCAGTTTTGGCCCTAGCCGTAGAGACCATTTCCGTTGATGGGCCAAGTTCAATGTTCCTTCGCTGTAAGAATTCCAACGCCGATGCCTTACCAGCTGCCAACAAAAAGTCTTTCTCAGTTTTAGACAACTTGAAGTCGACCGTTCCAATCGGGTTGGTATCAATAATGACCACGTCTCTGGTATGGTTGTCTACCAGCTCTCTTTCCTCGCCGTCGACGACTATGTCCAGCAGGCTAGAAACCACATTCATCTGGTTACTGTTGTCCGGTCTGCCCAAATAGATTGCGATGAACGGCGCATCTTTGAAGCTGTCGAGAAAGCGTTTCAGTGGAAAATTGTTGCGTAAGCCACCGTCAAAAACCAATCTTCCATCAACCTTCACCGGTTGAAAGAAGAACGGGATCGACATGCTGCAACGTACCGCAAAAGAAGCAACCGTTTCACGTCTCGGGCCACAAGAGTCGTATGTCAAAGCTCCTTGACCAGCTCTCGCTGCATAAATTATCGCCCCGTCAAGATGTTCCATCCTAACCTCTGATTGCAGTCCAAGCTTCGAGGTTAAAAGCTCTGCAATCCAATGCCTGAAGTGTTCTCCAGGGTAGAGTCCCTTTCTAAAAACCAGATTGAATGGGAGGGCCCACCAGCGAGCGTCAAGGAAGTCTTTGAAGTCCTTCTGCTCCAGTATCTTCTGAAGCTCAGCTGGTTTGAAATTGGCGGCAAGCAAAGCGGCTGCTATCGAGCCCGCTGAAGTTCCCACGTGCCGGTTGAAAGAAAAATACTTTCCCAGTTCCACCAATGCGCTTGCAAAGGCGAGGCCTTTTATTCCGCCTCCCTTTAACACCAAAGAATATGGGTAGTCGCCACTTACAAAAAGCCTCATTGCTTCCAGCGATAATCGTTCGCGATCCGTCAATCGATGAACACTGCTCCCTTCCGGCGGATTGTCCATTGCAGAACGGCAAACATCACAAATATTGCCACTATTCATCGACAGAGCGATTTGGCGCTTATCCATTTTTTTGTTGAAGTAGCAGTCAGCTCGTTCGTCATCGTCGTGAACCTTGACAAGCCAATTCACAAAAGACATTGCGTACCGCACCATGTAGTATCGACAGTAACGCTCGTCTTCTTTGACATACTGCGATGAGTCCGAGTTCGTTACTATTGCCAATCCATCTTTGCCTCTGTGCGACCCAAAGAGGTTGCTAAGGCGTTCAGAGGCCAAAGGTCTCGACACGAACGCAATTATGAATTGCCTAGGGGCACCATACTTTCTCTGCTCGGACAGGAATTCCCAGACTTCCTCAGTAAAGTACTCATCTCGACGAAAGCTCAGCCCGGCTTCTCGTTGAGATACTTGGGTGACCTCAAATCGAAATTGGTCTTGAACGCCATTTAAGCCAGCGGCTGCTCTTTCCAATAGTGCATACTGGTCTGTCCCAAGGCATGTAACTTCTATATTGTACGGCATCTATCTGGCTATCGCTAAAACGATTAGTTCGGGATCTTCGTCACCAAGCTCTTCTTCTTCATCGACGTCCTCAAGCCGAACTCCGTACTTGTAATGGCCTGGTTTGTCGGCCGTAATAGTAGTAGAAACACCGACATGTTGCCCGTCAGGACTGGATAATGTCTCGTTGGCAAACTCAAGTCGTCCAATTATGTCAGCTGTGGCATCACGAGAAAACCTGAAGGGGTTACCCGTTTCGAAGTAAACAGTCCAACGCAGGTGCTTGGCTGAAACCGAGTCAGCCTTGAAGCGCCATTGAACTAAAGTTCCCGAGTGTACTTCCACTGGATCGGGTGAAATCCGCCAGTCATTGTCTTTGAACTCAACCCATATTTCCAAGGTCTCTTACCATAGCTAACTAAACAATGGTTTTGATCGTATGCATTGGGTGCTTCAAGGCAAGAGACAACTCGCATCGGCTGTGATTTGACCAAGCAGCGCATTCTCGCGATTGCAGCGAACGTCGGCAATGTAGGCTGCAATCGCCGCATTCAAATGCCTTGTCAAAGGTCGGCTATGGGCCGTACACGCAGCAGCAAGAACTTGCCAATCACCTAACTTCTTTTCTCCCTTAGCAACCGAGGCGTTGCACACGTGTGAAGACAACCGTTCACGCCGAAAAACAACCAAATGTATAACCCAATTTCACAAGCTGGTAGGCACCGCTAAACGAGCTGCGTAGGTCAAAGTCGAAAAATTCTCGTTGGAGGCGTTCATAATACATGTACTCGCCGGCAGCTTCACTAAAAACAAGGCTCCAGCCTATGCTTAGGCCTCTCCTAATTCCAACGTCTGTCAAATCATATCCAGATTGCAGGGCAATATTCTGAGCGGTGCTACACCAAGTCGCGTTTGAAATGGAATGACCATCAATGTAACCACCGACCACTCCAAATCCGAAATCCAAGGGTAGGGCAAGGATAGCGAGCAGCATTCCAGTCAGTTCACCAAACGAAATCCAAGGCAGCTCGTCCACCCACTCAAAACCAAAAGCTGAAAATGCGAATTTAGCTAAACTGTATACTGCCCAAAGGGGAAGCAACGTTATCAGTCGCATAATGGCTATCTCTTTGTGCTCATTAACGTACATGAAGAATATCCATTGCGCTAAGAAAGTAAGTGCTAGGATAACCAGTAAAACAAGCCAGTCGACGAATGAAAGTACAAGCCACGGTGCGCTCAGTAGCCAAGGCAACACATCGCCGAATGCTAAAAGAACTGGGGCAATGAGCAACAAAGCGAAAACGACGACTAAGACACCCAAAACATTCTCGCCCATCAAAAATCACCTCAACCAAAGCTTCTTTGAAATATAATACATCTACGCAATATCGCTGTACGCATAACCTCATGTGTCTGTACCAGAACATTACAAAACCATTTTCAGTCAAACCATTGGAAAGAGCCAAGTTTCGTCAGACCGATTTCTTCTGAGAGCGACCAGTGAGTGGGCGATGTGGCAACTTCCGTTTGTCTAAACAAATGATGGGTAGTCACAATTCTTCAATGTCTCCTTCGGGGAAGCTGCACTGCGGCGTCGAAGCGGTCAACTAACGTCCGGATTGGGCCGGTTGGGGACACTCAGGTAGATGCTTCCTTCTGCACCCCTAAAGATTAGCCAGCTTATCAAGGTGCATGAGCCTGAGTGCGCCAGCTCTTGGCTGAACGCCAATGTAAAACCTCAAGTTCTTCGGCGGATTTTGATCGCAAGAAATTTGTTTCGAAGACGACCGTAGCACGGCTGACAAACTGATCTTTGTGCACATTTGCTCTGGCTTCCGCAACAAATGGATGTTCGGAGACCAGGCAGTCTTGCACCCTCTTGGAAACGATGTAGCCCTGCAGATCCATATCGATCGTCTGAAATTGCAGCGTTTGGCCAGTTTGACTGGTGAATGCAAAATTGGCTGGGATGGCCATGCCAAGCTCACAAAGTCTTCTTGCACCATGAGGTGTTGAACTGCCGTGCAAATCTAGATTTACAATTTCTAGCAGATCTTCTGGGGTCACTGTTTGCGGGAAAGCGGAACTCCAAGTGTTTTCGGCGATCTGCGATACCTACAAGCTTCGTGACGAAAAGCAAACTTTTTGGATGCTTCGGAGGTCAATTCGAAAATCAAGTAGCAATCGGCTTTCCCATGATAGCTCCCTCGGGAGGTATTTGCCTCCTATAGCGTGGTATTTTCGCCTGAATCAGGCCTGATTCCAGAAGTATGTTTCGTGCTGTATTTCTTGCGATGCCGAGCTTTCTGGCAACTCCGATGATCGTTTCGGTATCTCGCCAAATCTGGATTAGTTTCCTTGGAGTTACCCTTGGCCTGCGTACTCCGCGCTGCACTCTCAGTTTTTGCTCACGGAACAGACGTAGCAATGTCGACAATTTCAAACCGTTGTCTTGGGCCACCTGAAAGCATGTCGCCCCTTTCTTGTATTGCCTGTGAAGGTGCACAACATAGTTAAATCGAGCGAGTTCCAGTAGTCTGCGCCCAACGAGCGGAGAAATCCCGAGCCGCTTGGCGAAGGTCCGCAGACAATCTGATGCCTTTAATAAGGCGATTAAACACTCGCGCGCATAGACTTTGGCACCTGTGTTCGAAGCGATCACGGAGTAGAATTCTTCGGTCCCAATTTTTACTTTGCTGACTTTTCGCACCTGAGTTCTCGGTTTGTAGGGGAATGTTTTCTGTCGCGATGTTGCTTTATTTCAATCGGTTAGCACGAACGGTACAAGATTGGATTTCGTTTTTTCAGGGCATCAATATGTAAGTCATTGAAATAAAACAAAAATAATGACTCAAGATGTGGTGTGCTGTAGAACGGCATGTACTTATTGTTGGAGTTAGACTGAGGACTTAGCTTGGTGAGCGTATTGATCGTGGATTTGGCCAGACATGAACGTATCAAGTGCGATCTACGTTTGTTGGGCACGAGTTTGGCGCAGATAAGTAGAGAACTTGGGGTTTCCATCAGTTCCGTTTCAACTGTCTCGCAAGGCTATCGGCGATCGAAACGTATCCAGAAAGCCATTGCCGTGCAGCTCGGAACATCGCCTGAAGTTCTGTGGCCGGAAAGATATCAAACAGATGGAGGCAAGGCTAAATGACCTAATTTGTAAGATCACACCTAGAAGGAATTAATGAAAGAGGCCTCGCAAGCCCTTACACCGCGAGACCCCTTTTTCTGCGTCGATTAGATAACCGATGCTCCTTCTTCCCCTGATAGCACCGCAAAGTCAACTCTTTCATCGGCTCGTATAGCCGATGAGGCGGTTGGGCTTTGCTCGATAAACACCGAAGAAAAGGGTGGTTGGCCTCCGGCTTGTATAGCTGGCGTGCCCGCCAATTTGAGCATGAAGAAGCAACAAACGATAATCACGGGCACTAAGTCGCCCGAACCAAGCCGTGCAACTCGCACTATACCAAGGCGTTCAACTGCTAGTTCTCGGGGATGTTTTCCCGTTCAATTGCCTGGGTGGGAGCATCCAAGGATCGTTCAATATGAAAGCAAATTGGAAGAGAGAGTGTACTTCCTCTATCTGGCTAACCACGACGTTAGGGACATTTGGGAACAGCCGACGGCTGTTAGATACATAGATGCTGCAGGTAGATCTCAAGTACATTTCCCGGATTGTCTGCTCAAACTGGGCAATGGACGCCGATTGTTACTGGCCATAAAACCTTGGAAGAAAGTCATAGAAAGCGGTTTTCTTTGCGAGTTAAGACAAATTCGCGCCGCCCTCCGCAAAGACTTCGCCGACGATCTAGTTCTTGTCACTGATAGAGACTTTACCCGCGACGAAGCGTTAAACGCACAACGTTATCTCGAGTTTTCGCGCTCAAGAAACGCCGCCCATCAGAATAAACTGCTGAGTATCGTCGAGAGTCTATGCTCTCCCATAACGTTGGGGTCTCTGTCTCAAATGTTGGATCTTGAGGGAGATGGCTTCAGAGCAATTGTCATTGCCATCTATGAAAAGGTTTTGATCGCAGACAAAACGCAACTGCTTGGCACCGAGAGTATTGTTGCAAGGGGGGGCATGATATGAACCTCCCGTTAAGATTGAGTTCGTTCGCATTGCTGAAAGTGAATGCGCGAAAGTATGCCTTCAATCAGCGAACCGAAAACGGTTACATTTTCGAGGATGTTGAGGATAGGGAACGAGAGCTGTTCCTTACCTTTGGCGAACTACATGATCTCTTACAGAGATCGGATGTAACATTAGACCCGTTCTACTTTAAGCCGGGACGAAGGGATTTACGCGCGAGCACAGGTATCGATGCGCTAGAGAGCTACTCTGATGAGACTAAGTCAAAAGTTGTTTGGCGCTTGGCGTGGGTAAATGGTTTCCTTCAATATGAGCGTGACAACGAAGCCAAGCGTACGGATGCGTCGATAGAGAGGGTCATCCCTGCAATTGAAGCGCACGTAAACGCCCAAGAGCGGGCTGCTCAAAGTAACTGGAAACAGCCGCGAGCGGGGAAGAAAAACAACTATCGGGCTCCGCCAAGTTCGCGGACCTTAAGGACATGGCTGAAGCGTTATGAAGATGCCGGGTGCTCGCCGCTTGGCTTGATCCCAAGAACACATCTTTCCGGAAACCGCACTGCTCGGTTTTGCCTGGAGGCATCCAAACTGATCGGAAAGAGCGTTGAAGCTTATTTGACCCGCCAAAGACTGTCTAAGAGAAATGTCGCTGATCTGTGCCGGGACCTATTCAAAAAAGTTAATAGGTCGAGAGCGGCGGAGGGTAAGCCCAAACTGACAGTCCCTTCAAAGCGTAAGGTTGAGCGCGAGCTATCGAAGCTCGATCCTTACTTCACATGCGTGCAGCGGCATGGAGTCGACTATGCAAATCGCAATTTTGCTATCTACGAAGAAGGCGTCACTGCGGGCTATCCGATGGAGAGAATAGAGATTGATGAGTGGTGCGTGGATCTGGTTTCGCTTCTCGCTGCGCGCGGTGCTTTGGATCAATTAACTGCGGAGGAATTAGCTAAGGTAAAACGAGGTCGCCGATGGCTGTATCTCGCAATCGACTGCGCCACACGGTGTGTTGTGGGTATGAGACTCGCCGCGAAACCAAATCGCGAGGATGCGATCGCGCTTCTTTCTGATGTGACGCGCGATAAAACTGATATTGCGCGCGCGGCCGGGTGTGCATCAGATTGGCATCACCATGGAGGTTTGAGTTCGGTGGTGACAGATCTTGGTGTCGCTTTTGTAGATGATACCTTTCGATTTGCGGTTTGCGAAGCTTTTGGGATCGTAGAAACGCCGCGTGGCGGTCTCCCGCACCTCAGGGGGCGAGTTGAGCGTATATTTGGTGCATTTGGGGCGCTTCTGATGCCCTACTTGTCCGGGCGAACTTTCTTCAATCCCCAACAAAGAGGCGATTATCCTTCTGAAGAAATGGCAATATTCTCGGATGATGCTCTTATGGAAGTCTTGGTCCGATACGTCGTCGATATCTACCACAATTTGCCGCATCGTGGCTTGAACGGGGAAACGCCCAACAATTGCTGGAAACGGCTTTCCAAGGCACGAGGTGTTGTAACTCATTTGGCAGAGACGACCCGCCGTATTGCCTTTGGTGTCAAATATCGCCGGAGGGTTACCGGAAGGGGCGTTCGTCTTTTTGGGATCGACTATAGCTGCGCAGAGCTAAGACGTTTTTTTCTGCACGATCATAGAACTCACGTTGACCTGAAAGTGCACCTTAATGATCTCGGTTGAATCATGGTGCAAATCGGCAAAAACTGGGTAGTGGCGCATGCACTGCAAAAAACGTTTGAAGGCGTTTCTTACGAACAATGGGAAGCCGCAGCACGTGAATTGCGATTAAAATATCAAGCTGAGGCAGTCCTGCAAGAACAGGTCGTGTCTGACGCTTTGGCCGACATCATCCAACGAGATCGCGATGAACGTGAGCGCTTCGGCGTTGTTCTAAAGCGACAAACCCCTGCCGGGTTGGAGCGCGCTAAAGCAGACCTCTTCCTCGGGCTGAGTATTGACGTCGACGAAGCGGAGATCTTTGACCTTACGCCTGAACCAGACCTTTTTGGGCATGTAGTTCCTTTGCAGAATGAGCCAGACAATGCGGGTTCAGAAGTTCTGGCCAAGGAGCAAAACTCTGGGGATACCTTGCTTCCAGCTCCGGGTTGGAGGTTTGAAGATGACGAATGATTCAAGGCCACAACCGGAAGCGGTGGATATCCAGATTGCTCGTTTACGAGATTTGTTTGTAGCGCATCATGCTTCAGATGAACTCAGGCTTTCCTTTGACCGTCGGCTTCGTGAGCGGCGCGCGGCTACCCAATTGGGTAGCCGCATTAAGGCACGGGGACTCGCTCTTGTTGGCGCTTCTGGGAGCGGAAAGACAACGGCAATGGATCGACTATTTGATACTCATCCTGATCTGATTTTAGCCGAGGAGGGACGCGAGACCGCTGAAGTCCTACGGCTTCAAGTTCCATCGCCTGCCTCCCTAAAAAACGTAGGGACGGAACTTCTGCATGGATTGGGATATCCACTTTCGCGTGACAAGTCAGCTGCAATCATTTGGACACAGGTACGTCAGTTTTTGCGCGCGCGCAAAACGCTCTTTTTGCATCTCGACGAAGCGCAAGATCTCTATGTCAGTAAAGGAGTTAAGGCCCGAAACGATGTAGTCAACACCCTTAAATCTCTCATGAATGACAGAGATTGGCCCGTGGGTTTGGTGTTGTCAGGCACACATGATTTGCTTGAAATGATAAACTCTGATGCGCAGCTAAGAAGACGGCTGCACGTCATACACTTGAATCCGGTGAGTTGGGCCTCGCACGGAGCTGATGTTTCCCAAATCCTTGCAGGGCTGATTGCCAAGGCAGGTTTGCGACCCACTGAACAGGTGCAGCTCGATGAGTTCCTCAAACGGCTGATACATGCGGGCGGAAATGAGTTCGGTCTCATCATTGAAATGAGTTTGGGTGGGATAGAGGAGGCGCTCTATTCAAAAGATCTTCAGCTTACGGTCGAGCATTTTGCGGCCTCATTTCGGAGAAAGACGGGCTGTATTCCTGCATTCAATCCCTTCCTCGCTGAAGACTTCCAAAGAATAGATGTGCGTAAAATTATAGGTTGGGATGCCTCCCTGGACCCGAGTCTGCCGGAGGGTCATCAATGACTGACCAACTTGCTCTCAGCTCAAACCTTGTGTTCTTAGAAACGCCGGCTTCTTTCGTGTCTAGGGTCGCTAGGATCAACTTCAGTGTCCCAAGAGAGTGGAGCTCTGATCTTGGGCTCCGGTGGGCGAAAATATGCTCGGCATATCCGGATCAGTTGCGACGCTTGTCGAGACTTACTGGAGTGTCACTAGAGCAACTCCAATTTAATGCACCAGCGCAAATAGGCCCCTGTAGATATCGTGTGGGACATTCCAGTGCGACCAACGGTACGATGCTTCGTGCGATCACTCGGATCTGCCCGCAGTGCGTTCTAGAGGCTCTTGAGCAGGCTGGGTCACATGGGGGCTTTCAACGGCTTGATTGGTTGGTGTTGCCAATTGGAACCTGTGCCAAACATGGGGTGCCGCTACTAAAGTTACCCAATGCTCTGAACACTCATCTTACATATGATGTTGTTCAACAATTGTCTGTTCATAGGGATATAATAACGCAAGCGGCTCAGTCCGCTTGTGTTTTAGGGCGTTCATCATTCGAAAATTACCTTAGCCACCGAATTGAGTTCGGCAAACACGCTGATTGGCTTGACACTCTCGACCTTACGCACCTGCATCAGGCATCCCTTACGCTTGGCATGCAATTAGGCTTTGGATCTCAGTTGAAGCGTTCCGATCTGAGTTGGGAGCAGGAGCGCACAGCGATGTCTTTAGGCTTTAGCGTGCTTGAGAAGGGAGGCGATGCGCTAGCCAGCGCCTTGGAGCAAACGCGGCAACGGCGGCCCTCTGAAGAGAGGTCATATTTTACTTCAGATCTGCGCGAATTTTATGCGTGGCTGAAAAGCACCGAAGATGACCTTGCAACAGCTTCGCTGAGAGGATGTGTGCGTGACTTCATCAAGCAAAACTACCCATTGCAGGGCGGAGCGAAGATACTTGGTGCCGAGATAAGGGCACCAGAGTTCGTAACGCTGGAGCGCGTGCGAGAGGAACATGGTGTGGGCAAAGTTAGGGTTCGAGGCATACTTGCGCATCTTCGTGGCGCTGCCGTAGAGGAATTGTCTGATCTTCAAGATATTCGATACGAAGATCTCGACAAAGTTCTCCAATTTTGGGCGAACCTTCAGAACATTAAGCAGACAGCAGCACAGTTGCACATCCACCCAGTTCAGGTGAAAGCTCTTATTCGAAGCAAGACGCTGGAGGCTCATCGCTTTGGAACCTCCCTGCAATACGTGACAAAGTCTTCGGTTAGCGCACTTATGACACGTCTTGAAAATTTGCCCGCCGCCGCCGCCAGCAAAGAGAATTTACCCTTAAAAGATTTCTGCAGACGGAGCCAGATTCCGTCCGCCCGGGTGATCTCAGATTGGGTTGGCGGAAAGCGGGAGGGATTATCGCGAGATCCTGACGCCTCGGGTTTGGCCGCTATTTTGGTCTGCGATGGCAAAGTGTTTCCGCGTCGTTCACGCCGATTTGCGGGGGACCTGGCTTTGCTGGATGCCGCGGCCCACTTACGAATGAACGTAGCATCGGTAAGGCACCTTAGGGATGGGGGATACCTCACGCAATACAAAGTTCGGAATCCCGAAACACAACATTACCGATGCTACATAACCGAAAGCAGTATTCGAGACTTTGAAGAGAGATTTATTACACTTGGTCAATTGGCAGAGCAATTGGACGTGGCAGCAATCCACCTAGCACGCGCGCTGGACAAAAAAGAGATTGAGACAATACCTTGCGACGCTGGGTTTGTTCGCGCTTACCCAAAATCAGAAACCGAAGTGTTCCAGAAGCTCACCTAAGCAAGCAAAAACTATGAATAACCAAAAGGGAAGGCACCGGCGCCTAAAGCCAAGCATTCACCCCTAAGATCAAGTGACGCAGTCGTAAATGGTGACCTTGTTCATAAAAGAACCACTGAAATTCTCCGTCCGCTGCAACGTCTTTGTACGCGTACTAGCACTCCTGAAGAGCTTGCTGCGGACTTTGTTCAAAAGCGTATCTAGATGAGATTTTGAGCTAGCGCTGAAGGCGATGGTAGTACTTAGGCGTGGCTGAACGGCTCAAAATCGCTGGAGCCGGATTTTGGGGGCTGCTGACGTCTCATGCTACCCCCCCCCAGCGCCTAAGTGCATTCAGGTGTCATGCGAAACTGATGTCGCCCAAGCCGAGCGTTCAGCGTTTATGCTGTGGATATGATCCTTTTGGCCAGACGGAGCTACGTAAGAAGATAGCACCAATTGATTTGGCGCGACCGCTAGTTCGTGCGAATGTTCTGCTAACAAACTGTGGTGCAATGTTGGTCCGCGTGTACGGCAAGCGATCGGTTGATTGGGAGTGATTTGGCATGAGTGATAAAGAAGGGGAAGCTAAACTGGAACTCGCT
The DNA here is from genome assembly GCF_017743735.1 of Shimia sp. R9_2. Classification (GTDB taxonomy): domain Bacteria; phylum Pseudomonadota; class Alphaproteobacteria; order Rhodobacterales; family Rhodobacteraceae; genus Shimia. Next base: position 237,133 of record NZ_JAGHRO010000006.1, read on the forward strand.
CGAGCAGCTCATCAAAGCGGGTCATCAGACCCATCAGACAGTAGCTATGAGGAGCTATTGGCCAAAATGCAGGAGCTTCAAAAAAAGGTTCAGTTGATGGGGCCGATAGATCCAGGCTTTGACATGAAAAGCTTTTCTGATGAGTTAGAAGGCAGGTTGTCGGACTAGGTTTTGAGCCCAGTCCCTTTGTTGCTCTCCTCGCTTTGCTCCAGTGATCTACGCAAGGCGGCTAACAAGATTTTTCTCTCTCGAATGGGCGTCTCTTCGATCCCCCAGGCTCTTCTTGGATCTGGCCATAGCTTTTCAAAAAGGTCTTCGGACATGACGACGTAGGAGACACGCCCGTTCCGACGGAGGAAAGTTGGCCCCTCATTCGCTTGTTTCGTAAGGTCGGCGATGTCGCCGTGTAGTGTCTCGATGTCGAAGCGTTTGCCTTGGATCTGGGGGAGGTCTGTTCTTTTCATCTGTTTCCCTTCTTCTCGCGCAACTCAAAAGCCACGGAGAGGTCCGTGCTGAATGCAAAAAGGGTGGAGAAAATCAGATCATGAACTCTGTTATCACAGCTACGCTGTGCTGTCGTCATGATTTGCATTTATGGTAGCGTGCCTTTTGAAGCTAGTGTCGCTAACAGCTGGAATGCGGACATTGTCGACCTTCGATTTTGGGGCTTGGCTGGCGCAGCATGTGTTCGCACGAGCGGCACTGACTTTGTTGCAGTGCAATACCGCCGTCAGAGCGGCCATTCATAGGCGTCAGTTTCGACCATGCCCAAACCACTCTTTCGTCGTCAGTTCGTCAGCCAAGCGGGACGCCGGACAAACCCGCCATGGATCAAGATGAGTAAGGTTCGAAAGATTGCTTTGATATTTGCTCCTAGCCCGCTAAAATGATCAAGATTTGAGGCGTAGGCGCCACCGCATATTCAATCGCGACGCGTCTGTCACACCTATTTATGTGTAGCACTGGGTGGAAGTTATGCACGTGTCGATAAACTTGTTTGTTCGAATTTGTATTATTTGGTTACTTGGACTTTCGACGATCGGCGCGGCGGATGCTGGGTCATTTTCGGAAAGAAAAAAAAAGCAATCGAAGCTGCAGAAAATTTCCTGTCGGAGAGCAGTTCATTAGCAACTGCACCGGACACTAAACTTTCAAATCATATGACCGCGCGCCATAAGTTGCGGATGGCGCTCTTTGAAGGTGTCTTGTCGGATGATGCGGGACGAAACAGAAAAACTTTTCGTTTCTTGCTAGAATCCAGCACGTCGAGAGGCGAGGTATGGGTTGCCAATGCCATTCTTGCCAACGACACTTATTTTTCCGAGGTTCTGCCCACCGAGTTGGCTTTGCTTGAAGTCGTGAGAGGCAACTTGGCCAGCGCAGTTGAACTTGCGCCATCGGATGGCAAAACCCTTAGGATACTTACTCCGGTTGTTGCAATACACATTGGCATGGATGAAGCTCTTGCTTTGGAAAGCAGAATTAACTGGGGTCGTGCAAGCTCAAGAGACGGCAGACCTATTGTAACGCGTGACGATCTGCTAGCGCGGATGCGATTACTTGGTGTCGTCGCGCGTACTGAACAGAATCCAGATGCTAGAAGACTTGCACTTGAATTAATTTCGGATCTTGCAAGTGGGGTTGAGCCAGCCCGAGGAACATTTTCTAGAGGGAGTAGTGATGGTTATGTTCGTACGATTTCGGAGATTATCGCGTTTTTGTATAGAGTTGGTCTCTCAGATGCATCGAATGCGCTGACACAAAGAACGTTGCCCGGCCCAGATGCATCGGAACTGCTGCCTCTCCGCTGGAATATCGCGGTCCTAAGATCGCGAAATTTGTCGCTCTCGGATGGATTGTCAGTTATTGGTGACGACATCAGAGGTTTGCAAATACTCCATCGGAGTCTACTAAATTCTGACACCATGAGGGATGCCGAGATTGTCCGCCGGAAAGCTGTTCAGACAATCCTTACCGGTATCAAAGCAGACGTGAAATGGTGGGGGCAACATGCCCAGGTTGCATATTTCTTAGCAGTTTCTCTCAATTGCTCTGAACTCGCAAGCTTTCTCCGGAAATATGGAAGATACGTTGATGACCGCGAAAATTTTTATCGTCTCGCGATCGCGTCGGCCGCGCGCAAAGGGGCTGAAGATGCCGTTCTGTGTGGATTGGCTCTGGATGGTAAAAAAATCGGCGACAGCGCTAATAGAAGGCAAATAGATTTCTTGAACCTCCGAAAAGATTGGATTCTTGCGGCAGCCGTTGAGTTTGCCAAAGTCGGTGATTCTGCTCGCACGTCCGCCTTTGTTGATGGAGTACGCAGACAGGGGCCCAGTGACTTAGAGGCACTAGAAATTGGCCTATTAAATGCTACCCTGATGATTGTTGGCAATGACTTGGACACAGCCATTTCGCTATTGGAGGCGACTGACATCCGTGGCGATAAACGTTTGTCCAATTGGAAAACCGGATTACTTTTGGAGGCTTATGGTCGCCTTCGAAAGAAAGGCAACTCTCGGTTGGAAGCTCGGATAGAAACCGAATTAGATGATATCGAAATTAGCGAGCGTCTGGTTCGAAATCTCGTGCCGCCAAAATGGTGTTGGTTGGATCGTGAGAGCTACCAAGGTTCAATGGTCACTGCCGCATCGGTGATCCGTTTTGATCGCGCAGTGCGTGCATCGAAAGATGGGCGTGACGACGAATACTATTCTATCGTTAATTCAACCGAAGATGCGTTTTCCAATATGGAGAAACTATGCATTCAACTTGGTTTGGGAAATACCAGTGCTGCTATAGAAATTTTTTTGGACTCTGCCGCGACCGAGCAAAACGAAACCGCATGGAACAAAATGTCCGCAGTTCTAGCGTCAAGGATCTAATATTGGCCGGTTGTTAGAAGGTGGGGTTAAATTAGAAGGTGAAAATTCATGAGATTTCAGCGCGTTGCGGTTGTACTGTCGGTGTTCTTAATTTCAGGTTGCTCTGGTAACTTAAACATCTCAGTCCAGGAACGCTGGAACAAAAGCATTCGGAACTTCGGCCTAACTTCCATCTATCCAATGCGGGAAGATGTGTATATTGGGACAGTTCGGCTAATTTTGAACGAAGAAAATCCGTTTGGTATAAATTCAAGAAACTACGGATACATCGATATGGTCCGCGCACTGAATGCGGTTTATAGCAATTTGCCCACCCATGCGGAGCTCAACGATGGTGTCCGCAACACGATTGCGAACAACGCGAACAAGCAGTCGGTCGCGGTTTGGGATCAGCCGAACGGTCCCGCAGGTGGGAGCGTGGGGGGCGCAGGTTCAAACCGACCTCGTCTTGCATCGTTGCCTGGCGTGTCGCTTGTTCGAGTATCAGCGGCGGATTTCCAGCGCCCCGGTCTCTTATCGGCCCTAACAGGCGCGTTCCGCCGAGAAGCCAACTTGGACATATCATTGGGCGCAATCGAAAGTGTAGAAATCGACGATGTTACTGCACTTCGGGTGTTTGGGAACGCCCTTGCTGACAGGTTTGTAAGGGATCCGGTTTTTCGCAACGCAATATGCGTGTCGTTTCGAAGTATGGGAGGCGGTCAATTCGACAAGCTATCTTTAGAGATGGTCACGCGAGTTTTCTATGCGCGTTCGATAAACTATTCCTACGGCAACGATGTGTCTGCCGGGCTGGATAGAGCGAAAACCGCACCATCTGACCCTGCAAGTGTGGTGGCGACTCCGACCCCCGATGGGCAAAACGCCACTGCGGCGGCGGCGGATGCGTCCGAGCAAGTAGGCACGGCGGGTCCTGTGACAGCAAGCATATCTGGGGCGTCCAACGATGCTTTGGAGCGTGATGAGGTGTTCGAGCGACCTTTGGCGTTTGGAGTGACAACCCTCGGCTTCAAGGTCGCTGACCTTGGCTTGACTTGTGACCAGGGTATTGCGTCAGTTCGTGCCGAGAGCCCGATCGCGAAATGGCAGTCCGACGCGTGTGGCTCTACTCCTGTCGAAGCGTGCCGGCTTTCAGGTTTGTCGACTTGGCCCACTTCTGGAACGATGCTAGTTACGCCACCTCCAAACATCGGCGGAGCGGCCAACGATGAAGATTTAGTGTCGGGTCTTGGAGGCTTTGATGATGAGTAGTCTCCGAGGTCACTCAGCCAGACTGTTTTTGCTCATTATTTTGATTCCAGGATTGGCGCAAGCACAGTCACTTGACTTTGGTGGATCTAGTTTCAGCCCAGGAGGCTCGGTGAACTTAGGTGGGACCGGAGCCTCCTCAGTCAGTTCTGGAAGCGCTGGCCCCAGCTTCGGAACCAATGGGTCTGGTTTCAATCCTGGAGGGTCGGTGAACTTGGGTGGGACTGGATTCCCTTTGCTTGGTCCTAGAAGTACTTACCAAGGTCTCGGATTCAATGAGTTAGGCTTCGGCTCTCCAATGGGAAGTACCAATTTCAATCCTAGCTTGCACGATGGTGATAAACCCCTTGGTCAAGAAGGGATTGGCTCCATTTTTGATGAAAACAATCTCACTGGCCAATTTGGTCAAAGTGCTTTTGGTCTCGAGATTTACCGAGGCGGCGCGGCAGTATCCGGAAATGATGGTGCAGCGATGAGTAGCCCTCAAATCTTCGTCACTGATACTGGAGCGTTGATAACCACCCGCCAATTTGAAGAAATGAGCGATTTGATAAACGATCAATCATTTGACACGGGCTTCAGGTCGTACCAAGGGCTTCTGTCGGTCGCCGGTGTAGAAGGCCTAACGGAGCTACCCGCAAATATTCAGGAAGAGTTTATTCTGAGAAACATGGAAATACTCCCAAGCGACATCCCTGCCTTTCAATTTGACGAAAGTGACTTCTTGAAAAGTGTACGCCCTGGTGTCCCAGGAGATGGGGGAGGAGCTGGCATATGTTCAGGCTCTGGCTGTGGTACCGCAACACCGACAACTTACGGAAGCATTGGCGAAGGCACCGGGTTGGAGTGCCCACCAGCACTTTGCCCGCGCAATACAAACTCAGATAATGATGGGAATGAAAACGAGAATAGCCATAACTCAAGCCAGCCTATCTTGGTTGGCTGTTTGGGCAAGTTATGCGGCTTTCCAGATCGACAGCCATTGCCGACCCGAAGCGATGGCAGATCTGAAGTCAGCTACGTTTCAGACGAGCACGCGGATGCAGTTCTGGTGATGCTGCAAAGAGGCGAAGATCAAGCTTTCTGCTCTGGTGTGCTAGTTGCACCAACTGTCGCGCTTACAGCGCTTCATTGTATGAGTGGCAGTAAGAACGCCTTGTTCGGGCGCTTCAAAAGCCGACCGGACGCTGTCACAGGGTGGATGCGATTAACTCTAAAGAACGACGAAGACTTCGCAGTTTTTCTATATTCGGATGTTCTGAAAAAGTCTTTTACGATGGCGAGTTTCTCAATTCCGTATGCTACTAAGAATGACTTGAATGAATACAGAAACAAAACTGGCTTTCTTCCCAAAAGGGATATTGCCGTCATCCATTTGAATGGTGGTGGGCTTGATGAGCCAGATGGTTTTTTCCCATTTTTGAACTTTAAATATACAAGCCAATCTGATTTGTCGGAATCGATTTCATTTGCCGGGTTTGGAATTACAAATGTTGATTTTCCGGAAGGTACGCCGATCCAAGGTCGAAAGCTAGTTACATTCAATTTCCATGACGGGGTCGCAGCCCGGACAGATCGAAGCCATAGCTTGTTGACTTGGCGCAATGGCGATCCGATCGGAACTGGCGGACCCTGCAAGGCTGACAGTGGCGGACCGGTCTACGCCGGGTTTAATCGCGGGTACTGGGACGACCCTCGACAGTTAATTGGTATAGTTTCGGCCATGGAGGGGAAGATTGCAGATTTCACGGGGTGCCTAGACCCGGATGCCATCGGGCTGGCAGAGGAATTAGCCCCTTACCGTGATGGTATCTGCAATTTGGGGTCAACAATACCGAGGGGGTGTTAGTGCATTCGAAGCGGGAGAGTCTTATCGGGAGGTGTACTGTGACCAAGAGGTTTTGCAAGTGTGCTCAAGATGAAGTTGCTTTCTCGTCGATGAATCGATGTCTTCGCATGGTGTCGATGTTTCTGGGTATTTGTGTCATTGGGTTTGAGGCGCATGCTCAAACTATGTCTTGCGCAGACGCGGGGATCAAAGACATCGACGAAGCTCTAATTGAAGCAGCGGCGAGCGGCGTTCATCGCGAGGTACTAGCAAACCTTGAAGCTGGTGCGGACCCCAATATCCGCGATGATACTTGCCACACAGCAACACTTTGGGCTGCCAGAGCGGGCCACAGCGCAGTTCTCCTAGATTTGGTGGAATACGGCGGCGATCTTACGGTTTCGCTACCCGCCCCTGATGGTAGAAACGGTGGAGATTTCGTGGACCGCCACACAATTCCCGACATTGAAGGAAAGTTGGAGGAAGCGCGTAGGGCTTTCAGTGGCCGAAACTTCGTACTATTTTCTGAGCGGGGCGAACACCGGCGTGCAATTGCAATGATACAAGCTAATGAGGTGGAACTTGGTCGCTCATTGGGATTTGTTGATCAAACCCCTTTGTCTTTTCTGCTAAAGACACGGTCCAACACCGACATATCCGACAGGGACGCTATCTTTGAAATTCCGAACCCAGAAAATGCAAAAGGTTGGGGTGATGCGGTGTCTATGGCTGTACAATCTTCAGATTGGCAACTGTTGGAATTTGCATTGCCGTTTGTCGATAGTTGGGTCATTGCCCGCCAATTCAAAGAACTTCTAATGGAGAACAACGTCAGTGTTGCGCGGCGCATGATTGCTCCTGGGCTCGTCGGTTTTGACGAACGTATCCGTTCGCTTCCTGGGGCATTGGTCAGCTTTCAACCCAACGGATCAATTTCAGAAGATGTTCGCAAACTTGTGCGTGAGGTTTTCGATGCTAAGAGCTATGGGCAATGGGAAGAATGGGCTAGAATAGCAGTGATCTTTGGGGACGAAGATATACTGCGAAAGGCTGCACCAAATGTTTGCACGTCGAGCTATTCCTGCGAAGATCTAAAGTCGGCCCTCGCGTTAAGTTGGACGGCTGATACAAAAGGAGAATTCACACAGATAATCCTCAGCCAGGAGCATTTTTTTATTGGCCCGGAAGATGTGAGCGGAATGTTCAAGAGTTTGGGGCACGATCGAGCAATTGAAGTGGTACAGCAACTAGGATCCAAAGTCAGTGGTCAGGATTTGGAACCAGTACTGGAAGAGCAATTCACGCTGCTTGCGAATGGTAGCGTGGGGGCCTTATCTGTCATCGAGCTTCTGATCCGGGAATTCGATGCTCCTGTTGCGCCAAAAAATATCGACAGAATCACCCAGTCGAGCTCGATTGCCGACCCTGAGCTTCTTGCTTTGTCGATTGTTTTTGAGACGGGGGCTTGGAAGAATTGGGACTGCGATTATTCGTCCCGACGATCGCTTACGATGGCCAAAGGCTGCGGAGATAGATACTATTCGGCCAGTCTTCATTGCGAATCGGATTGGTACGAAAAAGTACTTGACCAGACTCTTGGGTACCTTGCTCGGACTGAAGATCTCTCCTCAACGGTCTCAGTTATCGGTGGTCTTGCTCAACTTTGCGAGTACGAAGGTGAAGACGATGTAGACTTAATAGTAAGTCTTTTTTCGGCGATCCTTTCCTACGATGAAGCTCGTGTTCTCGCAGGCCTCGTTGACACCGAGCAACGTTTCAACGGAGATACGTTTGATCGCGTTTGCGCCCCGTTGTTGGATCTACTCACCCGAGTTCCTGGGCAGGAAGTCTCAGGCGAAGATATCATGTTGTTTATTCAGAGTTTCACGCCATCTGGATATTCGGCGCAGCCCAATTTTTCATCGGTTAAAAACTGTGGTCGGCTGATCGGCCGCGGGGTTCCCGGTACGTCGGACATACGTGTGAAATTTTTCGAAGCCATGGGCTTAACTGGAATTCCGATGGAGGACATCGCTATTGATGAGCTTCGTCGTCTGAATCGCTTTGGCGGAGATGTTGGAACTGCGTTGGCCGCTTTACGGTTTTCGGATCCCGGATTAGTGGCGCGATCAACGATATTCAGTGAACACTTGGAGTTTGTGGCTGCTAATCCAAAAAATCGAAGGACAGATTTGCTTGTGGAATTGTTTGATGCGGATTCGAATGGGCGGGCTGCTCGTTGGGCTTTAAACACTAGATTTGTGGCTGACGGACAAAGCATAGATTTGCCAGAACCGCTTAGAAAGGAAATTGACCTTCGTGTGGACAATGTTGGCCAGTATCTGGCTTGTGATGCAAGAGTTGCCTTTTCAACAGAACTCCTTGCGTCCAGACGAAACTGTCCCGAGGGAGGCGAATGCAGTCACTTTCCTAAAGTCGCGCCGATTCTGAACAACATCGTGGCAGTAAATGATAACCCAATTCAATCAACGTGCGCCAAGGAAATGCTAGACAGGACCCTCAACGCCAAGCCTTCGGAAAGTTATGCGCTTGCCGTTTCTGGGCTTCTTACAGCTGGAGTTACGACAGACGCTCAGACGATCGAAGACATCGCAGACAACTGGGACTTAAGGAAGGCCGCAGAGGGTGCGGAGGTCATGGGCCTAATCCTTGAACGCCATGGCGATGGCGGTTTGGATGACGTGATCCTCAGAAATTCGTCGAGATTGTGCGATGCCAGTCCTGAGATGCGCTCGGTCATCGAAACATATCTTGAAAACAGAGCGGTCGCTTGCAACTAACCTTCGCGTCTAAACCTTCACTGCACGATGAATGAATAGCAGGTCTCAGCGCCGCCACATGGCGACAATATCTGATAAGGTGTCGAGTTTTTGTGCTGCGTGCACATGCAGCATGAAATAGAAATGTACGCCTTGGGCTCTTTTAGGACTTTCTCCGCACTTGAGAGTAAAGTCGGCTGTCTGTCTACTGCGATGTGATGGAAAACCTTTGAGTCGTAAAAGGCAAAAATAGTGCGGTTTGGCGAAAACTGTAGACACAAATTCAATGCCTTAGCGGCAGGGCAATGGCAAAGCTATGTGTCGCCTCACAAAATGTTGCACGTCACATGAACCTGACCTAACCGTCATAGTTGAACCAGATCTACATCGAATGTTCGGCTCTGTAACGCGCACGATGAAGTGCGCGTCTATCAACAAACACAGATCCTGAACTGTAAATCAGTTGCTGGAACTAAAAATGAGTTCCAATTTTTCTTAGGGTCGGGAGTGGTTCGCCGTGACTTTCGGCCCCTTGCTGCCTTTGAACGGTGAGATCGATTGCTGCATTTGCAGCCCACATTGCGGACGTTCACTGTAGAAGCGAGATTTCGTGAAAGGTGAACGCTCAGACTACGGACCGTTTCGCGTGACCTGCTCCCCCGAGAGTCCGCGTTTATAGGTTAGCTCTGTTCAGGGTTTGGTCCTCTCTTGACCGTTGGTGATACTCCCCCGGGGTGAGCCCGTCGAGGCTCGAATGCGGGCGGTGGTGATTGTAGTCGGCGCGCCATGCCGCAATCATGCGGCAGGCATGGCGCAGAGACGGGAACAGGTGTTCGTTGAGGCATTCCTCACGCATTCGCCCATTGAAGCTCTCGACCAGGCCGTTCTGCATCGGTTTTCCGGGTGCGATGTAGTGCCAGTCGACCTTGCGATCCTCTTGCCGTTTGAGCAACGCGTTCGAGGTCAGCTCCGTCCCGTTGTCGCTGACCACGAGGCAGGGATACCCGCGCAGCTGGGCGATCCGATCCAGCTCACGGGCTACACGCGCACCGCCGATAGATGTGTCCACGACCGCGGCCAAGCATTCCCGACTGAAGTCGTCGATGACATTCAGCACGCGGAACCTGCGCCCGTCTTCCAGCGCGTCCGACATGAAGTCGAGCGACCATCTCTGGTTTGGTCCCTGCGGGATCACCATGGGCGTCCTGGTGCCGACCGCGCGCTTGCGTCCGCCCCGCTTACGAACGGTTAACCCTTCTTCGCGGTAGAGCCGATACAGCTTCTTCCAGTTGACCTCCCCGCCTTCGCGCTTCAGCAAGATGTGCAGACGACGATAGCCGAACCGCCGCCGCTCGGACGCCAGTTCCTTCATCCTTGTCCGCAGCTCCGTATCGGCTGGGCGCTTCGACCGACGCCGATACACACGCGGATCAATCCCGGCCAGCGCACAGGCACGGCGCTGATTATGACCCTTGGTCTTCATGGCCCAGTTCACAGCATTCCTCCTCGAACCGGGCCTCAGAAGTTTTTTCCGAGCATCTCTTTCAGCGTCGCCACGTCCATCATCTGTTCGGCCAACATCTTCTTCAGCTTGGCGTTCTCAGATTCCAGCGTCTTGAGCCGACGCGCATCGGACACTTCCATCCCGCCATACTTCGAGCGCCACTTGTAGAAGGTCGCATCGCTAATCCCGTGCTTTCGACACAGCTCCTTTGCGCCAAGCCCAGCCTGGTGCTCTTTCAAAATGCCAATGATCTGTTCTTCGCTGAAACGGCTTCTTTTCCTCGTCTGTCTCCTCAGTTGGAGAACAGGCTAACCAAAATTTCAGGACATTTCAGGGGAGCAGGTCACACCAAACGACCGCATAGTGCTCTGGGCTACCGCCCTCCGGCTCCCGAAACCATCATCCAGATGGACCAAAAGCCGGTCATGCACTAACAATCAAGTTGGACCACTTAGGTGGGGCTGATCGGATGCACGTTGTGACACTGAAAGAGATGCTTGGAAAAATGCATGGTCCGCCCCGCGGTCGCAAGCTTTGTCCCTACGTCAACAACCTGACATAGCCCCTCCGTCAACTACCAAAAACAGTCGAGCATCACGGGATCATTGTCTGGATCATTGTCGTTGCAAGGTGAAAGCACACCAGCTCCTCCAAGTATTCCTGCAACAATCAAAGCGCCCATCGCAAAACGCCCCTCACGAGAATGCCACGCAGAAATCCGATCCTCTCTTTCCCGAAGAGCTTTCGCGAAATCTGATCGAATTTCATTTTGAACATTAATCGCATCCTGTGCAAATTCTCTCAAAGACTGTAGATTTTGATATTCAAAAACATACTCTCCATTCGAGAGTCTGGCGTAAATTTTTGTTACGGCAGGCGCTGTATGGAGCATCTCTCCCTCTAGCCCCAGATGTAACACAAACTCTACAGAAGTTGGCCAGGAACCGCATTGACTGGCAAGCAGACGAAATAGTGCTAAGCTTTCCACCTCAAACTTTCCAAACTTTTGCTCAGGGGGGATAGCGATCCACTTTTGGTTTGATTCGCGAGCTAAGGCCACTTGTTTGTCAATTTCTGAGATCATTGCTCTGTCCATGGGGGTCTCAGTCAATGGCGATCTTGAGTAACTTAGAACTTGAGTAGCCACAGACATCAATCCGATTTTGACGTGTTTCCCGCAAGCTTCACCTATTAGCCAAGGCGCCTCCTCACCATAAGCAAGCGCATAAACGTTCGGAACAACATCTGCCTGACCGTGTGTGCAGTCGAAAGTGAGGGCCGGAGGCTCATAGAAAGATGCAAGGTTTTTCCCGAGTCTTGGCGTAATTATGCGGGACCAAGGGTAACCACTTGTCAAAAATTTGTTGTACTCAATTGAAGGTAGAAATTTGCGATAACCACGCATGTGAATACTATACCCAGAATCTGCGTAGGTCCGGTCGACTTCTGGTCGACAAATATTAGAGGACTGAGCCAAGGCAGAAAACGATGACCCAAAAACGCAAAGTAGGGAGATTATAAAAATGGGCCCAAACTTTCTCATATATACCTCTCAAACGATTTGTACGGATATTGTGTATGTGGCAATAGAATTGAGATTAGAAGCTGAACTATTGATGGATCGAATGATTGCCGTCATGTCGTCACCTGAATTAGTTTCATAACACTGATTGACTTGAGCAAATTGGTACTGCTGCCAAATTAACGTAGGATTCAGCAGTTTTTTCTGGTTGTTTGGACGCGCCTTCATATGCAATCACGCAATACCTGTCTTCAATAAGTCTCGGGCTTATAATAGTGTTTTTGAGCCGTTGGGACAGCTACATAAATTCAAATCTCATTTAGTATCCACTCTCTGGTTTAAACCCTCCGACTTCCAGTCGGACCCGCTTCAGCGCGAGAGAATCGTGTTATGATCTTATCCTCAGGAAAAATGAGCCATAGCCTCGCCGGCGGCTCATTTTTCCTGAGGATAAGATCATGCAATATGACACCGGCAAGCACTGCGTTTTCTACCACCGCTATCACATCGTTGGTCGACCAAGTATCGCTATAAAGTGCTCACCGACGATGTGCGTCTGCGGGTGCGTGACATTTGCCGTCAGGTCTGTCGGGAGAACGCAGTCGACATCTTGCGCGGCGTTTTGTCGAGCGATCACGTCCATATGTTCCTCTCGGTTCCGCCAAAGCTCGCGATCAGTGATTTGGTGCGCAAGATGAATGGGCGTTCGTCTCACAAGGTGCAACGCGAGTTTCCCGCGTTGCGCAGGCGCTGTTGGGGGCGCCGGTTTTGGGGGCGCGGGTATTTTTCAACCACCAACGGCGCCATCTCGGAAGACATTGTACTTCAGTACCTGGAAAACCATATCGCAGATCCTACCGACGCCAGTCGGTAGTCGTTCAGTATACATCTATTTTTATGTCATTATCCTTTGGGTGAACGTTTATATCAGTAGGAGCGGATTTTGCATCAAAACAATCGAAGTTGCCGCTAATGTTCTCTATTGTGTAATTTGAGATAGGGATAGTGAAAAAAACACCTCCTGAAAGCTTCGCTAAACAGACATTGTTAAAACGAAAATCTGTTGGTTCTAAATAGCTTTTCACGAAAATCGGGTCGTACCAAGTATCGTCTCTAGGTAACCGTCGTTGAAATGCAATCCCATAACGTTCCTTCGGCGATGTACTACCTACGACAGATTTGCAACCATCTGGGGGTACTTCGAACCAGCTATTGTAGCCGACGTTCATACGGTTTTGGTACTGGAAAATTCCTTTTTGATATCCGCGGATAAGGGTTTCCCCATTGTTGCAAACTGTAATTGACCCATACCCAGATAGAGAACCACGCTGGCTCACATTAAGCTGAACTGGTTTTGTAGGTAGTTCGGCATTCGCAAGAAATTCTTCGGCTGTCAGAACATCATAGGAGAAAATTGGATCAGAGCATGGCCCCAATGCACGCGCTGTGTCTGTAAGCTCCACCGTCGTAGAAGCGCCAGAAGAGTCTGCAATTCGTACTGACGCTCCATTTTTTAAGTCTGACATCAAAGCAAGAAAAACTTTCTTTGATACTTCATTGTCTATGATATTGCGTTCGCTTGGCCATGAGTAGATTGGCCCTTCATCTACTTGAATAGTTGTAACACTTTGACTTTCATTGCCCGCAGCCTCAAGGGTGAACACATTATAGGGTTTGGATCCTTCGCCGTGGAAACGACATTCTACGCCAAAGCCGCTACCCCCCAGCACTTTCGCTTTAACGGATGCCAAACCTTCTTCTTGGTCGACAGATATTTTCCAAGTTAAATCGCCATGCGTATTTTGAGCACCTTCCCAATTGAGTACAGTTAGGTGTAGATCATGCACTGGGTAGGTAAGAATCTTTCGCGTAATTTCCAATACTTTCCTAGGATGAAGATCCCTTGAAAATAGTGGCCGATAATTGAGAAAATCTCTCATCCAAATTTGCGTTTCCTCATTCATTATCCCGTCTACTGGGCCATCGTAGCGTGGCATGAATTTGAAATCGTGCGAGCGACCATCGAAAAATGTAATCAGCTCCTGCAGTTCTCTGACTTCATCTGCAGATAAGGCTTCATTCTGATAGCTGCCTGATCCCCCCTGAGCATGTAGAGAGCTGATATAACAAGAAGAAACTAGAAGTAGTGCTATTCCAAAAAAAACCTTCAATTTTTAAATCCTCGCTCCTCGATATGAAATTGGAAATTAAATAGTCGTGGTGCGCGTGTTTAGGCGCCAATATCATTGCGTAAAACGTAACGTTGCACCATGGTAAAGCGGACAAAATATACACCCAATCAGTTTTGATCAACGGGACAAGTCCAATCTATGTAAATCATAACTTGACACGCAGCCAACTTAAAGGACTTAAATCGCTCTGTTACTGCTAGAGGTCCAAAGTGATGAATATCGGTAATTCCCAAACGATCCTAGCGAGCACGCTAATCGTATTTACTATCGTTTGTAGTCCTGTACCCACCTTGGCTTATACCATGTGGGACTACCTGAATTTTAGTCAATCGCACTGTTCAAGTACTGGTGGGGATTGGGACGGGTTGGCCTGCTCGGGAGCAGGCGATATGGGAATTCAAAGGGCTATAGATGCCGAACGAGAGCGCCAAGCTGCAGCAGCTTGGCAAAAAGCTGATGCATTCGAGAACGACTTTGTTTCTTGGTTAGAAAGCTTTGACCCAACAGAGATCTTTGCCAATGAATCTAACCCCAGTATTTCGTTTGAAGCGTATTCCAACCCAGAACTGGCAAAATCCTATATCTGCCTGCACGGTAGCTTGCTGTTTTTAGCGATGGCTGATAGCAGACCTGACTTGTTTAACCGAGCAAGCCGTTTTTTTGATAATCGTTCGGTTGCGCCGCGGGGGTTTGCTAGACTTCACCTGGAGACCGCGTATTTTCATTTGTCTCTTATTTTAAGGGAAAGATACGATCCTTCATTTGTTCTTAGAATCGAAAGTGAAGAGCAACAGAAAATTGTTAAAGCTATGATTAGAAACGAGGTGGGAAATTCCTTAGTGGGCGCTACGTTTCGTTTGTCTAAGTTCAAACAAACTGAGCGGGGAGGAAATCGTCATCTGGACGCGTTCTTACGGCATTTCGGATTTCATACCGCCGGTGTCGACGGATACAACAGCGTTTTTACTTCAATGAACTGTCGCCCGAATTTGCGTGTATACGACTATCAATCGTCTCGAACCACGGCTTTCATTACGAATGTTTTTTCCGATTCAATTGAGAGTTTTTCAATTTATGATTTAATGCCACCTGCAAACACCAATGAATTATCTTATGCTGACGATGCAGATATGATGATCGCTCTTCTTAAATCGTCTAAAGAACGAAAATCCCTGAGACTTCATCAAATACCGTGGCAAACCCCTGTCATGCGCGAGTTTGTAGAACGTGGTATTTCCCCTAAACTGAAGTTCGTAGAGCGTCATCCGCACGACCACGTCCCCGAATATGCTGACTTATTTGAATATGGTTATCCGGTGGGTCAAACAATTTTTGTTGATAGTCTAGAAGGTCTTCCATATCAATCAGATAATACAATCCTTCGCCTAATTCATGGAGGGTTTAGCATATCTTCCCATACAATCCCGATTTACATTTCACGGTTTAAAACGATGCGGTCTGAATTTGATCAAGCACTCGTTCGTGAAGTAGAGAGAATATGTAAAAGCCGTTGCTCTTAAAAGTTTATTTCCCAAAATGGGCTTCATTGCGCAAATCATGCAGGGGGATTGACTGTATGAGAATCTAGCAACTGTATCTCTCAGATGTTCTGTGAAGACCATTTCTGTCCTGATTTGATGAGAGCGTTGACGATGGTCGCGAGTTTTCTGGCAACAGCGGTGATGACGACTTTGTGCGGTTTCCCTGCGTCACGCAAACGATCCGCGAAAGTTTTCAAGGCCGGATTGTGGTGACTTGCAACCATAGCTGCCTGGAACATCACGTGCCTGAGCTGATCGGCCCCACCTAAGTGGTCCAGTTTGAATGTTAGTGCATGATTGGCCTTGTTTCCATTGGGACGATGTTTTCCGGGGCCGGTGGGCGATAGCCCAAGGCACTATGTGGTCGTTTGGTGTTGTAGTGCTTCCTCCATTGTTCGATCAGGATTTGGGCCTCCTTTAAGCTGTAGAAGACTTCACCATTTAGCAGCTCGTCGCGGAACCGGGCGTTGAAGCTTTCACAGTATCCATTCTCCCAAGGTGACCCCGGCTCGATGTAAGCGGTCTTGGCTCCGACCGCGCCTATCCAATCCCGAACAACCTGAGCTATGAACTCTGGGCCGTTGTCTGATCTGATGTAGGCCGGAACACCGCGCAGGATGAACAAATCCGTCAATGCGTCGATCACCTCGGCTGAATTCAGCTTCCGTTTCACTCGGATCGCTAAGCATTCCCGGCTGTGCTCATCAAGGATATTCAATGTTCTGAACGCCCTTCCATCATCCGTTCGATGATGAACGAAGTCGTACGACCAGACATGGTTGGGATACTCTGCACGCAGTCGAATACACGAGCCATCGTTGAGCCAGAGCCGTCCTTTCTTGGGCTGCTTCATCGGCACCTTGAGCCCCTCACGCCGCCACAGGCGTTCAACACGCTTGTCGTTCACCCGCCATCCCGCATCTCTCAGCAAAGCTGCGATGCGGCGATAACCGTATCGGCCATACTGGCGAGCCAGTTCGATCATGTCGGCAACCAAGCGATCTTCATCGGCGCGACCTTTTGGGGCTTTACGCTGTGTTGACCGTAACCGGTGTTTCCCCCCCCCCACACTTACAGCATGACGCGTGACCTGCGATTCAGAGGCTTCTTTGATTTGATGGGAGTTTCTATATGGGAGCTACAAGCGAGTTTCTGGCAAGGGTGCCGCGGCGTGCGGATGGAAAGCGGGATTGGCCGCCTGAGTTGAAGGCTCGGATCGTGGCGGAGACGTTGATCGAAGGCGATACGGTCAACGCGGTTGCCAAGCGGTATGAGTTAATCCCCAGCACTGTGTCTGACTGGCGGCGGATGGCGCGACAGGGCAAGTTGGTTCTGCCAAATTTGGAGGGCATGGACTTCGTTCCTGTTGAAATGGAGACGCCTGCGCCTGTCGTCCAGCCTCGGTCCACCACACTCTCAGGCACAGTTGATGTGATCAAAGGCGATGTCACCGTTCGTCTTGATGCCGAGACGCCCGCGGTGCGGATCGCCGAGGTTGCGCGGGCTTTAGCGACGTGATCACACCATCCCATAAGGTCCGGATCTTTGTGGCCAGTGATCAAGTGGACTTCCGCAAGGGCCATGATGGCCTGGCAGCTCTGGTGCAGGGCCACCTGCGCCAAAGACCTTTCGATGGCTCCGTCTATGTGTTCCGCGCCAAGCGCGCAGATCGGCTTAAGCTGATCTATTGGGACGGCAGCGGGCTGGTGATGGCTTACAAACGGCTCGAAGATAACAGCTTCACATGGCCCGCGATCAAGAACGGGGTGATGCGCCTGGAACCGGCCCAGTTTGAGGCGTTGTTCGCGGGGTTGGATTG
Organism: Shimia sp. R9_2; assembly: GCF_017743735.1. Classification (GTDB taxonomy): domain Bacteria; phylum Pseudomonadota; class Alphaproteobacteria; order Rhodobacterales; family Rhodobacteraceae; genus Shimia. Next base: position 254,452 of record NZ_JAGHRO010000006.1, read on the forward strand.
GCGGCGGGTGCAGCCTCTGGAGGTGGCGGCTCCGGCTGCGGCGGAGTGACTCACGGTGCCCTTTACACGGGCCAGTCTGTCCTTGTTTTGTTATTGGAACAGGCATGACTGAGCCTGACAAATTGCCCGATGACATTGCCGAATTGAAGGCAATTATCCGCGCGCAGCAGGATCAGAATGCGCGGCTTGAGGCCTTGGTTGCCTCCTTCAAGAAAGCGCTCTTTGGGGCCAAATCCGAGAAGATTGATCCGGCCCAATATGAGTTGGAACTCGAAGATATCGAGACGGCCATCGAGCAGGTGGAAGCCGAGATTGACGCCGACGAACGCACCGCGCCGGAGCGGCCATCAAAACCACGCCAGACCAATCGTGGGTCATTGCCCAAGCATTTAGAGCGGGTGGAAGTGGTCATTGAGCCCGAGCGCTCTTGCGCCTGCGGAGCCGCGCGTCATGTAATCGGCGAGGATGTCAGTGAACGGCTGGATATCATTCCGGCCCAGTTCCGCGTGATCGTCACCCGTCGTCCGAAATACGCCTGCCGATCTTGCGAGACTGGCATTACCCAAGCCTCGGCACCCGCCCACCTTATCGCAGGTGGCATGCCAACCGAGGCAACGCTGGCCCATGTGCTTGTCTGCAAATACGCCGATCACTTGCCGCTCTATCGGCAGGCCCAGATCTACAGCCGTCAGGGCATTGATCTGGATCGCTCGACCTTGGCCGCTTGGGTTGGTAAATCTGCCTTCGAACTGACCCCGGTGTATGACGCGTTACTGGTTGACCTAAAGCATTCCACCAAGCTCTTCATGGATGAAACCCCTGCCCCCGTTCTGGCACCGGGACGAAAGCGGACCAAGACGGGTTACTTCTGGGCGCTGGCCCGCGATGACAGGCCGTGGGGTGGTGAGGATCCGCCCGGCGTGGCCTTCACCTATGCGCCGGGACGATCTGGCCAGCATGCGGACAACATTTTGAAAGGCTTCAGCGGCACGTTGCAGGTCGATGGGTACGCTGGCTACAACCGCTTGCTCAAACGGCCCGCACAGGAGGTGACACTGGCCTATTGCTGGGCGCATGCCCGCCGCAAATTGCATGATGTTACCCAATCTGGGGCGGCGCCGGTCGCGCAGGAAGGCCTGGCTCAAATCCAGGCACTCTATCGCATCGAAAAAGACTTGCGCGGTCAGACTGTTGAGCAACGTCGTACCGCGCGGCAAGAGCGCTCAAAGCCCGTCATCGATGCCTTTGAGATCTGGCTTGCCCAAAACCGCGCCCGTGTCTCGGCCAAATCCCCGACCGGAGAAGCCCTGAAATACATTGCCAAATACTGGGATGGGCTGATCCTGTTCCTCAGTGACGGGCGCATCGAACTCGACAACAGTCCCGTCGAACGCACCATCCGCCCCATCGCCCTGAATCGCAAAAACGCACTCTTTGCCGGACATGATACTGGCGCGCAAAACTGGGCAATCATCGCGTCGCTGATCGAAACTTGCAAACTCAACGGGATTGAGCCCCATGGCTATCTGTCTGGCGTCTTGACGGCCATCGCCCAGGGGCACAAACAAACCGCCATCAACGAGCTGATGCCTTGGAACTACGTGAAAACCGTGTGATCGGCCCACCGCTTACTGTTGACCGGTGCTGATGCAACACTCTGCAAGCCCGACGCTCTGTGCTGCTTAACTGCAAATCCACCGCGTAATGGGCACACATCAATTTCGTCGAAACTCTCTTTGCCCCGTATCGCAAAGGACCTTATTCACGTGAATTGGGGGTACACTCTGAGCAATCTTGCGTGCCAAGAAAGCTCTCTCAGCGTTCGTTAAAGGCGTTGCTAAGTGTTTCGTCCACAGGCTTCAGCATATAAGCAAGCAAGTTTTTTTGGCCTGTCGTCATCTCGGCGACAACAGTCATCCCTGCCTGCAACGGGCTCTCAAATGCGCCCCGCCCAATCGTTTCGCCATCCAATTGGATAGACGCGCGGAAATAGGTTTCTCCTGTCTGTTCATCAACAAGCGGCACCGGGCTGAGTGCCACGACATGGCCGTCTACCTTACCAAACCGGCGTACATCATAGGTGTCGATAGCAAGCTTTACATTTTGGTCTACCCCAACGTGGCCAATTTCGCGGTTGGGAATGCGCGCCTCTACCATCAGATCAAGTCGCGTGGGCAAGAGTTCAAAGATCGTTTCGCCCGGCGCAATAACCTCACCGATATTTGGAAAGGCGACGGATTGGACGATGCCTTGATTGGGTGACACGATTTTGAGGTCTGCGAGCTTACGTTCCACGACATGCAAGGAGACCTCCAACTCGCTGCGCAGGTCGCTCAGCTCTTCCGCCTCATTCAACAGCCTTTCGCGCAGGGACAAGCCTTGTTCTGCCATTTCTGCCTGCGTCAGCGTGAGCGCGCTGCGGGCTTGGGCAAGGCGCACCTCACCGTCTGAGGCAGCTTTGCGCAGCGCGTCCAATTGGTCCGCTTCACGCGCAAGATCGCGCTGTGTTGTTAGACCCTGAGCATTCAGCTGGCGCGCACGCTCCAACTCTTCTTTTTTGCGTTCAATACGCTCTAATGTGAAACTCTGCGATTCCTTAAGGATCTCAAGCGTTTCTTCTTGCTGCGCGATTGAAACAGCTTTAACCCTTTGGCTTTCCGTGAAAATTTCAAGTGTTGCCGCAGCGCGAAATTGCTTGCCCAGACGAAGTTTGGCCAGTGCATCCTCCGTAGCAAGCTCTCCTCTTTCGAGGAAGCCCAGGGCCGTTTGAGCGTTTGCAAGCTTGCGCTCAATCGTTGAGATTTGTTCCTGCAGTCTCAGCTGTTCTTTGTTCAGATCTGGGTGGCGCAGCTCTAAAAGGATGTCGCCCGCTTCGACGCGATCCCCATCGTGAACATAAACACGATCGACAACGCCGCCATCCAACACCTCGATTTGTGTGTAGTCCCCCACCGGCACAATTGTGCCCGGCGCTCGCGTGATCTGAGGTACTTCCGTACGGCCTGACAGGATCACCAACGCGACCACCATACCTGAAAATATAGTGGCAATAAGGCTCGCCACACGTGCCTTAGAATTCTCATCTTTGTGTTTGGCCTTTGCAATCGGGCCTTCTTTGTGTCGCTTCATTGCTGAATTCCGCATCATTGAGTTCCCATTGCTTTCATGACAGCTTCCACTTTCTTGCGCGCCGCTGCCCCGGTGTCGTTGACGATCACACGACCACCATTCAGATAAATCAAACGATCTGCCATTTGCAGGAAGGACGTGTCAGCGGTGGCGACGAGAATGGTCTTGTGACCTCGCTCGCGCTGCATCCAGTCTTTAAGTTTCAATCGCCGTTCGTCGGTCAACCCATCGGTCGGTTCTGAGAAGAGATAAATTGAAGACTGTCGCGCGATACTGCGCGCGAGCGCTAAGGATTTGAGCCGCGCCTCGGCGACCCCGGCAAGCACCTGCGCGTTCAGGCGGGTTTCACACCCTTCGGGCAATCGTTCGACCTTGTCGCGAATGCCCATATCTTCCAAGGCTTCGTCGATTTGGATTTGCGACAATGCGGGGGATGCCAGACGGAAATTTTGGCTCACCGTCCCGTAGAACAATTGGGGGCTATAAGTTGCGTAGGTCACGGATTTGCGTAGTTCATCGCGTGCGATCTGGCGGATGTCGATGCCGTCATGTTCAATCACCCCACCCGTCGGCGTATGAAGACCGCTGACGAGATCCAAAACAGCCGCACGACCGGCAATGTCTGGCCCCAAGAGCACAACCAATTCGCCTGGCGCGCAGGTGAAATCAACAGATGTCAAGATTGGTGGGCTGATGGGGTCCGGTCGATAGCTCACGCCACTGAGTGATATTTCGCCTCGTAGAGTTTTTTGGTGCGATTGGCTGAGGCCCAGCTCCATTTCTTCATTTAGGGCAAGAACCTGATCTGCTTGTTGCTGGCTCTTTCGGAAGCCCGCAATTTGGCCGAGAGATGTCTGGAATGCCTGAATGGGGGCCAGCACCTTGGACACCAAAGCAATGGACGCTATCAGCGCGCCAAAGCTCATCGTGCCCGCAACGGCACCATGCGCGCTTATGACAATTGCGCCAAGAGTCCCCAACGAAACAAGGCTTTGCGAAAGCGTGTGTACAAGATTGCGGAGTTGGCGCGCCTTCGCGGTTGCAACCTCTGCCGCATCTGCCAGCGGCATGCAACGTTCCAACCAACGGTCCCGCATGCCGAGATTTGCGAGGGTCTGCTGATGTCTTACGGCGTCTTGGATGACCATCGAGCTCGCCCGCTGCGCCTCTGCGGCGGCTTGATCTCGTCGCTCTTGGAAGGGCTGCATAAGCACCTCCATCGTCAGCATGACGATGGCCAACCCAAATGTGAGGAAGCCGACGTAGGGGGACAAATATGTCAACACGGCCAGGAACATCAGGGCAAACGGCAAATCAATCACGTTTGTGACAACCGATCCTGTGAAAAGCTCGCGCAAGGACTCAAACTGCCGAAAGCGCGCAATCTGTTGGCTTACACTGGATCTCTGAAGTTGCCCCAATGGCAGGCGCATCAGCTTTCGAAATAGCGCAATTGTCAAAGTGCGCTCACCCTTTTGACCGACATAAGCTAGTGCGCGGGTACGGACACTGCGGAACAAAAAATCGGAGGCTGTAAGTATTGCGACGCCAAGGGCAAGCGCGACCAAAAGATCCGTGGAGCCGGAGGGAATGACCTGATCGTAAATGGCCATAATCAACAAAGGCACGAACAAGCCAAGCGAATTGATCAGGAACGCCGCAAACAAGAGACCCGGGACCATCTGGCGTGTCGCCTTGAAGGTTTCCCAGACCGTCAATTTGGTTTGCCGCGCCGGCTGGAAGCTGAACTGCTCAATGCGAATGACAGCGCATCTGCTCCGTTCAGGTGCGCGTTTGGCAGGCCGCCCCCCCTCTAGATCGGCGACCAGCAGCATGCCATCAGCCAAGTCCAGCAAAATGTAGCAGTCGCCATTGGTAGGAAACACCAGCGCCGGGCACTCTTCTCGCGTAATCTGGGTCTCCAAGCATTTTGTGGAGACATAGGGCACTTCGAGATTGTCCAGCGTATGGAGCAGGTCCCCAAGCTCAAGTGTCTGACTATGGTGCGGGAGAGCCTCTGCGATGGCATCCGGGTTGTTTTGCCATCCGCCGACAAGCAGCAACTCTTGCAGCAGGTCGCTAGCGTGCTTTGCGTTCACGAGAGTCATGCCACGTCCCTCCTGTGGGAATGGATCGTTGCTTCTGCCGGTGCATCAACTTGCCAGTCGATAGGCACGGCACTCCCGCTCTCCAAATCGCACTCAATATCTGCGAGACGTTTCATATGCGGATCCGGGCTATCCATCAGAATGGTTGTTTTGGACTTCATCTCCGCGAGATGGGCCGAGAGTGCCTCACGCTCAGGTGTGTCCAAGGCAGCGGTGGGTTCACTCATTACAAGAATACGTGGCTGGAGCGCCAAAACACGCACCAATGCAATCAACTGGCGATTTGCCGGATCAGTTTCAAAAACGCCGCCTCCATCGCCCATCTGTGTGTTGTAGCCTGTCGGCAAACGGTTGATGCGTCGCTCTAGACCCAGCTTGGCGGCGATTTCCTTGGCTCGAGCGATCTGCGTCTCATCGCCAAATGCACTGAGGTTTTCGAGCAAAGTGCCTGACAAAATCGCCGGATCATTTTCCAAAACCACAATGGCGTTGTGCCCACGCTCCCGCGCACGTGACTGCGATGGCAAATGATCTATCAACACCCTTGATCCAGAGGGCACGTTTCGACCTAGGATCGCATCATAGAAGGCTTGGAGTTGCCAGCGGGCGGCGCCTGTCATCAAAATCGTTTGCCCAGGAGATATGGCGAGCCTTTTAAGGACCGCCGGGTCTGTGGCTCCGGACTTATGTTGCAGTCTGAGATTGTCGATCGTGATGCGGCCCTCAATCGCGCTTGAACGAGCTACTGGCGGGTCGGGCACTTCCAGTGCATCAATCTCATGAAGCTTGCGCCAGGACGCTGCCACGCTCTCTGACTGGACCCAAAGCGTCATGAGCTTGGTCAACGGCTGCACAATCCTGCCATTCAACAGCATACAGGCCGCCATTTCAGCCATACCAATCTGCTGCTGTATCACCAAGTAAGCACCGAACAGCCCCATGGCCGCGATTGAGATCTGGCCAAAGGCTGCGCCAAAGTTCTGCGCCAATCCCGAAAATTGGATAAGCCTGTGGCTCAAATCCACAGTTTGATTTTCCAACTTTTCAAAACGCCGAGCCATCTGGCGTTCCATCCTGTTGGCTTTGACGGTTTGACTGCCAGACAGAACTTCGGACAGAAAAGCATATCTTCGATTGTCGAGTGTTTTGCGCGTGTCAAACAGAGACCATTGGGCACGCTTCATGATCAAAGAAAACATGAGGACAATACCAAACCCTAAGAGGGGCACAGCGACCAGCCAGCCGCCGATCAGACCAATCATGACAGCAAAGAGCAAAGTGAACGGCAAATCGATCAGCACCGCATGGTTTTGCCCGGAACTGTAGTCTCTCAGTTGCGCAATGGCGCCGAACCGATCCAAGTAGGTTGATGGTTCATCCAAAGCGAAGCGGTCAGTTTCTGCATGCAAAACACGATGGGCAAAGCGACGGTAGTTGGAAACCGCCGCGCGTTCTGAGGTTATGTTCAGCAAGCTGAGGCGACACCACCGCAGCGCAAACTCTATCCCAACGCTGACCACCAAGATCAACGTGAGCATGCGCAGTGTATCGAGAGATTGAAATGGAATGACACGATCAAAAATGAGCAGAATCACGATCGGCATGGCGAGCGCGACAATGTTCAACGACAGTGATGCCATCCAAATCGGCATATTCAAAAAGAAAGAGCTGTCTCGCTCTTTGAAACGGTCTTGTTCCATATCGGATCCACACAAAGCACTCTCCCTATGAGTGCCCTCAAACACCTTTCATGTAGGTGAATGCGCGAAGGGTCTTCGCTTAAAACACGTATCAAATGCCGATCATATTGAAGGCGGCGCCTTAACTATTGTGCGATAGCCTCAGACTTCATGCTGGAACATGGCGGTGTATGATGGTCGATGATTTTGGATCAGAGAAGATTGAGACTGACGGTCCCATTGAGGGGCAGCAAGAGAAAGATGCGATCGCGGATGCCATCGCGCGCGGTGCGCAAACCGCTCCTGAAGACCAGAGCCGCAGCACACTTCATACTGGTGAACTGCAAGAGGGCGCAGTTTTAAACAAGCCCGGGCAGAGAGGCGCAGCGCATTTTTCTGAGGAGCCACTCCGCTTAGAAGCCCAAGAGGTAATAGCTCAAACCCGTCGCGACCCGAATATCATTGAGACCGATGCCGCACCTTCTGAAGAGCAGACCGCCCCTGTTTCGGCTCCTCTTCCGCAAAATGACCGAGGGGCGATAGCTCCGCAAAACACAGTTTATCCCGCTCGAAACGAAAGCGGCCAGGCAGACCGGTTTGAAGATGTTAGCCCTGCCAATTTCCGCGCCGCGCCGGTGACCGCTCCTTCCGAGATCACATCAAACCTCGCCGAAGACACACGCAACACACCTGAAGATGATAACGAAACAAACCATGCTCCAGATGGCCTAACCCTATCGGATACAACGGTTTCAGAGCAACAAGCGGGTGCAGTTATCGGCAGACTGACAGTCCAAGATCTCAACCAAAACGACACCCACAGCTATACCGTCTCAGACGACCGTTTTGAGGTGGTCGACGGCGCACTCAAGCTGAAGGACGGCATCGCGCTGGATCATGAGGCGGCGGCGCAGGTCGATGTGGAGGTGACCGTCACAGACGCGGCGGGCAGCGCCTATACTGAGAGCTTCATGATCAACGTGACGGACACAAATGACGCCGTCACAGGTCTCACGCTGGAGACGCAGACCGTTGCGGAAAACGCCCGCGGGGCGGTGGTTGGCCAGTTGACGGTTGCGGATCAGGATGTGGCGGACACCCACAGCTACACCGTCTCAGACGACCGTTTTGAGGTGGTCGATGGTGCATTGAAGCTGAAGGACGGCATCGCGCTGGATCATGAGGCGGCGGCGCAGGTCGATGTGGAGGTGACCGTCACAGACGCGGCGGGCAGCGCCTATACTGAGAGCTTCATGATCAACGTGACGGACACAAATGACGCCGTCACAGGTCTCACGCTGGAGACGCAGACCGTTGCGGAAAACGCCCGCGGGGCGGTGGTTGGCCAGTTGACGGTTGCGGATCAGGATGTGGCGGACACCCACAGCTA
>NZ_JAGHRO010000007.1 GCF_017743735.1 Shimia sp. R9_2
CGTCTTGTGCAGCCCCCATGTGAGCGCTCACATCAGTTAAAACAGTCGGTTGATAAAACTGACCACCCAAACCATCCACAGACAGCGGTCCACCGCCCAAGACAACTTTCGCACCGGCGGCCTGTGCGGCCTCCACATGTTGGTGAATCTGCGCGTTATGCGCTTCTGTCACAATTGCGCCGACTTGAGTGGCCTCATCCATCGGGTCCCCAAAGCGCACGTTGCGAGACTGAGCGACAACACGGGCAACGAATTCCTCAGCAATGTCCTTGTGCACAATCACGCGGCTGGAGCCGTTGCAGCACTGCCCAACATTGAAGTAGGTGCCGAACACCACCGCGTCCACGGCTTCTTCCAGATCACAATCTGGGAAGATGACCTGCGCGTTTTTCCCACCCAGTTCCAGCGCCACCTTCTTAAGTGTATCCGCGGCCACTTTGCTGATCAGCTTACCCACACGGGTGGACCCGGTGAAGCTGACCATGTCCACGTCCTTATGTGCAGCCATCACGCTGCCAACCGGCTCGCCGTGCCCCAACACGATGTTGCACACACCCGCAGGCAAGCCCGCTTCAATCAGAAGCTCGCCCAACATAACCGTTGTGCTTGGCGTCATCTCCGAGGGTTTAACGACACAAGTACAGCCCGCCGCGAGCGCAAAAGGCAGTTTCTGGCTCAGGATCCAGAAGGGGAAGTTCCAAGGTGTGATAATCGACACAACCCCAATCGGCTGCTTCAAAACCATCGCCACCATGTCTTCGCCAAGCGTATCGTGGCTGTCGCCGTGAACACTCCGCGCGAGACTTGCCGCGTAGCGCCACAAATCCGCAGCCCCGGTCACTTCGCCCCGCGCTTGCGCAATCGGCTTGCCGCTTTCCAGTACTTCAAGCTCAATCATGCGATCAGCATTGGCTTCAATCAGGTCCGCCACTTTAAGCAAAACGGTGGCGCGCTCCTTGCCGGAAATACGGCTCCAGACACCTGCGTCAAAAGCCTTACGTGCCGCCTTGATCGCCGCCTCCGCTTCGGCTTCGCCACCCATCGCGGAACGGCTCACCACAACACCGTGGCTCGGAGACACCCGCTCAAACGTCCCACCATCTGCGCTGGTCTGCCAGGTGCCATCAATCAGATGACGCCCCTCAAAAGGATCCGCTGCGGGCACAAAGCCAACCGAATGCCGTATTGCAAGCTCGTTCATTCTCTATTTCCCTGTAAACTGCGCGGCGCGTTTTTCCATAAACGCCGCCACGCCTTCGTCTCTGTCGTCACTCGCGGCAATGGCGGCGCTGCCCAGCGCCTCAATCATCGCACCGCTGTCCTCACCGCTTCCCGCCAAAATCATGGATTTTGTGATCTCAACCGCACGCGGCGACAGCGCCATCTGCTCTTCTGCCAATGCCTGCGCCGCTTGCAGCGGATCCTCGGAAATCTCCGCCAAAAACCCGGCCTGCTGAGCGCGTTCAGCACTGATCCGACATCCAAACAACGCCATTTCCTTAACCAGCACTTCGCCAATCAACCGCACCAGCCTCTGGGTGCCCGACCAGCCGGGAACAATCCCAACACGCGCCTCAGGCAACGCCAGCAGCGCTTTGGGCGCCGCGATCCGCAGATCACAGGCCGTTGCCAACTCTAAGCCGCCACCAAAGGCATGACCGTTGATTGCAGAGATTGTTGGTTTGGATAGTCTCGCAATGCGATCGAACAGGCGATGCCCGTCCCGCACCCAATGGCGCGCAAATTCAGCCGGGCTCAGGCTGCCCCAGGCCGCAATGTCGGCACCGCTGCAAAAGGCCTTTTGCCCCGCGCCTGTCAAAATCAGCACACGCACGGCGCTGTCCCGCTCAATCGCGTCAATATGGGTCTCAAGAGCCTCCAGCATGGGCACATCCAACGCGTTGTATTTCGCTTCATTCTGAAGCGTCAGCGTGGCGACCCCGCCTTTGACCTCAAGCGCGACCCCGCTCACAGCGACAGCCCCATAGGTGCTTGGCTCAACAGTTTTTTGTCCATGACAACAGCGTTCTCTGCCACGGTCACACGGCCCTCGGTTGGCCCCACGATGTCCGCCTGAGCGTCAATGCCGGGCATAATCTCGGTGGCGACAAGCCCCTGATCGGTCAGCCGGATCACACAGCGCTCGGTGATGTAAAGCACCTCCTGACCCGTCTCGCGTGCCCGTGCACCGGAGAATGTCACATGTTCGACCTGGTCCACCATCTTGGTAAACTTGCCCGGCGTTGCCACCTTCAGCGCATCCTCAGACAGATCCATCTGCGCCCCGGCCTCAAACCAGCCCGAGAAGACGATCTTCTTCGCGCGCGCGGTGATATCAACAAAGCCGCCGCAACCCGCTGTCAAATAAGGCTTCTTACCCAGTTTGGAGACATTCACATTGCCTTCCAAATCAACCTCAAGGAAGGAGAGGAAGGACATGTCAAACCCGCCCCCTTGGAAGTAGATGAACTGCTGCGGGCTCGGCACAAACGCATCCGCATTGGACGCGCAGCCAAAGGCAAAACCAGTCAGCGGTACGCCACCAACAGCACCCTGTTCAATCGCCCAGGTCACCGCCTCCGGGTGGCCTTCTTCAAGCAGGATACGCGGCACCATCGCGCTGATGCCAAAGCCAAGATTGGCCGTCTGCCCCTTGGCGAGCTCCATTGCCGCCCGGCGCGCGATCACTTTCTCAACGCCATAGTCTGCCAAAGCAAAGCTGTCCCACGGGCGCATAATCTGCCCGCTGATCGCTGGATCGTAAGGAGTCTCACAGGTCTGCTTCTGGTCCGCGTCAATCACCACCAGATCAACCAAATGTCCCGGCACCCGCACATCATGTGGCCGCAGGCTCCCGCGCGCGGTCATCCGCTGCACCTGTGCAATCACCAGCCCGCCATTGTTACGCGCGGCAATCGCCTGCTCAAGCCCGCCAAGATAGGCCCCTTCGTGCTCATAGGTCAGGTTTCCGCGCTCATCCGCAGTGGTCGCCCGCAAGATACAAACATCCGGTGTGATATTTGGGAAATGCAGCCATGTTTGCCCGCCGAAGTCTTCCCGGGTCACAATCGGTGCCGCCGCGCCTGTGCCGTTCATCGCGCAGCCTTCGCGCACAGGATCGACAAAGGTCTGCAATCCAACCTGCGTAAGCACCCCGGGCCGTTTCGCCGCCGCTTCGCGGTGCATGTCAAACAGGATACCCGATGGCACATTGTAGGCCGCCACCCGATCTTCAACGATCATTTTCCAGATCGCAGGCATCTCAAGGCTTGAGGGACCAGACGGATAAGACCCTGCAATCACACGCGAAAGCAAACCGTCCTGCGCCAGATAGTCCATTCCCTTGATGCCATACATATCACCGGCAGCAATCGGATGGATTGACGTGATGCTCTGCGGATGTCCCTCGGCTTCAAACCGCGCTCGGATGGCTTTCAAAACAAGATCGGGACAGCCAAGCGACGAGCTCGAGGACACCGTAACAACAGCGCCATCTTTGATACGTGCGACTGCATCGCTTGCGGAAACCAGTTTGCTCATGCCAGATCTCCGTAGTCCACATCCACGGCCTGACCCGTCTGTGCTGCGTCGCGCACCGCCATGGCAACCGCCAAAGACTTCACGCCATCCTGCCCATCCGCTGCGGCGCCCCCGGTCCCGGCGACAGCGCTGTAGAAATCTGCAAGCCCCTGTTCATAAAGGTTGTGTCGAGACACCTCGACAGCTGCACGTCCTGCAGCAGTAACCAGCTCCACATCGCCAACCGGCTCCTGTGTCATCACGTCCTTTGCGAAAATCGACCCTTCGGTGCCATGCACCTCCAATCCGCTGCCCGCAAAAGGATGGGTAAAACTCTCATGGCTCATCACCATGGCACCACTTGGCATGGTCCAGACGGACATGGCGCTGTCCTCCACACCCTCGCCCATGCCCGAGGCCGCCATCTGCGCCACGACGCGCTGAGGGTCTTCACCCAGCAAGAACCGCGCCACATCCGCATCATGTACCGTAATGTCGGGGATCACACCGCCACCCGCAGTGGCGTCATTGATCCGCCACCCCTGCAAATGCGGCGGCAAATGCACCGCATGGAAAATCCTTAGCGACAGCGCTTTGCCAATCTTGCCCTCCGCAATCAGCGCTTGCATCGCACGATGCGTGCCGGAGCAACGCAGGTGGTGGTTCGTTGCAAAGGTAACGCCTGCCGTCTCAGCGGCCTTCACCATATCCGCCGCATCCGCAACGCTCATCGCGAGAGGCTTTTCGCAAAGCACATGTTTGCCCGCAGCAATGGCCGCCATGGCCTGAGGCAAGTGTTTCTCGTTGGTGGAGGAGATATAAACCGCATCGCAGCTCTCATCAGCCAGCGCCTCGGCAAGATCCGACGTGGATTTCGGCACATTGTGGGCCGACGCCCAGTCAGCGCCATGCTGCGCCGAACCGCTCACAACCCAAGCGACGTCACCGCCCTTTTGAGCGCGCACCGCTCCTAACATGTATTGAGATGCGATCGTGCTCGCCCCGACAAAAACCCAACGCATAAGAAACTTTGCCTCCCTGTCAGATCATTCTCAATCGAATTGGAACGATCTAATTTCCGAGTCACACCATAATTGGAACGTTCTAAATTTGACAATCCCCTTTTTCGGACTTTTCTCAGCCAGCAGCAAAGCCCTCAAAAACCCCATTGCTTTCCACGCAGTTTGCGCGGCACTAAGTTCCACAAGAACATGCCGACAGGACACCCACGTGGCTCAGATCAGCTTCAAACAGCTCCAGGCCTTCGTGGCCGTGGCCGACCTGCAAAGCTTCCGCCGCGCAGCGGACAAACTCAACACAACACAGCCCAATATATCCAGCCGTATCACCACGCTTGAGGCGCAAATCGGCCACCGCCTGATGTCGCGCGATGCAGGCTCCGTGCGCCTCTCGCCAATGGGGGAAAAACTGCTCATACAAGCGCGCGCAGTTTTGCAGTCGATGGATGGATTTTTACTGACTGCAGAAGACGATAGCCTGTTTGATGGCACCCTGCGCATTGGTGTCACCGAAATGATCGTACACACGTGGCTGGGCGCTTTCTTCGCCGCCCTCAAGGCCCGCTTCCCCAACATTGACGTCGACCTCACCGTCGATCTCTCCCTCAATCTGTCTGATGCCCTGCTGGAGCGACGCATTGATCTTGCTCTGCAGAATGGTCCCTTTCACCACGAGACAACGGGCAACACGGATCTTGGCCCGCTGCCCATGATGTGGGTGGGCGCGCCAAAGCTGGAGATGGGCACCAAAGTGCTCTCGCTGCGTGACCTTGCGCAACATCCCGTCCTGACCCACGCCCGCGGCACCATTCCCTACCGCCAGATGCAGGAGCACTTTGCCGCCTTCCCCGACATCTCGGTCCGCCATGTATCGTCATCCAACCTTGCGGCATGCCACCAGATGACGCGCGACGGCCTTGGCGTGGCCTGCCTGCCCGAAGCGATGGTGCGCGATGATCTCGCTCAAGGCACGCTCGTGCCCTTGCGCTATCTCTGGGTGCCTGACGCCCTGCAGTTCTTTGCCCGCTTTGATGCGGACACCTGCCCCAGCTTTGTCAGCGCCGCTGCAGAGCTCGCCCAGATTGAGGCCCAAACTCACGCGAGCACCACCAAAGGATAAATTTCCTTTATCCTTCATATTCAATCTAATAATTGGATTCCATGACCCGCCTGCCACTAGGCTGATCTTATTAAGACAGCAAAGAGGCGCATCATGCCCACACCAGCGGCCCGCTTGGGCGTAGATATTGGCGGCACATTCACCGACGTGGTGCTCGAGATCGGCGAAGATCGGCACTCCACAAAGGTGCTGACCACCTACGCCGCCCCGGAAAACGCCATTGTGGACGGGATGCACAAGGTCTGCGCCAAAGCAGGTGTCACCCCAGCGGTTATCACGCAGATCATCCATGGCACCACGCTGGCCACCAATGCTCTGATCGAACGGCGCGGCGCAAAGACGGCTTTGATCACAACCAAGGGCTTTCGCGACGTCATCGAAATGCGCACCGAAAGCCGCTTTGAGCAATATGACCTCAATCTCACGCTCCCCGAACCGCTGCTGCCGCGCAATCGCCGCTATGTGGTCAACGAGCGCATGGACGCCACCGGCACCGCTCTGATCCCGCTGGATCGTGCAGAGATCGAGCAACTGGCCGATGAGCTTGCGGAAGCGGAATATGAAAGCATCGCGGTGGGCTTGCTGCATTCCTACGTGAACGATGCCCACGAGCGCCTGATTGCCAAAGTTCTGGCGGAAAAGCTGCCCGGCGTGATGGTCTCGCTCTCCTGCGAAGTGTCGCCACAGATGCGCGAATACGAGCGTTTCAACACCACCATCGCCAACGCCTACATCAAACCGCTGATGAAGTCCTACCTCGGCCGCTTGAAATCCCGCCTGGCAGACGAGGGCGCGGCTTGCCCTGTCTTTTTGATGCACTCAGGTGGCGGCATCATGTCTCTGGAAAGCGCGGCTGACTTCCCTGTGCGGCTGGTGGAAAGCGGCCCGGCGGGTGGCGCGATCTTCGCCGCAGACATCGCCGCCAACCACGGGCTTTCCAAAGTCCTGAGTTTCGATATGGGCGGCACCACTGCCAAAATCTGCCTGATTAAAGACCAGACCCCAAAAACCGCCCGCGTGTTTGAAGTGGCCCGCACCTATCGTTTCAAAAAGGGATCCGGCATGCCCATCTCTATCCCTGTGATCGACATGGTGGAAATCGGCGCGGGCGGCGGCTCGCTTGCCCATGTCGACGGCATGAACCAGATCCGCGTCGGCCCCGAGAGCGCAGGGTCAGAGCCCGGCCCGGCCTGCTATGGGCGTGGCGGTGAAAACCCAGCTGTGACCGATGCGGATCTGATCCTTGGCAAGCTTGATCCCAACAATTTCGCCGGCGGCTCAATCCCGCTACACCCCGACAATTCTGCAAAGGCTCTGGACACTGTCATCGGCAATACTCTGAACATGGACGCCATGGAGGCCGCCTTTGGGCTGGCCGAAGTTGTCGATGAAAACATGGCCAATGCCACCCGTGTCCATGCTGTCGAAAACGGCGAAGACCTCAGCGAATATACCATGATCGCCTTTGGAGGCGCAGCCCCGCTTCACGCGGCAAGGCTTTGCGAAAAGCTCGGCGTTGCCCGCTGCCTCGTCCCCCAAGGCGCCGGTGTTGGATCGGCCATCGGTTTCCTGCGCGCGCCATTTAGTTTTGAAGCCAACCGCTCTGTGTTCATGCGCCTCAACGCATTTGATCCGGCGCAGGTCAAAACCCTCTTTGCCGAAATGTCTGAAGAAGCCACAGGATTTGTGCGCTCCTGCGATGCAGATGCCGAAATCCTGCGCGACCACAAGATATACATGCGCTATGCGGGTCAGGGCTGGGAAATTCCAATCTCTCTAACCGCCGAACAGGCCGCGGCACCTGACGCCGCCACCTTCCTCCGCCATTTTGAAGCGGACTACGAAGCCCTCTTTGGTCGCGCGGTCGAGGGGATGGAGGTCGAAATCACGGTCTGGAGCGTCAACGCCTACACCGCGCAAACTGCCACAACACCGCTCAATGAACTTGGCGCACTGAACAAAGTTGACGCAACCACAACACGCCCGCTCTTTGATCCGGCACGCGCCGCAACGGTAGAGGCCGCCGCGCTTGCGCGTGCTGATCTGCCTGCAGGCCACATGGCACACGGCCCCGCCCTGATTACAGAGGATGAAACCACCGTTGTTGTCCCAAGCAGCCGCGATGTCTGCACCCACAGCGACGGCACGTTGGATGTCCACCTGAAGGAGACCGCCCAATGAACCGTCCAGAAACCGGGCACAGCAAAGTCGCCTATCAGGTCATGTGGAACCGCTTGATCTCCGTCGTCGAAGAACAGGCACAAGCGCTGGTGCGCACAGCCTTTTCCACATCGGTGCGTGAGGCGGGCGACCTATCCGCCGGTGTCTACAACGCCGCCGGAGATATGCTCGCTCAGGCCGTCACCGGCACCCCGGGTCATGTGAACGCAATGGCAGATGCTGTGGGGCACTTTATCCGCCGCATCGGGCGCGACAACATGCGCGAAAGCGATGTTTACCTCACCAATGATCCCTGGGAGGGCACGGGCCACAAACACGACATCACGGTAGTCACCCCTTCGTTTTATGCAGGCCAGCTCATCGGCTTCTTTGCCTGCACGGCCCATGTCACCGATATTGGCGGTCGTGGCTTTGGCGCAGATGCCAATGATGTCCACGAAGAAGGTCTCTATATCCCGATCATGAAATTCGCCAATCGCGGCGAAGTCGATCAGACCTTGATCGCGCTCATTCGCGGCAATGTGCGCGAACCGGATCAGCTGGTCGGCGACATCTACGCTTTGGCCAATTGCAACGATATCGGCCACCGTCGCTTGATCGACATGGTGCAGGAGTTTGATCTGCCAGATCTGACCGGCATCTCGGATTTCATCCTGACCAATTCGCGCAAAGCCACACTAGAGCGCATCAATGCCCTCGCCCCCGGCACCGCCTCCGGACATCTGCGCATCGACGGCTACGACAAACCGATTGATCTGCACGTCACGCTGACCATCGAGAAAGACCGCATTGTCAGCGATTGGGGCGGCACGTCCGGCCTCGACAAAAAAGGCATCAACGTCCCTCTGGTCTACACCAAGGCCTACGCCTGCTACGCACTCAAATGCGCCATCGCGCCGGAAATCCCGAACAATGCCGCGTCTTTGGCTCCATTTGAAATCAGCGCGCCGGAAAACAGCATTGTGAATGCCAAGTTCCCGGCCCCCGTGGCCCTGCGCCATGTGATTGGCCATATGGTGCCTGACACGGTTTACAACGCGCTCGACAAACTCCTGCCCGGTGTGGTTCCCGCCGAGGGCGCCGGGTGCCTGTGCAATTTCCAACTGTCCCTCCGGCCCCGAATGGACGCCCCTGCCCCGCCAGACGCCACACGCGCCGAAGTGCTCACTTTCAATTCCGGCGGCTCCGGTGCACGCCCGGCTCTGGATGGCATGAGCGCCACGGCCTTCCCATCCGGTGTAATGACCATGCCCGTGGAGGCCACCGAACAGGTCGGCCCGGTGATCATCTGGCGCAAAGAGCTGCGCCCGGACAGCGGCGGTGCCGGTCAGTATCGCGGCGGTCTCGGGCAATATATGGACGTTGGTGCCCGCGAAGGACACGAATTTGATATTTCTCTGATGCTGGATCGTGTGGACCACCCGGCGCTTGGACGCCGCGACGGTCTTGCAGGAGGTGCAACCACCATCCAACGCAATGACGGAACCCCGATCCCGGGAAAAGGCAAGCATTTCATCTCACACGGTGAAGTTGTACAAATGGCCTTCCCCGGCGGCGCAGGCTACGGTAACCCTCAGGCGCGCGATGCCGACATGGTGAAACGCGATCTGGCCCTTGGCTACATCACACCAGAGCACGCCGCACAGCACTACAACCTTTCGGCAGATGACATCGCCGAGGCCCTAGCGCGGGCAAAACTGGGGGACACTCTGTAAATGGCAGCAAGCACTTGGGCGACCAAACCGACCAAAAACTCATATGATGTGGTGATCATCGGGGGCGCCATCATGGGGTCTTCAACCGCATGGTTCCTCTCTGACAATCCGGATTTCACCGGCTCGGTGCTCGTGGTTGAAAAGGACCCAAGCTACGAGTTCAGCTCTACGGCCCACACCAATTCCTGCATGCGTCAGCAGTTCTCCAATCAGCTGAACGTCGAGATTTCACAATTCGCGGCTGATTTTGTAAAGAACCTGCGCAGCTACATGGGCGGGGATGATCGCGTTCCTGCACTCGACATTCAGAGCTACGGCTATCTCTATCTCGCCGACAATGACGCCTTTGCCCAAACACTGCGCGAAAACCAGAAAATCCAACGCGCCGCAGGTGCTGAAACCGAGCTGCTCACAGCCGAAGAGATTGCCGCACGCTACCCGTTTTACAACGTCGAAGACATCAAACTCGGCTCCATCAACACCAAAGATGAAGGCTATTGGGATGGCGGCGTGGTGTTTGACTGGTTCCGCCGCTCAGCACGTGAACGCGGCGTGGAATATGTGCAGGGTGAAGTTGTCGCCATGGCACGCGAAGCAGGCAAAATCACATCCGTGACGCTGGCCTCCGGCGATGTGATCTCATGTGGTCAGGTTGTCAACGCTTCAGGGCCGCGCGCCGCGCGCACCGCTGAAATGGCAGGCATCGCGCTCCCGGTTGAGCCACGCAAGCGCTTCACCTGGATTTTCTCCGCAGAACAGCCTCTGCCAATGGAACTGCCGCTCACAATCGATCCAAGCGGGGTTCACTTCCGCCAAGATGGCCCAGAGACCTATCTCGCAGGCTGCGCTGCCGACCCTGACCCAGCCGTTGCCTATGATGACTTCCACATGGATCACAACCGCTGGCAGGATCATGTCTGGCCGATCATTGCCACCCGCATCCCCCAGTTTGAGGCCATCAAAGTGGTTACCGAGTGGGCCGGGCACTACGCCTTTAACACGCTGGATCAAAACGCCATTCTCGGCCCCCATCCAGAAATCAGCAACTTCCTTTTCCAAAACGGTTTCTCCGGCCACGGGCTACAGCAAAGCCCCGCAATGGGCCGCGCCATGGCGGAATGGCTCACCTACGGCGAATACCGCGCTCTGGACATGTCGCCTTTTGCGTTTGAACGTGTGCTCACCAACACACCAATCGTCGAAAAGGCCGTGATCTGATGGTAGCTCCCAATCCCTTCCTCGCCGAAATTCGCGCAGGCAATGCGCAAATCGGCATCTGGCTCAGCATGGCCAACGCACAGGCCACAGAAATCGTGGCGCATTCCGGCTATGACTGGGCGCTCATTGATATGGAGCATTCCCCCAATGAGCTTTCCACAGTGATGGATCAGCTGCGGGTGCTGGAAGGATTTGAGACCACAGCACTTGTCCGCCCGGATTGGAACGACCCCGTGAAGGTCAAGCGCCTGCTTGATATGGGCGCGCCCGGATTGCTTTTTCCCATGGTCAACACCGTCGAAGAGGCAGAGGCTGCTGTTGCGGCCACGCGCTATCCGCCGCGCGGCGTGCGCGGTGTGGGCGGCACAACCCGCGCCACCGCCTATGGCCGGGATAAGAGCTATTTTGCTGAGGTCGAAAGCCAAACTGCGGTGCTTGTGCAGGTCGAAACCCTTGAAGCGCTGGACAACATCGAAGCCATTGCCGCCGTTGACGGTGTGGACGGGATCTTCTTTGGCCCGGCTGACATCGCCGCAGATATGGGCCATCTCGGTCAGCCGATGCATGATCAGGTTTGGGCAAAAATCCTGCCCGCCGCCATGCGCCTGATTGGCAAGAAGATCCCGGTTGGCACTGTGATCTCTGATATGGCCTTTGCCCGCCGCCTGCTTGGCGCAGGCTTCACCTTTGTCGCCTGCGGATCTGACACGGGCCTTCTTGCCCAGGCCGCAGACCAGCGGCTCGCCGACCTCAAAGCTCCAAACACAGGATCCTGACCATGAAAAAGCTCGTCCTCACCGGTGCCGCTGGCCGCCTAGGCTCCTATCTGCGCGAACCGCTCAGCAAAATGGCGGACGAGCTTGTCTCCACCGATATCGCCGAGGACATCGGAACCCTATACCCCGGCGAGAGCTACATGCAGGCCGATCTTGCCTCTCTGGAGCAAATCGGCGCAGTTTTGGAAGGCGCTGATATGGTTGTCCATTTTGGCGCAATCGTGGATGAAGCCCCTTTTGATGAGATCCTCGGCCCTAACATCATCGGTGCCTACAACGTCTGGGAAGCCGCCCATCGGCACGGCGTGCGGCGCGTGGTTTACGCCAGCTCGGTTCATGCGGTTGGCATGTACCCGTCCGCCGATTGCATTGGCATTGATGCCCCCCACCGCCCCGACAGCTTCTACGGTCTCGCCAAGTGCTTCGCCGAAGACCTCGGACGCCTCTATTGGGAGAAACGCGGGCTGGAAAGCGTGCACATGCGCATCTTCTCCTGCGCAAAAGTGGTCAGCACCCGCTCCCTCGCGACATGGCTCAGCTATGACGACCTGATCAGGCTAGTGACCCGTGCAATTGACACGCCCACAACGGGCTTCTCCATCGTGTACGGCATCTCCAACAACGACCGCATGCCCGTCAACAACGCCGGCGCGTCCCACCTTGGGTATCGGCCACAGGACAATGCCGAACAATTTGCGCCCGAAATCCTCGCTGCCGCGCCACCTGCGGACCCAAGCGATCCGGCTCAGATGTGCATTGGCGGCCCGTTCACCACCATTGAGCTAGGGGAAAGCGGGCTGGCGAAAATGACCATCGTGGATGACCGCAAAAAACTCTAACAACAACGAAGGGCGCATCTCGCGCCCTTTTGTATTCCCAATCTGCGTTGATGCTTAAATAGCGCTAAGCGGCTCTTATGCTTGCAAAAATCTCTACAGGCATTTCTTCATGTGACATGCGGGTCTCAAACCCTTTCACCATGTCTGCCACCTGTGATGTGTCGCGCCGCATATTGTCCACCACGGCGACCACCTCTTCCACCAGCGCAGCGTTCTGCTGTGTGGCCTCATCCAGAAGCCCCAGGCCCTGCGCGATCTCCGAAAGCCCGTCTGACTGGGCACTGGTCGATTGCGCGACTTCAGAGCTTAGCGCTGAGACATTTTCCACGTCTTCCACGATTTCTTCGAGCACATGCCCCGCTCTGTCCACCAGCGTCACACCAGTCTCAACCAGCTCTGACGATGTCTTGATCAACTCGCTGATCTCTTTCGCCGCATCCCCTGCCTTCTGCGCAAGCCCGCGCACTTCAGAGGCCACAACCGCAAAGCCGCGCCCCGCGTCTCCCGCACGCGCCGCTTCAACACCGGCGTTCAAGGCCAAGAGGTTCGTCTGAAAGGCGATGTCATCAATCACACCTGTGATTTGGGAAATCTGGGCCGAGCTCTGGGCAATTTCCTGCATCTTGCCGACCGTCTCCCCCATCACTTCCTGACCGGTTTTGGCCTGCGCATGGGTTTGACGCATCATCACATCAGTCTTTTGCGTCGCCTCAGAAGACGATTGCAGCCGCGTGCTGATCTCCGAGATGGACGACGCGGTACGCTCGAGCGTCGCAGCCTGCGTTTCCGTGCGCCGCGCCAGATCGCCCGCGCTGGAATTCATTTCTGACGCGGTCAGGTTCAGGTCATCTGTTGCGTATTTGATGGTCTTCATCACCGACCGCAGCCCGCGCTGCAGCTCATTAAACGCCACCCGAAGCCCGTCAAAGGCTTCCGGGAATTCACTCTCGTCCGGAGCAGGAATGTCTTCTGACAAATCCTTACGCGCCACCCGCTGCATTCCCGCCTCAAGATAGGCAAATGCCTGCGTCTGCTGTTTTTTTTTCGCAACGGTATAAGCCGCCGCTGCCGCCGCCTGATCCATCTGCATGATGTACAACAAGAGGGCTGCCCGCTTGGCGAGACGCTTTTTGCCGCCCCCAAAAATCATCAGGCCTGCCTTTTGGATCAAGACTTTTTGCAAATAGGACGATGCCCGCGCATGCGCCGCCAAGTAAGCGTCAAGGCTCAGCCCCATTTGCTCAAAATGCAGGGCGCACAGTCGCTCTACAGACGTTGCAAAAGAGGCCTCGGCATCTTTGCTAAACAAGCGCTGCCAATGGTCTTTCATGGCCGCTTTGGCCGCCGCAATCACGGTCAATTCCGCATCGGTCTGGCGATAGAAAATCTCAAGCGCTGCATCCCACTCAGGCGCCAACTTGGCACCAATGCTTTCCAGCAGAGCCAGATCATCCTTATCCAAACGCATATTTGTTGTGAATTCTTCCAACGCGTTGGCCATATCGGCGAGCCCCTTCTTCCCGGACGCTTTTTCTCTTCTCTCTCAGTAGAAGAGAGTTGGTTAACAGAAACCTTAACCAAACCGAAAAGAGGGAGAGCTGGGCAAAAAATCGCAAATGCAATAAAGGCGCTGCAATAAAAAACACCGCCTGCAAAAGCTGCAAGCGGTGTTCTGAAATCTCAGTCTTCGCAGACGAGTGTCTCTTAAGCGGTGGTCTCGATGCGCGCGCCGGCAAACTGGGCCACCATGGCATGTGCGGTGGCTTCATCCACGAGGCACAGCGCTGTGGACAGGCCGTCGGCAACTGCTGCGGATGGCGCAGACACAGATGCCAGCTCAAGCGCGCCTTCCTGGCCGTCGGGGCGGAAGATATGTGCGTCGCTGCCGGAGAGAACGGTCGCCATCGGTGCAGAGGTTGCCAGCGCGCGGTCGGTCAGCTTGACACGTGCAACAACGTCGCCCGCCGGAGTGCTCACGCCTGCGGTCCACTTGGCGCCATCTGCGCGGTGACCCAGCGCTGCAACTTCGCCCATATCCAGCAGAACGTCTTTCAGGCCAGCATCGCGCAGGATCGCGGCAACACGGTCGGTCACATAGCCCTGTGCCACACCGTTCAGCGTAAGCGCCATGCCTTCTGCGCCAAAACGCACTTCATTGGCGTCAAAGGCAACCTTGTCCCAGCCAACACGTGCCTTGGCATCGGTCACATCGCCCTGACCACCTTTCGCCAGCCAAAGCGGCTGAACGGTTGGGTCAAACGCGCCACCGCTGGCTTTGTTCAGCGCATCGCTCAGCTCAAGAACGTTCAGCAGATCAGCGGAAGGCGCGGAAAGCACACCGTCACGGTTCAGCTGGGTCAGCTCGCTGTCACGGTACAGTGAGAAGATGCCTTCAAGACGATCAAGCTCTGCGGTGACAGCTGCCACGATCGGCGCGGCTTGCACTTCGGTCAGGCCGACCAGAGACATCTGAGCAGGCGCGCCCAGCGCCACACCCTGCCATTTGGCGGTTTCGGTAACGGTAGCAGCGTGGCTCAGGCCAGCAGGCACAGCAGCACTGGCTGCGGCGATGGTCAGAAAACGGCGGCGATGCATCCGGGTCATGAAAAGGTCTCCAGAATCGGGTCAAAATCGAGGTGCGCCATGCGCGGTTGGCGGGGGCATATCATCCAATTCCCGGACTGCCCACCCCACCAACCCGCAAAATTCGCGGGAAAACGGCCTTCTTGGCCGCTTTCGTCGGATAATGTAGAATATTAAAGCAAAGGTATAGATGCTGAATGAAAACAAGCAGACGACTGCACGCTCTTCAATAAGAGGCTGCTCTGCCTAGTCAGGCATGCAATGCACAGCATCTGCTGCTTAGTCAGGGAAAAACATGCCCAACCAAAGCACCTTCGAAGACATGGAGTTTAAGGGTTGGACAGACCCCAAGATCGCACGCGGCTACGCCGACGGTTTCGCCACAGCCACCCGATTGACTGCGCGCCATCTTGCGGCTTCGGTTGCGGCTGGACCTGACACACATATTCTCGATCTTTGCACCGGTCACGGTATTGTTGCCGCTGAACTCCTCGCAGCCAGAGCATCCGTCGTGGCGCTGGATTTTTCTGAAGCCATGCTTGCACTCGCCAAAGAAACTGCGCCCGGCGCAACCTTTGTCCGAGGCAACGCAATGGAGATGGCGTTTTCCGATCACTCCTTTGACGCGGTCACTGTCGGTTTCGGGGTTCCCCATTTCCCCGACCCGGCGCGCGGCTTTGCAGAGATCGCGCGCGTTCTCAGACCCGGCGGTCGCCTCGCGTTCTCGATCTGGTGCGGCCAAGGTTCTGCAGGTGCCTTCGGGTGGTTGTTTGACGCTTATGGCCGATTGGCCGACACTTCCATCAAACTGCCTGACGGCCCAGACGCCCACCAATTCACCGATCATGGCCTGGTCAGAGAAACGCTGGAAGCGGCAGGCTTTGAAGACATCACATCACAAGATGTTCCTTCAGAGCTGTTGGTAAAATCGCCCACGGATCTGTTTGACGTTTTCGACAAAGGGGCCGTGCGCGCCGCGGTGCTCTTGAGCGAACAATCCGAAGACACCCGCAACGCCATTCGAGCCACACTTGCAGAACGCGTCCAGATGCTGGGCCGGCACGAGGCCGATGGATACCATGTCCAAGCCCCCTGTGTGATGGTCTCGGCCACCCGCTGTTGACACCAGCGATGAGCCGCCACGCCCTAATTGGTTAACGCGAAAATCCACCGCCGCGATAACGTCGCAATACCGACGCGATACAGACCCTCCATTTTGGCAAGTGTTAACGCTAATCACCTACCCGCTGACCGTCGCCATCAAAGAAATGACACGCCGCTTCTGGGAAGCTCAGCCCCACCTGATCTCCGACACCATGAGGCACATCCCCACCTGTCACGCGCACTACAATCTTCTCTTCCTGACCAACGTCCAGAATAAGGAACATGTCCGCACCGAGGTATTCGACCACCTCAATGGTGCCATCACACTGACCAGCGCCCGTCGCGCAAACCTCAATGTGTTCAGGGCGCACGCCGACCTTGGCCGCCGCTTTGGCTTTGCCAAAGGGTCCGCTGCCAGCGATCGCCAACTGATACTGTGCATCTCCTGCGGCGGCGCGGCAGTCCAGAATGTTCATTTTCGGACTACCGATGAACTGCGCCACGAACAAATTCCCAGGCTTTTCATAGAGTTCGCGCGGGGTGCCCACCTGCGCGATATGTCCATACTCCAGCACCACAATGCGATCCGCCAGCGTCATCGCTTCGACCTGATCATGGGTCACATAGATCATCGTACGCTTCAGACTTTGGTGCAGCTTGGCGATCTCATAGCGCATCTCGACCCGCAGAGCAGCGTCAAGGTTTGACAATGGCTCATCAAACAAAAAGGCTGTTGGATCCCGAACAATCGAACGTCCAATCGCAACCCGCTGTCGCTGCCCCCCAGAGAGGTCTTTCGGGCGCCGCTCGAGATAATCTGTAAGCTTCAGGATCTCTGCCGCCTGCCCAACCTGACGCGCGATTTCATCCCTGCTAACTCCCGCTACTTTCAGGGAAAAACCCATATTCTCGGCAACGGTCAGATGCGGATAAAGCGCATAAGACTGAAACACCATGGTCAGACCACGCTTGCTTGGCGGATGATCGGTGACATCATTTCCATCGATCTCCAGCGCGCCGCGACTGATATCCTCCAGGCCACCAATCATGCGCAGCAAAGTCGACTTGCCGCAGCCTGACGGCCCCACGAAAACCACGAACTCACCGTCCTGAATGTCCAGATCGATCCCTTTGATGACCTGAATGTCACCAAACCACTTTTCTACAGCTTTTAGATGGATACTCCCCATCAGTCTCTCCCCGCCCATGCAAGCCAAACCGCTGCGGTCCAGGTGAAGGACCCGCCGCCCGCAGCATCGCCGCTAAATGGATCAAAATATTCAGCAAATCCGTGTTCCGCAATCAAATCGGCGGTCTTCTTCGCCAAGGCCTGCGCTTCTTTTTCGTGCCCCATGTCCTTCAGGCCAAGGCCAATCAGCATGTTCACAATGGCCCAAGTCGGGCCACGCCAATACCGCCGCACATCAAAGGTTTCGGCGTCGGGATCATTGCTTGGCACCGGATACGGCACCCGTTCCATAACATCACGCAACCGCGCCAGCATCGCCGGGTTCTCGACGCCTGCAAACCAGCAAAGATACGACGCGTTTGATACACACCCCGCCCATTCGCCGCTGTGCACATCTCGGCTGTCAAACCCGCCAAGTTCCTTGTTCCACAACGTGGAGACACCAGCCTCCAACCGCTTGATATCCGCCGCGATCTGCGACACGTCCTTGCCGAGCGCTTCGCCGACTGCATGCAAGTCACGCGCTGCACGTAAAGTGGTAAACGTCATGGTCGGATCTGCCACACGGAACGGGCTTTCCGCCATCATCGCCGCCTGATCCCACTTCAACCGCCGGCCAAGCTGTACCAGCTTGATATAGCGGTCATAATCAAACTTGGTGGGGCGATCTTCGCTGTTCACATGGGCGGTGTCGCGCCGGGTGTATTCCCCCACATCAGACGCATCCATGCGCGCCATGGTCTTGTCCCAGTCAGGCGCATTGTCACGTCCGGTTTCCCAAGGATGCGTTGTGCAAACCGCGCCCATATGCAGACGCCAGCGCATGATCCAATTGTGCCAGGCCAGCATCTTTGGATAGAGGGCGCCCATGCGCGTCTGCCCCATCTCCCGATCCTGCTCCCAGACAAATCTCGCCATTGTGGCCGCGATTGGTGGCTGAATGATACCAGACGAAGGGATCGGCCCCTCACAGGCCCAGACATCCGGGCCTGGGAAATAGCCGGGATCATTCTTGTGAAACAGGATATGCGGCACCATGCCATCGGCCCATTGACCTTGAAACAGGGTCTCGAGCTCGACCCAAGCGCGCTCGACATCAAACTGTGCAAATCCAAACGCTGCCACGGCACTGTCCCAGTTCCACTGGTAGGGGTAGAGCCCCGCCGTCGGCACGGTGTAGCCGCCCCGATCGTTGTCGATCAGGATCTGCTGGGCCTGATCTGTGAGTGTGTTTTCGGAAGTCATTGTCTTATCCTTTGACTGACCCGGCTGTTAGGCCTTTGGTCATGAAGCGTTCGAGCCCTAGGAACAGCACCATGATTGGCAAGGTCGCGATCACCGCCCCCGCCATCAGGTGTTGTCTGGGAATTTCAGAAGAGTTGAGCATCGCCACACCGCGTGTGAGCGTGAATTTCGACGGATCATCCAGCAGCATGAAAGCGAGCAGGAACTCGTTCCACGCAATCATGAAAACGTAGAGCGACACGGAGGCCAGCGCCGGCAGACTGAGCGGCAGCGTGATCTTCCAGATCACCGCGAGACGCGACAGCCCATCCATCAGACCGGCTTCTTCGACTTCGGTTGGCAGTCCCCGGAAGTACCCCTGCAACATATAAAGCGCGACTGGGATCGTGGTGACCGGATAGATCATCACAATGCCAAGGATCGAATTGCGCAGCCCCGTCATCGAAAAGGCGATGTAAATCGGCAGCGCCAAAACGATCATCGGCACCATGTAGATCAGCAGGATCGAGCGCGAGAATGCCTTCTGCCCTTTGAACCGGAACCGCGCCACCGCATATGCCCCAGGCACGCTGAACGCCAAGGTGATGAACACTGTCAGCACCGACACATAGAAAGACGTCCAGAGATAAGTCCCAAAGTTGAAGTCCCGGAACAGCTCCACATAACTCCGGAACAGCTCTGCACCTTTGCTGATTTCAATCGAGAAATCGAGCGGGTTTTGCAGCAAGGCCTGTTGCGACTTCAGGCTGGTCATCACCATCACATAGAATGGGATCAGCACAATCGCGGTGAAAAAGATATAGCCAAAGCCGGTGAGGAAACGGATCACCGCCGCCTCATATTCATGCCGTGTCAGCGCGCCAAACGGCGTGTCCTGCAAGATCGCGGCCATCGCAAAATGCATACCTGCCGCAAGAGCGACCATCGCCACGATGATGGCTGAAAAGGATACACCCTCGCCGGTCACAACCGGTCCAACCGGCGATGCCATGGCAATCGCCATAAGCGCGCTGATCGCAAGCCGCGCGGGCGCATGCTGCGCCGGAAAGCGCACATAGATCAGCCCCGCCGCCGCACCCCACACCAGACAGAGCAACAGCTGCGGACGAAAAGCCGCCCCGGTGGCAAATGACATCGCCACCGCAACCGTTGTTGCTATAACGATCAGCCAAAGTGCCCCAAGCACGGGGCCAGTGATAAACCCTTTGCGCATTTAGAGGCCCTCCTCGCGGCTGATGAATTTGAAGAAGAAGAAGGAGAAACACAGCAGACACAGCAGGATCACCACCGCCACCGCCGCACCCGCGCCGATGTTGGAAATCGCAAACGCCTGCTCATAAACGTTCACCGTCAAAGTGCGCGTACCTGCGTTCCCGCCGGTCAGCAGGAAGATGTCGTCAAACTTGTTGAACGTCCAAATGAACCGCAGCAGGAACAGCACCGACAGAATGCCCAACAGCTGTGGCAAGCTCAGCAACCAGAACTTCTGGAACGGAGACGCGCCATCCATATCCGCTGCCTCATACATCGAGGAATCGATGCTCTGCATCCGTGCAAGAATGAACAGGAACGACAGCGGGAAGTAACGCCAGATCTCAAACACCGTCACCATAATCAGCGCCAGCGGGCGCTCGCCAAAGAAGTTGATCGCACTTTCCGTGACGCCCATCTGAATGAGCAGCGCATTTGCCGATCCGGAGAATGGGTCAAACAACGTCACCCAGGTGAAAGCGACCGCAATCACAGGTGCCACATAAGGGAATAAGTAAAGCCCTCGAATGATGCCCTGTCCGGTACAGCTCTTGTTCAGCAGAAGCGCTGCAAACAGCCCCATCACCAATGCGCCAACCGTGCCAAAAACGGTGTAGAACATGGTCACGCCAAAAACCGTCCAGAACTCACCACCATCAAACAGCCGCTGATAGTTCTCCATCGACAGCTGCGGTGATGCCAGGACACTTTTGCCTGCGCCGGTCATGTCCGGCTCACTGTCTTCCACAGCCGCTTCCAGCGCGTCTTCATCCAGATTGGATGTGATGGGCAAACGAAGCCGTTCCCGCTCTCCACCTTCCAAATCGCCAAAGTCACAGAACAGATCCCGACCAGTCAGCGTACAGGTGTCAGGCAGATCCCCAACAAGCGCAACACCTTCTGGCAGCCGATCGGACAGGGTTACCCCTTTGAGTGTCTCTGCTTGCGACGAGTTCCGCACACGGTACTCAATCCGCAAGTCATCGCCACTGCCGCGCAGGCTCTCACGCACAATCGGCGCAGGCGGGCGCAGGTCAGACAGCGCAAACGGTTTGAAACTGATCCAAATGACAGCCAGCAGGGGCAGCACGACAACCAAAGCAACACTGATCAGCGTCGGAGCCAATAAGCCCCAAGCCAGCCGTGCCTCGCGTTTGGCCAATGCGCCCGTGCCTGTCGGCGGGAGAGCCGTGGACATGGGAAACCTCAAAAGAAAAGAGTGCTTGCGGCCCACCCACTAGGAGCGGGCCGCGGCAAAAACATCTTTGTTTATTGCACCTTGGACAGCTCGTCGTTGATGGCCGCAACCGCAGCAGCTGCATCGATCTCATCATCGATATACTGACGCACAACGCGGTTGATCGCTTGGCTGTTGATGATTTTGGACGCGAGCGACAGCTGGCCTTCCGCAACACCCCAACGCTGCGCCACATCAAGGCCGCCAACGATCTCGTCGATCATCGCCTGATCGTAAAGCTCACCAAGCGGTGCCTTGCGATCTACACCAACCGGCAATTTGGACCAAGCATCCGCAAATGCGGTTGGATTGTCCGCCGTACCACGACGCACAGGGAACTTGCCTTCTGGCGCAATCGACAGCGTCTGGGTGTAGCCGTCATCCATTGCGAACTTCACAAAATCCATCGCCTCATCGGTGTCTGCGTCAGAGGTAATGCCGAAATAACGCACGTCGCCCCAGGCAGCCCCATCCGGATTGGAAGGCCCGGAGAAGTTGGTCACAATACCGGTCATCCCCGCCAGCTTGTTGGAGGTTGGATCGTCGGTAATGGTGGGCGGAGCACTGTCACGCAGACCGGCCAGCTCATCCAAGATGAACGGGGACCAGATGATCATAGCAGCCTTGCCCGCAAAATAGAGCTCGCGGGATTGCTTCCAATAGAGCTCACCCGGAGGCGAAGCTTTGGCGATCGCTTTGTAGAAGTCGAGCACTTCGGTTGTCGCTGCTTCATCCAGCGCTTTGAAACCGTTTTCGTCAACCGGGCTCACGCCATTGGCCAGGAACACATGCTCCAGAACTTGGCTCATGAAGTTTTCGTCCACCTTGGTGGCAGCAACGAAGCCATACATTTCTGGTGGATTGTGGAGTTTTTCCAGTGCGGCCAACACGTTGGCATAGCTGTTTGGCGCTTCAAGACCTGCCGCATCAAACAGATCTTTGCGGTAAACCACCATCTGCGTCCAGCCATCAACCGGCACCGAAGCGGTTTCGCCATTGAAATCTGCCATCGCCACCGCGCCAGGCGCAAAGGTGCCAACACCCAGATCTTCCACGACTTCAGAAGCCGCTTCTGTGTCAAGGATGCCCGCTTCCGCCCAAGGCAGCGCATATTGCAGCGTGTGATAGATCACATCCGGCAGATCGCCCGCAGCAAAAGCGGCCGTCGCACGTGTGCCCAGATCGCTCTCGCTGACCGGGATCACTTCAACAGATGTCCCGGTTGCAGATTTGAACTGCTCCGCCATTTCCTGCTGCTTGGCCAGCCGCTCTGGCTGTTCTTCAGTCGTCCAGAAACGGATCGTGTCGGCCTGTACCGACATCGCCGTCAAGGCCAGGGCAAGCGAGGTGCTTACCATCAGTTTCGAAGTAAAGTGACGTGACATGATTGTCCTCCCGTGTTGTCGTTATTGCGTATTTTTAATCTTTTCAGCGAGTTGATCAGGGCGCAGCGCCGGTGGCCCATCTGACAGCCGCTCCACCAGAATGGCGTCAGATACCTCTCGTAGTGTCTCCGGAGACTCCCCCCGAATCTGGCGGATCAGCAACTCCGCAAGCCGCGCGCCAGCTTTTCGCGTATCAACGTGATAGGTGGTCAAGCCAGGGCGCACATAATCCGCTTCAGGTACCCCATCATAGCCGATGACCGAAACATCCCGCCCGACCTGAAGACCCAAATCGCTGAGTGCATCATAACCGCCAAGCGCCGCCATATCGGTGGCAAACACCACGCCTGTCGGGGGGCGCTCAAGCCGCATCAACGCATGGACTTCTTCAGCCCCTTCTTCGCGCGTCCGCGCTCCTTCTCGCAGAAGCTCGGCGTCATACGTCAGCCCTGCAGCTGCGAGCCCGGCCTTGAACCCTTCTCGGCGCAGATGGGTGTAGTTAAAGTTTGCGGTGCTGCCGACATAGCCGATGCGCTCGTGGCCCAGCCCGGCAAGCCGCGTCACTGCGCTGCACATCGCCGCCTCTCCAAGAATATCATACCAGGAGCTTTTTTGCTGCGCAGTAGGCACGCCATGTTCGGTGCGCCCGAATAAAACGTGCGGCACGCCCCGCGCCTGCAACAGCGAAATCCGCGCGTCCTTCACTTCGGTACGGGGTAGAATAAATCCGTCTGCTTTACGCTCATCAACCAGCCGCCCGAGCACGTTTTGCATATCTGCGTCAGAGGTCGCCGTCGAAACAGTCACTGTCCAGCCAAAACCGCTTGCCGTTTCGCAAGCCCCCATCAGGAACTCTTGCAAAAACGGATTGTGCCGGTCCGGCTCGTCCATTTGCAGGACCAAAGCCAGCGCACGCACCCGCCCGGTGCGGATCGCCTGCGCATGGCTCAGTGGTTGATATCCAAGTTTCTGCGCCGTGCTCGCAACGCGCTTCCGGGTGCTTTCAGAGATATCCGCATAGCCGTTCATGGCGCGCGAAACCGTGCTTTTGGACATGCCCAGATGCGCTGCAAGATCATTGATCGTAACCCGACGCCCCGCGCGGTTCTGCGGCGCGCGCATATCTTTTTCGGAAGGGTGTCGAATCGCTGACATGGCATGACTATTTTTTCCGAAACCGGTTTCGGCAAGCAATATCAGGGCAAGATCTTATGCGCTCAGCCCAAGTTTTGGCCGCAAAAGGCGCAACGCGTCCTGTTTTTCAGGCGCTCTAAAAATCTCCTAACTCAGCGAAACCACCCCGAATGGACCGCAAAACTCTTGCCATCTCAGCGGTTGCACGTAGCGTTCACACAGCCTCACTTTGTCGCGCAGGGACCACTCATGCTCACAGATCACCGCCCGATCCGGTCCATCGCCTGTGTTGGAGAGTGATGATTGAAATGGCCCTGCAAGATCAAGCCACTGCGCGCCTCGGCGTGGCAGGAGACACGTTTAACACGGCCTATTATCTCAACCGGCTTCTTGCAGATTCAGGAGTACCGACCACCTATGTCACGGCTCTGGGGGATGATGCCTTCTCAGATCGCATCCGCAGCACCATCGCAGGGCATGGCATCAAAACCGATTGCATCGAAACCCGCAAAAACCGGATGCCAGGACTCTATGCCATCGAAACCGATGAAACCGGAGAGCGTAGTTTCAGCTATTGGCGCTCCGCCTCCGCCGCCCGCACGCTTTTCTCCGAGCCTTGTGACGTGCCGCTTTCCGCCCTCAATCGCTTTGATCTGGTGCTTCTCACCGGCATCAGCATGGCGATCCTGCCGCCTGAGACTCGCACCGCGATCCTCGACTGGATCGATACCTTTCGCGAGAAAGGCGGACTCGTTGCCTATGACAGCAACCACCGCCCTCGCCTTTGGGAAAGCACCGAGGTCGCCCGCGACATCAACACACAAATGTGGAAACGCACGGACATCGCCCTGCCTTC
Source organism: Shimia sp. R9_2 (assembly GCF_017743735.1). Lineage (GTDB taxonomy): Bacteria > Pseudomonadota > Alphaproteobacteria > Rhodobacterales > Rhodobacteraceae > Shimia. The sequence continues at coordinate 24,372 of NZ_JAGHRO010000007.1, forward strand.
CGTGGATGACGAAATCGCGCTCTTTGAGGACACCTCCGAAGATGCAGCCCTCGCCCGCCTGCGGTCTTATGGACTCACCTATGGCGCCCTCAAGCGTGGCCCCGACGGTCCATGTGATATCGCAACAGGCGCTCCACTCACAAACTCCGGCCCCGCTTCCAAAATGGAGGACAGCACCGCGGCAGGCGACAGTTTCAACGCAGGCTTTCTCGCCGCCACCTGTCTTGGTAAGGACATCCAAGCCGCCATGCGCGCGGGCCACCAACTCGCCGCCCATGTGGTCACCCAACCCGGCGCGATTGTGGATATTCCTGATCGTTACGTCGTCGTTTTGACCTGATCTATGCAACCCAAAAGCCCCTGCGCCATGGCACCGGGGCTTCTGAAGTGTTTAGGCAGAAAGCTTAAACCGTGCCGCCCAGACTGTCTTCCAGCGCCACTAGTTCCTGACCACCGGCCATCATATCTTGCAGCTCATCCGGCGTGATCTGGCCCCTCTGCGAAGTGCCAAGCGTCTGACCACGATTGAGCACCGTAAAGCGATCCCCTACCGCCAGCGCATGGCGCACATTGTGCGTGATAAACACCACCGCGACCCCCTGCTTGCGCACCTTGTCGATGGTGGCGAGCACATTGGCCGTCTGACGCACCCCCAGCGCAGAAGTCGGTTCGTCTAGGATCAGAACTTTCGCGCCAAAATGCACCGCCCTCGCGATGGCAACCGTCTGCCGCTCACCGCCTGAAAGCGTCCCAACAGCCTGATCCGGTCCACGCAGGTTGATGCCCATCTTGCGCATCTCTTCCATCGTCACCTGATTGGCATAATCGTGATCAAAGAACTTCATCGGACCGATCTGCTTCACCGGCTCATTGCCCATAAAAAAGTTCCGGCTCACCGACATCAGCGGGATCATCGCCAGATGCTGGTGAACAGTCGCGATACCCGCCGCAATTGCATCGCGCGGATCGGCAAAATGCATTTCCTTGCCGTCAAAAAGGATCTGCCCTTTGGTCGGCTTGTGTACGCCGGACATGGTCTTGATGAAGGTGGATTTCCCCGCGCCATTGTCACCAAGCAGGCAATGACATTCACCGGGGTAAACATCGACGGACACACCGGCGAGCGCAATCACGCGACCAAAGTGCTTGGCGATGTTTTGCATCTGAATGATGGGGGCTTTTTCCGGGTTCATATCAACGCTCCCCCGTAATTATGCGACGAATATAGGTGTTCAGGATCACGGCTCCCAGCAAGATAACTCCGAGGAACACGCGGAACAGCGAGCTCTCAACGCCTGCAAAGAACAGCCCCTGCTGGACCACACCAAAGATCAGCGCCCCCAAAGCTGCCCCGATCACGGAGCCATAGCCCCCGGTCAGCAAGGCGCCGCCAATCACCACAGCAATGATAGCTTCAAACTCTTTCAGGAGGCCGCGATCAGAGCCGGCACCGCCAAACTCCATTACCTGACATGTGGCAAAGACGGTTGCGCAGAAAGCGGTGAACATGAACATCAGGATCTTCACCTTGTCGACAGGCACACCAGAGTTGCGCGCTGCTTCTGCATCGCCGCCAGCGGCATAGATCCAGTTCCCAAAGCGGGTCTTGGTCAGGATGATGTGGCCAACAATCACAAGCAGGATCGCCCAGACAATAAGCATCGGCAAACCGTCCACCACGGGTTGGCCCTTGCGGGTGCCACGCTCAAACACGGCAATGATCCCCGCATCGCCCATCCACTGGAAGAATCCAGTGAAGATCTTGCCCCCAAACACGGCCGCCAGCCAATCGCCTTCTGCCGCCTCACCGACACCACCAATGATGGTTTTACGCTCAATGGTCTGCGGCAGATAGATCGCAAAGCCGCGCAAAATAAACAGAAACGCCAGCGTCACGATGAAACTCGGCAGTCCGGTGCGCACCACGATGAAACCGTTCAACGCGCCGATAGAGACCGCAATCGCAAAGGTCACGATAATGGCCATCCAGACCGGCCAGCCCAACGTGACGCTGAAAATCGCAATCAACATCCCGGCAAAACCAATCATCGACCCGACGGAGAGGTCAAACTCACCAGCGATCATCAGCAGACAGGCCCCCACCGCAATGATCATGAACTGTGCCGAGATCTGGCTCCAGTTCATAATGCCCTGGCTGTTGAACATGCCGCTGTCAAAAGCGAACAAAAGGAAAAAGGTGAACACGGCAACGGTGCCGACGATCCCGCCCAGTTCCGGGCGGATCAGCGCTTTGCGGAAACGCGAGATTTCCTTGATGCGCTCATCGGCATTGGCCGCGGGTTGCGTCGCGTTTGTCATGCGACATCTCCCATCTGCTGTGAATTTTGGATTGGTTGTCAGGGTGGGAAAAGGGCACCAGATGTGGCGGCGCCCCTCGCCTATTTTCACTTATCAAGCCAGTGGCTTAGCGGTACTCGCCCGCAAATTCTTCAACTTTTTCAAGACCATCGGCAGTTACAAAACCCGGGCCGGAGTTGATGTTGTTGCCTGGCAGCACGCCATAACGGTGATAGTTGGTCAGGACCACAACTGGCAGGTACGCCTGCAAGAACGGTTGCTGATCGATGCCCCAATTGATCACGCCTGCTTTGATGCCTTTCACGATCTCTTCACCGAGATCGAAGGTGCCAAAGTAGATGTCGCCGGCCATGCCGTTTTCATCCAGCGCCAGCAGAGTCGGGTCAGCAGATGTTGGGCCAAGCGTCAGAACCGCGTCGGTTTCTGGATTTGCGTTCAGATAAGCCAGCACGCGGTTTTTGATCTCCGCAGGGTCTTGGCCGCTGTCGATCATCTGGTCGCCCAGATCAATGCCCAGACCATCCGCAAAACCTTGGCAGCGCTCCGTTGAGGACGGCGAGGAGATGTAGTGGTTCACACAAAGGAAGCTGCCAACACCGTCACCTTTGGCGCGCAGACCTGCAGCGTAACCGGCGTCATACTCTGGCTGACCAACATACATCAGCGCGCCAACTTCGCGCGCCTGATCTGGCGTGCCGGAGTTCATGATGATCACATCCACACCGCTGTCCACAGCCGCTTTGATCGGGCCGGAAAGCACATCATAGTCGCTCAGTGTGGTGATGATTCCATTTGGCCCAGAAGCCGCCGCCTGCTCGATGATCCGCGCCATATCCGCCAGGTCGCCGGTTGGCGGATTGCGATACTCGACGTCGACACCCATCTGGTCGCCCGCCAGCGCGATGCCGTTTTTAATGGTGTTCCACCAGCTGTCACTGTCTGGTGCGTGGCTAACCAGAATATATTTTTCGCCATCTGCGGCAGCAGTGTTGGCCAGCGCAAAGGGCGCAGTCACAACGGCAGCCGCCAAAGCCAGCTTCTTGGTAAATGAAGTCATGTTTTCCTCCCAAAATTACGTCTTCATGGCACGCAGGCGGCTCCAATCCGCCTTCTCCGACCCAAGTTTAAGCACATCCCAATTCACTTTGCAACCGGTTGCAAAAAGTGAATTTCCATTTCATGCTGCATTCACTGAGGAAACAGAGTAGACACGCCAAAACGCAGATTTAAGATCGGAACATTATGGCCGTGACATTGAAAGAGGTTGCAGAACGCGCCGGGGTCTCCCGCTCCGCGGTGTCACGCACCTTCACGGACGGCGCTTCCGTTTCTGACAAGATGCGCCGCAAGGTGGAAAAGGCAGCGCGCGAGCTGGGCTACAGCCCAAATGCGCTGGCATCCTCACTCACCACAGGCCGGACAAAGCTCATCGGTCTTGTTTCCAACAACTTCCACAACCCGATTTTTCTGGAGGTTTTCGATCTCTTCACACGCGGCCTTCAAGATCGCGGTCTGCGCCCCCTGCTGGTGAACCTCACAGACGAAACCGACCCGGAAAATTCCGTGCGTATGCTGCGTCAGTATTCTGTGGATGGGGTCGTGGTGGCCTCCTCCACCCTACCCCCGGGATTTGCCAAAGCGTTCCGTGACGCTGGTGTGCCGGTGGTGCACTCCTTTGGCCGCGCCTCTTCATCCCCCCAAGTGCATGTGGTGGGAATCGACAACGCAGAATGCGGCCGCATGGCCGCCCGAGAGCTTGTTGAACGCGGCTACACCCATGTTGGCTTTATGGGCGGCCCAGAAGGCGCGACCTCGACCCAAGATCGCTACACCGGCTTCATGTCAGAGATGTCAGCGCACCCAAATGTGAAGGTCAGCTATTCATTTGCCGACCAATATTCCTTTGATGCCGGAAGGCGTGAAATGCTTCGCCTGCTCAAGAATAGCCCCGCGCAAGCCTACTTTTGCGGGGATGACGTTCTCTCAATCGGCGCGCTTTCAGCTATTGACGACAGCGGCTTGAGCTGCCCGGAAGATATCGGCCTCATTGGCCTCAATGACATGGAAATGTCGCGCTGGGAGAACATCGACCTCACAACCATCCACCAACCAATCCGGCAAATTGTAACGTCTTCAATTGAGCTGATGGTCGCAATGCTCGATGACCCAGAGCGCTACCCGGAAACGCGGATCTTCCCTTGTTCGATTGTGGAAAGAGGCACCTTAAGACGCCCCCATTAGATCAGCCGCAATGCAGGAAACACGATCAAACACCTAAGCAGGATTTAAACGCGACAACCTGCTGCTCGGAGAAGACACCGCCAGGCACCACACCAACCGCCTGCTGCGGGGTCATGTATCGATATAGATCCCCTTTTACACCAGCCTGCTTCCAGCAGCGCTCAATATCGGCCTCTGTCACACCGGAGACTTCCTTTGACGACGAGCCGGATCCGCAGCCAGCCAACACTGTCGCGCCCAACACCAAGGCGACATGAATCTTCATTTGACTTTCCTTCTTAAGTATACGTCTGCGATCAACCTAACAGAGTTTCTCAGATCAAGAGGGGTACAATAAGAAGAATTTTCAAAACTCCCGAGCACCGCAGGATCACTCAATGCGAGCCCCGCAATGCCCGTTTATCATGGAGCTTACTGAAACATCGGTGGCCGCGCATCCATCCAGGCGCCACCGTCTTTGGCAGAGGCCACGGCGGTATAAACCGCCGCCATGGAGCGCACACCTGCGGCAGCATCCGGCAAACCGTCACGCGCCTCACCCGCAATCGCATCGGCCAAATCGCAGTAGATGTTGGCAACGGCCAACGGGAAGCCTTCAGGATGGGCAATTGCCACACGGCTCAGCCGTTGCGCATCCTCACAGAGCCCTGCCTCACCCTTTTCGATCACCTGCGTGCGGCCACCAACAGGCGTGTAGATCAACTGGTTCGGCTGCTCAGACTCCCAGCGCAGCCCGCCGGTTTCACCAAACACCTGAATATCAAAGCCATGCTGCCGCCCGATGGCCACCGAAGAAGTCCACAGCCGTCCCACGGTGCCACCGCTCATGCGGAAATTGACCATCGCGTCATCTTCCAACTTGCGGCTTGCAATGGTCGACGCGAAATCTGCCGACAGGCTTTCCACTTCATCATCCGCAATGAAGCTCGCCATATGCAGCGCGTGAATCCCGCAATCTGCGAACTGTCCCGACACACCCGCCATCGCAGGATCATAGCGCCAACGCACTCTTGGATTGTCAGCATCCGTGGCATCCCCATGGTGGCCATGACTGAAGTTTGTCACCACCAATCGCACCTTGCCGATCTCACCTGCACGCACCATTGCGCGGGCCTGTCGCACCATCGGATAGGCAGAATAGCAATAGTTCACCGCACAGATCCTGCCCGAGGCAGCGGCAATCTTCACAATCTCCTCCCCCTCCTCCACAGTCATGGTCATAGGCTTTTCGCAAAGAACGTTAAAACCCGCTTCCAGAAACGACTTGGTGATCTCAAAATGAGTGGAGTTTGGTGTGGCCACCGTGACCAGATCGACGCGATCCTCTCGACCCCGCTCTCCCGCCAGCATTTCAGCCCAATCGCCATACGCACGATCTTCAGCCACACCGAGGCGCTGCGCATATTCCCTGCCCACGTCAGGCCGATGATCCAACGCGCCAGCGGTAAACTCAAAGCGCCCATCCGCCAGCGCCCCCAATCGGTGAGCCGGTCCGATCTGACTGCCTTCGCCGCCACCAATCATGCCCCATTTCAGCTTTTTCATGAGCTCTCTCCTCCCCATGATCTCAGCGGAGATGCACCGACATCGCACCCCCGCAATACTGTTACGATACCGCCGCTTTACTGACGCGATACCGACGTCACATTTTAGGTGAAACCAATGGTTTCCAGATACTCTCGGTTCTTACGCGCATCTCCGACAGGGTCTGGATCCAAGAGCGGATCACAATCCTGCTCCACTGTGCACCACCCCTCAAATCCAGCATCCAACAGAACCTGGCGAACAGCCTTGAAATCCACATCCCCATCACCAAGGTTGCAGAAAATTCCTTGCCCGCAAGCGTCATAGAAACCCGTGCGATTGGCGATCACCTCAGCTTTGACCTTCGGGTCTATGTCTTTGAAGTGCATGTAAGAAATGCGCCCCACGTGTTTTTTCATGAAGGCAACCGGATCAAAACCCGCGTAAGAATGATGCCCCGTGTCAAAACAGATCTTCAGAAGACTCTCATCTACTTCATCCAGAAGACGCTCAAGTTCCGGCTCAAAATCCATAAACCCAGCGGCATGCGCGTGAATACCAACTGTGAGCCCATATTCCTCAGAGCCGATACGCGCCGTTTCCGCAATACGGTCACGATAAGCGCTCCACTCAGCCTGATCCATCTGCTCCGCTTCACCCGCACGCCCAGCAGTTGGCGCCCGACGTGGAGAGATTGAGTCAATTAAAACAAGATGTTGGGCACCATGCGCCTTCAGAGCCTTAGCTGTCCGATGGGTGGCGTCGAGCACACCTTCCCAAGCGCTTGGATCATGATAGGCGCGAAACACCACGCCGCCAATCAACTCCAGCTCATGCTCCGCCAAAGCATCCGACAACACGGCAGGATCTTCCGGCATAAAGCCCACCGGGCCCAGCTCAATCCCCTTATATCCCGCTTCAGCGCATTGCTTTAAAACAGTTTTCCAGCTTGGATTGCGGTCATCCTCCGCAAATTCAACACCCCAAGAGCAGGGCGCATTGCCAATTCGCATCGTCATTGCTTGTCACTCCGAAAATTCAGAAGCTGTTGATATCTTTCCAGCTCTTGGCCTCACTTGACGCCAAAGCTGCCGCGATCACGCGGTTTACCTCATGCCCATCGCGGAAGGTCGGCCAGACCGCTTCCCCGGTTTCAATCGCGCGCAGGAAGTCCCGCGCCTCGATGATGATCTGATCCTGATAACCGGTACCGTGCCCCGGCCCTTGGCAGAAGGGCTCATAATCCGGATGTGCGGGACCGGTTAGGATTTTCACAAATCCGCGCGTCTCTTCAGGGCCGTCCATGCGATAAAGCCAAAGCGCATTCTGATCTTCCTGATCAAAACGGATCGCCCCTTTTGTCCCCGTGATTTCATAGGCGTAGCCCATCTTGCGACCCGTTGCGATCCGCGAGAAATACATATGACCCATGGCGCCATTCTGAAACCGACACATGATCTGCGCATGATCGTCGTTGGTCACACGACCACCCGGGCGCTCTGCATGAACCGTCTCGACCTCTCCCATAACTTTTGCAATCGGTCCCGACAAAGCGAGTGCGGCATTCACCATATGCGGCGCCAAATCGCCCATGGTGCCATTGGCCATGCCTTGTGTGCGCCAGCTCGCGGACGCCTCCGGGTCTGCATAGAAATCCTCGGTGTGCTCCCCACGAAACCAGGTCACTTTCCCAATCGCGCCATCCGCAATCAGCTTGCGCGCAAATTGCGTTGCAGGCGTGCGCACATAGTTGAAACCGACCATATTGGCGACACCGGCCGCCTCAGCAGCAGAGACCATAGCCGCCCCATCCGCAATCGACGCCCCCAAGGGCTTTTCACAGAGAACAGGTTTGCCCAGCGCGAAAGCGGCTTCAGCAATGTCACGATGAGTGTCTTGCGGCGTCGCAATGACAATTGCTTCCACCTTCGGATCCGCCACCAGCGCCCGCCAATCCGCCGTCGCCCGCGCAAACCCAAACGCAGCACGATATCGCTCTGCACTCTCAGACCGCGAGGCACAGACCATCTCAAGCCGCGGCCGCAATGCCGTATTAAACACAGCGCCGACTGCGGACATCGCAACCGCATGGGCTTTTCCCATGTAGCCACCGCCACATATGCCTATGCCAATCTCTGTCACCTTTGGCGCTCCGTTTTGAAATTCAGTTTGCAACCGGTTGCAAAACTTGTATCGTGAGAATCGAAAGCTCGCAAGCTGCATTCGAGGGAGGTCGCAAAATTCTCCCCGAAAACTCCAAAGGGTTCGTGCTCAAATGACGACAGAAAACTCCACGATCCGCCTCACAACGGCGCAAGCCATTATTCGCTGGCTCTCCAATCAGTTCATCGAAATTGACGGGCAGGAAATGCGCGTCTGCGGTGGTGGTTTTGGCATCTTTGGGCACGGCAATGTGACTTGCCTTGGTGAAGCCCTGAACGAGGTCCGTGAAGAGTTACCCCTGTATCGCGGACAAAACGAGCAGAGCATGGGATTTGCCGCAGCTGGCTACGCCAAACAATGGCTGCGCCAACGCTTTATGTTCTGCACCGCCTCTGCCGGCCCTGGCACCGCAAACCTGCTCACCGCATCTGGGCTTGCCCACGCCAACCGCTTGCCCATGCTCATGCTCTGCGGTGACACGTTCCTGACCCGCCTGCCCGACCCCGTGCTGCAGCAGATGGAAAACTTCAACGACCCGACTTTCGGGGTGAATGATGCCTTCAAACCGGTTGTGCGCTACTGGGATCGCATCACGCACCCTGCGCAGGTCATTCAATCACTGCCAAATGCCCTAGCCACCATGCTGGACCCGGCCGATTGCGGCCCCGCCTTCCTTGGCTTACCTCAGGACGTACAGGGGTGGACTTACGACTACCCGGCAAAGTTCTTTAAGAAAAAAGTGCATCGCATCCGACGGCAGGCTGCTGACAGCGCGGAGGTTGCAGATGCCGCCGCCGTACTGTCAAAAGCGGAGCGCCCAATGATCATCGCAGGTGGCGGCGTGCAATACGCGCAAGCCACGACAGAACTCGCCGCTTTTGCCGAAAAACACAAAATCCCGGTGGTCGAGACCATCGCTGGCCGCGCCAATATGACGGCAACACACCCGCTCAACTGCGGCCCCATCGGCGTGACCGGCTCTGACAGCGCCAATGCGCTTGCGGCGCAGGCTGATGTGATCCTCGCAGTCGGCACGCGCCTTCAGGACTTCACGACCGGCAGCTGGACAGCATTTGCTCAGGACGCGCAATTCATCTCAATCAACGCCGCCCGCCACGACGCTGGAAAACACATGTCATTGCCTGTTGTCGGCGATGCCAAACTGGCTCTTGAGACACTTGACGCAGCACTCACTGTATCTACCCCCCAAAGCTGGCTGGACCTCGCACAGGAAGAGCGCGCCAAATGGGACGCCTATGTGAAAGACAATGTCTCCTACGGGAACCGCCCCAATTCCTATGCCCAAGCCATTGGTGTGGTGAACGACCTCTGTGACCCACGCGACCGCATTGTTGCCGCCGCAGGTGGCCTACCGGCCGAAGTCACCGCCAATTGGCGGACACTCGACATTGGCACAGTAGACGTAGAATTCGGCTTCTCCTGCATGGGTTATGAAATCGCAGGCGCCTGGGGTGCCCGCATTGCGCAGTCCGAGCGTGAGCCGGATCAAGACACCATCACCTTCTGCGGCGACGGCTCTTATTTGATGCTGAACTCAGACATCTATTCCTCGGTGCTGAGCCGCAAAAAGATGATTGTGCTGGTGTTGGACAACGGCGGCTTTGCGGTGATCAACAAGCTTCAGAACAACACCGGCAACGAGAGCTTCAACAATCTGCTGGAAGACTGCCCCACAATCCCCGAAGCCTTCGGCGTCGACTTCACGGCTCACGCCGCATCGATGGGCGCCACGTCAGAAAAAGTCTCCAACCCTGCTGAGCTGGGCGAAGCCTTCAAGCGCGCCAAGGCCAGCGACAAAACCTATGTGATTGTCATGGGTGTGGACGCCTACGAAGGGTGGACAACGGAAGGACACGCTTGGTGGGAAGTTGGCACGCCACATGTAACCGAAAACGCAAAGGTCCGCGAGAAACATCTGGAGATCGAAGCTGAACGCGCCAAACAGCGCAGAGGTGTCTGATGCGCCGCTTCACCAAAGATAACGCGGACCCCGCGGCAATTGTTGAAGAGCTTCTGCATGGCGGGGGAGCAGTCGGGATCTCTGGCCTGTTCTCGCCAGAAGACATCGCAGAGGCACGTGCCATCGTTATGGCGCACTCAGAGCAAGAGGCGCCAAAGGTCACACATTTTCAAGGTGCTGCCGAAGACGATGGCAAGATCAACTTGCAGCGGCGGGTTTGGAATCTTCTGGCCAAAGGAGAGGTTTTCTCCCGCATGGCCGCGCACCCAACCCTGATGACCATCCTACGCCAATTCCTCGGCTCTGAATTCATTATGGGGTCCATCGCGGCCAACCGTATCCTGCCCGGCGGGCCGGGTCAGGAGCCGCATGTGGACTACCCCTACTGGGATTTTCACAAACCTGAGACCCACCCTATTGGTCTGAACGGCTCTTTTCCTATGAACGCGCAGGTCTCTGTGTTGCTGGATCCCTTCACTGAAGAAAGCGGCGCAACCGCCTATATGCCCGGCTCCCAAAAAGAGCTGCGCTACCCAACGCCTGAAGACAGGTTTTACGACACCTGCGCCCGTATGACCGGAGAGCCAGGGGATGTAGCGCTGTTTTACGGTGTCACCTGGCACTGCGCCATGCCCAACAACGCAGATCACGACCGCAGCGCAATCCTGATCCAATATCTGCCCAAATGGGTGAAACCGATGGAGGACATGCCCGCAGCTTTGTCGCAGTCGTTCATCGACGCCGCGAGCCCGGACATGCGCCAACTTTTGGGCCTCAACTACCCCTACCCCGAAGTGCTGGACGCGGCCAAAGCAGGCAATACCGAGGGTCGCACATGAACTTGATCGACGCCATCACCTCCCGCAAATTTGTGGTCTTTGGCCGCGCGGGGATGGATATGTTTGCCGACCCCGTGGGCACAAAATCGGAACTGGCAGAGACCTTTCGCGCCGACCTTGGCGGCTCCTCCGCCAATATTTGCGCCGGCCTCGTAAAACTTGGGTGCGAGGCCGCCTTGGTGACCTCCATCTCTGATGATGCTGTGGGTCGCTTTGCTCAAAATCGATTAGAGCACTACGGCGTCAACACCCAGTATTTACGGACAGTCGGAGGCGAGCATCGCCTCTCCCTTGCCGTGTATGAAAGCTGCATCGACGACTTTCAAAATGTCATCTACCGCAACGGCGCTGTCGACTTTCAAGTCACCAATGAAGACGTAGACCGCGTGGATTACAATGCCTTTGGCGCGTTGATCACCGCAGGAACCGTCTTTGCCTCCGAGCCGTCCCGCAGCTCCACCTTCCGTGCCTTTGAGAACGCACGCGCCGCTGGCCTGCCCATGATCTTTGACATCGACTACCGCCCCTATTCTTGGCCCTCACCGGAGGTCGCGGCCGAGGTGCTTTCGCGCGCTGGTGACGCCAGCGACTTGATCGTCGGCAATGACGAAGAGTTCGGCTTTATGGCAGGTAGCATCGAAAAAGGGTTGGACAAAGCCCGAGAGCTCGCCGCCTCCGGCAAAATGGTGATCTACAAAATGGGCCAAGAAGGCGCGATCACCCTCGCAGATGGCGAAGAAATCCGCACCGGCATCTACCCGGTCACAGCGGTCAAACCAAACGGTGCGGGCGACAGCTTCATGGCAGGCCTGCTGGCAGGTATCGCTGACGGTCTATCCCTGCGAGACGCCGTCCTGCAAGGCTCTGCCTGCGCGTCCATCGTTGTTTCTCAGCCGGGCTGCGCCCCGGCAATGCCCACACCAGCCGAGCTTGAGGCGTTTCTCGCCGCGCACGCCGGCCCCACGCATCCCTGAAGGAGAGGCCCATGCATATCGCGCCTTATGACAATGAAAACAAACCCATCGTGGACGCAGAACACGATCTGGTGCCGCTGAACTATTTCAACATCGTCAAACTCAAAAAAGGTGAGAGCTTTGAATATGCCGTGCCGGGCTATGAAACCTGCATCGTTCCGGCCACCGGTACCGTGCATGTGGACGTCGAAGGCGCCGTCTATGAAAACCTCGGCAACCGTACGGTTGATGTCTGGGATGGCGAACCGGAAGGCGTTTACGTTCCAACCGGCGCCAAAGTGCGCATCACTTGTGTAACGGACACCACCGAAACTTTCATCGCCGGGGCAAAATACGACAAGGTTCTAGAACCTTTTGACGTGCGCGTGCCAGAGCTGGACCTCGTGCAATACGGCTCTGACGACACCAAAACGCATCGCAAAATCAAGCACATCCTGGGCGCGAACCACCACGACAAAGTGGGCCGCCTTCTGGTAAGTGAGCTCTACACAGTTGGACAAGGCGGCTGGTCCGGTTTCCCAAGCCACAAACATGACACCGACCGCAAAGGCGAAGATGGCGAGATGATCGAAACTCGCCATGACGAAACCTACAACTTCCGCTTCAAGCCCAACTATGGCTCTGGCGTGCAAATGCTTCAGCGTGAAGACAACAAGCCGGGCGATGCCTATCACATCATGGATGGTTCCACGATCCTGCTGGACAAAGGCTATCACCCCTGTGCGGTTCTGCCGGGCTATGAGATGTATTACTTCACCATCCTTGGTGGCCTGTCCCAGCGCAGCCTGAAGCAATACTTCCAGCCGACACACGCGGAACAGCTGCACACCATCCCCGGCATCATGGACATGGTGGCCAAGTTCAAATGAGCCTCGTTACACTCTCTGAAGTGCTTCAACCGGCGTTGAAGCAGGGCCATGCTGTGGCTGGTCTCGTGACACTTGGTTGGGAAGACATGCGCGCCTATGTGGCAGCTGCCGAGGCAGAAAACGTCCCTGTGATTTTGCAAGCGGGCCCGTCCTGTCGCGAGCACACACCTTTGCCGGTCTTAGGCAAAATGTTCACCCACCTTGCAGAGCGCGCCTCCGTGCCTGTGGTCGCGCATCTAGATCATGGCTACACGACCGAAGAATGCCGGATTGCCATCGACAGCGGATTTTCCTCTGTGATGTTTGATGGCTCACGCAAACCACTGGCGGAAAACATCGCTGAAACGGCCGCAATTGTGGAAATGGCCCATGCGGCGGGTGTCTCCTGCGAAGGCGAAATCGGCTTTGTTGGCTATTCAGGCGGTGAAAACTCCGACGGCACCGATCCCGAAGAGGCCGCTCAGTTTGCCCGTGAAACCGGCGTGGACGCCATGGCCATCTCGGTTGGCAATGTGCACCTGCAACAGGACAAAGAGGGCGGCCTCGATGAGCCGCGCATCCGCGCCATCGAAGCCCTAACGGAGATCCCCTTGGTCATTCACGGAGGCTCCGGCGTGCCTGTCGCCCAGCGCACATCGCTGGCGCGGGGCTCCAAGATCTGCAAGTTCAACATCGGCACAGAACTCCGTATGGCCTTTGGCAACGCGATGCGCGAGGCTGTGAATGCTGATCCGGCACGCTTTGACCGCGTTCAAATCCTCAAGGACACCCATGACCCGCTTGTCACGGCCACTCGGACTGTGCTGCGGGCATTCAAAGGGGCTTAACATGCTCAAAATCGGACTTCTGGGGTGCGGCCGCATCGGCCAGGTACACGCCCGCTCCGTTTCTCAACTCGACGGCGTCGCCGTCACCGCGGTGGCGGACGCCTTTGACGCACCTGCCGCCGATCTGGCCTCCAAAGCCAATGCCAAGGTGTTGCCGTCTGAGGATCTGATCCAAAGTGCAGATGTGGATGCTGTTGTGATCGGCACCCCCACCGACACCCACTACGATCTGATCCATGCGGCGTGTGACGCTGGCAAAGCGATTTTCTGCGAAAAACCGGTCGACATGTCTGCCGATCGTATCCGCGAATGCATGACCGCGGTGGAAACATCAGGCGTTGCTTTCATGACCGCCTTCAACCGCCGGTTTGATCCCAACTTCGCGCAGGTTCAGGCGCGGATTTCGGCTGGCGAAATCGGTGGCGTCGAGCTGGTAACCATCCAGTCACGCGACCCCTCCCCACCCCCGGTGTCTTACATCAAAACCTCGGGCGGCCTGTTCCGCGACATGATGATCCACGACCTCGACATGGCTCGCTTCCTGCTTGGCGAAGAGCCATTCAGCGTGTTCGCAGTAGGCTCTTCTCTGGTGGAACCGGAAATCGGCGCAGCTGGTGATGTGGACACGGCGGCTGTCACGCTTACCACCGCAAGCGGTAAGATCTGTCAGATATCCAACTCCCGCCGCGCGACCTATGGCTATGATCAGCGCATCGAAGTGCATGGCGCAAAAGGTATGTTGCGGGCGGAAAACATGCTGGAAACCACCGTGGAAGTGGCAACAGAAAGCGGCTTCCGCCGCGCTCCTGCCCAGCACTTCTTCCTGGAGCGCTACGAAGCTGCCTACCGCGCTGAGATGGCCCATTTTGTGAAAGCCGTTTCAGAGGGAACCGCACCCTCTCCCAACATCACGGACGGGCTCCGCGCTCAGGTTCTTGCAGACGCCGCTGCGCAGTCTCTGGAGAGTGGCGCACCGGTCGCGGTCTAATCACGCTCCTTCGGGGTCTCCCAAAATTTCAAACGCCCGGCAGCATCGCCGGGCGTTTCTGCGTCACTTGCCAAAAAGCTTTGGACGCTCAGAAACACATTTTCGCAAGCACGTCTCACGCTCTCGCCAATGATCCGGCAAAACAGGCGCATCCTCTTTTGCAGCGTCCTGCCCACTCCAAGATTGTTCCCGTGTCGCCACACGCAGCGTATTTGAAAGAATTCCCAACATATCATGCACTCCTAGAGTTCTCCTGCATCCGATATTGCTGGACATTCGCAATTCATGCGATTCAATATGATTTCCATATTGTAAGCTGGAATTACACATGGACTGGTCCACGCTCCCCTCTCTCTCCGCCCTACGCGCATTTGAAGCCGCCGCGCGCCATCAAAGCTTCAGCGCCGCAGCACGCGAACTCAACGTCACCCATGCGGCCATTGCCCAACACGTGCGCCAATTGGAGGCTGAGCTTTCAGAACCGCTGCTCTACAGGTCAGGTCGCGGGGTGGCCACTACAGAGGCTGGCCAACAACTGGCCCGCCAGCTCAGCGAGGGATTTTCCATCATTTCGGAGGGCGTAGACGCCCTGCGCCAACAAACCAACGCGCGCCCACTTGCCGTCAGCCTCACCCCGTCTTTCGCGATCAACTGGCTGATGCCGCGCATGGGCGGCTTCTGGCAGGCGCACCCCGAGGTCACCGTCAGCCTAACCCCCAACTCTGCGCTGATTGACCTCCGCCGCGACGGGTTTGACATGGCGATACGCTTTGGTGATGGCCAATGGCCAGGACTGGAGAGCACGCTGCTTACACGAGGCGAATTCTGGGTCGTCGCATCACCGACACTACTCTCAGGCCAAACACCCCAAACCATGCGGGGTGTCAGCCATCTTCCATGGCTGATGGAAAACCACATGCTGGAGCTGCGCCGCGTCATCGAAGATGCGGATCTCGACCTCTCGACAATCGACCTTACCGTTCTGGAAACCAACGAACTTGTCATCTCCGCCTCCCTGGCGGGTCTTGGCGTTTCAGTACACCCCAGATCACTGGTCGAGCGCGACGTCGCCGCAGGCACGCTCACGCATATTTGCTCCTTGATGCGCGAGGAGCTGGGCTATCACATCGTCACCCTTCCCGGCCGCGACAGCCCAAACCTACGCATTTTTCGCAATTGGCTGATGAAGGCCGCGAAAAGCTGACCATCCGCAAATTGTTCTTTCTTTGTTCCGGTCAGCACGCTAGCGTCCTGCCATGGTTCTACGCATCTCAAACCGCGACGCCCGCCGTATCTGGCTCTCCTTGCAGGGGTTGGCTGAAACGCCGACAGGCCCCGCTGCTCCGCGCGCCACGATCCGCAAGCTTGGCTTTGTGCAGCTCGACAGCATTCAGGTTTTGTCCCGCGCACATCACCACATCTTGTGGTCGCGCAACCAGAACTACCGGGAGCCAATGCTTAACACGCTTCTCGCCGAGGATCGCGCCGTGTTTGAACATTTCACCCATGACGCCTCTGTTTTGCCGATTGAAACATATCCGTACTGGCGCGCGCAATTTGCCCGGCGAAAGGCAAAGATGGATGCAAAAGGCTGGTATGCTGATGCGCTGACCAGCTGTGCCGATCTTGGCATCAAAGACCGCATCACAGCCGAAGGCGCGCTTTCCACCGAGGCATTTGACACCAAAATCGAAGGCCCAAAGGAGATGTGGTCCCGCCCACCACACAAACGCGCTCTCGACTACATGTGGTATGCAGGAGAACTCGCCACCTGCTATCGGCAGAGTTTCAAAAAGTTCTACAACCTACCTGAACGGGTCATTCCCGAAGCCTTTCGCACCCACGACATCCCGCGCACAGACCAAATTGACTGGCTTTGCCGCGAGGCCGTTGCGCGATTGGGCTTTGCCACTTCTGGCGACATCAAGCGCTTTTGGGAAGCCGTTGATACGCCCGATGTCCGCGCCTGGGTCGAAGCATCTGATCTGATCCCCATAGAAATCCAGACGGCCAACCGTGATTGGATCCCCATGCTCGCCACGCCGAATATAGAGGCACAACTGGATAGCGCACCAGCCCCCACCAGCCGCCTGCGCCTCCTTAACCCGTTTGATCCGGTCATCAGGGACCGCGACAGGCTCTCTCGCCTCTTTGGCTTTGACTACCGCATCGAAATCTTCGTTCCCGCCGCCAAACGCATCTGGGGCTACTATGTCTATCCCCTATTGGAAGGCGACCGCTTCGTGGGCCGGATCGAATGCAAGGCTGACCGAAAGAAAGGCGTGTTGACTGTGACGCAGCTTTGGGCAGAACCCGGCGTGCGCTGGACGGAAGCGAGAGCGCGCAAATTGGACGCAGAGCTCGCGCGCATGGGTCGGTTTATAGGAACATCAGACATTCAATGGATGTGCCAAAGGCCCAACGCCCAAACCTCCTAAAGCACCCCATGCCAGCGCAAGAACACGATCAGGCAAGCCGCAAAAAGGATCAGGTTGAAGCTCACAGAACCCAGCACATCCAAAATGCGATCAATGCGCCGTTCACGCACGTCCACCGCTTTCAAATGCGCTTCAATCTCAGCAAAGGCCCGTTTCACCGCCGCGCCATCAACCTGCATCATAAGCTTGGGGTGCTGACCCCGCTTATGAGCCTCCGCGATTACACCGGCTTGTCGATGCAGGCGTGCCGGTGCGCGGCGGCCAATTTTGCGCATGGCGCGCTCAAGTGATTTGGCCCGAACGCCATATTTTTCGCGCGCCAGCTCCAAGAGACGGGCCACTTTTGCTTCGATTTCATCACCTGTCATCATCGGCTTAGCCTAAATCGCAATTCCCGAAGGGGAAACCGATTTTCAGCGTGGATCCGACAAGCGCGTGAGATCGCGACGCCTTGGCAACAGCGCTCTCAACAAACAATATCCAAGCTTTGCACCACCACACTCAGCGCTGGCACCCGCGACCAAG
The DNA here is from genome assembly GCF_017743735.1 of Shimia sp. R9_2. Taxonomy (GTDB): domain Bacteria; phylum Pseudomonadota; class Alphaproteobacteria; order Rhodobacterales; family Rhodobacteraceae; genus Shimia. The sequence goes on from NZ_JAGHRO010000007.1 coordinate 42,060, forward strand.
CCGCGCTATCACGCGGTTATGTTGAATTTGATCACCCATGGCACCGCCACCGACGAACCTGATTTGCTGATCGTACACGGCCTCTTCGGCTCAGGCCGCAATTGGGGCGCGGTCGCCAAACGGCTTTCTGCCACACGTCGTGTGGTCTGCGTCGATCAGCGCAACCATGGGCAAAGCCCATGGCACGACAGCCATTCTTACGAAGACATGGCCGCGGATCTGGCTGAGGTGATCAAAGCCCAAGGCGCACCAATGGATGTGCTCGGCCATTCTATGGGCGGCAAAGCGGCCATGGTGCTTGCCCTGAGCCAGCCCACGCTCGTGAACCGGTTGATCGTGGCCGACATCGCACCTGTGGCTTATGCCCATGATCAGAACCAGAACATTGCAGCCATGCGCGCTGTAGATCTTTCTGTGGTCACAAAACGCGCGGACGCGATCGCACAGCTGGCCGAGCACCTTGAAGACACAACGCTGCAGACCTTTTTTACCCAGTCGCTGGACGTAAAGGAACAGCGGTGGCGCTTAAATCTCGATGTTCTGGACAGTGAAATGCCAAAAATCCTCAGCTTTCCAGACATCCCCGGCGCCTTTGAGGGCCCCACTCTTTTTTTGAGCGGCGCAGACTCCGACTATGTCGCAACCGAGTATCGCCCAACCATCCGGGAGAAATTCCCCAAAGCCCGCTTCGCAAAAATTCGCGATGCGGGCCATTGGTTGCACGCGGAAAAACCCCGCGAGTTTATTGCTTCAGTGCAAGCTTGGCTGGATCTTTGACCCGCGACACGCTTGCCCTTACCTCAGCGGGCGTAAAGCGCCTGCGCAACTTTCCAGCTCACCGGGAAAGCCACGAGAAAGCCGATCAGCGCGGCGCCAAAGAGGCCTAGGCCGGTGTTCATGCCAGCAACCAGCGCGGCAATAACGGCTACGCCTGCACAGGTCGAGCCAATGAAAATGTGCAAAATAGTGGCCAATCTCAGCATCGGGAAAGCTCCTTCTCTTGTTCCCCGATGACCTATCACAGGCAGCCCTCAAATCCTTGATTTGGATCAGCTTTGAGCCGCTATTAACAGTTCACTCTGCCAAAAACCGCATCACAACCGCGCCCTGCCCATCCATGAGCACCGTGCCACCATCCATGATACCGACAGAGGAGACTTGTGTCAGTGTTTTGAAGAAAGCCGTTTCCTGCGAGTTCAGCTCATCACTGCACGCCATTCGCGTGCTCGCCAGAGGCCCAAAGCTCAAACGATCACCCGAGCGCGTGTAGCTGCCGGTAAACCGATTGCAGCCGCTGCTCCCGCTCACGCGACCATCTGCGTCAAATTCAATCTGGGGCACACGCTCACTTTGCACGACCTCGCCGTTCATCACGACCACCAGCCAGCTGCCGATGGTCAGGTCCACATCTCCACGAGACGGCATTCGCTCCACCATGACCTCCACCTCCTCCGGCGCATTTTGGGTCAGGGCCGCAAAGCTCTGCGTACTGCGCCACAGCACATCCTCTCCGACCCGGATAATTGCTCTCACCGAATACCGCCCGTTCTCAGCGACCATCCCATCATCATAGGCCAGTCGAAAGGCAATCGGCACCTGCCCCTCCGGCTTCAAGACCTGTCGTGCCAAAACGACGGAGGCCACATCCATCTTGCTCACATCCTCAAGCGTGACTTCCACCAAAGCTTCCGGCGGCAGCGCCACCCGCTCTCGATAGGAAACGCTGCCGAGCAAATCCTGAATTTCGGCCCCCGCGCTCCCGGCGATCAGTGGCAGCGCTAGCCCAGCACCTAAAATCAACTTTGCGACTGTTTGACCAAACAGCATGAAATATGCCCTCCTAGCGCAACACGGCCTCAGGTTTCCATGAGAGAAATCAACCTCTTCCACCACAACCTAAGCACAGCCCCCTCCGCTTTCCAAGCCAACGGGGGCCGAGCGGCGAACCGCCGCCCATCACGCCAAGTCAACGCAGCACATTTTACCTTTTACGACCTTTGGCCCTCTTGGCCTTCTGCATGTCTCTGCTACGCTACCCCCATGCTCCATTCTGACGCGACAACCACGCAAACCCGCTTCTCCAGCGCCCTTGTGGTGGACGATCACCCGCTCTTTTGCGACGCACTTGTGATGACGCTGCAGGCCATCTCGCCAATCAAACAGGTTGCCACAGCTCCGTGCCTCACCGATGCGATCACTTGGCTTTCAACGAACCCAGCACCGGACCTTGTTGTGCTTGACCTCAACCTGCCAGATGTTGACGGTTTTGACGGCCTGCTCCGTCTCGGCAAAGCCACCTCAGCACGGGTTCTGGTGGTCTCCTCAATGGCCGACAGCCGTACGGTCAACGCCGCCCTTCAGGCAGGGGCCGCTGGGTTTGTCCCCAAACACAGCCAGCGCGATATGTTCCGCCGCGCTCTTGAAGCGATTGGATCCGGGCAGACTTTCACCCCGGAAGGCCACGTAAACAGCTCAGAAACAGAGGACGCCACCCAGGACGCCGTGGCCCGCCTCGCCTCTCTGACCACCCAGCAATCGCGTATCCTTGACCTTATCTGCGAAGGCAGGCTCAACAAGCAAATCGCCTATGAGCTCTCCATCGCAGAAACCACAGTGAAAGCACATGTCACGGCAATCATGCGCAAACTTGGGGTCCACAGCCGCACCCAAGCCGTGCTCATCGCCAAAGAAGCCAGTTTTGACGAACACTTGCGCAGCAGCGGTTAGCATGGCTACGTTGTGGAGGTGACCGGGGGAGCGGTCACGGGAGGACATTGCCAGCTATGGACGCCAGCACGCCATTTACGGACGCCACAATTGTGCGCACGGGCTTTGCGGATTGCCGCGCGTCCGATGCCATGGCGCAACTGGCCAACGCACTTGGATCAGACCCTTTGGCACTGGTCATCCTCTTTGTGTCACCCGAAACAAACCTGCCTGAGTTCGTTGCCCAAGCAGAGACCCACTTCAAAGAAACAAAAGTTGTGGGCTGCACCACCGCAGGAGAACTGGGCGCGAAGGGCTACACAGAGGGTGAAATTGTCGCCGTCGGCCTGCCCACCGCGCATTTCGCCATCAAAGCGCTTTTCATTGATGATCTCTCTGAACTGCAGGCTCAGGAGCGGATCAGTGAGATAATCCAAAACCGCAATGCGCTCGCAGCCGATCACCCACGCTGGGCATCAGAATTTGCGTTTCTGCTCGTAGACGGGCTTTCCACCCGCGAAGACGCACTGGCCGCCGAGCTGGCGATGGGCTTGGGGCCAGTGCCGCTTTTTGGTGGCTCTGCAGGTGACGGAGAGGATTTTGGCGTAACGCATGTTTTATATGAAGGTGCCTTTCACACCAACGCGGCCGTTCTCATCCAAATTCGGTCCAACTGCCCCGTGCATGTATTTAAAACCGATCATCTGCGGCCCACCGAGCAAAAGATGGTGGTCACCGCAGCAGACCCTACGACGCGCTTGGTGCATGAAATCAACGCGGAGCCCGCGGCACGGGAATACGCCCGCATTCTTGGCAAAGATCCGGAACAGCTTTCCACATTCACTTTTGCTGCCCATCCCGTTGTGGTCCGGATCGGTGATCAAACCCACGTCCGCGCCATTCAACGTGTGGCGGACAACGGCGATCTGGTTTTTTTCTCAGCCATTGACGAAGGGGTTGTTCTCACCCTCGCGGAACCAGAAGACATGGTCTCCCATCTAGAGCGCGAACTTTCTGCGCTGTCCGACCAGCGCCCCCCCGATATGATCCTCGGCTGCGACTGCCTACTTCGACGCGTCGAAGCCACGCAAAAGCAGATCACCACAGAGATTTCCCGCGTGCTGGCAAAACACAAAGTGGTTGGCTTTTCGACCTACGGTGAACAGATTAATTCCATGCACGTGAACCAAACCTTCACTGGTGTCGCCATCTATCCGCCACTGGACGACTAAACCAATGGCGCCTCAGTCCTTAATCGATCCCGCCGACACACTTGAGCGGCAAAATCAGAAACTGCTGACCATCGTTGACACACTGATGCGGCGGGCAGAAGCCAGCCCGGACAGCACAGGCGTGGCATATGCGCAATTTGAACGCGCTGTAATGCTCGAAGAAGAGGTCCGCGCCCGCACGCTTGAGCTTGAGCGCGCGTTGGATCTTCTGAACACCTCCAACGCATCCCTTGCGCAAGCCAACGCCGAGGCCGAGGCCGCGCGCGCCAACCTCGCCAACGCCATTGAAACGGTGCAGGAAGGATTTGCACTCTTTGATGCGAACGAGAATTTGGTGATGTGCAACAGTCGCTTTGGCAAACACATGCGCGATGTGCACCACCTTTTCAAACCTGGCCTGCCCTTTGCCGAATATGTGCGCATCGTTTCCGAAAGCCCCTATTTGGAACTGCCCCAAGGCACCACCTCGGAGGAGTGGCAGGAACGCCGCATGATCCGCCACCGCGAACAGCACGTGGTCTTCAACGCCCGCATGGCGGGCGACCGCTGGCTGCAGGTGTCGGAGCACCGCACCCGCGACGGCGGCACCGTCGTGCTGCAAACCGATGTCACCGACATGATGCTGATCGAACGTCAGGAACGCGAACGCCTGTTGGACGATCAGGCCCGGCTGGTGAAAGCAACCCTTGAGCACCTCAATCAGGGTGTGGGCATCTTTGATCGCGAAGCCAGACTGGTCGGCTGGAACCGCCGTCTGGGCGAACTTCTGTCGATCCCGCTACGCCGCTTCCGCTTGGGCCTGCCTTTTCGCACGGTCTATGATCAACTCTCCCGCATCGTGACTTTTCGCAATGCTACCGACGCGGTGGACCTCTTTGAATGGTCCGCCCATCAGGGCCGCCGCGCACCACTTTCTTTTGAAGTCGCATTGGGGGAAGACCGCACACTGGCCGTATTTGCCCAGCACATGCCTGATGGTGGCTTCGTGATTTCCTTCACAGACATCACAACCGAACGTCGGGCATTGCGCGCAATCTCTCAGGTGAATGAAACGCTGGAGCGCCGCGTACAGGAACGCACTCTGGAACTGCGCGACGCCCTGGCTGAGGCCGAACGCGCCAACGCATCCAAATCACGGTTCGTGGCCGCCGCCAGTCACGATTTGCTGCAACCGCTTTCTGCGGCGAAGCTATACCTCTCCTCACTGGAAAACGACCTTGAAGCGCCAGATCAGCGCGAACGCCTCGTGAAAGCGACCGGCGCGCTGCAAAGTGTTGAAGACATACTCGGAGCACTTCTGGACATCTCCAAACTTGATTCCGGACGTGTCGCTGTTCATGAGAGCCGCATCCCGCTCAATGAACTGCTGCAGCAACTTCATAGCGAACTGACCCCTGCTGCAGCTGAAAAGGGATTGCGATTTGACCTGCGAACCGCCGACCTCTCCGTCACCTCAGATGCCACTTATTTGCGTCGCATCCTCCAGAACCTGATGGGCAACGCGCTGCGCTACACCAATGTTGGCCGCGTTCTGGTCGGCACAAGGCAGCGGGGCGAAACCGTCGTTGTGGAAATCTGGGACACCGGCCCCGGCATTCCGCCTGAACAACACCAAAAGGTCTTTGACGAGTTCCACCGCGTCAACGCAGCCGCCAGCCCCGCCGAAGGTTTGGGACTTGGCCTTGCAATTGTTGAACGTGCATGCCGTCTTCTAAAACACCCTTTGGAACTTCACTCCACACCCGGCCGCGGCACACGGTTTTGTGTCACACTGCCTCTGGCCGCCGTACATGAAAGCCCTCCTCCTACAGAGGTCCTGCCAGCTCAGTCGAGCGAGCCACTGACCCACCGGATCGTCTTGCTTGTCGAAAATGACGAAGCTCTTAGGCAGGCGATCAGCATGACACTTGAAAACTGGGGCGCCGATGTTTTGTCCTGCGGCAGCGATGTAGAAGCCCTCGATTTGCTGCGGGAAATCGACATCGCCCCCGATGTCGTTTTGGCAGACTACCAACTCGACAATGGTGCGACAGGGACTGATCTCATTTCCATCCTGCGCGAGCTGTTCGGACCTTTGCCAGCCTGCGTTATCTCTGCAAACCGTTCCCCCGATCTGTCCGCGCTCTGTGCCGCCCTGCAGGCGCCACTTCTGCACAAACCACTGGAGCTGGAAGCCCTGCGAGACGCCCTTCAGAACGCCCCAACTCCGTCGACTTAGACACCGACAATACACACCCGCGATACAGACGCGATATTGACGCAATACAGACGTGATACCGACGCGCAAATTTGCCCCTTTCCGCGCCCTGTTTCACCGCCTAAATAAACAATATTGCAGCAGCTCGGAGCCAGCCATGACCCGCCTTCAAACCGCCTTGGACGCCATTGACGAAGCCAACGCAAAAGATCCCAGACTGGATGAAGGCCAACCCGAAGCTCTGCTCTATGGGACGCGGATGTCGGATGAAACCAACCGACTTTTTCCCAATGCTTCCGAAAGCTTACAGATTGCAGCACGGGGTCAGCACATCGAGCGCTGGGTCTTGAAACGGGCCGACTATCCGGAAGGACGCGCAGGTTATCTCAAATGGCGTCGCGACCTCGCAGTGCACCACGCGGATCGTGTTTCGACCATAATGGGCGATGCAGGTTTCTCGGAAGATGAGATATCTGAGACCGGAGCGATGCTGCGCAAAGAAGGCATCAAACGCAACGATCAAGTTCAAGCTCTTGAAGACATTATCTGTTTTGTCTTTTTGAAGTGGTACTTCGCACCTTTCGCAGCCAAGCATCCTGAAGAAAAAGTGCTCGATATCGTGGTCAAAACGGCGCGAAAAATGTCCGCCGACGCCCGCGCCCGCGTGCTCGCTGAATTCAACCTGCCTGCGGATCTTGCCGCAGCCTTCGAAGCCCCCAACGCATGAGCACTCCGCAACGGGAAGCTCTCATCGTAGCACATGGACAGCCGTCTGTGCCCGTCCCTCCCGAACTGTGGCTACAAGGGTTTGCCGCAGCGGTTGGCAAGCATCTGCCCGGCTGGAACATTCGCGCAGCCACTCTCGCAATGCCCGAAGCTCTGGAGCGGCAAGTGGCTGAAATGCCAGCAGGTTCTCCAATTTTCCCTATGTTCATGGCGGACGGTTGGTTTGTCTCGAAGATCCTTCCCCGGCGGCTCAACGGCGCTGATCTCAGCATTCTTCCCCCGCTCGGATTTCACCCTGCTCTACCCGACGTAGCAGCCGCAAGCATCCGAAAGAAGCTCATCTCGTTAGGTTGGGAGAACACCAAGAGTCACTTGCTTTTGGCGGCTCATGGCTCGGCCAAAGGTCCGAAAGCTGCAGCCTCAGCCAATGCCTTTGCTCAACTGCTCAGAGACCGCCTCCAGGACCTGAAAATCACCACAGGTTTTGTCGAAGAAGCGCCCTTCATAGCCGACGCCGCGCGGAACCTACCAAAGCAGAGCCTTTGCTTGCCGTTCTTCGCGCTGGAAGGAGAACATTGCCGGGAGGACATCCCAGAAGCGCTTGAAGAAGCAAATTTTTCTGGACACCTCATGCCCCCGCTCGGCACATGGGACGAAGCGGCAAAAATGGTTGCTGACACCTTCCGCAATTGTGCCTAAAGCGACCCGCCCCGTGTGACTTGTGGCTCCAATTTTACAGTTTGGGCCGGCGAATTCGGCCCCTGTGACGCCAAAATGATCTCCGCCGCCTTCTGGCCGATCTCAAATCGATGGGCGTCCGTGGTTGCCAAGGTCATCGGCAAACCACGCAACAGTTTCAAATTGTTGAACCCAGCCAGCGCCAACTCATCGGGAACCGAAATGCCCTTGGCCAAACAGTGCATATAGGCACCGACACTCAATACATCGCTTGAAAAATAGATACACTCCAACTCCGGCGTTCGCGCCCGCAACATTTCGGTCAACTCATGACCCGTCTCAATCGAAGACACCCCGGAATAAAGCTCTTGATCAACCAATGAAATGCCTGCGTCTTCAAGTGCTTGCTCAAAACCTTTCAGGCGTTTCTCTGCCCGATAATCCTGCGGCATCTTCGTGCCGATAAAGCCGATTTTCTGATAACCCGCATCCAAAATGGTGCGCGCCATCACGCGTCCGGCTTCAAGATGCGAGATCCCAACGCAGTGTTTGACGGGATCTCCATCCACATCCATCACTTCGACAACTGGACAGTCGGCATTCGCCAACATCTTGCGTGCAGCATCATTGTGCTCAAGCCCCGCAACCACCACACCAGTGGGGCGCCAACTCAGCATCTCACGAATGACCTCTTCCTCTTCAAGCAGATCATACCCTGTGACACCAATCACCGGCTTCAGCGGCGTGTCTTTCAGCGTTGAGCTAATGCCCGAGAGAACCTCTGGAAAAACAGAGGAATTGAGGCTCGGCACCACCACGCCCACAAGATTCACTTTGCTCGAAGCCAAAGCTCCGGCAATTCGATTCGGCACATATCCGACTTCACGCGCGATCTGTTCGACCTTTTGACGCGTGGCTTCAGATACGTCCTGAGCACCACGCATGGCGCGCGACGCAGTCATTTCACTCACGCCCGCGAGCTTGGCGATGTCTTTGAGAAGTAGCTTTTTTCCCATGCCCAGATCGTCTGACACAACCACCGCCAACGCAACCCTGAAAGCGCACCTCGCAGAAGTTCGTGAGACCCCTTGATTCCAGAAAGATTAGAGTATACCGATAGCGCTAACGGTGGCGCTACCACAAGCGCTATTTAGGGTGTTGGGAGAAAGACATGACCACCAAGATAGCCATCAACGGATTTGGCCGCATCGGGCGCGGTGTACTGCGTGCCCTGATCGAAAGCGGCGCAGACGATATTGAAGTCGTAGCCATTAACGATCTGTCACCGAACGACCACCTCGTTCACCTGCTGAAGTACGACAGCGTACACGGCCGCTTGAACGCGGATGTGTCGCTGGAAGGCGACGTGATGAAAGTCGCGGGCCAGTCAATCCGCCTTACCGCGATCCGCGACCCGCAGGAACTGCCTTGGTCAGACGTGGACGTAGCCTATGAGTGCACAGGCATTTTCACTGCACGCGATAAGGCGGCTCTGCTGTTGGAAAGCGGTGCCAAGCGCGTATTGATCTCCGCTCCCGGCGCAAATGCTGACAAAACAGTTGTGTTCGGAGTCAACGATGATGCGCTAACCGTTGAAGATGTGATTGTCTCAAACGCGTCCTGCACCACCAACTGTCTTGCCCCCGTGGCCAAAGTGCTCGACGATGCTTTCGGCATCAAAACCGGCTACATGACAACGATCCACGCCTACACCGGCGATCAGCCAACCCATGACACAAACCACAAAGATCTATACCGCGCGCGTGCCGCCGCCCTGTCTATGATCCCAACTTCGACCGGCGCCGCCCGTGCGATCTCTCTCGTATTGCCGCACCTGAAAGACAAACTGGAAGGTTCCGCCGTTCGTGTGCCAACCGCCAATGTCTCTATGGTTGATCTGGTATTTGTGCCTTCTAAAGAAGCTTCTGTGGAAAGCGTGAACGCCGCCGTCAAAGCTGCTGCCGAAGGCCCGCTCAAAGGCGTGCTCGGCTATGAGGAAGCACCGCTTGTCTCCGCGGATTTCAACCATGACAGCCATTCTTCGGTCTTTGCTCCGGCTCAGACCAGCGTAACCGAAGAAGGTCTGGTGCGCGTGGTCAGCTGGTATGACAATGAATGGGGCTTCTCCAACCGTATGCTCGACACAAGCCGCCGGATGGGCGCGCTTCTGAAGGGTTAAATCAGATGGTCGCGCGCGTTATCCCCGTTGCTCCGTTTGATCTGGTGATCTTTGGAGCCACCGGTGATCTGGCCCGTCGCAAAATTTTGCCGGGGCTGTTTCACAGATTTCGCGCGGGCCAAATGCCTGCTGAGGCACGCATCATTGGTGCGGCGCGATCCGATATGGACAACGCCGCATTCCGCGCCTTGATCAAAGAAGCGATTGTTGAATTTGTCGACGAAAGCCTCCGTCCGGGCGACACGGTTGACACGTTTGTTGAGCGGCTCGCTTACTTTCACGTCGACGCAACCGGCGAAGACGGCTGGCAGGCGCTGAATGACTATCTGCGGGATGACACCATCCGCACCTTCTATCTCTCTGTCAGTCCATCACTCTTTGGCGCTATCGCCCAACGGCTGAGCCAGCATAGCATCGCCACGCCCGACAGCCGTATTGTGGTGGAAAAGCCCTTTGGGCACGATCTGGCAAGCGCCCAGGCGCTGAATAAGGATCTGCTGTCGCATTTTGACGAACAACAGATTTACCGCATCGACCATTACCTTGGCAAAGAGACCGTGCAGAACCTCATGGCGCTGCGCTTCGCCAACTCACTGTTTGAACCGCTGTGGAATTCAACCCACATCGACCACGTTCAGATCACGGTTGCAGAGAGCATCGGGGTGGCTGGTCGCGGCGGATACTATGACCAATCCGGCGCCATGCGCGACATGGTGCAGAACCACCTGATGCAGCTGCTGTGCCTGATCGCGATGGAGCCGCCTTCCAAGTTCACGCCCAATTCCGTGCGCGATGAGAAGGTCAAGGTGATCGAAGCGCTGGAACCAGTTGAGCTCAGCGACATCGTGCGCGGCCAATATCTCGCTGGCCGCGATGGCAGAAGCTACCTCGAAGACGTCGAAAACACCGACAGCCGCACCGAAAGCTTTATCGCGATGGAGCTCGCTGTAGGAAACTGGCGGTGGGCTGGGGCGCCTTTCTATCTGCGCACCGGTAAGCGTCTGCGCGGCCGCAGCTCTGAAATCGCCGTTGTCTTCCGCGACCCGCCTCACAACATCTTCCCCAATAAGATGGAAGGACGCAAAGGCAATGCGCTGATCATTCGGTTGCAACCGGACGAAGGCATCACCCTGCGTACCACCATCAAAGAGCCCGGCCCCGGCGGTATGCGCCTGACCGAGGTGGCGATGGACATGTCCTTTGCAGAGGCTCTTGGTGAAAATCTTATCTCACAAGACGCCTATGAGCGGCTTATTATGGATGTCATCCGCGGCGACCAAACGCTATTCATGCGGGGTGATGAAGTGGAAGCCGCTTGGGCTTGGGCCGATCCTCTGATTTCCGCGTGGGAAGAGGCAGGACAGCGCCCGGTGCCATATGATCCGGGCAGTTCCGGCCCCGAAGAGGCACTCATGTTGATGCATCAGGGCGGGCGTCGCTGGCGCCCGATCGGTAACTAAGGCCAATTGGCCCAAGATAGGAAGGATGGCTCCTATGCCGCTCCACCCAACCGTTGAAAAAGTCACCGAGCGCATCATTGCGCGCAGCAAACCACACCGTGGCACCTATCTGGAACGCATGACACAAGCGGCCAGCCAAGGCCCGGCCCGCGCCCATCTCAGCTGCTCGGGCCAGGCCCATGCCTATGCAGGCGCGGGCGCAGATCAATCTGCACTGGCCACCGGCACCGCTGGCAACCTCGGCATCATCACCGCCTACAATGACATGCTCTCAGCGCACCAGCCCTTTGAGCGCTATCCCACGCTGATCCGCGATGCCGCACGTGCGGCCGGTGGCACAGCCCAGGTGGCTGGGGGTGTTCCCGCCATGTGTGATGGCGTCACGCAGGGCGAAGCTGGCATGGAGCTTTCCCTGTTTTCCCGAGATGTGATTGCCCTCGCCGCCGGGGTTGCCCTAAGCCACAACACCTTTGATGCCTCCGTCTACCTTGGTGTGTGCGACAAAATCGTGCCCGGTCTTGTGATCGCGGCACAAAGCTTTGGCCATCTCCCAGCGGTCTTCCTGCCAGCAGGTCCCATGACCTCTGGCATCTCAAACGACGAGAAAGCCAAAGTCCGTCAACGCTTCGCGGCAGGCGAGGCTGACCGTGCGGAGCTGATGGCCTCCGAAATGGCGGCGTATCACGGCCCCGGCACATGCACCTTCTATGGGACCGCCAACACCAACCAGATGCTGATGGAATTCATGGGGCTGCACCTGCCGGGTTCCAGTTTCGTCTCCCCCAACACCGATCTGCGTGATGCGCTCACAGAAGAAGGTGCACGACGCGCGCTCTCTCTTTCGGCGCTCGGCAACAACTACACCCCAACCTGCGATATCCTGGACGAAAAAGCCTTTGTGAATGGCATGATCGGCCTCAATGCCACCGGCGGCTCGACCAATCTGCTGATCCACCTGATCGCCATGGCCCGCGCAGGCGGCATCGTTCTGACATGGGAAGATTTTGCAGAATTGTCTGACGTGACCCCTCTGCTGGCGCGTGTCTATCCCAACGGCCTTGCTGACGTGAACCATTTCCACGCGGCAGGTGGACTTGGATACATGATTGGAGAACTTCTCTCCGCGGGTCTTCTGCACAGCGACACCAAAACCGTCGCCGGCGAAGGAATGAAAAACTACACGCAAGAACCGAAACTGATAGACGGTGCCTTGATCTGGCAACCGGGGACAAAGGTTTCGCTCAACGACAAAATCGTCCGCCCGGCGACTGATCCCTTCCAACCAACGGGCGGTCTTGCACGGCTTACAGGCAATCTCGGCACCTCTGTGATGAAGATCTCCGCCGTCGCCCCTGAACATCGCTTGGTCGAAGCTCCAGTCCGCGTGTTCCATGACCAGGACGAAGTGAAAGCCGCGTTCCAAGCGGGCGAATTGACCGAAGACGTGGTGATTGTTGTGCGGTTCCAGGGCCCCAAGGCCAACGGCATGCCTGAACTTCACAGCCTGACACCGTTGATGTCGATCATGCAGGGCAAAGGTCTCAAGGTCGCATTTGTCACCGATGGGCGTATGTCGGGTGCATCTGGCAAGATCCCCGCCGCAATTCATGTGAGCCCAGAAGCGCTCGACGGCGGCACCATCGCCAAACTCAAAGACGGCGATATCGTGCGTGTGGACGCCGAGGCGGGAGTCCTAGAAGTGCTCACAGAGGGTGTCGAAGAACGCCCCGCTGTTGTCGCAGATCTCACTGCTTATCAATCCGGCACAGGCCGCGATCTTTTTGCCACTTTCCGCAATGCCGTTGGCTCTGCCACGACCGGCGCCTCTATCTTTGAAGGATCACATTGATGCCTATCACCCCAAAGGATGCCAGTGCTCAGGCCCGCGATATCTGCAATGCGGCCCCGATTGTGCCTGTGCTCGTTGTTGAAAATGCCTCTGATGCCAAACCTTTGGCCGAGGCACTGGTTGCGGGTGGCCTGCCCGCACTTGAAGTGACTTTGCGCACACCGGCCGCACTGGATGTGATCCGCGCGATGGCCGAGGTGCCTGGCGGTATGGTTGGTGCTGGTACCCTGCTGACACCGGCAGATGTGAAAGCTGCGAAAGAAGCTGGCGCCACATTTGGCGTCTCCCCGGGCGCCACCGACACGCTGATTGCCGCATGTGAGGCCGAGGGGCTTCCCCTCTTGCCAGGTGCAGCCTCCGCCAGTGAGGCCATGGCGCTTTTGGAACGCGGCTATGACATGCTGAAATTCTTCCCAGCGGAGGCCGCAGGTGGCGCAAAATTCCTCGGTTCCCTGGCAAGCCCGTTGCCGCAAGTTTCCTTCTGCCCTACTGGTGGTGTGAACCCGCAAAACGCTGGTGATTACCTGTCCTTGCCCAACGTGGTTTGCGCAGGCGGCAGTTGGGTCGCCCCCTCAAAGCTTGTCAAAGCAGGCGCATGGGACGAAATCGAAGCGCTGGCCAAAGAAGCATCGCAACTACCGCGCTAGCCCTCTTCACCAGTTCCGACGACCGCTCACATGATGCAGCGTGCTTTCTTCAGCAAACGGATCAACCTGCGCAGGTACACTGAGCCGGTTGATTGTCTTTGAGGCCGCGATCAGCCCAACAAAGGCAAACACTGCGCCCCCAAAGGCCTGACCGAGCAACACCCCTGACGCTCCCCAAAACGCACCGCCAGCGATCACAAAGGGGTAAGTCCCCAATGTATGCCGCCCCCAATTCACATAGGTTGAATAAATCGGATGGCCGAGATTGTTGAAACAGGCATTACACACAAAGATCACACCGTTGAAAAACTGCAGAAGCGCAAGCGGCCCGCAGAAGAGGAAGATCAGCGTACGCATCTCTCCCTCAGCGTCAAAGATATCTGCGATCGGCGCGCGCAGCACAAAAAGGATCAGCGCCGCAAACAGCGTATAGGCGCTCAGAAACTGCAAGCCGGCCTTCAACGTGCCGCGCACCCTGTCAAACTGGCTCGCTCCGAAGTTCTGACCAACGATTGGCCCGATTGCGCCTGAAAGCGCAAATACCACTGCAAAGGCCACCGGCAGCAACCGCCCAATCACCGCCATCGCAGCCACCGCATCGGTGCCATAGCGCGCCATTTCACGGGTTACGATGGCAGTTCCCAAAGGCGAAGCCACATTGGTCAACACAGCAGGCCCTGCAATCCCGCCAATCGCCTTGGCGTCGCGCACAAGAAGACGTGCCGCAGGCCGCGCATAGCCATTGTGAATACGGATCACGCAAAAGAGCGCGTAGCCACACATCACCATCCGCGCCACAACTGAGGCATAAGCAGCCCCATCAAGTCCAAGCCCGACGCCAAAGATCAGAATTGGATCCAGCGTGGCATTCACGAGGCCGCCAAACACCGTTCCCATCATCGACCGGCGGGCATCGCCATATGCCCGCAGCACTGCCATGCTTGCCATCGCTATGCCCATCAGCGGCATGGTTGGCAGTACGATGCTGACGTATCGCTTTGCCAGCGCTAATGTCTCCGCCTCAGCGCCCAGCCAGGAAATGATTGGATCAAGCGAACTCAATACGCCAATCGGCACAAGCACGCCGATCATTGCGACAACGACAGCAACCGAAGTGGCATATTCGCGTGCCATCTGCGGCTGATCCGCGCCCACCGAGCGCGCCACCAGAGAGCCTGAAGAGATCGAGAGCCCGATATTGATCGCGTTGGTGAAGAACAGCAATGTACCGGCATAACCTACGGCAGCCGCAAGTGCTTTGTTGCCAAGCATTGAGATGAAAATCATGTCAACAAAATCGACTGCGAAAATCGCCATCAAGCCGACGGACGAGGTGAGCGACATCACGGTGACATGCCGCATCAAAGCGCCCTGAAGGAAAACTGCCTTAGCCAAATTTATCGCCCCTGTTCCGGTTCATCTGTCTTCAGGTTCGCCGGTGGCGGCACCCACCCGTCCGAGGCTTGAACCCCAAAACCTGTGCTGGCATTGCGCAGCTCTTCTTCCATCTGCTCATTCAGCTCACGCGCCAAGGCTACAAACTCAGGATTGTCGCCTGCCCGCACCCCCGGTTTATGAACAGAAGCCGTGTCCACAAGCAGTTTCCTGTCAGCCTTGGTGAACCTTCGCGCCAAGCGCTCCGCTTGGTAAGGATGAATCCCAAGAGCTTCATAGGCAGAGCGCCCGGCCCGCACCGCACTGTCAAACGTTTCCCGCACGATGTCATTTGCGCCAGCCTGGTACAGGTCATAGACATGCTCCCGGTCGACCGCACGCGCTACGATATGCACGTGCGGGTGATGGCGCGACACATACTCCACCAGATGCGTAATTTGCTCTTTACCGTCGATGGCCACAACCAGCATCTTTGCGTCATCAATGCCCGCAGCATGAAGCATGTCCGGCCTGGTACCGTCGCCAAAAAACACTTTGGTGCCAAACCGGCGAACCATTTCAAGTTGTGTTGCGGAGTAATCCACCAGCACGGGCTGCTCCCCGATCTGCCGCAGCATACGCGCTACCACGCCACCGAAGCGTCCATAACCGACAACAATAATGGGGCTGCTATGATCAATCTCGTCGGCCTCAGCTTCCTGATCATGGGCAAACTTAGACGCAACCACCCGATCGTAGAAAATGAACAACGCCGGCGTCAGCAGCATGGAGAGTGTCACCACAAGCAATGCAATCTGGGCGATCTCCTGAGGCAGCACATTGTTGGCAACAGTGAAACTCAACAGCACAAAGCCAAATTCACCCGCCTGAGCGAGCCCCAAGGTGAAAAGCCAGCGATCAGCGCCTTGCAGCCTAAAGAGCAGGGTCAAAATGTAGAGAACGAAGGCTTTGATCAGCATCACACCAAGCGTGATGCCCACCACCATCCAGAGGTTCTCAGCAAGCAAACTGAAGTTGATCGCCGCCCCGACGGTCATAAAAAACAGCCCTAGCAGAAGTCCTCGAAATGGATCGATGTCGCTCTCTAGTTCGTGTCTGTATTCACTATTGGCCAGAACCACGCCTGCCAAGAAAGTACCCAATGCAGGTGATAGCCCGACGAGGCTCATCAACAGAGCAATACCAATCACCAGCGCGAGCGCGGTTGCCACAAACACCTCCCGCAGGTTCGCCAGCGCCACAAAGCGGAACAGAGGGCGTGTCAAAAAGCTACCGATCACGCCAATTGAGCCTATTGCCGCCAAAGTGATCAGCCCTACCTGCCAGCTCGGGCGTCCATCAACCAGACTGATCGCTGCATGACCATCGCCATGCCCACCCTCATGTCCATCATCGTGACCTCCGCCATGGGCGACATCTGCCCCGAGCCCTGCCAATTCCGGCAACGCCAAGAGTGGTAACAAAGCCAGCATTGGGATCACGGCAATGTCCTGAAACAACAGCACTTGGAATGACGATTTCCCGCCCTGTGCCTGCATCAAGCCCTTTTCGTTGAGGGTCTGCAAAACTATGGCCGTAGAGGACAGCGCAAAAACCATCCCAAGCGCCAATGCGACGGTGGGCTGCAGCCCCAAAAGCATCGCAATTGCTGCAATCAATGCAATGCTCAACCCCACTTGCAAGCCGCCCAGCCCCAACAAGCGCCGCCGCATGGCCCAAAGCATCTTCGGATCAAGCTCCAGGCCCACCAGAAACAGCATCATCACCACGCCAAACTCGGCGAAATGCTGGACCTGAATGATGTCCACATCAAGCCAATGGAGAATGGGTGAAATCGCGATACCTGCCAACAGGTAGCCTAAGACAGATCCCAATCCGAGCTTGGACGCCAGAGGCACAGCAATGACACCCGCAATCAAAATGACGGTGGCAAGCAATAAGAAGCTGGTCATTGGATCACCTCATTCAGGTTTTCGGCTTGTACCACGCCGAGCGCATTGGTCGCTTCAAACGACACTTGATCATCGCGCAACGCGACCAGCCAACGCCGCCATCCTTCCGCATGTGGGCTTAATCCGTGCCCCTCACGCTTGGCCAAAGCGCCGTAAAGCACATAGGGCGAAAGGAATTGCATATGGCACAGCCGTGCCGTTTGCTCCATCGGCGTAAGCAAAGTGCGCAGTGCAAAACCGTTATAGCCATTTGCTCCGTAGGCGTCCTCAGGCGCGCCGCAGGTGATGCCCATCGACCAGATTTTACCCGCCAGTTTGTCTCCGCCCGTTCCATAGGCGAACCCATGTTCCAGCACCAAATCCTGCCATTCCTTGATGATCGAGGGCGTAGAGTACCAAAACAAAGGATATTGAAAGAGGATAACATCGCTGCGAAGCAGCCTCTCCTGCTCCGCCGCTACATCGATATCAAACCGAGGATACTTGGCGTAAAGATCGACAAATTCGATGCCTTCCACTGACTGAGTTGCGGCATTCATAGCCTTGTTTGCCATCGAATGCTGCGCACCCGGATGCGCCTGATAGACCAATACGCGCATATTAGGCGCCTCCCCACGTCAATGCTGTTACGCCACATTGCCACCGCTTGTGGTCAAGACCAACCCAACACAGTCCGCCGAATGCCGAATTCCGTTTTCTCCACACAAAGAAAAACGCCGTCCCAAGGGACGGCGTTTTTGATGTCTCATAGCGTTTGGCTTAGCCACCGAAGTCATCAAGCATGATGTCTTCGCGATCCACACCTAGATCCAACAGCATATTGATCACGGATTGGTTCATGATGGGCGGACCACACATGTAGAACTCACAATCCTCAGGTGCTGGGTGGTTCTTGAGGTATTCTTCAAACAGAACGTTGTGAATAAAGCCGGTGTAGCCCTTCCAATCGTCCTCAGGCAGCGCATCAGAGAGCGCCACGTGCCATTCGAAGTTATCAAACTCCTCAGCCAAACCGTCGAAGTCCTCAACAAAGAACATCTCGCGCTTGGAACGTGCACCGTACCAGAAAGTGATCTTGCGATCGCGGTTTTCCAGACGCTTGAGCTGATCGAAGATGTGGCTCCGCATTGGGGCCATACCCGCACCACCACCGATAAAGACCATCTCTTTGTTGGTATCACGTGCGAAGAACTCACCAAACGGACCCGAAATCGTCACCTTGTCACCTGGCTTCAGGTTGAAGATGTAAGATGACATTTGACCCGGGGGGATGCCTTGGCTGCCCGGAGGTGGCGAGGCCACACGCACGTTCAGCATGATGAGGCCTTTTTCATCCGGGTAGTTCGCCATGGAGTAAGCACGTTCGATTGGCTCGCTCACCGTGGATTCATACTGCCACAGGTTAAACTTGTCCCAATCTTCGTGGTACTCTTCTTCAATCGCGAAGTCTTTGTAAGACAGCTTATGCGCCGGCGCTTCGATCTGAATATAACCACCTGCGCGGAAATTCACATCTTCGCCTTCTGGCAGTTCCAGAACGAGGTTCTTGATGAAGGTCGCAACGTTTTCGTTGGAGCGCACAGTACACTCCCACTTTTTCACGCCGAACACCTCTTCAGGCACTTCGATGTTCATGTCCTGCTTCACAGCCACCTGACACGACAGGCGATCACCGCAAGCCGCTTCACGTTTGGTGATGTGGCTTTCCTCGGTTGGCAAGATCGAACCGCCGCCGGAGTGAATGCGCACACGGCACTGAGCACAGGTACCACCACCACCACAGGCAGAAGGAACGAACAGTTTGTGTTCCGCCAGCGTTTGCAGCAGCTTGCCACCCGCAGGCACAGAGATCGTTTTCTCGCCGTTGATTGTGATGTTCACATCACCGGTAGACACGAGCTTGGAGCGCGCGGCCAAAATGATGGTCACAAGCGCCAGAACGATCAGCGTGAAAAGAATGACGCCTAGTGTAAATGTTTCCATGTCCTTTTCCCCTTCAGAGTTTCACGCCGGAGAAGGACATGAAGGCCAAAGCCATCAGACCTGCGGTGATGAAGGTAATTCCAAGGCCTTGCAGACCGTCAGGAATATCGGAGTACTTCAGCTTCTCGCGCACACCCGCCATCGCAGTGATCGCCAGTGCCCAACCAAAGCCGGAAGACAGACCGTATGTGGTGGCTTCGGCAAAGTTGTAGTCACGTTCCACCATGAAGAGCGAGCCACCGAGGATGGCGCAGTTCACGGTGATCAGTGGCAAGAACACACCCAGCGCGTTGTAGAGCGGTGGGAAGAACTTATCGAGTACCATTTCCAGGATCTGAACCATCGCCGCAATCACGCCGATGTAGCAGATCAGACCAAGGAAGGTGAGGTCCACATTCGGGAAGCCTGCCCATGCCAGCGCACCAGGCGCCAGCAGGTATGTCAGAAGCAGGTTGTTGGTAGGAACCGTGATCGCTTGAACCAGCATCACAGAAATACCCAGACCAAGCGCGGTCGAAATCTTCTTGGACACGGCGATAAAGGTACACATGCCAAGGAAGAAAGAAAGCGCAAGGTTCTCAACAAAGACGGCCTTTACGGCCAGAGAGAGAAGCCCTTCCATTAGTGGCCCTCCACAACTTGAATTTTGTATTCACGCTCTTCCACTTGTTCCGGCTTCCAGCTGCGCACAGCCCAGATCAGCAAGCCGATGATGAAGAACGCCGAAGGTGGCAGCAGCAGCATGCCGTTGGGCACATACCAGCCACCGTTGTTCACGGTAGGCAGGATGGTGAAACCAAACAGGCTACCCGCGCCAAACAGTTCTCGAATGAAGCCAACAACCAGAAGCAATGCCCCATAGCCAAGGCCGTTGCCCGCGCCATCGATGAAACTATCGATAGGCGTGTTTTTCATGGCGAAAGCTTCGGCGCGGCCCATCACGATACAGTTGGTGATGATCAGGCCCACGAACACCGAAAGTGTTTTGGACACATCATAGGCGTAAGCTTTGAGCACCTGGTCCACGATGATCACGAGCGATGCGATGATCACCATCTGCACGATGATACGGATCGAGCCCGGGATCTGGTTGCGCAGCACCGAGATGAACATGGAGCTGAACGCGGTCACAGAGGTCACCGCCAGCGCCATCACAAAGGCCACCTGCAGCGAGGAGGTCACGGCGAGGGCAGAACAAATGCCCAGAACCTGAAGCGTGATCGGGTTGTTGTCGACCAACGGGTCGATCAGAAGGTCTCTCTTGGTTTGCGCCATCAGATCTCTCCCGCTTTGAGGTTTTCAAGGAACGGTGCGAAGCCAGCTTCCCCCATCCAGAAGCGCACGAGGTTGTCCACACCAACCGAAGTCAGTGTCGCACCTGCGAGTGCATCTACATGGTGATCGGCACCCGCAGCCGAGGCAGATTTGGCAACTGTGATCTGCAGCTCACCCGCGTCATCAGCCAGCTTTTTGCCGTTCCACAGCGATTTCCAGCGTGGGTTGTCCACCTCGGCACCAAGGCCAGGGGTTTCCGCGTGGCTGTAGAACTGCAGACCAAAGATGTCGTTGCCGTTCTCTTCCAGCGCGATGAAGCCGTAAAGTGTCGACCACAGGCCATAACCATGGATCGGCAGGATCACCTTATCGAGCGAGCCATCGTCGTTGCGCAGCAGATAAACTGTCACGAACTTGGATTGGCGGCCAATGCCCGCGGGGTCATCGCTCAGCGCCACAGAAAGTTCTGGGTCCGAAGCAGCAGCGCGATCGTCAAAAGTCGCGGCATCAAATGCATCGGTGAAAGTGCCAGTTTCCAGCTCCAGAACATGGGGCTCAAATACGCTGAAACCTTCCAGCACATCCATACCCGGCTCATAGAGACCCGCCACCTGAAGAACGTTGGCTTGTTTGTCCTTGAGCTTGTTTTGCTCCTGCAGCGGGCGCAGCGCAACAGAGACCGCAGATACGATCATCGAAGCCACCAGACACAGGGTCACAGCGATAAAGACTGTTTTACCCACGCTGTCAGGCGGTGCCGCGAGAAAGCGTGCAATCGCGCCTTTGTTTTCGTTGGAAGCGTCAGACATGTTGACGGGCCCTCCGTTTGATATTGGCCTGCACAACGAAGTAGTCGATCAGAGGCGCAAAAACGTTACCGAATAGGATTGCGAGCATCATGCCTTCTGGGAAGGCCGGGTTGATCACACGGATCATGACCACCATGAAGCCGATGAGCGCACCGTAAATGTAGCGGCCAACATTGGTGTGGCTGGCAGAGACCGGCTCGGTCACCATGAACACCATGCCAAAGGCAAAACCGCCCACAACAAAGTGCCAGTACCAAGGCATCGCAAACATCGGGTTGGTATCAGAGCCAATCAGGTTCAGGAGCAGTGAGAAGCCGATCATTCCACCCATGCAGCCAACAACCAGTCGCCAGTTGGCAATCTTGGTGATTAGCAAGAACGCCAGACCAATCAGACACGCCAGCGCCGATGTCTCACCGATGGAGCCCTGAACGGTGCCCACAAAGGAGTTCATCCAGTTCATGCCCTGCGCGGCCAGTTGCTCGTAGCCCTGAGAAGCAGAAACAGACAGGGCTGTCGCGCCGGAGAAACCGTCAACCGGGGTCCAGATCGTGTCACCGGACATGTTGGCCGGATAGGCGAAGTAAAGGAATGCACGGCCTGTCAATGCAGGGTTCAGGAAGTTTTTACCTGTACCGCCGAACACTTCTTTGCCGATCACCACACCAAAGGAAATCCCGAGGGCTACCTGCCAGAGTGGTGCAGACGGCGGCATGATCAGCGCAAACAGCATGGAGCTTACAAGGAAGCCTTCGTTCACTTCGTGGCCGCGAACGGTCGCGAAAATCACTTCCCAGATACCACCCACGACCAATGTCGTGATGTAGATGGGCAGAAAGTACAGCAAACCATGCGCAAAGTTGGCCAGCGGATTGCTCGCATCAAAACCAATGCCCAGTGCAGAGATGATGCTCGCGCGCCAACCGGAAGGCTCGAAGGTCCCGTAAGCAGAGTTGACCTGCAGACCGACGTTATAAAGCCCCATGATGATGCATGGGATGGTCGCGATCACCACATAGGTCATAATCCGCTTCATATCCACGTAAGAACGTGCATGCGGCGCAGCAGTCGTGACAGTCTTAGGCGTGTAGATGAAGCTTTCCACCATCTCATAGAGAGGGAAATACTTCTCGTACTTACCGCCTTTCACAAAATTCGGTTCGATCCGATCAAAGAAGTTACGCAACCCCATTATCAGCCCTCCCGTTCGATTTTGGTCAGGCTGTCACGCAGCGCTTCACCGTATTCGTATTTCGCGGGGCACGCGAAGCCGACCAAACCAAGGTCTTCTTCGTCCAGCTCCAGCGCGCCCAATTTCTGCGCTTCATCGGTGTCCATCACCAGCAGAGCACGCAGAAGCTGCGTTGGCAGGTAGTCCTGCGGCATCAGCTCTTCGAAAGTGCCCAGCGGCACCATCGCGCGACGGCCACCGTTCAGGTTGGACGTCAGCGGGTAGAGCTTCTTGGAGAAAGCAGACCCCAGAACCGGCAAGAAAGAGAACTTGCTTGGCATTGGGCGAATCCAGCCCATTGGAATTTGCTTATGATCTTCCTCGATGATCGTGACCTGGCGCGCGTAGCGGCCAAGGAAAGCCTCGACGCTTTCGCCTACATAGCCGCTCAGGATCGAGCCGGAGACCAAACGCACAGGCGCGTCACCGGCGATCTCGCCTTCGGTCAGCTCTGTCAGAGAGGCACCCTCAATCGTGCGTACAAGACGCGGAGTTTTGCTCAGCGGACCGGTCAGCGCGATCACGCGTGACGAATCGATCTTGCCAGTCTCCAGCAGGCGGCCAATTGCGATCACATCGTGATAACCGATGGTCCAGACAGTCTTGGATGCGCTGGGAGGCTCAAGGAAGTGCATGTGCGTCCCCGCTAGACCGGCCGGGTGCGGACCGGAGAAGGTTGCAACGGTTACACCAGCAACATCGGCACCAGAAATCTGCGCACCATTGGCGTGACACAGATAGGTTTTGCCATCTGTCAGCGCTGTGATTGCAGCCAGACCTTTGGCAAACGCTTCACCAGCATCTGCAATCACAACAGCAGGATCGCCAGCCAAAGGCTCTGTGTCCATTGCATTGACATAGATCGCTGCAGGCTGTGCGTCGCTCGCGGGAACCTTGGAGTAAGGCCGTGTGCGGAAAGAGGTCCAGAGGCCCGCGGCACACAGGCGTTCAACCAGACCTTCGCGTGTGGCGACGTCTCCAACAGCCGAGAAGTCCATCGGTTCTGCCGCGGATGCGTCCACCTCGATCTCAACGCTGAGCAACACTCGGCGCGGACCGCGGTTGATCGCCTTCACACGACCAGAAACCGGTGAAACCACTTTGGCTTCCGGCGAATCTTTATGCGCCATGATCGGCGCTCCTGCAGCCACAACGTCGCCTTCTGCGACGGCAATGCGTGGCTTCAATCCTATATAATCGGCCCCGAGGACAGCCACGGTCTTGACCGCCGCTCCCTCATGTATTCCTTCGCCGGGAGCCCCGGTGACTGGAAGATTCAGGCCTTTTCGTAGCGCAAAATGCTGCACGCCAATGTCATCCTGTCGTTGCTGGTTAGTGTTGCGAATGTCGCGACTGATTGCGGCTGCGTATACGCGGAGTCTCGCCAGACAGCCAGTGCAATTCGACCATTTTTCTATTGTTTCTCGTCCCTCAGAGCAATAATGTGCCGCCGACAAAAAAAAGAGCTCGTTTTTGCCGCGATGCGTCATCGACGACACGTCTCATACCTCCAAGCTCACAACGAAGTGTTAGCAATGCCCTCTCTTTCTCGTCGCAGTTTCATTTTTATGGCGCTGGCCGTTGCGGCATGTAAGCGCGGGGCTGCAGATATTCTGCTCAGCGGACAGACTATGGGGACAAGCTATTCAATTGTCGGCGTGAATTCTTCCGGCATCGCCGAAGCAGAACTCAAAGACGCAATCAACGAGACCTTATTGGATGTCGACACCAAGATGTCCAATTGGAACAGCGCATCAGAGGTCTCCACAATCAACGCGCACTCCTTGAAAACGCCGCTGCCACTCTCTCCGGACATGTCATCGCTTCTGGAAGCAGCCCATCACGTGCACGCAGCGAGCGAAGGTCAGTTCGACATTACACTCGGCCCACTGATTGACCTCTGGGGATTCGGCGCGGCGCGCCCACCCGGCATCATCCCTGCCGATGCGGAGATCACCGCCGCCATGCGCAGCGTAGGTCAAAAGGAGATGCTGCAAGTCAAAGACGGCCAACTTTACAAAGGCCACCCTGACGCAGCCATGTATCTCTCGGCCATTGGCAAAGGATTTGGCGTAGACCGCCTTGGCGATACACTCGCGCAGTTTGGGCTCACCAACTACATGGTCGAAATTGGTGGCGACATCGTCACATCAGGTACCAACGCGCAAGGCCAGCTCTGGCAGATCGCCATCGAGACACCTGACGCCCTTACCCGCAGCATTCATCAAGTGGTTGGTGTGGCAGATTTGGGCATGGCCACATCAGGCGATTACCGCAATTATTTTGAAAAGGACGGCGTTCGCTATTCCCACATCATCGATCGCGACACTGGACGCCCTGTTACCCATGCAACCGCATCAGTGACGGTGCTCGCGGAAAACGCGATGCTGGCAGATGCCTGGGCGACCGCTTTGCTCGCGCTTGGGCAAGAGCGTGGCCTTGATGTCGCAGAAAAACACAAGATCGCGGCTTTGTTTATTGAACGTTCAGCAAAGACAGACCATGTAACCTTCAACGCGACGCCGAGCACAGAGTTCGACGCCATAATCGCTGGCTAAAAGGCACTACTCTTATGGAAACTTTCCTCTTCGCATTTGTACTTTTGATGCTCGTCACGCTGGGCATGTCCCTTGGCGTGATCATGATGGGCCGCACGATCAAAGGCTCCTGCGGCGGGTTGAACGCCATCAGCGGTGCGGACAAATGCGTGGTGTGCAGCAAGGATATCGATCCAGACAGCCCCTTGCGTGAGCGCCTTCAGTGCCCACGCGCGCGCAAAATGCTTGAGCAGATGGAAACTGAGAAAACTGCTGACAGCTGAGCGCTTGGCAAATACCGCCCCCCACAAGCCGCACATTATGTGCGGCTTTTTTGTGACCAGCTTAGCCTGTGGAGACTGGTAGCAAAGCCACCAGTAGCAGGCAGGACGCAGCAACAAGCCCAAAGAGCCAAAGTTGCCACCTTGGCCCCTCTTCTTTCCAAACACGCCGATAGCGGTGCCCCGCCAAACAGGCGAGCACAAACAGAACCGTTGCAACAGCGGGCGAAAGAATCAAATCAGGCAAAGAAAAGTCCCCAAAACGCGGATCTTGCGTATAGGCTGGTGGCATATCGTTAGAATATTGAACACGCAAGGAGCCCAAACATGCCAAGTTCCTATCAGGCCCCAAACCGCCAATCCGAAGAAAAACAGCGGACGCTCAGCCAGACCGCAAGCACGAATACCTCGGCCACGACGGCCACCGTGCAGATGGTACTCGACCAAAAAGGCAAAGACGTCTTCTCGATCCGTCCGCAAGACACTTTGGGAGCAACGGTAAAGGTCCTGAAAGAGCGCCGCATTGGCGCTTTGCTCGTGACGGATGCGAATGGAGCGTTGATCGGCATTTTATCTGAGCGCGATATCGTCCGCAAACTCGCGGAAACTCCCGGCCAAACGCTTCCACAAAAGGTCGAAGATGTAATGACGACAAACGTCCAAACCTGCACGATTGACGACTCGCTGGTCGACGTGCTGCGGCGCATGACAGAGGGCCGTTTCCGCCACATGCCGGTGATGGACAAGACCGGTCTGGCCGGAATGGTCACCATCGGGGATGTGGTCAATTACCGTCTTGTAGAGCTGGAACACGAAGCGCTCCAACTCAAACAGCTTATCGTCGGCTGATAAGCCTACGGAGCCTGCGTATCTGCCGGTTTCAGGTGGTTCCCCTGCCCTTTGGGGAACTGCCGATCGTGTAAAACATATGCGATGCACCAATACCCAACAGCCAACGCCAATTGCAGACGGATGGTCGACAGTACGTCCTGAACAGACGCTCCCATCTGATCCACACGCAAGAACGCATCAATCGCTGACGTGGACGGCACGATATGGGCGGCCCAAGCGATCCACCATGGAATGCTCTCCATCGGCCAGGCAACACCGGCAATGAAGAAAAGCGGCATTCCCTGCACGACAAGGAAGAAGACCACGCTTTCTCGATTTCGGATCAAATGGGTCAACGCGAATCCCATAGCATTCACCGCAATCAAAAAGGGGACCGCGACGGCAAACAGCGTCCAGAGGTTGCCAATCCAGGGAATGCCATAGATCGCAGGCAATGCCAGCTGCGTCACAACGATCCAAACAAGATACAAAAGTATATAGGCGACAGGAGTCGCAACTCGCTGGATACCGGGGCGGGCCGGTTGGCCGGCGTGCATGATGGCGATGCCCATCAACAGGGTCTGCTGCAAAATCAGAACGAATGCTGCTGGCACAACATAGCTGCCAAAACCGCCTTGCGGATTGAATAGCGCCACAGATGTCTGATTAATCGGCGAAATAAGCGTCTGTGCCGTATCCGTATCCAATCCTGCGGATGTCAGCCTCTGCTGTCGAATTTCAGCGCCGAGGCTTTGCGCTGCGTTGTTCGCCGCAGCCACAAATGCGCCATAGATCAAAAAGTAGCCACCATCGCCATAAACGGCCACCGGCGCATTTTGCCCTTTCAGAAGATCATGCTCAAATGACGGAGGCACAATCACAACACCATAAGCCTGGCGATCAAAGAACATTGCCTCTGCCACAGGCAGCCCGTCGACTGTGGCAATGATATCGACGCTATCGCTGTTGTGTATCCGGCGCAAAAACTCACGGCTCGCGGTGGATCCGTCCTGATCAACCGCCACAATCGGCACATCGCGCACCACTTCGCCTCGATAAGGCTGCGGGTACAGGCAAGCATAAATTAGAATGGACACCACCATGGTCATCCGGGCGCCCTTGTTTGCGAAAAGTCGCTTAAGGGCATCCATCATAGCCAACACAAACATCTTCATGTGGCAGCCTCCTTGGACGGCTCAGGACGCGAAGCTTTGCGCTTTAGCAGTAACAGCGCCAATCCGCCGTACACCAGCATTTGTAGCGCCAACCATCCCAAGGTTGGAAGCGACGTCTCAATTGGGGTTCCGCGCAAAACCTGATCGACCCGCAATTGTAGATATGGAATCAAGGGCAGAAAACCGCCCCAGGCCCAGGCAAAGTTGTTCATCATAATGCGTGGAAAGCTGATCCCGGCGAAACCAAAGGCAGGGCCAGTCATGACGCCGGTCATGCCAAGTGCAGCAACCGTATCGCCAGCAACCGTCGCAATGAATGCCCCCAAGCAAAGGGAACTTGCGATGAACAGCAATGAGTACGCCACATGCAGCAGCATACTCCCCTGAAACGGGGCATCAAAGTAGCCAAATAGAATGGCGTCGCCAAAGATGAGCGTCAGCAAAAACGCCAATAGGTAGGGTGTCAGTTTGCCCGCCAAAGCAGGCAGCGCCGAGCCTCCCAAACGCACCAAATTCCGCGCGCCATTGTGCTGTTGAAGATCCCGCGCGACATTCAGCGCGGCTCCCGCGCTGATAAAAATCAAAAGAACCGTCGGCATAAGCGCCGCAAGCAGAAACTGAGTGTAATCCAGCGCCGGGTTGAACAGCGGGCTTTGTTGCAAGGGGATTGGGCGAATAGCTTCAAGCGCCGCCTCTTGGGTCAAGCCATTGCTTGTCAACACACGCACTGAGACACCGGCGGAAAAGGTAGAAAGCGCTTGCCGCGTTGCGCGGGAGACAATGCCACCAATCGTCAAAAGCTGATTGTTATAGAAGGTAACGACTTCTGGCTGACGGGCGCTCAGCAAATCTCTCTCCATGTTTTCGGGAAAGAGGATGACCGCATAGACATCGCCGCGAATGATCGCCTGTTTGCCTTCTGCCAGGTTTGCCAACTGCAGTGTCACCGTGACATCCGGTGTTGCATCCACCATACGGATCGCCTGTCGCGACAACGACGTGCCATCGTTGTCGACAACAGCCACCGACAGATTGCGCGGCAACCCCGCGGAAAAAACCGCGGATAACAGCAGCATCAGAAACAGGGGGAACGGCCCCAGCATAAACGCCAGGTTGGGGCGTGCCTGTATCCGTCTGAGTTCTCTGCGAAAAACGCGCCAGAAACCGGCAGGGAGTGGGTGAGCCATGTCTCAGCGTCTCTTCCAGGCAATCAGTGCACTCATGCCAGGGCGCAACTCCACATCACGCTCAATCGGCTCCAGACGAATAGAGAACGTGCGCAGATCAAAATCACCCGTGGCTTTGGTAGCGCGCCAGTTTGCATAGTTGCCCTCGGCATTGACGGCGGTGACCTTCGCGGGGATCACCCGATTGTTGAGTGCAGGAATTTGAACGTCGAGTTCTTGCCCAACGTTAAGCCCGCTCAACAGATCTTCGCGCAGGTTAAAGGTGAACCAGGCATTATCAATATCCACAATCGACATCAAAATCGCGCCGGAAGAAAACAGCTCGCCAGGTTCCGCAAGACGCGCGGTGACTTGCCCGTTGATCGGTGCCGAAATGGTTAGTTCGGCAATATCCGTCTTTGTGCGCGACACACTCGCATCCGCCTGCAGAACTTGCGCCTCTGCCGCCGCCTTCTGCTCCACGCTGTTACCGTTTTGCGCAAGGCGCAGATTGGCCTCTGTGGCCAGAACATTCTGCTTTGCGGCACTTAGAGTATTGGATGCCTCATCAAGACGCTGAATAGACGCTGTTGAATGCTCTGTCAGCTGGCGGATACGTTCATAGACTTTCTCGGCGAGCACCAGATCCGCTTTCGCACGCTCAAACTCGGCTGCTCGCGCATCAATCGTCTCTGGCCGGGTGGCAAAGATAAGATCTCGATTCGCGACCGCCACACGCTGTGCAGCCTTTGCACTGGCAAGCGAAGCTTCGAGCTGAGGGCTGTTCAAAACAACCACGACATCTCCGGCAGCAACGCGATCACCAAAGTCAGCGTTCACCTCCGCGACACGGCCGGAAACCTTCCCCGCCAAATCGATGCGCGTGGCTTCAACTTCACCCTGCACCACCAAGGCGGCAGGCCCTTGCGTCTCATAATAAAAATATCCGCCAATGGCGGCTGCAAGGATTAGAAAAACTGCAAGAAGTTTTTTTACCGACATGTGATCGTTCCGTCTGTGTTTGCTGCCCCCTGAGCAGCAAACCACCCTACGAGCCAATGAAAGAGGCTGCCGCATGCTCGGGTAGCCTGAAATTAGAGCCCCGATCACCCACGTGGAAGGAAGAGAGAGAGGGTACGTGGATAATCGGGGCGCGGAAGTAAAAAGCTACTGCCGCAAAAGGTGAATTTGGGAAGCTGGTTGAAACGCCCATATTTTTTTGGTGCGATTACAACGAAACACAGCAGATCATTATAGCTCCGCTACGTCGCTCGCTAAGATCAACAGCGTTCTGTGTTGGTACACTCCTTCAGACAAATGCGGTTCGACCCGGCTCAGATCCCCACTTTAAGTTACAGCAAATATGGGCAATTCCATTCACACCGCACATGATTAGGACGGACAAGAGATTAGCACTTTCGGACAGAGCAACTTTGAGATTCGGACCGAACAGAGGTCACCAAATCAAGACACCAGCTCTTCACCGCAGCCCTATGAAGTGGCTGCTACGAACGCGCGCCAAAGTTCAAATATCGCGACACGGTGACTGGCGCGACATACGACACCCAAGTTGCCTTCAGGCGCTTCCAGTAGAACAAGCACGCGATCGTCCGCAACTGATAGCATGTTGAGGGTCGCATTCGCAGGTTTCCAGAGCTTTTGTTGGCTGGTGTTTTCGGAAGCGCGCGAGAGACAGCGGTCAATCAGCCCAAGATCCTCAGGGTTGCCACCTGAGAGTGACTGCCCAGCCACAGGAGCAACATCACGCCAAGACAGAGCTATGGCCTTTAGCTTATCTCTGAGTGTCTCCAAGATTTGCCTCTGCCCGTCTAGTTCCCTCTCCTCATGCACAGCTTTCAAAAGTGACGCATGCGACCAAGAGCGGCCTGTTTCAGGCAGCTCCGGGCTGCGCTCAACGATCTCAAACTTCAGCGCTGCGCATCCGGCGAAAGCTTGGCTCAAAAGCTCCATAACCGCCGCGCTATTCGCATCGTCAAGCTGCGGGCCAACGCCCTCGACATCAACAAGATGGCGGTTGCTCGCGGTCAGAAGCACCCGCACATTTTGCTCTTTCCCAAACACAGCGATGCGACGTGCGAGAACCGTTTCACCTATCTCAGCGACAATTGCCGCCAAAAGATCTTGAGTGCTTTCAAAGGCATGCCACGTGCCATAGTAACCGTCCCGATCATGTGCAAACAATCGGATCGCATCGGCAAAGCCATCGTCGACTTGACTCACCCCAGCCTTATGCCCCTTCCGCGCGGCCATCATGACGGGACCGTCAAAGAAGTAAGCACCTTACGCCCCATAGCCACGACCTGATCAGGGTCGCTCTCTAGGCCACAAACAAAACACAACAAATCGGACGTGCCCGCCGCATCACGCATAAAAATACGCATGTCCTCGGGCGACAATGCAAACGCGTCTTCCGGAATGGAAACGCCCTCACCCGACAACAGACCAAAGCTCTGCGCTGCCTGGATGCAGAGCTGATCAAGCGTTTCACGCCGCACATCAGGTTGGTGAGAGGCCTTGAGCACAAGGCGTGTTTTTAGGTCCGCGAAAGCCACCACACGGCATCCTGGAATTTCTGCGCGTAACACATCAATTTGTGCTGCAATATTCACGCTTGTCGCCCACCTTTCCTCTCACACGACGCACCCGAGACAGTTGATCTTCCCCCGCCAAACAAATCAGTGATCCTCCAATGGCGTGACCACGCTCAAGGGCGGCAGCTCCTTTGGCGGCGCTGGCGGTCGCTCTGGGTTGCTGATTTTCGGGCGCACGCGGCGTGGCACAACACGGTTTTGCGACACAGCTTCTGCGGTTGCCTGCTCTTCGTCTGGAGCATCCTCAATCGCACTGTCAGCATCGAGCGGATGTTCTTCATCCTGCAGCTTACCGCCTGAGTGGACTTCACTCCCTAAATCTCTCTCAGGCTGTGTCAGCGCCACCAACGCTTGCACGATCTGCGCCACCAAATCGGCACCACCGCTTGCTTTCCAGGCCTCTTCATCCTGCCCTGCATTCACTGCGTCTAATGTCGCAATCGGAAGTATGGCTGCAAAAAGCCCTTCTGTTTCCGCATTGAGCCGTGCAAGAACCCGCGCTCGGTCACGCTCGGCACGCAATTTGTCATACTGTGTGACCACCAGATAGTTCGGCCCTTTTACGGCAGCGGAAACCTGTTCCCACAACGCGGCTTCCGACTGTCTCCAAGCCTGCGTTGCATGGGTACACCAAAGGACACAGTCCACCTCATCCAGCAACCCCATCCAGTCTTCGTGCTTCATGTTCGGATCGGAAATTCCGGGAATATCGATGAGATCACAGAGTTGAAGAATGTCCGCATCCATTGCCAGTTGGATCAACCGCGTCCCTTCAACCGGTGCTTCCGCAAACTCCTCCACTTCAAGTGCCTCAGAGGAGCCATCATCAAGAATTCGGGTCGCGGCCTCAGTGCCAAAAGTCACCCAAACGGGCGGAACGCGTGTCGCCGTAATACGCACAGGCAGAGGCTCTCCGCCAAGAAGGAGATTCATCAGCGTGCTCTTACCGGCACTGAATTCGCCCATCAAAGCAATCCGCGGCTTACGGTCAGACACGGCGTCAGTCTGGGTTAGATGGTCGGAATTCGGCTGTGTCATGCGTAGTGTCCCTCAAGCCCAGTCCTGCTTTTATCTCGCAATTCCTCGAATTCTGTTATCAACCGCTCAAGTTTTTCGCGTTTTTGGCCCTCTTCTCCACTGTGGAACAGTTTCTGCAGGTCACCCCCGCGCGGGTCCACGCTAATTTCCTTCATGATGTCCCGGTGTTGCGCAAAGAAATCTTGCAAGGTGACCGCTGCCATCTCACGCACTTGAGCAGTTTGAATTTCCTTGGACTGGCGCATGAAGTCCTCAGTCTCGCGCGCAATGAGGTTCTGGAACCGCTTGGCAAAAGCCTTGTGTCCGCGGATCCGGTTCCACCAGGAAATCCACCAACCATCATTGAAATCAAGCGCGATGGTTTGACCAAACGCAACCGGGGCAGGCATGTTTGGCAGAGCTGGTGGCGCCATCTGTATGCCCTGCACCGCGCTGCCAAACGCATCGGCATAGAGCATGGCAATATCCGTCATGGCCGCCTCAAACCGCCCCTCAGACGCAGATCGTACGTTCGCACCAAACACGGTGTAAGCGGATCTCAACAACATCCGCAGCCCAACGGGGTCGTAGTCCCAGACGATATGATTGCCGTAGTTTTCCAAGTGGCTCAGGAGAGATCGCAAGGCCCGGTCTATAAATTTGGCATGGGCTCGGTCTGCTCTCATATGAAACTCAGCTATCGCCGCACCCAACTCCTTCTGAAACGCATCGGCATGGAAGGCCGCGAGTTTTTCAAAGGCCTGAATTGCATCATATGTCGTCAGCGTTTGCGCACGACTCCCGTCGCTTGAGATATTGAGCATGCCAGCCGCCATTTGGCTGGTCGCAATCGTCAGCGCGGCACTCGTAGTTTTCTCCAGAAAGGGCACGCCCTGCTCTTCTAGTATCCTCTCGGAAACGGCGCGAAACAGCGCGCTCACACCTGAAAGTTCCCACACCATTTCATTGGGATCGGTCTGGCTGTATTGCGGGTCAAGCGCAACTTCGGCCCACTCAAACAGCGCCCGGCTCGACACCTCAGGCATTCCCTCAATGCTGCCGGTCAACACCTTGTTGGCCCAATAAGCGCTGCCAAAGAGAATCTGCGCATCTTCCGGCCCCTGCTTGTCGCGCAGCGTTTGCCGGATGCTCGCTTCGATCTCCGGGATCTGCTGCGCAGGATTGGAGAGTTCGTCAATGCGGTTCACAAAGATCAGAACATTGCGCGATTTAAGGTTCGAAATCAGGCGGATGAGGCCCATGTCCACGGATGTCAGAGCCTGCCCCGCAGACAATACAACCACGCACATCTTGCTGTCGCGAATAGCTTGAATGGTGACCTGCTCACGCATCATAAAGGTGTCATTCACACCTGGCGTATCCCGCAGGCACAAGGGCACCGGCACGGTTTCACAATTCAGGAACAGATCAGCAGAGGAGACAATGTCAGCAAAGCGCCCTTGCTCGGCCTGCGCGTCATCTTCTACGCTAAAGTCATCTCCCATAACGATATAACGCTCGAGCAGATTTTTGTCGAAATAGCCGTAGTCATGGGTTTCCCCAAGCAGCAAATCAAACTTCTTCCCAAGACGGTTTTGCGCTTTGCTCCGCACCTTCTCGATTTGCTCGCCGATCTTTTTGAGCTCACTCTCTGCACCCGCACGGCTGGCCATCTCGCCAATCCGTCCGCCCTGATTGAGGAGTCGGTCCCAATCCGTTTCCTTCATGAAACGAAAGGACGCACCGGTTTCAGATGGTTTTGAAGCTGGCTTCAAATGCAACGACGTTACAACAGAGGTCCAGGGGTTCACATCAGACGGCAGGAGATCGGACCAGCCTGCCAAAGCGTTGACCAGCGTTGTTTTGCCGGATTTCACCTGCCCCAGCACAGTGATCGTAGGTTCGAACCCAGCAATATCTTTACACAAACGCTCCACCGCACGTGTCGCGTTGTCTCCGGTCATTTGCGACAAGTCTTTCAGCAGCTCATCCAAAACGCAAAGATTTGCTCCGAAATTTTCCAGTGTTTCCAGGCCAGAGCGCAGGTTTACAAGCCGTTTTGGAGTGCGCACCTCAGTTTCAGGGGCCTGTCTCAGTTGAACGTTCATGCCTGTGCCCTCGCTCCGATTTCTTTTTTCAGCTGCAACATCAGGAAGATCGCGTCCTCGGCAGCAGTGGGACCTTGCTCCACTTGCAACAGCATCAGCATGTCTTCTCCATCTCTCGCGTCATCAAGCAGAGACGCAAAATCAGCGCTTTGCCCAACCTGAGGTTCCAATGTCCCCACAATCTCACGCACCGCATTTGTGCATTGCTGCAGCACGATCTTGGCATCTGGCGTCTTGCCTTCATCCAGCTCTGCCATGAGACCCTTAGCAAAAGAGACCAGTTGCCCCTGCAACTGCTCCAGCATCTCTGCCTGCTGTTCAGCCGCCGGATCTAAAATCTCGGTTGAGCAGGTAGGGGCGTCAAACGAGGCCTTGGCAGAGCTTCCATTTTCAGACGCCAATTGCGCGAGCAACAAAGCCGCACGATCCAACTCGGCCGCTCTGCCGGAATTCACCTGTGCCTGAACCGCTTCAAACAAATCTTTCCCGCCAGACGCTTCCCAAAGCTCCGGCTGTTCACATTCAGGCATCCGTGCCGTCAGTCCGTGCAGCGCGGCTACAGGATAGAGGCCAAGGAATTCATCCTCGGTGACGGCTTCGAGATCCGCTATTTTCTGAGCCAGATCACCTTTCATGATCTGGCGATCCGCTTTCGTCAGAGCGAGCACACTATGATCTTTGACAGCATCCGGCGCCTTTGCCCAAATGGCTTGCTCAGTCTCATCAAAAGCCTCACTGCACCAGATAAACACCTGGCCTTTTTGCAACGCGTAATCGAACAAATCCGCCTGTTTACTGACGTCTTCTGGCAGGCTCACTTCACAAAAACTGTGTGTTTTTAGCAGCGAGTGCGGAACCGTGGCGATCAGACGGCGCGCATCCCTCTGATGTGCTTGGTTGCCATCTAAGGGCCGTACCGTGCCATCATTCCATTCCGCAGAGACTTGCCTAGTCTCTCCATAAGACACTTCGGTCACAGATGCCCGCGGCAAGCTACCCAACAGGTCCTCACCCAGCATCATATTCACAACAGAAGATTTCCCACTACCAGGTCTTCCGAGCAGCACAACGCGCACGGCATCGGATAGATGATCAATCAGTTGAGCGCCGATGGCTTGATGCCGTCCACCAATACGGCCCTGATCAAGCGCTTCACGCAACTCCTGTACAACGCGTTGCTGTTGACCCCTCATGCGTTTCTCACTTTCCGCGAAAGACTTAAGACAGTGTGGACACGGCCAGCGCGCGCCGTTCGGTCGATATGCATGACTTCGCTGGCCAATTGGCTCTCATCTTCTGAGCGGTCCTCAACAGCACATACCTCAGCATCTTCATCAGGTTTGCGCGTAAGCATGGCCTCGCGGCTTTGCACCTTGATCAAACAAATTGAGAGATTGTCCTGTTCAGGATCTCCAGCTGCATGAACGGCCAGCATAAGAGCCGCGCCGACCTGCTGGCTGGAGGCATCGCTTTGATCGCTCAATACCTCACTGATTTCCTTCTCTGTCAGGGAGAGAAGCCCATCGCTGGCAGCCAGCAGTATGTCCCCTTCCTGCAATCGCATCGGCTCCGTGCGGTAGTCGACCTTGGCAATTTGCCCGCCAGACATCACCGAAATCAGGCAGCTGCGGTCTGGGTGGTTCAGAGCTTCTTCCAATGGGATGACCCCGCGCGCATGAAGCTCATCTATTTGCGCCGCGTAAGAGTGATCTTCGTTCAGCCGGAAAAGCCGCCCGCCTCTAAACAAAAACAGAGGTGAATCCCCAATCGACACCCAATACAGACGATTGCCAAAGAGGATCGGCGCCACAAGGGTTGCCCCCATCCCGCGCGCGTTCGGATTCTCTTTTTCATAGAGCCGAATGCAGTCATTGGCGCCCACCACTGCGGCCTGCAAGGCATCACCGATGTTGGCTTCAAGTGCCACCGGATTTTCAGCGAGCATTTTCAGCTCGCTAAACAGTTCTGTCACCACGATGCCGCTGGCCACGTCACCTGAAGCGTGACCCCCCATCCCATCAGAAAGCACAGCAAAGCCTAGAGGCGACCCAAGAGGAAAATCGGCAATCACCGCATCCTCCTGACGCTCGCGCTTACCGATATTCAGACCGGTTACGACATCAAAGCAAACATCATCCAAATTGGGCATGTCCAGGAACTTCCATATCTTGGGCCACCCAAGAGAACTCTTCGCCGCACAGTGCCACAAAGCGTAGTGTGGTTTCGCCGATGCGGATCACGCTGTTGGTCGCCAAATCTTCTGTGCTCAGAACAGGACGGCCGTTCAGTCGCACCAGATTGGCCTTGCCGCCATGCCCAAAAAAGAACCGACGCTGTTCGCCATCAAAAGCAATGGCCGCATGATTTTCGCGAGAGATCGTATTGTCGCCAAAATCCAATCGGACTGTCTGGCCTTCGCCACGGCCGATTTGGGTCAGCCCGTCAAACAAAGCAAAAGACGCGCCTCTTCCGGGGCCATCGACCACAACAAGCCATCCAACCGGGAATTGCGCCTGCACCGCAGGAGCCGCTTCACGCGATTGGGTCATGGGATCATGAACTGTGCTTTGTGGACCGCTAAACCCGAGCAAGCGCGTTTTGACACGCCCTTTGGAACCACGACCGCCACCGGTGCGATGCGCAGTCACCGAAGACGGCAAGGGAGCCATTTCCGGAGACGGCTTCTGCTCAGATACACTTGGGATCTCCTGCGTTATTACAGTGTCCTGAGAACGCTCAAGTGAGGGGCGTACCACAGCAGGTATTTCTGCCACTGGTTCTGCGACGTGTGGCGCGACATCCTCTGGAGCTTTCTGCAGTACTCGGCCTGGCTCCTCTGCCGCACTCGCAGTCGACGGTTTCTGGGCTGCCCAATTGAACGCATCTGCTTCAACCAGTTTAGGAATCTCGCTTGGCTGCGAAACGCTATCTTCAACATCTGAGAAAACGTCGGGCTCAGCGGTTTCAAGATTCAAACCTTCTAAAGCCCCTTCCTCGATAGAGAGCGCTGCCTCCTGATGCTCCTGAACCGGGGTCTGGACGCTTCCTTGAACCATAGAGGTCTGCGGGCCCAGCGCATCAGCAATGGAAGAGAAATCAATAGAAGGCTCCTCCGAGGGAGCCTCGAACTCGTCTGCCACTGGAGTCGCCTCAGGGACATCAAAAAAGGCGCCATGTTCCAGCTCGGTCTCTGATGTGGACAACTCTTCTTCGACCAACTCCGGCTCTGGTGAGAGGTCAGTGCGATCCTCTTCTCTCAAGCGCAGCGGATAGCGCAGTGCTGAAGCATCACCACTGCTGGCGGCCTGCGTCTTTTCATTGATGATATCTCGAATGAACCTCATGTGCTGTTCCTTCAGGTTTGGAGAATACGGGTTTCGGGGACGTCATGGCGTGCTCTGAAGCGGTCGCAGAAACGGTGGAACAAAGAGGCTTTGCCTGACCTATTTCTTGGAGCTTTCCGGCCGCCAGCAGCGGCGGTCAGCATATCGCCATGTTTTAACGGCGCTTCTGACTGCGGCGCGCGCGCGCTGCACAGTTTGTCTTGCTCAGCCAGATAGGCTTCAACGTCTTCAATCGGATCACCAAAGACATCGACATACTGCTTTTGCTTCAGAGGTTGCGGCGCTATCGGCTGGTCGATCTTCCGCTGCGCTTTGAGCGCCTGCGGCAAGCCAGGTTGCAGCACGCGATTTGTATCACTCACAAGGTCTTTGATGACGCCAACCACTTCGGGGTCAAACGCTGCCAAAGGTTTGGGAACCGGTCCATCCATCACGCGGATCCAGTCATCCGCGCTCCGCAGGCGCTCTGTAGCGTCCAAAGTCAAAGCACGATCTGTTGCGATCAACAGCCGAATATCCAGATCAGAGTTTGTCTTTTCCAATGCCGCATAAGGATCACCCTGATCGGCTTCGATCATCTCAACCCGGGTCTGCGCATCCGGCGGGGGATCCCCCACAAACATCAGATGACAGAGCGCTCCTAGCGAGTAGATGTCACTATATGATCCCTGACTGCCCTCTGCCGAATAGAACTCAGGCGGGGAATAGCCGTCTTTCACCGCCAACATCCGACGCTTTTGACCGTCGTCGTGTTCACTAGAAGCATAGGCCGCACCAAAATCGATCAAGGTGACTTGGCCTGTCTCGCTGAGAATGAGATTGTCTGGCGCTATGTCGCGATGCAAAATGCCTCGATCATGCAAATACCGAAGCGCGTCTAAAACCTGTCGCAAAACGCTGTCGATGGTGCTCCGGGTCAACCGCCCAGGTGCCCGTTCGACCAAATCCAGCAGGTCAACGCCCTCCACAAAATCCATTGCGGTATAAGCCGTGCCGTTTTCGGCAAAGGTCTGGTGGACGCCGACGATACCTGGATGATCGAGTTCCGCGAGACGTAAGGCCTCTCCTTGAAACTGTTCCAAAATGGCGCTGAAATACGGGGCATCCTGCGCCTCAAACGGCTGCACGAAGATGCCATTTCGCCCACAAATCTGAGACGGGAAACACTCTTTGATAACCACCGTGCGGTTCAGGCTGTCATGCGCCAAGTAAGTAAGCCCAAAGCCCCCCTGACCAAGCGGGCGAATGATCTTGTACTGACCACGCAGTAACTCGGTGCCTGACGCCAACGCAGCATATATTTCTTCAGCGTCGTGCATGCACGCTCATCCCCTTGGCTCCTGTGGCTGTTGGCTCAGAAATGCGAGTGCAGATCCCCACCGACAGGGCCAAGTTGTGAACGAAATGTGTTTTGATCGTGTCATCACCGCGCAATGGGTGTGACACTCCATTCAGGTTTGATGCGAATATTTAGAGGCTAGCTCAAAAGCCGCCCAAAGGGAGAGTACCCCCCTGTCGTCGCCCTCAAAGGTGGAACTCACAAAAGAGAGCGTTAACATATACCCAACGGGGCTATTAAAATCGTAACAATCGCAAGTCACAGCTTCTTTAGAAGCGCGTCCTGAACCCGAACAGAATGGCCGTTTCACGCTCTCCGGCGATGTTGCCCCGATTCTGAGCATGCGCGAGTGACACACCAAAATTCGTATGATCGGTGAGCGGCCGCACATAGTTCAGCGCGATCCGCATTTCGCGCTCTTCTGGTGCCAGATCAATCGCAACACTTCGGGTCGAGGCAACACCATTGGCGGACAGCACCGGCAAAGCAACAGAGGTGGAGCCAGATGAAATCGCCGCAGGCAACGACACCGCCACACTCAGCCGGTCATTGTGTGCCCACACCCCATGATGTGACAACCTGAGCGCTCCGGCATTCATAAGAACATCCGCAGCTTGACCAAGGCCAGAGTTCTCCTCGCCCAAGGCATAGCCGAACTCAAAACTAAGCTGCGCCGCCTCAGTGATATCCGCAGACAAGGCCATATCGACTGCAAAGATCGAAGAGTTGGTACCGCCATTCCAGTCCGACAGGAGGGTTGCGGTGTCATCACCGTAGGTCGCGCTGACGTGCAAGCTGGCAAGGCCCAGATCAAACCCGCGCGTGACGCCAAACCCCATATTGTCTTGGCCGTCGCCGGTCGACTGGAAAAGCCGAATGTCAAGGTCTGTGTTGTTTGTGAAGAGCGGGATGCTGCGCCGATCTCCGAAGAACGCAGCGCCACCAGACTGGCGCGTCTCGATCCGGTCAAAAGCTGCGATGTCAGCGAGCGAAAACAGCGGTGCCGACTGGCGCTCCGCCACGAATTGCGCAGCGTTTACCACAAAGTTGGCAGACAACGCATCGCGGCTGACAAGGTCGACATTGCGAAGTGCCCGTGACACCGCATCCCCGCTCGCGCCACCCGCCACAACGAGGGGTTTATCCATATTTAAGACCGTGCCGTTCCCTGTCGTGACGGTGGATTGTCCAATCGGCAAAAGCGCTGCGCCAACATTGAGAAACCCGTGTCCCCATTCGCTGCTATAGGCGTGCTCAAAACCGGGGACCAGTTCCACGGTGCCATCTTGGGAAAAGCCGTCAAACTCGTTGTCGGCGGTGGCGAGCAGCCGAACACGCAGCTCTTTGTTTGTCATCGTTGGAAAGGCTTCTGCCAAAAGCGCCAGTGCCCCTGCTACGGTTGGCGCAGCAAAAGAAGTTCCTGTGCCAAACCCATAGCTGCTGGTTGAATTCGCATTGGCTCCTGTCCAACTGCCGTTGGCAGAAATACACCAGGCTGCAGCTTCAAGGCAGGCTCCCGACACGCGCTCTGCTGCCACGATGTCGTCTCCATTCAAGACGGGAACGCCGTTGACCACTGCGATCCAGCTGTCCTGCAACGTAGGCTCAAAAATAGGCAACCCCGGAAGCAAACCTACATTTGAAATTGTCGAATCATTGGATATCGCAAACAACACGATCCCGTCTTGGGCATACCGCGACAACGCATCCACGTAGTCAGACCCCGCTGACGTACTCACAAGACTATTGTAGTTCGATAGGCTCGCGCGACGGCTAGCAAATCCCCAGGAATTGTTGAGAGCGACCGCACGCGCGTTGCGGGCGGCGTTTGCGGTCTCGGTCAGTTGCCCAAACGTATCAAAGCTCCCAAAGATCACATCAGCGCCCGGCGCAACGCCGATCATATCCGAAGAATTCCCAGTCGCCACCGACGCCACAAATGTCCCGTGATCATCAACAGACAGGCTGGATCCTGTTGTTATCGATTTGCCGGAGAAGGCCTCATGTGAGGTCAGGAACCCATTGTCCGAGAAGGCGATGATCTGGCCTGCCCCGGTGAGCCCGGCGGCATGGGCATAATGAATGCCCGCCGTTTCGATAGGATTGCCCTTCAGCTCAACATCGATACCCGCATCCAGGCGGTTATTGCCATTCCGATCCACATAAACACCCGCAGGAGCATTTTGCAGGCGGTAACGCGCATCGCGGGTCAAAAGCCGATTGGCAGTTCCGCGCACCGCGTCCAAATTGTCAATGAAGGACGCCAGCAATGTCGGGCTGTTTGTAAATGGGAGCGAAGAGCCAGATCCCGCGCTCCCCCCGCCACTGGTGCTGGAGGAGTCGTCCTCTCCGCCACCGCATCCGGCCACGAGTGCCGGTAGCAAAGCAAATGCGATCAGTTTGGACGTGGATATTTTCACTTTGCTCGACCTTCAGTTCAGTAAAATCTGCCGCGCAACAATGCGCCAAAAAAACTAGCCAATGCTTAAACAGAAATACAATCTTAAGACGATCAAAAATCACCATGTGTGGACTTCGTGCACATGCTGGCCTACGTCCTAAAATCGCACATTTCCGACCAAAGCGCGATTGACAGGCTACAGGCTGTGGTCCGACCCTAACGATATGCTCCGCTTCGCTCTTTCCTTCTGTCTGATCACCTCAGCCGCCGCAGCTCAAAATCACTGCCCCGAAGACGCCATGATCGTATTTGACGGCTCTGGCTCTATGGCTGAGATGGGCTTTAACAACATCTCCGAGCCGCGCATCTTCGAAGCTCGCCGTGCGATCAAACGGGCTGTCCCCGACATCGCCCGAACGCGCCGCCTCGGCCTGATTGTCTATGGCCCCGGCGGAGAAAACACTTGCTCCGGCCTCGATCTGCGCTTTCCCCCGACGAGGAATGCCGCTGGGCCTATCATCACAGCCATCGAACGCTTGCAGCCCGCTGGCGAAACGGCGATTGCTGACGCAGTGAGCCTTGCGGCCAAGACGCTCAATGGCAAGGGCACAATTGTTCTTGTGACCGACGGGAAAGAAACCTGCGGAGGCGCGCCATGCCAAGTGGCTGCCGAATTGGCCGCAACCACTGATCTCACCGTGCATGTCATCGGCTTTAAAGTACGCGGGGATCGGTTTAGCTGGGCGGAAGACAGTGACTACGACCAAAAAATCAGCGTGGCACAATGTCTGTCAGAGCGCACAGGCGGATACTATGTCGGGACCGAAACCGTCGATGAATTGGTGAGCGCGCTGCAACGCACACTTGGGTGTCCGCTGCTGTTCTGAATGCGAACGAACTGCCAGAACACTACTTCACCTCTGCGCCCCGCCACAGGCGCGCGCGGGTCTCCCCCGTCTGAACCAGCAAGTACTCAATCAGCAACATCACCGCAACGAAGCTCAAGGAATAGGCCATCACATGCGCTGTCTCAAAGAGCTGGAAATAGAGATGGATCTGAAATCCAACACCGTTCCCACGCCCCAAAAATTCGACCACCAGTACGATCTTCCAGATCATCGCCAAACCGTTGCGCACAGATGTCGAGACATAGGGTGCCAACTGCGGCCAAATCACATGGCGTAACCTCTTCCACAACGACATGCGAAACACCTGTGCCATCTCTGCAATCGCACGGTCTCGCGCCAGCACACCTTCGCGAATGGTCACAATCACCATGGCCGTCTTATTCACAGACACCGCCAAAATGGCTGCAAACTCGTTTAAACCCAACCAGAGATAGGCCAAAACGATCACCACCAAAGCAGGCAGGTTCAAGAACACCACAACCCATGGATCGGCCCATTGGTTCAACCGCGGCATCAGCCCAAGTGCTATCCCGATCACGGTGCCAAAGAGCATGGCGCATGTGAAAGCTGCGGCCACACGCAAGAGTGTCGCGCTCATGTGGTGCCACAAATCGCCGGCACTGGCCTCCGCGACCATCACCTTCATCACCTCCACGGGGGATGGCAGGACCGTTGGGTCCGCCATCCCCAGGGCGCAAGCCCACCAAAGTGTAATCAAACCGCAAAGCGAAATCGCCACCACGACGGGACGTCGCGCGGTGCCTGATGCGCCTGCGTTTTGAAAAGCCTTCGCCATAAGTGCCATCCAGTCCAGAAAGGGCGCCGCTTTGGAATTTAGACAAAGGTCGCATTTAGAGTTGTCCCACCAGAGTTTAGCGTCTCCGACATGCGGGTTCTCGTCACAATTTTCATGCTACTAGTTACCGCCGCTCAGGCCGAAGTTCTAACCAAGGAAGAGCTCTCGGAACTTGTTATTCCCCCTTACAGTCTGGGCGATCAGGTGAACGACAAAGGACTGTGGGAGCTCGATAATTCAGGCGGTCAGCACGCAGGCTACATCTTTGAAACAGAGCCGCTCGCGCCTCTCCCCGGTTTCGCGGGCGCGCCAATCAACGTGTTGGTGACGCTCGATCTTGAGGGCAACTATCTGGATATGCGGCTCTTGCAGCACAACGAGCCCATATTTGTGTCTGGCCTCGGCAACGCGGCTTTCCACAAGTTCTTTGAGCAATACCGCGGTCACAACATCGCATCCTCTCTTGTGGTTGGGACACCCTATGGTGATGCAGGAAGCGCAAGTGGTTCGCTGGTCTATCTTGATGGGGTGACCAAAGCGACGGCAAGCGTGCGGATCGCCCATGAATCCATTCTGGCGGCAACCACACAAATTGCGCGCGAGAAAATGCAGGGTGTCGCCGCCGGTCCGCCTGCCCATCCAACACGGGATTATGTCGAAGACCTGTCTTGGAACGATCTGGTTGAACAGGGCCTCGCCCAGCGCTTTCTGGTCACCAACGCTGAAATCGAAGCTGTGTTTGAAGGCACCCTCTGGGCCGATGACGATCCCGAAGCGCAAGATGATCCAGACGGGGCCTATCTTGACCTCTGGATCGTCGATGTCGGCCCCCCTTCCATTGCGCGTGCAATTCTGGACGAAGACACCTTCGCAGAGCTTCAGGGATTTCTTGAAATCTCAGACTTTGACGAACCGCTGCTTTTGCTGGAAGCGGGCCGTCATGGATTGGTTTCAGAAGACTTCATCCGCAACACCTCGCCGGACTGGCTATCAGCGGAGCAATTTGGCCTGCCAGTCGCCTTGCGAGACAGCGACCTGTTTGTCGATCTCCACCGTGATGTGCCCAATCACCTGCACGACGCCACCGCGATGATCCTGCGCACGGACAGAAGGCTTGGCTTTGACCCCACTTCAGAATGGCAGCTTAATGTGCTGGCATTGCGCGAACACGGCTCCTTCATGCCTCAGATCGGCAGCGAAACACTCTCTATCACACATTCCACCGACGCGCGGTTTTTCACACGCCCCGAAATCCCCAAGCCGTTGCCGCCATGGCGCGAAGCACTTCGCAATCGGCAGACCGACCTTATTGTTCTTGGCGTCAGCCTCATCGCTCTGTTCGCCGCTCTGTTTTCCAAAATGCACGCGCTCGCCAGCTGGCGCTGGTTCACCCCGGCGCGGCTGACATTTCTCGCCGTCATGACCGGCTTTGTCGGGCTCTGGGGACAAGGACAGCTGTCGATTGTCACTGTCATCGGAGTGCTGCGTACCGCTTGGGAAGGAGGCACTTACGCCTTTCTGCTCTACGACCCCTTCTCGCTTCTGGTTTGGGGCGCGG
This sequence comes from Shimia sp. R9_2, assembly GCF_017743735.1. Lineage (GTDB taxonomy): Bacteria > Pseudomonadota > Alphaproteobacteria > Rhodobacterales > Rhodobacteraceae > Shimia. The sequence continues at coordinate 86,452 of NZ_JAGHRO010000007.1, forward strand.
CCATTGTCGGGTTTATCCTATGGGGACGTGCTCTTTTCTGCGGCTGGCTTTGCCCCTTTGGCGCGTTACAGGAATTCGCGCACCATATTGGCCGCGCATTGCATTTGCCAGAAATTGAACCCTCAGCCCTCTGGGACAAACGCCTGAAGGCTCTAAAATATGTCATTCTTGCCAGCTTGGTGGGGTTGATAGTCTTATCCCCTCAACACATCGACAAAGCCGCAGAAGTCGAGCCGTTCAAAACTGCGATCACCACCTTCTTCATTCGCGAATGGTACTACGTTGCCTACGCTGTCGGGCTGCTACTGCTCTCAACCGTGCTTTTCAAAGGCTTCTGCCGCTATGTCTGCCCATTGGGGGCCTGCATGGCGATTGGCGGCCTTCTGCGCGGACGCGACTGGATTGCGCGCCGCGAAGAATGCGGCTCCCCCTGCCAACTCTGCAAAGTACGCTGCAACTACAAATCCATCGCCCCCAAAGGACAGATCCAATATTCAGAGTGCTTCGGCTGTTTGGATTGCGTAACCATCCACGACGACGCTCAGACGTGTGTGCCGCTGGTCCTCGCGGCACGGGCACGCGAACGTATGTCCGCATGACGCGGCGCTCGTTTGCACTTAAATCCTAGCGTTCAGGCGGCAAATGGGTCAGTCCGTAGCCCGCAAAGATCTCTGCGATCCGCCCATCCTGCAAGGCCGCATAAATTGCATCATCAACCGAATAGCTAAGCGGTCGATAGCGGAAGTTCACGCCCAGCCCGATGGTCCATTTGCCAACAGCAAAGCCCGGCAACGGCGGCTGATGCACGCCAACACCGTCCCCTGCTCCGTATTCCAGCTGCGCCAGCGGCCCCATCGCCGCCATCACCTCACCGGCCTGCAAGGCCGCCATCGCCTCGGTCATAGAGGGAAAGCGGTGGATCTTGTCACCACCGCCCCGACCGCCAATCAGGCTCGTCAGGTAGAAGTCCGCGATCGAGTCATTTTCGACCGCCACAGTGTCAAATCGGAAATATGCCGGAACCGGCTTGTCATCGGGATACTTGGCCTCATCATAAGCAATCGCAATTGTTTCCGAGGCATACTGCCCTGTGAACACCACCTGCTCGACGCGGCAAGTGAATTCGCTGTCATAAGGCACCCGCAACATCACATTGGAAACTGCGCCCCCGACAATCGGCCCCTTCCACAGCGTGTTACGCAGATCGGCCTCAAGGTTTTCATCAGGCGACACAAATTTGAACCTGGCTTTGACGCCGAGGTCCTCAGCGATCAGCTCGCCAATCTTAATATCAATCCCGGCAGGCGCGCCATTTTCCTCAAAGGAATAGGGCGGGAAATCCTCGTAGACCGCGAACTCGATCCACCCCCGCTCCTGGATGGTGTCCAGATCTACGCCCACAATATCCCGGCTCGCGTTTTGCGGCTTGGGTTGGGGGACATGGTTCTCACAACGCGCCTGCGCCAACCCGGGAAAGGCCAGCGCAGCACATATCAAAACATGGGAATATTTCTTCACTTACTGTGCCGCCGATAGTCCAATGGTGAGTGCTTCATGAGCACTTTTGACGTCAACGGCCTCTGCCGCAAGATATTTTGCCGCCCGAAACGGCGCGCTGTCGGCCACCGGCGCCCCTGAGCCCGTTTCAACACCAGAAGCAATCTGCGCCAGCTCCACCTGCAACGCACTGACGTCTCCCGCACCACCAGTCTCAATCGATACCAACGCGTCGCGAATTTCCTTGAGTCTTGGCGTCACATCATCAAGCGCGCCATCGTCAGGACGGGCCTCGATATAGGTCCGGATTGCCCAGGCCGCTTTCTGCCCCAGCAACTCGTCAAAAGCAGGCATCTTGGTGATCCCGTTCTGCGTATAGCCATATCGGAACCGCTCAACGTACCACTCATCCCCGTATTCTTCGGCTTCCAGATAGCGCAGATCCGGAGCCAAACCGCCAGAAATCACCTCCAGGCCATGACAGCGCGCACAATTCTGATTGTAGCCTGACGCTCCAATCCGGACGGCCTCAGACCACACCTCTTCGCCCATGGCCCGATACGGGTTTTCGATCAGCCACTCGTCCCCCACATCCGGCAATGCCTCCGTGTTCACCGGCTGCGGGGCCACATCTCCATGCCCAAAAACAGACGTCGCGCTCAGCGCCACCACTGAAAATGCCATCACAACCCGATTTGCCATGAGACCCTCCATAGACAGTTTACACAAGTTGCTCATGTTCTAGAGCGGGGTTTGGGCATGCGGCTATTAGACCAAAGTTTCGATTAGGCACCTCTTTCGACTAAAGTCCTATGGTGCCGCAAATGCGTCTAGATAGCCTGCAGCCATGAGTATTTTGAAACCCATTGCTTTTGGAGCACTGCTAGCCTTTGGATTGAGCGCCACCGCCTCGGCCGAGATCAATGTGAACGTGCATTATCTGAAGATCGAACGCGCGTTGCCCCCGACCTTATCAAACCTCGACCCTGTGCCAGAAGACCTTGGTGTTTCCGGAGCAGAGCTGGCGCTCAAAGACAATGCCACCACAGGTCGCTTTCTCGGTCATGACTACGCCTTGGAAACCACCGAGGTCTATCTGGGAGAAGACCCGCTCGCCAGCGCGAAGCAGGCTCTTGAAACAACCCCGCTCCTCCTCATCGACGCCCCAGCAGGAATCGTCACGGCAATTGCAGATCTACCTGAAGCACAATCCGCGCTGCTTTTTAACGTCGCCGCCCCTGACAATCCGCTTCGCCGCGAAAATTGCCGCCGCAATGTGCTGCACACCGCGCCCAGCCTCGCCATGCGCACCGATGCATTGGCACAGTTCTTCGTCAAACGCCGCTGGGACCGGCTCGCATTAATCGAAGGCACCTATGCGCAAGATCAATCCTACGCAAACGCGCTGCGCGAAAGCCTTACCAAATTTGGCCTCGGTCTGAGATCATCAAAGACATGGGCCTTTGACGCTGACATGCGCCGCAATGCAGCCCAAGAAGTGCCCCTCTTCACACAAGAGCTGAAAGACCATGATGTTCTGCTCGTGGCCGATGAGGTCCATGATTTTGGCCGCTACATTGCCTTCAACACCTGGGAGCCACGCCCCATTGCCGGCTCAGAAGGCATGACCGCCACCGCTTGGGCACCCGTAGTAGAGCAATGGGGGGCTGCCCAGCTCCAGTCGCGTTTTGAAAAGGCGGCAGAGCGTAAAATGCTCCCCCGGGACTACGCAGCCTGGGCAGCTGTGCGCGCGATTGGGGAGGCTGTTACTCGCACTAGCTCCGCAGACTTACAAACCCTACGCGCGTTTATTCTCAGCCCCGAGTTTGAATTGGCGGGTTTCAAAGGTCGCCCCCTGTCCTTCCGCCCGTGGAACGGCCAGCTGCGCCAACCGATCCCGCTGACACATCCCCGCGCCTTGGTGGCCATGGCGCCACTTGAAGGCTTCCTGCACCCTGTCTCCGAGCTCGACACTTTGGGGCAGGACCAGCCCGAAACCACTTGCAAGGCTTTTGAATAGGAGGCCCGCCATGCCTTTGCTGTCCAACATCACCAAAACAACCGCCTTGGCCCTTTGCCTTGCGCTGCCTTTCAGCCATGCACAGGCCGAAGAGATTTGGATCTCCAACGAAAAGGACGACACGATATCGGTCATAGATGTCGCCACTCTAGAGGTCGTCCGCACCATCGAAACCGGAGAGCGCCCCCGCGGTATCACCTTCAGCCATGACCACAAGGTCCTCTACATCTGCGCCTCAGACAGCGATGCCGTACAGGTGATGGACCCTGAAACTGGAAAGATCCTGCACGACCTGCCTTCTGGTGAGGACCCGGAACAGTTCGTGCTGCACCCAGACAACCGCCACCTCTATATCGCGAACGAAGACGACGCGATCACAACAGTGGTGGACGTAGAGACCCGTAAGGTTGTAGCCCAAATTGATGTGGGGATTGAACCCGAAGGCATGGCTGTCTCACCTGATGGCAAATACGCGATCACCACATCGGAAACGACAAATATGACGCATTGGATCGACACCGAAACGCAGGAACTCGTGGCCAATACCCTTGTCGATTCACGCCCACGTCATGCCGAATTTGCGGCTGGCGGCTCCGAACTTTGGGTAAGTGCTGAGATTGGAGGCACCCTCTCTGTCTTTGATGTGGAGAGTAAAGCCGAGAAGGCCAAAATCGAGTTTGAAGTACAAGGCGTTCATCCGGACCGTGTGCAGCCTGTTGGCTTTGAATTTACCGGCGACGAAAAAACAGCCTTCGTCGCGCTTGGCCCTTCCAATCACGTCGCCGTCGTGAATGCCGAAACCTTCGAGGTTGAAGAGTACATTCTGGTTGGACGTCGTGTCTGGCACATGGCTTTCAACACGGACAAATCTCTCTTGTTCACGACAAACGGTGTCTCCGGCGATGTGACCGTGATTGACGTAGCCGAGCGCGCCGCAGTGAAGACCATTAAGGTTGGTCGCTTCCCTTGGGGCGCGGCGCTACGGCCCTAAGCAAAAAACCGACAATGCACCGACGCGATAACGACGCAATACATACGCAATACCGACCATAAAATGAGGACAAAATGACTTTCTTACGCACATTGATTTCCGTGACCGCTATGACCTGCGTGGCTGCAACCGGTGCCTTTGCTGATGACGACGATGATGACGGCTTTGGGCTTGCTGGCATCCTCTCTGCCAAAAACAAAGAGGACTTATCCCCCATCACTCTCAGCGCGGGTGTGCCTCTCTCTGAAGAGAATTGGGAACTAAAATCAGGTACTTATTATGAATTTGAGATCGAGGCCGACGGCAGTCAGGAGCTTGCACTTGTCGGGGCGGAGTTCTTTCGCGCCATTTGGATCGATGAAATCGTGATCGAGGGTTTGGAAATCCGCCCGCTGGGACTGGACTCGGTAGAGTTTGACGAAGCAGGCACAATGGAGATAGGATTTTTGGCAATAAAACCAGGCAATTACCACATGAAAATCCCCGGATCGACTGGCGAAACCCAACGCATTGAAATCGAAATCAAGTGAGCCTGAGTGTAAAAGGACTGTCTTACGCCTACGGCGCAAAAAAAGCGCTGGATGACGTGTCCTTTGACGTCGCATCTGGCACATTCTGCGCTTTACTCGGCCCTAACGGGGCCGGAAAAACCACTCTTTTTTCGATACTTACCAGATTGTTCATAGCACAGTCAGGCACGATTGAAATCGCTGGCCAAGACCTCTCCAATAAGCCTCTTTCAGCGCTGAAACAGATCGGTGTGGTTTTTCAACAGCCAACGCTGGATCTTGATCTGACCGTCTACCGCAACCTCAAGTATTTCGCCGCTCTTCAAGGACTTTCCGGCACCTACGCCGAGAATAAGATCATGGAATCCCTTGAGAAAATGTCGATGATGGAACGTGCAGGAGAGACTGTTCGTAAACTCAATGGAGGGCACCGCAGACGCGCTGAGATCGCCAGATCGCTAATACACGACCCGAAGGTCCTGCTCTTTGACGAACCCACCGTGGGCCTCGACGCTGCCAGTCGCTCAGCAATCACCAAACATGCACACGCGCTGGCGGAAGAGGGCTACACCGTACTTTGGGCAACACATCTAACGGACGAAATGTCTCCAAAAGATCAATTGGTTATCCTCCACCAAGGTGCCATCTTAGCCAACGACAAGGCCAAGAACATAACGGGAGACAGCTCCCTCACCCAAACCTTTCTTGAACTTACCGGAGCTGAAGCGTGAAACCATATTTCATCGCGCTTCAAGCCATCGTCACGCGCGAAGCTCTGCGATTCATACAACAACGCGGGCGTTTTATTGCAGCGCTCGTGCGCCCCCTCGTTTGGCTCTTCGTTTTTGCCGCTGGCTTTCGCGCTGCACTCGGTCTCTCCATCACGCCACCGTACCAAACCTACATCCAATATGAGACCTACATTGTTCCCGGCTTGTGCGGAATGATTATGCTTTTCAATGGGATGCAATCTTCCCTCAGCTTGGTATACGACCGAGAAATGGGGTCCATGCGATTACTTTTAACCGCACCTTTGCCCCGCTGGTGGTTGCTCTTCTGCAGGCTCTTAGGCTCCACAATCATCTCGATTGCGCAGGTCTACACCTTCCTACTAATCGCCGATCTCTACGGGCTGCGCTGGCCCACCTTGGGATACCTTACTGTCTTACCAGCGCTGATCTTGACCGGCCTGATGCTTGGCGCACTGGGGTTGGCATTATCCAGCTTTATCAAGCAGCTAGAGAACTTCGCAGGTGTAATGAACTTCGTCATCTTCCCGATGTTCTTCTTGTCATCGGCATTGTATCCGCTTTGGAAAATGGCCGAGAGCTCGGAGCTTTTGCATGATATCTGCGCCGTAAATCCGTTTACACATGGGGTCGAATTGATCCGATTTGCCCTGCACCAACAGATCAACCTCCAATCGACGCTTTGGGTTTTACTCGCAACGCTCTGTTTTGGCGCCCTCGCGATATGGGGATATGATCCCGCGCGCGGGATGAAACGTCCAAGAGGCTAGCGGAAGGTCGCTGGGCGTCCCTCCAAGCGCAAGATACGATCAGCCAATCGCTCTGCCTCCTTTGGGACATGGGTTACGAGAACCGTCGCCACATCGGTGCCACTGCGCAGTTCCTCAAATAGGCCCATCATCTCTTCCGCCAACGCTTCATCAAGCGAGACAAATGGCTCATCCATAAGCAAAATTTGCGGATCAGCGACAAAAGCGCGAGCAAGCGAAAGTCGCCTTTGCTGTCCGAGGGACAATTGCCCGGGAAAGCGATCTCCTAGCCCCTTCAGGCCGACATCAATGAGCTTTGCTTCAGCCTTTTGCGCACTGACTCCGGTTGCGAGGCACAAATTATCCCGCACGTTACGCCAAGGCAGCAACGTAGGCTCCTGAAAAACCATTGCGACACGCTCAGACCTTTGGACTGTTCCGGAAAACCCTGTTCCCAGCCCAGCCAATATTCGCAATATGCTGGTCTTTCCGATACCCGAAGGCCCCGTTATTGCGACAGTTTCGCCTGCTGAAAGGGTCAAGGACAGATCTGCCAAAATGGGCTGACCAGATAAGGACAGCCCAAGCAGATCTAGGTTAAGAACAGTCTCTGGCACTAGTTGGTGAGCTGCGCGAATAGACCGGGCGGGAGGCTTTTGGCCTCACCAACAAGATCGTCTCCGCCAAATTCAGCCATCAAGCGAAGCATTTTATCGGCAGCGATTTCATCCACAGCGACGCCAGAGGGAATGCCCGCTCGAAACCCTGCTTTCAACGCCTCAAATTGCGCATCCGTTTTGGCGTTCATGCGAGGGCGCAAGCGCTCCCACTCTCCCTCGTCGGCTACCAAAAGCTCTTTCGCACCACGCGACGCGGCCGCTAGCCCATTCACCAGGTCCGGCTGCTCGCGCAGCATCTCACCCCGCACGACGTAACCGAGCAGAGGGGTTTTCGGATCAAGCCCCAGCGCCTGAGCAGCATCAGATACATCGATCAGCTTGCGCATCCCGCCAGCTTCCATCTTTGCCATAAAATGCCAAAAGTTGATCGCCCCACCAAGGTCGCCAGACAACGCGGTCTTAAAGATCAGCGGTGGTGCTCCGAAGACTTGTTCCGTATCTGCGGCAAGATCGACCCCATATTCTTGCTGCGCATAAGCTCTTAGGATCAGCCAGCTTTTATCGAGCGGGCCACCAGCAATACCAATTTTTTGGCCACTGAGGTCCGCAAGGGACTGTGCTGAACTGCGTTCAGGGACCATCAATCCGCCAACTGCAGTTGAGTAAGGAATGAAGACGTAGTCTTTGCCTGCCGCACGCTGCCTCGCGACCCAGATCCAGTCAGACACGATCACATCTGTCTCACCACCTTGGAATGCCACCTTGGCGGCAGAGCCACCGGCCACGCCACTGACTTGAAGCTCAAATCCGTTCGCGGTGTCTAATCCGTGATGCTGGATCGTATCCAACTCCCAGTTCACCGTCCCAAACTTAAGAACTGCCGCGCGTAGAACCTCCGTCTCCGCGATCACCGCACTTGCCGTCATTCCAACGCTCAAACAAGCGCCAGCGACCAAGCCAACCATTCTGTCAAAATATGACATCACATCCTCCCGTTTGCGGCATACTAGCATCCGGGCCTTTCTCCGGAATACGACCAAAGCATGGGCTTTGCCTGTAGAAGACCGAGCGCCCTCAACCCTCCAAACTACATTCATTGCTGCCTTTTCAGATCATTTCACAATGTCTCCAAAGTACCTCCTGAGCTTTACGACCATTGTGCAATTTCACGAACGGGTGATCTCAAAGATAGTGACACCAGAATTTGCGCGGGCATGGACCGTTTCAGCGCATTCTACAGGGAGGACATTATGAGAAGTCTATTGCTGGCCACGACGGCTGCGGTATTTTCGTTCGGCTACGCCTCAGCAGAGGTGACCGATGATGACATCGCCAATGATTCAACGATCACCAACCAGATTGTCACCAATGGTATGGGGCGCGCGCTCCAGCGTTATTCTCCGTTGGATATTCTGAACAAAGACAACGTCAAGAACCTTGTCCCTGCTTGGGCATTTTCGCTCGGCGGCGAGAAGCAACGTGGGCAGGAGACCCAGCCGCTTGTCTACGACGGGGTGATGTATATCACCGGTTCCTACAGCCGGATGTACGCAATTGACATCGAATCCGGTGAAGAGCTTTGGCAATATGATGCGCGTCTCCCTGAAGGTATTCTCCCTTGTTGTGACGTCGTCAATCGCGGCGCTGCACTCTATAAGGACCTCGTGATCTTCGGCACACTCGACGCACGCATTGTGGCGCTCAACAAAGACACAGGTGATGTGGTCTGGCGCGACAAAATCGAAGACTACAAGGCAGGGTATTCTTACACTGCGGCACCAATGATTGTGAACGGATTGGTGGTAACCGGCAATTCGGGTGGCGAATTTGGCATTGTAGGCGCAGTGCAAGCCCGGGATGCAGAAACCGGTGAGATGGTTTGGGAACGCCCTGTCATCGAAGGGCACATGGGGACGCTCAACGGCGAAGAAAGCACCATGACCGGTACACTTAATGCCACGTGGCCCGGCGACATGTGGAAGACGGGTGGTGGCGCCACCTGGCTTGGTGGGTCCTATGATGCCCGCACCGACACCATCATCATGGGTGCGGGGAACCCGGCGCCGTGGAACTCCTGGCTGCGTGATGCCGGACAGAAAAACGATGGCTCTGGCGATAACCTCTATGCAGCTTCCCGCATCGGCATCGACCCGGCAACTGGCGACATCAAATGGCACTTCCAAACCACCCCGCGTGAGGGATGGGACTATGACGGTGTGAATGAGGTTGTCGCCTATGACAATCGCGCCGGTGAGCAGCGATTGGCGACCGCAGATCGCAATGGTTATTTCTACGTACTGGATGCCGCAGACGGCGATTTTGTGCGCGGTGTACCGTTTGTGAAGGACATCAGTTGGTCATCCGGCCTTGATGAAAACGGCCGTCCGATCTGGGTTGAGGAAAATCGCCCGGGCGATCCAGCCGCGGCAGCTGATGGCCAAAAAGGTGAGGTGATTTTCGCAAGCCCCTCTTTCTTGGGCGGAAAAAATTGGATGCCAATGGCGTTTAGCCAAAATACCGGCAACTTCTATGTGCCTTCCAATGAATGGGGAATGGACATTTGGAATGAGCCGATCACCTACAAAAAAGGTGCAGCCTATCTTGGCGCCGGCTTCACGATCAAACCCAACTACGAAGATCACATCGGTAGCCTGAAAGCGATCGACCCGGATACAGGCGAACTGGTTTGGGAATTCAAGAACGATGCACCGTTGTGGGGCGGTGTTATGACCACTGCAGGCGGGTTGGTCTTCACCGGCACTCCTGAAGGCAAATTTATCGCCTTCGATGATGCCACAGGTGAAATTCTCTGGTCGTTCCAAACCGGTTCCGGCATCGTTGGTCAGCCCGTCACATGGGAACAAAACGGCGAACAATATGTCTCAATCATTTCCGGTTGGGGCGGCGCTGTTCCACTTTGGGGCGGAGAAGTTGCCAAGAAGGTGAACTATCTGAACCAAGGCGGCATGCTTTGGACGTTCCGCCTGCCCAAGCAACTGGCCTCTGCGGACTAATTAAGCAAACCTTTACGAAATCTAGACGGCGCGCGTTTGGCGCGCCGTTTGCTTTAAAGAAGTTCACGCGGCGAATGCACCAGCGAAATCTCTAGCCTTCACCAGGCTTCGTCCTTCGCAAATTACCTTACCATCCGGAGTAAGGCAGCTGGCCCACAAGTCCACAAGATGCTTTTCTGGCCGCAAGCGCGTTATCTCCACCTTGGCTTGCAACGCGACCTCAAGTGGAGCTGGCGCTTTAAATACTAGCTCTTGCTTCAGATAGTTTGTCCCAGAACCTGGTAGCTTTAGGCCTAATAAATAGGAAAACAGAGCGGCAATCCGCGGCTCCCGTACGCACTTTGACTGCGCGCCACTCGGCGTCTCGTAGAGCGCAAGATCATCGCGCGTATAAGTGCGTGTGATTTCGGCAGATTGCCCAACACTCAACATGCGATTTCTGCCTCCCCGATCAGGCACTCTGCGCCATCAGCTTCTCTGGTCACTCGCATTTGCAAGTACCTTGCCCTCTCTTCGACTATCCGTAGGCTCAAGGCTGCACCCGCGAAGGCAGGGTTGGGAAACATCATGCTCTGGCTTCCCTGTGCAATCTTTGGGTCATAGCGTTTCAGCATGCCCCAAAGATTGCTGTAGATCAGCATCCCATGGCTCACCGTGCGCCCAAAGGCCGTTGTGGCGCAAAAGTCGGGGTCCACATGGATTGCATTGTCATCACCGGACACTTCGGTAAAGGCATCAAATTCCGCCTGCGTCGGTACCCAACGTTCGAGCAGATCAATCATGGTGAAACATCTCCCTGAGGTCTGGTTTACAGACCTTGCCCGCCGCGGTGCGTGGGAAGTCCCCCACGATGCGGACATGCACAGGAACCTTGTAGCCTGCCAATCGCTCGCGGCACCAAGGGCGCAGCGTCTCCGGCTCAAGTCTCTCCTGAGGGCGCGACATCACAAAAGCGGCCCCTACCTCGCCCCACTTGTTATCCGCGATACCTACGACTGCGGTTTCCAGAATGGCTGGGCGCGCGTTCAACACCCGCTCCACTTCCGCCGGATAGACGCTTTCTCCACCTGAGATGAACATGTCTTTGATGCGGTCTACGATATAGTAGTAACCGTCTCCATCGCGCCGCGCGACATCACCCGTTGCCAGCCAACCATCCTCAGTGAAAGTCTTTGCAGTGGCCTCCGGATTGCCAAAACAACCCGGCGTGATACCCGGACCGCGCAGCTGTAATTCGCCCGCACCGGTCTTGCCATCCGACACGCCAGCAAGCCGCACATCGACCAGGCTCTGCGGTCGCCCCACCGAGCCAATTTTCTTTGCCGCATGAACCTGATCCATCAAAAACACCGTTGGCCCGGTTTCAGTCATCCCCAAACCGTTCAGCACCTTCGCGCCTTTTGCGGCAAAGAAACGGATCAACGGTTCCGGCAAAGGCGCGCCACCACAACCACAGCGGATCGACGCCCAATCCAACGTACCCGCCTCGGGCATTGGCGACAGCGCCTGATAAACCGCGGGGACGCCAAAAAATTGATTGATCCGGTCAGAGACCAGCAGCTCAAACACCCCCTGTTCTTCAAATTTGGGCAGGATTGTCGAACTGCCACCATAGAGAAACACAGGTAGTGTATAGAGATTGATCCCCGCCGTATGAAACAGCGGCAGGAAACACACCGCGCGATCTGTGGACGCAATATCGATGGCTTGCCCGATATTGATCGCATTTGCCCAAGCCATCCGAGCGGTCTGGATCACCGTTTTCGGGAGCCCAGTGGTGCCAGATGTGAAGAGCAGATACCAAGGCCGCTCCATCGGAACCGGCGCATTTAACGGTATACAGCCGGCCTCTATCCATTCTGCGAAGTCACCTTCAATTTTTACTAGCGCCGCGCCGCATTCTGCAGCTACCTCACGCGCGATGCTCTCAAATTCCGCATCCGTGATTATAAGCTTGATGCCAATACCATCCAGCGTTTCGACAAGTTCCGGCATCGGTTGCCGCCAATTGAGTGGGCACAGGATGATCCCAGTTTTCTGACAGGCAAACAGTGTGATAAAAAACTCCGCGCGGTTAAGGCAGATGATTCCCCTTCATTCAGGCCTTGCGCAATAAATCCCGCCGCGACCGCATTGGCCGCTGAATTGATCTGCTCAAAGGTCCAGTCTCGGCCTGTGGTGGTGTCATGAAATGCAAGCGCATTAGGACTTAACTCCGCCCGTTTGGTTGCCATATCTAGGATCACATCAAACATCGCTCTTACCCGGTTGGTTGGGGAAATTTCTGCATGCGCGTCAGGGTTTCCTGCCGCCCAATCAACTGGTGAAAGGCTTCGGCCTCAGCGGTGAGTCCCGCCCGGACGGTGGCCAGGCGCGCGTCGTTCCAGAACATCGCCTTTGTTGCCAATGCAGTGCCAGTATCAACGGCCGACAGCAAAGCCGGCGCGCGCTCCTCGGCTGCCTCATCGGCCGCCTGTACTAGGCCAATCCGCGCCAATTCGACTGCCACGCGTTCGATGTCAACCTTTTCCTCCCAAAGCACGAAGCGTTCCCCAAGGGTCTTTGCAATCCCCATCAGGACCCAAGCGCGCACTTCCGCATCACCCGCGGAAATCTTACCCTTCTGTAGCGCCTGTTCAAGCTGCTCTGCATACGCCTGCACAAACGCCATGTAGTAATCGCCGTAGGCTTTCGGATCGACAAAGCGCGCCTCCTCCACGATGCGGCTGCATCAGGCGGTACCGCACGACGATAAGATAAGCCGCAAGCCCTGCGCGCTCCGCTTCAAGTCGATTGGCGGCACCAGCGATCCGCTCCGCCGCAGCAAGGATCCTGGTGCGGCGCTCGACACCTAGTTTAGTTTTGGGCTGTGCATTGGCTGGTTTGGTCTTCAGATTTCTTCTCGGTATTTCAACGGTGTCGTCAGGTCCTCAACAGCGACAAAACCTCGGATGGCATCAGAAAAAGTTTCTAGCTCTTCCAAATGCGGCGAATGCCCGGGGTGTTCAAAACGTGCCACAGCCGCCCACGGTGCCTTTGCAGTGATCCAATGTGCTACCGCCTCACTGTAAAGTCGGCTCTGCGCCCCCGTGAAAACAAGATAAGGCACATCAATCTGCGAAATCACCTCGCGCTCATCCATCGCCACCAGATCGCCCCAAAGCAGGCGCAACCCGGCTGGGTCTTGCACGCGCAAAAGCGCCTGTGCTGGCTCCCGGCTAAGGGTCCGGGTACTGCCGCGGGCAAACATATTGCGCGAAATACTCTGAGAAAGCCGTGGCCAGGTCGGGATGATCTTCTCGGAGGTTGCAAGGATCGCCTCTGCGCTCTGCCCAATCAGTCCCAAATCCCAAGCCGCATCCGGCAACATGCGCGGGCTCATGTCCATGGTAACAAGCGCGCGTAAAGCCGACGTGCCGTGTCGCGTAACATAACGCCACGCCGCGCCGGCTCCCACCGACAAGCCCACAAGAATAGGTCGATCCAACCGCGCGTCCCACTGCTCTGCAACTGAGCCACAGTCCTCAAGTCTCGCAATGCCATCGCCCCCTTATCAAATCCGGTGCATGGCAGGTGAAATCTGGCCCCAGACGCGCGGCTACATCGTCAAACACCGCCCCATTCATGACCCATCCATGCAGAAATAATACCGGAATACTCATGATGCGCACCGTTCACGCAGGCGATCCACAATGCCCGTCGGGAAGACGGTAGACGCTCAGAATGAACAGAATGCCCAGCCACATGAGCCAGCGATCCGGGTCCAACAGATACGGGATCAACGGCAGGGAAGCGGTGGCCTCGGACGCGCTGCCCATCAGATTTTGCAAATAGGTCTGCGCCCGAATAAACAGCGTTGCGCCCAACACAGCCCCGTACATCATGCCCATGTCGCCAAACACAAGCGTCAACCCAGAGGACATCACAAAAATCATCATGCCCATAGCAAGGCCCGAAACTGTCAACTTCAGCCAGGAGGATGGCACACCAATGGCCTCAAAGCCAAAGACCACCAGCTTCTGGATAAACAGAAGCGGCGTCGCCTCGCTCAGCCTTTCCAAAAGATCTTTGTTTTCTGCCAGTACCGCCATCTCGTCGGTTCAATTGGCGCGTTCGTCACCCATCACCGCCGCTCGATCACCCAGCGCTTTCGCCACCGAAAATTTTGCTCGACCAACAGGATGTAGGCTCTTTGCACCTTCAACTGCCGCAATGCCTGCGCCATAGTCGAGACAATCGCCGGGGCCGAACCATTGGTTGGCTCATCAATCAGACAAAACCCGCGATCCCCTGTCGTCTCCCGCGCGATGGAGAGCATCTATTTCTGCTCGCCAGAAAGGTTTCCCGCCTCGTTTTGCCAAAAGCTCTCAAGCGCCGGCAAAGCGGTTAGCAGCTACTCTTTGCGCTTTGGATCAAGCTGGCCAGGGGTGCAGCCCAGCACCATATATTCTTCCACGGTCATATCGCTGAAAACGCCCATATCCTCAGGCACAAAGCCAATCCCAGCCCGCGCCCGTCTAGAGGACGGCAGGCGGGTGATGTCTGGTCCGTCGTAGAGAATATCGCCAGATTTGGCGGTCCACTGCCCAATGATCGCTTTGCGCGTCGTGGTCTTGCCCCCCCGTTGCGCCTCCAAAGCATGGTCACTTGCCCACCTGGCACTTCCAAATCAACGCCCTGCAGAATGTGATACTGCGCGATATCTGTGTGCACAGCGTTTAGAGAAAAGATCGGATCAGACATCCACCAACTCCTTCCCCAAATAGGCCTCCTGTACCACCGATGACGCCATTACCTCCGCAGGAGGCCCATCTGCGGCCGACGCGCCGTTGTGCAAACAATGATCCGATCTGCGAGACTGCGGATTAAATCAAGCTTATGCTCGATAAGCAGCACAGTGCGCTCCCGATCCACTTTGATCTCTGCAATCAGATCCAGAATGACTGGCGTTTCATCCACGCTCATGACCGCAGTTGGCTCATCAAACATGTAGACCATCGGATCGAACCCGATCAGCAAAGCAACCTCCAGCTTGCGCTGATCCCCGCAGGACAATTCCGACACCAATTGATCTTGCCGCCGATCCGGCCGCACGCATTCCAGAATCGATTTGGCCGCAATCGTCAGTTCCGGGTGGCTGTCCTCCATCGAGAACAGACCAAAGCCCTTGTGCGGGCGCGATTGGATCACCAGCCGCACATTCTCCAAAACCGACAAGCCCGGAAAAAGATTAGTCAGCTGAAACGCACCTCCAAGCCCACGAAGACAACGCTCCGCCGCCCCAAGGCGCGTGATGTCCTCGACCATCAGCTTCACAGTGCCCGCGCTCGCCGGAATTTGCCCTGAAATAATCAAGTTGAAATAGGTGGTCTTCACCGCGCCATTAGGCCACACGATGGCGGTCAGCTCTCCGACATGAAAGCTGAAGGAAACAGCATCCACCGCCACATGGCCGCCAAAGCGGCCAGTCAGCGCCTCTGTTTGCAAAAGTGTCTGGGTCATCTTTCTTTCCCCTGACCACGGGGCGGCACACAGCGGCCCCGTGTTGTGATTGGGCAATACTCCACCGCTTAATTGTTGCGCACCGGAATTTTCATTTCAGCCATGCCAATTTCGCGCACGAGCACCGGCACGCCATAGTCCTGGCCGTCCTGAATTTCCGTGCGGAAATGATTCATGGTGTGCATCGCCTGATGATCCTCAGCGCGGAATTGCATGGTGCCTTTGGGGGTCTCCCATGCCATGCCTTCCATGTCGGCAACCAGCGCATTGGTATCTTCTGCACCACCGGCTTTCTTGATTGCCTCGACAATAGCCAAGCCAGATGCCATGCCACCCGCGGTGAAAAAGTCCGGCGGGCTGTCAAAACGCTCAAAATTGTTCTTCACAAGCCCTTCGTTTACAGGGTTCTTTGGGATTTCATAGTAGTAGTAGGTCGCGCCTTCCATGCCTGGCTGCTCTTTGTAAGCTTTCAGAGCTGCAAGGATGTTGCCTCCAGTCGCATTCTTAATGCCAAAGCGCTCAGGTTCCACGGCGCTGATCTTGCCCATTGGGTTGCCGCCACCGGCCCAGATGATGAAGAGCTTCTTGTCACCTTCCAATTTCCTATCTTGGTGAAAATCCGCTCCGCCGCCGCGGTGAAATCCGTGGTGTCAGTGGGCACATATTCTTCATGCGCAACCTTCGCACCAGTGGGTTCCAGCGCCTTCTTGAAAGCGGCCACGCCATCGCGTCCAAAAGCATAGTCTTGCGCCAGTGTGGCCCTGGTCGCCCCTTCGCCGCCCAGCGTGACCGCATTGGCAATTGCGTCCTGCGAAGAGTTGCGCCCAGTGCGGAAAACATAGGGTTTCCTAGTTGGCCTCGGTGATCGAGTCGGCAACCGCAGTCTCAACAATCGGCAACCGCTCATATTCCTCAGCCACCGGCAACATCGCCAGGGCGACGCCAGAGCTCACTGGCCCCACTGCAATATGCGCGTCATCATCGCCATAAGCTTCTTCAAGCTGCGCCCGACCAATTTCCGGCTTCAGCTGCGTGTCCTTTTTGATCACGACGATCTTCTCGCCGTTGATCGCCATCGTGCCATTGGTGGCATATTCCAGCCCCAACATCAGCCCATTGTGTGGTTAAGCCGCATAAGCCTCAAATGGGTCGATTTAGCCTTAGACATGAGCAATCCGAACTTCTGCAGAGGCCACAGACGTCATCGACGCACCAGCCGCCGTCAACGCAAAAAAGCACAGCATAGGAACACCTCCCTATTTCTCCTCTACGAAATATGAAACATTATTCATATCAATATTCTCCCAAGAACGATGCTAACGACCTGTGCCACCGGACAAAACAAGAAACGAAAAAGGGGGGCTCTCCGATAGCGGAAGCCCCCAATAAATACCGCACCAGCCTAGCCAGTATCGGACGATATTATCTTTCGTTAGGCGGGTACATCAGCGATCGTCTCGCTTTTGGAAGGCCAATGACAAGAGGCCCAGAATTGCCGACGCCACTATAAGCAACAACGAGACCGCGTTGAGAACCGGCGTGGAGCCCTGTTTGAGCTTATCAAACATGGTGATCGTCAGAGGACTGTCAGAACCAACCAAGATCAGCGTCGTATTGAAGTTTTCAAAGCTCATCAGCACGGAGACCACAGCACTGGCAACAATGGCAGGCAGAAGAAAGGGCAACGTTATCTGCCGGATCGCGCCCCACTTGCTGGCCCCAAGATTAAGTGCGGCCTCCTCCAAGCTGGGGTCAAACTTCTGCAGTCGGGCAGAAATCACCAATGTGGCAAAGGTGGTGATAAAAGAAAACTGCCCTAGTATAACCAGCGGCAAACCCGGGCGCAAACCGTCAAACCAAAGCCCTGTGGCGTCCTCAAGCGTGTTGGCGATTGAGCTTGAGAAAACAAGGATCGAAATGCCCAGGATCACGCCGGGAATAATCAGCGGCAGAAGCATCAGCATGTAAAGCAGCGCTTTGCCGCGGAACTCGTGGCGCACAAACAGGAAGGCGTTGCAGGTGCCCACCGCGACCGCAAGGGCAGAGACCCATGCGGCCACAAAGGCGGAGGTGCCAATGGAGCGCAGGATGGCGCGTTCATGGAAGACGCCGACAAAAGGCGCTTCGGTGCCAAAGAACCACGCCAGTGTGAAGCCTTCCCATGGCAGCGACGGGAAGACGCTGTTGTTGAAAGCAAAGACACAGACCACGGCGAGCGGCAGGGCCAGATAGACAAAGAACAGCGCTACATAAGCACGGTAGGCCCAGAGGGTGAAGCGGGATTGGGAAATTGTTGGAATCATGACCGCCCCATCGTTTCAGAAAGCGACTGGCCGGATAGCTTCAGGCCAACAAACACCACCAGCGAGGACAGGCCCAGCAGCAGGAAGCCAAAGGCCGCGCCCAGTTCCCAGTTAAAGCGGGTGATGAACTGGGTGTAGATCATGCCGGTGAACCACAGGCTGTCTTTGCCCCCCAGCAGGATCGGGGTGAGGTAATTGCCGAGTGACAGCATGAACACCACGATGCAGCCTGACACGATGCCGGGCATGGCGTGGGGGATGACGATCTCGCGCATGATGGCGCTGCTGTTGGCGCCAAGGTCATAGCCAGCCTCAATAAGGCTGTCGTCGAGACTGTCCAGCGTGGTCACCAGCGGCACCACCATAAAGAGGATGGAGGTGTAAACCAGACCGACCATGATGGCGGCATCGTTATAGAGCATCTCAACCCCACCGCTTGCCAAACCTAGCGATTGCAGCAGGTTGGAGAACACGCCTGTTTCGCGCAGCAGGATCATCCAGCCAAAGGTGCGCACCAGTTCTGACACCCAGAAGGGGATCATACACATCAAAAACAGCGTGGTTTTGGTGCGCCCTTTGGTGAGTTTTGCGATGTAATAGGCAATCGGAAAGCCCAAGATCAGCGTCAGCGCGGTGGCGAGGATCGACATGATCGCCGTGCGCGCAAAGGTGCGCCAATAAAGCGGCTCGCCAAAGAAAGCGGCATAGTTGCCAAGCCCATATTCATATTCGCGCGGGCCGACTTTCTCGCTGATCGACACAATGAAAAGCCCAACATGGGGCAGGATGATCAGCAGGACCAACCATAACATGATGGGAGCCAGCAAGAGGTAGAACCCAAGCCGGGAGGCGTCAGAACTCATGGCTTAGACCTCCCCGGCGGCATAGCACCGCGCCTGTTCAGCGCTCCAGCTTGTCATCAGGCGGTCACCTTTTTTCAGGTTCGCCAGCGCGCCGGTTTGTGGCAGCGCCGCGCTGATCACACCGCCTGCGGTATCACGCAGGGAGACGGTGCTGTTCGCGCCATTAAACAGAACGGTTTCCACCACCGCTTCGGTGGCATTGCTGCCAGCGGCCTGCTCAGAGCCGAGCGGTAAAAGGTCAATGGCTTCGGGCCGCAAGAAGATTTGCGCCTTTTCGCCAACGGCCAACCCGGCGCTGAGCGCAGAAACCTGCACCTCGCTACCTGCCTCGGTCACAAGCGACAGCATGGCGCCATTTGTGGCGGTCACTTTTGCGGTAAGCTTGTTGGCCTCGCCCACAAACCCCGCCACAAAGGCGGTTTGCGGTGCGTGGTAAACCTCATGCGGCGTGCCGATCTGCTCAAAGCGGCCATGGTTCATCACCGCGATATTGTCGCTCATCACCAGCGCCTCTGATTGGTCGTGGGTGATGTAGACAAAGGTGGTGTCAAAGGCGGCCTGAAGCGCCTTTAGCTCTACTTTCATATGTTCGCGCAGCTTCAGATCGAGCGCGCCAAGCGGTTCATCCAGCAGCAAAACATCCGGCTCCAGCACCATACAGCGGGCAATCGCCACGCGCTGTTTCTGGCCACCAGAGAGCTGATCAACACGGCGTTTGGACACACCGGGAAGCCCGACGCGCTCCAGCGCCTCATCCACCCGCTTGCCAATCTCTTTTTTGCCGACACCGCGCTGGCGCAGCCCAAAGCCCACATTGTCGCCGATGTTCATCGTCGGGAAGAGCGCGAGGTGTTGAAACACCATCGACACCGGGCGTTTGTTGGGCGGTACGCCAATCATGGAGGTGTCTTTGATCCGCAAATCCCCACTGGTGGGTGACTGGAACCCCGCGATCATGCGCAGCAGCGTGGTCTTGCCGCAGCCAGAGGGGCCGAGGATGGAAAAGAACGATCCTTTGGGCACATCAAAGCTGATGCCATCAACGGCGCGGAAATCGGTGAAATCTTTCACCAGATTGCTGCAGGAAAGATCGGGGGTGCTGTTGCTCACTTGGGGGCCTCAAAATTGGTGAAAGGGCGCCCACAAGGGGCACCCTTTGCTTGGATTTAGAATGGTTTACTTGGCTGCGTTCACGCGATCCAGAGTGGCGCCTTCCAGCGCTTCAAGACCGGCTGGCACAGGCGGGTACCATTTGATGTTGTCGATGGCGGCCTGATCAAAGCTGCCCTGATAGCGCGCTTTCAGGTCGGCGTTCACGCCCGCGTCGCCGTCCACAGCCGCGGTGAAGTTGCCCGCGGTGTTGGTGATCATTGCGGCGATGTCAGGACGCATCACAAAGTTGATCCAATCGTATGCTGCGTCATCCGCACGGCCACGCGCGGGCAGCACAAAAGTGTCGATCCAGCCAAGCGCACCAGCTTCTGGGGCAACAAAGGTGATGTCCGCGTCATCCGCGTTCAACTGCCATCCGCCGGTGTCCCAGGCCATGGAGGCGACCACTTCGCCGGAGCGCAGCAGCTGTTTGATTTCATCGCCGCCACCCCAGTAGGTTTTGACGTTTGGCTTACAGTCGATCAGCTTGGCTTCGACCTGATCCAGGATCTCCTGATAGGCGTCTGCATCGCCATAGGCACCAAAGGGATCAAGGCCCATGGAATAGGCAAAGCCGATCAGGGTCGGGCGCTTCAGGCGGTAGGAGACTTTGCCTGCTACGGAAGCTTCGCAGAGATCAACATAGTCGGTCACGTCGCCCGCTTTGGCGGTGTTTACAACCAGACCGCTGGTGCCCCAGACATGTGGCAGACCATAGACTTCGCCGTCAAAGGTGGTGTTGTCTGCGGTGGCGGACAGCATGGACGGGATGAACAGGTCTGCTTCGATGCGCGACATGTCGATGGGTTTGTAGATGCCAAACTCTTCCTGCGCGCTAGTAATGCGGTCTTGGCTTGGCTGCGCCAGATCAAAGCCGCCGCCGTTGGTGGCGCGCAGTTTTGCGATCATTTCTTCGTTGTTGGAGGTGGTCACCTCAACGGTGTGGCCGGTCTCGGCTTCAAATTTCGCGATCACCTCTTCTGGTGCATAGCCGCCCCAGGTCAGCAGGCGCAGCGTGTCAGCACCGGCTGCAATTGGCATTGTATAGATGGCGGTCGCGGTAAAGGCGACGGCTCCAAATTTTCCAAAGTTATCAAACATCATGTCATTTCCCTGTGTTGCTAGCGAGGTACCAACGTGTTGCGGTCTTTCACCGACCTTCTCTTAGCGCATCAGCATTGTGTCATGCCGACCCAAACCAACAGCCCGTGTGAACGCGTTGCACTCCCTTAATACGCCTCAGGTGTGAATCACGCCGACACCTGACTGGACGGGCAAAACGTGCCGCAGCTAGATCTATAATTCAACATTATTATTTCTGTTACATATAGCATAAAGTTATAGTAGCAATTCCGCGTCAAAGCCAAAAGAGAAAGCCAACCTCATGAGCGCCATCGAGCCACTGCGCATTCGACAATTGCAGGCCCTGGGCTTGCTGGGTGAAAGTGGCACCATCAGCCTCACAGCCAAGGCCATGAACATATCTCAACCGGCCGTCAGCAGATTGCTCTCAGACCTCTCTAAAGAGCTGGGCTATCCGCTCTTCAAACGATCGGGGCGCAGGATGGTGCTCACGCGAGAGGCACAATATTTGCTACCGGAAATTGAACGCATTTTCAGCTCGATGGAGCAAATTCGCAGTCTGGGCCACAACGTTCAGGGCGGCACCAGCGGCCATCTCAAGGTGGCTTGTCTACCGGGGTTTTCCACGAGCCATCTGCCCTCGGTGATTGCAGACTTCCTCAAAGCTCGACCAGATGTCACCGTGACAATCGAGCCAGACAGACCAGAGCGCATCTTGGATTGGGTGATTGGGGAGCAATACGACTGCGGGATCACCGACACCTTTCGCACCCACCATGCCCTCAACAGCAAAACCATCCCGATCCGTTGCGTCTGTGTATTTCCGGAAGGCCACCGACTTGAACAACTGGATGTAGTGACCCCCAGCGACCTTGCCGGAGAACGTATCGCCCACGACCGCATAGGTAGTGAGTTCTATTTACGTCTACGCGAATCTCTAAAGAGCCAAGACGTCCCAATGGACAGTTTTATTGAGACCCGACAGTTCACCTGCGCCTGCGAGCTTGCAGCGAAGGGGGTTTGTGTCTCCGTATTGAGCGAACTTGATGCGCGAGAATACGTCGGCCGCGGCGTCTCTTATCGACCCTACTCGGCCAATCTCACCCATCAACTTTCGCTGATCTGGCCAAATCACAAAGCCACATCCGTTCTTACTCTGGAATTCTTGTCCAACTTTGAGAAGAGCTTGCAACCCTTCTCGGTGTGCTAATGAGTAAGGTCGATCAGCGCCTCTCACGCTCGCATCCAACTCGCGGCAATGGCGACCATATAACCTTCCCCGCATGAGGCCTCTACCTACGAAACAAACCCGACATGTCCGTAAGGGTTGCGCGCGACAATCATGCATTTTCTTCGAATCTTACCTTGTCTGAGTGGGAGCTTCAGACAAATTTAAATCCCACTCTGCTATCAACCAATAAGTGTGATTATTAGAGAATAGGCTCCTCTTATGAAACTGCGCGTTGTTATGCTGCTTGTGATCGGCCCAATTTTCGCCCTCGCGGGTTTTTTGATGTTTGACGACATCACTCGACAGAAAGCCTTCGTGGAAAGCGCTCACGATACCACCTTACGGGCAAATGAGGGCGCTGTTGTTGGAGAGGTGATTCATGAGCTTCAAAAGGAGCGTGGGTATTCCGCTGGCTTTATAGCCTCGAAAGGTGCCAACTTCCCTAGCGAGCTCACTGAGCAGCGCATTCTGACTCTGCAAACCCTTAATCAGTTCCAGCAAGGGATCTCCCTTCTCGCGACGCAACGACCAGGACGTCTTGAAGATATCGAAAAACAGCTCTCGCAGCTGAACGGCATGAGGGAGCGGGTCGACGCCCTTGAACTTTCTGTCCCCGAAATGGCGAAGTTCTATACAGCGACGATCAATAACTTGATTGAATTCTCTCGGCCATCAGGCATTCAAGACAAAGACAGCAGGGTCCAAGCCTTACTGAGCGCACGTGCCTTGATTGGCTCAGCCAAAGAGAATGCCGGCCTGGAGCGCGCCATGGGCGCTACGGGACTGGGCGGCGGCTTCTCAACGGTTGTGCATGACCGTTTTATCTATTTGGGTGGCGCTCAGATGGCCTTGATTGGCGAAACTGCCGGCGCGCTGGACGAGCCCGCGTGGCTCGAAGGGCTCAAAGCCACCAGTGAATACAAAGCTGTGCAGTCTGCGCGAGAGATAATCCGCTCTGGATATGAAGCACAGAACTACGGAAACCTCACCGCACCCGAATGGTTCAAGATCTCCACAGCTTGGATCAACCAACTCCGATCCCAAGAACTCGCCTTTGTTGCGGATGTTGCCGAATTGACTCAGCAAATTGAAGCAGAAGCTGATGCAAGTTTTTACAGGCTGATGTGGCTCGGATCCGCTGTGACCGTGCTGGTTCTATCGTTCGCGATCTTCTCCTTTGAGCGCATGGTTGCTCGGATTAAATACCTGATTTCAGTCATCAATGAATTCACCAGCGGCAATTTCGAAGTGTTCGTCGAAGGCATCGAAGGCAAAGACGAACTCAGCAAAATGGCCAAAGCGGTCTATCACTTCAAGCAAGATACATTGCAAATGCGGCGCGACGCAGAGGCGTTGAAGGCGGAACAAGAACGTCTTAAATCGGAACAGGATTATGTGGTCGGCGAAATTCGCCAGGGCCTCGGAGAGATGGCAGATGGCAATCTGGCACATTTCTTCGAAAAGCCTTTCCCGGAAGAATACGAAGGCCTGCGCACAGACTTCAACAAGACTGTCGGTAAGTTGAATGAAACACTCGTCAATGTTGTTGAAGTGACATCCAGCATTCGCTCGGGCACCATCAAGTTCAGCCAATCCTCCGAAGATCTGTCGCGCCGCACTGAAAATCAGGCCAGCACAATTGAACAAACGGCCTTGGCACTGGAAGGCATCACCACAAGCGTTCAATCTGCGGCGTCAGGCGCGCGAGATGTTCAAGATACCACGAATTCTGCAAAAACAGACGCAACTGAAAGCGGCAAAGTGGTCAAAGAGGCGGTAAACGCTATGGCCAAGATATCAGAATCCTCAAGCCAGATTGCTCAAATCATCAGTGTGATTGACGACATCGCCTTTCAAACGAACCTGCTGGCGCTGAACGCCGGGGTTGAAGCAGCAAGAGCTGGAGATGCCGGAAGCGGATTTGCAGTTGTAGCCTCAGAAGTGCGTGCATTGGCGCAAAAATCCTCTGACGCCGCACGTGAAATCCAAGAGCTGATCGGTGAAAGCACCACGAGCGTAAGCAATGGCGTAGGTTTGGTGAATGAAACCGGCGAAGCTCTCGAAGTCATCGTCAACCGGGTCAGTCATGTGTCTTCTTTGGTCTCCAACATGGCTGAAGGCACGGCACAGCAGGCCGAAACCCTGGGCGAAATCAATACGGGCGTCTCACAGCTAGAAGAGGCGACACAGAGAAATGCGGTGATGGCCCAAGATGTCAGCGACACCTGCGCAACCCTTAAAGAAGAAGCCAATGAACTCGAGCGTTTGGTGGCTCAATTCAAGCTGAAGTACGGCAAAGAAATCGGCTCTACTCAAGAAGAAGCCGCATAATCGTCCGAGATCACGCTTGCCCCATCCTGCGTAGCCGTTTTTAGGCTGCGCAGAAACTACAGGACTTCGTTGCGAGCGGGCCGCCAAGCGGACAGCACGTTGATTTTCAAATCGAAAGTTACCCCTAGGAGCTTAGCGTGCAACCCACGTTACTTAACGCTTTCTCCTGCTGAAATTCCTAGAAGGACTGTCGGCACCCTCCCCTCAAATCGCTAACCAGATTTTGAATAGCATTACTTTACATGATGTCGCAGTATACCGCGCAGACCAAGCCATCCCATAAATGGCAGTGCGAAATAGGTAGCCGTGTGACGTCACTTAAATCATCAGTTTTCCGAACCTGGCTGCTCGCCATATGCGCCCTTAGTGCCCTGCAAGCCACCGCCCAACCCGACATATTGGTCTTAGGTGACAGCCAGATCTCCTTTGGAGCAGGCAAAGAATATCTCCGGTTCTTCGAACAACTCCCCGAAAGATGCGAGATGACGCCCAAGCGTAAAAGGGCTTTGGCCGCGCTGGGGAACCGAAAAACCGCAGCTATAGGTGTCCGCTCAACGTCTCTGCAATCCTGGACAACCCCCAAGGGAGCTGCCAAAGGCGCAATTTGCGATGTCGACAAAAAATTTGGTGTAAACGCCGGCGCCTACGGCATTGATGGAAACGACAAGCGGGTTTTCATTCAAATCGGCAAAGGAAAGGCCTACCAGTTTTGCAAGCCAAAGCAGACAGCCTTCGAAGCGATGTTCGCCGACGGCTACTACGCGCCGGAACTGCTTGTGCTAACCTTTCTCGGAAACTCCGCAGATCGCTGGGCAAATTCACCTGAACTCGCCTTAGAGGACGCTCGTCGGACGCTGCAACAAATACCGGATGATGTGCCCTGCGTGTTCATCTCAAGCGTGCCAGTTTACCTCAAGAAAACAAACGACAAGCGCATGAAAGGCCAAACCGAAATCGCGCGCGCATTTCAGAAAGCAGGCAAACAATGCGCAGTGGTGGAAGGCTTCAACGCACGCACCCGCAACGCCATAGAGGGTCAACCAGTCTATTTCCGGCGAAATGATGCTGGAAAGGTCAAGGATCCGCACCATCCGAAACCCGCTGCGATCCGAGCGTTTTTGGACATTAACACAATAGACATTTGCGATGCGGTATTTCGGGTCTTGAAGTAAGACCACTCGCCTGAGGAAGAGGAAACCAATGATCAAGAAGATTGTCGCAACCATTGGCGCTCTCACGATTGGCGTTTCTGCAGCAATGGCTGACAGCTTTACGTCTCCCGAAATTCTTATCATTGGCGATAGCCAAATCTCATTTGGATCGGGGCCTGCGTTTCTGGAATTTTTCAGCGACATCAAAGAACATTGTCACCCCGATAGCGAACAGAAGAAACACCTCAAACGTCTTGGTGAAATGCGCGTTGGTGTGATCGGCGTCAGATCCAGCTCAATTGACTCTTGGACCGCACGGTCGGGTCGCGCAAAAGACACGATCTGCAAAGTGGATCCAAAATGGAAGGTAAACGCCGGAACATATGGGTTTGTGAACAAGTCCGGCAACAAATACGTGCAAATCGGCCAGGGTAAAGAATATCAATTCTGCGCGCCCAGCACCTCACCGCTCGAGGAGATGCTGAGAGAAGGGTACTACGACCCGAAACTGATCCTGATGACGTTTCTTGGCAATTCGGCAAAGCGTTGGGCGAACAGCCCGGAAGCTGCAGTCAGAGATGTGGAGCGTTTGCAGGCGCAATTACCAGCAGATTTGCCCTGCATTTTCATGACCACTGCGCCCGCCTATAAGAAAAAGATCGTAGATTTGCGCTTGCGCGCGCAAAAGAACCTTATGGACGCTTTTAAGACCACTGGGCTGCGATGCTCTTTTGTGCCCGGCGCCACACCAGAGACAGTTGCTGCCAATCAAGGAAACAAAGACTATTTCCGCCTCAATAAGAACGGCATGGTGAAGGACCCCTATCATCCAAATGCTGCCGCTGCGAAGAACTTCTTCGCACTGGAAATGGATCAAATTTGCACAGCGATTTTCGACCAGATCGAACCGTCAAAAGAACAGAGCTAAAGATAGACGCTCCACGTCCGGTAACAATCGATAAACTAGAGCCTGCTTTGTACAGCTCCTGAGTAGTCGGTAATTCTAAGCATAGAATAGATGTCAGCTTCGCAAAGTTTGGACATTCAAGTACAAAAAAACTCAGCTCGTTGCTATCTGAGGTTTGTAGCTCGTCCTCCCCAACCCTTCTTCGAGAAGCTCCAAACCAAGAAAACGCTCAAGTCGCCCGTTCAAAGACGGCGAGAAGCGTGAGTTTTGCACAGATCGCCTCCACGGTTTCTTTCAGCGCAGCCACCACCGCACCGACCTCATTGGGCCGATCTGCCCCCTGTATCATCGGCACACTCAACGCACCGACAACACCGGCGCTTCCTTTCGAAGTGAGCGGCGCCGATACCTCGACGATTCCGGCATTTTCTGCATTTGAAAGCACACAAACGCCATTGGCAGCGCAACGTTCGATCTCCAGATCAAAAGCTGAAAACGCATCCTCGCTGACAAACTCTTCCATCTGCACGAGCAGATCAAAGCGGGCCTCGCGACTTGGCAACCCCGCTAAGAAACATGCTCCGGCAGAGGCGCCAAACATCGGTGCTTGAACACCTTCGCCTAAGGCAAGGCTATAGGATCCGGCAGCCCGAGCAGCGGCACCCACACGCATTTTGTTCTCATCAACGATCCAAAGATGATTGGATTGCTCCGTTTTCTGGGACAGTTGCGCCATGAAAGGTCGGGCAATCTCGATCATTTGCCCCGTCGGGTTGCGCGCGCCGCCAAGCTCGCCGAGCTTCGGTGTTAGAAAGAAAACATCCCCTTCACCACGCCGTATATAGCCGCGCTCCTCCAAGACCACCATCATCCGGAAGATTTCGTTTTTAGACCGGCCAATCCCTTTGGCGATATCCGCATGGGTCAGCGCCACCCCTGGCCTCAGTGACAACAGCTCCAAAATATCCAACCCTTTCTCAAGGGCAGGTGCAGAGTATTTCTGAAGTCTTGTGATCGGTTCGGTCAAGAGGATCGCTAAGCTCTGGAATTTAAAGCAAGTTGCGCAGGAGGCTTAAGCTCCTGCGCAGCTGTTGTCGACCCTTGGGGGAGGGCAAGGGTCGCACTGGGATCACTTCAAGCCATTACGCTTGAGAATATCATCCGCATTTTCTGACGTTACAGCTTCTGTCCCCATAACCACGGACTTCTCAACGCTCGCACCACCCAGATATGCCAGAGCCTGACGCAGCCCTTCTGCGCCCGGGGTCGGATAGAGGAAGGTTGCCGCAAGTTCGCCATTGGCCACCCATGTCACACCTTCACCAGGGAGCGCATCCACACCGATGAACAAGATGTCATCTGCGCGCCCCGCATCTTTGGCGGCCAGATAGGCGCCATAGGCCATTGGGTCGTTGTGGCCATAAACCATGGAGATGTCTTCATAGTTGCGCAGGGCCGTGGACATGATGTCATACGCCGTGTCCTGCTTCCAATCGCCGGATTGCTGATCCAGCAGGAACGTCACACCATCCTCACCCTCAAAAGCCTCATGGAAACCGTTGGCGCGGTCATGCGCCGCCTGAGTACCCAAACCACCCCAGATTTCAACGATGGTGCCAGATGCGCTGCCCGCTCCGCCGAGTTTCTCAAGCGCGAACTGGCCTGCGGCGCGACCGATCAGCTCGTTGTCGCCGCCAACCCACTGCACAAACTTGTCAGTATCTACATTGCGGTCCAGCACAAACACAGGAATTCCCGCGTCGGTGGCTTGCTCAACAACACCGGTCAGACCTGCAGATTCCTTCGGAGAAATCAGGATCGCGTCCACCTCCTGACGGATGAAGTTTTCTACATCCGCCACCTGCTTCTCGGTGCGGTCATTGGCATCGGCAATCAACAACTCCACATTATCATGCAGCGCCGCTTCTGCCCGCAGGTCTTTGTTAAACTGCACACGCCATGGCTCAACAGTTGTTACCTGCGAAAACCCGATAACGTAGTTGTCCGCCGCCAGCAGGGCCGTTGCGCTGGTTGTGAGTGCGAGTGCAGCCACACAAAGGCTCTTGCCGAAAGTTCTTCTTTGCATAATCTTCTCCCTTGTCATGTTTCAGCCATTTGGCTGTTTGGCAAATGCCCTGATCTCCGGTCCTCCAAACTGCGAGGTCAGGGCTATTTCTCTCCACGGATCTTGCGTTTCACCGCAGAGAGGAATTCTTCTATCCGGCCTTCCTGCAACAGGACGGCGGCAATAATGATCACACCTTTCAGAATAAGCTGGGTGTTGCTGTCGATGTTGTTGAGCTGCAAAATATTGCTTAGGAAGCCAAAGATGAGCACACCTACAAAGGTGCCCAAAATCGCGCCTCTGCCCCCCATCAGGCTGGTTCCACCAATCACCACCGCTGCAATCGCATCGAGTTCCAATCCAAGCCCGGCATCAGGTTTCCCCTGGCGGAACTGCGCCACATAGAGGATGCCCGCCAGTGCCGACAACCCACCCGCAATTGCATAGGTCACAATCGTATTGCGCTTTACATTGATCCCGGCCAGACGCGCGGCTTCCGCATTGCCCCCGATTGCCAGCAAATAGCTGCCAAAGGTGGTGAACCGAGTCAGCACAAAGAATATTGCAAGGATTGCGAGAAAGAACAGCCCGGGCACCGGCACCACGCCCCATAGCAAGCTACGCAGCACGTCAAATTCCTGCACCGCATTGCTGCCGGTATAGACCGGATAAACCGCTGTATCCTGCCCTGCGATCACTCGCGCCAGTCCCAAAGCACCCACCATCATTGCAAGCGTCACAATGAACGGCTGCAGGCGACCATACACAATGAGCGCGCCATTGAGTGTCCCCATGATGATGCCCACACAAGGCACTGCAATGAGCACACCCATCACGCCAAACTTGTCATCTACCTGCAAACCCAGCCACAACATCGCTGCAAGCGCCACCACCAATCCAATCGCCATAGATGGCAACTTGGAAGGTGCACTTGGCTGGTCCTTGGTGCCTGCGGCACGCATCTGAGATTGCACAAAGAAGATCAGTGCGGCCACAGCGACAAACAGGATCACTCCTGCGGCGGGTACCGAAAACATGCTCGCTGCGGTCCAACCCGATTGGGTCAACAACATCGCGCAGATCACCGTCCCCAGCGCCATGATCGAGCCGACCGACAGGTCAATCCCGGCAATGAAGATCACCAGCGTCATACCCACAGCCACAATGCCTGTCACGGAGACCTGCCGAAGAATGTCTGTCAGATTCCCTATCGACAGAAAGATATTGTTACCCTTTGACGAAAGCGGCGAGGTCAACGCACCAAAGACAATTAGTGCGACCAGCCCCCAATAGAGCTTGGTTTTGTCCAAAATCTGCAACAACCAGTTGCGGTCAGCCTTATGGCCAGAGCCAGATTTGGAGGCAGCGGGTGGTCGGGCGTCTGTCATACTCATGTCTCGGCTCACGCTTGGTCAAATTGCATCGAAAGGTCTTTGATCGCTTCAACGGTCATTTCGTCCCGCGTCAGATCTCCTGCGACATGCCCGTCACAGAGTACGATCATGCGATCGCAGACCGCCATAAATTCCGGTATTTCTGAGCTCGCAAACAGCACGGAAATCCCTTGATCCGCCAGTTGTCCGATCAGATCGTAGATTTCGTCTTTGGCACCAATATCGATCCCGCGGGTGGGCTCATCCAGAAGCAGGATACTCGGCCCTGTGGCCAGCCATTTGCCAATTACGACCTTCTGTTGGTTGCCCCCGCTCAAGCGTCCAACAACATGCTCGACACCAGTGGCAGCGACGCGTAGTCGCGCAATCGCACTCTGCGCTTCTGCATCTCGCTGCGTCTTAGAAAGCAAACCAAATCGCGATTTCAAGGGCAGGAGCGGCAAGATCACATTGTCTGCGATAGACCTGTCCAGCAGCAGCCCGTTGCCTTTGCGATCCTCGGTGATCAGGGCCAAACCATGGCGCACAGCGTCAGAGGGGGTGGAAAGCCGTACACTCTCACCATGCACCACAATCTCCCCAGAGAAGGTATCCCCCCGCGCGCCGAAAATCGTTTCCAACAGCTCCGTCCGGCCCGCACCCAGCAGTCCGCCAACACCCAGAACTTCTCCGCGACGCAGATCAAAGGAAACATCCTGCAGCACTTTGCGGCCACCAGCTTCAGCTGTCAGGTCACGCACCGACAATACCGTCTCAGCAGACGCTGGCGTTTCGCGGACGACCGGTTTGATTTCAACCGAACGCCCCACCATCATTTGCACCAGTTCCTCCGGCGTCGTATCTGCCGCCAACGTTGTGCCAATCATGTCCCCATCCCGCAGTACTGTCACACGGTCTGAGATCTCAAAGACCTCATCCATACGGTGGGAAATATACACAATCGCTACGCCTTGCTGCGCCAGATCGCGAACCACTTCCATCAGAATATCCGCCTCCGCTTGCGACAGCGCGCTTGTAGGCTCATCCATGATCAGCAAGCGCGCATCCATCAAAAGTGCCCGCGCAATCTCAACCAGCTGCTGTTCTCCCACACGCAAGTCTTTCACCAAGGTGTCAACTTCCAGAGAAAAGCCAAATTTCTTCAGCGCATTTTGCGCTGTCTCGCGCAACGCGTGCTGATCCACCATCACGCCGCCAATCATGGGCTCTTGCCCAAGCATCACATTCTGCGCGACCGTCATCTCCGGGATCAGGCTCAACTCCTGATGCATGATCACGATGCCATTGTCGTTGGCTTCTGCGGGAGAGTTGAACTGCACCTCCTGCCCATCGATCTCAAGTGTACCGAAGCTCTGCCCCTGCACACCGCTGATGATTTTCACAAGCGTGCTTTTTCCGGCGCCATTCTCCCCCATCAGCGTATGGATCTCACCACCGGAAATCTGGAGCGTTACATCACGCAGTACACTCACTCCGGAAAACGATTTTCCGATCCCGTGAAGCTGCATTGTGATCTTGCTGTTCTGCGCAAGAAAATCCTCTTGCGCCAGCGTGGATGCTGGAATCATCCTCCTCCTCCCAAAGGCTGACGTTTCATATATAAAGCCGCTTCAAATATGAAGTGTCAACAAAATTTTGGGAGTTCGGAACACAAATAGGCGGCTTGGATCACGCTTTCCCCAGCTCTCATCAATGGGAAGACGTCACCTTCGAACTGCCAATCAAGGTGAAATCAAGCCGCTAAATAACGGCGCGGCCAGCACAAAGACGCGGCAAGAGCACACGCCACCCAAGCGCCCCAAAGGCGCTTCATCACAACGCTGATTAAGACCTATGTCACGCCAAGCTTACTAACAGCCGATCGCAGCGCAAATCCTTGCACGGTAAGCTGAATTGGCAGCACTTTCTGGTGCAGCAGGCGCCCCTTGTGATGGGCATTCCATCACATAGTTCGCAGCCACGCCTCGATTGACACAATTGGCTACATCCCAACCGGGAGGAATGTCGTTGAGATCCACTTGTTGCCATTTTGAATGGCCATTTTGGCGCAGCTCAGAAAACCGAGTCAAAACCGTATGCGCCACGTCAGAAACAGCTCTACAACTGGCACGGTGGTAACCGTTGCGGCGCGGCTCGTACTCAAAAGTCATCAAAACCGCTTTGACCGCCACCGCGGGAATTGCGCCCCTTTGAAACGGATAGGTCTGTGCTGGAATTTCTGTTGGCACATAGACGGACCGCAAAACAGGGTCTTCAATGGGTACGAGGTGAAAGCGCTCAGGATCGATCTGACCGTTCAGAAAGATCTTTGTGGGCGCTCCAGCAACATAGAAAAATGCATCAAGCTCCCCCGCCAGCAATTGCGTCATCGACTCATCGGGGCCGATTTTTCGCAGCTCTCCGGCATCTATGCCCAACAGGTCCATAAACAACGATGCGGTGAGAAAGGTCCCACTGTCCTCAACGCCGATCGCGATACGTTTGCCATTCAGATCGGATGCTGACGCGATTTCACGCGTCGCAATCAGATGCACCTCCTCATTATAGAGTGGAAATGCGATACGAACGCCGGCGATGGCTCTCGCAATACCACTGTCGCTGGCCGAATAGGTTTTTAGATATTCAAGCACATCACTTTGGACGATACCGAACTGCGTAGCACGTCGCGTCCGAACGCCCAGAAAATTCTCCAACGAACCGGCACTCTCTCGCACATTCAGGGTCTGTCCGCATTCTGAAAGCAAATTTGCAATGTCTTGGCCAAACTGAATGTATGTGCCAGTCGGCCCGCCGGTAAGAATGTTCTTCTCAAACTCTTGCGCCGAGAGCGGCGCCACTTTGCCCACCAAAAGAAGCGAAGCACACAGAACCTGAAACGCAAATACCGCTAAAAACTTCATTTTAACCCCTAAAAAACGTACCAATTAACTCAACACCGCCCAAGACTTCGCACCAGCGACAACAAAGTTTGTCGATTAATGACGTCCATCACCGTTTCAAGGGCCTCATGGACACACATCCCCTCCTGCAAAACCGTCTGAAGCTTCTCAAGATCTTCCGAACGAAGCACTTCCAAGCCAGGAGCTTGGCGCAAAGCTGAGGCAACCAGGCTGGCGGGTTTGGAAGTGCCGTACGCGGCAGGTTCGGATGATGGCACCGGGGGGATCTCGGGAGCGGGCGTAGGCACAGTCTGCATCGAAGCCTTCAACTCCTCCAATTCGACTTTGGCACCTTCAATCCGGCTATAAACTGCTGCAAGCGTATCTTCCGCCTTAACTTGCTCTAGCTCCAGATCGAGAAGGACTTCCCTCTTCAACCGCTCTTCTGCGGCCAGCTGCGCCCGCGCCTCCCCAACGGAGCTGGCAACGGCACTGGCTTCAAAAGCCATTTCACTCGCCATTTTTTCAGCCGCGAGCAAATCCAAATTGGCCGCGACGAGCTGTTGACTTGCGCGCTCCAAACGATCCTGAACATCAACATATTCAGCTCTCGCGACCTTTAAATCCGTTTGGAGAGCCTCGACCTCGATGAGCAGGCTATCTTTGCTTGCACCTACACTTTCGAGGTCAAGGTGGGCCGCGGACTGTAATGCGGCAAGTTCCGAAACCTGCTGCTGCAAATCTTGCTTTTGGCTTTCCAACATTTGCATTTCAGCCTCAGCACGCTTCTGAAATTGACCGAGCTTGTTTTGACGATCCAGAAATTCAGAATTTAGCAAGGCAAGCTCTTCTGTCTTCTCGCGCTTGCGCGCCTCTAAAGCCTCGTGCTCTCTTCGAAGTTGCTCGATCAAACCCTGTCGCTCAGATATTTCCGCGCGCGCCTGATCAAGCTCTGCTCTCAGCGCTGCCGCCTCACTCCGAAGCTTGCCTGAAGATTCTTGCATAGCGGACTCAACAAGCGTACCCGCCCCTGCTGAAACAGCGCTCTGAGCATTCTCTTCTTGCGCACTGACCGGTTCGAACAACAAAACAAACGAAAGGGCCGCAAGCATCAAATTAACCGAGTGACCCACAACCATCACCTGACGCTAACTAGCTAAATAAGCATCAGTATCATTTAGACACGGTTTAAAATCAAGGCGCTGCTGATTTTCCAACTAAAAGATCAAAACAAATCTCTCGTGTTTACAGCGCGGTTTTCGGTGTCTCATCGCATACGAATAACTGGATACCCGCAAAGCCCGTCCAAGCAGTCAAAAAGCCTACCCACTATTTCGTGCCAGTGGGTGGTCACCAAATACACGTGCATTTTGCAGAAAACCGGTCTGGACGCGCAGATGTGCTTTGCAACCAATCTGCTGTTCAGATGCGGCCACTCTAGCGCCTAGCACGGACAGTCAATCCTCTCGTCCGAGCGGGAGGAAACCGATTACATAGGTAGCAAGCAGACTTCAGCACCAGCACTTCGAAGAAAAAGGCTATAGTGGCGGAGGAGGTGTCCGCCATATGTATGTATCGGAACGTTTTTTCAGTTCTCGGATTTTGAGAAAAGGTTCATATTTTTTAATATATTGCAAGCATACCTCATCTCAAATCTTCTCACTAAAGCTCTTGCATTCTTTTGGTTTAGGGGGACAGATAAGGGGGCACTAGAGTATTTTCTATGGGATGCAATACCAATGCCCACTCAATCCTTTCCCCCAGCCTTCACTCTCCGCCCTGCCGCAGCAAACGCATCGGCGCTGGAAGACCCAATCATCCAGACGGCCCAGCACGGCGGCGGCGGCCCGGACAGGATTGTTGGAATTCGGGTGGACGAAACAAATCTTTGTGCGCAGATCGAATGGGCTTCGTCTGTCGCGGACGCGGAGCAGATTATCCTTTCCCCGCGTCAGGCGCTTCACATGCCTCATGGCGCAATGCCTTCAACTTCGATTCATTAAACCGAGACAAAGGCCCTCTACATGTCAGCTAACACTCGCAGCCGCTCCAAGGACCGCCTGTCTGCCCGGAAAGTCGAAACAGCCACGGAACCCGGCTACTACTTTGACGGCGGTGGCCTTCTCCTGCACATCTCCAAAAACGGGGGCAAGCGGTGGCTACTGCGGTTTGTTTCGCCTCTCACCGGCAAGCGCCGTGAAATGGGCCTTGGCCCAGCCGGAAAAGGCGCTGTGAGCCTCGCGGACGCGCGATCCAAAGCAGACGACGCACGGCGTTTGGCGCGTGACGGCACTGACCCAATTGAGCGCCGGAACGCCGAGGCAGAGCGGCTGCGCGCCGAGGGGCTGCAAAAAAAGCCTCAGACCTTTGGTGAATTCTCAGACGATTGGATGCGGGACAACCTAAAGCAATTCAGCAACCCAAAACATCGTGCTCAGTGGCGTATGACACTCACGAAATACGCCGCTCCCCTGCGTCCGATGGCACTGGAGGATATTCAGACGCCTGACGTGGTTGCCGTCTTACGGCCAATCTGGGAAGGCAAGCACGAAACTGCCAAGCGTACTCAGGGGCGGATTGAAAGGGTATTTGACGCTGCAATCGCACAGGGCGCACGGTCCGGTTCCAATCCCGCGCGTTGGCGGGGCCACCTTTCCATGCTCCTCCCCAAAGTGCAGCCGACAGACCGCAACGGAAATCTTGGTGTCGGCCACCATGCCGCGATGAATTGGAAGGACTTGCCGGACTTCATCCCTGCTCTGCGGCAGCGCGCGGGCGTTGCGGCGCGAGCGTTGGAATTCGCCATTTTGACAGCGGCGCGATCCGGGGAGGTTCGAGGAGCAACATGGGCCGAGATTGACTTAGAGGTACGGCGCTGGATCGTTCCAGGCTGGCGCATGAAGGCGCGGCAGGAGCATCGCGTGCCCCTGAGCGCGCGCGCGGTGGAAATTCTGTTGGAAATGGAAACCTACCGCCCTGAAAACGACGAGAACGGAGCCACACTTGTTTTTCCCGGAGCCAAGCCGGGAACCAGCATGTCGGACATGACCCTTTCCGCAGTGCTGAAACGCATGGAAATAAAAGGCGCAACGCCGCACGGGTTCCGTTCCGCGTTCCGCGATTGGGCAGAGGACACCGAGGCCGCGCCCTATGGGGCGATCAAGTCTGCACTGGCGCACACCCTAGGCGACAAGGTGGATGCGGCCTACCGGCGGGGTGACGGTTTTGAGCGTCGCGCTGTACTGATGGAGCACTGGGCAAAGTTCCTAGAGGGCGAGCGATGACAAGATTCCCGCAGTGGCGACGTCGAGCGACGTCAAGGCTGCGGCGACGCCTAGTCGTCGCCTGTGTCATTTTTGTGTCAACCCCTTGATACTTCACTGATTTCTCAATCCGCGCTATAAAGTAAGAAGAATTCTTATCCGCCATCTTACCGGTTCACACAACCGGCCTTGGCGTCAAATCGGAGACTTGAATTGCAGATACGTGACCGCCTCCTGCCGCGCGACGAAGTTGTCCAGATCGTTGGGGCATCCGTGCCCACAATTTACCGCTGGATGGCCGCTGGGCTTTTTCCGCGCCCCATCCCTGTTGGCCCCCGTGCCGTCCGCTGGATGGAAAGCGAAGTTTATGAATGGATCGAAAACCGCAAGCTGTCTCGGGCCGCGTGAAACCGATTGTGGAACAGCCCAGCGGTTCGACAGCGCCTCAAAGGCAAAAAAGGTCTACGGTCCCTCTGCGCGGCATCACCTTTGGTGTGAAAAAGGGGGCGAGCGCATTGGGCCGAGGTTTTCCTGTCCAGATTGTATTTTAAAGCAAATCGCCAACCGGGGAGGCCCTGAAATATATTGCCAAATACTGGGACGGGCTGATCCTGTTCCTCAGTGACGGCCGCATCGAGCTCGACAACAATCCCGTCGAGCGAACCATCCGTCCTGTCGCCCTGAACCGCAAAAACGCGCTCTTCGCCGGGCACGACGCTGGCGCACAGAACTGGGCCGTCATCGCGTCACTGATCGAGACCTGCAAACTCAACGGGATCGAGCCACATGCCTATCTGTCAGGCGTGCTGACAGCCATTGCTGGCGGGCACAAACAAACCAACATCAACGAACTACTGCCCTGGAACTACGACAGACCCGTGTGATCGGCGCACCGCTTACCTTCCAAGTCAACATAGCTGAACAGCGACCCGCTCGTCTCGTCCATCCCGCGCATCATCACCCCCACCATGGCCGTGGGAATGGTGAATCATGTTCTCAAATCGTTGTCGAGACAGGACTATTTCAGTAGCCTGTTAGATATTTGTCGCAGCGGATAACACCCGTCAATTGACAGAGAAACCTTCATCAAATGCCTTTAGGAACTTTATATTCCCTGCAGTCAAAGCACTGTCTCTTAACGCATTAATCTCTGCCTCTTCTTGGGCAAAACGCTTGACCATTCTATGGCATGGGTGAACGGCATTGGCGATATTCCCGTCAATAATGAAGCGAGCAAAAGCGGGATCGTTTTCAAAGAAATAGGTCAAGAGAGGGAAATTTGGCGAGTACGATGCGAGTTTATCGGAGTTGGCAATCTCGCAGTAGGCCCAAAGAAGCCCAGCATCTCCTCCGAAGTCTATTCTGGATGTGAGATGATCAGAGTAATTATACCCACCCGACGAAGTGGTAATTGATTGTATGCCTCGAGGAATGTGCCCATTAAATGTATGCGAGTACTTTACATCGAATTCTACAACTCTACTAACCACGTATAAGAACACTTTGTTTATTGCTCGGGAACCATTTGACTGGACTTCGTAAGGCACGATTGTATGCAGAACGATCAAAGGTACCAAACCTGAACCGACTGCATTGCCAACATCACCATTGATTTCTGCGCCAAGTTTGCTCAACCAGAGCAAATCGTCCTTGGATGTTATACCTCTGTAAGAGACCTCCAATAAAGTGCAACCTTTTCTGAAAGCGTTCATGCTCTCCAATGCTAGTGGTATATGGCCGCTATCGTTACTTAGCCCTCGTGATCTGACCAAGCAAAGAAGATCATCTCTCGAAAGGTCCAATGGTCGGATCTTAGATAAGAGTTTTAGCGCTTCGGGACCGCGTTTGAAGAACGAACTTTCAGATGCGCGTCCAAGAGAAGAATTAGGGTTTCGAGGAGCATGTGAAGCCAACACGAAAACGCTTTCCCAGTCGTAGTCCGTTGGCAATAAGCCGTTGTCAATGTAGTATTCTGCAGAAGAAAAATCGATATCGTCATTATACCAATACGAAAATGCCTTATCTATTTCGGCGATGAACCCATTAATATACTTGGTATCCGATGTAGCCGAATGAGCCACACCCGAAGAAAACAAATACAGCATAGAAATAATAGAAAAAAAACGCTTCACAATTACAACTCCTAAAATTAACCGCGTCGATTCTGTGCCACGCAATGGATTTACGTAATATTGGTTGCATCTCAAGATTGTTAACCCGACATTCCCCAAGTAGCGTGCCGTCTGACGTCAAGATCGCCTGATTTTGCCAGTTGAACAAGCGTTTTTCACCCTGAGCGGTGTCTGTGGTCGCGCAAACGCCTTGAGCTTCGCGGATTGGGCCGCGAACCCGCCTCTTCCTGGCCAGGTGGTGCCGTTTTTCAGCGCTGCGGACAGACCTGTCCTGCGGCTTTCGTTCAGTTTGGGTCGGGATGGTTGTCACGCACATGACGGAGGCGCTCGAAGGCGGCCGATGGCGGCGAGGATGGCGCGCTCCATCGGGCCGGTGACGGCCACCTCGGCCAGCTGGAAGGTTATGGCACGGGCGTGGCGGACAACGCGAGCACCGATTTTGATCAGTTTCAGCTGGAGGCTGGTAAGTGACCAGTCGGCCATCGCCTCGGGCAACTCGATGCAGCGCAGGAAGGTCGCCAGATTGTAGGCCAGCGCATGCAGTTGCAGCCGGACCTCGTTGTCGCGGAACCGCTTGCACGAAAGCCGTGTCCATCGGAAGGCATACTTTCCTTCTTTGATGTGCTGCTCTGCCGTGCCGCGCTGGTTGTAAAACCGCACGACCCAGTCGGGCTCCATTGGTAGGTTGGTAACGATGAAGCCCACGCGGGGAAACAACTCGCCCGGATGCCATTCGATCTTCGCGATCACGCGGCGTGGCTTGTCCCAACTCTGAGCCT
Source organism: Shimia sp. R9_2 (assembly GCF_017743735.1). Lineage (GTDB taxonomy): Bacteria > Pseudomonadota > Alphaproteobacteria > Rhodobacterales > Rhodobacteraceae > Shimia. The sequence continues at coordinate 125,636 of NZ_JAGHRO010000007.1, forward strand.
GATACTGGAAGTCCTCATAGAACCGCTTCACCTTGGTCAGTGAAGGCCGCCCCACTGGCCGCGTCAGCCGATGCACGATCTTCTCGCGCAGGACAGTGTTGGCGGGCAGCCGGATAGCGTAGAAGTAGCCCGCCTCTTCCAGCCGCGCATAGATCGAAGGGATCGCGTAGGCGGCGTCGGCCCGGAAGAACCGCCCCCCAAGCTCGCGCTCAGCATATCTGGCAATGACGGGGTCGAGGACGTCCCTCCAGCCATCGGCACTGTGGACGTTGCCATTGCGCAGGGCGCAGCGTTCCAGCATGCCGAACTGGTTGAACAGGAAGTTAGGGTGATAGCAGGTGCAGTCGAAATGCCCGTTCCATGCTGACCCTTCCTAATCACCGTGGGTGGGGCTGACCGAGCTGTCCATGTCCAGCACGATATACTTGAGCCCGCTGCGGTCATGGAACCGGTCGATCCATTGACCGTTCAGATCGGCCAGCGCGGCCCGGTTCTCGGGCAAGGCCAGCGTCTCGGTCTCGAACCGCCCCATCTGCGATGTCGAGGCAGCCTGCGCATCGACGGCGCGCCCACCCACGACCTGGCGCATGACCGGATCGACGGCGAGACGGTCGGCGTCGTTGACGTCCTCGTAGCCCGCCAGCCGCCCGAACACCGACTGCCGAAACAGCCCGTCGAGCCGATGGACGGTGTTCTTGCCCCTGCGGTTGTCGCACAGCGCAGCAGACGCCAGATCGGACAGTCCAAGCGCGTCATCCAACTCGCGCATCACCAGAAGGCCGCCGTCGGAACTGAGCTGAGTGCCGCGAAATTCCAGTCGCACGCGAAGGCCAAAATCCACCCGATCTACCCGCTGCAATCCCGCACCCTCTGGGTGATCCATGAAGCACGCCCCTCGCAGCCATCAACACTATGATTTATATGGGTAATGTCGAGTTCAGGACAGCGAAATCAGCGATTTACTTGGGGAAGGCGGGTTTAAGCTAATTGTTTCAGCGGGGTTAAGTTGAAATGTCGTCACAGTCACCACACTCAGGAGGCCATGCGCTCCATTCCGCTTTCTGGCTTTTGCCTGCCGCAATGCTTGTTGTGGCCATCTTCCCTCTGCCCTACGGGTACTACCAGCTCCTGCGCTTGGTCGTCTACCTATGCGCAATTGCGCTTTCAATTTCCCAGTTTCGCGACAAGGGGCGAATATCCGTTCCGCTCATTCTGTTCGTTTTTTTGGCGACACTCTTTAACCCTGTTTTGCCTATCCATCTTAACCGCGCGATTTGGCTGCCGGTCGATTTGATTGCGGCGGCCGTCTTTATTCTTAACTGGCGAAGTGTAAGAAGTAGCAAATTTTGATCTTGCCCGATGCCTCAGCACGTTTGCGGGCCGAAGCCTTCACCCCCCGACGATAGCTCCAACTCGGCCAATAGGAGGCGTTGTGTGCCGACCTGTCCAAGTTCATCGCCTATGCGGTCCCTGCGGCGGCTGCGGACAGTAAGACCATGATGCTGGTGGAGAACCTGCCAGACGGCGCGGCGTGGGTATTTGACCAGTGCGGGGAGGCCAGCGCGTTTGCGGAACGCAAGTATCTGACGATTGCCGAAGTCGCAGATGCAGCGCAAATGTCGGGTCAAGGCCGGTTGTCGGCCAACGTGGTACGCGAGGGCCTGAAAGCGGCGGGTTGTCATAACCACGCGCAAGTCCGGGCAGGGCGGGGCCGCATGTCGGTTTGGTTTGGTCCCGGCATGGATCAGGCGGAGCGCGACGTGGCGAAAGGGCTCAAACCGGCAGAGATCGGACGACAGGCCCAGAAGGAACGCGAGGCGGCGGCGGCTGTTGCCGAGGCCGTAGGCTGATAATCCCGCGCCGCCCCGGTCGATCTGGGGCGGTGCAACGCTGTGAGGTTGAGGCACGTTTTGGCCCTCACTAGGTAGCCCATGAGGCGGTTAAGCCCGGAGCCGAACAAAGACGGGTGAGTGACGGTCACTTTCACTAGGAGACCCGCGCGGGGTGAGAGGCCCGCGACCCCGGCAAAAGCTTCCTATTCGGAGCCTTGCCGCCGTCCTGACGCAAGACAAACCCCTTTTTTCATTGGCTAACGTCTAGGCTAAATTCCTGGCAATTTTTGCCTGTTTTGCTTAGCCGCCGTCCAGACGTCGCTAGACGTCAGATATGTTGTCTGACTGGTTTTGTTGAAAATCGACCCCGCTAGACGGGGTTAAGTGATTGATCTAGCTAATCAATTTAGTGTGTCTAACGGAATAACTACTATAAAAGTATATAGTTAAAAATAGGGCACCCTAGTCTCTCTAGGCACCCCTCCTATATCTCCAGAGTTTTCAGGCCGAAAATAGCGTTTCGCAAGACGGGACAAAACAGTCAGAAACCGTGGGCTTGCGCCTTGGCCACGGCGGCTTGCCACGGGTTGTGATCGCCATGCTCAGCCAGCATGATGTGGCTGTGACGAATTCGAGAGACCAGCATACCCTCCCTTCGATCCGCGCCACCTCTGCTGCGAATTCGCGGGTGCCGTGCTTCACCTCAAACGGGACGCGAAAGAAGGCCGCGCCCAGCCGTCCCCCGGAAAGCGTCAATCTGGATCAACTCGCGCCGGATAGCGCCCTCACGCACGACAAGACGAAGTTCACGTCGCTGAGCTCTATCGCCTGCGAACCGACGGGGGTATTCTCAGAATTGAGCCCGGCGGCAGCCTGTCAAGCCTCGCCAATAGCTTCAACCGGCGCGCGCCGCTCCCCTTCTCACTTCCGGCGGGTATTGGTCAGTAAGAAACGACGTCAATCACGTCCGAATTCGCAATCGTCGGTCTGTTCGACCGGCTCACTTCGGTATTGCCGATGGTGGACCCGGTAAGTTCACGTCCATTCGTTTCCCCTTCTTCCTCGCGTCCGCTGTTATCAATTTTCAAAACGGTCGCGCCTCGGCTGGCTAGGGGCAAGAGATAAGAAGGACTGGACGACGTGCTAGCGCTTTGACTACATCGCCCCCCCTTGTAAGCCGCTCTACAAACTGCGGCTTGGGTTCATGGGCGGCACAATCGTGGCCTGAACGAGCGCAAGCCAACGCTGGTGCGCTCCCGCGTCCTGCGGCGCGTTCAAATGGGCCCGTAGCGTCCGCAGTACGGCCCATTGCCTCGCCTCGCCCACGGTCAACCCCATAATCGGACGCAAAACGCTGACATGGTCGCGATAGAGGTCCATAAGTTCTTGTTGCTCGTCCGCACTCACCGGCTGGACGCGCGGACGTCCAGCGAGCGCGACAACGCCCCTGCGCGTGGGCTTGGGAATGCGCGGGCGGTCCGGCAGGCTACGGCGCGCTGAAGCCCCTGAAGCACCCCTTGAAGGCTGCCACACGGCCCGCGAGCGGTGGCGCTCCCCTGCACCCCCTACGACGGCTTCTGAGTACTGTGCGGCGCGCTCCACGCGGGCCGGAAGCTTATTTAGTCGCACATCCATCCAAGCCGCGTCGTTTCTGGTGTCGATTTGTAGTCGTTGGTAACGCCAGCGCAGCCAATCTGCGACCGCAGGGGCGAGACTGGCCACATCAATGCCGCCCAGGGCCTCCACAAACATCGCCTCGTGCTCGCCAAGGTCAATGGTACTGCCGGGCTGCCAAGGGTTCTTCTTCCAGGCATGGCCAAGGCGGTTGGCCGTTCGCCGCGCTTCGGCCCGGTTCCACTCCTCTGCGGAAACCTGCCCCGCCTCAAAGCGGCGTTTTTGGCGCTCGCGGAAGGCTTTGGCTGCCTTGGGGCCGCAGTGGCTTAAGCAGCGCCCCTTTCCCTCCTTTATCGGCGGGTTGGCACACTCGCCACCGTTTCGGGTGCGAGCGCCGCAAGCTGGAGCCAGCGGCCCGCCGCGCTGAAACAGCTTGGCAGCCGCTTGGAATATCTCGGTTTGGATCGGTACCGTCATGGTCACGCACTCACTATAGCCACGCCGCCGCTCATGGGTGTTACAATATAACGCAACAGTTTCACTCCGTCCACTTCACCTCACCCCGCTCGACTTCGAAAACAACATGAAAAGCGTGCAACTTTTGAGTAGATTGCCGAAGCCAATTTCCAATAGGTTCGTGACGAGAAAAAGAGGAAAATCAAATTGGTACTAGAAATACGAAACTACTTAATCGCGAGCATCTTAGTCGTGTTTTGCTATGTGCTGGGCAATGTCATAGTCTTTTTTTTGTGGGGATTTCAGGCCCCATTCGATACGTGGCGGGGAGGGCTTCGAGCGCTGCTTGGTCTTGGCGCTGGCCTCGGTCTCTACTTTGCCGCCATCGGCTCATTCAGTTTTTTGGAGGATAGGCACGCGGCACTTCCGCCAATAGTAATTTCTGTTGTTTGGGCAACCGTGATCGTTCTGATCTACATTCTCGCGGCAGAACAGGCGGCGCAAGTGTTTCAGAATGGTTGGGAGGCTATGGCAGTGGTAATCCCTCCATTGGGGTGGGCGATTTTCGGATTTCGAATACTCCGAGGTTAGTCAACAGGCCACATCGCAGACAAATGTAGAAACGGCCAATTTTTTCAATTCGACCCCTTAGTTTGACTGCACTGTCCAAAAGTCCAGAAATGCCCCGCTTTGCAGGTGGGGCATATACAACTAACCAGAGCGTTGTCGGGTGAGGATGGGGGGGGAGGAGCACCTGGCGCGGCAGGATGGCACACTTTGAGAGAGCGTTTAGCCAATGTTCAAACCAAGGCAATCCAAGCATAGCGCTGCTCGCAAGGGGGCACGGCAGGGGGCAGAGGGCGCAAGCAAAGGCCAAGCCATTGATTTTCCACAAAATGTGGCGGAGGAGGTGGGATTCGAACCCACGGAGGGCGTTAACCCTCGTCGGTTTTCAAGACCGGTGCATTCGACCACTCTGCCACTCCTCCGACGCCCTCTCCCTAATTGGCCCAGCGCATGGTTTCAAGCGAAAAACCTGCGCAAAAACTCGCAGAGCACTTTGCTCAGACTTTCCATGCAAGGAACCGCAGGCTACACTCCCCCAAAGCGCTCCGGCATCTAACAAAGGAATGGTTACATTCCGCGATGCAACCGGAGCTACAGGCGTGAGCGGGCAGAGGACACAAGATGCATACACAAAAGAGCGTTTTGCGCGACAATTCAAAACGTTGGCTTATTGGCCTCGGCTTAGCCGGAGCGGTATTCTTGTCCGCTTGCTCTGAAATAGAAAACCCTTTCGCTAAGGGCGAGGAAGCGGTATCACCCTCAGACGCTGCGGGGCAGACCACCAAGCTGGTTGAACGCGATGTTGAAGCCCCCGAAGTCTTTTCAGCTTCCGAAGCTGGCCTATGGGATGGTCGCCCTTCACTTGGCGGTGTGTGGGCTGCACACCCCGCCGTGGGAGATCCTGAACGCGTGATCATCCGCAATCAATCCAATGGGAAATTTGTGATCGGTGCTTTGTTCCGTAGGGAGCGAGAAATACCAGGCCCGCGCATCCAAGTGTCATCAGATGCGGCAGAAGCGCTTGGCATGATCGCAGGGCAACCTGTCGAATTAAACGTCACCGCATTGCGCCGTGAAGAGGTGGCTGAGGAACTCCCCGCGCCCGCTCCTGAAGAGGCTAGTGCGGAGCCAAGTGAAATTGCTGAGGTGCCTTTAGAGCCCATCGCTGCAGCAACTGCAGCCATCGCAGCGGCGGAAGCAAGCGCGTCTCCCGCTGCTCCAGAAACAACAGCCCGTTCAGAGGTAGCGCCGCCCCCATCCTCATCGACCCTTGCCAAACCATACGTGCAGATCGGTATCTTTTCCGTGCAAGACAACGCCAAGCGCGCCGCGTCTCAAATGGAATCGGCCGGATTGCCATCACTCGTGCGCAAGACCACATCTGGCGAAAAGACATTCTGGCGCGTCCTCGTTGGTCCTGCGAGCAGCAAATCAGGCCTGAAGACGATGACAGATACTGTGCATGGCATTGGCTTCACCGACGCCTATGCAGTGACGAACTAAGGGAGACCAAGCATTTGTTTCGATCGGCTCTAAAACTCCTATCCGCCAGTGCATTGGCTCTTGGCATCGCCACCTCGATCCATGCCTTCGAAACCAAAGCGAAAGCAGCCTTTGTGATTGACCACACAACAGGCACAGTCCTGATGGCAAAGAATGCGGATGACGCTTTGCCTCCTGCTTCGATGTCCAAACTCATGACGCTTTACATGGCGTTTGAAGCTGTGCGCGACGGTCGTTTGAGCATGACCGAAAAATTGCCGGTCTCTCAACACGCTATGAACTATGGCGGATCGACCATGTTTCTTGACACCACCGATCGGGTATCTGTCGAAGATCTGCTCCGCGGCATTATCGTGCTGTCTGGCAATGATGCCTGTGCTGTGATTGCGGAAACTCTGAGCCCGGATGGCACCGAGGCGGGGTTCGCACGCCTGATGACACGGCGTGCCCGCCAGATGGGCATGACCAATTCCACTTTTGCGAACTCAAACGGTTGGCCAGCGCCTGGTCACCGTATGAGCATGCGCGACCTTGCCTTGCTCGCGAACCATCTGATCACGGATTTCCCTGAATTTTATCCGATGTTTTCAGAGACGGAGTTTGCGTTTGATGGCCGTGCGCCAAAGAACACGCAAAACCGCAACCCTTTGCTTAAGCTGGATATCGGTGCCGACGGTTTGAAAACCGGCCATACCGTTGAGGCTGGCTATGGTTTGGTCGGCTCCGCCAAACAGGAAAACCGTCGCGTGATTTTCGCCTTCTCAGGCCTGGACACTGTTCAGGAAAGAGCCGAGATTTCGGAACAAATTGTCAACTGGGCCTTTCGCCAGTTTTCAGAAACGACGCTGATCCGTCAAGGTGAACGCTTGGCTGAGGCGGATGTCTGGATGGGTAAAATACCGCGCGTTGGCCTCGTACCCGCGGAAGACGTGGAAGTTCTCCTGCCAGTCCTGTCTCGCGGCAAGGTCGAAGGCGAAGTGATTTACAATGGCCCGATAGAAGCCCCCATCGCACAAGGCCAGCGCCTTGCCGAATTGGTTCTCAGCCCCGAAGGACTTCCCAAAATGCGCATTCCGCTCGTCGCAGAAACCGACGTGCCTGAAGGCGGATTCGGAGTGCGCCTACGTGCAGCATCGAGCGTGTTGATGTCTCAGTTTGGCCTTCTGGTTGAGGAAGCGTCGTGACCACTGGCTGCTTTATCACCTTTGAGGGCATTGATGGGTCGGGAAAATCAACCCAGGCCAAAAAGCTCGCGGAAACTCTGAGATCTCAGGGGTTTGAAGTTGTGCTGACCCGTGAACCAGGTGGCTCGGAAGGGGCCGAGCAAATCCGCTCATTGGTGCTGGAAGGAGACCCCGACCGGTGGTCTGCTGAAACAGAGATCCTGCTTTTCACCGCAGCCCGCCGCGACCATTTGGAACGGACAATTTTGCCCGCTATCGCTGCAGGCAAAGTGGTGATCTGTGATCGCTTTGCAGACAGCACCCGGATGTACCAAGGCCTGTCACGCGGCGACCTGCGTGCGTTGGTCGACAAGCTGCACAGTTTGATGATTGGCCGTGAGCCAGACATGACCATTCTTATCGACATGGACCCTTCGGAAGGGTTGAAACGGGCAAAATCGCGAAACACCTCAGAGGAGCGGTTTGAGGACTTCGGCGAAGGCCTGCAACGGCAAATGCGTCAGGGTTTTTTAGAGCTGTCAAAGGAATATGCTGAGCGTTTCATCGTGATTGACGGTGCACGCAGCCAAGATGAAGTGGCTGCTGATGTGCTGAACCACACCACCAACCAGCTTAAAGGTCTGGCCGCGTGAGCGACGAACAAGCGCCGGAACCTGATCGCGTTGAGGGCGCGCCGCATCCGCGCGAGACACTTGCGCTTTTTGGACAGGAGAGCGCGGAGACTGATTTTCTCACGGCGGTGAATTCGCAAAGACTGCATCACGGGTGGCTGATCAGCGGCCCCAAAGGTGTGGGCAAAGCGACCCTTGCCTGGCGGATCGCACGCTTCTTGCTGACGCTGCCACTTGAGGCAGAAGGCGGCCTGTTTGGTGATGCCCCGCCAGAGCACACCTCTTTGAACGTAGACCCCGAACACCCGGTATCACATCGTATCCGAGCTCTGTCTGAACCTGGCGTGTTCCTTCTGCGCCGCGGTTGGGCAGGCAGCACAGACAGCGCACGCGACAAATCCCGACAAGAGGGCAAATTTGCTTCTGAAATCCGCGTAAACGAAGTCCGCGAGCTGACCGGCTTCCTGCACATGTCCATGGCAGATGGCGGCCGTCGGGTTGTGATCGTCGACAGCGCTGACGAGCTGAACGTAAACGCAGCCAACGCTCTTTTGAAAATGCTGGAAGAGCCACCCGCGCGCGCAGTGATGTTGTTGATATCCCATCAACCTTCACGCCTTCTGCCGACGATCCGTTCCCGCTGTCGCGAACTACGCCTAAATCCGCTCACGCCAGAGGATATGCACTCTGCTCTCACTCAAGCAGGGTTTGAGGCCGCAGAGTCTCCGGCACTCTCCGAACTGGCCGGCGGTTCGGTTGGAGAAGCATTGCGGCTGCTGCAGCAGGATGGGCTGACGCTTTACTCCGAACTGCTTGCATTGTTTTCCGCACGACAGGGCTTTGATCGCCCACGTGCTCTAAATCTTGCCAACACGATGGTCGGACGTGGGGCTGAGGCGCGCTTTGAGATGCTGTTGACGCTGCTGGATCTATTTTTGCTGCGCTTGGCGCGCACTGGCGCACTCGGACAACCACCAATGGTCGAAGCAGTACCCAACGAGGCCCAAATCTTGAGCCAACTGGCCCACTCCCCTTACAAAGCGCGCCAATGGGCGCAGGTCGCGCAAGAAATATCAGACAGAACACAACACGGAAAATCTGTGAACCTTGACCCCGCCTCTTTGGTACTCGATACGGTCTTTAAGATTCACGAAACAGCGGTTGCTTGAGTTTTGACTGACCTAACTAAGATCACCGACAGCCATTGCCATCTCGATTTCCCCGATTTTGAGGGCCAGATCGACGACATCATCACGCGCGCCGCCGACGCGGGTGTGACACGCATGGTGACAATCTGCACCAAGCTGCGCAATGAACCTACCGTCCGTGCAATTGCCGAGGCACACGCGCCAATCTTCTATGCCGCAGGCACCCATCCCATGAGTGCAGCGGATGAACCCATGGCAACGGTTGATGAGCTGGTCGCCATCGCGCAACACCCCAAAATGGTGGGTATTGGTGAAACCGGTCTCGACTATCACTACACCGCCGAGAGCAAAGAGGTGCAGCAGGTCTCGTTGCGCATACATATCGAAGCCGCGCGCCAAACTGGTTTGCCTCTCATTATCCACAGCCGCGACGCAGACGAGGACATGGCGCAGATCCTCACGGAGGAGCACAAAACCGGCAGTTTTGGCTGCGTGATGCATTGCTACAGTTCTGGGCCGAAACTCGCGCAGCAGATGCTTGACCTCGGCTTTTATCTTTCCATGTCGGGCATTGCCGCCTTCCCGCGCTCACAAGAAGTTCGAGATATTTTTGCGGCAGCACCCGTCGACCGCATTTTGGTGGAAACCGACGCACCTTACCTTGCGCCCCCACCCTATCGCGGCAAGCGCAACGAGCCGGCATATGTAGAGAAAACGGCCCGTGTTGGGGCCGAGGTTTTTGGCATGGACTATGCCGATTTCGCAGCCCAAACGCAGGCGAACTTTGAACGCCTTTTCAGCAAAGTCTTTCAGAAAGCCAACGCCGCATGAGCGCAACGCTGACCTTCACCATCCTCGGATGTGGCAGCTCAGGGGGAGTGCCGCGCATTGGTGGCCATTGGGGGGACTGCGACCCCAAAAATCCAAAAAACCGCCGCCGCCGCTGCTCTATGCTGGTTGAGAAGCAAACATCCGAGGGCAAGACGACCGTATTGATCGACACATCCCCTGACATGCGTGATCAGCTATTGTCGGAGAATGTCGGCGCTTTGGACGGGGTCGTTTATACCCATTCTCACGCAGACCATGTGCATGGCATAGATGATCTGCGCATGGTGGTCTTTAACATGCGCAAACGGATTTCGGTCTGGGCGGATGGAGCTACACAAAACGATCTGCTTTCGCGCTTTGGCTACGCCTTTGTTCAGCCAAAAGATTCGCCCTACCCCCCAATCCTTGAGATGCACACCATTGGTGATGAGCCCTTTAGCGTCAGCGGCGCTGGTGGTGATATCACATTTGAACCGGTACGCGTAGACCACGGCAGCATCGATGCACTGGCATTTCGCATAAACGACGTTGTCTATATGCCAGACGTCTCTCAAATCTATGAGACATCATGGGGCCAACTCAAAGGCCTCGACTGCCTGATCGTGGACGCCTTACGCAGAGCTCCGCACCCCACACACGCGCATTTGGATCAAGCTCTCGCCTGGATCGAACAGCTTGCCCCCAAGCGTGCTGTCCTCACAAACATGCACATCGATCTGGACTTCGAAACGATCGCCGCCGAAACCGCAGACCACATCGCGCCGGCATATGACGGAATGAAAATTACCGTCGATCTTTAGCGACCTCACCGCCCAAAGGCTCTCACGATGCAAACTTTGATATCGGTGATCATGCCGGTCTTCATCCTGATTGGCTTTGGGTACTTGGCTGCATGGCGCGGCTATTTCAGCGCATCCAACGTCGATGGTCTGATGCGCTTTGCCACGAACTTTGCGGTCCCCGTACTTCTGTTTCGCGCCATCTCAACTCTTGACCTGGCGGCAGAGTACAATCTCAACCTGCTCGGCAGCTTCTATGGTGCAGCGTTTATCTGTTTCACCACCGGCATGCTGGGGGCAAAGTTCCTTTTTGGCCGCGATTGGGAAGACGCCACAGCGATTGCATTTGTTTGCCTATTCTCAAACTCTCTGCTTCTTGGGCTCGCCATTATGGAGCGGGCCTATGGTGCTAACAGCCTGACGGGGAACTACGCTATCATCTCCATCCACGCGCCCTTCTGCTACGGGCTTGGCATTGCCACCATGGAGATCATGCGCGCACGGCGCACAAGCAAGGCGCGGATCGTGCCAACTGTGTTGAAAGCGATGTTCTCCAATGCGCTGATATTGGGCATCGCATTGGGATTTATCGTCAACCTTGGCAATGTCCCAGTGCCTGCACCTGCCATGCACGCCGTGAACCTGTTGGCATCCTCCGCGTTGCCTGCAGCACTCTTTGGGATGGGTGGTGTGCTTTATCGCTATCGCCCGGAGGGAGACATGCGCACAATCCTGTTTTGCTGCGCTGTCTCATTGGGCCTGCACCCAGCGCTCACGTTCCTATTTGGCTCTCTGTCCTCTATCTCCGTCGAAAATATGCGGTCGGCTATTGTCACCGCCTCTATGGCACCAGGCATCAATGCCTATCTCTTTGCCAATATGTATGGCCGCGCGATGAGAGTCGCCGCCTCAACAGTGCTGATCGGCACCGCCTTCTCCGTGCTTACCGTATGGCTGTGGCTCGGCCTTTTGCCCTAAGTCCACCTTCAACTCTTGCATACCAGCACAGGAGCCACCAATTCCTAAGATGTTAAGGAATAGGAAGCGCTCATGACCCAAACTCCCATCCGTATAGACATCGTATCTGATGTCGTTTGCCCTTGGTGCATCGTTGGCTATCGCCAACTTATGAAGGCGGCCGAAACCACGGGAGTTGAGATTGAAACATACTGGCATCCGTTTGAGCTCAACCCAGACATGGTGCCAGAAGGCGAAAACCTTCGAGACCATATCATGCGAAAATATGGATCATCGGCCGAGCAATCCGAGGACTCTCGCAAGCGCTTGTCCGATATTGGCTCTGAGTTGGACATTGCGTTTGCTTGGTCTGAAACCAACCGCATCTACAACACCTTCGATGCGCACCAGCTCATTCACTGGGCCAGTGAACAAGGAAAAGCACAATCCCTAAAGCTCGCGCTCTTTGAGGCCTATTTTGTAGATGGGCGGGACGTGAGCGATAGAAGTTTGCTTATTGAGGTCGCTCAAAGCCTTGGCCTAGACGGCGAAGAAGCGAAAGCCGTGTTGGAGGATCAAAGATTTTCCGATGTGGTGCGCGAGAAAGAACGTTTTTGGACCTCGCGCGGTGTGTCAGGCGTCCCCACGATGATCTTTGACGCCAAACACGCGACATCCGGAGCCCAGGGAGTGGCTGCTTTCGCAAACATCCTCACCCAACTTGCGGCACGTTGAACGGCCTATTTACAGACAGCAAAACCTCTTCAGCCTCAGCCCCAAATGCATCCGGCAGAACAATCCGAGCCGGCCCACTTCCATGCAAAATTTGACACGCCGGAATCAGCGATTCCGGCGTTTTTATTTGGCAGCTCATGCTGCCCCATTCCCCAAAAATTCGATTTTTTTCCTTGAGACTTGTTTCATGCACTAAGGTGCAGAAGGCCAAACGAACCAGCGCAGATCAGGCCGAAAATCCGTCCTTTTTCAAGCTGTTGCCCAGCTCCCTGTCGAACTCTCGCCACCCTGACCGCAGATGTTTCGCATTGTTCAGAAACGCCTCATCCGGACTGTTTCGGGGTAACGCGGTGTTAAGGCCTCCCAGCATAGGTTGCCTTCAATCAGCCAGTCCGAAAACGGTATCGAACCAAACCCATGAACACAGCAAACTCTTCCCCCCAACCAGACTGCATAGCGCTTCCGCAGCAGCTGGATTTCGCCCATTGCTCAGAACTACGCCAGGCTATTGAGGCTTCCCGTGGTCAACCTTTGGCCTTGGATGCGCTCCACGTGGAGTTTCTTGGAGGCGCCGGTGCCGAGCTTTTGCTGGCCACACGTGCCGAATGGGCCGCACGCGGCCTGGCATTCGAAGTCAAACAACCATCCGATGATTTTCTAAAAGGTATGGAGCGGCTCGGCCTGCCCCATTCCAGTCTTCTTGAAAGGGGCAACGCATGACAACCAAGATTCTTGCAGTTGATGATTCCCGCACGATGCGAGCGATGATTCAAACCGCTCTTACCGACGCTGGATTTGACGTGGACTTGGCCGAAGACGGTATCGACGGACTGGACAAACTGTCTGGTTCCGATCCTGATCTGGTGATCACCGACATCAACATGCCACGCCTCGACGGTTTCGGCATGATCGAAGGTGTCCGTGAGCGCCCTGAGTGTGCTTCGCTGCCAATTCTCGTTCTGACCACCGAGAGCGGTGAAGAGCTGAAACAACGTGCCCGCACCGCCGGTGCAACTGGCTGGATCGTCAAACCATTTGATGCCGAAAAGCTGGTTGCCATCATCAATCGTCTGGTTGTCTGAAAGGAACTGAGTGATGTCCGATCTTCGTGACATGTTCTTTGAGGAATGCGACGACCTTCTTGAGGTTCTGTCGACCGGTCTGGATGATCTCCAGAACGGCAATTCAGACGCGGAAACCATCAACGCGATGTTCCGCTCTGTGCATTCCATCAAAGGCGGCGCCGGCGCATTTGGCCTGGATCGCCTGATCAAATTTGCCCACGCATTCGAAAACGTGTTGGACGATTTGCGTTCAAACAAAATCGATGTCGACCCTAACATCACCGCACTGATGTTCTCGGGTTTCGACCACCTGAGCGATCTTGTGGACGCCGCGCGGGAAGACAACGACATGCCAGAGAGCGAAGGCGCGTCAGTGCTTTCCGACCTGAAGCTTGTCACCCAAAATGCCAATGGTGGCGTTGCGGAAGAAGACGACGCCGCAGAAGTGTCCTCTGACGATTTCGTAGCGGTGACGCTGGACATGGGGCTGGACCTCGATCTCGGCGGCGATGGCCCCGGTGATCTTCCGGGCCTGCCTTCCCTTGAGCCAGTCGCAGAAGGCGCCACTCACTTCGTGGTAAAATTCTCTGCAGAACCAGTGCTCTACGCACGTGGGCACGATCCAGCGCTGCTATTCCGTGCCTTGGGTGAAATGGGTGAAATGACCGTTGAGGCTGACACCTCAACAGTTGCACCTCTGGAAAGCCTGCAAGACGCACCTGCGGCCATCGCATGGACGCTTACGCTGCGCCCAGACGACGGGATTGACGAAAGCACGATCCGCGAGATTTTCGAATTTGTGGAAGGCCAATGCAAGCTCGACATCACCGAAGTTGCCGCTGAAGCCGCACCTGTGGTTGAAGCTGCCCCTGTTGTAGAAGAGATCGCCGCTGTGCCGGAAGCTGCCCCTAAGCCTGCAAGCCGTGCAAAGCCCGAACCTGCTGACAAGGAAGCGAAACAGGAGGCCAAAGGCGGAGACGGCGGAAAAAAGTCCTCTGAACCGCGCAACAGCACAATCCGTGTGGATCTGAATCGTGTCGACCGTTTGATTAACCTCGTCGGCGAGCTTGTGATCAGCGAAGCGATGTTGCGCCAGTCGATGAACGAGCTACCGGTTTCGGCCAACAGCGCGGTCAGCGAAGCCATTGGTCAGCTCAAGACGCTCTCCGGCGTTCTTCAGGAAAGCGTTATGGCAATCCGTGCGCAACCTGTACGCGGCCTGTTCCAACGTATGAGCCGCATCGTTCGAGAATCCTCTCGTCAGGCAGGTAAGACCTCTCGTCTGGTCATGGTTGGCGAAGCGACCGAGGTCGACAAGACCGTGACCGAGCGCTTGGTTGAGCCACTGACCCACATGATCCGGAACTCCGTGGACCACGGTCTTGAAAAGGCGGAAGATCGGGTCGCTGCGGGCAAGCCGGAAATGGGCACCATCAAACTGGAAGCTGCACACCGCTCTGGCCGTGTTGTCATCTCCCTGTCTGATGACGGTGCTGGCGTAAACCGCGAGAAAGTGCGTCGCAAAGCTGAAGAAAAGGGTTTGGTACGTCCTGAGGATGACCTGACCGACAGCGATATCGACAACCTGCTCTTCCGTCCGGGCTTCTCCACAGCAGATGAGATCTCTCAGCTGTCTGGCCGTGGCGTTGGTATGGATGTTGTGCGCTCTGAAATTCAGGCGCTTGGCGGCCGCATCAACCTGCAATCCGAACCTGGTAAAGGCACCACGATCACAATCTCCCTGCCGCTCACACTTGCGGTCATGGAGGGCATGCTGATTGAAGTGGCTGGCGAGTCTCTTGTTGTGCCAACTGTGGCGCTGCGGGAAACGCTGCAACCGGGTCAGGCCAATATCCATGACTTCTGCGACGGTGACCGTGGTCTTTCCGTGAACGACTCAATGTTGCCGATTGTGGATCTTGGGGAGGCCTTGGGCTTCCGGACACCGCTGGAAGATCTCAGTGACCAATCGTTGCTGCTGATCGAAGGTGAATCCGGGCGACGCTCCGCTCTTGCCGTGGACGGTATCGTCGAGCAGCGCGAAGTCGTGATCAAAGGTCTGGAGCAGAACTATCACTCCATTCCCGGCATCGCAGCGGCCACCATCCTCGGCAACGGCAAAATCGCCCTGATCGTGGACACCGACCAAATGATCCCCTCACCGGGTAATGGCAACCCAGGACTGCGCAAAGGGTCCGAACTTGTAGAGGTGAACTCCTATGTCTGAACAAGCAACCATTGAAAAGACCGATAACCGCATCGAGATCGTGTCTTTCACCATCGGTGAACAGGCGTTCTGCCTCGACATCGGGCACGTCCTGGAAATCCGCGGCTGGACAAGCACAACCACGCTTCCACATGCCCCCGACTATGTTGTGGGTATGATGAACCTGCGCGGCGCCGTGCTGCCAGTGATTGACCTTTCCATGCGCCTTGGCCTTGGCAAAACCATCCCGGAATCGCGTCACGTGATCATCATCGCGCATATCGATGAGAAGAGCGTGGGCTTCCTGGTGGACGCCGTATCCAACATCATCACGGTCAACACCGAAGAGATGAAGCCAACACCTGAAGTGTCTTCGTCCAAGACTTCGGCCTTCATTCGCGGCGTCTACACTCTTGAAGAGACAATCGTACGCGCAATCGATGTGCACCAGATCATGCCTCAGGAAGCTCTGTCAGCGGCATGAACCAGATGGCGCAACATACCCTTGAAGAGGGAACGATCAGCGATGCGGACTTCACCCGTATTGCGCAGCTTGTGCGGGAAATGATGGGCATCGACCTGCAACCACACAAGCGTACGATGGTTGCCTCTCGATTGTCTAAGCGCCTGCGCGCCACCGGTTTTGAGACCGTTGACGCATACATCGACTATATGCTGTCCCCGCAGGGCAAAGACGAACAATCGCGCTTTGTAAGCGCCTATACGACCAACATGACGCGCTTCAATCGCGAAGGGCATCATTTCGAGCAACTGGCGGAAGAGTTTCTGCCTGATCTCATGGACAAGGCGCGCCGCGGCAAAAGAGTAAGGATTTGGTCTGCTGGATGTTCCAGCGGCGAAGAGCCCTATGGTTTGGCATTCCATGTTTTGGATGCTTGCCCAGAGGCCGCAAGCTTGGATGTGAAAATTTTGGCGACGGATATCGACACCGAAATTCTGGCGACCGCCAAGCAGGGTGTCTATCCGACATCCTCAACCACCGCCCTGCCAAATGGACAGGCAGAGAAATATTTCTCCCCTCACGAAGGGGTGAGAGACCGTAGTTCAGTCAGCGACAAAGCACGCGACCTGATCAGCTTTAGGCGTCTTAACCTGCATGGTGAGTGGCCGTTCAAAGGCAAGTTTGACATCATCATGTGTCGCAATGTTGCGATCTATTTTGATGCACCAACCCAAAGCCGCCTATGGCGCCGGTTTGGTGAACAACTTTGCGACGACGGGCTGCTCTTCTTGGGCCATTCCGAAGGGATCGGTCCGGAACATGCCGAACTGTTTCACACAGTAGGTCGAGGCGTCTTTTCGACAAGCACCTCCCGCGTCGGCGGCACGAACGCTCACGCATCAATGCACATGGGGAACCCAAAATGAGCTTGAAAGATAAGCTACATGTCCTGGTAGTGGACGATATGTCCACCAGCCGTGGTCTAATCACGCAGGCGCTCGATGAAATCGGGGTCGTCAACTACCGCACAGAAAACGATGGTGCAAATGCTTGGCGCAGCCTGGCATCGAAACCTGTCCACCTGATCCTGTCAGACTACAACATGCCTGGCATGGATGGTCTTCAGCTTCTCGAAGGTATCCGCTCCAACAAGGCGACTGCGCGTACAGGCTTCATCCTGATCACCGGCCGTGCAGACCCCGAAACCATCAACAAAGGCGTCAAACTTGGGATGAACAACTTCATCAAAAAGCCATTCCAAACCGCCCAGCTTAAGGCCTGCATCGAAAAGGTCGTGGGGCCCCTGTAAGGGGCTACCATAGAGGATCGCGTATGACAACTCGTACCACCGCAGATGTTTTGGCCACGATTTCCAAGGATGTGGCTGATCTCGCTTCCATCGCTCATGCGTTGGACAATCTGACCAGTGAGTTGGATTTGAGCGGCGCTGATCAGTCAAAAATTCGGGATTTACAGCGCGTGGATGCCTTGTTTCAGCATCTCGATGACATCGCGGTTTTGCTCGGCAACATGTCCAATATGATTGGCGCTGGCCCAGATCTCAATGTGCAGGATCTGAAGGACAGCGTCCGCTTGGACTACCTCAAATCTCGTCTCGCCAACGCGGACCAATCCATCGAAATGTCGCCTGATGCAGGCGCTGTAAACCTCTTCTGATCCACTAAGACTCAGCAACGAATTATTGGGATAACAACCATGAACGCCATGACCAAGATCGCCAACACCGGCGCAGACTCTGCGGAAACAGAGGTCCGTTTTCCAGCTGAAAAAATTCTTGTTTCTGCAACAGATCAGCGTGGCGTTATCACCTGTGTAAGCGAGTCATTTTGCGAAATCGCCGGCTACAGCAGCGATGAGCTCATGGGCGCTCCACACAAGATTGTTCGCCATCCAGACATGCCAAAGGGCGTTTTCTATCTGGTTTGGGAAACACTCAAAGCTGGTCGTCCAATCTGCACCTACGTGAAAAACCAGACCAAATCCGGCGACTACTACTGGGTTTTGGCGGTGATGACAATCACTGAAAACGGCTTCCTCTCTTCCCGGATCAAGCCTGAAGCCGAGCTTTTTGAAAAAACCAAAAAGATTTATTCCACGCTTCTGCGCGAGGAAGCTCAAGGGCTCACTCCAGAGCAAAGTGCGGCAAAGTTCAAGGAAATGCTTGCAGAGGAGGGTTTCCCAAATCTCGAAGCTTATAGCGGATTTGCCCTCAACGCTGAGTTCAAAAGCCGTAACATCATCAGCCCTGAACTTGCCCAGTCGTTCGCATCCATGGATGACTTGGAACTCCTGATCCGCGATATGCAGAATCTTGTCGACAACATCGAACAAGGCTTCGAACGCGTGCGCGGCGAACCGGTTAACCTGCGCATCCTCGCAGGCCGGCTGGAAGGCGCAGGCGCGGCACTTGGGACTATTTCGCAAAACTACGATGCGATGGCCAAAGAGATGCACGGATTGGTCGGACGCCTCCATGACCCTGAAACCGGCGCTCTGCAACAGATGTACAAGGCCGTTGTCTACGGGCGATCAACGCTACAAACATCTCAGCTGTTTGATGAAGCCTTCAAAGCAGCTCAAGCGCAAGAGAACCAATCCGAAGCTGATGCGCGAATGCTCCAAGAGCATGGAGAAAAGCTTCAATCGCTCTGCCGCTCCCGCATCATTGAAATTTCCTCCATTGGCAAATCCATCCCTGATATCTGCCGCAGCCTCCGCCGCCGGATCAACGGTCTCGATGTAGTGAAGCTCCTTTGCAAAGTGGAAAGCGGCCGGATGCGCGATGTCGACAGTGGTCTGGACGGGATCATCGCCCGTTTGGAGAACTTCCACGACAACACCGACCGCCATCTGGCGGAGCTGTCCGGAAAAGCCTCACAGGTCACACAGAAAGGGGCGACGATCTAACAGTCACCCTTTTCTCGATTAGGATTTACCATCAGGGCGCGCACATGATCGGCTTCAAGAAGAAAAACTCCAAGACTGCCAACACGAGCATCAAAACCAAACTTCTGGTCGCTGTTGGCGTTTGCGCCTTGCTGGGATTGGGCGCTGGGACGGTATTTGAGTACTATCTTGAGCAGGGCAACACCGAACGGCGTTTGAGCCAGCGTTATGACTTGGTCGCCGATCTTTTCGCAACGCAGCTCATTGCGCCGACGCAGTTCCAAGATCCTGATCGTATTCGGGCGACGGTCGCCAAACTTCTGGAAAAAGACCCTCAAGTCTCTGCAGTAGATGTACACGCACCTTCAGGCGAGTTGCTCTACAGCTATGATGTTTCAGGTACGCGGGATCAGGCAACAACTGATGCCATCAACGGACTTGACGCGGTCTCTGACACCGCCTCTGGCAAAGCAACTGTTCTTAAGGCTGACGTATACGCGGCTCAACTGCCCATTCAGGCGCCAGGCGCGCGTGGCATCGTGGGGCAACTGAGCTACGCCGTCGACATCTCCGCAGATCGCGCAGCGACGTTACAGGAAGTCATTCTCGACATGGTCCGCACTGCGGTTGCTTCCCTGCTCGCTGTTGGGCTGATCATCTTCCAGCTCGGCAGACTTGTCAGTCGCCCGCTCAAGGACCTCGGAGAGTCCGTCGAGGAAATCGCGAATACAAATTTTGACGCAGAAATATCTCACACCAACCGCGCTGACGAAATCGGTGTAATTGCGCAAAAGCTCGAAACCTTCCGAGATCGCCTAGCAGACGACCAAAAGGCCCGCAAAGAACGCGCCCAAGAAGATGAAACTCAAAAGAAGGTCTTCAACCGTCTGGCCGAAGGGCTTGCAGAAATTGCAAATGGCCAGGTTGGTTGCTCGATCAACAGTTCAGAGTTCGGCGCCCTCAAGGAGGAGCAACTCCGGATCTGTGAAGACTACAATGCATTGCAAGTAAACCTGCACAAGGTGCTGTCAGCGGCTTCGCAGACCGCTGAATCTGTCCGCGCCAGCGCACAGGAGATTTCTGAGAGCGTGGTGGACCAATCCAAACGGTCGGAAGCGCAAGCTGTGACCCTTGAGGAATCTGCAGCAGCCATCGAAACGCTGAGCGCTTCTGTCGAGCAAACTGCTGAAAATGCCGCCGAGGCCAGTGAACGCATTGTGAACAACCGCCATCAGGCGCAGGCCGGTGGCGAAGTGGTCGAGCTCACTGTGGAAGCGATGCGCAACATTGAGCAAAGCTCGGAGCAAATCACAGCCATCATTGGGGTGATTGACGATATCGCCTTTCAAACCAACCTTCTCGCGCTCAATGCCGGCGTTGAAGCCGCACGCGCAGGCGAAGCCGGCCGTGGTTTCGCGGTGGTCGCCTCAGAAGTGCGCGCCCTCGCGCAGCGTGCATCAGAGTCAGCAAACGAAATCAAAGACCTTATCCATCGCTCTGGAGAGCAGGTCACCAAGGGCAGTGAGCTGGTCAACAAAGCCGGTGTGGCCCTGCAGGAGATCATCACCGGCGTGAACCATGCATCCGATCTGGTCGCCCAAATCGCAACGGGGTCGCGTGATCAGGCCGACAATCTCATCGAGATCAAGGAAAGCGTGACAGAGCTGGATCGCGTCACGCAACGCAATGCTGCGATGATTGAAGAAGCCTCGGCCGCAAGCCGCAACCTTTCCGAAGAGGCCAACCGCATGGCCGATGTACTCCAGACCTTCAAACTTTCCGGCGAAGCTGTTGCAACCGCAAGCGCTCCAAAAACTGCAGTGAAAAAACCGCAACAACAGCCCGAACCAGCTCCAGAAGCTGCTAACAAGATGAAGTCCAAAGAGCCGGCCGCTCCAAAACCCGCAAAAGACGCCGAAGCCAAGGCAAAAGAATGGGATGAGGACGCAGCGCGTGATGCGGTTGAGGTCAAATCAAAGGTAAAGAACCCCGCTTCAGCCAAGGCCAAACCGGCCCAAAAGGCCAAAGTGAAAAAGGCGCCGGCGCCAGTTCCCGAAACGAAAACCGATCCAAAGCCCCATAACGTCGCAGCTGCAACGCAGGTCGCGCCCCCAACCTCAACGACAAAGGCCGCGGTTGTGAACCAATCGCCCAACGATCTCTCAAGCGAAGACTGGGAAGACTTTTGACAATCCGTGAGCTGAAAATCAGCACAAATTCCAGGACCGAAACCCTGACACACCAATTAATAGAACGGAACGCGCCATGAGCCTAGCTGAAGCAGAAGCGATCAAAGGATTTAACGTGCAACCCCTGTTGCAGGGCGATGTACAGGTGTCCGATGATAACCAGCTGGTGATGACCACAATCCTTGGCTCTTGTGTCGCCGCATGTATGTGGGACGAAGTCGCAGGTGTCGGTGGCATGAACCATTTCCTCCTGCCGGGTACCGAAAATGACTCCTCCGGCGGCATGAGCCACGGTGTTCATGCGATGGAACTCTTGGTGAACGGCCTCATTCAGGCAGGCGCCCGCCGTGATCGGCTGCGTGTGAAGTTGCTAGGCGGCGCGAAAATGTTCAACAGCCGCATCGACATCGGTACCAAGAACGCGGAATTTGCGACTTGGTTTGTCAAAAACGAAGGCTTTGAGCTGGTGGATTGCTGCCTTGGCGGACAACGCGGCCGCAACTTGCGGTTCTGGCCCGTTGGCGGCCGGATCCAGCGGCGTTTCATGAAAGACACCCGACTTGTCGAAGAAGAAAGCGCACAGCGTATGGCCGCCAAAAAGCCAAAGGTCGACAAAAGCGTTGGCGACGTGCAGCTGTTCTAAACACCGTTTCAAACACATATCTGACTTTGGTTGCCGCCTTTCTGGCGGCAATTTTTTATTGAACTCCAGTCAGTTCGAAGTCGAAGGGATCAGAGCACTCGGGAAAGAAACGCCTTGGTGCGCTCTTCGCGCGGAGCAGAAAACAACTGATCTGGCGGGCCTTGCTCCAAAATGCGCCCTGCCTCAAGAAAACAGACCTTGTCTGCCAGCTCCCGCGCAAAACCCATCTCATGGGTGGCCAGCACCATGGTCATCCCCTGCTTCCTAAGGTCTCGCAGAACGTCCAGCACCTCGCCAACCAATTCGGGGTCAAGCGCGCTTGTGATCTCGTCAAACAGCATGATCTGCGGCTCCATCGCCAAGGCGCGAATGATGGCCACGCGCTGTTGCTGCCCACCCGACAACTGGTCAGGATAGTGGTCCGTGCGATCCCCAAGCCCAAAACGCTCAAACATTTGAGCGACTTTGGGACGAAGTTCTTCTCGCCCATGTCCATGCACGCGACGCGGCGCGAGCATCACATTCTCCAGTGCGGTCATATGCGGAAACAGATTATAGCTCTGAAAAACGATACCGATTTTCTGGCGAATGGGCTGCGGATCCAACCCCGGCTCTGCAATGTCCACGCCATCCAGAAAAATCGCGCCGTCATCAATCGGCTCCAAAAGATTCATACAACGCAGAAGTGTTGATTTTCCGGAGCCCGACGCCCCGATCAAGCAGACCATCTCCCCATCAGCGACATCCAGGTCGATGCCTTTGCAGACCTCGTTTTCTCCAAACCACTTGCGCACACCGCGCAAGGACAACTTTCCCGTCATGTACGCGCCCTATTCTGCTTGTTCATCAGATAATCCGCATATCTGGTGGCCGGTATGGTGAGCGCCAGAAAGATAAGTGCGGCTCCAACATAGGGCGTAAAATTCGCATAAAGCGACTTATAGACACCTGCTTGTCTAAAAATCTCTACCGGCCCAATGAACGACAGCAACGCCACGTCTTTTTGCAAAGCAATGAACAGGTTCATATTCGCAGGCACCACATTGCGAATGGCCTGCGGCAACACCACAAAACGCATGATGTCTCGATCACTCAGCCCCAAAGACGCTGCGGCTGAGCGCTGCGAATGATGAATGGAGTCAATGCCCGAGCGGATGACTTCTGCCACATAGGCCGAGTAAACCAGTACCAGCGCCAAAGTGCCCCAAATGTATGGGCTGTTCCAAGGCCTCGGCAGCCCCAATCCTGGCACCCCAAAGCCTATGATATAAATCACCAAGACAACCGGCAGACCGCGAAAAACATCCGTGTAGGCCATCCCAAACAGGCGTAGCGGAAAGAGCGCAGGCGCGCGCGTGTCCCGGCACAGCGCAATCGCAAGACCTGTCACCGCGATTAGCGGGGCGGACCACGCGAAGATCATCACATTCAGCAAAAAGGCTTCAACAAGGCCGGGAAATGTCGCGGCAAAGACCCGGCCGTTGAAAAACGACCTTTGAACCGCCTCCCACCCCGGTGCCAACGGCACAAGAAAAAAGATGGCCAGCCCCACGCTGATCGTGGAGATGAGCGCAATGCGGGTGGCACGCCGCCGTACATTCGCTTCATAAAGCTCTCGACGTGTTGGCGCTTTGGCGCGACTACTCACCGCGCCGTTGCCGACCTTGGAGGTAGTCATTTACTTGATGACCGGAACGCCAGTGGCTTCGGCAAGCCATTCCGCCTCAATCGCAGCCAGCGCTCCACTTTCGGAAAGGTCCGTGATTGCAGCATCCACGCATTCCCGAAGCGGGTTACCCTCTTCCATCAGCAAGCCAAACTTATCAGGGTTTTCAGACTGCTCCGGCGGAAACTGCCCAAGCAGCGTGCCACCATCAACAACCACGGCAGACAGATAAAGCGCTGTCGGCAGGTCATAAAGCGCTGCATCAATCTGTCCCGCCATAATCGCGGCATTCACGTCAGCATTGTCATTGTAAAGCAAGGGATCACTTGCCGGCTTGACCACTTCGGCCAGGATCGGAAGCGCCGTGGTGGTGGCCACAGCCCCCCATTTGAGGCCTTGCAAACTGTCCAAAGTTGCTTCTGCACCTGCATCCACCACGCTCTGTGTGGTCAGAACAGCCATTGAGGAGACATAGTACGGCAGGCTGAAATCCACCATTTCCTCACGCTCCGGCGTGATGGAATATTGCTGCATGTTGAAATCAAAGTTTTTTGCACCAGGTTGGATTGCCTCATCAAAACTTGTTCGCACCCAGGTTACCTGATCCGCACTGAACCCCATTTTGTCCGCAATGGCATAGGCAACAGCGGCCTCAAACCCTTCGCCGCTCTCAGGAGCGTCGTTCATAACCCAAGGATAATAAGCCGGGTTGCCAGTCGCGATTGTCAGCGTGCCCTCAGAAAGCGTCTTGCCCGCAGCACAGGTGCCCTCCCCCATTGCGAAGGCTGCAACCGACGTGCACATCAACGCCAAAGCTGAACTTGCTATCAATTTCATCAAACATCTCCACGAATTTCTATTTGGCGACAGGTTCTTACGCGCGAAGGGAATTGTCCAGACCAGCACGGGATCAATCGCCCCGACCTGCACTCAACTTCACAACCCGAAAAAATATGCGTCAAAAATCTAAAGATGCGCCATGGACAGCAGAAAACCAAGGGTTCCAAACCCAGCCAAGTACGCACTACTGTCTAGAATGTCTTGTAAGATATTTAGCTGACGACATTTTCAGCTAAATGGTGCGGTCGAGAAGACTCGAACTTCCACTCCGGTTAAGGAACAGCGACCTCAACGCTGCGCGTCTACCAATTCCGCCACGACCGCACTTGCCCTGGTGGGTGAGGGGCTAATACCTAGGCTCGCCGGGGAAGTGAAGCGAAAAATGCCCTTCTTCAGATATTTTTTTGGCTGCCTCTCAGAGCACCAAAAAAGGCGCAGGCCTCAAAGGCCAAACGGTGTGGTTCGCCAATCCTCAATTGAAGCCGAGCCCAAAAACACTTAGGTGCCTATCAACAGCATAGACGGCAGGTTCACATGGTAGAATGGATCCACAGCGACGGTTTGGTTGACTACGAAACCGCTCTTGAATTTATGGAGCAACGCGCAACAGCCATTGCCGCCGGTGAGGCTGAGGAGTGCATCTGGCTGTTGGAACATGCCCCGCTCTATACGGCTGGTACCTCTGCAAAAATTGATGATTTGGTCGATCCAGAGCGCTTTCCTGTGTATCAGGCCAGACGCGGCGGCGAGTACACCTACCATGGCCCAGGTCAGCGTGTGGTTTATGTGATGCTCGATCTCAGCAAACGTGGCAGAGACGTCCGCGCCTTTGTGAAACAGCTTGAGACCTGGGTGATTCAGACCCTCGCGGAATTCAATCTGAAAGGCGAAATTCGCGAAGGCCGCGTGGGCGTCTGGATCGAACGCGATGACAAACCATTGCGCGCTGACGGCTCAAAATCCGAAGACAAGATCGCAGCAATTGGTATCCGCCTCCGGCGCTGGGTCAGCTTTCACGGCATTTCGATCAACGTTGAGCCGGATCTTTCCCACTTTGGTGGTATCGTGCCCTGCGGCATCACTGAACATGGGGTCACCTCACTTGTCGACCTCGGCCTGCCAGTCACGATGGACGATGTCGACGTTGCTTTGAAACGCAATTTTGAGTTGGCGTTCCCCTCCCCTGCAGAAGTTTAAGAGCCTCACACCTCCTTGATCTGAGACCATTGTCGGGATTGCTGCTGAGCCTTTTCTAAGGCCCGCTAGGGGCGCTCGCGGCTCAACAAACGCGATGCCCCACAAAGGCATTAGAAAGCGCGCCGGATCGTCGCGGGTGCTGGAAATAGGGCTTTTTCGCCCCATTTTCAGTTGCACTTGGTCGTCCCTTGCTTGAGAAATTTATCTTGCGCAACGCGTCGAACACCCATTCATCAACGAGGTTACTCTCATGAAATTCCTAGCAGCAGCAACAGCGGCACTTCTCGTCGCTTCGCCAGTTCTCGCAGAAGGCGACGTGGAGGCGGGCGAAAAAGGCTTCAAGAAATGCAAAGCATGCCACACAATCGCTTCTCCTGATGGAGAGGTGATCTTCAAGGGCGGCAAAACCGGTCCGAATCTTTACGGCGTGATCGGCCGCGCGGTTGGCTCTGAAGACTTCAAGTACGGCGCAGGGTTGCAATCCGCCAATGAAGCCGGTGCGGTTTGGACAGAAGAGATGCTGGCGGCTTATGTGGTCGATCCAAAAGCGTGGCTGTCAGACAATGGCTACGAAACCAAGTCCAAGATGACCTTCAAACTCAAAAAGGGTGGCGAAGACGTTGCCGCGTATCTGGCGTCTGTCGCGCCTGCTGCTGAGTAATTCGGAGCACATTGCCACCGGCAACGTCCCCAACTTAACAGAAAGCCCCATGTCAGACCGCTGACATGGGGCTTTTTTGATGTGGTGGCTGAGGCAAATCCCGCCAGCCTGACCGAGAATTACTCGAGTTCTACTAGCAGATCTTTCGCATCGATCTGACCACCTGCAGAGACATGAACGGCTTTGATCACCGCGTCACGTTCAGCATGGATACCGGTTTCCATCTTCATCGCCTCAATGGTCAGCAGAAGGTCGCCCTCTTTGACCTGAGCCCCCGTTACTGCCGCAACAGAGGCAACGACACCCGGCATGGGCGCGCCGATGTGGTTGGCATTGCCAACTTCAGCTTTAGGGCGCGATGCGGTCGACGATTTGACCAGACGGTTTGGCACGCGAATCACACGAGGCTGACCGTTCAGCTCAAAGAACACCTTCACTTCGCCGTTCTCGTCTGTCTCGCCGATGGCTTGCAGACGGATCTCAAGCGTCTTGCCTGGATCGATTTCCGCCGTGATTTCTTCGCCAGGTTCCATGCCATAGAAGAACGTGCGGGTTGGCAGCGACCGAACCGGCCCATACTGACGGTGACGCCCCATGTAATCAAGGAACACCTTGGGATACATCAGGTAGCCGTTCAGATCCTCATCATCCACTTTGAAGCCCTCAAGCTCCGCCGACAGATCTGAGCGGGTTGCCTCCAGATCAATCGGCTTCAGATGCTTTCCGGGACGCTCGGTGTTGGGCTTTTCGCCTTTCAGCACCTTGTCAATGATCGCGGACGGGAAGCCGCCGTGTGGCTGGCCAAGATTGCCGCGCATCATGTCCACAACGCTATCCGGGAAGGCCAGCTCGACGCTTGGATCCTCGACTTCTTCGCGGGTCAGGCCTTGGCTTACCATCATCAGTGCCATGTCACCCACAACCTTTGACGATGGGGTCACTTTCACGATATCGCCAAACATCTGGTTGACGTCCGCATAGGTCTGAGCGACCTCATGCCAGCGCTCCTCGAGACCAAGGCTGCGCGCCTGGGCCTTCAAGTTGGTGAACTGGCCACCAGGCATCTCGTGCAGATAGACTTCCGACGCAGGTGCCGCGAGACCGCTTTCAAAGGCGGTGTACTGCGCACGTACACCTTCCCAGTAAGCGCTGATTTCGCGGATCGCACCAATGTCCAGCCCCGTATCGCGATCAGTGTTGCGTGTCGCCTCCACGATGGAGCCAAGGCATGGCTGCGAGGTGCCGCCAGAGAAGGCATCCATAGCCGCATCAACCGCATCAACACCCGCTTCTGCCGCGGCCAGAATGGTTGCGCCAGCAATGCCGGAAGTATCATGCGTGTGGAAGTGGATCGGCAGGCCGACCTCTTCTTTCAGCGCCTTCACAAGCATGCGCGCAGAGGCTGGCTTCAGCAGGCCGGCCATATCTTTCAGACCCAGCACATGCGCGCCTGCAGCCTCAAGCTCTTTGGCCATACCAACATAGTAGTTCAGGTCATATTTGCTCCGCGCCGGATCAAGCAGATCACCCGTGTAACAAATCGTGCCTTCACAAATCTTGCCGCTTTCAACCACTGCGTCCATGGCGACACGCATGTTTTCAACCCAGTTGAGGCTGTCAAACACGCGGAAAACGTCAACGCCGGTTTCAGCCGCCTGCTTCACAAAGGCCTGCACCACATTGTCCGGATAGTTGGTATACCCAACACCGTTGGACGCACGCAACAGCATCTGTGTCAGCACGTTTGGCATGCCTGTGCGCAGATCGCGCAGACGCTGCCATGGACATTCCTGCAGGAAGCGGTAAGCCACATCAAAGGTCGCCCCGCCCCAGCATTCAACAGAGAACAGCTCTGGCAGGTTGGCCGCGTAGCTTGGCGCGACTTTGATCATGTCGATGGAGCGCATCCGCGTTGCCAGCAGCGATTGGTGACCATCACGCATGGTGGTGTCGGTCAGCAACAGCTTGCTTTGCGCTTTCATCCAGTCAGCAACAGCCTGTGCGCCCTGCTCTTCCAGCAAATTGCGCGTACCCGGCTGCACATCACCGCGCTTCTCTGGCGGCAGCGGTGCTTTCAGATCGGCAGGCGGCATTGGCCGATCCGTTGTTTCCGGGTGGCCGTTGACAGAGATATCAGCGATATACGTCAACACCTTAGTGCCTCGGTCGCGGCGCTTGGCAAATTGGAACAGATCCGGTGTCTCATCAATAAACTTGGTGGTGTATTGATTGGACAGGAAGGTCGGGTGCTTTAGCAGGTTTTCAACAAAAGCGATGTTGGTCGACACGCCGCGCACACGGAACTCGCGCAGCGCGCGGTCCATCCGCTTGATGGCCTTCTCTGGTGTTGGCGCCCAGGCGGTCACCTTGGTCAACAGGCTGTCGTAGTAGCGCGTGATCACGCCGCCTGCATAAGCCGTACCACCATCAAGACGGATGCCCATACCGGTGGCTGAGCGATAGGCCGTGATCCGGCCATAGTCCGGGATGAAGTTGTTCTGTGGGTCCTCGGTTGTCACGCGGGTTTGCAGCGCATGACCATTGAGGCGGATGTCGTACTGGCTCGATTTACCGGTCGCCTCAGAAAGGGATTTGCCTTCCGCGATCAGGATTTGCGCCTGCACGATATCGATGCCGGTGACCTCTTCGGTCACGGTGTGCTCCACCTGAACACGCGGGTTCACTTCGATGAAGTAGAACTTGCCGGTTTCCATATCCATCAGGAATTCAACGGTGCCAGCGCATTCGTAGTTCACATGCGCACAGATCTTACGGCCAAGCTCGCATAGCACCTCGCGCTGAGCTTCAGACAGATAAGGCGCAGGCGCGCGCTCAACCACTTTCTGGTTACGGCGCTGAACCGAGCAATCCCGCTCATAGAGGTGATAGATATTACCTTGCTGGTCACCAAGGATCTGCACCTCGACGTGGCGGGCGCGGGTGATCATCTTTTCCAGATACCCTTCGCCATTGCCAAAGGCGGCCTCAGCTTCACGGCGCCCTTCCAGCACCTTCTCTTCCAGCTCATCTTCGCCGTGGATCGGGCGCATGCCGCGACCGCCGCCGCCCCAAGAGGCTTTGAGCATCAGAGGATAGCCGATCTCGGCTGCCTCTGTCTTGATGGCTTCCATGTCATCGCCAAGCACTTCGGTCGCCGGGATAACTGGCACACCGGCCGCAATCGCCACTTTCCGTGCAGAAGCTTTGTCGCCCAGCGCGCGCATGGTTTCAGCCTTGGGGCCGATGAAGGTGATTCCGTTGGCTGCACAGGCATCCACAAAATCCGGGTTCTCCGACAGCAGACCGTAGCCCGGGTGGATCGCATCTGCGCCGCACTCTTTGGCGACACGGATGATCTCGTCGATGCTCAGATAGGCCGCGACAGGCCCCATCCCTTCGCCGATCCGATAGGCTTCGTCCGCTTTGAAGCGGTGCAGGCCAAGTTTGTCCTCTTCGGCAAACACGGCCACAGTTTTCTTGCCCATCTCATTGGCAGCGCGCATCACACGGATCGCGATCTCGCCACGGTTGGCAATTAGGATTTTGGAAAATTCGGTCATGGGCAGGCTCCCCCTCGCTGGTGTCTGTCCGAGTGTGTGTGAAGGCCTTAAGTCACGCGACCGGGGCCGCGCAATACCAAGGACTGCGTAAACATGTAAGATTTGTGAAAGGATGTGTTCACGAAAACGCCTCAAAATCCGGCAGATTTTTCTGCACCTGCGACACGGAGGGGTCGTCTAGAGGAGATTCTTCGTCACATCCCGCAAATCACTGATCCCAAGTTGGCCCATATTCGCCTCCAAATCCTTGGAGAGAATCTCCAAGAGATGGGCAGGGCCCCGGCTTCCCAATGCGGCCAACGCATGGTGAAAACCGCTTCCCATAAAGACAAAATCGGCTCCAAGTGCGATTGCGCGCAAAATATCGAGACCGGTCTCAACGCCGCTGTCCAGAATGATGGGCAGGTCGCAAGCTGCGCGAATTTTTGGCAGCACATCTATTGTTGCAGGTGCAGCATCAAATTGGCGTCCGGCGTGGTTGGAAATCCAAATAGCGTCCACTCCGGCCTCTTTGAGGCGCGTGGCGTCCTCAGCGCGCATGACGCCCTTAACGACCAATTTGCCGGGCCAATGCTCTCTCAGCCAATGGAAGTAATCCCAATCAGGTGAGGTGCGCAGCAAGTATCCTGCATGGGCCGTGGAGCTGAGACCCGTCACATTGCCTGCATACTCATCAATCAGGCGCATCCGCGGCATGCCCCGCTGCGCCATTCCCAAGGCCCATGTCGGGCGCATCGCCACCTGCGCCAGCAACCTTGGTGTCAATCTGGGCGGTGTCGTGAGGCCGGAGCGCACCTGCCGTTCGCGCCGACTGGCAACCGGCACATCCACCGTAAGCACCAATGTGGTGTATCCGGCCTCCCCGACCCGCTTCAGCATGTCTTTGCGAATCCCTTCATCGCGCGGCGGATAAAGCTGAAACCAGCCGTTCCCATTCAAATGCGGAGCGACCTCTTCAGGTGTCTGCGTGGCCACTGTCGACAAGCAATAGGGAATTTGCGCCTTGGTCGCGGCCTGCGCCAGCAGCCTTTCTGCGTCGGGCCACATAAGACCTGACATACCCACAGGCGCTACCCCGACCGGCAGCGCATATGTCTGGCCCATCAGTGTCGTTTTCAAAGAGGGCGCTATCTCACCATGTAGAATCGACGGCATGAGCTGTACCGCATCAAACTGAGCACGGTTGCGATGCTTGGTACGCTCCTTCCCCGTCGCACTGTCCAAGTACTCCCAAACAAACTTGGGCAAACGCTGTTTTGCGCGTTTCTTCAGGTCACTCAGGGCTGGGTATCTGGCATGTAAGTCCATGATATTTGTGTCTGACGTCTCCACTCAAAAGTCCAGAACAACCTGTGAAAGAAACTGCGTTTCGCCTTTGGAACATAAGCGGAACAGACCTTTTGCATCCTGCCGCTTTGCGGTAAGTTGGCACCATGAGCAGTTTTGACGAATTTGACGCCTTTGAAGGCGCGTCGCTTTCGGCGCGCGCGATGATGGCGCGCGGCGGTGCCCGCCGCGTACCCAGCGAAGATTACCTTAAAGGTTTGAACACCGCGCAACGGGATGCCGTATTGCACATTGATGGCCCGTTACTTTTGCTGGCCGGCGCTGGTACAGGTAAAACAAGAGCGCTAATCTCTCGCATCGCGAATTTGCTCTTCACTGGAGCAGCCCAGTCGAACGAAATATTAGCAGTCACATTTACCAACAAGGCTGCGCGCGAAATGAAGGATCGGATCGCCGAGTATCCAGTCAACCTTCAAGACGGCATGCCTTGGATGGGAACTTTTCATTCCATTTGCGTTAAGTTGCTAAGACGTCATGCGGAGCTGATCAGCGCCCCAACTGCCGATCATTCGAATAATAAAGCGGTGAATTTTGGTGACACCGCATTTGACCAAGGTTCCGTTCCAAATCCAAATTTGGAAAAACCTGTAGAAACACGTGATCTGCACCTGAAGTCGAATTTTACCATTCTAGATACCGACGACCAAATCCGGCTTCTAAAACAGCTGATAAAGATCAACAATCTAGACGAAAAACGATGGCCCCCAAGGCTACTAGCAGGCCTCATTGACGAGTGGAAAAATAAAGCACTGACACCCGAAAAACTGTCGCTGTCTGAAGCGGCAAAGTTCAACAACATTGGGGGTGAACTATACGCTCAGTATCAGCGCCGACTACTGGAACTAAACGCAGTCGATTTTGGCGACCTCATCCTCCACATGGTCACAATTTTCCAGAGCTACCCCGATGTTTTGGCAAGATACCAAAGATGGTTCCGATACATTCTAGTCGACGAGTATCAAGACACCAACGTTGCGCAATATCTCTGGCTTCGGCTACTGGCCCAAGAACACAAGAACATCTGTTGCGTAGGCGACGACGACCAGTCGATCTACGGGTGGCGTGGTGCGGAAGTCGACAACATTCTGAACTTTGAAAAACACTTTCCCGGCGCGCATGTGGTGCGACTGGAGCAGAATTACCGCTCAACCGGCAATATTCTGGCCGCAGCGTCCAACGTGATCCGCGGCAATGAAAACCGCCTTGGAAAGGAACTTTGGACCGAAGCCGACATGGGCGAAAAGGTGCGCCTGATCGGCCATTGGGACGGCGACGAAGAGGCGCGCTGGGTTGGTGAAGAAGTGGAAGCCATGCAGCGCGGCACACGTGGCAGCGCCCCAAAGTCGTTGGAGGACATGGCGATTCTCGTGCGAGCCTCCCATCAGATGCGCGCCTTTGAAGACCGCTTCCTGACCATCGGCCTGCCCTACCGCGTGATTGGTGGCCCGCGATTCTATGAGCGATTGGAGATTCGCGATGCCATGGCCTATTTCCGGCTGGTGGTCAGCCCGGAGGATGATCTGGCCTTTGAGCGCATTGTGAACACCCCCAAACGTGGGCTTGGCAATGTGGCGCAGCAAAAGATCCAGACCTGCGCCCGTGCCAATGGGGTGAGCCTCGTGGAGGGCGCCCGTATCCTACTGGAAGAAAAGGGCATTGGCGGCAAAGGTGCGAAGGAACTTGGCATCCTGCTGGAGGGGCTTGATCGTTGGCGGCGACAAGGCACCCCACCTCAGGTGGAAGTTGCCTTAGACGATGACGCGGTGATTGATGACGGCGCCACCCAGACCGCAATGCGCCTGCAAGAGGGGCATACGGAACTGAGCCACGTGGAACTGGCGCAGGTGATTCTGGATGAATCAGGCTACACCGCGATGTGGCAAAATGACAAAACACCCGAGGCGCCGGGGCGCTTGGAAAACCTCAAGGAACTGGTCAAGGCACTGGAAAGCTTTGACAACCTTCAGGGCTTTCTGGAGCACGTCAGCCTGATCATGGACAATGAAAGCGAGGATGCGGAGCAGAAGATCTCGATCATGACTCTGCACGCCGCCAAAGGCTTGGAATTCCCAGCTGTTTTCCTGCCCGGCTGGGAGGATGGGCTGTTCCCGTCGCAACGCTCCATGGACGAAAACGGCCTCAAGGGCTTGGAGGAAGAGCGACGGCTGGCCTATGTGGGAATCACCCGTGCGGAGGAAATTTGCACGATTTCCTTTGCCGGCAATCGCCGTGTGTTTGGCCAATGGCAAAGCCAGATGCCCTCGCGCTTTATCGATGAGCTGTCTGACGAGAATGTCGAAGTGCTGACCCCACCCGGGCTTTATGGGCACAGCGGCAATACACGGGACAGCGGCGGGTTTGGCACCTCAGGGCTTGAGCAATCGGCCATGCGGGCTGACGGCTACAACTCTCCGGGCTGGAAGCGCCTGCAATCACGCTCGGGTCAGTATGGCACAAGCCAGCCGAAAGAGACCAAAGCCTCCGCCATCGACATGCAAGCCATCTCAAGCTTTATGGTTGGCGATCGCGTGTTCCACCAAAAGTTCGGCTATGGCCATGTGGCTGATATCGAAGGCGACAAGCTGACCGTGGATTTTGAGAAAGCGGGGCAGAAGAAGGTTGTGGCGCGGTTTGTTTCCGCACCAAACGACATCCCGTTCTGACCACGTGTTGGCAGGCGGCCCCCGCCATTGACAGGGCCGCGCACGCGCCATTGAGTGGGCATCAGACAGGAGGATGCACATGATTTTCTATGATTGCAGCACAGCGCCCAGCCCACGCCGGGCCAGAATGTTCATTGCGGAAAAAAGACTTAGCGTCGAGACACGGCAAGTGGATCTGCGCAATGATGCCCACCGAGCGCCGGAGTTTTTGGCGATCAACCCCTGGGGTACGGTGCCTGTTCTGGTGACAGACAGCGGGCAAAGCCTCACCGAGAACATCGCGATCGCCACCTATCTGGAAGCGGCGCATCCGGAGCCGCCTTTGATGGGACGGACGCCAGAGGAAAAGGGGGCGGTGTCGATGTGGAATGCGGTGTGTGAGTTTCATGCCGGGCTCTCCATTGCCGAAGCATTGCGCAACGCCACCCCTGCGCTGAAGGGGCGTGCGCTGCCCGGTGCGGTAGACTATGAGCAGATCCCAGAACTCGCGGCGCGCGGCGCAAAGCGGTTGGGGTTGTTTTATGAGACGCTGGAAACCCGCCTGCAGGACAGCCCATGGCTCGCTGGCGATGCCTTCACCCTGGCGGACATCACGGCCTTTGTGTTCTGCGATTTTGCCCGAATCGTGAAACTCTCTCCTCCGGTAGAGAACACGGCGACACAGGCCTGGTATGCCAAGGTGCAAGCAAGGCCCAGTGCGGCGCTCTGAAATCGCCCTCAAGACAAAAACATCCAAGCGCCCTCAGGGGCGCTTTTTTCATGCCTTACAATGCTTTGAAGGGAGAATGCAGCGGCGACATCAGGGAGGAGGAGAGATGTCGCCGCGCTTCACACAAAACGCTCAGGGAGGAGGAGAGAGCGCCTTGATACCGGTGAGCCGCGTGGCTCGAATTTCGAGGCGGCAGCACCAGGGAGGAGGAGAGGTGCTGCCGCTCTAGTCACAAGCGCCCTCAGGGAGGAGGAGAGAGAGTGCTTGATCTCGCTGGGCTATCGGAGCCCGAATTTTGTGGCGACGACGCCAGGGAGGAGGAGAGGCGCCGTCGCTATGTTCAAGTCCCTCCAGGGAGGAGGAGAGGAGAGACTTGAGCTCTTCGGACCATTTGGTCCGTTGTTCGCCGCGACGATACCAGGGAGGAGGAGAGGCATCGTCGCAGAATTGGAAAGCCTGAGGGAGGAGATGGCTTCCCGAAACTATTTAAGCGTCTTGGCTGGCATCGATGGCCAGACGACGGATCATGGAACGGCTCAGACCGAGGTCGTTCAGTTCACGATCAGACAGCGCGCTCAACTCGTTATAAGTCTCGCGGTAAACGCGGTATTGGCGCAGGCGCTCTGCCAAGTTTGCGATAAAAGCCGAAAAGCCAGAAGCCTTAGGGGCTGCCACCGGGGCGCTGTTTGCTGCATATGCCATAATCGTTACTCTTGCGTTTGAGTGTGTTCGTTCGCTTGTGGAGTTTATATGGGAGCATGCTGCAGATGCACAATAGACAGGTCCGCAATGCAGTTATGCGCGGACGGAATATCAGACGCCACGTCACGAACCGCCGCACAAGAATTGTGCAAATCGCCGAAAACCTTGAAGAAATATGAAGGTTTTACTACATGATCAAAATCATAAGTGCCTGCATTGTGCACTTGCAGCATAGGAGTTCAGCATGCCAGTGACCAAAGCAGATGTGCAGGCCGTATTGTCAAAAATTGCCTTACCGGACGGGAGCGATCTGGTGTCGCGCGATTTTTTGCGGGCCCTTGTGATTGACGGTGAGTCGGTGCGTTTTGTTCTTGAAGCGCCCAACGCAGATATAGCACGGATGATGGAACCGTTGCGCAAAGCCGCGGAAGCGTCCGTTGCACAGCTGCCCGGCGTGTCGCAAGTGCAGGTGGCGCTGACCGCGCATGAGGCCTCCCCTGCCCCAAAACAAGCCGCACCGAATCTCAAGATCGGGGGGCACCCCAAACCACAGGCGGGTCCGATGAAAGTGGCCGGTGTGAAGCGCATTCTGGCGGTGGGGTCCGGCAAGGGCGGCGTGGGCAAATCCACCGTCTCCTCCAACCTCGCCGTGGCGCTGGCCAAACAGGGGCGCAAGGTGGGCTTGCTGGATGCAGATATCTACGGCCCAAGCCAGCCCCGTATGATGGGGGTCAACAAACGCCCGGCCAGCCCGGACGGGAAGACCATTATTCCCCTGCACGCCCATGGGGTTACCATCATGTCGCTCGGCTTTATGCTGGAGGAAGACAAACCCGTGGTCTGGCGCGGGCCGATGTTGATGGGCGCGCTGCAGCAGATGCTGACACAGGTGCAATGGGGCGAGCTGGATGTGCTGATCGTGGATCTGCCGCCGGGCACTGGGGATGTGCAGCTGACGCTGTGCCAGAAAACTGAACTGACCGGTGCCATTGTGGTGAGCACGCCGCAGGATGTCGCCCTGTTGGACGCGCGCAAGGCGCTTGGCATGTTTGATCAATTGAAGACGCCGGTGCTGGGACTCATTGAAAACATGAGCCTTTTCCACTGTCCGAACTGTGGGCATGAGGCCCATATCTTTGGCCATGGTGGTGTGGCCGCAGAGGCGGAGAAACTGGGTGTGCCGCTGCTGGGCGCGCTGCCGATTGATCTGGACACCCGGTTGGCCGGAGACGGTGGCACCCCGATTGCGGCCGGGGAAAGCGATATGGCCAAGGCCTATGGTCAGATCGCAGAGGGCCTTGTGAAAGGTGGGATGGCCTGAGTCATCCCTACCCCACACTAAGCCCCAAGACTCGGCCCACACGCTCAGCTCATGACCTCACCAATCATGATCTGGGGCTGCACATTGGTGAAATTCGGAATGTCCGCCATCACCGGGCCGGCTGCGCCCATGGCGGCATCCATAGCCGCTTGATCTTCAAAGAGAATCGTCGCGATGGCGTGAAACGGGCTGGGCACATTGGGCCCACCTGCAAGCCCCTTGCTGGCCTGCGCGGAGACCATATGCGGCCCATATGCTCGCCAACCAGATCCAAATGTGTGCTGGCATAATATGCGTGGTCAAATGTGGTGCCTTCCCCAACCGGATAGAGCACCTGCAGTGAAACAGCCATAACAACCTCCCAATGTTCAACTGTGTCGCCCCAGCCTAGCGTCTGCGCGCGACTCGGCGAGCGTCTTGTTGGGGCATTAACGTTTTGGGACGCGGCGGAAGGCGCAAAACATCAACGTCGGTATTGCGTCTGTATCGCGGCTGCATTGCGGAGGTGCAATTTTTGACCCTTTGGAAAAACGCCCGCCTTAATGGCCCGCGCGCCGCAACGTGGTGCAGGGCAACGCGAATCGGGTCGATCAGACGCTAGGATTTTGAGTGGCCACCGTGCGGGCCAGAAAATCGCTGAGCTCCGCATAAAGCGTCTTGCGCTCCTCCTCGGACAGGAAGCTGCCAATCTCCACCGTGCGGCCGTTGCCTGACAAAGTCACATAATGGGGCACGGGGCCGCCATGCACATGCATGTCGGCACGCGCCCAATAGACATTGCAGGACCACTCCTGCACCGCGCCACGGGCCGGTTTGTGGCTAAGCGAGAGCGTATCTGCGCGCAGCGACAGCGCCTCAAACACATCACCGTCCTTGTAGGACCTTTGCAAACCAAACCAGAGCGCGCCGACCACCAGCAGGATGAAGGGCAGCAGGCCCCAGAACAGCACCGTGCCAATCAGCCCATAGAGGGGGATGGTGCCTGCGGTGAAGGCAAAGAGCACCATGGCCGCGAATCCCCGGCGCGGCAGGGAGCGGTGCGGCCAGAGGGTGAGCACCGGTTGATCGGGCGCGGCGGGGTCTGTCCAGCGGTGGGGCATCAGCGGGGGCCTTTGGGTTGCAGGGGCCAGCCCCTCTTGCCCTGCGGGCAATTCACCCCGGGATATTGAGGGAATGAGAAGCTTGTGGTTGGGAGACTCATCGCGGGCGGGGTCTCACTTCATGCCTTTGCCGCAGGCCAGCAGGACATAGCGGCCCAGAACGGTGGGATCATTTGGGGTGTAACGCGCATGCGCGAATCCGGCACCTTCCAAAATTTCGAGGTATTCCGAGGGATCAAGGCTGCCGTGATAGACAGGCTCCCCCGCCACCCTGCCTGCGACCTCGCCTTCGCCGTGTCCCACTGTCAGCAACAGGTTGCCGCCCGGGCGGAGCAGAGAGAGCATCTTTGGGAGTGCCACGCGCTGTTCTTCCGGGCTGAGATGAAAGAAAGCGTCCCAGCTTAGGAGGACGTCAAAGCCTTCTTCAAGCGTCAGCGCGCGCATGTCCATCACATGGAAGGTGGCCGCCGGCACATTGCTCTGAGCAAGGGTGATCATGGCGGGGCTTGCATCAATGCCGGTGACACGATGGCCCAGCGCCACCAGATGCGCCGCAAGCGGGCGACCAGCGCCGCAGCCAAGATCCAGCACATCCGCCGGCTGGGGCAGGCCCGCCATGACCTTCGCCAGCCAATCGGCTTCGCGCAGGGACAGATCGCGCTGAGCATCCCAATGGGCGGCATTGCGGTCATAGACCGCGTGCATGTTGGCTTTGACGGTTGAGAGATCTTGGGGGCTGGGCATCGCGGGGATCTGGTATGTATGGCGGCGCGGATAGAAAAGGCCCCGGAGCGGATGCGCCGGGGCCTCTTTGGTTAGGTCAGTGCCGACGCCATGTTAGTGGCTGTGGCCTTTGTCCCAGTCTTCCTGCTTTGGCAGGATTTCAAAGGTGTGCTCTGGCGGCGGGCTCGGGAGGGTCCATTCCAGAGTGTCTGCGTATTCGTTCCAGTAGTTGTTCTCGGTCACTTTCGCGCCGCGGAACAGGGAGTAGAACACCACACCGAAGAAGAACAGGAAGGAGGCAAAGGACAGGAACGCGCCGTAGGAGCTGATCTTGTTCCAATATGCAAAGGCTTCCGGATAGTCGATGTAGCGACGTGGCATGCCCTGACGCCCCAAGAAGTGCTGTGGGAAGAAGGTCAGGTTGGCGCCGATGAAGAACAGCCAAAAGTGCAGCTTGCCCGCCCATTCAGGGTACTGACGGCCGGTCATTTTGCCGAAGTAGAAGTAAATCCCGGCAAAGATCGCAAAGACCGCACCCAAGCTCATCACGTAGTGGAAGTGCGCCACCACGTAGTAGGTGTCGTGGTAGTAGCGGTCCACCGAGGCCTGCGACAGCACGATGCCGGTCACGCCGCCCAGGGTGAAGAGGAAGAGGAAACCCAGCGCCCAGAGCATCGGGGTTTTGAACTCGATTGAGCCGCCCCACATGGTCGCAATCCAGCTGAAGATCTTCACACCGGTTGGCACCGCGATCACCATGGTGGCGAGCATGAAGTAGGACTGCTGTGTCAGGGACATGCCCACGGTGTACATGTGGTGTGCCCAGACAACGAAGCCCAGCGCGCCGATGGCGATGATCGCCCAGACCATTGGCAGATAGCCAAAGACCGGCTTACGCGAGAAGGTGGCAATCACGTGAGAGATAATGCCAAAGCCCGGCAGGATCACGATGTACACCTCCGGGTGGCCGAAGAACCACAGGATGTGCTGATAGAGGATCGGGTCGCCGCCGCCTGCTGGATCAAAGAAGGTGGTGCCGAAGTTCCGGTCGGTGAGCAGCATGGTGATTGCGCCTGCCAGAACCGGCAGCGCCAGAAGGATCAGCCATGCGGTGACAAAGATCGACCAGCTGAACAGCGGCACTTTGAAGAGCGTCATGCCCGGGGCACGCATGTTCAGGAAGGTGGTGATCATGTTGATCGCACCGAGGATCGAGGAGGCACCAGAGACGTGCACCGCGAAGATCGCGAGGTCCATGGACATGCCGCCTTCGCCGGTGGAGAGCGGTGGATAGAGCACCCAGCCCACACCGGAGCCAAGCTGGTCATTGCCGCCCGGGGCCAGCATGGAGGCCACACCCAGCGATGTGCCGGCCACATAGAGCCAGAAGCTGAGGTTGTTCATGCGCGGGAAGGCCATATCCGGTGCACCGATCTGCAGCGGCATGAAGTAGTTGCCAAAGCCGCCAAACAGCGCCGGAATCACCACGAAGAACATCATCAGGACGCCGTGGTAGGTGATCAGCACGTTCCAGAGGTGGCCGTTTGGTGTACAGGGTCCGTCTCCTCCTCCAAGGAAACGTGCGCCTTCCAGACACATATACTGTACGCCGGGCTCCATGAGCTCCATGCGCATCAGAACGGTGAAGAAGACCGCGATAAAGCCGGCCAGCGCCGAAACGATCAGATAAAGCAGACCAATGTCTTTGTGGTTGGTGGACATGAACCACCGGGTAAAGAACCCTCTATCGTCATGGTGCTCGTGGCCTTGTAGGGCTGCGTCTGCCATGCCGCTCCTCCTGTTGTATTATTAGAGTGTGCGGAATCTCGCTGAAACCGCCGTCACCGCAGTTGTAGAACCCCGCAGGCGGTGTCGCAACTTTCCTATTTGACATAGATCAAAATAAATTGTCGCACCCTAGCCCGGCGATCCGGCGGCAAAATTCCGGTCTGGTCCAAGAAAACAGTGGTTTTTGAGGCGCGCTGCGCGAAGACTGGCACAATCAAAAGACGACAAAAACGCTTTGCAAGCGGGGACCGCGCCATGACACGTGCCGAGAAATTTTCCAAGTTTTGCCAATTACATAGCCGCGAAGGTGCCTTTGTGATGCCCAATCCATGGGATGCGGGCACGGCGCGGCTGTTTGCGGATGTGGGTTTTGAGGCGCTGGCGACCACCAGTGCGGGCTGCGCGGTGTCGGCCGGATTGCGCGATGGCACCGCCGCAGTCACGCGGGCGCGGCTTTTGCAGAACGCGCGCGAGATTGTGGCGGCAACCGCGTTGCCGGTCTCTGCTGATCTGGAGGATGGATTCGGCCTCACGCCCGAGACCTGTGCGGAGACCATAGAGATGGCCGTTGAGGTGGGGCTCGTGGGAGGCTCGATTGAGGATGCGACCGGCGGGCCGGAGGGCGGCGTGCATGAGATCGCGCTGGCGGCAGAGCGGGTGCGCGCGGCGGCAGAGGCGGCCAAGGGGCGGCACTTCCTGCTGACCGGTCGAGCAGAGAATTACCTATGGGGCCGTCCCGACCTCAAAGATACGATTGCGCGGCTGCAGGCCTATGAGGAGGCCGGTGCGGATGTGCTGTATGCGCCGGGGTTGCCGGATCTGGAGGCGATCCGCACGGTTTGCGCCGAGGTGGGCAAGCCTGTAAATGTGGTCATGGGGCTGCGCCCGCCGTTTTATTCGGTGCAGGATCTGGCGGAGGCGGGGGTGAAGCGGATCAGCGTGGGCGGCTCGCTGGTGCGGCTGGCGTATGAGACCTTGCAGAAAGCCACGGCAGAGATTTTGCGCACGGGACGGTTTGATTATGCAGAGGGTTTGATGCCGGGGGCGGAGTTGATGGGCCTCATGCGGGATGCGCCGCTTGAGCAGCGGGACGGGTAAGCGCAGGCACGAAGCCCCTGCCCACCCACCCCATGGTCAGCGC
The DNA here is from genome assembly GCF_017743735.1 of Shimia sp. R9_2. GTDB lineage: Bacteria > Pseudomonadota > Alphaproteobacteria > Rhodobacterales > Rhodobacteraceae > Shimia. Next base: position 166,743 of record NZ_JAGHRO010000007.1, read on the forward strand.
CGTTTGGAAAAACTGCTGTCAGCCTTGCCCTTGTGGCAACGTGGAATGGCAGGGAAGGTCTCGGTCAGGAAATAGGCGTAGGTGCCGTTTGGATATTCCGCCGTTTTGACAACAGCACCGTTGCATTCATCCAGACCGCCGGCGCCTGCGACATAGGTGTAGTCCTGCACAAAGGTGCCGTCATGTTTGCCACCGGGACCGCCTGATCGGGCGCCGGATTTGAGACGATAAGAGCTTGTCATCTCGACCACTTTTCCGTTCACGGGTGCGGTGATCGCATAGATCGGAAAGCCGTCAGCCGCATAGCCGATCAGCGGGGACGCGGCTTTGGAAGACCAGCCAAGGCTCTGCAAAAGGCCAATTGGCAAGCCGTGATAGTGGTACGCCCCTGTGGGCTGCACATGCGCGTAGTTGGCATCCAGACCAAGGGGCACCGCGCCGCCCAATGCCTCATATTGCCAGCCGGAGCGGCGGTTGCCCTGCCAGAACTCGGCGGCGCCGGGATCAAATGGCACGCCATTCACTGCGACGCCAAACAGGTTCCTCTCGTTGTAGGTGGCGCGGGAGCTGGCTTTGGGGGCCAAGGACACCGTGAAGCGATAGTTTTGTGCCCTGATGCTGTGCGGATTGCCGCGATTGGGGAAGCGGCCAACCTTATGCGCCGGTATGCCATTGGCAGCGATCACACGGCGGTTTCCCTCGGTGATGATCGAGATTTGATTGCGCCCAGCAGATTGATTGGCCCGCGCCAGAGACAGCGGCTCTGTGCTTGTTGCGGTATGTTTGCGCATTGGCGGGCGGCCCTGCGCTTCGCAATATGCAGCGCCGCCGATAAAAATGGTCATGGCCAACAAAGCCATCTTTAGATTCTCAAGTTGCGTTGGTCTGACCATGCCGATGCCCTTTGTTCCTGTGGTGCGATTTAGAGTTTCACCACCACCGGCCCATGTCCTGCGTCGCCAAAATCCAGCATCAAAGTAAAAATGCCCGGAACGGGACCGGAGAACTGCAACGCAAGCGGCATATCTTCCAAAGCCCCTGACGGTATTTGGGCCCAATAGGCGTTGAGCACTTCTGCGCCCTCAACACTTATGTCTTTCAGCATTGCGGTGTGGGTGCCCTTGTTCAGCATTGTCAGCAGGAGATGTACGGTATTGTCGCGACGTTTAATGACTTCGACACTGACAGATACCTGAGATGCGCCATGACCTTCATGTGCGAAGGCAAATCCTGGCGTGGCCAAAAGGCCCAAGATAAAATTACGTTTCTTCATAGGTTAACTGTGTGCCGACCGGAGGTGGAATTTTAAACTGAAACGTCGTGGGATTTGGATTCCGTCGCGAAAATGAACTTTTTTTGTCACAGGTGCATTTTCCACTTGCAGCCTTCGGTGAGTCTTTATATTCCACGCCTCACCCAAGGATGCGGGCGTAGCTCAGGGGTAGAGCATAACCTTGCCAAGGTTAGGGTCGTGAGTTCGAATCTCATCGCCCGCTCCAATTTCTCCCAATCGGGAGTGCTGAAGAAGGCGCGGATTTATCCGCGCCTTTTCGCGTTTCCGGGTCAAATTTTCGCAAAATCACCGCCTGAAAAATTATCTGCGCCGCGGCGCATTTTTCTCACTTTTTGCTCTTGCAGTCCCCCGGTGGGATCGCTAAATCACGGCCATCCAAACGGTGCGGGCGTAGCTCAGGGGTAGAGCATAACCTTGCCAAGGTTAGGGTCGGGCGTTCGAATCGCCTCGCCCGCTCCAATTGGACAGCCAAAAAGGCGCGAAGGTTTTTCCTTCGCGCCTTTTGCTTTTCAAACCCTCATAGATTTACGGCGCGAGCGCGCGGGCCAGCTGGTTCTGACGCACAATGGCGCTTTGCAGATCAATCGTGGTGATCTGGCCATCGCGCACAATCTGGCGCCCCTCAACAAAGAGATCGCGCACGGTGGTCGGCCCGGCCAGTAGAATCGCCGCCGGATCCCAGCTGCCCGCGCTTTCGATGCCGGACACATCCCAGAGCGCGAGATCGGCGCGTTTGCCCACGGCGATCTGGCCACAATCCGGACGGCCCAGCACCTCTGCCCCGCCGCGCGTGGCAATTTCCAGCGCTTCGCGCGCACTCATCGCGTCCGCACCATTGGCGACACGCTGCAGCAACATGGCCTGACGCGCCTCAAGCACCAGATTGCCCGCATCGTTTGAGGCGGAACCATCGACGCCAAGACCAACCGGTACGCCAGCGTCGCGCATGGCGCGCACTGGTGCAATGCCACTGCCAAGGCGACAGTTGGAACACGGGCAATGGGCCACACCGGTTTTGGTACGGGCAAAGAGCGCGATTTCCGAAGCGTCCAACTTCACACAATGGGCGTGCCAGACATCTTCGCCGACCCAGCCAAGCTCCTCGGCGTATTGCCCCGGACGGCAGCCGAAGTTTTCCAGTGAATAGGCGATGTCTTCTTCGTTTTCGGCCAGATGGGTGTGCAGCATCACGCCTTTGTCGCGCGCGAGCAGCGCCGCATCGCGCATCAGCTCGCGACTGACCGAGAAAGGCGAACACGGGGCCACGCCGACGCGCAGCATACTGCCCTCGGCAGCGTCATGGTGGGTGTCGATCAGGCGAATGGCGTCTTTGAGAATGGTGTCTTCGCGCTCCACCAGCGCATCGGGCGGCAAGCCGCCGTCGCTTTCGCCAATGCTCATGGCGCCCCGTGTGGGGTGAAAGCGCATCCCAAGGCTTTGCGCGGCGGCGATGGTGTCATCCAGACGTGCGCCATTGGGGTAGAGATAAAGATGATCGGAGGTCAGGGTGCAGCCCGACAGGGCCAGCTCGGCCAGACCGATTTGCGCGGAGACATACATCTCCTCAGGGCCAAAGCGGGACCAGATCGGATAGAGCGTTTTGAGCCAGCCAAAAAGCAGCGCATCCTGCCCACCCGGCACGGCGCGGGTGAGGGTCTGGTAAAGATGGTGGTGGGTGTTCACGAGGCCCGGTGTGATCACGCAGTCCTGGGCAAAAACCACCTCTTCCCCGTCAGCGGCTACAAGATCGGGGCCGATCTCAGAAACCACCCCATCCTGAATACGAATGTCCTGCCCCGCCAGCTCGCGGCGGGCATCATCCATCGTCAGGATGGTCTGGGCAGATTTGATCAAATAGCGGCTGTTTGCCGACATGTGCACACTCCCTTGGCCATTTCAGTGGCCCGATTCGGTGCAAGGTCTGAGGCATGGCGACAGAAAGCGGGCAAAGGACTCGTCATGCGCCACGACCCTAACGGCTGTGGCGCACCGGTTTCAAGCCTGAGAAAGCAAGCGAGAGGTGACGCCGCAGCGTCAGCCTGCTGACAAGAGCGCAAGCGCCTGTTCGTGCAGCACTTTATTGGAGGCCGCGAGCACCTGACCACCCTCATGCGCAGGGCCACCCTGCCAGTTTGTGACGATGCCCCCTGCGGCCTCGATCACCGCAATCGGCCCCTGAATGTCATAGGCATTTAGGCCCGCCTCAATCACCAGATCAACCTGACCGGCGGCCAGCAGCGCATAAGCGTAGCAATCCATGCCGTAGCGGGTGAGCTTGACCTCAGGCACCACACGCTCAAAGGCGGCGCGCTCAGCCGGGGTGCCCACTTCGGGGAAGGTGGTGAAAAGGATCGCCTCTGACAGCGCAGCGGTCGCGCGGGTTTTCAGCGGGGTGGCGCCATGCGGGCCATGGGCTTCGGCGACACCAAAGCCGCCTTTGAAGCGCTCCCCGATATAGGGTTGATCGACAATGCCAAAGATCGGGCCGGTTTCGTCAGACACGGCGATCAGCACCCCCCATGTGGGCGTGCCGGAGATAAACCCGCGGGTGCCGTCAATCGGATCCAGCACCCAGGTCAGATCGCTGGTGCCGGATTTCTCGCCAAATTCCTCGCCCAAGATCGCATCCTGCGGACGCATCTGCGCAAGAACAGACCGCATGGCCTCTTCGGCCGCGCGGTCCGCTACAGTGACCGGGTCAAACCCGCCATCCAACTTGTTGTCCGCAGTGAGGGCGTGATGCCGAAAATGGGGAAGAATAGCCCGTCTTGCGGCATCGGCCATGGCATCTGCCACGGCCATCAACTGCGTTTGGTCCTGTGGGGTCATTTGGGTCTTGCCTCCGCCCTGAATTCGCCCATTGGCTAACTCAGAGCGGGACCGGACTCAAGCGACGTCGCTGAGAACGCGCGCCAGCTCGAACAGGCGGCGGCGCTGGTTCTCCGGAATGGCGTAGTAGCTGCGGATCAGATCCAGCGCTTCTTTGTCTGCCATGATGTCGGAAGGAACGGATTGAGTGGTGCCGTCCTCTTTGTCTGTTTCCAAGCCTTCGAAGAAAAAGCTCACAGGCACATCAAGTGCATCCGAGATGTCCCAAAGACGAGACGCGCTGACGCGGTTGGCGCCCGTTTCGTACTTCTGGATCTGCTGGAACTTGATACCAACCTGCTCGGCCAGCTGCTGCTGGGTCATCCCCGTCAGCCAGCGACGCTGCCGTATCTTCTTACCAACATGCACATCCACCGGGTGTGTCATGACTCGTCTCCTTCGAATAAAATTGCCAAGCCACAGACAATCCCTGAGCGGAAGCTCAGACGCGGCTCCAGTTAAATAGTGCAACTATCGCGCATCCCATTCGCGATTGTTTAAGCTTAACAGTTTTCCCCTTATAATCAAGGGATAGAATGTGTTGGTCTCCTAAACATAAAGGCGAACGGATGCCCAAAGGGGTAGGTCCATTCGGATAGGTATGGTGGTAAAATACTCTCATTACGTGATGTTTCATTCCAAATTACCCGTTTCCCAGCGTCAGCTTTGACTTGATTGTGAACCCATGTGAATGCTCGCCAAACAGAGGAGAAGAGACATGCGCGCCTTTCAGGTAGTTTCCCACGACACCGCCCCCCGTTTGGTGGACTTGCCCACGCCGGAACCCGCAGCCGGGCAGATTCGGGTGAAGATCCGCGCCTGCGCTCTGAACTTCGGCGATCTCCTTATGATCAAGGGCACCTATCAGGCAACGCCGCCGGTGCCTTTCACCCTTGGCATGGAAGTCGCTGGCGTGGTCGATGCGCTTGGCCCGGACACCAAAGGCCCTGCAATTGGCACACGTGTGCTGGTGTTTGGCGGCAGCGGCGGATTGGCGGAGTTTGGCGTTTATGATGCGGCCAGCGCGGTGCCAATCCCGGATATGATGAGCTTTGAGGACGCGGCGGCCTTCCCTGTGGCCTATGGCACAAGCCATGTGGCGCTGGATTACCGCGCGCGCCTGCAGCCCGGTGAGAACCTGCTGGTGCTGGGCGCGGCGGGCGGCGTTGGCCTGACGGCGGTGGAGCTTGGCAAGCTGATGGGCGCCAATGTGATTGCCTGTGCGCGCGGCGCGGACAAGCTCGCGGTGGCGCAAAAGGCCGGGGCGGATCACCTGATTGATGCCACCGATGCGGACATTCGCGCGGAGGTCAAAGCGCTGGGTGGGGCTGATGTGGTTTATGATCCCGTGGGCGGCGAACAATTCAAAGCAGCCTTCCGCGCCTGCCGACCAGAAGCGCGCCTGTTGCCGATCGGCTTTGCATCCGGTGACATTCCACAGATCCCGGCTAACCACCTGCTGGTGAAAAACCTCACGGTGATGGGGCTCTATTGGGGCGGGTATCTGGCATTTAGACCAGAGGTGATTGTTGGCAGCATGAAAACCCTGTTTGGCTGGTACGGGGAAGGCAAGCTGTCCCCGCATGTGAGCCATGTTCTGCCGCTTGAGGAATCGGCAGAAGCTTATGAGCTGCTGCGCAGCCGTAAATCCACCGGCAAGGTGGTGGTGGCCATCAACTGACCACCCCAAGTCGCACAGGGGGCTCCGCCTGCGCATGCATGGGCTGGAACCCTTTGCGAATAAGATTAGCCAATTGGGCGATGACGTCGCCCTTGGCCTGATCCGCCCCATACATATTGATGTGCTGCTCTCCGAGATCGGGCAGCGATCCGCCGTGGTCGATCACCTCCAAATGGCGCGGCTCAGTGCCAAGCAACATCTCCCCAATCCCCAGATCAGCGGTGATTGTCGCCTCAACGGTGCGATCAGAATCTGTCTCAAGCGCCGAGTCCCACTCAATCCCCGCACGGTCCAGCGCCGCAATGGCGCGCGGACGGAAGAGGCAGTGGCGGGCAGAGGCAAACTGAATGGGGCGGCGGCGCCAGCTTGCCCCGCCGGGCGCACCGATCCAGACCAAAGGCAGGGTGCAGAGCCCCTCTGCTCCGTCCGGCGTGCTGGATTCCGTGGTCAGGATCAGATCAATCTCGCCCTTCTCAAACATCTGCTTGAGCTCAAGCGTGTAGGAGGAGACCAGATTGACCTTCACACGTGGAAAGGCGCTGCTGAATTGCTGCATCACGCGCGGAATGGCCGGGTAGACAATGTCGTGCGGCACGCCAAGCGTCACCGTGCCCTCAAATTCATCATGGGACAGGCGGCGCATGATTTCATCATTCAATGTCACCATCCGGCGGGCATAGCCAAGCATCTGCTCCCCGTCCGGCGTCAGCGCGATCCCGCGGCCTGAGCGATCCAGCAAGGCAACACCGATCAACTCTTCAAGGCGCTTGAGCTGCATCGACACCGCCGATTGCGTGAGATGCAGAAAGCCTGCGGCCTTGGTGACGCCGCCCATATCGGCCACAGCCACAAAACTGCGCAACGTGGTTACATCAAGATTTCGCATGCCATTCCCCCTATAAATCACGGATTTCGATATATCATCAGAATCTGTGATGCAATACCTCACAAACATTCGCTTTCAAGATATACCCCGCCTCCCATATACATCAAGTAATTTGATGCAGAGCACGAAATCAATCGCAATTTAAGAAAGGATCGACTCAATGGCCTTCATCACCACCTCCGCAGCTGCCTCCGGCACATCCAAATCCCTTTTCTCCCGCGTCGCGAAAGTGTTTGCCGTGCGCCGTCAGCGCCGCCAGCTTGCGCAGCTCGACAAAGCCGCGCTGTTTGACATGGGGCTGACCGAAGCCGATGTGCAGGCAGAGCTGAAACGGTCGGCTTGGGATGTGCCCGCGCATTGGAAAGGCTGACCTTTAGACCGACACCGACAACATCTGGCACCCTTTGGGCCTTGCCCCATTTCGCCAGATCCGCCCCTCACACGAGGCGCATCATCACAACGCTGTGAGCGCAAAACAGCCCCGTGCTTTGCGCTCACAGAGGCTAACCTCCGCCAGCTAGGACCGAATCCATGCTCAAGGCGGAAAGCACGTCACGCAGGCCAGCAAACCGCAGGCCCCGCTTATTAAAAAAGCACCGCAAAAATGCGTCGGATTTCCGCGTCTCTGACACCGGAAATCCTTGAATTCGCTTCAATGCTCACCGATATTTAGTACGGACATCCCGGCAACAGCCGTTGTGGGGAGGGAACGTATTATTCGGAGGCTGAGATGGCTGAATTTGAAACACTGCGCGGCGCTGTTGGCGCACGTTCAGCGGAAATTGACGCGGGCCTGCGCGCCCATATGAACAAAGTCTACGGCACGATGTCCGTGGGCATGCTGATCACCTTTGCCGCGGCATGGGCCATTTCCGGCCTGGCCGTGACCACGGATCCGTCCGGTGCGACTGCGCAGATCAGCGCTGACAAATATCTGACCTCTTTTGGTTACGCGATCTATGGCTCCCCGCTGAAGTGGGTGATCATGTTTGCGCCGCTGCTGTTTGTCTTTGGCTTTGGCGCCGCGATCAACCGCATGTCCGCCTCTGCGGCACAGCTGGTGTTCTACGTATTCGCAGCCGTGATGGGTCTGTCGATCAGCTCGATCTTCCTGGTGTTCACCGGCGAATCCATCATTCAGGTCTTCCTGATCACCGCCATCGCCTTTGCTGGCCTGTCGCTCTATGGCTACACCACAAAGCGTGACCTTGGCCCAATCGGCACCTTCCTGATCATGGGTCTGATCGGCCTGATCATCGCGTCCATCGTGAACATCTTTCTGGCGTCTTCCGCCATGGCGTTTGCGATCTCCGTGATCGGCGTTTTGATCTTTGCTGGCCTGACCGCCTATGACACGCAGAACATCAAGAACACCTACCTCGCACACGCCCACCACGGCGACAGCGAGTGGCTGAGCAAATCCGCCATCATGGGGTCCCTGAGCCTGTATCTGAACTTCATCAACATGTTCATGATGCTGCTGCAGCTGTTCGGCAACCGCGAGTAAGCCGAGCGACAGTTCAAAATGAAGGGCCGGTCACAGCGACCGGCCCTTTTCTTTTGCCCGAAGATGATCGCGCTTTATGCCAGCGCAGGGTCCGCCAGTGTACGGGTCATCTGGATGGCGGGGAAATGCACGCCCGGCGCCAGCGTAAGCTCAATCTCAGCGGCCTCCTGAAAGCCCATAGAGGCGTAGAAATCGCGCGCGGTATAGGTGCTGAGGCAGCTCATCTGGCGCATGCCGTGGGCCTCTGCGGAAGCGAGCGTCACGTCAATCAGCGCCCGCGCCACGCCGCGGCGTAGCCAGTCAGGCCGCGTGGCCACATGGCGCACATGACCAAGGTCGATGCCGCTGACACCCCGCGAAGGCGACAGATCGGTCCAGCCCCCTGCCCCAACGATGGCGTCGGTCTCTGCACATTCTGCAAGAAAATAGGTGCCGCAGGCCAAGAGCGATCCGCGTGCCCGCGTGATCAGGGGCAGCGCATCCTGCAACACATCGGCGCTGTAATCATTGGGCAGCAGATCCGGATAGGACTGGCCAAACAGCGCGGTCACGGCCTGACGGTCGTCAAGCGTGGCGGGGCGGATAAAGAATGGGTGGGGCATTGGGGACCCTCCTGAAGGAAACAGTTTTTTTGTTCTTTCAGGCGCGGCTCCCCTAAAGCAAAAAACCGCGCCTGGTGTGGCGCGGCTTTTGCATGTGTCTCAGAGGGGGATCTTACTTGATCTTGCCTTCTTTGTACTCGACATGCTTGCGCACCACCGGGTCGTATTTGCGTACGACCATCTTTTCGGTCATGGTACGTGCGTTTTTCTTGGTCACGTAGAAATGGCCCGTGCCCGCGGTCGAGTTCAGACGGATCTTGATGGTCGTCGGCTTCGCCATTGTGCTTCTCCTGCGCCGGGGTACAGCTACCCCGTGAAAATCTCTTGAAGCCCGCCTTTTACTGATGGTCTGGCCTGAGTCAATGGGCTTTCCCGAGAATCCTCAAAGAAAGTTGGGCTGCGCGGAAAATTCCCTCCCAGAACGGCTTTGCAGCCCGTCAACGAATGGGTAATTTCGCGCAATTACAGAGAGCGCGCGCTCTTTGATGGGGAAAGATGACATGGTTTGGTTCTGGATCGCAACAACGATTCCCGTGGTCCTGCTGGCGCTGGCCGGGATGCTCGGCGGCCTGTGGGCGGTGGCAGCACTGGTTTACATGGGCACGCTGGTGCATGTGATGGACCGTCTGGTGCGCGGCGCGGCGGCGAAGGCCGGTGCGGACGGTGAATTCCCCTCAGGCCTGCGACTGTCCCTGCTGCTGGGTGTGCTGCATTTTCCCCTGATGGCCATTGGCGTTGCCGCGCTGGCCGGGATCACGGATTTGAGCCATGGCGCCAGGATCTGTGTCTTCATTGCCTTTGGGCTGTTCTTTGGACAGGTCAGCAACGCCAACGCCCATGAGCTGATCCACAAGCCTGCGCGGCTGCCGCGTCTGATTGGCATGTGGGTCTATATCTCGCTGCTGTTTGGGCATCACACGTCAGCCCACACCAAGGTGCATCACGTCTGGGTGGCCACCAACAAAGACCCCAATTCGGCGCGCGATGGCGAGAGCTTTTATCACTTCTGGCCGCGCGCCTGGCTGGGCTCTTTCCGGGCCGGGCTGCGGGCGGAGACCGACATGCGCGCCAGAGCCAAAGGCCGCGCCAAGGGGATGCACCCCTATGTGGCCTATGTGGCGGGTGGCGCGCTGATGCTGGCTTTGGCGGCGATCTATGCCGGCCCCAAGGGGGCGATCGCCTATGTTGGGCTGGCGAGTTACAGCACCATGCAGCTTTTGCTGTCTGATTATGTGCAGCACTACGGCCTGCGCCGCGCCAAGAGGGCCAATGGCAAGCCCGAGCCCGTGGGGCCGCAGCACAGCTGGAATGCGCCGCAGCTCTACACCTCGGCTCTGATGCTCAATGCGCCGCGCCATTCCGATCACCATATGACCCCGACACGCGATTATCCGGCGCTGCGGCTCGACCGCCACGAAATGCCCATCCTGCCGCACTCTCTGCCGCTGATGGCCACGCTGGCGCTTTGGCCGCGCATGTGGCGGCGGGTAATGGACCCGCGCGTGGCAAAACTGCGCGCAACACGGCATTGAGACTGGATTGGGCAGCGGTTGTCAGGCAGCATTGCTTTCATGAAACGCCTTGCCCTGATCGCCACCGCCTTCTCCCTTGCACTGCCCCACCCCGCGCAGGCGCAAAGCGCCATGTCAGGCGCGGAATTTGAAGCCTATGTCACCGGCAAGACGCTGTTCTTTGAGGCGGACGGGCAGCGCTATGGCGTGGAGGAATACCTGCCCAACCGCCGTGTGCGCTGGTCCTTTCTGGACGGGCAATGCAAAGAGGGAGAGTGGTTTGAGCAGGGCGCGCAGATCTGCTTTGTCTATGAGGACAATCCCAGCCCGCAATGCTGGAGCTTTTTTGAAAGCGCGCGCGGGCTGACCGCCACGTTTGAGAATGAGCCAAATGGCACGGTGCTCTATGAGATCGACCCGGCAGCGGGTGAAGAGATGCTGTGCCTTGGCCCGGAGGTGGGTGTGTAGTGTTTAAAACAAGCTGCCCTGCTCCGGCGTGTCAGGCTTCTTGGGTTTTGGCTTGGCCGCAGCTTTTGGCACGGGTTTGACCGGCTCAGCCGCTGTTGCGGATGTGGGCGCTGCAGTCCCCTCGCCCACGGTGACACGCCCGTCTGCAAACTCGATCTCAAGCGATTTAGCCGCACTGGCGGCGGCGGAGGTTTTCACCAGTGCCCCATCGCCGCGCACCACGGCATAGCCGCGCTCAAGTGTGGCGGTGTAGCTCAGGGTTTCGCGCATGCGATCCAGCGAGGCCAGACGGTCCTTCAGGGTTTGCACCTGACGAGTGCCTGCATCGGTCAGGCGGCGCGACAGCTCAGTGACTTTCTCACGGCGGCGGGTGATGTCGCGCTGCAAGCCCACCGGCGTGAGGCGGTCGGCACGGCGGCCCAGCGCTTCGCGGCGGTTTTCGATCATGCGGGTCAGGGTGGAGGCGCGCAGGCTGCCGGATTTCTCAGACAGCGTCACGCGGCGGGTCTGTACACCGGCTTGCAGCGCGCGGGGCAATGCGTCTGCCGCCGCATCCAGCCGCTGGCGCGGGGTTTGCAGCAGCATATCGGCACGCGGCAGAGCGCGGGAGAGATCGCGCAGGCGTTGATCGCGTTGGCGCAGGCCTTGCTCCAGCCCGCGTGTCAGCCGTGCGCCCTGCTCCTCAACCCAAGCCAACAGCTCCAGCCGCACAGGCACAGCAAGTTCGGCGGCGGCGGTCGGCGTGGGCGCGCGTTTGTCAGACACAAAGTCGATCAGCGTCGTATCCGTTTCGTGGCCCACGGCGGAGATCAGCGGAATGTCAGAATCTGCGGCGGCGCGGGCCACCACCTCTTCGTTGAAGCCCCAGAGGTCTTCGATACTGCCCCCGCCCCGCGCAACGATAATCAGGTCGGGGCGTGGCATGGCACCACCGGGGGTGAGCTTGTTGAAGCCCTCAATCGCGTTGGCAACCTGCGGCGCGCATTGCTCGCCCTGCACGGCAACCGGCCAGATCAGCACCTTGCGCGGGAAACGATCGCGCAGACGGTGGAGAATGTCGCGGATCACCGCGCCACTGGGCGAAGTCACCACGCCAATGATTTCTGGCAGATAAGGCAGCGGCTTTTTGCGCTCAGGTGCAAACAGGCCCTCGGCCTGTAGCATCGCCTTGCGCTTTTCCAGCATCGCCATGAGCGCGCCAACGCCCGCAGGCTTCAGATCCTCGATCACCAACTGGTATTTGGATTGGCCCGGAAAGGTGGTGAGCCGCCCGGTGGCGACCACTTCCATGCCTTCTTCGGGCCGGGTGGAGATGCGCGCGGCGACGCCTTTCCACATCACGGCGGCAATCACCGAGCGGTCGTCTTTCAGATCAAGATAGACATGGCCTGAGCGGGGAAAAGACACGCGGCCAATCTCGCCTTTGATGCGGACATGGGCGAACTCGCCCTCGATCATGCGTTTGATCGCGCCGGAGAGCTCTGAGACGCTGAATTCCGGGGCGTTTTCGCCTTCTCTTGGATCGTCGATGAGGTCAGACATGGGGCGGCGGCTCAGTTCTCTTGTTTCCTGCGTCGACGCACCTTAGAACGCCCCAAAGCGAAGGCCAAGCGGAAGGCGGCGACATGAACATTCTTATTCTCGGCAGCGGCGGACGTGAACATGCGTTGGCATGGGCAGTGATGCAGAACCCGAAGTGTGACAAGCTGATTGTGGCGCCGGGGAATGCCGGGATTGCACAGATCGCCGATTGTGCGGATTTTGACACCGAAGACGGTGGCGCGGTGGCGGATTTTGTGGCGCAGAATGCGATTGATTTTGTGATCATCGGCCCGGAAGCGCCGTTGGCCGCAGGCGTTGCGGATCGTCTACGCGAAGCGGGTGTGCTGGTGTTTGGCCCCTCCCAAGCGGCGGCGAAGCTCGAAGCCTCCAAGAGCTTCACCAAAGAGATTTGTGATGCGGCGCAGGCTCCGACGGCGGGCTATGGCCATTTCACCGATGCCGAGGCCGCCAAAGCCTATATCCGCGAACAGGGCGCGCCGATTGTGGTGAAGGCCGATGGGCTTGCTGCCGGCAAAGGCGTGATCGTCGCAATGGACGAGCAAACCGCGCTGGACGCGGTAGACGATATGTTTGGCGGTGCCTTTGGTGGCGCAGGCGCGGAAGTGGTGATCGAAGAGTTCATGGAGGGCGAAGAGGCCTCCTTCTTCATCCTGTGTGACGGCAAGACCGCACTGCCGGTGGGCACCGCGCAGGACCACAAGCGCGTTGGCGAAGGCGACACCGGGCCGAACACGGGCGGCATGGGCGCTTACTCCCCCGCGCCGGTTCTGTCTGATGAGATCGCCCAAAAGGCGCTGGATGAGATCATTCAGCCAACCATTGATGAGATGGCCAAGCGCGGCACGCCGTATCAGGGCGTGCTGTATGCGGGCTTGATGATCAAGGACGGCCAGCCGCGTCTGGTGGAATACAATGTGCGCTTTGGCGATCCGGAGTGTCAGGTGCTGATGATGCGCCTTGGCGGGCAGGCGCTGGACCTGATGCATGCGGCAGCTGAAGAGCGCCTGCATGAAGCGCAGGTGAACTGGGCGGATGACCATGCAATCACCGTGGTGATGGCGGCCAATGGCTATCCCGGCTCTTATGAAAAAGGTTCGGTGATTGGCGGGCTTGAGGCGCTGACCTCTGACAGCAAGAACATGGTGTTTCACGCAGGCACCACCAAAGCGGATGGGCAGATCACCGCAACCGGTGGCCGCGTGCTGAACGTGACCGCGCGCGGGGCAAGCCTGCAGGAAGCGCGGGATCGGGCCTATGCCATGGTGGATGGCATCAACTGGCCCGGTGGGTTCTTCCGCAAGGATATCGGCTGGCGCGCGCTGTAAGCGCGGGCGGTTTTGAGAAACACAAAAGGCGGTGCAGAGGATGCACCGCCTTTTTCGTGTGAAGCTTTTGCCTCTTAAAGAACCGTGTCGAGCACAGCCTTCAGCCGCGCGGTGGTGGCGGGCACGTCATAAAGCTTGTCCAGACCAAAGAGGCCAAGGCGGAAGGTCATGAAGCCCTCAGGCTCATCACAGGCGAGCGGCACACCGGCGGCGATCTGCATGCCTTCGGCCATGAACTTGCTGCCGTTCCGAATGGCCGGATCAGCGGTGTAGCTGACCACCACGCCCGGTGCGCCAAAACCTTCTGCGGCGACGGATTGGATGCCTTTGTCCTTGAGCAGCGCACGCACGCCGTTGCCCAGCGCCCATTGCGCCTCGCGCAGCTTGTCAAAGCCATAGTCGCGTGTTTCCAGCATGGTGTCGCGGAAGGCGCGCAGGGCATCGGTGGGCATGGTGGCGTGATAGGCGTGGCCGCCGTTTTCATAGGCCACCATGATGTCGCGCCATTTCTTCAGATCGAGCGCGAAGCTGTCAGACTGTGTTTCCTCCAAACGGTTCAGCGCGCGTTCTGACATCATCACAAGGCCCGCTGAGGGCGAGGCGCTCCAGCCTTTTTGCGGGGCAGAACACAGCACATCGACACCCAGCGCTTTCATGTCGACCCAGACACAGCCCGAGGCGATGCAATCCAGCACCATCAGCGCGCCAACTTCATGGGCGGCAGCGGCCATGGCGGCGATATAGTCATCGGGCAGGATCACACCGGCGCTGGTTTCCACATGGGGTGCAAAGACCACCTGAGGTTTTTCTGCGCGGATCTTGGCCACCACATCGTCGATCGGGGCTGGTGCAAAGGGTGCGGTGGCATCGTTGCCGGTCTGGCGCGCTTTCATGACGGTGCTTTCCGCAGCAAAGCCGCCCGCCTCAAAGATCTGGCTCCAGCGGTAGGAGAACCAGCCGTTGCGCACCACGAGGGTTTTCTGACCTGCCGCGAACTGACGCGCGACGGCCTCCATGCCATAGGTGCCGCCACCGGGCACAAGCGCCACGCCATCTGCGTTATAGACCTCTTTCAGCAGATCGGAGATGTCGCGCATCACCTGCTGAAAGGTCTTGGACATGTGGTTGAGGGAGCGGTCGGTAAAGACCACGGAAAATTCACTCAGCCCACCGGGATCAATGTCATGTGCCATATGCACTCTCCTATATCTGTTGCCCCGGATGTATCCTGCAGCCTGTAAAAAGCAAAGTCACATGACGGCGACGCAGCCGTTGTGCCCCCGCTTACAGCGGACCGGGGCGGCGCTCTTCACTGAGCAGAACATTGGCCTCCACATTGCCCACCCCGGGCAGGGTCATGACGCGGCGACGCAGGACGCGCTCAAAGTCAGAAATATCTCGCGCCGTGACGCGCAGGCGGTAGTCATACATGCCCAGCACGTGCTCGACAGTCTGCACCTCAGGAATGGCGGTCACCGCACGCTCAAAATCTTCAAGGCTGACACGGCCCTTGGTGGCCAGTTTGATGCCCAGAAAGACCGTCACCCCGAAGCCAAGCTTTTCACGATCCAAATCCAGTTTGCGCCCGGCAATGGCGCCGCTGTCCTGCAGCCGCTTGATACGACGCCATGTGGCCGGTTGCGAGAGGCCAAAGCGCCGCCCCAAGGCCCCTGCGTTCTGGGTGGCATCCTCGGCCAGCGCCTTCAGCAGCGCGCGGTCGATATCATCCAGATCAATCATATGGGCAGGCTCTCATCCGATTTGATGCGCGCCACATGCATGAGCGCCTCAATGTCTGCGATATGGGGCAACGTCAGGATGCGGCGGCGGTAGATCTCCTGATAATGGGCCATGTCTTTGGCAATCACCGAGAGGCGCACATCAACCTGCCCCAGAAAGGTCTGTATCTCGATGACCTCGGCAATATCGCGGGCGGCCTCCAGAAAATCGTCAAAGGCGCGGGATTGGGTTTTATCAAGGGTCACACGCAGGCTGACCTCCACCGCATAGCCCAAGGTCTGCCAGTCGATCACCCCGCGCTGGCCGCGCAGAATGCCCGCTTCGCGCAGCTTGTCGATTTTGCGCGACATGCGGGAGGTGGTGAGGCCAAGACGGTCGGCAAGCTCCGGCACCGACTGACTCGGATCGCCCTGAAGGTGGCGCAGTATGCGTCTATCGAGATCATCAAGCATGAAATTGACGATAAATCACACATGAAAGAATAGAAACCTCGAAATCGCCCCTGATTTTGCCGATCACAACACTCTCTTTCCCCAGAGGAATGCCTATTGTGGCCGCAACATCAAACAGAGGAGCGTTCATCATGCGCGTTTATTACGATCGCGACTGCGACATCAACCTGATCAAAGACATGAAAGTGGCCATCCTGGGCTACGGTTCCCAAGGCCACGCACACGCGCTGAACCTGCGCGACTCCGGCGCGAAGAACGTTGTTGTGGCGCTGCGCGAAGGCTCCCCTTCCGCGAAGAAAGCCGAAGGCGAAGGCCTGCAGGTGATGGGCATTGCCGAAGCAGCCGCTTGGTGTGACGTGATCATGTTCACCATGCCCGATGAACTTCAGGCAGAAACCTACAAGAAATACGTACACGACAACATCAAGCCAGGTGCCGCGATTGCGTTTGCCCACGGCCTGAACGTGCACTTTGGCCTGATCGAGCCAAAAGAAGGCGTGGACGTGATCATGATGGCGCCTAAGGGCCCAGGTCACACCGTGCGCGGCGAATACACCAAAGGCGGCGGCGTGCCTTGCCTCGTCGCGGTTGACACCGACGCAACCGGCCGCGCGCTGGAAATCGGCCTGTCCTACTGCTCCGCCATCGGTGGCGGCCGCTCCGGCATCATCGAAACCAACTTCCGCGAAGAGTGCGAAACCGACCTGTTCGGCGAACAAGCTGTTCTCTGCGGTGGTCTGGTTGAGCTGATCCGCTGTGGTTTTGAAACTCTGGTGGAAGCAGGCTACGCGCCTGAGATGGCCTACTTTGAGTGTCTGCACGAAGTGAAGCTGATCGTGGACCTGATCTACGAAGGCGGCATCGCGAACATGGACTACTCCATCTCCAACACCGCAGAATACGGCCAGTATGTCACCGGCCCACGCATCCTGAAGTACGACGAAACCAAAGCCCGCATGAAAGCGGTTCTGGAAGACATCCAGCAGGGCAAATTCGTACGCGACTTCATGCTGGAAAACGCGGTTGGTCAGCCAACCATCAAAGCGTCCCGTCGTGCAAACGACGAGCACATGATCGAAGAGACCGGCGCAAAACTGCGTGGCATGATGCCTTGGATCTCTGCCGGCAAAATGGTCGACAAAGAAAAGAACTAACGTCTTTTCAGAGACTTCAAAGGGCGCCCTTCCGGCGCCCTTTTTTGTCTAAACGCCTAACTTGTGAGCCCCTATGTCAGAGCAAACCAGCCCACAGATCACTGCCGCCAGCTGGCTTATGGTGGCCACGCTTGGCCTTGTTTGGGGCGGCACGTTCATGGTGCAGAAACTGGCGCTGGAGCATTTGCTGCCGCTTTGGGTGGCGGCAGGCCGCATTGGCTTTGCCGCGCTGATCACCACGGTGATCTGGCAGATGCGTGGCGGCGGGATGTTTCGCTCAGAAGAACGGGACTGGGGCCGGTTGATCTGGGTGTCGATGCTGAGCGCGGCGGTGCCGTTCATGTTCCTCGCCTGGGCGCAGCAATATGTGACCTCTGCTTTCACAGGCGTCTCGATGGCCGCCGTTGCACTGATCGTTTTGCCACTGGCGCATTTTCTGGTGCCGGGCGAGCGCATGACGCTGCGCCGGACATTGGGCTTTCTGATTGGATTTGCAGGGGTTTTGGTGCTGATCGGCCCCGCCGCTTTTGCCTCAAGCGGCAGCCCGCTTGAAGGCTGGGGGCAGCTGGCCTGCTTGTCGGCAGCCGCCTGCTATGCGGTTTCCTCGATCCTGATGCGGCGCTTGCCCCCGCTGGATCCGGTTGGCCTGTCGGCCACCACATTGCTGTTTGGCGCAGCTTTGGTGATCCCGCTGGCCGCGCTGCAGCACGGCTTGCCCCCGATGCCCTCGGCCGAGGGGCTGGTGATTGTCGCGGTGCTGGGCTTGGTGCCGACGGCGGCGGCGGGCCTGCTGCGCATTCTGGTGATCCGCACGGCAGGGCCGGTGTTCATGAGCCTCACCAATTATCAGGTGCCACTGTGGTCGGTGGTCTTTGGTGTGACCGTGATGGGAGAGCCACTGCCCGGCTCTCTGATCTGGGCCACATTGCTGATCCTGTCAGGCGTCGCGCTCAGCCAATATGGCGCGTTGCGACGCCTCTTCTTCCCGCGTGGCGGCTGAGCCCTAGGCGACGGCGTCCTGCACCGCATCCACCACGCTGTCCACGGTGCGCTCCAAGAGCTGCGCATCTTCGCACTCCGCCATCACACGCACCAAAGGTTCGGTGCCGGATTTGCGAATGAGCAGACGCCCTTGCCCGGCCAGCGCCTGTTCTGCCGAGGCAATGGCGGTTTGCACGGAGGAGGTCTCCAGCGGGGTCTGCCCTTCGCCGTAGCGCACGTTCTTCAGAAGTTGCGGCACGGTTTCAAAGACTTGAGAGAGCTTGCTGGCGGGGGCGTTGCTTTCCACCATCGCGGCGATGAATTGCAGACCCGCCATCAGCCCGTCGCCGGTGGTGGCATAGTCGGTCATCACGATATGGCCGGATTGCTCGCCACCGAGGTTGTAGCCGCCCTTGCGCATGGCCTCGACCACATAGCGATCCCCCACGGCGGTGCGCTCCAGCCGCAGGCCTTCGCCCT
This sequence comes from Shimia sp. R9_2, assembly GCF_017743735.1. Lineage (GTDB taxonomy): Bacteria > Pseudomonadota > Alphaproteobacteria > Rhodobacterales > Rhodobacteraceae > Shimia. The sequence continues at coordinate 185,255 of NZ_JAGHRO010000007.1, forward strand.
CCATGAACCGCTCCAAACCAAGGTTTGACATCACGGTGGCAACCAAAGCGCCGCCTTTCAGCTTGCCTGATTTGGCCCAGCGGGAGGCCAGAAGCCCCATGATCTGATCGCCGTCAGCCACCTTGCCGTTTTCGTCAATGATCATCACCCGGTCCGCGTCGCCATCCAGGCAGATGCCCACATCCGCGCCGTGGGTCACCACCGCTTCCTGCGCGGTGCGGGTGCTGGTGGAGCCGCAGTTTTCATTGATGTTGTGGCCATTGGGAGAAACCCCGATGGAGATCACCTCTGCACCAAGTTCCCAAAGCGCCTCTGGCGCGGCGCGGTAAGCTGCTCCGTTGGCGCAGTCGATCACCACTTTCACGCCGCGCAGTGGCAAGGCGCGGGGCAGCGAGCTTTTGACCCGCTCGATATAGCGGAAGCGGCCGTCATCGATCCGTTTGGCGCGCCCGATGTTCTGCGCCTGTGCGGGCTCCACCCCGGTTTCAATCAGATGCTCAATCTCGGCTTCAGCCTGATCGGACAGTTTAAACCCGTCTGGCCCGAAGAACTTGATGCCATTGTCTACGGCAGGGTTGTGGCTGGCGGAGATCATCACGCCAAGATCGGCGCGCATGGAGGTGGTCAGCAAGCCGACTGCCGGCGTTGGCACCGGGCCAAGCAACAGCACGTTCATACCGGTGGAGGTCAGACCCGCGGTGAGCGCATGTTCAAACATGTAGCCGGACAGACGGGTGTCTTTGCCGATCACCACGCGGTGTTCCGTGCCGCCGTCGTTGCGGAAGTACCGCCCCACGGCCGCACCGATCCGCAATGCCATCTCGGCGGTCATCGGATAGGTGTTGGCGGTGCCGCGCACCCCGTCGGTTCCAAAAAACTTACGCGTCATCTGCGTCTCCTGTTGTCACGGCCTGCCACAATTTCAGGGCCTGACGGGTCTCTTCTACGTCGTGGACGCGGATAATCTGCGCGCCTTGCGCGATGCCTGCAAGGGCAACTGCGATGGATCCCGGCGCGCGCTTGTCCGCAAGCGGAGCGTTGCCGATGGTGCCAATAAAGCGTTTGCGAGACGCGCCCAGCAAGATCGCGCAGCCAAGGCTGTGAAACAGGCTCAGACGGGCCAACAAAGCAAGGTTATGCGCCTGCGTTTTGCCAAAGCCGATGCCTGGGTCCACCACGATGTTCGCACGCGGAATGCCGAGGCTTTGCAGATGCTCAATTTGTGTTTCAAGGAAGTCGTAAACATCCAGAAGCACGTCATCATACTGCGGGTCCTGCTGCATCGTCGCCGGATCGCCCTGCGCATGCATCACACAGACCGGCGCATTCTGCGCCGCCGCGAGGGGGGCCAGCGCGGCGTCAAAGGTGAAACCGGACACATCGTTGATCAGGGCCGCGCCTGCGGACACAGCGGCCTGAGCCACCTCAGCCTTGCGGGTGTCGATGCTGATCGGCACCGAAAGCGCAGCCGAGATTGCGGCAATGGCCGGGGCCGTGCGGGCAATCTCTTCGTTAATCGGCACAAAGGCGGCGCCGGGGCGGGTGGATTCTCCGCCGACATCAATCATGTCAGCGCCCGCCTCTGTCATGGCACGCGCATGGTTGAGCGCGGCCGCGGCACCTTCATGGGCGCCACCATCAGAAAAGCTGTCGGGCGTGACGTTCAGAATGCCCATCAGGTTGGGGCGCGCCATCGACAGGCCGGTCACAGCGGTGCGGGGCGCCACCATACGCTGCAGCATCTCATCAGGCACAACATCAGCAGAGACAATCTCCGCCGACTGGCCCCGGGTGAGGCGTTCAACATGGGTGAACCAGCACCAGCCATCCGCCAAGCGATGCGCGTTGGCGGGGCGGGCCACGTCATATTGCGGGATGGCTCGATAATACACAGTCATGCGCGCTGCATGACCAATGCGCCCTCAAAAGGCAAGCGGTTCAACGCGCTTCGGCATCCAGAGACTGGTGACGCACCGGAATGTCGGTCTCAAGCGCATGCGCGCTGCCTGATCCAAGCACCACAAACTCCACCGCCTGCATCTCTTCGGCGAACCAAAGCGCAAGCGCAAGCGCGTCGCTCGGGGGGGCCGTTGGGCCATCCACCGCATCGAGCACAATTTTGGACGGTGCCCAGACGCAGGTCTGGTCATTTTTCATCGCCCAATCCAGCTCGGTGCGGGTGTCGACCACCACACAGCGGGAATCACGGGCCGCCAGCATCCATGCGTTTTGCTCAATGGCGAGCAGATCCACACGGCGTTGGGTCATGGCGTGGCCGGTTTTGGGCGCTGCCAGATCAGGTGCACCCACACAGAGGATCAGCGGCACATCGGTTTGCAGGAACCCGTCGATAGAGCCCGCAAGCTGTTCGGACATGCGCGCCTCATTAGACACAAAGACAACGCGCGGCTGCGGGGCCTCTTCTTCAATGATCTCCTCAACAGGCGCGAGATGCGCCTTGCGGCTGCGGACAATCTCGACCCCCAGAGCACCGGGGCCGCGATCCAGCTTCTCGATGCGCACAAAAACCCGATGGGCCTGCGGCTCAAGCAGGATGCGGTCGGCAACGCGGGCCGCGAGGGTTTCCAGCAGGTTCAGACGCTCGGCAGAGAGTTCAAAGGCAATCGCCTCGGTGACTTTGTCATAAGACAGGATGCGATCCACATCGTCCTCGACCACCGGGCCAAGCGGCAACACCTCTACCACCACGTTGAAGCAAATCCGCTGGGTGGTGCCTCGCTCCGCCTGAAACGCGCCGATTTCCACCTCAACGGTGTGGTCGCGCAGGGAAATGCGATCGAGCGGGTCATCTGACGAGGTGGCCTCGGCACGCTCAGAAGGATGGGCAAACGCCAATCGGATTTCGTTGCTCATGATCTCTCTTCCACGCGCTGTTGTTTCGATCCCGCCACCGAGCGGTGGTGCGGCCTTTATCAGGCCATGTGCCGCGCGGCCATAGGGCAAACGCGGCACATCAAATCGCGAAACCGAAAGAAGCGTCAGTTCTGAGACAACCGTGTGGGCATCCGGTAGAAGTGATGAACACCAATGGTTGTGGTGCGTTCATAGACACGCGACCAGCGCGGGTTCACCGCCTTGGTGTGATAGTGGGTCGCCCCAGCCGTGAGCTCCGCAGGCGCGCCGGCAAGCAGAAGGTCGGCCACTTTGCCAACCCGCTCATAGGCGCCGTGTTCGCGGATTTTATCGGACAGACCATCGCAGTTGTAGGTGAACTGGCACTGATATTTGCGACCGCTCGCAGTGCCCTGATTGATCACGCCACAGACGCTTCCGGGAAAGGCCGAGTGTTCGGCGCGATTGAGGATGACTTCGGCCACAGCGAACTGGCCTTTGACGCTTTCACCGCGCGCCTCAAAATAGAGCGCCTCGGCCATGCATTGCCATTCCGCTGTGCGTTTCTCATCGTTCACCTTTGGCAGGCTGTCGATAAACGCGCGGCTGTAGCTGATTTCGGTTGGCTTAGGCTTTTTCGGCGCGAAAATATCGCGCAAAGTCTTGCCATCAAAAAGTACCAATTGTCGTGGTTTGGTGGAGGCAGATTCGGTCGCTGGTGTCGTCTCCGCGTAGCTGTTGCCCACAGTCAGGGCCGCAGCCAAAAAGGATGCAATCAAGTAGCGCATGATGACCTCGTTTTATGGGGTTTATGACCCCGGCGGCTTTAAAACGGGGTGTTGTTAACGAAAAATAAACGAAACGTCCACTCACAGGCTTGTCACAGCCAAAACACTGCGCTGGCTCCTAAAGAGATTTTGTGAAAAAGGTGTTATTTTACTGGAGCTTATCTTTGATCGCCAGTTGGGCTGCTGCCAGTCGCGCCACGGGCACCCGAAACGGGGAGCATGACACGTAATCAAGCCCAATCTGCCGACAAAAGGCAATCGATTCGGGACTGCCGCCATGTTCACCGCAGACAGACAGCGTCAGATCAGGCTGCGCACGGCGGCCACGCTCGGCTCCCAATCGCAGCAATTCGCCCACCCCTTCCTGATCCAATGTGTGGAACGGATCTTCGGGGAAAACGCCCTGCTGCACATAGGGGCTCATGAAGCGCCCGGCGTCGTCGCGTGACAAGCCGTAGGTCATCTGTGTGAGGTCGTTGGTGCCAAAGCTGAAGAAGTTGCAATGCTGGGCAATATCCTCGGCCCGCAGCGCGGCGCGCGGTGTCTCCACCATCACGCCAAGGCGGTAGTCAAAATCGCGCGCGCGCTCGGTGCGCACGGCGGCGGCCACCGCATCAATGCGGGTTTTCACCAGCTCCACTTCGCGCTTGGCCGAGACCAGCGGAATCATGATTTCCGGCACAAAAGGCTCGTTGTCGCCACAGGCATCCAGCGTCGCCTCAAAAATCGCGCGCGCCTGCATGTCGAGAATTTCCGGCACCGTGATGCCAAGGCGCACACCGCGCATGCCCAGCATCGGGTTGTATTCCCCCAGCGCCTCCACGCGGCGGGTCACATCGGACAGCGGCAGGTTGAGCGATTCGGCCAGATCGCGCAGGCCAGCGCGGTCGGTGGGCAGGAATTCATGCAGCGGCGGGTCAAACAGGCGGATGCAGACCGGGCGTTTGCCCATGATGTTGAACAGCTCGACAAACATCTCCCGCTGCATCGGCAGCAGGGCCTGCAAGGCAACCGCGCGGTCCGCCGAGGCATTGGCAAAGATCACCTCGCGCATCGCGATCAGCTGGTCGGCCTCAAAGAACATATGTTCGGTGCGACAGAGGCCGATGCCTTCGGCCTCAAACATCAGCGCGGTTGTGGCGTCTGCCGGGGTGTCCGCATTGGCGCGCACGCCGATGTCGCGGCTGAGATCGGCCCAGCTCATCAGGGTTTGAAAGGCATCATCCAGCGCGGCTTCCATCATTTTGGGCTCACCGGCGAGAATATTGCCGGTGGTGCCATCTACAGTGATCACATCGCCTTCGCGGAAAACCCGGCCATCGGTTGCGATGATCCGCTTTTTGCGAATCTGAAACCGCATGGAGGTGGCCCCAACCACGCAAGGAAGACCAAGGCCGCGCCCGATCACTGCCGCGTGGCTGGTCATGCCGCCGCGTTCGGTCAGGGCGGCGCTGGCGGCGTGCATGCCGCGAATGTCCTCGGGGTTTGTCTCCCGGCGCACCAGAACACAGGCCTCACCGCGGGCCGCGCAGGCCTGTGCCTCTGCCGCGGTGAACACGATCCGGCCGGTTGCCGCGCCGGGGCTGGCGGCAATGCCGCTGCCGATCACATCGCGCTCCGCTTCGCTGTCGACCTGACGGTGCAGGAGTTCATTGAGCGCGCGCGGCTCGATCCGCATCACCGCCTCTTCGCGCGTGATGATCTTGTCTTCGGCCAGCGACACGGCAATGCGCACCGCCGCGCGGGCGCTGCGTTGTACGCGCACACCGTCCAGAATGTGAATCTCGCCGTTTTCCAGCGTGAATTCGATCTGCATCTCTTCGCGCAGGCGGGCCCGCATCAGCCCGGCGTATTCAGTCAGCAGCGCAAAGGCGTCCGGCACCTTTTCCTCAAGAGAGGCACCGCGCGCATCCTTTTGCAGAAACAGCGCCCCTGCCCCGGATTTCATCGCGTCCCGGCCCTGGCTCTGGCTCATGTAGCGCCCGGTGATCTGCGGCAGACCTGTGTCGCTGTTCACCAGCTGGAGCACGCCGCTGCCGCTTTCGCCGTGGCCGACACCCAGCGCCATCGCCTGAATCACAAGACCCAGCCCCGCATCCGCAGGCGCGCCTTTAGCCTGACGCAAGAGCCGCGCGGTGGTGCCTTCCCAAGCGCGCGCCATGGAGCGCAACACCCCGATCAGCTGTGCGCTGCGGTCCTGCGGGAAAGGTTCTTCGGCCTCGTCCTCATAAGCTTCGAGAAAATCCGCGACCGCGTCGGGATCGGAATTGTCCAGATCATCAAAGATGTCGGGATCCAGTCGCGCCACATGGGTGGAGTAAGACTGAATGAATTTCAGATAGAGTTTGGCTGCTGCTTCCGCGCCAATGGTCTCGCTTAAAGAGGCAAGCTGTTCATCGTTCATGCCGATGTTCAGGATCGCGCCGGGGCCACCCCAATCGGGATCTTCGGAACTTGGGCGTACGCACAACAGCTGCCCATCTTCAAACGGCGCAAGCACCTGCGCCATATCGGGCTGTTCGCCCGCCGCAAGCCCATGCACCGCATCAAAGGACAGCGCGACGGTTGTCGGCAGCGGCAGATCAAGCCGCGCCAGACGTTGCAGACATTTGGCCCGCCCGCCATGGGTTGCAGGCGCCATGGGCGCTGTGGGGGTGATCAGGGTGATATGCGGGTCATTCTGCTGCACTGCGGCACCTATTCATTGCGCGTCGCAGCATAAACCGCATGGGGCGCGAGGCAAGTCTTAGCTGCCTCGCACGTAGAACTACACCTTAGCCTTCCACACGTGTCAGATCTGCGGCCTGCAGACAGATTGTGCGGATGCGCGACAGCAGGTTGAGGCGGTTGCGGCGCACAACTTCGTTGTCGCTGTTGACCTGAACCGCCTCAAAGAACGCATCAATCGGCGCGCGCAGGGAGGCCATGTTTGACATGGCTGACACAAAATCTTCGGTCTCGATGGCCGAAGAGATCGCCCCTTCTGCCCCATCAAGCGCGGCAAAGAGGGCTTTCTCGCTCTCGTCCTCGGCAAATTTCACATCTGCGCCAAAGGAATATTCCACGCCGTCTTTCTCTTCGGCCTGGCTCAGAATGTTGTTGGCGCGCTTAAAGCCCTGCAGCAGGTTCTCGCCATCCTCGGTGGACATGAAATCCTGCAGCGCGCGGGCGCGGGCCACCAGAAGCGCCAGATCATCGTTGCCCGGCATCGCGATGCAGGCGTCAATCACATCATGGCGGATGCCCTGATCGCGCAGATAGACCTTGAGACGGTCATGGAAGAAAGTGAGCAGATCCTGAGGCGCAGCATTGGCAATGCCACGGGCCTGAGCGGCGTGCATTTCCATGTGTTTGGCTTCGTCGCCCTCAGCCGCCTTGGCCGCCGCTTCCCAGTCCTCGACTTTCAGCAGAGCCGCAACAGCGGTCTGGGTGATATCCAGCAGGTTGATGCGCAGGCCGTTTTCCAGAACCAGACGGATCACACCCAAGGCCGCACGGCGCAGGGCAAACGGGTCTTTGGAGCCGGTTGGCTTTTCATCAATCGCCCAGAAACCTGACAGCGTGTCGAGCTTGTCCGCCATGGCCACAGCCACAGAAACAGGTGCTGTTGGCACGTCATCGGATGGGCCCAGCGGGGAGTAATGCTCTTCGCTGGCCTGACCAACTTCCGCAGGAAGCTCGGCCGCCTGCGCATAATAGCGCCCCATCAGCCCCTGAAGTTCCGGGAACTCATAGACCATTTCCGAGCTCAGGTCGGCTTTACAGGCTTGCGCGGCCATCTGTGCCAGCATCGGATCGGCGTTCACCGATGGGGCCACCGTGGTCGCGAGATCCGCAATCCGCATCACGCGCGCGCCCTGGCTGCCGATCTGGGCGTGGAAGGTCACGTTTTCGAGCTTCTCAACCCAAGGCTCAAAGCCCTGATCCTGCACCGTGCGCACGTCGTTTTCCCAGAAGAACTTCGCATCGCTCAGACGCGCAAACAGCACCTTCTGGTTGCCTGCCAGAATGGTGGCGCCATCGTCTTTGGTTTCACGGTTGGCAACGGTCACAAATTTCTCGATGCGGCCGGTTTTCGGGTTCATCACGGAGAAGAACTTCTGGTGCTCTTTCATCGAGGTCTGCAGCACCTCAGGTGGCAGGCCGAGGAAATCCTCTGCGATGTCGCCCATCAGCACCACTGGCCATTCAACCAGACCGGCCACTTCGGCCAGAAGGCCTTTGTCTTCCACCACTTCGAGACCTTGGGCAAAGGCCATGTTGGTGGCGTCGTTCCAGATGGATTCGGCGCGCTCTTCGGCGTTCAGAACCACTTTGCTGCGCTTGAGCTTGACCTCATAGTCCTCAAAGCTGGTCACGGCAAAGCGGCCCTCGCCCATGAAGCGGTGGCCTTCAGTGGTGTCGCCAGAGGTGATCCCGTCGATGTCGAGCGGCACAATGCTGTGGCCGTCCTCTGCGGACAGAATGCATAGGATCGAATGCAGCGGGCGCACCCAACGCAGGCTGCCTGCACCCCAGCGCATGGATTTGGGCCATGGGAAATTGCGAATGGTGTCTTCGAGCACCTCGGCCACGATCTCTGCCGCCGGGCGGCCCGGCTTGGTGATGGTGGCAAAGTAGACCGCGCCTTTCGGGGTCTCACGCTCTTCCAGATCTTCGCGCGCCACACCTGCGCCACGCAAGAAGCCTTCGATGGCTTTGTCAGGCGCGCCAACTTTCGGGCCTTTACGCTCTTCATTCACGGTCGGGCTTTCGGCCAGCAGGCCTTCGAGCGCCAGTGTCAGACGGCGCGGCGTGGAATAGGCGCGTGCGTGGGCATAGGTCAAACCGGCCTCGACCAGACCATCCGTCACTTTCTTTTTCAGGTCTTCAGCGGCCCGCGCCTGCATGCGGGCGGGGATTTCCTCAGAAAAGAGTTCGATCAAGAGATCAGGCATGACGGATCCTTAGAAGTTCACGATGGTCTGAATAACTACCGCGTTGGCAATATCGACGAAAAACGCCGAAACCAAGGGCAAAACGACAAAAGCGATGGGGGCCGGGCCATATCTCTTGGTCACGGCGGTCATATTGGCGATGGCGGTGGGGGTTGCGCCCAGTGAGAAGCCGGCAAAGCCCGCTGCCAGCACCGCCGCCGTGTAGTTGCGCCCGAGGGCATAGAACAGGATCACAATCACCAGCGCGATGGTGGCCGCGGTCTGCACCACAAGGGTGACAACAATCGCCCAGCCCGCCTCGCTCAGGGTGGAGAAATCCATGGTCATCAGCGAGATCGCCAGAAAGGTGCCAAGCGCAAATTCCGAGACAATGGCCAAGCTGGGCGTGCGCGCAACAGAAGGGATCTTGGGTGCCAGAATGGGCCGCAGGTTGGCCAGAATGATGCCGCTGATCAAACAGGGCACAAACAATGGCAGCATCAGCCCCAGCTGTTGCAGCACGCCATGCATGGCGTAGCCCAAAATAATCGCCAGATGCAGCGCCAACATTACCCGCATCAGGCTCACATGGGTGATTTCCAGGCCGTCGCGCTCATCCTCATAAGCCACGCCGACCACGTCGCCGTCATCGGGGCGGCTGGGCGAGAGATTGTGGCGCGAGATCAGATATTTTGCGACAGGGCCACCAATCAGCGAGGCGGCAATCAGCCCGAGGGTCGCCATCGCCACACCCAGCTCCGGAGCGCTGGCAAAGCCGGTGACTTCGGCCACATTGGGCGACCAGGCAATCGCCGTGCCATGCCCGCCAATCAGCGAAGCCGAGCCAAAGAGCACGCCGGTTTGCGCCGGTAGACCAAAGAGCTGCGCGCCTGCGATTCCGACGACATTCTGAATGAGGATCGTGCCAAGCGTCAGTACCAGCAGCAACAGCAGCACCCGTCCGCCCAGCAAAAGGTCAGACAGGCGCGCATTAAGACCGATACCCGCAAAGAAGAGCACCAGAAGATAGTCCCGCGCAGCGACCTCAAAATGCAGCGACTGCCCTGACAGCGCGGCATAGATCGCAAAGCAGGTCGAGGCGATCAGCCCGCCGGTGACAGGCTCGGGAATGTTGAACTCCCGCAGAAAGGCCACTTCGCGCGTCAGACGCGCGCCCAGCAGGTAAACTGCAAAGCCAAGTGTCGAGGTGATGAATTCGGGGAAGACAAATATCTCAGGCACTTGGCTGTGCTCCTACTGTTTTGGCGGGCAGTGATCCGGCAAAGGTTTTCCGTCAAAGGCGATTTCGCCACAGGCGTTGATTTCGTTCCAGGCAAATCCACGCCCATCGGGCAGAATGGCGACGATGCGGTCAATACCGTATTGCACCTCTTTTTCACCCAAAAACGCGAGCGCCTCACCACTTTCCAACGCCGCGCCAATCTCTTTGGCGTCAAAACAGTCAAACCAGCCCGGCGCATTGCGCGGCTCTGCCTTCTCCAACAGCATGTAGGTTTCTGTCAGCAGAGGTGCGCTCATGGGGGTGGTGAAACAGGCGCGGTAGCGGATCGGGGAGCTTTCGCTGTCGATCGCCTTGAAGTCCTCATAGAGAATGGGCTCCGGCTGTTCGCTGACCAGCAGGGTGAGCTGCACATCATCTTTGAGGTCAGACACGCGCACCTCGTCGTAGTAGCCATAGATTTGCAGCCAATACATGGCGATCCCGCCCACCAAAGCCGTCAGCACGATCACACCTCCCAGCAATTTGCCCGTCATGCGGTTGCCCCCTGAATTTCCGTCAGGCTTATGTTGCGCGAAACCGCTGCGCGGCGCACAGTCAAAGCCAAGTGATTGAGTTGATTTGAACCTACCAAGAGATTGAGATGCCCGATAGCTTTGCCGTGGCCATGTTCGGGGCCCTTTTTGCGGTCATGAACCCGTTTGTTAATCTGCCGATTTTCCTGAGCCTGACGGAGGAGCTTGCGCCCCCCGCGCAGCGCAAAACCGCGCTTCAGGTGGTGGTCTACACCAGCATTGCCTGCGCGATTGTCGCCGTGGCGGGCTCCGCCATCCTCGATTTCTTTGGCATTTCGGTGGACGCGTTTCGCGTCGCGGGTGGGCTGGTGCTGTTGCAGATCGGCTTTCACATGCTGAATGGCAACAACAGCAGCGCGCATCATGGCACCGAACATGAGCAAGCCGCCGTGGCCAGGGCGCCGGTGGAGAGCATCGCGTTTTATCCGATGACCTTCCCCATGCTGGTTGGCCCCGGCACGATGACCACCCTGATTCTCTATGCCCATCAGGCCAATGGCGCGACCGGCTGGGCGATCTATGCGGCCTGCGTTGCGCTTGTGGTCGGGCTGTTGGCGGTGGTGTTCCTGTTTGCAGGCAATATCGGCAAGCATCTGAGCGCCACGGCGCGCACCATCATGACGCGCCTCATGGGGCTGATCCTGATCGCCATCGCGATTGAAATGGTCGCGGACGGCGTGAAAGTGCTGTTGCCGGGCTTTGCCTAGCATAAGCCTCACGCCGCGTAGCCACCTGCCTCTGTCTGCACAAACGCATCCGCGCATTGCTTGGCCAGCGCGCGCACGCGGCCGATATAGGCCTGACGCTCGGTGACCGAAATCACCCCACGTGCATCGAGCAAGTTGAACAAGTGGGAAGCCTTGATGCACTGGTCATAAGCCGGATGCGCCATGATGATGCGCTTGCCGGTTTTGGGATCCATATGCTCCTGCGCGAGGATCTTCTCGCACTCGGCCTCAGCCTCTTCAAACTGTTTGAGCAGCACGTCGGTGTTGGCCACGTCAAAGTTCCAGCGGCTGTATTCCTGCTCGGTCTGCTTGAAAACATCGCCATACTTCAACGCAATAGGCGCATCTGGGCTGTTGAAAGGCATATCCATCACATGATCGACGCCCAAAACATACATGGCCAGACGCTCCAGACCATAGGTCAGCTCACCGGACACAGGATGGCAATCGTGCCCGCCGACCTGCTGGAAATAAGTGAACTGGCTGACTTCCATCCCGTCACACCAGACTTCCCAGCCGAGGCCCCATGCGCCGAGGGTCGGGCTTTCCCAGTCATCCTCAACAAAGCGGATGTCGTGCATCTCCATGTCGATACCGATGGCCTCAAGGCTGCCGAGGTAAAGCTCCTGCAGGTTGGGCGGGCTCGGTTTGATCAGCACCTGATACTGGTAGTAGTGCTGCAGGCGGTTTGGGTTCTCCCCATAGCGCCCGTCGGTCGGACGGCGCGACGGCTGCACATAGGCTGCGGCCCAGGCTTTGCTGCCCAGAGAGCGCAATGTGGTGGCCGGGTGGAACGTGCCTGCGCCCACTTCCATGTCATAGGGTTGCATGATGGCACAGCCTTTTTCGGCCCAGTAATTCTGAAGCCGCAGAATGATCTCCTGAAAGCTGCGAGGTTTGCTGTCGCTATGTGCCATTTTTATGCCCCTTACAAACGCGGGTCTTGCTTATGCGCAACCCTTCGCGGGGTCAATTGCAGCATGGCGTAAAATAGAGGTGCATGAGTGCAAGAACCTGTTAAACAGGCCGAGAACTACCAACGTCACGAGTTTTAGGGACTACGACCACTATGTTGCGCACTGTTTTGTCGCTGTTTGCGGCGCTCATTTTCAGCGTTTCCGCCCTCTTCGCACAGTCTTCTCAGGATGACATCGTCTGGGTCCAGCTGGAAGCCCGCCCAAGCCTCACCGAAGCCAGCGCCAATATTCGCGGCTATGCCCAACGGATGGATGACGTAAACGGATTCTCGCTTGGCGGCGGCTGGTATGCGGTGGCACTGGGGCCATACCGCCGGGAAGACGCCGAGAACGTGCTGCGGGTGTACCGCTCTGAAGGGTTGATCCCGATTGACAGCTACATCGCCCTGTCCCGCGACTATCGCAGCCAGTTCTGGCCTGTTGGTGCCAATCTGCTGACCAACCCGGAAAGCATCACGCCGGGTGCGCAGCCAGAGCAAAGCGCCAGCGTGGAGATCACCGAACAGCCGGTTGAAGCCGCTCCTGAGCCAACACAGCCTGTGGTGCAGCAGCTGCCGGATGAAACCGTGGGCCAAGCCCGCGCCAGCGAAGCCCAACTGACCCGCGCAGAAAAGATGCGCCTTCAGGAATGGCTGCAATGGGCCGGTTACTACAATTCCGCAATTGATGGCGCCTTTGGCCGCGGCACCCGCGCCTCCATGGCGAATTGGCAGGCCGACAACGGGTTTGACGCAACCGGCGTTTTGACCACGCGTCAGCGCGACACGCTGCGCCAACAATTTTACGCGGTGCTGGAAGGCATGGACCTTCAGGTGGTGCGCGATCTGGACGCGGGCATTGAGATGCTGGTGCCTCTGGGCGCGGTGTCCAAGACAGGTGCGGAATATCCGTTTGTGCAATATGAGGCGGCAAACGGCCCTGCGAAGGTGCTGCTGATCAGTCAGGCAGGCGATCAAAACACGCTGTTTGGCCTCTATGACATCATGCAAACGCTCGAAATTGTGCCGCTGAACGGCCCGCGTGAGCGCAAGAAAAGCAGCTTCGTTTTGACCGGTCAGAACGGTCAGGTGATCAGCCACACAGAGGTGTCGCTGGAGGATGGCGAAGTCAAAGGCTTCACGCTGGTCTGGCCCGATGGCGATGAAGAGCGCCGCAAACGCATTCTTGGCGAGATGCGCGCAAGCTTCACCCGTCTTGGCGGCACTCTGGATCCGGCTGCGGGCGACAGCGCGGCGCAGGACATTGATCTGCTGGCGGGGCTTCAGATCCGCAAACCCAAGCAATCACGCTCCGGCTTCTTCATCGACCGCAACGGCCATGTTTTGACCACTGCGGAGGCGGTGCAGAGCTGCTCCAAGATCACCATCGAGGAAGATTACGACGCCAAGGTCGCCGTGCTGGATGAGGCGCTTGGCGTTGCCATTCTCGCCCCCGTAAGCCCGCTCGCGCCGATTGATGTGGCCGCATTGCGCGTCGGTGCGCCGCGCATCCAATCGGATGTGGCAGTGGCTGGCTACTCCTTTGAAGGCGCGCTGGGAGCCCCCACCGTGACCTTTGGCAAACTGGCGGATGTGAAAGGCCTGCGCGGTGAGCGCGAGCTGGCACGGCTGGCGCTTGAGATCGAGCCCGGCGACTGGGGCGGCCCGGTGTTTGACGCAGGTGGCGCGGTCTTTGGCATGCTGCTGCCACGGGATGCCAAGAGCGCCCAGCAGCTGCCAAGTGACGTGAACTTTGCGGTCAACTCTGACGCGCTGCGCGCCTTGCTGGCGCAAGAAGGCATCAACGCGGGCCTGGCAAGCAGCGCCCAAAGCCTCGCGCCAGAGGATCTCAGCAAACGCGCCAGCGACATGACCGTGCTGGTCAGCTGCTGGTAAGACCTCTCCCCCTCACATGCAAAAGGCGGCCCCAAATGGAGCCGCCTTTTTTGTTTAAATACGCTCCTCTTAGCGCGCGGACAATGCGGATGTCATGCGGATCAGGGTTGGGCGATCGGCTTCAAACGCCTCGGTCAGAGCCTGCTGGAGCTCTTTGAGCGAAGCGGGTTCCTGCGCCAGACAGCCATAGCTTTCCGCGAGCTGACAGAAATTCGGATTGTGCGCGATCACCGCATTCGGGGCGATCTGGCTTTCGACCATACTGTCTTCGATCTCTTTGAGCTTGTGGTTGTCCCACAGAAGGATCGGGATCGGCAGCTTCATCTCTACGGCGGCGCCAAGTTCCTGCACGGTGTACTGAAAGCCATAATCACCCGCGATGCAGACCGTGGGTTTGCCAGGACGCGCCATTGCGCCGCCAATGGAGGCAGGCAGCGCATAGCCCAGCGTCCCAAAGCCGGTGGGGTGATGCCAATACCCAGAGCAAGGCATGTCCCAAACCTCTTTGGCGACATAGGCAAACTGTGTCATATCCGAATAGATCATCGCCTCATCCGGCATCACATCGCCAAGCGCATCGCAGATCTCTGCAATTCCGGGACGCTCCGCATCCGTTTCAGCGCGGAAGCGGGCCTTGGTTTTGGCGATCTCTGCGACATCCCATTTGGGCCTTGCGGTTGCCTCCGGGAGAGTGCTCAACAAGGCCTCGACAAATTGTTTGCCGTCACATTGGAAGGTGATGTCAGCGCGGTGGCGGTCGGCCAAAACTTCTGGGTCGATATCGACTCGCACCAAACTGCCGTGATGGCCCAATGTGTCGCGCCACAGGTCACATTCAGATAGTTCCGTCCCAATGGCGATCACCAGATCCGCACCACCAATGATGCGCTCGCTTTTGCCGCGACCGAGATAGGTGCCAAAGCTCAGAGGCTCATCCGCAGACAGCAGGCCACAGCCCGCGTAGGTCATAAACGCCGCTGCACCGCTGCGTCGCAGCAGCTCGCGCACGGCGGCATCCACCGTGGCGTTGCGTGCATGCTGCCCGTGCGCCACCAATCCGCCGCCAAAGACAAAGAGCGGTTTTCGCGCAGCTGCGAGCTTATCCTCCAAACCTGCCAGATTTGGCACGCCAGAAATGCTGGACACTGCGCTGGCGGCACCGGGGGCATGCACGCTCGACTCAACCGCCAGGCTGCCAAGAAGACCAATGGGCACCTGTATGTGTTTGGGGCGCTGCCGTTTGCCCTCAAACTCCACAAAGGCACGGTCGATCAGATCATAGGCGGCGCGGGCTGTGCGCGCCTCTTCAGACCAGTCACACACGGTGGCAGCTGCCCCGCGCTGATCGCGCATCTGGTGAAGCTGCCCGCGATGGCCGACGTGTTCGTCCAGACAGCTGGAAAGAGTCAGCACCGACACGCTGTCAGAATAGGCCTGCCCTAGGGGGGTCAGAATATTGCAAAGCCCCGGACCGGTGATCACATAGGCCACCCCCGGCTTGCCGCTCGCACGGGCATAGCCGTCAGCCATAAAGCCCGCGCCCTGCTCATGGCGCGCCAGCACATGGGTGATGCCCGCCTCCTCAATGCCGCGGTACATCTCCACATTGTGCACGCCGGGGATGCCAAAAATCACATCCACGCCACGCGCTTTCAACATGTGCGAAATCTGCGCTCCCAAGGGGCGCATCTCCTGCCCAGTCGTTGCCATCAGGCCCTCCAGAATTGAACTGTAAAGAGAACAAACACCGCCAGCAGCTCCAACCGGCCCAGCAACATGCCAGCCGACAGAAGCCATTTGGCCGTGTCATTGAGAGATGAGAAATTGCCCGCAGGGCCGATGATGTCGCCAAGCCCCGGCCCGATATTGGCAATCGCGGAGGCCGCGCCGGAGAGCGAGGTGACAAAATCAAGTCCGGTCATGCTCAGTAGCACAGCCAGCGCGCCAAGGCTCACAGTGAAGAAAACAAAGAAGGTCATCACCGAGTTCAACGCCTCTTCGTCCACCTTGCGGCCCTGATAGCGCAGGATGAAGACACCTGAAGGGTGCTGAATGCGGCGCAGCTGTACGCGGATCGCAGAGAAAAGCAGCTGATAGCGGAAGATTTTCACCGAACAGGCGGTGGAGCCCGCGCAGCCGCCGATCAAGCCGATAAAGAAGAACATGGCGACGATGAAAGAGCCCCAGTTCATGTAGTCGACACTGGCATAGCCGGTGCCGGAGATGATCGAGGTGATGTTAAAGAGCGCCTCGCGGAAGGCCTGTTCCCAGCTGTGAGGGAAGAAAGTGGTCAGGATCAGCGTGAACATCACCACCAGAATGGCAATGGTCAGCAGAAAGAGACGCACCTGACTGTCTTTGAACAGCGGCGTGGTGTTGCCGTTGACCATTTGCACATAGCGCACAAACGGCAGGGCGGAGAGGATCATGAACAGCGTTGCGACATATTCCAGCGGGCCGGAAAACGCCCCAAAGGACGCATCATAGGTGGAAAAACCACCCGTGGAGATCGTAGTCAGCGCATGCACCAAAGCATCAAAGGGGGCCATGCCCATGACGATGTAGGCCAGCATGCAGGCAAAGGTCAGACCCGCGTAAATGGTTGAGATTTGGCCCGAAATGGCCGTGGCACGGGGCAGGATCTTGCCCATGGTGTCAAAGCCCTCAGAGCGGAAGATCTGCATCCCGCCGACGCGCAATTCGGGCAGAAAGACCATGGCGACCACAATGATGCCGATGCCGCCAAGCCATTGCAGCAAGCCCCGCCACAGCAGCATGCCGCGTGGCAGCTCCTCCAGACCGGAAAACACGGTGGCGCCGGTCGTGGTCAGCCCGCTCATCGATTCAAAGACCGCATCCACCACACGCGCCTCTGTTGCGCCAAACATGAAAGGCAGCGCGCCAAACAGCGGCAGGGCCAGCCAGACGCCGGTGGTCAAAAGGAAGGTCTGTTGCAGGGTCAGCCCGTTGCCGCGCCCGTTGTGACAGGACAGCGACACAAGCACACCCGTCAGACAGGTGACAACAGCACTGACAAAAAAGGCTTCCCAATGGCGGGTGCCGTCAATCAGGTCCACCGCCATGGGCACGAACATGGTCGCCCCCAAAATGGCCACCAGCAGGCCGATAACATATCCAACAGGTCGCAAGTCTAGCATGGGCGCAGCGTTGGCGTTTGCCAAAGCCGCTGTCAAGCAACTAGAGCGGTTTGCGCTTGGCGGAAACAGTCTATGCGCCGCCCTTTTCAGCCGGTGCCCAGGCTACATGGTTTTGTCAGCCCACGTGGAACAGCGTGGTGAAAAGCTTGGGGTCAAGGCTTTCAGCAGCAAAGAGCGGCCCGTCCGTCAGCACCGACACCGCATCGTGGCTGTGCAGGCTTTCCTGATGGCTGGCGATCACTCGGAAATCTCCGATGCGCGGATCGGCTTTCAGCTGTTCACAGAACAGGCGCGCGGCGTCTTCAACAAAGATTGGATTTGCGGCGTTGAGCTCGGCAAAGGCCTGTTCATCCTCGCGCTTTACCATCACCTGCGTCTCTGTCGGAACCGCGGCGCGGGCCAGATCAATCAGATCCTCAAACCAGAGCTTTGGCTGATCCACCACTTCCACAGAGATCCGCGCCACAGAGCGTTGTGAATGCGGGGTGGCAAGCTGACCACGGGACATGCGTGCGTGCTCGCTCAGCTCCAGAGAGCAGGGACAGGTTGAGGAGTAGACATAGTCCAGATGCATGATCTTATGCATCGTGCCGCCATTCTGCACCTTCTCCAGCGCGATGTCGTAGTACTGGTACCCTGAAAGGCCAGAGCGCAGGGACTCGATCTTCATCGGATAGGAAAACCGCATCTGCAGGCGGGCGTCAAAGCTCTCCAGATCGGTGATATAGTCCGCCAGCGCGGCCTCCATCACCGAAAAGCTGAAGGTTTTTTCGGCGTGTTTGTAGAACGAGCGCATGATCCGGGACATGTTGATGCCCTTTTTGTCGGCCTCAAGGCTCACCGTGCCGGTGACGCTGGTTTCCAGCGAGATGTCGCCATTGTCGCGGGTGTGAAACCGGATCGGTAGGCGGAAATTGGAAATCCCGACGTGCTGGATCTGCTGCTTCTCACCTTTGATCAGGCTGGAAGGGCCGTTTTGCAGATCCGGCAGGGTGGCGCGGTAGTCCGGGGTCGCTTCAAAATCATGCGGATATTCGCGTGAGAGCGACGGGTAATTCACCAAAGGCTGATCGGGCAGCAGGCGGGAAATGGCAGGATCAAGCTCTGCGATCTCGGTCACCGAGGCAGTCTGGGCCCATGAGCGCAGCCGCGCAAGCGCGTCTTCGGCTTCTTCCAGCGTCACTTTCCCGTCATTCTTGGGAGACTGAATGTTCATGACCAAGCACCCTTTGCGTCCTGACCCTGACTACCTTAGTCCGTCAGGGAAAAAATAGCTAATTTCGAATTCCAATACGCGTAAAACGGCATCTTGGTTCATACTTCGCGCCTCAAAGAAAAGAGCGGCGCCCGAGTGCCTGCCTCAAGCGCCGCTCCTGCATCACGATTACATGGGCTTAGCTTTGGGCTGCTTCAAGTGCGCGAGAAATATCAGCAATCAAGTCCTGCGTGTCTTCCAGACCAACCGAGAAGCGCACCAGACCCGGCGTGATGCCAAGCTCGTCTTTCTGCACATCAGACAGACGCTGGTGCGTTGTGGTGGCCGGATGGGTGGCAATGGATTTGGCATCGCCCAGATTGTTGGAAATCACGGCAATTTCCAGCGCGTTGAGGAATTTGAATGCCGCCTCACGCCCGCCTTTGAGGTCGATGGACAGCACAGTGCCGCCTTTGCCATCCAGCTGCTTCTGTACCAGAGCCGCCTGCGCGTGGCTTGCCAGCCCCGGATAGATGGTGCGTGCCAGCGCCGGATGATCCTGCAGCGCCTCGGCAATGGCCAGCGCGCTTTCCGCCTGTGCCCGCACCCGCAGATCAATGGTTTCCAGCCCCTTGAGCATCACCCAAGCATTGAACGGGCTCATGCTGCCGCCGGTGTGCTTCATGTAGGGCTCAAGCGTGCCGCGGATGAAGTCTTTGGTGCCAAGCACCACACCACCCAGAGCGCGGCCCTGACCGTCGATATGTTTGGTGGCGGAGTAGATCACCACATCGGCACCCTGCTCGATCGCGCGGCTGAACACTGGCGTGGAGAACACATTATCCACCACAACCAGCGCGCCAACCTCATGGGCGATCTGCGCCACGGCGGTGACGTTGATCACCTCAAGCGTCGGGTTGGACATGCTTTCAAAGAACACCGCCTTGGTGTTGGGCCGCATCGCCGCCTTCCAGGCCGCGAGATCGGTGCCATCCACAAAGGTCACCTCAACACCGTAGCGGGTGAGGATGTTCTCCAAAATATAGAGACAGGAGCCAAACAGCGCCTTGGCGGAGACCACGTGGTCGCCGGCCTGCAGCATCGAGGTTAGCGCGCCGCTGACAGCCGCCATACCGCTTGCGGTGGCAAAGGCATCCTCTGCCCCTTCCAGCGCGGCAATACGCTCTTCAAACATCGCAACCGTCGGGTTGCCATAGCGCGCATAGATGAACTCATCCGGTCCGGTCTCGATAAAGCGCGCCTCGGCCTGCTCTGCGGTCTCGTAAACAAACCCCTGGGTGAGGAAGATCGCCTCGCTCACCTCGTTATACTGGCTGCGCCGCGTGCCGCCGTGCACAAGCTTCGTGCGTTTGTTCCAATCGCTCATGTCATCGTCTCCCGGGCCGTCTCTGGCTGGCCCAAATAAAAAGCCCCGTTCCGGCCAAGCGGAAGGGGGCTCCTTCATCCTGACCTCTTTAGCGGCATGTTTTACGTGGCCCGCAATCCGGTAACAAATCGCCACGCCCGCGCTTTACGCCTCAGCTCTATAAAGGTCAAGGCTGCAGCGCTGCGGTCACATTTGCTTTACTCCCTGCCGCCTCAAAAGGATGTCTCAGCACCCCCTCTTGCGGCACCGCGCGAAACCGGCATCATGGCGCACATCTCAGGAGGAGCGCCCATGTCATCTGACCCGATTGATCTTTACTACTGGCCCACGCCAAACGGCTGGAAAATCTCCATCGCGCTGGAGGAGATGGGGCTGCCCTATACGACCCATCTGATCAACATCGGCAAAGGCGATCAGTTTGCGCCCGATTTCCTGCGCATCGCGCCCAACAACCGGATGCCCGCGATTGTCGACCCGGACGGCCCGGATGGCAAACCCGCCTCGGTGTTTGAAAGCGGCGCGATCCTGACCTATCTCGCCCGAAAAACCGGCCAATTCATGGGACAAAGCGAACGCGACCGGATCGCGGTGGAAGAATGGCTGATGTGGCAGATGGGCGGCCTTGGCCCCATGGCCGGACAGACCCACCACTTCCTCAAATACGCGCCTGAAGACATTGCCTATGCCAAGGACCGCTACCGCTCCGAGGCGGCGCGGCTTTATGGCGTGCTCGACCGGCGTCTGGCGGACAACGAATATGTCGCCGGAGATTTCTACTCGATTGCGGATATGGCGATCTGGGGCTGGGCCTCGCTCTGGGAGGGGCAGGAACAAACCCTTGAGGACAAACCCCATATGGCGCGCTGGCTCAAAACCCTGTGGGAGCGCCCTGCCCTGCGCCGGGGCCGCGCCCTGCACGCAGATTTGCGCGCAGACCGCTCTGACACCTGGGTGCAGGCCGACCTGTTTGGGACCGAGGCCTAAGCCGGATCAGGTTTCTTTGGTGTCTTCTTCAATGGCGTAATCCTGAAAGATCTTGCCCTGCGTCATGAAGAAGACAAACACCGCCGCCGTCAGACCGAAGGTCTTGAAATAGACCCAAGTGTCGGTGGTTTGGGTGCGCCAGATGATTTCGTTGAGTGCCGCGAGACCAAAGAAGAAATAGGTCAGCCGCTTGGTCAGCAGCAACCAGCCTTCTTCCTTGAGCGGCATCATCTCTTCCATGACCACCTTCAAATAGCTCTGCCCGCGCAGCAGCCCAAAGCCAAGGATGCCGCCAAACAGCAGGTAGATCATGGTGGGCTTGATCTTGAAGAAGCGCTCGTCATTGAGCCAGACCGACAGGCCGCCGAACACCACAACCAGCACCAGCGTGGCGATTTGCATCTTGCTGATCTTGCCGGTCAGACGCCAGAGGATCACCGTCGTCAGGGTCAGCAGCGGGATAAAGCCGGCGGTGGCCAGAATGAAGCCGTCATAGTCGGTGCCGCCAACGGTAAAGGTCTGATCGCGCATCCGCAGATAGGCCACAAAGAAGGCCACGATCGGGCCCATCTCCAGCACCATCTTCAAAACCGGATTGATCTTCTTCTCTGCCATCGCGCGTTTCCTCTCCAAGGGCGTCCTATCCGCCCATTTCCACTATCACAGCCCCGGCTGCAATCAATGCCATCAGGGCAATCCGGCGCGGGCCAACGGTCTCTTTCAGCACCAGCCAGCCAATCAGCGCCGCAAACACAGGCGAGGTCTCCCGCAGTACGGCGGCCTCGCCGACCTTATCAAGCCGCGTGGCCAGCATCACTGAGCCAAAGCTCGCAAAGGCCACCAGCCCGCCAAAGAAGCCCCGCGTCATGAGCGGGCCCAGGGTGGGCGGGTTTTCCATCCGCCGCCAGCGCCGCGCGGCAATGACCGGAAACACCAGACCGTCGATGAAAAAGAACCACGCCAGAAAGGTAAATGGGTCTGCAGTCGCACGAATGCCATAGGCGTCATAAGTGGTGTAAAGCGCCACAAACAATCCGGTGAAGACGGCGATCACCATGGCAGAGACGAGCGTGTCCCGCCCCTCGGTCATAAAGACCATGTTATAGACCGCCAGCCCCAGAATGCCCGACATCAGGACGGCCACCCCCAGCCACTGCACCGCGCTGAAGGTTTCGCCAAAGATCAGATAAGCCCCAATCACGGTGAAAAACGGGCCAGTGCCGCGCACCACCGGATAGACCACGGTGAAAGCGCCTTTGGTATAGGCCCAGCCCTGCAACAGCTTGTAGCCGGTGTGGATCACGAAGGCCCCGGCAAAGATCGGCCACATATGCGGCTCCGGCCAAGGCACCACAAAGAGCGCGAAGGGCAGCGCCATGGCGCCATAGCTGAAATCAATCGCGCCACGTGTCAGCCAGGGATCATGCCGCCCCTTCTGAAGCGCGCCAAAAACCGCATGCAGGAAGGCGGCGGACACGGCCAGGATCAGCGCGAGCTGCTGTCCGGCCTCGGTCCCTGCGAGCGACACAAGCCATGCGCTCATTCTGGGTCATCCGCCGCGCGCAAGCGCCGGGGGTTTTCCACCCCCGGACCCCCGGAGGATATTTCAGGCAAGAGGAAGATCAGCTCTGCTCCACGCCGATCAGGGCCGTGGCAAACTCTTCTGGATCAAAGGGTTGCAGATCATCAATCTGCTCCCCCACGCCAATGGCGTGGATCGGCAGGCCGAATTTATCTGCCAGCGAGACCAGAATGCCACCTTTGGCGGTGCCATCCAGTTTGGTCATCACAAGGCCGCTGACGTCTGCAAGCTTCTGGAAGGTCTCCACCTGGCTGATCGCGTTCTGACCGGTTGTGGCATCCAGCACCAGAAGCGTATTGTGCGGCGCATCCGGGTCTTTCTTGCGGATCACACGCACGATCTTGGCGAGTTCCTCCATCAGATCCTGACGGTTCTGCAGACGGCCAGCGGTGTCGATCATCAGAAGATCCGCCCCTTCGGCCTCCGCTTTGGTCATGGCATCAAAGGCGAGGCTTGCCGGATCAGAGCCTTCCGGCGCGGTCAGCACCGGCACACCGGCGCGTTCGCCCCAGACCTGAAGCTGCTCCACGGCGGCGGCACGGAAGGTGTCGCCCGCGGCAATCACCACAGATTTGCCTGCCGCGCGGAACTGGCTGGCGAGCTTGCCAATGGTGGTGGTTTTGCCGGAGCCGTTGACGCCCACCACCAGCACAACCTGTGGCTTTGACGGATAAAGTGGCATCGGGCGCGCCACGGTTTCCATGATGCGGGACACTTCGCCCGCCAGAAGGCCTTTGATCTCCGCCGTGGAAACCTTGCGCCCCATGCGGCCTTCGGCGATGTTCGCGGTGACGCGCAGGGCGGTGTCCACCCCCATGTCAGAGGCGATCAGCAGCTCTTCAAGCTGCTCCAGCATGTCGTCGTCAAGCTCACGCTTCACCACAGGCGCGCTGCGGCCCTGTCCGGTCAGGCGCGACAGCAGACCCGGCTTGGGGGCCGGTGCGGCTTGCGGCTCAGGTGTGGGTGCTGGCGCTGGGGCCGGGCTTGGCGCGGGGGGTGAAACGGGTGTTGGCGCTTCAGCAGGCGTTTCAGTGGCAGGGGCGCTGGCCGCTGCCGGTGCCGCAGGGGATGGCTCCTGCGCAGCGTGGGATTCTGCGGGGGCTTCTGCCTCCAGTTCACCGCCATCTTCGACAATCGCTTCCAGCCCCTCCTCCAGTTTGGAAGAGGATTTGAACAACCTGTCCTTGAGCTTTGAGAAAAACGCCATGTGGGTCTCCGAAACTGTTGGGACTCAGTTAGTCTGAATTTGCAGGATTTAAAAGAGCGGCGTCTGCCAGCCGACCCCGGCCACGATGAGAAACTGCCCGACCGCATAAAACGCCCAGACCGCGACGGAGGTGAGATGATGCAGACCGGTGTTTGGTTTCATCCGGAAAAGCTGCATCGCGAGAATGGTGTCTGACAGGATAAAGCCCATCGCTCCGATCATCGCCCAGACCCGCATGTCGAGCCCAAGGGCGGCCACGCCCATGGCGCAGATCAGCACCACATAGCCGCGCACAATCCAGCGCAAGGTGCCTGTGTAGGGGCTGAGCCAGATCTCGGTGGAGAGGCCAAGCGCCACGATCGCGGGAAACAGCAGCGACGCTGTGATCGCACTGCCCCCCAGCATCCAGAAATGCACGGTATAGGCCACATGCACCAAGCCAAAGGCGGCAAGCCCCCAGAGAAACGGCCGCTCGCCATCCCGTGACAGCACCAGATCGCCAATGGCTGAGAGCACAAGCGCAACCACAATGGTGCCGGCCCCGAAACTGACCGCCACAGCCCCGGCCCAGGCCAGCAGCGGGATGGTTTTGACAATGGATTTTGCAAGGCTTTGCGGCCGATAACAGTAAAACACACCGTAGATCAGCGCGGCCAGCACACCCACCGCCAACAAAATCAGACGCAGATTTTGCCGAAAGGCGATTTCCTCAATAACACTCATACCAACTTTGGTCCGTTTTTCTTGTATTCTAGCCATGCGAAGGCTGCGCGCCGCAAGCAGATTTCCTGCATAACGCTGGGGCAAACCAACGAAGACCAAGATATTTGCACAGAGGGCCTGTAAGCCGGATTCTGTCGCGCCAGGTTGCCCCGGCGCTGATGACCATTCATCTAGGATGCCTGTTACCAGACACCTCCAGCTGCCAACCCGGATCTGCTCGGGGCAAGACACCCCTGTGACTGACGCCACGCGCGATCCCTATTTGGCATTGCTCCCGGTGGGGCTTGCCGTGCCGCTGCTGTTGCCAGCCGCGCGGTGGGCTCTTACCCCACCGTTTCACCTTAACCCTGACGGATCAGGGCAGTCTGTTCTCTGTGGCGCTTTCCCTCGGGTTGCCCCGGCCGGGCGTTACCCGGCACCGTTGCCTTGTGGAGTCCGGACTTTCCTCACGGGCTTGCGCCCCTGCGGCCATCCAGCCCTCTGTGCAAGGGCGGTGTAGGGGGTTGCAGCGGAGAGGTCAATCGCCCCCCGTTTGCGGCGCATTTGGGGGAGATGATGCGCAGTGAGTATTTTTGGCAGAATGAAGTCAGGACAGCTCTGCGGAGGCAAGCCGCGCGGCGATGCGGCCGTCCTCGGCGTCGCAGGGGCCGGAAGCCCAGGGGCGAAACCGGTCGCGGAAGGCGGCAAAGCTGGCCGCGTTGTCGACATCATAGCCAAAACACGCCGCACCTTCCGCCCAATCCTGCGTTGCGGGCGCATCATCCGGCCAGACCGCCAGACCCTGACGCGCCAGCCTGCGCCAATCAAAGCGCGGGCCTGGGTCTATTTTGCGGCCCGGTGCCAAATCGGAATGGCCAATGACGCCTGCCGGACCAATATCCCAGCGCTGCATGATCCCGCCAAGAAGCGCCTCCAGCGCGGCCATCTGGGGCGCGGCAAACGGATGGTCGCCGCGATTTGAGAGCTCAATCCCGATGGAGCGGGAGTTCACATCCCCCTGCCCCCGCCATTGCCCGGCTCCGGCGTGCCAGGCGCGCTGCTCTTCTGCCACCAGCTGGGTCACATCCCCTTGGGGAGAGATCACATAATGCGCCGACACTTCCGCTTCTGGATTGCACAGCCAGTCTATGGCGGCCTGTGTGCTCGCCATCGCGGTGTAGTGGATCACAATCAGCTCCGGGCGCGCCTCATCGCGGCGCGGGCCGAAATTCGGGGAGGGGCATTGGGCGATCTGCGAGCGCGATACCAAGAGATCAGTTCCGCGCAGCCTTGCGGAAGGGGCTTGGATCCCATTCACAGGCATAGCCGTCGCCATCCGGGTCAACGCCGAGGCGATCCACACGCGGGCCGCCGCGTTCCAGAAATGCCAATTGGGCGGCCTGATCGCTGGAGAATTTGGCGCAGGCTTTTTGATAGCGTGAGGCGCTGGTCAGCCCCAGACGGCTGTGCACTTTGGTGCCGCGCGGATGGTTTGTCGCCAGCGCATAGGCCACCACATTAGGGCCCTGCTCGCCAGAGCGTGTCGGCACGGCGGTGGGCGCAATCACGGTGTAGTTGGCCTGATTCTGTGCGCGCAAGGCGGCGTCTGCCTCAATCGAGCGGCGCTCGCCCACGGCGGCAAAATCATTTTCATCCGAAATGCCGGGGTTGGAGAACACCTGCGGTGCCGGGTTTGATGGGCTGGCCTCAAGCGGCAAGACGCCGGAGTTGGCCGAAGCCGCCGCCAGCGCCGCGGTGGTTTCATTGGCGATGGCTGCCGCCTCCGAGGCAGGCTGTGGCGCTGCCGTGGCCGTGGTGGCCAGCGGGGTCGCTGGCGCAGACGATGCAGCCGGTAGAGCGGTTTGCGAGGTGGTGACCTGAGGGGCGGCAGGCACGGTCTCGGTTGAGACCGCCTGCGCGGGTGGCAGCGCGCCACCGGCACGGGCTCCGTCATACTGTGATCGCGATTGTGGCGCGTTCACCGCATTGTCAAAACCCACGCCTGCCGCGCTGTCGGGAATGCGCGGCTGACATGCCGCCAGCGCCACAACGGCGCAGATTGCCCCAAATGTCCGTGTCATCTCTGCTCTGCCTGCTTATTGCTTGGCGGCAGACTTACCACCATTTGCCGGGTTTGGCCACAAATCCGGCGGCCTGCTCCAGCGCGTAAGCGGTGTTCAGCAGATCGCCTTCTTCCCATGGGCGCCCGATGAGCTGCAGACCGAGCGGCAGACCTTGGGAATCGAGGCCCGTTGGCACGGAAACACCCGGCAGACCGGCGAGGTTCACAGTCACGGTGAAGACGTCGTTCAGATACATCTGGATCGGATCGGCTTCAGACATTTCGCCCAGACCAAAGGCCGCAGACGGGGTGGCCGGTGTGAGAATCGCGTCGATGCCTTGGGCAAAGACGTTCTCGAAGTCCTGCTTGATCAGCGTGCGCACGCGGCGGGCACGGTTGTAGTAGGCGTCATAGAAACCGGCGGACAGCACATAGGTGCCAACCATCACACGGCGCTGCACCTCGTGGCCAAAGCCTTCGGCGCGGGTCTTTTCATACATCTCGGTGATGCCGTCCCCTGCCGCCAAAGTGGCGCGGTGGCCGTAGCGCACACCGTCATAGCGCGCGAGGTTGGAGGAAGCCTCCGCAGGCGCAATCACATAGTAAGCTGGCAGCGCGTATTTGGTGTGCGGCAGAGAGATGTCGACGATCTCAGCACCGGCCGCTTTCAGCATGTCGATGCCGTCCTGCCACAGCTTGTCGATCTCCACAGGCACGCCATCAAGGCGGTATTCTTTTGGGATGCCGATCTTTTTGCCGCGAATGTCGCCGGTCAGCATGGCTTCAAAGTTTGGCACAGCAAGTTCCGCGCTGGTGCTGTCTTTGGCGTCATGGCCACACATCGCTTCCAGCATAATCGCCGCGTCGCGCACGTCTTTGGTCATTGGGCCTGCCTGATCGAGCGAGCTGGCAAAGGCCACGATGCCCCAGCGGGAGCAACGGCCATAGGTTGGCTTGATGCCGGTGATGCCGGTGAAGGCCGCAGGCTGACGGATGGAACCGCCGGTGTCGGTGCCGGTGGCTGCAAGGCAGAGGTCTGCCGCCACAGCGGCTGCGGAGCCGCCGGAAGAACCACCCGGGGTCAGCGCGGTGTCATCATTGCCGCGACGCCATGGGTTCACCGCGTTGCCATAAACAGAGGTCTCGTTGGAAGAGCCCATCGCAAACTCATCCATGTTGAGCTTGCCGAGCATCACTGCACCAGCGTCCTGCAGCTTCTGGGAGACGGTGGATTCATACTCAGGCTTAAAGCCTTCGAGAATGCCGCTGGCCGCCTGGCTGGCGACACCTTTGGTGCAGAACAGATCTTTGATGCCAATCGGCAGGCCGCACATGTCCGGCGCGTCGCCTTGTGCAATGCGCGCATCCGCCGCCTTGGCGCGCTCAAGCGCGATTTCCGGCGTCTTGTGCACATAGGCGTTCAGCGCGTCCGCCTCGTCGATGGCTTTCAGGAAAGATTCGGTCAGCTCAACAGAGGTCACATCGCCCGCACGCAGTTTGTCACGTGCTTCTGCCAGCGTCAGTTTGGTCAATTCGGTCATTTCGGTCGCCTCTCTCTGGGGCAAAATTCGGGTCAGGTGGTCAGGATCGGATCAACGGCGTGGGCCGGATCACTCCACCACTTTGGGCACGGCAAAGAAGCCTTCGCGCGCGTCCGGCGCGTTCTTCAGGATTTTCTCCTGCTGATCGCCATCGGAAATCACATCCTCGCGGCGCTTCAGGCGCATCGGGGTGACGGACACCATCGGCTCCACACCCTCAACATCCACTTCGTTGAGCTGCTCAATGAACCCCAGCACAGCGTTGAATTCCTGCGCCAGCGCGGGCAGGTCTTTCTCTTCAACCTTGATGCGGGCCAGTTTGGCCACTTTGGCGGCGGTGCTTTCATCAATCGACATGGGGCAAGACTCTTTTGTTGCGGGCTTTCTGCGAACGTATGCTCAGCCTTTAGCGCGCGCACCGCAGCGGTGCAAGCGCTTGGCCTCACTGCGCGCGCGGATCGGCCTGTTGCACAAGATGGCGGCGCAGAACCTCGATCATCCAGCCCAGCATAATCCCGTTGAGCACATGCCACATGAAATGGGTGCCAAAGGGCACCGCCTCGCACATTGGCATATCGAGCGAGCGGAAGGTGAGAGAGGCGAGCAAAAGGCCACCGCCAATCGCCAAGCCGCGCGCCACGGTGGGCAAGCGCCCTCTCAGCGCGCGTGCATAGGCGAGTATCATCACGGGCACAGGCATATAGGCGGCCGAGACCCCAAGCAGCGGCAGATGGGAAAACAGCGGGATGGTCAGCGCGGCATAAGGAAAGAAGCCGAGCGTGGCGACAGCGGCCCAGAGCGGGCGCAGCCGCCAGAAGTGCCGGTTGGCCGCGTAAATATAGAGCAGCACATAGATCGCAATCGGCGCCACATCCGCCACTCCGGCCCAGCGCGTCGCGTAGGTGTGAAACAGAAAGCTGCCAATGCCGATGAGCGCGAGAATGACACAGAGCGTGCGCGCCAGTGTTTTCCCGCCAACCACCGGCACATCGCGCAGACGCCCCCACATCCAGAGCGCGGCCAGAACAAAGGCGGCATTTGTCACCGCATTCACGGGTTCCGCCCAAAAAGCCGGGCTCATGCGCTCACAATAGGCGTCCACCTGCGCTGTCCAATCCATGCGGCCTGCCCCTTCCGTCCTGATCTCTTTTCTTGTCACGCGCCCGTGCTAGTCTGACCATACATCAGAAGGAGAAACAGTATGAAAATCATCTGGCTGGGGCATGGCTCCTTTCGCATTGAAACCGCCAATCTGGTGCTGCTGATCGATCCTTGGCTGACGGGCAATCCGATGTTGCCTGAGGATCAGCATGAGGCCGCTGTTGCAGGGGCGACGCATCTCATCCTGACCCATGCGCATTTTGACCATGTGGCCGATATGCTGCCGCTGGCGCGCAAGCTGTCCTGCCCCATCGTTGGCCAATATGACTTGATGGCCTATTGGAATGAACACGAACATCTGGAAACAGTCGGTTTTAACAAAGGCGGCACGGTGGAGCTTGGCGAAGGCGTGACCCTCTCCATGGTTGCGGCATCCCACAGCTCCACCTTCGGCAGCGATGAAGGACCAAAGGCGGCAGGCTCGGAGGTGGGCTATATGCTGAAGGCAGAAGGGCGCACGGTCTATATCTCCGGTGACACAGACATCATGGCCGATATGGACTGGATGGGAGACTATTATCAGCCCGACATCGGCATCCTCTCCGCCGGGGGCCACTTCACCATGGACATGAAAGGCGCAGCCTATGCAGCCAAGCGCTATTTCAACTTCAAAACCGTGATCCCTTGCCACTACCGCACCTTCCCGATTCTGGCGCAATCCGCCGATGATCTGCGCGCGGGCCTGCCGGATGTGGAGGTCATCGAACCCGAGGTCATGCAGGCCATCGACATCTGATGCCCGCCACGGACTTTTCCGCTGAAGAATACACTGCGCGCCTCACCAAGACGCGCCGCGCCATGGCGGCGCAAGGGGTCGACACGCTGATTGTGGCGGACCCTTCGAACATGGCCTGGCTCACCGGCTATGACGGCTGGAGCTTTTACGTGCCTCAGGCGGTGATTGTCCCTGCGACGGGTGATCCGATCTGGTGGGGCCGCCCGCAGGACAAGGCAGGCGCGGCGCAAACCACATGGCTGTCGGCAGAGAACCTCCTTGATTGGCCCGAGGCGCATGTCCAACACCCTGACCATCACCCTTATGAGGCGCTGGTGACGCATCTTCAGGCGCGCGGGCTGACCCGCAACATCGGCGTGGAGATGGACAATTATTATTACTCTGCCAAATCCCATGCGGTGCTGATGGAGGCGTTTGGATCGCTCACCGATGCGACCAGCCTCGTGAACTGGCAACGCGCGGTGAAAAGCCCTGCCGAACTGGCGATGATGCGCAAGGCCGGACGACTCACCGCGCATATGCATGCCACTTTGCGTGCCGGTTTTTGCGCAGGCCGCCCTAAAAACGAGCTGGTGGCAGAGGTGCAAGCCGCCGGGATTGCGGGCATTGACGGTATTGCAGGTGACTACCCCGCCATCGCCCCCATCGCACCCTCGGGCACAGAGGCCTCTGCCGCCCATATCACGTGGAACGACCGCCCGCTGCGCTCTGGCGAAGCGACCTATTTTGAAATCTCAGGCTGCTTTCACCGCTACCATTGCCCCGCCAGCCGCACGCTTTATATGGGCACGCCGCCTGCAGACATCCGCCGCGCCGAAGAGGCTGTTTTGCGAGCCATTGAGGATGCCTTTGGTGCGGCCAAACCCGGCGCCACCTGCGAAGAGGTCGCCGCCTGCGTCTATGACAGCTTTGCGCGTGCGGGCTACAAAAAAGACAACCGCACCGGCTATCCCATCGGCCTAAGCTATCCGCCGGATTGGGGGGAGCGCAGCATGAGCCTGCGCCCCGGCGATACCACGGAGCTGGAAACAGGCATGACCTTTCACCTCATGCCCGGTCTCTGGACACCGGATTGGGGCGTGGCGATCACCGAAAGCTTTGAGGTCACCGAAACTGGCGGTGTGCCGCTGGCCGAGATCCCGCGCGAGATTTTTGTGGCAAAGACTTAGGCAGCTCAACGGCGCGCGGCAAAGAAGCCTTTGAGAAGCGCTTCGCTTTCCGCCGCTGCGAGGCCGTCATAGATTTCGGGCACATGGTGGCATTGCGCGTGAGCAAAGACGCGCGGTCCCTGCGCCACGCCGCCGCTTTTGGGATCGCCCGCGCCATAATAGAGCCGCGCAATCCGCGCCTGGCTGATCGCACTGGCGCACATCGGGCAAGGCTCCAGCGTCACATAGAGATCACAGCCGACCAGCCGCTCGCTGCCAAGCGCCGCGCAGGCCGCGCGCATGGCCAGAATTTCGGCATGTGCGGTCGGGTCATGGTCTTCGCGTGTGCGATTGCCTGCTTTTGCCAGCACCTGCCCATCCGGACCAACAACCACCGCCCCCACGGGCACCTCGCCGCGAGTAGCGGCGGCGCGGGCCTCAGCCAGCGCAAGATCCATATGGGAGGTAAATGTCATATCCCTGACATGCCTTGCCACGCGCTGCTGCGCAATCCCCCTTCCCCGCTTGCGCTTTCCCCGTTACATGGGGGCCATGACCCAAAAACCGCCCTCCTCCCGCCGCGCTGGCAAACCACAGCGCCCTGATCGCCCTGCGAAAGCGCCTCACAAATCCGGCCCGCGTGGTGCAAAGCCCGGCACGGCAAAGCCCGCCGCTGCAACGCCCAGCCCGGATGGCGACCGCATTGCCAAGGTTCTGGCACGCGCCGGTGTGGCCTCGCGCCGCGATGCGGAGCGCATGATCGAGGCGGGTCGGGTCAGCGTGAACGGCAAAAAACTCACGAGCCCCGCGCTGAATGTGACCGATAAAGATCGCATCACGTTCGACGGCAAAGCCATCGGCACGCCGGATCACGAGCGGCTTTGGCTCTATCACAAGCCGTCGGGCCTTGTGACCACCAACCGGGACGAGAAGGGCCGCGAGACCATCTTTGACAAGCTGCCGGAAAACCTGCCGCGTGTGATGACTGTCGGGCGGCTTGACCTCAACTCCGAAGGCCTGCTTTTGCTGACCAATGATGGCGGGGTCAAACGCAAGCTGGAGCTGCCAAGCACCGGCTGGCTGCGCAAATACCGCGTGCGCATCAATGGCCGTCCCACCGACGAGACATTTGCGCCGCTGCGCAAGGGCATCGAAGTTGAGGGCGAGCGTTTCCAGCCGATGGACATCACGCTGGACCGTCAGCAGGGCGCAAACGCCTGGGTCACGATTGGTCTGCGCGAAGGCAAAAACCGCGAAATCCGCCGCGCGATGGAGGCCATCGGCCTCACCGTGAACCGGCTCATTCGCACCTCCTATGGCCCGTTCCAATTGGGCCAGCTCAAACCCGGCGAGGTCGAAGAGGTGCGCCGCCGCGTGGTGCGCGACCAGCTTGGTCTTGAGGATGCGGTGGCCCCGGAAACCCGCCGCAAACCCACGCGCCGCCGCCGCTGACCCTGCCTTGGCGCCCAAGCTCTGCGCTTTAGGCAAAGTTCCGCAAGAATGAGCCATACCCGCAGAACTTCCCCCTAGCCTTTGGGGGGCAGAGTTCTTAAGTTTCTCTGTAACTTAGCGAGGGTTGGAGCCACATGTCCTCAAGCGGTTTGCAACGGCTGGCCTTTGGTCTGCTTGTCATGTTGATCTTATATGTCTCCGTGACAGGAGGCGCATGATGGCGCAGAAGTTCGGCGGAAAATACAGCCCTGACGGGCATCAGCAAGCACCACAACCCGCGTCCAGCGGGGGGGTTCGCGGTGCCAAACGCAGCCGCGTCGGTGGCCGCGTC
This sequence comes from Shimia sp. R9_2, assembly GCF_017743735.1. Taxonomy (GTDB): domain Bacteria; phylum Pseudomonadota; class Alphaproteobacteria; order Rhodobacterales; family Rhodobacteraceae; genus Shimia. The sequence continues at coordinate 217,852 of NZ_JAGHRO010000007.1, forward strand.
AACCTGCTGTTCATCGCGCCTTTGCCCTTGATTTGGCAGGCTTTTACCTCAGAGCCGGTGGTTATGCTGCAATATCTCGCAGCGCTTGGTGTCTTGCTGTTGGCGGCCTGGATGACCCGCGAAGGGCTGTTTGCCCAAGAGGCCTATGACGCCCGCAAGGTGGCCCGCCGCCCTGCCCTGCCACGCAAGATGCTCGGCTCTGTGCTGACCGCCGCTGGCCTTGGTCTGGCGGGCATCGCAGGTCATGGCCCGCTGGATGCCATTATCTTTGCGGTGATTGGCGGCGTGCTGCATGGCTTTGCCTTTGGCCTTGATCCCATGCGGGACAAAGGCATGGATGGGGTCAACAGCCACCAGACTGACCGCGTGGCGCGTGCCGTGGAAGAGGCCGAAGCGCATCTGGCTGCCATGCGTGAGGCCATCATGCGGGCTGGCGACCGGGCGCTGGAGCGGCGTGTGGATGCGTTTCAAACCACCGCACGCGATCTCTTTCGCACGGTTGAAGAAGATCCCCGCGACCTGACCGCGGCACGGCGCTATCTTGGCGTCTATCTGCTTGGCGCACGTGACGCGACGATCAAATTTGCCGACCTCTACAGCCGGACACAGGACGCCAAAGCGCGTGCCGACTATGCCGCGCTGCTGGATGATCTGGAAAAGAACTTTGCCGCCCGCACCCAAAAGCTGCTTTTGGAGGATCGCGGGGACTTGAATGTGGAAATTGATGTCCTGCGGGAGCGCCTGGAACGCGAAGGCCTGCATCAGGACACTCTGTAAGCGATTACCGACCGGAAAGGTGGATTTAAATGTCTGAGACCGTGCGCAAAAAAGCCCAAGCCGCTGTGGCGGAAATCACCGAAGCAACCATTTCTCTGCCCGAACCTGTGGAGGCCAACGCGGTTGTGCCGCTCGCCGAGGCAGACGCGCCTGTGTCTGTGGAAATCAGCAAACGCATGGCTGAGCTCGATATGGACAACACCACGTCCATTGTGTCTTTCGGCTCTGCGGCACAGGCGGAACTGCAAACGATTTCGCAGGCCATGCTGCAGGATGTGCGCAACAAGGATGTTGGCCCCGCCGGAGACAGCCTGCGCAATATCGTGACCACGATCCGGGGCTTTTCCGTCTCTGAGCTGGATGTGCGCCGCGAGCGCAGCTTCTGGGAGAAGCTTGTGGGACGGGCTGCGCCCTTTGCCAAATTCACCGCGCGGTTTGAAGAGGTGCAGGATCAGATCGACCGGATCACCGACGATCTGCTGAGCCATGAGCACACGCTGCTCAAAGACATCAAATCGCTCGATCTGCTCTATGAGAAAACCCTCAACTTCTATGACGAGCTGGCGCTTTATATCGCAGCAGGCGAGGCCAAGATTGCGGAGCTGGATGGCACCGACATCCCTGCCAAAGAAGCTGAGGTCGCCGCAGCGGATGAAAATGCCCAGGTGATGAAAGCCCAGGAGCTGCGCGATCTGCGCGCGGCGCGTGATGATCTGGAGCGGCGGGTGCATGACCTGAAACTGACCCGTCAGGTCACCATGCAGTCCCTGCCTTCGATCCGCCTTGTGCAGGAAAACGACAAATCTCTGGTGACCAAGATCAACTCCACCCTGGTCAATACGGTGCCGCTCTGGGAAACCCAGCTGGCGCAGGCGGTGACCATTCAGCGCTCTGCCGAAGCGGCGGCTGCGGTGCGCGATGCCAATGACCTGACCAACGAGCTGCTGACCGCCAACGCCAAGAACCTGCGCGACACCAATAAAGCGGTGCGCACCGAAATGGAGCGTGGCGTGTTTGACATTGAGGCGGTCAAAACCGCCAATGCCGAGCTGATTGCCACCATCAATGAATCGCTGCAGATCGCAGATGCGGGCAAAGCCAAACGCGCAGCTGCGGAAGAGGACATGAAGAAGATGGAAGCGGAGCTGCGCGACACGCTGGCCTCCGCCAAAGCCCGTCAGGACGGTCTGGGGGACACCGCCGCAACCTCCGTGCCCAAAGCGTGAGGCGCGCCACTGCCATAGCGATGGGGCTCACCTTGGGCCTGCTGGCCGCCTGCGAGGAAGCAGGCGTCTCTATTCCTGCGCCCAAAGCGCCCAAGCCCAAGCCCGTGCCAGTCGAAAGCGAACGGCTTGCCACCTACTACAGTCAGGTGCAGGCCGATCTGCTGGCGCGCGGGCTGCTGCGCACCGACGGCGGCGGGCCGGACACGCCATTCACGCCAGACATGCTGGCGCGCAACTTCGAACAGATCGCGTTTTACGACGAATACGTGCTGGATGCCGGTCTTGAGCGCGCCGCCGCCACGCCGGGACAGCTGCGCCGCTGGGAAGGACCAGTGCGCGTGAACCTTGAATTTGGCCCCTCGGTGCCGGAAAGCCAGCGCGCCACGGATCGCGAAACCCTTGCCGCCTATGTGCCAAGGCTGGCCCGCGTCACCGGGCATCCGATCCGCCAGACCAGCGGCTCTGCCAATTTCCATGTGCTTGTGATGGGCGCCAATGACCGCGCAACGCTTGAGAAGCGACTGGATGTTCTGCTGCCCAATGCATCGCCTCAGACCCGCGCGCTGTTCACCAATGCGCCGCGCTCGATCTATTGTTTTGTGGTGGCGCAGGCCTCTGGATCCACGCCCAATGCCTATACGTCCGCAGTGGCGCTGATCCGTGCGGAACATCCTGATTTGATGCGCAAATCCTGCCTGCAGGAAGAGATCGCGCAGGGTCTGGGCCTGACCAATGACAGCCCGCGCGCCCGGCCCTCGATCTTTAATGATGACGAGGAGTTTGCGCTTCTGACCACCCATGACGAGATGCTTCTGGGCATGCTCTATGACCCGCGCCTTGCCATTGGTATGAGCGCGGAGGACGCCCGCCCTGTGCTCTACATCCTGGCCCGCGAGCAGACCGGCCAAGGATTTTAATGCGCCCATTGAAAGGACTAAAAAATGGGAATTTTTGATTTTCTCACCGGCGAATTTATCGACGTCGTCCATTGGGTGGATGACACCCGCGACACGCTGGTCTGGCGCTTTGAACGCGAGGGCCATGAGATCAAATACGGCGCCAAACTCACCGTGCGCGAGGGACAATCTGCGGTGTTTGTGCATGAGGGCCAGTTGGCGGATGTGTTCACGCCGGGGCTTTACATGCTTGAAACCAACAACATGCCGGTGATGACCACGCTGCAGCACTGGGATCACGGCTTCAAAAGCCCGTTCAAATCCGAGATCTACTACGTCAACACCACCCGCTTTGCCAATCTGAAGTGGGGCACCAAGAACCCGATCATGGTGCGTGATCCGGAATTCGGTCCGGTGCGCCTGCGCGCCTATGGCACCTATGCAATCCGTGTGGTCGATCCGGCGCGGTTCCTCACCGAGATTGTGGGCACCGACGGCGAATTCACCATGGATGAGATCAGCTTCCAGATCCGCAACATCATCGTGCAGGAATTCTCCCGCGTGATCGCAGCCTCTGGCATTCCGGTGCTGGACATGGCCGCCAACACCGCCGATCTGGGCAAGCTGGTGGCGGCGGAAATCTCCGGCACCATTGCCGAATACGGCCTCGCCATCCCCGAGCTTTATATCGAAAACATCTCGCTGCCCGCCGCTGTGGAGGCCGCGATGGACAAGCGCACCTCCATGGGCATTGTCGGCGATCTGGGCAAATACACCCAGTTTTCCGCCGCAGAGGCGATGATCGCCGCCGCGCAGACGCCAAACTCCGGCATGGGTGCAGGCCTTGGCATGGGGATGGGCATGGGGATGGCGCAACAGATGGCGGCACAAACCGCGCAGCCCCTCGCCGCCCATCAGCCCGGACCATGGGGCGCGCGCCCTGCCGCGCAGGCAGCGCCTGCTCCGCAAGCGGCCCATGCGGCCCCTCCCCCGCCGCCACCGGTGGAACATGTCTGGCACGTTGCCGAAGACGGGCAGACCAGAGGCCCGTTCTCCAAGGCCGCGCTGGGCCGGATGGCCACCGCTGGTGAGATCACCCGCCAGACCCATGTCTGGACCGCCGGTCAGGACGGCTGGAAACACGCTGAAGACGTGGCAGAACTGGCCCAGCTCTTCACCATTCTTCCGCCCCCGCCACCGGGAAGCTGAACTGAAAATCTCCTGTACCCGGCTGCGCACACGTTCTTGATACCGCAGCCGGGCGCAGCACTTTCTCTGCCACACACGCGCTCCAACCCAGACAGCACCGACCTTTCAGATGACCGCCACACCGCCGCCCGCCCCCCAAGAGACCACCCGCTTCCCCTGTCCACAGTGCGGGGCGGACTACAGGTTTGCGCCCGCGCAGGGCAAGTTGATCTGCGATCATTGCGGCCATGAGGAAGCCACCGAACAGGGCGACCGTGCCGCTGCCATCACCGAGCTGGATTTTCGCGCCGCTCTGGCAGAGCAGCTTCCGGCGGCGGAAGTTATGGAAACCCGCGCCACCACCTGCCCCAATTGCGCGGCCCATGTGGTTTTTGACGGGGACACACACGCCACGGAATGCGCCTTTTGCGCGACACCTGTGGTGGTGGATACCGGCACCCACCGGCAGATCAAACCGCGCGCGGTGCTGCCGTTTCAACTCGCCGAGCCTGCGGCCCATGACGCCATGAACGACTGGCTGGGCGGTCTCTGGTTTGCCCCCAACGGCCTGCAGGATTACGCCCACAAAGGGCGTAAGATGGACGGCATCTATGTGCCTTACTGGACCTATGATGCGGACACGAAATCCAGCTATCGCGGCGAGCGCGGCACAGTTTACTACGTCACCGAAACCGTGATGCGTGACGGCAAGGCGGAGCAGCGCCGGGTGCAGAAAATCCGCTGGCGGCCTGCCTCCGGCCATGTGGCGCGCTGGTTTGACGACATTCTGGTGCTGGCTTCAAAAGCGCTGCCCAAAAAATACACCGATGCGCTGCAGCCCTGGGATCTCTCTGCGCTGGAGCCCTACAGCCCGGAATTTCTCGCGGGATTTCAAGCCGAAGGCTACACGGTCGAACTCACCGAAGGCTATGAGGAGGCCCGCGCCCATATGGATCGTGTGATCCGGCGCGATGTGGCTTTTGACATCGGTGGGGACCGCCAGCGCATCCACAATGTACAAACCGCTGTCAGCGATGTGAGCTTCAAACACATCCTGCTGCCGGTTTGGCTGGCGGCTTACAAATACCGCGGTAAGTCCTATCGGTTTGTGGTCAACGGCCAAACCGGTCGCGTTCAGGGCGAACGCCCCTACTCAACTTGGAAAATCGCCTTTGCCGTTGCGTGCGCAGCCCTTGCAGCCGCGGCCTTTGGCTATATCATCGCCCAAAACCAGTAAGTTTTGAGAGACAAGTGATGAGCCCCCACGCCGCATTACAGGCGTTGCTGCACGCCCGCCATTCCTGCCGCGCCTTTCGGCCTGATCCGGTGCCGCAGGACACCATTTCGCAAATTCTTTTGGATGCAGGCCGCGCGCCCAGCTGGTGTAACGCGCAGCCCTGGAAGGTCACCGTGACCTCAGGTGCTGAAACCGATGCGTTTCGTGCCACCATGGCCCAAGCCTTTGACAGCGGCGCGCCTGCGCCGGACTACCCTTTCCCGGAAACCTACACCGGCGCGCATCAGAAACGCCGCCGCACCTGCGGCATGCAGCTCTATGAGGCGGTTGGCATCGGACGTGGAGACCGTGATGCCCGCGCCCAGCAGATGCGGGAGAACTACACTCTGTTTGGCGCGCCCCACGTGGCGGTGATCTCCTGCCCCAAGGAGCTTGGCCCCTATGGTGTGCTGGATTGCGGCGGTTTCATCACCGCCTTTTGCCTCTCGGCCAAAGCACAGGGCATTGGCACCGTGCCACAGGCGGCCTTATCGCTCTTTTCCGATGTGGTGCGCCGCCATTTTGACATCGCTGAAGACTACAACATGCTGGCCGCGATCTCCTTTGGCTTTCCCGATGATGCCGCCGCGATCAACACCTTCCGCACCGAGCGGGCCGCGCTTGACGAATTTGTGGACTGGCGCGGCTGACCAATGCGATGACGCGGGGCTTAATCCTGCGCCGCAAGCGTACCTTGCTGCTCTGGCAGACGCGCCTTGGTGTCACCTGCATTCACGAAGGGCTGCGCCGTTGGGTGAATGCTTTCTGAGCGATCCGCGCTGACCAGACGCCGCGCCCGAAACAGGAAAAACTTGCCCCAGTGCCGCCAGGTGCCAACGGAGGGCGCATGCGGGTCCATGATAAAGCGATCCCGCCAGCCGTCCGGTAGCTTCAAATCACACATCTCCAGCCGCTCCAGCATCCAGACCAGCGGGATATTGGCCAGCGGGCGCGCCTCCTCAAACGCCCCGAGCTGGCCGCCAATGTCACCATGGGAGCCGCGAAACCAGACCTGCTCGATCCGCGCATCCCAGCGGGTGGGGCACATCCACATTTCCGGCTCAAACACCTCGCGGGTTTCATCCAACGCCAACGCCTGAAAGCCGTGGCGCACGATTGGTGACAGATGGTGGTTGTGAAAGGCATGACGCCGTTCGGTGAACCGCCACAGCAGCGGCACCCGCGCGCCCAGCGCCTTGACCGTGTCCCATACACCGATCATCTCGATGTCGACGCTCTCATGGCAATGGGCCTGCGCAAAATCGGCGGCGGCGGCGCTGTCAGGCGTCAGCTCATAATGACGATAAGCGGTGCGGATATTGCGCTCTGTGGCGCAGCTTGCTTTCAGCAGCCCGACCCGGTCAATCACACCCGCAAGCGAGCGCACCGCAAACGCACCCCGTGAATAGCCCATCAGGAAGATCCGGTCGCCGGGGCGGTAGCGGCTGGCGAGATAGCCATAGGCGCGACGGATTTGGCGGTTGATCCCGCGCCCCATCATCACATCCAGCGTCTGCCGCCAGCTGTGCCACTGCACCCCCGCCTCATAGTAAAGCGACACGCCAGCGCCCAGCTCCTGCAACAGGCGGTAGGTGCGCCCGGCGTTGGTCTCCTCTCCATCCATCAGAGAGGACATGGTGCCATCCAGAATAATCACATGGGTGACGGGGCCGCGACGCGGGGCCGTGGGCGAGTGGCGGGCCGCAAATTTACCGGCCAGCCAAGAGGTTATGCGTTCATGCAGCCGTATCTTGTGCCTCATTCAACATTTGCCAGACGCGGTGCGGCGTAAACGGCATATCTGCCTGACGCACGCCGCGCTCCCAGAGCGCATCCTGAACCGCATTGGCCGCTGCGGCCATGGCCCCAACCGTGCCAGCTTCGCCACAGCCTTTCATACCCATGATATTGGCGGTCGAAGGCACGGCCTCCGTGGTAAAGCCAATCATCGGCACATCGCTGGCGCGCGGCATCGCGTAATCCATGAAGGTGGCGGTCAATAGCTGACCTTCCTCATCATAGACCACATGCTCCATCAGCGCCTGACCAATGCCCTGAGCCACGCCACCGTGGACCTGCCCTTCCGCGAGCATCGGATTGATCAGATTGCCAAAGTCATCCACCACAGTATAGCGCTCCAAAGTCACCTGACCCGTTTCCGGGTCGACCTCGACCTCCGCCAGATGCGCCCCGTTGGGGAAGCTGCGCGCGGGCAGCGTTGTGCGTTCTTCATGCACCATCAGATCAGTGCGCCCATCCGCGCGCGCCATCTCTGCCGCCTCAAGGAAGGTCGGATGTAGATTAGAGCCTTCTGCGCGGAATTGCTCATCATCAAATGTCACGTCCTCGGCATCCACACCCATCTTCTCTGCAAGATACGGGGTAAATGCTTTAATCATGGTTTCCACGGTCGCCAGTGTCGCAGTATTTTGCACCGTCACAGAGCGCGAGCCGCCGGTGCCGCCGCCCTGTTTGATCCGGTCGCTGTCGCCCTGCACCACCTCAATGAGCGCGGTCGGGATGCCGGTCTGGTCGCTGAGGAACTGGGCGTAAACTGTCTCATGGCCCTGTCCATTGGACTGCGTGCCCACATAGATCGAGACCGTGCCATCCTCATTGAACTCCACCCGCGCGCTTTCGCTGGGATCGCCAAGGATACTTTCAATATAGTAACACAGCCCCGCGCCGCGCAACTTGCCCGCAGCCGCGCTGGCCGCCTTGCGCGCGGCAAAACCTTCCACATCTCCAAAGACTTCCATCCGGCTCAGCACGCGGTCAAAATCGCCCACATCATAGGTTTCATCCGTGGCGCTTTTGTAAGGAAACGCCGCATTCGGGATGAAATTGCGCCGCCGCAGCTCCCAGCCGCTCACGCCCAGCTCCCGTGCGGCGCGGTCCATCAGCCGCTCCAGCGCATAAATCGCTTCCGGTCGCCCAGCGCCGCGATAGGCATCCACAGGTGTGGTGTTGGTGTAGATTCCGTCCACCTGCAGCCAGGTGGTCTGCACATCATATACGCCCATGAGAACACGGCTGAACAATGTGGTCTGGATCGCTTGGGCAAACTGCGAGTTATACGCCCCCATATTGGCGGTGGTTTTCACGCGATAGGCAGTGGCTTTGAGGTTTTCATCAAACGCCATTTCCACCAGCGAGGTCAGATCGCGCCCGGCATTGTCAGACAGCATCGCCTCTGTGCGCTCCGCCATCCAGCGCACAGGCTTGCCAACCACGCGCGCCGCATGGGCAATCACCAGAGGCTCCTGATAGATCATGCCTTTCATGCCAAACCCGCCGCCGGTGTCGGGGTTGGTGACCCGCACATTGGCCGTATCGATTTTCAGCGCGCGCGCCACTTCGTTTTTTGGCCCCCAGACGCCCTGACCATTGTTGGCCACATGCACCTTATCGCCATCCCATTCCGCATAGGCGCCGCGCGGCTCCATGGAGTTCACGATGATGCGGTTGTCGCCCACCTCCAGGCTGACCACATGCGCCGCCTTCGCAAAGGCTGCCTCGGTTGCGGCCTCATCGCCAAGCCCCCAGTCAAAGGCGAGGTTGTCTGAGGCTTCCTCATGCAGTTGTTCTCCGCCACGCGCCAGCGCGATATGTGCCGGGCGGTCTTCATAATCAAACAGGATCATCTCGGCCGCGTCACGCGCCTGATCCAGCGTTTCCGCCACAATCACCGCCACCGGCTCACCAACATAGCGCACACGCCCATTTGCGAGCAAAGGGCGCTCCGGTTTTGCGCCCATGCTGCCATCGCGGTTTTTGACCTGTGTGCCGGGCAGAGTGGCGTCGAGCCCAGCGGCCACCAGATCGGCTTGGGTGAGCACACAGGCCACGCCTTCCGCCTCTCGCGCATCCGCCACATCCAGTTCCGTGATATCCCCATGCGCCACAGGGGAGCGCAGGAAATAAGCGTGCAAGGCCCCCTCCGGCGCGATGTCCTCAACATACTGACCCTGGCCTGTCAAAAACCGTGTGTCCTCGACCCGTTTGACCGGCTGACTCTTCCCGAACTTTTCCATGGCTGGCTGCTCCCTGCGCGTGGCTCCAGAGGTGACTGTATCGCCCCGCCCGCCCGTGTCCAGCCCATGTTACGCACGACGACGTTGCGACCGTCACCATATTGTGAGGCAATCTGCGCGTCGGGCAAGACGGCTCAGTCCCAGCCCTGCGTGGCCACCCAATCCAGCAGCCAGTCGCGAAACTGACGCGCCGGTTTGCGCAATCCACGCAGATCCTCATAGATCAGGTGATAGGCTTGTGAGCCACGCACACAAAAGCCCTCCAGACAGGGCTGCAAGCCCGCGCCGCGCATCTCGCCATCGCTCGCCGGGGCGCGCGCCAAGGCGATCCCGCGCCCTTCACGCGCCATCGACATGGCCATAATCGTGCTGTCGGCAAACACCATGCGCCCAGCGTCCGGCCGTACCCGCGCCTCCTCCAGCACCTGCCGCCAACCGGAGCGATGGGTGCCCACCTCAATCAACGGCCATTGCAGCAAATCGCCGGGCTGTGAAATCTGCGCGGCGATCTCCGGCAGGGCCACCGGGAACAGCCATTCCCCCATGATCCGGTCACTTTCGGCCCCGTAAGCATGCGGATTGCCGAAGATGATTTTCAGATCGCTGAACCCGCTCTGCAGATCTCGCGCGGAATTGCCGGTGCTCAGCATGACCGAGACACCGGGATGCTGCGCCTCAAAGTCCTTCACCCCCCGTGCCAGAATGCCATGGGCAAAGATCAGAACACACTGCAGGTAAAGCCCTTGTTCCCGGCTCTGGCCAAAAATGCCTTCTGTGGCCTCCTCCAGCGTCATCAGCGCCTGCTGCACCGGCGGCAGATAGGCTCGACCCGCCTCTGTGAGCTGCACTGAATGGGCATGGCGCTCAAACAGCGGCGCGCCGAGTTTTTCCTCAAGGCTGCGCACCTGCTGGCTCACCGCCGCCGCCGACATATTGAGCTGCTCCGCCGCCCGCGCAAAGCTCTCCGCCCGGGCTGCTGCCTCAAACACCCGCAGCCAGTTCAGTGATGGCACCCGTTTCTGCATGGATCGAGCATAAGAAAAACTTAGCCTCCCCGTCCACAACCATCATGCTGCGATTTTGCCCCCTCTGCGTATCGTTTTGGCAAGCAGCCACGGGAGGCCCCATGCCCCAAGACACCCTCAGCCAGCACCAACAGAGCCAATATTGGGAAGACGGCTACCTCTTCCCGCTGGATGTCATGCCCGCCGCCGAGGCCGCCGGTTGGCGCGCAGAGCTCGAAACCATCGAGCGGGACTGGCTCACCGCCGACCTGCCGCTGCCGCTCAACAGGTGGCCGACAAAGACTACGCCATGCTGGTGCGCGGCGTGGACCGCATCGGCAACTTCATCCATGTTGCACCGCCCCCGACCGCTTTTGCGCCAGAGGCCGTGCGCCTTTACGAAGAAATCAGAACCGCCCAAGCCGCCGCCCTCATGAAAGGCAGCAAAGACACCAAAAGGCTCTACGGATGACACAAGAACCCAAGCAGGAACCCAAAATGGACAAAGTGGCCTTCACCCAGATGAAGGACGGCACCAAAGAGGAATATGAATTCCTCAACGCGCTGGAAATTGACCACACCAAACACACTGCCGACCGGCTGATGAAGGCGCTGGTGGAGCTTGATGAAAGCCTGTCAGGCTATCAGATCACGCGCCTTGGCCATTCCCTGCAATCCGCCACCCGCGCCTGGCGCGACGGCGCGGATACGGACTGGGTTGTTGCCGCTCTGCTGCATGACATCGGCGACATCTACGCGCCCTACAATCACGACGAATACGCCGCCACGATCCTCAAACCCTTTGTCCGGGAGCAGTGCAAATGGGTGGTGGAGACCCATGGCGATTTCCAGATGGTCTACTACGGCCAGCACCTTGATGGCTACGACCAGAACAAACGCGAGCGCCACCGCGGCCATCCCTATTTTGAGGACAACGAAGTGTTCTGCGAACGCTGGGATCAGGCCAGCTTTGATCCGGAGTATGACACGCTGCCGCTGTCGTTCTTTGCCCCGATGGTGCGCGAGGTCTTTGACCGCCCCGCCTATGACCCCGAGGTGATCCGCCCCGGCGAGCGCGTGCCGCTGACCGATGCCGCCATCGCTGCCGAGCGCGCGGACGCTTAGGGCAGCGCATTGGGCATTTTTGACCTGTAAGAAGAGCGCGCCCGCCCCATGCCCTCTGGCACAGCAATGGGGCGGGGGCGCTCTTCCGCCATCCCGCACAAAACACCCCGCAAACCCGTCCTTTGCGGTGCAGATGCACCCGATCACCACGCTTTAAGCAATTCTCCCCGCTTCACGCTTCCCCTTTGCCTGCGCTTTCGCTAGAGACAGGTCCGATTGATAAACGGCCCGACCGACAAAAGGGATCAGACCAATGGCGATGGAAAAGACCTTCAACGCAGCCGAAGCCGAAGGCCGGCTCTATGACGCATGGGAAAAAGCAGGCTGCTTCACCGCAGGCGCCAATGCAAAGCCCGGGGCCTCCACCTACTGCATCATGATCCCGCCGCCCAATGTCACGGGCGTGCTGCACATGGGCCACGCCTTCAACAACACGTTGCAGGACATCCTGATCCGCTGGAAGCGCATGCAGGGCTTTGACACGCTCTGGCAGCCGGGCACCGACCACGCGGGCATCGCCACCCAGATGGTTGTGGAGCGCAAGCTGGCCGAAACCCAGCAACCCTCCCGCCGCGAGCTGGGCCGTGAAAAATTCCTTGAGAAGGTCTGGGACTGGAAAGGCGAAAGCGGCGGCACCATTGTGAACCAGCTCAAGCGCCTTGGCGCGTCCTGTGACTGGGACCGCGAAGCCTTCACCATGTCCGGCGCGCCCGGTGCGCCTGCGGATGTGGCGGGCGGCAACTTCCACGATGCGGTGCTGAAAGTCTTTGTTGAGATGTACAACAAGGGCCTGATCTATCGCGGCAAGCGCCTCGTGAACTGGGACCCGCATTTTGAAACCGCGATTTCCGATCTCGAAGTGGAAAACATCGAAGTCGCAGGCCACATGTGGCACTTCAAATACCCGCTCGCAAATGGCGCCACCTACACCTACGTCGAGAAGGACGAGGACGGCAACGTCATGCTGGAAGAAGAGCGCGACTACATCTCCATCGCCACCACACGGCCTGAAACCATGCTGGGCGACGGCGCTGTGGCCGTGCACCCGTCTGATGAGCGCTATGCGCCGATCATTGGCCAGCTCTGCGAGATCCCGGTTGGACCGAAAGAGCACCGCCGCCTGATCCCGATCATCACCGATGAATACCCGGACAAAGACTTCGGTTCCGGTGCGGTGAAAATCACCGGCGCGCATGATTTCAACGACTATCAGGTCGCCAAGCGCGGTGGCATCCCGATGTACCGCCTGATGGACACCAAAGGCGCAATGCGCGCGGATGGCGAAGACTATGCCTCTGCCGCCACCCTTGCGATGGCTGTGGCCAAAGGCGAACAAACCCTGACGGAAAACCAAGCGGACGCGGTCAACCTCGTGCCAGACGAGCTGCGCGGGCTGGATCGCTTTGAGGCACGCAAGCTGGTGGTCGAGCAGATCACATCAGAAGGCCTCGCCGTGACCTTCACAGAGACCTACGTCGATGAGGACGGCCATGAGGCCACCCGCGATGTGCCGATGGTCGAGAACAAGCCGATCATGCAGCCTTTTGGGGACCGCTCCAAAGTGGTGATCGAGCCCATGCTGACCGACCAGTGGTTTGTGGATGCAGAGAAAGTGGTCGGCCCGGCGCTGGACGCGGTGCGCGACGGCACCGTAAAAATTCTGCCGGAGTCCGGTGAGAAAACCTATTATCACTGGCTGGAAAACATCGAGCCTTGGTGCATCTCCCGCCAACTGTGGTGGGGCCACCAGATCCCGGTTTGGTACGGTCTTGATCTGTCCGCAGAGGACTTCAAAGACGACGAGACCAATGGCGCGCTCGATCTTGTTGAAATGGGCCGTTTGCTTGGCGAAGGCGGCATGCTGCACAGGGGCAATGTGATGCACTGCGCCGCAAACTTTGACGATGTCGCCGCGCAGTTCCTGGACGACAATGCCAACATTCCGGCACCGCTGAACAATGCCAAAGTGGTGGAGGTCGCGGACAAATACGAAGCCATCCACATGCTGGCCGAAAGCCTCGCGCAATATGTGGTGGATCAGGATCCGCTGAAGCTGGTCTTCCCGGTCTGGCGCGATCCAGACGTGCTCGACACATGGTTCTCCTCCGGCCTCTGGCCCATCGGCACTCTGGGCTGGCCTGAGCAAACCGACGAGCTGGCAAAATACTTCCCGACCTCCACGCTGGTCACCGGTCAGGACATCCTGTTCTTCTGGGTCGCGCGCATGATGATGATGCAGCTTGCTGTTGTGGATCAGATCCCGTTTGACACCGTCTACCTGCATGGCCTTGTGCGCGACGCCAAGGGCAAGAAAATGTCCAAATCCACCGGCAACGTGATGGACCCGCTGGAGATCATCGACGAATACGGCGCCGACGCGCTGCGCTTCTCCTCGGCCGCCATGGCGGCTCTGGGCGGCGTGCTGAAACTCGACATGCAGCGCATCGCAGGCTACCGCAACTTCGGCACCAAGCTCTGGAACGCCGCGCGCTTTGCCGAGATGAACGGCGTGTTTGAAGACGGTGTGACCGCCTGGAGCGGCGAAACCCTCAGCCAGACCGCAAACCTCTGGATTGTCGGCGAAACCGCAAAGGTGCGTGAAGAGGTCGACGCGGCGCTGGAAAGCTTCCGCTTCAACGATGCCGCCAGCGCGCTTTACGCCTTTGTCTGGGGCAAGGTCTGTGACTGGTATTTGGAGTTCTCCAAGCCGCTCTTCTCCTCAGAGGACGCCGCAGCGGTGGCCGAAACCAAAGCCACCATGCGCTGGGTCATCGACCAGTGTCTGATCCTACTGCACCCGATCATGCCTTTCATCACCGAAGAGCTCTGGGGCAACCTTGGGGATCGCGCCAAAATGCTCGTACACGCCGACTGGCCGACCTACACGGCGGCAGATTATGTCGACACCAAAGCGGATCGCGAGATGAACTGGGTGATTTCGGTCATCGACAACATCCGCTCCGTCCGGGCCCAGATGGGCGTGAACGCGGGTGCAAAAATCGATGTGGTTGTGAGCGAGATCACCGAGGAAAACCGCGCCGCCTTTGCCGCCAACCAGGCGCTGATCTTCAAGATCGCCCGTGTGGTGTCACTTGAGGAAGTGGCCGCGTTCCCGAAAGGCACCGCAACCGTGGCGGTCGATGGCGCGACTTTTGGTCTGCCGTTGGCAGACATCATCGACATCGATGCGGAAAAAGCGCGCCTTGAGAAGGGTCTTGGCAAGCTTGCCAAGGAACTTGGCGGTCTGCGCGGGCGTCTGAACAACCCCAAATTCGTCGCCTCCGCGCCGGATGAGGTGGTGGAAGAAGCCCGTGAAAACCTCGCCGCGCGTGAGGCCGAGGAAGCCAAGATCAAAGGGGCTCTGGCCAAGCTCGCAGAGCTGGACTGAAGCACTTTAAAATCAGCCGGATCATGCCTATTGTCTGGGCATGATCCGCAGCTTTTCAAACCTCATCGAACGTCAGATCAAAAAGGCTCAGGCACAGGGCCAGCTGAACGGTCTTGAGGGCGAAGGCAAACCGCTCCCCAAACGTCATGACGGTGAAGATGCCGCCACCTCTGTTGGCCATTCCATCATGGCGCGCGCAGGCGTCCTGCCCCGGGAATTCAAACTCAAAGAGGCGCTTGAGGCGGCCAAACAGGACTGGCAACAAGCCGCGAATCCTGCGGAGAAAAAGCGCCTGATGGCAAAAATCTCCGAGCTGGAACTGGCCTATAACATCGAACGCGATGCCTACCGCAAGTTTCTGAAGTAGCCCTTGGGCCTTCTCATTCGTCAAATATCCCGGGGGTATGGGGGCTGGCCCCCATGTGATCATTGCCCCTGATCACTATACCGGCTGACTCTGCTGCAAAGCTTGCGCGCAAAACCAGCCGTACCTCCCGCGCTTACTTAAACACCGGTGCCCGTTTCTGCAGGTTGGCGGCAATCACCTCCATCTGATGCGGCTTGCCCATCAGCGTGGTCTGCACGCGGCTTTCCTCCAGCAGCACAGCATCCTCATCCGCCGCGTGGGTTTCCGCAAACCCGATCAGCGCTTTGGCTGCGCGAATGGCCGAGGGGCTCTTGCCTGCGATCTCCTCAGCGAGCGCCAGCGCTGCGGCCAGCGGATCATCCACCACCTCGGTCACCAGCCCCCAGTCCGCGGCCTGCGCCGCTTCAAACGGGGTCGCCGTGTAGGTCAGCTTGCGGATCACATCGGAGCGGGTGAGCTGCGGCAGAAGCACCATGCCGCCCATATCCGGCACGATGCCCCATTTCATCTCCATCACAGACATCTTCGTGCCCGGCGCGGCAAAGCGCACATCCGCGCCCAGCGCAATCTGCAGCCCGCCGCCATAAGCCACGCCCTGCAGCGCACAGATCACCGGCACTGGCAGCTTGCGCCAGACCATGGCCGCTTGCTGAAACAGATTGCTGTTTCCAAAGCGGCGCGGCATCAAAAGCTCTTCTGGATCCTTGCCTGCCATCGCCCCAAAGGACATCACATCAAGCCCCGCGCAGAAGGCTTTTCCTTCGCCTGAGAGCACCACCACGCGGACATCTTCATTGTCCATCAAGCTGTCGCCCGCAGCGGCAATGGCCTCCAGCATCTCCGGATCCAGCGCATTCATTTTATCTCCACGCGTCAAGGTCACGCGGGCAATGTGGTTCTCAATCTCTACAGAAACGCGGCCCATGCTGCTCTCCTCCCAAAGGCAATACTTGCCACACACTCCGACGCGCTCCGGCAAAAATCCACCCTGACGTGAGGGCAATTCCACTTGTCCCGCATAAGCATATGCGGCACCTTCCGCGCCATGACCGGACCTCGCTATACCAAATTGGCCCAAGGCCTGCCCGCCACCGTTCCTTTTGTCGGCCCCGAAGCGCAGGAGCGCGCCTTGGGCCACGCGTTTGCCGCCCGCATGGGTGCCAATGAAAACATCTTTGGCCCTTCTCCCAAAGCCATTGCCGCCATGGCACAGGCAACAGATGGCATCTGGATGTATGGCGATCCGGAAAGTTTTGAGCTGCGCCACGCGCTGGCCGCCCATCACAACGTCAGCGCCGACAACATTGTGGTAGGCGAAGGCATCGACGGGTTGCTTGGCTATCTCGTCCGTCTGCTGATTGAGCCGGGTGACACGGTGGTCACATCGCTTGGAGCTTATCCCACCTTCAACTTCCACGTGGCAGGCTTTGGCGGTGTGTTGCACGCGGTGCCTTACAAAGACGACGCGGAAGACCTGCCTGCGCTGCTGGCCAAGGCGGCGGAAGTGGACGCAAAGCTTGTCTACTTCGCCAATCCCGACAATCCGATGGGCAGCTGGTTCAAAGGCACTGACATCGCCGCACAGTTTGACAATATCCCTGAGGGCTGCCTGCTTCTGCTGGATGAAGCCTATGTGGAGCTCGCGCCGGAGGGCACCGCCGCCCCGGTGGAAATCGAAGATCCACGCGTGATCCGTATGCGCACTTTCTCCAAAGGCTACGGCATGGCCGGTGCCCGTGTGGGCTATGCCATGGGGGCCAAGGATCTGATCCGCGCCTTTGAAAAGATCCGCAATCACTTTGGCATGAACCGCGCCGCACAGGCCGGGGCGCTGGCCGCACTTGAAGACAACGACTGGCTGCAATCCACCTGTGACAAGGTTGCGGTCGCGCGGGCTGAAATCACCCGCATCGCTGCCGCGCATGGCCTGAAGGCGCTGCCCTCAGCAACCAACTTTGTCACCATAGACTGCGGCCGGGACGGCGCCTTTGCCAAATCGGTTCTTGAAGGCCTCGTGGCGCGCGGCATCTTTGTGCGTATGCCGTTTGTGGCGCCACAAAACCGCTGTATCCGCGTCAGCTGCGCCCCTGCCGAGGATCTGGCCCTGTTTGACGCCGCCCTTGGCGAGACCCTGTCGGCACTTTCCGCCTAGCCCGCCCTGTTCACGAATATTTTCCTATGGCGCTGTCAAACTCGGGGTAGTCTGTCTGTAGGAGAAAGCACAATGTCAGGTCCGGTACAGTCTGCACCGAACTACACCAACGCCGCGCTGGTCATGGGGTTTGTGAACCTCATGTGGGTCTTTGTTCTGATCTTTGTTCTTTGGGGAATGCCCGCAGTTATGGTGCTGGCCGTGATTTTGAACGCCGGCATTGATCGGCTCGCGCGCCGCAAAGACCGGCACGCGCCCAGATCGTAAGCTTCAGGCCTCAGCGATCACCTTGGCCGCTGCCTCCACAGCCCCCGGCCCGTGGGGAATATCCAGCGCCATCATGCCCGCCTGCACCGTGGCCAACAGCCCCATGATCATTTGGGCATTCACATGCCCCATATGGCCAAACCGGAAAAAGCCGTCGCTTTGCGGATCCTCCTCGGTGGCCATGCCAAGCCCGATGCCAAGCGTCAGACCGGCGTTGTCCTGACACCAACGGCGCAGGCGCGTGCCGTGCTCCGCGCCAATCTGCAGAGAGGTCACGGCGGTGCTGCGATCCTGCGCCTGCGCGACATTCAGCGCCAGCGGGCCACCTGTCCCCCAGGCCTCACTCGCCGCCCAGATCGCACGTGCCAAAGTTTCATGGCGCTGCCAGACATGCTCCATGCCTTCGTCCATCAGCATATCCAGCGCCACCCGCAGACCATAAAGATGATGTGTCGGCGCGGTGCCGCAGAAATGCTGGTAGTAAACGTCAGGATTGACCCGAGGGGCCCAATCCCAATAGCGGCTCACACGCTTCAGTTCCGCACGGCGCGCCGCCGCCTTTTCGTTGAAGAACACAAAGCCCATGCCCGGAGGCACCATCAGCCCCTTTTGGGACCCCGCCACCATCACATCCACGCCCCAGGCGTCCATCTCAAAACGGTCACAGCCCAAAGAGGCAATGCAATCCACCATCAAAAGCGCTGGATGCCCGGTCGCGTCCATCGCTTTGCGCAGCGCAGGCACGTCGCATTTCAGCGATGTGGATGTGTCCACATGGGTGACAAGCACCGCCTTGATCTCGTGAGTGACGTCAGCGGCCAGCGCTTCGGCCACACGGGCCGGATCAATCGGGGACTGGCGGCCAAAGTCGATCACCTCAGCCTCCGCCCCAAGACCAACCGCCATTTCCCCCCAGCCATGGCCAAAAGTCCCTGCCGCAGGCACCAGCACCTTGTCACCCGGTTCCACAACATTGGCCAGCGACGCCTCCCAGACCGCATGGCCGTTGCCGATATAAATAGCCGCGTGATGTTCCGTGCGCGCCACTTTCTTCAGATCGCGCAATACACCCGCTGTCAGGTCGATCAGCTCCCCCTCATAGATATTGGGGGCCGTTCGGTGCATGGCCCGCAAAACAGCCTCCGGCATCACCGATGGTCCGGGAATCGCGAGGTAGGTCTGTCCTTGTGAGAGTTGCATGGGAGTCTCCGAATAGATTCAGCGCAAACAGTATCTTGAAGTCCTGCCGCGTCAATTCCCGCACCATAACAGTTTGTGCGACAGCCCTTCGCATTTGGTGATACGCCCAAAGAAACGCCATCCGCATTCCCACTGGTTTCAGGTCGCGCCGCCCTGTAAAGGTCAAGACAGACAGATCACTGCCGATAAGGGCGACACACGTGACCAACACCGACGGCCAACCGCCAAAAGACAACGGCTATTTGCTTTCCTGGCTCTGGCGCAAATACCTGAAGAAGCACAAGTGGCTCTTGTTTGCCTCCGCTTTCCTGATGGCCATCGAAGGCACCTCTCTGGGTGTCATGGCCTGGATGATGGAGCCGATGTTTGACAACGCCTTTGCCGGTGAAAACGCCGATGCCCTCTGGAGCGTCGGGCTTATTTTTGCCTTCATCTTCTTTCTGCGCGGCGTCACAAGCGTGGCGCATAAAACGATGATGACTGCGGCCACACAACGCTCAGCCGCGGATCTGCGTGGCGATCTGCTGGGGCGTATGATGATTCAGGACAACGCCTTTCATCAGACCCACCCACCGGGCTACCTGATCCAACGGGTTCAGGCGGACGTGAGCGCCATAAACGGCGTTTGGTCGAGCTTCATCATGGGGGCTGGCCGTGATTTTATGTCGATGATCGCGCTTGTGGCTGTGGCCGTAAACGTGGACTGGCGCTGGACATTGGTGGCCTGCGTTGGCACGCCACTTCTGGTGATGCCCTCTCTGGCCGCCCAGCGATTTGTTCGCCGCCGTGCCCGTGAAGCGCGCGATCATGGGGCCAAAATCGCAACGTTGCTGGATGAGATTTTCCACGGCATCGTGCCGGTCAAGCTGAACCTGCTGGAACGCTATCAGAGCGGCAAATTCAAAGCCTGGACCAAACAGCTCGTGCGCGCCGAGGTCCGTTCCACGTTTGGCACCTCCTCCATTGCCGGGATGATCGACATCACCGCAGGCATCGGCTTTTTCTGCGTGCTGCTTTACGGCGGCGGGGAGATTGTGGCTGGCGAAAAGACCGTGGGACAGTTCATGGCTTTCTTCACCGCCCTTGGCATGATGTTTGAACCACTGCGCCGCCTCGCAGGCCTGTCCGGACGCTGGCAAGTGGCGGCTGCCGCCATTGAACGGCTCAAGGAGCTGGTCGAAACGGAGCCCACCATCCAGTCGCCCACCACACCAGTTGCGGCTCCGACAGGCGTCCCCGCCATCGAACTCAAAGATGTGCATCTCTCCTATGGCGATGTGAAAGTGCTCAACGGCACCAGCTTTGTGGCCGAGGCGGGCAAGACCACCGCCATTGTCGGCGCATCGGGCGCGGGCAAATCCACGCTCTTTAACGTGCTGACACGCCTTGTGGACCCTCAGAACGGCCACAGCCTGATCGGCACAGTCGACAACCGCGCCATGACGCTGGCGGATCTGCGCAGCCTGTTCTCTGTGGTCTCTCAGGAAGCGGTACTGTTTGATGACACGCTGCGTGAAAACATCGTGCTGGATCAGCAAAACGTCGATGATGCCCGGCTGGAAGAGGTGCTGAAAGCAGCTCATGTGGCGGACTTCCTGCCCAAGCTCGCTGACGGGCTCAACACACAGGTTGGCCCGCGCGGCTCCAACCTCTCTGGCGGACAACGCCAGCGGGTGGTGATTGCCCGCGCGCTTCTGCGCAACACGCCGATCCTCCTGCTGGATGAGGCCACTTCCGCGCTCGACACGCGCTCTGAAACCATTGTTCAGGCCGCACTCGACAAGCTCTCCACCGGCCGCACCACGCTCGTGATCGCCCACCGCCTTTCCACCGTGCGCGAGGCAGACAAGATCGTGGTGATGGACAAAGGCGTCGTGGTCGATGAAGGCACCCATGACGAGCTTCTGGCCCGTGGCGGGGTCTATGCGGAGCTGCATGAGTTGCAGTTCAAAACCAGCGGCGAGACGGCTGAGGCGCGCGCGCTCAAGCCTGTGAAATCCATCGGTCAGGATCACGCGGCGGAGCAGAAAACCTTTGTCGGGCGGCTGTTTGACCGTCTCGCGTTCCGGCGCTGATCAGCCGCCTTTCCGGTAAGACGCCGCCAGCGTCTCCGGTTTGGCGCCTAGAAAATACCTCAGCAACGTCAAGAGGTTGCGCCGCCCGCGGCGCAGCCATCCCTGCTTGCGGTATTTCTCTGCGCTGGTTGTGGCGACTGCATCAAGATGCACCAACCGCTTGCGCCCCAAGCGCCGCGCCAAGGCCACGTCTTCCATCAATGGAATATCGTCATAGCCACCAAGCTGCCCGTAAAGCCGCCGCGAAATCAACAGCGCCTGATCACCATAAGGCAGACCAAACACCCGACTGCGCAGATTGGCCCATCCGGCCACAAACCGCCCCGCAGGTCCGGGCGTATCAAAGGCCAGCGTGAACCATCCAGCCTTGTCAGGCTGGCCTAGTCTGGCCTCCACCGCTTCCACCCAGTTTTCAGACAGCACAGTGTCGGCATGGACAAACAGCAGCCACTCGCCCGTGGCCAGCTCCCCGCCCTGACGCAACTGCCCACCGCGCGAGGGTGTGGTGCGGATAATCTTCGCCCCGACCTCATCGGCAATGGCCAGCGTCTGATCCTCAGAGCCGCCATCAACTACAATCAACTCGCGCAAAATCCCCGCGAACACACCGGCATAGAGCGCGCCAAGACAGGCAGGCAGCGCCTTTTCAGCGTTAAGCGTTGGGATGATCACACTGAGTGGAGCGCGCATTTCTTTGTCCTGCCCTGTTGCACGGCAGAAGCGCTTCTATATGAGAAGAGTACGCAAGAACAGGACGAACCGCATGACCACGCCCGCCCGCAAGATCCTCCGCCTCAGCGGGGCTGACACCGAAAGTTTCCTGCAAGGGCTTGTGACCAACGATCTGGACCATCTGAGCGACGGTCTGCTCTATGCCGCGCTGCTCACGCCGCAGGGCAAATACATCGCGGATTTCTTCCTGAAACGCGACGGCGCAGACATTCTGCTGGATGCAGACGCCGATCAGGCTCCTGCGCTGATCCAACGTCTCAGCATGTACAAACTGCGCGCGGATGTGGCGATTTCTGAGACCGATCTGCACCTGCATCGCGGTCTTGGCGACACGCCAGAGGATGGCGCGCCCGACCCGCGTGACACGGAACTTGGCTGGCGCGCCTATCGCGATGCGGCACAAACCGATGACACCGTAGACTGGACCGCACTCACCGTAGCCAATCAGGTGCCAAGCACCGGCATCGAGCTTGATGGTGACAGCTACATTCTGGAGATGGGGTTTGAGCGCCTTAACGGCGTGGACTTCCGCAAGGGCTGCTATGTCGGTCAGGAAGTCACCGCCCGCATGAAGCACAAAACCGAGCTGCGCAAAGGCCTCGCACTGGTCGAGATTGCGGGCGAAGCCCCTGTGGGCACGCCGATCCTGCGCGACGGGCGCGAAGTCGGCAAACTCTACAGCCAGTCCGGCGGCAAGGCGCTGGCCTATCTGCGTTTTGACCGCGCAGGAGACGGCATGACCGCCGGAGAGGCCACCGTCACCTACAAAGGCTAGGCCGCCTAGGGCGGGAGGGTTTTCTGAAACCGGAGCGCCAGCACATTTGCCCCCTGCCCGCGCATCAGGTTCTGGGAATGGGCGTTGAAGTCATGCACGACCGATCTCCATTCCCCATAGCCTTCTTCCCGCATCCAGCGCTCCATGGCGCCGATCAGCGCCGCGCCGATGCCCTGCCCGCGACAACGCTCATCCACGCAGATCTGGTCCAGCTCCACGAGCGCGCTGGCATGCACAAACGGATTGCCTTCCCGGCGGTTTGGCACCGCAAGTAAGAACCCACAGACAGCACCAGCGCCATCTTCGGCCACAAAAAGCTGCGCGCCGTCGCGAATCTTTTCCTCAAAAAACGCCTTGGCTGCGGCCTCCGGCACCTCCGCGCTGTACTGTTCTGGGTGTTTGGCCGCGTGAATCGCCTGCACCTGCGCCGAAAGCGGCAGGATCATGCCGATCTCATCTATTGCCAAAATGCGGATCATAAAAAAACCTCCGGTTGTTGGCCGGAGGTTTTTGGGTTTTGCCCCCGGCAGATTGCGCGGGGAAAAGGGTCCGTGCGCGGCTTATGCGCGCTCGGAATATTCCATGGTTTCGGTGTTCACGACGATGTCTTCGTCCTGCCCCACAAACGGTGGAACCATCACGCGCACACCATTGTCCAGCACCGCTGGCTTGAAGGAGTTTGCCGCTGTCTGGCCCTTCACAACCGGCTCAGTCTCGACAATTTTGCAGGTCACTTTCTGTGGCAGTGTCGCGTTCAGCGCCTCTGCTTCATAGAACTCCACAACGATGGTCATACCGTCCTGCAGGAACGGGCGACGCTCACCGAGCAACTCCGCAGAGATTTGATTTTGCTCATAAGTTTCGGTGTCCATGAAGATCAGCATACCGTCATCTTCATAGAGGAACTGCTGGTCTTTCTGCTCCAGACGCACGCGCTCTACCTTGTCGGCAGACCGGAAACGCTCGTTCAGTTTGGAGCCGTTGCGCAGGTTCTTCATTTCGACCTGTGCAAATGCGCCACCTTTACCGGGTTTCACGTGGTCGACCTTGACGGCGGCCCAAAGACCTCCGTTGTGCTCCAGCACGTTACCGGGGCGAATTTCATTTCCGTTGATCTTGGGCATGTTCAGAAACCGATAGAAAAAAGGTTGATTGAGTTGTTTTGCATCCTATATCTGGCCAGTCCGCAGCTGGCAAGGAGGCCAAGTGCGAAGCCCAATTTTCAGGCGATATGCGCTGAGTGCATGAAAGCTATGCAAAAACAGGCTACCCGAATCGCGCGGAATGCTTCATAAGGAGCGGCACGCCGAAAAACACAAGAGCAATAACACAAGGACGACGAGATGACCGATTTCGTTGATGCAGCGGCTTACAACAATGAACAAGGCAACCGGGCTCGCAAGCTTTTTGCGGCAGTTGTCCTGGCTGCGTTGGATGATGCCATTGCGGATGACAAAAAATACGGCAATGGTCCGGAGCAAATCGCGCGTTGGGCGCGCTCTCGCGACGGTCGTGAAGTGCTGTCCTGCGCCGGGATCGACCCGAACGAACGCGTGGTCGAAGGGCTGATGGAATTTGTCGGCAAAGGTGTCCGCACATCTGTTGCGCTGTCGCGTGAAGAAAGCGAACGCCGCAATGCCGCAGCTCAGGCTGAAGCCGCCTGAGGCAAGCCAAAGCTGCCAAACAAAAAACGCGCCTAAAACGGGCGCGTTTTTTGTTTTCTAATACCATGCACAAAAACCGAAACCAGTCGCAGTATCACTGGTAGATCACTGACTTCATCGCTGTATGAAGCAGGCAAAACATCTGTGCTCTCAAGGCGCAGAAGCAGTGGTGCCGTATCGCCGGTCAGCCCAGATCATGCGCGGCCAGCGCGCGGTGGATCTCACGCCGCACCAGCTTGCGCACATTGCGCGTGATGCGTTCGCCCAGCGCGCCCTGAAGCTCCTGACGCACAATGTCTGCCACCATCTCGCGCAGCATTGCCTCGTCGATTTCAGAGGCCTCTTCCAGCGTCTCCGCCAGATCTTCGATGCCGGGCAATTCTGTGGATTGCACGACCTCTTCGTGTATCTTGCCTTCCAGATCCGCCATCATGGCCTCCGCCGCAACGACATCCTCCTCATGATGCGCCCGCTCTGCTGCTGCCATATCAATGGCGGCAACATCTTCTACGGTTTCAGCATCACGGAACTGATGAATGCGTGTTTCCAGAACTTGCTTGAAGTCAAATGGCCGATCTTCCTCGATCGGCTCCTGAGGCAGATCTGCCGCCTCCTCCGCCACCTCGGCCGCGTCACCTTCGGCCTCAGCGTCCGCCGTCTCTACCACATCTTCGACAGAGGAAAACGCCTCCTCTTCGACAGCATCTTCATCGCTGTCTGAGAGGGCTTCATTTGCAAAAGCCGCGATGTCGAGGTCATCTTCGGCTTCCAGCGGGGACAATGCAAAAGGGTCTTTCGGCTCGTAAGGATCCTCTTTGGAGGCCCGCACAATATCCGCATCAAAAGAAAACTCATCCGCCTGACGAGCCGACGCCAGCGTCTCCTCACCCTCAGCTGAAGCGCTCTCTACATCAGCCTCCGGCAGGTCATCTGCTTCCGGCACACGCTGCGCCGGTGTCAACACCAACGCGAGCGGCGCATCCGCAGCAGACGCTGTTTCGTCAGCATCTGTCTGGGCATCAGTCGAAGCCTCAGCCTCGCCACGAAAGGCAGACAACGGAGCGGCCGCGTCCTCAGACGCATCGTCATCCCGTGCATCAACCGACCGGTTGTCAGAAACCAGTCGGCGAATGGAAGACAACACATCTTCGATTTCAGTATTTGTTACCGCGTCAGACATCGTTGATTACCGCTCTTACCTCACCGAGAGTGTAACGATTGGGAATGAACGGCACAACAGATAGGAAAAATTGTTATTCTTTCCCAATGGCTCGCAGCACACGGTCCAGCTGTTGCCCCTGCTTTGAGCGCAGCGCTGGCGCGTCTTTAACCAGGTTGTAATAAGCTTCCGGATCGTAGCGCTCCACGCGCAGGTTCAGGTGATCCACCGTCAGCAGACCCATGGAGGAAAGCACGCCATAGGCAGCCACAATCTGTGTCGCCTGTGCGGTGATTCGATCTGCTTCCGCGTCGAGCAGATCCTGCTCTGCGGTCAGAACATCAAGCGTGGTACGTGCGCCCAGCTTGGCTTCCTCACGGACGCCCTCAAATGCAATCCGAGCTGCATCCACCTGACGGCCACTGGCCTGAATCTGGGAACCAGAAGCCACAAAACGCGACCATGCCGTGCCGGCCTGCTGGCGGATATTGTGGCGTGTCAGGTGCAAGGAGGCCCGCACCGCATCGCGGCGTGCCATGCTCTGGCGCAACAGCGCTGACAGGCGGCCGCCCTGATAGATCGGGCCGGAGACCACAACTCCGAAATTTGCACCTTCGCTGTAGTTGTCATTGTCAAAGCGCTGGGTCGTGGCCACCGAGGATTCAAAGCTCAGCGACGGGTTCATAACCGCGCGCGCACGGTTCACGTTGAACTCAGCCGCCAGAATTTCGTGCTGAACGCGGCGCATGTCCGGGTGCGAGCGGATGGCCACGGCTTTGGCTTCTTCGATCGAATTGGCCGCACTTGGCAGAGAGGTCGGGGTCACAAGATTGTTGGGACGCGACCCGATGGCGGCTGCGTAAAATTCTTCGCTGGCTGCGAGATCGCCCTGTGCTGCCGCCAAGGAGGCGCGCGCGCCGGCAAGCCGTGCTTCGGCCAGCGCCACGTCGGTGCGGGTCACTTCGCCAACCTCAAAACGGTCCTGTGCGGCCTGCAGTTCGCGCTCCAGAAGGCGCAGGTTGTTGATGCGCAGTTCTACGATTTCCTTGTCGCGCACCACGTCCATGAAAGACTGTACCGCGTCAAACAGCACCTGCTGCTCTACAGAAACCAACGACTGGCGGGTGGCCAGCACGGTTTCTTTTGTGGCTTCCACAGCGTTTTTGGTCGCGCCGCTGTCATAGAGCAAAATGCTCGCGGATATGCCCACAGAGCTGCTGGTCGCCCAGTCGGTGACGCGGCGGTTGCCGGTCGCGCTGGAGCGGTTGGCGCTGTAGTCGTGGTCGATGCTGGCAGACCAGTTGATGATCGGACGCAGCAAGGCGGTGGAGGCCGCGACATCTTCGTCGGCCGCACGCAGCAACGCACGGTTTTGCTCAAGCAAACCGCTGTGTTCATAAGCGGTGGCCAGCGCGTCTGAAAGCGTCTGCGCCTGAGCAAACCCGCTCAACCCAACGGTCAGCGAGAGCGCTAGCATGCCATGCCGGGCCGTTTTTTTGAAAGTGTGGAACATTGTTGCTGCCTCTTTTTCTGTCCGCGCAAGGTGCCTGTTTTGCTTATAATTCAAAAGCGCGCTGTTTCTCAAAACCGGGCAAGACCGGCGCATTTGCATTAAACGCAAAGCTCCAGTTGACCTGGCCATCAATTTTATACCCGATGCGCACAACCCCCAGCGCACCTTCCACAAACAGGGCGCCAATCCGGCCGCCTTCTTTGAGCTGTACAAGAATCGTTGCGGGAAGCTCTTCAACGCCGCCCTGCAAAAGGATCACATCATAGGGGCCGTGTTCTGCTGCGCCCTCAGCAAGCGCGCCGGTATGCACAATCGCATTGTCCGCGCCCTGCTCGCTCAAGGTGGTCTGCGCCTCAGAAGCGCGGGATTCATCATCCTCAACGGCAATCACCGCCTCCGCCATGCACGCGATGACCGCGGAGGAATACCCCAGCCCGGTGCCGATATCGAGCACCAGCTCTTCGTTCTGAATATCCAGCGCGTCCAGCATCTTCGCAAATGTGCGCGCATCCAGCACCACCCGCCCCGAATCCAGCGAGACGCAGGTGTCGGCATAAGCCGCGGCGCGCTGCCCTGTCGGCACAAACGCTTCACGCGGCACCTCCAGAAGGGCCTCAATCACCGTGTATTTTGTCACGTCTGACGGGCGGACCTGTGTGTCCACCATGGTGGTGCGAAGTTCAGCGAAGTCAGTCATTTCAATCCCATGGAAGGAGACTCTCTGCAAAAGTCTTGCCACAACTGCGCAGTCACAGCAACGGAGTCGATCGGTCTTTTGCGTCACCTGTGGCATGTCTGCGCAAAGGAGGCCGCCTCATAAGGCCCGCTTGCGATTAATTTTTTGTGACAGGATTGCGCAGCATTCTGAAAAAGGGGCTTGCACCCGCCTCAGATTCGGATCATTTATGCGCCACTTTTGGGAGATCCCAAACACCACGGATGGCGAGTTGGCGGAGTGGTGACGCAGCGGATTGCAAATCCGTGTACACCGGTTCGATTCCGGTACTCGCCTCCACTTATTTCCTTAGCGGACGGAAGGCACTGACAGCGCTGGATCAACAGATTTCCGCCTAACTGGCTCGGTATAACAGACTGTACCACCCTTCTGGACAGACCAGCTTACCACACTCCTTTCCTCGTGCCTTTGTCGGCAAAGGGTCGAAAATACCACCTGTGCATCATGGTGCTTGAAGCCCTGCAACGCGGCTCAAAAAGGCAAGTATTGTGCTCCCCCCACAATGAAGCCCCCAGCCAATCAGACGCTCACATTCAAACGAGACCTCTCGCATCGGGCAGATCACTCACCCCCCAACATCCACAAACCAATTTGACGTTAGTTGATTGGCGCAGGGGGAGACATATGGATCAGAAATGCCCGAAAACTCGTAGTCTTCAACGCGACCCTCGGCAAACAAAACAACGTTGGTTGACTGAACAAGCTGTAAAAGCAAGTGCTGTTCGCGTCGTCTTGAGGTTTCCCCAAGCACTGACTTGATGAAGGCTTTCGCCTGCCGAACCAATCCAACGTCTGGCGCCACGTAGGACCGCAGAAACTCCTGCGTCGTCGTGTGTTGCGCGATCTCCTTTCCAAAAAACCGCTCTATGATGGCGTGCTCTACCGCCAAACCGCGCCGGAGTGCGAGCGTCCCGCCTCCCGCGATGACGGCCGCTGGCATATATAAAAGGAACACACGCCTTTTCATCATGTCACCTTGCTTCCTGCCCTCAAAGAGAGCGCGGACAACGTCAATGTCGGATTGGCTGGAGAACTGGATGGAAAGGCGCTTGCGCCAAGGACCCAAAGGTTGTCATTGCCGTGTTTGCGC
Source organism: Shimia sp. R9_2 (assembly GCF_017743735.1). Lineage (GTDB taxonomy): Bacteria > Pseudomonadota > Alphaproteobacteria > Rhodobacterales > Rhodobacteraceae > Shimia. The sequence continues at coordinate 246,496 of NZ_JAGHRO010000007.1, forward strand.
AGATCTGCATCGACAACACTTTCGTCGCCGCTGTGTCCCATACGGCAGGTACCTTGGATATGCGCCTCGGTTACATTTACTGGTGACGCGTTCACAACAGACACAGGCCAAGGGAAAATCTCAGACAGGTTTGCCGCCGCGTAGTCTATTCCGCTGTAAGCATAGTCATGATGGCCATACCAAATCACCTTTGGAACGCCTTGATCATCTAAAACCACCTGATTTCTTGCCTGAGGTATGTCCTCGGCGATCAGTTTGATGTTCATGGTGTTGGTAACGGCACCCGGCACAAGTTGTATGGCAGGAATATTGAAGTTCTCGATCAATACGGCCGCGCGGGCCCCGCGGTCAGCATCTTTGTAGAACTTATAATTGTGCCCAGTGATCGACGTGCCGCCATAATACCCCGGCCCCGGCGCTGTAAGGCTTATGTTTTTTGAGGCCTGCTCGTGGATGTAACGCCCCGTGCTCGGGTTTTCATCTCCAGATCTCAGCAGAATGGATGCATTAAAAAACGCGTTGGCGGCCAACGCAACTCTGTCAGCTTTGACCTTATAGCCATTCGTCCGTTGTCGTATTTCCACACCGCTGACCGAAGTGCGCGCCAGGTCAAGCACCCGAGTGACTTCACTATCAAGAAGCAAAAACGTGTTATCGCGATTGAACAATTCCAAACCGTTCAAAATCGCGAATTTGGCATCTATTGGACATAGTCCACAGACATTATTTCCGCAGCAGATTGCGCGGCGACCACCGTTGCTGCGTGCTGTCGCATTTGGGACCCAATAGCTGTCGGCGCGAAGTCGAAATTCATGGCGCGTTGGAGAATGGCTTGGATACGGATATGGTCGGGACATGGGGTGCAGAAAGTCCCGCCCATCACCGGCAACCTCCATAATCGCTTCAGCTTCAGAATAATAAGGCTCCAAAGTGTCATAGGTGATTGGCCAGTCCCTTCCGATGCCAAATTTCGACCAAAGCATGAAGTCATCCGGAAGGAAGCGAGGCGTTTGCGCCCACCAACAATTTGAATTTCCACCAAATTTAGAGTGGGCAACCCAGAGCTTTTTGTGAGCTGACAGGTTATCCATTGCAATTGTTTCTAATGCATTTGCGTGGCTTCGGACGTCGAGCGTATCGGCATGACTGGCCCAGGGACCTTTTTCAACTATCAGGACACGAAAGTTGGATGGCAGCGCTCTTAAAAAGAACATGCAGGCAAAACTGCTTCCAACGATTATCATATCCCAGCTTCGAGAAGCTGCGTCGGCAATTTCAATAAGTTTAAGCATTTATAAAATCCTGAAAGCTCAGCTAATAATTGCTTTCATCTGTGCTGGATTCTTTTTTTGATTAAATCAACGTGTACAACCTTTGGAATCATCATATACCGCTTTTGAGATTCCTATATGCAATAATTTCAACCATTTTGCCCGCGTCAAATTACCCCAATGACCCGAGAAGCAATGCCGTGAGACGGTTCGTTGTGCGCATTCTTTAAAATATTTGCTTTCCGAGGACTTAAACTGAAGCGCGTGCTTTGGTGGGAGTTATTGCCAAATACAGGTGGGAACGAGACCGTGAATCATTTATGTACTCCTCATCAGCCCCGCCTCGAGATATTCACAATGCTATATTTTAAATAGAAGCCATACCCAACGGCACCCGCCACCATTTACCCCCTTCGCAGCACGACCGCCCAAAAACCGGCCCACGCCTCTCCTTTGGCGGGTTTGCCTATACTTTTGGCAATACGGCTAACCAGCTGCCCGTCCCTCCGCCTGCTCCTCCCGCGCTATCCAGTTTGGGACAGCGATTTGGAGCCGGACGATGCCCTTTTTTAAACCTCAGACGATACTTGCCGCCCTTATGGCCATCGGAACCGCGATCTTGCCGCTGCGCGCAGAGGAGGCGGCGCTTTATGAGGCTCCCGCGCCGGAAGATGCGGTGTTTGTCCGTGTGCTGGCGGAATTTGACGCCGCTGGCAGCGCGGTAACTTTCGCCGGGCAGCAACTGCCAATAGCAGAGACCCCAGATGACACATATGTGGCCATCAGCGCCGCCAATTTAAGCGGGGTGCGCGCGGGCAGCTACTATAGCCTCGCCGACAGTCCATCCGCCCCTGTTGTCATAGAGGAACCAGCGCGGGAGACCGCCGCCAAGGTGCACCTCATTCTTGTGAATACCGGAACAGATCCGGTGCGCCTGATTGTGCCCACGCGCGAGACCGAGGTGATTGCGGCGGTGCCCGCGGGCGCGGCGGCCAGTCGGGCTGTGAACCCCATCGCGGTGACACTGGCGGTTCAGCGCGTCAGCGACGGCGCGCTGCTCGGCACCTTTGATCTGTCGCTGTCGCGCGGACAAAACATGAGCTTCATCGCAAATGCTGATAGCGCGCGCCTGATTGAGAACAGCTTTGGTCCTGTTCTCTCAGCCAACTGAGGGCGTGGCCATGGTGTTTTCCACCCCCATCTTCCTGTTCGGCTTCCTGCCCGTCTTTCTGCTGATCTATTACCTCACGCCCCCGCGCTTCCGCACCTTGGTGCTGCTGATCGCAAGCTGCGTGTTTTATGGCTGGTGGAAAGTGAGCTACCTCGCCTTGGTACTGGCCATTGCCTCCATCAGCTATGTGGCCGGGGCTGTGGCAACACACAGTCGCGCGGTATCACGGCGGCTTTGGGCGGTGCGTCTGGGTGTTGCGATCAATCTGCTGATCCTTGGCTGGTTCAAATACGCCTATTTTATCGCAGGTTCCTACAATGACGCGCTTGCCCGCCTAGGGGCCACACCCGGTGGCGGTGTCAGCCTACCGGAGATCGTTCTGCCAATCGGGCTGTCGTTTCTGGTGTTTCAATCCATCAGCTACATTCTGGATGTGGCGCGCGGCGACGCCCCGCCCGCCGCGCGGCTTGTGGATTTTCTGGCGTTTTCTTCCCTGTTTCCACAGCTGATCGCAGGGCCAATCCTGCGCTACAAGGATCTCGCCCATCAGTTTGAGCACCGCACCCATTCTCTGGCAAATTTCGTCACAGGTGTGCGCCGCTTTGTGACAGGTCTGGCGATGAAGATCCTGATCGCAGACAGCGTCGCCCCGCTCGCGGACCGGATGTTTGCGCTCAGCGCTCCGACCATGGCCGAAGCCTGGCTTGGTGCGACGGCCTACGCGATCCAGCTCTTTTTTGATTTCGCAGGCTACTCCGCCATGGCGATCGGGCTGGGCTTGATGCTCGGTTTTCGCTTCATGGAGAATTTCAACGCACCATACGTGAGCCAATCCGTCACGGAATTCTGGCGGCGCTGGCACATCAGCCTGTCCACGTGGCTGCGCGACTACCTCTATGTGCCGCTGGGTGGCAATCGCGGGGGCGCGGTAAAAACCTATCGCAATCTGATCCTGACGATGCTTCTGGGCGGCCTGTGGCATGGCGCAAACTGGACCTTCGTGCTCTGGGGGCTGTGGCACGGCGGCTTGATGGCGATTGAGCGCGCCTTGGGCGCCAAGCACCGCGCCACGGTCTGGCCCCGCACGCTCGCCTGGTCTCTGACCATGGTGTTTGTGCTGATCGGCTGGGTGATGTTCCGCGCCGACACGGTAAGCCACGCCTTTGGCATCTATGGCGGCATGATCGGCGTAAACGGCCACCTGCTGTCACCTGAGAGCGCCCTGTTGCTCCGCCCGACCGAGCTTGCCTGCCTGATCCTCGGCGCTGCCCTCTCTGTGCGTCCCTTCTGGCAAGCTGCCTTGCAGATGCCACGCAGCAGCGCGCTCTGGTCCGCCTCAGCCCGCCTGCGCAGCGCGGCCCTGTTCCTGCTCTGCGCTGTGGTCATTCAGGCGCGCGGCGAGGCCCCTTTCCTCTATTTTCAGTTTTGACGGAGCCCTGTGATGTCGTTTCGCCCTTCCCTCCACACTCAGGCCTTTGTCGCCGGATTTATTGCACTGACGCTCCTTCCGGGGATCTGGATGATTGCCAAAGCGCCCCTCGCAGGCCTTGAGGCCAATGTCCTCTCTGGTGCCGCCCAGCGCCAATATGAGAGCCGGTTTGACGACAGTTTCCCTCTCCGGTCCTCCCTGCGCCAAACTTGGGCCGCGCTGAAGTTCGGCCTCTTTGCGGAAATGGCAGAAGGCGCGGTGGCCGGGGCCAACGGCGTCCTCTTCACGTCAGAAGAGCTGATGCCGCCGAAAGCCAGCCAAGACTTTTTGACAGCGCTACGCGCTGCACAGTCGCCGATTGAAGCGATGGGCGCTGAACTGGTGCCAGTGATCCTCCCGGACAAAATCCGCATGATGGCAGATGCCCTGCCCCGCACCCGTTCTGCGCAGTTTGCGGAGCGCTATGACCACCTGCTGCAGATGATTGCCGCAGAAGGGCTGCGCACCTTGGATATGCGCCCAGCGCTCTCAGGGCCAAATGCCTTCATGCGCACAGACACCCATTGGAGCCCCGAAGGTGCGCGCAACGTGGCGCAGGCCTTGTCTAAAACCCTCGCCGGTGAAATCAGCAACCCGACGCCGTTTGAGACGCGACACACCGGCACCCGCAGCTTTGACGGGGATCTGCTGGCCTTTGCCGATACCGGCATCTGGCGGCCCTACGTTGGCCCCGCACCCGAGCAGATCAACACCTATGAAACCCAATCCACGTCCAGCCAAGCGCTCGGCCTCTTTGACGACATCAAAACGCCGGTTGCCCTTGTCGGCACCAGCTTTTCGGCGCGTCAGGATTTTCACTTCACAGGTTTCCTGAAATCCAGCCTGCAGGCGGAGGTGCTGTCTTTCGCCATGGAAGGACGTGGCCCGTTCACGCCGATGGAGCGCTTTCTGTCAGACGGGCAACTGATCACCACCCAGCCGCGAATCGTCCTTTGGGAAATCCCTGAACGCTACATTGACACCTGGAGCACCACACCATGAAACACATTCTTGCCGCCCTCGCCGCCGCCAGCATCTGCGCAACCACAGCCCATGCCGAGCCCTTGTGTTCAGAGTTTCGCTCGCCTGACACCATGCCCAAGAAATACCGCAAGCTGGCCCCTGTCCTCTCGGGGTCGCCAAGCGATTGGGTGATCACCGCCGACCAGATGGACACCACCTATCTGCCTGATGCGCAGGCCGCCCATCTGCTGTCGCAGATCGCTTCCGCGTTTGAGGCGCGCGGCACACGGCTTGCCATTCTGATGGCCCCGCCCCGCCCGCTGATCGCCGGACAATCCACCTTGGAGACCCTCGCCAAAGAAGAGATCGACTTTGATGTGGCTGCGGTGAGCGCGTCTTTCACCCAGATGATCGAGCTGCTGCGCGCCTCAGGCGTGATCGCGCCAAACCTGCTGGAGCACGCAATCAGTGATGAGACCCTGCGCGAGGCGTTTTACTACCGGCACGACACCCATTGGACACCGCGGGGCGCGGCCGAAAGCGCGATGGCCCTCGCCCATGAGGTCAGAGCCGCCGGGATTGACGCCTTTGCCGACACACACCCTGTGCAGCCCAATCTCGCCTCAACGCAGGTCTTTTCCGAGCGCGGCTCACTGGCTGATATGGCGAAGGCGGTGTGCGGCGTAGAACTTCCTCCAGTGACACAGATCATCCCCGCCTTCCCAAGCGCGGAGACCGATCTGCTGGCCGACACCACAGGCCGCCCGCGTATCCTTTTGGCGGGGTCAAGCTTCAGCAACCGGTATAAGAAAGATGCCTACCGTGTGGCTGATGCGATCAGCGGAGCCTTGCAGGCCGATGTGATCAACCACTCTGTTTCCGGCGGCGGGGCCATCGGCGCAATTGAAGGCGTGGTCAACGCCGGCCTGCTGACAGAGGACGCCCCGTATGATCTGGTCATCTGGGAGCTGCCCTACACAGATGGCCTGCGCAATCCGGGTGTGTTGCGCCAACTGCTGGGCGCCTTGCAAAACGACCCTGCCAAGCTGGCTGCACCTGCCGCCGCGCTGGCATCATCCGGCAAGACACGGATCGACGTGACCAGCCGCCAGCCCGCGATGATGGCCCTGCATCTCCCCGAAACCACAGTGCAGCGCATCAAAATCGATCTGCGCTTTGAGGACGGCACCAAGCAAACCCAATCCATGATCCGCAAGAAACATGTCCCCGCAGCGCTGCGCTCTGATTGGTGGGCCTTCAGCCTGGATGACCTGTCAGCACAAGGATTGCAGTCAATCACTCTGCGCTATGACGGGCCAGCAATCGGTGCCGGGGCCACCGCGCATTTCTATTGAGCGCACGCGCAAGCTCAGTTCAAAGACAAAAGCCCCGGGATCTCTCCCCCGGGGCTTAGTTTTTCGGGCGCAGATGCCTCTCAACCGCAGGTGTTGACCGACACGCCAAGATGCTCCAACCCCAGCGCCTTTATGGTGTCTGCCTGTATCGGCGCGGTCATCGTGTTGATGGCTTCCGCCCCAAAGCTGTTGCCCACCACAACCCGCGCCGGGCGCTGGCCTGCGGGCTGCACCACCAGATCCGCCACAGCGTCAGCAATATCCTGAGGATTGGGCGCCTGCTCCCCTGACAGCATCACCATGAACTGATCAAACATCGCCGCAGGGATCTGCCCCACCTCGCCATAGGCCTCCACCCGGCTGTGATCCACCGGCTGATCGGCGCTGGCGTACATCTGTGTCGGATAGGCACTTGGCTGCACCAGACACACATCAATCCCCAGTTGGGACAGCTCATAGCGGTAGCTGTCCGTCATTGCCTCCACCGCAAATTTGCTCGCCCCATAAAGGCCAAAAAACGGAAAGGTCACACGCCCGAGGATGGAGCCGATGTTCACCACCAGCCCCGTCTTGTGCTGGCGCATCAAAGGCAACACAGCGCGGGTGACGCGATGCACACCCAGAACATTCACATCAAACAGATTTGCGAGTTGTTCCTCGGAAAACGCCTCAGACACCCCGGCAGAGGCCACACCCGCATTGTTGACCAGAACATCGATCTGACCCTCTTTGCCCGCAATGACATCCACAGCCGCTGCGACCGACTGGCTTTGCGTAACGTCCAGATCCAGCACCTGCAGCCCCCGATCACGCAGGGCCTCCGCATGGGCGCTGTTCTTCCCCTCAGTGTCGCGCATGGTTGCATAAACCCGATGGCCGCTCCCCGCCAAAGTCTCACAAATCAGCCGCCCAAACCCGCTGGAGGCACCGGTCACAAGAATTGTTTTAGGCATATCAAACTCACTTTCATCTCTCTTGCCATGGCAACGCCGGACTGGCGTCTCGCCTGTGGTTTCAATATGATTTATGCCAAAGTTGAGATAAGTCGCTAACTTGGAACATCATATGTGCTCACGGGGAACAAATGGATGATCTGACTCTGCTGCGCCTGTTTGTGCAGGTGGTGGACAAAGGCAGCTTTTCCGCTGTCGCCCGCGCCACCCACACCACGCCCTCCGCAGTATCCCGTCAGATATCCCGACTGGAGGAAGATCTGGGTACCCGGCTTTTGCAACGCACCACCCGGCAACAGGTTCTGACCGAGGCCGGAGAGATCTACCTGCGCCACGCCCGCCAGATCGCCGAAGACACAGAGGCCGCGCGGCGGGCTGTGTCTCAGCTGGGGCAGGACCCTTCCGGTGTGCTGCGGATCACGGCAGAGGCAGACCTCGCCAATGCGCTCCTGTCGCCGATGCTGCCGGAGTTCCTCGCCAAGTACCCAAACCTGCGCGTGCAACTGCACACTTCCGCCAAGATGGAAGACCTCATCGACCGCGGCATCGACGTCGCCATCCGCATGGGCCATTTGGAGAGCTCCAGCCTTATCGCAAAACGGCTGGTGATGAGCCGGTCTCTGCTTGTGGCCAGCCCTGCGTTTCTGGCCAATTGCGGCACCCCCAGCCACCCCAAAGATCTGAGCACTCTTACCTGCCTGTCCTTTAAAACCGAAACGGAGCGCACGATTTGGCGTTTCAAAACCGGTGATGAGGTGCTCGACATCCCGGTTTCCGGGCGGTTTCAGGTCGGCAGCCTTGTCCTGCTCAGAGAGGCTGCAAAATCCGGTTTGGGCATCGCCATGCTGCCGATCTGGACCGTGCGCGATGATCTCGATACAGGCACCTTGTTACCGGTGCTTCCCGGCTTTCCACTGGAGCCCCCCGCCACCCCGATCAATGCCGTCTACCCCAGTGGCCGCTTCCTCGCCAGCAAGGTCCGCGTGTTCATTGATGCGCTGAGCCTCTGGTCGGAGACACATTTCAAATAGCGCAGCCAGTGTCGGAAATTTCGCCTCACAGCAGCACGCCGCCAAAAAAGTGCAGAAATTTTGCGATGGGATGTCACAAATCCCGCCGCCCACGTGTCCTCCTTATGTCACGAACAACAGGAGACAAAGATGTCCACGCAAAACGCCCAGCGCCTTGACCACTTCGTGGTCGCGCCAGATCTGCTCAAACCCCTGCTCGACCAGGAAGCCCTCCTGAAGCAAAGCGGGCTCGAACACAGCCTGATTGAGCTGGTGAAACTGCGCGCCTCACAGATCAACGGCTGCGCCTTCTGCATCAACATGCACTGGCAGGATGCCAAGACCCACGGCGAGCGCGAAGAACGGCTCTATCTGCTCAATGCTTGGCGCGAGGCGTCTGTCTATACCCCGCGTGAAACCGCAGCGCTTGCTTGGGCCGAGGCCCTGACCCGCATTGAAATCACGCAAGCCCCCGATGCGGATTACGCCGCAATCAACGCGCAGTTCACCCCGCGCGAGCAGGCTGCGCTCACCCTTGTGATCTGCGCGATCAACAGTTGGAACCGTATTGCCATCGGGTTTCGCATGCCCCACGATTTGCCGCAGGAGGCAGATGCCGCATGACCGCCGGGGCGGACCCGATTTCCACGAGAGACTTCCTCTCTTTGCGGCCGCGCCTTTTCGCGGTCGCCTACCGTATGCTCGGCTCGGTCAGCGACGCCGAAGACATCGTGCAGGACTGCTTCATCAGGTGGCAACAGGTCAATCGGGAGCATGTGAGCGACCCCACCGGCTTTCTCATCAAGATTGCCACCAACCTCTGTCTCGACCGGTTGCGCGCCGCCAAACATCTGCGCGCGGAGTATCCCGGCGAGTGGCTGCCTGAACCCATCCTGACCGACGATCCGACAGAGCGCACCGACCATGATGTCTCCGTCGCGCTGCTGCTGGCACTGGAACGCCTGCCCCCGCTGGAGCGCGCGGCGTTTCTGCTGCGGGATGTGTTTGACGTCGACTACGACGAAGTGGCCACAATCCTAGAGCGCAGCCCCGCCACCTGCCGCAAACTGGTGACCCGGGCGCGCAGCCATGTGCATGAGGCCCGCCCGCGCAGCACTGTCAGCGCCTCAGAGGGCGAAGCGATTACGCTGGCTTTCTTCCAAGCGGCGCCCACCGGCGACGCCGGGGCCTTGTCCCGTCTCCTTGCAGAGAACGCGCAAGTGATCGCGGATGGCGGCGCAAGGCCATTGCCGCCCGGCGTGTGATCTCTGGACGAGAGCGGCTGGTCCGCTTCTTTGCTGGCATCGCCCAAAAGCAGGAAGGCCTGCCACCCTCGCCATGGCACTTCCGCCACCTCAACGGGCTGCCTGCCATCCTCAGCCGCACGCCCGAGGATGGCCTGATCCAGACAACGGCCCTCAAGATCGAAGACGGCCAGATCACCGGCATCTACATCGTTCGCAACCCGGAAAAGACCGCCCATCTGGCCCCTATCTTCGACCTTCCAATGAGGCCAGACACCTGAGCGCCTTTGTCTTTCGTGCCTCGTCGGACGCTAAAAAACGCGCTCTTAGTGCAAGAGCGCGCCCTCAGGTTGGCTGATCTCCGCAAGCGGCGGCGGCGCAACAGCCGCGCCAAGCGTTTGCGGCATGAAGAACGGGTTCACGTCATTGCCCGCCAAGGCCTGCGCCAAAGCCTCCTTTGCCGCCGCATCTGCCTCTGGCCACGGCAGCTGACGCCCGATCGGAAAGTGCTGAGCCATCACTTTGTGGCACTCATCCGCAGCGCCGGAGGTCTCGGAATAGGCATCCGCCGGTTTGCTGTCGCGCATCTTCCAGGACAGATATCCAATGACTTCGCTGCAGAAATAGCTCTGCCAATCCGGAAAGACCGCACTGGCCACCTGCCGGTAGGCGGGCAGCTCACTGCGCAGCTCTTCCCGGGTCAGGAAACCCGCGGCATAGGCATTGCGAAGCAAGAACATGCCCCGGCTCAGATCAAACCCCCAGCCCAGCGCCAGCAGATCGTCTTCGCCCTGCGGATAGAGCACCTGATCAATCGCCTCCGCCTTAAACAGGAACATATTGCGCAGATCATTGCGCAACGCCAAACGGCCCACATGGCGCACGATCTGGAACATCTGATCACGCGCGTCTCCATGCAGCTTCAGGCTCTGCGGATCCTCAAACTCTTCGCATTTGTCCCTGATCGCCGCCAGAAACACCGCTTCATCCAATCCAAACTGATCCAGCGCCGCCACCAGTGACTGCCCCTGTGTCTCCTCCGCATGCGGCTGATCTTCATCCGGGAAAAACACCTGATGAAAACTGTCATGCGGCACCCCGGTCAGGCTGGACAGAATATCATAGACAATATCAAAGCCTTCCTGATTGATCATATTCACAATTGAGCACCGGTGCAGTTTGCCGTCACGCAGATCATGGATCATCGTCAAAGCGCCCTTCTTGGAGGTGATCCCCCAATCCCGCTTCAGCGCGCGTGCAAGATGCTCGGAATAGTCAAACTTCAGCGTGATGTAGGGTCGCGTCTCGGAAAACGCCGGATCGTCATAGCCTGCCTTGCGGTCCCAGAACGGGAAGTTCTCATAGGTGTGGTACCAGCCCTGATCGCGATAGGTGAACCGCGCGCACAGATTAAGGGCCTGCAGCTCCTCTTCTCCCAGAAGCTCGTTTTCGCGCGCCTTGTGATAGCGCGTGATTTCCTGCTTGGCCCGCCCGCGCAGCTTTCTCACAGCAAAATGCGTCAAAAACAGCGTCGGGATCATAAGGTAGAAAAAGATCTCGCTCACCCCGAAAAACGGCAGAGACAGCAGCGCCGGCAGGCTGCTCACCGACAGCACGATCACGCGGATCCGGGTGAAGAAGTTGCTATACACGCGGCGCCAGGGTTCTTTGGGTAAAGTCAGCGTCCGGGTGCCTGCGAGGTTCTGGATATTGCTCGACAAAAAAGGCTTGGTCATTCGGGTCACACAGTCTCAATAATGCCCGTCTGAAGTGGCACAGCTTTTGAGCGAATGCAAAGGACGCAACACCCGATAGCCCAAAGCCGCGTTAAACTCCGCGTTACTGCCACAGCTTGCCGCTCTGCCACGCTGTGAGCCGCACCACGACCGCGCCTATGGCACGTCTTTGCAGGCAGATCTGCGCAGAAAGAAGTGAGATCTGACTTTTCTGTCTTTTTGCTCTTGCGCTCCCGCCCGCAAGGCTCTAAATCCCCCTTCACCGCGCTCTGGTAGCTCAGCTGGATAGAGTACTTGACTACGAATCAAGGGGTCGGGGGTTCGAATCCTCCCCAGAGCGCCATTTTCCAAATGTTGAACGTCACACGACTTTGACCTTTGCGTCATAAACTGACCCAACATCTCCATTTTGCTCCCGCAGGCTGTTTCGATTGATCTGACTTCCCTTTTCGGAAAATCAGGGCTGATTTGCAGGTTCAGTCGGCGAAGCCGCCTGCTCCTGCTGATCTGCCACGTGGCGAACGCGGATGGGGGCGAGGCAATGCTATTCGACAAAAGTGGTGCGGCCCGCAGCGCAGAGCGCGAGGACACGGTTTTGTCTAATAGGGTTGCCCGAGGGGGAAGGCAGCGCTTTCCCCCTGGCCCACAAAACGAAAGCGGCGGGGCCACGAGCCCCGCCACGACCGACGTCGCACTTCAGAAATCACTATTTGCGCCGACGATAATGAGCGCTGCGGAGTAACACGAACGGCCCACAGGAGACATTCACCATCATCCAAAGATGCTGCGGCTGCAGCCCGCTTTTCGGACATTAGCCGAAAGCACAATTCGTGAGATAGGTACGACGTAAAACCAACGGAAACTTGATCCTATCTTATTCCGAGATTTCGCCCTCCGCAGTTCCCTAAACTACCCTCCCTTCACGGAACGCCTCAAGGAATTTCCGCCTATCATACAATCGAATGGCGTTTATTGCGAAGGCGTCTAACCCGCAGCCACGCCCGCCTCCTTGCGCGGGAGCAATTCTGTCCATGTAGGCACTGTTTCTGGGTTGCGACAATCATTTAAAAGCCCTGCCTTAAGTTGATCTGAGATATGTCGTCTCCATGGGAAAAACACTTGAAGACACCAATTTTTGTGAGTTTCGATTTCGACAACGACCGCAGGCTAAAGGACTTCATCATCCAACAAGCTCGTCGTCAGGATTCGCCTTTCCAAGTTATTGATCATTCGCTCAAGGAAGCCGCTCCTGAGAGGAGTTGGGAAGAAAGAGCGGCCAAGGCGATTGCACGCGCCAAGGTGGTACTCGTGATGGTTGGCCCTCAAACCCACCGAGCTCCTGGTGTGCTGAAGGAGATAAAAATGGCCCGAGAACAAGGCAAACGGGTTGTTTAAATCATCGGCTACCGCAACGGGGAGTATACACCCGTTAAAGGAGCCGGCCAGCTTTACCGCTGGAATTGGAATAACTTGACCAAGATCCTTGGTTGAGAGGTTCGTTCCTTCAACCAAACGAAATAACTTTGAAAAAGGAAACAAATTGGCGCGGCGAGTATTTTTTAGCTTTCATTTCAAGAACGACCACTCAAGGACCCAACAGGTGCGGAATATGAACTCACTGGATGGGAACAGCTCGGTGACGCCAAACAAATGGGAAGAGATCAAGAAGACGGGTGATGCGGCGATCAAGAAATGGGTCAACGACAATATGTCAGGAAAGTCGTATCTTGTTGTTCTGGTCGGCAGTGAAACAGCAACCAGACCTTGGGTTAGGTATGAAATCCGCAAGGCCTGGGAAGAAAGGAAGGGTGTTCTTGGCATCCACATTCATGGGCTGAAGGACCTCGGTGGGAACACATCGCTGAAGGGTACCAGTCCCTTTGCCGATCTTAAGGTTTCCGAAGATGGGAAACTTGTAACTCTCGGCGCTGCTCCAACACTGAAGAACCCAGCAGGCAGCACCTCCAAAGAAATTTATGCATCCATTCAGAATGGCATCGATGACTGGATTGAGGAAGCGATCAAAAATCGGGCGAGCTACAAGTAAGTGCCAGGTCTGGCCTCGCATCTATTTTTGCTGCCTCTCGAAACTATTATTGGGTTTCGTTGAGAATAGGAGAAAACATGAAGCGTGAAGTTCTTCTGTTTGTTGAAAAGTTCGTTGAAGAAATCCGTGCCGAAAATGCCGCAGTTTTTCTTGGGGCGGGCGCGTCCAAAGCTGCGGGCCACGTAGATTGGGCTGAGTTGCTCGAGCCTCTAGCTAGAGAGCTGGAACTCGATGCTTCTAAGGAACCGTGATCAGCCCCACCCAAGTGGTCCGGTTTGATTGTTAGTGCATGACTGGCCTCTGATCCATCGGGACGACGGTTTCCGGCGCTGGTGGGCGGTAACCCAGAGCACTATGCGGTCGTTTGGTGTTGTA
>NZ_JAGHRO010000008.1 GCF_017743735.1 Shimia sp. R9_2
GAAAAACTTCCTAGCGCAACCCGCTGATACTGCTCAATATTTCCAGAACTTCCCAACCCAGAGCCTCGCTCCCTGCCAGTCCGTCCCGCCGTTGTGCGCCTCAGCGCCGCCGGTGAAGGGGGTTCTAGTGCTGGTACGGATGAGTCGCAAGCGCTTTTTGACAGGAAAATGAAAAAAACTGCCCCGCTGCATGTTTTTTTCGCAAAAGCCCTATTTTTAAAGGGTTTGGGGAAGTGAAAAAATTGGAGCAGCAGCCTTTGACGCTGAGAACGGGGCTTTCTCGAAGCTGAAACCGCCCGTTTTGCCTTGTAAAACCATCACACCCGTCGACTCGCCCTGCCCGAGACGTGAAAAAGGGGCGCATCATGCGCCCCTTGATATGTTCAGTCAGACTTTTTGCTTTGTGAGATCAACACCTGATCCATCGCCTGCAATGTACGCTCACTGGCGCCACGGTGTTCGGCCATGAATATCGCGGCCTCTTTGAGCGGGGCCTCTCTTGGGGGCCAGAGCGCAGCCGCCATCGCTTCCGGTGTGTCAAAGCTTTTGGCCACACCAGCCGCTTCGGCCTCCGCAAAGGGGAATTCGATGGGCCAGGTTTCCGGGCCTGTGATCGGAGGTTTGCCAACTGCTAGCGGCTCAATGATGTTATGCGCGCCTGCCGGAGTGAAGCCGCCGCCCACGATGACCTGATCGGCCAGACCGAGATAGAAGTACATTTCGCCAAAGCTGTCGCCCAGCAGGACATCGGGCATATCCGCCAAGGCCTCTCCAAATACAGCCAGCCCCGCTGTGCCTGCCTCAGCCACCTGACTGCGCGCGCGGACAGAAAGCCCTGCGTCTTGCAGCATCCGGCCAACCGCCTCAAAGCGTTCGGCCGCACGTGGCACATAGACAAAGAGCGGCGCCGGGGCGCTGTCATTGGCGGCAGCGGCGCGCAACGACAGGATCATATCCCGGAAGATCTCTTCTTCGCCCGTGACGCCTGATGCAATGGTGATCACCTGACGGCCATCCGCGGTGAGCTGAGGACGAACCTGCGCCGCTGCATCAAGCAAGACCTGTGGAATGGGTTGATCAAACCGCAGCTCGCCCGTGACCGTGATGTTCTGCACCCCGACAGAGGCAAAGCGCGCGCGCTGGATCTCTGATTTGACAAAGGCACCGGCCACGCTGGCAATCACACGTTGCCGCAAACGCAGGCCCTTGCCGTCTTTGGCAAAGGCCCCTGACGTATATTGGGAGTTACACAGATAAAGCGGCACACCGGCGCGGCGCGCACTTGCGATCATCGCAGGCCAGATCTCCACCTCCAGCGTAAGACCAAAGCGCGGGCGGCAAGCCCGGTAAAACCGATGCAGGCACCAGTGCATGTCCAAGGGCACCCACAGCACCGCGAGACGACCCTCGGCAATCTCCTTGGCAAACTGGCGCTCACTCTCTTCGCGCCCCGCAGGGGTGAAGTTGGTGAGGATGACCTTATCGCCACGCGCCAGTGCGAGCCGGATCATACCAAGGGCGGAGCGCACTTCGCCAAGGCTCACCGCATGAAACCAGATCGCATCCTGCGGCAGCGCGCGCACGTAAAAGCCGAAGCGCTCTTTGACATGGCGCAGATACCGCGGGTCTTTGCGCCCGCGCATATAGAGATAGATCATCAGAAGCGGCAGCAAAGGCACCCAAAGCAGCCGGTAAAACAGATTGAAAAGCATCAGGATCATGGCGCAGCCCTTAGCAGCGCAAGCAAATCGCGGGCAAGAGGCGTGAGACCTTCGCGTGCGCGCACGACCAAAGCCTCCGCTTTCTGCCGCACCTGCGCTGCATCTCCGGTCTTGTCCAGATTGGCGAGGACATCGGCAATCTGAACGGCCGCATCAGCCCCCGCGCATTCTGTAGCAAGACCCACCTGCGCCAGATCAGCATAGTCTTGTCTGAAATTGCTGGTATTGGCGCCGTGCAAGACCGCGCATCCCTGCCCGATCGCCTCCCAGGGGTTATGCCCGCCCACATCGCCCGCAGAGCCGCCGACAAAGGCGAGGCCCGCCAGACGGTACCAAAGGCCCAATTCCCCGAATGTGTCTGCCATATAGACCGGATCTGCCGCCGATGGTGTCGCACCTGTGCTGCGCAGCGTATAAGACAATCCGGCGTCGGCCAGTGCCTCGCCAATCTCTGCGCGGCGGTCAGGCACACGCGGGGCCAGTATAAGGAGTGCGGAGGGCTCAGCGCGCAAAAGCTCTTGATGCGCCGCAATCACCAGCGCCTCATCCTCTTTATGTGTTGAGGCCGCAACCCAGATTTTCCGGCCTTCGGTCTGAGCCTTCACAGCGTTCAAGGCCGCCGCATCCACCAAAAGTGGCTCAGCCGCCGGTTTGAGCGATCCCATTTGGCGGGGCGCTTGCGCCCCCAGATCGCGCAGGCGCGCCACGCTGTCTGCATCCTGTCCGGCGACCAGATCAAACAGCCGCATCAGATCCCCAAATGCAGGGCGAAACCGGGCGCGGCTTTTGTGGCCCGCTTCCGTGATCCGCGCATTGATATAGGCCAGCGGAATGCCACGGCGCGCTGTGTCGCAAATCGCACCGGGCCAGAGATCTTGCTCCGACCAGATCGACAGATCCGGTTGCCAGTGATCAAGAAAAGCCGCCACAAACCGGGGGCCGTCCAGTGGCAGAAACTGGTGGATGGTATTGGCCGGAAGGTTCGCCCCCATCACCTGCCCCGAGCTGCGCGCGGTCGACGTCACCAGGAAAGAGACATTGGGTGCCTGCCGTGTCATCTCCTTAAGCAAGGGACGCAAGGCCAGCACTTCGCCCAATCCCACCGCATGCAACCAGATCAGCGTGCCTTCGGGGCGCGACACGGAGCTTTGCCCCAGTTTTTCCGGACTGCGTACGGGATCATCTTTGCCTTTTGCCACGCGCTTGGCGACCACGCGACGCATCAAGGGCTGCAAGAGTGGGCGCAGCGCAAGGTAGCTGCGCAATTGCCATCCGAGAACAAGCGGGTGTTGCGTCAAGAAGAGGTCCCTTTTTGTGCGGCCCGCCCAAGCGCGGCGACAGGCTCCTCTATACACAGATCGGCCCTGTTTGCCACGCCCCCCAGGCATGCCCAGAGGGTGCGCGCCGGTTCACAGGAGACCGCCTCAGCGCTTTACAGGAAAGACACCGCTCCGGCAGCCTCGTCCCTGATCTCGACAATGCCTGCCGGGTTTTCTTCAGAAAAGTCTATGCAAACTATATCTTTATCTTGCCTCAACGGAAGCTTGGACCCATAAATATTGCTAGAGCCGTGTGTCTCGATAAACTTAAAATACTGTAAAACAATAATTTTTCTCGACAGGTTAGATTGAGCAAAGTTTTCGCCATCCAACGTCACACAACCCTGATGACATCCGGCCCGCTCAGCGGCGTATGTATATTAAGCCCCCCTTAACGTGCCTCGTGCAGACTCAATAAGCCCCCCTGCGGCCGGACAAAAGGACCGGAATACGAATGCAACTGACCGCCCATTTGCGTAGGATTTTAACCCCTGTTTTTCGACGCGCCTATCTTCCGTCCTTCGTTGCTGTGCTGGTCGTCTCCTCCTTTGCGCTCTACGCAGATTATCAAAACAACAAGATTGCCCTTCAGGAACAGCGCAACCTCGCGTCCAGTGAAACCAGCCGCCTGCGGGCACAGATCGAGGGCGAAGTCAGCGCCCGTATTCAGCTTGTACGCGGCATTGTCGCGGCTTTCTCAGATGACCTGGACATGTCTCAGGAGCGCTACAGCGCCCTGATGAGCCGCATCACAGGCGGCACCATGGAATTCATCAACATTGCCGCTGCCCCCGATCTGATCATCAACCGGGTCTATCCTCTGGAGAGCAACCGCCCCGCCCTAGGGTTGAATTACCATGAGAATGAGGCGCGCAGGCGCGTTGCGTATCAGGTACGAGACACCGGTAAGATGGCCATCGCCGGCCCCCTCGATTTGGTGCAAGGCGGCGTCGGGTTGATCGCCCGCTTGCCGGTTTGGGATGAGCGCGGCGGCGAGCGCCGCTTCTGGGGTCTGATCGCCGCCGTGATCGATGCCGAACATCTTTATGAGAGCGCCGGCCTACGCGATCCCGATCTGACACTGGATATCGCCCTGATCGGCAAGAACGGCAAAGGCGCTGAAGGAGAGCTTTTCTTCGGCAATCCCGAGGTGCTGAACGACGACCCCATTTTAATGGACATACAGCTGCCCAATGGCACCTGGCAAATCGCGACCCGCCCGAAAAACGGCTGGATCAAATATGCCGAAGATATGGTGGGCGTGCGCCTGTTCTTTTTGGGAGCATTGCTGCTTGTCCTCACCCCGACCATTGCCGCCGCGCGCCTGTCAGAGCAGCGCCGCGCGATGATCGTGAAACTGCAAAAACGCGACGAGGAACTCGAGCGTCTCTCGCTGGTTGCCAAACACGCCTCCGACAGCGTGCTGCTGTCTGATCCAACCGGCAAAATCATCTGGGTGAACGACGGCTTCACACGGATGACCGGTTACGCCTTTGACGACGCCGTAGGCCGCCACGCAGGCCAGCTGCTCAACGCCAAAGAAACCGACCCCTACACAATCGAAACGATCAAACGCCACCAGAAGCGGGGCGAGCGCTTTCACACCGAAATCCTCAACCGCACCAAATCCGGCAAGCTCATCTGGGTGGACACCAATATCTTCCCCGTACTGGATGAAGACGGCAAGGTGGTCATGAGCATCGGTATTGAGCGAGAGATCACAGAAACCAAGCGCTATGAAGCCGAACTGGCCGAAGCCAAACGCGCCGCAGAAACCGCGGATCGCGCGAAATCCGAATTCCTCGCCAATATGAGCCACGAAATCCGCACACCGATGAACGCGATCATCGGCATGTCCGAACTGCTCTCAGAATCTCCGCTGTCCAGCGAAGACAAGCAAAATGTGACCACGATCCGCGAGTCCGGCCACGCGCTGCTTAAGATCATCAACGACATTCTGGATCTCTCCCGTCTTGAGTCCGGCAAACTCGACGTCTGCGAGGTTGATTTTGATCTGCACCGCTGCATCGACAGCGTGGCCGATCTGCTGCGCCACAAGGCCGAGCAAAAAGGCCTCTTCCTGACGGTTGAATACAAAGAGGGTGTCCCCCAAAAGCTGCGCGCCGATGACGGCCGCCTGCGCCAGATCTTGATGAATCTGATCGGCAACGCCGTGAAATTCACCAGCGAAGGTGGCGTGCGGGTTGTTGTCAGCCGCCAACCGGGCACCGAATTTGGCATCTCCATTGACGTCATCGACACCGGCATCGGCATCTCACCAGAGCAGGCACGCCATGTCTTTGACCGTTTTTCCCAAGCCGACGCCGCGATCACCCGATCCTTTGGCGGCACCGGTCTTGGCCTCACCATCTCGACCATGCTCGCGCGGCGTATGGGCGGCGACATTCGCTTGTGTGAAAAATACAAGCAGGGCGCCTGCTTCTCCGCCACCATCATGGGCAAGGCCCCCATCGGTGAAACAGAAACCGAGGTTGAGCATCTCAAATTCGCGCCGGAGCATCTATATGGCACCCGCATTCTTCTGGCAGAAGACAACAAAACCAATCGCCTGCTGATCCGCAAATATCTCGCGGATTACCCACTGGAGTTAGTCGAGGTCGAAAACGGTGTCGAAGCTGTGGAATATTGCAAACTCGACAGCCCTGATCTGGTGCTGATGGACATGTCGATGCCTGAGCTGGACGGCCTTCAAGCCACGCGCATCATCCGGGAACTGCCGATCAAGCAGCCACCCATTATTGCGCTTACGGCCAACGCTTTTGCCAGCGACAAACAGGCCTGTCTTGAGGCGGGGATGGATATGTTCCTGTCAAAACCGATCAACAAGACCCATCTGTTGCACACGCTTTCAGCACATCTGGAACAACGGCTGGCGTCTTAAAACCTGCAGTTCCTTTGAAGGCTTTGCGGCGCGCATGGGATAAGCGCCACATCAAAAAGGCCGCGCCTTACAGCGCGGCCTTCTGTTTGCTTAAGCGGCTGGCATCCGCTTCTCAACGATCTCTGCCCACCAGCTACAGCCTGCCGGGATGGCTTCATCATTGAAGTTGTATTCCGGATGGTGCACCGCCGCGCCGCCTTCGCCGTTGCCCACAAGGATATAGGCACCGGGGCGCTCTTCCAGCATATAGGCAAAGTCTTCGCCGCCCATCACCAGCGGGGCTTCCTCACATTGGCCGGAAATGGATTTCGCCACCTCTGCGGCAAATTCGGTCTGCACTTCGGAATTCACCATCACCGGATAGCCACGGTGATAGGTCACATCCGCTGTACCGCCAAAGGTTCCGGCCATACCTGCGCAAATCGCTTTGATCCGCTGCTCCGCAAGATCGCGCATGTCTGCGCTCATGGTGCGCACGGTGCCTTTGATCTGCACTTTCTGCGGGATCACGTTGAAGGCTTTGGAGCTGGTTTCGAAGCTGGTGACAGACACCACCACTTGTTCCACCGGGTTGGCGTTGCGGCTTGCGATGGTCTGCAGCGCCACCACCGCCTGCGCCGCCATTACGGTTGTGTCCACAGTCTCCTGAGGTTTGGCCGCGTGACCACCCTTGCCCTCGAAGGTGATGTCAAACTGGTCAGTCGCCGCAAAGAAGGATCCGGGACGGATTGCAAAGCTGCCAAGCGGCATGCCCGGCCAGTTGTGCATGCCGTAAACTTCCTGGATGCCCCAGCGGTCCATCATACCGTCATCACACATTTCTTTGCCGCCGCCGCCGCCTTCTTCGGCGGGCTGGAAAATCACAACCACGGTGCCGTCAAAGTTGCGGGTCTCGCTAAGGTATTTGGCCGCGCCAAGCAGCATCGCGGTGTGGCCATCGTGGCCGCAAGCATGCATCGCGCCCGGCGTCTTGGAGGCATAGTCCAGACCGGTCTGTTCATGGATCGGCAGCGCATCCATATCTGCACGCAGGCCAATCACCTTGCCGGATCCGGTTTCCTTGCCTTTGATCACACCGACAACGCCGGTGCGGCCAATGCCTGTGACAACCTCATCGCAGCCAAAAGCTTCAAGCTTCTCGGCCACAAGCGCGCTGGTGCGGTGGGTTTCAAACAGGATTTCCGGGTTTTCATGCAGATCACGTCGCCATGCGGTGATTTCATCATGCAACTCTGCAAAACGGTTCTTGGTTGGCATCTCGTTTCCTCGCTGTAACTCTTGCCTTAGGCCGCTGGCATGCGGCGCTCGATCACTTCCGACAGAAAGCTGCTCCCGTAAGGGATCGCATCGTCGTCAAAATTATATTCCGGATGGTGCAGGGACGCGCTGTCCCCATTGCCGATCATGATGAAGGCACCGGGCCGGGCCTGCAACATGTAGGAGAAGTCCTCCCCCCCCATGCTGATATCCGCGAGATTGCAGCTGCCGGAGATCGCGGTGACCACATCTTCGGCAAAAGCCGCCTGCTCTTCTGCATTGATCGTCGCAGGCGTAATGCGTTGATAATCCAGCGTAGCATTGCCGCCAAAGCTCTCAGCCACCTGCGCCACGATCTCTTCAATGCGCGCCTGCACCATATCCTGCGTCTGCGGCACAAACGTGCGCACCGTGCCCTTCAGCGTGGCGGTGTGCGGGATCACATTATAGACATCGGATCCGGTCTGAAACGACGTCACCGAGACCACCGCGCGCTCCACTGGATCGACATTGCGACTGACGATGGATTGCAGCGCCATATGCACCTGCGTGCCGATCAATGTCGGATCCACCGTGTCCTGAGGGTGCGCCGCATGGCCGCCTCTGCCTTCGATATGGATGGTGAAGAAATCCACCGCCGCAAGCAGCGGCCCTTTGCGCACGCCAAACTCTCCCACGGCCATGCCGGGCTGGTTGTGCATGCCGTAGACTTCCTGAATGTTCCAACGGTCCATCATGCCGTCTTCAACCATAGCCAAGGCGCCATTGCCGCCTTCTTCGGCGGGCTGAAAGATCAGTGCAACAGCACCATCAAAGTTGCGGGTCTCGCTCAGATACTTGGCAGCGCCCAGCAGCATGGCGGTGTGGCCGTCATGTCCGCAGGCATGCATCGCCCCTTCATGGGTTGACGCATATTCCAGCCCGGTCTGCTCCTGCATCGGCAGCGCATCCATGTCTGCGCGCAGGCCAATCACCTTGCCGGACGCATTGGTCTTGCCCTTGATAATGCCCACTACACCCGTACGCCCCACACCGCTGACCACCTCGTCACAGCCAAACTCCCGCAGCTTGTCCGCCACAAGCGCCGCCGTGCGGTGGGTTTCATAAAGCACCTCGGGATGGGCATGAATGTCACGCCGCCATTCAGTGATCTCGGCATGCAGCTCAGCAAAACGGTTCTTAATAGGCATTTGTGTGTAATTCCTGATCGGGTCTTTATACGTCTGTTACGGGCATCCGGCGCTCAATCATCTCGGCATACCAGCTGCTGCCAAAGGGGATCGCCTCATCTTCAAAGTTATAGGCCGGATGGTGACATTGCGCGCTGTCGCCATTGCCAAGGTGAATATAAGCCCCGGGGCGCTCCTCCAGCATGAAGGAGAAATCCTCCGCAGGCATGATCGGATCCACATCCGGGTCCACATTGGCCTCCCCCGCCACCGCCTGCGCAGCTTCAATCGCAAAGGCGGTCTCCGCCTCGTGGTTCACGGTGACCGGATAGCCATTCTCCCAGGTCACTTCTGCAGTGGCACCAAAGGCCAGCGCCGTATGGGTCGCCACCTCCCGGATACGCTGCTCCACCAAAGCACGGTTGTCGTTGTCCAGCGTGCGCACCGTGCCCTTCATGCGCACCTTATGCGCAATCACATTGGAGGCATTGCTGTCGGTCTCAAGTGTGCCTACCGTCAGCACCACCCGTTCAATCGGCTTCACATTGCGCGCCACAATCGACTGAAGCGACACGAGAATCTGCGCTGCAACCAATGTGGTGTCCACCGCCGCATCAGGTTCCGCCGCATGACCGCCCTTGCCGGTCACCTCGATCTCAAACTCATCCGCAGAGGCCATCAGCGCACCGGGCCGGATGGCAAACTGGCCCACCGCCAGCCCCGGCGCATTGTGCATGCCATAGACCTCCTGAATGTTCCAACGGTCCATCATCCCGTCATCACACATCTCTTTGCCGCCACCGCCGCCTTCTTCGGCGGGCTGGAAAATCATCACCGCCGTGCCGTCAAAATTGCGCGTCTCCGCAAGGTATTTCGCCGCCCCCAAAAGCATCGCCGTATGTCCGTCATGGCCGCAGGCATGCATCTTGCCCGGCACCGTAGAAGCATAGTCCAGCCCGGTGATCTCCTCGATCGGCAGCGCATCCATATCCGCACGCAGTCCGACAACACGCCCCTTGGTGTCCGTGCGACCCTTGATCACCGCCACCACGCCAGTACGGCCAATCCCCGGCGTGATCTCATCGACGCCAAATTCCTTCAGCCGCGCCTCCACAAAGGCCGCTGTCTCTTGCACATCAAACATCAGCTCCGGATGAGCATGCAAATGCCGGCGCCAGCCGGTGATCTCTTCCTGCATCTCTGCAAAGCGGTTCTTGATCGGCATCCCCTGCGCGCTCCTTACGTCATCCCCATGTGCTGATCCGCAGAGACTGAACGATTGTTCATTCCAGAGCAAGGGGGCACGTCAAAATTCTCCCACGCATCGCGCAACCCTCGCCCGCACACCGCGACACATGCCCAAATTCACGACGACTCGCAGCCCCTCGGCAAAATCGCTAGGGTCACGCACATGCGTACCTGGATCCGCCACCGCGCGGCGATTCTGATAATCTTCCTGCTCACCGTGCTCGCTGTGGCCGGTGGGGTCTGGCGCTATGGCTATGGTCAGGCGCTGGAACAGCTGGCTCGCCGGGGCGAGGCCGATCTGGCTTTGGGCGCTGATCGCTTGACCGCACAGCTTAAGCGATATCAAGAGCTTGCCGTGCTGATGGCAGAGCATCCGACCCTACTGACCCTGGCCAACAACCCGGCCATCACCACAGCCCAACGCGGCCATGCCCTCCTGCTGGAGGCCGCGGACAAAACCGCCGCGCTGGATCTCATCTACGCCCGTGCGGACGGCACCATTCTTGCCACTGCACAGGAGAGTGCCCCGCCCCCCAACGCGCTGTCTGAAACACCCTATTTCAGGCGCGCCCTTCAGGGCGCATTGGGCGCTCACCACGAAGTCGACCTGCGTTTTGACCGCCGCGCCTTTTACTACTCTGTTCCAAGCTTTTCCTCAGATGGCACGGTCAGCGCCGTGCTCACAGTGGTGGTCGATGTGGAAGATGTCGAAGGCAACTGGCGCGGCGACGGCCCCACCGTGTTCTTTATCGACGATCTGGATGAGGTCTTCATTTCCAACCGCTCCGAGCTGGTGTTCTGGAAACGCTCCTCCGATGGGCAAAGTCTGATCCCACCGCAGGGAAACGCCCCGACCTTCAGATCCTACACGCGCGCCGGGTTTGAAATCTGGCAACTGGACTGGGGGCCTTATATCCCAGCGCGCGGGCTGCACATCGTGCAGGATCTGCCGGTGATCGATATGGTGGCCGAAGCCATCGTCGACGTCAGCCTCGCACGCCGCATCGCCGGGCTGCAGGCAGGCACCATCGCCGCGATCTTTATGATCTTTGGCCTGATCCTCCTGCAGGTTCTGGAACGCCGCCGGGTTCTGACAGAGGCCAATGCCGAACTGGAAAACCGCGTCACCCTGCGCACTCAGGCGCTCAGCGCCACAAACGAGGCTTTGCGCCGCGAAATCACCGAGCGCGAGGAAGCCGAAGCCGCGCTCAAAAAGGCGCAGGCCGATCTCGTGCAAGCCGGAAAGCTCTCTGCCCTTGGCCAGATGAGTGCAGGCATCAGCCACGAACTCAACCAGCCGCTTATGGCGATCCAGACCTTTGCCGAAAATGGCACCCGCTTTCTGGAACGGGACAACAGCGGCAAAGCAGGCGAAAACCTCACACGTATCTCTCAGATGGCCACACGCATGGCTCGCATCATCAAAAACCTGCGTGCCTTTGCCCGCAATGAAAACGAACCAACAGGCCGCATTGATCTGGCCGCTGTCATCACGCAGGCCGTTGAGCTGACAGAGCCGCGCCTGCTGCAGGACGACATCACCCTCAACTGGTCACCGGACGCGCTCAAGACCCCGGTATATGTGCGCGGCGGCGAGGTGCGTTTGGGGCAGGTCTTTGTCAACCTCATCACCAACGCTGCTGACGCCATGGCCAACCGCCCCACCCGTCAGATCGACATCACCATTCAATCCACCCCGCGCCTCTGTGTGCTGATCCGCGACACCGGGCCAGGGATTGACGCGCCCGACAAGATTTTTGACCCGTTTTACACCACCAAAGAAGTTGGCTCTTCTGAGGGTATGGGCCTCGGCCTCTCTATCAGCTACGGATTGGTCCAGAGCTTTGGCGGCAACATCCGGGGCAGCAATCACCCGGAAGGCGGCGCGCTCTTCACCGTTGAATTGGAACGCTGGCCACAGGAGAGCGCCGCATGACCTCCCCCCTGCCCGAGGCTCCCACGCCGGTCCTCGTCGTGGACGACGATCCGGTGGTGCGCGAAGCGCTCACGCAAACGCTTGAACTTGAAGACTTTCCCGTGATTGCGGCAGGCTCCTTTGTCGAAGCCAAAGATCACATCACCGCACAGTTCACCGGCGTGATCCTGTCTGACATGCGCATGCCGGGGCGGGATGGCTTTCACCTTCTGAATTTCGCCAAAGACGCTGACGCTGAACTGCCGGTGATCCTGCTCACAGGCGAAGGCGACATTCCCATGGCCGTAAAAGCCATGACGCAGGGGGCATTTGGCTTTCTGGAAAAACCCTGCGCGCCAACAGAGCTTGTGGCTGTGATCAACCGCGCACAAAAGGCCCGGGCCATGGCGCTGGAAAACCGCCGTCTGAAAGCCCAGCTTGAAACCGGAGACGCTGCCGCGCGCTGGATTTTTGGTGTCTCCGAGCAATCTGAGAGCCTGCGCCGTCGGGTGCGTTCCGTTGCGCGCATCCCAGCCGAAGTTCTGGTCAGCGGCCCGCCCGGCGCGGGCATCTCCAAAGTGGCCGAAGTGGTGCACCTTTGCTCCCCCTTCAGCAAAGGCCCCTTTGGCAAACACACCACCATCGACATGGATGTGGCGCGCTTTGAGCAGGCGGTCGAGCACGCCGCAGGCGGCAGTCTGTTTCTAGATGAAATTCAGGCCATGCCGATGCAAACCCAGTTTGCGCTGCTGTCGCTTTTGGAAACCGAGGATCATCCCCGCCTGATTTTTGGCAGCGCTGCGGATCTGTCAGAAGCTGTGCAAGAGGCGCGCCTGCATGCCGATCTCTTTTACCGATTGGACGCGCTGCAGGTCCGCATCCCCGCGCTGTCTGAACGCCCCGAGGACATTCCGGTGATGTTCCGACAATACGTTGCTCAGGCCGCCGAACAGGCAGGTGTCACCGCCCCCGAGGTCACGCCTGAAGTGATCTCCGGCCTCATGGCCCAGGACTGGCCCGGCAATGCCCGCGCGCTGATGAGTGTTGCCATGCGCTTTGTGCTGGGCCTGCCCGGCGAAAAAACTCAAAGCGCCTCGCTTGGTCTTGCCGAGCAGATGGCACAGGTGGAACGCTCTCTGCTGGCCGAAGCCCTGCGCAAACATCAGGGCCGCGCCGCCGCAGCAGCCGAGACCCTCAAGCTGCCGCGCAAAACCATGTATGACAAACTCGCCAAATACGGCCTCAAGCCAGACACATTCCGATGACTTCTGAACATATCGCGCCAGTCACCGCACCTTCGGACGCCCCCGCCCCTGCAGATCTGACGCGGCAAAGCGCATGGCGCGCCATCGCCGCGATGTTCGCCCTCAACGGCGGGCTCTTTGGCATCTGGGCCTCGCGCATCCCGGCCTTTAAGACAGCCCATGATTTGTCCCACGCCGAGCTGGGCGGCCTTCTGCTCTTGCTCGCCGGTGGCGCGATCTGCTCCTTCCCGATCGCCGGTCGTCTGGCCGACACCTACGGCGCCGCAGCGGTGACCCGCGCCATCGCAGCAGCAAAACTGATCTTCTTCGTTGCGCTTGCCGCATCCCCCAGCATCTGGTTTCTCGCCCCTGCGCTCTTTCTTTTCGGGGCCGCGCACGGCGCGATGGATGTCACCATGAACGCCTGGGGCGCTGAGGTGGAACGCTGGGCCAAACGCCCGCAAATGTCGTCTTATCATGCCATGTGGAGCCTCGGTGCCGGGCTGGGCGCGGCCAGCGGTTACGGCGCGATCAGCCTTGAAATTGCGCCGCTCTGGCATTTCATCGCCATCGGCGGTACATGGACAGCCCTTATGCTCTGGATCGGTCAGATCCCGTGGACTTCCCCCACCAACCGCAGCAACCCGGCACCGGTGTTCTCCCTGCCCACCGGTCCTCTGGTGCTTGTGGGCCTGCTGGCACTTGGCGCCTCCATGGGCGAAGGGGCGATTGCGGATTGGAGCGCGGTTTATCTGGTCGACATCGGCAACGCG
Source organism: Shimia sp. R9_2 (assembly GCF_017743735.1). Taxonomy (GTDB): domain Bacteria; phylum Pseudomonadota; class Alphaproteobacteria; order Rhodobacterales; family Rhodobacteraceae; genus Shimia. The sequence continues at coordinate 13,549 of NZ_JAGHRO010000008.1, forward strand.
CCGGAAAACTGGGCCGCCATGGGCTATGCGCTGTTCTCTGCCGCCATGGTCGCCATGCGCCTCGCCGGAGACCAGATCACCCGCCATGTGCCCCCCGTCACCGCCGCCCGCATCAGCGGCTTTGTCGCCGCCATCGGCGCGCTGCTCACCGTGCTTTACCCGGTGCCCGCCGTCATGCTCACCGGCTTTGTCCTAATGGGCCTAGGCTATGCGCTGATCTTCCCGCTGGCCTTCAGCCGCGCCGCCAACGACCCCGTTGTGCCGCCGGGCAAAGCCCTCGCCGGCACCGCCACCTTCGGCTATGGCGGCATGCTGCTTGGCCCGCCGCTGATCGGGTTCATCGCCAATGCCACATCTCTTAGGGTGTCTTTTGCCGTGCTTGCCGGCCTTGCGCTCATGATCGCGGTGCTCGCCAGCGCCCTGCGTCGCACCTAAACGCTAGGGGCGCGCCAACAAAGACGCGCCCGCAGCTTATCTTACATCTTGGCGCGCTCCGCCTTCAGTGCCAGCCACAGACAATAGCACATCATCAGCACCACCAGCGTGAACGGGATCCCCGTGGACACCGCCGCCCCCTGCAGCGCGGCCAACCCACCGCCCAGCAAAAGCGCAATCGCCACAAGACCTTCCAGCGTGCACCAGAACACCCGCTGCACCACCGGCGCATCCATCTTCCCGCCTGCGGTGATCGTATCAATCACCAGCGAACCGGAGTCTGACGAGGTCACAAAGAAGATCACGATCAGCACCAGCGAAATCGGCGCCACCACCGAATAAAGCGGCAGCTCCTTGAGGAAACCAAACAGCGCGCCCTCAGGCTTATAGGCGTCAATCACGGTCGCCTTCACGCCTTCCGCACCACCGGCGTTCAGCATGTCAATCGCCGCGCCACCAAAGGTGGACATCCACAGCGCACAAACCGCCGTCGGCGCAATCAGGGCACAGAGCACAAACTCACGCACGGTCCGCCCCTTGGAAATGCGCGCAATGAACATCCCCACAAACGGCGACCACGCGATCCACCAGGCCCAATAGAACGTCGTCCAACCATGGAAGAAGCTCGTATCTTCCCGCCCAAACGGGTTTGAGAGCGCCGGAAGCATCGCCACATAATCCGTCATCACAGAGAAATACCGCCCAATCGCCGTGCCCACGCCCGTGACCAAAATCACAAAGACAAACAAGGCCACCGCCATAATCATGTTGATCTCTGACAGGCGCTTCACCCCGGCATCCATGCCCATCAAAACCGATCCCAGTGCAATCACCGTGATCCCGATGATCAACAGCACCACAACCGTGTTGGTAGGCTCAATGCCAAACACCTCATTCAATCCGGCGGCCACCTGCTGCGCACCCAGACCAAGCGACGTGGTCAGGCCAAACAGCGTGGCAAAAACCGCCAGAATATCAATGGTGTGGCCCCACCAGCCCCAGACGCGATCCCCCAAAATCGGATAAAACGCAGAGCGCAGTGTCAGCGGCAGATCAAGGTTGTAACAGAAAATCGCCAGCGACAGCCCCACCGCGGCATAGACCGCCCAGGCCTCAAGCCCCCAGTGGTGAATGGTGCCCACAACGCCGATATATTCATTGCCCGGCAAGCTGGCATCCACATTCAGTGGCCGCGCACCGCCGCCTTCGGAAAAGTTATAATAGACCGGTTCAAGCACGCCAAAAAACAGCAGGCCAATCCCGATGCCTGCGGCAAACATCATCGCGATCCAGCCCGCATAGGAATAATCCGGCCGCGCATCTTTGCCGCCAATCCGCACAGAGCCAACCGGCAGCACAACAAGCGCAAGCACAAACAGCGTGATCGCATTCACAGAAAGAACAAGAAACCAATCAAAGGTGCTGGTCAGCCACGGCCTGAGCCATCCAAAGAACGCCGCAGAGGCTTCCTGATTGGCCAGCGAGATCAGCACAAACGCACAGATCAATATACTAGAAATAAGAAATACAGGATTGTGTATATCAAGTCCGAATGGCCTGATGTTGTCCTGCCCGAGCTCGTATTCCGTTTCGAAATCCCAGACTCTTGGGTCCGGATCGAGCATTTTTTTGGTCTCAGACATAGTCTACCCCTTTTGCACGAAGTCCAGTGATCCAAGCGTTGCACAACATTAGGGCACCTGTCTAATTTATTAATCTTTTACTAACTTTTGAAATTTTACTTCACATATTCACTTTTTTCACTATGACACAGCGCCAGAAGCCATTGGCGAGACCGCCTGACTTTTGGCTACAAACGAACGAAGACGCATAAGGGCAGACACTTCTCCCTTGCGCACCGGACCGGCACTTTCACCACCAAAGTAGGCTTTGTTAGGAGCAGGCTATGAGGATCAACCGCACGACAGAACACATCGCTTGCCCTGAGATGTTGGAGGGCAAACCGTGACACGTTCGCAGCTCACCCTTGCAACCTCCTGCACCTTGATCACAGCGATCGGCGCTTGGGGTGTCGTGGACCCGGACAGCCTCGTACGTCTGGCTTCCACAGTGGTTGCCAAATACTTTGAGAGCCGCGGCTGGTTTGTCATGCTCTCTGTCTCCGGCATGTTGCTCCTGTGTATCTGGCTGGCCTTCTCCAGATTTGGAGACATCCGCCTTGGAGCCGATGATGATCGGCCGGAGTTTTCCACACCCTCTTGGATTGCCATGCTCTTTGCGGCGGGCATGGGGGTGGGCTTGCTGTTCTGGGCCGTTGCCGAACCCCTGACCCATTTTGCCTTTGCCCAAAGTTTCATGGAACAGCCCTACGCCGCCCAGCAGGCTCTGCTGGCCACAAATTTCCACTGGGGCATCCATGCCTGGGCGATTTACGGCACCACTGCGCTCACCATCGCCTATTTCACCTTTCGCAAAGGGGCCCCGATGCTGGTCAGCGGCCCGATTGAAACGCTCTTCCCAAACGAAACATGGGCAAAGCTAGTTGGGGGCCTCTCTGATTTCATGGCGATTGTTGCCATTGCCATTGGCGTGGGCGGCTCCATCGCCATGGGTGTGTTTCAGGTGGCGGACGGCATCGACGTGATGATGGGCGGTGACAAAGCCGCCACATGGCTGGTGGCCGCCGTCTTTGTGGTGATGGTCGCCGCCTACTTGCCGCCCCTGCTCGTGGATCTTGGCACCGGCATGGCACGTCTCTCCAACACCGCCATGATCATTGCCATCGCGTTGGTGCTCTACACCGTCATTCTCGGCCCCACGGAATTTTTGCTCAATTCCATTCTCAACGGCTTTGGCGAGTATATTTTTGCCGCCATCCCCCGTGGCTTTGAAACCCTCACCTTCTTTGGCGACGATCTCGGGACATGGTTTCAGGATTGGACCCTCACCTATATGGTCTGGTGGATCGCTTGGGGGCCTTTTGTCGGCGTCTTTATTGCCCGCATCTCCAAAGGCCGCACCATTCGCGAGTTTGTGCTGGGCGTGCTGATTGGCCCAACCGTGTTCTCAGTGATCTGGTTTGGCGCTTTTGGCGGCATTGGTCTGTTTGACACATTACATGGCAGCGGGGATCTGCTCCTGATGGCAGAGACCAATGTGGAACGTGTCACCTTTGGCCTGCTGGAGCGCCTGCCCCTGCCAACACTGACCACCATCGCCACCATTCTGGCGGCCTTCCTCTTCATCGTCACCAGCGTGGTGAGCGCGGCTTTTGTGCTCGGCACATTCTCAACCGGCGGCGATCCCGATCCAAGCCCGAAGGTCCGCTTGGTCTGGGGCGTGCTGCTCGGCCTGCTGGGCGCGGCGATGATCCTGTCGGGGTCTGTGGATGCGATCAAAAAACTGATCGCTATTGGCGCCCTGCCCTTTGTCTTTGTCTGTGTCCTGCTCTGCGTCTGTTTGATCCGGGGCCTGCGTCAGGAGGTGCATCATGCTGATCGGTGATCTGCTCAACACAGTTCTCAACCTCTCAACCTTCGCCTTCATCGGCGCAATGATCTGGTTGCTCATGCGCCCTTAGACGTGCCGGAAAACAGGCCGATCTGGTCCAATTCGGGTCAGATCGGCTGCGGTCTAAATCTTACAGCATCGACCGTTGCGGTAAGGTGCAAATGCGCGAAATTGCACTGTCGCGATACAGCCGCAATACCGACGCGATACAGACACGCCTGCAGGCGGGTTTGCAAAAAACGGCCAAATCTTACCGCTCAGAGCGGTAGCATGCTCGTGGATTTGATTTCTTCCATAGATAACAAGGCGGTCACGTTGTGAACCTTCACCTCTGAGATCAAAGCTTGATAAAAAATGTCGTAAGCGCGCGCATTCTGCACCTGCACTTTAAGGATATAGTCTATGTCCCCCGCCAGCCGATGCGCTTCCAGCACCTCTGGCCGCTCTCTCAAAGCTTTCAGGAATTTGGCCTGCCAATCGGCCTCATGTTCGCTGGTGCGGATCAGAACAAAGAAACAGGCATCAAAACCAAGGGCTTCGGCATCAAGGAGAACGGTTTGCTGGCGAATGACCCCGCCTTCGCGCAATTTCCGGATCCGGTTCCACACCGGAGTCTTCGAAGAGCCCACACGTTTGGCAATTTCATCGAGAGATTGCGCTGCGTCCCGTTGCAACTCCCCAAGAATTTTCTTATCCATGTCGTCAATGCGCAACGCCATTCCATTTCCCCTCAGTTTTTGGAACATCGGCGCAGATCCCCGCTGACACCGAAACGCACGTTTCTATTTTCGCCAGTATCTGGCGGTTGAGGGGGAATATTTCCTATATATGGATCAAAGTCAAACACCGGAGTCGGACAAATGCCCCGCGCATTCACACCCAAAGTCATCACCGCCAACGCCCTGTTGGAAGGCGACGTGATTTACTTCACAGCCGAAGACAATTGGTCACGTGATTTGACCGAAGCAGAGTTACTAACTGATGAAGCCCACGCACAATTGCGTCTTCTTGAGGCTTCTCAACAGGTTAGCGAAGTCGTAGGCGCCTATTTGGCGGATGCGGTTGAAGGGGAAAACGGTCCTGAGCCAACCCATTTCCGTGAAGAATTCCGCCGCACCGGCCCGTCAAACTACTTCCACGGCAAACAGGCAGACGCCGCAAACCAGGATGGTCAGGCCGTCTGATCGGCCTCTCCTGAGACAAACGCGAAAAGGTCCACCCATGTATCAATACAACGACTTTGACAAAGCCTTCCTGGCCGAGCGCAATCGTCAGTTCCGTGCACAGGTAGAGCGCCGCATCGCCGGCAATCTGACCGAGGATGAATTCAAGCCTCTGCGCCTGATGAACGGCCTCTATCTTCAGCTGCACGCCTACATGCTGCGCGTCGCCATCCCTTATGGCACCCTCAGCTCCGCACAGATGGACACGCTAGCGCTGCTCGCAGAGAAATGGGACAAAGGCTACGGCCACTTCACCACCCGCCAGAACATCCAATACAACTGGCCAAAACTCAAAGACGTACCTGATATGCTGGACGCTTTGGGCGAAGTTGGCATGCACGCCATCCAGACCTCTGGCAACACCATCCGCAACGTGACCGCAGACCATTTTGCGGGCGCAGCAGCAGACGAGCTGGAAGATCCACGCCCGGTGGCGGAACTGATCCGTCAGTGGTCCACCGATCACCCTGAATTCCAGTTCATGGGTCGCAAGTTCAAAATCGCCGTGAGCGCTGGCGAAGCTGATCGTGCCGTTTTGAAGGCGCACGATCTGGCTGTACGCATCGTGAAAAACGACGCTGGTGAAACAGGTTACCAAGTGCTGGTTGGCGGCGGTCTCGGCCGGACACCTATGGTTGGCAAAGTTCTCAACGATTTCCTGCCCCGCGAAGACCTGCTGCCTTACATCGAGGCAACCGTGTCCGTCTGGAACCAGATCGGTCGCCGCGACAACAAATACAAAGCCCGCATCAAGATCACTGTGCATGAAACCGGCCTGGATGAATTCCGTGCCAAGGTTGAGGAACGCTATGAAAGCGTGCGTCCAACCTTCTCGGGCGTCGATCAGGACCTGTTTGCAGACATCAAGGCGCATTTTGCACCACCTGCCTTCCGCAACGCGCCGGTCGCAGAGTTCGAAGCGGCTTACGACGCCAACCCGATGTTCCGCAGCTGGGTCGACACAAACCTGACCGAGCACCGCGCGCCGGGCTACACCATTGTCACGGTTTCGCTGAAAAAGCAGGGCAAGACCCCGGGCGACGCAACCGCAGGGCAAATGCGTGTGCTGGCGCAGATCGCGCGTGATTATGGACATGACGAGCTGCGTATCAGCCACGAGCAGAACGTGATCCTGCCACACGTGCACAAATCCGATCTGCCAGCGATCTACGCGGCGCTTCGTGAGGCGGAGCTGCACACGGCCAACATCGGCTTGGTCAGCGATATCATCGCCTGCCCCGGCATGGACTACTGTGCGCTGGCAACCGCGCGTTCGATCCCTGTGGCTCAGCAAATCGCAACCCGCTTTGAAGAGCTGAAGCTTGAGCACGACATCGGCCACCTACAGATCAAGATCTCGGGCTGCATCAACGCTTGTGGTCACCACCACGTGGGCCACATCGGCATCCTCGGTCTCGACCGCGCCGGTGTTGAGAACTACCAGATCACACTCGGTGGCGATGCAACCTGGACGGCCTCAATCGGTGAGCGTGCCGGCCCCGGTTTTGCCTACGATGAAATCGTGCCTGCAATCGAGCGCCTTGTGAAAGGCTATCTGGAGCTGCGCGAAGGTCCGGAAGAGACCTTCCTGGAAGCGTACCGCCGCCTCGGCCTCGCGCCGTTCAAGGCTCACCTCTACCCAGAGGCGCAGGCGAATGCAGCATAATGGCCTCACGCCACTGACCTCGCCTCTGACCACCGGGAAAGCCCCGGGGTCAGAGCGCGTGGATCCGCTACAGGCAAAGGTGGATGCGCTGAACGCGCGTTATCGCCATCACTCTGCGACGGCGGTGATGGAAGCGGCATTGAAGGATCCGCAAGCCGGGAAACTGGCAATGGTGTCTTCCTTTGGCGCAGAATCCGCTGTGCTGCTGCACATGGCTGCCGTTGTGGACCGCAAGATTCCCGTGCTCTTTGTGGACACGGAAATGCTCTTTGCGGAGACACTTGTCTACCAGCAGGATTTGGCAGAGCAGCTGCGTCTGGAAAATGTTCAGGTGATCCGCGCGAGCGACTCCACGCTGGCCGCAGAAGACCCGGTTGGCACATTGCACCAGCACGACACCGATGCCTGCTGTGCATTGCGCAAAACCCGCCCGCTGCAAAAAGCCCTGCGCGGTTATGATGGCTGGATCACGGGGCGCAAGCGCTTCCAGTCCGGCACCCGCGCGGCGCTTGAGTTCTTCGAAATCGAAGACTTCACAGGCCGCATCAAAGTCAACCCGCTCGCCCATTGGGCACCGGATGACGTGCGTGCCTATATGGAAGAAAACCGCCTGCCGCGCCACCCGCTTGTGGCCAAAGGCTACCCGTCCATCGGCTGTGCGCCTTGTACCTCGCCGGTGGCGGAAGGCGAAGACCCTCGCTCCGGCCGCTGGCGCGGTCAGGACAAAGAAGAATGTGGCATTCATTTTGTCGATGGCAAAATAGTGCGAACCGGAGAAAAAACATGACTGTGATCGTGACAGACAACGGCTTTGGCGCCGACGACTGGACCCTTGGTTTTGTGCCGCTGGATGAAGCCGCAAATGATGTGGCGGCACTTGACGTCCCTTCAGATACCGACCCGGCAGCTGTTATTGCGCAGCTCGCAGGCGTGAAGATGATCCGCGTGGATTTCCCAAGCTTTGCAGACGGCCGCGGCTTTACCATCGCCCGCCAACTGCGCTTGGCCGGCTACAATGGCCGCCTGCGCGCAAAAGGCCACGTTATTTCAGATCAATATGCCATGGCACGCCGCTGTGGCTTTGACGAGGTGGAAATCTCTGATGAGTTGTCCACCCGCCAGCCAGAAGAGGAATGGAAATTCCGCGCCAACTGGCAAGCCAACGACTACCAAGCCCGGATGCGCGGCTAAAGCGTGTCGAAGAAAGTGATGCGGCTTTGCGATATGTCAAAGCCGCATCGCTGATATACCTTCAAAACCCCACCAGAGATGTTAGATGAGGAGGCGTGGCAATCCCGCCTGTTTTGATATGACCGAGCAAACGCCTGTGACCGAAGAAAAATCCGTAAAAGTGCCCGCCCTTCCTGACGCGCAAACTGTGACAGAGGTGAAGCACTACACTGACCGCCTGTTCTCATTCCGCTGCACGCGCCCTGCGTCTCTGCGTTTCCGTTCGGGCGAATTTGTCATGATTGGCTTGATGGGCGATCCAGATCCCAAGACAGGCAAGCAAAAACCGCTTCTGCGCGCCTATTCCATCGCCTCCCCGGCGTGGGATGAGGAAATGGAGTTCTACTCCATCAAAGTGCAAGACGGCCCGCTGACCTCCAAGCTGCAGCACATCAAACCGGGTGATGAAATCATCCTGCGCCCCAAACCTGTTGGCACGCTCGTGCATGACGCCTTGCTGCCAGGCAAGCGCATCTGGTTCTTCGCAACCGGCACCGGTTTTGCACCGTTTGCTTCGCTGCTGCGCGAGCCGCAGACTTATGAAGATTACGATGAAGTCATCATCACCCACACCTGCCGCGAAGTTGGTGAGCTGACTTATGGTCGCGACCTCATCGAAAGCATCCGCAACGATGAGATGCTCGCAGAGCTGATGGGCGAAGACTTCCACAAGAAGATTCGCTATTACCCTACCACCACCCGCGAAGAGAGCCCAAAAATGGGCCGGATCACCGATCTGATCCGCTCCGGCGAGGTTTTTGAAGACCTGGGAATCGAACCTTTGAACCCAGAAACCGATCGCGCAATGATCTGCGGCAATTTGGCCTTCAACCTCGAACTCAAAGAGCTCTTCGAAGAAGCGGGTCTTGAGGAAGGTGCAAATTCCAAGCCCGCACAATATGTCGTGGAAAAAGCTTTCCTCGACTAAAGGCAAGAATTCATAACGAAACGCCCCCGATTGGGGGCGTTTTTTGTTTCACTCAGTAGCCTAAGGCACCTTTGGCATTCTCCAGCGTCTGTTGGAGAAACTCAGGGTTTTCAAGAGAATCCACGAGCGTTGCTTTAAGCGCCGCCTTTTGCAAATCCCCCATGTCCGCTGCATCGATCAGCGCACAAACCTCTTTCAAATCAAAGCCTTCCGGTGTGAACAACGCCTCTAACGCACGTTCTTGAGTCTGCGGGCTTTCAGTATGTGGAGTGCTTTCGAGAGTCTCCGAAACTGGCTGCCCAGAGATCTCTGCAGCATTCGACACCGATGACGACGCTGCCGGGCTGACAGCATTCTGCCAGACAACATATGTCCCGAAAGCTGTGCTTAAAGCGAAGATGCTCCAGACAAGGCTTCTCATTACCACACTCCAAAAAACGGGGCGCCACCAAACCGAGTGCACCCCCTGCGCCATGCATCTCGTGATTGCCGCCCTCCTTCTCAAGGGGGAAAGGCGCGGGATTTGCATCACAGTCGCGGATTCGGCGGTTGTATCGCCGCGCAAGCGCGAATAAATTAGCCACTCATAGGTATTCACCATCGAAGGAACAAAACGATAGCCCGCAGACCTCATAACGCACCGCCACAGCGTGACACCGGACCTCGTATCAATGGGCGCATCCGCGCTCCCGAAATCCGCTTGATTGGCGCAGACGGCGAAAACGTCGGAGTCGTGCACCCGGCCAAAGCCATGACAATGGCCGAAGAAGCTGGTCTGGACCTTGTTGAGATCTCTCCAAATGCAAACCCTCCGGTTTGCAAGATCATGGATTTCGGCAAGTTCAAATATGAACAGCAGAAACGCGAATCCGAGGCGCGCAAAAAGCAGAAGACCATTGAGGTCAAAGAGGTGAAGTTCCGCCCGAACACAGACACGCATGACTATGACGTCAAGATGCGCAACGTGATCAAGTTCCTCGAAAAAGGCGACAAGGTGAAAGTCACCCTGCGCTTCCGTGGCCGTGAGATGGCCCACCAGAATCTCGGCCGTGAGCTTCTGGAGCGTGTGGCTGAAGACATCAAAGAATTGGGCAAAGTGGAAAACATGCCCAAGATGGAAGGTCGGCAAATGATCATGATGATCGGCCCAATCTCCAAGTAAGCCGAACGGTCATAACAAACGTTCAAGCCCCAGCCTTTGGCCGGGGCTTTTTCTTTGCCTCATGCAATGTCGCGCGCACCGCGCAGCCATTTGACCGCCTCTCTGACGTCAAAGCCCAGAGAAATGATGTTTACGATCAGAAGCACCGAAAGGACGCTGGCATAGGCACCGGTTGCTCCTTCCAGAAACGGCGGGCGTGTGAGCAAAATCACAACAAGCGGCACCCAGAATATCAAATGCGGAAAGGACAACGCCGCGGAGAAGCCACGCTCTTTGATCAGAATCGGCAGGTTCACCAGCATCCCCATAACAGAGAGCAAAGCGATCCATATGGCCGAGGGATGTGTGCCGAGAAAGAAAAGCGGGACCATGTTGATTGGCGCCAGAACCACGCACATCCAAATCCGCACCCACAGCGGCAGCCGCTGAAAACTGTTCCAAATATCGAGAATCATTTGTCGCCTTTCCAAAGCAAAGGGCGGCTGATCTAACAGCCGCCCTCCTATTTCTTAGAACTATAAGGCGCTCTAGGCCGCTGCTGCAACCGCGCGTCGTGTCAAAACACCTACGAGGTGCGCACGATATTCAGAAGTGCCATGCAAATCAGCAATCATGCCATCCGAACCCAGTTTCAGATCCGCAATGGCATCGGCTGAGAAATTGGCAGAAAGTGCTGCCTCTGCTTCTGTCCAACGGAACACACCTTCCTCTGACGCACCTGTCACGGCAACACGGACCCCATCAGCAAATTTCGCAACAAACACACCGACCAGCGCAAAGCGGGAAGCGGGTTGTTCGAATTTCTGATAGTTGGATCCCTCAGGCACGGGGAAGCGCACTTCGGTGACAATCTCGCCTTCCTCAAGCGCGGTCGTGAACATACCCTCAAAGTAGTCATCCGCGGCGATTTCACGACTGTTTGTCATGATCGTCGCACCACAGCCTAGAGCACCCGCCGGATAGCAGGCGGCAGGATCATTGTTGGCCAGAGAGCCACCAATGGTGCCGCGGGCACGCACCGCTGGATCACCGATGCCACCGGCAAGGCCCGCAAGCCCGGCAAACACATCCGAACTGCCCGCCACATCTGCGTGACAGGTGGCGCCACCGATGCAAACAGCCCCATCATCCGCAATGCAGACCCCCTGCATTTCACTGATGCCTTTGAGGCTCACCAGTTTACTCGGACTGGCCAAGCGCTGTTTCAGGGTGGGGATCAAAGTCTGTCCGCCTCCCAGAGCCTGCGCTTCTTCTGCTCCCAACGCAGCAACCGCATCCGCGATTGTGGAGGGCTTCTCAAAATCAAAATTATACATGATGTCTCCTCCTTAGGCGTTCATCGCCGCCCAGACGCGCGATGGCGACACGGGCATATCTACATGATCAACTTTGTGGCCACCGGATTGCAGCGCGTCAACCACAGCGTTGACAACTGCGGGTGGTGAACCGATTGCACCAGCCTCGCCACAGCCTTTCACGCCCAGTGGGTTATGCGTACAAGGCGTCTGGCTGGAGTGGTCGACACTGTAGAACGGCACATCGCTGGCACGCGGCATCGCGTAATCCATGTAAGACGCGCTCAAGAGCTGACCGTTTTCATCATAAGCCGCGTTTTCCAACAGCGCCTGACCGATGCCTTGGCCGATACCGCCGTGAACCTGACCATCAACGATCATCGGGTTCACAACATTGCCAAAGTCATCTGCGGCAGAGAACGCCTCGATGGTGACTTTCCCGGTCTCCGGATCCACTTCAACCTCACAGGCATAAGCGCCGGAAGGATATGTGAAGTTAGCCGGATCATAAAACGCCGTCTCTTCCAGGCCCGGCTCAATGTCCTCCAATGGGTAGTTATGAGGCACATAAGCGGCCAGTGTCACATCACCCCAGGCCACGGATTTGTCCGTGCCCGCGACGGAGAATGTACCGTCTTTCAACTCGATGTCCGCTTCAGCAGCTTCAAGCAGGTGTGCGGCGATTTTCTTGGTTTTGGCAATGATCTTCTCGGTCGCGCGGACCATCGCAGAGCCACCAACCGCAAGCGAGCGGGAGCCATAGGTACCCATCCCCATTGGGGCTTTGTCGGTGTCGCCATGCTCGATCTCGACCATGCTTTCGTCGATACCAATCATTTCGGCAATCACCTGCGGGAAGGAGGTCTCATGCCCCTGCCCATGGCTGTGGCTGCCTGTCATGACGACCAGACCACCGGTCGCATTCACACGGACCGTTGCACTCTCATAAAGACCCGCCCGCGCACCAAGCTGACCAACCAGATTGGACGGCGCGATGCCGCAAGCCTCAATGTAGCAATTCACACCAAGGCCACGCAGTTTACCACGCGCTTCGCTTTCTTTGCGGCGCGCTTCGAAGCCCGAGAAATCAGCGATCTTCTCAAGTGCATCCATGGTGCCGTGATAATCACCGGTGTCATATTCGACCGCCACCGGCGTGGCATAGGGGAACTCCGTGATGAAATTCTGGCGGCGCAGCGCGATCGGATCAACTCCAAGCTCGCGTGCGGCTTTGTCGATCACCCGCTCCAGCTGATAGGTCGCTTCCGGGCGACCCGCGCCGCGATAGGCGTCAACAGGCACCGTATTGGTGAAGACCGCTTTGACGTTTACATAAATCAAGGGCGTCTTGTAGTTCCCCGCCATGAGCGTGCCATGCAGCCAAGTCGGAACCGATGGCGCGAAGGTGCTGAGGTAGGCCCCCATGTTCGCATGGGTATCGGTGCGAATGGCCGTGAAGTTGTTTTCCGCATCCAGCGCCAATTCGATCTTGGTCACGTGGTCGCGGCCATGCGCATCAGAAATGAAGGCTTCAGACCGGGTTGAGGTCCATTTCACCGCACGGTTCAGCGCTTTGGCCGCAAAGGTGCAGAACGCTTCTTCGGCGTAGTGGAAGATCTTGGTCCCAAACCCGCCACCAACGTCCGGCGCAACCACGCGCAATTTATGCTCAGGAATGCCCAACACAAATGCGCCCATCAGAAGGCGGATTACATGGGGGTTCTGACTTGTGGTGTAAAGCGTGCTGTCACCGGTGCCACGGTTGAAATCACCAATCGCAACGCGTGGTTCCATCGGGTTGGCAACAAGCCGGTTGTTGCGCAGCTCCAATGTGGTCACATGCGCCGCCGCCTCAAAGGCCGCATCAACCGCAGGTTTGTTTTCTTCAACAAATCCCCAGTCATAGCAAAGATTGGAGGTCAAATCGTCGTGAACCTTGGTGGCCCCGTCCGCCAGCGCGGCTTTCATGTCCACAACGGCTGGCAGCTCCTCCAGATCAACTTCGATGGCCTCAGCCGCATCGCGCGCCTGCTCAAGCGTTTCGGCAACCACAGCGGCGATCTGATCGCCAACATAACGCACCTTGCCTTGCGCCAGCACCGGGTGCGCGGGTTCCTGCATCGGCTCGCCGTGACGGTCCGTCACCTGCCAGCCACAAGGAATGCCACCCACACCTTCAAAATCCGCACCGGTGAAAATCTTCAAGACGCCTGGCATGGCCGCGGCGGCTTCGGTGTTGATGGACGTGATCCGGCCATGCGCAACATCGGAGCGCAGGAAGTGCACATAGGCCTGCCCGCTCACATTGATATCGTCCGTATAGTTGCCGGTCCCACTCAGGAACCGCACGTCTTCGCGCCGCTTGGGGCTGGCGCCGATGCCATGATCTTTTGGCATGTCTTTCCTCCCTAATAACCGGGGTGGTGCGCGCATCTTGCGGCTCTCGACGCCCGGTCCGTGATCTCAAACACGTTCGTCCGCGCCTCCTCCTGCGCAGCGAACAGTCTTATTCGGCAGCAATGCTGCTCACGTCCTGACCGCTGGCCGCCATGATCGCCTTGACGATATTGTGGTAGCCTGTGCAGCGGCAGATATTGCCTTCCAGATGATGGCGCACCTCTGCCTCGGTTGGCTTGGGGTTGGCTTTGAGCAGGTCTGCTGCGGACATGATCATGCCCGGCGTGCAAAAGCCGCACTGAAGACCGTGATGATCCTGAAAGGCCTGCTGCAGAGCATTCAATGTGCCATCAGCCGCAGCCTGACCTTCGATGGTCGATACGTCTGCCCCGTCTGCCTCCATGGCCAGCATAGTGCAGGATTTCACTGCAACGCCATCCACATGCACAACGCAAGCGCCGCATTGGCTTGTGTCGCATCCAACGTGTGTGCCTGTCAGGCCCAGGGTTTCTCTCAAAAATTGACTGAGCAAAGTGCGTCCTTCGGCATCTCCGGACATTTGCTTGCCGTTCACAGTCATGGTGACCTGTGACATTGGCTCCTCCCGCATTAGTGGCTTTGTCATTGCTCAGGAGTAAAGCAGCCCCCTTGGCGATTGAGAACCCGCTTTTTCAAAGGATCGGGAGAATGCGTTTAGACATTGGTCGTATGTGCATAAAAAACCGAGCCTGCTGCTGCGGTTAAACACCTTTCTCGCGTGGCATGGGGCGCGTTGGGATCTCTTTGAGTAATCCGCCAACTCCCATGGCCGCGATGTCACTGTGGCTGACCTCTTCGCCACAGACAACGCGTTCCAAAACCCAATCCGCACCATTTAGCGCCGGAGATCGGGCGCAGCCTGGCAAACCGATCACCGGCTTTTCACCCAAGCGGCCAAGAAACAAAAGGTTTCCCGGATCCACCGGCATGCCAAAGCGCTCCACAGTGCCCCCGGCCTCACGCAAAGCCTGCGGGGCCACATCCAATGTGTCCGACGTTGCCGAGGCCGTGAGCACAAAAATAACCTGACCTGTCACCTGCTCAATCGCGCTGGCCAGCGCGCCGACCTCATGGGCGACAAGCACACGCGGCGACAACGTCATACCCATGCGCTCCACACGCCCAGCCATCGCGCGGCGACCTTTGTCAGAAGGCGTATCGCCAGCGATTGTGGTCTCAATCAGCGTCGCAGAAGAGAAAATCGGAGGATGCAACACGAGAGCGTCCTCAACCACAGAACAGACAGCATCCAGCGCTGCCTGCGGCACCGAATAGGAGATGATTTTTATCGTTGCGACCATACCATCCGCATCGACACGATGGCGGTCCGGCACGGTCGCCAATGTGATCATGGGATCAACGCTATTGATATGATTGACCATATCCGCATTGATGCGCACCAAACCACAGCCTTTGGCGTAGAGATTGACCCGCCCGGCACCTGCGCCGGTGGCCCGAAATCCCGCGCGCGCTTTGCCTTCCAGCAGAACAGATGCCAGTTGCGCGGCCGCAGAGTCTTCATCCACGTCACCATCTTCCAGCCGCGCAACGGTGACTGTTTCCATCCCAGCGCGTCCCAAAGCTGAGAGGTCCTCAGCGGTCAGGCAGGTTCCTTTCGGAATACGCTTGGGTTTACCAACGGCCTCTGATGCGGGCAGCACCAAGGAGTGTGCGAGGATCGCACCTTCCGCTTCTGCGAGGGCAACAGAGCCGAACTTCATGCGCCTTTCCTCAACACACGGAGTAGTTCGCCCATAATCGAGACCGCAATCTCCGCAGGGCTAGCCGCTCCGATGTCCAAGCCAATTGGCCCATGAATACGCGCAATCTGCGCGTCCTCAAATCCGGCCTCTGTAAGGCGCTCCACCCGTTTTGCATGGGTGCGCGTGCTTCCAAGCGCACCGATATAAAAAGCTTTGGAATTTAGAGCGATGTGCAACGCGGGGTCGTCCAACTTCGGGTCATGGGTCAGCAATACAAGCGCGGTGCGTGCATCAAGCCCGATTTGCTCCATCGCTTCGTCAGGCCAATCCTCGATGATCTTCTCGCCGGGAAACCGCGCCTCTGAGCCAAAGGCGGAACGCGGGTCAACGATCACCGGATCAAACCCCGCAATGCGTGCCATGGGCACCAGCGCTTGTGCAATGTGGACCGCGCCAACCACAGCCACTCTCAAAGGGGGATTGTGGATGGCAACAAAACGCCCGTCGTCCTCAACGCCAGATCGGTCCATGCGGAAGCGGTCTTCAAATCCTTCCGAGGTGAGCACGCCACCTCCGGTTTCAACATCACACACATAGGCCACCGCCTTGCGGGCCGCGCGAGCGTCTACAAGCTCAGCCAGCACCTCTTCGCTCAAAACCGCCCCCACAGGCTCTACCAATACCTTGATGGTGCCCCCGCAGGCTAGGCCCACAGCAAAAGCATCTCCATCACTCACGCCAAATTCCAGCAGGGTGCCTTTGCCGCTGTCGAGCGCATCCATCGCTTCGACCATCACCGCGCCTTCGACACAGCCGCCTGAAACCGAGCCTTCGATCTGCCCGTCGCCAGAGATCACCATCTGCGCGCCGACACGTCGCGGCGCAGACCCCCAGGTCTCCACCACCGTTGCCAGCGCTGCACCCCGCCCTGCGCGGTGCCACTCCAACGCCAGCTCGGGCGCGTCTTTAGGTGATTGGCTCATGATGACCTCCCTCGTCTCGGCTGAACATGGGGGAGCCCTTTGCGTAACACAAGACCACTTGGCCTCGCTCCCATCGCACACAGGCACGCCAGCTTATTGAATTCCCTGCAAAAGCCGCGCCTTCTCACCGATGTCATCCGGCCGAGACAAGGCCTCCGCCAAGGCCTCGATAGACGCAATGGAATGGCCAGCGCGAAAGCTGTCCACATGGGGCAGCATGGCGCGAATGCCTTGCGCTTTGGCGGCAAACCCCTCCCAGCGCAGCAAAGGGTTGAGCCAGATGAGCCGCCGCGCCGACAGATGCAGACGCTGCATCTCCTTGCTGAGATCCTCAGGCGTGCCGCGATCCAGACCGTCCGATATCAGCAGCACAACTGCGCCCTGCCCCATCACCCGACGCGACCAATCCCGGTTAAAGACGTGCAAACATTCGCCAATCCGCGTACCACCTTCCCAGTCCTGCGCCTCAGCACCAGCGGCGGCCAAAGCAGCATCCACATCCCGGGTTGCGAGATGGCGTGTGATATTGGTCAGCCGTGTGCCGAACGTGAAGCCATGCACCCGCGCCCATGCCGCGCCCTTTTGATTGGCCACGGCATGCAGAAAATGCAGCACCATGCGGCTGTATTGACTCATGGAGCCGGAAATATCGCAGATCACCACAAGATTGGGCCAGCGCGTGCGGCGGCTCTTGCGCGCGATTTCGGAGAGATCTCCTCCCTGTCGCATGGATTTGCGCATGGTGGCGCGCCAATCCACGCCCGAGCCAAGAGGATCCGCTTTGGTGCGCCGAGATTGAATGGGCTGCACAGGCAATTTTAGCCGCGCCAGCATGCGCTTGGCCTGGGCAACTTCATCGGTGCTCATCTGCTCAAAGTCCAGCGTGCGCAGCTTTTCCTCTGATGACATCGTCATGGAGGCGTCAATCTCGATCTGTGTGCCTTCTTCCTCCTGCGTTTCCGCCTCCGGCAGCTCAGCATTTGTCCCGTCAAGCAGCGCCTCCGCGGCGCGTTTCTCCCCTGCTTGGGCTGTGCGATCTTCTTGCACGCCGCGCACGGCGGGCAGCATCATGGACATCATGTGCTCAAGATATCGCGGATCTCGCCAGTAGAGCCGGAACACTTGCGCGAAGGTGGTGCGGTGCTCAGGGCGTGACACAAAACACGCATGCAGCGTGCAATAGAAATCCTGTTTGCTGGTGAAACCTGCCGCCTCAACAGCCTGTATCGCATCCAGCAGCCGCCCCGGACCAATCGGCAAACCGGCTTTGCGAAGGGCGCGTGCAAACCACGTGATATTCTGCGTCAGCTTGGGGTCATCCGGAATGTCGAGTGGGAGGTATTCAGGCATTGCGCCCAACGGGGGGCCAGCCCCCCGCACCCCCCGGGATATTTGAGGCAAGAGGAAACATCAGGCCGGTTCCAAGGATACGCGCAATTCGTCCAGAAGCCGCTTGGCCTCTGATCCCTGAAGCTTGGCGATATCATCCTGATACTTCAGCACCGCACCGAGCGTGTCCGCAATCACCTGTGGGCTGAGCGTCAAAACATCGAGCGCCAGCAGACATTTGGCCCAATCAATGGTTTCCGCGACTCCGGGTTTCTTAAACAGATCTTCGGTGCGCAGCTTCTGCACAAAGGCCACGACCTCCCGGCTCAAACTGGCGGCTGCTTCTGGCGCACGGGCCTGCAAAATGGACATCTCGCGCTCAAAGTCTGGGTAATCCACCCAATGATACAGGCAGCGGCGTTTGAGCGCGTCGTGGACCTCACGCGTCCGGTTGGAGGTGACAATCACAATGGGTGGCTCTGGCGCTTTGATGGTGCCAAGCTCCGGGATCGTCACCTGAAAGTCGCTCAATGCTTCCAGCAGAAAGGCTTCAAAAGGCTCGTCCGTCCGGTCAAGCTCATCAATAAGGAGCACCGGCGCCCCGGCTGGGTCAGGCCGCATGGCCTTGAGCAGCGGGCGTTCCACGAGGTAGTCCTGACTGAAGAGCTCTTCCTGAAGAGCTGTGCGGTCCGCACCGCCACTCGCCTCTGCCGTGCGGATTGCCACCATCTGGGCCGCAAAGTTCCATTCATAGACAGCGCTGGCCGCGTCCAACCCTTCGTAGCATTGCAGACGGATCAGATTGCGATTGAGGGCCGCCGAAAGCGCCTTGGCGATTTCGGTTTTGCCAACACCCGCCTCCCCTTCGAGAAAAATCGGACGCCCCAGGCGCAGAGCCAGAAAGACCACCGTGGCCAATGGACGGCCACAAACGTAGCCTTCTGCCGCGAGCATGGATTGAACCGCGTCAATACTTTCAATGGCTTGCATAAGTCCCCGCCTTGTGTCCCGCATCATAAATCGCCGGGTCAGGCTGCACAGCCCATGCAGGAAGGTCAAGCGCAGGGGGCTGGGACAAAAGTTGTAGAAAAACCGCGCCGCTCCACATTTCTGCCGCAAATGATTCCTATTCTGTCCTGCAAGAGCCAAAAATGGACGCCACACAACCGGACAAACCGGGCGCCAAAGGGAAAAGAGATGCAGGATTCACCCAATGGGTTTGACACGCCAATGCTCGGCTTGTCCAAAGCGGCTTGGCTGCGACAGCTGAAGGATGTGGTTGAAAAACATGGCCATTTCCAACCTTTGGGCCGACAACATTGCGCCACGTTGATCGAAGACAAGCCTGTCCTCTTGGTGACCTTTGAAACCATTGACGGCATTCAATCACGCGCAGACACCGGGCAGCCGCTGGGTTGGGAGCTGGTGCGCGAGCTGGGCTGGTCACATCTTTGTATTCTCAGCAACGGCGACACCTGGTTTCGCGATCCGGCGGTGTTTGCCTATTTTGACCAACTCAAAGCTGACGGCTTTTTTGGGCGCTTTGACGAAGTGGTGTTTTATGGAACAGGCCCCTGCGGTTATGCCGCAGCGGCCTTTTCTGCGGCCGCCCCAGAAGCGCAAGTTGTGGCGGTGCAGCCGCAAGCGACGCTCGCACCAAGACTGGCTGGTTGGGACCACCGTTTCCCAAAGGCGCGGCGACTGGCGTTTGAGGGACCATACGGGTTTGCCCCTCAGATGGCCGCCACTGCGGATCGGTGCTTTGTGATCTATGATCCGCATGAAGCTCTGGATGCGATGCATGCGACCCTCTTTTCCATCGACAACAGCACTCTTCTCCCCACGCCCTTTCTCGGTGCCGCGATCGAAAACGATTTGCTCGAGATGCAAATCCTCTATCGGGTTCTTGTGAAAGCTGGGGCGGGAACACTCAGCCGCGGGGCCTTCTACAAGCTTTATCGGGCGCGGCAGGGGCATTTGCCCTACCTGAACCGCCTGCTGGATGCGGTGAGCGGGAAAAAGCGGCCCTTTGTCAGCGCCCTGCTCTGTGCCAATGTCGCACGCCGCCTGAAAGCGCCGCGCTTCCTGCGGCATCTGAACGGATTGGCGCGGGCTGCCGAGCAGGGGCGGCTTGCAGGCTAAACGCCCAAAACCATCACATCAAAGGCTAGCCAGCACACCTGCTTTTGTGTAAGGCGCAGGCATGACCCAAAGCCTGACGATTGCCCGCCCCGATGACTGGCACCTGCATCTGCGCGATGGCGCGATGCTGAAAGCCGTTCTGCCTGAAACCGCTCGCCATTTTGCCCGCGCGATCATCATGCCGAATCTGGTGCCACCTGTAGTGACCGGCGCGCAGGCCGCAGCCTATAAAGACCGCATTATGGCGGCGCTGCCGGAGGGCATGGACTTCGCCCCTCTGATGACGCTTTACCTCACCGAGGACAGTGACCCCGAAGATATCGCAGCGGCACATGCCAGCGGGCTTATCAAAGCCGTGAAACTTTATCCGGCGGGTGCAACCACGAACTCTGCAAGCGGCGTGGCCAACTTCAAAAACGTGCGTGCGGCTTTGGAAAAAATGGCCGAGATTGGCCTGCCGCTCTGTGTGCATGGCGAGGTCACCGACCACGACATTGATATTTTTGATCGCGAGGCGGTGTTTATCGACCGCGTTCTGGATCCGATCCGCAAAGCCACACCGGGTCTGCGCGTTGTCATGGAACATATCACAACCAAAGACGGTGTTGCCTATGTGCAAGACAATGCGACCGATCTGGGCGCAACAATCACCACGCACCATCTGATCATCAACCGCAACCACATCCTCGTGGGCGGCATCAAACCGCACTATTACTGCCTGCCTGTGGCCAAACGCGAAGAGCACCGCCTGGCGCTGCGCGCAGCGGCAACGTCGGGTGATGCGCGCTTTTTCTTAGGCACCGACAGCGCGCCTCATGTGGACGATTTGAAAGAAAACGCCTGTGGCTGTGCGGGCTGCTTTACCGCGACCAACACAATGGCGCTTCTGGCGCATGTGTTTGAAGAAGAAAACGCGCTTGAGAATCTGGAGAAATTCGCAAGCCGCAACGGCCCGAGCTTCTATGGGCTGCCTGTGAACGACGCCAAGCTCACGCTGACCAAAGGCGCCGAAGCCGCCGTTTTCCCAGAGAAAATTGAATGCTCTGACGGGCCGGTCACTGTGTTTGATCCGGGCTTTGACGTGTTCTGGAACGTCGCCGACCAATAACTGCTGCCAAAGGACATTGAGATGATCCCAACCGCCTTCCCGCCGAAAGAAGAAATTGCCCGCCTTACAGCCCGTATGCTGCTGGAAATTGGCGCGGTGAACTTCAACACCGATGAGCCTTACACGCTGGCCTCCGGCCTGCCGTCCCCAAGCTATATCGATTGCCGCAAGCTGATTTCCTTCCCGCGCATCCGTGCGACGCTGATGGATTTCATGACAGTCACCGTGATGCGCGAAGCCGGGTTTGAAGCGTTTGACAACATCGCTGGTGGCGAAACTGCCGGCATCCCTTTTGCCGCATTGGTGGCAGAACGCATGGCGCTGCCAATGACCTATGTGCGCAAGAAACCAAAAGGTTACGGCAAGAACGCCCGCATTGAAGGCGCGATGAGCGAAGGCGAGCGCGTGCTGCTGGTGGAAGACCTGACCACCGATGGCGGCTCCAAGCTGTCCTTTGTGGATGCGATTCGCGAGACTGGTGCAAGCTGCAGCAACACCGCAGTGATCTTCTACTATGACATCTTCCCGGAAACCGAGAAAACGCTCGGCGACCATGGGGTGGCGCTGCACTATCTCTGCACCTGGTGGGATGTGCTGGCCGAAGCGAAAGCGCAGGGAGCCTTCTCTGAAGAGACGCTGGCCGAGGTAGAAACCTTCCTCAAAGATCCGCGCGCCTGGCAAGAGGCCCGCAAGAACGGCTAGGGCCAAACCATCGGCAAAATCTGTCTCACGCCGGCCTGACGTGCAGGCGTGAGAACGCTGCTTTGACCCTATATGTTGACGAGGCGCTGCTTCGTTTGACAATATCGGGTGGACAGTAGTTATCCACAGGTGTTCCACAGAAACATACAGTTTGCCCGGCATAGGTGCGGTTGTTACAACCGACGCTTAGGGGGCAGTTGGGCAAGATCATGAACGAAATTTCGAGTATCAATCCGGGCGCTGAGGCAGCACCTGAAGAAGACCCAATGCCGCATTCCATTGAGGCTGAGCAACAGCTTCTGGGTGCGATTCTGACCAACAACGACATCTTTGACCGGGTCGCCTCGATCATCACCTCCGAGCATTTTTATGAGCCTGTGCATGCGCGGATTTTTGAGGTGGCTGCGGCGCGGATTGCGAAGAACAATCTGGCCTCCCCTGTGACGCTGAAGGCCTTTCTGGAAGACGACGAAGGCCTGAAAGAACTGGGCGGTCCGGCGTATCTTCTGCGTCTGGCTGGTGCGGCCATTTCTGCTTTTGCGGCAGGGGATTACGCGCAGATCATCTATGATCTGGCGATGCGGCGCGAGCTGATTGGGCTGGGCAATGACATTGCAACCAGAGCCAAGAAAGCCGACATCAAACTGGAGCCGAAAGAGCAGATCGTTCAGGCCGAACAGGCGCTCTACAAGCTCTCGGAGCAAGGCTCCTCAGAGCGCGGCTTTGTGAGCTTTCTGAAGGCGGTCACAGAGGCTGTGAACACCGCCAACGCCGCCTATCAGCGTGAGGGTGGTCTTGCCGGGATTTCCACCGGTCTGATTGACCTGGATAAGAAGCTCGGGGGTCTGCACCCGTCAGACCTTCTGATCCTTGCGGGTCGTCCGTCGATGGGGAAAACCTCGCTCGCAACCAACGTCGCGTTTAACGTGGCCAAAGCCTACAAAAAAGGCATCAAGCCGGATGGCTCTGAAGGGGCCGTTGAAGGCGGGGTGGTTGGCTTCTACAGCCTTGAAATGTCGGCAGAACAGCTGGCGGCGCGTATCCTGTCTGAGGCGGCTGAGATACCTTCGGAACAGATCCGTAAGGGGGACATGACCGAGGAGGAATTCCGTCGGTTTGTGCAGGCCGCAAAGGACCTTGAAGCCTGCCCGCTCTTCATTGACGACACCCCTGCCCTGCCGATTGCACAGCTTGCGGCGCGGGCGCGACGCCTCAAACGGACCCACGGGCTTGATCTGCTGATCATCGACTATTTGCAGCTTTGCCGCGGCACGGCGGACAACCGGGTGCAGGAAATCGCGGAGATTTCCATGGGGATGAAAGCCATCGCCAAGGAGCTCAATATCCCGGTGATCGCGCTGTCCCAGCTCTCGCGTACGGTGGAGAGCCGCGACGATAAACGTCCTCAGCTCAGTGACTTGCGGGAATCGGGCTCGATCGAGCAGGACGCCGATGTGGTGATGTTCGTGTTCCGTGAGGAATACTATGTGGAGCGTGAAAAGCCCTCTGATGACCGTCTGGATGAGATGGCCGCCTGGCAGGAGCGCATGGAGCGTTTGCACGCCAAAGCAGAGGTGATCCTCGGCAAGCAGCGTCACGGCCCGATTGGCACGGTAGAGCTGAGCTTCGAGGGGCGGTTCACCCGCTTTGGCAACCTTGTGCAGCCCTGGCAGCAGGGAGGGGCGGAGGAGTACTGACCTCCGCTTTTTTAGCGCGAACGAATCAAAAGGTAAACGGCGTCTCAGCGCCAAAACGGGACGTCGGTATCGCGTCGGTATCCCTACGGTATTGCGTAGGTGGAATTGTCACAAAGCCGCCAAATCGAGATCGTTTATGCAGCGGACGTTGCGCAACAGCGAAACAGAGCCCCGCATCCGAAAATTCACCACGTCTTAGCCCTTGACCTTGTGCGGTGAGGCGTCAACAAACGCCTTCATGGCTACTGCAACTTTGACAATCGATCTGGACGCGCTGCTGCACAACTGGCGGGCGCTGGATGCGCGCACAAGCGCGGAGACCGCCGCCGTGGTGAAGGCGGATGGATATGGTTTGGGCGCGGACCGCGTGGCGCGGGCTTTGATGCGCGCCGGTGTGACCCGCTTTTTCGTCGCTGCCGCCGAAGAAGGTGCCTCGCTGCGACAGGCGGTGGGACCCGATCCGGAGATCAATATCTTCAGCGGCCATATGCGCGGCGACACCGATATGATCAGCGATCTGGGGCTGACCCCGATGCTGAACTCGGTGGATCAGATCGTGCGCCATGTGGAAGCCCTGCCCGCGCACCCGTTTGGCGTTCAGCTGGACACAGGCATGAACCGCCTTGGGCTGGAAGCGCCCGAATGGGACGCGGTGCGCGAATTGGTTCTGCAACGCGGCCCGACCCTTTTGATGTCGCATTTGGCCTGCGCCGATGATCCGGAGCATCCGATGAACCCGCGCCAGCTTGCCGCGTTCAAAGAGATGACCGACGGCTTGGATGTGCCCCGCTCGCTGGCTGCGACCGGCGGCATTCTCCTGGGCTCTGACTATCACTTTGATCTGACCCGTCCGGGTGTGGGGCTTTATGGCGGGATGCCATTTGTCGAGGCCACGCCGGTGACGACGCTCAGCATCCCTGTCATCCAGGTGCGTGATGTGCCGGCAGGCGAAAGCGTCGGCTACTCCAACACCTGGATTGCCGAGCGCGACAGCCGCGTGGCAACCATTGCCGCAGGCTATGCGGATGGCATCATCCGCGCCATGGGCGAAAAGGTCGATGTGTTTGCCGGTGAGGCGCGCTGTCCGCTGATTGGCCGCATTTCGATGGATATGATCGGCATTGATGTGACCGACCTGTCAGAAGAACCCCGCGAGGTGGAGCTGCTGGGACAGCACCAGTCCGTGGACACGCTGGCCGATGCGGCAGGCACCATCGGCTATGAAATCCTGACCTCCATGGGGCAGCGCTATCAGCGCCGTTATAAAGTGTCATGAGTGTTCTGCTCAAACCTCTGAATGCGATTGGCCGCAACACACTGTCGATCCTCAACACCATCGGGGATGTGGCGCTGTTCCTTTGGGGCGCGTTGAGCCATATCTTCCGTCCGCCGTTTTACGGCCGCGAGTTTCTCAATGCCCTGTTTAACATCGGCTGGCTGAGCCTGCCTGTGGTGGGCATGACCGCGATTTTCACCGGTGGCGCGCTGGCGTTGCAGATCTATGACGGCTCTTCGCGATTTTCCGTGGAAAGCGTGGTGCCGCAAATCGTGGCCATCGGCATGGTGCGCGAACTTGGCCCTGTGCTTGTGGGCCTGATGGTGGCCGCGCGGGTGACAAGCTCGATTGCCGCAGAGATTGCCACCATGAAGGTGACCGAGCAGATTGACGCGCTGGTGACGCTGTCGACCCATCCGATGAAATATTTGACCGCGCCACGTGTGCTGGCCGCCGCGATTGTGGTGCCGGTGCTGGTGGGCATCGGCGATGTGATCGGCATTTATGGCGGCTTTCTGGTGGCCACGGAAAACCTTGGCTTCAATCCGGCCAATTATGTGCGCAACACCACAAACTTCCTGCATCTGAATGACATTGTCTCAAGCCTTGTGAAAGGCTGCGCCTTTGGCGTGATCTCCGCGGTCATGGGCTGTTATTTCGGGATGAACTCGGGCCGCGGCGCACAGGGTGTGGGCCAGGCCACCAAAAGCTCGGTGCAGGCCGCAGCTGTGTTGATCCTCGCCGCGAACTTTGTGCTGACAGGGCTGTTTTTCTCCTCATGATCCGCTTTGACAACGTCCATAAGAGCTTTGGCCCCAAACAGGTGCTGCGCGGGGTGAACCTTGAGATTGCCAAGGGCAGCTCCATGGTGATCATCGGCGGCTCCGGCACCGGGAAATCGGTGATGCTGAAGTCGGTGCTGGGGCTGGTGAGCCCGGACAGCGGCCAGATCATGGTGGATGGCAAAGACACCACCCACGGGGATCGCGATGCATTTCTGGCCCAGTTTGGCATGTTGTTTCAGGGCGGCGCGCTGTTTGACAGTATGTCGGTTTGGCAGAATGTGGCCTTCCGCCTGCTGCGCGGCAGCCTGAAACGCCCCAAAGCCGAGGCGCGCGAGATTGCCATTGAAAAGCTGCGCCGCGTGGGGCTGACCCCGGATGTGGCGGATCTCTACCCGTCCGAACTTTCCGGCGGCATGCAGAAACGTGTGGGCTTGGCCCGCGCGATTGCGGCGCAACCTGACATCATCTTCTTTGACGAGCCGACCACCGGGCTGGACCCGATTATGTCAGGCGTCATCAATGACTTGATCCGTGAAATCGTGGTGGAGATGGGGGCCACGGCCATGACCATCACCCACGATATGAGTTCTGTGCGCGCGATTGCCGACAATGTGGCCATGCTGCATGGCGGGGTGATCCAGTGGACCGGCCCCGTGGCGGATATGGATGCCAGCGGCGACCCTTATGTGACCCAGTTCATTTCGGGCAGCGCCGAAGGCCCGATTGAGGCGGTGCGGTGAACGGACCTATTTGGGGGCTCTCTGCGACTTTGATCATTTTGCCGCTGTGGATGTGCCTCCTTTGCATACCACGCGCACGGCACAATACCATCACGCGAAGGTATACCATTGAGGGTTTTGCCGCTCTATTCGTCGGCATCGCTTGCCTTATTTCAGCGTCGGCATGGTCGTCGCAGCTTGATACACTATTTAGAATGGTGAGGTTCCTAGCTTTCCTTTGGCCTTTTTATTCTTGGTTCCGCGTTGTGCGCGCAAGTTCTTTGCGGTGGTATGACGCTTCTCTTGCTGCGTTCTTACTTATATCTATCGCAATGGCCTATCTTATTGTCATGAGCTGACACTAAGTCACGTAAGTCCTTGTTTAGACCTGCGACAAACATTCAGTTTTTCAGGTCACTCTTCGAACCAATTCACGCAGAATGCGAACATTTACCTTTTATCAACTTTCTGTTCGCAGAATGTTCTGCGTGTATTGGTAAAAGGTATATTGGTATGCCAGAAAACGAGCCGCAGACGCCGGTCAATCAGGTTATTGGCACGACGGGCGACGACACCCTCACCACAGGCGCGGGCGTGGACAAGATAAACGGTCACGCCGGGGATGACACCATCACATCGGGGGCGGGCAATGACCTCGCCGCCGGGGATATGGTGGGCAATGAGTGGATCTTTGTCGATGGGCGCTGGGTTTATAACCCTGACGCCATTGTCTCCAACGGGGATGCCGCCAACCGCAGCTACAATGACGTGATTTCAACCGGCGCCGGCGACGACGTTGTCCTGGGCAACGGAGGGGAGGACTTGCTCTCCTCCGGCGCAGGGGACGACACCGTGAACGCAGGCACCGGGGATGACACGGTGGACGGCGGCACAGGCGACGACCTGCTCAATCTGGAGGACGGCCACGATGTGGCGGTCGGCGGAATGGGCGCAGACACGGTGAATGCCGGGGCGGGTCACGATCTGGTTTTCGGCGATTTACAGAACAACAACCTGCTGAGCGGATCCGGCGGCGGTGCCGCCACGCTCAGTCAGATGGCAGCGCAAAGCGGCTGGTCTCTGAGCGAGGCAGATGGCGAAACCGCCCTCAGCCAGTCGGTTCAAACCGAGGCTGGCGAAACCTACACTGTTAGCTTTGAGTTGGCCGCCAACCTTGCCGGTGGCGCGGCCTGCGGCAAGGTTGAGGTGCTCTGGAACGGAGAGGTGATCGGCACGGTGGAGACCACCTCCGGTGTGTTTGAAACCCATAGTTTTGAGGTCTCAGGCACGGGCGAGGCCGGCGGGTTGACCCTGCGCGAAGTGGCCCCACCGGAGGCGGACTCCGAGATTATCTTTGATGGCCCCGTGCCTTATTACCTCAAGGAAGTCACCGTCGGCGCGGACACAACCCATGTTGCGGCCTTCGCCCCCGGACAATCCAAACTCTTCCAGATGATCGACGGGCAACTCAATGTGTTTGACCCGGAAACCGAACAATATGAGCTGGCCGGCCACCCAACCGGGCTGCGCATCAATGCCATTGGGTTCAACACCGAAGATGATTTGATCTACGGCATCGCCAAAGCCAATGGCACCGACGCGCTTGGCAACCCCGTCTCCATACGGGATCTGGTGATGGTCGATGCCGAGGGCTACGCCTACCGGGTCGGGGAAACTCCGGTGGCCGATTATGTGGGCGATTTTGATGACGAGGGGAATCTCTGGACCTTCCAATCCAGCCTCAACCGCGTCACCAAGATTGATGTGGACACCCTTGATGCCAATGGCAATCCGCAGGCGATCAACTACGATCTGCCGGACGGTCTGTTTCGCGGACGTTCCTATGATGTGGCCTATAACGCGCAGGACGGCGCATTTTACGCGGTGGAATCCCCGGGCCGCAATGGCGAGCCGGGCGCGGTGCACCGCATCGATGTGTCTGATGTGCCCAACGGCGGCAGCCCCGCCATCAGCTCCGTGCCCATCACTGCGACGCTTTATGATGATGGCATGAGCTCCGGCATGCCCAAAGGCGCCTATGGCGCAGTCTTCATGGATGGCGAGGGCAACCTCTATTTTGGCCTCAACCGTGGTGACCATGATCTGGATGGCAGCACCGCCGCCGAAGGGGGCATCTACCGCGTAGAGGTCGACTGGGCTGCAGGCACCGCCTATTCCGAATTCATGGCCGAAGCCCAAAGCACCGGCAGCAACGATGGTGCGGTCGACCCGCGCGCGCCCGATCCATTCGCCCCTGTGGATACTGACAGCACGATCCTGCTGCGCAACCCGCAGCTGCTCAGCGATCAGGGCGGCAATGACGATCTGCGGGGCGGCGAAGGCGACGACACCATGCACGGCGGCGGCGGTGACGACACGCTGCACGGTGGCGCAGATGACGACGCCTTGCATGGCGATGCTGGCAGCGACCGCATCATGGCAGGCACAGGGGACGACTTTGCAAGCGGTGGCGCAGGCAACGACAGCCTCACAATGGGTGAAGGTGCTGACACCGCCGAGGGCGGCGCGGGGCGCGACTATATCCACGGCCAAAGCGGCGACGACAGCCTGTCCGGCGATGGCGGGGATGACAAACTGGTCGGCGGCGCCGGTGCCGACACCATCTCAGGAGGCACCGGCAATGACCACCTCTGGGGCGGCAATTGGTGGAAAGACGGCGATGCGGACACTTTTGTCGCCTCCGCTGGTGACGGGCGCGACATGATACATGACTTTGAGGTGGACCACGATGTGATCGACCTCTCAAGCTATGGCATCAGCTATGATGATCTGCAGGCCCATATCCAGGATCAGGGCTGGGCCACGGTGATCGACCTCTCCGCCCTCACCGGCGGCGAAAGCAACGACCGTTTGATCCTGAAATCTGTTGATCCGGACGATCTGGACGAAACAAACTTCCTGCTCTGAGGCCAGCATGCACGCCTCCCCCCTCACGCAACTCAAACGGTTGCTGCCCCCGCTCCTCGGTCTGAGCGCGATCTCAAACCTTGCCGTGCTGATCGGCCCGATCTTCATGATGCAGGTGCTGGATCGCGTGATCCCGACCGGCAACCTTCACACCCTGTCGCTGCTGTTGCTGGTCGCGGCCGCAGCACTGCTGCTGCAATCTGTGGTCGACGGGTTGCGCGACATCACCTTGCAATGCGCCGCACGCTGGGGCGAACGGATCAGCCTGCCCGCGATCCTCAGCTCTACGCCCCGTGAACAACAGGATCGGATTGCCGCCCTCTCACAGCTGAAAACCGGCCTTTCCGGCCCGACAGCGACCGCAGCCTTAAGCCTGCCTTGGTTGCCAATGTTCCTGGCGGTCTTATGGATCATTCACCCCTGGTTTGTTGCCCTGACCTGCGCTCTGATCGCCGCCGCTGCCACGCTGCGCATCGGCTCCAAAGCCCTCATGGCACATCGCAGCGCCCTTCTGGCGCAATATGCAGATGGCGAAGCCACCGCTCAAAAAGACGTGCAGGATCTTGCCGCCCATCCCGGCCTCGCCGCGCTCAGCCGCAATTTGATCGCCAAGCTTCTGCGCACCATGGCCGCGCGCAACCAAATCGAAGATCAGCTCACCCCGCTGTCAGCGGGCAGCAACGCAGCCAGCGCATTTGTACGCAGCCTGTCGCAGCTGCTTGGCCTCAGTCTGGGGGCCGCGCTGGTGGTCAATGATGCCCTGAGTGCCGGCGGCATGATCGCCGCGAGCCTGATTTTGACCAAAACGGTCAGCAGCTTTGAAACGGTCATTGCATCCCTGCCCGATATGCGCACCTTCCATACCGCCTACCAACACTTGCTGAATCTGCCGGCACCCACGCAAATAAACGGAACAGAGATCCCCTCGCTGTCCGGCGCGCTGCGATGTGACGGGCTTATTTCCCCTCGCGGCGGCGGCGCCCCGCCCCGTTTGGATCGGATCAGCTTGCAAATTCCCAAAGGCCATTGCCTTGTGATCATTGGCCCGTCTGGCAGCGGCAAAACCACCCTTATTGAGGCGCTGAGCGGCGCAACCCCCTGCCCCATTGGCACCGTCTGGCTGGATGAAACAGAAATCAAAACCCTGCCAAGCGAAAGCCACACCGCCCACATCGGCTATTTGCCGCAGCAGGCGCAGCTGTTCCACGGCACCCTCGCCCAAAACATCGCCGGTTTTGCGCCCGACATCTCAGACGCAGATGTGGTGGAGGCGGCCAAAAAAGCCGGGGTGCACGGCCTGATCTCTGCCCTGCCACAGTCTTATGACACGGATATCGGCTCGGCCCCCTATTTGCTCTCTGCCGGACAAAAACAACGCGTTGCGCTGGCGCGCGCGATTTACCACCGGCCCAAATATCTGTTTCTGGATGAGCCAAATGCGCTGCTTGATGCCGCGGGCGAACGACAGCTTTGTGCTGTGCTCGCGCGCCTTAAGAAACAGGGCACAACGGTGGTGATGGTGCTGCACCGATCCGGCTTGATGGGGCTCGCCGATCACGTTTTGCTGTTAGAAAACGGGCGCATGGCGGATTTCGGTGCCCGGGGCGAGGTTCTGGGCCGTATGAGCAGCGGACGACGGCGCATTGAGCTGCCGTTGCGCGACACAAGCCTGCAGGATCTCACCGATTGGGTCAGCGCACAGTTCACGCGAGCCTCAGATGCGGATCTCTCAAACCGGGCCGAGCTTATTGCAACAGAGCTCTTCACCCTCACCAAGGCCAGTGGCGCACAGGACACCCCACGGCAGGCGGTTTTCCTGTTCCGTTTCCTCTCTGATCAGAGCTGTGAAATCACGGTGACTGAGGAGGGGCGCACCAAGGCAGATGCCAAAATCCGCAAAATCGCCGAGCTGCTGCGCCAGCCCAGCACAAAGATGGCCGACCTGCCCGGAGATGAGGCGGCCTTGGCGGTGATTTCCCAGATGAGCGACCGGTTTGATATTCAGAACATTGATGGACAGTCGGTTTATTGCGCTGCCATTTCCACACGCCCTGTCACCTTGCAGGGAGTGCCCCAACATTGAGTGACGTTGCCGCATTTTCCGCCGCCCCCGACCCGGCCAATACCGATCTGCCAGCCCGGGTCACCCGCCCTCTGCGCAACGGGAGTATCGTCGTGTTTGGCGCTCTGATGTTGTTTGCGCTCTGGGCGTCACTGGCTCCGCTGGCCACGTCCATTCCGGCGTCCGGGCATTTGAATGCCGCCCGCCCAAGCTATGAGGTGCAGCATCCGTTTGGGGGAAAAATCGCGCAGATCCATGTCGACCAGCATGAAGAGGTGGCCCGTGGCGCGGTGTTGATGACACTCGATGTGGATCAGGAACGCGCAGAAAAGGACACATTGCAAGCCGCGCTGACCCCGATGATCGAAGAGCGCGCGGCCATCAGGGCGGCGCTGTCAGACCGGCTGCCGCAAGCGGCCGATGGCGCGCAAACCAGCGATGCGGCGCAGATGGCTGTGCGGCGTATGCGCAATATGCAAACCGCCATGCAACTGCGCGCCGACATGAGCGCCACCTTGGAAGGCGCGCTTGAAGAGCGGATGATCCATCTTTCGCAAAGTATGGCGCGGCGCGAGGAGCAGCGCCTGTCCATGCTGGCCCGGCACAAACGATACGCCAGCCTGCGGGCAGAGGGGGCCTTTCGCGCCGCTGATATGGATGCGCTTGGCGAGGACATTCTGGAACTTGAAGCCGCGCTGGAGCGGGATCGGGCCGAAGTGTCTTCCTTGCGCAATCAGGCCATTCAGGCCGCAATGCAGGTCATGCGCGAAAAACTCGAGTTTCGTCAGCAATTGCTGGATCGGCTTGCGCAACTCGAAGAGGCGATCCCACGGCTCAAGCGGCAGATTTTGCGCCTGAGCGCTCAGATAGATCAGGCGCAGATTCACGCGCCAGAAGCAGGTATTGTCGCCGCGCTCTATTTTGACACGGCCGCCATGGTCATCCCACGCGGGGAAACCGTTTTGACACTGGCCCGCCCAAGCGCGCGGCATCAAGTGTCTTTTCTGGCGCACCCTCAGGTGATTGATCAACTACGGGTGGGCATGAATGGCCAGTTGACAGTGGCGGCGCTCCCGCAGCGCAGCCACCCGCGGGTGCAGGCAACGATCACCTCGCTGTCACCGGAAGCCCGCCGCAATGCCGAGGGCACGGTGATGGGCTATGACGGGATTGCACAGATTGATGCAGAGGATCACGCAGCACTTTTGGCCACGCTCGGAGATGAGGCCACTTTGGCCACAGATATGCCGGTGACAGTGGTCTTCACCGGGCGCAGCACCACTTTTGGCGCTTATCTGATGGGGCCGTTCTGGTCGTTTATGCAAAAGGCCATGCAGGACTGAGGGTGCAAATGAGGAGGGAAGAGAGTGACGCTATTCCCCCGTGAGGCCACCTTGCGCGGTGCGGTTGTGCAGACTAGCTCTGTTCCTATGAAGTCTCTTTTGCGTCTGGCCAATCTCTCGCTGCTGATCCTGTTTCCGATTGCGTGGTTTGCGCCGCTGATGCGCGCGGGCCTGCTGCCGATTTTTGGTCTCAGCGAGATTTCGATTGTCTCCGGGCTGCAATCTTTGTGGGGCACCGATGTGGCGCTGGCGCTTCTGGTGACGTTTCTGGCGATTTTTGCCCCCTATCTGAAGGTCATCGGCATTGCGCTCATCCAGTTTGGTCTCTTGCGCCGCAAAGCTTTGCCCACGCTGGAGTTTCTGGGGAAGCTGGCGATGGGCGATGTTTTTCTGATCGCGCTGTATATCGTGATCGCCAAAGGCGCGGGCCATGTGACGGTTTATACCGGCTGGGGGCTTTATCTGTTCACCGGCTGTATTCTGGCGTCGCTGACAATTAGCCATTTGACCCGCAAGCGGTCGTGATCCAAAACGGCAAAATGGCAAAGAGCAAAACCCAATTCACATGTTCGGCCTGCGGCGCCGTCTCCTCCAAATGGTCGGGACGCTGTGAAACCTGCGGCGAATGGAACACAATCGTTGAAGAGGCACCCTTCGGGGCGGGCCCGGCAGGCAGCGCGCTTGGCAATGCAAAGGGACGGCGGATCGAGCTGTCTGATCTGGCCACCAAGGAAACCCCGCCGCCGCGCACCATCAGCGGCGTGAAGGAACTTGACCGCGTCCTGGGTGGCGGGCTGGTGCCGGCAAGCGCCTTGCTGGTGGGCGGCGATCCGGGGATCGGCAAATCCACCTTGCTGTTGCAGGCCGCCGCGCGGTTTGCCCGCCAAGGTGTCAAAACCATCTACGTGAGCGGCGAGGAAGCCAGCGCGCAGGTGCGGATGCGGGCGCAACGGCTGCAGCTGACGGAAAGCCCCGTGCTTTTGGCCGCAGAAACAAATCTGCGCGACATCCTGACCACGCTGGAGGCCGAACGGCCGCAGCTTGCCATCATCGATTCCATCCAGACCATGTGGAGCGACAATGTGGGCAGCGCGCCGGGCTCCGTCAGTCAGGTGCGCGCGGCGGCGCATGAGCTGACGGCCTTTGCCAAGCGCAAAGGCATGGCGATCATCCTGGTGGGGCATGTCACCAAAGAGGGGCAGATCGCTGGCCCCCGCGTGGTGGAACATATGGTCGATACGGTGCTCTATTTTGAGGGCGAGCGCGGCCATCAGTTCCGCATTCTGCGCGCCGTGAAAAACCGCTTTGGTCCCGCGGATGAAATCGGGGTATTTGAAATGACCGGCCGCGGGCTGGTGGAAGTGGGCAATCCAAGCGCGCTGTTTCTGTCTGATCGCGGCCAGCCGACACCGGGAAGCGTGGTGTTTGCCGGGATCGAAGGCACCCGCCCCGTGCTGACAGAATTGCAGGCCTTGGTGGCGCCGTCACCGCACAGCCAGTCCCGCCGCACGGTTGTTGGCTGGGACAGCGGGCGGCTTGCGATGATTCTCGCGGTGCTGGAAGCGCGCTGCGGCATCCCCTTTGCGGGGCTTGATGTGTACCTCAATGTGGCAGGCGGCATGAAAATCGGCGAACCGGCCGCAGACCTTGCGGTGGCCTGCGCGCTGGTTTCCGCCCGTGAAGACAGCGCCTTACCCGCCGATACTGTGGTTTTTGGCGAAATCAGCCTGTCTGGCGCGCTGCGCGCGGTGAGTCAGACGGAAAATAGGTTGAAAGAAGCCCAAAAACTTGGTTTCTCATCGGCAATCGCGCCAAAGGGCGGCAAAACCAACACAGTTGACGGCATAAAGCTGAACCGTATTGGAGATTTGGCAAGTTTTGTGGGCGAAGTATTCGGAGCGGGCTGACGGGGACGGACGCACGTAAAAACAGACGCCGCAAGGCAAACCGGGGCCGGTCACAGGGCCGGTCATAAGGGACAGGACTACATGGAAGGTTTCACCATCATCGATGCCGTCGTTGCGGGCATCATCGTAATTTCGGCGCTGCTGGCCTACAGCCGCGGCGTTGTGCGGGAAACCATGGCCATCGCCGGGTGGGTTGCCGCCGCTGTGCTGGCCTTCATGTTTGCCGGATCTCTCCAGCCGCTGGTCAAAGAAGTGCCCATTCTGGGCGAATATCTGGCCGACAGCTGTGAATTGTCGATCATCGCCGCCTTTGCCGCCGTTTTTGCGCTGTCGCTGGTGGTGGTCTCGCTGTTCACGCCGCTGTTCTCCTCCATCGTGCAGCGCTCGGCACTGGGCGGGCTCGATCAGGGTCTTGGCTTTATCTTCGGTGTGCTGCGCGGCATCCTGCTGGTTGCGATTGCCTTCTTTGTCTATGAGACCGTGATCACCAGCCAGTCTATCGCGATGGTGGATGACAGCCGTTCGGCAGAAGTGTTCAGCCGCATCACCCGCCAGATTGACGACCGCGACCCACAGGAAGCGCTGGGTTGGATCACCACCCAATATGAACAGCTGGTTGGCGTCTGCGAGGCGTAAGACAGCACATCGTTCTGCATAGTCCTGCTGAAAGCCCGCACCTGATGGTGGCGGGCTTTTTTCATGCGCAGGGGCAACCGATCTCGGTTTCTAAAGCTCATTGGTGTTTGCTGGCGTGCGCAGGCCGTCCTTGGGGCGCGGCCTGATTTCCACAGTTGAGCCTGCCTGTTCGCCGCCCTCTTGTTTGGCGGACAAACGGCGGCTACCGTGCGGGGAAACAAGCTATTTTGAGCCCTTTCATGCGCATTTGGATTGCCCTCACGACGCTGACGGTCGCGCTTTGTATTGCCCTTGTGGTGTCGGTCTTGCTGCCGCCCAAAACGCTCTCGCTGGCGGCGGGTGCGCGGGGCGGTGCCTATGCGCTGATGGCGGAACGCTACCGCGATATTCTGGCGCGTGACGACATTGACGTGCAGATACTTTACACCAACGGGTCGGTCGACAATGCGGAGCTGTTGACGCTTGGCGCGGTGGATGCCGCGTTTTTGCAGGCCGGGATCACGGTGCCTCCGGGCAAGGCCGAGGCGATTGGCGGCCTTTTTTATGAGCCGATGCTGTTCCTTGTGCGCAGCGATCATGAATTGCCCTCAAATCCCGCGTTGTGGCGGGATCTGCAAATTTCGCGCGGCGCACTTGGCTCCGGCACGGCCGCCGCTTTTGCAGATTTCAGAGAGGCCGTTGGCTTGCCCGAGGCGGACAACAAAGAGCTTGAGCTGGGCGCGGCGCAGTCAATTTTCGCCCTGCAGGCAGGCGGGCTCGACATGGCCTTTCTGGTCAGCAGCATTGAGGCGCCTTACCTGTCGCAGGCGTTTAACTCTGATGAGATCACGCTTTTGCCGCTGTCTTATACGCAGGCGATTGCGCGGCATATGGAGTATGCCGATATCGTTGATATTCCGGTGGGGGCGATTGCGCTTGATCCGGTGCAGCCCACGGAAACACAGCATGTGTTGGCCCTAAAGGCGCAGATGGCGATTGATCCGAAATTGCATCCGGCGCTGGTGAACCGGCTGACCATGGCCGCCAAAGAGCTGCATGCCGGGCGGGACATCCTGTCAGAGCGCGGGGCGTTTCCCGTGGCCGAAGGCATTGGCATGCCCGAAAACAACGTGGCGCGCCAATTGATCGAAACGGGGCCCTCGACCTGGCACAATCTGCTGCCCTATTGGATGGCGGCGCAGGTCAATCGGCTGTTTCTACTGATCCTGCCCATTCTGTTCCTGCTGTTGCCGCTGCTGCGGATCGCGCCGATGATCTATTCCTATTTTCGCGGCTGGCAGGTCTGGAAACACTACAGCCACATCCGCGAGATCGAGGCCAAGGTTAGCGACAGTTCAAGCGCCAAAGACCTCAAGCGGCTCGCCAAGGCGCTGGATTCGGTGGATTACAAAATTTCGCAGCTGCGCCTGCCCCCGGCCTATCGGCAGACCGCTTACCACGCGCGGATGCATATCGACTTGGTGCGCAAACGGATTGGGCAGCTGCGTGTGGACGCGAAGTAGGTCTCACCACCGCCCTTCCCTCCTTTCTGCGCCACTAATTTAACCATTTGATCAAAAACCAAAACGACGCGGCGACAGGGCGCGCTTTCTAGCCCGTCCAATGTGATCCTTTCGTGACATAGATTACCGGAGCGCTTAAGACAGGCGCAGCACGAAACAGGGATTCGGAGCCACCTCTGTGATCATTGGGCGAAACCATACCCCATTCACAGCCGCCTCTTGCGGCGGGTGGACTTGCACCCGAACCCAAGCGCCCCGCGCGCAACGTGCAGAGACACCGACCTTCCAAAAGCGCCAAACACATGCGTCGCGAAGGTGCCTAACCACCCAATCTAGCCAAGCCTAGTCCGAAGATAGGAGCGCTGCACGTGTGCGGAATTCTGGGGATCGCCAATCGCAATGACGATGTTTTTGCGGAGATTTATGACGGGCTGCTGATGTTGCAGCACCGCGGACAGGACGCCTCGGGTGTTGTGACCTACACCGGCGGGTTTTTCCGCGAGCGCAAGGCCAATGGTCTGGTCAAAGACGTGTTTCAGGCGAGCGACGCCGAAACCCTGACGGGCCGTGTGGGTATGGGCCATGTGCGTTACCCCACTGCGGGCAGCCTGAGCGCGGCCGAAGCGCAGCCGTTCTTTGTAAACGCGCCTTACGGCATTTATCTGGTGCACAACGGTAATATCACCAACACGGACGCGCAGCGCGAGAAGGTGACCGGCAAATACAGCCGTCATCTGCGCACCACCAGCGACAGTGAAATCCTGCTGAACGTGCTGGCGGACAAAGTGGCGGATGCGATCAAGGTGAACGGCAGCGGCGATGCGATCCGCAATATCTTTGCCGGTGTGAAGATGACTATGGAGCGGGTGCAGGGTGCTTATTCCGTGATCTGCCTGATTGCCGGTGTCGGCATGCTGGCGTTCCGCGACCCTCATGGCATCCGCCCCCTGTCGGTGGCCAAACGCGCCGCAGATGGCGAAGGGGATGACTATGCCTTTGCCAGCGAAGACGTGGCCTTTGGCATCAACGGTTTTGAAAAAATGCGCGACGTGAAGCCCGGCGAAGCGCTGCTGGTGGATATGGACGGCAACCTGCATGAGTTTCAGGCGGTTGAGGGCGAGTTGACGCCCTGCATCTTCGAATATGTCTATCTGGCGCGTCCGGACAGCGTGCTCGACGGGGTCTCCGTCTATCAGGCGCAGCTGCGCATGGGGCAGACATTGGCCAAACAGATTGCCGAAAGCGGGCTTGAGATCGACGCGATCATCCCAGTGCCGGACAGCGCGCGCCCTGTGGCGCTGGAGGTCAGCAATGCCACCGGCATCCGCTACCGCGAAGCGCTGGTGAAAAACCGCTATGTGGGCCGGACCTTCATCATGCCCGGTCAGGAAGAGCGTCAGAAATCGGTGCGCCGCAAGCTCAACGCCATTCCGCGTGAAATGGATGGGCGCAATATTCTGTTGATTGACGACTCCATCGTGCGCGGCAACACCATCAAGAAGATTGTGCAGATGTGCCGCGAAGCGGGCGCGAAGAAAGTCTATATCGCCTCTGCCTCCCCGCCCGTGTCGCACCCGAATGTCTATGGCATCGACATGCCCACCAAACATGAGCTGATCGCCCATGACATGAGCATCGAGGAAATCCGCGAAGAGCTGGGTGCGGATGCGCTGTTCTATCAGAAGCTGGAAGACCTGATCTGGGCCGCACAGGAAGGCAACCCGGAGATCGCGCGCTTTGACTGTTCCTGCTTTGACGGGGAGTACATCACCGGTGGCGTGACTGCGGAATACCTCGCCGATCTGGAAAACAGCAGCCGCGTGAGCAAGAAGATCAAAGAGGCTCCGGCACCGGGCGCAAGCTGGAACGGGGCAACTTTGGCCACCTCTCAGGGCTGAGCGACCTATGAGCCTGCTTGCCCTGGATAGCCGTTGGCGCCGCCTGCATGATCCGGATTGGGTCAGCCCCAAGAGCGGGCGCAGTTTTGGCGGATTGATCGACATCGGCTATGACCATCCGGATCCCTGGCCGCATGGCGATTTGCAGGGCAGCGGGCAGGAGATTCTTGAGATTGGCGAAGACAAGCTCTCCGCCGATCTTTGCCGCTGTGACGGGCTGCGGTATGTGCGGGCGATGCTGGCGCTGCCGATCAGGGGCAGCGAAGAGGCTGTGCAATTTGCGGTCTGGGCGCATTTGGCGGATGCGGATTTCTACCGCTATCTCGACGATGCCACGGGCGAAACGCCCGGGTTTGAGGGCTGTGCCGCCTGGCTGATGAATGACATCCCCGGCTTTGAAAGCGAGACCCCGCTTGAAGGCGCACTGATCGCGGGTGAGGCGCAGGAGCGGCCAAGGCTCAGCCTCAATGACGGGCCACTGGCAGAGGCGCAAAAGGCGGGAATCACCTTTGATGCCCTGCTGGATCTTTATGCGGCAACCGGCAACGACATTCGCCCAGACCTCTGACAGATCCCCTCTCGGCGGCCTTGCCATGACGCCGCCTCACCTCAGGGTCGAACGGCGCAATTTACGCCTCAACCCAGACCAATCCTCCCTCCCCCGACTGGCTGAAATCCGCTTATTTTATTGGGCCATTCGCAGAGTCTCGGCGGCATTCAGCTTTCGTTAACCAACTTCCCGGTATTCAGCGGTGGCAGTCAGCGGAGCTATCTCTATAAGGCCGCCACCACTCACACACCGGGATAGCCCATGACCTCCAGAACGCCTTCGCAGGTGGCCGAACAGGCCACACAGAGCGGTGTCTTGAAGAACCGATCTCGACTGACGCTGATTGGCGTTATGGGATCACAAACGCGGCCGCGCGCTTTATTGATGACGCGCAGCGGCCGGACCTTGCGCGTGCAACCTGGGGATCGCACGCCATCTGGCAAGGTGCTGGCGATTGACGCCCACAGCATCGTGCTCAACAGCGGGCATGGCGCGACACGGCTGTCGATGCCCAAATAGCGGTCAACCGAGGGGCAGCGCTGCGACATTGACGCCGGCGCTTGCCCCTTGACCTCACTGCCCATTGGCCGCATTCCAGTGGCTATGACCGATACTCCAGTTTCCTCTGCGCCTTCGGGCGACAAGATCGCGCTGATCACCGGCGCGTCCCGTGGCCTTGGGGCCGCTTTCGCCGAAGCGCTTGCGCCGGATTATCACGTGGTTGCGGTGGCTCGCACCACGGGCGCACTGGAAGAGCTGGATGACCGCATCCAGGCCAAGGGTGGTCAGGCCACGCTGGCGCCGATGGACATCACCAATGCCGATGCGATGGCGCAGCTGTGCCGCTCGATCCATGACCGTTGGGGCAAAGTGGACCTGTGGGTGCACACCGCAGCCCATGGCGCGCCGCTCACGCCCGCAGATCACATCGACGCCAAAGACTGGCAGAAATCCGTGGCGATCAATCTGGACGCTGTGGGGCGGTTGATCCCCTTCCTGAGCCCGCTTCTGGGCCACGCGGGCCATGCGGTGTTCTTTGACGATCCGCGTGCGGGCGAGAAGTTTTTTGGCTCTTATGGCGCCACCAAAGGTGCGCAGATCGCGCTGGCCAAGAGCTGGCAGGCGGAAACCGCAAACATCGGACCGAAGGTTTCGATCCTCGCGCCCAAAGGCATGCCCACCGGCACGCGCGCCCGCTTCTTCCCCGGGGAAGACCGCGCAACGCTGGCCCATCCACGCGATGAAGCGGCACGGC
Organism: Shimia sp. R9_2; assembly: GCF_017743735.1. GTDB lineage: Bacteria > Pseudomonadota > Alphaproteobacteria > Rhodobacterales > Rhodobacteraceae > Shimia. The sequence goes on from NZ_JAGHRO010000008.1 coordinate 53,920, forward strand.
TGATGGCAGAGCTCGACCTCTGAGCCTGCTGACATCGTAAAGCACACAACTTAAGTGTGACGGTGATTCCCCAGTCACCGCCCCTTGCGCCACATGGCAGACTGTGGCGCTTGCTCCGCCGTGGCAGCTCCACTAGACAGAAGCAAATCAGCAAGGTTCCGGCCTTGAGACGCGGCGAGATTTGGGGGCAGGCACCATGCGCATTCTCATCACAAATGACGACGGCATAAACGCGCCCGGCTTGGCCGTTTTGGAAAAGATCGCCAACGAGCTGGCCGGAGCAGAGGGCGAAGTCTGGTGTGTGGCACCGGCCTTTGAGCAATCCGGTGTCGGCCATTGCATCAGCTACACCCACCCCACCATGATCGCCAAAATGGGCGAGCGCCGCTTTGCCGCCGAGGGCAGCCCGGCGGACTGCGTGTTGGCCGGTGTGCATGATGTGATGAAAGAGGCGCAGCCCGATCTGATCCTCTCCGGCGTCAACCGGGGCAACAACTCAGCAGAAAACGCTCTTTATTCCGGCACGCTGGGCGCGGCCATTGAAGGGGCGCTGCAGGGCATCCCCTCCTTTGCGCTCTCCCAATTCCTGGGCCCGCAGAACTACACGGCAGAAGATCCGTTTGAGGCCGCAGGCCAGCATGGCGCTGATGTGCTGCGCAAGATCCTTGCCACCGAGGTGCCAAATGGCTCTGCCTACGGCCTGTTTTACAACATCAACTTTCCGCCCGTGCTGGCAGCGGATGTGAAAGGCGTGCGCGTAGTCGCGCAGGGGCTGCGACAGGACACCTGTTTCTCTGTGGAGCCACACACTTCGCCCTCCGGACGTCGCTTCCTCTGGGCCAAGGGCGGCAATCAGCAGGTCAAAACCGCAGAAAACACCGACGCCGCTGTCAATCTGGACGGCTATATCTCTGTCACGCCGATGCGCGCCGATCTGACCGCGCATGACGCCCTGAAGGCATTGAAAGACATCGAATAATGGATCCGGACGCGCTTGCAGAACGCAAAATGCAGTTCCTCTTTGCGCTGCGCTCGCGCGGGGTGACGGACCCGGCGGTGCTTGGCGCGATGGAGGCCGTGGACCGTGGCCCCTTTGTGCGCGGGCTATTTGCGGAGCGCGCCTATGAGGACACGCCGCTGCCGATTGCCTGCGGGCAGACCATTTCGCAGCCTTCTGTTGTGGGTCTGATGACACAGGCGCTGGAGGTCACCTCACGTGACAAGGTGCTCGAAGTGGGCACAGGCTCGGGCTATCAGGCAGCCATTCTGGCGCAGCTGGCGCGGCGGGTTTACACCGTGGACCGGCACAAGCGGCTGGTGCATGAGGCGCGTGGTGTGTTTGACGCCATGGGCATCGTGAACATCACCTCCTTGATCGGGGACGGCAGCTTTGGCCTGCCCGATCAGGCGCCCTTTGATCGCATCATTGTCACCGCCGCAGCAGAGGACCCACCGGGCCCCCTCTTGGCGCAGCTCAAGATCGGCGGTATCATGGTGGTGCCTGTCGGGCAGTCGGACGCGGTTCAGAGTTTGATCCGGGTGCGGCGCACTGAAGACGGGTTTGACTATGACGAGCTGCGGGCGGTGCGCTTTGTGCCTTTGCTGGAAGGTGTCGCCCGGGAAAACGATTGATTTTTCAGGGCTTTCCCCTTGGCAAAGGGGGCGGCGTCGCCCATCTGGGCAGCAATGTAGTAAACAGAACCAAAGCGGTCATGGCATCAGACCCCTTCGCAAGGGACCGCACGTGAGGATATCGAGATGGTTTTTTCGCAAGCAAAGCGCACCCGCTTTATCAGCGCAGGACTTGCCCTGAGCGTGTTGGCCGCCTGTGAAGGCGGGTTTGACTATGATCTGCGGGGCGATGCGGCGGGCAGTGCGCTGGACACCTCGGATGCGGCGCTGACCGCCACCTCCAAGCGCCCCAACCCCGACAACCGCGGTGTGATCTCCTATCCGAATTATCAGGTGGCTGTGGCCCAGCGGGACGACACCTTGCAGGATGTGTCTGCGCGTGTGGGCATTCCGGTCGCGGAGCTCAGCCGCACCAATGGCATCGCGCCAGACGTGAAACTGCGTCAGGATGAGGTGATTGTGCTGCCCTACCGTGTGGCCGAGCCGTCACCCGCCACGGGGGGCACCGGCGTGATCGTGCCTCCGGGCGGCGTGGATATTGCCGCGCTGGCTGGTGGGGCGATTGAAAGCGCCAACACCACCGAAGTTCAGACCAGTTCGCTTGCCCCCGCAGCGGCCCCGGTCACAACCCCATCGGAAAACGCTCAGACCGGGCTTGAGCCGGTGCGCCATAAGGTGAAGCGCGGGGAGACCGCCTTCACCATCGCGCGCCTTTACAATGTGTCCGTGCGCTCGCTGGCGGAATGGAACGGGTTGGGCAGCGACTTCACCATTCGCGAAAACCAGATCCTGCTGATCCCGCCAGCCGATCCAAGTGCCGCTGCGCCCGCACCGGCTACAGTGTCGACCGTGGCGACCACCAAACCGGGAGAAGGCTCCCCCACCCCGACACCGCCAAGCGCGTCCAAACCGCTGCCAGATGATGCGACCGCCGCGAAGGTTGCCGCAGCGCCAAAACCTGAAAGCCCGGATCTGGGCGCACAGCAGAGCGCGTCACAGGCCGCGATGGGCTATCCGGTGTCCGGCAAGATCATCCGCCCCTATGCCAAGGGCAAGAACAACGGGATCGACATCGCAGGGGATGCGGGTGCGCCGGTCTTGGCGGCCGCAGACGGCAAAGTGGCGGCGATCACCACGGATGCGGATGATGTGACCATTCTGGTGGTGCGCCACCCCAACAACCTGATGACGGTCTATTACAACGTTGCCGACGTGAAAGTGTCCAAAGGCACCAATGTGAAACGCGGACAGCCCATGGCGCAGTTGCCCGAGGAAAATGCCTTTGTGCATTTTGAGGTGCGTGATGGTTTTGACAGCGTGGACCCGGCGCCTTACCTGAAATAAGCCGCCGAGAGATTGAGCTTGGTTGCGGGGCTGTTTTTAGGCCAGCGCAGCCGAGCCGCGCGCAACACAGGTGCGCGCAGGGAGGGCGCTGCCCTCGTCACAACCGAGTTGTGACTTCACCCGGGATATTTGGCAAATGAGAAGCGCTGGCGGCACAGGCCGCCGTGTGCCTTACACTTTGACGCCTTCGCGGCCCGCGAGATCGAGGAAGAACTGCCAGGCGACGCGGCCGGAGCGGGCGCCGCGGGTGGCTTGCCATTCGATGGCCTCCGCGCGCAGGCGCTCTGGATCGACTGAGACGCCGTGGGCGGCGCAGTAGCCGTCGATCATCGCGAGGTAGTCATCCTGCGAACAGGGGTGGAAGCCGAGCCAGAGGCCGAAACGGTCTGAGAGGGAGACTTTCTCCTCCACCGCTTCAGACGGGTTGATGGCGCTGGAGCGTTCGTTCTCGATCATGTCGCGCGGCATCAGGTGGCGGCGGTTGGAGGTGGCGTAGAAGACCACATTGTCCGGACGCCCTTCAATGCCACCATCCAGCACCGCTTTGAGCGATTTATAGTGCTGGTCATCATGGCTGAAGCTGAGGTCGTCACAGAACAGAAGAAAGCGCTCGGAGCTGGCGCGCAGCAGGTTCAGAAGCCGCGCAACAGAGGGCAGGTCTTCGCGTTGCAGCTCGACGATTTTGAGCGCGTGGCCTTCTGAGAGCACCTGCGCATGCACGGCTTTGACAATGGAGGATTTGCCCATGCCGCGCGCGCCCCAGAGCAGCGCGTTGTTGGCCGGCAATCCGCGCGCAAACTGGCGGGTGTTTTCCAGAAGCGTGTCGCGGGAGCGGTCAACACCCACAAGCAGATCGAGAGACACGCGGTTGATCTCCGGAACCGGTTCCAGCCGGTCGGGATCCACATGCCAGACAAACCCATCCGCAGCAGCGAAATCCGGCGCGGCCAGCGGCGCGGGGTACAGGCGCTCAAGCGCTTCGGCGATGCGGGTCAAAGTGGTGTCATCCATGGCGGGCCTCCGGTGTTGCTGTTGTTACAGACCATTTTCTTTGCGCAACAACAAGGGGATGACACAAAGGAAAAACGCGCCCGATTGGGGCGCGTTTCTAAAAGGTCATCGTGAGCTCTATTTGGTGTCGATGTCGGCGAGATCTTCGGCCTCTTCGTCATCCTCAAAATAGACGCCCTCTTCTTTGAGCTTGGCGATGCGCTGTTTGTCCACACGGCGCACAAGGAAGATCGAGATCTCATAGAGACCGTAGACCACTGTGAAGAGGATCAGCTGTGTCACCACATCCGGCGGCGTGACCAGTGCGGCCAGCACAAGGATGCCAACCATGGCGTATTTGCGCACGGAGGCGAGCCCATCGGCGCTGACCAGACCGGCCTTGCCCATCAGGGTGAGCAGCACCGGAAGCTGGAAACACAGGCCAAAGGCCATGATGAATTTCAGCGTGATATCAAGGCTTTCATTGACCTTGCCAAAGAAGGTGATCTGCACGCCTTCTTCTGCCTGTGGGGCAGCGGCGGCCACGGTGCCGGGCACATCCTCAACCGCAGGCGCCATCAGATTGGCAAAGACGGACGCCACATCGGCAAAACCCAGAAAAAACTGCATCGCCAGCGGGGTCACGACCAATTGGGCAAAGGTTGCGCCCAGAAGGAACATGAAAGGCGAGGCGATCATGAAAGGCAGAAACGCGCCGCGTTCGCTTTTGTAGAGGCCAGGGGCCACAAAGCGCCAGAGCTGGTAGCCGATCACCGGGAAGGCCAGAGCAAAGCCGCCAACCATGGAGATGCGGAACAGGGTGAACAGATATTCCTGCGGGGAAGTGAACTGCAATGTGGGGGACGGATCGCCCAGATCCCGCAGCACATCGACAATGGGTGCCACAAGGAAATGCAGCACGTGTTCGGCAATGAACTGCCCGCCAATCGGCACAAAGAAGAAGCTGATCGCCACGATGAAGGCGAGCACGGAGCGGATCAGCCGCGTGCGCAGCTCCGCCAGATGCTCGATCAGCGGGGCGGAGCTGTCGTCAATCTCGTCAGTGTTGCTCATGCATCATCCTTTTTGGGCGCGGTCCCGCTGTCTGACGCGCCTGCGTCAGAGGACCCAGTGGCCTCTGCGGCAGCTTTCTCGGCAGCTTCCTTGTCGAGACGCGCCTGCGCCATCTCCGCCGATTTCTGACGGATCTTCTCCGCAGCCTCCGCACGCTCTTTGGACAGGCGTGTGGTTTCGGCCCCCGGCTCGTAGCTCATGGAGCGTTTCACCTCATTGGCGCTGTCCGCAAAGGCATCGCTGGCCGCTTTGAGCGGATTGGACACTTTGTTGAGCCCGTCAGTGGCGCCTTTGATGGTGTCGGTGACGTCTTTGACGCCCGCCTGATCAGCGGCCTGGTTCATGGCGGAGGAAAACTCGCGCGCCATGCCCTTGGCCTTGCCGACAAAGCGGCCCACAGAGCGGAACAGAACCGGCAGATCCTTGGGCCCGACCACGATCAACGCGACAACGCCAATGACCAGGAGCTCTGGCAAACCCAAATCAAACATATTGGATTGGCCTCAGATCAGACTTTGTCTTTGTCGTCAGATGGGGTCACGTCTTTGGCGGCATCTGCGGCGTCTTCTTCCAGCTCCTGCTGGCCTTCGTTGATGCCTTTCTTGAACGAGGTGATGCCTTTGCCAACTTCGCCCATCAGGCCGCTGATCTTGCCGCGACCAAACAGCACCAGAACCACAACCGCGATCAGCAGAATGCCGGGCAGACCGATGTTTCCAATACCCATGATGTCTCTCCTTCTTGGTGGGGCGTTGGCCCCGAATGTAGTGATCTGCCTTTTACCTACCCCCTGAGCCGCCCCCCGAAAAGGCGAGCGCGGGTGTAAATCCGGTCAAATCGCGGGTTTTCCCCGCTCCATTTGTCACTACTCTGTCAGTTGTCTGTTTGAAGGCAGAAATTGAGAGAATCATCCCATGGGAACCTCGGAAAATCGTGCTGACCGGCTGATGTCACTGATGGAGATGCTGCGCGATGGGCAGATGCATCGGGCGGAGGATTTGGCGAGAGCACTTGGGGTCTCTTTGCGCACGGTCTATCGCGATATGAAAACGCTGATGGGGAGTGGCGTGGCGATTGAGGGCGCGCGTGGCACAGGATACCGGGCGCAGGCAGCGCTGACCCTGCCGCCTCTGAACCTGACAGAGGCGGAGCTTGAGGCGCTGCATATCGGGCTTGCGGTGGTGGGCACCGGCATGGAGGGGGAGCTGCGGGATGCGGCGGAAAGCCTGAGCGCCAAGATCGACGCCATGTTGCCAGAAGAGGTGGGCGGGGTGACGCAGGGCTTTGGTTTTGCGAGCTATCCCTTTGATGTGAGTGCGCGGGCGTTGCGCCATCTGGAGCCGCTACGCACCGCGATCCGGGGCAAACAGAAGCTGCATGTGCGCACCTCTGAAAGCGCGCGGGATGTGCGGCCCTTGAAGCTGAGCTATTGGGGGCGGGTCTGGGTGTTGGCGGTTTGGGATGAAACCGGCAATGGCTTTGCGGAGCTGCGCGTGGATCAGATCACGGAGATCACGCCCCTGCCCGGCCTATTTGTGGAGGAGCCGGGGAAGAGTCTGCGGGACTTTGAGGCGCAGAGCTAGGCAAGGGGCCAGCCCCTTCTTGGCTACGCCAATTCATCTCCAGCGTATTTGGCCCGGAGTATTTTTGGCAGAAAGACGTGGGCCGCGCCGTTCAGGCTTCCGCCGGGAACACGAAGCAGCGGTCACGGCGGATGGTGAGCCAGAGCGCCGTGCCTTCTTTGGGCAGGAAGACATTGGGCACGGTGACCTTCAGATTCGAAGCATCGTGATCCATTTTGAACTCAACAAGGCTTTCGTTCCCCATGAAACGCGCACGAGTGACAACTCCGCGCGCCGCAACGCCGTCTGAGGGCGTGGGCAGCGGGCCGCGGCCAGCGCGGTCAAAATCCAGTTTCAGGTGCTGCGGGCGGATCACGATTTCAACCGGAGCGCCATCCTCCAGACCGGGGGTCAGGAATTGGCCGAAAGGCGTGTCTGTCAGCGCGCCGTTGCTGGTGGAGCGGATCACATTGATGTCGCTGAAAAAGGCGACGGCTTGCTTGTCCACGGGGGCGTTGTAGATGTTGTAGGGGGCGCCTTGCTGCACAATTTTGCCGTTGCGCATGAGGGCAATTTCGTCGGCCATGCGCATGGCTTCTTCCGGCTCATGGGTGACGAGCAGGACAGCGGTGTCTTCTTCTTTCAAGACAGCGAGGGTTTCGTCGCGGATGCCGTCGCGCAGGCGGTTATCAAGGCCTGAGAACGGCTCATCCATCAGCATGATGCGCGGGCGCGGGGCGAGTGCGCGGGCCAAGGCGATGCGCTGTTGTTCGCCGCCCGACAGCATGTGCGGGAATTTGTCGATGGCCCAGCCCAGATTGACCTTGGCCAGAAGCTCCCCGACGCGCGCGCGTTTGGCGTCGCGGCTGCCTTTCAGGCCAAAGGCGACGTTGTCAGCCACCGAGAGATGCGGAAAGAGGGCAAAGTCCTGAAACATCAGGCCGATCTGGCGGCGCTCCGGCGGGACGCGGAAAACCGTGTCACAGATCAGATTGCCGTCCACATAAATCTCGCCGCTGTCCTGCATGTCCACTCCGGCGATCATGCGCAGGGTGGTGGATTTGCCGCAGCCCGAGGGACCGAGCAGGCAGGTCACCTGCCCCGAATGCAGGGACAGGGAGACGTCGTCCACCACCTGACGGCTGCCAAAACGGCGGCGTAGGTTGCGGATTTCAAGACGGGGTTTGGGAGTTTCGATCTGCGACTGCACCTGTGGCCTCTTGCGATCCCCGAGAGTTTCCATCGGGTTTCGCGCAGATGTATCAGCCCCCTACCCGCGCATCAACCCTGCGGCTGCCAAGGATCACAGCGGCAAAACCGATCACCAAGACGATCAGACAGATTTGCAGGAGCTGTTCGTATTTGTGGCCGTCATAAAGCAGGCCTGCAAAAACCTCTGCGCTGCGGAACATATAGGCCATGGCGCCGATCATGGCGGCGGCGAAGCTCACGAGATAGGACCAGAGCGGCACGGTGCGGTTGCTCAGCAAGCCGACAACCAGCACCGGTGTGAGGAACATCGAGGCCGTGCCGGAGACCGCCACCGCATCAAACAGGGTCTGATTGCCCCAAAGGGTCAGCGCGCCGCCTGCAACGGCAAAGAACAGCATGGCAATGCGGCCGCCCATGAGGGTGCGCGGCGCTATCCGCAGCTCTTCAACCACAAGGCGGGACGCGGAGCTGAGGGCGGAATCCAGTGTGGAGAGCGCTGACACCAGCAGAGACACCAGAAGCAGCGTGAACACCCAGGTTGGCAGCATTGTGGACCAAGTGCCGAGCAGCTGGCCCTCGTAAGCGGCCCCCTCAAGCGCGGCCTGAATGCCAAAGAAGCCAAAGGCGATGATGCAGAGGGTGGAGATCCAAAAGGCGTGCAGGAAGCTTTTGCGGGTGGTGTCACGGTCGGCAAGGAAGCCACGGTCCATCATCACCGGATCATGCACCGGATAGGAGAAAACCTGCAGCGCGGCGACCACCAACAGCACCCAGCCATTGTGCGGGCCGGAGACACCGGGCGCGGTCAGAACCGCGCCGAGGTCAAAGCCGGGACGCAGGATCAGCGCCACAAAGGCCGCACCAAAGACCACGAGGAAAAGGCTCATCTGCACCACGTCAGTGCGCAGTGCGGCAGAGAGGCCACCCCAAGCGGAATAGGCCAGAGCCAGGATGCCGACCACCAGAATGGCGGTGGTGCTGGCGCTCGCAACCTCGGGGAAGGCGGCGGAGAAGATCAGGCCCACAACAAGCAGGTTGGCAAAGACTTCTGAGAGCAAACGCAGGGCGATGACGACGTTATAGGCGGTGGTGCCTGCCGCGCCGAAGCGATCGGTAAGCCAGTCCTGCACCGAGCGCGCACCTTGTGCGCGCATGCGGTTGACGATGTAGCCACCGGTGAGAAAAGAGCCGTAGTAGGCCGCATAGGCAAGCGTGCCCGCGATGCCGTAGTAAAACCCGAGGATCGCGGCGTTCATCAGCGAGCGGGCAAAGATCCAGGTGGTGACTTGCGAGAACACCAGCGTCCAGAGCTGTGGCGCGTTGCCGGAAACAGATTGCCCACCAAAGAAGCCTTCGACCGAGGCGCGGCGCGGCGCGACAAAAAGGCTGAGCACAATGATGGCTGCGAAGATCGTGATAATGGCGGTGGCCTGCATGGAATTTCCCCAGTTCGTCAGACTTTCCGCCTAGCAGGCAGCAACAGTTCGCACCAGCCGCCCCACAAAAACGTGAAAGCCTGTAAAGGAATTACCCTGCGTCCACCAAATCAAATGCCACTTCGGCAAGCTGTCGGCCGTTGACCTGCACCGCAAGCTTATGAGGGCCCGGATGCAGCTTGAAGGTCGAGGCGTTGGCTTTGAGCGGGTGTTTCTTGGACAGATCCAAACGGCCACCTGCGGGCACTTTGCCCTGCTTGAGCTTAAAGACCTTCTGGCCGGTTTTGCCTTCCGGGCGGTGGAAGGTCAGTACATAGTCGACAATCACCGGCACCGGGCTGTGCGCATCGGTGCTGAGCGTGACGGCGACATTGAGCGCCTCGCCGATCACGATGCTGTCAGCCCCTACGCTGAGGTTTTGCACCGTGACGGGCGCGTCTGCGGCAAATCCCAGATGCGAAAGCGCATCGGGATGGCCCGCTTTCACAGCGGTGCGCAGGGCGTGACGTGTCATCCAATCCAGCTCTTTGGCGGTCTGTGTGCCGTCGGCCTGCCAAGCGGCGAGGTGCTGCACCACCACCCCTGTGTCGATCTTGGAAATGTCGTTGAGGTGGTTGGCCACGGAGCGCGTCACATAGCGGGTTGGATCGCTGTGTAGCTGCGCCAGCAGCGGCAGGGGAGCAAGCGGGTCAATGTCGATCTTTTTGGCCCATGGCAGTTTGGGGCGGGTGCCTTCGCTGACCAGACGGCGCACGTGGTAGTTTTCATCCTGCGCCCAGTCTGCCAGACGAGCGAAGGTTTCTTCGGGCCAGCGGTTCAGGAAGGGGCGGATGTAGAACTCCATGGAGAAGCGCTGTGTTGCGGCGTGCAGCAGATCAAAGCTGCGGTCGCGGTGCTCTTCCAGCCCGTGGCGCACCGCGAGGATGCCCGGCACCGCATGGATGAAGCGCCCGAAATCATCATCGGTCAGCGATGGATCAAGCGCGGGAGGCATGGCGGCCTCCAGCTGATCCGCCATGATGGGAAAGTCCGGCGCGAGGCGTTTTTCGATGCAATCGGCAATCCATTCCATGCGCTCCATGAGCTCACGGTCTGGAAATCCGGCAACGGTTTCCGCCTGAAAGCCTTCCGCATCAAAGCCGGGAATGCCGGCGGCATATTCTGCCGCCAGATCTGCCATGCTTTCAGCGTTAAACAGATGATCTTTCAGTGAAAACCCTTGCGACACACCAGTACCCCGCGCCAAATCTATCGCCCCCGTTTACATCGCAGAGGCAAAGGCGCCGCCGTCCAGCAGCACGTTTTGACCCACGATAAAGCCCGCATGATGAGAGCAGAGAAAGGCACAGGTGGCGCCAAACTCATCTGCGGTGCCATAGCGGCCTGCGGGGATGGTGGCGGCGCGTTGAGCCTGTGCCTCTGCCATGGAGATGCCCTGTTGCTGGGTCACGGCAGTGTCCAGCGCCACGGCGCGGTCGGTGGCGTGGATGCCGGGCAGCAGGTTGTTGATGGTCACGCCTGTGCCTGCGACCTGACGAGCGGTGCCCGCCACATAGCCGGTGAGGCCGGCGCGCGCAGCGTTGGACAGACCCAGAACCGGAATCGGGGATTTCACAGACACCGAAGTGATGTTGACCACACGGCCCCAGCCGCGCTCCATCATGCCCGGCACCAACGCTTTGATCAGCGCGATGGGCGCGAGCATATTGGCATCCAGCGCCGAAATAAAATCGTCGCGGTCCCAATCGGTCCACATGCCGGGAGGCGGGCCGCCCGCGTTGTTGACCAGAATGTCGACGCCCTGCGCAGCCTCAATGAGCTTAGCCTGCCCGTCCGGCGTGGTCACGTCACAGGCGATGGCCTCAACCTTGACGCCAAACTCTTCGCGAATCGCTGCGGCAGAGGCTTCCAGCGCCTCGGCACCCCGTGCGTTCATGATCAGATCCACACCTTCGGCGGCCAAAGCGCGGGCGCATCCCAGCCCGAGACCCTTTGAGGACGCACAGACGAGCGCGCGTTTACCTTTGATTCCCAATTCCATGCGATTCTCCCCTTTGTAATGTGGCTAAGAAATACCTAATTCTCTAAGGATGCCAGCAATATGCCGAAGGCTCGGCTTTCTGCTGCCACAATTGAACGATAATTTTAGGGACCGGCGCTGCCCATAAGAGAAGTAACGAGAAGGTAGACCATGTATTCACAGGTTCAGGACACCGCGATGCCGTCCCAGCGGCTGCCTGTGTATCTCGCAGAAGCGTTTCACGTCACAGATGGCGCGAACCTCGGGGATTCATTGTCTTTTGCCCAAGAGCTTGTTCTGGATGACATCTATGCGCTGTCGATGGATGCGCAGGTGAAAAGCCTGTCGTTGCGCACCGATGCGGACGGGCAGCATTTTGTCGCCAGCGACCGCGGGCTTGGCGCCAAAGACGCGCGGGTGTTTCTGGATTGTGTGGCCACATTCATGCCACCCAGCGGAGACACCATCGAAGTGCTGGTGCTGGTTGAAGTGGATGACGCAGGCGGCGTGGTCCAGATTTACGGCGCAGCGCTTGCGCCTTTGACGCCCAAAACCGATTACGCGCTGGTCGGGATCGACCGCGATGCGGCCTCGACGCGGCTCGCGCAGCTGGCCTGTGTCAGCTTTACCAGCGGCACCCATATCACCATGGCCACCGGAGAGCAGCGCAAGGTCGAGGACCTGAAAGTGGGCGACCGCGTTCTGACCCGCGATGACGGTCCGCAGGAATTGCGCTGGATCGGCCATTCGGTGCAGCGCGCCAGCGGCGAATTTGCCCCGATTGTGATTACCAAAGGCACGCTCAACAATGCAGGTGATCTGCGTGTGAGCCCGGACCATCGCCTGTTTGTCTATCAGCGCCATGACCACATCGGCGTGGGCCGCAGCGAACTGCTGATCAAAGCGCGCCATCTGGTGAACGGTGAGACCGTCTATGCCGCCGAAGGTGGCTTTGTGGATTACTACCAGCTGATGTTTGACACCCATCAGATCATCTTTGCCGAAGGGATTTCGGCCGAAACCATGCAGATGGACACGCGCACGCGGCCGGCTGTGCCCAAAGAGGTCACCGAGCGGCTGCAACGCAAAGCGGCCAATAACAGCACACGTGGCGGGCCGGTGGGGCATCTGGAAGTGCATGAAAGCCTGCTGAACCGTCCGGACGCGGTGGAGCTGTTGAAACGGGCGTCGTCCAAGTAACGCGGCCGGGGCTGCACGCAGCCCTGCCCTCTGCTTTTCCTTGCGAAAATGAGCGCGCGCGCCTATACGCGCGACCATGTTGGACACGAGCACAAACCGCCCCGAATTGCCGCCCGAGATTGCGCGCCGCCGTACGTTCGCGATCATTTCGCACCCGGACGCCGGGAAAACCACGCTGACGGAAAAATTCCTGCTCTACGGTGGTGCGATCCAGATGGCGGGTCAGGTGCGTGCCAAAGGTGAGGCGCGGCGGACACGTTCGGACTTTATGCAGATGGAAAAGGATCGCGGGATCTCCGTGTCGGCCTCTGCAATGTCCTTTGATTTTGGCAACTTCCGCTTCAATCTGGTGGACACACCGGGCCACAGCGACTTCTCTGAAGACACCTATCGCACGCTGACCGCGGTGGATGCGGCGGTGATGGTGATTGACGGCGCCAAAGGTGTGGAAAGCCAGACGCAGAAGCTCTTTGAAGTGTGTCGTCTGCGCGATCTGCCGATCCTGACCTTCTGTAACAAGATGGACCGCGAGAGCCGCGATACCTTTGATATCATTGACGAGATTCAAGAAAACCTCGCGATTGACGTGACCCCGGCGAGCTGGCCGATTGGCATGGGGCGCGAGTTCCTGGGCTGTTATGACATGCTCAACGACCGTCTGGAGCTGATGGACCGCGCGGACCGGAATGTGATCGCCGAGACCATTCAGATTGACGGGCTGGACGATCCGAAACTGGCCGACCACGTACCTGCACATCTGCTGGAGAAGCTGCAAGAAGAGGTTGAAATGGCCAAGGAACTGCTGCCGCAGCTTGATCCGCAAGCGGTGCTGGAAGGTCATATGACCCCGATCTGGTTTGGCTCTGCAATCAACTCTTTTGGGGTCAAAGAGCTGATGGATGGCATTGGTTCTTACGGGCCGGAGCCACAGGTGCAGACCGCGCAGCCGCGTGAGATTGCGCCTGAGGAAAAGAAGGTTGCGGGCTTTGTGTTCAAGGTTCAGGCCAATATGGACCCCAAACACCGCGACCGTGTGGCCTTTGTGCGCATGGCCTCCGGACACTTTAAGCGCGGCATGAAACTGACCCATGTGCGCACCAAAAAGCCGATGGCGATTTCCAATCCGGTGCTCTTCCTCGCGTCTGACCGCGAGCTCGCAGACGAGGCCTGGGCAGGCGATATCATCGGCATTCCCAACCACGGGCAACTGCGCATTGGCGACACGCTGACCGAAGGCGAGGCGCTGCGCGTTTCCGGCATTCCAAGCTTTGCGCCGGAACTGCTGCAGGGCATTCGCGCAGGCGATCCGATGAAGGCAAAACACCTTGAAAAGGCGCTGATGCAATTTGCGGAAGAAGGCGCGGCCAAAGTGTTCAAACCGATGATTGGTTCAGGCTTCATCGTCGGAGTGGTTGGGCAGCTTCAGTTTGAAGTGCTCGCCAGCCGGATCGAGATGGAATACGGCCTGCCGGTGCGCTTTGAACAGAGCCAGTTCACCTCGGCCCGTTGGGTCAATGGCGAGCGTCAGGCGGTTGAGAAATTTGCCGACATGAACAAGCAGCACATCAGCTATGACCATGATGGCGACGTGGTGTTTCTGACGCGTTTGCAATGGGATATCGACCGCGTGGCGCGCGACTATCCGGATGTGACGCTGACGGCCACCAAGGAAATGATGGTCTGATACAGTCTGAGATTGCACGGGGGATGCCCCCGTGCAAACATCGCGCCATGACCGACGACACCCTCACCTATCCGGGCGGCTTTGCCTATATGCTCGCGCGTTATGAGGGGCGGCGCGACCCCTTTGATTTTGGTCCCGAAGACCTGCCGCCGTTGGATGCGGATCTGGCCGCGCTGAAGGCTGAAATCGTACCCGAGAGCGCGACACAAAAGCAGCCGGATGATCCCAAAACAAGCTGGGCGCGCAAACGTCGGCAGATTGCGGAAGAATTTGTCGGGAAGAGCGCGCTGGCCTTTCTGAATGCGCAGTTGATTTCCAACCTGCGCAAACGCGCGCAGCCGCCTCAAACCGCTGCGCTGTTTCGGCGGATCTGGGCAGAAGAACATGCGCATCTGATTGGCGCGCTAAATTTGCGCTGGCAGGTGAGCGCGGTGCAGACTTTTGCCGACCACGGAGACACGCCAGCGCAGCGGGAAGTTGGCCAAGCCCTAAAGATGCTCTTTGGCATGATGAAGCTTTATGAGTTTGAGCGCAGTTTCAGCGGCCTGCCCCCTGAAAAGGAGCATGGCTTTGGCAAGCGGGTCAAAACCCGGCTCCCGCTGGATATGGAGCCGTTTTCGCTGGTCCATGGCGGGTTGGATATCAACCTGATCGCCCCGATCTGGGAGTTGGCCAAGACCGATCCGGTGATTGCGCCGCTTGCTGAGCATTTGCTGGGGGAGCTGATCGCGGAACCGGGCGGCGTGTTCCGGCGGCTGTCGCAGATGCGGGCGAAACGAGAGCGGCAACAGGCACGAAAATGACGACGCAAAAGCCAACCTGGGGTGTGGTTGCAACCATCAAAGCCTCTGCCGAAGACATCCTGAACTTTGCCGCGCACCATCTGGAGCTGGGGGCGAGCCATCTTTGGATTTATCTCGACGCCCCGAACCCAGAGGCCAAAGCGCTGCTGAAGGGGCATCCGAAAATCACGCCCGTGAGCACCGGTGAGAACTACTGGATCAAGGCGCGGGGCAAGCGCCCGCCGATGCACCAGAACCGCCAATCCTACAACGCGCGCCACGCCTATCACCGCGCAAAGGATCTGGATTGGCTGCTGCATATTGATGTGGATGAGTTTTTGTGGCCGGAGCGTGCCATCACGGATCAGCTCGCCGCCCTGCCAGAGAGCTGCCTAACCGCGCGCGTGCGCCCTGCTGAGGCGCTAGCACCTATGGAGGAAAGCGAAGAACCGCACCTGTTTAAGAGCTTCATCGCCAACAAAGATGATCGCAGCCGGCTGGTGGCGGAAATTTATCCGACCTTTGCGCCCTATCTGAAAGGCGGGTTTGTCAGCCATGTGGCTGGTAAAATCTTCATGCGCACCAAGCAGAGCAATATGAAGGTGAAAATCCACAATGTGATGCAAAATGGGGTGCGCAACCCGGGGCAGATGGAGCTGACCGATACCAGGCTTCTGCACCTGCACACCAAAGGGTGGAATCATTGGCAGAAAAGTTTCACCTATCGCCACAAAAAGGGGTCTTACCGTGACGAGCTGGGGGCAGCTGTTTCGGAAGACGAGGGCGGCCTCAATCTGCATAAGCTCTTTACCCATCTGGCCAAGGAGCCGGATGGGTTGCGGCGGTTTTATGAAGAGGCCTGTCTGGCCACACCTGAGCTGACGCAGCGCCTGCGGGAGCGTGGGGTCTTGCAGGAACATGTGCTGGATCTGGACGCGAAACGCCGGAAACACTTCCCCGATTTTTGAGGCAAATGTTTCTCACTTTACGTCAAACCGGTGGGAACTCGCTGGTTTCATTGACCTAAAGCCTTCTGTGCGATAGAAGGCGCCGAGGATCGATATCGCCATGTGTTGCGGGGCCAGCCGGGCCTGATCCCAAAGCCGCTACGGGCCAAGTCGTGTCCGTAAACCACGGATACAAATGACAAAATTTTCTGACCTGAACCTGAACCCTAAGGTGCTGAAAGCAATCAGCGAAGCGGGCTACGAGACGCCGACCCCAATTCAAGCGGGGGCGATTCCATCCGCGCTGGAAGGCCGGGACGTTCTTGGCATCGCGCAAACCGGCACCGGTAAGACCGCAAGCTTCACCCTGCCGATGCTGTCGCTGCTGGCACGGGGACGAGCGCGGGCGCGCATGCCGCGCAGCCTTGTGCTCTGCCCGACACGGGAACTGGCCGCACAGGTGGCGGAGAACTTTGACACCTATTCCAAATATCTGAAGCTGACCAAAGCGCTGCTGATTGGCGGGGTGAGCTTTAAGGAGCAGGAAGCGATCATCGACAAAGGCGTCGATGTTCTGATCGCCACACCGGGCCGTCTGCTCGATCATTTCGAGCGCGGCAAGCTGATCCTGTCTGACGTGAAAGTCATGGTGGTGGATGAAGCTGACCGGATGCTGGACATGGGCTTTATCCCTGACATCGAACGGATCTTTGGCCTCACACCTTTCACCCGCCAGACCCTGTTTTTCTCAGCCACCATGGCGCCGGAGATTGAGCGGATCACCAACACATTCCTCTCCAACCCGGAGCGGGTGGAAGTGGCCCGTCAGGCGACCGCAAGCGAGACCATTGAGCAGGGCGTCGTCATGTTCAAAGCCTCCCGCCGTGATCGTGAAGGCAGCGAGAAACGCAAGGTTCTGCGCGCGCTGATTGACGGCGAAGGTGACGCCTGCAGCAACGCGATCATTTTCTGCAACCGCAAGACGGATGTGGATATCTGCGCAAAATCGCTGAAGAAATACGGTTATGATGCCGCGCCGATCCACGGCGATCTGGACCAGTCGCAGCGCACCAAGACACTGGAATCTTTCCGGAATGGCGAGCTGCGCATTCTGGTGGCCTCTGATGTAGCGGCGCGCGGTCTGGATGTGCCAAGTGTGAGCCATGTGTTCAACTTTGATGTGCCGGGCCACGCCGAAGACTATGTGCACCGTATTGGCCGGACAGGTCGTGCCGGTCGTGAAGGCAAGGCGTTTACGATCTGCAATCCGCGGGACGAAAAAGCCTTTGAAGCGGTGGAAGCGCTGATCCAGAAAGAGATCCCGCGCGTGGAAAATCCGGTGAAGCCGGAGCCGCGCAAAGCGCGCAAGCCGAAGGAAGAGACTTCCAAGAAGGCAGAAGAAAAGCCAAACGTGGTAGAGGCGCTGGAAATGCCCGCGCAAGAGGAGCCACGTGGCCGTTCAAACCGTGGGCGCGGCCGTGGCCGTCATGACCGGCGCGATGACAACCGCGTGGTGGGCATGGGCGACCATCTGCCAAGCTTTATTGCGCTGAGCTTTGAAGAGCGGCGCGATGCGGAAAACGCGGCGGGCTAAACGCAGCCTGCGCGAAACGACAAAGGGCCCCGAGGGGCCCTTTTTTATTGCTCTGCTTTTCGAGCCTAAAGCGAAGGTCAGGTCAGCTCAGGCGGCTGACCACTACGGTGACTTCGGGCTTTTTGCCGATTTCATCACGGGCAGAATTGCGCACGATCCGGCGAATTTCGCCTTCAAGCTTGTCATCATCCGCCAATGTCTTCTCTTTGGCGCGCCCCAGGAACTGGGTGATGTCCTCTTCCAGCACGTCAACCAGCGGCGCTTGCGAGCGGCCCATTTCTGACAGGCCCATGATTTCGCACCAGGCATCTCCCAGCGGCTCATCATCTTCGTCCAGCAGCACGGTCACAAGCACATGGCCGTTGAGCGCCATGCGGATACGATCGCGCACGATGCCGTCCAGTGCGCCGATCTGTGCGGTGCCATCCAGATAGGTGCGTCCGGTTTCGACGTAGCCCGCAATCGAGGGCTGGTCGCCGGAGAGCTCCAGCATGGTGCCGTTCACCGCAACGATAGAGGCACGGCCGCCTTCGTTGGCGAGCTTGGCGTGTTCGCGCAGGTGACGGTGTTCGCCGTGATTTGGGATCACCATGGTTGGGTTCACGATGTCATGCAGGCGTTTGAGATCCGGACGGTTGGCGTGGCCGGAGACGTGGTACTTGCCGGAGCTGTCATCCACCACATCCACACCCATTTCGGAGAATTGGTTGATGATGCGGATCACACCTTTTTCGTTGCCCGGAATGGTCTTGGAGCTGAAGAGGAAGAGATCGCCTTCCTTCAGTTTGATGCCATTGTATTTACCACGGGCGAGCTGTGCGCTGGCGGCGCGGCGCTCCCCTTGAGAGCCGGTGACCAAGAGCATCAGATTTTCACGCGGGATGCTCGCGGCATCTTCAGGGCTGACCACTTTGGGGAAGCTGTCGAGCACGCCGGTCTGGATCGCGGCTTCGATCATGCGGCGCATGGCACGACCCATGAGGCAGATGGAGCGCCCTGCCCGCTCGCCCGCCTCAGCCAGTGTTTTCACCCGGGCCACGTTGGAGGCAAAGGTGGTGGCGACCACCATATTGGGCGCTTTGGCGACCAGTGCTTCGGTCTCCGGCCCAACAGAGGCCTCCGAACGGCCTGCATGGGGAGAAAACACATTGGTGCTGTCACAGATCAGCGCTTTGACGCCATCTTTGGCAACCTCTGCCCACAAGGCGGGATCAAAAGGCTCACCCACAAGCGGGGTTTCATCAAGCTTGAAGTCACCGGAGTGGATCACGCGGCCTGCGGGGCTGTCGATCACCAAAGCGGCGCTTTCCGGGATGGAGTGGCTGACCGGCAGGAACCCAACCTTGAACGGGCCGGCTTCGGTCACTTCGGGCCATGCAGAGACCGTGCGCACCACCTCTTCGGGCTGGCCGCGATCCGCCATCTTGTGACGGGCCAAATTGGCGGTGAATGTGCGGGCGTAGACCGGCACGCCGAGGCGCTCCCAGTAATGCCCGACCGCACCGATGTGATCCTCGTGCCCGTGGGTGATGAAAATCGCCTCGAGCCGGTGTTTGTTTTCTTCAAGCCAGCGAATGTCGGCAAAGATCAGGTCCACACCGGGGCTGGTTTCCATGTCAGAAAACGCAACGCCAATGTCCACCAGAATGAGACGCTCATTGTCTGCTGGCCCGTAGCCATAGACATAAGCGTTCATGCCAATTTCGCCAGAACCGCCAAGCGGCAGATAGATCAAGCGGTCGCTCATGCGCCCTGCTCCTTGTTAAAGTCGTGGATGACGGTCAGCCCGTGCATCGTCAAATCATCTTCGATGGTGTCAAACAGGTGATCGCCCTGCTCAAAGAGCGGCGCAAGACCACCCGTGCCCACCACTTTCATCGGTGCGCCATATTCCGCTTTGATCCGGGAGATAATGCCTTCGATCAGGCCGGTGTATCCCCAGAACACACCTGATTGAATACAGCCAACCGTGTTGGTGCCGATCACCTTTTCCGGCTGACTGACGTCCACATGCGGCAATGCGGCGGCACCGGAGTGCAATGCCTCAAGGCTGAGGTTCACGCCGGGGGCAATCACACCGCCCACATAGGCGCCATCTTCGGCGACCACATCAAAGTTTGTGGCGGTGCCAAAATCCACCACCACCACATTGCCGTCGTGGCGGTCATAGGCGCCCACCGCATTGGCCAGACGGTCCGGGCCAGGCTGGGTGCCCTGATCCACACGCGGCTGATGCGGCAGTTTGCACTCAGGCTTGCCCACCACCAGAGGACGGCAGTTGAAGAACCGGTCGGCAAAAACGCGCAGGTTCCAGACCACACGCGGCACGGTGGAGGAGATGATCACATCGGTGATGTCTGCGTCGATGCCGTAGTGATTGATCAGGGTCGAGTACCAAGTGAAGTAAGCGTCCGCCGTGCGCGCATGGTGGGTCGACGTGCGCAGGGTGCACAGGAATTTCTCCCCGTCCCAGATTGAGAACACAGTGTTGGTGTTGCCGCAGTCGATGGCAAGAAGCATGGCGCAGATCCCCCTGTTGCGTGGATCAGAAAAAGATATCTGCCGCAGCTATAGCAATGCGGCCCTTCGCGGTCTTCAACACCAGATTTCCAGCGCTGTCCACCGTTTCAAAGGTCCCGGTGGTCTCCTCACGGGTGGTACGTGCCGTCATGACTTCGCCAATGCGCGCCGCGCGCGTGAGCCAGGCGGTGCGGATCGGTTCAAACCCGTAGGTGGCAAACTGTGCCTCCCAGCGGGCATAGGCGGTGGCCAGCGCTTCGAGGAAGCTTTCCGGATCAACGGAGGCGCCGGTTTCAGAGAGCAGAGAGACCGGGCGCGTGGCCTGTGCTTCGACAGCGCCGGTGTCCGGTGCGTGCGCGAGGTTCACACCGATGCCGATGGCGATGTGGCTGACCGCGCCACCGGCAAAGCCCGCGCTCTCCAGCAGGATGCCCGCCACTTTGCCGCCGTTCAGCAACACGTCGTTTGGCCATTTGAGCGCCAGCCCGTCACTGCGGCCCGTCACCGCGACAAAGGCGTCATAGAGCGCCAGAGCCGCCACGAAAGACCGCAGGGCCACCTGATCGGGGCTTTCTGCCGGGCGCATCACCAAAGTGGCGGCAAAGTTGCCAACCGGATCGACCCAAGCACGACCGCGGCGGCCACGGCCTTTGGTCTGGCGCAGGCCCAAGATCCACTCAGGCGCGGCCAGTTGCGGTGCAATGCGCGCGGCTTCTGCGTTGGTGCTGTCGACTTCCGCCAGAACGCGGCGGCCATACCCCTCGGGCCAATTGCTCATGTGTTTTTATCTTCTTACAGGTCGAAAAGCGTCCTCACGTGGCGCGCTTTCAAAAAAGGCGACGCGCCCCATGGGGCGCGTCACAATCAACGTCCGGATGCCAAAAGGCAAGCAGGTTATTGCAGCAGGGCCACGGCGGCGGCCTGCGCAGCCGTATCCACGCCAAAGAAGTTCACCACGCCCAGCAGCATCACGGCCGCGCTCAGCACCAGCATGAGGTGCTGCACCGGAGACCGTGGCGCGTCGAGCGCGTCACGCTCTTCGCCGAAGTACATGAAGTAGACAATGCGCAGATAGTAGAACGCCCCGATCACCGAAGCGATCACACCGGCGACCGCCAGCCAAGCAAGGCCCGCATCAAAAGCGGCGCGCAGCACATAGAGTTTGCCAAAGAAGCCGAGGAACGGCGGTACACCCGCCAGTGAGAACAGCAGAAACAGCATCGCCAGCGCCCGACCCGGCGCGCGCTTGGAATACATGTTGAGCGCTGAGATATCGACCACCGGCTGGCCGTCCTTCTCCATCGACAGGATAAAGGCAAAGGTGCCGATGTTCATGGTGACGTAGATCGCCATATAGACCAGCATCGCCTCGATCCCCAAAGCGGTGCCGGAGGCAAGCCCCATCAGCGCATAGCCCATGTGGGCGATCGAGGAATAGGCCATCAGGCGTTTGATATTGCGCTGGCCAATCGCGGCGACTGCGCCAAGGAACATCGACAGCACCGACAGAAGCGCGATGATCTGCTGCCAGTCTGCAACCACGCCACCAAAGGCATCAAACAGCACGCGGGCAAAGAGACCCATCGCCGCAAGCTTTGGTGCGGTGGCGAAGAAGGCGGTGATCGGTGTTGGGGCGCCCTCATAGACATCAGGCGTCCACATGTGAAACGGCACGGCGGACACTTTGAACGCGAGGCCCGCGACCACAAAGGTCAGGCCAAAGAGCAGACCAAGCGGAGTGTCGCCATGGCCAGCCACGTCGATGATGCCACTGAACTGCGTTGTGCCTGCAAAGCCGTAAACAAGCGAAGAGCCATAGAGCAGCAGGCCCGACGACAGCGCGCCCAGCAGGAAGTACTTCATGCCCGCCTCAGTGGATTTCACGCTGTCACGACGGAAAGACGCCACCACGTAGAGCGCCAGAGACTGCAGCTCGAGCCCCATGTAGAGCGCGATCAGATCTCCGGCGGAGACCATGGTCATCATCCCCACCATCGCAAGCGACACGAGGACCGGATATTCAAAGCGCAGCATGCCGCGCCGCGCCATATAATCCTGCCCCATCACCAGAACCGCAGCGCCCGAAAGCAGCATGGCAATTTTGGCAAAGCGGGAGAAGGCGTCGTCATGGAACATGCCGTTGAACGCCACATTGTCACCCGCGCCGGAAGCCCCGATCCACATGGCCAGAAGCACAAACACACCGGCGGTGATCCAGGTGAGCATGCCCGCCATCTTGTCTTTGCCGGTGTAAACCACCGCCACCAACGCGAGCATGGCATAAATCGCCAGGAGGATTTCCGGCAGGATGATATTCAGATCAGCCTGAATCATGTCTCAAGCGCTCCTTAGTGCGATGCCATCTGGCTGGCGGCAGCGCCATGGGCCAGAGCGGTGTCATAGTTGGAAATCAGGTTTTCGACGGAGGGGCCGATGATGTCCGTGATCAGCGACGGGTAGACGCCGAGAATGAGGGTCATTGCCACCAGCGGCGCAAAGATCATCTTTTCGCGGCGGGTCATGTCGGTGATCGACTTGAGGCTCTCTTTGATCAGATCGCCAAAGACCACGCGACGGTAGAGCCACAGCGCATAAGCCGCTGAGAAGATCACACCGGCTGTCGCCACCAGCGCCACCCAGGTGTTGACCTGGAACACACCCATCAGGGTCAGGAATTCCCCGACAAAGCCGGAGGTGCCCGGCAGGCCGACATTGGCCATGGTGAAGAACATGAAGATCAGCGCATAGGCTGGCATGCGGTTCACCAGACCGCCATAGGCGTCGATCTCGCGGGTGTGCATGCGGTCATAGATCACCCCGACACAGAGGAAGAGCGCACCGGAGATAAAGCCGTGGCTCAGCATCTGGAAGATCGCGCCATCGATGCCCTGCTGGTTGGCGGCAAAGATGCCCATGGTCACATAGCCCATATGCGCCACCGAGGAATAGGCGATCAGCTTTTTCATGTCTTCCTGCACCAGTGCGACCAGCGAGGTGTAGACAATCGCGATTGCCGACATCCAGAGGATCAGCGGGGTCATGACCTCAGAGCCGATGGGGAACATCGGCAGGCTGAACCGCAGGAAGCCGTAGCCACCCATCTTCAACAGGATCGAAGCCAACACCACTGAGCCAGCCGTGGGCGCCTGCACGTGGGCATCGGGCAACCAGGTGTGTACTGGCCACATCGGCATCTTCACCGCGAAAGAAGCAAAGAAAGCGAGGAACATCAGCGTCTGCACACCGCCAATCACGGTGAAGCCCAGAACATTCATGGTTTCAGACGCAAACTCATGGGTCATGAGCGTCGGGATGTCGGTGGTGCCTGCCTGAACAAACATGCCGACCATCGCCACCAGCATCAGCACTGAGCCGAGGAAGGTGTAGAGGAAGAACTTGAAGGAGGCATAGATGCGGTTCTTGCCACCCCAGATCCCGATGATCAGGAACATCGGAATGAGGCCAGCCTCAAAGAACAGGTAGAACAGCACCAGATCCAGCGCCATGAACACGCCGAGCATCAGCGTTTCCAGAAGCAGGAAGGCGACCATATATTCTTTGACACGGGTTTGGACATCCCAGGAGGCCCAGATCACCAGCGGCATGATGAAGGTGGTGAGCATGACAAACAGCACCGAGATGCCGTCCACACCCATCTTGTAGGTCATGCCCATGATCCACTCGCGCTGTTCCACGAACTGGAACCCCGGGTTGCTTGGATCAAACCCAGCCAGAATGAAGAGCGAGATGAAAAAGGTGACCGTTGTGGCAAACAGCGCGACACGTTTGGCGTTGCGCTGTGCCATTTCGTCTTCGCCCCGCAGGAAGACCACGAGGATCAGCGCGGCAAAGGTCGGCAGGAACGTGACCAGGGAGAGCAAGCTGTCGTTCATTAGTGTGCTCCTCCGCTGAGCGTCATCCATGTGATCAGAGCCACGATGCCAATCACCATGGCCAGAGCGTAGGTGAAGATGTAGCCGGACTGGGCGCGGCCCGCCATTTTGGTCACCCAAGGCACGATGCCCATGGCCACGCCGTTGATGCCACCGTCAATCACATCGCCATCGCCGCGTTTCCAAAGGAACGCTCCGACCGCCCTGGCCGGGCGCACAAAGATCGCATCGTAAAGCTCGTCAAAGTACCATTTGTTGAGCAGGAACAGATAGAGCGGACGCTGGCTTGCTGCGGTTTTGGCGGGCATGGATGGATCCCAGATGTAGAACCACATGGCCATCACGAAGCCGATCACCATCGCGATGAACGGGCTGACTTTGACCCATTTGGGCGCATGGTGCGCTTCGTCCATCACGTGGTTGCTTGGATGGGTGAAAATCGCGCCTTGAGGGGCTTCGCCATGATGCGCCGCAGCCACCGCCGCGTGATCTTCATCGCCATGTTTCTCAGCGTGAACGTCATCATGTGCGTGGTCATCTGCTTTGGCTTCTGCGTGATCACCGCCGTGTGCGGCTTCGTCCCCATGGCCTTCGCTGTGCTCTGCATGATGGGCGGGCACGCCATAGAATTTGTTGACCGTGTTATGATCGCCAAAGAAGGAGCCGAACCAGATCATCCCGGCAAAGATCGCGCCGAGCGACAGAACGCCAAGCGGGATCAGCATGACCATCGGGCTTTCATGTGCGTGGTCATGGGTGTGCTTGTTGCCGCGCGGCTCGCCATAGAAGGTGAGGAAGATCAGACGCCAGCTGTAGAAGCTGGTGAACATCGCGGCGACAACCAGCGCCCAGAAGGCAAAGCCGCCAGCGGTGCCTGCCCAAGCGCTTTCGATGATCGCATCTTTGGACAGGAAGCCTGCAAAACCGATGTGGGTCAGCGGGATGCCGACGCCGGTGATCGCAAGCGTGCCAATCATCATGGCCCAGTAAGTGTAAGGGATCTTTTTGCGCAGGCCGCCGTAGTTGCGCATGTCCTGCTCGTGGTGCATCGCGTGGATCACAGACCCCGCGCCCAAGAAGAGCATCGCCTTAAAGAAGGCGTGGGTGAAGAGGTGGAACATGGCTGCGGAGTAAACGCCAACACCTGCTGCCACAAACATGTAGCCCAGCTGGGACATGGTGGAGTAGGCAATCACACGTTTGATGTCGTTTTGCACGAGACCAATGGTTGCCGCGACAAAGGCCGTGGCTGCGCCGAGGAACACGATGAAGGCTTTAGTTTCATCTGCATATTCGATCAGCGGCGACATGCGCGACACCAGGAACACACCGGCGGTCACCATGGTGGCGGCGTGGATCAGAGCGGACACCGGGGTCGGGCCTTCCATCGCGTCCGGCAGCCAGGTGTGCAGGAACAATTGCGCCGATTTGCCCATCGCGCCGATGAAGAGCAGGAAGGCCACCAAGTTGGCCGCGTTCCACTCGCGCCACAGGAACTCAAGCTGTGTTTCCGCCAGAACGGGTGCCGCGGCGAAGATGTCGTCAAACTTGATGCTCTCGGTCAGGAAGAAGATCGCGAAGATGCC
Source organism: Shimia sp. R9_2 (assembly GCF_017743735.1). Lineage (GTDB taxonomy): Bacteria > Pseudomonadota > Alphaproteobacteria > Rhodobacterales > Rhodobacteraceae > Shimia. Next base: position 79,396 of record NZ_JAGHRO010000008.1, read on the forward strand.
CAGAAGGAAGCCAAAATCGCCGACGCGGTTGACCACAAAAGCTTTGATCGCCGCCGCGTTTGCAGACGGCTTTTTGTAGTAAAACCCGATGAGCAGATAGGAGGCGACCCCCACACCTTCCCAGCCAAAGAACATCTGCAAGAGGTTGTCGGCGGTGACCAGCATGAGCATGGTGAAGGTGAAGAAAGACAGGTAGGCGAAGAAACGCGCCTTGTAGTGCTCGCCCTGCCCCCAATTTTCATCATGCGCCATGTAGCCCATGGAATAGAGGTGCACGAGGGCGGAGACCGTGGTGACCACGATCAGCATGATCGCTGTCAGGCGGTCAACGCGGATCGCCCAAGCGGTGTCCAGATGACCCGATTGGATGAAATCCAGAATGTGGATCTGTTTGACGTGTTCCGCATCCAGCCCGAGGAAGACAATCCAGCTGAGCAGACAGGCCAGAAAAAGCAGGCCTGTGGTGAGATATTGCGCGGCCTTTTCGCCGATCATGCGCCAGCCGAAGCCTGCGATCAGGCTGCCGATCAGTGGCGCAAAGAGTATGATCTTTTCCATGAACGCTTAGCCTTTCATCACGTTGACGTCTTCGACCGCGATGGTGCCACGGTTGCGGAAGAAGGAGACGAGGATGGCCAAGCCGATGGCGGCCTCAGCGGCAGCGACTGTCATCACAAAGAGCGCAAAGACCTGCCCGACAAGATCCCCCAGAAAGGCCGAGAAAGCGACCAGATTGATGTTGACTGACAGCAAGATGAGCTCGATCGACATCAAAAGGATGATGATGTTCTTCCGGTTCAGGAAGAGGCCGAAAATGCCGATAACAAACAGCGTCGCGGCGACGCCTAGGTAATGTTCCAAACCAATCATATTTGGTCCCTCGGTTCTTTTTCTCTTCTGGCGCGGCTTAGAGCCCCTGCCCCGGTTTTACGTCTTTCAATTCCATCGCATCTGCTGGATCCCGCCACATCTGCTCCAGCACGTTCTGGCGCTTGATGTCTTTGCGGTGGCGCAGAGTCAGTACAATCGCCCCGATCATCGCCACAAGCAGGATCAGACCTGCCAGTTGGAACAGCAGGAAGTACTGATCATAAAGGATCAGACCCAGTGCCTCGGTGTTGTGCGCATCCGCCGGTGTGACCGCGCCGCGCAGCGCCTGCGCTTCATCGGCGAACTGCCAAACCCCGAAAGCCATGCCAAGCTGCATCAGAAGGATCACACCGATGAGCAGCGCCAGCGGCATATATTGGGCCATGCCCGCCTTCAGCTCTGCAAAATCCACATCCAGCATCATCACCACAAAGAGGAAGAGCACCGCGACCGCGCCAACGTAGACGATGATCAGGAGCATCGCGACAAATTCCGCCCCCAGCAGGACAAACAGCCCCGCCGAGCTCAGAAACGCGAGGATCAACCAAAGCACCGAATGCACGGGGTTACGGCTGATGACGGTGAAGAACCCGCCAGCGATCACGCAAATCGCAAACAGCCAGAAAGCTAATGCCGCCATGGTCATGTGTCATTTCCCTCTTTTTCCGCCAGAACCTCCTGCACGATTTCCATCGCGCGGGTGGTGGCGGGAATACCGGCGAACATCGACATCTGGCCGATGGTCTCCACGATTTCTTGTTTTGTGGCCTCTGCTTCTACCAGATGGCGGACCGTCAGGCGCATTTGCGCGTCTGCCTGTGCCCCCAGCATGGTGAGCGCCCCCAGCGTCAGCAGAAGGCGGGTTTTGGCATCCAGCCCGCCCTGATTGATGGTGTTGCCAAAGAACATTTCCATCACGTCCTTGGGCATGGTGGGCCAGAGCGCCTCAAACCCTTTGGGCGTGAAGCTCTCCAGCGCCGGATTGAAGGCTTTCGCCATCTCCTGATACTGGGCGAACATCGCCTGATACGGGTTTTTGCTGTCGCTCATGGTCCTGTGATCCTCACTCAGCGATAGGGGGCATCAATTTCGAGGTTGCGGGCAATTTCCGCTTCCCAGCGGGCGCCGTTCTCAAGGAGTTTCTCCTTGTCATAAAACAGCTCTTCGCGGGTCTCGGTGGCAAATTCGAAGTTGGGCCCTTCGACAATGGCATCCACTGGGCAGGCTTCCTGACAGAAGCCGCAGTAGATGCATTTGGTCATGTCGATGTCATAACGGGTGGTGCGGCGGGAACCGTCGTCACGCGGCTCCGCATCAATGGTGATGGCCTGCGCCGGACAGATCGCTTCGCAGAGTTTGCAGGCAATGCAGCGCTCTTCGCCGTTTGGATAGCGCCGCAGGGCGTGCTCGCCACGGAAGCGGGGCGACAGAGGGCCTTTTTCATGCGGATAGTTCACGGTGGCCTTGGGTTTGAAGAAATACTTCATGCCCAGTTTGAAACCGCCAATGAAATCCTTGAGCAGGAAGTAGCCGGCAGCGCGTTTATAGTCGATTGCCGTCATATCAGCCTCCAATCGCCCAGCGGGCGTAAGCGCCGCCGAAGAGTTCGAATTTTGCGAGGAACGCCACCAGAACAACCCAAGCCAGAGACATCGGCAGGAAGACCTTCCAACCAATGCGCATCAGCTGGTCGTAGCGGTAGCGCGGGGTGATGGCCTTCACCATCGAGAAGATGAAGAAGACAAAGCAGATCTTGGCAAACATCCAGAAGATGCCATCGGGCAGGAAATTCACCGGGGAGAGCCAGCCGCCGAGAAACAGCAGCGACACGAGGGCACACATCAGAACGATGGCCACATATTCGCCGATCATGAACAGCAGGAACGGCGTGGAGCTGTATTCTACCTGATAGCCTGCAACCAGCTCGGATTCCGCTTCGGGCAGGTCAAACGGCGGGCGGTTGGTTTCCGCCATGGCCGAGATCAGGAAGAGGAAGAGCATCGGGAAATGTGGCAGCCAATACCAGCTGAGCGCGCCGTATTTGCCGTCTTGCGCGTTCACGATGTCGCCGAAGTTCATGGAGCCAGTGGTGATGATCACCCCAATGATGATCAGGCCCAGCGACACCTCATAAGAAATCATCTGCGCCGCAGAGCGCAGGGAGCCGAGGAACGGGTATTTGGAGTTGGAGGCCCAACCGCCCATGATGACGCCGTAGACCTCTAGCGAACTGATCGCCATGACGTAAAGAATGGCGACGTTGAGGTCAGAGACCACCCAGCCGTCATTAAAAGGGATCACCGCCCAGGCAATCAGCGCCATCACGAGGCTGACCATAGGCGCAAGCAGGAAGACCGCCTTGTCTGCACCCGCCGGATAAACGATCTCTTTCACCGCGTATTTGATGAAATCCGCGAAACTTTGCAGCAGACCGAAGGTGCCCACCACGTTGGGCCCCCGGCGCAGCTGGACAGCGGCCCAGATTTTCCGGTCCGCATAGAGCAGGAACGCCAAGGCGACCAAAAGCGGCACAACAACCAAAAGCACCTGCCCAAGTGTCAGGAGGAAGATGCCGAGGTATGTGGTGGTAAAGAAATCAGTCATGGGTCCTCACACCGTAGGTATTCCGTTTTCTTCGCAGTTCGCGACGATGACTTCGGCGTCGATCGTTTTGAGACCACGGGGCAGCGCCGGGGAGATGGTGTAAACCGCATCCCCCTTCCAAAGACCGCCCTGATTGTCTGTTGTTGTGCGCACGTGGCGGGCAAAGCCAAAGCCACGGATCAGCGTATATTGCGCGGCGGCGCATTCGGCATAATCATGCACGTCATCCGCATCCCGCGCGCCGGTCATGGCAACGTGGAAATTCACCAGATCCCCTTCCAGAAGCCGCGTGTCCACCCCCTGATAGTCGGGGACAAAAGCGGTCTCTCCACGGCTCACATCCGTGCCCGATTGCGGGGCACAGGCCGCAAGCCCTGTGACACAGGCCGCTGCAAGCGTGATATGGAGAGAAAGGCGTGTCATCCTGTGCTTATTCCGCCGCGATCTGTTCTGAGCCGCGGGCCTTGGCGGTGGCGGAAAGCTCCGCCATCAGCGCGCTGGCGCGGGCAATTGGGTTTGTGAGATAGAAGTCTTTCACCGCTGGCAGGAAGGTCGCCTTGCCAAGGGGGCCAGCATCAATCGCGGCCACTTCATTTTCCGCAACCTGATCAATTTTGCCGAGATGCGGAACCTCTTTGATCAGCGACTGACGCAATTGTGCCAGCGAGTCATAGGGCAAAGTCGCCTCCACCTCAGCGCTGAGCGCACGCAGGATGGCCCAGTTTTCTTTGGCCTGACCGGGCGCAAAACCGGCGCGCATGGCGAGCTGTGGGCGTCCTTCGGTGTTTACAAAGAGGCCGTTTTCTTCGGTGTATGCGGCGGCAGGCAGGATCACATCGGCGCGGTGCGCGCCGCGATCCCCGTGGCTGCCCTGATAGATCACAAAGGCACCGGCGTCGATTTCGACCTCATCCGCACCCAGATTATAGATCACTTCCGCACCGTCGATGGCCGCGTCCATGCCGCCTTCGGTGACCGCGCCCACATCCATGGCACCGACGCGCGCAGCGGCGTTATGCAGGACCAGCAGTTTGCTGTTGGATTTCTCTGCGGCCTCAAGCGCGGCGGCCAGCACAGCCAGACCATCGGCTTCGCGCAGCGCGCCTTGGCCCACGATCACAATCGACGGCGCGTCTTTCACCTTGTCAAAATCATGCTGGGTGAGATCGGCCAGTGCGGCACGATCAGAGCCCATATGAGCATACTCGTAAGTCAGATCCACAGCCGGACCGATCAAGCCTACCTGCGCGCCCTTGAGCCAGGCTTTGCGGATGCGGGCATTCAGCACCGGCGCTTCTTCACGCGGGTTGGTGCCGATCAGCTGGATGAACTTGGCATCCTCGATGTCTTCGATGGTGGCTGTGCCCACATAAGCGCCGCGATTGCCAATGGGCAGGCGCGCGTTGTCGGTGCGGCATTCCACGTTGCCATCCAGACTCTGAACCAGTTGCTTCAGCGCGAAAGCCGCCTCAACCGGCACCAGATCCCCGATGAGACCGGCCAACTTTTTGCCCTTCATCGCGGCGGCGGCGGCAGACAGGGCCTCCCCCCATGTGGCAGGCTTCAGTTTGCCATCTACGCGCACATATGGCTGATCGAGACGCTGGCGGCGCAGGCCGTCCCAGACAAAGCGGGTTTTGTCGGAAATCCACTCTTCGTTCACGCCATCATGGTTGCGCGGAAGGATGCGCATCACTTCGCGCCCCTTTGTGTCGACGCGGATGTTGGAGCCAAGCGCGTCCATCACGTCGATGGTTTCTGTCTTGGTCAACTCCCACGGACGCGCGGTAAAGCTGTAAGGCTTGGAGGTCAGCGCGCCAACCGGGCAGAGATCAATGATGTTGCCCTGCAGGTTGCTGTCCAGCGTTTCGTTCAGGTAGCTGGTGATTTCCGCATCCTCACCACGCCCGGTCTGGCCCATCTGGGTGATGCCCGCGACCTCGGTGGTGAAACGCACACAGCGCGTGCAGGAAATACAGCGCGTCATGGTGGTGGCCACAAGCGGGCCGAGGTTCAGATCGTCCACCGCGCGTTTGGGCTCGCGGAAGCGGTTTTCACTGATACCGTAGGCCATGGCCTGATCCTGAAGGTCACATTCGCCCCCCTGATCGCAGATCGGGCAATCCAGCGGGTGGTTGATGAGCATGAACTCCATCACCCCCTCACGCGCCTTTTTGACCATGGGCGAGTTGGTTTTCACCACCGGTGGCTGGCCTTCCGGTCCCGGGCGCAGATCGCGCACCTGCATGGCGCATGACGCGGCAGGTTTGGGTGGGCCGCCAACAACCTCCACAAGGCACATCCGACAGTTGCCCGCAATCGACAGGCGCTCGTGGTAGCAGAAACGCGGTATTTCGATCCCGGCCACTTCGCAGGCCTGGATCAGGGTCATCGCGCTCTCTACCTCGACTTCGGTGTCGTCGATGATGATCTTGCGGAGGTCAGACATGGCTTACTTCGCCCTCAAATACACGCCGATCTGGCTGTTTCGTTCGATTTCGGCGCGCCCCAACGCACAGAAAGTTTCCGGATTGTCGTAGCTGGCGCCCTTGTGTTTGAAATAGGCCTCGCCACGGGCACGCATGCGCGCCTTCTCGTCGTCAGAGTCCAGAAAAGACTGGATTTCCTCGTTGGTGTAGCCCAGCTGGCGCGCCTTACGGACAAGCGCCCAGCCGTCGGTCGCGCCTTTGAGCTTGCGCCCCTCAAGGCTGTCACAGACATCAGCAATCTCAAAGGCAACCAACGCCCAGTAAAGCGGCTCGTAGATCTCTTTCACATCCCGCAGCGATGGTTTGGCCGAGGCCCCTCCCGCGAGAACGAGACTTCCCAAGACAACAGCAGACATCAGACGTTTCATGCGCACACTCCTTTTGCACAGGCAAAGCGATCCTTTGCCAAGCTGCACAGAGCGGCGGAGGGGTCTGTTAGGCAATAACAGCCCGCATATGTCTGATATCCGATCAAGGGCGACAGAACCCTTCCAGCGTGATTTTGTCGTCCACCGGAATGATGGTGTCATCCTCCGGGCCAACCAGCCAATCCACGTTTGTCGTTCCATATTCTGCGATACAGTATTTGAACGCCTCATATTCCCCCGCCTGACGCGCGCCGAGCAGGCTTTGATTGGCGCGTGCAACGGTGACAGAAAAATGATCGCGCGTATCCCGCGACACTTTGTTGGCTTTGGCTTTGTAGCTGTACCCGTCAAAGGTCACGCGGTCGCGCTTGCTGCGGAAACTGTCCCGAAACGCCTCGCCACAGCCAGACAGGGCGGTGGCCGCCACAAGGATCATCAGAACCTTGGCACGTGGTGATTTCAGAGAGGTCTTCATAGTTAAGTCCATTGCTCGTTTACTCCGCCGCCAATGCGCCCATACGGCCGGTTTTATTGGCTTTGATGCGGTCTTCGATTTCGCCACGGAAGTTGCGGATGAGGCCCTGGATCGGCCATGCGGCTGCGTCGCCAAGGGCGCAGATGGTGTGGCCTTCAACCTGTTTGGTCACATCCCACAGCATGTCGATCTCTTCGACATCCGCTTTGCCCTGCACCAGACGGTCCATGACGCGCATCATCCAGCCGGTGCCTTCGCGGCACGGTGTGCATTGGCCGCAGCTTTCATGTTTGTAAAATTTGGACAGGCGCCAGATCGCTTTGATGATGTCGGTCTGCTTGTCCATCACGATCACGGCGGCGGTGCCAAGACCGGAGCCCAGATCGTTGCGCAGGTAGTCAAAATCCATGATCGCGTCGCGCATGTTTTCGCCGCGCACACAAGGCACGGAGGAGCCGCCCGGGATCACCGCCAAGAGATTGTCCCACCCGCCGCGAATGCCGCCGCAGTGCTTTTCGATCAGCTCCTCAAAGGAGATCGACATGGCCTCTTCGACGACGCAGGGGTTGTTCACGTGACCGGAGATCGCAAAAAGCTTGGTGCCGGCGTTGTTCGGACGACCAAAACCGGCAAACCACTCAGCGCCACGGCGCAGGATGGTGGGCACCACCGCGATGGATTCCACGTTGTTCACCGTTGTTGGGCAGCCATACAGCCCCGCGCCCGCCGGGAAGGGCGGCTTCATGCGTGGCATGCCTTTTTTGCCCTCAAGGCTTTCGATCAGCGCGGTCTCTTCGCCGCAGATATAGGCACCAGCGCCGTGATGCAGGAAGACGTCAAAATCCCAACCGGAACCAGCGGCGTTTTTGCCAAGCAGGCCCGCATCATAGGCTTCGTCAATTGCGGCCTGCAGGGCCTCACGTTCCCGAATATATTCGCCGCGCAGGTAGATGTAGCAAGTGTGGGCGTTCATCGCGAAAGAGGCGATCAGCGCGCCTTCGATCAGCGTGTGCGGATCATGGCGCATGATTTCGCGGTCTTTGCAGGTGCCGGGCTCGGATTCATCGGCGTTGATCACCAGATAGGCCGGACGCCCGTCGCTTTCCTTGGGCATAAAGGACCATTTCAGACCGGTCGGGAAGCCCGCGCCACCGCGTCCGCGCAGACCGGAGGCTTTCATGGTGTCAATGATCGCATCGCGCCCCTGCTGGATCAGCTTGGCTGTGCCATCCCAATGGCCACGCGCCTGCGCGCCTTTGAGCGTGCGATCATGCATGCCATAGAGGTTCGTAAAGATACGGTCCTGATCTTTGAGCATCCCGTTACCTTTCGTCTGTCTGACGCGCACGCCAGATATTGAAGATCATCACAATGGCGAAGACAAACCCCGCCAGAGCAATCAGATCGAGCAGGCCGCGTGTCCGTTGGGACAGCTCAAGCCAATTGCCGATCAGAATGGCCAAAATCCAGTACACACCTGTACCAGCAATCACGAGCGCGGCCTTGCGCCCGGCTTTTGCCGAAGGGGTCTGGGTTTGGGCCGCCATGACTTAATCCTCGTATACGTCGCCTTTGGCGACTTTTTTGGAGAATTCTGTTTCACCACCCTCAGCAAGCAGCTTGGCTTGCTCGACCCAGCCGTCGCGTTCGATGCGGCCTTTGAACGACAGTTTGTCGTCCATCTCGGCGATGTCGTCAGCAGTCCAGCCCGCGATCTGGGCAAAGGTTGTCACACCCGCATCATGCAGCTTTTTCTCCAGCGCCGGGCCAACGCCCTTGAGCTGTTTGAGATCATCGGCGGCATCCGCCGTGGCTACTTTCTTGGCTTTGGCCTTGGGCTTGGACGCTTTTTTCTCAGCCTTCTGATCCGCTTTCTTGGCCTCTTCGGCCTGTTTGGCGGCGGGCTTGGGCGTTGGCGCCGGTTTGGGCGGCTGGCCTTCTGCGGCGCGTCCGGCAACCACACCGTCTTTGCCCACCCATGGGATCAGAACAGGCACTTCGGTGCCGTCGATGCGCTTGATGGAATCGCCGAGATCCGTGGCAAGCTGCACGGAGGCGTTATACTGCGTCTGGCCGCTGTCATAGTCTTTCAAACTGGTCAGACCGGAGAGCGGCTCGGCAGCGTAGCGCCCGTTTTGCGGACCCGGGGTCGGAACATTGCCAGCGGCCATGTCATCGAGCATCTGGGCAAAGCCCTCGGCGGTCAGATCCTCAAAGTAGTCTTTGCCAATCTGCGCCATGGGCGCGTTGGTGCAGGCCCCGAGACATTCGACCTCTTCCCAAGAGAATTTGCCGTCTGCTGACAGCTCATGCGGCTTGGCCGCGATCTTCTCTTTGCAGACCGCGATCAGATCTTCTGCGCCGCAGATCATGCAGGAAGTGGTGCCGCAAATCTGGATATGGGCGACAGAGCCCACCGGCTGCAACTGGAACATGAAGTAAAAGGACGCGACCTCGAGCACGCGCATGTAAGCCATGCCAAGCATATCGGCGACGGCCTCAATCGCGGGTTTGGTCAGCCAGCCTTCTTGTTCCTGCGCGCGCCACAGCAGAGGGATCACCGCAGAGGCCTGACGGCCGTCCGGATATTTGGTGATCTGCGCCTCAGCCCAGGTCTGGTTGGCAGCGGTGAAAGCGAAGCTTTCGGGTTGTTCGTGGTGAAGGCGTCTGAGCATGTTATTCAGCGTCCTCTTTGCCAAGCGGAAGGGTCATATTGCAATTTAGCAAAACTAGATCAGTGTTTGGTATTCGAGACAACTCAGCCATTTTGCTGCCAGGCTGCATGAGGTCGTACATACCGTTAAAGAGCGTCGGGCAAACGTCATACAGAAATTTGTAGAGCGGATCGCCTTGCGTCTCCAAAATTTTGAACACCGCTTTGGTTGTTCCTGCGCCAAGCGTCGTCACGGATACATCTGAGGTACCGAGCCCGTTCGGTTTCTGAAAACTCATCCCCGCATCACAGCTTCCAAAATCACCCACTGAAAAATCCAGAGACCCTCCTAGTTGGCTTTCATTAAGGGCACACCGCATGAAGGCCTGCGACGTTGGGACTTGAATTTGTTGCGCTTCCGCGCGGGTCCACATGCCTTCCGCAAGTAGTAGCGCAAACCCCAAAGCCAAAAACAGAAGAGATCGTAGTTGTGTCAAATTCACCGATCAATCTCCCCGAACACGATGTCCATGGTGCCGATGATGGCGGCGACATCGGCGAGTTGGTGGCCGGTGGCGATGTGATCCATCGCTTGCAGATGCAGATAGCCCGGCGCGCGCAGCTTGGCGCGGTAGGGTTTGTTGGTGCCATCCGCCACCATATAGACGCCAAATTCGCCTTTGGGTGCTTCGACAGCGGCGTAGACCTCACCGGCAGGCACGTGGAAGCCTTCGGTGTACAGCTTGAAGTGGTGGATCAGGCTTTCCATCGAGGTTTTCATGTCACCGCGTTTGGGCGGGGTCAGCTTGCCGCGCGACAGCACGTCGCCGGTGGCTTCGCGCAGCTTCACAATGGCCTGGCGCATGATGCTGACCGATTGGCGCATCTCTTCCATGCGCATCAGGTAGCGGTCATAGCAGTCGCCGTTTTTGCCAACCGGGATCTGGAATTCAAACTCGTTGTAGCACTCATAAGGCTGCGCGCGGCGCAGGTCCCATGCCATGCCCACAGAGCGCGCCATCACACCGGACATGCCGTAATCCAGCACGTCCTGCTCGGTCACGACGCCGATGTCGACGTTGCGCTGTTTGAAAATCCGGTTTTCGGTCAGCAGCTCGTCAATATCCGCGATCACCTGCGGGAACTCGATGGCCCATTCTTCGATGTCATCGACCAGCTTGTCGGGCAGATCCTGATGCACACCTCCAGGGCGGAAGTAGTTGGCGTGCAGACGCGCACCGCAGGCGCGCTCATAGAACACCATGAGCTTTTCGCGCTCTTCAAAACCCCAGAGCGGCGGGGTCAGTGCGCCGACATCCATCGCCTGAGTGGTGATGTTCATCAGGTGGTTCAGCACACGCCCGATTTCGCAGAACAGCACGCGAATGAGTTGAGCGCGGCGTGGCACTTCGGTGCCGGTCAGTTTTTCAATCGCCAGACACCATGCGTGCTCTTGGTTCATCGGCGCCACATAGTCGAGGCGGTCGAGATAGGGCAGGTTCTGCAGGTAGGTGCGGCTTTCCATCAGCTTTTCGGTGCCGCGGTGCAACAGACCCACGTGGGGGTCGCAGCGCTCTACGATTTCACCGTCGAGTTCCAGCACCAGGCGCAGCACGCCGTGAGCCGCCGGGTGTTGCGGGCCGAAGTTGATGTTGAAGTTGCGGATCTTCTGTTCGCCGCTCAGCGCATCCACGCTGCCGTCATCGAATTTGGAGCCGTCCATCAGCCGTTCTCCTTACTGTTCACATGCAGCTTTTTACGAGCAAAAACCCCTAGCCACACTAGCGCTCCAACTAGGACCAAAACTGGTGTCGCCAAAATCCCGAAGGAAACCGCGCAGCCCACTAGGTCATCTTCTACAAGACATTCCAAAGGCATTACTTCGCGTCCCCTTTCTCGTCGCCCGGCAGGATGTAGTTGGCCCCTTCCCATGGCGACATGAAATCAAACTGGCGGTAATCCTGCGTGAGCTGTACCGGCTCATAGACCACGCGTTTCTGCACTTCGTCATAGCGCACTTCGGTGTAGCCGGTGGTCGGGAAATCCTTGCGCAGCGGATGGCCGCGGAAGCCATAGTCGGTCAGCAGGCGGCGCAGGTCCGGGTGCTCTGAGAAGATAATCCCGAACATGTCAAAGACTTCGCGCTCAAACCAGTTGGCCGACGGATGCACCGAGGTGATAGACGGAACGGTCTCGTCCTCACGTGCGGCCACGCGCAGGCGCACGCGCTGGTTCTGGAACATGCTCAGGAAGTGGTAAACCACGTCAAAACGGCGGGAGCGCTCCGGATAGTCCACAGCAGTGATGTCCACGAGCGTGGAGAAACGGCATGTGGCGTCAGAGCGCAGGAAATCGACAAACTCCACAATGTTGGTGGGCGTCACGTCGATGGTGAGCTCGTCAAAGGCGACGTGCCAGTTCAGGACACAATCGGGGCGCTTCAATTCGATGTGAGCGCCAAGTTCATTCAGGGCTTCGCTCATCGTTCAATGGTCCCCGTGCGGCGGATTTTGCGTTGCAGCTGAAGCAGACCATAGAGCAGCGCTTCTGCGGTGGGCGGACAGCCGGGAACGTAGATGTCGACGGGGACAATGCGGTCACAACCGCGCACAACAGAGTAGCTGTAGTGGTAGTAGCCGCCGCCGTTTGCGCAGGATCCCATGGAAATCACATAGCGCGGCTCTGGCATCTGGTCATAAACCTTGCGCAGCGCGGGGGCCATTTTGTTGGTCAGCGTCCCTGCTACAATCATCACGTCAGACTGGCGCGGGGAGGCACGTGGTGCGATGCCAAAGCGCTCGGCATCATAACGCGGCATGGAGGTGTGCATCATCTCAACCGCGCAGCAGGCCAGACCAAAGGTCATCCAGTGCAAGGACCCTGTGCGACCCCAGTTGATCAGATCTTCGGCGTTAGTGAGCAGAAAGCCCTTGTCCTGAAGCTCTGTGTTGATGGCTTGAGTGACTACCTCGCGGTCAACTCCAGCGGTATTTGAACCGGTCATCACTCCCATTCCAGCGCTCCTTTTTTCCATTCATAGGCGAACCCAATGGTCAATACGGCCAGGAACACCATCATGGACCAGAAACCGATCATCGACACATCCTTGAAGGCGACGGCCCAAGGGAACAGGAAGGCGATTTCCAGATCGAAGATGATGAAAAGGATCGAAACCAGATAGAAGCGCACATCGAATTTCATGCGGGCGTCATCAAAGGCGTTAAAGCCACATTCGTAGGCGCTGACTTTTTCGGGGTCGGGGCTGCGAACGGCCAAAACAACGGCGGCAAGAATGAAAACAAGACCGAGGCCGATCGCTACGGCCATAAAGACGAGAATGGGGAAATATTCCCTGAGCATCTCTTCCAATGGTAGCTCCTTTCATGCACGCCGAGTTGGTGCAGTCAGATGGCTTTAAATACTCTCCGTGGGTTTACCGTCGCGTCATGTCTGGGTCAACAATTTGCATGGCCTGCCCACGGTCAGTTGATTTCACGTTTCCTATTAAAAAAGAATTGCTTAAGGCAAAAAACTGCATCTGTGAAAGAATAGCGCCTGCAACGTGGCCCCGCGAATCTGCGCGATTGACCGCGGCCGAAAGGGTTGATTCCAAAAATGGTTAATACCGCAGGGTTTTCGTCAACTTCGGCAAGTTCACTACGTCAGACAGACGTGCAAGACGCGCTGGCGCGCTTTACCCTCTGATCTTACGTGTTTATTCCGGCACTACTGTGGGGGCGGCTTCGGCAAAATGGCGCAGATTTTGCAGCCCGGCCTCCATGGCCTGCATCAGCGCGTTTACATCTGGGGTGGCCCATTCGGGAAAGACTTCGGTGAGTTCGCCCGCCACCTCGCCCGCCACTTCCTGACTGCTGGCAAGAATTGCAGCGGCATAATCATCAAAGGTTTGGCTCGGGTTCTCGGCCTGCCAGCGCTGATATGCCGCATACTCAAAAGCGGTTGCCGCAGCGAGGCCAACAACCGGAACCGCGACGGCCACCCGCCGAAGGCGCGCCTTGGCTTTCTCTTTGGATCAGGCCTTGGCGACAGCGCGCCTTTCTTCGGCCTAAGATTTCACCTCGGCCAGCGCCAGCGCGCTGGTGACAGCTGCGGCGCGCCAAATCGGCTGAACCACAAAGTTGAGTACGCCAAGCGCAAGGTTGGCCAAAAGGCTCACCACAAAGAGCAGGCGCAAATTGGTGCGCACGAAAAGAAAGATCCAGCGCATCGGCTTGCGTCTCCCAGAACCAGACAGCGTGCAGCGAGAGCTGCACCCCATGCCAGCCTAGCGCACCCAAGCCGGTTTTTCTTTGGCGAAAAACGCTTTGATGCCTTCCTGCGCCTCAGCCCCTTCCCAGCAGGCCACGAGCTCAGAAATTGTGTGATCGATCACAGCGTCATCAATTGTTGGCCCAAGTTTGCGCGCCAGCGCCTTTGCGCGCGCCACAGCTTCCGGTGCACAGGAGAGATACGGGACAACTTCTGCCTCCACGGCGGCGTCCAGATCATCGGTCGGAACCGCTTTGGCCAGCAGCCCAAGCGCCACCGCTTCCGGGGCTTTGAAAAGGCGCGCCGACATAAACACACGGCGGGCCATCGCCTCCCCCATGCGGGACAGCACATAAGGCCCGATGGTTGCCGGGATCAGACCCAGCTTGGTTTCGGTCAGCCCCATGGTCAGGCTGTCAGCGCCAATCGCCACATCACAGACGCTGGCCATGCCAACACCCCCGCCAAAAGCGTTGCCCTGCAGGCGGCCAATCAAGGGTTTTGGCAGGGTGTTGAGCGCCTGCAGGGCCTCCGCCAGTTTGCGGGCCTCGACAAAACGGGTCTTTGCATCAGCCGCCATCTGCGCCTGCATCCACCCAAGATCCCCGCCCGCACAGAACGATTTGCCCGCCCCGGTCAGCACAACCACACGCACTGCAGGATCCGCGCCAAGGGCTTCGGCGGCCTGTTTGAGTTCGGTGATCATGGTACCGGACATGGCATTGTGTTTTTCCGGGCGGTTGAGCATGAGCGTTGCGACGCCGCGTGCATCCACATCAATCAAGAGCGTTTCAAAGCGCATTCAGATCAGTCCTTATTCCGTGGGCATGCGCATGGCGCGCGCCATCTCTGCCGCCTGAGACACCACAGCCAGATCAAGGCCGGTTTCATAGCCGAGGGTTTCAAGCCGCGACGCGACTGCCTCGGTTGCCACATTGCCGGCTGCTCCAGGCGCATAGGGGCATCCGCCCAAACCACCCACGGCCGCATCAAACACACGCAGACCAAGCGCAAGCGATGCCTCGATATTCAAAAGCGCGCGGCCTGCGGTGTCATGATAGTGGCCCGCCAGTTTTGCGGCAGGCACCTCCTCCAGCACCGCCTGCAACATGGCTGTGGTGCTTTCCGGCGTGGCCTGTCCAATGGTGTCACCAAGACTGATTTCATAACATCCCACATCGTTGAGATGTTTGGCCACTTCCGCCACCTTTTCCGGGGGTGTCGGGCCGTCATAGGGACAATCGGTGACGCAGCTGATGTAGCCGCGCACAGGGATCTGCGCTTCCTTGGCTGCCGCGACAACCGGGGTAAAACGCTCAAGGCTTTCCGCGATGGTGGCGTTGATGTTGGCCTTGGAAAACCCCTCCGAGGCCGAGCCAAAGATCGCAATCTCATCCGCACGTGCTGCAACTGCGCCCTCAAAGCCGCGCATGTTGGGGGTCAGAGCCGCATAACTCACACCGGCTTTGCGGATGATGCCCGCGAGCACAGCAGCGGAGTCTGCCATCTGCGGCACCCATTTGGGGCTGACAAAACTTGCCACTTCGATGCGCTTGAACCCCGCATTGCTCAGGCAATCCACCAGCGCGATCTTCTCCGCCGTGGGAATCTGTCGCTTTTCATTTTGCAGACCATCGCGCGGACCGACCTCAAAGACCTCGACATATTCCGCCATGGATCAGGCCCCTTCCGGAATCGGGTAGAAATCCTGTGTGTAAAACTCCTGCGCGCCATCTTTGGCCCGAGCTGCCTGATAGGCGGGGCGTGTTTCAAGCCGCGCGCGGTAGGCCTCAAGTTTGGGATACTCCGAAAGGGCCACATAATAAGGCGCAGAATAGAGATTGAAGCCCATCATGATATCTGCCGCCCCAAAGCCCGTGGGCAGGAGGAATTCCTGATCGCCCAGCATGCCTTCAAGCGCCGCCATGGTGACCTGCAGACGCTTGGTGTTGAGCTTGATGACCGTCGGGGAGATCAGCGCCGGGTCACGCAGGAACACATGCTGCATATTGAGATGCTCAATCAAACCCGCCTGGGTTTCGGCAAAATGCATGAGCTGGAGGTATTTGGCCCGCTCTGGAGCGCCGACGGCCACACCAAGAGCCGCCTCCGGGTGGGTTTCGGCGAGATATTCAAGGATCGCGCCGCTTTCGATCATGGTGAACCCGTCGATTTCTATAGCAGGAGCGCGGGCGGCGGGGCTGATCGCCCTCACCTCAGGCGCGCGCATGGTCCCTTTGCGGATGCTGTGGGCGATGATCTCGGCCTCAAGGCCCAACTCTTCGAGCATCCAGAGGACACGGAAGGACCGGGAGAACGGAACATGGTGCAGTCTGATGCTCATTCTTCGTTCTCCTCTTCTTCCAACAGGATCAAGGCGGAGCCGTCTTCCACCTGCGCGCCTTCTGTCACAAGCACGTCGGCGACAATGCCATCGCGTGGTGCGAGCAGGGAGTGCTCCATTTTCATGGCTTCCAAAATCGCCAGCCGGTCACCCTGTGCCACGGTTTGTCCTGCGTCGGCAAAAATCGCCTTCACAAGGCCCGGCATCGGTGCCGCGATGAGATTGCCGCCTGTTGCGGCTTCGTCTTCGCGCTCCAGCGGATCAACAACCGTAAAACGATAGCCATTGCCCCAGAACACCGTCAGCTCATTGCCGCTGCGGGCTGTACGGGCGAGGGTTTTGGTGTCGTCGACCCACCAAGCACCGGTCTTATAGGTGACCTCGTGGCTGACCTCACCGATCTGCACAGTATAGGCGCCGGTGTCATTCACCTGCACCGCCACATCAAAACGCTCCTCATTATGGGTGAGCGTGACCACATGGGTGAGCGGGGACCACAGTACCAAAGTGTTTGCGGGGGCCGTGCCGTCCAAGGGGCGCAGGCCCATGGCGGTCAGCCCTGCGATGGCGCGGGACTTGGTGCAGGCGACAGGTTGCTGGGCCAGCGTGTCGATGTTGCGATCAATCAGGCCCGTGTCCACATCTCCCCCCACAAAGTCGGGCTGCGCCGCCAGCAAAGCCAGAAAGCTCACATTGGTCACAGTGCCGCCGACATCGGTCCAACGCAGGGCGCGCTCAAGCTGTTTCAGTGCCACGTCGCGGGTCGGGCCATGCACGACAAGCTTCGCAATCATCGGATCATACCAAGGGCTGATCGTGTCGCCGGCGCGCACACCGCTATCGATACGCGCCTGCGCTGGGAACTCCAGATGGCTGAGCGTACCTGTGGCGGGCAAAAAGCCTTTGGGCACATCTTCTGCATAGATGCGCGCCTCAAACGAATGTCCGGTGATGGTCAATGCGTCCTGAGACTTGGGAAGTGGTTCCCCAGAGGCCACGCGCAGTTGCCATTCCACAAGATCCACACCGGTGATCGCTTCGGTCACAGGATGTTCGACCTGAAGGCGGGTGTTCATTTCCATGAACCAGAACCCATCGGACCGCAGACCATCGCTGCCATCGACGATAAACTCGATGGTGCCTGCGCCTTTGTAGCCAATCGCCTCGGCCGCGCGCACCGCCGCTTTACCCATAGCCGCGCGCATCTCTTCGGTCATGCCCGGTGCGGGCGCTTCTTCGATCACCTTCTGGTGCCGACGCTGCAACGAGCAGTCCCGTTCAAACAGATGCACCGCTGACGTTCCATCGCCAAACACCTGCACTTCGATATGGCGCGGGCTGGTGACAAATTTCTCAATCAGCACATCAGGGTTGCCAAAGGCGGTGGTGGCTTCCCCCTGTGCGCTGGCCAGCGCATCGGCAAATTCGGCAGGCTCCTCCACAAGCCGCATGCCTTTGCCGCCGCCGCCCGCGACCGCCTTAATCAGAACCGGATAGCCAATGGCATCTGCCTGTTCGGCCAAAAACGCAGGATCCTGATTTGCGCCGTGATAGCCCGGCACCACGGGCACATCGGCCTTCTCCATCAGCGCTTTGGCGGCATCTTTGAGCCCCATGGCGCGAATGGCCTCAGCAGAGGGGCCGATAAAGGTCAGACCCGCCGCCTCGACAGCCTCCACAAACGCGGGGTTTTCAGAGAGGAACCCGTAGCCTGGATGAATGCCCTGAGCGCCGGTTTCCAGTGCGGCGGCGATGATCACATCCCCTTTCAGATAGCTTTCTGCCGGTGCGGCCCCACCGATGTGCACCGCCTGATCGGCCAGCGCGACATGTTTGGCACCCGCATCCGCGTCCGAGTAGACCGCGACGGTTTTTACCCCCATGGCGCGGGCCGTTTCCATCACGCGGCAGGCAATTTCACCACGGTTGGCAATCAGGATTTTTTCAAACATCTCGGCCTCCCGACCTTGTTCTTCGTTTTGCCCGGAACTTTCCGGGGGCGCAGGGGCTGCCTCCTGCGGGCCAATCACATCCGGAAGACACCAAACTTTGTGTCTTCAATCGGGGCATTCAGCGCGGCGGACAGACTCAAATGCAGCACATCGCGGGTCTTGCGCGGATCAACGATGCCGTCGTCCCACAGACGCGCCGAGGCATAGAGCGGGTGGCTTTGCTCCTCGAACATATCAAGGGTTGGCTGCTTGAAAGCCGCCTCTTCCTCAGCGGACCATGCCCCGCCCTGACGCTCGATCGCGTCGCGCTTGACCGTCGCCAGCACGCCTGCGGCCTGCTCGCCCCCCATCACCGAAATCCGGGAGTTGGGCCACGTCCAGAGGAAGCGCGGGGAATAGGCCCGGCCTGCCATGCCGTAGTTGCCAGCCCCAAAGGAGCCACCAACCAACATGGTGATTTTTGGCACTTTGGTGGTGGCAACGGCGGTCACCATCTTGGCCCCATGACGGGCAATGCCTTCGGCCTCATATTTCTGCCCCACCATAAAGCCCGTGATGTTTTGCAAGAAGACCAGAGGAATGTGGCGTTGGGAGCAGAGCTCTACAAAATGCGCGCCTTTGGCGGCGCTTTCGGAATAGAGCACGCCGTTGTTGGCAATGATGCCCACAGGGCAGCCTTTGACATGGGCAAAGCCACAGACCAGCGTTTCCCCGAAGCGTTTCTTGAACTCATCAAAGCGGCTGCCGTCCACCACGCGGGCAATGACCTCGCGAATGTCGTAAGGCGTGCGCAATCCACCGGGGACCACACCGAGTATCTCCTCCGGGTCATAGGCTGGCTCTTCGGAGCTGGCCCAGTCCACGGTCTGAGGTTTGGTGCGGTTGAGATGTTTCAGAGACTCACGCGCCAGCGCAAGCGCGTGGGCATCATCCTCGGCAAGATAGTCGGCAACACCGGAAAGGCGGGTGTGAACGTCACCGCCGCCAAGGTCTTCGGCGCTGACCACTTCACCGGTTGCGGCCTTCACCAGAGGCGGCCCTGCGAGAAAGATTGTCCCCTGCTCTTTGACGATGATGGTCACATCGGACATCGCGGGCACATAGGCTCCGCCTGCCGTACAGGAGCCCATGACCACGGCGATCTGGGGAATGCCCTTCGCGCTCATATTGGCCTGATTGAAGAAGATGCGGCCAAAGTGATCCCGATCCGGGAAGACTTCATCCTGCTGGGGCAGGTTGGCGCCACCGCTGTCCACAAGGTAGACGCAGGGCAAATGGTTCTGCTCGGCAATTTCCTGAGCGCGCAGGTGTTTTTTCACCGACATCGGGAAGTATGTGCCGCCCTTCACCGTGGCGTCGTTGCAGACCACCATGACCTCCTGGCCATGCACCCGCCCGATCCCGGCCACAACACCGGCACTGGGTGCGGCATCGTCATACATGCCATGTGCCGCCGTCACGCCGATTTCCAAAAAGGGCGATCCCGGATCAAGCAGCCCCGCCACGCGACGGCGCGGGAGCATCTTGCCACGGCTTTCGTGACGAGCACGGGATTTCTCCCCGCCGCCCATCCGCGCCTTTTCTGCGGCTGACTGCACGGTCTGGAGCATGTCCAGATGGGCCGCGCGGTTGGCGGCAAAATCCTCAGATCCCGTGATAACTTTAGATTGCAGCTTCATATGACCCCCAGTTTTGGCGTCGCTTAGGTAGACCGCGCCAACTGTTCACGCGGATTTGATTTAGATCAGTGCGGCGGTGCAGCGAGTCGGTCACATTGCGCACATAACCCCTCATAACGACTATGAAATGAGACCCTCCATGAAACGTATGACTTCCGCGCTGGCTCTGACAGCCGCTCTGGCCGCATTTTCTGCGCCTGCTTTTGCGCAATCCCAAGGTGATTGGACCGTTGGCGTTGGTGTTGGCAATGTGAACCCGAAATCCGGCAACGGTCTGCTGGCTGGCGAGACTTCTGACTCCAGCATCGACAGCAACACACGCCCGGTCTTCACCGCTGAGTATTTCATCCGCGACAATATCGGTATTGAGTTGCTGGCGGCGACGCCTTTCTCTCACACCGTTACGCTTGCGAGTGGCGCAACCGCGGGTAAAGTTAAGCAGCTGCCACCCACCCTGTCCGTGAACTACCACATTCCGACCAACAGCAAGTTCACCCCGTTCTTCGGCGTGGGTATCAACTACACGACCTTCTTTGAAGAAGAGTCCGCGCTTGGCACTCTCGAGCTGGATGACAGCTGGGGCCTCGCGCTGAACGCAGGTGTCGACTATGCGGTTTCTGATCGCGGCGCCGTGCGTTTCAATGTGCGCTGGATCGACATCGATTCCGATGTCACGCTTAACGGCAGCGCTATCGGCAAAGCGGAAATCGACCCGATTGTGGTCTCCGCGAGCTACGTGCACCGCTTCTAAACCCTGCGCGCTCCGCCATGCAGAGCGACGCATAGAGCTTGGCGAAGGGCGAACGGTTGTTCGCCCTTTTGCGTTGCGCGGACCCCGATGTGCAGCGCGCCTGACCATCAGCCCATTGCAGTCATGAGTTCGCGACCAATCAGCATACGGCGGATTTCGCTGGTACCTGCGCCGATTTCCATCAGCTTGGCATCGCGGAAAATGCGCCCCACCGGATTGTCAGACAGATACCCTGCGCCACCAAAGGCCTGCACAGCCTGATGCGCCTGTGTCATGGCAACCTCTGAGGCATAAAGACAGCACGCCGCCGCATCCTGACGGGTGATGCGCCCCTGATCGCAAGCTTTCGCGCACTCATAAACATAGGCGCGCGCCGAGTTCATCGCGGTATACATATCCGCGATCTTGCCCTGCATCAGCTGGAAGTTCCCGATGGAGGTGCCAAATTGCTTGCGCTCCACCATGTAGGGCATGACCTCATCCAGACAGGCCGCCATGATGCCCGTGCCGATGCCCGCAAGCACCACACGTTCATAGTCCAGCCCTGACATCAGCACTGCGACGCCCTTGCCCTCTTCGCCCAGCACGTTTTCAAACGGCACTTCGCAGTCTTCAAAAATCAGCTCTGCGGTGTTGGAGCCACGCATGCCCAGCTTGTCAAAATGCGGGCTGGTGGAGAAACCCTTCATCTCTTTTTCAATCAGGAAGGCAGTGATGCCGCGCGGGCCAGCGTCCGGATCGGTTTTGGCATAGACCACAAGCGTGTCGGCATCCGGCCCGTTGGTGATCCAATATTTGTTGCCGTTCAGGATGTAGCGGTCGTTGCGTTTCTCAGCACGCAGTTTCATGGACACCACATCAGAACCGGCAGAAGGCTCAGACATCGCCAGCGCCCCGACATGTTCGCCGGAAATCAGGCGGGGCAGGTATTTCTGCTTTTGCTCTTCCGTTCCGTTGAGCTTGATTTGGTTTACGCAGAGGTTGGAATGCGCACCGTAGGACAGCGACACCGATGCGCTTGCGCGGGCCAGCTCCTCCACCACGATCACATGGGCCAGATAGGACATCTCTGCACCGCCATAGGCCTCCGGCACGGTGACGCCCAGCAGACCAAGCTCGCCAAACTCTTTCCAAAGCTCATTTGGAAACTCGTTTTTCTGATCAATCTCGGCAGCCATAGGCTTGATGCGCTCTTGCGCGAAGCGGTGCACCATCTCGCGCAATGCGTTGATGTCCGCACCCAGATCAAAATTCATTGTGTGCGTGAACATGAGCCCCTCCTCCCATTATTGAACACTTGTTCATATAATTACGTCGACTCGCCGAGCGGATCAAGGGGGTTTCGAAAACACATGCGAAACGCGGCAAGGCGCGTCCGACCGACCGAACGCGCGTCGCGGTTTTGTTACAATGAAATCAGAGTGTTCAGGCCGCTTTGGCCTCAAGCGCCGGATAGCGCAGCCCCAAGGTGATGCCCCGCGCCACAAAGCTGATCAGCAGCGCAAGCCACAGCCCATGGTTTGCAAAACCCGGCAGAAGCACCAGCACCGCACAGAGGTACACCAACGCCGAGATGAACATCATATTGCGCATTTCACGGGTTTGCGTGGCACCGATAAAGATCCCATCGAGCATCCAAGCCGCCACCCCAAGTGTGGGCGCGAACACCATCCACGGCAGATAGATACGCGCCTCTGCGCGCACTTCTGGCGAGGTCGTCATCACATCTATGATCCATCCGCCGGTGAGCGCAAACGTGAGCGAAAGAAGGATCACGCAGACCACGCCCCACAGGCTTGACATCACAGAGGCTCTGCGCAGGGTTTGTCGGTCTTTTGCCCCAAAGGCCTGCCCGACCAACGCCTCCACGGAAAAGGCGAACCCGTCCAGCGCGTAGGCCGTGATCTCCAGAAACTGCAAGAGCACCTGATTGGCGGCCAGGGTCACATCGCCAAAGTCCGCCCCGAGAAAGAGAAAGGACATGAAAATGCCCTGCAGCAGCAAAGAACGCAGCAGGATATCGCGGTTGACCGTGGCCATTTCACGCAAAGCGGCGGCGTCAAGGATGCGTGCGCGCTCTTTCCAGGCGGGGTTAAGGAACACATCCCGACACAACCACACCGCCAACATGGCGCCCGTGACCTCGGCAATCACTGTGGCGGTGGCCACGCCACCAACGCCCCATCCAAGCCCCAGCACGAACCACAGATCGAGCAGTATATTGAGCCCGTTCATCCAGAGCTGGACCGCCAGAACAGCCTTGGTCCGCTCATGCGCAATCAGCCAGCCAGTCAGCCCGTAGATTGCGATTGCGGCCGGCGCCGACCAGACGCGGATGTGCAGGTATTGCTGGGCAAGCCCCTCTACCTCCGGCGAGGCCGGAGAAAGCCAGAACGCGGCGCGGAACAGCCAGACCTGCCCAGTAATCACCAACAGGCCACCCGCAAGACCGATCATCACGGCGCGGGTGAGCATCGCAGCCACCTCGCCCTGCCGCCCAGCCCCGATCGCCTTGGCCGTCAGACCTGTTGTGCCCATCCGCAGAAACCCAAAGATCCAGTAAAGACCCGCCAGAATGATCGCGCCGATCCCGACCGCACCGATGGGCGCGGCCTCTCCCATCTGCCCCACGACTCCAGTGTCGACCGCTCCAAGGATCGGCACGGTGGCATTGGACAGAACAATTGGCAGCGCCGTGTGCAGAATGCGACGATGCGTGATTTCACCCACCCCGCCCGCAGAGGGCGCGCTGTCAGTCATCCCGCTGAGGCATCAGAAAGTGCCCGGTGGCCTGCGCAAAAAGCACGTCTCGCTGATCCTGCCAGGCTTCGACATGCACGGAGGCATAGCGTCGGCCAGATCTGTTCACCCGCGCCCGCGCGTAGGCATCACGCGGCAAGCCAGAACGAAGATAGTCCACCGTGAAATCAATGGTTTTTGGCATGCGCGGCAGATGGCCCTCCGTGAGGCCTTCCATAGTGATCCGCCCGCTTTCGATGTCATCCCAAAGGCCGGACCACGCCAGACCAATCACGGCCGTGGTTTCAAGAAACCCCGCAGTGACGCCGCCATGAATCGCCGGTAGTAGCGGATTGCCGATCAACTTGTCGTCAAACGGCAAAATCGCGGTGAGCTCATCGCCGCGGCGCTCGAATTCAATGCCGAGAAAATTGATATAAGGCACGCCATGCACCAGCGCACTCAGCGCTGCATCACGGCGTTGCTTTACCACCTGAACCGGTTCCGGACGTGCGCGGGCCATCATTTACGCTCCACTGTAAAGGCACCAGTGGCCGTGGCCACCGGGCGATCTGTGTCATCATCCGTCGCGGTCGCGCGCACAAAGGCGACCGAGCGCGTGATGCGGTAACACTCCGCCGTGGTGCGGATTGTTTGCCCCGGTGTTGCCGCGCGCATGTAGTCGATGCGCAGATCAATTGTGGCTGTGCCGGAGGGCGATGACGGGTGGCACATCGCCGCTGCACCGCAGCAGGTGTCCATCAGCGCAGAAACGGCACCGCCATGCAAAACGCCGGTTTCGGGATCGCCTACGATTTTGGAATCATAGGGCAACTCCATGGACGCTTTGCCATCTCCGATGTCCGTGAGCTTCATATTGAGCGCTTTACAATGGGGAATCGCATTTATGAAATGCTCCGCCATCTTTGCCTTTTGTGAGTTCATGCTCCGCCTCCCGCAATCATCGGACTATTTATGAGCGGCAAATTCAATCAGCCGCAAGGGGGCGGTTGCTCTCGCTGCAGATGCAAACTAAGTTTGCGGTCGCAAGGAGACCACGCCAATGACTGATACTCGCCTATCTTTCAAAGAAATGTGCACCAAGTTCGATGTGACCCCGCGCACGCTTCGATATTACGAGTATATTGAACTATTGCATCCTGAGCGCTCCGGTCGCAGCCGCTTCTTCGGCCCCAAAGAGGTCGCCCGGATGACTTTGATCATGCGTGGCCGTCGATTTGGAATCAAATTGGAAGACATCCGCCAGTGGCTTCTGATCTACGAACATGAGGGCACATCGGCGCAAATGCAGGCTTTTGTGGACATGGCGGACCGCCAGTATGCAGAGCTGGAAGAGCAGCGCCTTGCGTTGGAAGAGGCGATGCGTGAACTCAAAGAGCTGCGCGATGAGACCGCCGCTTTTCTTGTGAAAGATAACGGTTAAGGCACGGCGCCTAACCCCTCCATGCTGCATGATGATTTGGGCTGCGCAACTCGCGCGGCCCTTTTATTTTTGGGCGCGTGCGTTCAATCGCCTGTGTGGCCGATCATGTGAATTGCTCACAATATCAACGCAAAACCCGGCGCCCTGAGCAAAATCGAGCGGATCGGATGCCACGCGCGCGCACCAAATCGTGAAATCGGAAATGATCTAACGTCACTTTAATTTATGACGTGACGTCTTACTTACGTTAACGTCAAGTGGTATAGTATCGCCATTCCCGAAGCCCATTTTGTTCCTCAACTTCCTTCAAGAAAGGACGCAATTATGAGCGAAGAAACGATGACCATCCGCGAGATGTGTGACGCCTTTGACGTAACACCTCGCACTCTGCGCTTTTACGAAGCCAAGGAACTGTTGTTCCCCATTCGAGAAGGCCAGAAACGTCTGTTCACCAAACGTGACCGCGCACGCCTGAAGCTGATCCTGCGGGGCAAACGCTTTGGTTTTTCCCTCGAAGAGATCCGCCAACTTCTGGATCTCTACGACATGGGAGACCAGCAAGCGACCCAACTGCAGCGCACCTATGAAGTGGCTCAGCAGCGCCTGCAGGACATGGAAGAACAGCGTGATGAGCTCACCGAAGCCATCGACGATTTGCGTGAGCAATTGAAATGGGGCGAGAGATTTCTCGCTGACCTCGACACACATAAAGACGCTGCGCAGTAAGCGCGCCGCCAAGACCTCCGTATCGGATCACCCAAAGGGAAGAGCTCAATGCCAACATACACCGCACCCGTGAAAGACCTTCAGTTTGTCCTTCACAACGTTTTAAATGTCTCCGGTTCCGACATCCCCGGCTACAACGAGCTGGAAGCTGACTTCACCAGCGCAGTACTGGAAGAAGCAGGCAAACTGACCGGCGAAGTGCTGGCGCCACTGAACGTTGTGGGCGACCATGAAGGCTGCCGTCTGGAAAACGGCGTTGTCTACACGCCGACCGGCTTCAAGGATGCGTTTGAGCAGGTCAAAGAAGGCGGCTGGACCGGCCTTGATATGCCGGAGGAATACGGCGGGCAGAACATGCCATATGTTCTGGGCACCGCGGTTGGCGAGATGTTCTCGGCCTCCAACCAAGCCTTCACCATGTATCAGGGCCTGACCCACGGCGCCGCGGCGGCGATCCTTGCCCACGGCACCGATGAGCAGAAGAACAAATGGCTGCCCAAGATGGTCTCCTGTGAGTGGACCGGCACCATGAACCTGACCGAGCCGCATTGCGGCACCGATCTGGGCCTGATGCGCACCAAGGCGGAACCACAGGACAACGGTACCTATAAAATCTCCGGCCAGAAGATCTTTATCTCAGCCGGTGACCACGACATGGCCGACAACATCGTGCACCTCGTGCTTGCCAAAGTGCCTGGTGGCCCTGAAGGCATCAAAGGTGTGTCGCTCTTCATCGTACCAAAGTTCCTTGTGGACAATGAAGGCAACATCGGCGCACGCAATGGCGTGTCCGTGGGCAGCATCGAAGAGAAGATGGGCATCCACGGCAACTCCACCTGTGTGCTGAACTATGACGAAGCCGAAGGTTACCTGATTGGGGATCTGAACAAAGGCATGCGTGCCATGTTCACCATGATGAACGAAGCGCGTCTTGGTGTGGGCATGCAGGGTCTGGCACAGGCGGAAGCCGCGTATCAGAACGCTCTGATCTATGCCAAAGACCGTCTGCAGGGCCGCGATGTGACCGGCGTGAAAAACCCGGACGGTCCAGCCGATCCGCTGATCGTGCACCCAGACATTCGCCGCTCCCTGATGGATCAGAAATCCTTTGTGGAAGGCGCGCGTGCGTTCATCCTCTGGGGCGCCACCATGATCGATAAGGCGCACCGCAGCAATGACAAGGACGCAGATGGCCTGATCTCCCTGCTGACCCCTGTCATCAAAGGCTTCCTGACCGATGAAGGCTATGACATGACCGTCAAGGCACAGCAGGTCTACGGTGGTCACGGCTACATCGAAGAATGGGGCATGAGCCAGTTCACCCGTGATGCCCGTATCGCCATGATCTATGAAGGCGCAAACGGTGTTCAGGCGCTGGATCTTGTGGGTCGCAAACTGGCCGCAGATGGCGGCAAGCACGTGATGGCCTTCTTTGAAATCGTCAAAAACTTCTGCAAGGAAAATGGCGAAGACGAAGCGCTGAAAGACTTCATCGAGCCGCTGAAAGCCGCTTCCAAGGACCTTCAGGCCGCAGGCATGTACTTCATGCAAGCTGGTATGAAGAACCCCAACGATGCGCTCTCCGGGTCCAATGACTTCATGCATCTCTTTGGCCATGTTTGCCTGGGCCTGATGTGGGCGCAGATGGCAAAAGCGGCCAATGCGGCGCTGGCCGCCGGCGAAGGCGACGCAGCGTTCTATGAAACCAAGCTTGCCACCGGCCGCTACTACATGGCACGTCGTCTGCCTGCGACCGGTATGCATCTGGCGCGCATCCAGTCCGGCGGTGACACCGTCATGGCGCTGGCGGCCGAAAACTTCTGATGCACTGGTTGGGCGGGGGCTTCCCCGCCCGCTGCTTCAGGAACTGGCGTCTCTAAGGAGGACAGATGCCCAAACGTTTTCGCCTGACCCGCCGTTTCCCGGTCGCCATGACCGAGGATGGCTACCGCAAACTCAAGAGCTTTGCGACAGAAGCGGGATTGGATGAAGGCGAGGCGCTCTCCTTTCTGTTTGAGAATTTTGACGCGGTTACAGACACCGATCAGCTGGCGCATCGCTTGCGCCAGTTCAATGCAACTCTGGATGCGAGAAAACGGTGATGGGAGCGATTGTGGCGCATCTTCTACAAGCTTCGCCCTCATTTACAGCCGGTGGCTGCCTTCGGAGAGAGTATTTTTGGCAGAATGAAGCAATGGTGCCAACCCTCGGGCAACCTAAGCGCGCCTCTTCATTCTGCCCAAAGTACTCCAGGGGAGTTTGGGGGTGCGACACCTCCAACCCGCGATATGCCAAGGGGAGGACGGCATGACGATCAAACTCTATTGCTTCGGGGAATCCGGGCATTCCTACAAGGCCGCGCTGGCGCTGGAGCTGTCGGGCCTTGCCTGGGAACCGGTGAAAGTCGACTTCTTCGCAGGAGAGACACGTGGCGAGGACTTCCGCGCCAATGTGAACGAGATGGGCGAAGCGCCTGTGCTCGTGGACGGTGACACAACGCTCACGCAATCTGCGGTTATTCAGGACTATATCTCTGAAAAATCGGGCAAACATGGCGGCCAGAACGCTGCGGAACGCCGCGAGATCCTGCGCTGGCAGTTCTGGGACAACCACAAGCTCAGCGCTGTGGCCGGTGTGACCCGCTTCCTGATGCATCTGATCCCGGCAGACAAGCAGCCCAAAGAGGTGATCGCCTTCAATCAAAGCCGCCTGACCGGCGCCTATGATGTGCTCAACACACATCTTGAGGGACGTGACTGGATTGTCGGCGACAGCCTGACCAATGCCGACATGACCTGCTGCGGCTATCTGTTTTACCCGGAGAACTTCGGGTTTGATCGCGCCGACTGGCCCAATATGGACCGTTGGCTGACCAATATTTCTGAAACACCGGGATGGAAACATCCCTACGACCTGATGCCCGGCCGCCCAAGCGACCGAGCCTGATTTCGCCTGACATAGGAGACCAAAATGACCGAAGCCTATATCTATGACGCCGTGCGCACCCCGCGCGGTAAGGGCCGCAAAGACGGCAGCCTGCATGAGGTGACTTCCGTTGCCCTCTCAACCACCGTGCTCAACAACCTGAAATCCCGCAACAACCTCGAAGGCCACGCGGTCGAGGATGTGATCTGGGGCAATGTGACCCAGGTGAAGGAACAGGGCGGCTGTCTGGCTCGTACCGCGGTTCTGGCCTCCGAGCTGGATGAAATCATCCCCGGTCTGGCGATCAACCGTTTCTGCGCATCCGGCATGGAAGCTGTGAACCTCGCCGCCAACCAGATCAAAGGCGGCGCAGGCGAAGCCTATATCGCTGGTGGTGTGGAAATGATGGGCCGCGTGCCGATGGGCTCTGACGGTGCTGCGATTGCCGTAGATCCATCGGTCGCGATGAACACCTACTTTGTGCCTCAGGGCATCTCTGCAGACATCATCGCAACCGAATACGGCTTCACCCGTGAGCAGGCGGACCAGCTGGCGATGGAATCTCAGCGCCGCGCCGCGCAGGCCTGGGACGAAGGCCGTTTTGACAAATCCATCGTGGCTGTCAAAGACATCAATGGGCTGACCATTCTGGACCGCGACGAATACATGCGTCCGGGCACTGACATGCAGTCCCTCGGCGGCCTGAAGCCAGCGTTCAAAGAGCAAGGCGAAGTGATGCCGGGCTTTGATAAACTCGCGATCATGAAGTACCCGCACCTGAACAAAATCAACCACATCCACCACGCGGGCAACAGCTCCGGCATCGTGGACGGGGCTGCTGGCGTTCTGGTGGGCAACAAAGAATTCGGCGAGAAATACGGCATCAAGCCGCGCGCCGTGATCAAGCAGACCGCAAAAATTGGTCTGGACCCAACCATCATGCTGACCGGTCCGGTGCCTGCCACTCAGAAAATCCTCAAGGATTCCGGCATGCAAATCAGCGACTTCGACCTGTTTGAAGTCAACGAAGCCTTTGCATCCGTTGTGCTGCGTTTCCAGCAGGCCTTCGACGTGGATCCAGAGCTGGTGAACGTAAACGGCGGCTCCATCGCGATGGGTCACCCACTGGGCGCGACCGGCGCGATCATCATCGGCACGCTGCTCGACGAACTGGAGCGTCAGGACAAAGAAGTTGGCCTCGCCACGCTCTGCATCGCCTCCGGCATGGGTGCAGCCACCATCATCGAACGCGTGTAATCCGCCGACAACAGGATAAGAGACATGACTGATTTCACAATGAACGTCGGCGACAACGGTGTCGCCATCATCACCTGGGACGTGGCTGACAAATCCATGAACGTCCTGCGCCGTGACTCATTTGGCGAGCTGGACGCGCTGATTGATGAAGTGCTGTCCAACGACGACATCAAGGGCGCGGTGATCACCTCTGGCAAGAGCACCTTTGCGGGCGGCATGGATCTGAACGTGCTGGGCACAATCCGTGCGGACGCAGGTGACGAGCCCGCCCAGGCGCTGTTTGACTTCACCATGACCGGCCACAAATTCCTGCGCAAAATCGAGCGCGCGGGTATGGATCCGAAGACCAACAAAGGCGGCAAGCCAATTGCAACCGCCCTGCCCGGCACCGCGCTTGGCATTGGCCTGGAGATCCCGCTGGCCACACACCGCATCTTTGCGGCTGACAACCCGAAGGCCAAAATTGGTCTGCCGGAAATCATGGTTGGCATTTTCCCGGGAATGGGCGGCACCACCCGCTTTATCCGTATGATGGGCGCAATGGCGGCCTCCCCCTTCCTGCTGCAAGGCAAGCTGGTCGACCCAAAGAAAGCCAAGGCAGCGGGCATCATCCACGAAGTGGTGGACGATCCAGTGGCCACGGCAACCGAATGGGTTCTGAACGCAACCGACGCGGACATCGTGAAACCTTGGGACGCCAAAGGCTACAAAATGCCAGGTGGCGAGCCTTATCACCCAGCAGGCTTCATGACCTTCGCGGGCGCATCTGCCATGGTCAACGGCAACACCTGGGGCGTGTACCCAGCCGCCAAAGCCATGCTGTCTGCGATCTATGAAGGCGCACAGGTGCCATTTGACACCGCCCTGAAGATCGAAGCGCGCTGGTTTGTGAACGTGCTGATGAACCCGTCTTCCTCTGCGATGATCCAGTCTTTGTTCATCAACAAGGAAGCACTGGAAAAAGGCGCAAACCGTCCGGACGTTGCGGATGAGACCGTCAAGAAAGTCGGCGTTCTGGGCGCGGGCATGATGGGTGCGGGCATCGCGCTGGTTTCGGCGCAGGCCGGCATCGAAGTTGTGCTGATCGACACCTCGCAAGAGGCGGCAGACCGCGGCAAATCCTACTCCGAGACCTTTCTCGACAAGGGCATCAAGCGCGGCAAGATCACCGCAGAGAAGAAAGAGGCCGTGCTGGGGCAGATCACTGCAACCACCGATCTCAACACCCTCTCTGACGTCGATCTGATCATCGAAGCGGTGTTTGAAGACGTGGGTGTGAAGGCCGAAATGACCAAAAAGGTCGAGGCGATCATCCCTGAGGACGCCATCTTTGCCTCCAACACCTCCACCCTGCCGATCACCGGTCTGGCCGAGGCATCCGTGCGCAAAGATCAGTTCATCGGCATCCACTTCTTCTCCCCTGTGGAGCGGATGGCTCTGGTTGAGATCATCAAAGGCAAAGAAACCGGCCCACGTGCCGTTGCCAAGGCGCTCGACTATGTGCGTCAGATCAAGAAGACCCCGATCGTTGTGAACGACGAGCGTTTCTTCTATGCCAACCGCTGCATCATCCCTTACATCAACGAAGGCACGATGATGGCTGGCGAAGGTGTGTCCCGTCCACTTCTGGACCACGCAGCACAGCTGCTTGGCTTCCCGGTTGGTCCAATCCAGCTGGTGGATGAAACCTCTTTGGATCTCGGCGCAAAGATCGCCAAAGCCACCATGGCTGCGATGGGCGATGCCTATCCTAAGTCCGTTGCTGACGATGTGACCTTCTGGATGGTGGAAGAAGGCCGTCTGGGCCGTAAGGCGAAAGCTGGCTTCTTTGACTATGACGAAAAAGGCAAGCGTCTGGATTACTGGGAAGGTTTCAACGAGAAGTTCCCTCTTCTGGAAGAACAGCCAGAGCTGATCGACGTGCAGCACCGTCTGCTGTTCCCTCAGGTTCTGGAAGCTGTGCGCTCTTTGGAAGCGGGTGTTCTGGAAGACATCCGTGAAGGTGACGTGGGCGCGATCCTTGGCTGGG
This sequence comes from Shimia sp. R9_2, assembly GCF_017743735.1. Lineage (GTDB taxonomy): Bacteria > Pseudomonadota > Alphaproteobacteria > Rhodobacterales > Rhodobacteraceae > Shimia. The sequence continues at coordinate 110,970 of NZ_JAGHRO010000008.1, forward strand.
GCTTCATGCCTTGGTCCGGTGGCCCGTTCAGCTGGCTCGACATCGTGGGTGCAGCCTGGGCAGCAGAGCGTTGTGACCAGCTGACCGCGAAATATGGCGAGCGCTTCTCCTGCCCGCCGCTGCTGCGCGAAATGGCAGAGAAGGGTGAAACCTTCTACGGCCGTTTTGGCCCAGAAGCAAAAGCGGCTGCGTAATTATCGCAGACTGATGACAAGAAGCGCTCGCCCTTTGGCGGGCGCTTTTTTGTTGTGAAAGAAGAAATTTAGAAAGTGCTGTGCGGCGTGACTATGCGGCGCGGCGCAGCTCCTCCGGGTTGCCGTAGACGGCCTGCACTGAACCGCTTTGCAAAAGCGCCTTGGCCTCAAGGACCGGCATCAGGTTGTAATTGGCAGCACGGCCAAAGCGGGGCTGCACACCGGCCCGCACACCCCAGATAGATTGGGAAAACAACAGGGCACCGCCGTTGACAAACACCATCTGATCTTCGGCAAAAGCGGGCAGATAGGCTCTCAATTCATCTGCGGGCTCAAGCCGGGAAACGCCCTCAAAAATCTCCAGCGCAGCGCCGGGGATGACCGCAAACGGATCGCCCCATTTGTCGCGCACAGTTGGGCTTTCGATCAAGACGCCCTGATGTGGTTGCACGATCATGTCCTGACGATTGTCCAAAGTGCCCTTGGGCACCAGCAATGGCCGCAACTTGTTTGGTGTCAGCTGTTCAGGCGACAGGATCAGATCCGATGACATCGCCATAATGCGCTGAAATCCGGCGTCAAAGGTGAGCACTTCGTCACCCACGCTCAGGCTTTCGACCGTCGCCCAGCCGCCGGGTGTCGCCACCCGCGTGCCCTGCACAAATCCACAGCCTGCCGTGATCAGAACAGGCCGTATCCCCGCAGCCTGTTTGCGCGCAGCCAAGGCCTTGATCGCCTTATCACGAATTGATCCCACCGGATGTTCCATCGGCACCGTAAAGTCCCCAACGCTTTCCATAAATCCACTGCACGCCCCCACTGAGGAAGCAATGCGCCCCAAATGCGATTGTTTTGTGTCAGTGTTGAAAAAGTGTGAACAATCTCAGCCGCTTAAATATCATTCATTCCAAACTTATTATAAATCACGTCCGAACGATGGCGGCGAAATGGTGCCGCGCCGCAAATCTGCCGCGTCAAAAGCCGAATTTGACGCTCCACTGAATCACACTCCGTGCCGCCCGGACGCCAAAGTTTCTTGATCGAGATGCGGTTAACGGGTTTCTATTCGAAGACCAAAAAACAAACCGCTGAAACGGTGGACGACAAGGAGGATGCGTCGATGGGTTGGATGGCAGATGAAACTGGCTTGGAAAAATGCGCTGCAAATTTTGTGCCGCTCACACCGCTTTCGGGACTAAAACGCGCGGCGACGGTGTTTCCCAACCGCATTGCGATGGTGAGTGGCGACACCCGACTGACCTACAAAGACTACCACGAAAGCTGCACGCGACTGGCCTCTGGCCTTGCCAACCTAGGTGTGGCCTCAGGCGATGTTGTCGCCACGCTGTTGCCCAACGTCCGCGCAGCCGCTGAGGCGCATTTTGGAGTGCCTGCCTGCGGTGCGGTGCTCAATGCCATCAACATCCGGCTCGATGTGCACACGGTGGCCTATATCTTTGGGCACGGCGAAGCCAAGGTTGTGCTCGTAGACAGCGCTTTTGTGGCGCTTGCAGAGGCCGCCATAGCAGAGATGGGCGGCGATGGCCCAACGATTGTCGAGGTGCCAGATGACGCCGCAGGCTTCCCGGCGAGCGGTAAATACATGACCTATGAGGCGCTGCTGGCGTCCGGAGATCCGGCGTTTGACTGGATCATGCCGCAGGATGAGTGGGAGAGCATCGCGCTGAACTACACCTCCGGCACCACGGGCCAGCCGAAGGGTGTGGTGTACCACCATCGCGGCGCTTATCTGAATGCGATGGGGCAGGTTCTGAGCTGGCAGATGACGCTCTATCCTGTGTATCTGATGGTGGTGCCGCTGTTTCATTGCAACGGCTGGTGCCACACATGGCTGATGCCCATGATGGGGGGCACGCTGATCTGCTGTCGCGACGTTGCCGCAAAGCCGATCTTTGATGCCATCGCCGATGAAGGCGTGACCCACATGGGAGGCGCGCCGATTGTCCTCAATATGATGGTGAACGCCCCGGAGGAAGAGCGCCGCAGCTTTGATCATGTGGTCGAAGTCTTCACAGCAGGTGCGCCACCTGCCCCTGCCATATTGGCCAAGTTCGAACCCATGGGCTTCAACGTGACCCAGATCTATGGGCTGACGGAAGTCTACGGCCCTGTCACCGAATGCCTGTGGGACGACACCCGTTGGGACGGGTTGGACACAGCAGAGCGTGCTGCGATCAAAGCACGACAGGGTGTGACGATGCCCTTCATCGAAGAGGTGACTGTCACCAACGAAAAACTGGAACAGATTGAGATGGATAGCGTCTCGGATGGCGAAATCATGATCCGTGGCAACGCCGTTATGAAAGGCTATCTGAAGAACCCGGAGGCGACCCGAGAGGCCTTTGCCGGTGGGTATTTCCACTCTGGCGATATCGCAGTGCAGCACCCCGACAGCTATATCCAGATCACGGATCGCGCCAAGGACATCATCATTTCCGGCGGTGAAAACATCAGCTCTGTCGAAGTGGAGGCGACGCTGATGCACCATCCTTCTGTTAGCCTGGCGGCGGTGGTGGCCAAGCCTGATGAGAAATGGGGCGAAGTGCCCTGTGCCTTTGTCGAGCTGTTGGAAGGCGCGGACGCGGAAGAAGCGGAGGTGATCGCCTTTGCCCGTGAGCATCTGGCGGGCTTTAAGACACCAAAGAAAGTTGTGTTTGGCGAATTGCCAAAGACCTCGACCGGCAAAATCCAGAAGTTTGCACTGCGGGAGCAGGCCAAGTCGCTTTAGAGCCTCCCGCCCCACTAAGGTGCCGCTCGAAACATTTTTGCGCCAATGCTCCCCCTTCGGCGGATTGGCGCAAAAAGTTGAGGCATTTGGCAGAACGCTCTGGTAGACTCTGGGCAACGACCGTAAATGGCACCGATATGAGCAGCACTCCTAAGATTGAAGACGGGTTGCGTGAGAAAATCATCTCGCAGCCGGATGTGATCCTTGAAGATCGCGATCTGATGCGCGCGTTGATCGCGGCAAATGAAAAGACCATGGGCGGCAATATTGTCGACCTGCGTGGCATTGCCATGGAACGTCTTGAAGCGCGTCTGGATCGGCTGGAGGACACCCACCGCAGCGTGATTGCGGCGGCTTATGACAATCTGGCGGGCACCAATCAGGTGCATCGTGCGATCCTGCGGATGCTGGATCCGGTGGAATTTGAACGGTTCCTCCATGATCTTGGCGGCGAAGTGGCCGATATTCTGCGTGTGGACGCGATCCGGCTGGTGCTGGAAACCGAGCAGGAAACCGAAGGCGACAACGCTCTGGCGCGGCTTGGCGATGTGCTGTCAACAGCGGCGCCGGGGTTTGTCGAGGATTACCTGACCGGTGGGCGCAACATACCACAACGACAGGTCACGTTGCGCCAGGTGCAGGGCGTGCGCACGGAGGTCTATGGCGAGGACAGCGACTGGATCCGCTCAGAAGCCTGTCTGAAACTGGACTTTGGCAAGGGCCGCCTGCCGGGATTGTTGGTGATGGGCGCGGAGGATCCGCATCAGTTCACACCGCAACAAGGCACTGATTTGCTGGCGTTTTTCGCTGGTGTCTTTGAGCGCGCCATGCGCCGCTGGCTGGCGTGATCAGCGCCGCAGCGTCTGACGCGATCACGCGCTTTCTGGCCCATAAGGCCGCATTGGAGGCGGCCTCAAACAACACCATCGCCGCCTATGAGCGCGATCTTATTGAATTCATGAGCTTTCTGACCCTGCATAAGGGCGAACCTCAGGGGCTTGCGCCTTTGATGCAGGTGTCTGTGCAGGACATGCGCAGCTGGATGGCGAACGCGCGAAAAACCGGAATTGCGCCGCGCTCGCTGGCGCGTAAGCTCTCGGCAGTAAAGAGTTTTTTCCGCTGGCTTGCGGAGCGGGAAGGCTGTGATCCAACCGCGGTTCTGGCGACGCGCGCGCCCAAATTCAATGCCAAGCTGCCGCGCCCGCTGTCTGAGGATGCGGCCAAGCAAGTGCTTGAAACCGTTGAGCTTCAATCCAAAGACGATTGGGTCGGGGCGCGGGACACCGCGGTGATCACCCTGCTCTACGGCTGTGGTCTGCGGATTTCTGAGGCGCTGAGCCTGACCGGCGCAGATGCCCCTTTGCCCAGCACATTGCGCATTCTCGGCAAAGGCGGCAAGGAGCGGATCGTGCCCGTATTGGACGCGGCGCGGGTGTCGGTTGACCATTATATTTCCCTTTGCCCTCATGATCTTAGCCGGGATGCGCCGTTGTTTCGCGGCGTGCGTGGCGGCCCTTTGAGTGCGCGAATTGTGCAAATGGCCATGCAGAAGACACGGCAACAGCTGGGCTTGCCCGCGACCGCCACCCCCCATGCGATGCGGCACAGTTTTGCCACCCATCTGCTCAGCGCCGGTGGTGATTTGCGCGCCATTCAGGAGCTGTTGGGACATGCCTCCCTTGCGACCACGCAGACCTATACGCAGGTCGATGCGGCGCGTCTTATGGAAGTCTATAACGCCACCCATCCGAAGGCGTGAGCGTCCAAAGGTTAATGGCGAAAATCGCCTGTTTTGAACGTCGGTATTGCGTCTGTATCGCGGCTGTATCGCGGAGGTGCGAAAATCGGGGCCTAAAATGGTTAACCGGGCGACATCGCAGGGGGTTGAGGGGCCAGCCCCTCCACCGCAGCAAGCTGCGCGGGGCTCCGCCCGTTCGCCGCTAAAACTGTCCACCGGACAGTTTTTGAGACGCGGCTCACCCCCGGGATATTGAGGGAATGAGAAGACTGAGCGATGCTGCGCCCGTATTTTGCTATTGGTGCCAAATGCTCAAGGAGGTCTCATATGAAAGAAACCGTGCTACCCGATGTCCCAGATGCCAAATCGCCCGCCGGTGCCGACATTCGTTTCATTATGGATGGCACCACGGGGAATATGATCCACAGCACCGTTCCCCCGGGCCAGATCAACAGGGCAACCGTTCATCGGAGCGTCAGCGAGTTCTGGTACGTTCTGGAAGGAGAGGGGGAGATCTGGCGGCGTGACGAGCGCGAAGAAAGAGTGACCTCCCTCGCGCCCGGTGTGTCGATTGATATCCCCGTGGGAACCGCGTTTCAGTACCGTTGCGTCGGAGAGGTTCCGTTGAAGTTCATATGCATCACCATGCCGCCATGGCCGGGCGATCAAGAAGCCTCTCATGTTGACGGGGCATGGGCGCCAACCGTCTAACCAATCGCTCTCTTTTTAACCGCGCCCTTGGGGCACAACCTCATAGCCGGGCTCTTCGGGCTCATCATCCACCATCTCAGGCGGGAAGCCGGGGGCCAACACGGAAAGACCGGTGGCCTCCTCCAACCGCTTGATGATGTTGGGGCTGAGCTCTCTGTCCCCAAAGCGCGCGATGGCGTCATCAAACATCGCGATCATCAGCGGGTTGAGCTCCAGCGGCACGCCGGCGCGGTCGGCCACATCCTGAAACAGGCCAATGTCCTTTTTGACCAGATCCATGGTGAACGAGATGTCGCGGGAACCGTTTAGGATGACCTGACTTTCGGTTTCGTGGCTGAAGGAATTGCCGGAGCTGATCTTGATCGCCTCATAGGCGGTGTTGAGATCCATACCGGCAGCGGCGCAGGTGGTGAGCGCCTCGGCACTGGCCACGAGATGCGCGGTGGCGAGGTAGTTGGTGACCACTTTGAGCACAGAGGCCGAGCCGAGATCACCGGTGTGCAGCACACGCCGCCCCATGGTGGTCAGCAGCGGCAGGATGCGTTCAAAGGTGGGACGGTCACAGCCTGCGAAGATGGAGATATTGCCGGTATCCGCGCGGTGGCAGCCGCCTGAGACGGGGCAATCCACAGCCGCGCCGCCTGCGGCGATGACAAGCGCGCCAAGGCGCTTGGCCTCGGCTTCATCGGTGGTGGACATTTCCATCCAGATTTTGCCGGGACGCACTTCTGAGAGCATCTCCTGCATCACCGCATCTGAGGCGGCGGGGGACGGCAGGCAGGTGATGACCACATCACAAAGGCGCATCAGCTCTGCCGGGCCGGAGACCGCCTTGGCCCCGTCGGCCAGCTTGTTCGCCACAAGATCGACGTTCAGATCATGGACATAAAGCTCTTTGCCATTTCTAAGCAGGCTGCCGCTGAGTTTGCCGCCCACATTGCCCAATCCGATAAAGCCGATTTTCATGATCTCTCCCGCATTTTGATTGCCCCCAGCCTGTGCGGGGGGTGTCAGCAGATCAGGTCAAGGAGCGACATTTGTGGCGTTTTTTGCTGATGTTTGGGCAAAGAGCTGCCCCGGTGCCTCCGGCGAAAGCGGCGCACCGGAGAGCTGCGCCATGTGCCAGGCGAGCACAGAATTGGAACTGAGAACTGGTTTGTTGAGCGTGGCCTCCAGATCGGCGATCACATCCAGTGTCTGCAGGTTGGTGCAGCTGAGAAAGACGGCATCAACGGCCTGTTGCCCAATCTTGAGGGCAGCGGATTTGACAGAGTCTGCGGTGATGCGGGCGACGTTTTCCTCCCCTGCCTCGCCAAAGGAAACCAGCGCGGGCACCGAGATGCCTGCGGCCTCAAAGGCGCGCTGCACGGGGAGGGAGACCTCTGCCACATAAGGCGTGACCATGCCGAGGCGCGTGATGTTGAGCGCGCGGCAGGCGGCGATGGCGGCGGTGAGCGGGTCGGTCACCGCGGGGGTGTTTACGCCCTGTTGCACCAGCCCAGCGACTTTGGCGGCCCCGATCATGGTGGTGCCGGAGGTGCAGCCGTAGCCGACCGCATCAAAGCGGGCGGCAGGCGGAAAGAGCGCGGCGCTGGCAGGCAGGGTTTCGGACATTTCCTGCAACGTGTCGGTGGTGACTTCGGCACCGGACGGCACACGGCTGGTGTAAAGCGCGAGGTCGCGGGAGGGGAAGAGGCGGCGAAAATCCTGTTCCAGCGTTTCGTCAAATTTGAGCACGATGAGGCCCAATGTGTGGTGACCAGAGGCGGGTGTGCCGAGCGTGAAGGGGACGGTGTCCATAGGGTTACCTCAGGATCGGGAGGGCGGTGGGGGCGCGGGTGGAGAGGAGCTCGCAACCATCCTCGCGCAGGACGATGTTTTCCTCATGAACCTGAAAGACGCCGGGGGCGATTTCCACGCCCGGCTCCAGCGTGAGTACCATGCCAGCGCGCAGCTCCGTGGTGTCATGCGGGGTGAAACTGGGCCATTCGGTGAGCGTGATGCCAAGGCCGTGGCCGAGCCGCCCGCCGCCGGGGGTGGCACCCTGCGCGGTGAGGCTGTCGACAAACATGGCGTGCACATCGCAGGCGCGGTGACCCGGGCGCAGGGTGGCAAGCACGTGGTCGGTGGCTTGGTAGAGTTGATCGTAGGCACGTTTGGCGGCGTCATCGGCGCGGGTGATGGCGAAGTTACGGTCAAAATCGCAGAAGTAGCCATCCAGCACTGCGCCGGTGTCGAGCATGAGGATGTCACCTGCGGTGAGGTGCTGATCGCCAGCGGGTGAGATGACATCGCCGTAGCCGCCCTGCCCTGCGCCGCCAGCGGTGTAGCTGACCCAATCGGCACGTTCCTCCAGCAGCACTCGCTGAAAATCACGGAAGACCTGCGCGTGGGTGCGGCCCTCAGCGGCGTATTCCGCGATGCGGGCAAAAGCGCGGTCAGCCACCGCGCAGGTGGCGCGGATTTTGGCGATCTCGGTCTCTGATTTGATTTCGCGGGTGCGCTGGACGGTGTCGGTGGCGTCGACAAAGCGGCGGGGTGCGAGGGCTTGGGTGAGAGTGGTGTAATCGGCAAGCGGCATGCGCAGCTGGGTTTCAAGGCCCATGGGCAGGCCGATGGCGCCGGTTTCAGGGACGATTTCGGCAAGGGTATCGCTGAGCAGGCTGATGCCATCATCGCCCGGAAAGGGGGCGTCCCATGTGCGGATGTCGGTGATCCATGTTTTGCTCATGAGGTCTGCGCCGATGGCGGGGATCACAGCGATGGGAGTGCCGCTGGCCGGGATGAGGACAAACCACGGGCGGGCGGGGCTTTCCCAGAAACGGGTGAGGAAGCCGGTGGTGTAGAAGATGTCGGCGGCAGAGGTGAGCAGCAGGGCGGAGTGACCTGCGCGGGCCATGGCGCTTTGCAGGCGGGAGATACGGGCCGCGAACTCGTCAGGGGGGAAACCGCGGGCTGGCATCGGCTCAGACATCTTCCGGCCCTTCGCTGACGATGGTGAGGATGCGGGCGTCTGCGCCGAGATGCGGGCGCTTGAGCAGCGCGGCAGCGACACCGGCCACACCGGAGGGGGTGCTGGCGATGCCGTGGGCTTTGAGGGTTGCGACAGCCACGCGGGCCTCTTCTTCAGAAATGGTCACGAAGGTGTCGGCATCCGCCGCCAGACCATTGAGCGCCACCATGGAGGCGGTTTTGCAATCCAGACGGCCCATATCGGAAACGGGTCCGGTTGTGTCCACAAGCTGGCCTGCGCGGATGGATTCGATCAGCGCGGGGGCGGCTTCGGGCTCCACCACGGTGATCTGCGGCGCATCTCCCCAAGTGGCGCGGGCAAAGGCGGCGACGGCGGCGGCGAGCCCGCCAACACCGGCCTGCAGAAAGATATGTGTGGGCGACGCGGGGATTTGCGCGGCGGCTTCCGAGGCCATTTGCAGATAGCCTTCCATGACGCGGTAGCCCGACGCCTCATTGCCTGACCATGTGCTATCCGAGAGCAGCGTCCAGCCATTGGCCTCTGCCGCGGCTTCGGCGGCAGCCATGCTGGCCTCATAATCATCACCTGCCCAAGCGACCTCTGCCCCCTGTGCCTCAAGGCGGGCACCAAAGGCGGCGGGGACCGTGTGGGCGAGATAGATCACCGCCTTAGCCCCGAAGATGCGCGCGCCCGCCGCAACGGACATGCCGTGATTGCCTGCCGAAGCGGTGACATAGGTGCGGCCCGTCAGGGCTTTGGACCAGTCGGAAGGGTCTGTGCAGGCCGCGTCGTGGGCGATGGCGTAGGCTGCGCCGAGCGCTTTGAAGGAGCCAAGGCCCATGCGGCTGCGCTCGTCTTTGATGTGGAAACTGGCCACCCCAAGCTTGGCTGCAAGATCGGCCATATCGCGCAGCGGGGTTTCCGCGTGGGCCGGACAAAGTGCAAGCAGCTCGGCCACCGCTGCGGCATCCCGGCTGGGGAGCGTATCAGATTGACGGGTCGGGAGGCCTTGGCTGCGAAAGGGGTTGGCTAGGGTGTCGGTCATGGGGTTGGGGGACTTTCCAAAAGGGATTTCAGACGTGCCACCTCCCCTGCCCGCATCCGGCCATCGCGCATTTCAAACAACGCGCGCACTTCGGTGCCCTCAAAGGCGAGATCCTCTCCGACATATCCGAGATGGGACAGACGGTAAGATTTGGCGGCCCAATCGGTGATTTCCATGCGGATGGTCAGCAGATCGCCATCCCTGAGCGGGCGGCGGTATTTGGCTTGGGTTTCCATGAGGCCAAGACCCTTTGCCCCGAGGTGCGCACAGACCGCAGTGTGGCCGCCATAGGTTTGCAGAAACCGCTGAAAGGTGCCGTCCATCCACCGGTAGATATTGGGGTAGTAGACGATGCCCGCCGGATCGCAGTCGCCAAAGACAACGTGGTGGTGGTGCTCATGAGTGAAGCGCATGGGTTGGTTCCGATTGTGGCCAGTTCATCGGCCAGATTGGGTGGCGCGGGCGGGAATGGCAATGATTGCTTTGGGTTGACAGAAGAGAGGTGCAGAGCCGAGGGTAGCGCCAAGATTTGGGCATCCTGCCCTGAAATTGGCAAATGAGAGGCAATGTGCTCTCATTTTCAAATATGAGCGACCAAATTGGCCATGACATTGGATGACACGGACAGGCGGCTGCTGACCGCGCTGCAAAAGAACAACCGGCTGACCGCAGATGAGCTGGGAGAGATCGCGGGGGTCTCACGCTCCGCCGTGCAGCGGCGAGTCACGCGGCTGCGGGAGATTGGCGTGATTGAAGCGGATATTTCGGTGGTGTCCGCCAAGGCCGTGGGGCGGCCCATGACCTTAATTGTGGAGGTCGAAATGGAGCGGGAACGCACGGATCTTTTGGATGAGTTCCGCCGCTCGATGCTGCAGCTGGATGATGTGCAACAATGTTACTACGTCACCGGACAGGCGGATTTTATTCTCGTCGTCACCGCGCTGGACATGACGGCCTATGAAGAGTTCAGCCGCCGGGTGTTCAACGACAACCCGAACATTCGCCGGTTTCACAGCAATGTGGTAATTGACCGCGTCAAAGCCGGGCTGCAGGTGCCAGTTTAGGGCCGCTGGCAGACGCGGCCCGAGACAAACCTAGCTGCAGCAGCTGCAAGATGAGGTTTTGGCTACCGGTTGCAGATCATCCTCGATCAACGGCAACTCGCCAGTGAGCGCGAGCGCGGGGATGCCAAGCGCGCCAGCGATGCGGATCACCGTCGCCTCCGGCAGGACTGCACCGTTGGAGGCGGTTTCAAGCTTGGTCAATTGACGCTCTGTGAGGCTGGTGAGTTTGGCAAGCTTGGGGCGCCCGAGCTTGCGCGCCTTGCGCACGGATTTCAAACGCTGAGGATCAATGGTGAGCTCGGTCACGGGGGCACCTGTCTGCAGAAAATGTGATAGTGTTACATAGGCCCGCGCAGACCGAAAGCCAAGTGGATCTGATGGCCCCGTGCGCCTTTGCCAGACACTGCTGTCTGCCAGCCTAGCCGCTTTCCTGCACGCGGATGGTTTTCTCTGCGCAGATGGCCTGTAGCGCCTCAGGCAGCGCGTCGGTGAACAGGCGGTCTACTTCAGCAAAATCGAAGATCCGCGCGGGGGCGTTGCGTTGGAATTTGCTGTGATCGGCCAAAAGCCAGGTTTCGCGTGCGCCCAGATGCGCGGCCTGCGACACCGCGATTTCATCCATGGCAAAGTCATAGGCTGCGCCGTCCGCGGAAATCGCAGAGCAGCCTAGAATGGCGTAATCAAAGGCAAAATCACGCACCATACGCTCTGCGATGGGGCCAACAAGCCCGCCATCTTCGGGGCGAGGTTTGCCGCCGGTCAGCAGGACGTCACAACGTTCGTTACCGGACAGAATCTGCGCCACATTGAGGTTGTTGGTGACCACCAGCAAGCCGTCATGACCCAGAAGCGCGCGGGCCAGCGCCTCGGTGCTGGTGCCGATGTTGATGAAAAGTGCTGAGCCATTGGGGATCTCCGCCGCGCAGGCCTGAGCCATGGCGACTTTTGCCTCTGCGTTCACACGGCTGCGCTCTTCATAGGCGATGTTGCGCACACCAGAGGGCAGAACCGCGCCGCCATGCACACGCTCAAGCCGCCCGGCGTTGGCGAGCTGGGTGAGATCGCGGCGGATGGTCTGCACGGTCACATCAAAATGCGCGGCCAGTCCTTCAACGGTCACTTTGCCCTCTGTGCGGGCGATTTCGAGGATTTCACGGTCGCGGAAACTGCTGTACATGTTCGGTTATCTTCGTTTTACGATTTCAGCCGTGGCAGGGTTTTTGTGAATTTACAATGAAAACCTACGTGGCAGAGGTGGTTTTTCTTGACTCTCAGATGCGAAAATGTTCGAAGGTGCGCGAAAATGTTCGTAAGCGTTCCGCGAAAGGGAATCCCATGACAGCGCAGGCAGACAGCACCGTAGATCTCTTTGTGATCGGGGGCGGCATCAACGGATGCGGCATCGCGCGGGATGCGGTGGGCCGTGGCCTCTCTGTCGAACTGGCAGAAATGAACGATCTGGCCTGGGCGACCTCCTCGGCCTCCACCAAACTGTTTCACGGCGGGCTGCGCTATCTGGAGTATTTTGAGGTGCGTCTGGTGCGTGAGGCGCTGATTGAGCGGGAAACCCTGCTGCGCGCGATGCCGCATATCAGCTGGCCGATGCGCTTTGTGCTGCCGATGCATAAGGACATGCGGTTTGACAACGACACGCCGACGTCGCGCATCCTGTCGCTGGCCATGCCGTGGATGAAAGGCCGCCGCCCCAGTTGGCTGATCCGTTTGGGCCTCTTTATGTATGACAACCTGGGGGGGCGCAAAATTCTGCCCGGCACGCGCACCGTGGATCTGAAATCTGACGAAGCGGGCAAGCCGCTGAAAGACAAATTTGCCAAAGCGTTTGAATATTCCGATTGCTGGGTCGAGGACAGCCGTCTGGTTGTTCTGAACGCGCGTGATGCCGAAGCACGCGGCGCAACGATCCATACCCGCACCAAGGTGCTCTCTGCGACGCGCACCGATGGTCTGTGGCAGATCGAAATGGAAGATGTGGAGACCGGCGCCCGCCGCACGGCCCGCGCCAAGGCGCTGGTGAATGCGGGTGGCCCGTGGGTGGCTGATGTCATTCAAGGTGTGCTGAAACAGAATTCTTCTGCGGGCGTGCGTCTGGTGCGCGGCTCCCACATTGTGACCAAGCGCCTGTTTGATCACGACCGCTGCTATTTCTTCCAGGGTGAGGACGGCCGCATCATCTTTGCCATTCCTTATCAGGAAGATTTCACGCTGATCGGGACCACCGATCAGGAGCACACCAACGCCGATGAAGCCCCGGCCTGCACCGATGAAGAGGCGCAGTATCTGTGTGATTTCGCCTCAAACTACTTTGAGAAGCCGGTGACGATGGAGGACATTGTCTGGCGCTATTCCGGCGTGCGCCCGCTCTATGATGATGGCGCCTCCTCCGCGACCGCGGCGACCCGCGACTATGTGCTGAAGCTTGATGACAACGGCGCGCCGGTGCTCAATGTCTTTGGCGGTAAGATCACCACCTATCGCAAGCTGGCTGAGGCGGCGATGGCCAAGATTGTGCCGTTCTTCCCGGAGGCCAAAGCCCCGTGGACAGCGGGCGTGGCCATGCCCGGTGGCGATTTTCAGGTGCATGAGGTTGAAGGCAAGATTGCCGCGCTGCAAAGCCGCTATCCGTTCCTGACACCGGCTTGGGCCAAACGCCTGATCCGCGCTTATGGCACCGAGGCCGAAATCATGCTGGGCGACGCCAAAGAGGCGGCGGATCTGGGGATCGATTTTGGCGCAACCCTGACAGAGGCGGAAGTGCGCTGGCTGATGGAAAAGGAATATGCGCGGGCGGCCGAGGATGTGGTCTGGCGGCGTACAAAGCTCGGCCTGCGGCTCTCGGAGGCACAAATTGAGGCGCTCAACGCCCATATGCAGGCTGCGCGGCAAAAAGCCTCCGCCTGAGAGAGATCGCGGAATTGATCTTTGGCCGCATGCGGCCTATACGGAGCCCGCACGATGCCGTCGTGCGGGCTTTTAGCTGCCGCAAAAAGCACTCGACGGCGGAAGGACCACACGGATTACTTCGGGCATTCTGCCCAGAACCCGCAAATCTAGAGACACCCCTGACTTAAAAAAGGTTGTGATAAATATGGCTGATAACAAGACACCAGACATTCTGTATACAATTGTAGACGAAGCGCCGGAGCTGGCATCTGCCTCCTTCCTGCCGATCATCCGCAAGTTCGTGTCTGCCGCTGGCATCACCGTGGGCACACCGGACATTTCGCTGGCCGGCCGCATCATCGCAACCTTCCCGGAAAACCTGACCGATGATCAGCGCCAGTCTGATGATTTGGCCGCGCTTGGCGAGCTGGTGAAGACACCTGACGCCAACGTCATCAAGCTGCCAAACATCTCCGCCTCCGTGCCACAGCTGGTTGCCGCCATCGAAGAGCTGCAGGCGCAGGGCTACGACATCCCGGCCTACCCGGAAGATCCGCAGTCTGACGAAGAAAAAGCGATCCGCGCGCGTTATGACGGCATCAAAGGCTCCGCCGTGAACCCGGTGCTGCGTGAAGGCAACTCCGACCGTCGCTCCGCACGTGCAGTGAAGAACTTTGCGCAGAACAACCCGCACTCCATGGGTGCCTGGGCGTCTGACAGCAAAACCAAAGTCTCCTCCATGCCGGGCAACGACTTCTACGCAAACGAAGTTTCCGCGACCATCTCCGCCGATCAGGCCGGTGACGCGAAAATCGAATTTGTCGCCAAAGACGGCGCCGTGACCGTTCTGAAAGACGGCTGGCCGCTGGAAGAAGGCACTGTGGCTGACGCGACCTTCATGTCCGCGAAAGCGCTCGGCGCGTTCCTTGCTGACGCGATTGAGGACACCAAAGCTGACGGCACCATGTTCTCTCTGCACATGAAAGCCACCATGATGAAGGTCTCTGACCCGATCATCTTCGGCCACGCGGTCAAAGCATGGCTTGGCCCGGTTTGGGATGCGCATGGCGACGCCATCGCAGCGGCGGGCGGCTCCCCGAACTCCGGTCTGGGGGCTGTTCTGGCAGCCATCGACACGCTGGACAATGCCGAGGCGATAAAAGCCGAGATCGCTGCGCTGGAACGTCCTTCCATGTATATGGTGGACAGCGATAAGGGCATCACCAACCTGCACGTGCCGTCCGATGTGATCATCGACGCCTCCATGCCTGCCGTGATCCGCGCAGGCGGCAAAGGCTGGGATGAAGCCGGCAACAAGGGTGACACCAACTGTGTGATCCCTGATCGCTGCTACGCCTCTGTGTACGATGAGACCGTGAACTTCTTCAAAGCCAATGGCGCGCTGGATGTGACCACCGCAGGCTCCGTGGCCAACGTGGGCCTGATGGCACAAAAGGCGGAAGAGTACGGCTCCCATCCAACCACCTTTGAAGCGCCAGCAGACGGCACCATCCGTGTTGTTCTGGCCAACGGTGAAACGCTGCACAGCCACGACGTTGAGGCAGGCGACATCTGGCGCTCCTGCACCGTGAAGAAAGCGCCGATCGAGAACTGGATCGAACTGGCACTGGACCGTCAGCGCCTGACCGGTTCCGAGGCGATCTTCTGGCTGGACGCAAACCGCGCGCACGACGCAGAGCTGATCAAATACGTGAAACCTGCGCTGGAAGCGGCGGGCAAAGCGGACCTGTTCCAGATCCTCGCGCCACGCGAAGCAACGGCTCAGTCGCTGAAGACCATCACCGCAGGCAACGACAGCATCGCCATCACCGGCAACGTGCTGCGTGACTACCTGACCGACCTCTTCCCGATCCTTGAGCTGGGCACCTCTGCCAAAATGCTCTCCATCGTGAAGCTGATGCAGGGCGGTGGTCTGTTTGAAACCGGCGCGGGCGGCTCTGCCCCCAAGCACGTTCAGCAGTTGGTCGAAGAAAACCACCTGCGCTGGGACTCCATGGGCGAATTCTGTGCCCTTGGTGAAAGCCTGAACTTCCTCGCGGATGTCAAAGGCAACGCAAAGGCGGGTGTTCTGGGTGTCACTGCCGAAGCCGCAACCCAAGGCATTCTGGACGACAACCGCTCCCCATCCCGCAAAGTGGGCCAGCCTGACAACCGCGACAGCCACTATTGGTTCGCGCGCTACTGGGCAGAAGCGCTGGCCGCACAGTCTGATGACGCAGATCTCGCGGCAGAGTTCGCAGGCGTGGCCAAAGCGCTGGCAGAGGGCGAAGAGGCCATTCTGGCGGAGTTCGCAGCGGCGCAAGGCCCGGCAGCAGACATCGGCGGCTACTACCGTCCGTCTGTAGAGCTGAAAGCGAAAGTGATGCGTCCAAGCGCGACACTGAACGCGATCATCGACTAAGGTCGCCACGCCGTGAAAAACAAGAAAGCCGCCCATTTCTGGGCGGCTTTTTTAATGCGTCAGACGGAACTGCCTGTCGCAGTGTGTGGGTATTGCCGAGGGCAGATGACCGCCCTCAACCGATAGCTTCAGTTACTGATGTACGGACTGAACGCCATTCTTTTCACGTACGCCGTCACGGATAACCGCTTTGATCAGAGCCAAGCCCATCAGAACCATCACGAAGCTGAAAGGCAGCGCGCCGATCACCATGGCGGTTTGAATAGCGCCAAGGCCACCAACCATCAGCAGGCCGCCGACAACAAAGCTCAGCGCCAGACCCCAGAAGATGATGTGCGGACGGCCACGGGGGCTTTCGTCACCAGCTGCGTTGATGGTGTTCACGATCAGAACAGCAGAGTCTGCCGTGGTGACCAGATAGGTCAGCAGCAGAACAACAACGATAACAGCCATGATCCAACCCAGTGCCGGAGACAGCAGCAGATCCAGCATCACGAACAGCTGGTTTGACTGACCCGCGCCAGAGATTGCATCGCCAACGCCGCCGTTCAGCGTCAGGTCGATAGCGGTGCCGCCAACAACAGTGAACCAGATGAAGCACATCAACGAAGGCACCAGAATGGCACCAACGATGTACTCACGCAGGCTGCGGCCGCGCGAGATACGCGCCAGGAACACACCAACAAAGGGGGCAAATGCGATCCACCAAGCCCAGTAGAACACGGACCAGCCACCTTGCCAGCCTGCAAGTGCGTCACCCGTCTCGGTGCCATCCGGGCTCCAAACAGTGAACAGAAGGGCCGGCAGTTGGGTCACATAAGCAAAGAAGCCGTTCACCAGAGCGCTGAGACCAAAGAAGGTCGAACCGAAGAGCAGGAAGAAGGCCAGCAGGAAGAAGCTAAGACCCATGTTCAAGTTCGACAGCCATTTGATGCCTTTGCCAACGCCTGACAGCGCGGATAGGGTTGATGCGCCCATGATGACAGCCAGCGAGACGACAATCCCAGCGGTCGACGGCTTGCCCGCCTCATTGACCAGCCAGTCGCCCAGACCGATACGGGTCAGGCCCGAAACGAATTGCTCCACACCAAAGCCAAGCGTTTGTGCCACACCAAGAATGGTCGCCACAACAGCAACAACGTCAACAACATGGCCGATGCCACCTGACAGACGTTCCCCAAACAGCGGCGCCAGGCCGGAACGAATGGTCAGTGGCAGGTTGCGGCGATAGGAGAAGTAAGCAAGCGACAACCCCACCAACGCATAACACGCCCATGCGACAAAGCCCCAGTGCATGAACGACCAAACATAGGCAGAGGTCACGTTGTCCGCGCCGGATGCCGTGGTTTCCCCCATAATCACGCTGGGATTGTTCGCGAAGTGATACATCGGCTCTGCGGTGGCAAATGTCAGCATCCCGATACCGATCCCGGCACCAAACATCATTGAGAACCAGGAGAAGTTGGAGAACTCAGGTGTATCCCCGGCCTGACCAAGCTGCAGCCTGCCTGTGGCGGGAACCACTGCCAGCGCCGCACAAACAATGGTGAAGAAAGCCGCAGCATAGATGTACCAGCTAGCAAAATTCTTCAGAAGAAAGCCGTTCATCGCGCCCAAAACAGCGGCGGCGTTTTCAGGCACAGAAATCGCCCACACGATCAGCGCACTGACCAAAATTTTGGACGATATCGCGACGGTTTTGCTGAAGCCGGCATAAAAGCCTGTTTCAGCCGTTGGGATCGACAGATCCATCATTGGGGGTTCTTTAGCCATAACTCCTCCTTTTGGCGCAAGAATTCACATCCTTGAGGGATGTTCCGGTTTCGGAGTGCTCAGCCAAATGGCGGCGCGCTCACAAAAAACCGCCCCTTCGAGCAGGAGCGGTGTGTTGGATTAACTTGGAAGATATTCGTCAGCCCATGATGTGCTGATATCGCCGCTGGCGATCATCTGTTCAATGGCTTTCTCCGCATAGCCAAGGTCGCGCAGAATCGTCCGCGTGGAAGTGCCAAACTTCTCCGCTGGGTCAAGGGCATAGACCTTGCTTTGCGCTGGACGCACGGCGTAGGGATCAAGTTGTGTCACCTCGCGGCCGCTTGGATGATCGGGGTAGACCGAGAAAGAATAGCTGCCTTTGTCGATCCCCGGCAGACCGTCGCTTTCACGTGTGTTCAGCGCGCGCAGGGCTTCGAGGTTTTCACAGATCGTGGCCGCGATATCTGCTGCACGCAAACGGGCCACCCACTCGGAGGCGGGCTGCAGTTGGAATGCCTGAGAGAGATAGGCCGCGCGCTCTTCCTCGGGCAGGTTTGGCAAATCTTCCAACCCTTCAACCTGCGCAAAACGCGGCAGATCGCTCTCATAGGCGCTCAGCAGAATGTAGCGTCCTGACGCGGTATAGTAGAAGCGGGTCAGAGCATCATATCCGTTGGCCTCAGGGCCGGAAGGCTCGTCGAACAAACCGCGCCCCTTAAAGTCAAAGGCAAAAGGCGCCTGCAGCAGGCCACTGTTGGCCGTCAGAGAGGTGCGGCCCCGGCCAATGCGACCGAAGCGATGCTTTTGATAGAGCGCCGCAGCGACACTCAACGCCCCACCAAAGCCGCACATAACATCGATGGTGCCAACATGGGCGTGCTCTTCGGGGCGATCCATGGCCCCCCCAAAGCGCAGCATGATGCCGGTCGCAGCCTGCACCAGATCATCATAACCGATATAGTCAGTCCGCGTGCCCCGCCGGACGCCGCTGAAACAATCCAGTTTACAGAAGATCGCATCCGGATTGAGCTTGCGCAGATTGTCGGCATCAAGCCCCATTTTACGGATCTGATTGTCCGGCGCATTCCAGACAATCACGTCAACGGTTTTCACCAGATCTTCAAAGACCTGACGGCCATGGCGCGAGGTGATATCTGCCAGAATGGAGCTTTTGCCGCGCATCTGCGACATGCCGTAGATCACGGTGTTCCAGCTATCATACATCGGCTCTGCCGGATCCAGTTTGATCACCTCAGCGCCAAAGCGCGCCAGATAGCTGGCAGAGTGAGGCCCTGCGATCACATTGCATAGATCGAGGACCCGTACGCCAGACAGCCAGCCTTCGCGGCTTTCCGTTTCAGCGGGCTCCGGCAATTCTGTGCGGAGCTTTTTGAGAATTTTCAGAGCTTCGTCAAATTCGGCCCAGCGACGCGGTTCCGGCTTCAGCGCCTCTTCGCCGCTTTCCTCAAGCCACACCACTGGCCCGGGTTGTGTCATGTCACCGTAGACCGGATCCCAAACATCGATCATCAGCCCGGAGGTCTCGGCATATTCGTCGTGAATCCACTCCTGGAGCCACCTTTGCGGCGCGCCCGGGATCATGCCGCGGCCAAACATCTTCTTCCACTCATGGGAGGTGCGGGTCATAAACACCTCCTTCATGCGCGCAGCGATCTTGTCGGCCCAGTCCTTTGGCATGGGGTAGACGCCTAGCGAGGTGTTGTGTTCCCACTCCGACCACGGCTTGTAGGTGTCTTCTTCGGAGGTCAGGCCCTCTTCAACCAGTTCGTCGTAAATCCCCAGCACTTCCAGGCAGCGGCGCGCGTGGTTTTTGTGGCTAGGGCAGACCACATAGAACATCCGGCCGTCTTTGCACATGTAGCTGCGGAAGAACGGGTCCAAAAGCTCCTGGAGATCCTCGTAGCTGACGTTCATCGGCAGGCCTTCGATCCGGCGGCGCTCGATCTCTACCTCGCGCTGGGTCAGATAGCGCTGGGGCATGTCAGAAACGTGGATGGAGTTATAGCAAAGCCCCTCCATCACTGCGGCAGCCAGAGGCACCTCGATGGCGTCCCCCTGCCCGGTCAATTGCCGCGCTTGCAGCGCCAGCACGGTGGCCGAAGCGGCAATCTGGGAGGCATAGGCAGAAGACAGTGGCAGCGGAGAGAAGGACGGGTTGAGGCCCATGAGCACGCGGTTCAGCCCCATGTCGGTGAAGACACCGGAACTTGCGGCCACGATGCTCTCAAAAGCGCGCAGCTCGCGGCGCTCTTCGTCATCAGAGGCGAAACCCGGAATGCTGAGGGTGATCAACTCTGGACGGTCATTGCGCATAGCGGCAAAATCGATGCCCAGCTTGGACAGTTTTCCCGGGCGGAAATTCTCGATGAGAATGTCGGCCTCCGCACATAGCGCAAGCGCCTGCTCAAGACCTTCTGGGGTTTTCAGATCGAGATTTACGATGACCTTATTGCGGTTCAGCATGGCGTTGGCCGGGCTATCCCACATAGCGCCTTCGGGCGGGTCGATGTGCACAACCGTTGCCCCCAAATCCCCGAGCAGCATCGCAACGGCAGGGCCCGCGATATACTGGCCGAAGTCCACGACTTTCACGCCGGTCAACGGCAGGTTGGAAAACGAATGACGCATGTGTCCTCCGATCGTTCAGGAATTTGTGTTGCGCGGTTATTGACCGTTCAGGATCCAGCCAGCGGCTTTCTCGGCAATCATGATGGTCGGAGAGTTGGTGTTGCCGCTGGTGATTTCCGGCATGATCGAGGCGTCCACCACCCGCAAGCCGCTCACCCCGCGCATGCGCAGATGCGGATCCAAGACGGCGGTGGGATCATCATCGCTGCCCATCTTTACAGTGCCGACGGGGTGGAAGATGGTGCTTGCGATGTCTCCGGCAAGGCGGGCCAGCTCTTCATCACTTTGGTACTGTGTGCCCGGCTTAAACTCTTCTGGCGCATATTTGCGCATCGCAGGCTGCGCCATGATCTCGCGCACCTGACGCAGGCTGTCGGCCGCCACTTTGCGATCGTCTTCGGTATCCAGGTAATTTGGTGTGATCTCTGGCGCGTCGCGGAAGTTGCCGGAGGCAATGCGCACATGACCACGGCTGGTGGGATTGAGGTTGCAAACACTCACGGTCATGGCCGGGAAGTCATGCAGATCCTCGCCAAAGGCCTCAAGGCTCAGCGGTTGTACGTGGTATTCCAGATTGGCATGCGTGCGGCCCGGATCAGAGCGGGTGAAAGCCCCCAGTTGGCTCGGTGACATGCTCATAGGGCCGGACCGTTTGAACACATACTCAAGCCCGATCTTGGCCTTGCCCAGCAGCGAGTTGGCCAGTGTATTCAGGGTTTGGGTGCCCTTCACTTTGAAGACCGCACGGATCTGGAGGTGATCCTGCAGGTTTTCCCCAACATAGGGCTGGTCCATCACCACATCGATGCCGTGCTTTTTCAGAAGGTCCGCAGGGCCAATGCCCGACAGTTGAAGGATTTGCGGAGAGTTGATCGCGCCAGCAGACAGCACCACCTCTTTGCGCGCGAAGGCCTCAACGGATTGACCGGCGCGGTTCACACGCACCCCAGAACAACGCAGGTCGCCTTCTTTATCAAACAGCAGTTTTTCCGCCTGCGCTTCGGTCCAGATTGTCAAATTGGGACGCGCTTTGGCGGGACGCAGGAACGCTTTGGAAGTGTTCCAGCGCCAGCCTGAGCGCTGGTTGACGTCAAAATAGCCAACGCCAGCATTGTCGCCGCTGTTGAAATCATCGGTTTTCTGGACGCCGGTCTCCTCTGCGGCATCCGCAAAGCTGTCCAGCACCTCCCAGTTCAGGCGCTGCTTCTCAATCCGCCACTCGCCACCGTGGCCATGCATATCCGAGAAACGGCTGTTGTCCCCGGTTTTGGGGTCAGCGCCATCATCCAGTTTGTAGTGGTCCTCATGAGATTTGAAGGACTCCAGAGAATTTTCCCAGTTCCATTCTGCTTCTCCGGTCAACGCAGCCCAGTTGTCATAGTCGCGCGCTTGCCCGCGCATGTAGATCATGCCGTTGATTGAGGAGCACCCGCCCAGGGTTTTACCACGCGGATAGAGCAGGCTGCGGCCGTTGAGCCCTTTGTCAGGCTGCGTTTTATAGAGCCAATCAGCGCGGGGATTGCCGATGCAATAAAGATAGCCCACAGGAATATGGATCCACGGGTAAGTGTCAGCCTTGCCCGCTTCCAGCAAAAGCACACGATTGGCAGGATCCGCGCTCAGGCGATTGGCCAGCAAACAGCCAGCAGAGCCCGCGCCGACGACGATGTAGTCAAATTCGTTTGCTTGATCCGCCATGTCTGATCCTTCTGCCACCGGGTCGCTCAGTTCGTGATTACAGAGGGAGAGAAGTGCGAAACGCCTGACACAGCGAGTCATTGGGCTGTGTTCAAAAGACTGATCTGCATTTCCTCCCCGAAACGCAATTGATGCATAGGTATTCGACATTCAGCGGCGGGAAGCTAATGACAAATACCTCAGAGCTATATTACAAATTTTTATATGGACAGATTCTCGAACCTTAACAATCTCTTGGCCTTTGTTACCGTGGCGCGTGAGGGCAGTGTGTCCCGTGCGGCGGATGTGCTCAATCTCACCCAGCCAGCGATCAGCCATCAGATCAGGCGACTTGCAGAGGAAACCGGTTTGACCCTCTTCACCCGCACCACAACCGGTCTACAACTCACACCCGATGGAGCAGCGATTCTGGCAAAGGCCGAGAATGTGCTGGAGGCCATGAGCGAATTCCGCCGGAGCGCCCGGCGCCGGTCCGGCCAGATCAGTGGCACCTTGCGACTGGGCACGATCGTTGATCCCGAGTTTATCCGCCTTGGACGCTTGCTGGCGATCTTGCGGCGCGAGCATGCAGCCATCGAGACGCATCTGCTGCACGGAGTGAGCGGAAATATTCTCTCGTGGCTCAGCCGCGGACAGATTGACGCCGGGTTTTATCTGAGCGGTCCCGGTGGTGTTCCAAGCACCACTCCAGATACCGAAAGCCCGATCCACGCGGTACATCTCGCGGATTTCAACTATCGGGTCGTTGCGCCAGCTGGCTGGGGGGCGCAGGCGGAACATGCGGACTGGAAACAGCTTGCCACCTTGCCTTGGATCGGCACGCCGGAGCTGTCGGTGCATCATCGACTCTTGCAACGTGTGTTCAAGGAGCATGGCTGCACCCAAAATGTTGTGGCGCAGGTGGATCAGGAGGCGTCAATGCTGGAGATGGTGAGATCCGGTATCGGTTTGAGTCTGTGCCGTGACTCAATCGCTCTGCACCAGAAGCAGACATTCGGTCTGGTGATTTGTGAGACCGTTTCGGTGCCCGCGAGCCTCAGTTTTGTCACGCTGGAACGTCACATAAACCGCCCGATCATTGCAGAAACAGTGCGCTTGCTAGAGCAGGCTTGGTGAGCCTGCTTGTACAGGTCTGCGTGAGTGACAAAGGGCGGGTGCTGGCTTTGTGGGGTGTGTTCAAACACGCGTGCGACGCCAAAGGCACAAGCATGTAAGCACTTACGGAAAAACAGAAAAATGGCGAGCCCTGGAGGACTCGAACCCCCGACCTGAGAATTAGAAGTTCCCTGCTCTAATCCAGCTGAGCTAAGGGCCCGGTAACGGAGGTAATTAGATAGGCCTTGAGAGCATGTCAACAGAGGAGCGCCGCTCTTGGCGGTGAATTTGCAGCCTGGTGAAGCTGATGGACTGTGTGGCTGTTTGGTTGTTGATAAGATCTCGCTGCGCAGAGCTGCAAACCGCTAGCAGACCGCCTATTTGCGCCGTTTGATCGAGATGATGCAGCCGGAGTATTTCAGGTGGCGTGCCGGAACATCTCTGGCCATTGCGTCCACATTGCCGATGTGGCGGAGCGCGCCTGATGCCAGCAATTGACCTCTCGCATTTGCCGTGCGGCGTGGCCCAAAGCCGCTGGCGACACATTCCCATTCCTCACCCGCAGCGCCTTCCTTGAAGAGCGGGGGATCATGCGGCGCGTGCCGTCCTGGTACGGCGGCGATGTGCTGAAACTTCTTGGGTGCGGATTGGATTTTTGGCCGATGCGTGGCGGAAGCTGCGGTCTGCCCTGAGGGGGCGGTGAGCTTTGCCTGGCGGGGCTTCGGACGCACAATGACGGCATATCCGGTGGGCGACTTGTGACCGGGCACCGCCAGATGGTTCGCCGAAGGTTTGGCGGTGATGGTAACGGGCTGGGGAATGGCCTGAGGGATTTGGTTGGGCACCGCCACGGGGGTCGGCACCGGTGTTTTTATTGGTGTTTGCAGGGGTGTTGGTGTCGCCTGAGGGATCGCCTGCGGCGTTGCGGTTGGGGTCGCAATCACAGGGGGAACGCGCTGTGGAATGCGGGCAGGCACCGCCGTGGGGGCCAAAACAGGTACTGCGACAGATTGCGGCGTGCTGGGCGTGCCTTTGGGAGGCAATTGGGTGGCGGTCGGGCTTGAAGGCCCAGAGGTTTGGGTATTGTGGTGCTGTGATCCGGATTGACCGCATCCCTGCGCGGACTGGTGTGGATTGCCGACACCTCGACACCATCCGTAGTGGTTTCCACGCGCCAGCACCGGCCCGGAGAACAGCTCTGCGCTCAGGCAGGTGGCAAGCAACATCATCAGTGTTTGTCTGCGCATGGTCCCCTCACCAACTGGTTGTCAAAGCGATATAGGCGACCGCATCCCCAGCCTCGGTCAATGGGCCGTCTTTCAGCGGAAATCCCACGTAGCTTGACAGGAAGAGGTTGCGGCGGAAGTCGATGTCGACGCCAATCCCGACAGAGGCCAGCGTGGCGTCATCGACTTCATAATCAGCAGGTGCGTTGTTGGACACATAGCCGAGATCCAAAAACGCAAACGGCGAGACGCGGTTGATGCCGGGTGTGGCTGGAAAATAGCTTTGGGACAGCTCGAATAGAGCGCTGACCCCGGAATCTCCATCCACTTCGTCAAAGCGGTAGCCGCGCAAAACATAGCGATCGCCGAGGAAAAACTCTTCGACGGAGGGCAGTCGATCATTGGTGTACTGGCCCCAGATTTCCGTGCGCCACGCGGTATTGGCGGCAAGCGCGCTGAGCGGGCTCTCGTATCCAAAACCGCCGCGCAGATGCCAGAAGGAGGCATCCCCATCCTCAAATCCCGGTGCGGTATTGCTGTCTTCGTTCTCTCCATAAGACAGCGTGGCCCCCGCTTCCAGGGCCCCGCCGCTGGCGAAGCTCTTGCCGTACAGATAGGTCAGACCGAAGACATCCGCTTCGCTGGACAGAGGGACGCCGCCGCTTTCTGAATCTGATTGAGACAGGCGATAATCCAGCAGCAGATAGCCATAGCTTTCAACATCCCTGACCACCGGGTAGCCCAGAGCGAGCGTCAGGTTTTCCCCGTCGATCTCTGTTCTCGCAAAGCTTCAGGAGATATCACGGCGCGCATTCACAGAGCCATAGTAGAGCTCGCTATAAAGACCGTTGCTGTGCAGAGGCAAACGGTAGGTGAGTGCGCCCCAAAGGGACTCCTCGTTGTCCTGATCCCAGTTGATGGTGCCTGAGGCTTCAAGTCGGAGAAGATCGCCAACAGCAAAGGTGGAGTAAAATTCCTGAGCCAGATAGAGGCTCAGGGCTTCGCCAAGCTCTCGTGGCGGGTTGTCGAGCGTGGCGGTGCCTGCGGATTTGGCTTGTTCCTCAACCAACACACGCAGACGAGCCCCGTTTGACGATGGGAAATCTATCTCGGTGGAGAGGTCAATGTTGGGGATATCTTCTGCCAGCATCACCGCGCGTTCAAAGCGTTTGAGTGGCAGCGCAGGCACAGAGATCAGCGGCGCAAACAGACGCTCCAGAGCGGCGTATGTGCGCGCGTCGACGCCTTCGATGATCACCTCCTGAAGGTGACCTTCATCCACCACGATTGCGCGACCATCAGACGCCACGCGGGCCTCAGCCAGAAAATAGCCGTCCTCGCGATAGATATGGGAAATTGCGGCGGCAACCTGTTCTGCTGTGATCTGCCCGTGGCGCTCAAAGGCAACCTGACCGGAAAAGGTGAGCAGGACGTCGGCGTCATAAACGGTGACCCCTTTGACGCTGTGGGTGGATTGCGCATCCCAGCTCTGCGCACGCAGCGGCGCGCCCCAACCGCCAAACAAAAAACAAAACTGGCGCAAACACGCAAAGACAACCGCATAGAGCACATACCAAAACCAAAGGTGCAACCTGCGACAAGCCTAGCCGCCAACAAAACAACCGGTAAACAAAAAACGGGGTTCAGGCGCGCGCGCCGACGCAAGAGTTGCCATCACGCGCCACCTGATGGCGGACAGACGAGGTTATTTGGTGAAATTGATGGGCAGGCGGAAGCTATGAAAGGAGGCGCGGATCAGATCTGCGCCCCTTTATAGTTTGATTGCGGTTATGCAGACAGTCTTGCGTCTACATAGAGCACGCCACGTTTGGTGCGCTCCAGATCGGTTTGCACCCGATATGTGGCGCCAATCTCTGACAATGCAAGAATGTCTTCTGGCGTCCCATCTGCAAGGATGGCGCCTTGGCGCAGAAGCACCAGACGATCACAGAATTTGGCTGCGAGATTGAGGTCATGCAAAGCGGCAATCACGATGGGGTGCTTGCGCTCCATTTCGCTGCGGATTGAGGTCATGATCGACAGCTGATGATGCAAATCCAGCGCACTGGTTGGTTCATCCAACAAGATCACATCCGGCGCGCGCACGATGGTTTGGGCAACGGCCACCATCTGCGCCTGACCGCCGCTCAGATCCGCTATTCCACGATCTGCAAGATGAGACAGGCCAAGCGCGTTGAGCGTGTCCGCCACGCGGTCCAGATTGTCATTGCGCACGCGCCAGCCTGTGGTTTGTTTGAGCGCAAGCAAAACGCTCTCAAACACCGTAAGCAAAGCGTTGCAGCCAAAGGCCTGCGGCATATAGGCGATGCGGCGCACCCGTTCTTTGCGGGATAGATGGGTAATGTCTTGTCCCTGCAACATTACCTGTCCTGAAGAGGGCGCAAGCAGCCCCGCGAGCACTTTGAACAGCGTGGATTTGCCCGCGGCATTGGGGCCGATCAGCCCGACAAAACTGCCGGGGGCGATGTCGGGAAGGCAGACATCGCGCAGGATTTGCACCTTGCCATATCCGGCATTCACATCTGTGACACGCAGTGTCATGACAATTTCTCCCGTCGTGTGCTGAGGATGATGGAGATGAAGACCGGCACCCCGATCAGCGAGGTGATGATGCCGATCGGGTAGATGATGCCTGGGGTGATGGATTTGGAGATGAGCGATGTGAGCGACAACACCAATGCGCCCACCAGGGCGGACAGGGGCACAAAGAAGCGTTGATCTTCCCCAACCAGAAGGCGGGCAATATGCGGCCCGACAAGGCCGACAAAACCAACGGTGCCCACAAAGGACACCGCTGTCGCGGCCAGCAGCGATACGCAGATCAGCATCTCCACACGCAAGCGGGCCACATCGACCCCCATGCTTTCTGCAGTGGCCTCGCCCATGCGCAGGGCGGTCATGGGCCAGGTCCGCAGCAGGCTGAACGGGATTGCGACGGCCAAGAGAAGCGCGCCGATGCTGATCTTTTCCCAGCTCGCGCGGCTGAGAGAGCCCATCATCCAGAAAACAATCCGCGCGATCTGATCCTCAGAAGCCATATATTGCATCAACGCCAGAAGCGCCGAGAAGGTGAAGAAAATGGCGATGCCAAAGAGGATCATGGTTTCAGAGCCGACGCCTTTGAGGCGTGTGGCCAAGAGAATGAACCCACATGTGGCAAGCGCAAAAACAAAGGCGTTGGTTGTCACAAGCAGCGGGCCGACCGCCGGGATCACCGAAACCCCGAGCACGATCGCCAAGGAGGCGCCAAAACTGGCCGCCGCAGACACGCCCAATGTGAAAGGCTCTGCCAGCGGGTTGTTCAGGATGGTCTGCATCTGCGCGCCGGCCACGGCCAGCAGCGCGCCGACCAGCACGGCGGTGACCGCCACCGGCAAGCGATAGTCCCAGACAATGACCTTCAGCCGAACACCGTGTGAGAGCGGATCAAGAAACACCTCGGCCACCGTCGACAGTGGATAATGCCCAGGGCCGGTCGCCACATCGAGAAAGAAGCTTATGCCCAGAAGCGTGGCGATCACGCCAATCATGCCGTACCGCCGTGCGACCTGTGCGCCATAGCTTTGCCGCATCTGCTGCGCTGTCAGTTCCGCACTCATCAAAAATCCTCTTAAGGCAAAAAGCCCCGACTGGCACAAAGCCAATCGGGGCAAAGAGCAGCGTGATCAGCTGCCGGATTTCAGGGTGCCCCAGAAGACGCCCGAATAGTCAATCGGCAGGAAACGGTCATGCAGCTCTTGCATGGTGGCCTCTGGATCTACATCGGCAAACAGCTTCGGGTGCAGCCATTTGGCAAAGGCCTGCATGGCCACAAAGTGGTAGGGGCTGTTGTAGAACTGGTGGTAGACCGAGTGGAAACGGCCGTTTTTCACGGCAGACAACTCTGGCCATCCCTCACGCGCCGCAAGACCTGCCAGACGTTCCTGCACCGTGGCGGCGTCGGCTTCATAGCCAAAGAGCACAGCGATGGTGTCCGGGTTGGCCTCTGACCAGTTGGCACCGGTGCCGATGATCACGTCCGGGTCATCCGCAAAGATGGCCTCAAGGCTGACATTGGTTTTAAAGCCCGGGAATTTGAGCGAGCCCCAGTTGCGACCACCAGACAGATCCACCAAGCGGCCCAAGTTTGCCGCGCCGTAGGTGGAGCAGCATTTGTTTGGATTGTAGCCCGCTGCGTTTTCAATGAACACGATGGGGCGCTCTTCCGCCGGGATCTGCGCCACACGGGAGTAGATCAGCTTGGTTTGCTGTTGGTAGAAATCGGCAAAGGCGTCTGCTTCGTCGCGTTTGTCAAAGATACGGCCCATCAGCTGAATGCTGGGCAGGGCGTTTTCTGTCGGGTTCTGGCGGAAATCCAAAAAGACGGTCGCAACACCGGCTTCTTCCAGCTTGTCGATGATGCCGCTTTCCTGCGCCTTGAGCAGGTTGCCAAGGTTCATGAACACAACCTCGGTGCCCAGCGCGATCACGGCCTCAAGATTCCACTCGTCAGAATAGGGGCTGCCAAAGCTCGGCAGATCCGCGATCTCTGGATAGGTTGCCAGATATTTGCGGTAGGCATCGGGATCATAGTTGATCATGTCGTCTTTCCAGCCGACGACACGGGCAAACGGATTTTCCTGATCCAGCAAAGCGATGGAGTAGATCATGCGACCTTCGCCAATCACCACTTTGGACGGATTTTTCTCTACTTCGACAACGCGCCCGGCGATGTCGGTCAATTTGATGGTCTCTGCAAATGCAAACGTGGCGGACGCGATGGATAGCGTCAGAGCTGCGGCGGCGGAGCAAAGACCCCGCATCAATGATGTGACGGACATGGGTCTCTCCCTGAAAATGTTTCCCATGGCGGCGGCCATGGGCTGCGCACTGATAGATTTATCTTATTATTTTTGTCAAGTTATCAAATTGGTGTTTGAGAAGCCGCGAAGCGTTTCTTTGAGACCACACCTCTACCGTGCATCCTATGCGGATTCGCTGAGTTGTAGGCGCGTTCTAATTACGTCAAACAGCGCAGAGCGCACCTGGCTCGCGGCGCGCTTTATCAAAAATACATTGAAAATATTTCGGGAAAGCCACCGCTATTTTGCACAATCAGAATCCCTAGACTGCCGACAATCTTAAAACCTCGGATAGGACCGGAGGAGGCCTGTAGGGCACATGGCGCATCAGGACGAAATACGCTGCCAAAGTGGTGCAGATGCGCTTCCTGTGACAGGAGACGACACCTATGCCTACCTGACCGGTTCTCAAACCAAACGCGCCCGGTTCAAATCCGGATGTGCTGAATTCTGCGATGGGCGATCCATCGCACCCTTGATCTGCCCTATCGGGGCAGGCGGTAGCCGCGACAAGCGGCCTGCAGAGATTGGCGCGACTGTTAAAGCCGACGTCACCACTGCTCTGACCTCTGAAACTGCCGCAATTCCCCAAGTTTGGGGCTCTGTTCCGCATATCGCGGCGCAGTGAGAAACGCCGGGTGCGCGGTTTGAGGAGAAACCGCCCACACGGCTAACAGATGGAGGTCCCAATGAGGGATGGTAGTTATACCTACAAGCTGTTTCACCGCAGCGATTTCAGCGCGTTTTGGGCGCTGTTTACCGACAACCTGATCAATCTGATGGTCTTGGCAGGGATCTGTCAGTTCGTGTTCAACATGCCCGCAGACATCGTTTACGGCCGGATCGTGCCGGGCGCTGCTGTGGCCATTCTCGCCGGTATTGCCGTCTATGTCGGCCTCGCCAAACGCGCCGCTGCCCAGCAGGGGCGTGATGTGACCGCGATGCCCTACGGCATTTCGACACCGGTTATGTTTGTCTATCTCTTTGGTGTGATCGGTCCGATTTATTGGGCCACCAATGATCCGATGCTGGCCTGGCAGGTCGGAATTGGTGCGGGCTTTATGGGGGGCATCGTTGCGGCTTTTGGGGCGGTGATTGGCCCATGGCTCAAACGGGTCACGCCGCGCGCAGGGATGCTCGGCACCTTGTGCGGCATCGCGCTGGTGTTCATTGGCACCGTGCCGCTTGCCACCGTGTTTGAAAACCCGTTCATCGGCTTTGCCTCCATGATCATCATTCTCTGGGGCCTCGTTGGGCGTTTCCGCCTGCCGTACAATATTCCGGCAGGTCTGTTGGCCTTGATCGTGGGCACAATCGTGGCGCTGAGCATCGGTGAGGCCAAGTTGAGCGCAGACGGCGTTGGCTTCTATGCGCCCCTGCCCTATTTCGGCGATCTGATTGCCGGCATTCAGCATCTGTTTGCCAACCCGGAGCTGTTTCTGGTGCTGATACCGGTTCAGATCTACAACTTCATTGAGACGATGAACAACGTGGAGAGCGCGGAAGCGGCAGGGGATCACTATCCTGTGGCAACCTGCCAGATCACCGATGGTCTGGGCACCATGGTGGGCGCGGTGTTTGGCTCGCCCTTTCCAACCACGGCCTATATCGGGCATCCGGCTTACAAGCGCATGGGCGCGCGTGCGGGCTATATCATCGGGGTTGGCGTGGTCATTCCACTGGCGGCCTTTCTGGGGCTGCTGGCCTTCCTCAACAACCTGATCCCAGTGGCCGCCGCCGCGCCGGTTCTGGTGTTTGTGGCGCTGAGCCTGATCACCAACACCGCGCATTCGGTCAAAACCGAGCATATGGCCGCTGTCACCATCGCGATGATGCCGCATGTCTCAGCCTTTCTTATGGTCAAATGGGGCTCCCTCATGGGCGCTTTGGGTGCGGTTGGGGTTGCCGGACTGCCGCAGCTGGGTGACGAGGCACTGACTGCCGCCCTGCTTCAGCAAGGGGCGCATTTTGAAGGCCACCTCGCCCTGTCCCAAGGGGCCATTCTGACGGGCCTCATTTGGGGCGCGATTGTCGCAAGTGTGATTGATGGCCGCTTCCGCAATGCCGGAGGATTTGCCCTGGCTGCATCAGCCATGTCAGCGGTTGGCATCATACACGGCGCGAGCCTGCATTGGCCTGAGCTGTCAGGTGTGACCGCCGGTTACCTGATCTCCGCAGCCTTCCTCTATATATATCCGCTCTTTCACCGCGAAGACGACATGGTGAACCAGAACGCGGTGGTGGAAGACGCCCCGGCACCGGCGGAATAAGCCCCCGCCAAGACAGCAAATGTGCAGGCTGCCCAAACACCTTCTGTAGGTGGCCTGCACACTAAGTCTGGATAAGTCAGCCTCAGGTCGTAGTTGAGGCGGCTTCTCCCCCGATGGCCACGGTCAGAGCTTGCGCAGCCTCCACCACCGGCTGGCTGAAACGGGCGATCTCTTCAGATCCAACACGGCTTGTCGGTCCGGAGACCGAAATCCCGGCAACCGCTTCGTTGTTGAGATCAAACACTGGAGCCGCAATGCAGCGCATGCCGATATTTTTCTCCTCATTGTCCACCGAATACCCTCTCTCGCGTATCAGCGCGAGATCGGCGTGCAGGGCAGACTGATCTGTGATGGTAAAATCGGTGAAGGCCTCAAGCGCGTAGGCTGAGAGGACACGCTCCAGCCGATCAGCATCCATATGGGCGAGGAGCGCCTTACCAATCCCGGAAGCGTGCATCTGAGACAGGGTGCCAGGCGGAAAAAACGCCCGAATGCTGGCATGGGTTTCGACCTGACTGAGAAACAGCACCGCCCCTTCACGTTCCACGCCGAGATTGGCGGTCTCACCTGTTGCTTCCATAAGACGGCGCATGATTGGGCGGGCGCGATCGACCAAGCTGGTTCGGCGCAGATACCGCGCCCCGATCACAAAGGCGCGGGGGCCGATGTGCCAGACCTGCTCGTAGCGATCAAACTCCACAAGACCGCGGCCCTCAAGCGTGATCAGCACCCGGTAAACCGTGGCGGGAGATTGCCCCATTTCATCGGCGAGCTGAGACAAAGGCTTGCCCTGCGCCTCGCTGAGATATTCGAAGACCTCCATGGCGCGATCCAGAGATTTGATCGTGTTTTGCGCGGTCTTGTCATCCCACCCACGAGGCCGCCCTCGGGACTTTCGAGCGCTCGAAACCTGATTATCTTGAAAATCCATAAATACTCACATTTTCGAAGTGAAACCCAAATTCATTATATGAAAAAATCAAGCATCTGACAACAAACAGATTTTTTGATCCATCCGAACTTCACGTCCAAAAATCAAAAAAATATCGGGGTGCCGGACTCCTGCTTATGGTCGTTTCTATGACGCAAGGAGATTTTCCATGAGCTTTCAAAACCCCGTCTTCATCCCCGGCCCGACGAACATTCCCGAAAGCCTGCGCAAGGCTTGCGACATGCCGGCGATTGACCATCGCTCCCCGCTGTTTGGGCAAATCCTGCATCCGGCCCGCAAAGGCGTGCGCGAGATTCTCAAAAGCGCAAACGCAGAAATCTTCATCTTTCCCGCCACCGGCACCGGAGGCTGGGAGACCGCTTTGACCAACTGCCTGTCGGCTGGCGACAAAATTCTCGCAGCGCGCAATGGGATGTTCAGCCACCGCTGGATCAACATGTGCGAGCGTCATGGCTTGGATGTCGAGGTCGTGGAGACCCCGTGGGGAGAAGGCCTGCCAGCGGCGCGCTATGAAGAGATCCTCAGCGCAGACCCGCAGCATGATATCAAGGCCGTGCTGGCCACGCACAATGAAACCGCGACCGGAGTGAAATCTGACATCGCCGCCGTGCGCCGAGCGCTGGATGCGGCGGGCCACCCTGCGCTGCTGTTTGTGGACGGCGTGTCCTCTATCGCGTCGATGGACTTTCGCATGGATGAATGGGGCGTGGATGTTGCAGTGACCGGCTCGCAGAAGGGCTTCATGTTGAGCGCGGGTCTGGCCATTGTGGGATTCAGCCCGAAAGCGGTTGAGGCCAGCCAGAACGCCGCGCTGCCACGCACCTTCTTTGATATTGCCGACATGCGCGCGGGCTATGCCAATAGCGCTTATCCCTACACGCCCGCCGTTGGTCTGCTCAATGGGTTGAACGAAGCCTGCACCATGCTGCTCAATGAAGGGCTTGAGAACGTTTTTGCACGCCACCATCGCATCGCGGAAGGTGTGCGGGCGGCTGTGCGGGCCTGGGGGCTGGACCTTTGTGCCGCTGACCCTTCGCTTTACTCAGATACGGTCAGCGCCATCCGCACGCCCGAGGGCTTCAACGCCACCGACATCGTGACCCACGCGGCCAGCAAATACGGCGTCGCCTTTGGTGTTGGACTTGGCGAGGTGGCCGGAAAGGTGTTCCGCATTGGCCATCTGGGCAGCCTCACCGATGTGATGGCCCTGTCCGGTATTGCCACGGCTGAAATGTGCATGGCCGACTTGGGACTGGATATCACATTGGGCTCAGGCGTCGCTGCAGCGCAGGACTATTACCGCGGCAACACAGCTGTGCCCCGGCAAGACGCCGCATAAGAGAGAGGCAGCCGGAATGTATATCCCGACCTACGACGACATGCTGAGCGCCCACGCGCGGATCAAGCCTTATATTCGCAAAACGCCGGTGCGGACATCAGACTATCTTGATGAGCTGACCGGGGCCAAGCTGTTCTTCAAATGTGAGAACTTTCAGGAGCCGGGCGCATTCAAGGTGCGGGGCGCGACCAATGCCGTGTTTGGATTGGACGACGCACAGGCAGCACAAGGCGTGGCGACGCATTCTTCGGGCAACCACGCCTCCTGCCTGAGCTACGCCGCCATGAAACGCGGCATTCCCTGCAATGTCGTGATGCCGAGCACGGCCCCGCAAGCGAAGAAAGACACTGTGCGCCGCTATGGCGGTAAAATCACCGAATGCGCGCCATCGACATCTTCGCGCGAGGAGGCCTTTGCCAAGGTGCAAGCGGAAAGCGGTGGCGATTTTGTACATCCTTACAACGACCCGCGGGTGATCGCGGGTCAGGGCACCTGTTCCAAGGAATTCATCGAGCAAGTGGACGGGCTCGATGCGGTTGTGGCGCCCATTGGCGGCGGCGGGATGATTTCGGGCACCTGCCTGACACTCGCCACGCTGGCGCCGGAAACAAAGGTGATTGCTGCTGAGCCGGAACAGGCAGACGACGCTTACCGCAGCTTCAAGGCGGGCCATATCATTGCCGATGATGCCCCCAAGACGATCGCGGAAGGTCTGCTTGTGCCGCTTAAAGATCTGACATGGCACTTTGTGTCCAACCACGTGAGCGAGATCTACACCGCGTCCGAGCAGGAGATCATCGACGCGATGAAACTCATCTGGAAACACCTGAGGATCGTGATGGAGCCCTCAAGTGCGGTGCCAATGGCCACGGTTCTGAAGAACCCCGAAGCCTTCAAAGGCAAACGTGTCGGCCTGATTGTTACGGGTGGGAATGTCGACCTCGACACCCTGCCCTGGCTCACCACCCCCTGACCCAAACATCGAGACAGCCCCAAGGCGTGGGCAAATTCTGACGGAGGAGCATGAAATGAAAGACCTGAGCAACCTCAATGATTTCGAAGTCGGCTAT
Organism: Shimia sp. R9_2; assembly: GCF_017743735.1. GTDB lineage: Bacteria > Pseudomonadota > Alphaproteobacteria > Rhodobacterales > Rhodobacteraceae > Shimia. Next base: position 145,684 of record NZ_JAGHRO010000008.1, read on the forward strand.
GACATTCCCGCCAAACCGGGGATGGACGAAGCGGATATTCAGACACCGGCGTTGGTGCTGGATCTTGATGCGCTGGAGCGCAACATCAAGAAAATGGGGGACTATGCCAAGGCGCACAGCATGCGCCATCGGGTGCATGGCAAGATGCACAAATCGGTGGATGTGGCCAAGCTTCAGGAGAAGCTGGGAGGCGCGGTTGGCGTGTGTTGCCAGAAAGTGTCGGAAGCCGAGGTGTTTGCACGCGGCGGGATCAAAGACATTCTTGTGTCCAATCAGGTCCGTGACCCCGCCAAGATTGACCGTTTGGCCCGCCTGCCCAAATTCGGCAGCCGCACCATTGTCTGTGTCGATGATCTGGAGAATGTCGCCGACCTGTCCTCAGCTGCAGGGCTGCATGGCACAGAACTGGAAGTGTTTATCGAGATCGACTGTGGCGCAGGGCGCTGTGGTGTGACCTCCACCGAGGAGGTCGTGAAAATCGCCAAGGCGGTCAAGGCGGCGGACAACCTGAAATTTAGCGGCATTCAGGCCTATCAGGGCGCCATGCAGCATATGGACAGCTATGATGATCGCAAAGCCAAACTGGATATCGCGATTGCCATGGTGGAAGACGCCGTTGCCGGATTGAAGGATGCAGGCATCACATGTGAGCTAGTTTCCGGTGGCGGCACCGGGTCCTACTACTTTGAGTCCAATTCGGGCGTCTACAACGAGCTCCAATGCGGCTCTTACGCCTTCATGGACGCGGACTATGGCCGCATTCTGGACAAAGAGGGCAAGCGCATTGATCAGGGCGAATGGGAAAACGCTTTCTTCATCCTGACCTCCGTGATGAGCCATGCAAAATCCGACAAAGCCATTGTGGACGCGGGGCTCAAGGCGCAATCCGTGGATTCAGGTCTGCCTGTGATTTTTGGACGTGATGATGTGGAATACATCAAATGCTCTGACGAACACGGTGTTGTCATGGATCCGAACGGCGCGTTGAAGGTGAATGACAAGCTCAAACTGGTGCCGGGCCACTGTGACCCAACCGCAAATGTACATGATTGGTACGTCGGTGTGCGCAACGGCAAGGTGGAATGCGTCTGGCCGGTGTCGGCGCGCGGCCGGGCCTATTGATTGAACGCCCGAGGCAAAAGCTGCGGCAGGGTGAAGCTGCCAGAAAGACGCCTGTGCGCCGGTTTCTCTTCTGATCCGACGCGCGGGCGCACCAATGCAAAGTGAGAAAAATATGCTGATTGTTCCTGAACGCGAGATTGCCGACCTGATGACGCGGGAAGCGGCCTTTGACGCTGTGGAGAAAGTCTTCGCAGCCATGGCCTCAGGCAACGCCTACAATTTCCCGGTTGTGCGCGAAGCCATCGGCCATGAGGAGGCGCTCTACGGTTTCAAAGGGGGCTTTGATCAAGCGGGACTGACCCTCGGGTTGAAGGCAGGCGGCTATTGGCCCAACAACTTGGAAAAGCGCAATCTGATCAACCACCAGTCCACGGTATTGCTGTTTGATCCGGACACCGGGAAGGCCAAAGCGATGGTTGGCGGCAACCTCTTGACCGCATTGCGCACCGCTGCCGCCTCATCTGTGTCGATCAAACATCTGGCGCGCGAAGATGCAAAGGTGATTGGTATGGTTGGCGCGGGACATCAGGCCACATTCCAGCTGCGCGCGGCACTGGAACAGCGCAACTTTGAAAAGGTGATTGGTTGGAACTATCACCCTGAAATGCTGCCAAACATTGAGAAGGTCGCCAATGAGGCCGGGCTACCGTTTGAGGCGGTCGCGTTACCCGGTCTGAGAGAGGCGGATGTGATCATCTCCATCACTTCGGCATTTTCACCTTCGGTGATGGCGGGTCATATTTCAGAGGGCACCCACATCGCCTGTATGGGCACCGACACCAAGGGCAAACAAGAGGTTGAGGCGGAACTTCTGGTCAGGGCCAATGTCTTCACCGATGAAGTCGCCCAATCGGTATCCATCGGCGAAGCTCAGCACGCGGTTGGTCAGGGGCTTATCAAAGACACTGATGTTGCCGAGATCGGCGCGGTCATCAACGGCACGATTGCGGGCCGCACATCGCCAGATCAGATCACGCTGTTTGACGGCACCGGTGTTGGCCTTCAGGATCTCGCCGTTGCTGCGGCGGTTGTCGATCTGGCTGTTAAAAAAGGCGTCGCCATCGAGGTCGATTTCTAACGCTTTCTGCGCATTCCACTCACTCCCCCTGACTGTATGCGCAGCCCGGTGTCTTGATGACGCCGGGCTTTTTTGCGTGTCAGAACCTGCCAAACCTAACGCGCAGAAACTGCGTATCCGCCCAATTCATACGCACCAAAGATGGTGCAGCTGGTCCGATGGCAAATCATTGTTTCGTTTTTTTTGATACTGCTTGGCTTTTGACTGCGATAGCAGAATAAACATGCCTCCAATAGAGTGTGTCAGAACACGACTTTTAGGAGGACCGCCATGTACGATATGGCAATCTTGTGGGACTGGATCGCATTTTCAGTACGCTGGCTTCACGTCATCACAGCGATGGCCTGGATTGGGGCCTCATTCTATTTCATCGCACTCGACCTGATGCTCAAACCCGCCGAGCACCTGCCCAAGGGCGCCTTTGGCGAGGAATGGGAGGTCCATGGCGGTGGATTTTATCACACTGTGAAATACCTCGTGGCACCTGCTGAGATGCCCGAGCACCTGACATGGCACAAGTGGCAGAGCTACACGACCTGGCTGTCTGGTGCCGCATTGCTGATGATTGTGTACTGGGTTGGCGGCGAACTCTTTTTGCTCGATCCGACCAAAGCCGATCTGGCGCTCTGGCAGGGGATTTTGATCAGCGGCGGCTCACTGACCATTGGCTGGCTGGCATATGACGCGATGTGCAAATCCAAACTGAGCGAACAGCCCACCCTGTTGATGCTGCTGCTGTTTGCCATCCTCGTGTTCATGTCCTGGGGGTATAATCAGCTGTTCACGGGCCGGGCGGCGCTGCTGCATCTGGGGGCGTTCACGGCGACCATCATGACCGCCAATGTTTTCTTTCAGATCATGCCCAATCAGCGGATTGTAGTGGCAGACCTGAAAGCCAGTCGGACGCCTGATGCGAAGTACGGCAAGATTGCCAAGGTCCGCTCGACCCACAACAACTACCTGACCTTGCCGGTCGTGTTCCTGATGCTGTCCAACCACTACCCTCTGGCGTTTGCGACGGAGTATTCCTGGATCATCGCGAGCCTGATTTTCCTGACCGGCGTGACCATCCGCCACTATTTCAACACCATGCACAAAACCGGGAAAGGACCGAACTGGACCTGGCTTGCCACCGCGATACTCATGGTGCTGATTGCGTGGCTGTCCACCGCGCGCTCAGGTGAAAGCTATGAGGAGTCAGAAGCGCGTCAACTGACGCCCTACGAGCAGAAATACGCATCTGCGGAGCGCTTTGAAGACGCCTATTATGCGGTGATCGGGAACTGCTCGATGTGCCACGCGCGAGAACCTTCCTGGGAGGGCATGCACTGGCCCCCAAAGGGCGTTGTTCTGGAAACCGAGGCAGATGTGGCGCGTCATGCGGATCAGATCTATCTGCAAGCCGGCCTGTCTCACGCCATGCCGCCGCCAAATGCGATCGAGATGGATCGCGACTCCCGCGAGCTGATTGTGGCCTGGGTCAAAGAGGCACGTGGGCAGAACTAAGCGCCCTCTTTGGGGCCAAACACCGCGTCCGCACTCAAATTCAAAAACAGGCCGCATCAGATGCGGCCTGTTTCCGCTTGAAGGCACGTCGGACTTAGCCCTCAATCCAGGATTTCACAGTGTCCATATTGTCTGCGATCCAGTCTTCGGCCACTTCGCGCGGATCACGTTTGTTTTCAAACATCTCAACAATCCAGCCGTTGATCTCATCTCCGGTGAACTGCACGTTGGAGAGCATTTGCGCGACCGGCGGATTGCGCTCTTCCAGTGATTTTGAGTAGGCGACATAGATGTCGTTGGAAGCAATCACGCAGTTGAATTCGGACACTTCGAGCCAGTCCTCTGCATCTAGATCCACATCCTCGCAGCCATCGGTCCGGGCTGGCTCCTGCACGGCGGTCAGATCATATTTGACGTGGATGGCTTCGGGTGTCCAATAGTAGAAAAGCTGCGGTTTCTCAGCTGTATACGCAGCCTCCAGACCTGCCTTAAACGTGTCGGCAGACACGATGTTTGGCTCCCACAGCCCGTCCAGACCGTAGGATTTGAACTTGATCTGCCAGCGTTTGGTGGACGCCCATGTGACGTCACCTGCCCAATATTCCCCTTTGCCGTTGCCATCGGTGTCAAACATGGCGGCCACTTCGGGATTTTTGAGGTCCTCAATGCTTTTGACCGTGTCGCTCATGTAGGACGGCACATAGATGTTAGACGTGCCCTGATAAGGCGCGTTGGTCACAACGGTCTGGTTGCCATCGATATATTCGTCCCAGAGTGCTTGCTGGTTTGGCATCCAAAGATCGGTAAAGACGTCAATGGAGCCATCGCCTTTGTCCATACCGGCCATGATTACAGCGGCCTGGTTCATGCCGGACACGATTTCCGCATCTCCGCCCATCTGGTCTTCGATGATAGTTGAGAGCACGTGGCCAATGGCCTGGGCCCCGTTCCAGCTCAGATCTGAGAAAGTGACCTTCTCCTGAGCAGAGGCCCCCGCAGCCGCGCCGAGAAGGGCCGCCAGTGCAACGGATGTTTTAAGAGTTTTCATGAGTGGTTCTCCCTGTGTGTTTTTTGGTTGGGTCAGATGCGGCTGAACGAGTTTCGAATGCCGCGCAGGATGCGGTCGATCATCATCGCAACCAGCGCGATGGCGATCCCCGCAAGCAGGCCTTTGCCGGCCTGAGCATCGCCCAGCGCGGCCGTCACAATAGCGCCAAGGCCTTCGGCGCCGATGAAGGCGGATATGGTGGCCATGGAGAGGGCCAGCATGATGGTTTGATTGAGACCGGCCATGATCGAAGGCACCGCCATGGGCAGCTCCACTTTCCGCAGGAGCTGGTGTTCTGACGCGCCAAAGGCGAGCGCAGCTTCTTTGGTGCTTTCGGGCACCTGCCGAATACCAAGCGCTGTCAGCTTGATCATGGGGGGCATCGCAAAGACCACCGTGGCCAAAACCGCAGGCGGCTGTGAAATGCCAAAGAAAGCCACCGCCGGCACCAGATAGCTGAGCGACGGGATGGTCTGCATCACGTCCAGAATGGGTTCGGTGATGAAACGCGCGATTTTGTTTTTCGCCATCCATATGCCGATTGGCAGCCCTACAAAGACACAGACCGCGGTCGAGACAACCACAAGCGCCATGGTTTGCATGGCAATCTGCCACAGCTCAAACAGCGCGAGAAAGGCCAGAGACGAGGCCACGAACGCCGTGGTGCCCATTCCGGTAAAGGTCCAGCTCAGCACCAAAAACAGGAAGGCCACAACCGGCCAGGGGGTCTGCATGAAGGCGACCTCCACCCGGATGAGCGATTGCCGCAGCACATTGGTCATCGCGTCAAAGGCTCCGGCAAAGGAGGCGCGCAGCCAGTTGATGGAGATGTCGATGCTTTCCGCAGAATAGGTGAACAGCGTGACTTTGCGGCCTTCAACCGGCGGTTTGATTTGCGCGACAACCTCGGTATTGCCCGCGTCATCTGTGACACGGCGGTAGGTCACGTCTTCCGGAGGATCGAGGCGCGCCAGTGTTGGGAAATCATCAATAAAGAAGCAGTCAAACCGGTCCCGTGTTGTGATGGCCGCATATTCCTCCACCAGATCGGCGCTGCGGCCAAGGTCACGCGCATCGCGACGGGCGGCACTGCGGGCGGTGTTCTGCTCTGCGGTACGGTCAGAAATCGCGTCCAGCTGATCATAAAGCGCCTGCGCCGCAGTGGCATCAGCGCGCACCGTTGTGCTGAGCGTGGCAACGTCGGGCAACTGGTACTGCGCCATCAGGCTCTCGACACTTTCGGCGGCCCTGATCTGGTTGAAACAGGCCCGTTCATCCAGTCGCAACTGAGTTGCACGGTAGGTGGTGATCGGGCTGCAGATCAGGATAATGGCCAATCCCATTCCCAGCCGCTTTGGCGTGACGCCACTGGCCACGGTGGGATCAATGCGCCAGCGGTTGTATTGGTCGTAATACCACCGGTTCGCCTGGCTCCCCATCCAGAGGCGCCCCAATATCAGAAGCATCCAGCCAATGGTGCCATAGGTGCTGATCCAGTCGGTGTAGCGGGGAATGAGCGTTTTATTGGCATTGGGATCAAGTTGTGCCTCTGCCAGAAGCGGCGCGAACTTGATCACCTGCATGAGACAGACAATGGCAATGATGTCGATTGCCAGAGACACCCAGAACATCAGCCAAACACCCCGCCAGGCAGCCCAGAGCCAAGGTGCGATCACGCCCCAGATATTCATATGCCAGCGTGGCAGTTGCCCGCGTTGGTGGCGCTCAAAGATCGGGGCGTAGTAGTCCGCTTTGGTGACGCAGAACGCCTCAATCGAGACGTCGCGGTCCTCGATGTTGCGCTGTTCGGCCCCTGTGTTCGCCTGCATGCTCATTGGTCTGCACTCCCCTGAAGTCCGTGCAACAGTGTGTTTTTGTCGACCACGCCCACAAGCGCGCCGTCTGCCTTGATGAGGACCGGCAGGTCTGAGTGCGTGCTCAGCTCGACAAGCGTGTCCAGATCATCCTCCGGCCGGGCCTCCGGGTGGTCCAGTGCCAGATCAAGTGGCTTTCGCTTGGCCTGATAGGCGTCTGGCGGCACCATGATTTTGGAGGCCGACACCAGCTTGAGGCGCGAAATGCCCGCGACAAAATCCGCCACGTAATCATCAGCCGGAGCGGTGACGATGTCTTCGGCGGTGCCGATCTGAACAATCTCGCCGTCTTTCATGATGCCGATGCGATCCCCCATCCGGATCGCTTCATCGAGGTCATGGGTGATAAAGACTGTGGTCTTTTTCAGGTTTTCGGACAGCCCAAGAAACTCGTCCTGCAAGTTGCGTCGAATGAGCGGATCCAGTGCGGAAAACGGCTCGTCCATCAGCAGGATTTCAGGGTCCGCAGCCAATGCGCGGGCGAGCCCCACCCGTTGCTGCATCCCGCCGGAGAGCTCTGAGGGAAGCCTGTCGCCATAGCCGTGCAATGACACCGTTTCGAGCGCCTGATCCGCGAGCTGTGCGCGGTGATACGCATCCATGCCGCGCAGCTCGAGGGCGAAGCCGATATTGTCGCGCACAGAGCGGTGCGGCAGCAGGGCCATGTTCTGAAACACCATGCCGATCTTGGTGCCCCTTACGGCCCGCAGAGCGTCCTGCCGCATTTTGCCAATGTCTTCGCCCAGAATGCGCACGGCACCGGCGGTGGGTTCAATCAATCGGTTGATGTGGCGCACAAGTGTGGACTTGCCGGAGCCAGACAGCCCCATCAGGCAGAAGATCTCTCCCTCAGCGACCTGAAAGCTGGCGTCTTTCACGCCCACGACCGCGCCGAAGCGTTCCAGCACTTCGGCCTTGCCAATGCCTTCTGACCGGATCGCGGCCATGGCCTCATCCGCCTGAGCACCAAAAATTTTCCAGACGCCGTCTATTTCGACAACCGCATCGCTCATGCTCGGGCCTTCTCTCGTTTCGGGTCGTAAAATGGGATGTCACACACCTTGGCGGGGAGACGTTTCATGTGGCCATCCAGCTGACCCACTTCCAAAGCCGTGTCGGTCGCGGAAAACTCCACTGAGAGCCGCGCCATGGCGATGGCGCGCTCAAACATTGGCGAGCGCACAGCAGTTGTGATCTGGCCCACCGGACGCTCTCCGGCGAAGACTGGCGCGCCATGTGCAGGCACGTCATCTCCTTCAAACCACAGCCCGCGTAGAAGCTTGCGCGGAGCTTGCGCGTTTCGGCTCAGAGCGGCATGGCCGACAAAACCATCCTTTTTCAGACTGACGGCGAAGCCCAGCCCGGCTTCAAAGGCATCCACACCGGCCGAAAATTCAGCATGTGCTGCGGCCAGCCCCGCCTCCACACGCAGAAGCTCCAAAGCCGCTGATCCCATGGGCGTGATGCCAAACTCCGCACCCGCGGCCACAACAGCCCGCCAGAGAGCGGCAGCGTCTTCGCGCGCACAAAAGAGTTCGTAGCCCAACTCCCCGGTGTAGCCGGAGCGTGAGAGCATAAAGGGGATGCCGTCCCGATCCTGAACCCGCGCCACGGTGACGCCAAACCAGTTGAGGTCATCGAGAGCCGGAACCGTGCTTTGGGCAAAGGTCAGCTTGCGCAGAAGGTCACGCGATTTTGGTCCCTGAACGGCCAGATTGGGCAGGGCATTGCCCATCGCATGTATACGCACCTGCAGGCCTTCTTGCTTGGCGAGCACATCAAGCTGTCGGCCACTTTCCTCAGAGCCACAGCACCAGCGGAACAGATCAGGCCCCAGCCGGAAGAGCGTGCCGTCATCAATGACCTGCCCTGCCTCATCACACATCAAAGTGTAGCTGCCGCGCCAAACCGCCATTCTGGAGACATCACGGGTGGTGGCGCGTTGCAGCAAACGCTCCGCATCCGGGCCGATGATGTCAAATTTCCTGAGGCCTGACATATCCTGAATTGTGACCGCCTCGCGACAGGCCCAATACTCTCCGATGGTGCCGGTGGCCGAAAAGCTGACGGGCGCCCATAGATCCCGCGCCGGGGCAAAATGCTTGGTCAGCTTGGATGTTTCCGGCGCAAAGGCGCTCTGCTGGCTGATCGACATGGGCGCATCTTCCTTTTCGCGGTAGGCCACGGCATGGCGGATCGGTGCGTCTTTTTTGTAGATGCGCACATGTATGTCGGTCGGGTTCCAGCCGTTGATCGGATCAAGATCGTCCGGACAGGCCGTTGAGGCGCAGACCAAGGGCTGCAATGCCTGTAGCGCCACATAGTCCCCGGCCCGAGAGTGGCTTTCTTCGGTCAGAAGCTGATGGGACTGGTGGTCAACCCAGGTGTTCCAGAAGAAATTGATCGCAGACCACGCCACACGCGCCCCAACCCCGTAGGGGGCAACTGCCTGGGAGATGTTGTCGGAACAATTCAAATGGCCGGGAAAACCGCGCTCCTCATAGCCGCGCGCGGTGCAAGCCATGCCAAAGGCGTCGTGCCGGCCACATGTATCCTGCAGCACGCGCATCATGGGATTCAGATCGCGGTCATAGAACTTGTCCAGCAGCCCCGGCCCCGGGTAAGCGCCGCGCACCATTGTGCGGGTTGCGGTGCTGTCGATGTCGCGCTCCAGCCCCCGGTCGAGCACATCCACACGGAGTGCCGTGAAATCGGAGCATTGCTGCCCTTCAACATCGATGATCTGAACGGTCTCGCCTTCTGCAAGCTCATAGGCCATGGCTGTGCCGCGCTTGACCGTGAACTCATCCCGGATCTCGCCCAATGGCGGCGGGAGGAAGTCCTCGACATTCGGAGCGCCGGCGGTACGTGTGACGAAGATCTGGCCAACATGCGCGCCGGAAACCAGCGCAGCGACGGGCAAGGCGCGGATCACCCAAACCGTGCAATCTGTCTTGGCCGCAAACACCAGCAACCCGTCTGCCTCAACCTCGGTAACAGCGACCCCATCAAGATCGCCACCACCATGACTGGCATGCCAGCCAAGCAGCGCGCGGTGGTCAAAACTCTCCAGATCCAACCAGCCGTTCGCAGACAGCCCCAAAGCGCCGGGAACAATCTGACCTCGGGCATCAAAAACCAGCAGCGTGATCTGTTGCGCGCTCAGCGGTGTTTCAAAAGACAGGAGGTCACCGGCCTTCAACTCAAACCGACTGGCTTCTCGCGGAAAGAGCGCCTGTGACTGCAACCGGGCACGCGAGGGAAAGCCGGGGAAACGGCGGCGGGTGCCATCAAACCCCATATTGCTAAACTCTCTGAGAACCGGCGTTTGCTGCACGCAACTCCCCTTTTCAATTTGATGTAACTAGTTACATGGCGAAAATTGCAACGAGTCAAGATTTTCCTGTAACCAGTTACAGAACCCTCCTATTGTCGCAGAATGTCACGGCCACCTTCTCACAAAAAACGCGCCAACCTGCGCGACGTCGCGCGCGAAGCAGGGGTTTCGGTGGCAACGGTCTCCCGCGTTTTGAACACGCCAGACCTGGTGCAAGAAGCCACCAGATCCCGTGTGCAAAGGGTGATCGACGACCTTGGGTTTGTGCGCAGCGCCGCGGCGCGGGCCATCAATTCAGGCCGCACTCAAATCCTTGGCGCGCTGGTGCCCACACTGGACAACGACATCTTTGCGATCACCTTGAATGCGATGGAAAACCGCCTTGTGGAGCTGGGGTTTTCGCTTGTGGTTGCGACGACGGATGAAGACCCCGAAAAAGAAGCCCGCAAAGCAAAGGAGCTTTTGGACAATGGGGTGGAAGGGCTGGTTCTCACCGGCAAATCCCACACAAAGGCGCTCTTTGATATGCTGGAGCGCCGAGACGTGCCAGCCTTGGTGATTTCCTGTTTTGATCCGGAATATCGTTTACCCACAATTGGATATGACAATCACAAGGCAGCCGCGCTGGCCTATCAGCACCTCAGGTCATCGGGGCATGAAAACGTCGCGGTGGTTCATGGCCCAACAGCGTTCAATGACCGCACACAAGCGCGCCTTGACGCCATCGCTGAGCTGCAGGGCGGCACGCTGCGCAACGCGCTAGAAACGGAGCTTTCGGTCGCTGGAGGGGCACAGGCTGTGCGGGAATTGCTCAGCCAGCCAAATGAGTATGACGCCATTTTGTGCCTGTCAGATGTCATCGCATTTGGCGCTCTGAACGCTCTGCACCGGGCCGGAAAACCTGTGCCCAAAGATATATCAGTCATGGGTATTCAGGATTTGCCCGCCTCTGCGGAAACCTATCCACGTCTGACGACGGTACATTTGCCGGTGCAACAAATGGGCAGGCAGGCGGCCGAAGGCATTGCAAATTGGGTTGTTGATCAACGCCCGCCAGCGCCGATTGAAGTTCAATCAAGACTGGTCACACGCGAAACTGTGAGCAACAAATCCGGATCAAATGGAGAGAAGGGGCAGCACGCTACCCCTTCCTGAGACAGGTCACCCCAACGGGTCAAAACCAAATTCGGTCAGCTGCGCCATCAACAAACCAGCCTCATCAAGGATTGGATTGTTTGGACTTGCAGTGAAGTTATCAAGGCTCAGCTGTTCAGCCTGAAGGCCGGTGAATGTGGTGACGTTTCCGCCATTGTTGAGGACTTCAATCTGCAGATTGCCGTCCACTTCGTTGATGTCGATCTGATCTCCGTTGAGGGACTTGAAATCAAAGATATCCTCATCGGGATTGAAGCCATCGATTGTGGTGCGCGCGCCCCAGTTCCAATCGATATCAACAACATCGACGCCTTCTCCAAGGGTCACCACACCGTTGGGGACCGCGCCTGCCCCTGCGCCACCGGAAGTGTCATCAGGATTGCCGCCGGTTTCGGTAGCACCGCCATCCCCTTCTGCACCATCAGGATTGCTCGCGCTGCCCGTCAAATCGCCCGTGCGGGTTTGATAGCCATCTGTGGTGGCCCCAAGAGGGGCCTCTGGCGTCAGAAGAACCGTGCGATCGACAAGTGTGACATCATTTTGATCAAAGCCAAACGGCGTTTCCAGATTGTCCTCCATCACCTGATCGAAGTGGAATTCGACCAAACCCGGGATCAGATCAGCCTTGCTCACCCCCGTGAAGGTAAAGCTTTGCCCGCTCGGCAGAGAGGAGATCATCAAACCCGCTTCGGTATCCTCAACGCTCAAACGTTCGCGGGTGCCGAAGTAGAGGAAGCTGATTTTCATTGTGGTGGGATCAAAGTTGTCGATAACCTCAGCTCTGCCGTATTCGTGACTGCGGATATAGACTGTGTCCGCCTCGCGGGGGCCAATGCCCTGCTCCCAGGAAATCACGCCACCCATATCCTGCCGAAAATGCTCGTTCCCGACGATGCCGAAACTTTCGATACTGACATCCTGAGAAGTGACACCCTGAACAATCTGCGCGGCGTCCGACCAAGGGCTGTCAATGACAATTTCGCCCGATAGAGATTTGGTCACGATCATGCCGTGGACCGACGTGCCGCCAAAATCGATCTGGTCGACGGAGGCATCAAACCCGACGATGTCATCCGCGTTGCTGTCAGCCCGAAAAATCTGTCCACCCGCATCCGTGCTGCCCGTGACTTCTGCCGGGTTAGAGCCGTCGGCGTCATAGCTGAGTGTGTAACCACCCGCATTTGGGGTGGAAATCTGTGTGCCGATGGCACTGGCAATTTCGTTGAGCACACCCTGGTTGTCTGCTGAAAAATTGGCAATGGAGAGATCATCCAAACCAAAACCGGTCAGAATGGTTTGAGTGGTCACGCCGTTTTGGGTGATCGCAACCCGCACGGTCTGGCCCAGTACATCGCCGGATTCCTCAAAAATCTCAAAATCTGCGGCGGTCACATCAGCACTGACTTCAATCACATCCCCCATATTGGGCAGGAAGCCATCAATCACACGCGCGGGACTGTCATAACTGATCGTGACATGCATATGGCTGTGCCCAGCGCCGCCATCATGGCCGTCGCCATGCCCGCCACTTTCGTCGCCGTCACCTCCATGCCCCTCATCTCCGTGGCCGTCACTTCCGTGGCTGGTGTCCCCATCCCCGGCATCTGAGCCAACGTCGTGCCCTTCATTTTGCCCGACAACCGTGGAAAGTTCAGCCCGCGCCGTCGCATCGAGCGCGTGAATGTTGCCCGCCACAAGCATATCCAGCGTGACACCCTGCAAAGTAAGAGACTGCGCGTTGGACGGCACCGCAATCACAACCGAGCCATTTTCCTCAGTGATCTCAAGCGCATCCGCACCGATCCAATCAATGAAGATGGTATCGCTCTGAGGATCAAAATCCGTCACAACACGCGCCGTGCCGTAGGCCCAGGTGATCACGACATCCGCGTTTGTCTTGGTGATCGCCGGGTTGTCAAAATCCTCAGCTGATCCGCTTGGCGTCGGTTCAGGCGTATTGCCCTCGCCTTGGCCGCTATCCGTCCCATCGTCGCCGGTGCCGCCTCCTGTTTCACCCCCATCGCCGGCGCCACTGTCCGTGTCAGAACCGCTGTCCGTATCTGGATCGGTGTTGTCTGCAGTGTTGTTGCCATCCCCAATGAGGCTCAGGATTTCCTGCGCCGCCGAGTTATCAAGAATGGTGAAATTGGCTGCGGACAAGTCCGCCAATGTGACGCCAACGAGCGTAAGCGATTGTTGATTGGAGGGCACGGAAAATACCACAGAGCCGTTGGTTTCGGTCACTTCAAGATCGCTTGCGGAGATCCAATCAACGAAGATTGTATCTGTGGCTGGATCAAAATCCGTGACCAGTGCGGCCACCCCATAGGTCCATGTCAGCACCACATTTGCGCTGTCTTTATCGACACCAGCGGTGCCGTTGCCGACGGCTGTACCCGAGGCTCCAGGTCCGCCGTCACCGGAACCGCTGTCAGTTTGCCCGCCAGTGTTACCCCCGTCTGCCCCACCGGTGCTTCCGTCCGGGGTCCCCAGCCCTTCGTCGCCGGTTTTGCGGTCCTCAAAAAACGCAATCATGTCTTCCACTGACGCCGCATCATAGCCGCCAAATTGGTCGATATATTGCAGGATCGACGTTCCATATTCGTCTGTGGAAACAGCCCCGCTTTGCAACAGATTCAGCGTGCCGTAAGCGCCCCGCAGATGAGCCGCAGCCAGTATACCTGTCAACGTCAGCTCCACCGTGACGGTATTGCCGCTCCCATCCGTGTAGGTCGTGGTCTGGCCAAGGAAATCATCGAGACTCTGCCCCGCGTTTTCCAAGCCGTTGGTGATGATTTGAAGGTTGAGGCCAAACGCCTCCTGAATGGCGACGGTCTGCGCCTCTTTGGTCATGAACTCTTCAAGAGAGGTCACGCCGTTTTTCCCCGTCCAACTTCCATCCCATGTGTTGGTAGAGGCGCCGTTGCCGTAGAACTGATCGTCGTCATAATAGCCCAGATCGATCAGAAGCGCTTCGCCAAATTGAAACCCGACAAAGCCAAGCGAATTGGTTGAGCGGTAGGCCATCGCCTCCCATTCACTGTCGCTCAGGTCGCCCCAGCTGTTGTAGCCCGGGAAGAAATCCGTGACCGGACCTCCGGCCCAAGTGTCCAATTGCCAATCCTGAATGACGCCGGTTTCATACCGATCCCGATCCCAGCCCGACTCAAACGCCAGAAGTGCCGATAGGAAGTCGGAGAAAGTGCCGTTTGACATCAATTGTTCGCCCTTGCTTCATGTTAGTCGTTCCGCGAGTGGTGGTCGCTTGGGTCAACTGAAACACAGATTTTATGTTGATGTACGGCCATTCCTTTTAGGAAATTCGCCATCGGCGGATTATCGCAACCCGTTGCTTTTAATGAGCAATATTCTGTCAGCTTTGGGCGTTTTTCCCGTCATGCGGCGATAGGCCTGCGTAAAGCTGCTTTGATCCGAAAACCCGCAAAGATGCGCAGTTTCCGCCAAGGACAGATTTGGGTCACTCAGAAAGGCACGCGCCAGTTTCATCTGCGTGTTGGACACCAGATCGCGAAAGCTGGTGCCTTCCATCTGAAGGCGGCGATTGAGGGTGCGCTCAGACATTCCAAGCGCATCTGCCGTATCCCCAAGCTTGGGGCGACCGGATGCCATGCCATGCAACAGATGCCGTTCAACGGTTTCAGCGAGCGTTGCGGGATGGCGTGTATTGCGACTGAGCAGCACTTCGCCGTAGCTGGTCAGATGGCCCAGTAGATGTTCATCGGCCCCGCGTATGGTTGTGTCCATAACCGAGACAGGGAAGCGCAAATAGTTCTGATCCGCGCCCAGTTCGACCGGGCATCCATAGATCTCTGCCAGTTCCCGCCGACCGTTTCGACGCGGATTGGCTAGGCCAACCTGTATCGCCAGCCCTGCGGTGTCGGTGGCCGTGCGCAGTGCGCCCAGCATCGCACCAAGCGAGAATTCGATCAGGTGGAGGTTCAGAAGAAGGTTTGGGCCAACCCCATCAACAATAAAATCGATGTGGTCTTTGGTTTCCCGCAACTCAATCCGTGCGCGCGGTCGGGTGATGGGCGTGAACCGCTGCACATGGTGGATCGCATCATGCAATGTGTGTGAGTTGAACAGAATATACGTCAGCAGCGAGTTGTTGCGCGGATCAAGCGCAATGCCAATTTCGGCCCCAACATAGGCGCTATTGAGACGGTCGGAAAAGAAATCGAGAAGGGCCGTTTCAGAGCCGCGAGGGATCGGGCCGCCAATATCTTCCAGACTACTGTGAGAAAGCCCCGCAGCGTCGAGCGCCTCCTGACGGTGCTTAGAAAGATGCGGCAACGCGAGAATGGATCGCACCCAGTGGTTGGGCACTACATCAAGGGTTTCAATACCGGGCATGGCGCCCCGTACGGTAACCAGAGCTCAGAAAATGCATTTGCCTTCCGTCTTGTTGAGCGCCGTCCGAAAGGACGGATCCAATGTGCCTTTGGATCTCCGTATCACTTTGCAGCGAAGGCTGCCAATTTTCGGTGGTCCGGACACGTAGAAAGCTAAAAAAACGGCGATCATGTTACCTGCAACGCACAACAAGTGGTTGAAATCTGGTCAGGTCAATGTGGCAAGCCTTTGCTGTCGCTCCGCTTGCAGATTTGACCGTCTCTCGTTGTTGTCTCTGATCCAATTGCCACAACACACGCAAAACATCTGCGCCGCCCGCCAAACCGAAAACCCATCTGCGGCGCTTCGGTTCTTTTTTAGGCGACCTATCTCGAAACGCCGCATGAGCGCCGCCGTTCACAGCAAAGTCTCAGCTTGAGGCTCTAGACAGGCGACACGATCAGACATGTAAACGCTTCAGACACTCAAAATTATTGGGTTCACCGATTGAGAACACCGCCTGTTTGACCACGGACATCAAAAACAACCTGTGGAAGAAATTTTTCGCATATTTATCAAGATCTTCCGCCAACCGACATAAATCCTAATTTCCCCTTAAATTCGCTAAATTCAGCCAAAACAGCTCCAGAAACACAGCATTTCTGCTCAAAATTTCATCCTTTGATTATCTAGTTATCAACGAACGCCATGCAAAAGCGGTCCCTGAACATGCACCAACGGGGAATCAAATGTTTGCTCGAAATCGAATTAGCATTTTAGGCATCGCTCTAAGCGCCATCGGCCTCCTGAGCGCGCTCTTGGTCTATACAACCAGCAGTATGCGGACCCAATCCGGCGAAGCGCTGCGCAACGCCTATGAGCAGCAATATACATCATACCTTCTTGCAGACGAATTGCGCCAGTCCAGCGATGACCTCACACGGCTTGCGCGGACCTATGTTGTGACAGCCGATCCGGCCTACGAAGCGCAATATATGGACATTCTCGCCATCCGGAACGGCGAGAAAGAAAGACCCTCGGATTATCATCGCATCTATTGGGATTTTGTGGCGGCGGGCCATCCAGTGCCCGCAGGCAGCGGCATTACGCGCTCCCTTGAAGACCTTATGAGAGACGCGGGCTTCACCGACGCCGAGTTCGAACTTCTGGCACAGGCCAAGGCAAATTCCGATGGGCTGGTCGCGCTGGAAGTCCGCGCAATGAATGCGGTGAAAGGGATCTATCAGGATAGCACCGGCGCCTATACCGTGAAGGCCGCGCCAGATTTTGCGCTCGCGCGTGATCTGATGCACTCCAAACAGTATCACCAGTATAAGGCAGACATCATGGCGCCGCTGGACGAGTTCCTTGCGTCGCCGGAGCTGCGGATTTCGGGCCAGATTTCTGCTTTGACCGAAGAGTATAAGTTTGCGGAACAAGCCTCAAAGATCTCGGTCTTTGTGATCATCGCCGCAGTGGTACTCACGGGTTTGATGCTTACGCTGGGTATGTTGCGTCCCCTTGGGTTGCTGACACGCACCATGCAGTCCCACTTTAAGGGGGAAGCGGTTGATGAGGTCCCCGGTGCGAAGCGCCAGGATGAGTTTGGCGAGCTTGCCCGCAGCTTGAATGTTGCGATCGAAGCTGCGCGCAACAATGAGATGTTGAGCGCAGAGGTTCAGCAAATCGCTGAGCGCGCGCAGTTTGGCGACTTCTCCGGCCGCATTCAGACCAATGTATCTGGCGGTGAGGGCATCGTGGATGCCACCAACGGCTTGATGACCAAATTGGACAAAGCCTTCAGCGAAATCTCCGAAATCCTCAAAAAGATCGCTACGGGCAATCTTGCAGAACCAGTCTCGACGGACCTCGAAGGTCGCTATGCGGAGCTTCTGTCCTATGCGGAGACCGCGCGTTCTGAGTTGAAGCAGATCGTGTCAAAGGCCCGCATGGGTGCGGATACGCTTGATGATCGCGCCTCCTATCTCTCCAAAATGATGGATGGCGTCTCACGAGCGGCAAATGACCATGCCGCATCTCTGGAGGAAGCCAATGCGGTGACCACATCGCTGACAGACTCTGTCCGCCAAACCTCGCAAAATGCGGAAAAGGTGCGGGAAGCTGCGCAAACCGCGGGCCAGAGTGCCAGCAACGTGGCCGAAGAGTTTGACCGCGTGATGGACGCAATGAAATCCATCGCCGAGTCTTCGGTCGAAATCCTGCAAATCTCTGACCTGATCGACAGCATCGCCTTCCAAACCAACCTCTTGGCCCTGAACGCCGGTGTGGAAGCCGCGCGTGCGGGGCAATCCGGCAGCGGTTTTGCTGTGGTTGCGACCGAGGTGAGAAGCCTCGCGCAGCATACTTCGGATGCCGCGACCAAGATCAGCGATCTGAGCAAAACCAGCAATGATCGCGTATCGGAAGGCAAAGGTCTGGCGGGTCGTGTTGATGAGCTGATCAAGGCTGTGAAAACCGAGATGGACAACATCAATGAATTGATTTCGGCGGTCTCGGGCAGAACACAGGAGCAGTCTGTTCAAATGTCTGAGGTGTCTGCGTCACTGTCAAACCTTGACCACAACACGCAGCAGAACGCGAGCCTGGTCTATGAATCTTCACAGACAGCAAACTCGCTGACCAAGGATGCCAGCAAGCTGCGCGACACTGTAGCGACGTTTGATATCGGCAACCAGCAAAACAGCGCAGAAATGCGCGATGATATGGCCGCGTAACGCCTTGCTTTGGTGACGGGGCAGCGAGCGGAAAAAGACTGCTGACTGCTCCATTTCCCCACTTTTCTGAACAAAACCTGTGGCGCTCGATCCTGTGATCCAGCGCCACACGACCTCAGAGCCGATCCATAGGCGGCTCAATCGGCCTCTCCATAACCTTGACTGTGAGGTCCGGCGAATTTTGAAACCTCACATTGATGTTGGAGCGAAGACAATCGACGCTTCACACGCCTGCGGGGCTTTATTCTTGCCAAGCTCACAGAAATTTGATTGCATTGTTCAGTGAATTGCGCGCGGTGCTGCGGGCATTCTTTGGGAGGAAATTATGTTCAAAGTTATTTTGGGGGCCGCCGCTGGCGTTGCCCTGACGGCTTCTGCGGTTGTGGCTCAGGAAAAGATGCGGATTTCGCTTCAGCTTCCGCTTAAAAGCCATCTGGGCCAAAACCTGCTTCTGTTTGAAAAGGAAGTGGAGGCCCGCACGGACGGCGCGATTGATGTGGAAATCTATGACAGCGCAACGCTTTATAAAGACAAAGAAGTGCCTGCAGCGGTCGGCTCAGGCGCCATTGAAGCGGGCGTCGCGTCTCTGACACGCTATGTCGGCGATGCGCCGGTGGTAGATGTTTTCTACATGCCGTTCCTGCTGAACAATGAAGACAAAGTACGCGCGGCGGTCGCCGAAGGCTCCGAGGTGCGCGAGACCATTGAAGCCGAGATCGAAAAGACCGGTGGGCAGGTCCTTTATTGGCAGGCCTACGGCGGCGCGATCATGCTGTCCAACGGTGGCGCAATCCGCACCCCGGCAGACATGGAAGGCAAAAAGGTGCGCGTTTTCGGCAAAACCCTTGGTGACTTCGTGACAGCATCGGGTGGCGCACCAACACTGATCTCCGGCTCAGAACAATACCTTGCCTATCAGCGCGGCACCGTTGATGTGGGCATGACCGGCGTATCCGGTGTGAAATCCCGCAAACTCTGGGAAGTGATGGACACCATCACCGTCACCAACCATGCCGACATCGAGTTTGTTGTGGTGGTCAACAATGAGTGGTGGAACGGCCTGTCAGACGACATTCGCGGTCACATTACCGAGGCCGCAGCGGTCGCTCAGGCGAGTGTGCGCGACAAGATGGCGTCTATTGAGGCTGAGGCCTATGCCGCAGCAAAGGAAAACGGCATGAACATCGTTGAATTGACCGATGATGAGCTTGCGCAGTGGAAAGCCGTGGCACAGCCCGTTTATGACGCCTATCTCGCGGCGTCCGGTGAGGCCGGTCAAACTGTTCTCAACGCTGCTGGTAGCAACTAAGAAAAGGGTTCGGGCGGCGCTTTATGAGGGCCGCCCGCTTCTGATTTCATGCATATCATTACGACTCTGTCGCGCTTCGCCGGGCTGCTTGGCGCGTGCCTGATGACGGCTACGGGCGCGATGCTGACCTATGAGGTCATCGCGCGGTATTTCTTTATCAAACCCACGATCTGGGCTGCGGAACTCAGCCAGCTCTGTCTGATCTGGGGCTGTTTGCTTTCACTTGGATGGGTGCTCAGTATCCGTCGTCATATCACGGTAAATGCGATCACCGCGCTGCTGCCCCCTACCGCCCAGCGCCTATGCGTGGCGCTGTCTTTGGTGGTGCTCATTCTTTTCTCTGCCTGCGTTGCCTACTGGGGCTGGGACATATTTCACGACAGTTGGGAGCGTGGGCGCACCACCGGATCACTCCTGAACCTGCCCAGCTGGATTGCGGAGCTTTCCGTTCCGGTCGGCTTTGGCTTGCTGACGGCTCAGGCCGTAGTTGAGTTGCTCTCTCTGCGTTTTCAGCACGTCGCCTCATTGGGAGCGAGCCACGAATGACCATTGTCCTGATCCTCGCCTGCCTGTTTGCTCTCTTGCTCATCGGTGTGCCTGTTGCCTTTGCGCTCGGAGGGCTTGGGCTTGGCATGTTGATGCTGGGTGGCTTCTCTCCACTGATGGCGCCTCAGGCTGTTCTCTCTACGCTGGATGGTTTTATCCTGCTGGCTGTTCCGCTGTTTCTCCTGATGTCCAACGTTCTGCTGAAAGGCGGTGTCGGGCGTGATCTCTTTGCGGCGGTACAAGCCTGGGTGGGTCACTGGCCCGGCGGACTTGCGGTGGCCACGATCCTGAGTTGCGGGCTGTTTGCCGCGATTTCTGGATCATCCGTTGCGACAGCAGCGACCATCGGCACAGTCGCAATTCCGGAAATGGTCAGCCGTGGCTATGACAAGCGCTTTGTTTACGGGTTGCTTGCAGCGGGGGGCACACTCGGCATTCTGATCCCCCCGTCCATCCCGATGATTGTGTTTGGCTTTGTCGCCGAAGAATCCGTCATCGCGCTGTTTTTGGCCGGGATTGGCCCGGGCCTGTTGCTGGTTGCGCTTTTTGTGGCCTTTGCCATGCTTTATGCTCGCCTTTCCCCCGCCTACACGCCGGTTGAGAAAGCGGACATGGCACAGCGCCTGCAAAGCTCTGTCCGCGCCCTGCCCTCCTTTGCCCTCGCGCTGCTGATCGTTCTCGGGCTTTACTCCGGCGCATTCACCCCGACCGAAGCGGCGGCCGTCGGGTTTGCTGCGGCTATTCTGATCACAGTCTTCTGGCTGCGCACACTCACCTGGGCAACCTTCTGGGAAGCGGTTCGCGAAAGCGCCATCACAACCACTGCAATCCTGCTGATCGTGGCCGGAGCGAAGGTGTTTGGCAAAGCCATCGCGCTTTACCGGATCCCGCAGGATATTTCTGCCTTCATTGCCGCCAATATCGACGGGCCTCTTGTGTTCATTTTGCTGGTCTGTGTGGTGTTGCTGGTGATGGGACTTGTGTTTGAAGCGCTGTCGATGATCCTGATCATGACGCCGGTGCTGCTCCCTGCTGCGATGAGCCTCGGTTTTGACCCGATCTGGTTTGGCATCTTCATGGTGATCATGGTCGAATGTGCGCTGATCACGCCCCCGGTTGGCCTGAACCTCTATGTGATCCAAGCGGTTGCGCGCGTTTCGCTTGGGGAGGTCGCACGCGGCGTCTGGCCGTTCCTCGCGCTGATGCTGCTGTCTGTTGCAATTCTCTACATCGTGCCAGATCTGGCGCTCTACATTCCTTTCAAATGGTGATCTCTCTATGACCCAAGCCGCAAAGCTCCGCGCGATTCTCGCCGAAGACCGATGCCACATCATGCCCTGTTGTTTTGACGCTTTATCCGCAAAGCTGATTGCACAGGAAGGCTATGATTTGACGTTCATGTCAGGCTTCGCTACATCCGCCAGCCGCATCGGCGAGCCGGACCTTGGCCTTATGAGCTATGGCGAAGTTGTCGATCAGGCGCGCAATATTGCGGATGCAGTCAACATTCCCCTGATCGGCGACGGCGATACCGGCTACGGCAACGCGATGAACGTGAAACGCACCGTGAAAGGCTTTGCCCGTGCAGGCTGTGCGGCAGTGATGATCGAAGATCAACTGGCCCCCAAACGCTGCGGCCACACGCCCGGCAAAGCGGTGGTGGGACGTGGCGAGGCCTTTGACCGCATTCGCGCTGCGGTCGATGCCCGTGAAGAGCTCCGCTCGCAAGGAAGCGACATCCTTATTCTGGCACGCACGGACGCACGCCACGAACATGGCTTACCAGAGGCGCTTGCCCGCGCGGAAGAATTCGCCAAGCTGGGCGCAGATATCCTTTTTGTAGAAGCTCCGCGCAGTGAAGCGGAAATGCGGGAAATCTGCGCCATTTCTTCGCTGCCCCACATGGCCAATATCGTTGAAGGCGGCGAAACACCCGATCTGTCCAACGAAGCTCTCCAAGACATCGGCTATTCCATCGCCGCCTAGCCGCTCTCCCTCATGGCAAGCGCCATGCAGGCCATGGTGACCTGTCTGCAAGCCATGCGAGAAGACAACCGCCCGGGTCTGATGACATTCAGCGAACTCCGCGAACGGATCGGGTTTGAGGACTACTATGAGGCTTCCGCACGCTATGCGTCTTCTGCGCGCGAAACATGAAGTTTG
The DNA here is from genome assembly GCF_017743735.1 of Shimia sp. R9_2. Taxonomy (GTDB): domain Bacteria; phylum Pseudomonadota; class Alphaproteobacteria; order Rhodobacterales; family Rhodobacteraceae; genus Shimia. The sequence continues at coordinate 167,910 of NZ_JAGHRO010000008.1, forward strand.
AGCGTGTCATATGTGCTCCGTTTCTGTCGGAACGGGGCCGCACGTGTTGAAAAACGTTTCGAGCAGTTTTAGAAATCGTGTCGCGGGTCCCAGGCCTGCCAGAGAATATCTTGCCGTCCACCAAGCTTAGAATGCGACAGTGGGCGCAAGCCTTGGGCAAAATGCGCCAATCGCGCATCTACGTAGAGAAGCAGATAGGCTTCAAGCCAAGCCAGTTGATATTTCTCCAAGCTTTCGGAGCCGTCAAAATAGCTTTGTGGCTTTCCCGAATAGGCCTGGCTCTTTTCACCCGATTCCAGGTCACTCATGGCAAAACGCACAACCCGTACGAGCGCATCATCGCAAACACCCCGAATGGACAAACCTTGCCTCTCCAGCAACAAAGTTGTGACAACCAAGGGCGCGATGGCGTGCAATTGATAGTGCAACGCATATTTCCCGCGTTTCATCTCCTGCGGAAGACTGCCATCCTCCAGAGCCTGACATTGCAAAAAGGTCGCCGACCAAGCGGACCAGCGCAAGGCACTGTCATCTTTGGTCAGAAACCCCGCGAGGTTGATCGCAAGTGTCGTCCAGGCCCGCAAGTTGCCACGCTTGGAACCGGGCGTCGCATCTTCTTCCCAAAACGCCATTTGCTCGCGGGCCCGCTGCAGCAGCCATGCTTCAATGACAGTCTTGTCCTGTGTTAAATTCGCATAGGGGCGCACCTGCGCATAGGCGAAGGCAAACCCGGCCAATCTGGAACCAACTGAAAAATTGGCTGTGAGATTTTTGAGATCTGAAAGCGCGTCAGCTCGGACCCAGTGGGCCAGTTGAGCAACCACGCAATTGGCGCTTTGCGCAGGATCGCCTTTTTGTGCAAGCACGCTGTTGGCTTCTTGGACAAGGCTGCGGATAAAGGCGTCGATCGGTTTGAGCTGGGCGTTCACATCCGCGTTGGAGGTGGGATCAACAATCGAGCGGGAACTGTCATCCGCGATGTAGCGACTGCCGTGATCCAGTGAAACAACCGGTTCCGGTGCCGCGGCGCATCCCTGATCCGTACTCGCTTGCGCAACTCCGGCAAGCCAGGTCATGCAGGACGCCATCATGAGGGTCTTCATAAACCGCCGTGGCATCACCCGCCCTGCCCAGAGCTTAAGAGCAAAAGCCTTATGAATATTACTGCTTGTTGACTGCACTGATCGACCAAAGATATGCCTTCATTTCTGGGCAGCTATAGTGCCCTTACAAAGCCCTCTATAGCTCTGAAACCACCCACATTGCGATGCGCACAAGAGAGTGGCTAGCGTATCTCTTTCGCGTGCGGCGCTCTCTTCCGGTTAGTAGGCGACGGGTCATTCAGGGCAGCGTTCCGAGAAGAAAGTTAACCGGCTGAGGTACAAGCCCCCGCGCCAGCATTCCCGCTCACCGACCAACTTCATTCAGCGACCAGTCATAGGCGTAGCGCCTCACACCTTTGCGCGCAGAGATGGCCGCTGCCCGTTCTGGATCTGCCACCTTTTGCAGGCGGTCCAAGACCTCTCTTTCGTTTGCGCCGAAGTCTTCCTGAAACCAGATGTAGATTTTGGAAAGCGTTAATGCGCCGTTTGGGTCGACATGCACGCCGCGGTCGTCGTTGACATAGGCGCGCTCCGCTGCCTCCAGATCACGCTCAAGCGTGGCGGCACGCCAGGCGCGGTTCATCAAATTCGGACATCCAACAGCGGCGCAGTTCAATGCGTAGTGGATACGTGGTTCATTAAAAATCGGGCGGATGATGCGGTGCTCAATATCGTTGAGGGTCAACTCCTGACCGTCCACCGTTGTGACCGGACGGTCCCATGGCCCAAAAGACAAGGCCCCGTCGGTGATGTCACGAATGGACGTGACCGGATAATTTTGCAGGATCACCTCCACGGTTTCCGCGTTATAGAGGTTGATCCAGAACGCCAGCTGCTGCTCTCGCGTCAGAGCCTCAACCTCGGTCTGCTCAAGGTCCGCCAAGTAACCCTGCAGTTTCCTGCGATCGGCATCGGTGACCTCGCCATAGGCCACGCGATTGATGCCTCGGACATCCTGACGGACATATGTGCCCAGAAAACCATCCCAAGCGGCATGATCGACGCGCGCGCGTGTGGCGTCTTCAGCCACCGCAAAACCCGGCGACAGGAGCGTCGGCTTTGGCAGGGCCACACGCTCTATGCTGGCGCAAGCACCGAGCAGCAAAAGTAGCGGGAAAAGAAGGTAGCGCATCATGTGGAATGCTCCCGTTGGCTGGCAGCTTTTGCGCGTTGCCGGCCTTTCATGTTTTTGAATTTTGGCACCTCGGGGTGTGCCTCTACCGGGGTTTCTGTGAGCTCGCCGGTGGCCGCGCTCCACCAGAGCTTTTGCGTGTCTTGTTCAAGTGGGACAGGGGCAAAGAGCTGCGCATCCCTTTCAGCATTGAACACGCACATGGACACTGGTCCCTGACTTGTGGCGACCATGAACACACAGGAGGCGCAGCGCTCCGGCTCCAGCGTTTTGGCATCCATGAAAGAGTGTAGCACCACACTCATCCGCGAGGGCACGCGGCGGCTGGACAAAAGCCCCGATCTGAGGCGCCACAGTACTTTCAGGAGCGTTTTGCCCGCATGTAAGATCAGGCCGGGATCATGAAGCGGGGCCTTGCGCCAGTTTTTGCGTGAATTGGCCACGGCGTGTTCATCGGTGTCTGCGGCTTCCAGCGCGCGGATTGCGCGTTTGACCAGTTGCGTTTCTGAAAGGATCGAGACAGCGGTGTCACCTGCGATGGCCAGATGATCATAGCGGCTGCACCCAGAATGGCCGATCCCGATCTTTGAGGGGAAGTCCACGCCAAAGCCTTTGCCAATCTGCTTTGACAGCACATCTTGGGTCAGCCCCGTGCGACGCTTGTCCTCCGTGCCGCGCCCAGTATCCGCCTGCATCTGGAAAGACACCAACGCCAAATGCCTGGATTGCCTTTTAAAGAACGCGCAAAGCGCAGGTATTTCAGCAAGATTTCCCTCATACACCGTTGTGTTAAAGAGAATGCGCAGACCGAGCCTCTGCGCTCTCGCGATATATTTCTCCCGGATTTTGTTCAGCGCTATTTCGCTGTCATAGCCCTGACGCTCCTGGGTCAGATCGACGTGAAAGGCCACATCGTTCAGCCCCGCCGCAGCCAAACGCTTAAGACGCGGGCGGGTGGCTCGGATACCATTTGTCATCAGGCAGGACCGCATGTTCAGACGCTTAATCTCTTTGCAAATGGCTTCGATATCTTCGATGGCGCGCAAAGTGGGGTCGCCCCCCGTGATCTGTATATTGGTGCCTTCTCCATACTGCGCATGAACCATCGCAATGCGCTGGAAAAGGATCACAAGAGGGACATCACGGGCTTGTTCCGCATGTTCTGACAGGTAGCAAAGCGTGCAGTCCAGATTGCATTTCTGGGTGATTTCCAACGCGACACAGGCGACTGGATAAAACCGCCCCGCTGTTTGAAGCGCACCGTATTGCCCGGCGGCCTGCAACCCCTCCCGAAGCGGTTTGCGAGCGTCTTTTGGTTTGGGTGGTGTTTGCATTCTGTCCAGAGCCCCGTGGCGTGCAATCTCCTGAAGCTTAGAGCTGCGGACTCTGCTGAGATAGCCTGTCTCACGGAGAGTTCAGGTCAGTTGTATGCGCCTATCGTTGGCTGGGAACTGTGCGAAGAATGGGAATCGAGCAGAGCAAAGCACTTGCATTTTCGCTCTGCCTAAAGGCTCCGAAGGTTTGTGATATGCAGGCGCATCTTGTTTTGCGGCCTCGCACCTAAAATGCGCCTGCTCCCTAGTCTATTTGAAGCGCCCGGCCTTCTGCAGGACTTCAATCTTGTAGCCGTCCGGATCGGTGGCGAAGAAAAACCGCGCCACCAGTTCGCCATCAGGTGCGAATTCGACGAGTTCGCCAACATCGAGCCCCTTTGCGATCATGGTTTTGTGATAGGCGGTGACATCTTCAACGACAAAAGCCAAATGCGCGTAGCCATCGCCAAGCTCATAAGGTGTGGTCCGGTCCTTGTTGAGCGTCAGCTCCAGCTCAAACCCACTTTCTTTGTTTGCGAGATACGTGAGGCGAAAGCTCTCGAAATCGAGCTGATCAACAATGTCCAGATCAAAGGCGGATTTGTACCACGCAATCGACCTGTCATCCTCCAGAACCCGGATACAGGAGTGAACCATTTTTGCCATGAAAGATGCCTTTCTCTTCAGCGACCGATGCGGTCTTTGACGTCTGCTGCGAAGTCTTCGTAACGACGCAGCGACTGAACGTCGACTTGAACGTGGTGGCCCATCTTCTGCATGATCGGCAGATCAAAAAGGATCTGATCAAGCGCATCTGGGGTATCGACATCGACAATCGCCAGCACTTTGCGCTCTCCGACCACTTTCCACAGGTCTTTCACGACGCCCGCCGATTTGGCACCAAGCGCCGCCTCAGCCTCCTCTGCCCAGACACCCAACAGACCCTGCTGCTGCAATGTGGCGTCATACTCCACCGTGAAGTCCAGTCGATACAGCATGCTTTACCTCCCACTGATGGCAGTGCCGAGCGCCGGGAAACGCACGATGCGATAGGTGCCGATCGAGGCGTCTTCGCCACCGTTGAGTACCGGTGAACGGTGCAATTCGTTGATGGTGGCATAGACATAGCCGTCGACACCCATCGAAAAGCCATCCGGCCAAGGCAAGTCTTCGTCGGATTGGAACAGCACTTCATAGGTGCCATCGGGCTTTGTGACGCCAAGAGCGTTGTCTGTCATCGCCGTGATATAGACATTCCCATCCGCATCCACGGTAGACCCATCCGAGATGACCTTGTCTCCGTATCTCTGGACGCGGGCAGCGAGGTCGTCATCGCTCAGGCTCGTATCAAGCAGATCGGTTGTCCGCACACGGTACATGGATGATGCAGTCATCGGGGCAAAGTAGACCCAGGAGTTGGTCGGATCGATGGTGATAGGGTTGATGCCGATCTTGGTGGGGTTGCCACCCAGCTTGATCTCGCGGCCATCGATGATCATCGGCATATCTTCCGGCACGGTGTAGGCGCTGCCTTCCAGTACGCGCCGGGCGCGCCCAGTTTGCATGTCGATCACGATCACTGCAGAGTTCGCGCCGTCACCCGTATCAGAGATGTAAATCGCCCCATGCTCCCGGTCGATGGCGAGATCGTTGAGGAATGATGTCGGCCGCGCGGCGGGCTGCCCGACATAGTAGATCGCATGCAGCTCTTCGGTTTTGGTGTTCCAGCCGACAACACGACCAGTTTGCCCCTCGCCCTGGCCATCAAGCATCCAGAGAATGCCTTCGCGATCCGCGCGAAGTCCCAAAACGCCCCGCAAGCCGTCGCCATCCTCTTCAGGAGCGCGGGCCCAGGTTTCGGTCGGGTAAGGCTTTGTGCTGCCATCCGGCATGACCTCAACAACGCGCAGTTCCGGACCGTAAAACTCGTGCACTGACATGAACATCCGGCCGTCCGGCCCAATCGCCAGATTGCCCGGCGGCATCTCCTTGGGAAACTCCAGATAGGTTTCCAGCCCTGCCGCGGCGAGCGGGCTTGATAAAATGGCGACCACGCTGGCGGCACTCAACAGATGTTTCATTTTCTCTCCTCCATAGCTTTGACATTGGAGTAGCGCAGTCGAATAAATTAGATAAATATGCTATAATCTGAAACTAGCGTTTGAAAATTTCGAATGTACTCCATTGACGATCTCAAGACCTTTGTGGCCATCGCTGATGGAAACGGGGTCACAGCCGGTGCCCGACGGGTTGGCATATCGCCCGCCACCGCCAGCCATCGGCTCAATAAACTTGAGGCCGCGCTCAAGCTGACGCTGTTTCACCGCAACAGCCGCATGCTGAAACTGACTGACGAGGGACAGCTCTTCTTTGATCGCACAGAAGCCATTCTCGCAGATCTGGCGCAGGCGGAACGCGATGCGGGCAGCGGATCGGCCGAGTTGGCCGGCCATATCCGCGTTACGATGTCGCCGTGGATACTATCCCGTTTCATTCTGCCCGCGCTGCCGACTTTTCAACGGGAACATCCTAAACTGACTTTTGATTTTCTCGCGGTGGATCGTTTTGTGGCGCTTTCTGCAGAGGGGCAGGACTGTGCCGTGCGGGTTGGAGATTTGTCTGATAGCTCGTTGATTGCACGCAAACTCAGCGACAACCATCGCATCATTTGCGCATCACCTGAGTTTCTGGCGCAGCATGGAACACCGCAAAATATTGAAGCGACAGTTGATCTGCCTTGGGTCTGCCTGCCCTGGCAGACGCGGATCGCTTTCAAGGATGCAAAGGGCAAACGGAAAGATGCAACGGTGCGGTCCAGCGTGCTGGTCTCCAATTCGGACACACTAACAGAAGCTGTCTCACAAGGTCTTGGTCTTGCAATAAAATCCCGCTTGGCCGTTCAGAATGAGTTTGCGGAAGGACGTTTGGTAGAGGTCGCACCGGGCTCGCTCTGGAAACCAGATGCCCCGATCTGGTTCGTCTACCCGCCGGAAGCCCGATCTGCTTCAAAAACGGATGCCTTTGGCAAATTTGTTTCGAGTTGCTTTGGGTAAAGAGCCGTATTAGGTGGTCTTGTCACGCTAACGATCATTCGTTTGACAATGACACTATCTGGACCTACGCGACATCAATAGTTCACCGTCAATCCACCACGAACGTCATCAACTTACCCCTTCAGATCATTGCCCATGCAATGTCACTGTATATTCATTTCAATTTCAGCCTGCGTAGTGTGGAAGAAATACTACTTCAGCCAAGGAAACTGCCCTCGTCAGGTATTGCCAAGTTATTGAGTGTGTCGTGTCAGAGTGTCTCAAGATCTGTTTATGCAGTCATTTCAGGGGCCTAGCTGTACCACAGGTCGAAGGCGCAGTTTCTTGATTGGCGGTAGCGGTTTGCGATCATTTTGTAGCGGCGTGGGCGAAAGATTGTGTTGATTTGGTCGTGAGCGGCCCGAAACCTCTGCGCTTGGGCGGCCGACTTGAACCGGCCCATAATCTTCTCTCGTTTCCTTGCTGGTCGATCGGATCCTTCTGCCCTGGTGTTCAGCCCTTTGTGGGCTCGATGATCGTCTGAAGGCGCCAATCTAATGACCGGCTTGATGTAGCTGCGCAGCTTGTCCGAGATGACAACACGTGGAGCACCATATGCTCCGATCAGACGCAACAGAAACCGCTTGGCTGCTTTTGCATTCCGATGCCTTTGAACCAAAATATCAAGCGTGTCGCCATCCGCATCTAAAGCACGCCACAACCAGAAACGTTCACCAGCGATTGCAATTACGACCTCATCCAAAGGCCACTTGTCGTTAGGCCGGAGTCTATGGCCCTTGATGCAGCTCGCAAAATGACTTCCGAACCGATTGACCCAGAGCCGAACCGTTTCCCGACTGACAATCATTCCGCGCTCGGCTAGCAGATCTTCAACACCAGCTGTGCTCAAAGCAAACTGGTGGTACGCCCAGACCACGCAGGCGATCACCTCGCGTGGAAACGGTAACCTTTCAGGCGTGGCATATCTGCCGGCATCTTCATCCAGAACAGCTAAGCCGGTGATCTCGGAGACGCAATTTGGCAATGCCTTGGCTTTGTCCGCTTCACGAAAGCACCAAAAGCATCCGGGCTGGAAGTGGAGGTTCGTTGGGGTTTCGGGCCGTGCTCGTCAATCGATGAAAGCGGGTTTCTGGGTATCTTCGGCATTCTGTGCAGATCAATCAAAGAGCAACTCAAGAGTTTTTGCCCCGCGAGACAAACAATATGTCCGGGAACGATTGCGCTCTGAGGATTTTCGATATTAGGCCAACCGAAATGACCTGTGTCGACAATCTCGCCCCCCAACAAGACCGAAAGACAGATTGTGACGACGAGCGCGAGGTGACCAACCGCGGTCAACATCGGTTGCCAACTTAGCGAAAACTCTCGAGATGGTCAGAGTAAGGTTGGTTTCTTATTTGATAGAGCCGTCGCAATACAAGCCCAACCTCAAATCCAAGCATGGTGTAACCGGCTGCGCGGACGGAACTTTGAACTAGGTTTCGCATATACGTTGCCTCGTTATTCGGGACATCGATGAAGCCGTTTGGCCAAAGCAGACCATATACGGTGAGTCCCAAAATCCCAAGGCCAAGCGTCCAGAAAATCTCTTCCCGGTCTGCCTTGGCGATGTATTTTGCACGGCGCGCTGCTAGTCGAGAACCTCGGCCTTGGCCTCCACTACGTCGCCGCCATCGGCAACCAGGTTCAGCGCGCCGGCCAACCGATTGAGACGCGCGTAACGTTCAGCAGTGACCACTTAGGACGGCATCAATCTTTGCACCCGCTGGACGACATCCCAGATCGCCACAAGTGCGGCTGGTGTTGCCTGGGAAAAACGGCGTCATCAGCCGGGACACCCTGATGTTTGCTTGTACGAAAGAGGGGCATCATATTCCTTTGGGTAATAAAAGGGCCTGAAAAAGCACTTCGAAAATCGGTTCGTTGTTCAACACGTTTTGCAACCTCGAATTAAACTGCTCCCAAGACGATAGGTCAATTGCTTCAACTGTTTGCACACGCAACGGTGTCGTGCAGTCAAGGCGCTCAGCCCTACGAAAAATGTCTCGACCGGTTCCGTCGTGTAGTCACTGCCACGACCATTCTGAAAACCAAAATCGTGCATGTCAGTGTTATCGGGGCCGGAATCGGATGGGAAACCAAGCGCTTGCTGTATCACGACCATAAGCAAGACGTCCGTGAGACAATCGTCCCGGACGCGGGCCCTTTCAAAGCAACTGAAACATGGTTTGATCGCTGAGGTTTTTCACGCGGTAGCGAAAGACGTGATCACCTTGGGCTGTCTTGCGATACCCAGACGTATGGCCTGACTCATAATTGTCGACATATGCCTCGTCACTTCGGTGGTCGGCACAAAAGACGCATATCTGGTCAATAGCCTTCACCCGAAGCATACTTACCGACCACAAAAAGAGATAAAGCCGGAAAAACGCGCATATTTTGCCCCCCGGGGCTCAACAATATCAGGCTGCAGAAGAGGCAAGCTTAGATCAAGCGCAACAACTCGAAAGCTCGATATCGGCTTGGTCGACGAAGCGCTTCAAATGCACCAAGGGTCGCATAGTTCGCCTCTGCTCCAAAGCCGCCATTGCCGATATCGGCAAGCGCCGCGGCGCAGCTTCACCAGACAAGACCTTCACCGCACTGCCGAATTGTTGCCCTGCTCGAACTTACAGATCGCGGGACGAAGCGGCCTTTCGATGCATATCGGCGAAAGACGGCTTGTTTAGCTATTTGCTGGCAAGTTCGTTGATTGCGGATGCTGGTTTCACAAGATCAGTCTCATAAAAACCTGCGGCCTTGATGCAATTCGTTTCTGGCATCTTTGCCGCACCCCATTTGTTTTCGCTGCACCTCGAACACCATTACGTTGAAATGCACTTCAGCCAACTGGCAGATGACGAGAAAAACTGGAAACATAAGAGGCGGATTACAACACCAACAGACCATGTTCAGCGCTAAGATCAAACACCGATGGTGCTTGCAGGCAAAATGGATATGGGCAAGATGACCGCTTAACCTCATCAAAGCAAATCTAAGTAATTTTCAATCGAAAGAGGCAGTGTAAGCTCAGGTCATATACAAAACCACTACTCAGAATTGGTCATTCGAAGAGAACGCAGTCTGTTGCGCGATCTAATTCGTCCTCGACCGACTTTTTCGATGTCGGCTTGATAATAGAGTCGGCCTTCATCAGCTTTCTCGATCTCAGCGCGTTTCTCAAAGAGTCTATGGGCTGGTAACGTTGGTCGGAGGCCTTTCAAAATATCGCCTAACCAAGCCTCTATCACTTGGCGGGTTGCATCCGCACAGGCAAAGCTTGTGCCCCTCATTGCTGCAACGGAACCATCATAGGCACCATCTGACAAGACACCGAAATGCGCGTAGCCATCATCCGAAGGCAACGCGACAGTTGGTGCCCCTCGCGCGTCTAGGTGTGCTCTGCGCCCGAGGCCGGAAGCTGAGTAGGGAGCGGGTCTCCCGTCTGAGAAGCGGAAACCCGCAACTGTTGCGGTTCCGTTTGTTCCGGCATAGCTGTTCATACTACCGTGACGGAGGATGAAACCTCTGTTATCTAGATTTGCTGGACGTTCCGCTCTGCTCGAGTAAACATATGTGTCAGCGGTACGCCCCGACCATTCTATAAGCGTATATTTTTGGTCATCAAAATAGCTGCGCCGCGTTATTCTTTCCCCAGGTAAGGTGGATTGGTCGGTCTGGATCATAAGTCTTACAGTAATATTTTCAGACGATGTATTCTTGACCCTAATCCTCCACTTTCCAGCGGTGGCGCCCCCGCCCAGTATTTCAGGTACGGTATCGGGCGCTAGACATACCTGGTACAGAAAATTACGGCGATCCAACCTATGTGATCGCGTAGTTTCACAGTAAATTCGGCCCAACCCACTTAGCAGATCGCAGACTTGGCCGGGCAAACCCCGCGAAAATCCCTTGGGATCGGTATTTGGTGGAACGATGTCGATTTCTATAGGCGGAGTTTCGCGTTCAAGCGGCTGGTCATGCACCCAGATTTCCAAGAAATTCGAAGTCTGATCATCCGGTACAACGCGCCATTCGATTTCGCCAATGTTGTTGGAGCCAGGCTTTAGCTCCATTATGGCGTGGCTGCGGGTTAGATTGTCGTTTCCAGACGGAAGCATAGTAGAAAACGTAGAGCTTTTTTCTTGGCGAAAACGATCTTCCATTTCGAAGAGCGTCGCCGGAAACCCTTGGATGTCACCTTTGGCACCTGCTTGCTTTCCAAATGAAATGTTTGAAACAAACGGAACATCCTGCAGCTGCAAGTTTGACTTCTTGACAATTTTTTCGAAGACAGCAGCCAACCAGTTGTACGCATAAATCAGATATCCATCTAGCAACGCGCCACCTTCTGCATAAACGACAGGTGAAGGCAAATTGACGACTATCAATTTCACGCGATCACCGAATTCAGGATTTTCAAAAGGATCAGCTCCACCCATCAAACCCAAAACATGCGTACCGTGTGCGTTAGAACGTAGAATACCCTTCGGGCCGGCGACCCTAGTATACGCAATAAGACCTGCCTCTTGGTTGAAACTGTCTTGATCCAGAGCGGACGTAAGATCGCCGTTGGCACTGTGCGAAATCAATAACTCATTGATGTCTTGGCTTAACAAATCACGCCCGAAAGGGAGATGGCCACCGGCATTACCGGATGCTCGGTCTGCGCCTTGCTGCCAGGATGCGAGAATGCGAGATCGTCCGGTCTTGTCCCGAAACCGACGGTGCCCGAAAGCTATGTCGATGTCGATAATACCAGCAATTATCGTCCCTTCTTCAATGGTCGGATAGTCGACATTCTCGGGCAGCCAGCCGGTATGTTTTTTGTCGAGCCAGTGATCCGCAAAACCATTGTTGTTGCAGTCATCCGGAACAGCAATAATATCTAGCGGCCTCCCGTCAGTTTGTTGGGCTGTGTAAAAGGCTTCGAGTTTGTTTTCTTGTTCATTCGGTCCACTCAGGATTTCGGCCCGCTTTTTTACAAATGACTCGGCACGTTGTGTCATCGTTTTATCCGTGATCGTGGTCGGCGGCGCGAGCTGGATTGTCGCTTGGTGACTCCACGGCTGATGTCGTTCCAGGTTAAGTGCCCAGTGGATATACGGCGACGGAACGAACCGATTTGACTGTTCCCAACTGGACCAACCCATCAGACTGCCCCCCCAGTTTGAGAACCTTGAGTAGACACGCCAACCCATTCTTTACTGGCATCTAGCCAGTGTCGCGCAAAAATATTTTGGGTATCGATTTGGCTTTCGACCTTTGAAGCCCCACTGACGATCTTCGCCATCGTTGGGCGATTAAAGTCGCCATCATCAGAGCGTTCATCTTCGTCAGCATGAAGATTAGCATCAAAAGCAAAAATCAAAGCGTCTTTACCTGTGGCCAGCGCAGCTATCGCATTCCCAATAGCACATCCCAAAGCAGCACCTGCAGCTGAATCGACAGGATAGTGTACCCCGGCAATCGTACGGTTTACCGCGATTCTATGAGCCAAATAGAAGAGTTGGCTTTCTTTTTGCGCTGCCTGATCCGGCGTATCCTGCAAAATTAGGCGTGATAAGACGGAGGCTATTGCGAATGCTTCGGTTGCGTGACCCGAAGGAAATGAGCTGTGGTCAGGTGTGTCGATCATAGGTTGGACTTTTTCAGACCAATCGACCGGACGCGTCGTACGGCAGAGGTGTTTTATCTGCATTTCCAGAAGGATTGCGATCTCTTGCGTTGCAGCAACAATCTCTGCGGTGTGCTTTCGTGCGGGCGTATCGAAGTTGTACACCGCAGAGAATGCAGAAAATATATCCTCTACCTGTACCAGAATCTCGTTCACACGGTCCGAACGCAAATCTGCGTAAGCACGCAACCATTTGACTTGGTCATTTTGCGTGTCAGCGTCAGGTTTAAACAGCTTACAAATTGATATGTTTGTGCTGCTCCCGGGGCTTAATTCGAGCTCTGCGGTATCGCTGCTATTTTGGATTACACGAAACCTTTGAAGCGCGTCTCCGACAAGAATTGTGATTCTTCTTTCGGCGGTTAGATAACTCATGTCTCCGTTGAAATGGTCTTCATCAACAACAGCATTCCCGCGAGGCGGATCCCAATATCCTGCAAGAGCATCGTGGGCTGTCATCCGAGCTTCGGCAAGCCCGAAATCGGTTTCAGCGGCACTTGAAGTTTTACCGCCGCCCTTACCGCCACCTTTGCCGCCGCCCTTTCCTCCTCCGAGTGCGTCTTGTGAAAATGTCATGATAAATCCCCCAATTAATAAACAGGGATTAGTCTCTAGGGATTAGTCCAGCCGTCAAGACAGGTCCGCGCACAATCACGATACGTTCACATTTTCTAGGAAATAGGCTAACGTAGCGTCAAAGATTTGGATTTTCTATTATGGACAGCAATTTGGATTGCTTGCGTATAAACGTATATGGGCACTTCCGCATTTCGGATCGGCAGGGACGAGACCTGACCCCTGTGAATGAAAAATCACAAGCCATAATAGCGTTGCTTGTCACATCCGAGCCTTCAATCAAGACACGCAGCTGGTTGCAAGACAAGTTGTGGAGCACAAGCGACCCAGAGCGAGGAGCCGCAAGTTTAAGGCAATGCCTGACAAAGATACGAAAGTCGCTCGGCGACAAATCGAGTGTTCTTCAGAGCAATAGGAAGTCTGTCTGGTTAGATACCGAAAAAATAACTACAGATTGGCGTCAAGAAACCCAGACCCAAGAACGCTCAGAGTTTCTTGAAGGTATCGACATAAGAGACAGTGAATTCAACCATTGGCTGCAGATCATTAGAAATAAGATAGGATGCGCGAACAAAGATGCAGAGCATAATTTGTTGGCGGTTCCGCACCAGGCGAAAAAGCGCTGGAAGATCGCGTTGATATGCTCGGAGAACTCCTCATCAGCAGCTTTTCATTTGGAATCTGAATTTGTAAGTCTTCTTTGCCGAAATATTGGTGAACAAGGTGACTATGAAATAGGGTTTGACAGCTCTGAAACTTCTGATCCTTTTGTTATTAATGTATTTGTTCATGCAACATCTATTGACGACGACAGACTGGGCCTAAGAGTATCCGCACACTCAGCCAAAAATCGGCGGATAATGTGGAATGAAACAATAACATTGGTTAAGCCCTTTGGTCCAATTGATAAAAACCTGAACCTGCTCGGTATGGCGTTTCGCTTGCAGTCTGCTCTTATCAAATCAATCAGTTATAACGACGATTTAGGTGCCAGACAGAAAAATGGGAATCCGCAAATGGGTTCCTTCATGTCAAATGTATTTTCATTTGATGCCGAGCATCTTGAAAGAGCCGAGTATACTCTTTCTTCTCCACCTGAAGGAGAAAATCCAGCCATTGCGTTGGGATGGAGATCGCAGATCGCTGTGATCAGATTGATAGAAAGATTTGCTGATAACGAACAAGCAACAATAGAAGAAGGGATGTCCTTTGCGGAAAGGGCTGTCGAAGCCGATCCTATGAACTCGATTGTGTTGGCGTCAGCATCCAACGCTCATGCAATGCTTATGGACGATGAAATGGCTGCGTCAGAGCTAGCGAAGTTAGCCGTTATGTTGAACCCATCCAACCCGCTTGCATGGTGGGCTTATTCAAACGCCGCTTTGTATCTAAAGGATTATGAAAAAGCTCGGGATGCGGCCCAAATTGGCGCCAGAATGTCGGCTAAATCGCCACTTCAGTTCTGGTGTGAATTTCAGGTGGGCCTGGCCGCGCTGTTGCTTGGCGACCATGAAAAGGCGGCGCGGTCTTTTGAAACCTCTGCAGCTCTTTCCCCGAAGTTCAGGCCACCAAGAAGATACTTACTTGCTCTCTACTCTCACCGAGGTAATTTTTGCAGAGCTAGGCGTATGTCCGAACAATTGCATAAGCTCGAGCAAGGCTTCACGATTGACGAGTTTTTCAGAAACGAGGACTATCCGATAAGTTTAGCGCGACGAGCGGGCCTTGTGTGCACTGATGCTATCACCGATCTGGTATGAGAGATACCGTCCATTAAGCAATCCTCGCGATGTTTTTGTCTGTGTGTTTTGGGGCATTCACCTACTAACTGTCCAAATCACGGTTTGATCACGTTGATCAACGAACATCCTCCCAAATAAAGCAGTGAGGATGATAAGATGATTATAATTAAAGGACATGGCGGCCAAGTGTCTGGTAACGGCAGAGGTGGCGCGAACACGCAACAAAGTATGAATGCGGCCTGCGGTTATGTCGAAGGCGAAGACTATCCAGATACTGCTTCTGCAGCATTCGGACCTTTTGGCTATTTCTTCCCAAATGCAGATAGCACGCATCCAAGACCAGAAATAGCTGAGGCTCTGGATCGTCTGGGTGTGGCAATGGTTGATACAGTTAGTCCTGAGGCCGATAATTCGGAGATGCCAGCGCTGTTCACATATCTAGGACAGTTTATTGATCATGACATAACAGCTGGCACAGATCGTGAGACGGATTTTTCAGTTATTGATGTCGCTAATGCCTCTCTGGGTCAGCATGAAAAGTCACTGGTTGAAACTAAGGTTGTTAATCTAAGAACCGGAGCACTGGATCTCGACAGTGTTTATGGCGGGGCTGTTCATACAGGTTCATTTGGCAAGAGACTCCAGAACGCTATGCGTTTTCCCTCAGATCGCGCAAAGATGCTGTTGGGCACTAGTTTTGACATCCCGGGTTGCAGGCCGGATCTGCCCAATGACATAGCGACCGACCTGTTGCGGCTACAAAGAGTGATTGACCCAGATCGTACGATAATACCATCTTCTGAATTTGAGGCGCTGACGGGCGACCTAGCGGAGCGGTTTTTGGACGAAGATGGGAAACCGATCCCGGCTAGGGCCATCATTGGCGATATGCGAAACGATGAAAACCTTGCGGTGGCACAAACACATCTGATGTTCCTGAGGCTGCACAACAAAATCGTAGATTCGGCCACGCCAAATGATGTCAATCTAGGCGACAGAGAAGCCGTGTTTGAGTGGGCTAGGCAGCAAACGAGGCGCATTTATCAATGGCTATTGATGAATGTTTACCTGCCGACGATCTGTGACAGAGACACAGTTAATGATGTCGTCGCCCAAGGTGCTCCTGTTTATCGCAGTTTCATGGATCCCATAGGAGATTCTGGTGCACGGCTTATGCCACTACCCCTAGAATTTTCAGTGGCGGCCTTTCGGTTCGGCCATACGCAGGCTCGCTCGGATTACGACTGGAATTTTATTTTTGGACGGGGCGATACCGACTGTAATCCATCTTCAGATAGAGCGGGTTTTAACTTGCTCTTCGGGTTTACCGGCGAAGGCGCGCCTCCAATGTTAGGTGTGGCAAACCAGCTTCCGAGCAACTGGATCGTCGACATGGAAAGGTTGTTGAATTTGGGAGATGTCTCTCATGACGACCGCAATACAAGGCGAATAGACACCTTTATTGCCCCGGACTTGCATGAGATGAAGCATATGCGCGAAGGCGACAATGCGAACATGCAGAATCTTCCAATTCGGAACTTGCGCCGAGGGCATTTGTTGAATGTGCCAACGGCTCAGGCATCTATTGCCGGATTTGCGGAGCACGGTATCGGCATCACACCGCTCAGCGCTGAAGAAATTGCTTCTGGCCCCACGGGAGACGCCATTCGCGCAGGAGGGTTCGAAGACGCCACGCCCCTTTGGTTTTATATTCTTAAAGAAGCAGAGCTGATGTCCAATGGTCGACACCTTGGTCCGTTGGGGAGCAGGATTGTTGCCGAGACTTTGGCAGGACTGGTTATACATGGATCGGGAACCTATTGGCACCTTTCCGGCAGTGATAACGGGCGTTGGCACCCACGTGACGGAGCTCATCCAGATGGTGTGGTCGTCGATAGCCTGCCTGCAATGATCCAAGCGGTTGGCTACCTGTAACGCAAATCGGCCGAATGCGATTATTTAAAACGATCACTTTATGGACGGCAACAACGCGCATTTTGAAGCGCGGCACATCGGAACATCACTACATCGGTGCGCCATTCGCGGTTCTCAAAAAGGGAACTTTCTATGATTGGGACAAATACAAGCGATACCCTGGAAAATAGCGCCAAAGGTCACGATTGTAAGCGCGACTGTCCAGCAGCAAGCGCGAACTCTAGTTCGAATTGATCGGTCGGGCTTGGTGCAAGCTGACACGTCTCATCCGACAGGCGCAAGTGGCGCTTCGTTGCAAACTATAGCATATAGGGGGCATACCATGACAGCGGAGAAAACTAAAATTGATCACCTGGTGCTTTGTGTGCATGGCATCGGCAATCAAGTGGCGGGGGAAACGGTAGATGATGTGCTCAGTGGTGCTATGGAGGAGCACAACCGCCAAGGCCAACCTCCGGTCGTCGCAGACGAGACGATCGTGCAGCTCTTTGAAACACCTTATGCGGATTATGCAGGCAAATCACGGATAGAAGAGAAAAATTATCCGGGTGGCGGAGCGGGCAGCAGTACAAGCACCCCTATTCATCATCCCGAATCTCATGAAATGCCGCAGCGCGAGGGAACGCAGAAGAAGTTCCCCATGCATGTCAAACGCGTCCGTAAGCAAGGGGCCCCACCCAAGGAGATCAAGACGGTAATGGCAGAGGTCTACTGGGCTGATCTGTCCAAAGAGCCCAAGGGGGCCTTCGCCACGATTTTCGACTTGATTAAGGTGGTGATGTCGGTGGGTTATCTGGCGCTCGACAACGCCTCCAATACCAAGTCCCATTCGGGCTATTCGGCTGTGGTTTGGTTTTTGTGGGCGCTCATCGGTGGTGTTGTCGCTTTAAATGCGGCTTTGTTGATGGGCGCCCTTGTTCTGTTGTTGGAGGGCTCCGTCCTCAATTTCGATGCGGCAGATAGTGTCGATTCCGGATTGCTGAAAAACCTTCAACTCGCGTGTGCGATGCTTGCCGGTGTGGCCCTCTTTCTTGGTTTGTATTTTAGAAGCCGCCCTCCCGGTGATCGTTTTTGGACACTGATCGGCATTCTATTGCTCGTTTTGGTTGCTCTAGGCAGCATTGGCCTGTTCACTCTACCCAGTGCCGAAGCTGTATTCGCAGGTACTGGTGCTTTGACCATTGCTCTTGGCTTTGTGACAGGCGTTCGTCGTTCATGGTGGGAATTGAGCCTCTGGCGAGTTTTTTCCACTGCGGCATGCGCCTGGGGATTGCTGATCCTAGTGTCCGTTCCATTCATTCCCGAAGCTGCTGAAGTCATCGCGTATTGCAACGAACGAGCGATCGCCTTTTGCCTGTTGCCTCAAGATGCTCCCCCAGAAGATCAGCAGCTTCGGTTCTTTGTTGGTTCGCTTATGTTATTGCTTGAAATCAACTGGGCGATTGCGGTGTTGCTATGCCTTGTTGTTTACATTGCGTGGTTCAATGACAGAGGAATGATCGACGATTCCGCGCCTCATAACAGGCAGCGCAGGATGTTCGCGCCTATTTGCTCGGCTCTACTTCTTTTGTGGATGCTGCTTGCGTCGTCAGTTTGGGTTGTCACCCAAGACACAGTAAATCGGCTGGGAGACAAGTTCCCCCTACTTCAAAAGGTACTCAATGAAGCGGTCGCTCCGCTCGTGATAAATATGACGATTGGATTGGTCTTCCTGGCGCTACTGATTATCACTGCAATCGTCGTTATGTTGGCGCGATTTATGAACAAGGATGTCCTGTTCAAAACAGCGATTTCAGCTTCGTGGATGGGTCGGCTACTGTTCAATTGGATCTTTCAGGTCGTTTGCGCGTTGTCCACTTTGGCGTTTGCCGCTGCGGTGGTTACCATTACCATGAATATTGATGTTATTGGGCTAGAAGCGGAGCTCACGAAAGATCGTACGCTCAATGACAACGGTCTCAACCAAACAGTTGGGGCGGAAGAGCGACAAGATCGGCTCAGCTTGAGCCGCATTTTTGTTGGTGTGACACACTATGCGCCCGCCGTTCTTTTGGGGCTAGCCTTTCTCATATATCAGCTACGTGATTTCGTTGCTGGTGGTTTGGGGGCATTTCGGGATGTTGTGGTCTATGCCAATAACAATAAGTTTAACCCCGCGATGGCCAATGACCTTAGCAATTTCCCACCTCGCCTGCAGATTGAGGGCCGTTTCGAGACTGTGGTCAAACTCATGATGTCTCAGTTGCACCCCAAACGCGTGACGATTATCTCGCATTCTCAAGGAACTGTCGTGGCCACGCGGACGCTACGGCGGTTGCTGCCCGAGGGGATTTTTGGCGGATGTGAGGTGACTTTGGTCACAATGGGTTCTCCCGTCACGCACCTCTATCGAAAGTATTTTCCCGATGCCTTTCGCATTGAACCGGGTGATTTCAACAATGATGAAGCGCCAATTAAATGGTTCAACATTGGACGCACGGATGATTTTGTAGGCACATATATCGAGAACCTCGATGAGTTGAACGGCCTAGCAAAACCGCAACAAGATGTCCCCTCCGAGCGCAACCTTTTGGTGCCGGCAGGTGGGCATCCTGGCTATTTCACTGATCCTTATGTTTGGCAGCATTACACGCAAAAAATTGGGTTTCGGTTGCTTTAAACACGCCCGGGAGGATCGATTACTATGACACCTCACACGATACGAAAGAGCTAGCAGCCCCGGATTTTTCACTGGAGGCTGAATTCATAGGGCGAAAGCGAAGAGAGTTCGAGCTGAGATGTTTGAGTTGTTTTGGAGTAGCCTTGTTTCACCCAACATCGTGTCTGTCGCTATAGTCTGCCTTCTATTTGCAGCTTTGACATACTTTGGATTGAAACAATTAGAGAGCCAGTCTTCTGCGGAAACCGCCAACCAAGTTGGGGAGGTGCTTTTGGTTATCCCCTTGGCTCTTGGGGTTGTGTCTGGGCTCAACGAGATTTCCGAATTTCGAAAAGAGCAGAGACAATTGAGAGACGCAGTGCGACGTGCCGAACTGGATGACAACATATCGATTGCCCTTGCAGGCGTCAGTGACGTCGCGCGACAACATAACGCTTTGTGCCTTAGTAACTCAAGCAATGCGATGACCAGATATATGATCGCGGAATTGACTGCTGCACACAGAGAAGTAGGGTTCAGGCAGAATGATTGCATACCCATCGCCGTGACGCCGTGTAGCCCGCTAGCGGAACTCGCCAGAAATTCACTGATATGGTCGGCAGCTCCTGCGCATGCAGCTAGCTCATACAAGAGCTGCGAGGTGCAAGCTACGACGGATTTCCTATCCAACAACGCGACGATGTTTAGAAGAAGCGGAGAACGAGACCAGGCCATCACTACAACGGATCGAATACGCAAGCTAAAGAATGATTTAGAAGAACGAGAGCTCCTTACGGAGCGATCGGTTGCAGTGTTCAATGAACCAGGCAAGCTGCGCGTTATAGGGTTTTGGCTGATCGTCTTTGCGGCGTCAGTCGAGCTGGCTCGGGTAGCCCGGAAATTTAAGCCTGCGCGCCCGACATACTGACATCTTGCTAGAGTTGATCGGGTCAGGTCACAGCAGCGGTGCGACCCGTTGAACCCGCCGTCTACGGCACGCGCAAATACAACGAAAAACCCAATTCACTGACCGCGGACGAAACCAACGTCCGCAATCCTTCGACGACGCGAGCGACGTGATCGCGGGTCTTTGCAAACTTTCACCCGCGCCACGGCAATGGTGGCATTCAGGGCAAGATGATTTACTGGACATTGGTTTGTTTTCAACTCGTTGCCCGTCCAAAAATGGAAAAACGGAAGGTTTGAGCGAGGCGCTTGTCACATGTGACGCCTCATTCACGCTGAGTTCACGGACGAAGCATATCCAAATTTGCATTGGTTAACGAAAGGGTATGGCATGCTACGAAATCAACTATTGTTTTGTTCGATTGTAATTAGCGCGGCGGCTTGCACGGCGCCCGACATTGAAACCGGTCTTAACGCTTTCAGCGAAGGCCTGACTGCGGTCGAAAAGCCCCTTTCACCGACGCTTGAGCAGCGCATTACGCAAGAAGAGCGTCAAGCGCGCGAAATCGGGATTTCTAAGCTTGCTTCGGTCTACGCCGCGCCGACAGGCTGCGAGGCTCTGGTTTTTGCTCCGGCGGAAGCAGGGACGCTTCTAGACGAGACCGCGAGCGCCTGCGTGCTGGAACCACGCGTGACAGCGCCTATGGCCCGCGGCAGCGCCAAGTATGCCGCTGACGGGTTGGCCGCCTTGTCACAATATGCCGCCGTCGTTCAGGATATCGCCAAATCCGACATCTCGCCGCGAACCTCCGCGAACTTTTCAGGGTTCCTTGGCTCGCTCAACAGTTTCGCCGCTGTCGCGAATGCAGGGGGTGGGCCGGTGATCAGCGATGCGCGGATTGCACCGCTCAGCAGTTTGGTCGGTCGCCCGGTGGAAGCGCGCCGGGCGCAGCTCCTGCGCAGATTGGTCAATGCGGCACACCCGGAAATCAAGGAGATCATCGCTGAGCTGATTGCTTATGTAGACCAGTCCAGTCAGATCACTGCACAGGCGCAGGTGCTCGGGGACTCGTTTGAGCGTATGACAACCGCTCAAGATAATGGAAGTGTGCAGCAATATCGCGCTGCTGTCCACGCCTATGAGGCTGAGTTCAAATCTTACCAGACCACCTTCAACAATAGCGATACTGCACGCCTCATGGCGCTCTGGAAGGCGCACCAGTTGCTGCACGCGCAAGTCAACGGACCGGGCGACCCTGAAACGCTGATAGCACTTTTGGAGGACTTGAAAGCGCTGTCAGACCAATAAAACCAAAAACGGAAGGAAGAAGATCATGTCAAAAGACATTCGCAAGCTCAAGACCTATGAAGATCTGTATAACCTTGGTTGGGCCGCGATTGGCAAACTTGATGACCGTGCGAGCGAAGAGACAGATGTGGACAAACGAAGGGCCCTCCGTGCGAAACAATCAGAAATCCGGGCATTCATGTACGAGTTGCGGAACGCACAACTGGTCGAGCTGACCACGCCAACAGCGACGAAATCCGCTGGCGATCAATTGCGTGACGCGGTACAGAAGGCCAAGAAGGAAATGAGAAGACTGGAAGATCTGGCCACCGCCCTGAAGGCAGCCACAGACCTTCTGAACTTGGCGCAACGCCTTGCGAAGTTAGTGCTGTGACAGCGCTGTGATCTTCTATGCCTTCACAGCCTCGCTCGAGTTCAAACAAACCGCTTGGAAAAAAGCAAGAACTCGAAGAGTTACCCTCTGGACACTGTCTATACAGTGTTCCTTGGCGTCGCTCTTCTACCAAATCGGGCGGCCGGCCAAATGCATTGTGCAGACGCTCGGCTGGGCAGGATTCAAACCTGTATTTTACAAGACAAATCGGATCATTGAAGGACGTTCGTGCGCCAAGTAGCATTTTGGTAGTTTGGGCTCAAAGCATACCTCAGAGGCAGTGCAGCATCCTGTGATACACTGCTGTGGTCAACGTCGGGTTGTCGTTGGGGGGGCATCTGCGGATCGTAGATCAAGACCTGTGGGGCGCAGTCAAAGCACGCCAAAAGGCGTCAAGCAACGCCGTGATTGCGGAAGGTTTCAACCGTCCGGAGCGCGCCAAGCTGATCCTCCCCCACTGAAGTGGTCCGCCGCTATGTTTAGGAAAACGGAGGATTCACGATGGGAAACAAGCGACACAAGCCCGAGGAAATTGTCACGAAGTTACGACAGGTTGAGGTGCTTGCCGGGC
>NZ_JAGHRO010000009.1 GCF_017743735.1 Shimia sp. R9_2
TCAAAAACTTTCTTGCAAAAATAAACAATATCAATGACTTAACCACACGCAACCACGCCAGAAATCCCACAAACCATACCCAAATCCCAACAAATCAACCTTATCCACAGAATAACCCACAGACTCGACGAAAGACTCGCTGAAGACTCGCTCCAAAATCAGAACGATCTCCCGAAACACACCGCGCAACACCAAACTCAAACGTCGGTATCGCGTCGGTAACGCATACGTATCGCGGAGGTGGAATAATCGGACTGCAGGACCCAACGCACGCTGAGAGGCGAAAACCGCAACTGGGTTATTTGGAAGAAATGGGGATGTCCATTTTCAGGCTGGGCACACCGAGACCGGCTGGGGCCTTTGGCATACGGCCTGCCGCGCGCACGGCTTTGAGGGCGGCTTGATCCAATCGGGTGTTACCGGAGCTCTTTAATAGAGAGATGCCGGAGACCTTGCCGTCTGCAGAAACGGTGATCCGCACAAAGGCTTTGCCTTTGCCCACACCACGGGGGGCGCGTTGGGCAATGCGGGCGCGCACTGACTGGGCCCATTTGCGGGCGAGGCTTTTGCGTTTGGCGTTGGACACCGAAGCGGTCTGTTCATCGCCGTTTTTGCCTTTGGCGGTTTTGCCGCCTTCGCCCTGTGCACGCCGTGCGTTGATCTGAATGGAGTCTGTGGCCGATTGCGCGGCTTTCTTCTCCGTCTTCTTCTTCTCAGGTGCCGGAGGCTTTGGCGGCGGGGGCGGAGAGGCCGGTGCCTTGGGCGCGGCTTCTAATACCGGTGCCTCCATGGGCTTGGGCAATTCAGGGGGCGCAGCTCTGGGGGGGACCTGAGATGGGGCCGCCTGAGGAGGGGCCGGTTGCTCCGGGGGCAGCTGTGCCGGAGGGGTCGCCATATCTGATTGCAGGTTTGGCGCTTGGGCCGCAGGTGTGACGGGCAAAGGCGGGCCATCTGCAGAGGGCAGGTTCAACGCCTGCATTTCACTCATCTGGGGTGAGACCTCTGCAGCGGTCACCGGCATTGGCGGCGGCGCGTCTTGCGGCGCGCTGTGTTGTGGCATGGAAAGGTCCATGGCCTCGGGTAGATCAGGCGGCGCATCCCAGGTTTCCACCAAAGCGGCAATGCTGGCATTGGAGGCCATCATCTGCAGAAGGTCGGCACCTGCATCCCCTGCGCTTTGCAGGCCGCTTTCCAATTGCGGAGCAAAGAAGGCGAGATGGCCAGCGGTGACGATGCCACCAAACACAAGGGCTTCGGAGGTGATGCGCGCCAATCTCATTGCAGGGCCGACACCAGTTTGAGATCCCGTACGCCTGCTGCCGCGAGTTTTGGCAGAAGTGCTGCGATCTCCTGTGCGGAGACGGCGCGATCTGCGCGCAGCATCAGGGGCTCATTTTCGGGATAATCGGTCAATGCGGCGAGAACATCCGCCTCGCCGCGTGCCTCCTGATACGCCAGCTCCCCTTCTGCGGAGACATGCAAGATGGCCTGACCGTCTGCGGGTGTGTCCAAATCGGCAGCGGGCGGGGAGACTTCGAAAGGTTCCGGCGGCGTGATCTGCGCGGTCATCAGAAAGAAGATCAGCAACAGGAAGACCACGTTGATCATCGGGATCACACTTTCGGCGGCGGCACGTTTGGGGGCTGTCGCAATGCGCATGAGGGTTACTCCACCAGAACCAATGTTTCATATCCGGCATCAGACAGGCGCTGCATCACATCCACGACGCGCTGCAGATCGGCCTCGTCGCGCGCGCGCACCACAATGGCGTCGCTGTGTGAGAGCATCATGGTGCCCAGTTCCGCCAGCAGATCTTCGACCGGTGTGGCCACCCCGTTTAGGCTGACACTTTCGGGGCGCACTTCGACCAGTCGCGGCGGGCCTTCATAGGGGCGATCAGAGGCAGCACTGAGCGGCAGCGGGATTTCCATTTCCTGCCCAAAGCGCGAGGCCAGCATGAAAAACACCAGCAACAGAAAGACCACGTCGATCATCGGTGTCAGGCTGGGCCTGCGGCGCGTGGGGGCAGCGGCGAATTTCATCTTATTCCGCCGCCATCAGCTGCGTGCTGTTGTCTTTGCCGCTGGTGAGAATGCGGGTGGCCGCATCTTCCATATCTTCTTGTGAGCGCGTGACCACGGATTCAAACCATGTGAGCGCGATGGAGGCCGGGATGGCCACAGCCATTCCGGCGGCGGTGGTCAAAAGCGCTTCCCAGATGCCCCCGGCCAAAGCGGCGGGATCGGCGCGCGAGCCTGCCTGTTGCAGGGTTTGGAAGGCGGCGATCATGCCAAGCACTGTGCCCAGAAGCCCAAGCAGCGGCGCGATGGTAGCAATCAGTTCAAGCGCGCGCAGGCCGCTGCGGCCATCCGCCAGCTTGCGGCGCGCAACCCGTTCGATCTCTTCACGTTGCTCTTCGGGCGAGAGCCGCCCCTCAGCACAGACCTGCATGGCGGCATTGGCCACAACCGCGCGCAGGGAGCGCCGACCGTTGAGCACCGAAAGCGCGCCTTTGCGGTCTCCCTTGGTCCAGAGGGTCACAGCGTATTCGGTTTTCTCCCCCGCCCAGGCCCCGAGCAGCAGCAGACGCCAGATTTTCCAGAGGATCAGCGCGCCAGTGATGACCGACAGCGCCGAGATGGCCCAGATTGCCGGGCCACCCTGCTCCAGAAACGCCAGAGCTTCCAACCAACGAGACTCAAGATGCATGGTATCTGTCCTTATTCATTGCGGCGCATTCCCTATAAGGCGCTTGCCGCCTCACGCCTGCGCCACATGGGGCAATAAGAAGGTGCCGGAGGGCGGCGTGGTGTTGACCTGAACCGCGCAGTGGTAGGCTTGGCTCAGCAAGGTGTTGGTGAAGACCGCTTCCGGCGTGCCTTGCGCGAGAATGCGGCCGTCGCTGATCAGGGCGACGTCATCGGCAAACATGGCGGTGAGATTGAGATCATGCATCACCGCCACAACGCCGCCGCCCGCATCGGCAAAATCGCGGGCGATCTGCATCACCAGAAGCTGGTGGCCGATGTCGAGCGCGGAGACCGGCTCGTCCAGAAACAGCCAGCGCGGGGTGTTGTTGTGCATCGGCTCCCAGACCTGCGCCAGAACGCGGGCAAGCTGCACCCGCTGTTGCTCACCACCGGAGAGCTCCTGATAAAAGCGCGCGGCATAGCCGCTGAGGCCGACACGTTCCAAGGCGGCGGGCACCAGATGCGGGCTGCCGCCAGAGGTGCCGTTCATCAGCCCCAAACGGACCACTTCGGCCACGGTGAAGGGAAAGGCCAGCGGCGTGGCCTGAGGCAGCACGCCGCGCATGGCGGCAAGCTGCCAGGGTTTGGCTGTGTCGATGTCGGTGCCGTTGAGCAGCACTTTGCCGTCGTGGGGCACTTCGGCGGTCATGGCTTTCAAGAGCGTGGTTTTGCCGGAGCCGTTGGGGCCGACGATGGCGGTCAACGCGCCGGGGGCGGCATTGAAAGACACATCATGCAGCACGTCGCGGCGGCCAAAGGTGACGGTGATATTTGTGGCTGAGAGCATGGCTTACATATCCACGAGGCCGCGGCGGCGCAGCAGGATCCAGAGGAAGAAGGGGCCACCGATGACGGCCATGATGATGCCGATGGGCAATTCGGCGGGCGCGATGATCATGCGGCTGATGATGTCGGCCACCAGCAGGAGCGTGGCCCCCAAGAGCGCGGAGTTGCGCAACAGATAAGTGTGGTCGGGCCCCACAGCGAGGCGCAGAAGATGTGGCACCACAATGCCGACAAAGCCGATGCCACCGCTGACCGCGACAGCTGCGCCCACGGCCGCGGCGACCGCAAGGATGGCGACGTTTTTGGTGCGCTGCACGTCGATGCCCATGTGGCTGGCGGCGGCTTCGCCAAGCGCCAGACCGTTGAGGCCTTTGGCAATGAAAGGCGTGGCAATCAGGGCGGCCAGCATCAGCGGCAGGGCGGCAAAGAGTTTGGACCATGTGGCCCCGGCAATGGAGCCCATGCCCCAGAAGGTGAGTGTGCGCAGTTGGGCGTCATCGGCGATATAGATCAATACGCCGCCAACAGCGCCGGTCAGCGCCCCAAGACCGATCCCCGCCAGCAGCATGGTGGCGACAGAGGTGCGCCCCTTGCGAGTGGAGACATGATAGAGGATCAGGGTCATGGCCCAGCTGCCCGCAAAGGCAGCAATCGGCACAATGTAATAGCCAAGCGCGGCGCTGATCGCGACGGGCAACAGGCCGCCAAGCACGATGGCGACGATGGCCCCGAAGGCAGCACCGGCGCTGACGCCGATCAGGCCGGGGTCAGCCAATGGGTTGCGAAAGAGCCCCTGCATGGTTGCGCCGGACACCGCAAGGGCGGCGCCAACCGCCACGCCCATCAAGGTGCGCGGCAGGCGGATGTCCCAGAGCACGACGCGCTCGCGCAGCTCAAGCTCTTCGCCGCGGGCCAGATCCCAGAGCGCCTGCCAGAGCGAGGTGCCCGATGCGCCGATGGCGAGAGAGGCCAGCATGGCAAGCAGCAGACCACCCACCAGCACCAAAGTGAGCCGATGGGCGCGCAGGCTGCGGTCGCCCTCAAGGGCAGTCGCAGCTGGGGAGTGCAGTGCGAAGGCCATCAGCTTTCAAGGTCCGCCAAAGCGTCGGCCAGCTCGGAAATCGCCTGCGCGGTGCGGACGGAAAAGCCAAGCAGCAACATGCCATCCATACGCACCACCGCCTCGTTGAGCGCGGCCGGCGTCTGGCCAATGGCAGGATGGGCGCGCAGGGTTTCATTGCTGGCGCTGTGATCGCCCTGACGGCCCATCATCAGAATGACCTCGGCCCCGCTGGTGGCGATGGCTTCGTCGGTCATGGGTTTGAAGCCTTCAAAACCGGTGGCGGCGTTCTGGCCACCAGCGAGCGAGATGATCGCATCCGCGCTGGTGTTGGTGCCAGCCGCCATCACGCGGCCCCCTGCGGCGGACAGGATAAAGAGCACTTTGGGGCGGTGGGTGGTATCAACTTTGGCAAGCGCCTCAGCGATGGCCGCGTCGGTTTGAGCCGCCAGCGCCTCGCCTTTCTCCTGAACACCGAGGATTCCGGCCACGGTGAGGATCTTTTCGCTGATCGCTTCGCGGGTGAAGCCGTCGTTGATTTCGGCCACGGGAATGGCGGCCTCGCGCAGAAGTTCCATGGTTTCCAGCGGACCAGCGCCCGCCTCACTGATGATCAGATCAGGATTGACCGACAAGAGGCCTTCCGGGGACAGGCGGCGGATGTAGCCCACATCGGGCAGATCGCGTGCCTCAGCCGGGAAGTTGGAGGTGGTGTCACGCGCAACAAGGCGGTCTTCTTCCTCAAGCGCGTAGACGATTTCGGTGACCGCGCCGCCAACCGCGACAATGCGGGAGGCTGGTTCATCCGCCTGCAAGGTGGTGCCCAGCAGGATCGCCAGTGCGCCCGCCATCACAGACTGTGTGGCCGCTATTCCGCTCAACTTCATCATGCCGGAACCTCCGCAAAGCTGTCTTCAAGATCGGCCATCAGGGCATTCCAGCCCGCCGCCGCATCGTCATCACGCAGCACACCGAAGAATTGCGCAATCAACGCGCCCTCGGCGTCAAAGGCCTCGACCGAGATAGCCGGCCCGCGACGGGTGCTTTTGGTGACCGCATAGACCTCGGCGATGTGGTCCTTGCGCAGATGCAGATCGTGGCCGGGATCAAGCACATTGATCCATGGGCCCATTTCCACAATGCGCGACACCGGGCCGGTGTGAATTTCGATGCAGCCCGCATTGCCGACGAAGATCATCACCGGCACTTCTTTCTCAGACGCGCGGTGCAGCAACGCTTCGACGGATTTGGGCGCAAGCGACCGGGCATAAGGCGCGCCCGCAATGCGGTAGGCCCCAAGACGGTTCATCTTCATTTTACGGGTGAGCTGCATGAACTGATGGGTGTCGGTAAGCTTGTCCCACTCCGCGCGCAGCTTATCAGCTTTCTCCGCATCGCCCTTCGCGCCCTCAACAGGCTTGCGCGGCTCGACGGTCAACGCATCGGATTGCTCAGACAGTTTCAGATCCGCAACAATCGCGTCCCAGTCTTGTGTGTTGGAGGCCTCGCGCAGGTGGACCTTGTGCACCGCATCACCAGCCGCATCAAACACCTGAATGGAGCGCTTCACGCCTTTGTCGGTGGACTTCTCCACGGCAAAGGCATGTTTCCAGTGGCCGGGGAACATGCGCAGGTCGATCTCTTCATTGACCACCAACGCCGCGTGGTCGCCTGACCGGTAGTTGGCATATTCGCCCACCTTCTCGATCACGCAGGAGCGGTTGCGGGTCAGGGCCATCACCTCGCCCAGACGCTCAAAGGCGGCAAACAGCGGATCCAGCTCTGCGGTCACGCAGGTCACGCCCTCGCCAACATGGGCGGCCATCAGCTCCGCTTCGGAAATGCCAAGCTGGTCTGCGAGGTCACGCTCCCGAAGGGTGCTGTGTTCTGCGCGAGCGTCGCGGATTGCTTGCGGAGTAAGGGCGGAAGTGGCGGCCATAGTGCGCGCTCCTGTCAGTCGTCAAGGCGTAAAGGTCTGGAGACAGGCTGGCGTGTGCAGAATAGTCACAGGGAGCTGGCGTCGGTGATCGAGTTGAATCACATTGTTGACAGAAATAGTGTGATTTATTAACGAGCGCAAGTCGTTCGCCGGAGAGCGAACAGACTCACTCAACAAGTCGTCGCCAGCCTCCCCCGCCAGCATCTTGAAAAGACTATTGGAAGGGGATTTCCATGTTTGCCTGCACCTCTCGCAGAGCAGCACTGCTCTGCAGTGCCGCGCTCATTTCAACCACATCCGTCATGGCGCAAGACAGCCTGGGCGACGGTGTTCTGGACGGCGTGACCGACGGTATCATTCTGCTTGATGAAATTGTGCTGAAACGCTCCAAGCGCGACATTCAAACGGACACGGCCAACTCCATCACTGTTATTGAACAGGAAGAGATTGATGACCGTCAGGCCACCACCGTTGCCGAGCTGATCGACAGTGTGCCCGGTGTGACCCTGATCAACGGTGCAACGCCACAAGGCTCCGGCATCAATATCCGTGGCTTTGGCGCAAACAGCACCTTTGGCAGCGACCAGAAAGTTCTGATCCAGGTGGACGGCGCCTCTGTTGGCTCCGAAGAGCTATACCGGATCAGCACCCAGCTGTTCACCGACCCGGCGCTTTATAAAGAAGTCTCTGTTCTGCGCGGTCTGGGCGGCTCTTTTGAATATGGCTCCGGTGCCATCGGCGGTGTGGTTCTGTTGGAAACCAAAGACGCTTCTGATTTCACCGGTGGTGAAGTTGGCTTCAAGTTCCGCCAAACCCTGCAAGGCAACTCCAACGGCAGCGGGTTCTCAAGCTCCTCCATTCTGGCCTGGCAGCCAACTGAGAATTTCGAGGTGCTCGGCAACTTTACCTACAGCGAGCAAAAAAACCAGAAAGATGGTGCTGGCGAAATCATCGGGAACTCTGCGTTTGAACTGCCGTCTTATGCGCTCAAAATGCGCGGCGTTTTTGGGGACGATCTCTCCCACCGTCTGGAGCTTAGCCTGAGCCACACCAACTCGTCTGAAAAAGACGTGCCATACGACAGCTTTGGCACCACCACTGATGCCTTTGGCAACGTGGACCGGGATCTGGAAAACACCATTGGCGTGCTGACCTATGGCTACAATCCGGCGGACAATGACCTGATCGATCTGGAAGTGAAGCTGAGCTACTCCGATCAGACCATTGACCAGAGCTATGTGGCGGGGTCGTCCTCTCTGGAAGGCACGCCAAGCTTCCCGTTCCTTGAGCCTCTTGTCGAAGCCGATCACCAGTATGAAACCACCAAGCTGCTGGTGAAGAACACCTCGCTGTTCAGCACCGGGCAGGCCACACACGATATGCGCTACGGTGTTGAACTCAGCCGTCGCGATCGTCTGGATGCGTCTTCTGCGCCGGGCGGCACCGATGACCGGATTGCTGTGTTCGTCGTGGATGACATCGACTTTGGCAACGGGCTGACCCTGACGCCGGGTGTGCGCTTTGAGGATCAGACCATTGAGGGCAACGGTTCTGCAGCTGGAAAATATGACAACAGCGCCCTGATGGGCGGCGTGTCTGCGCAGTATAAATTCGCCAGCGGCTGGTCGGTTTTGGGCAGCGTGGGCTACACCGAGAGCATGCCGATTATTGATGACCTCGGCACGCCGGTCTTCATGACCCAGAGCGAAAAAGCACGCAACTATGAGATTGGCACCTCCTATGCCAACACCGGTGTGTTCCGCGAACAGGACAGCATCGCGTTTAAGGCAACCGTGTATCAGACCGACATCTGGGACATCACCTCTTACCGCAACGTGGACAGCGTGGAACTGACCGGTATCGAGCTTGAAGGCCGTTACGCGCTGGAGAGTGGTTTTTATGCGGATGTGAACGCCAACTTCCAGGATGGCGACGAGATCCGCACCAATGGCGATGTGCTGGACTGGCGCAACCTGCCTGCTGATCAGCTGCGCCTGACACTTGGTAAGCGCTTTGACCGCAAGTGGGATCTCAGCTGGGAAATGGTGGCCAATGCCGAAACCGAGGTCAACGGCAGCGAGGCCCCGGGCTATGTGGTGCACAATCTGCGTGCCACCTATCGCCCGCAGGAAGGCGCCTTTGAAGGGCTGGAAGTGCGCATGGGTCTGGAGAACGCCTTTGACAAACTCTACACCCCCTACCTTGCCACCCGCCCGGCGCCGGGCCGGACCCTTAAGGTCTCGCTGGCAAAAACCTTCTAAGGTTTGAGACATAAGAATTTCCGGCGGCTGCGGTCGCCGGAAAACGCGGATTACCCCATCCCGTAAACGGGTTCCCCAACACTATACTGTACCAGATCCGCGCCAAGTCTGCGCGTCAGAGGCTGTCGCCAAACAGGGTCAGCTGCACCGGGATTGAGGCATAGCCGTTGCGCATCTTGGCGGCCTTCAGATCAATACAGACATCATGAGCCGCGGCCTCGGTTGCGAGATACTCGATGCGGCTTTTGCTGCCCTTGTGGCCAAGGCGGCCCCATTCGTGGATCACGCACCATTCGCCAAAGAGCGTCTGCGTGACATAGAGCACGTAGAAGCGGCGCTGGCGGCGGCCAGGATTGATTTTCTCTAGTCGGATCAGCACCTCAACCCTCCGGATGCAGACCCGCATCTGTCAGCATTTCACGATCGGGCAAATCTCTAAGGCTTTCCAGATCGAACGCCACCAAAAACTGATCGGTTGTCACAAAAGTGTAAGGCGCGCCGCGTCTTGGGCTGCGGGGGCCGGTGCTGATGAGGCCGCGATCATGCAGGCGGCCGATGAGATCGCGGCTGATGTCTTTGCCAAAGATGTCTTTGAGACCGT
This sequence comes from Shimia sp. R9_2, assembly GCF_017743735.1. Classification (GTDB taxonomy): domain Bacteria; phylum Pseudomonadota; class Alphaproteobacteria; order Rhodobacterales; family Rhodobacteraceae; genus Shimia. The sequence continues at coordinate 9,398 of NZ_JAGHRO010000009.1, forward strand.
CGCGGGTGATCGGCTGGCGGTAGGCGATGGCGGCGAGCACGGCGATTTCAAACTCGCCAAGGTCCACCAGATGCGCGCCCAGATGCGCGGCGGCATGGATGGCGGGCGCATAGGCCGGGCGGGTGCGCAGGACCCAGCCGTCATTCACGGCGGCGATCTCAAAGGCGCGGCCTTCCAGATCAGCGGCAAGATCATCAATCAGCAGATCCACAGACGCCCCCTGCCCCACCACGCGGGCCAGATCCTCCTTGGGCACCGGGGATGCGGAGGCAAAGAGCACCGCCTCAATCCGGCGCATCCATTCGCGCCAGCGTAGGGCGGGCTCAATGCCCTGAAGTTCGCGATCCAAAACAGGCTCTGTGCGGTCTTTCATCGGCTCAGATCCCGTAAAGCCGGAAGCTTTCGCGCCCGGTCAATTCGCGTGCGACGCCGAGGCTCACCAGCCGTTCACAAAACCGCCGCGCGGCACGATCTGACATGAGATGGGTCAGCGTCTGAGGGGCCACGGCATCATGAGACAGAAAGAGGTCGACCGCCTGCGCTGCTCCTTTGGCGCGCAGCTTTGGCGCAATAGCGCGCAGAGCCTCTGCCTTGCGGATCAGGCCAAGCGCCAGTCCGATGGCCTGCTCTGCACCAGAGGCTGCGGCCTGATGGCAGGCCATATGCAGCGCATCGCCGGTTTTGCGCAGATCGCGGGGCGTGAGGCTGAGCGCGAGCAGCGGGATCTGATAGGACCAGCGCATCTTTTTTGACAGGGTGGCATCCGCAAGCGCCAGCGCCAGGGGCTCGGCCTTTGGCTGATCGCGCAGAACCGCCTCCAGAGTCGCGGCGGCGCTGGACAGCGGGTTGCGCGAAGCCCCCGCGCCCGCAGCGGCCATCCAGGTTTCGATCTCCGCCGTGTCATATTGCGGAAACGCCCTATGCAAGGCGACCGCGCTCAGCGGTCTTGCCGCCGCGCGCCGCCAGCTTTGGTAGGTATCTCCGGCCGGGCCGGGTTGATCCTCGGGGCGCAGAAACAGAACCGCATCCCGCAGCTCCGCCAGACGCTCCGGCCGACCGGTTGCAATCACACAGGCTTCGGCCGCGCGCAGGGCCAATCGCTCACGCAGCAAGGGCTGTGGCAAAGCCGCCTGCGAAAGAACGATATTGAGCCGTGACAGCGCTGTGCCTGAAAGAAAAGCGGCATCTTCCAGCGATTGCGCCGCCAGCGAAGAGGCCGCGCGCCCCTGATCCAGCGGAGGCAGATCAAGACTCAAATCCTGCAAAGAGAGAGAAGACGGCGCGACTATCATATTTGAGAGCCTAATCGCGCACGGCGCTTATGGCCAGATATTTCCACAAAAAGCGCCGCAACATGCAAGACCCAGTAATGTCCAATAATCTTGATTTATCGGTCACAGTAGGCGAATCTCACGCTTATGAGGCCTTTAAACCGCTCATATGCCATTTATCAGGATGTCCAACGCCCTCTTCAAGGGCTCTTTATGCGCCGCCAGAGAGCCCAGAGGGCCGCTCAGCGCGCCTTGTGGCACCGCTTGCACCTCCGGGACGCGCACAAGCCACAGAGCGCCCTCAAACGCGACCTCAGGGGTCAGACTTGGCAGTGCCGTGAACCGCGCGGCCTCCCGCAAGGGCGCGACGATGCGCGAGGCCTCAATGCCGATCAGATCGGTCTGCAGATCCACAACCAGTTGCCCGTCCGCAAGACGGTAGACATCAAACTGCGCCATGGTCCCCTACCCTCGCTTTGGCCCCTGTTTTGGCCCCCGTGTTGGGACCGTTTCAGACGGTCTGACAGCCCCGCTGGCAACCTCCTGACCATAGGCCTCAATCGCGGCACGGTTTTCCTCGCGCCAGCGGCGGTTCTGCTCCGCTTTGCAGGCCTCGACGATGGCCGCCTCCGCAAGACGCGACATGTTCAAGCCCAGATCCCGCGCTTTGGCGACCACCTCTGCCTCCAGCGTCAGATTGACTTTGATACGGCTCATCACGGCCCTCAAAAATTTATACGTATATTTTAAGAGTATATTGTGACCGAGACCTCCAAACAAGCCACGCCCTCTTCGGAAAACACCAACAAAGCCTATGCGGCGGATTGGCGGCATTTTGCGCGGTGGTGCCGGATGAACGGGGCGGAGCCCCTGCCCCCGGCCCCGCTGATCGTGGCGCAGTATTTGACTGAATTGGCCAAGCCCTCAGGCGGCACCCCTGCCCTGCAAAGCGCGAGCATTCGGCGGCGGCTCTCCGGGTTGGTCTGGAACTTTGCGCAACGCGGGCTGGCCCTTGATCGCGCGGCGCCAGAGATCGCAGCCGTGCTCGACACGCTACGCAGCACTGAGGCAACGCCGAAGCGCAAAGACCCGATCCGTCCGGATGAGATCCTGATGATGACCGCCACCCTGCCCTTTGATCTGCGCGGGTTGCGGGATCGTGCGCTGCTGTTGATTGGATACGTCGGCGGGTTGAGCCGCTCAGAGATTGTCGGGCTGGATCTAGGCGACGCGCCCGGCCCGGAGGCCACCGGCTGGATCACGATCCTTGAGGGTGGCGCGGTGCTGACCCACGCCACGCGCACTGGCTGGCGTGAGGTGGAAATCGGGCGCGGCTCTGGTGAGCAAAGCTGCCCTGTTCATGCGCTGGAGCAATGGCTGCATTTCGCAAAGATCCAATCCGGCCCGGTGTTTGTGCGCACCTCGCGCAATGGCAAACGCGCGCTGGAGACGCGGCTGAATGACAAACATGTGCCGCGGCTGATCAAACAAACAGCCCTCGCGGCGGGCCTGCGACCGGAGCTTTCGGAAAAGGACCGGATGGCCCTGTTTTCCGGGCATAGCCTCCGCAGCGGGTTGGCCCATGCGGCGAAGGTTGATCGAACTGTGGGGGTAAATGCGGCCGGCGTGGCATCCGCCGAAATGACCCACCCCTCTGAGGACAACCGCGTCAGGTTTCAGGTGAACCTAACCAAAGCGGCGGGTCTGTAAATCTGGGTCCGCGAAACCCGCACAAAGGTTTCGCGGCGAAACCCTCTTAGGGGCGTTCCAGGAAAACGCGGATCTCTTCGAGCAGGTTTTCCATCATTTCACCGTCAAGCTGACGGCCTTCAAAGCGCAGCGAATAGCCATCCGCATCGGCCTGACGACGGATCGTGATGCCGTTGGATGTGACCAGCGTTTCCGCGTCGCGCCAGCCAGACGCCGGTGTCGTGGTGCGCGGACGACCGCCACGTTTGGGATCCCGCTCTGGCGCGTCCAGCGTAGAAATCACCCCTTCGATCACCGCCCATTCCTCATCGGCTGTCGCCGAAGACGCCGCCGCGAGGCCGTTGCGAATGCGGGTCTCGCCGCCCTGACGCAGCGCCTGCGCCAGTTTCAGGCCGCGCTTTTCGCTGAGCGCATCGGGGAATTCCAGCATGTCGCCAAGCTCTTCAAAGATCAGAGCAAAGCTGCGGACTTTGGAGCGCTTGGCCTTGGAGCCAGTTGCGAAGAGATTGTTGACCGCATCCTCGACATTGAGGAACGCGCCTTGCTGCGCAGAGATCACCGCAATGCGGCCGCGCTCAAAATGGCTCAGCTCGGAGCGCACTTCGTTTTCTTCGACCATAGCGACAAAGGCGGCATCGGTTTCCGCCGGTGGACGGATGATGGCGCGAATGGATTTAAACTGGGCTTCCTCTGTCAGCCCCAGCAATTCGCGCACCGCCATCAGACGACGGTAACCGGACAGCAATCCGTAGCGCGGCGCATCCACCCGATCGCTCGCGGGCAGCTCATAAACCTCGATGGGCAAACGCAAGCCGTTGGCGGAGATCGAAAGACGCAGCTCCAGCATATCGTCGGCATCCAGCGCCGCGCGGTCTCGCACCATGGCGTCGGCGTCAATCTCGCCCACGGGGATGTCGACCAGCAGGCGGCCATCTGTCTCTGCTTCCTGCAGCTTAGCCTCGCTGGCCTCAAGTTGCGCCTGACGCGCGCGATCTGCGGCACTGGCCGGTTGGGAGACCGCAGCAGCCTCCGCGGCAATCTTGGCAATGGGGGCCACGCCGCGCACCTGCGAGGCGGCGGGTTCGGGGACGGAGGTTTCGCGGCGAAACTCCTCTTCCAGTTTGCTCAGGTCGGCGCTGCTTGGCGCCACAAGTTTTCTGCGTTTAGCCATCGTTTGCCTCCGTGTTCATCTGCTCTGCTTTGAGGTCTTCGAGATCGCGCCACCATGTGCCGACGATGATCTCTTTCACCTCGGCCCATGTGCGGTCGAAAGTTTCGCGCCCACGCACATAGGTGTCGCGGTTGAATTCGCGATAATCCGCCTCGTAGATGCCGTTCACCTGTTCGCCGGCCTGACCAACCATTGCGGTCATGTCCTGACGGTAGGTTGTCATGAAGTCGCCGAAATAGGCCTGAATGACATTGGCGAGATCGGTCTGTTGCCCGGCATCAAAGCGGGTGATCAGCGCGCGCACCGCATCCCATTCAAACTTCACCTCCGGCAGGCCATCGCGGCGGCGGGCGGCGTTTTCGCCTTCTTCGACACTGGCGAAGGTGGAATAGAGCATGTCAAAGAACCGGCCCGTGGAGTCAAACTCAAGGAAAGACGCGCCGAGCGGGACCAGCAGGATGTCGGCCGCGGCAAGCGCGTTGATCGTGAGGTAGCCGAGGGCAGGGGGGGTATCGAGGAAGATGATGTCATAGTCGTCCACGATGCTCTCGTTGGTGAGCGCGTTTGTGAGCGCATCCCACAGCGGCCAGCTGCGCAGCCCCATGCGCCAGACAGGGATCTGGAATTCCGCCCAGTAGAGATTGAGCTGCGCGCCGAGCAGGTCGATGTTCGGCCAGTGGGTTTCCTGAATGATGTCGCGCGCGGTGACATTGAGCGCTTCGGTCAGGGTTTCATCGAAGGGCAGGGGGGTGTCGCCGGAGGCTTCGCGCACGCTGTTCTCTGCCAGCACCGCCTGCGCGTAGTCTTTGGCCATGAGCGGGAAAGCGGTGGACCATTCGTCCTGCACATCGCCGCCCATGATGGAGGTCAGCGAGCCCTGGCTGTCGAGATCGATCACCAGCACCTTATAGCCGTCAAGCGCGGCGGACATGGCGAGGTGCGCCGTGGTCGTGGTTTTCGACGTGCCGCCCTTGAAGTTGGAGACAGCGACGATTTTCGCGGGGAGACCCTCAGGGCGCCAAGGCTGGTACTCACGGTCTTGCGCGCCTTCAGCGGCGAAATGTGCGCGAAGGGCCAGAACGTCCTCCAGAGAGAACCACTTGGAATTTCCTTCGCCCACGCCCTGGGGAAGTTCCGGATATTTCTTCAGCACGCGCCGGAAGTGGGCCGGTGCCACCGGGATCAGAAACTTGCAGATCTCCCAAGTGGAGAATCGGCGGAGCCTTTTCTTGCCGTCAGGGGCGTAGCCGCGTCGAGCGAGATCTTGTCGCCCCTTCGTTGCGAAGGCCGCCGCTTTTGCGAATCGGGCGGTGTCGATAGGGTCAGATAGCTTGGCGGCGGCTTCGGCTGGGTTGATGTTGAAATATGGGGGCAGGTTATCTTTGCCTGATACCATCTCAGTTCCTCTGCGATGTACTGCTTCGATCGTGATTTTGCCGGAACTATCGCACATGAATTTGCCAATGTGAATCAAAGATGGCGGTTTCGCGGCGAAACCTTCCAAAAATCACAAAAAACAGCGACGTAAAGCTTGTAGTGTTTTTAGGATATTTAGAATCTTTACGATCAGGATCAAAAATAAAATCAAAGGCTTAGATAAGTTTGGGGACCTGCCTACGGGATCAAAGGGACCCAACTACAGGATAAGAGGTGCCTGTTTGCAGGGGGTAGGGGCCCGATTCGCGGGAATAGGGGTACCAGAGTCCAGTTTTGGCTCTTTCAGCCCCAGATTTTGCAAAATCCTGTGGATAACTCAGTGGGGCATCCCGTATTTGGGTCCCTTAAGGGGGGTGCCGGTCCCGGTGGAAATCCTATAGGTACCCGCCTACGGGATCAGTTATCCACAGATTTAAGCACCCATATTGAGTTTGCGTTAAGGTTCCTTTCAGCGCATAATGTGCGCAAAAAAGGGCAGAGCGATGAACGATATTCCTCGCGACCAACTCACAGGCGCATTGCGGCGTGGAGCGGTGAAAAAACATGTGGCGGCGATTCACGTCTCCGGCAAACTGACGCTGTTGCAGCGGAAGTTGTCGAACGTGCTGTTGCTGAACGCCTATGACACACTCACCAGCCAGAGCAAACACTCAATTGATGCGCGCACCCTGTGTATGATGATTGGTTACAACTCCAATGACATGGAAACGCTCAAGGCCTCGCTGCGCGGATTGGCGGAAACGGTGGCCGAGTGGGACATGCTGGACGAGAAAGGCCAGCAGGAATGGGGTGTGTCGAGCCTTCTGAGCTATGCCAAGCTGAAAGGCGGCGTCTGCGAATACTCTTATTCCCACGCATTGGCTGAGAAATTGCATGACCCGAAGGTCTTTGCTCTCATCAATCTCAACATTCAGCGTAAATTCACCTCGGGCCACGCGCTGGCGCTTTATGAGAACTGTTACCGGTTTATCCGCACCGGCAGTACCGGCTGGTGGTCGATGGATCTGTTCCGGCGGCTGATGGGGCTGGATGGTTCGAGCTATTATGAGAGCTACAAGCATCTCAATGCGAAGGTCATCAAGCCTGCGGTCGCCGAGGTGAACAAGACCAGCAATATTCTGATCGAACCTGAGACCCGCAAACAGGGCAGGGTGGTCACGGATATCCGTTTTCGTATCAAAGAGAACCCGCAGCTGGCGATTCTGGACATTGATGACGGGGAAGGAATGCGCCACGGGCCGGTCTATGCGCGGCTGCGCGAGCTTGGGGTCAGTGACCGTCTGGCGCGGCAATGGCTGGGGGCCTATGGCGAAGAGCAGGTCATGGCCAAGCTGGATTACGTGCGCCAGCGCAAAGATGTAAAAAGCATGGTCGGATATCTGACCGCGGCGCTGAAAGAAGATTACAAAGAGGTCGAAGAGGTGGCCGCGCCTGCGGTGCCCCGATCTGAGCGGGCCGAACGGCTGCGGCGTGTTCAGGCGGCAATTGAGGCGCGCACCCCAACGCAGCGGGATGCGGACAAACGCCTGTTTGCAAGCCAACTTGAAGATGATGTGGCGCGCGGAGACTTTGAGCGCTTTGGCTGGGTGTCACCGCTGAACATCCGCGCGATCTTTGCCTTCTGGGAAGACATGGATCCGGAGATTTTTGAGGGGTTGGAGGCCGAGCCGGTCTCCTGACCCCGATTTCTGTGCGGATTACCCGCGCGCCGCTTTCTGAGCGGCGACGTTTTCGGCCACCAGCTCTTTGTAAAGCGCGCGAATGCGGGCCATCACCGGACGCTCGCCGGTGCCAATGGGCTTGCCGTCGATCTCTGCCACCGGGGTTTGCGCGCCAAAAGTACCTGTGAGAAAGGCCTCATCGGCGCCGTAAGCCTCGTATAGCGAATAGTTTTTCTCGCGCACGGGGATGTCGTTGGCGCGGCAGAGGTCGATCACCTTCTGACGGGTCACGCCGTTCATGCAGTAATCCCCGGTGGAGGTCCAAACCTCGCCCCGGCGCACAATGAAGAAGTTGCAGGCGTTGGTGGTGTTCACAAAGCCATGCGGATCGAGCATCAGACCTTCGTCTGCGCCCGCCTGTTCGGCCTGAAGGCAGGCAATCACACAGTTGAGCTTGGAATGGCTGTTGTATTTTGCGTCCTGGCTCATCGGCAGGCCGCGCACCTGCGGCACGGTGGCCAGACGGATGCCCGCGTTTTGCAGGCTGTCGACCGGCTTGGAATGTTCGATGATGGCGACGATGGTGGGCCCCCATTTGGAGAGGGCAGGGTGCTGGAACGGTTTGGCCTTGCGGCCACGGGTGATCATCAGGCGGCAATGGGCATCGCCGGTCATGCCGTTGGCGGCCGCGGTGTCGTCGAGGATTTTGCGGATATCCTCCGGCCCCATGTTGAGATCAATCGACACCGACTTCAGCGAGTTGAAGAGCCGGTCCATGTGTTCGTCAAAGAAGGCCCACTGCCCGTCATAAAGGCGCATCCCTTCCCACATGCCGTCACCCAGCATGAAGCCGCTGTCATAGACGGAGACCTTTGCCTCGTCTTTGGGGACGATTTCCCCATCCACATAGATCTTGATGTGATCGTTGCGGTCGTCTGATTTGGCGTCATGGGTGGAGTGGCGATCTGTGTCGGTCATGGGCGGCTCAAAGCTGATTGATGGGCAATCTGCGCCTGATGGGCACAGCTATGAGCGAGACCTTAGAGCGTTGAAATTGCTTTGGAAAGAGCGATGTTGGCGGGTCGGCTCCCGGTTTGGGGTACAGGTTGGGGCCAGTGGGCGTCACCGGTTCCCAATGCGCTTTTGAGCCCGGCTAGCAACGGTTTTTGGCTGTCGTGACGCAGCGGATCGCGTGAGGGGGCGCGCGCACAAAACACTTGCGTGGTCTCTGACGCGGCACTAGCGTTAACTTATCTTCGCGAAATTAAATTTCGCATAGCGGAAAAGGCATGTCAAGGGAGGAGTGATATGTTGAAGATCAAACAATTTTTGGGAGCCGCCGTTCTGGCGGGATGCGCCGCTACAGCCGGGGCGGAAACAGTTTTGATCCACGGGGAAGCCGGGCCGAACCGCGGGGCGCGGGCGGCGGCGTTGTCGTGGTATGCCGAACAGGTCGCGGCGCGCTCGGAAGGCGACATGCGTATCGACGTGCAGTGGGGCGGGGCCTTGTTCAAAGCCAACGCAGCCCTTGCAGGCGTGAAAGACGGCATTGCGGATCTGGGCACGGTGATTGCAGTTTACTACCCGCAGGAGCTGGTGGGTTATGGCATTGCGGATCTGCCGCTGAACAACCCGGACGCCTGGGTTGGCATGCGCGCAACCGATGAGTTCATGCGCACGAACGCGGCGATCCAGGCGGATCTGGACGCAAAGAACCTTGTCTATATCGGCACCTGGACAACCAGTCAGGTGAACATTGGCTGCAAAGACGCCGCCATCCGCACCGCAGAAGACGTCGAAAACCTGAAAGTGCGCGGTGTGGGCGCTTATGGCAAGGTCTTTGGCGAGATGGGCGCAAATATGGTGCGCATGTCAATTTATGATGCTTATCAAGGGCTTGATACCGGTCTGATTGATTGCTCGCAGGGCTATTCCTATGCGGTGGCCGCGCTGAAGCAATATGAGGTCATGGATAGCTACACGATGCTGAACTGGGGTCAGGTTGGCGGCGTTGGCATGTTCATGAACAAGGACAGCTATCAGTCGCTGAGCGCGGATCAACAGGTGCTGTTGCAAGACGTTGGCTCTGATATGGCGGATGAGTTTGGCCGCATCATCACCGCAGCCAATGAAAAAGCCATCACCCAGATGAAAGACAACGGTGTTGAGGTGATCGAGCTGGCGCAGGAAGAACGCGCCGCGCTGGTGGAAAAAGGCCAGCAGTTTGTTGCGGCCTGGTCTGAAAATGCCGCCAAGGCGGGCATGCCGGGTGAAGAGATGCTTGCGGAATATCAAGCGCTGATCGCCAAGTGGACCGAAACACGGGACAGCGAGGGCTATCCCTGGGATCGTCAGACGAACTGAGCTGAAGATGATCAAACGATGCGAGCGGGCGCTGCTGGCTTGCGCGGCATTGGCGGTGATCGGGATGGGTGTCCTGATCACAGCCAATGTGATTGCGCGGAGCTTTGGCGGCAATATCCCTGACAGCAATATCATTGTCGAAGAACTGATGGTGGCGGCGGTGCTGCTGCCGCTGGCCATCGCAACCGCGCAGCGCGCCCATGTGGTGGTGGAGTTTGTCTCCAACCGCTTTCCGGCGCGGCTGAGATCATGGCTGATCGTGTTTGGCTCCCTCGTCGGGCTGCTGGCGCTGGCGCCGATGATCTATGCCGGAGGGCGGGCGTTCTTGGCGGAATGGAGCTCGGGGAGCTTCTATTTTGGTGATCTTGGTCTGCCAAAATGGCCGGGGCGGCTGTTGTTTGTGCTGGGGCTGTCGGCCTGTTGGCTGAGGCTTCTGATGCTGGCCATCTCCGATATCAGAACGATCCTGAACGGCGAGGCCGTCAGTGACCAAGGAGGCCATTGATGGATCCGGCAACGATTGGGCTGATCGCCTTTGCAACCGTGTTGGTTTTGCTGGCGCTGCGGGTGCCGATTGCCTTTGCGCTTGGCGCGGTGGCGGTTGTGGCGACCTTTGTCATCTTTGCGTTTCGCACCGGCACCTTCATGCCGGAACGCGCGATCCGCGCCACCACGTCGATGGTGTTTAACAACGCCTTTGACCTCATACACTCTTATTCTCTGTCGATGATCCCGCTGTTCGTGGCGCTGGGGCATATCGCCTATCACGCTGAAATCACGACAAAAATCTACTTTGCCGCCAAGGTCTGGATGACCCGCATTCCGGGTGGGGTGGCTATGGCCAGCGTGATTGGCTGTGGCGGGTTTTCGGCGATCACCGGATCCTCGATTGCCTGCGCCTCGACCATGGGGCGGATCTGTACGCCGGAAATGCTGCGGATGGGGTATGATCCGCGACTGGCCACCGCCAGTGTGGCGGCCGGGGGCACGCTGGGATCGCTGATCCCGCCATCGGTGTTGTTCATCATCTTCGGGATTTTCACCGAAACCTCGATTTCAAAGCTGTTTCTCGCAGGCATTCTGCCGGGATTGCTGACGCTGCTGGGTTTTGTTGCGGTGATCTGGATCTGGGTGCTGCGCGCGCCGCATATCGCGCCGGATGTTGGCGAAACCTACACCACCGAAGAGCGCAAGGCCGCCGCAATTGCCGCTTGGCCCGCGCTGTTTCTGTTTGTGGTCATTGTGGGCGGCATCTATGGCGGGATTTTCACCGCGACCGAGGCGGCGGCGGTCTGTGTGTCCGCAGCCACTGTGATCGGGTTTGCCCAAGGCACGCTGACCTTGCAGGGGCTTTGGGACAGTGTGAAGGAGACCTGCGTTCAAACGGCGGCGATCTTCTTTATCGCGGCGGGGGCCAAGGTCTTTGTGTCCTTCATCGCGCTGACCGGCATTGCGCCAGCGATTGTGGAATTTGTGTCGGCGGCGGATATGTCCGTTGTGGTGCTGTTGTTCTGTATTGCGCTGATCTATCTGGTGCTGGGCATGTTCCTTGATCCGATTGGCATCATGGTGCTGACATTGCCGCTGTTGGTGCCGCTGGTGGAGAGCTACGGGTTGAACCTGATCTGGTTTGGCGTGGTGGTGATTAAGCTGCTGGAGATCGGGCTGATCACGCCGCCGGTGGGGCTCAATGTCTTTGTGATTGCCAATGTGGTGGGGAAAGAGGCGCCGATTGACCGGATTTTTGCCGGGATCGCGCGGTTCCTGTCTGTGGATATCATCGTGCTGGGGCTGATTATGGCCTTCCCGATCCTGTCGCTGTGGATTCCCACCGGTGCGGGGTAAGGCGCGGAGTAGGGCGTGAACTGGCGGCCCTTGATCTGAGAGAGGATCGGGGGCCGGGTGCCTAAGAGGCGGCTTTCAGGCAGCTGTCGATCTTGCCAAAAAGCACGTCGCGGCGGACCGGTTTGGCCACATGGCCGTCACAGCCCGCGTCCAAAGCGTCGCGCACATTGTGGGCCATGGCGTTGGCCGAGAGCATCAGAATGGGGGTGCGCTGTTTGTTGGTCTGGGCCTCAAAGGCGCGCATCCGGCGCACCGATTGTTCGCCATCCATGACCGGCATCCGCATGTCCATCAACACAAGATCAATCGGCTTTTTGGGGGATTGAAAGATCTCCAAAGCTTCCAAACCGTTGGAGGCAAAGGTGATTTCGCATTCGGCAGATTGAAGCACGAGGCTAATGACCTTCTGATTGACCATGCTGTCCTCGGCAATCAGCACATGGCATCCGCGCAGGTTCATGTCATCGGCGATCCCCACTGGCGCTGCGACCGTGGATGCGGCGGGCTGTGCCGCCTGAAGCGGGAGCTGCAGCGTGAAGGTGGCGCCTTCGCCCGGGGCAGAGGTCACACTGAGCGCGCCGCCCATATTCTGCGCCAGAGCGGAGCTTATTGCGAGGCCAAGGCCTGTGCCGCCAAATTTGCGACTGTCGCTTTTGCGTTGCTGCTGGAAGCGTTCAAAGACGTTGCCTTCCGTTTTGGCGGGGAAGCCGATGCCGCTGTCGGCGATGATAAACACGAGGGTGGGTTTGCCGGCGGTTTTCTTGAGGGACAGCGAGCAGGTGATATGGCCCTGATCGGTGAATTTGACGGCGTTTGAAGCGAGGTTTGAAATGATCTGCCGCAGGCGGAGCGGGTCGCCGCCCGCAAGGTCGCTTTCGTCTAGGTCACTGGCCAAAGTGAACGTCACACCTTTGGCATCGGCCTGTTCCCGATGCAGCTTGAGCGCGGCGGACACCTCTTTGAGCGGGGCGAAAGGAATGGTTTCAAACTGCAGCTTGCCTGCTTCGACTTTGGAGAGATCCAGAATGTCAGACAGCAGCCCTTCGAGCATGTCGCCGGATTCGTAGATTGTCTGCACGAGATCCCTTTGCCGCGCGCTGAGGCCTTCGTCGCGGTGGAGGCTGTCGGCAATGCCGATGATTGCGTTAAGCGGCGTGCGGATTTCATGGCTCATATTGGCAAGGAACGCGGTCTTGGACTGGTTCGCCTCTTCTGCGGCCTTGCGGGCCTGTGCCAGAGACTTTTGCCGCTGCCATTGCTCTGTGATGTCGTTGGCGGAGCCGAAGATTTGCCCCTCAAACCGGGTGAAACGCAGATCTAGAATGCGTTTGCTGCCGTGGCGATCCTGCAGCGCGGTTTGCAGGGCATTGGCCTTCTGCCCAAGCCGCGCTTTGCGCAGGGCCTTGGTGACCTTGTCGTGGTCATGGGGCGCGATGAAATCGCTGATGTGGTGATGCAGCAGGTGGTTTTTGGAATGGCCGGACGCGGCGCAGAAGGCCGGATTGACCCGCTGAATGCAGCCGTTGTCATCTAAAATGACATTTGGGGCGTGCGACACATCAAAGAAGGCTGAGATCAGCCGACTGGTGCGCACCTTCTCCGTGATGTCAAAACGTAGGGCAATAAACCGGATCGGGCGGCCATTTGGCCCCATTACGGGATAGATAATTGTGTCAAACCAGATGGTTTCGCCTTGCTTGCTGCGGTTGCAAATCTCTCCGCGCCAGATTTTTCCGCGTGAGATGGTCTGCCACATATGGTGAAAGAACGCCTTGCTGTGATGGCCGGAGTTCATCAGGTTGTGGTTTTTGCCGATCAGCTCGTCTTTGGTGTATCCGGACACGCGCAAGAGGTTCTTGTTGACGTGAAGAATTCTCCCGGCGGCATCGGAGACTGACAGGATCGCGGTTTCGTCAACAACGGCGTGCAGCTCCCTCAGGTCGTCCAGCGTGAGTTGGTCAGAAGGGCGATGGGTCTTGGCCGCAATGTGCTGGCCGGTTTCCAGAGGTTCGAAATGGCCAATGAGCTGTGTGGTTTTCCCATCTTGGCAAACGGGGTGGCCTGCGCTTGCGAGCTTGATTTCCTGACCATCGGGGCGTTTTGCGACAAATTCAAACCGCCAGGGCGTTGCTTCCTGAATGCTGCGGTGCAAGGCGTTTTGGATGACCTCACGGTATTGGGGCAGGCAAAATTCAAAAGCGTTTTCAAACCGTGGCTGATAGCTGGGGTCGACGCCGTGAAGCGCTTGTGCAGCGGGGCTCCACCAGACGGTTTTCTCTATCAGATCCACTTGCCAGAGCGCGGAGATCGGGGTGGAGGCTGGGTCAAAATCATCTGCCACGTCCGGCGCAGGCGCGCCAAAAAAGTCATAGGCAGTGGTCATCCAGGTCACCTCTCAGAACTTCGACCAAGTAAGGAACTCTCGGCCCAAATGAGAGCCAACCTCACGTGTCACCTTCTGGAGACCCGCAGTACGTGTGTAACAAGTTATCTATAGGGGGAAGAGATGCTCAAATCCATGATGAATACTCGCGAAAACGTAATTACTTCAATGAGTTAAATCTGTATTTGGGGCACATGTTTTATCCGCATTTTGCTCGAAAACTGAGCGGTGCGAGACCCGCGTTTGACCCTGCGGGCGCTATGATCCCGCAAGCTTTTTCTCGATGCCGACATCCAGCAGCCTCCAGACCTCCTGACGGTCAAAGCCACGGATGTCTTTTGCGCCCAAGGCTTGCAGGTCAAACTGATCTTTTAGGGTTGCGGCGACCTCGTCCTGTACAGAAATCTGCATCGGTTCGGCAAATTCCTGTAGCCGCGTGGCGAGGTTCACCGCCGGTCCAAAGATGTCATAGACGTATTTCTGGATGCCCACGACAGAGCCAACCACGGCGCCGGAGGCAATGCCGATGCGGCAGCGCCATTGGTTGGGGTGGCTGGTGTTGCGCCGCTCCAGATAGCGCACAAACCGGATGGCGGCATTTGCCACGGCGCGGGCGTGATCCGGTGTGGGATCGGGAAGCCCTGCGACGGTGATATAGGCGTCGCCGATGGTTTTGATGCGCTCGCAGCCAAATTGCTCGCCGATCCGGTCAAAGGCGCTGTAGATGTCGTTGAGTTCGGTCACCGTGACGCTGGGATCTGCGGAGGCCACCATGTCGGTGAAGCCGACAAAATCCAGCATCAGGACAGAGACCGGATCATAGAGCTGGGGCGTGACCACGCCGAAGGCCTTATATTCCTCATAGACGGAGCGGGGCATGATGTTGAGGAGCAGCTTTTCCACCTGCTCTTTTTCGCGTTTGATTTCGCGCGTGTTGCGCTCAACCATCATGGAATAGGAATCGATCATCGACTCCAGCTCGCGGATGCGGGTGATGTTCTGGCAGACCAGCACGATCAGCTCTTGATCGCCATCGGTGGCGGAGGTGAAATCCGCTGCGATCACCAGCTGGCGACGCTTTTTGCGGTGGCGGATTTCGGCGGTGTATTGGCCCGCGTCATCAAGGGCGGCGTGAAGCTCCTCGGTGTTCAGATCCTCAAACACTTTGAGCAGCTCATCAGTTTCCAGCCGGTCCTCAAACCACTCCTCAAAAGTGTTGTTGTAAAACAGGAACTTGAGGTCGCTGCGGCCCACAAGGGCGACGCCGACACCAATCGCGCGCAGGAGCTGTTCGTTGATGGCTTCGATGGTCATCTCAGGGGCTCACAATCAGGGGGCGGCGGGATTCAAATTCTTGCAAGACGGCAGATATATCTCCTTCGTCAAAGCCGTGATCGCGCAGGGTGCCAGAGAGCACGACTTTGAGCTCGTCAAAATGCGGGTCCTGAATGTCGAGATGGGAATGCAGCTGGCGCAGCTGGTGGTCGGTGTAGGAGGCCGGGCCGCCGAGCAGGGTGGCGACGAATTTGGTCTGGTGGTCGACCATCTTGGACATGTCGATGTCGTCAAAGAAGGGGCCGATATCGTCGCTGTCCAAAAGCGTGTCGTAAAAGGCCATGACCACGCGGCTGACGTTGGAAAAGCCGCCGTATTTCTCGAAAAGTGATTGGCTTGACATAGTCCCCCCCTTTTCAAAGCCCGAATGCTCGGTGTCTTGCATCATACAAAAAATGGTTAATTTAGGAACCCTGCGGATATCGGGGGCATTGCCTTGGGGCAGGACCGCGCGATGTCCGCAGGGGGGAGGCATGTCGTCAGACGGGTAGCGTTACCGCTTGGTGATGACGATTTCCGCGTACTCGGATGGCACGATCATGGAGCCGTCCGTGGCGACGTTGAACTGCGCGATGGTGGCGCGCATGTCTGTTTCAAGCGCCTCTGCCGCGTCGCCAACCGCGAGGAAGGCTTTGTGCACGGGGCCATAGTAGGTGCGGAAGAAATCGATGAAATGATCCGGTGAAGCGTAGCGGAAATTGAAGTTTTTCAGTTCAAACGCAATGGTTTCGGCGGTTGCGCCAAATTGCGCCTCGATCCAGTCGCGATTGCCCCAGCGTGCGGGGGACTGCACCCCGGCAGGGGGCGGCACATGGCGGCCAAGCGTTTTGAAGAGATGGCCGATGAAGCTGTCTGGGGTCCAGTTGGCCATGGCGATTTTGCCGCCGGGGCGCACCACGCGGGACATTTCGCGTGCGGACTGTTCCTGATTGGGGGTGAACATCACCCCGAAGGTGGAGGTCGAGATGTCAAACTGCCCATCCTCAAAGGGAAGGTCTTCGGCGTCTGCCACCTGAAAGGTGACCTCAAGCTTATCAGCCTCAGCGCGGATGCGGCCTGCCTCCAAAAGCGCGGCAACGTAATCGGTGGAAGTCACGGCGCACCAGCGGCGGGCAAAGGCCAGAGTTGCGTTGCCGTTGCCGCCGGCGACATCGAGCACGGTTGCGCCATGGGCGGGGGCGGTGGCCTCAGCCAGCATCTCGCCGGTGATCTGCAGGGTGCTGCCGATTTTGGCGTAGTCACCGGAGGACCAAGCGGCGTTCTGCTTGGTTTTGATGGCTTTGTAATCAGGGGCTTGGGTGGTCATGGTGCTGTCCTTTCGGGGGGAGGTTTTGGTCAGGTTGAAGAGAGGGTTTGCGAGGGGCATGATGGTCTCCTTTGATGAGAGGGCGGGGCGGGATCAGGCCGCGACACGCGCAGGCCAGGTGACGGGGCGCGCGGCTTTCTGAACACGCGCGATGTGCTGCAGGATGCGGGGATTGACCCAATCGGGATCAAAGATCGGCGCCATGTGGCCCATGGCGGGGAGCAGGGCGAGCTCGGCGTTGTCGACCTCCTGCGCAATCATCTGTGCGGTGGCCTGCGCAAGGGCCGGAGATTCCATCCCGACCATGATCAGCGTGGGGATACGCAGGCTCTGCAGATCGCTGAGGTGCCATTGCTCGCTTTCCAGATCCCGAAAATCCTCCAGCAGCTTGGGGGCCAGTTCGACCAGCTTGTCCTGACGCTCCGGGGGCAGGGAGGCCCAGCTTTGCGGAACGGTCCAGTAATCGACGAAACCTTGAAGATCTGAGGCGGACTTGGGCTGAGACAGCTGTGTTTCCAAGGCGCTGAACCCCTCAAGCAGAGAACGGCCCTCGGCGTCGGCGGCTTTCAGAACATGAAAGGCTGCGGGTTCATAAAGCGTGAGGCTTTTCACCAGTTCGGGGCGCAGCAGGGCGATTTTGAGCGCCACGCCGCCGCCAAAACAATGGCCGATCAGATGCACGGGCTGCTTGAGTGCCTCGATTTTGCGGATGATCGGAAGGGCGGCGCGGGACACGCCTTGGCCTTCATCGGCGCGGTCGTCTGCGCTGCCATAGCCGGGCAGATCCCAGGCGTGCAGCTCAAAGCGATCGGAAAACTGGGTGCGCAGGTCGTCCCACTGATGGGCGCCGGAGGCTGAAGAATGCAAAGCGACCACCGGAGCCGTTTCGCGGGTGAGGCTGTTGGGGAGGGGGTGCATCATCATTACTCCAAACACTGGTTACGGACCCAGATTTGGCTTGTGGCTGTTTCACTGTGATGTCTGTGCAGGTGGGGTGATGTTTCAGTTGTTTCGCAGGCCAAATGCGGGGAGATGCGGGGTAGGGCGCAGGGATTTTTGGCGTTTTTGCCTGTGGCGTGCCAAACTGCGCCCAATTACTGAAACAATTGAAACACGCGAATTTGCTTCTGAAAACCAACTGAAACCTGGGCCGGATAGGGATAAGCCATGGCCTCTGAGACAGACATGGACACAGACGTTGATACGGGTTCGGATCGTTTTCACGAGCTGCTGAGCGATGCGATTGAAAGTCTGTCAGAGGGGTTTGCGCTCTATGACGACAACCGCAAGCTGGTGGTCTGTAATCAGAGATACATCGAGATGAATGCGGGGGTTGCCGATCTGCTGCATCCCGGGCTGGATTGGGAAATCCTGATGCGCGAAAGCGCGCGGCGCGGGATTTATCGCGATGCGATTGGGCGCGAGGATGCCTGGGTCTCTGACCGGTTGCAGACCACCCATGACTATGTGACCGACTTTGAGTTGGTGCAGACCGATGGCACCCATTACCTCGTGTCGACCCATCCCACCAAGATGGGCGGGTTTGTGGTGACCCGCACGGATATTTCCGACCGCAAGAAGGCGGAGGCCGCGACGCGGGACGGGGATCTGCTGATCCGGACGGTGCTGGATGCGAGTTCGGCGATTGTGACCATGGCGCGTGTGGGCGATGGCAGCCTGATTTACCGCTCTCCGGCGGCGCGGGAGCTGTTTGGAGACACCAAGTCTGCGCGCGACCATTATGTGAACCCCGATGACCGGGCTGATTTTGTCACCGAGTTGCTCGCGATGGGGCAGATCGACAATTATTACCTGCGGGTGCAGGCGAAAGGCCGCGAGTTTCCGGCCTCGATTTCCGCGCGGATCGTGGAGTATCGCGGCGAAGATGTGATTGTCTCTAGTGTTGTGGACCTGACCAAGGAGGTCGAGGCACAGCAGTTGATCCAGCAGGTGCTGGAAGCCTGTCCGATCCCTTTGCAGATGACCAAGGCGGCCACGGGAGAGACCTTGTTTTCAAGCCCTGAGACATTGGCGCTTTTTGGGAACGGAGACAGTGCGCAGAGCTATTATGTGGAGGCGCAGGAACGGGCGCGCTATCTCAGAGAGCTGCGGGCGGCGGGTGTCGTGCGCAACCGGAAGGCGGAATATATCAAAGGCGATGGCACCCGGTTCTGGGGAGCGGTTTCGGCGCAGCTGATCGATTTCAAGGGCGAGGAGGTCATTGTGTCGAGCACGCGGGACATGACCGATGAGCTTGCCTTGCAGGAGGAATTGGCCGCGCAGCGGGAGCTGCTGTATCAGAATGAGAAGATGTCTGCCCTTGGGGAGCTTTTGGCGGGGGTGGCGCATGAGCTGAACAACCCGCTGTCGATTGTGGTGGGCCATGCGCTGATGTTGCAGGAAGATGTGACCGATCCGGAAACCCAGCGGCGGGTGGCGAAGATCGGCGCGGCGGCGGAGCGCTGTGCGCGGATTGTGAAGACCTTTCTGGCGATGGCGCGGCAGCGGCCGACCTCCATGGAGCGGGTCAATCTGGACAGTGTGATCGGTTCTGCGCTGGATGTGGCGGGGTACGGGCAACAGCAGGATGGCATTCAGATTGCCTATGCGCCGGAGGCGGATCTGCCGGAAATCCTCGCGGATGCGGATCAGATCACGCAGGTGGTGATCAATCTGGTGATGAATGCCGGGCAGGCGATCAAGACCTCGGGCCTGGGAGATCAGATCCGCATCACGGCGCGGCCGGTCAAAGCGCGCAGCCAGATCGAAATCGCGATCAGTGACAATGGCCCCGGCGTGCCGGACCATATCCGTGCGCGGATTTTTGAGCCGTTTTTCACCACCAAGGAGATTGGCAGTGGGACCGGCATCGGCCTCGCGTTTTGTCATCGCATTATCCACTCCCACAACGGCCAGATCTGGCTGGATGGGCAGGCTGCCTCTGGCAGCCGGTTTGTGATCCGTCTGCCGGCCGCTCCGCAGAATGGCACGGCGCAAGGCGACAGCACCCGCGCGTCTGAGGCGCAGGCGGTGGGCCGTGTGCTGGTGGTGGATGATGAAGAAGACATTGGCGCGCTGATCGCGGAGGTTCTGAAGCGTGAGGGCTATCTTGTGGATCAGGTCGGCTCCGGCGCGCAGGCTTTGGAGCGGCTGGCGGGGCAGGGCTATGACGTGGTGCTGAGCGATCTGAACATGCCGGATGTGGACGGCAAGACGCTGTTTGCCACGCTCAAGCGCGAGCATCCGGAGATGGTGTCGCGGATCGCCTTCATCACTGGCGATACGATGGGGCCAACCTCGCAGAGGACCTTGCAGGAGGCGGGCCGCCCGTATCTGGAAAAGCCGGTTGCACCGGAAGAGCTGCGGCAGCTGGTGCAGGACATCATGGCGGAAGGTGGGGGGCGCGATGCGTGATCATGCAACCAAGATTCTGGTCTGTGACGATGAGATCGATGTGCGCGAGATGCTGGCGGAGTATTTGACCAAGCGCGGCTATGATGTGCTGAGCGCGGCCAACGCGGAGGAATTGCGCGCGACGCTTGGCAAGGGGCGGGTCGATCTGATTGTGCTGGATATCAACATGCCCGGTGAGGACGGGCTTTCGGTTCTGAGATCATTGCGCCCGGACAATCCGGTGCCGGTGATCATGCTCACCGCTGCGGGCGATGTGGTGGACCGGATCATTGGTCTTGAGATGGGCGCGGATGATTATCTGGGCAAGCCTGTGGATTTGCGCGAACTGGAGGCCCGGCTGAAGGCGGTTTTGCGGCGGCAGGGCGCGCCGCAGGCGCAGGGGCAGAGCAGTGATGGGGCCGCCACCGCGCGGTTTGGCGCGTTTACCCTTGATCTGGAGGCGGCAAAAATGGTCTCGGACGGAGGCGAAGAGCTGGCGCTGACAGCGATGGAGTTCAATCTCTTGAAGGTGTTTGCGCGCAACAAGGGGCGGGTGTTGAACAGGGATCAGATTCTGGAGCAGGCCCATGACCGCTCCTGGGATCCGTTTGACCGCAGCATCGATATCCGGATCTCACGGCTGCGCCGCAAGATTGAGCGCAATCCCGAAAAGCCGACCATCATCCGCACGGTGCGCGGCATAGGGTATGTCTATGACCCTGAGGACTGACGGGGCTTGAGGGGAACGTCGGGTCAGCTCTGATGTAGATAAACAATCTTAGGTAGAAATTTCATTTGCATAACGTATTCGGCGAAGACTTGCCGTTTTATTCTTTTGATCTTTTTTGTGCGCATGCCCATTTAAATCTCTGTTTTGTATATGCAATCATGCGAAATGGGCGTGATATTCACACTGCTGCAGGTGTGGAATCTCCTACTGGTCCCGGCACGCTCAGTTGCCCTAAGATACCAAAACTGTTAGAGTTTATTGAAGAATTTGAACGGCGTGCGCGCCTGAATTCTATTGCTGTAAGCCATTTGTGCGCGGCAAAGCGCATTCGCTAAATTGGACCGAACTTCTTTTGAGATGGGAGCGCAACTGTGTTTGGATCAGTTGTATTGGAGCTGTTTATTGGCGTTGCCTTTTTGTTTTTGGCATTGAGCATCGTGATCACCGCTGCGCAGGAGATGCTGACGGGGCTGCTTGGCATGCGGTCTGCCAATCTGGTAGTGGCGCTCAGGAACCTGCTAGAAGATCCGGACGGAAGCTTTGTGCGTGAGGTCATGGAGCATCCGGCGATGCGCCATCTCTATCGCGGCAAACCGCGCAGCGGGGTGTTTGGCCTGATGGGGAATGGGCCGTCATATGTGCCAAGCAGCGCTTTCGCGACGGCGCTGTTGGATGCGTTGCGCAGCAAGAACGGCAATGGTGCCACCTTACCGGTTGCGGTGGATGAGCTGTTTGGCATGGCACCCGAGATCGTGCGGGACATGCCGGAGGGTGTGCTCAAACGCTCGCTGACCTTGATGATCGGGCAGGCAAGTGATCTTGACCGGCCTTTGCAGCGGCGCGCCGAAATGGCGGAGCGGCGTTTGGCGCAGTGGTTTGATGAGTCCATGGATCGGGCAAGTGGCTGGTACAAACGCAAAAGCCAGTTTGTCAGCGTGCTGTTGTCGATCGGGCTGGTGGTGGCGATCAATGCCAATGCGCTGACCTATATGGAGCTGCTTTGGAAGGACTCAAACCTGCGCGAGGGGATTGTGGCGGCGGCGGAGGCGACGGCGGCTGAGGGCCAGCCGCTGCCAGATGATACGCAGGCGCGGCTGGACGAATTGGCCATATTGCCGCTTGGCTGGCAGGGGCAGAGCTTTTCCGATGCTTTCTGCACCGCGCAGGAGAGCCTCAAGACACTGGCGGGGTGGGCCATCACGGTGCTTGCCATCAGCCTTGGGGCGGCGTTCTGGTTTGACGTGATGAAGAAAGCGCTCGCAATTCGTGCGAGCGGGCCGAAACCCGCAAACCCCGCAGCAGGGTGAGGTGGGAGCCACCATGTCACTGGATGATACAGACCGCAGGCTGACGCTGGTTTCTCAGGAAAAATCAGACCGTTTTGAGGCGTTTCTTGGGGCGCTTGGCGCGCTGGATTACCGCGTGCAGCTGACCGGGCCTGAGGCATTGGCAAAGACCGCGAAAGGCAACAGTCTGGTCTATCTCGGCATGCGCGGCTGGGACGGGCGCACCATGCGGCGGCTGAAAGCCCTAGCGGCGCATCCGCATTGTATGCTGGCGATTGAAAAGAGCGCCTTCCGCTGGGCGGAGCCGACCATTCGCGATTGCCGTGAGTTTCTTACCTGGCCCTGTGCGCCTTCTGAGCTGAAGATGCGGCTGGAAAGATGTGGGCGCAGTGGCCCGTTGGGACGCCCGGCAGATGAGCGGGCCGCTGAGGTGAGCGCGCTGGGGCTGGTGGGGCAATCACGCTGTTTTGTGGACAGTCTGGTGACCCTGCGCCGTTTTGCTGAATGTGACGCGGCGGTGCTGATCAAGGGTGAAACCGGCACCGGCAAAGAGCTGGCCGCGCGGGCGATCCATCAGCTTTCGGCGCGCAGCGAAGGCCCGTTTGTGCCGGTTTGTTGCGGCGCCTTGCCGGACACTTTGATTGAGGCGGAGCTGTTTGGCCATGCGCGCGGGGCGTTTACTGATGCGCATGAGGCCCGTGCGGGGCTGGTGGAGCAGGCGCGTGGCGGCACGTTGTTTCTGGATGAGGTCGAGGCGCTGAGCGCCAAGGCGCAGGTGGCGTTGCTGCGGTTTCTGGAATCACTGGAGTTTCGCCGTGTGGGCGGCAGCCGGACACAGCGTGCGGATGTGCGGGTGATTGCGGCGGGCAATGAAGATCTGCGGCAACTGGCGCGGGACGGGCGGTTCCGTCTGGATCTGCTGTACCGGCTGGATGTGTTGTCGCTCGCGCTGCCACCGTTGCGCCAGCGTGGCGGGGATGTGGCCCTGCTGACACGGCATTTTCTGTCGCTGTTTGAGCAGCAATATCAGACCGGAGCGCTGGCGCTGGACATAAGGTCCAGCCATTGGATTGAAGAGTACACCTGGCCCGGCAATGTGCGGGAGCTGGAAAATCTGGTGCATCGCGGCGTGGTCACGGCGCAGGATGGCTTGGTTTCAGTATGCCCGACGGAGCCGCGCACGCGCGACAGTGTGGATGAGGCTTTTGGCGTGGCCAAGGCACGCGCGGTGAACGCCTTTGAGCGGCGCTATCTGGAAAGCGTGATGGCCCAGACGCAGGGCAATGTCACCAAGGCGGCAGAACAGGCGGGCAAAGAGCGCCGCGCCTTGGGCAAGCTCCTCAAAAAGCACGGCATTGATCCGGCCGGATTTGCCCAGCCCTCTCCCACAAACGGATTTTGAGCACCCGCTTTCAGCGCCGTCTGTTTGAGCCGCCCGCGGTCATTTCGCGCGCCTGAGACAGGATGTCCTCGGCAAACTCCGCAGACACATCAAGGATTTGTGCAAGCTCGGTTGCGCTGCGGCGGGCCACGGCGCGCACCGAGGTGATGCCTGCGGTTTCCAGAACCGCCGCGCGCCCTTCGCCAATGCCGTGAAGCTCGCGCGTGGGGCGGTCGGGCAAAGTGGCGGCATTGAGGGTCGGATTTGTGGCTGGCGTCAAAACCCGCGCGTGGTCCGGAAGGCTGAGAAACGCGGTGCTGCTGGCATGGGTGCGCAGGCGCGCGGTGGCGCTTTCGCGGGGCAGGCGGGCCACGCTGTCAAGGCGGGGCTGCGCGATGGTGCCGACGGGCAGCTCGGTTGGCAGACGGGTGATGAGCGTGGCGCGCGCGGGCGTGGTTTCGCCTTTGTCTTTGCAGGGCGCGCATTCGCAGATGTCCTCCGGTGCGGTATCGGCGGGGGTGGGCACACATGGGCTCTCTGGTGGCGGCAGCTGTGTGGCCACGGCGCGCGGTCGGAAGGCGACGGTGAAATCGCGCACGGTCATGCGGCCCGGCGCCTCCGAGAGGAAGGACACCGGAATGTTTTGCGGCGCTTCAAGCTCTGCGGAGGCGGCCACCAAGGTGAGGATGGCGCTTGGCCCGAGCTCTATCTCGATTTCCGCCGTTGCCGCGCCTGCCGGAACTGTGCCGCGCAGGCGGGTGATCTCGGCCCCCTCAGATTGGATTGATGCGGCAAGGGGCGTGTCGATCTGCGCGCCTGTGCTGTCCAGCCAGCGGGCGGCAAAAACCGCCTCTCCTTGCGAAAGCTGCGCTTCGAGAGCGGCGGCAAAAGGCGCGTCAGCGATCACCTCAGCGGATTGGGACAGGATCACAGAAGATCGGTCCGCCGTGATATTGGTGAAGGTGAGGCCCTCCGTGGCCGGAGCGATGGTCAGGGGCGGGTTCTCGAGGGTCAGCTCAGGAGAAAAGCGCCAGCCGCTCAGAAACTCAGTGGGGTCCACATCAAAGGCGAGCTCACTGAAATCGCCATTGCGCAGGCCGGTTGGCCCGCCCTCAAGGGAGATGGTATCCACAAACAGGCGCTGGTTTGCGGGAGTGCGCAGGCGGACCTCCAGTTGGTCGGCATCCTCAGGGGCCATGACATCCAGTGAGGCAGACAGGATGGTGCGCAACTGTGGGCCAGCCACGGCGGCCAGCTCCAGGCCGCTGTCAAAGGTGCCAAGAAACGGGGGCGGGGTCAGCACATCGGTGCGCGACAGGCCACAGCCGGTCTGACGCCAGATCAGCTCGATCACCGCACCGCGTTCAGGCGCGAAGCCGCGGAACACCGCGCGATAGGGGCAGCCGGGGGAGACTTTGACAATTTGCGAGAGTGCGCGGGGGGCGCTTTCCGCGTGACCAAGGCGCAGGAGCGTGACCGAAAGCGGCCCCGTGTCGCTGGGCACAGAGAAAGATTGCAGTGCAACCGCGCCGCCGCTGACGCTCCAGCCTTGTGGTTCATAAAGGTCATTTCCGGAGGCGCGATCCTCAAAGCCGCCATTGGTCAGTTGCTCACCGCGAGGGCAGGTTCCGGCGCTGCGCGCCGACAGAATACCATTGGCGGCCTCAGCAACAGAGCGGGACTCCAGCGCAAATTCCACCCGACCAAGGGGCTGGAACCGCTCAAGAGACAGGAGGCTGCTTTCGGCGTCACGTCCAATTTCGGCTGAGACCGGGACGCGAAACACCGGCGAGGCGCGGCGGAAGCGGTGTGCGGCCATGAGCGCATCGGGCAGGCTGGCCGCGCGGGCCGGTCGCCATGACAGGCCGCCGGTGTCGCTGGTCTGCAGCTCTGCGGCTGCTTCGGTTTCCGGATGGACGTGCCAAGCGATCGGCGCAGAGGTCGGCTCGACCACAAGCCAGATACGCTCTGCGCCGGCAGGCACGGTGATGGTCTGGCCCAGAGCGGTGCTGAGCCATCGCGGCCCGCCATGGGCGGAGACGCCAAAGGTACCGGTGGCGGGTTGCGCAAGAAGCGAGCTTTCGCTGGGTTTGCCGTCAAAATCTTCGCGCAGGTCGACTTTGACGTCCGCCTGTCGCGCTTGTGTGGAGAGCAGAACATCCACCGCGTCGAGAATGGTCTCACCTGTGATTGTCACCGGCTGGGCGGCGGCGGTGCCGACCGCGAGCGGCACAGACTCCGGTGGGGTGCGATCCATGGTGGGGCCAAGGCTGATTTCGCTGCCCTCGAAGGTGCCATCAATCGCGATGTGTGTGCCGGTTGGGTCGATCTCCATATTGGGCGGCACGGTGATTTGCAGCAGGTCATCGCCTGCCTCAGACACGCCGTCATAGGTGTATTCCAACGTGCTTTCGCGCAGCCCATCGGGCAGACCGCTGCGGCGCTCCTGAATTTCGTAGAGCACTTCGACAGCCACCTGAGCGGTGGTGTCTGACTTGATGTGCAGGGGCAAAACCGCAAAGCCGCCTTCGGTTTCCGCCGCATCCAATGCGGCCTGCGCGAGCGTGGTAAGATCCGTGGTTTCGGTGACGGCGGAGAGCTCGCCGGGCAGGGCCCAGGCGGCGGGCTGTTGCCCCATGGCAAGCGTGACATTGCTGGCCACTGCGCGCAGCCACAGGGTGTTTATGATCGGTTGCGCGCCTGCTGATGTGCGGGCAATGCGCAGGCGCTGCACCGTCAGCCCCGGCAGGGGTTGTTCCCCGTCACTCAATGTGAATGTGCCGTTTTGCGACGGCACCGTGCCATTGGCTGCAACATCGACAAACAGGCCGCCCAGATCCACCTGCAGCGTTGCCCCCGCCAAGCCTGCCCCGCTGAGGCGGGAAAGCGTGCGAAAGCCGCCCAGATGGATCTCCGCCCAAGGCAGGCTGCCACCGCCGCGCACCTGTGACACGGCGGTTTCGCGACTGTCATCAGACGGGTCGCGGCCCGCGATGCTGCCATCGACCGGCGGGGCGGTAAAACTGATCTGCTCCTCGGCAGGGCCGATCCGGTTGGAGGCGGCAATCGGGGTCAGGCGCAGGCGGAAGGACGACAGCTGCGCGCCTTCGGGAAGGCTGCGCAGATAAAGGGTCTTGGTGCCACGGAAAAACCCTCTCGCCGGAAAGCGCTCGACCTGTTGCATGCGTTCATTCTCCTCGCGGTGCCAAAGGCGCGTCGCTGTCAGACCTTGAGCAGGACCATCAGGCAGACATTTGCAAGATCATCGCCGTTGCCGATTGGGATGCGCTCGCGCAGCTTCAATGACAGTCGGTCAAAATCATGGTGTTCGACCAAGATTTCGGGCGGGTGGCGGTTGGTTGAGGTTGTATCGCGCTCTAGCGAGGGCGTGTTCACCGTCTTTACGGGCTGCATTTTGAGTTTCAGATCGTCCCAGTCTCCTTTGGCCTTGAGGCTGCCCACGGTACGTTCTTCGCGGCAGCAGCGCTCATACCAGGGCGAGTGGCAATAATCGCTGGGATCAAATGGGTCGTTGGGCGGCGCAAACATCGCCTTCCAAAGCTCGGTTTCCAGATCGCCAAGGCTGGTCTCATCGATGTATTCGACGCCGAGGTAGTCCAGCATTTCGCTCACCGGAATGCTGAAGGGCGTTTCGCCACGCTTTTCAATCTCGACGGTCTCAGTGCCGTTTGGCCCTTCCATCGAAATTTTCTTTTCGCTGGTGTGATAGAGAAAGAAGCGCGCCTCAACCTTACGCTTGTCATCATCATCGGCGCATATCACATCGAAGCTCTGCAGCTCATAAAGATCCACCAGCGGGCAGAGTTTGAGTTCGTGTTCGATGAGATTGGGCTCGTTAAACTCCAGCACTTTGAAGAGTTTCCGATAGCCTGTGTGTCCGGGGAATTTTTGCATGGCTTGCTCCAAAAATTTGCTGAGAAGATCCTGGGCGGAATGGCCTTCGAGCGCGTTGCTGTCTTTGGACAGGTCAACTTCGGTCAGGGCGGCGAGGGCCTCGGCGATCTGTTTGTGGATTTCGGCGCGCATCTTGGATTGCATGGCATTCATGGCTGCGGCGCTGATGATCTGACCGGGTTCAAAGGTGGTGAAAGGGTCGTTGTCCAACATCAAAATCTCCTTTTCTAACAATCAATGTCTTCGGGCGGGGTGCCGTCGCGGGTGACGGTGAGGTCGATGCCCGCCGCCTTGAGGTGCTGTACGCCGCGCGGGCCGGGGCGATTGAAATCCTCAACTGTGCCGGTGAGTTCTGGACCGTTCACCCGCGCGCGGGCGTTTTCAAAGCGCGCGCCGTCAAAGGTGACGATCAGGTCGTAAATCCCCGGTGCGGTGTCACAGACCGCGATGGAAATGCGGTTGCCAAAGAGACCCGGCGCGATGGCGGACATCTCGATGAAACCGGGCAGGCCCGGATCATTGAGGAAGGTGCGGGCGGCCTGCGTTTCGGTGCCGCCGGACAGCGCAACGGGGCGGGCGAAGGGGATGTCCGTGGCTTCAAAGCCGATGGGGATCACATCGGCAGCGCGCGCCGTCACAAGCGTTGATGCGGAGCCTTCGGGGGCGAGCTGTGTGGTAAAGAGCTGCGGGTCAGTGGCTGGCTCGGTGACGAGGCCGGAGATGATCTCCGGTGCGTCATCTGCCAGGGCAAAGCGGTCCTGATCAAAGCGTGCGCCAAACCGTGCGGGCATGTCGAGCGGCAGGTTGATCTGCGCCCGTCCGGGCGTGTGCTGTGCCCAGCTGAGGGTGACATCGGTGGCCGTGCCGCCGTCTGCAGGGGCAAAGACCGGAGTGGATTTTGCCCGTGGGTTTTCGGCGAAACGGCAGGCGTCAAAGACGCCAACCTCAAGGCAGTCTCCGCCGGCGAAATGGCTTTCGTCAAAATCGGTGGCGTCGTAGCGGGCGGTCAGGCATTCCACAAAGACGCGCCGGTTTGTGCCCGGGGTGAGCGAGAGCGCAGCCGCTTGATCGACGGCGCGGGCAAAGACAATGGGTGTGTCCTGCGCCGTTTCATTGATACGCCGCAGCAGGGACAGTGCGCCAAACTCCGGCCCCTGATCCAGCACCACGCCGTTGAAGACTTGCGGCGTGGCCGGGGGGATCGCGGTGATCTGCAGATCATAAAGGAGGCGGATCCGGCGCGGCAGCAGGCTGTCACCTAGGCGTTTGGCCAGAATGGCCACGGGGCAGCCGAGGAATTGCGTGGCATTTCCTTCGATCTGCACCTCCAGCTCTTTATCACCGTTGGTGAGCAACAGGCTGGTGCCGGAACACTGCAACTTCCCGACAAACACCTCTTCGGGGAGCTGATCCGGCAAAGAGTGCGCGTCAGTGATCTGCACCGCTGGAGCGACATCGCGGCGGGTGATTTCGGTGAGTTCGATGACGTCAGAGCCAAAGCTGTCAGAGATCAGGATGCCGCGCCGCCCGCTGAGGCCGGGGGCCATGAAGCGTGCAGAATCCAGCGGGACTTCCAGATGGGGCAGCAGGGGCAGGCCGTAGACGCGCGGGGTTGGGCTCAGCTTGGTGGAGACATTGAGGCCGTCTGCGCCTTCTGTGATTTCGGCGGTGTCACCGGGCAGAATGGCGCCGCGAATGCGCAAGGTGCGGCCCGTATCTATGTCGACCAAGCCGGGGGAGTCTGTGCCTTGCGGTGCAGTGAAACGGACTGAGCCCGGGGCATCAGATGGCCCGGTGTTTTCGGCAAAGAGCGCATCGCCGTGGTGCAGCGCGGTACCGGTTTGGGTGACCGGCTGTTGCGGGTAGTCGATCAGTTCGAAGTGGCGCAGGGGCTGCACACAAAGCGTGCTGTCTGCGGGCGCGGTCAGCAGGAGCTGGCCATCCGCGTTGAGGCTGGCGGTTTCCGGGAGCACCGCATTGATCGCTTCGGTGATTTCCTCAGGCGCGGTGGCGGCGGGGGCCTCTCCGGCAAGGTCTATGTCCAGCGGCAGGGCGTCATTCAGCGCGAGGCGCAGCACAGAGCGGTCGCTGAGGTCAACACCCTGGCGCAGGTCAACGCTGCCGGTGATTTGACCGGCCTGCGCTGGTGTGCCGGTGGCGCTGCGCGTGGCCTCGCCAAAAAGCGCCTGAGTGGCGTCGCCGCCGGTGGCGGTCTCCACAACCAACCGGCTTGACGCGCCAAGGGAGGGGGAGGTCAGGAGCAGGTGGTCCGCGCTGATCTGCGCAATGGGTGCGCCAAGGGCTGCGTTGATGGCGGCAGCGATCTCCGCTCCGGTGGCTTGCGTTGCATCGGCGGCGGCACTGGCGCAGTCGATGTCTTGTGGCGGTGTGGCGTCAAAGCCAAGGCGCAGGAAACGCGCGGTGCTCAGATCGATAGGGGCGGAGAGTTCGGCCAGCCCTGCGATTTGGGCGGGCTGTGCCGCCTGACCGGTATAGCTACGCTCTGGGGAGACGCCGAGAATGGCGGCGGTGGCGTCAGGCTCGGACGGGAGCAGAATGTCGAGGCGGCTGTCCGCGCCTTTGGTTGGGGCGGTGAGGAGCAGGTGGCGCCCGTCATGGCTAGCGATGCCCGCGCCGAGCTTGAGATTGATGGCGACGACGATCTGGCCAAGGGTTGTGGCCGCGGGATCAAAACCGCGGCAGTCAATCTCCTGCGGCGTATTCCCGTCAATTGCCAGCTTCAGGTGGGCGGCAGCCGTCAGATCAATGCCGCCGGAGAGATCGTTGGTGCCGACAAAGGCCACTTGCCGCGCGGCAGATCCGGTGGCGGTTTGCGGGCCGGTGGCGAGCAACGCGGGTTGGGCATCGGTGGCCTGTGGGGGCAGAAGCGTGATCTGACTTGCGGCGCCGAGGGTGGGCGAGACCAGCTCAAGGCTGGTGCCGGAGCTGCGCGCGGTGTCTGCGCCAAGCGCTGAATTTATGGCCTCAAGGACCTCATCAAGCGTGGTGTGGCGCGGGCGCGGGCCGGCGCAGTTGATGTCAACCGCAGGGGCGCCATCCAGTTGCACACGCAGGAAGCCCCCTGCGCGCAGGTCGACGCCGCGGGAGAGATTGGCGGTGCCCTGCAAGGTGGCTGCGGCAGCGGGGGCGGATTGGGACACCGCGCTGAGGGTGCCGAGCACCGCCATGGCGGCGTCCTCTGCGATGGGCACGCGGGAGACAAAATTGCGCTTGAGCGTAGTGCTGATTGGGATCAACTCCAGCTGTCCGGCGCTGCCTTCAAGATGGCTGGTCAGCATGAGCCTGTTGTCGGTGACGCTGGCCTGTGGCGCCTGCGGCTGGCTGTTGATTGCCTGCGCGAGACCTTGGGCATCCAGAGGGTCCGCTGCGGCCTCGGACAAATCAAAGGTTTGCGGCGCACGGCCATCCTGGGCGAGTTGCAACAACGGCTGCGCGGTGATGTCGATGCCTGCTGACAGGTCGAGAGCGCCCTGCAAGGTGGCGCGGGTGGCGGCCGATCCGGTGGCGATACGGTCCTCAAGACCCAAGAGGATCTTGGCGGCGTCGCCTTCTGGCAGATGGCCAATGCGCAGGCTGCCGGTGGGACCTGCCTCATTGCTTTTGAGGATCAGGTTGCGCCCGTTGGTGGTGGCGACATCGGCGCGCAGCGCGCTGTTGATGGCTCCGATGATTTCAGGAAGCTGCGTGTTGGCCGGGTCTGATCCGGTGCATTCGATTTCTACGTCTTCTTTGGTTTCGATGCTGAGCAGGAGGCGGCTGTTTGTGCTGAGATCGACGCCTGCGGAGAGATCCGGCGTTCCGGTGATCTGCGCCGGTTGGGCGTCGCGGCCGGAGCCGACGGTGGCGATGGGGCCAAACAGCGCCAGCCGCGCGTCCTGCGCAGCGGCGGTTTGGAAGGTGATGCCGGAGGTTGCCCCGAGCGTAGGTGAGATGAGCGAGAGATATGTGCCGTCATGGCTTGCAAGGGAGAGGCCAAGACCTGAGTTGATCGCGGCGGCAATCTCCTCAAGCGAAGTGGCCTCTGCCGAAGCGCCTGCGCAGTCTATTTCAGCAAGTTGGGTGCCATCCACCAAGAGGCGGATGTAGCGGTCTGTGGACAGGTCGGCCCCGGCGGAGAGGTCGATGAGGCCGGTGAGCGCTGCGCCTGTGGCGTCGCGGCCCTCGTAGGCGCGGGGGGCCAGGCCCAAAAGCTCTGGTGCGGCATCGTCGGTGGCATCATTTAATGCAATGCGGCTTGCCGGACCTGTGCTGGGGGAGGACAGTTTCAGCCGACCCTGTGTCAGTGTGGCGATCTCTTGGCCCATGGCTGTATTGATGGCGGTAATGAGCTCTTCGGGTGTGGTGACACCAGCAAGCGCGATGGCGGCAGGCGCACCGTCGTCAATCGCGAGGTGCAGCGTGCTGGCCATCAGGGTCAGCGGATCGGAGAGGGGCGTCTGGCCGGTGATCTGCGCCGAAGTGGCGTCGCTGCCTTGAGCAAAGGCGCGGTCAAAGCCGAAGATGGCGGGGCCTGCGTCGCGGCGGCTGGCGACTTTGGTGGTGAGCAGGCCGCCGTCAGCGCGCGTCCACCACGTATCAAAGGCCGCGTCGCTGTCATCAATCTCTAGCCCGGTGAGAATGGAAGTGGCGCGCAGCAGCCCGCGCACGGTGGCGGGGCCTTCCAGAATGAGGCTGACCCAGAGTTTCAGACGTCTGCGGAACTCTTCCACATCATCGCCTTCCTGCGGGGCCAGCCCGTAGAGCGCGGCGATCCGTGGCAGATCATCAAACAGATCGCGGCCAAGGTCGGCCTGTGTGCACCAATGCGCGCGCAGGATGGCGGCGAGGGTGTTCTCCGCGCCCTGCAGCTCGGCCCCATAGGTTTCGATCAGCTTTTGCAGCGGCGAATGGGCGGGCTGAGCCGCGAAGGTGCCCGGAAGCAAATCCAAAATGCGCTGCGTTTTGGTGACCATCAGGACCCGGCCTCCTGCAAGGCGATGTCGGCCGCATTCATGTCGATCACGATCCAGCCCGGTTCGCCCTCGACCTCGGCCTTCACAAGGAAAGTGGCGTCTTCGATGTCTTGATCTGTGGCCGGTGCGCTGCCTTCAGCATTCATCAGCAGGCTGCGGTCGGGTATGCGGCGTCCGGTGGGCGCGCCGGTGTCCACCTCAAAGAGCAGGGTGTTGAGTTCGGCGCGCAGGGCGGTCTCTTCTTTGGGGGCGCCGCCCGCGATGAATGCGGTGAGCGCGTCGACCACGGTTTCGCTTTGCGTTGGGGTGGCGTCGGCGCGGGCGACCTGCACGTCGACAATCTGTGCGTCCTCGAGATCCTCAACCGCTTTGATCGCTTCCAGCAGCGCGCCACCCTCAAGCGCATCGCCCGTGGTCAGCGGCTCTGCAAAGGCCTGCACGGCGGCGATGATCTCTTCGGCCACTTTGGCCTTGCCGTCAGAGGTGAGACCGCCCGCGATTTTTGCAACAATGCGCGGGGTGACAAAAACGTAGCGCGCCACAATGGTGGCGGCGATGCCCGCGGCGCGCTGGTTGTTGACCTGTGCAGACAAGCTGGCAAAGCGCTCAGGTTCGCTTTCCACAAGCAGCGCCACGCGGCCCGGGGCGGTGCGGCGCGCGATAGGCGCGTTGGGATCCCAGTATTCTGTGAGCCTGGCAAAGCTGTCGCGCACGCTGGCGTCGAGCGCAGGCAGGGTGGCGTTGCCCAGTTTGTAGAGTTCGGCCCGCGCGCGGGCGCGCAGCTCCGCATCTGTTTCCGGAGGCGCGCCAAAGACCGTTGGCTCGGTGTTTGAGACCCGGGCGATGCCCGCAAGCGGCCGCAGCTGGGTGTCGATGTCACCGGCTGCAACCTGCCCGGTCTCGCCGGGGTGATCAACGCTGGCGCGCACCGGCACATCCATGCGCGCCTGACCGCGTTGCAGGGTGCGCTGTTGGGTGGTTTCAAAGATGACCGCGCCGTTTTGGGCTGTCAGTCTGGTGCCTGAGGCGATGGTGACATCGCCCACCACCAGCGGGTCACGAAAGAAGGCCACAAGACCGGAAGCAAAATCGCCGGTTTTGCGTTTCAGACCCAGAATGGCGACCACCTGATCCAGCGCGGCGCCTTCGGCAGAATTCACAAAGCCCGAGCGGTAAGTCTGATTGAGCTGTTCATAGAGCGTGGCGATTTCGCGCGCGACGGCCTCTGACAAAGTGCGGGCGACGCTGCCGACATTGATGTCGGTGATCGGGGAGGAGGCGCCAATAGGGCGGTAATCCACATAAAATACGCTGCCATCCACGGGGCGCGCGCCGCCCGGAAGCCACTGCACCGCGCCCAGATCGGGCTCATAGGCAAAATCAATCCCGGCCTCAAAGGTGTGATTGGCAGTCTGATCGTCAATCTGCCCGGTCAGCATGCGGATGCCTTCGGCAGCCTGCGCCAAAGGGTAGAGATCGGATTTCACGTCAAAGATAATCGGTTCGTTGACGATGCCGCCGATGAGGCTGGTGAGGATGTCGTTGGACACCTCGCCGAAATTTCGCTGAATCAGATGGATGGTGTCAGGCGTCATCAGGTTTGCTCCGTGGAAAAGAAGAACGGCACAACAAGATTGAGCGGCGTTGCGGTTTCAACGATTTTGAGCTGCATGTCGATGTCGACGCCGCCACGGTCATCGCGGCGCTGGCGCACATCGGCGCGCAGGATTTTCTCGACCCGCGGCTCCTGATTGATGGCGCGCAGGGCGTAGAGTTTGGCGAGGTTGCGGTTGGCCTCGGTGTTGGGCTCGCCGATCAGCTTGTGCAGGCGGGAGCCATAGGTGGGATGGCCCAGCTGGCGCAGCTCGCCCTCTGAGGTGAGCATCCGCAGCAAGAGCGCCTGCGCCATGTTTTCCGGGCCAAAGACGGTTTCCAGATCGCGCTGATTGGTTTCCGGACGCACCCGTGTGGAGAGGTCGCGCCCGCGATCGCGTGTCGTCTGATCCCGCCGGTTGCGCAGCAGTAGGAGGTCTTGCCCCAAGAGAGCATTGTCCCGTGTCATATCAAGCCTCCCTGTTTCATGGCGGCCACGTGTCGGAGATGTAAGGCGCAGCCGGTGGGCCAAGGATGGTGAGCACGCCCGGCGGAGAAGGGATGAGATCGAGCATCCGCACCAGCGCTTTGCCCGCGATGCGCACGCCGGAGCTGGCGATGGGGCCGATGACAAGCGGATAGGGCACGCCGGTCAGCGAGTTGATCATGGTGCAGAGCGACCCTGAGGTTGCGAGCGGAAGCCCTCCGGCGGTGATCAGCGGCGGGAAGATGCCGACGATCGTGCCGGTGTCCGGTGGCCCCGCAGCGCCGGGGGTCACGATGACCGCACATCCAATTGTGACCGGTGGTCCCGGCATGGTTTCCTCCTATGGGCTGAAGTTGGTGATGCCCTGAATGTTGACAATCCCGCCTTTCAGCGTGGTCGGGCCGCTGCCTTCGACCTGTGTGATCGTGCCTTTGAGAGAGGCCTGCACACCGGCCTCCACCTCGGTGTTGATCTGGCCTTTGATTTTCACATTGAGGCCTTCGATGGTGACGTCCTGCTGCGCCTTCAGATTCAATGCGCCAATGGCCTCCACGGTGGCGTCTCCGTCCTGATTGAGCGTGATCTTGGTGCCGCCGGTGACCACGGTGACGGTGCCGCCGGATGCGCCGGTCTGATCTATGAACAGCTCTGACGGTCCGGCAGTGGCGCGCACGGTGCCGTCGGTCACGCGGATGGTGATTTTCGGATCCATCTCGATGATCAGCTCACGCGGCGGGTTGTCCGTTTGATGATTACGGATCGCGGCCTTGATGGTCTGATCGTCGGCTTCCGCCAGCGGCAGGCGGAAGATCACCTCATCTGAGGTGTTGATCGGCGGGCGGTCCTCATCGTTGTAAAGACGGCCGGTGATGATCGGCTGGTTGATGTCGCCGCGATCAAAGGCGAGCAACACCAGATCGCCGACATTGGGGATCGCGACGGTGCCGATATGGCCGGTGGCGACCGGCACGCGGGGCAGCTCCAACCCGGTGTTTTTGAGGCGCACATCACAGCTGTAGTTGTCGCTGTCCCCGCCATCCGCATGGGGGTGCACCGCCGTCACAATGCCAAGCTCGGCAATGCGCAGGGTTTCCAACTCGCGGCGGATGATGGCCTGCAATGTGGAGACAGTGTCGTTCATAGGCTCAGCTCCAGCGCCTGAAAGGTAAGGTGGGTCAGAAAGCCTGTGGCCTTGGTGATCCGGTGGCGGACGCCGCGGATCTGGAAAGTGGCGTTGAGGTCAGGCTCGGGCATGGACTGCAGGCGGATCGTGTCGCCAAGGGTGATGGCCGGATTGCCAAGCACGGTGAGCTGCCCCCGGATGCGGCGGTTCTCAATGCGGCGCAGCAGAGCACTTGCTGCGCGCTGGGCGGTTTCACCCGTGCGCAGCGCGGCGTGTTCCAGAACACGTAAACTCCCGCTGGTGCCGGCGCTGCCTTTGCGCGGTTCAAAATCCTTGGTGAGCCATGCCCAGCTGTCTGCGCCCTGTGCCGCGCCGGGGCTTTCGCCCCAGGCCTCAACGCGCTCAGCAGAGGCCAGAGTGCTTTCGATCTGATAGGCGATCACGTCTTCGCCGTAGTCCAGCGGGAAGAGTGTTTTGCCATTGCCGAAGCCTTTGAAGATCAGTGCATTTTCGGTGTCGCAATAGAGATCAAAGCCGGTCAGTTCGGAGAGGGTAACCATGTGTTGAAAGGCGCTGAGGCGGGCGTCTGCGATGTAGGTGGGGAAAATCTCGCTGGTCTCGGTGTCTGCCACTTTGACGCCTGAAGCGTTGGCTAGATCGCTGACGATATCGGCGGCGGTTTTGTCCCGGAAGCTGTGGTTTTCATTGCTGCGCGAAAGGAGGGCACCGGCGCCAAAGCCGACGATGCGGGTGTGCTCCGGGCCTGCGTCGACCTCTTCGATCTCGCCTGTCATGACACGTTCAAGGCCGGTGTCAGACCCGGCAAAGCCCAGCTCGATCTCCGCTTTGTCGCCGCGTTTGGGAAGGCGCGTGCCAAGCTTGACGAGGGTCAGCTCAAACCGATCCACCAGCGGCGCCATAGCGCGCTGTACATCAATCTGGGTGACGGTGCTGGCGCGCGGTTCGCTGCCCATGTCGATGCGTTGATCACCTAGGGTGAGCCGGTATGTGGGGGACAAGAGGCTCATGGGGCATCCTCCAGAAGCGGGCGCAGGCGGTTGCGCATCCGGTCAAGGCGCTGATGCATGGCCAGCACATCATCAGGCAGCAGCGCCTCAAGCTGGGTTTTGTCGCTGGCGCTGTCGTAAATCACCAGCAGGCCATCAAGATGGGTGAGCAGTTTTGTTGCGGTTGCGCCGGTGGTTTCCGGATCGCTTTCCGCCAGCAGCTCAAGCGCGGCACCGGGGCGCAGTCTGGAGAGCATGCGCGCGTCAAAGTCGCCGCCGAGATAGGTCTGGATCAGCGCGTTGAGGTAGCGTTTGGGCTCGGCCTTGGCGCGGGCCGCGACCGCCTCATAGGCGGCGGGGCCAATGCCGTCAGGCGTGAAGCCACCGCCGACGATCAGCGCCAAATCTTCGCGAATTTTTGCAATGGGCGTGGTCATGTCGGGTCCTTAAAACGGTCCAACCAGCGTGTTGCCGGTGGTGGCGTCAGGGGCTGGTCCGGGACCGGCCTGAGCGGGTTGGCGGGCGGTGCGGGTGCGGCGCACCCAGTTCAGGATGTTGTCATTGTTGGGGTCGTTGTCGGGGTCGGCGCTGTGCTGGTTCTGGATGCGGCGATAGATGCGGGCATCCGGCAGAGCGATGCCGCGCGCCGCCCCTACAGCGGTGCCGGGATTGGTGTTGAACGCAAAGAAAGCGTCGTTCACGGCCCCGTCAAAGCGGTTGAAGAAGATGTGGTGCATCTCGTGGCCCAAGGTGACGTCCTGCACGTCCAGAGTGTTGTCAATGAAGACAAAGAAGCGCGCATCCAGCGTCAGGTTTGCGCCGGGAGGATTGGGGATGGGCGCGCGGTTGGCCACGGTGGCGTAGGCGTTTGATCCGGCGACGCTGGTGAAGACCACGGTGAGCGTGTTGTCAGGGGTGATCGGGATCAAATCGCGCAGCGCGGCCTGCTCAAAGGCGTTGTTGGCCTGCCCGCCGTAGTCGCCACCCCCATCCAGCGCGGCGGCGGGGATGGCGCGATCCACGGTGGCCTGCGCGTCGATTTGCACACCCACGGCGTTCCAGCGCCGGTTGGCCTCGGCAAACTGATCGGCGATGCGTTGATCAGTCACCGGCGCATAGGTGGCGGAGGTGTAGCGGATCACGCGCACCGAGATGCGGCGGCGTTCATCGGGGTTGCGCGGGAAGACCGGCAGGGTGATGCCAAGGCGGGTGCCCGGCTGCGCGGCTGGGCTGTATTCGGTGCGCACAAAGCCGTCGATGCGCGCGCGGCGCAGGCGGTGATCGCTCTGTCCTCTGGCACGTGGCTCCGCCAGTCCGGGCTGCGCGGGCAGGCCGCTGGGAACCGCGACAGCGGCGTCGGTGTCATCGGTCACAAGCATGACGCCGTTGGAGATGAAGTGTCCGCTGCCCGCTGCGGTTTCCGGCAGGGTGAGCACTTGTGAGGCGGGGGCGTCGTCATCGGTGGCCTGATCCGCCAGCAGGCTGCGCCAGGTGACGGTGATCGGGCCAGCGCCTGCTCCGGCGTCGCGGACGCGGTAATGCAGGCGCCGCTCATCTGCGGCGATGATATCAGCGACAAATTCTCCTGCGCCATTATAGGCCTGATCCCAGACCCCGAAGCGCGTCGCGGTGACGGCGGCGGTGGCGGGCAGATCGTCGGGGGCGGCGTCAATGCGCACCATGGTCATCGGAGCGCGGTCGCCATCGGGCTCGCCACCTGACAGGCCGAGCATGAAGCCACTATCGCGCACAGCGGCGCTGTGATCCAGCCCTTCTGCAAAGAGCGCAAGACTGGTGGCAGGGATGCTTGCCACGGGGATCACATGCGGATTGGCCAGCGCGGCTTGGCCGGTTGCGGGTTGTTCGCTAGCAAAGAGCGCGGCGCGCGGGCCGATGGGGGCCAGCGCCAGATCGCCGGTGAAATCCGCTGGTTCTGGTGGCTGGACACGCAAAAGCGTGCGTTCGTGGCTGAAGGTCGGATCGGCAACCTGTGTGAAGCGACCGATGGCGATCCGGTCTGCCGCGCTCATTTCCGGGGCGTCGCCGCCGCCGACGGGGCGGGAAAGGGCCACATCCAGGGTGAGGCGCACCACCGTCATCTGGTGGGAGACCGACAGGCCGGGGGTGCCGCCCACGGTGAGCTGCAGAGTGGCCGCAACATCCCCAGCCGTTGCGCTGGGGTTGGGGCCGCCTTCGCAAAATAGGGTGACCCCGGCGGTGAGCTGGTCTGATGTGAAGACATTGTCAGTGCCATCAAAGGTGAGCTCGGTGCCGCCCGCGGCCGCATCAAAGACGCGCAGACGATCTGTGCCGTTGGTCAGCGTCAGCGTGCCTGTGCCCGCAAACGCCTGATTTGCGCCCAGCGTCAGGGGCGCGCGCGCGGGTGTGGTGTGGGCGCGGGTGACTACCACAGCGTCCGGTCCGGTGAGCGTGGGGCGGGTGTCAGCCACGCTGCGGTCGGTGATGACCACATCAAACCGGTCTTGCGGCCCGGCAAGCCGCTTGCAAACCACGGGGCCTTTGGCCTCTGTGATCGGCGCACCGGAGGGGCGGGCAATCACGTCGGCCTCCAGCTCCAGAATGAAAATGCCGGGTGTCTTCAGCGGGGTGTCATAAGAGAAGCTGCCATCGGGCGCGGGTGTTTTGGTCTTGGGGGTTCCGGCGCGGGCGCTGCCTGAGGTTTCTTTGCGCTCGCCAGCCATGTACTCGCCATCCGGGGCGGTGATGAAATAGGTGCCGGTGTAGGGCGTGCCGTCTTCGAAGCGTATGGAGCCTTGCACCTTGAATTGGGGCGTCGGCTCAATCGGTTCGCGGGTAAAGGCGGGGCCGCGCGGCAAGGTGCCGGGGCAGGTTTCGTGGCGTTTGCTTTTCACATTGGGGGCGACAAAGCAGCTGCGGGCGGAGCCGCTGCTTTCATTCAGGCACCAGTCGCTGCCAACCGCGCCGGGCGCGGGGAGCTCAAATGTGACCGGCGTGTCGATGTCGGCGGGGAGCTCGGTGGCGCGGGTGAACAGCACCTCGGTCCGCCGGTTGGGGCGCCATGCGAAGGTGACATTGCGCAGCGGGTCAAGCTCTCCGCAGCCAAGCCACTTCAGCCCTTCACCGGGGCAGTTGGGCAGGAGGCGGTCGTCCGGCACAGACAGGGCTTCGGCGGCAAGATAGGCGTCGATCAGGAGGGGCCATGTCGCGCCGTTCATGGTGCCGGTTTCAGGCAGGCCGTTGGCCGCTTGGAACTGGCGCACGGCAGCATCTGTCATCGGGCCGTGGTCGCCGTCGATCTGGCCATTGTAAAAATCCCGATCCTGCAACATCTGCTGGTATTCGCGCACGCCCCAATTGTCGTGCAGATTGGTGGTGCGGGCCTGTCGCAGCTCATCCCACTCGGCAACGGCGCCTACTGGATCATTGCCATAGCGCAGGGCGGCAAAGACGCTGCGGGCGCGCCGTTCTGAGAGCGCCTGATTATACTCTTTTGTGCCGACCAGATCGGTGTGGCCCACCACCAGCATTTTCTCGTCCGGGTGGGCGCTGGCGTGATCGGCGACCTGTTTGAGGACCTGCTTGAGGCAAGGCTCCACAAAGGCGCTGTCAAACCGGAAATGCACGAGGAACCGTTTGGCGATGGCGGCGGCATCGGGCAGGACAATGGTGACCTCGGTGGTGGCGCCTGCGCGCACGGTGGCTGTTGCCGATCCGCTGAGATCGCCGCCATCCGCCGCCGCGCCCGTCGCCGTGGCGCGCAGAGTAAATTCTCCGGCGGGGAAGGGATCTTCGGTCCACCGGGTGTCTGTTTGGCCGGAGAGGGCGGTTTCAGGGAAATCGCTGCCGTCCTGCAAGGTGCCTGCGGCCAGCACGGTGGTGTTTTTAGCGGCAAAGGCGGGATCGCCATCTTTGATGACATTCACCACCAGAACGCCTTCATCTTCTGTGACCTCAGGCGGCTCGGGCGGTTCCGGTGGCTCTTGCGGATCGGGGGCTGGCGCCGGGGTGCATTCGCGCAGCAGCAGGCGGTATTCAAAGGCGTCGGGCAGGCCCGCGTGTTCGCTGATCTCAAAATGCTCGATCAGCACATCATCCAGCGTGGTTGCGGTCACAATATCGGCGGCAAAGGTCAGCGGCGCGGCGGCGCGATAGGCGTCGCGCAGTTTGGTGAGTCCTTCGCGGGCGTCCGGGCCGCTTTGCACGCCGGTGAGCTCAATCGCGGTGCCAGCGCGCCCAAGCCTTTGAAAGAAATCGCCTTCCAGTGCGGGGATGTCGTGCCGTGTCAAAATCTGATCTTCGTCCACCTGCACAAGCTGAACCTGTGCAAGTTCAATCTCGCCAAGCATGGGACGGATTGGACGGTTCACGACAGCCTCCCCGGATTATGCGTTTTTCAGCGCGTTGAGATGGCCGACGATGGCGTCGATCAGGGACAGGATTTCGCCTTTCACCTCGTCAATGGAGGGCAGGCCACCGACCACATCGGCCACATCGGTGATGGCGTCAAAGTCATCGGCGTTGTCGGGCAACAGGGCTTTGGCGGAGTTGACAAAACCTTTGACCTGATCGGTGAATTCCGCCGCTTCGGCGAGACCGGGGATGGCGGAAACGTCGAGTTTCTCAACCTCGGATTTGAGCAGGTTCATCAGCTCGATCAGCTTGTTGAGCAGATTGTCGATCTGATCAGGAATAATGGCGCGCAGGGCGGCCACGGCGGGCTGGATCACGCCCACCTTGTCATCGAGAAAATCCTTGAAATCTTGCAGGACCTCTTTGAGGTCTTCGAAGAGATTGTCGGCCATGGCATCGATCTCCTTTGTTAGGCGTTGGAGGTGTTGTTGAGGGCTTGCAGGCGGGTCAGCAGACCGGTGAGCGGCTCCACAAAGCGCTCAAGCCCGGTGTCAAATTCCGGCAGCAGATCGAGACCGTCGATCAGGTCATCGGTGAGGCTTTGCGCTTCGCTGAGGATGTCATTGTCCAGAAGGCCCACGGCCTCCGGTTCCACCGGCTCCTGATACTCGCGCAGCACCAGCGCGTAGGCGTAGCGGTCGGGTTTTCCCGCCACTTCGCGCAGGCGGAAATCGTCGATGAGGACGTTTTCAATCTCCGCATCCGCAACGATGTCGGAGATGAAGCTCACAGGTGCGCCAGCGTCGAAGGTTGCGGTGAGTTTTTCGAGGGTGTCTTTCGCATCGCGCCCGCTGGCCACACCGGCCACAAGGATCGAGGTCGCGTGGCGGCCCATGTTCTGGCAATAGCTGCCGTCCATTCCCGGGGCGCGGTGTTCGGCAAGGGCGCGGATGTCGCGCAATTTCAGGGTCTGAACCTGTGGGAGCGGGATATCATCAAGCATCGGGCGCATGGGCAGGCTCCTCACACATCAATGCCGTGGCGGCGGGCTTCGTCCCGAAGGATGAGCGCCAGCGCGTCGGTCAGTGCCTCGCGGTCAAAGCCCGCGGTGGCGCGTGGCTTGGAGCGGTCTGGCAGTTCGGTTTGCGGCTCATCGGTGACGGCCTCCTGAAAGCGGGAGAGATGGGCGCGGTCGGACGGCGGCAGGATTTCGGCAAATGGCGGATCAAGATCGGGCTGCGCGGGCAGGGGCACAGGGGTGGCATGTGGCGGGCGGGACAGGGTTTCGCGCTCCAGCGGGTCCGCGCCGTGGATCGGTTCGCGATGAAGCTGCACCGGATCGGGGCTGTTTGAAGCGCGTGGGGGCGGAGAGAGCGGCGCGGCATTTGCAGGCTTGGGCTGCTTTGGGGATTGGGCAAAGGCGGATGGGGTATGTTTTCCTGCGTGCTTTGGGGCTTGCGCGCTTTGGGGATCTTTTGGGGCGCGCTGCGGAGGCGTCGCGGTGTCGTTTTGCGCGGCCTTTGACGGCTGTGCGTCGCGCGATGTGAGCGCGCTGAGGGTGGTGTGTGACGCCTGCGGGCCAGCGAGCAGGGATTGCCAAGGTGTTTTGGACGGCTGGTTAGATGAGGCCGGGAGGGCGCGCGGATGTTTTGGCGCCGCAGTGTGGGTGAGGGGAGCAAGCTTTTGCGCCGTTGTCTTTGCCCAAGGGTAGCTCAGCGCGGTGGGCAGGGGGCTGGCAGGCCTTGCTGTAAGAGGCTGCGCGGAAGGTTTGGAACGCGGTGTGGTTGGGCCTTTGCCAAGATCTTCGGGATCGGTACCTGCATGCAGTCTGAGCGGGCCGCCGGAGAGGCGTGTTGGCAGTGTCTTGGCGGTTTCACAGCGGTGCGCCTCCGGTCTGGGGCGGGTGTCCGCTGGCGGGTGATGCCATGCTGGGGGCTGGCGTTTCTGCTTCGCCGCTAACTTCTGCGCCGGGGTTTGCTTGTAAGATGGCGTTTCCTTGGGGGCAGGTTTGCGCTCCGGTTCTGAGGTTTCCCAACGGGTCAAGCTGCGTTCCATGGCCTTGCGATCAGACAGCTCGGCGCAGGTTGAGAGCCATGTGAGATCCGCGCCCGACGCCGACACGCGGCGCGCAGTGGCCTGCATCTTTTGCACGCGCTGGGGCGCAAGCTTGGGCACCGATCCAGCGGCGGCCAGAGCGGTTTGGCGCAGGCGTTGAGGGGCAGCGGAGGCGAAGGCGCGGGTCATGCTTCTGCCGCCTCCCGCCGTCCCATTTCAAGATAGAGCAGGATTTGCCCGATGGTGAGGCCACTGACCTCTTCGGGTGTCCAGCCAAATTCGCGGGCCAGAACAAAGCAGGCTTTGGCCAAGGGCGCCTGCACTATCTCCTCCAGCGCGTCGCGCGGCAGATCAATGCCGCTGATGCGGTTGACCTCCTCCACCAGATGGCGGGCCAGCCCCGCCGGAAGCTGACGCACCTCATCCAGAGACAAAGCGGGTGCCACCAGCGCCTGCTGGATCATCAGCGCGGCGGAGAGGTTTTCATCCTCCTTGGCGGCGCGGGCGATGAGTTGCAGGTCTTTCACCGACAGGGGGCGCAGCTCCACCTGCTGCTCCCCGTCCTCGCCTTTGATCAGGTCGGCAGGGAGATCATGCAGATGCGTGGCCGAAGCCCCGGCCAGAAGCGCTTCGCTGGTGAGCGTCATGGCAGATTACTCCTGATCTACGAAGGCCGGGCCAGCCGAGACGCCGCTGTCATCGTCAAAGTCTGCGATGTCGATGCTCTTGGCGCGGAAGCTGACTTTCTCCATGACGATGTCGTCTTCGGGCAGGGCAAAGGACCAGGTCTGAAATTTCACGCCATTCAGGGTGAGCCGCGCTTGGCCTTCGACCGCAGGGTCATTGAGCTGCAGCGTCATGTTGAATTCGGGCTGAAAGGTGCGGGCATTGTTGTCCAGAAAGGATTTGCGCCCCATCAGCAGGCCAAGCAGCGCACCGTTGATATAGGCGCGGTCGCATTCGCCGCAGATGTTGATGTTGCCCTCATGCAGCGAGGTCACATGGCGAAAGCCGATTTCGTGAAAGGAACGCAGGTCGGTGTCGACGGTGAATTTGACGCCGGTGACCCGGCCCACAGCGGTGGCGATTTCATAGCGCGCGATGATCGACTCGGCGTCGACGCCCGGCGGGGTGTCCAGCGGCGCAAGGGTGAGCGTGGCATCCGCCCCCGTAAAAACATTGGTGTTGGCCATTTATCTGGTCTCCTATTCGAGGAACATCGTGACTTTGATGAAGTCGATGCTGAACGTGGGGCGCAGGACGATGGTGACCCGGGCGATGCCGCGGATTTCGTCGTCGCGGGTGGCGGACACGTCGAGCTCGTAGCTCACCAGCTCTTCGTCCAGCACCATCTCTGCGAGGAAGGAATTGATCGTGGAGCGCATGGCTTCGCGGACGCGCTCGTTGTTGAGCAGACCGATGTAGGGGTTGGCCGCCGAGCGCACGCCGATTTTGGCTTTGTCCACGATGCGCCGGGTGGTGATCTGATGCCAGGCGGTGTTGGTGGAGGTCGTGATGCCTTTCACCGTGCGGAAGCCGAGGCGGCTTTCCAGCGCAAGCACGCGGTTTTGCACCATCTGGCGCAGCTCGGCTTGGGTGAAGACATCTTCCAGACCTGCGACATTGAGCACCTTATTGGTGAGGCTGCGGTTGACCGGCGCGCCGGAGATCATCCCTGCAACGCAGGCCGCCGCATAGCCGCCGGAAAGGGTCACCGCGTCTCCGGTCACCACATCAGAG
Organism: Shimia sp. R9_2; assembly: GCF_017743735.1. GTDB lineage: Bacteria > Pseudomonadota > Alphaproteobacteria > Rhodobacterales > Rhodobacteraceae > Shimia. The sequence continues at coordinate 53,896 of NZ_JAGHRO010000009.1, forward strand.
ACGGTGACACCGGGCGCGACAAAGACGATGCGATCGGAGTTCAGCGTGTGATCAAGGATGTCATTGAGGGAGGCCCCCGGCGCGGAGCCGATCACCCCGATACGCTCGCGTTTGTTGGCATCAGAGCTGGCTGCGGCCACATGGGCGGAGAGGTCCGCGCCGATGGTGCTGGAGTTGTCCTGTCCGGCGGCGACAATGATGAAGGCGGGTTCGTTGGCCAGTTGTTCAAAGCCGTCGGTGTAGTTGCCACCTGTGGCCCCGTCGGTGCCGGTGGTGTTGGTGCCAGCGCCGAAGGTTTCAAAGGTGAAGGCATCGGCAAAGGTGGTGGGCGACTCCGCTGCGTTTGCGAGCGCGGTGCCGTCCACCAGATCCGAGCCGCCAGTGGCCTGATTGACCAGATCGACGAGATGCGCGCCGCTTGCCGCGGTAAAGACCTCTTCCAAGGCTTCGGTGCGCAGGGTGATCTTGGCGCTGTTGGCCGCTGGCACCACATAGGTGACCGTCACCGTGTCGCCGACGGCGGGGGCTTCGCCTGCGGCAAATACCAGAGCGCCGCTTGCGGGGTCAATTTCCACTTGGCCTGCTGCCGGGGTGCCGGTAGCTCCGTGGACAACGGCGGGCGTGGTGGGGGTTGAGGCACCTGCCGCGAGGACAGACACGCTGTTGCGTACGCTTTCGGCAATGGTGGTGTGGGCGAGTTGCAAACCAACCGCGCCGGTACCTGCGATTTCTTCCCCACTCACAACCGCGCTTTCCTCTGCGGCGGTGATGTTGATCTCCATGGTGTTGGCCCAGGAGCCGGGGGTTGCGGCGGTCAGGCGGCAGCAGTCTCCGCCCGCTGAGGCGATGAGAAAATCTGCGGCTGCGGTCGCGCCTGCAATGCGCACGGCCCAGACGTCACGTGCGCCGTGGTCATAGGCGAGATCAATCGCGCGGATCAGCGTGAGCTCCTGCCCGGGCGTCACGATTTCATCGGCGTCGCCGAACACCTCGCGGGCGGCTGCGGGGGAGCCAATGAGCACCGGCGTGTTGACCGGCCCTTTGTTGGCTGTCCCGACCATTCCGATGGCGCTGATGGATACAACGCCCGGAGTGATCAGGCCTTCTGGGCGGACGGCAATCGACACGCCGGGTAAGATCTGTTCCATGGCTTACTCCTGATTTGACCGGTTCCTAACGACCGGCTCGAAGGTGATCCGCCTGAAGGCGGAGGTAGAGTACGGCCGGGGCTGCGAAGGCCGGCGCGTCATGACGGATGGCAAGAAAATCGCGGCCCGAGCGCAGGGTGACGGGCGTGTCAAAGCTGCGGGAATGGGGCACATAGAGATCGCGGATGAGGTTGGTGTCCCAGTCGCCAAGCTCAAAGGGCGCACCGGCAGGCCCCAGTGCGGCGAGAAACGCGGCTGTGCTGGGCAAGGTGACAATGGCCTGCAATTGCGGGTTGGGACCGTCAGCGATGGCGTTGAGAAAACTGTCGAGCGTGGCATGCAGAACCGGCGCGCCCGTGGCGCCGGACACCCCGCGTTCGAGCGTGACGGCGCCGCCTGGAATGCCGTTGAGAAAGGCCATGGCGTCCAGACCATTGAGGCGCAGGGCGCGTGGCCCGCCGTTTGGCCGCAGGATCAGAGAGGGCGCGCGCTCATTGTCCCAGCGCTGCATTGCGCCGGAAAGGATCTCAAGGCTGCTGTTGGTCCCGTCGCGTTCCTCCAGATCGGTGCGGTTGGGAATGCGCACGATGAAGCTGTCTGCGTCATCAGAATCCCGCGCGCGGTATTCATAGAGGAAAGGAAGCTCCGCCGTGCGCCGCCATGCATTGAGTGCAGAGACATGTTCCGCCGGGGCGCTGTCTCCGAGCGCGAGGCGCAGAAACCCCATGCTGCGCAGGCTTGCGGCGGCCCCCAGAACATTGGCCTGCACCGCATCAATGGAGGTGTTCACGGCATCGGGGGTGGTGTCCCAGAGTTCAAATCGCGCCACCCCGTCCAGCTGTATCCCGCGCAGGGCAGAGACGGTGACACCAAAGCGCGTGTCTGAACCACGGCGATCACCAAGGCCGACCCCGCGCCGCTTGGCTTCAAAAATCTGGACGGTGTTGTTGGGAAGACCACCCGGTGCGACGGGCAGAAACGGGCTCAAATGGACGTTGAGCACTTCGTTGATGGCGTCATCAAGTGGCAGCGGCGGCATATGCCCGCGCTCCTCTGTTGAAAATTGGTTTCTTAAAATCCATGCGCGGTAAGCGCGCTTACCTGACATCATGCAACTTTCGTGCCAGCGCGCATTTTGGCGTCAGTGGTCTGAAATCGCTGGGAAAGGTTGAGGCAGATGGGGCTGGTCGGGTCAAAAGTGACCCACGGGCTGCCCATCGGGTGTCGCTGTTCATGCGGCGATGCGATGATTTTAATGAGAGCGGTGTTGCCTGCGTGCGTGCGCCGCCGGGATGTTTGCCTGTGCACGGTATTTCGCGATGGTGCGGCGCGGGATCGCAATGCCTGTGGACGCCAGAGCCTCGGCAAGCTGGGCGTCGCTCAGCGGATGGGTGCTGTCTTCATCAGACACCAGTTGTGTGATGCGGTGCATCAAATGCTCCGGTGACAGGGCATGGCCGCGCAGTTTCGGGCCAAGCAGGTGGCGGAGGGGAAGGACCTCTGCGTCGATCTCCACCGTGGCCCACTGAAAGACCCGGCTGAGCGTGCTTTTGTGGCGGGCCACATCGGTTGCGAGGGCGCACATGGTGATCGGGGTCAGAGGCGTTTTGGAGGTGAGATGGGTCTGTTGCAGGGCGACCAGCCGCTTGGCGATGGCCAGCAGGGTGGCATTGCGGGCGGAGAGCGCGTTTTCAAAACGGTCTGCTTCTTGCTGCGCCTTTGGGTCAATCGACGGCAGACGATTGAGGTGCGTGGCAGAGTCTGGATGGAGGCTGACAGACCAGTGCCCCTGCTTGCATTGGAGCAGCAGGTCGGGACCGCGGGTGGGCGGCGGCGGGGCGATGGCAAATTGCAGGCCGGGTTTGGGATCGAAGCTGCGCAGTTTCTTGAGACCGTTCAGGATGTCCTCGACGCTGCAGCCACAGAGGGCGGCCAGCTGTTTGGTGGTCTTGTGCTGCACTTCCGGCAGATGGTGCAGAAGTTGTGCGACAATCGGGTCGGTGTCTCCTGCGGCTTTGACCTGAAGGGCGAGGCACTCGGTCAGGGAGCGGGCAAACAGACCTGCAGGTTCGATGGCTTGCAGTCGTTCAAGCACGGCAGAGCCGGTGGTGATGCTCACGCCTGCGGTGGCGCAGATGCGCTCAAGGCTTTCACCGAGCCAGCCCCAAAGTTCCAGCGCATCCAAAAACTGCAGCGCAATGGCGCGTTCGTCTGCTGTAAAATGCGCGTTGATCCACAAGGCGGCGTGTTCATAAAGGCCGCTGGTCTGCGCGATCTGTTCTGCTTGGGCTGCTGGCGCGACGCTTGGGTTTGTCAGCCCGAACTGGCGAATTTTGCGCGCGGTGGAGGTGCCGTCCATCGACAGACACTCAACGATCTGCCGCATTTGCGGCGTCATGGTGAGTTTCTGCTGTGTCTGTGTGGTCTGGTCGAGCGATAGGGGCATTGGGGTGTCCCTCATGTCAGACTCTGAGTGTGACATGGCTGCGCGCGGCGCGAAAGTGCGGTGATCCTGAGTCGTGTCAAAGGCCGGGATCAATCACGGCAACAGCCTTGTCCTATCCGCGATTTTGGGACCGGTTTTCTGATCACCTTGGCTGACCTTTTTGTGAATTGGCACCAATGAACAGTTTCCCAATTTGCACTTCGAGCATCTAAGCCCTTGAAAAATATGATGACGCCTTTGCGGGACTCTCACGGGATGCGTGAGTATTTCTCTGGGTTATGGCCACCATTCGGACGAAGAATTTCAAAGTCTAACTGTCTTGGGCGCTTGCTGTTGTCAGCGGGGAGGCCACGTCAGGGCTTTGATCTCCGCACTCAACATAGTCAACGCGGAGTTCTTTTATGCTTTCCGAGATTCTTGCCAGCTTGCGCGCCAGATTGATGACGTCTTCGTCACTGGCCCAAGAAACCGTCCGTGACGGACAGACTCTGACCAACGGCTTTTTCCAAAACACTGTGGTCGACAACACCCCTGCCTTCGTTCTGAACAACGACCTTGCACGGTTGCTGAACTTTGGTGAAATCGAAACCAATGACGCGCCATCCGCCGTGTCTGTAGACGCCGAAGACGTGCAGGTCTTCAACTTCCGCACCGGCAGCATTGAAGCCAATGGTGATGTGGCAACCGGCGTCGAAGTGACCGACGGTTCCAGCGCGGACATTCGCAACTTCGGCAGCATCGCAGGTGAGCTGAACGGCGTGGAATTCTCCGGCGCAAACAGCTCCGGCTCGCTCGACAACTTCAGCGGCGGCGTCATCTCCTCTGACAGCCGTGCGGTCGAAATCGAAGGCCAGGGCATCAGCGTGCGCAACTTTGGTGACATCGTTGGTACCGGCGATCAGCGCAACGGCACCATCTACACCAATGCCACCGCCGAAGACGTCAGCATTTCCAACTTCACCGGCGCAACCATTGACGCAGGCGCAGAGAACAGCGGTGCCGGTATCTCCTTCCAGGTTGGCGATGAAGCCGGTGACACGGTTTCCAACACTGTCTTCAACGGCTTTGGCGCAACCATCCAAGGGCGCGGTCAGGCGGCCTCTGATACAGGTGGCGCAGGCGACGGTATCCGTCTGAACAATGGGGCCGAAGGCGCGGTGTCTGACACCGACATCACCAACAGCGGCCTGATTTCCTCTGAAAGCAACCAAGGCACTGCTGCGGGTATCCGCGTGGCGGATGGTCTGGCTGCTGAGGGGCGCATTCTGAACACCTCCACAGGTGTGATCGAAGGCGTGCGCAATGGTCTCTATATCGGTGAAGCCGAGCATGATCTGGATGTGCTGAACTTTGGCACCATCCAATCTGACAGCCGCGCGGTGAACATCGACGGCACCGGCGTCGACCTGCTGAACGCAGGCACCATTCAGGGCACCGGCGATCAGCGCAACGGCACGGTTTATGCCGATGGCACAGCCGATGACTTCTCCGTTTCCAACCTCGTGAACGGCACGATTGATGCGGGCGAAGGCAATCAGGGCTCTGGCTTTGGCGCAGAGATCGGCGGCGCAGAAGACGGTGCAAACACCTTCACACTCAACAACGCCGGAACCATCCAAGGCCGTGGCAATGCCAGTGCCGGAACAGGTCTGGCAGGTGATGGTGTGCGGGTTGGCAACCCTGGCAACCAAGGCACCACGGATGCCACGATCACCAACAGCGGCTCGATCCTGTCTGAAGGCGCAAATGGCACGGTTGCCGGTGTGCGCTTTGTCAACGGTGTGAACTTCCAAGGCACGTTCACCAACTCCGGCACCGTCGCAGGTGTGCAGAACGGTGTGTACTTTGGCACCGGCGATCACTCTGGCGGCTCGTTTGTGAACTCCGGCGTGGTCTCCTCTGACAGCCGTGCATTGAACATCGATGGCGAAGGTCTGGAAGTGACCAACTCCGGCGCAATTCTCGGCACCGGCGATCAGCGCAACGGGACTGTCTATGCTGATGGCACCGCAGACAACTACACCTTCACCAACACCGGTCTTGTAGACGCAGGTGTGGGCAACAACGGCTCTGCCGTGTCGCTTCAGACAGGTGATGAAGCGGGCGATGTGGTTTCTGCAGCGGTTGTGAACGAAGGCATCCTGCAAGGTCGCGGCGATGCAACCGAAGGCAACACCGTTGGTGACGGTCTGCGTCTGTTCAGCAATCAGGAAGACGCAAGCTTTGCCGGCCTGGTGCAGAACTCCGGCGTGATCGCAGGCTCTGAGGACAGTGACGCAGCGGCGGGTATCCGTGTGGACGGCGGCCTGAACATCCTTGGCGCGATTGTCAACGAAGGTCAGATCACCGGTTCTGTAAACGCGATTGATGCGCGTGATGCGGGCTCTGTGACCTTTGTGAACGATGATGACGGCGTGGTAGATGGCAACGTGCTGCTGGGTGCAGGCGAAGACATCGTGGTCAACCTTGGCCAGATCGACGGCGTGATTGACGGCGGTGCCGGCAACGACGTTCTGATTGCTGGTGACGGCGACAATGTGATTGTTGGCGGTCTGGGCAATGACTTCATCGAAGGTGGTGCAGGCAGCGATACCGTTGACTTCTCCGATCAAGATGTGGCGGTGAAAGTGGATCTTGGCTCCAGCGGCACTGGCACAGCCACCCGTGAGACAGGCTTCTCCGTTTCGGTACAGAATGTGACCGTGGGGGCTTCGCTGCAGCCGACGCCAAACATCAACGACGGTGCTGGCTTTGTGTCTGAGGCGCTGGCAGGAAATCTCTACTACAACATTCACACCTCCGATTTCCCGGCGGGCGAAATTCGCGGGCAGTTTGAAGTGGTTAGTGATGTGATGGACAGCCACAACGCACGGGTCATCACCCTGCGTGCCGAGCTGGATGCATCCCAGGAACCTGGTCCGACATCTGACAGTGAAGCGACGGGTACAGCGACGCTGACCATCGTGCAGAACCCGGAAACCGGTGAGGTGGTTTACTCCTCCGAGCTGACTGTGACCGGCCTGAACGAAGCAGATCTGCAGACACCGGTGCCAGGCGTTGTTTCTGCCATCCACCTGCACAATGCGCCTGCCGGACAAAACGGCCCAATCGCGCAGGACACGCTGGTGGACGCAGGCGCCACGATCGACGCCAACTCGCCCACAGGTGTGTCCGGTGCGGATGTCATCAACGAAATCTCTGAAACCGACACGCTCAGTTCCATTGAGAATGTGATCGGCTCCAACGACGGTGACACCATCAACGGGTCTGATCTGGCCAACACCCTGTCGGGTGAGGACGGCGACGACCTGATCAACGGTGAGGGTGGCGACGACATCCTGATCGGTGGTGACGGCGCGGACACCTTCCTCTTTGAAGGTGACTTCGGCAACGACACCATCCGTGACTTTGAGACTGGCGTGGACCGGTTGGATTTCTCCGACTTCGGCCCGGACTTTGCCACTCAGCTCACCGTGTCTCAGGACGGCGACGACACCCTGCTGACCTTCTCCTCGGATGCCTCTGTGCGCCTTGAAGGGGTCCTCAGCACGGATCTGACCGACGACGACTTCATCGCCTGATCGCACGCAACAGTGGGATGGCAGCCAAGGCTGCCATCCCCTTCACCCTGAAAAGAGATCACCAAAATGTTTCAGAAAAAATCCTTCGTTAAATCCGCATGGCGCTCCCTGCGCGGCGGTTTCATGGCTGTCGCCTTCTTCAGCATGATCCTGAATTTGCTCGTTTTGGCCGCGCCTCTCTATATGTTGCAGGTCTATGACCGGGTGCTGACCAGCCAGAACATGGACACGCTGATTGCGCTCAGCATCCTTCTGGGTGGCGTCTTTATTGTCAGCGGCATGCTTGATCTGGTGCGCATGCGCATCCTGAGCCGCCTTGGTGCGCGGTTTGAGCTGAAAGTGGGCGCTCCGATCCTTCAGTCTGCCATGCGCAAGCGGGTGCAGGGCAAAGGTGCGGGCGACAATCCGGCGGCCGATATGACCGGGCTGAGAGATTTCATCTCCGGCCCCACACTGACCGCTTTCTTTGATGCCCCCTGGATTCCGCTGCACATCGGCGTGCTCTTTCTGCTGCATCCCTACCTTGGCGCTCTTGGTCTTGGCGGTGCGATTTTCCTTACAATTATGGCCCTTGTGAACAACGCGCGCGCATCTGATGTGATGCAGGATGCCGCCCGCGCCCGCGCAAGGTCCGACGCTTTGTTCACCACAAGTGAGCAAAATGCAGAGCTCGTCCAGGCAATGGGTATGACTGGTGATCTCGCTCGTCGCTGGACGGCTCTGCAACATCAGGCCCATGAGCTCAAGGCGCGTGTGTCTGACCGGATTGCGAGCTTTTCGGTGATTTCCAAGACCACACGTATGGCGCTGCAATCCGGCATGCTGGGTCTTGGGGCGGCGCTGGCGATCACCGGTCAGGCCACTGCAGGTGTGATGATTGCAGGCACCATCGTGCTGGCCCGTGCGCTGGCACCGATTGACCAGCTGATCGGGCAGTGGCGCACGTTTCTGGCGGCGCGTGGCTCCTACAAAACCCTGCGCGCCCTGTCTGAAGCCTACCCGGAGCCTGCCAAACGTCTGGCGATGCCACGCCCGCAGATCTCGCTGAACGCCACCATCGCGCAGGCAGGTCCGCCGCTGGCACAGAATGCCACCATTGGCGGGATCGACTTTGTCCTTTCTGCCGGAGATGTGGTTGCGGTGATCGGGCACAGCGGGTCGGGCAAATCCACCTTGGCGAAAATGCTGGCCGGGATCTGGGTACCGCAGCGCGGGGCGATCCGTCTGGATGGCACGCCGATGGCGAAATGGGACACAGAAGAGCTTGGCCAGCTGATTGGTTATCTGCCACAGGATGTGCAGCTGTTTGACGGCACCATTCGGGACAATATTGCGCGGTTTTCCACCACGATTGATGACAGCAAAGTGCTGGAAGCGGCAATTGCGGCGGATGTGCATGGTTTGATCAGCAGCCTGCCCGATGGCTACGCCACCGAGATCGGCAACGGCTATCATCTGTCCGGCGGCCAGCGTCAGCGCATCGCGCTTGCGCGCGCGCTTTACAATGATCCCTTTGTGCTGGTGCTCGATGAGCCCAATTCCGATCTGGATGCCCAGGGGGAGCTGGCGCTGCGCAATGCCATTCGCGGCGCAAGTGCGCGGGGCGCGATCACCTTTGTCATGACTCACCGCCCGAGCACGCTTGAGGCGGTCAACAAAGTGCTGACGCTGAACAAAGGCGCGCAAACCGGCTTTGGCGACAAAGAAGACATTCTGCGCCCCCGCCAGCAGACATCTGTGGCGCGTGCGGCAAACCTGCGGCTGGCGGAAGGCCAGGCGGCACCAGCGAGCAAGAAAGGAGCGAACCAATGACCCCTGCTTTGAGAAAACAATCCAACGGCTGCGTTCTGCGCCTTGAGGACTACAACCGCGTGCAAACAAAGGCAGCGGGCATCGGGATCGGAGGCTTTGTCTTCTTTGGCATCCTGACCGTGGCGGGTTTCCTTGGTGGCGCGGCCTATTGGGCGAGCACCTCGCAGCTTGACGGTGCGGTGGTGGCCCCGGCTTCCTTTGTTGTGGAAGGCAACCGCAAGACGGTTGAGCATTTCGAGGGCGGCGTGGTGCGCAATATCTTTGTCAGCGACGGGGATCTGGTGGAGGCGGGGGACACGCTTGTGGAACTCGACAACACCGATCTGGGGGTGGATCTGGATGTGTTGAGCAGCCAGATTGGCGACCTTTCTGCGCGGCGCGCGCGGCTGGAAACACAGCTCGACAGCGCGCCTGTTTTTGCGGAAGAGCGTGTGGCAAATGCGCTGCCTGTGGCACTTGAGCCGGAAGTCTGGCAGGCGTCATTTGTGCGGCAAAAGGCCTTGTTTGATGCGGAGCAGCGCTCTCGTGATGCCGAAGCAGCACTGATTGAGCAGCGGTTGGTGAGCCTTCAGGATCAGGTGGAAGGGCTGCAGGCGCAACAGGTGTCAAACCGCCGTCAGGTGGAGATCACACAGCAGGAGCTGGTCAATCTCGAAAGCCTGTTGGATCGCGGTCTGGTGGCTGTCACCCGTGTGAATTCCCGCCGTGTCGAGATTGAGCGCCTCAATGGTGTTGAAGCGGCCCTGCGCACTGATGAGGCGCGGGCGCGCAATGAAATTAGCGAGTTGCGCCTGTCCCAGATTGGCACAGAGCGCCTGCGTCAGGAGACGGCCTCCACTGAAATCGCGCAGATTGAGGCCCAGCTAGAAACGCTTGAAGCGCAGTATCTTGGGGCCAGTGAGCGCTTCAATCGTGTGGCGATCACCGCGCCGGTCAGCGGGCGGGTCGTGGAAATGACGGTGTTCACCAAAGGCGGCGTGGTGCGTCCGGGTGCGCCGATCCTCGATATTGTGCCGCTGGATCAACCGCTTGTGGTTGAGGCGCGTGTGGAGACCGGGGACATTGAAAAACTGCATGTTGGCCAATCCTCGCGCGTGCGTCTGTCGGCCTTTGATCAGGGCGATGTGCCGGAGGCCAATGGCATGATCGTCGACATCTCCGCTGACAGTCTGGAAGACGAGCGCACCGGGCAGTTCTACTATGTGGCCAAGGTGAAGCTTGATGAGGCGCAGCCGCGAGAGGTTGCCGCGCTTGAGATCGTGCCGGGGATGCCTGCGGATCTGTTTGTGAACACCGGAGAGCGCACCGCGCTGAGCTATCTCACCAAACCTCTGAGTGACCGTCTCGCGCGGACCTTCATCGAGTAAATACCTGTGTCACGCCGCAAATGTCGGCGTGACACCCTTTGGCGGGTTCTTGGCGATGTAGGCGCCGATCTTGGCCAGGAGGGGTTTGCGCGGGCAGGTCAGGCGCGAGGCCGCACCGAGATTGCGCAGGTTGCCTGGGGCCTCAAAAGGCACAAAAGAAAGCGGCCAATTGTCTTCGCGAAACTGCTCCGCGGCCAGCGCTGAGACAATGGTGCAATCATCAGAATGCATGATGTGGCGGCAGATGGTTTCAAACCGCAGGGCCGTGAGATCAAACCGCTTGGAGGCACGGGATTCCGGTCGGGGCGTGGGCAGGCGATCTTCCAGTTCATAGCCAAAGGAATGCGGCAGGCGGATGAAATCGCTGACCGGCACGTCTTCGGGGTGAATGGCAGATAGCGTCGCAAGCGGATGGCCGTGGCGCATGGCCAGATACAGCGGCTCTGTCCAGATCGAGGTGAAATCCAGTGTTGGATTGTGATTGAGCTGCGCCACCAAGGCGACGTCAAGCTCGTGGTTTTCCACCATTTGCAACATGTTCTGCGGCAGGTCTTCGATCATCGTGACCCGCATACGGGGGAACAAGTTATTGAACAGAATGGAGAAATACTGCGTGAGATAGGGCGCAAGCGTGGGGGTGAGACCAATTTTGAACGGCACGGCCTCTGGGTCGCGGAACTCGGTTGCGGCGTCCTTGATGCGTTGGGCATCAGACAGCATACGGTCGGCAATGCGGGCCACCCGCTCGCCAAAGGCCGAGAGCCGGGTTTCACCGCTCATGCGGATGAAAAGGTCCGCGCCCAGTTCCTTTTCGAGTTTGCGAATTTGGTTGGACAGGGCCGGCTGCGTCACGTTGCAGGCCTCGGCAGCGCTGCTGAAGTTTTTCAGCCTCGCAACCGCCGTGACATACTCAAGGTCTCGCAGGTTCATCTCTCAGCGCCATCACATGTGTTCCTAATGCCGAATTTAACTCGGCTGAGGCACCCTAAGTCGCTCAAAGACCTTACGATAGGGTGCACACAGGCCTGTGATGGGAAGTGAGCTATCGCGCCGAGGGGCCAAAGCTCTCAAAATGGATCTGCTCAGCGGGCACGCCTGCCGCTTCAAGGCCGCTGCGCAGCTCTGCAATGAAGCGCGCGGGGCCGCACAGCAGGTAGTGCGCCGTGGCACCGGCCTCCAGTTGCAAAAGTGCCTGCGCGGTGATCCGGCCATGGTGGTCAAAACGGCCTGCAGCCTGATCCGCTGCGCTGGGGCGGCTGTAAAAGAGGCGCTGGTGGAGGTGGTCGTGTGCTTCAACCAAAGCATCCGTTTCGCTGCGCAGCGCGTGGTGCGCGCTGTCTTTTGCGCCATGTACAAACCACACCGGTCGAGCCGCTTTGTCTTGCGCAAGGGTGTGCAGCATGGAGACCATCGGGGTGAGCCCGACACCGGCGCTGACCAGCACCAGCGGGGCGCTGTCTTGAGGGATCACGAAATCCCCCGCAGGCTGGGACGCGCGCAGCATCGCGCCTTCCTCCAACCCATCATGTAGATGCCGTGAAGCCAGCCCGTGGCTTTCTCGTTTGATTGTAAGGCGATAGGCCGACTTGTCGCTCGGATCACCCGAGAGGGAATAGCTGCGTTTCACGGGGCCGGTGTGGCCCGGCACGTTGATTTCTATCGGCAGGTGCTGACCAGCGGCGTAAGGCGTGACTCCCTCGCCATCTACGGGGGACAGATAGAAGGAGGTGGTCTCCTCACTTTCCTTGACGCGCTTTGACACCGTGAATTGGCGCAGGTCCGCATCCGGCTTTGACCAGCGCAGACCAAGCGCGTTGGGGCGCTCGATCACCGCGTCGATTGTGACGTCGATCACGCGGTGGGCCTCTGGGTCAAGTTTTGCGTCCGGGTGCCAGTTGATGCTGGCGCGTCCGGAGATGTGCAGCAGGCTTCCGCTGTCAAAATCGACAAAGACCAAGCCCACACGCGGATCGGCGAGCAGGTTGCCGATGGTGTTGAAAAAGTTGTTGCCCGCATAATCCGGGATGTGCAGATGCGTGGCATCTGACACGCGCACAAACCCCGGCAATCCGCCCCGGTGGGAGGCATCAAAGCCGCGCGAGGGCACATCGGCACCGTACTGATGGCCGGAGCCGATGAACAGCGTGTCAGCATTGGTGATCCACGCCGTTTGTGACGGTGTGAGCGCCTCCGTGCGCTTGGCTGGCGCGGGGGTATTGGCGGACACACGGCGCAAACTGCGCTCGTGGATGTATTGCGGGCAATTCCCGAAAGTCTGTTTGATATCGAGCGTATAGGCGGCACCTGATCGCTTGAGGCGTCCGCTAAAGCGGTTGCGACGGCGGCTGTGCAGCTCGATGCCGACGGCACCGATGTCGGTGCCCGCATCCACGGCGGCGCGCAGCGGATCTTGTGCATCAATCTCTGTGTTCAGCGTAAGCGCGCGCGGGTTTGGCGAGCGGATAAATCCGTCCGGCCCGTCCAGCAGCGTGACCCATGTGTGGCCATCTGCACCGGCGCCAGACACCACCAGAAACGGCAAAGACGTGTGAAAATCCCGGTGCTGTTGCGGTAGATAATCGCGGATGAAACCGCTGGCCCATTGGGCCACGTCACCGGCGCCTGCGCGTTTCTGGGCGGCGCGTTCTCCGGCGTGAAACGGGGTGCGTTCTGAAACGGTGTCCATGTGATCTACCTTTCTGAAAAGGGGGCTGGCGCTGAGGCGCGCCAGCCTGCTGGATTAGGCCAGTTCCGGGACCGGAGAAGCCACCATGCCGACAAAGTTCGGCTCGGCCTCAACACGCGCGATCCAAGCGCGCAGGTTGGGGTAGGGGGCGAGGTCGACGCCGCCTTCTGGTGCATGGGCGATGTAACTGAAGCAGGCCACGTCGGCGGCGGTGATGACATCGGCGGCCAGCCAGTTGCGGTCCGCGAGATGCGCTTCCATGACCTTAAAGAGCGCATGGGCCTTGGCGATGGCGGCCTCGTGATTGAGCGGTGCACCAAACAAGGTGACCAGACGCGCGGCACAGGGGCCGGAATAGACGTTGTCTGCGGCGATGGTCAGCCAGCGCTGCACCTCGGCTGCCACTTTTGGATCGGCGGGCAGCCAGTCGCTGTCTGGCGCATAGGTTTTCACCAGATAGACAAGGATGGCGTTGGAATCCGCGAGAGTATAGCCATCGTCCTCAATGGCCGGAACCAGACCAAAGGGGCTGACTTTCAGGAAGTCCGGTGCCTTATGTGCGCCAGCGGCCATATCCAGATCGATGGTTTCATAAGGCAGGCCCAGCAGGGCGAGCATCAGCTCGACCCGGTGACAGTGGCCGGATTTTGGGGTGCGGTAGAGTTTGATCGGTTTCATATCGTGATCCTGTTGTGATTAGAGGCCAAGGTCGCTCAGGCCGGGGTGGTCGTCGGGGCGCCGGCCCAGAGGCCAGCGGAAGAGCCGCTCTTCTTCGGTGATCGGTTTTTCGTTGATGGAGGCATGGCGGTTGGCCATGTAGCCATTGGCGTCAAATTCCCAGTTCTCATTGCCGTAGGCGCGGAACCAGTTGCCGCTGTCATCGTGATATTCATAGGCGTAGCGCACCGCGATGCGGTTGTCGGTATAGGCCCAGAGCTCCTTGATCAGGCGGTAGTCGAGCTCCTTGTCCCATTTGCGGGTCAGGAAGGCTTCGATCTCGGCCCGGCCCTGCGGGAACTCGGCGCGGTTGCGCCACTTGCTGTCCGGCGTATAGGCGAGCGCCACTTTGGCAGGGTTGCGGCCGTTCCAGCCGTCTTCGGCGAGGCGCACCTTTTCGATGGCTGTTTCTCGCGTAAACGGTGGCAGGGGCGCGCGGGGCGGTTCTTGAGACATGGCCAAATCCTTTGATTGGAAATCTGCGTTTCATCGCTTGGCCAAGAGATAGATTGATCCGGAAAGCGAATGAATATACGAAATATGAAAGTCATTATTTTGAAAAATGATCATATTGGAGCTGTGCTTTGGATCGTTTGCAAACCCTCGAAGTCTTTGTGGCTGTGGCAGAAGAAGAGAGCTTTGCGGCCGGGGCGCGGCGGCTGGGGTTGAGCGCACCTTCGGCAACGCGGGGGGTGAACACGCTGGAGGCGCGCCTTGGGACGCCGTTGTTCACACGGACCACGCGGCGGGTGCGGTTGACCGAAGTGGGGCACACCTATCTGGAGGATGCGCGCCACATTCTGGCGCAGATGCAGGCGGCGGATGACGCGGCCACGGGGGCGGCGACCAATCCGGTGGGGCAGCTGCGGATCACCTGCCCAACGGAATTTGGCCGGATTTATGTTGCACCGATCCTGACGGATTTTTTGGACCTCTTCCCGGCGGTCAGCGCTGATGTGCTGATGGTGGATCGGGTGGTGAATATGGTGGAGGAGGGCTTTGACCTTGCGGTGCGGATCGGCGATTTGCCCTCCTCAGGCCTGACGGCGGTGCGTGTGGGGCAGGTGCGGCGTATGGTGGTGGCTGCGCCGGAGTATCTGGCGCGTCACGGGATGCCGCAGACGCCGGCAGACCTGCCACAGCACCAGATCCTCACCGCCGCGCCGGTCAGCCCGACCACCGAATGGCGCTTTGGCCGGGAGCTGCAGGGCGGCGTAAAAATCAAGCCCCGCTTGACTTTAAGCAGTGTCGCAGCGGCAATTTCCGTGGCGCAAAGCGGCTGGGGTCTGTGCCGGGTGCTGTCCTATCAGGTGGCCGCTGATCTGGAGTCCGGAGCGCTGCTGGCCGTGCTGGAAGAACATGAGCCCGCGCCGCTGCCGATCCATCTGGTGCATGCGGAAGGGCGGCGGGCGCCAGCAAAAATCCGGGCCTTCATTGATATGGCGCGAGACCGGCTGCGCGCGGTCCCGGGGCTGGCTTAGGGGCCCTCAGCGCTCAGGTGCGCGCGGCTTCGAAGGCCTGCCAGGCGGCTTCAAACTTTTCAAAATCAAAGTCGTCGGCGCGGGCTGGTTCCAGCACCAGCTTTTCTGTGTCCAGAAGCTTCAGAATGGCGTCTTCCAGCATCGGCAAGACGGCTTCGGGTATGACCAGCGCGCCGTGGCGGTCTGCGTGGATGAGGTCGCCGTCGTTCACCGTCATGCCAAAGATTTCCACGGTTGTGCCAACCTCGCGCACATGCACAAAGGCGTGGCTGGGGCCGATGGAGCCTGCGACCACGGGGAAGCCCTCCGGCAGGTCGCCAAGGTCACGCATCACCCCGTTGGTGAGCGCACCCGACACACCTAAGCCCTTGTGAACCGTGGTGTTTATCTCTCCCCAGAACGCGCCAACTGCATCCGGGTAATCCAGATCTTCGACCACAGTCACGCGGGGAGACGGGCCTTCGGACATGTGTTTGTAGTACGCCATGCGGCGCGCGCGGATCACGTCGGGGGCTTCTTGAGAGGGTTCCTGTGCGGCGATTTTGGCGGTGCGGGCATAGCCGACCATGGCGCCTTCCTCAGGGGCGGAGCAGAGCATGGTGCCGCGGGTGAATTGGGCAAAGCCACGTTTGCCCTGGGCGACTTCGATGGCGTTGCAGACGGTGGGTGTGTCGACAGATTGCAGGAGCTTGAGCAGGGAGGGGGTCATAGGGTCTCCAACCAGGTTTTGAGCGCCGCGGTGGTGGCGTCGGGTTGTTCGAGGGTCGGCAGGTGGCCTGCGTTTGGCAGCACTTTTAGCGTGCTGTCGGGCAGCAGGTCATGCATGAGTTCGTGGCGGGCAACGGGGCAGAGGCTGTCATCCTCGCCGCAGAGCGCCAGCGCGGGGCCGGTGAAAGATTTTAGCGTCTGAGACTGATCTGGCCGGTCGCGTAACGCGATGGATTGGTTGATAAAAACCTGATCCCCGAGGGCGGTGGCCATGTTCATGCAGAGATCGAGAATGGCCCCCTGATTGGGGCCATCGGTGAGGTAGTTGGGCTTCATTTCCTCGCGCATCACACGGCGCAGCTCGCCGCGCTTTACCGCCTCGATCTGCGGGCCGCGTTTGGCTTTCACCGCGTCCGCTTCGGCGAGTGGGTTGGTGTCCATCAAGGCGAGGCCCGCGACACGTTCGGGGGCCTGACGGGCGATCTCCATGGCGACGATGCCGCCCATGCTGAGGCCTGCCAGCGCGAAGCGGGGTGGGGCGTGGGCCAGCACCTCTTCGGCCAAAGCGGCCATGGTCTGGTGGTGCCCGATGGGTGCGACAGAGACCGTGCGCTGAGCGGAAAAGGCGGCGATCTGCGGGGCAAAAAGCCGCGCGTCACACATCATGCCGGGGAGGAAAACGAGCGGGGTCATGCCAGATCTGAGGCCAGTTTTGCACCCTCGCTGAGGGCGGAAAGTTTGGCATAAGCGATGTCGGGATCGACTGCGCCGAAACCGGCAAACGTGCCAAAGCCACAGTCGCTTCCAGCGACCACACGCTCGGCCCCTACGATGTCGCTAAAGCGTTGAAGTCTTTGGGAAACCAGCTCCGGATGCTCTACAAAATTGGTGGTTGTGTCGACGACGCCCGGCACCAGAACCTTGTCCTCCGGGATCTCGGATTTGCGGTCGCGGAACACGGTCCATTCATGCGCGTGGCGGGGATTTGAGGTCTCAAAGAGCACATAGCGCGCTTTGGTGTCCATGAGCGTGGTGAAGACCTTGTCCATACCGATGTCACAGCAGTGGGGGCCTTCGTAGTTGCCCCAACAGATGTGGATGCGGACGCGCTCTTGCGGGACGTCGCGCAGGGCGTGGTTCAGCGCCTCGACATGCAGGTTGGCGATCTGAACAAACTCATCGTCGCTGAGGTCGGTAAACAACATATGACGGGACAGGGCGAGGTCGGGGCAATCCAGTTGCAGATCAAGCCCGTGGGCGATGATGGTGTCGTATTCTTCTTTCATCGCATCGGCCAAAGCGGCGAGATAGGCCTCGCGATTCTTGTAAAAATCATTCTGCAAAAACAGCGAAACCACCCCCGGAGAGGCGGCATTCATGAAGCCCTGTTCGGCGCCATGGGTGGCCATGGCGGATTTCAGGTTATTGATATCTTTTAGTAATTCGCCTTGGCCTTTGCTACGGACTTCGCCGGTGCATTTGGGGCGGGCGTATTGTGGAGTGCCGCCGCCATCCGCGAGACGCTTGAGAAAACTGGGGAACATTTTCAGATCCGCCGGGGCGTTGCGCTCGCTGTCGCCAGAAAAACCGGTGTAGCGGTCTTTGACATAGGTGGCGTAGGAAATTTTGCTGGTTTCCCCGTCGCTTACAACGTCGACACCTGCCTCGACCTGTTTGCGCACGGTGACGTCCACCGCAGCGGTCATGGCGGCGTCAAAAGCGGCGGGATCGTAGGGTGTTTCGTTCTCGCGTGCGAAGATGAAATCCACCACCTCCTGCGTGCGGGGTAGGCTGCCGACGTGGGTCGTTAAGATTTTGCTCATGGGCCAAAATTTCCTGTCGGTATCGCGTCGGTATCGCGGCTGAATTGCGGAGGTGCAATTTTCAGCGGGTGGCGTTAACTTTTGGGGGTGTTGCGCGGCGTACGTTGCGCCGCGCAGGGGGTCTTATTAACCTTTCCACGTCGCCCCGGCGGGGTCGTTGGTGGCGGTGATGCGGTAAAGCCCGGCTTCGCCGGTCATGGAGGGCGCGGCACTGTAGCTTTCGCCGGGCATGGCCAGGGCGGTGTCCCCGGCGGAGAGGGTGACCTCCACGTCATCAATCTTGATGCGCCAGTGGCCGCTGGCGGGCATCAGCACCACGGGCTGATCGGTTTTGACCTGCTCGGCCATCGCGGAGCCACGGGTGAGGAAATCCACTTCAAAGCCGGGTTTGTCTTTGATCATGGCGTCCTCGCCAATCACTTTAGCGGGTTTCTTTGACCCAAGCGCCATCAGATCCCAGTAGCGGGCGACGTATTTGCCAACCACATCCTCGACCGGCACTTCGGGGTAGGCTTTCAGCTCTTCCTCAGACAGGAGCGGCATAGGGCGCACATTGTGGGGCAGCTCCTGACCTTTCTTGCTGTCATAAAGCACGCCGTTGTCGCCCAGCATCAGGCCGTGGGCCTGCGCGTCCTCGATCACCTGCGGCGCCCATGTGACGCCGCCGCCCGCATCGTCACCGCCAAGGATCGACATGATCATGCCGTAGTCTTGGCCGACGTTTTCAAAGCCCCGGAAGATGCCGGTGGGAATGTTGAAGATGTCGCCTTCTTCGGCGATGAATTCACCGGCGGTGCCATAGCGGCCCCAGAAGAAGCGCCAGCGGCCTTTGGCGACAAAAAACACCTCGGCGGTGGTGTGGCTGTGCAGGGAGTTGCGGCATTTGGGCGGCTGGCCTGCCGCACCGATGTTGAAGCCGATCTTATCGGTGATGTGGACGTGCTGATCGGGGGATTCAGACACGCCGCCGCCGACGATGGTGAAGTTCTCTTTCTGATCGGACCCCGGCGTGTGGGCGTCGATGAAGGCGGTTTTGCAGGGTTGAAGCTCGCCGTAGCGGACGATGCGGGATTGGATGGTGCTCATGATGTGTCTCCTTTGGATTGGTTGGAATTTGAGGGGGGATCAAATTCCTTGTCCGGGAGGACGGTTGTTCAAGCGCCGGGC
Source organism: Shimia sp. R9_2 (assembly GCF_017743735.1). Taxonomy (GTDB): domain Bacteria; phylum Pseudomonadota; class Alphaproteobacteria; order Rhodobacterales; family Rhodobacteraceae; genus Shimia. The sequence goes on from NZ_JAGHRO010000009.1 coordinate 72,832, forward strand.
ACGCAGAGAGGCGCGGTGTGCATGAAAGCGCCGCGCCGCCTGTGTGGCGTTGAGATATGAGTTTGCTGCCAGCACCAAGCGCGCCCTAGAGCTCGCCGGTGTGCAGCAGGATTTGTTTCCAGACGGCGGTTTCGTCAAACAGGGTCCATTCGCGGCGCAGGCGGATGTCGCCGCCAATCAGCTCGCCCCATTCCGCGTGGCTGATGCCGAGCACATAGAGATCGGCCCCTGTGGGCGCGCCAAGCGCGCCCCAGCCGTCGTGTTTACCGTGCAGGCTCCAGCGGATCGCTGAGCGGGGCGGCATGTTGGGATCGTCGCGGCCGATCTGGTGATGGATGGTGAATGTGGCCGAGGGCATGGAGGCGCGCAGGGACATCCAGAAACGCTCGACCGGATCCCAGCTGTGGCCGATGGCCCCACCGGGATACTCGCTTTGCACGGCGCGGTTATAGTGCCGTTTGATCGCCGCCATATCGGCATCCACCATCGAGGTCAGCAGATCGGCGTGGCGCTGGCCCCATGCATTGTCATTGCCGGTGCCCTTGTAAGGGCCGTCGATGTCATTGGCCGGGGTGAAAGGTTTCACGCAGGCTTCTGGGCCGCCTTCGCGGGCAATCAGATCACGGGCAAAGTCTTTGGGATCCCAGCCCATCTGGCGCACCACCGCGCCGTTGTCGCGGATCAGCCATTCGTCATCAATGGCGTTATTCTTGGCGTGGCAATCCGCCAGAATGCGGTAGGTGAGCTTGCTGCCGGTGGCCTTGCCAAAGACGCCATCGCCCAGATGGGTCGCGGTGGACATGATCCGGTGGCTGGAGAGCATGCCCTCCTCCGGTGTGCCGGACCAGATCACATCTTCGCCCAGCAACGTACGATCAGGAAATTCTGCAAGCGTCGCCATGGTGGCGCCAATCACGCCTGCGTTGCCGCGCGACACAGAGCCGGGCATGCGCACCGCCACATCCGGGGCGTAATAGTCATGCAATGTGGCCATGCCGCGGTCTTCCCAAATCTCTTTGGTGATGCCGATGATGTAGTCGGGGAAGTCCTTAAACTTCGGGTCAAAGCCTTGCATGGCGTTTATCCTTCTTGCGGGGGCCAATTGGCAGGCACGCGGGCGGAGCCGCGCACGATCAGCGGGGCCGTTATGGAGACCTGGCGGGGGGCTGCGTTGGCGGGGTCTTCGATGTGGGCGAGCAGAGCGTCTACGGTTTCTGCCACCATCAGATTGGCGCGCTGGCGCATGGTGGTGAGGTCATAGGCCCGCCAGGCGGCGGGGGGCACATCGTCAAAGCCGACCACAGAGACATCTTCTGGGATCTTGAGATCAAGGCCAAAGCGCAGCTCGTCCATCACTGCGAAAGCCATGTGATCATTGGCGACAAACACCGCGTCGGGACGCTCGTCTGCGGGCACGTTGAACATGGCGTGGGCGGTTGCGCGGGTGTGGTCGGTGTCAAACTCGCCGCAGCCGCGGGCAAAGAGGCTCTGGCCCAGTTCTTCCAAACCGGCGCGGAAGCCCGCCTCGCGGTCGCGCTGTGTAGACGCCCCTTCCCAACCGGCGATATAGGCGATTTTCTTATGCCCGCCAGCAACGAGGAACTGCGCAAGCTCGCGTCCACCAGCGAAGTTGTCTGAGGTCACCGAGCTCACGCCTTGGGTTTTCTCAAACCGGTTGAAATGGACCACCGGCACATTGGCCTGAATGCATTTCTGCGACAGTTTGGAGGACATGGCGACAGAGGCGGTGACGATGCCATCTACCTGATAATCCAGAATTTCCTGAACCACATCGTCGATGGGCCCTGCGGTTTGCGAGGCCATGAAAACCAGCACGTGGTAGCCTTTTTCCTGAAGCGCGTTGGAGAGGATTTCCAGCGTCTCCGGGTAAAAGTAGTTGTCCAGATAGGCGACCACGAGGCCAATGATGCGGCTTTTGCCGGAGACCATGGCGCGGGCGAGCACGTTGGGGCGGTAGCCCAGCTCCTCAGCCGCCTTGCGCACTTTGTCTACGGTTTTCTGGCTCACCGAGGCACCGGGAGTGAAGACGCGGCTGACCGCAGATTGGCTGACGCCAGCACGCTCGGCCACTTGCAGGGAGGTGACTTTCTCCGCCATCAGTCTGCCGTCCAGCCGCCGTCGATCAGCATGGAGGTGCCGGTGACCAATGCGGAGGCCTCTGTGGCGAGATAGAGGACAGCGCCCATGATGTCCTCCACTTCGCCGATGCGCCCAAGTTTGATTTTCTCTTTGATCCAGGCGGCGCGCTCCGGGTTGTCAAAGGTCGATTGCGTGAGTGGTGTGCGGATGAAGGTCGGGCAGACGGTGTTGATGCGGATCTTGGACTGGCCCCATTCGATGGCCATGGCTTTGACCATGCCTTCAAGCCCATGTTTGGAGGCGCAGTAGACCGCGCGGTCGATGCCGCCCACATGGCCCATCTGGCTGGAGATATGAATGATTGAGCCGGGTTTGCCTGCTGCGACCATGGCCTTTGCAGCATAGGCCGAGAGGAAATAGGCCGACCGCAGGTTCAGCCCCATCACGGCGTCGTAGTCTTCCGGTGTGGTCTCCATCGCGGGGCCGTGGCGCGCCAGACCGGCGGAGTTCACGACCACATCAAAGGCGCGTTCCGCCATCACGGGGGCAAGTGCCTCCAGATCGTTCTGATCCAGCGACAGCGCCTCGGCGCTGTGGCCCGCTGAGGTGAGTGCGGTGACGGTGTCGTTGAGTTTGTCCACACCGCGCGCGGCGCAGACCACATGCGCGCCTGCCTCAGCCAGCGCCACGGCGCATCCCTGACCGATGCCGGAGGAGGCTCCGGTGACAAGCGCGGTCTTGCCAGCAAGGGAAAAGGACGGGGTGCGGGGCAGTTGGGTCATCAGGTCATTCCATCAGGCAGTGTCAGGCGCGCAAGGCTGCGCGCTTTGTTGAATTCCCGCAAGCGGGCGAAGACATCAACACCCAACTGCCGGTAGATGTCGAGCAGATCGACAAGCACCCAGTTTTCGCGGATCTTGTCGCCTTCTACGCGCCAGAAATCGAGGCTGCGCAGGCTGATCTTTTTGCCGGAGGGGGCAATCCCCATCCAACCGTCCGCGCTGAGGCTCTGCATCATATTGGGCCAGCCGGTGACGGCGGCATAAGCCCCGTCCCCAAAGAAATGATGGGTGATTTCATCTTCATGCTGGCCGCGATCCGGCATGGCCTTGAGGAAAGGGATCTGGTGCCAGTTGCGAAAGCCTGCGGTGCCACGCGCGGTGCCGATGCCCGCCGGGCCATACCAGCTCATGCGGGGATGCCAGAAGCGGTCAAGCTCCATCACACGCGGGTCCGGATCTTTGGGATGTTTCACCAAAGCCGTGAGCATATCGAGGATCAGCTGGCAGCTCTGCGCGCTTTGCTCTGAATCATAGGGCCTGGCCACCAGCCCGTCACAGGTGGCCGGGCCGGGCACCCGCCATTCACGCCCCAGCGAGGGCGCCATGGGCCATGCATGGGCCTGCATCATCACCTCAGGAATGTCCCAGATCGCCTGTATCTCCACCACTTTGCCATCTTCAAAACGGAAAAATTCGTGGTAGCGCATGGCGATTTGGTGGCCGGTGGGCGGGATGTCGAGCCACGGGGCGAGAAACACGCCAGTGTAGTGACCGCCACAGCCGACCCAATCCTGACCAAAGGCATCTGCGCCCGCCATGACAATAAAGTCGCGCCGCTCCAGATCGGGTACCGCCGCAAACAGCGGCGCGAAGGCGCGCTCATAAAGCGCCTCTGGCCCGGTCAGGTCGCCAAACGGATGGCACAGATGGACGTCTACATCCGGCGCGCAGAGCTGCGCCAAGGCATTCTGCACTGCGGCCGCGTCAAAATCATAAGCCGCCTCACGAAACGTCTTGATCGCTGCCTTATGCCGGGTGTGTCTGTCCATTTTCCTCTTGCTCAAAATATCCCGGGGAGTCTGAGGGGCTGGCCCCTCAGTCCCGAAATCACCTCACTCGGCGGCGTCACGGTAAGGCGCGCCGGTGCCATAGGGCACGTTGATGCCGCCATAGCGGCGCACGCGGACGTTGCATTGCTCTGCGTGGCCCACAAAGCCTTCGAGCATGCAGAGGCGCGAGCCATATTCGCCAATCAGCGTCGCTGCCTCATCTGTGGTGACTTTCTGATAGCTGTGAGTTTTCAGGTATTTACCCACCCAGAGACCGCCAGTATAGCGGCCCGCCTTTTTGGTGGGCAACGTGTGATTGGTGCCGATCACCTTGTCGCCGTTGGAGACATTGGTGCGTGCGCCGAGGAACAGCGCGCCGTAGCAGGTCATGTTCTCAAGGAACCAATCGTCGCGGTCGGTCATCACCTGCACATGCTCAGAGGCGATGTCATCGGCCACCTCAAGCATTTCCTCATAGGTGTCACAGACAATCACCTCGCCGTATTCATCCCAGCTCACGCGCGCGGTGTCTGCGGTGGGCAGGATCTGCAAGATACGCTCGATCTCCACAAGGGTCTCTTCGGCGAGTTTCTTGCTGTTGGTCAGCAGCACACAGGGGCTGTTGTAACCGTGCTCTGCCTGACCCAGCAGGTCGGTGGCGCAGAGTTCGGCGTCAGCGGCGGTTTCATCTGCGATCACCATGGTTTCGGTTGGACCGGCAAAGAGGTCGATGCCGACGCGGCCAAAGAGCTGGCGCTTGGCTTCGGCCACAAAGGCGTTGCCGGGGCCAACCAGCATATGCACCGGATCAATGGTCTCGGTGCCGATTGCCATTGCACCAATCGCCTGAATGCCGCCCATCACATAGATCTCATGGGCGCCGCCCAGATGCATGGCGGCAATCACGGCTGCGTTGGGCTTGCCCTGAAATGGCGGGGTGCAGGCGATGATGCGGGGCACACCGGCCACAGAGGCGGTGGCCACGGACATATGCGCCGAGGCCACCATGGGGAATTTGCCGCCGGGCACGTAGCAGCCCACGGATTGCACCGGGATGTTTTTGTGGCCGAGGATCACGCCCGGCATGGTTTCCACTTCGATGTCCAGCATGGAATCCCGCTGAGCCTGAGCAAAGTTGCGCACCTGCTCCTGGGCAAATTTGATGTCGGCCAGCTCGCGCTCGGTCAGCGAGGCGATCAGCGCGTCGATCTCTTCCTGGCTCAGGCGGAAGGACTCGGGGGAATAATTGTCAAATTTCTCAGACAGCTCGCGCACGGCAGCATCGCCGCGGGTTTCAATGTCTTTGAGCGTGGCTTCGACCACAGCGCGGGTTTTGGCATCGTCTTCGGCGCGTTCCGCTTGGTCTTTGCCGCGTTTCAGATACTCGATGGTCATCTCAGTGTCTCCCGCCCCGCAGGATCGGCGGGGCCTCATTCATAGAGTGGGGTCCCGGACTTGTGCCCGGGACATGGTTTATTTTGCCTCTGGACGGGGCGCTTCTTTTTCACCGCGGTCATAGGCTTCCCAGCCTTCGCCGTTGAAGATGTCGACCCCCAGCTGGGCGGCCACATGGGCGAAATCCACGTTCACCCAGTTGTCGACAATCTTGCCGTCCACCACTTTCCAGAAATCCATGTAGCGGATTTCGACGCGTTTGCCGGTGGGGGCAATGCCGAGGAATTCACCGGAGTGGGTGGCTTCCTGACGGCCAAAGGCCGCGGCCCATTCGCCCATGTAGAGGCGGGCCTCATCGATGCAGGTCTTGTCGGAAAATGCCGCTTGGAACGGGCGTTGCCAATTGTCCTGAAATTCCTTGAGGCCGGTTTTGGTGCCGCAGCCCTGGTTGCCCATCCAGCGGAAGCCTTGGGTGAAGAATTCGCCGATATCGTCGATGCGGTGGTCGTTGAGACCATCCACCATGGTTTCGATCACGCGGCGGGTGTCTTCGGTTTTGCTCATATCCGTGTCACGGGTCAGAACGGCTTGTTCGGGGCGAGAACCTTTCATGGTTAGTCTCCTAGTAGAATGCGTTGTTTGTTTTGAGTTGGGCGTAAGAAGCCCCACTCAAGAAATCACGGGGCATCCTGTTGAGCGCAGGGTGGCGCGCCATGGCGCTGTGGCGGGCGGTGGCGCTCATCCTTTCACGGCCCCTGCGGTCAGGCCCGAAACGATCTGGCGCTGGAAGAACATCACCAGCACAAAGAGCGGTGCGGTGGCGGAGACCACGGAGGCAACAGCAAACATCACGTTGCCCTCTTCCTGTGTGGAGCCAAGGAAGCCGTAGATCGCAGGCACCATGGTGCGGTTCTCTTCGCTGAGCAGCATCGAAGTGACCGAGAAGTCATTATAGGCCAGCAGGAAGGAGAACAGGCCGGTGGTGATCACGCCGGGCCACATCACCGGGATGATCACATGGCGGAAGGCCTGGAACTGGTTGCAGCCGTCGACCTTGGCGCTTTCGTCCAGATCCTTGGGGATGTTCAGGAAGAAGGAATGCAGCATCCAGAGCGTGAATGGCTGGTTGATGGCGACAAGCACGATGATTGCGGTGGGGATATGGCCCCAGAGGTTCCATTCAAAGAATGGCAGCAGGTAGCCCGAAACCAGCGTGATATGGGGCATGGCGCGAAACACCAGCGCGATCATCAAAAGCCAGAAGGAATAGTTGTGACCCGAGCGCGCCAGCGCATAGCCGCCCAATGTGCCAAAGGTCAGCGAGATCACAACGGTGAAGAACACGATGATGAAAGTGTTGATCGCCGCGCGCCAGAATTCTTCCTGCACCCAAGCGCCTTCATAGCCTTTGCCGGTGAAGGTGCCGCCGGTTTCAATCAGCGTGCGCGTGCCGGTGAGGGCCTGGGTCCAGTCCGCCTTGGAGAAGAAATCCCCCTGCACTTTGAAGGAGCCCCAGAGGGTCCAGAGGAAGGGGAAGGAGGCGACAATCACCCAGAGCAGCACGAAGGCTGAGGAGATCACAATCAGGCTGCGGGAGGAGCGGTTTGCAATGGTGGAGGACATCAGACAGCCTTTCCTTTGAAGTCGCGCCATGTGCGCACCAAGACTGGAGCAAGCAGGATTGTGACCCCGATCACGGTCAGCACCGAGGTGGCGGCGGCGGAGTTGAAGCGGGTGATGTCGCTGCGCATATCCGCAAAGATGATGTAGGAGAGCGAGGGTGCATTGGCTTGGGCTGAGAAGCCCACCACCGGTTCAAACACCCTGAAATTGTCCATCAGCTGCATCAGCGAGATAAACACCGCCAGCGGCATCAGATGGGGGATCACCACATAGCGGATCTGTTGCCATTTGGTGGCCCCGTCGATCATGGCGGCCTCAAGAGAGTCGCTGTTCACAGTCTGAAGCCCCGCGTAGAAGACCACAAAGGCAAAGGGCGCGCCGCTCCAGATGCCGTAGACGATGAGGGTGATCCATGTGAGTGGCGGGGAGGCCTTCAGCGAGAGTTCCGGATCATCAAAGATCCACTGCAACGATTTGCCGATCACCCCTTGGGCGTCGATCATCCAGAACAGGATCAGCGAGCCGATCAACGGCGTGATGATCATCGGCAGCAGGGAGACAAAGATTGTCGGACCTTTGAGCGCAGGCGTGAGGCGGTTCACCCCCAGCGCGATCAGCAGACCGAGCACGATCACCATCGGCGTGACCACAAAAGTGTAGGTCAGGGTGAAGGCGAGGGCCTTGTAAAACGGCAGGTTATAGAGTTCGGCGAAGAAGTCTCCGAGGCTTTCGCGATTGGCCCAGGCTTCGGCGATTTCTGCCGAGGCGAGGTGGCCGCGGTCAAAGTAGGTGGCAAGGCCCGCAAACCGCCCAAGCGGCTGCTCGGCGCGCAATTTGGCGGTGGCCTCAGTGTCGACAGAGCTTTCCTGCGTACAGCCGAAGGGGCCGCAGTTTTCGGTCACAACAAGGACCTGCTCATGTTCGATGTGCATGGACTGGACAACCACTGACACCAGCGGCAGCGCAATGAAGAGGATCATCGCCGCAAGGCTGGGCAGAATGAACCAGAGGAAGGTTTTATGGCGCATGTCAGATCGTCCCGTTCACGAAGGGCCAGGGGCGGCAGAACCAGGGGGAGGGGACCGGTTCTGCCAAGGGATGGCTTCTTACTGAAGGAAGCCTTTTTCTTTGGCGGCAGAGACATAGGCTGCCTCAACATCGGCCAGAGCCTGCTCAGCAGATTCAGAGCCTTGCAGGAACTCGGAGAGTTCCGCGCCAAGTGCGGAGTGCATCAGACCCATGAAAGGGATCATCGGGTAAGGCTTGGTGCCGCCGGTGGCGGTTGCCAGAACACCCGCAGAGGCCGCAGAGGGCTGATAGCCTTCGACAAGCCAGACGGCTGCGTCGTTGTTGGCTTTCACATTCTCTTGGCTGATGCCGTTGAGCATGGCGACAAAGCTGGCTTCGGCGTCCTCGTCACTCACATTGGCAGCGATGGCAAAGCCGTCCCACCACAGGGAAGAGGCAGGTGTGCTGCCGCCGCCAACGGTCGGGGAGGAGACCAGCACGGTGTTGCTGACGATCTCGTCCGTGGAGCCTTCTGCATCAAGAATACCGGTGCCGCGTGAGCCCCAGAGGTGCGCAATCGCCAGATCGCCCGCTTCCCAGGAGGCCTGAACTGCGTTGGAGTCAAAGGTCAGGAAATCCGGGTTGGACTGCTCGGTCAGCGACTTGAGCATGTTGAGCGCGGCCACGCCGGTTTCGTTGTTCACATTCGGCTCTGCGGTGCCGGGTTTGAAGAACTCGCCGCCAAAGCCGAGGTACATGTTCACAAACTCTTCGCCGAGGTTCCAGCCGGTCTGGCTGGTGGTGGCGAAGGGGTGCTCCATCAGGCCTGCGGCTTTGATGGCTTCGCTTGCGGCCACAACATCCTCATAGGTGGTGGGCACCTCTACACCGGCTTTCTCAAGGATGTCGGTGCGCACAAACAGGTGCTGGGCATTGGCCATGAAGGCCACCGCCATCACTTTGCCATCCACAGTGATCAGCTGGTTCTTGGAGATGTTCTGGCCGTGTTTGGCAATCAGATCATCCAGCGGGCGGATCAGGCCTTCGCCAATCAGCGGCACGATGGCGGCGTTGGTGGTGACCACAGTGGAATATTGCGCCGGATTTGCGGTCAGCGCGGCGATTTGCAGATCGCGGTAATCTTTGTTGAGGTTGCTCTCGACGGTCACGCCGTCACCGGCGCATTGCTTGGCGCCTTCGGCAACCGCCTGAATGGCGGCAAAATCATTGCCCAGAATGCTGACGTTGCCGGAGGTCACGCCGCAGCCCGCGTAAGCGGTGGTTCCCATGAACACGGCCGCTGCGCCGAGCATTGAAAGTTTCATCATAGACATTTGTGTCTCCCTGTTTTGGTCAATTGGGGCGCTTTCACCCCGGTTGGCCTTGGCCGCTTATGCGAAGGCAGAACGCTGGGTTAAGATCCCAGTCTTGCGCCATCTTCTGCGTTGAAGAGATGGCAGATTTCAGTCGGGATGCTGAGGGAAACCAGATCGCCGATTTCGGCGCGGTAGGTCTTGTCAGCTTTCACGGAAACCAGTGCATCCCCGACACGCACGGATATCATCGTGGCGTCGCCAAGAAGCTCCAGCGTGTAGATGGGAGCGGTGATCTGGCCTTTGCCTTCGGCAACAGCCGCATCCTCTGCGCGGAAGCCGAGGGTTAGTGGGCCATCAGGGGCATCAATGCCGGAAATTTCCACATTTTGCGCGCGGAACACGCCGCCCGCGACCTCGCCATCCATCAGGTTCATGGCCGGAGAGCCGATGAAGCTTGCCACAAAGGTGTTGGCGGGGCGGTCATAGATTTCGGTGGGGGAGCCAACCTGCTGCACCACGCCTTTTTTCATCACCACAACGCGGTCCGCCAGTGTCATCGCTTCGATCTGGTCGTGGGTCACATAGATGGTGGTGGCCTGAAGATCATGGCTCAGGTTCTTGATCTGGGCGCGGGTGGAGACCCGCAGCTTGGCATCCAGATTGGAGAGCGGCTCGTCCATCAGGAAGACTTTGGGCTTGCGCACAATGGCGCGCGCCAAGGCAACGCGCTGACGCTGACCGCCGGAGAGTTCCGCCGGTTTGCGGTGCAAAAACTCGCCCAGTTCCACACGCTCTGCGGCCTGCATGATCCGTTCATGATGGGTGGCCGGATCAATGCCGCGCACCTTCAGCGGGAAGCGGATGTTCTCATAGACGTTCATGTTCGGGTAAAGCGCGTAGCTTTGAAACACCATGGCCACGTCGCGGTCTTTGGGCTCGAGCTCGTTCACCACAGTGTCGTCGATGCGGATTTCCCCTTCGGTGACATCCTCAAGCCCGGCGATCATCCGCATGGTGGTGGTTTTGCCGCAGCCGGAGGGCCCGAGCAGCACAAGGAACTCTTTGTCGGCGATGGTGAGGTCGAAGTTGTGAACACCCACAAAAGTGCCCCAGCGCTTGCCAACATTGCGAAGCTGAATTTCGGCCATTTTGGTCCCCCGAGCAGCATCCGGTTGATCCGGGTGCGTTTTGCATACGTTTGCAAAATGGTAGTGACGCGGCGTCGGTTTTGGCAAGACATTTTTGCATACGTATGCAAAAATACTGGAAACGACTCCGGAAGCCGCGTTGTTAAATGAGCAGCAAATACATGTTTAATATGGGAAAATCACATGAGTGATGTTCAAGAGGCCAAGCACATTATTCGGGCATTTTATGCCGATCTGGACGCTGCACCGGCGGAGGGCGCGGCAGAGGTGATGGCCAAATACTGTGATTCTGAGCTGTTGTGGCGTGGATTTCATCCCTTTGATGAAATCCGAGGCGCGCGCGCTGTGGGGGATAAATTCTGGACCCCGCTGCGCCAGAGCCTGACACGGATGCAGCGCCGGATGGACATCTTTTTTGCCGCGCAGAACCGGTTTGACGATCAGGGCGGTGTCTGGGTGAGCTCAATGGGGCATCTGATGGGGCTGTTTGATCAGCCGTGGCTGGGCATTGCTCCCACCGGCAAGTTGGCCTTTCTGCGCTATTGCGCCTTTCATCGGGTGTTGGATGGCAAGATTGTCGAGACCGCGATGTATTTCGACATTCCGCATCTGATGGTGCAGGCGGGTTTGCAGCCTTTCCCGGAGCAGACCGCCGCGCAGCTGGTGCAGCCCGGCCCGCTGACCCATGATGGGTTGCTCTATGAGGCGCAGCCCGCAGAAGAAGGCACCAAGACGCTGGCGGCGATTGAGGCGATGATTGGTGATCTGGGGCAATGGGACAATCCGTTGCCGCTGGAAGAAGAGCTGGCGCTGACGTGGCATGACGACATGATCTGGTGGGGGCCAACAGGGATTGGCGCGACCTACACCATTGAACGCTACGCCAAGCAGCATTCCGGGCCATTTCGGGCGGGTTTCACTGAGCGCTCCAAGACCAATCACATCTGCCGTATGGCGGAAGGGCACTATGGCGGCTTCTTTGGCTGGCCCAATTTCACCGCCGTGCCCAGTGGCGGGTTTATGGGCATGCCCGCAACCGGCAAGGCCGGAGAGTTTCGGGTGATCGACATCTATCGCCGCGAGGGCGACAAGCTGGCGGAGAACTGGATTTTCATCGATCTGCTGCATTTCTGGAAGCAGCAGGGCGTTGATATTCTGGCGCGGACCACAGGCATTTCAGGCACGGGAGCAGGCCATGCGGATTGATGCACATCACCACCTTTGGGATTTGAAGGCGGTCAGCTATCCGTGGCTGATGGCCAAAGGCGTGGCGCGGTTTTTTGGCGACCCGGCCCCGATCCAGCGGGACTACCTGATCGCGGAGTTTCGCGAAGATGCGGCGGCGCAGGGCTTTGGTGGCTCGGTGCATATTCAGGTGGGGGCCGAGGATGGTCTGGCAGAGGCGCGCTGGGTGCAGACCGTGGCAGAAGAGACGCCGGATTGGCCGATGGCGCAGGTCGTCTTTTGCGATCTGACCGCGCCGGATCTGGACGCGCAGCTGGATGCGTTTCAGGCGCTTTCGACCGTGCGCGGAGTGCGCCAGATTGTCGGACGCGCCCCCGGTGAGGATGCGGTGACCGGCACCAACGCGCTGCTCGATGATCCGGCGTTTTTGCGGGGATTGCAGTTGGCGGGAGCGCGTGGGCTGTCCTTTGATTTGCAGCTGATCCCGGAGTTGATGGAGAAGACCGCGCGGGTGCTGGCACAGGCGCCTGAGACGCAGGTGGCGCTGTGCCATGCGGGCAGCCCGCATGATCGCAGTGCGGCTGGTTTGGCGCAATGGGCCAAGCAAATGAAGGCGCTTTCCGCATTGCCTCAGGTGACGTGCAAGCTTTCGGGGCTGGGCATGTTTGATCACGACTGGACGGTGGACAGCATCCGCCCGATCGTGGCGGAATGCCTTGCGCAGTTTGGGGCATCGCGGGTGATGTTTGGGTCGAACTTTCCCGTCGACAGCCTCTCGTCAGACTACGCGACGCTCGCCGGCGCTATGCGGGAGTTGGTGCCCGAGGCGGACCACGAAGAGGTCTTTGGCGGCACGGCGGCGCGGTTTTACGGGATGGGGGCGTGATCCGGGCGGATCACTCCTCAAACAGGGGCGCGTAGCGGGTGCCCGCAAAGGCGTCCTTGAGTTCGGCGAAGTTTTTGACAACTTCGGATTTGGGGCGCTTGTTCTGTTTGGACATTTTGGAGTGAAACGGCGCTGGCGGGACATCGAGAAAGGCACAAAGACGCTGCATCTCGGCCTCTTTCTGGGCCACCAGATCTTCGTAGGTCATCTGCAAAAGACGTGAGGGCGGGAACGCCTCGGCAATCCGCGCCTCCCAGCTTTCCAGCCATTCAAAACGATCCCGGACCCAATCCACAGGCAGCTCCAGGGTTCGGTCGCCATAAGACCCGCCGACCCATTCGCCGCTCTCATAAGCCAAGCGCGTTGAAATGAGGACGGCGAGTTTGTCTTTGCGTCTGAGGTGGATGAGCCGGATGTCCTCTGCCGCGCGCAGATAGGGCAGCACGCCGCTGGTGTCGCTGATCCCGAATTTCTCGCCATAGTCGCTTTCGAGGTGGCGATAGAGCAGTTTGACGCCGACGATGTCTTCGTTGGACATGCGCGATAGGCGGCGCTCGAGATAGGACTGCGCACCCGCGCCGGTGATCCGGCGGCGGACCGCTGCGCTTTGCAACTGGTATTCACCGATGATTTCCCCGTGCTGCCGGGTTTTGGGGATGCTTTTGATCAGGGAGACCAGCAGGTTTGAGCCTGACCGTCCGGCAGAGAGGATGGCGTATTTCTTGACCGGGGGCAGGAAGAGATCGGAGATCCGTCCGGTTGAGGCGTGCAGGCAATCTTTGATCAACGCGGCGTTGGCAGGTTTCATGGCGTCTGGAACAGCAGTTTGGAAAAAATTTCAAATTCAAAAAGTCTGTGCGGGCGGACAAAAATCGCGTCCGGCGCAGGGGTGAGTTCAGCACAGGTTGCCCCCTGTCGCAAATGAATTTGGCTGTCGGGCCGCGCTCTGGAGACGGGTGTTGCAACTTTGGAAGGTTCTGCCTGCAAGACCTGCGCGGCTGTTGGCAGAGAAAGCCCCTGAGGGGCTTTCTCGTTGGTGAGAGAGGTCTCTCCTGAGGGCAAGCGTGCCTCAGCCGATGTGCTGCGCCATCATCACGAGGCCCACGAGGCTGATCGCCCAGACGATGGTCCGCAGATAGGGCACGCCGGTGAGGTAGAAGATCTGGCCGAGCGCGTGTTGCAGTCATTGCCGCAGGTGATCGTACTGGACGGGTTGGCGGAAGACCCTATCGAGTGGCTTGATGAAATGTGCGGCTTGGTGCTGCGCGAGCTGGGCGCGACGCAGCCGGGGGCAAGTTTGATGGTGTCCCGGCTTTTGGATTTGCTGCTGGTGGTTATTCTCAGACGCTGGGCGCAATCTGATGACAGCTTGCCCGGGTGGCTGGCGGCGGCGAAAGATGAGCGGATCGCGCGGGCGATTGCGGCGATCCACTCCAACAGCGGCGGCAGTCTGAGAAATGCGGAGCTGGCCGATATTGCCGGGATGTCGGTGTCTAACTTTGCGGATCGGTTCAAACAGGTGATGGGGCAGGGGCCGGGGGCCTATCTGAGAGGCTGGCGGCTGGATCAGGCCGCTGAGGCGCTGCTGCATTCTAGCGCATCGATTGAGGCGATTGCCGATCGGGTGGGCTATGCCTCAAAAGAGGCGTTCAGTCGCGCGTTTCAGGCGAAGTTCGGGCAGTCTCCCTCGGCCTGGCGCGGTGCGCGGCACGCTTGACCTTCGAACAGACAAAGAAAAGCTCCCGAAGCTGTTTCGGGAGCTTTTGATTTTGTCGCCAATGCGCTGTGAGGCTGAGGTAAGTCCAAGAGGCGCATCACGACCTGAGGGTGAGCAGGCCCCCGATTGAGGGCCTGATCTGTTTTAGATGAGCACCACTTCCTCGAAGTTGCGGATGTCGAGATCCAGCGTGGTGAAGCTGAAGGTGTCTGTGAGGATGCTGCCGTCGTTGATGCTGCCTGCTGCGGGCGCATTGAGGGCAACCAGAGCGAGGTAGGCGTCGACTTCGGCCTGAACCGCAACCGCATCGGCGCCGTCCAGCTCGATTTCGAGGCGGTCGATCCCGCTTTCCCCATCGAGGAAGTCCCGTTCGCCCGCATCGCTGGCTTCTGACCAGATGAACTCGTCGGCACCAGCGCCGCCAAGGATCACATCTGCGCCGTCGTTGGGGCTGAGGAACCGGTCATCACCCGCGCCGCCTGAGACATAATCCGAGCCCTGCAGGCCGCGGATGAAGTCATCGCCGTCGCCGCCAAAGAGTGTGTCGGCACCCGCTTGACCGGCAAGTGCGTCATTGCCGATGCCACCCAAGGCGAGGTCGGCCTGACCGTCGGCGTTGATGGTGTCGTCGCCTTCACCACCGAGCAGGGTGTCAAAGCCAGCGGTGCCCCGCAGGTTGTCGTCGCCCCGGCCGCCTTCGATGAAGTCGTCGCCGCCGCGCCCTTCGATGGTGTCTTCGCCGCGTGTGCCAAGGATGTTTTCATCCAGACCCGTGCCGGTGAAGCTGACCCCGTTTTCGCCCAGAGGCTCGACCAGCACGATGGTGCTTGGGTCCGCTGGGTCCAGCGTTGGAACGTCGCCGACCTGCACTTCGACCGTGCGGACAAAGCCGACACCGTTGGTGACGGTGTAGTTGAAGGAGTCATAGCCGGTGAAGTTCGCGCCAGCCGTGTAGGTCACGGTGCCATCCGCTTCAAGCACCACGGTGCCGTAGCCGCCGTTGTTGACCTGAGCGACCTCAAGCATGCCTTCGCTGAGCTCGATGTCATTGGCGAGCACGTCGATGTTGACGGAGCCGCCCGCACCCGGTGCGGCCACCTGATCGCTGGTGCCGCCTGGTACAAGCTCTTCCACGGCCACGGTCATATCATCAAACTGCAGGAATTCGATGTTGCGCAGGCGGTCGACGCCATCCACGGAGGTGATGATCAGCTCACCGGTGAAGATGTCGACGATTTGGATGTCCGCATCGGCAAAGTTGCCGCCAAACACCGCGGTGTCGACCTCGCCGTCGCCGTTGAGATCATCATTGCCAGCGCCGCCGATCAGGATGTCATTCTCGGACCCGCCGTTGAGATCATCCTCGCCTTCGCCACCTTCCAGCAGGTCGTCATAGCTGCCGCCTTCGAGGGTGTCGTTGCCGCCGTTGCCCATCAGGGTGTCTTCGCCGGAGAAGCCGATGATGCTGTCATCGGTTTCACAGCCCACCAGCAGGTCAAAGCCGCCGACCGGTGAGTTTTCATCGGCCTGGCTGGTGCCTTCGATCAGGCCGCAGCGCAGGATACCGGCGTCCAGCGTGAGGTTGGATTCGCCTTCGGCCAGGGTGACCACCTGAGTCATCGCGAAATCAGCGCTCATTGGCACCGCATCGGAATCGCGCGCATCATCGCCGCCCTGATTGGCCGCTGTGAAGGCAAAGCCCTCAGGCAGGATGAAGCCGACCTTGTAGTCGCCTGCAGCGAGACCGGTGAAGAGATAGTTGCCGTTCTCATCGGTCATCTGCTCAGCAAGCACCATGCCGGAGGCGGTCAGGAGCTGAACGGTGACGCCCTGCACGCCCTGTTCGCGGCCGTTAAAGAACGGATCGAATTCCTCGTCATTGAGAATGCCGTCGCCAAACAGGTCCAGCCAGACGGTGTCGCCCAGCTCTGCGGTCATCGGGTCGGTGTCACGCACACCGGCGTCATTATCGCCAGTGTCTTCGCCGGACACCACGGTGATGTTTTCAATGACGGACATGGTGGTGTCGCCGATAGCGTCGCTGTCGGAGGTGTCATCCGCGCCAACATTGGGGTTCACCAGCTCTTTGCCAACCAGCACGGCATCCGGGTCTTCGAATTTGACGCCATAGGTGCCGGGTTCCAGATCAGAGAACTGATAGTTGCCATCCGCATCGGTCAGAGTGGTGATGGCGTTGCCGCCAGCGTCCAGCACCGGATCGCCATTGGCATCGAGCAAGGTGACAAGCACACCCTGGATACCAGGCTCGTCGCCGTTGTTGTTGTCGAGGTCATCTCTGTCCACGTCGCAGAAATAGCGCCCGGAGAGGGAACCGGGATCTTCTTTCACGCAGACGCCGAGGTCGATGTCGGTCTCGCTGTCTGCGGTGACCGAGACCACGCCGGACATGCCGTTCTCATCTACGTCGGAATCGATGCTGTCATCTGTGCCAGCGTCCTGAATGGTGAATTCTGTGCCATCCGGGGCGACGCCCATGATTTTGTAGTCACCCACAGGGACGTCATCGAAACGGTAGTTGCCATCTGCATCGGTCTGGGTGGTTGCAACCACATTGCCGTCCAGATCCAGAAGCTTGATGGTAACGCCCGCTTTGGTGGGTTCAGAGACCACTTCGGTCTGATCCTGACCTTCCAGAACGATGTTGTCGATGCGGACATATTCGTAGTCGTCGCCAAAGGCTTTCAGGGTGACATCCTGACCGGATTCAATCGCAACATCTTTGATTACATAGGTGGAGAAGCCACCATCATTGGAACCCCAGCCGTCGGTGTCTGCATCCAGACGGACGGCTTCGACGACCTGACCGCCGACCTTAAGCTTGATGACGCTCTGGCCGTCTTTTTCATCCTGCACACGGATTTTTACGTCATAAACGCCGGTTTTGCCGTCAAAGGTGGTGCAAAGCTCACCGTAGCCACCTGCGCAGTAGAGCTTGACCAATTCGCCACCGGAGGCCTGCGCGCCTTCGACGGTTTTGAAGCCATAGCTGGCCATGTCTTCGGCTTCGATGGTGTAATCGCAGCCGGGGATGACGGTGACTTCGCCGTTGATGCCGTCACAATCCACATCGCAGAAGACGGTGCCGGAGATCGCGCCGGTTTCGACCTTTTCGCCTGCGCTGAGGCATTTGTAGTCGACCCAGTTGCTTTTCACGTTGCAGGTTTTGACAACGGTCAGCTCGGTGCCTTCTGGCGGCACTGCGCCGTAGAAGCTGAAATAATCGTCGCCTGCGCCGGGGGCGTTGTGATCTTCGATTTCGATTTCGATCATGTAGTAGGTCTGGCCATCAGAGCCTTTCAGCACGTGATAGCTTTCCGCATACATCTGACCGCCAACTTTTTCACCGTCGACATAGGCCTGCTGACCGGAGCGGTCGTTGGCGTGCTCATTGCGGCAGTTGTCGCCGGAGAGGAAGTAATCGTTGTCTTTGGTTGAGAGACAGACTGAGGCGCTGTCCGGCATGGTGAATTTATCGCCACAGCCGATGCTGGACCCGTTGCCGCCCTGATCCAGAAGATCGGATTCCTTGAGAGCGGTCCATTCATATTCGCGGTAATAGTATGACACTGTTAATTCCCCCTAATTACTCGCAACAAACGCGTATTTTTCGCCAAATAAGCGGGAGAGCAGCGGAGCGGGGATTCAGAGCGGAATTGCGCCGAATGTTAAACAAATAGGTCCACTTTGATGGACCGAACATCAAAGAGGCAAAAGTATAAATTTTATGCAGGCAAAAAATGGTCCTGCGGTTTGGAATTGTTAAATTCCCCCGATATTCCGCCTGTTTGATTACCCTTCCCACAGACACATCACAAATAAGATACGGAGATTTCAGCGGCGTCAATAAGTATTAATAATCTATTAAAAAAACATTTAAAATTAGATGCTTGTGAATTTCCAGTCAGGGTTTTGATACCTACCCAAAAGAGTAGCGTGCGGGGCGTGGCGTTTGGCCGTGAAATTCGCCGCTATTTCGCGCGGTTTTTATTGACGTAGCGCGCGTCGGAGGCTGATATTGAGAAAACACATTATTGTCTCTATTTGGGCCAAATCTATTGAATAACAATGATCTAGAGGCTGCTGCTGGCGGTCTGAAACGCTGCCATATTGATGGCCATGTGCATATTCATTCCGCGTTTTCTGTGGAAAAGGCGCTCGATAATGCGCGGTCGACTATGGGGCTAATGAGAAACAGTCATTCTGACCTCGGTTTTTTGTTTCTCACAGAGATATCAGGCGTGAATTTTTATGATTCTCTCCCCGAAAAGGCGGGAGAATGGGAAATCACACAAACCCAAGAAGAGATGACCAAGCTGGCGCGCACGCCGGATGGGAGCTACATCTATATTGTCGCCGGGCGGCAGGTTGTGACGCAGGAGGGGCTTGAGGTTTTGCTGCATGGGACCTCTGCGGCACCGCCTGACGGGGCGCCCTTGGCAGAGGTAATCAGCGCGGCGGTCGGGCAGGGGCTGCTGGTGGTGTTGCCCTGGGGCTTTGGCAAGTGGCAGGGCGCGCGGGGCGAGGTGGTGCGGTCGCTGATTTCGCAACCGCCGACCGACACGGGGGTCTTTGTCGCAGACAGTGGCGTGCGGATGCGTGGTGCGCAGCGGCCAGCCTTGCTGGCGGAAGCCGAAGCCCATGGCTGGCGCGTTTTGGCTGGGTCAGACCCGCTGCCGTTGCCCAATCAGGAGCGGGCCGTTGGGCGCTATGGGTTTGTCGCGGACTGCGCGATAGATCCGGAACGTCCGTTTGGCAGCATGGCGGGCTGGTTGCGACAGGTTGAACGCTCGCCGGCGTGTTTTGGGGCACTGACGACCCCGACGGCCTTTGTTGCGGCGCAGATTCGGATGCAGTTGCGAAAGCGGTTTGGCTGAGCCGTGCCTGCCACCTTGGGGCATATCGGCGCGCAGATGCTGCTCACCCGGATTGGACTGCCGCAGGCGGACACAAAATGGATTTTGGCAGGATGTGTGATCCCGGATCTGCCATGGATTTTGCAGCGTGTGGTGCGCGCCGTTGGCGATGTACCTGCGATTGAGCTGCGGCTCTATGTTGTGGCGCAAAGCAGTCTGCTGATGAGCCTGGTGCTCTGCGCCTGTTTGGCGCTGTTCAGCCGGAGAGCGTTGAGCGTTTTCAATGTATTGGCTTTTGGTGCGCTGCTGCATTTTGCTTTGGATGCGCTGCAGACAAAATGGGCCAACGGTGTGTTGCTTTTTGCGCCTCTGCGTTGGGAGCCGTTGAATTTCGGGCTGTTCTGGCCGGAGGATTGGCCCACCTATGCGCTTTATGGGCTGAGCCTTGGTGTGGTGTTCTGGATGGTTTTCAGAGATGCGCCCAATGGTGACGATTTGCGGCGCCCGAGGGGCGCGCGTGCGCGGGCTGCGGTTGTGCTTTTGGCGGTCTATTTCTGTGCGCCACTCGCGATGGAGAAAGCCGCTTTTGCGGCCAATGTGCATTCCACCAAGGTACTGGCAGAGTATGGCCAGCGTGCGGGGCGGGAGATTGGCATTGATCGCAACCGGATTGTTTTTGAGAACGGAGTGCCGCATCTGCGTGTGTGGACCGGCGAGCGCCTTGCGCTGACAAACTCAACGCTGGGCGCAGGCGCGCTTGTCTCTGTCAAAGGAGTGTTTGAAACGCCCTCAACGTTGCGGGTTGAGGACGTCCATCTGCATGCGTCAGGCGTCCGCGATATCGCTTCTTATGTCAGCCTGCTGGCGATCGCCCTGTGGTGGGGTCTCTGTATCGCGCGGGCGCGCGGTGCGTTCTGAGGCCGCCTCTTCTGCAGCGGTCGGGCGGCCCCGCAGGACTTGATCGATCTCGTAGCTGCGCAACCTTCGGCTTGAGGAGAAGATGATGATTTCCCCGACGAGGCCGAGGGCAACGATCTGGATGCCAAGCACCAGCATCAGAACCG
The DNA here is from genome assembly GCF_017743735.1 of Shimia sp. R9_2. Classification (GTDB taxonomy): domain Bacteria; phylum Pseudomonadota; class Alphaproteobacteria; order Rhodobacterales; family Rhodobacteraceae; genus Shimia. The sequence continues at coordinate 92,979 of NZ_JAGHRO010000009.1, forward strand.
CAAACACCAGCGCCGGGCGGTCCGCGAGGGCCGCGCCAAAGAACAGGCGCTCAATCACCAGATAGGTGGTCAGCAAGGCGCCAACCAAGATCAGGGGCACGCCGACCGAGCCAAAGAACCGCAGGGGGCGGCGTAGGTATTTCAGGCCGACAAACAGGGTCATCAGATCCACCAGCGCACCGACATGGGCGTGGGGTTTGAATTTGTAGATGTCCTGTTCGTTGAGGTTCTGCATCACCGTCACATCCACCTCCTTGACCTTATAGCCTTCAGAGGCGGCGATCAGGGGCAGGAAGTGCTGGCGGACGCCCAGTTCAGAGACCTTCTGAAACACATCGCGACGACCGGCGCGGGCGCGGCAAAACACATCGCTGAAGCTTTGTTGAAACAGGGCGCGCAGCAGGCCGTGGGTGGCCCATGAGCGGAACTTCTGGATGCCGTTGCGATCCACCTTGTCGCGTTTGCCCACCACCATATCGGCATCAGAAAGCCCATCGAGCAGCGCATTGATGGAGCCCGGCTCAATCTCGCGCCACGATGGCAAGGTGAGGACGATATCGCCCACCGCCTGGCCAATGCCGTGTTTGATGGCCGCGTCTTCGCCGGCCCAAGGGCGCTGGCCGATGGATTTGAGGTTGGGCCAGCTGTCTTGCAGCGCGCTGAGCGCCTGGGTGATGCCGGATGAGGATTGCTCATAGACCACCACCAGTTCGTAAGGCTCGGGGCGGGCATCAAGCACCGGGCGGAAATCAGACAGCAGCTCTTTCAGCCCTTTGCCATCCCCATCGGCGGTGACAATCACCGTGAGAAGTTCGCTTGCTGCTTTTGCGTCATGGGTATTTTGACTGTGAATCATTTTATTCTCCATTCGGCAGCGCGGTCACGGAATGGCCGCCGAGCCAATACAATTTGTCGGGCCCAATCTGGCGATGCACCAAGGCACAGACCACGCCGACCAAAAACAAGAAAAGGGACAGAGAGCCGCAGAGCATGGCCACGGATGTAAAGACCATGACGCTGCCGGTTTCAGCAGCGCCGGGGCCAAAGACGATGGGCCAAGCAAAGAGGCAGGTCAAAAATGCAAAAGTGACGGACAGCCCGGTGAAGCGCCGCATGGGTTTGCGCGAAAACATCAGCAGGGTTTTGATCGCAATCAGATCAAGCAGCACTTTGAAAATGCGTGACAGGCCATATTTGGACTCGCCAAATTGGCGGGCATGGTGGCGCACGCCCACCTCAGCAATGCGCGCGCCCACGGGCAATGTCATCGCCGGAATAAAGCGGTGCATATCCGAATAGAGCGGCACCCGCTTGATGGTGTTGGCGCGGTAGACCTTGAGGGAGCAGCCGTTGTCTTTCACCGGCAGGCCGGTGACCTTGCCGATCAGACGGTTGGCAATCATCGAGGGCAACTTGCGTGACAGCCATTTGTCCTGACGGTTGATGCGCCAGCCAATGACCATGTCATAGCCTTCGTCAATCTTGGCCAGCATCATGGGAATGTCTGCGGGATCGTTCTGCAGATCGCCATCCATGGTGACCAGAACCTCGCCGCGCGCATATTCGATGCCCGCCATCATCGCTGCGGTCTGTCCGTAGTTTTTGCGGAACTTCAGCACCACGACACGCGGATCCTCTGCGGAAAGCTCCGAGAGCTTTTCAAAGCTGCTGTCGGTGGATCCGTCGTCAACAAAGATGAGTTCAAAAGACAATTTGGACTCATCAAAAACGGTGGCGACTTTCTGATAGAGCAGTCCCACACTTTCTTCCTCGTTCAAAATTGGAACGATGACAGAGTATTTAACGGTCAAAGTATGACTCCTGACCAAAACAAAATAATTAAAAATACCTAAAGCAAAATGCCTTCGAATTGGCTCAAACTCTAGCAACCGCTGTGGGCTGTGGCAATTGCGGAGTGAGGTGACACGTTCACGCAACACCTTGGGCAGTGAAAATAGGCAAAAACCGCTGTGGAATTGGACAATACCGCTGGCTTAATTGGCTTTGTTTCCATTGCGGTGTTTGCGGCCGAATAAAAGAAAACACAGAGTCGCAATAAGCGCGCCGATCAGGGTGCCGGAATAGAGGCTTCCAGGGACAAAAACGGACAGGAAGAGGCCCCATGCGGCGATCAGAATCAGAAGGATGAAAACCCGCATGTCAGGCCCCTTCTTCCTGCAAAGCGATCCATGCGCAGACGCAGGCTTCGGTCTCACTCATCACCCAGCCATCGACCTGAACGGTGTGGCCTGCGGCAAAATCCTCCGCGACTTTCGCGTTTAGGGATCCGGTGTGATCAGACAGGGTCGCGTGGCGATGCAAGCCAAGTGCAGCGCGCAAGGCCGCAGGGTCCGCCGGAACGGCGCCTTGCGCAAGGGCGGCGCGGCCAATCTTTTTGAGTGCGTCCAAGGAGGGATTGGGCATGGCTTTGGCGAGCGAGGCCACCGGGCTGAGGGCGGCGGCCAGAAGCAAGTCACGTCGTTTCATAGGGTCGCCCTCCTTACAGGCTGCCTGCGCGTGCGTCGGCTTTGAATTTGTCTGCCATGCGGATCGACAGGGCGGCGATGGTTACGGTCGGGTTGGCGTAGCCATTGGTGGGGAACACGGATGAGCTGCTGATGAAGAGGTTGCTGATGCCATGCACCTGACAGTCGGCGTTTACCACGCCGGTGTCCGGCCCCGCTGACATGCGGGTGGTGCCGCAGTGGTGTTTGCCGCGGGCGACAAAGCTTGGCCAGTCGTAGTCCTCGCTGAGCACATCGGTCCAGACGCGACCTGCACCTGTGCGGCTGATCTCTGAGGCGAGCAGTTCTGTGGCGCGTTTGACGGTGCGCATTTCCTGATCCGTGAGCTGCCAGTTCAGCGCGATCTGGCGCTGGCCGAAGCGGTCTGTTTCTTCCACCAGATGCACGGTGCTGTCGTAATTTGGCACGCATTCAAACCCAAGCCACGGGCCAACCCATTCGCGGGTGATCAGATCGTCTCTTGTATCAAGGGCGCGCCGCCAGATGCCGTTGACCGCGCCATCCAGATCGGTCAGCACGTTCTGGATATGCGGGGCGAGGCCGTTGCCTTTGCCGCGGAGCTGTTTGGTAAGCTGGCCAATGGCCAGATCGCCGGGGGAGCGCGCGGCGGGGAACATGTGGAAAATGAAGCTTGCGATTTGTTCGCGCCGGAGCAGATCATCTGACGGCACAATGGCCGCAAACATGCCGCCCACATCGTCAAACTCGTATGGCTCGGCATAAAGATCGATGTTGGGGGCGTTGCGGCCCGCCAGAATGCGCGCGGCCGGGCGGATGGCGGCGTGGTCTGCAAAGAAGCGGCCCACAAGGTCATTGCCGTTGCCAATGCCGGTGTTTTGCACCTTGTTTGACAGAAGCATCAGGCGCGGGATTTCGATGCCGCCCATGCAGAGGACATAACGCTTGGCCTCGCAGCGCAGCCTTGGGCCGTCGATGCAGGCCAGATCAATGCCCGTGATCTCGGAGGCGGTGGACGTGCTGTCGATGTTGAGCGCATTGGCGTTGAGAAACACCGTGACATTCTCAGACGCCCGGAGCGCGTCCTCGTAGGTATAGCCAAAAGCCGTTGGCGGGCTTTGGTTGATGGAGACGTTTTCCAGAAGATCCGGGTTGAGGTCAAAGAGGTCAAAGCCAAGACGGTCCGCCCAATAGGCGATGTCATAGGGGCGCTCTTCATGAAGCTCGAAATAGGGCTGCGCGCGGTCATAAAACGGGGCGACATCATCATAGGTGATGGGCCAGCCGGACCATTTCATCCAGTCGCGCACCTCAAAATCCACCGGTGCCAGACGCATGGCGTGGCCGCTCCAGTGGTTTGAAGAGCCACCAAGAAAGCGCAGGCGGGCCTCATCCAGCGGGTCATATTGAAAGCCGAGGTTCGGCCCCTTGTAGAGTTGCTGGGTTTCATCCTCATAATAGATGCCACCGCTTTCAATCAGGGCAACTTTTAGAGGGGAGCCAGAGAGTTCCAGTGCAAGGGTGATGCCCGCAGGGCCACCGCCGACGATGCAGATGTCGGCGTCGATAACCTCGCCGTCAGGTAAGCTGCGAGCGTCAATAATCATCTCGTCTTCACAATATGCTATGTCAAAATTTGAGGGCGAGGCCCTCCTTAAAATCTAAGGCCACGTTAGGTCGTGGTGGCGGTTTGTGGCAAGCTGTTTGCGCGAGAAAGCGCGCGGGGGCGTGGTTTTGATACATCGGTGCGGCTCAAACACCCAAACGGGATGCACGGATTTGGAAAAGGGCCGTCCGGCGTAGAGCGGCAGCGCTGATCAGCTGCGGAGGCGGATAACACGGGCGGGAACGCCTGCGACAATGGCGTTGTCGTCCACATCGCTGGTGACCACCGAACCTGCCGCTATCACCGCGCCGTTGCCGATGCGGACCCCGTCCAGAATAGAGACATGCGCGCCGACCCAGACGTCATTTCCAAGCACCACAGGGCCTTTGGTTTCCAGACCTTGTGTCACCATGGGGCCTTCGCCAAGGGCCATTTTGTAGCGCCCGCCGCCGAAGTAGCATTGGCCTGCGATGATGCAGTGATCGCCAATTTCAATGCCCGATACACCGCTGAGATTGCACTGGCTGCCGATGGAGCAATCCGCGCCAATGCGCAGGTGGTTGTTTTTCACGAGCAGCACGGTGTCGCGCGCAATCAGGGTGCGCGGGCCAATGGAAAAATCATCGGCAGAAGCCGCGCCGCGCGCGTCTAGCGCGCAGCCGTCATCAATGGTCACGCTCTCGCCCAGCGACATGCGGGTGGGGCAACGCAAAGATATATTGCGGCCAAAATTGACGCCTTTTCCGGTTTTGGCAAATAGGCCGGGGAATAGGTGTTTTCTGAGAAAGAAGCCCAAAGCGCCGCGCGTGCCAGCCGCAAACATCATGGCAAATTCATACCGCAGAAAGGCGCTGAAACTGGAATTGCCGACAAAGAATTTCTGATATTTTTGCAGGGCAGAGCTGTCGTCGTTTAACGCATCAACGACGCGGTCTTTTTTAAGAGTGTCGCGCTCACTTTCCACCAGCGTCCCCTATAAACAACCCAAGCCTGAATTGCGTAGCACCAAAAAAGCGCGCCTCGCAAGATGCCTGCGCAGAGTGTTGTGATGTGGTCACGCAGGTGATGCCTCAATTCCTCAGCGCGGCAATTGGCAGCATGACAAACGGTGGGAAATTGCGTCTTATCAAAGGCGGTTATTTGATTAAGTGGCCGTTTTTAATAGATTCGTGCACCATTGGTGACTTTATGAAACGTGATTTGTCAGAGCTGTCGACGCGGCAGTTTGATCTGGTTGTTGTGGGCGGCGGTGTGCTGGGGGCCAGTGTGGCGCGGGATGCGGCGTTGCGAGGGTTGAGCGTGGCGCTGGTGGAGCAGGCCGATTTTTGCAGTGCCACAAGCCACAACTCCCTGAAGACCATTCACGGCGGCATCCGCTATCTTCAGCATCTCAATTTCAAGCGGGCGATTGAATCGATCCGTGAGCAGCAGATTTTTCTGCAGACTGCGCCGCATCTGGTGCAGCCGATGCGGTTTTTGATGCCGGCTTACGGGTTTGGCATGCGGGGGCCTGCCGCGCTTGGCATTGGGGTGGCGCTTTATGAGTTCCTCAATGCCTGTGTGGCCCTACGCGACGGTCGCAGGCTCAAGGCCCCCAAGGGGCGCGTTATGGGAGCGAAGCGCTATCGTGAGATGGTGCCGGGCATGGAGGATCAGCCCCTGAGCGGCGGGGCGATGTGGATGGATGCGCAGGTCTCGCTGGCGGATAAGGCGGTGCTGCAGATGTTGCAGCAGGCGGCGGAGTATGGGGCTTCGGTGGCCAATTATGTGACCGCAGATGCGCCGCTGTTTCGGGAGGATGATCCGCAGGTGATCGCTGGCGTCAAAGCGCGGGACATACGCAGCGGGACGTGTTTTGACATTCAGGCACGCGCAGTTGTCAACGCAACCGGTCCCTGGGCGGCGAGCTGGATCAACGGTGCGGGGGAGCCCCAGCTGACTATGCAGCTTGGGCTGGTCAAGAGCATGAATTTGGTGACCCGCAAGCCGGCGCTGCCCCATGGGGTGGCAGTGCGCAGCAACCGCGCCTCTGACTCCAAGGTCGACAGTGCCAACCGCATGTTTTTTGTGGTGCCCTGGCAGGGCAAAACCATGATCGGCACCACCCATGTGGCGCATGAGGGGGCAGAGGTGGATGACCGGGTTGGGCCGGGTGATGTGGCTGATTTTGTTGAGGAGTTTAATGAGGTCTACCCGGAGCTGGGGCTGACTCCTGAGGATGTGCTTTACAGCTACGCGGGGCTGGCGCCTGCGATGCAGGAAGAGGGCGCAGAGGCGGTGCCGCTGCATGAGAGCGAGATCATCGATCATGGTGTTGTGGACGGGATTGTCGGGCTGTTCAGCATTGTCAGCGTGAAATGGACCACCGCGCGGCTGGTGGCGGAGCAGACGGTTGATCAGCTGTTGGGCGCACAGGCAAAAGCGCGGCCCTGCCAGACGCGCAGCGTGGGCTTGCCGGATTATGAAAGCATGCCGCATGAGATTGCAGGGATGACGGAGGCGCAGCTGCGCGCCTTTGTGCGCCAGCATGTGGACGGGACGCAGGCCTTCCGGCTGAGTGATGTGCTGCTCAGGCGCACAAATGATCTGGTGCTGGGCGCGATGAGCGCGCAGCAATTTGAGGTGGTTGTCAGCGAAATGGCGGCGCTTTTGGGTTGGAGCGAAGAGATGCGGAGCGAGGAGATTTCGCTGGTTTTGGAACGGCTCTCCAATGCGGCGCAGAAAGCGGATCTTTCTGCGCAAATGGATCTGATTTCCTGATGTTCGATCCAATGGTGTGCGTTTCAATATTCCTGTGAATGGGGCTGCTGATATGCGGCAATCATACCGCGTTTTTTGGCAAGTCGCGGATCAGAATTACTGTTGTCAGGATAAAGCTAGGCCGATCACAAGGCTTGGGCTAAATATTAGAGTATTGATTCTCTAATTTATGAGGCCCACCCATGGGTGTTGACGGTACTTTTTCTCGGCCTGTCAAAAACTTGATTGCCAGCAGCCTAAATTTTTTGTCGAAATCGGCCGCAGGGCGGCCCAAGTAGGACGCTGTCGCTGATTGTGGAATTGAGCCACAAATCGATAGCGCGCTTTTTGATGCGATGCCGCAAAAAAATCGAATAATTCGGCTGTGATGTGCGTGCGGATGGCCGCATAGGAACGCCTAAAAACGGGGACATGAATACACGCGTATTATTGGTCAGTGCTTCGAACCATTTTGGGTGAGGGCTGGTGCGTATTTCTGTGCCAACTTTCTGTGGATGGCGGGCCATTTGCCGCTCTGCGGCGTTTTTAAATGACTGGATATTGCGCAAATCGATATTTTGGCAACTCTGAGAGCCAAGTTACGCTTTCTTGAACAGCTATCGCTTGGTTTAGAATAGAGCTTGGGGTTTCCTACTTTTAGATTTTAGACTTTTTTGGTTTTGGATTAAATTATGACGACGATAGGAGCACAGCGCGGATCTGCGGACGCTCTTGAATTTGACATGTCTGATACTGTGGACATACCGTTGGTCGTTGATTTGGACGGCACGCTGACCAAATCAGATACGATGCACGAAGCGCTTTTGCTGTTGATTGCAAAGCAGCCTGCAAAATTGCCTCAGATTGTCTCTTGGCTGTTTGCGGGGAAAGCGCAGTTCAAAGACAAGCTGGCCGCCGAAATGGTGGTTGATGCCGACAGCGTGCCGCTGCGTGAGGATGTGTTGGCGCAGATTTCTGCGGCCAAAGAGAGTGGGCGGCAGGTGCTGCTGGTGTCGGCCTCAAACCACAGACAGGTGAGTCTGATCGGGGATCAGCTGGAGCTGTTTGACGAGGCGATTGGCTCGGATGCGCAGCGCAATCTTGCAGGCAGCGCCAAGGCGCAATGGCTTGTGGATCGGTTTGGCGAGCGGGGCTTTGATTATATCGGGGATTCCAGCGCCGACCTTGAGGTTTGGCCCAAGGCGCGCAAGGCAATCACCATCGGGGCCAAGCCGGCGGTGCGTGCGCGTGTGGATGCGATGGATGTCGAGGTCACCCATTTGGACAGGAATAGTGATGAAAGCGCGACGCGCAAAGCGCGCCATTACCTCAAAGCGATGCGGCCGCATCAGTGGCTGAAGAACCTTTTGGTGTTTGTACCTGCGCTGGCCGCGCATGAGATGTCGATGCTGCTGCCGTCGTTTTTTGCCTTTTGTGCCTTTAGTCTCGCGGCCTCCAGCATCTATTTGATCAATGATATGCTCGACTTGCACGTGGACCGGCAACACCCGCGCAAATGCAAACGCCCGTTTGCGGCGGGTACCATTCCGGTCGCCCATGGGGTTGTGCATTCGGCGGGGCTGTTTCTGACGGCGATGGTGATTGCGGCCTTCCTGCCATCGGCCTTTGCATTGGTTCTGGTAGGCTATGTGGCGCTGACCTTTGCCTATTCTCTGGTGCTCAAGCGCAAGCTGATGATTGATATCTGGACCCTTGGTGCGCTTTACACGATCCGGATCGTGGCCGGTGGCGCGGCCAGTGGCATCCCGCTGTCTGAGTGGCTTCTGGCGTTCTCGATGTTTGTCTTCCTTGCGCTGGCTGCGGTGAAGCGGATTTCCGAGCTCAAGGATCTGGAAGCGCGGGATTTGGACAGCACCGATGGGCGCGGATACAGCGTGGGCGATTTGCCTGTGGTGCTGGGGGCGATGTTGGCTTCCGGCTATTGTTCGGTGGTGATCCTGGCGCTTTATGTCTCCAACTCCAATGTGGCGAGCCTATACTCGGAACCAAAGCTTCTTTGGTTGGTGTGCATGATGCTGCTTTATTGGATCAATCGCGTGGCCATCATCTCCTATCGCGGAGAGATGGATGACGATCCCATTGTTTTTGCTCTCAAAGATAAGGTGAGCCTGATTGTCTTTGCCGCCTGCGGCGCGGTGTTTCTGGCGAGTGCGCAGCTATGACACTGACGCAACTTGTCACCCGCTACAGCGCGTTTGCGGTGGTGGCGACCATCGCGAACCTGCTGACGCAGCGCTTGTCCCTGGCGCTATATGAAGGCAGTTTTGGGGTTCCGCTGGCGATTTTTGTCGGCACGGTTGTGGGGCTGGTGGTGAAGTTTCACCTCGACAAGCGCTGGATCTTTTTTGATGTCTCCAAGGAGGCGCAGAGCCGGAAATTTGGCCTCTACACCCTGATGGGGGTGATCACGACGGTGATTTTCTGGGGCTCGGAGTATGGGTTCTGGCTGGTCTGGCAGACCGATTTGATGCGCGAAGTGGGCGCTGTGCTGGGTTTGAGCATCGGCTATTTCTGCAAGTATCATCTGGACAAGCGGTTTGTGTTTACCCCTGCGGCTGGCGTTGGGGGGCATGCATGATCAAGACGCAGACGCTCTCAGGCTGGGGACGCTGGCCGCAGCGCAAGTGCGCGACGGCGCCGCTTGATCCGGCAGGGTTTGACGCGCTGCCAGTGGCTGCGGGCAAGGGCATGATCGCGCGCGGCTTTGGCCGCTCTTATGGCGATATTGCCATGAACCCGGACCTCACATTGCTGGGCACAGCGCGCAATCGGATCCTGTCTTTTGATGAAGACACCGGCACGCTTGTGGCCGAAGCGGGCTTGAGCCTCACCGAAATTCTGGACGTGTTTGTACCGCGCGGCTGGTTTCCTGCGGTGACGCCGGGGACAAAATTTGTCTCGCTGGCGGGGCTGATCGCGGTGGATGCGCACGGCAAGAACCACCACAAGGTGGGCAGCTTTGGCGATCACGTTCTGTGGTTTGATCTTTATTGCGCGGACGGGCAGATCCGACGCTGTTCGCCTGAGGAGAACACCGCGCTGTTTCATGCCACGATTGGCGGCAATGGCTTGACGGGGCATATCCTGACGGTGTGCACCAAGCTGCTGTCGATCCCTTCGGGTTGGGTGCGGCAGACCACCCATGTGGCGGAAAACCTCGCTGACGCGATTGAGATTTTTGAGACCCACAACGATGTGACCTATTCTGTGGCCTGGATCGACTGTTTGGCCAAAGGTGCGCATCGCGGGCGCTCGCTGGTGTTTCTGGGAGAGCATGCCGCGCCTGAGGAATTGGCTGCGGCCCAGCGGGATCTGCCATTTGATATTCCCTTGCGCAAGAAGCAACGGATGCCGATGGATGCGCCCTCCTGGGCGCTGAACACCTACACCATTCGTGCCTTCAACCGGCTCTATCACAAGAAGAATTCTCAAAATCTCGCACCGCAGCTCGTTGACTATGACCGGTATTTCTATCCGCTGGATGCGATCCTTGAGTGGAACCGGCTTTATGGGCGCGGCGGGTTTGCGCAGTATCAATGTGCGCTGCCGCTGGCGGAGTCTGAGGCCGGGCTGACCAAGCTGTTGACCGCGATTTCCGATGCGGGGCTTGGCTCTTTCCTTGCAGTGCTGAAACGCTTTGGCCCCGGCGCGCCGCAGCGGCCTCTGTCGTTTCCGATGGAAGGCTACACGCTGGCGCTTGATTTCCAGCTGTCGCCGCGCGCGCTGACCCTGATGACCGCGCTTGATGAGATTACAACGGACCATGGCGGGCGTCTTTACATGGCGAAGGACAGCCGCATGAGCCAGCCGATGCTTGAGGCAGGATATGCCGAGGGCTTGCCTGCGTTTCGTGACCTGCGCGCCCAATCCGGTGCGCGCGGGCTATTTCAATCTATGCAATCCCAGAGGCTGAACCTGTGACACCTGCCGACACTCCCGCATTGATCCTTGGTGCCCGGTCCGGCATCGCCCGTGGCATTGCCGTCGCGCTGGCCAAGCGTGGGCATCCCATTATGCTGGCCGCGCGCAATGCGCAGCGGCTGGAGGCGGATGTCTCCGATATCTCTATCCGGCACAGCGTGGAGGTGTCCGCGCATGATTTTGATGTGCTGGATGTGGCGGGGCATCAGAGCTTTCTTGAAAGCCTGCCGATGAAGCCGGGCATCGTGGTCTGCGCCATCGGTGTTCTGGGCGACCAGGAGGCGGATGCGGGGGACAGCGCGGCGACCAAGCTGATTGTTGAGAGCAATTTCCTCGCGCCATGCCTGTTTCTGGAGCGGGTGGCGACGCAGATGTCCGCTTCAGGGCGGGGCGGGCATATTGTTGGCATAGGCTCTGTTGCCGGTGATCGCGGGCGCGCCAAAAACTACGTCTATGGCTCCGCCAAGGCGGGGTTTGCGGCCTATCTTTCCGGCCTGCGGCAGAAATATGCGGCCAGCGCGCTGCATGTGATGACGGTGAAGCCGGGCTTTGTGCGCACCGCGATGACGGAGGGGATGGATCTGCCCGGACCGCTGACCACCGACGCAGAGCCGTTTGCCGAGCGCGTCGTGGCGGCGATGGAGAAGGGCAAGCTTGTCTATTACGACATGCGGTGGCGTGCGCTGATGGGCGTGATCACGCATCTGCCCGAACGTATTTTTATGAAGACCAAATTTTGAAGAGATCGGACGGCAAATGGATCAGCCACATAAATTCCAAGATTTTATACTGGCCCTCGGGCTGACCTGCATCGGGGCGGCGCTGGCGTGGTTTCTGTCTGGCGGTCTGCCGTTCATTGGCATTGATGATGCTGCGATCACCCGATCCTATGCTGAAAACGTCGCCAATGGGGCGGGGTATGTTTACAATGTGGGCGGCGAAAAGGTCGAAGGTTCCACCGCGTTTCTGTGGATGAGCATTCTGACGGTGGCCTACAGTCTGACGCCCACGCCGGAGTTTCTGATCATCGGATTATGTGCGCTGTTTGCACTTGGCGCGGTCTATATCACCCTGCGTCTGGTGCGGGCGCTGACCGATTGGCTGGACGTGCCAACCGGACCGGCGCTGTGGACCATGGCGCTGTTCCTGATGGCCAGCCCGGGGTATTTCATGTGGTCGGTCTGGACCATGATGGAGCTGGCGCTGTGGTCGATGATGGTGATCTGGCTGGTGTTTCTGCTGGCCAAGCGGGTGGAGGACGATTTTGGCCCCAGCAACGGGCTGGCGCTGGTTCTGGCAGCCGCATTGATGCCCTTGGTGCGCCCTGAAGGTATTTTGGTGGCAGTGGGGCTGATCTGTTTGAGCTTTCTGCTCTCGCTGCGGTCCTGGCGCGTTCTGGGGCTGTCTGTCCTCGCGGCGGGCGGCTCTTTTGTGGCGGTCACCTTTTTCCGGCTGAGCTATTTTGGCCAGCCGTTTCCCAACACCTTTTATGCCAAGGTTTCCTCTGATCGGTTGCAGGGGCTGGCGGACGGGATGAAATATCTCTTTGATTTCCTGCTGCGCAGCCCGTTCACGGATATTTTGGTGATGATCTGGCTGGGGCTGACCTTTTGGGCGCTGTTTGAGGCGCGGCACAGCCGCCCCGGCACGCGCGCGCTGATCGTTGCGGCTGCGGCCATATTTGGCCTGCTGATGACCTATGCGGCGCTTGGTGGCGATCACTTTGTGCTCTGGCGGTTCTATCAGCCGGTGGCCCCGTTGCTGCCTGTTGCGCTGGCGCTTCTGGTTGCTTTGGGGGCTGGGATGCCCTCTACAACCCTCGGTGCGGCGAAGGTGGCCGGCGCGGTTGCTGCGCTCGGCATCATGCTGATTGGGTGGGGGCAATACTACCAATCACGCTTTGATATCCGCAAAGAATATGTGCTGGTGGAGCAGGGGCTCGATTTTGGTGCGTTCCTCAACGAGGTGGAACCGCGCCCCTCAATTGGCGTGGGTCCGGCGGGCGGCATTGCGCTGGCGTATGACGGGCACATCTATGATCTGCTTGGGCTGAACTGGGTTGAGATGGCGCATGCCAATCCCGTGAAGATCGGGATGCGCAACCACGCGAGTTTTGACAAGCCGACATTCTGGAAGCACCAACCGGACGTGCTTGCCGCCTTCAACCGGGCCTGCACAAAAGATCAGGGGCTGGCGTTCTGGTCACATGCGGACAGCGCCTTTGACGGGCTGTATTCGGATGCGGATTTTCAGGCTGCCTATGTGCCGGTTGCCTTTCGAAACACAACCCAATGTTGGCCAAGTTTCGCGCGGCACGAATGGTTGGCAAAAGCGACCCCAAGTGATGCGATCCTGGTCTATGATTGGGCAGATGTGATCAAACTGGACTGATCCGCCATGGGCTCTGAAAACGGCAACTCCGGCCATTCCACCAAGGGATTTTTTGTCAACGTCGGCTCCCTTGTGTCTGCGCGCCTGTTTCTGGCGTTGTCGCAGATTTTGGTTTTGCCGGTGGTGGCGCGTTATCTCACGGTGGATGAGTTTGCCCTGATTGCCATGGCGATGTCGCTGATCGTCTTTTGCAGCGTTTTGAGCGATGCGGGGCTTGGGCGGTCGTTGATCCGGACGCCGGAGTATGACCATGACGAATGGGTCAGTGTGTTCTGGCTGCTTGTGATGGTGGGGGGCGGTTTGATGGCTGTCATCCTGCTGGCCGCGCCGCTTTGGGCGTCATTCTTTGCGCAGCCGGAGCTGGTGAAGATCATTGCGGCGCTGTCGGTGGTGCCTCTGATGCAGGCCATTGCCGCCACGCCCAACGCGGAGATCGAGCGGCGGGAAAATTACACAGGCATTGCCAAGGTACAGACCATCACAACGGTGTTCAGCCTTGGCGCGGTTGTGATACTTGCGGTGCTCGGCGCCGGTGTCTGGGCGCTTGTCGCGCAACAGCTGGCGCTGGCCGGGGTCAGATTGGCCGGTATTCTGTACCTGTCCGAGTTTCGCCCCACGCGGGTATTCCGCCCCGCTCTGGTGAGGCCACACCTTGAGTTTGCCCGAAATGCTTTGATTGTGTCGGCCATTTCAGCCGTAAAAGCGCAGTCTGCGGTGATGAGCATCGGGAAGTTCAACGGGGAGGCGGCCTTGGGTCTGTTTTCCATGAGCGCCCGATTTTCCAAGTTGCCGCAGTTTGGCCTCGTCGGGCCAGCGTCCACGATTGTTTATGTCCGCATGGCGAAGGCTCAGCATGATCCCAAGCGGCTGGTCGACATCTATCTCAGCGCGATGAACCTGATGGCGACGGTTCTGTTTCCCATCCTGGCCGTGACAGCGGCTGCGGGGACGGCGGTGTTCACCGTGGCGCTCTCAGATGATTGGGCGCAGGTTGCACCGATTTTTGCCTTTTCGATTGCGGGGCTGACATTTGAGGCGATTGCGGTGGTTTTGCTGTCCTGCATTTTCCGGGCTACCAATCGCACCGACTTGCATGTGCGCCTTATGACGGAATCCGCGGTTCTCTATACGGTTATGGTACTCTGCGCCGCTGCATTTTCTGATGTGCTCGGCGTGGCGACGGTGATCACGGTCTGGGGGCTGGTCATTGTGCCGCGTGGTTGGATTTTGGCGCAGAAAATCGTGCCGATCAGCCTGGCAGATTGCGTCAATGCGATCGCTGCACCGCTTTTGCTTTCTGTGGGTTTGGTCTGCGCCCATATCGGGCTGCGGACACTCTGGGAGCCGGGTCATGTTGTGGAAATTCTATTGGCCGGAGGGCTGCTTGTGGTGGGGCTTGGCGGCACCATTTTGATGCGCCGTGAGACACTTCTGGAAGCGGTTGGGACGTTCAAACAGGCCTGAAAAAGTCAATTTGCGCAGAGTTTGTGCAGCGGTGTTTTTTCAACGCATGAAATGCGCGAACACGGGTGATCGCCATATTTGACTGGCAAAAATGATGGGAAGACGGTAAGAAATAGTATATTCTTTAACGTGTATTTTTCTGCATTTGTTCAATTTTGTTTTTGTTTTGAGGAGTTGGCGACGCATGTGCGGGCACAAGGCTGTTGTGGTCCCTGAGAGGGCATCTGTCTGAATATTGAAAATCCAGAATTCAGTCAGATGATTTGGGGGGATAGCGGAATTGTAATTTTGGGTGTTCACGCAATTTTGCATGCGGGAAAGCAACACTCGGGCTATCATCAACCAAAGACAAAACAACATGTATGCATATGATATTTGGTCGAATATTCTGATTATATATTGCTGAATTTCTTTTGGGGGTGCGGTTATTGGGATGCCGCCTGAAGACGAAGCATTTGGTCGCCCGTTAATTTCTTGGGCGATCCAAGGAAGTGAATTGTGTTTGGAAGTTTAGAAGAAAATACTGCGCTGCCCGGTCGGGATGACACCAAATCGCACCTGCTGCGACTTCTGGGAATTGGCCTGATTTCGTTTGTGATGGCGATGCTCACCCGGGTGGGGCTGATCAACCATCCTCTGATCTATGATGAGCTTTATCAGTATTTGCCCTCGGTGAGTTGGCAGGAAAATCAGACCTTCACGGTGCTTGATGGGATCTATGACCGTGCCGCCCGGTTCTCGCAGTTTATTGCCTTCAGTTTTGACGTGATTGGCGAGCAATCGGCCTTTTCGGCGCGGCTGATCCCCTCGGTGATCCCGGGCGCGCTGTTGGTGGCGCTGATTGTGTCTTGGGCCTACCACGTCAGCGGGCGTGTCGCGGCATTGATTGCGCTGTGCTTTCTGCTGTTTTGGCCCAACGGCATCGAGGTGTCTCAGTATATCCGGTTCTACTCCGCCCAAGGGGTGCTTTTTGTGGCGGGCGCGTTGCTGGTTTACATCGCGTTGACCGAGATCACTTCTGTGATCTGGCGCGCGGCGGCGTTGGTTGCTGCGGCCATTGCGTTCCTTGTGGCGCTGGATTTGCAGATGCTGACCGCGCTTGGCGTCGGGGCGATCCTGCTGTGGGTGCTGGTGGTTTTTATGCCCGGTTGGCTGCGACGCTACCCCATGCTTTGGTGGCTCAATGGTGCCATTGTGCTTGGCCTGGCGATCTTCTTTCTCAGCGGTGTGGCGTCGGAGGAAATCAACTGGCTATGGACCACTTACAACTGGGAACCTTGGCCGCATGTGGATGATACGACGTTTTATCACCGCAATTTCCGCGACAATTATCCGACCTTCTGGACGCTGTTTCCGGTGATTGCGATCATTGCGCTGCGGGCCAATTTTATGCCGGCCTCGTTTTGTCTGGCGCTTTTTGTCACCACCTTTCTGCTGCAGTCGTTTGGCGGTCTGAAAAACATCCGCTACCTCTATCCAACGATGCCGTTTTTCTTTGTTTTGTGGGGCATTGGCTTGCAGGCGGTGCTGCCGGTCTTTTGGCGTTTCCTGAAGACCAGCGCGACGGAGGCGTCGGGCAATTTTGTGCCATCAGTGCTGAAAAAGCCTCTGGCATTTGCGGTTTTGGGGATCAGCGCAGGCTTTTTGATCTTTGCCAATCCTGCCCTGCCGCGCAGCGCCAAGCTGATCCTGGGCCAAGATGAGAACATGCTGCTGGGTAAGACGCGCTGGCAGTGGGAGGGCGCGGAGGCGTTTTTGACACCCTGGCTGGCGGACAATCCTTTGATTGTCACCGACGAGGAGATGCGGGCTGTGGAATGGCTGGGGGACTTTGACCTCGCTTACAACAAACCCAGGTTCTCCGAGCTGCTTTACAGTGTGAGCCCTGACGCGCCGCCTTTCTCGGTAGATCGGCGCACCGGACGGCCGTTGATTGGAGACTATGCTGATTTCCGTCTGGTGGTGTTTTGCCATCCTGTCGGGGTTTTTGTCACAAACGAGGCGGGCGCGCGCAATGGCAATATCCTGCGTCTGCTGCAGGAGGCGCGGAGCGCGGATTTGAGTGTGTCGCTGCAGACCGGCCGGGGCATGGCGATGGTTGGTTGGCGGCACAAAGCGCATATGGAGCTGCCGGAAGACTGTCGAAAGGTTCCGAATTTTGGTGATCCGTCTGCGGCCGGTCGTATTCTGTCTGGTGAATCCGTGCCGTGGAGTGTCGCGTCGTCCACAGTTCGGACACATTGAGAGGAGGATTTTCTGTCGGCCAACAACGTGACCGCTTTCCGTATTTGAGGACAAGATGTCACGAAACTGCGCCGCAGGTCGTTTAAGTTTTGGAGCAGATATTATGGATCTGCTTTTGAGAAATGATTTTTAGGAGTGCGAATTTATGAGCTCGGAGCCAATTTATCTCGTCACAGGTGCCGCGGGTTTTGTGGGGGAGCACCTCGTGCGGCACCTGAAAGGCGCTGGCGTCAAAGTGCGGGCGATGGTGCGCAAGCCCGCGCAGGCGGAGGCGCTAAAGTCTCTGGTCGATGAGGTGGTTGTCGCGGATCTTGCGCAACCCGAAAGCTTGCCTGCAGCCGTGGAAGGGGTGGCTGGCATCTATCATCTGGCGAGTATTTTCCGGCAAGAAGGGCTGCCGGATGAGACCTTCTATGACATCAATGCCGAGGGCACGCGGCGCATTTTTGAAGCGGCGATTGCGGCCGGGGTGCCGCGCATCATTCATTGCTCCACAAATGGTGTGCACAGTGACATTGATCACCCTCCGGCAACCGAAGACTATCCTTTCAAGCCCGGCGACATTTATCAGGAAACCAAACTTGCGGGCGAGGAGATCGCGTCAGAGTATTTTGCGGATGGTCGTATGGCTGGCGTGGTGTTGCGGCCGACGATGATCTGGGGGCCAGGCGATGACCGGACGCTCAAAATGTTCCGCATGATCCAAAAAGGGCGTTTCTTCTTTGTTGGAGATGGCGGCACGCTTCACCATTGGGTTGATGTGCGCGATCTGGCGGCGGCGTTCCGGCAGGCGATGGAAAGCGAGGTCAACAATGAGGCTTTCCTGATTGGCGGGCGCGAATATGTATCATTGCGCAATATCGCAAATGAGATCGCCGATCAGCTGGGCAAACCCAAACCAAGTTTGCGTGTGCCGGTTGGGCCTATGATGCTTTTGGCACATGCCACGGAAATTGTCTGCAAGCCCCTGGGAATTGAGCCACCGATTTTTCGACGCCGCGTCGGGTTCTTTATCAAAAATCGCGCATATGACATTTCAAAAGCGCATCGCATTCTCAATTTCCAACCCAAGCAGGATATTGCAGGGGAAATTGCAGATATTATCGAGGCTTACAAGAGTGATGGAAAATTGGCCTAAGGCCATTTAATTTAAGATTGCCGCCCAATTTGCGCCTGATTTTTCTGGTAATATTTCAATTATGAAGAAAGGATAGTGACGTTTAAACCACATGCTTTGTCGATATTGGCTGCCGTTAACCAGCTTAACGTAATTTTATTGTAGGAAAGTTGCGTGCATTGCTTAGCATAAAATTGATTTTGCGGTTTGAAGCCGAAGTTTAATAATACCACTGGGGAAGGGGTAAACGCTCGGTAAGTCTATGAGATTTCGAAATACTGTCGGGAAGAACCGCGACTCGACGGAATACAAATGAGTTTCTTTGAATACCAATGAATAGAGTTCTTTCACCTGATAGAAAGTTGGAGATGCGTCTGCCCAAAGCTGCGACATCTGCTCCGAAAATGCTGGAATTTTCCGATGTTATTCGCGCGCTGCGGCATCGGATCGCGCTTGTGCTTGCCACAGGCGTGCTTTGTTTGGGGGGCGCGGTTTACTACCTGTCGTCCATCACGCCGACCTATAGTTCCGGCGGCCAGCTTTTGTTGGGTGGGCAGGGGCTCAGTGAACAGAACTCGTTTGATCTTGTGGAAGCTCAGGTGCTCAGCAATGCGGTGATCGAGGGGGAGATCGCGATTATGCGGTCCAATGAAATCCTCATCAACGTGGTGCAGAAGCTCAATCTGGACGAAGATCCTGAATTCAATCCGAGTTTGCGTGAAAAGCAGGTGCCCAATCCGGTGGTGTCCTGGCTCAAGGATACAGCCAAAACCATTCTGGGCCGAGGCGAGAGCGCAGCGGATGATGAGGTGGTTGTTGTTGAAACAGCCTCCAATACAGCGGTTTTGGAGGCGGCCTCTCTGAACGAGCAGACCCTTGGTGAGTATGGCACCTCGGTCGGGATTTTGCGCAAGGGTCTGTCCATTCGCCAGCAGGGCACATCGTTCCTGATGGCGGTTCAGGCCACGTCGGAGAGCCCACAAAAGGCGGCGGCGATTTCCAACACGGTTATGACGGAATATATACGCGTGCTAGCGGATAAACGTTTCCAGACGGCAAGCCGTTTCACCGGCTGGCTGGAGGGTCGGGTTGAGGAGCTTGCGAGCAACCTTGAAGAATCCGAGCGTGCCGTTTTGGAGCTGCGCAGCGTCATGGAGGCGGATGCTGACAATGGTGCCCGTCTGGATCAGCAGATGCAGGAGTTCACCACCAAGCTGGTGAACGCGCGGGCGGAGCTGGCGCAGGCAGAGGCGCAGGTGCGTCGGGCGACGCTGGTGAATGAGCAGGATGGCCCGCTGGCGACCGCGAATATTCTTTCCAATGATGCGATTTTTGAGTTCCGTCGGGCGCTGGTGGATCTGCGCCGCGAAGAGGCAGAGGCCTCACTGAGCTTTTCAGATGAGTCCGCGCGGATGGACTCGATCCGCCGCGCGATTTCCAAAACCGAAGCGGAGCTGGCCAATGAGGTTGAAAACCTGATTTTGCAGCTCAACAACCGTGTGGAGACACTTCGGCTCAACGTGCGCACGTTGGAGACCAGCCTGCGCAGCTTTGAAGGATTGAACCTTGAGCGGTCACGCCAGTTGATCGAGATGAACCAGTTGCAGCGTGTGGCGGACATCAACCGCCGTGTGTATGAGGATTTCCTGGGGCGGTATCGCGAAATCAGTGAGTTTCAGGAAATTCCGATCTCTGATGCGAAGATCATTCGCTATGCCTCACCACCCAGCAGCCCGTCTCACCCACGCAAGAAAGTGGCGGCGATTCTGGCGCTGGTTGGAGGGCTTTCGCTGGGGGCGGCTTTGGCCTTCATGCTGGAGTGGCGGCCCAGACGGCTCTCTGAGCCGAGGCAGGTGTCGCGTGCAACCGGATTGCCGGTGTTTGGCAACACACCCCGTTTGAAGAAGATCCGCTCGGCTGAGAAGCTGCTTGCACAGCTTTCCAATGATGAGGCCTTTGCGCAGGCGGCGCTGAAACTGGCGGACAACATCAATCTGCACAGTGAACGATCGCTGAGGTCTCTTTTTGTGACCTCCTATGATGCCAATCAGAGTCGGACCAATACGGCGATCTTGCTGGCCTGGGCCAATGCGCAGCGCGGCCGGAAATGTGTGCTGGTCGACGGAGATTTCCGCACCGCACAGCTGACAGATAGTTTTGGTCTGAATGAACAGGCTAATTTCTTGTCCGCCATCCATAGCGACAAGCCTTTGAGTGAATGTCTGGTGGTAACGGATACGACGGATGGATTTGACTGTATCGGCGCGGAAGTATCGGCGGCGGATCCCTCTGTGCTCTACAGCTCTGAGCGGATGCAGGACATGATTGCCCTGCTGCGCAAGGTTTATGATGTGGTCATCATTGACGCGCCAAGTCTGGAGGACAGCTCCAACAGCTTTGCCGGTTTGAATTCGCGTGATCTGGGGATTTTCACCATCGAGACCAATAAGATGACGCGTGATGGCATGAACCGCAGCCTGAACATGTTGAGAGATATGGATCTGGGCGGCGCGGGCATTGTCCTGAATGGGGCCAAGTGAAGCGCAAAGCTGAGTGGCGGATGCCTGAGTGCATCTGCCCCTTCGCCGTACCCCGCGTGACATGTGTTTTGATCCAGACATAGGTGCCGAGTGAAACCGATTTCCGCCGCAGACGCTCAGAAGACATCCTGGGATGTCATTTTGGTTGGGACGAGCTTTGCCTCCTGTTTTTTCGCCTACAAGTTGAAGGGTCGCGGCCTGAGGGTTCTGTTTCTGGAGCGTGGTCCGTTTATTGACCATGACACCCAGCTGGAAACCCGCGTTCCGCACCCAACAGGCGGTGTGGTGCAGGAAAACAGCTCTGGCCAGCGCAAGGACTGGACCGTGCGGCACCAGTTTGGCGGCTGCTCAAACTGTTGGTGGGGGAACACGCCGCGCCTGCAGCCGAGCGATTTTGAGCTGTTTTCAAGATATGGCGTGGCGCAGGACTGGCCGGTGTCTTACGGCGACATAGAGCCTTACATGGTGGAAGCCGAGTATCTGATGGATATCGCCGGTTCCGATGAGGCGGGATATGCGCCCCGGAGTGCCCCGTTTCCGTTTCCGCCGCATGCGCCAACGCGGGCGGAGCGCAAGCTGTTTGCCCAAGAGCCTAGCTGGCAACCGATGCCCTGCGCGCGTTCCAATGGGGGGCGTCGCACCACCTGTTGTGTGTCTGGCGCCTGTAACCTGTGTCCGGTGGATGCGAAGTTCACGATCCTCAATTCTCTGGAGCTGTTTGAGGATGAAGGGTTTCATTATCTGCTGGATGCGGAGTGCCGCACTGTGGAGACTGCTGCGGGTCTCGCCACCGGTGTTGTGGCGCAGACAGCCGAGCTGGGGCCGATCACCTTACGGGCGGATTTTGTCGGGCTTGGGGCCAACCCGATCTTCAATTCGGCAATACTGCTGAGATCAGGCATTGGCTCTGATCTGGTGGGGCGTGGGTTGCATGAACAGGTGGGGCAGTTTGTTTGGGTGAACATTCCGTTTGACAACTATTATGGCGGCACTTCGCTGACCGGGATGGGATACGGATTTTACGATGGGGAGTTTCGTCGCGAGGCGGCGTCTGTCCTCATTGAAAGCTGGAATGCACCGCCGTCCTTGCGCCTTGAGAAAGGAAAATGGCTGCAACGCCTGAAGTTGAAGCTGGTGGCCGAAGATTTACCGCAGGCGCAGAATCGCGTTGTGTTGAAAGATGACGCGCCGACGATTTTGTGGTCCGGGCACAGCGCCTATGCCTATGCCGGCCTAGCGCTGGCGCGTGAGCGTGTGTCCTCACTGATCCCGTTTGACCATGAGATTGTCGGGATCGGGGGCATTGAGCCGACGGAAGCGCATATTATCGGAGGCACGCCGATGGGTACGGACAGCGCAACGGGTGTGGTGGACAAAAACCTGCGTGTCTTTGGTGTCTCCAATTTGGCCTGTCTTGGGGCTGGGACCTTCACGACCGGGGCGGCTGCGAACCCGACGCTCACCCTATCGGCGCTGTCGCTTTATGCGGGAGAGCAGCTATGAGTTTGAGGCGGCGCGCGTTTTTGGTGGGGGCAGCCGGTCTGGCGGGAGCGGTTCTGGTGCCTTTGACGCTGGGCGGCACCACGTCATTCCTGCGACGCACGCTGAAGGATCACTTTGGCCCTGAGGTTCTGGAGTTGGCGGGTATTGACGATTTTGTTGACGAGTTCGCCGCCTTGGCCGGGGAGGATGACCCGGCAAAGAAGATCGCGGCAGAGATGTATTTTGGCTGGCATGGGGATCGTGTGAAAATGATCGGCCCGGCCAAGGCGATGCAGGAGCGGTTTCTTTTCACAATCCTGCACCGGAGCAACATCATCGCAGTCCAGCAAGGTCGCGCGACAGAGTTTGAATACGGGTCCGTTGATCCCTGGTCGCCGGTGTGCGGGCTCTATCTTTCTGCCTTCGCGGATGAAACGCTTTAGGTGAAACCCCGCATCGCTGCTGCGCATCTTTCTGGTATTGATCAGATCTTGCGCTGTGGCGACGGCGGTGTGGATATCTTGGGCAGATATCCACAGAAACTTTGCATCCATCAACAATAAATCGAAGTCACAATGCCGCTATATATTGACACTATGTAGTGATCACACCCTATATAGGGGTGCTTCGGTTCTTTCGATTCCTGTCGAAGGCTAAGAGGGAAGCCGGTGAAATTCCGGCGCTGCCCCCGCAACTGTAAGCGGATAGCAAGGCTGAATATGCCACTGGGGGGGCATCCTCGGGAAGGCCAGCCAAGCGTTGATCCGCGAGTCAGGAGACCTGCCGAAAGTGCAAAATGATGACCACGAACGGAGGGTTCGGGGGCGCGCGAGAGGTGGTGCTGCCACTCTGCGTCCTCGGCTTTGACAAAAAGAAAGAGGACAGATGAGCATCATCGTTTATTCCAAACCCGCTTGTGTACAATGCACTGCAACCACACGTGCGCTGGACGCCAAAGGCATCAGCTATGATGTGGTTGATCTGACGCAAGATGATAGCGCGCTGAGCCATGTGACCGAGCTGGGCTATCGTCAGGCGCCAGTGGTTGTGGCGGGGGCGGATCACTGGTCGGGCTTCCGTCCGGACATGATCGCTCAGCTGGCCTAAGGGAGGTGAGTCGCCAATTTCCGGCGCTTGTCTACTATTCCTCAAAATCGGGCAACACCCACCGGTTTGTGACGCGGCTCGGTATTGAAGCCGCGCGCATCTCGGAGGATCCCGACGCGCCGCTCCCTGACCCCAAAGAAGCCTTTGTTCTGATTTGTCCGACCTATGCGGACGGGCAGGGGCGGGGGGCTGTGCCCAAACAGGTGATCCGTTTTCTAAACGACGCCACCAAACGCGCCCACCTTGTTGGGGTGATCGCCACCGGCAATCGCAACTTTGGCGCCACCTATGGGTTGGCCGGGCGCGTCATCGCCGAAAAATGCAATGTCCCGCTGCTCTACACTTTCGAGCTGGCTGGCACCGAAACTGATATTTCCCGCGTTCGTGCGGGGCTGGAAAAGATTGGGAGACCACTATGCTCGACAGCACAGTGAACGAGCAGGACTATCATGCACTTAACGCGATGCTGAATCTGTATGACGCGGATGGCAACATCCGCTTTGACGCGGATCGCATGGCGGCGCGTCAGTATTTCCTGCAGCATGTGAACCAGAACACCGTTTTCTTCCACTCGCTGGATGAAAAGCTCGGCTATCTGGTGAGTGAAGGCTACTATGAAGAAGCGGTTCTGGATCAGTATTCCAAGAACTTCATGCGTGCGATCTGGGACGCGGCCTATGCCAAGAAATTCCGGTTCCCGACCTTCCTCGGCGCCTTCAAATATTACACCTCCTACACGCTGAAAACCCGCGATGGGCAGCGCTTCCTGGAGCGCTATGAGGACCGTGTGGTGATGACCTCTCTGGCGCTGGCGCGCGGGGATGAAGATCAGGCCATGGCCTTTATGGAAGAGATTCTGGAGGGCCGTTTCCAGCCGGCCACGCCGACCTTCCTGAACGCCGGTAAAGCTTCCCGTGGCGAGCTGATCTCCTGCTTTCTGCTGCGTCTTGAAGACAATATGGAAAGCATCGGCCGCGGCATCAATTCGGCATTGCAGCTCTCCAAGCGGGGCGGCGGTGTGGCGCTTTTGCTGACCAACATCCGCGAGCATGGTGCGCCGATCAAAGGCATTGAGAACCAGTCTTCCGGCGTGATCCCGGTGATGAAACTGCTGGAAGACAGCTTTTCCTATGCCAACCAGCTGGGCGCACGTCAGGGCGCAGGCGCGGTCTATCTGAACGCGCACCACCCTGACATCATGCGCTTTCTGGACACCAAGCGTGAAAACGCCGACGAGAAAATCCGCATCAAGACGCTTTCGCTGGGCGTGGTGATCCCCGACATCACCTTCGAGCTCGCAAAGAAAAACGCCGATATGTATCTGTTCTCTCCGCATGATGTGGAGAAGGTCTATGGCGTGCCATTCTCTGAAATCTCGGTGACCGAGAAATATGAGGAGATGGTGGACGACAAGCGCATTCGCAAATCCAAGGTGAACGCGCGGGAATTCTTCCAGACTATTGCCGAAATCCAGTTTGAGAGCGGCTATCCCTACGTGATGTTTGAAGACACGGTGAACCGGATGAACCCGATTGAGGGCCGGATCAATATGTCCAACCTCTGCTCGGAAATCCTGCAGGTGAATGAAGCGTCCGAGTTCAAAGACGATCTCAGCTATGCCAAGATGGGCAGCGATATTTCCTGTAACCTCGGCTCGCTCAACATCGCCAAAACCATGGATGGCAAAGATCTGGGCCGCACCGTGGGGGCCGCGATCCGCGCGCTGACCGCCGTGTCGGAAATGTCCGCGATCGACTCCGTGCCATCGGTGCGCAAAGGCAATGATGACAGCCACGCCATCGGCTTGGGCCAGATGAACCTGCATGGTTTCCTTGCGCGCGAGCACATCCACTATGGCAGCCCGGAAGGCATTGAATTCACATCGGTTTACTTTGCCGCTGTGGCCTTCCATGCGCTGCGCACCTCCTGTGATCTGGCGCAGGAGCGCAAGGCCTCCTTCAAGGGTTTCGAGCGCTCAGACTATGCCTCCGGTGTGTTCTTTGACAGATACACCGAGCAGGACTGGTTGCCGGAAAGCGACAAGGTGAAAGCGCTGTTTGACGGCGTGGATCTGCCCACCCGAGAGGATTGGGCGGCGCTTAAGGCAGACGTGATGAAACACGGGCTGTTCAACCGCAACCTTCAGGCCGTACCGCCGACCGGCTCGATCTCCTACATCAACAACTCGACCTCCTCGATCCACCCGATTGTGTCCAAAATCGAGATCCGCAAAGAGGGCAAAATCGGCCGCGTCTACTATCCGGCCGCCTTCATGAACAACGAGAACCTCGAGTACTACCGCGACGCCTATGAAATCGGGCCCGAGGCGCTGATTGATACCTATGCGGCGGCCACCGAACATGTGGATCAGGGCCTGTCGCTGACCCTGTTCTTCCCGGCCGAAGCCACCACGCGCGACATCAACCGCGCGCAAATCTACGCCTGGAAAAAAGGCATCAAAACAATCTATTACGTGCGTTTGCGTCAGGAGGCCCTGGAGGGCACCGAGGTGCAGGGCTGCGTATCCTGCTCGCTGTAAGGGACGTCAGACATGAAAGACATGATCGAAACCCACATCCCACGTGCCATCAACTGGAACCGTCTGGAGGACGACAAAGACCTTGAGGTCTGGAACCGTCTGACGGTGAATTTCTGGCTGCCGGAGAAGGTGCCGCTCTCTAACGACATCCCAAGCTGGGGTACGCTGACGGAGCATGAAAAACAGCTCACCATCCGCGTGTTCACCGGGCTGACGCTGCTTGATACCATCCAGAATTCTGTGGGTGCGCCCGCGCTGATGCCCGATGCGATCACCCCGCATGAAGAGGCGGTGCTGACCAATATCGCCTTTATGGAAGCGGTGCATGCGCGCAGCTATTCCTCCATCTTTTCAACGCTTTGCTCCACAAAGGAGATTGACGAGGCGTTCCGCTGGTCGGAAGAGAACCCGCATCTGCAAGCCAAGGCGAAGGCGATCCTTGATACCTATGCGCCGGGCAATGACCCGCTCAAGCGCAAGATCGCCTCGGTGTTCCTTGAGAGCTTCCTGTTCTATTCGGGCTTCTATCTGCCGATGTATTGGTCCAGCCGCGCCAAGCTGACCAACACCGCCGATCTGATCCGCCTGATCATCCGCGATGAGGCGGTGCATGGCTATTACATCGGCTATAAATTCCAGCGCGGCTATGAGCAGCTGGATGAGGCCGGGCAGCAGGAACTGAAGGATTATGCCTTTGGCCTGATGTTTGAGCTTTACGGGATTGAGAACCAATACACCGAAGAGCTCTATGACGAGCTGGGCCTCACTGAGGATGTGAAGGTCTTCCTGCATTACAATGCCAACAAAGCCCTGCAGAACCTCGGCTTTGAAGCCCTGTTCCCGCCGGAAGTGTCTGAGGTGAACCCCGCCATTCTCGCCGCCCTCAGCCCGGACAGCGAAAACCACGACTTCTTCTCCGGCTCGGGCTCTTCTTATGTGATCGGCAAAGCGGTCGCGACCGAAGACGAAGACTGGGATTTCTGATGTCCCGCGACACGCTCGCGCTTGTGAAGGAATGGCATGAGGCCTTTGATGTGCCCGTGGTGGACACACCTGCCATTCCCCACGCGCGTGCGGAGATGCGTCAGGACATTCTCGAAGAAGAGGTGGCTGAGCTGCGCGCCGCCATCGCGGCCGGGGATATGGTCGAGGTGCTCGATGCGCTCTGTGACATCCAATATGTGCTGGACGGCACCTTTCTGGAGTTCGGCCTGCACGGGTTGAAATCCGCTGCCATGGAGGAGGTGCATGCCTCCAATATGTCCAAGTTGGGTGCCGACGGCCGCCCTGTGCTGCGCGAAGATGGCAAAGTGCTGAAAGGGCCGGATTTTCGGCGGCCAGATCTGGGGCGGGTTTTGAAGGATGGGTGAGGGTGGTGTGATGCGACGGAAGGTGAGGAGATTGGGAGCCCTATTGGCTATGCTAAAGTCGGCCACAATCACATTACTATCATTCATCCTGCGAGCGAGTTTGTTAGCGATATTGCGCATGCAAACGGTATTGAAAGCTTCCGGCCGATTCCACAGCGCGGGTACACCTGCATTTATCACTTATGAGTGCCAAGCATTTGCACCGTTATGTGGAAGAGTTTTCCTTGCACCACAACACGGCACAGATCGGCAAACTGACTTCATCGAAATTACAACCGAGCGCATGGTCAACACGCGATTCATAAAAAAAGGACTTATTGATGGCTAAAAATAAAGACGAAATCCAAAAAATTCCTGATAACCTTGATAGCGTCGTAAGTTCCGTTGTGGATAGCACGACTCCTAACAATGACGTGCTGGACGCCGTTTACAGCGGTCAATTGCCTATCGCTGATATTGAACTTGATTGCGCTGTTCTCGATGGAGGTGTTCGAGTTCTATCTGAACGGGCGGTGCACCGCGCTTTCGGCAGCAAGAGAGGTGGCTCCCATTGGAAGCGGATGAAAGAAAATGAGGACGGCGCCAACCTTCCCTCATTTTTATCAGCAAAGAATTATTCGGAATTTATTTCCAGAGACTTAGAGGAGGCGCTAAGAACGCCAGTAACCTATCGAGCAAATAGTGGCGCTACGCCCGCAAACGGGATCAGGGCGGAGCTACTTCCAGAGATTTGTGGTGTAATTCTTTCGGCGCGCCGGCATGGCAAGTTACACCCATCTCAACAGCATTTGGCGATACAGGCCGAAATCTTGATGGAAGCATTCGCCAAGGTCGGGATCATAGCGCTTGTTGATGAGGCAACCGGCTATCAAGTCGATAGATCACATGATGCGCTACGGCTTCTTCTCTCAAAGTACATCGCGCAAGGCTTGCAAAAATGGTTAAAGACTTTCCCCGACGCTTTCTTTGCGGAGTTGGACCGACTCTACGGGAATGACACCAGCCATGGTAAGCGCCCTCAGTACTATGGGGGCTTTATCAACAAGTACGTCTACAACCCGATTGAAAACGGCTACGTTAAGCAAGAGCTAGACAAGTTGAATATTGATGATGACGGAAAACGGCGCGCACGTTTTCACCAATGGCTGAGTGATGAAGGTAGAAATATGCTTATCCACCAGATTGGTCGGGTACAAGGGTTGATGGAAATGTGCGTTGACATTGATAATTTCAAAACCGCCGCGCAAAAGCAGAAAAATGTTTCGGTTGCCCCATATCTCTTTGATGAGATGAACAAGATTATTGATTAAAAAATTGGCGCCCAGTGCTGGCGCCAATCCAAAATCGGCTAGCTAGTTAGATATAGGCCCCTTTCTTTGTATCTTTGCGCTGGCTCAGACCTCTACTGCCACTTTTCCAATCGGGTTGGAGCAGCAGGCGAGGATGTAGCCGGCTTCGATGTCGTCGTCCGAAATGCCGCCGTTGTGGACCATATGCACCTCGCCTTCGGTCTTTTTGACCTTGCAGGTGCCGCAGACGCCGAAGGTGCAGCCTGAGGGGATGTTGAGCCCGACCGAGCGCGCGGCGGCGAGCACGGTTTCGGTTTCGGCCACTTTTGCGGTGACATCAGACGTGGCGAAGTGGATTTCTGCCTTGCTGTCCTCATCAGGCACCACATCATCCAGCGCGGGCTGTTCGGCTTCGGTTTCCACCGGCGCGCCGAAGCTCTCCTGATGGTAGTTGTCCATGTCAAAGCCCAGACCGGCCAGCGCTTCGCGCACCGCTGTCATGAACGGCTCCGGCCCGCAGCAATAGACCTCACGGTCAAGGTAGTCAGGCGCCATCAGACCCAGCATCAGCTGGTTGAACTGGCCTTGATAGCCCGTCCATGGGCGGTAGGGATCGGGTTCTTCGACCACAAATTTGAGATCCAGCCCGGGGGTGCGGCTGGCCATCTGTTCGAGACGCTGGCGGAAGATGATTTCCGAGGGGCGTTTGGCGCAGTTGATGAAGACGGCGTCCAGTTCCTGACCTTCGTCCCACATGCAGGTGGTCATCGACATCATGGGGGTGACGCCGGAGCCTGCCGAGATGAAGAGAAATTTCTTCGCCGTGCTGCCCGCGTTGGTGAAGAGGCCTGCTGGCCCCAAGGCTCTGAGGCGCATGCCGGGGCGCAGGTTGTCGAGCATCCAGCGGGTGCCGATGCTGTCAGGCTGTGCCTTGGCGGTGATGGTGATCGAGCGCGGACGCGAGGGTGAGGAGGAGATCGTGTAGGTGCGGTGCACCACGCCTCCCGGCTGCCCCGGTGCGGGGATTTCGAGGGTCAGGAACTGCCCCGGATCATAGGCGAAGAGGGCGCCGGATGGGGCGCGGAAGGTGAAGCTTGCCGTGTTGGGCATTTCCGGCACGATGGAGACGCATTCCAGCATCTCGTTGTCCTGCCAAACAGTTGCGGTGGTCTGAAGATCTTTCATCACATCACTCCGCGGCAAGGGTGTTTGGGGTCATATGGCTGGCCAGTTTGGCGCAATACCATTCGACAAACTGCAGCACGCCGGATTCCTGAGTGGGAGAATAGGGGCCGGGCACATAGGCCGGGCTGTTGATGCCCTGCTGGTTGTCCTCGACCACGCGGCGGTCCTCATCATTGGTGGCCATCCAGACTTCGGTCAGGCGCTTGAGATCATAATCCCGGCCTTCCACCGCGTCTTTGTGCACCAGCCATTTGGTGGTGACTTCGGTCTCGGTCGGGCTGATCGGGGTGACGCGGAAGACGATGGAATGGTCCGCGAGGAAGTGGTTCCAGGTTGTCGGGTAGTGGAACTGCAACAACGCACCAGCATCAGCGAATGGCACGCGGCCCAGCCATGGGCGCACGGCGGTTTTGCCATCCATCGTGTAGCTTTCGGCGCCTTCCTTGAGCGGCATGCGCGCCACGCGGTATTGGCCCTCTTCGCTGAGGTGGAAGTTGGAGGGCAGACCGGCGGCTTCACAGCGGTCAAAATGGGCCTGCAGGTGGTCAGGTGCTTCGCCACCTTCGCCAATGCCGGTCACGCTGGGGTCATCGGGGTAGGTGCGGCACAAGGCCGGGTGGTTGCCACCACAGTGGTAACATTCACGATTGTTTTCCCAGACCAGCTTCCAGTTGCCGTTTTCGACAATGGAGCTTTCGAATGCCACTTTGGCATTGCCCAGATCATGAGCCTCCAAATAGGGGTGCACGGTTTCTGCGAAGGGTGCGAAATCAGGGGCTTCGTCTGCCAGACAGATGTAGACGAGACCGGCGAGCTCCTGACAATGCACGGTTTTCAGGCCATGTTGCTTGGGGTCAAAATCCGGCCCCATGTCGCGCGCCCAGAGCAGCGAGCCGTCCAGCTCATAGGTCCACTGGTGGTAGGGGCAGACCAGCTTGGGCGCATGGCCCTTGGCGGCTTTGCAGATCACCGAGCCGCGATGGCGGCAGGTGTTGTGAAAGGCGCGGATCTGATTGTCGGCGCCGCGCACAATGATGACGCGGTAAGCCCCGACATTGTAGGTGACGTAGCTGCCTGCTTTCTCCAATTCGCAGGACGGAATGGCAAACAGCCACTCGCGATAGTGGATGGCATCAAGGTCGGTCTGAAAGACCTCGGGATCTGTATAGAAGGCTTGCTCTAGAGCATGACCCGGATTTCGACGCGCCAATAGGGTGTGAATGTTATTCAAATCTGGCTCTCCTGCCGCACCCCGCGGCCTTGCTTGGGGCAGATGGCACAGGGGCTTGCGCAGGCGGGATGAGGATCGCGCCCTGACAGAAGCCTCCACCGCCACCCGCGGTTTGACGTTTGCAAGGCTGGTTTCCGGACTTCGAAGCGGCTTTCACCTGGTTTTGGCACCTTCCCGGGATCCTCCTCCCAGTGGTCGTTTACCGAACCTCATCTTCGTTACCGTTGCGGGGGCAGTGCCGGTATTTCACCGGCTTCCCAATTCTCCATTGCCGGACAAACCGGCAACAGCACCTCACGCCCGCAAGATATTTTGAAGTCTGATTGCCTCTAAAATTTTTGCGACCTTTCCGGTTGCAAAACAGACATTGGTCCGATCAGGGGTAAATTTTCGAAAGAAGCCGTGGGATTTTCTGAAAAAATGATGCGCAAGATGGG
This sequence comes from Shimia sp. R9_2, assembly GCF_017743735.1. Classification (GTDB taxonomy): domain Bacteria; phylum Pseudomonadota; class Alphaproteobacteria; order Rhodobacterales; family Rhodobacteraceae; genus Shimia. Next base: position 124,145 of record NZ_JAGHRO010000009.1, read on the forward strand.
CGGGTTTCGGCCAAAAAATGCGCATCTTGGCCTTTGCGGGGCGTAGGGGCTTTAGAATGTGAAGCCGAGAAGGCCGAGGCTGAAGATCAGGATCATAAGGCCGGTCAACATCTGTAGCGCCGGCAGCATGGTGGCCACGCCGTGCAGGGAGCCTGATGACATCACAGCCAAGCGCCGGGCGGCAGTGCTTGAGACCGCCACAAGGCTTGTCAGGGCGGCGGTGCCCAGCCCCATAACCACAACGGCCAGAGCGCCGGCGGTTTTGATGTCCATTTGCCACGCGATGACCAGCAGGAAAACGGCGCCGGTGCAGGGCCGGATGGCAATGCTGAGGATCAGCGCGATGGCCTCTCTGACAGATGTGAGGCGGGCGGCTTCCTCAGCCGTCGGCCCATGCGCGTGACCGCAGCCGCAGTCATCATGGGCGTGGTCATGGGAGTGTTCACGGTGGTGGCTGTGCTTGGCCGCGCTTTTGGGAAGGGCGCGCGCACCCCGCCAGATGATCGCAAGGCCGACACAGGAAATGGCGAGATAGCTGGCTGGGGCCAGAATGTCCTCGGTCCACCCCGTCATCTGTTGCGCGCTGGCCTGCACAATGGAGAAACCGCCATAGACCAAGATGATCGCCCAAAGCGCCTGTGCGAGGCTGGAGGCCACTGCGAGTGACAGCAGGCGCATGGCGGAGACTTCTGTACCGAGCCCCACACCGCCAACGAGATATTTGCCATGCCCCGGCCCTAGCGCATGCACAAAGCCATAGGCTGCGGTTGCGCTGAGAAGCGCAAAGTAAGCGCCCGGCTCGCCCATTTTCAAAGCACGGACTGTTCCGGCCATCTGGTTTTGAAACCCACGCTGCGCCTCAAGCGCCCAAGCGGAGACTGAGGAGAAATCCACCATCCAGAAGACCGCAAGCGCCAGCGCTGCAATCACGCAGAAAGACAGTATCACGCGCATATGAGGATGATCCTATCGGCAAACTCCTTGCCTACATTGGGGATGCTTGGGGTCTCTTCTCGGCTGAGCAGGGCCAATGAGGCTTGCAGGCTGTTGTTCTTGAGCGCTGGGTTGAAGGGGATCACCTCAGCGCGGCACCCTTCTGCTGGGCCCAAGAGTTCGGGCGTGTCGGTGATGGAGAATGCAAAGAAATAGGTGGACTCATAAAAGGCGACCTCTGCCGGGGAAGCGCCCAGCGGGAGCGCCGTTTTAAGATCGCGTGTGAAGGTGAGCTGCAAGCGCCCGTCAATCAGCTGGGCATCGAGATCTTTGGGCCAATCGAGAGAAACACGCTCGCCATGTACTGACAAATGGGCGGAGCCGTTGAAATCCAGTGGCCAATTGCTTCTGATGCGGATGAGCTCTTGCCGGTCCGCTTCATCCAAAGAGCCTTCGGCGTTGAGAGACATGTCGTGGGAGGACAGAATGTAGAGCGTCTCAAAGGCATCGTAGAGCCAGGTGACGTTGAGGGCAGTCAGGCGGTTTTCCGCGTCAAACACGAAATCCACACCGCCGTCGACAAAGACATGCGGATGCGCCTTGGCTTGCGGGCTGAGCCCGAAGAGCAGGCAGCAGAGTGCCGTGATCAGAATATTGTGTTGAAGCGCAATGAAGGCGCGACGCGAAGGAAGATGTCTCAAGACGGTTTCGCCTCAGTCCTTGAGGGTGCATGTGATGAGAGGCCTTTGGACCCCTTGTCGCCTAATATCTCTCAGGTTGCGATGTGATCAAAGCTTTCTTAGGGGCAAGCGCGATCAAATTTCCTTTTGTGGATCAAAGACCGGGTCCAGTACCAACACAGAGCGTGTTTCTCCGGTACCTTCGATGGGAGGCGAACGGTGGAGCAAACCGGATTGCGGGGTTTCCGGCCAGAGCGTGCCGCGCAGGACGATGGGCGCGCCGGTGGGAACTGTGAACACCCGGTTTGGCTCTTCGCCGTTGGGAGAGATCCCATATTGCGTTCCAGTGCCGCGGTAGGTGCAGACGAGGCGCGCCGTCACCGCATCTATGTGAAAGCGACGGCAAGCGTTGGTGGTGATAATGTCAAAGCGTAACCGCAGATACGGGGCGTTCAGGATATTGGCAAAGGCCATCGCCATCTCGGAAACGTCGTCGATCAGAAGCGCGCGTTCCGGGCAGTCGGGCGTTCCTGAGAGGGCACAGACCTGCAACAACGTGTCTTTCACCCGATCCGCACGCAAGACCACCCGCGCGTTTGGCAGGTGATCAGGAGGAAGAGATTGCATCCATGTTGTCAGCTCCGGCGCCAATTGGCGCTGCCAGAGCACGGCGGCGCAGCCGGGATGGTGGATGGCAGAGAGGGCCGCCAGATTTGGGGCCAAGCCAACACCAATTGCGGCGTCTTTCACCACCTCGCGTGAGACACTCATGCCACCTCCTCAACGCGGCGCCAGCCGGGGAAGGGATCCGGCATGTCCAGTGGGAGCGCCTCTGGTCCGGCTGCCGAGATCACGGGCAGCAAGCAGCCATCAAGCTTGGCCTTAAGCGCGGGCCAGTCGATGTTTGCGCCGATGAAAACCAGTTCCTGACGGCGATCACCCCATGGTTCCACCCAATGCTGTTCTAAATACGCTTGTGCGGAGGCATGTTCGGGCCAGCGCTCTTTGGGCACGGTGGCCCACCAGGTGCCCATAGGTTTCACGCTGGACAGTGCGCCAGCCAGCGAGAATTCCGCAACCCATTCTGGGCGGGTGGCAATCCAGAAGTGGCCTTTGGCGCGGATCACGCCCGGCATTTCGCCGTTCAGGACCGCGAGAATTTTCTCCGGAATGAAAGGTTGGCGGGCGCGGTAAACATAGCTGGTGACGCCGTATTCTTCGGTTTCGGGCACGTGATCGGCAAAGCCGTAAAGCTCTTTGGCCCACATGGGATGTTCGTGGGCTTTGTCAAAATCAAACAGACCGGTATCGAGAATTTTCTCTGCGGCCACTTCGGAGTGGTTGGTCTCAATGATTTCGGCATCCGCATTGAGACTGCGGATGATTTTGCAGGCGGCATCGATCTGTTCAGGTGTCGCATCAGCCACCTTGTTCAGGATCACCACATCGGCAAATTCCATTTGATCGGTCAGCAGGTGCACCAATGTCCGCTCGTCTTCCTCGCCCATGACCTCGCCGCGATCGCGCAGAAAGTCGTGGCTGGAGAAGTCTTTAAGCAGGTTGACCGCGTCCACAACGGTGACCATAGTGTCGAGCCGGGCAACGTCAGAGAGGCTTTCGCCGTATTCATCGCGGAAATCAAAGGTTGCGGCGACCGGGAGCGGTTCGGCAATGCCGGTGGATTCGATCAGCAGATAGTCAAAGCGGCCTTCGGAGGCGAGGCGGCGCACCTCGTCAAGCAGATCATCACGCAGGGTACAGCAAATGCAGCCGTTGGACATTTCGACCAACGTTTCCTCGGTGCGGCTGAGTTCGGTGTCGGCGCGTACGAGATCGGCGTCGATGTTCACCTCGGACATGTCGTTGACGATGACAGCCACGCGACGCCCCTCGCGGTTGTTCAGAACGCGGTTGAGCAGGGTTGTCTTGCCGGCGCCCAGAAACCCTGAGAGGACGGTGACGGGAAGGCGTGTGTCGCGCATGAAGGGACCTCATCTGTGTTGGTGCCAGAGCTGGCGGGTGGTGACGGTTGGTCGGTCAAGAGGGGGAGGCAATTTCAGGAAGGCACCTGAGGCGAGGCGGTTTGGACATACCGGCGCCGACGCAGGCATTTAGAGGGGTCTGTATGCGCTCCGAATTTGCTGACTCTCCATATCGCGAATATGTAACGTTATACCATAACACTACACAAGGAGCTTTTTTGACCTGACGCGATTTTCGCGGTGACTGCGCCAGCACGCCCCGCGTCAAACAAACGATGGGGACTAAGAATTTGGTTTTTCAATTGAATTGACAGCGGGAGAGGTTCCTACACCTCCCCGTCTCGATGTCTTTGACACCAAGTTTGAGCGGAGGATCGCCGCTTTGCATCAGTCGCATTCAGGCGACTGCAAGTTGGGAGGCCCCTTTCGGAAGGGGCCGCCCGATTAACTTGTGTAGATGTGCCTTAGGCTGCGTTTGCCACAGACTGTTCTGAAGCGTTTGAGAGTGCGTCAGTTTGGAAGAAGCGCACCAATTGTTCCAAGTTGCTCGCATCTGAGGCGACCATTTGAATCGCGGCGGTAGCCTCCTCGACCATGGCGGCGTTCTTTTGGGTCATGTTGTCCAACTGGGACATGCCGACGTTGATTTCATCAAGGCCGACAGACTGCTCTGACGCGCCTTCAGCGATGCCGGAAATCAATTGCGTGATTTCGTTGACGCGGGTCGAGATGCCGTTAATTGCTTCGCCTGCCTGGCTGACAAGGTCGACGCCATTTTCGATCTGATGCGCGCTGTCTTTGATGCGGGCATTGATCTGCAAAGCGGCGTTGGCAGATTTGAGCGCCAAGGCACGCACTTCGGATGCCACAACCGCAAAGCCTCTGCCAGCCTCACCGGCACGGGCTGCTTCTACGCCCGCGTTCAGAGCCAAGAGGTTGGTCTGGAACGCAATGTCGTCAATCACACCGATGATTTGAGAGATCTCATCGGAGGTGTGCTGAAGGTTGGTCATGGCCTCAACGGCATCATGGACCACTTTGCTGCTTTCTTCAGCCTGTTGTTGCGCGCCGAGTGTGCTTTCTTCCACGCTGCGGGCATTGTCGGCAGTTGTGCGGACGGTTTCTGTCATCGTGGCGAGTGCGGCGGCGGTTTCTTCCAAGGTCACAGCCTGGCTTTCGGTTCGATGGGCGAGACCTGTGGAGGCCTGATTGATTTCAGACGCGCCGTTGGAAATGGAAATCGTGGAGTCGACAACTTGACGCACGGTTTCTGAAAGCCGCTCTATGGCGTTGTTAAAGTCATGCCCAAGCTGCTGATAGCCTTCGGGAAGCTCGTGCGCGATGCGCGCAGAGAGGTCGCCTTGTGACAGTTGGGACAGTCCGGAACCGATGGCATCCACTGCCGACTTTTGTTCGGCAAAGCGCTGCTCTGCCTCTTCTTGTTGAAGATGCTTCTGCTGCTCAATGCGTTTGCCAAAGGCGGAAACCGCATTCAGAATGTCGCCAATTTCATCGTTGCGGGTGGCTGTATCCGCGCTCTGTTCGGCGCTCTCTTGCTGTCCGGCCTGCTCAATGCGTGCAGGGACGGCGCGAATGGGGCGAATGATGCCGAAATGAACCGATACGAGGGCGGCTGTGGCGGCGACAAAGGCGGTTATGGCCAGAGCGATGTAGGACAGGGTTTCCCGCTGCTTTTGATCCACTTTGGCCGCTGCGATTTGCGCCTCGGTCACTTCGGATTGCACCAGCATCAAACGATCAGACAGGGCTGAGAACTGGATACTGGCCTCATCGAGGCTGCGGCGCAGTGCTTTGGTTTTCAGAAGCTCCTCGAACCGAAAGTTATTGCGGGCGGCCTGAAAATCTCCGGCGCTGGCCAGTCGGAGGGTGCGGCTGTTTGAAACTGTATAGAGCGATGCGAGACGATCAATTTGCCCTGCGGCTCTGGTCAGATAGAGGATGTGCTTTTCCAACTGATCGGTTGGCAAACCCGTGCGTTCGATGGCGGAGGCAAACCCGATGATGCCTTTCAGATAGGCGCGAATGGATTTTTGCAAATCCGCGCGTTTTGCGGCCTCGTCTTCAGGGGCAAAGCGATCAGCCGCCAGGTTGGCGCGGCGGGTGTTTTCCATCTGAACCATGGCGCGGTTGATGTTCAGCAGAGCGTTGGTGACGTTGTTGCTGTTCTGTGTGAGCAAGCGATTGCTGTCTACGATGAGGGATTTTTGTGACAGGAGGCCTGAGGATTGCACATGGGCGTTCCAGATTGAAATCACCACAATGGCGGACAAGAGGATCATCGGCCCGATGACCCAGGCTAGAATCCGTGTGGCCAGCCGCATCTGGAACTTTCCGGTGAAGGGGCGTTTTCCGGAGGCTACATTCGAAATTTTCATATTTCTGGTCTCCTCGGAACGCTTAGGTGGATGGCTTGGTGAGCGCGGCCAAGATCAGCTGTGCGTGTTTGATTTCGCGGTACACATCAGACGGGGTTTTGCCGCCTTCATAGGGGGCGAAGACCACATGCGGGGCTGCGTTTGTGGCGTTCATCAGCGCCATGGTGTCTGCGTAGGCGCGCGAAAGCACCACGATCACGTCATCGGGCGAGATCGGACCGGATTTGGCGGCAGGCACGGTGACTTTGCCCGGTACAGCAAAAGCCGGATCGTTTTCGGAGAGAGACTGCAGATCTTGAAGAAGTGACAAACCCGCATGGTAGGCTTCTGAGGGGGTGCGTCCGGATTCAGCTGCGAGATCGGATTCGTTGATGGACAGCCCTTGTTTTGCCAGAACGGCGCTTAGGGACTGGCGGATGCTCACCGCCACGCGAAAAACGTCGTTTGGCACAGTGGCAGGCACGCCAAGCGCTTTGAGCTCACCAGACACTCGGAGCAGGCTGCCGTAAACATCTTTGGGTTTCTTGCCGCTTTGGAGATCGACGGAGATGGTGCTCTCCTCAAGTCCATAGGTCGGGCGGAGATCTTGAGCCTCAATCAGCAGTTGGTCGACGAACTCTTTGACCTCTGCCGGAGTCACTTTGTGGACTTTGACCTGATTGAGACCGTGGGTTTCCAGGCCGTTCATAAAACGGAGGAGCTGAACTTTGCGCCACTGGTCGCGCGCCAAAAACAGCACGTGTCTTGGCATCGCGTCATCATCTGGTGTCGCCGCGGTCGCGCTCTTGGTGAAGTTTTCCTGATTCAGGACCTGAAGTTCTTGTACCAGTGCTTCGGTCACTTGGTAGACGTGATCAGGTTTGACCCCCGACGCTGTTGATGGCTGTGCAAGGGCAATCAAGCCGGAAAATGCAATGCTGAATGAGAGAGTGATCTTGGTGATGCTCATTTTGAGGCTCCATCGGTCAGTGTCGCGCGTTTGGTGTCCTAACGTCATCTGGAGAAGAAAGAGTTAAACTGGCAGCGGGGGCTGCAAATTGAATTTGTAGTTGGGAGGTGGAGATCAAAGTGCAGCAAAATAACGGTAAAACCGAAAATTATGTGAAAAGGACAAGGGCATTCTGTCCAAGTTTGCGGCGGTGAGCAGTTGTCTCGGGGTGCGAACGTCGCGTCACCAAATCGCTTCGGACCACGCCTCACTGTGCCAGATAGAGTTGACTCGAAGACGTGCATCGTGGATTGCTGCACGAGATGGTATCTGGTGCATCAGCGCCGGATAAAAGGGAATACGGTGCGGCGATATATGCGCCAAGTCCGTGACTGCCCCCGCAACTGTAGGCGGTGAGCAACCCCAAATGCCACTGGGCCAGAGCCCGGGAAGGTGGGGAAGCCAAGCACCGCGAGTCAGGAGACCTGCCATCATCAAACGTAACTCAACCCGGGCGGGGTGTCCCGGAAGGAGGCCAAGATGGCTCTATTGGCTTATGCCGCAGACATGACTGGTTCCCTGTTCGCCCCGCGCTTTCGCGGAGGGCGAAATGAACCGAACACCCACACATCGCATCACAGTCTGTACGTCCTGTCGCCACAAGGGCGAAACCTGCAAGCCGGGCTATGAGCTGATTGCGAAGCTCCGGACGGCCATTGCCGCAGCCGGGGACAGCATCGCCGAGGATTTTGAGATCACAGGCACGGCCCGTGTGGCCGCTTGTGATCGCCCGTGCACGGTGGCCTATCACGCAACGCGCAGTGCGTCCTACCTGTTTGGCGATATTACACCTGATGAGGACATTGACGCGCTGATGGATTTTGCCCGGCAGCATGATGCGCTGGATGACGGATGGGGCGGTCCTGTGGAGGTGCCGGATATGCTGTGCGCGCCTAATCTCTCGCGCGTTCCGGCGACGATTATGGCGATCGAGGATTGCATGGAGCGTGTGTCATGACCGCGGCGGCGCTGGAAGTGCGCAATGTGAGCTGGGCACCGCGCAAGCGCGACCCATTGCTGCTGGAGGATACAAGCTTCACCCTCAAGGAGGGTGAGGTGATGGGGCTTGTTGGCCCAAACGGTGCCGGCAAAACCACGCTGTTGCGCATGATCTACGGCTACAATCGCCCCTTGTCAGGCGACATCCTGCTTGGCGGTGACTCACTGCGCCAAATGGCACCGCGTGCCGTGGCCCGTAAGGTTGCCGCTGTTCTGCAGGAACAACCGTCAGATTTTGCGCTGACGGTGCGGGAAGTGGTGGCGCTTGGGCGCGTGCCGCATCGGCTTGGCCTGTCCACGCCAGGGAAGCGCGATGCGGATGTGATTGACGGGGCGCTGGCGCGTCTTCAGCTGCAACATCTGACCGACCGGAGCCTTTCCACGCTTTCGGGGGGCGAACGCCAGCGGGTGATGGTTGCGCGCGCGCTTGCGCAGGAGCCGCAGTTGCTTGTGCTGGATGAGCCGACCAATCACTTGGATATCCGCCATCAGCTTGAGGTGCTGCAGCTGATCCGAGATCTGGATCTGACCATCGTCACCTCGCTGCATGATCTCAATCTGGCGGCAGATGTTTGTGATCGCATTCTTGTCTTGAAAGACGGCCGCCCGCAGGGATTTGGCGCACCGGTGGATGTGCTGAATGACTCGCTTGTCTCCGACACGTTTCAGGTTCAGGCGCAACGCGAACAGCTCAGCCTGAGCCAGAAGCCCCACCTCACTTTCCGACTTCAATAAAAACAAAGCTCAACAAAGGACCCATTATGAAAAAGAGCACTCTCACCCTCGGGCTGATCCTTGCAGCCCAAACCGCTGCGGCAGAAACCACTGTGCAAAGCTGTAACCGCACCGTCACTTTTGATGCGCCACCAAAGGCCGCGATCTCCAACGATGTGAACCTCACCGAAATGATGCTGGTGCTTGGCCTTGCAGATCGCATGGTCGGCTACACCGGTATTTCGGGCTGGAAGACGCTGGATGAAGAGATGCGTGCGGGCGTGGAGGAGCTGCCGGAGCTTTCCGCAAAATATCCGTCAAAAGAAGTGCTGGTTGGCGCGGACGCTGACTTCTTCTTTGCGGGTTGGAACTATGGCATGAAGGTTGGCGGCGATGTGACCCCCGAAACCCTCGCGCCGTTTGGCATTGACGTCTACGAGCTGACCGAAAGCTGCATCCATATCGGCGAGAAAGCCAAGGTCAGCATGGACGATATGTATAATGACCTGCTCAACCTCGGCAAAATCTTTGACGTTGAAGCAAAGGCCGAAGCGCTTGTGGATGGCTATAAGGCAGAGCTGGCGGCGTTTACCGACGGCCTGGAAACCGCAGACGATCCGCTGCGCGTCTTTGTGTATGACAGCGGCGAAGACACACCATTCACCGCGGGCCTTTACGCCATGCCAACCGCGATGATTGAGGCCGCTGGAGGCACCAACATCATGGACGACTTTGAGAAAAGCTGGGGCACGGTCACCTGGGAAGCGGTTGTCGAGCGCAACCCTGAGGTGGTTGTGATTGTGAACTACGGTAAGGTCACCGCAGAAGAAAAACGCGCGTTCATGATGAACAACCCGGCCTTTGCCGAACTGGACGCGGTGAAGAACGACCGTTTTGTTGTACTGGAATATGTCGAGGCGACCCCTGGTCCGCGCAACATCAAAGCCGTGAAGAAGCTGGCAGAAGGCTTCTGGGGCTCTGAAGGTGTGGCAAGCCACTAAATGAACAAGGACCACTTCCGACAAAACGTCTCTTTCTGGATGGCTCTTTTTGGCAGCTTTGCCGCGTTGGGAGTGTCCTTGTCTTTTGCGATTTCGATGGGCGCTATTGCGGTGCCCATCGACACGGTTTGGGGTGTGTTCCTGGATAAGCTGGGTGTCTGGTCCGGCGATCCGACCTGGTCAAAAGGGCGCGCCGCCATCGTGTGGGAAATCCGTTTTCCGCGCGCGCTTTTGGCGGTCATGGTCGGGGCTGGGCTGGCTGTTGTGGGCGCCACGTTACAGGCGGTGACCCGCAATCCGCTGGCCGATCCGCATCTGCTGGGCATTTCGTCCGGCGGGGCGTTTGGGGCCATTCTGGCTTTGCTGCACACAGGCCTGTTCCTTGGCCTTCTGACCGTGCCGCTTATGGCTTTTCTGGGGGCTTTGGTGGCGACGCTCTGCGTTTTGGTGGTGTCAAAATGGGCGGGCGCAATGAGCGCAGACCGGCTGGTTTTGACAGGGGTGGCCATTTCCTTTGTTGTGATGGCCTGCGCCAACATATTGATTTTCCTAGGTGACCCGAAGGCGACCCACACGGTTGTCTTCTGGATGCTTGGAGGTTTGGGGCTGGCGCAGTGGTCGCATCTGATCTATCCGCTGGCCATTTTGGTGCCCTGTAGCCTGTGGCTCTGGCTGCAGGCACCGCAGCTCAATGCGATGACCATTGGTGACGAGACCGCGAGCTCACTTGGCATTCCGGTGGCTCGATTTCGCCTGACGGTCTTTGTGGTGGGAGCGCTGATCACCGGCGTGATGGTCGCCTTTTCCGGTATGATCGGATTTGTGGGGCTGATGGTGCCCCACATCGTGCGGCTGATTGTTGGCGGCAATTACATCCGGTTGGTGCCGCTGTCGGCGATATTTGGCGGGATTTTCCTGCTCTGGGCCGACATTGTCGCCCGTACTGTGATGGCGCCTGAAGATATTCCGGTTGGGATCGTGACGGGGCTGATTGGCGGGATTGCATTTGTGTTGTTGCTGAAGCGGTGACTAGGCGCGGACTACACAGCCGACACGATGGCTTCTGACAGCGCTTCCCATTGTTTGCGCCCAATCGCTTCGCGTGATGCCAAAAGCCAGTAGGTCTCACGGTGCTCCATGACATCATTGCCCAGTTGATGAAGCGCGCCTGAGCGCAAGTCTTCTTCGCACAGCGGGAGGGAGCCAAGTGCAATGCCATGGCCCGATTTGGCAGCGGCGATGGCGCCATGCAACGTGTCGATCCGGATCTGCGGGATGGGCGTTGAGGGAATACCAAACCGCGCGGCAAAAACATCCCAGTCCGGCCGTGGCCCAGTGCAGGCGATGCGGGGCAGGTGGTGCCAGTCTGTCGAGGCAAGGCTTGGTGCGCAGACCGGAGCGAGCGCTTCTCTGAACAGCGGAAGCTTGTAGTGATGGGGCCAGTCCCCTGCGCCATAGCGGATTCGAAGGGAGCTGTCGGGCGTTGAGGTTTGCCCTGTTAAAACAAAGGACTGGAGTGAAATCTGCGCGCCTGTTGCCACAGTCATTTGAGCCAGTCGCGGCGCAATCCACATGGAAATCACAGATTGGCTTGCCAGAATTGTCAGGCGGGAGCGTCCTCGGGAAAACAACATCTCAGAACTGTCGCTGAGCGTGCGAAAGGCGGATTGCACATGGGGCAGCCAGGTTTCGCCCTCCACGGTCAGCGTGATGGTGCGGCTTTGACGCAAGAAGAGTTGCGTGCCTAGGAGTTTTTCGAGCTGGGAAATACGCTGACTGATTGCGGGTTGCGTGAGGCCTGTCTCTTCTGCGGCGGCGGTAAAGCTGCCGAGGCGTGCGGCCGCTTCGAAAGCGCGCACCCATTCGAGAGGCGGTAGGGATGGGGTTGGCTTATTCATAAGTTATTTCGATGCTCAGTCGGGTTATTTCAAATTTGAGTTTATGCAGATTCCCAGGAGAATGTAAGGCGACCGTTCGTGCTGTTAGCCAAAAGGACACCGCCGATGCACACGACATTGAGCCAAGATGGCGCCGTTTTAACCCTTCATTTTGAGGATCAGTCGCTCCGTTTTCACGCGATCTGGCTGCGAGACAATGCGCAGGACCCGGAGACGCGCGCCTTTGGCAATGGTCAGCGGCTGATTGCGTTGCGCGACATTCCGAAGGAGACGCATATCATTGCCGCTTCGGTTGCGGGGGAGGACGTAAACGTGACCTTTGCACCGGAAGGTAAGCAGGTTGTCTTTAACGCAGAGTGGCTGAAGGCGCATGCGTATGATCGGCCTCAGAACGCGGTCCGTGGATGGTTGCCGGAGGAGGTTTCTCCATGGGACGCGAAGTTTCAAGCAAATGTGCCAACCGGTGCATTTCCGAGGCTTGCGGAGGGCGGCACCCCATTTGCCACTTGGATCGACCGAGTGACCCGCTTTGGTTTTGGCAAAATCGAAGGCGGCCCGGTGAGAGAGGGCGCGCTGTTTGATGTGGTCGATCTTTTTGGCCATGTGCGCGAGACCAATTATGGCAAGCATTTTGAGGTGCGCACAGAGGTGAACCCGACCAATTTGGCGTTCACTGGCCTCGGGTTGCAGGCGCATACCGACAACCCGTACCGCGACCCCGTGCCGACGATTCAGGTGCTCTATTGTCTGGAAAGCTCTGCCGCCGGAGGCGAGAATATGGTGGTTGACGGGTTCGCCTGCGCGCGCCGTTTGCAGGCAGAGAACCCGGCCTATTTCGATGTGCTTGCCGATTATTGTGCGCGGTTTGAATATGCGGGCGAAGATGGTGTTTGTTTGACCTCCCGCCGCCCTTTGATCGAACTCGCGCCGGACGGTGAACTCATTGGGGTGCGGTTTAACAATCGCTCGCTTGCAGCTGTTACGGATGTGCCGTTTGAAAAGATGGACCTGTGGTATGCGGCCTATCGCCGGCTGGGGGAGATCATTGATGACCCTGCGATGGAGGTTGTGTTCCGTCTCGATCCTGGGGAAGCCTTTGTGGTGGACAACACCCGCGTTTTGCATGCACGTAAGGCGTATTCGGGTGCTGGAAAGCGTTGGTTGCAGGGGTGTTACGCCGACAAAGATGGGCTGCGCTCCACACGCGATGCGTTGCGTCGCAAGGCTCTGGAGGCGGCGGAATGAACACTCCGGCAGAAGGTTTGACGGCTGACACCATTGTCGCATTTCTGGCGTCGATTTTTGAGCGTCGGGGATCGGAAGAGTATCTGGGTGAGCCTGTGACGATGGGCGAGCACATGCTTCAGGGCGCGACGATTGCGGAGCGGAATGGGCAGCCTGATGAGATTGTTGTGGGGGCTTTGCTGCACGACATAGGCCACTTCACGTCCGAATTCGGGATGTTCACGATGGATGACACAGAAGACCGGCATCATGAGGATGCCGGTGCGGAGGTGCTTGAGCGGTTCTTTCCGAGCGTGGTGACGGATTGTTGCCGCTATCACGTTGCCGCCAAACGCTATCTCTGTGCCGCCAAGCCGAGCTATTTTGACCGGTTGTCTGAGGCGTCAGTGCATTCGCTCAATTTGCAAGGCGGGCCGATGAGTGCCCAAGAAGTGGCTGAGTTTGAAAAGAACCCGAACCTGAAAGAGATCATCGCGGTCAGGTATCTGGACGAAGCTGGAAAGATCGCCGGGATGGAGACGCCTGATTTCTGGCACTTTGCCCCGAAGGTGCAACGTCTGGTGGATGCGCATCTTGCGCAGGGTAAAGGCTAGCTTTGGAGTTCAGGTTGGTGTGCCGCTTGGTCGCGAGCGCCTTGCGCCCACCATTCATCACATGTTTCAGGCATAAGGCGCGCAGCAAGGCCGATGCCTATGAGTTCTGTTTGTGGCGGTTGAGCGGTCTCACAAATCTCGACAGATGAACCCACCACTTGAACCAAGAAGCCGGTGTCGTCTGGGCCGCGCATGTGCCCTTTGAGACGGTAGAGCGGCTCTGGCCGTGATTGCAGCAATTCGGTCAGCTCAGTTTGACCAAGGGAGCGATCTCCGGAGTAGGACCATTTCGCATAAGCGGGGTGGGAGAATTGAAGGATCTTGGTTGGATCCTGCCCCGTCATCAGAAGTTGTTCGATGCCAAGCTGATCAACAGGCAGGATCGTTGCATCTGGATTGAGGTCTGACAGATTTTGGCGCAGGTCCTCTTGTAAGGGTGCTTTGCTGACAGCAATTACCTGCGCACAGGCAATTTGGTCTTTGAATTGCGCTGCGATCAAGGGATCGCCACTCAAAGCGTCGAATTGACGGCCGTCCACCACGGTGACGATCCCGGAATACAACAGCTCCGGTTCAGCCTGAGCCACATTTGCGATGCGGGTCGGGTCGGCGATGCCGCTGGCTTCGATGATGATGTGATCCGGGCGGGGTTGGCGATCCAGAACGTCTCCGATGGCAAGAAACAGGTCTGCTCCCATCGTGCAACACACGCAGCCATTTGACAGCTCCAGAGTGTCTTGGCTGGCCGAGATCAAAAGGCTTGCGTCAATGTTGATTGATCCGAAGTCGTTCACAAGAACCATGATCCGCAACCTGTGGTTGGCGCTGAGAATCTGATTGATCAGGGTGGTTTTTCCTGCTCCGAGGTAGCCACCGATCACGGTCAGAGGAAGCGGGGTCACAGCTGATGCACCTCGCCGCCCAGAACGGTGCCCAGCACTGGCACGTCTTTTAAGTTCTCTGGTGCAACGCTCAGAGGGTCTTCGCCGAGTAGCACAAAGTCCGCCCGTTTTCCGGTTTCGATGGAGCCGATCTCGGTGTCCATTTTGAGTGTCTGCGCGGCCCCTAAGGTGATAGCATAAAGTGCCTCCTCCACCGTGATGCGTTGCGCGGGCCCGAGGGTTTGCCCGCTCATCGTGCGGCGGTTGACGGCACACCAGGCGGTGAACAGCGGCCCCATTGGGGTCACCGGTGCGTCGGAGTGAATTGCGGTGATCACGCCCATATCAAGACAATCTCGCACGGCGTTCATCGACCGCGCACGATCGGGGCCGATGGTCAGCGCGGCATGTTGATCGCCAAAATACCAGATGTGATTGGCAAAGATATTGCAGGCCACGCCCAGTTCGGCGGCGCGCCGGAACAGCGCGGCATCCATCATCTGGCAGTGCTGCAAAACGTGGCGCGCGCCCGGCCATGGGTGTTTGCGTGCCGCCGCCTCTAGGGCTTCCAACGTGACTGCGGCGGCCTCGTCGCCATTCACATGGATATGCATTTGCAAGCCATGACGCTGCATCTCTTCGCACAGCTGGAAAATCTGGTCGGGCGCGGTGTTCCAGAGCCCGTTGGGATGCCCCCCAATATAGCCCGGTGCGCGCACCCGGGCTGTCCAGCCCTGAATGGAGCCATCGGTCATGAGCTTCACGGCGCCCAAGCGCAGTTTATCGGTGGCGCGCTCACGCATTGCTAAGGCCTGAGCCGCGACCTCCGCCGGGGTGCCGCCTATCGCGCCAAGGGCCGGAACCAGACGTACAGGGAAGCTTTTCTTGCCGGTGGCTTCGGCGAGCCTTGTGATGTCATCGTCGCCCAGCGTGGCAAACAGATCGGTCACTGTGGTCACGCCAGCGCGTTTGCACACTTCGGCATAAGACTGCAGCGCTGCATCGGTTTGCGTGAGTGCGCGAAAGTCGATCCCAGTGCGGCGCATGACGGGAAACATCGCGGCCATTTCCTGCAGCTCGCCAGTTGGTTGGCCGTCTGCTCCTTTGACGACTCCTTCGACATTGGTCTGGGCGTTGTATCCCGCCAAGTCCAAGGCCGCAGTGTTGCCGCAGAGCAGGTGGAAATTTGAGAAGATGATGACGATAGGGCGTTGCGTGCTGACCTGATCAAGGTGATGGCGGCTCAGGCGTTCCGACGTCAGACAGATCGGATCAAACCCCCAGCCCACCAAAGGCTGATCCGGGGGCAAGGTGGCTTCGAACTCTTTCAGGCGAGCGATGACCTCTTCAATCTGCGTCATGCCCCGGTGCATCTGACCCTGCGGGTCGATCCGGTCGTGATAGCCGCAATAGGCATAATCCCACATGGCCCCTGCCATCAAATGGGCATGGCCTTCGACAAATCCGGGCATCAACACGCTGCCTGAGACATCAATATGGCTGTCTGCTCCGCCCCATGGGGCCGCGCAATCCGGACCGCCCACCGCCAGAATGCGCCCGTCACGTACCGCCACATGGCTGGCGCGTGGCATGTTCCGGTCCATCGTCACCACGGATTTCGCATGGAAAAGAAGCGTTTTGCCCATGTCTCTCTCTCTGTTGTTTCCAAACAGCTAGCTGAGCTTGGTTGTGTGGAAAAATGGAATTAGTACTAGAGTAACACACAAAAAATATTGGAATGACCTGTGCGATTTACCCTCAAACAACTTCAGTACTTTGACGCTGCGCTGCGCACTGGCTCAATTGCGCGGGCTTCTGTGGAGATGAAGATTTCGCAATCTTCGATCACGGCAGCGATCGATATGATCGAAAGCACCACTCAGGCGGAATTGCTGCGGCGGATGCCTGCCAAAGGCATTGTTCCGACAGACAAAGGGATTGAGATCGGCGCCCGCATTCGGGATTTTCTGGAGCAAGCGCGTATTTTTGAATCCGATCTGCTGACACTGACCGGCGATCCGGCAGGGACGCTGCGACTGGGATGCTATGCGCCGACGGCCCCATATGTCTTGCCGCCGATTCTCAAACGGATTTCGCAGGACTTTCCACATATCCGTGTGGAAATCAAAGAAGGCGACATGCTGAGCATTGCGGAAATGCTGAACAGCGGGGGTGTCGATCTGGCGCTGACCTATCGGCGTGCGGCCCCTAAGGCTCAGCCGTTCCTACCAATGTTCAAGGCCGCACCCATCGCGATGATTCCGGATGTTTCTCCGTTGGTGAAGCAAGAACAGGTGGCCTTGTCTGATCTGGCAGATTTGCCGATGATCCTTTTGGATTTGCCCGGCGCACCCGATTATTTTGATGCGCTTTTCACCGCAGAGGGATTGCGCCCGCGCATTGGTCATACCACCAAAAGCTCTTCGGTGCTGCGCGGGATGGTTGCTGCGGATTTGGGCTATGCGATCCTGAATATCTGTGGGCCGCTGGACCGTATGGGGCAGAATGGCTATGTCACGCGGCCGATTTCTGGCGATCAGGACGCGCCCTATTACGGGGTCGCCTATACGGGGGCGGGTAAGCGTTCAGCCTTGGTGCGTACAGTTTTGGAAACCTGCAGGGAAATTTCAGATCAGGGCGGGTTTGACCATCTGCTCAACCCTTCCGGTAGCCAGGCAGCGCAATAAATCCAAAAAATGTAAGAATACCCCCAGAAAACAATTGTTTTCTGCATCAATGGGAATTGAGTAGCGTTTCCTTGTCCCACTCGCAGGAGTGGGGCCTGAGAACCCCGCGATTGGCTGGTTTTGATGCGCCGGAATTTGCAGTGCGCAATTTGCCGGTATTGGGCTTGCATAGACTCAGGACAGACGGGGCACAAACGGCAAAAGCAGACGCTAAAAGCGCACCAACCAGGAGGATCTCATGAAATTATGGAACTTGAAGAAGATGGCAGTGCCAATGCTGGCATTTGCACTCAGCGCAACGAGCACATTGGCCGCCGATATCACGATGAATGTTGGTTTCGGCGCCCCGGAAGAATCCCTTTACGGCCGGTTCGGAAAGATTTTTCAGCAAAAGGTGGCAGAGCACTCAGATGGCACAATTGAGGTCAAACTGCGTTGCTGCAACCAGATTTCGAGCGAGGACGAAGCGTTTAAAGCCATGCAGCTTGGCACTGTGGACGGCTTCTTCATCACCGCAAACAATGTGTCGCCGCACTGGTCGCTGATGGATGTGACTGTGCTGCCCTATATCTTCCAGAATGCCGAACACCTGGACCGTGTGCTTAACGGCGAGGTGGGCCAGCAGATGAAGGACCAGCTGCAGGCAGACACCAGCGTGCACCTGTTGGCCTTTGGCCCGGCGCTCTATCGCGACTTTTACAATTCGGTGCGTCCCGTGAACACGATGGCGGATATGGAAGGGCTGAAAATCCGGGTGCCCAAGAACGAGGTGATGATCGCCACGTTTGAGGCCTTTGGCGCAAATCCCGTGCCGCTGGCGTGGTCAGAAACGCCGACCGCCCTGCAAACCGGCACTGTGGATGGTGGTGATAACGGCACCTCCTTCATTCGCGACATGAAATTCTTCGAGTTTGAGCCGCATCTCGTCATCCTTGAGCATTTTGTGGCCTTTGCTCCTTTGTTTGCATCCGACAACTTCATGAAGAAGCTGAGTGATGAGCAGCGCGCGCAGATTCTGGCGGCGGCCGAGGAAGCGGGGGCTGAGTATGCCGCTCAAGTGGCAACTGAGACCGAAGAGGTCCGCAAGTGGTTGGTGGAAGAAGGTGGCATGGCGCGCACCGATCCGGACCGCGGCGATTTCATCGCAGCAGCAAAAGGCGTTCAGCAAGAGTTTGCAGAACAGCGCGGTGAGGAGTTCATCGCACTGGTGAATGCGATCCAGGCCGCAGCTGAATAAACCTAAGATTGGGGCACTCTGAACGGGTGCCCCAATTCGCTTAGTAAGAGCCGGCAACGGTTGGGGAATAAAACAAAATGAATGGTCTGAGGTGGCTCGAGCGGCACTTCGAGGAGTTGATTTGCTGCACCTGCCTTGCGGTGATTGCGGTGGCGGTCTTTGCGCAGGTGGTGGCGCGCTATGTCTTTCAGGTGGCGCTGCACTGGACTGAGGAAACGGCAGCAATTTGCATGGTCTGGGCCGTTTACATGGGCGCATCGCTTTGCGTGCGCGAGAGGTTCCACATCCGCATCATGGTTGCCGTGCAGGCGTTGCCTGTTGGCATCGGGAAGATTGTCATCTTCATAGCGGACCTATTTTGGGCGTTCTTCTGCCTCTTCATGCTGAAAATCAGTTTGGATTACCTCGCTGTTTTCTGGCGGTTTCCTGAAACCAGCCCCAGCTTGGGCATCAATCAATTCTACCCGCAAACCATCTTGGTGATCGGCTATGGCCTGATGCTGATCCGCCTTGTGCAGACCTATTTCACTTGGTGGCGCGACGGACGAAACGGGCTTCCTGGCATGCTGAATGAAGAATGGGAAGCAACCTCCAAGGATCAGGAGCATCAGATATGAGTGCATTGATGATCCTGGCCATTGCCTTTGTGGTGTTGACCATTATGGGCGTGCCGCTGTTTGTGTCGGTGGGCCTGACCACCGCGCTGGCCCTTTACCTGATCGACATCCCCTACACCTTGATGGCGCAAACCGGTTACGGCAGTCTGACGCCTTTCCCGTTGTTGACCATTCCTCTTTTCGTGCTCGCCGGTCGGTTGATGGAAGTGGGCGGGATGGCCACCCGCATGATCTCGATCGCGACCAATCTGGTGGGCGCCTATCGCGGCTCTATGGGACTGGTTACGGTTTTTGCCTGCATGTTGTTTGCAGCTCTGTCCGGCTCAGGCCCTGCCACCACGGCGGCGATTGGATCGGTCACCGTGCCTGCAATGAAGCGCGAAGGCTATGACGTGCCCTTTGCAGCCGCCATCACAGCCAGCGCCGGCGCGCTGGGGAGTTTGATCCCGCCGTCAAATCTGCTGATCATCTATGGGCTTGTGTCAGAAACATCGATCCCACGTCTGTTTCTGGCGGGGCTGATCCCCGGTGTTTTGGTCACGGCCCTGCTGATGATCACCACCTATATCGTCGCACGTCGCCGCGGTTATGGCGGAGATGGCGAGCGGTTCTCTTGGGGGCCGTTCCTGCGTGCCGCATGGGATGGCAAATGGTCCATCGGGGCACCGGTTCTGATCCTTGGAGGGATCTATGGTGGTGTCTTTACCCCCACCGAGGCCGCAGGCGTTGCGGTGTTCTATTCTCTGTTTGTGGGCTTTTTCATCTACCGCGAGCTGACCCTCAAAAAGCTGATCGAAGCCCTGCGGTTCACCTCTTTGCTGACCGGCATTCTGATCTTGCTGACGCCGACATTGGCCTTTGGTCAGTTGACCGCTTTTTATGATGTGCCCACAGCCGTACAGGACGGGATTACGTCGATCACAGACAATAAGTTTCTCGTGCTGCTTCTGATCGGTGTATTCTACATCTTCATCGGGACGTTTATGGAGTCCTTGGCGCAGATCGTATTGTTCACGGCGGTGTTTCTCCCGCTGGTCAGCTCGTTGGGCGTTGATCCGGTCATGTTTGGGATTTTCACCGTGATCACGTGCGAAATCGGCTTCCTTACGCCACCGCTGGGCGCAAACCTGACCGTAGCGGCGCGCATTTCCGGAGTGTCGATCGAACGTATATCTGTCGCGGTTTTGCCGTTCATCTTGGCTTATGTGATTGGCATGGTGATCCTGATCTTCTTCCCGGATCTCACAACTTTCCTGCCCGATTGGCTCTACGGAGAAGCGAAATAGGAGGCTGACATGTTCGATCTTGTTCTCAAAGGCGGCACCATTGTCGACGGCACGGGGCAAGATGGGTATGTCGGCGACCTAGCGGTTACCGGGCAGCAGATCAGTGCCGTCTTGCCAGCAGGGGAGCTGGCGGGGCGGAAGGGGGCGCGGGAGATTGATGTGTCAGGCCTGATCGTCGCGCCGGGCTTCATCGATATGCACACGCATTCTGATTTCACCCTGATTGCCGATGGCCGCGCTGAAAGCCAGGTGCACCAAGGGGTGACAACTGAAGTCATCGGCCAATGCGGCATCAGTTGCGCGCCGGTCAATAACCCCGGCGATATCAGCCGCGTTGCGCCTTGGTATACCGATCAGGCCAAGCATGACACCTGGCTGGGGTTTGGCGACTATCTTGAAGTGCTTGACCGGACCGAGCTGGGAGTGAACGTGATGGCCTTTGTCGGCCATGGCACTGTTCACCGGGCGGTGCTGGGCGACCAGCTCCATCCGGGTGAGGCAGAAGATGTGGCTGAAATGGCCCGGCTGGTTGATCAGTGCATGGATGAGGGGGCAGGCGGGTTTTCTTCAGGGCTGGAGTATTTCCCCGGCAGTCTCGCCTCCCCAGAACATCTGGTCCCCATGTGTGAGGTTGCCGCGAAGTATAAGCGTCTGTACGCAACCCATGTGCGCAACCGGGACACCCACTATGACCTTGGTTTTGCCGAGGCGATTGCAACGGCCCGGCAATCGGGCGCGAAGCTGCAGATCAGCCATATTCAGCCGAAATTCGGCGCGCCCGACTATGCGATGGATCATACCCTTGAGATGATTGATTTGGCGCGGCGCCACGATGTGGATATCGCCTTTGATGTGATCCCGCATGACTGGAACCACACGCTGATGGCTGCGATTTTGCCGAAATGGGCTCAAGCTGGCTCTATTGACGATGTGCTTGCCCGGTTGGCGGATCCTGAATGCCGCGCGCGTATCAAGGCCAATCCGCAACCCATGTGGCTGATCGTCAAGGCGGAGCAATGGTCGGATATTGTGTTGCTGAATGCCACCGTCAACAAAGATATCGTCGGAGCCGACTTTGCCGAGATCGGCCGGATGAGAAACTGCCATCCCTACGATGCGGTGCTCGATATTCTGCTGGAAGAAGGCGATCACCTGATGGCGTGTATGTGGTCGTCTAAGTCCTTTCGCAATGCAGATGTCGAGATGTGTCTGGAGCAGCCGGAATGCGCTGTCATCTCAGACACCGTCGCGATCGCAAATGAAGGTGTGTTGAAAGACCACATTGGGTCACTCTCAGGCTATGGCTGGGCCGCGCGGTTTTTACAGTACTATGTGCGCGACAAGGCGGTGCTCTCGCTTGAGCAGGGCGTGGCCAAGCTGACGTCCATTCCCGCCAACCGCCTTGGGCTGAAAAATCGCGGGGTTCTGGCGAAAGGGCAGCAGGCTGATATCTGTGTCTTTGATCAAGTCAACATCGCGAGCAACGCCACCGCCAAACACCCCCGCCGGTACGCTTCGGGAATTGCTCATGTCCTGGTGAATGGATCGCTGGCCATGGAGAACGGTCAGCGTACGTCGAAGAATTCGGGGCAGGTTCTACGCGATTTTCGTGTGTTTGATTGAGTGCGAAGTGGGTGTTGAGGGCACTATTACAGGGGCGGGTTTTGATCATGCCCTGATCATGAGGAGTAGTGGCCACGTTTTTTCTCTTTGCGTCATGTAAATGCCTAACTCACCGCCGCAGCTTTCTCAGGATCCGCTTCCAATTCCCTCAACAGGCGCGCCTGCTTTACAGCTGGGTCAAGCTCTGGATCGCTGACATGCTGCAGCATGGGCAGGACGCTTGCTTCGATTTCATCGCCGGTCGCCCGCGCAATGTCGTGAAACACAAACGGGCGCAGGTAGCGCATGTGCGCGAGCAAGGCCGTCTGTTGAAAAGGCTTTAAGAACTCATCCATTGAGAAGTTGTTGTAGCCGCCAGCGTGATAGCTATCTGCGGGTCCGCCCGTGGAAATGAGCAACAGAAACTCGCGGCCGCTGAGTTTGTCGCCGCCTGGACCATAGGCAAACCCGTAGCTCAACACCTGATCCATCCAGGCTTTCAGCACCGGCGGCGCGGAATACTGATCCTCCCCCACTGAAGTGGTCCGCCGCTATGTTTAGGAAAACGGAGGATTCACGATGGGAAACAAGCGACACAAGCCCGAGGAAATTGTCACGAAGTTACGACAGGTTGAGGTGCTTGCCGGG